>NZ_CP080763.1:0-28165 GCF_019602835.1 Diaphorobacter sp. MNS-0 | reverse complement strand
CGCGCCGTACTGGCTTCGGAGCTGGAAACCGCGCCGCGGATGGTGTCCTTGATAGATGCCAGCGCGTCAATGAACTTGTTGACGGTAGAGCCGGTCCCCACGCCCAGCAGTTCGCCCGGCACCACATATTGCAGTGCAGCTTGGCCGACCAGGGTCTTGAGTTCGTCTTGGGAAAGGGATGTGGGTGCAGTCATGGGGGAAAATCCGGAAAGATCATTGAATTATCCCCATGTCTCTGCTGCCCTACGCCCTCGCCCGCTCCTTTCTCTTCGGCATGGACGCCGAAGCCGCCCACGAACTCACCATGGACATGCTGGCGCGCGGCCAGCGCACGCCGCTGCAATGGGCCTGGTGCAACGAAACCGTGAGCGACCCCATCGAACTGGCAGGCCTGCGCTTCCCCAACCGCGTGGGCCTCGCGGCGGGGCTCGACAAGAACGCCCGCTGTATCGACGCGCTGGCCGCCATGGGCTTCGGCTTCGTGGAGGTTGGCACCGTCACGCCCCGTGCGCAGCCCGGCAACCCCAAGCCGCGCATGTTCCGCCTGCCCGAGGCGCGTGCGCTCATCAATCGCCTGGGCTTCAACAATGAAGGGCTGGATGCCTTCGTGGCCAACGTGCAGCGCTCGCAGGTCCGCACACAGGGCCGCGGCCAGAGCAAACTGCTGCTGGGTCTGAACATCGGCAAGAACGCCACCACGCCCATCGAAGACGCCACGCGCGACTACCTCACCTGCCTGGAGGGCGTGTACCCGCATGCCGACTACGTTACGGTGAATATCAGTTCGCCCAACACGCAGAACCTGCGCGCTCTGCAGAGCGATGCGGCGCTTGACGGCCTGCTGGGCGCCATTGCCGAGCACCGCGAACAGCTCGCCGCCGCTCAGGGCCGCCGCGTGCCCATCTTCGTGAAAATTGCGCCGGATTTGGACGAGGCCCAAGTGGCCGTGATTGCCACCACACTTCAGCGCCACGGCATGGATGGCGTGGTTGCCACCAACACCACCATCCGCCGGGACGCCGTGCAGGGCCTGCGCCATGCCGGCGAGACTGGAGGCCTGAGCGGTGCACCCGTGCTGGAAGCCAGCAACGCCGTGATCCGCCAGTTGCGTGCCGCGCTGGGCCCGGCTTTCCCGATCATCGGTGTGGGCGGCATTCTGAGCGTGTCGTAAGGCACGCCAAAGCCGAACACGATGCGGCGGCGCTGCATGGGGCGATAGTTGCTGATGGTCTGCTTGAGCAGGTCGGTGTTGGACATCACCACCTCCTCGCCCTGCAGGCTGCGGATGCGGGTGGTCTTGAGGCCAATCATCTGCACCGTGCCCGCCACGTTGCCCACCACCACAAAGTCGCCCACCTGGAACGGCTTGTCCACCGCGATGGACAGCGATGCAAACAAATCCCCCAGGATGTTCTGCACCGCCAGGGCCACCGCAATGCCGCCCACCCCCAGGCTGGCAATGAAGGCCGTGATGTTCACCCCCAGGTTCGACAGGATGGCCAGCAGCACCACGCTCCACAGCAAGGTGCGCAGCCCCCACGACATGAGCGTGGCCGAAGCACTCACCTGCGTCATGCCCGAAGAAGCGTGCTGCGCAAGGTAGTGCCGCACCCCGATGCCGATGGCGCGCATGCCCCACAAGCCCATCTGCAGCGCCACGGCCACAAACCACAGCTGGCTCAGCCGGTTTTCCCAGCGCCCGGGCAGATCGAGAAAACTGGCGCCCACCAGCAGCGCCGCCACCAGCATCAGGAAGCGGCTGGTGCCTTCCAGCACATCCACCATCGCACGGGCCACCCCGCTGTGCGACTGGCTGGCCCACGCACGGGCACGGCCGGTCAACAGGCTCAGCGCCAGCAAAATGCCCAGGTAGGTGGCCACCCCCGCCAGCACGGCGATCAGCAAGCTCCACAGCGGCACGCCCGCAAAAGTGGTCTCCTGAACCCAGGAAAGAAAGGCGGATGGTGGCATGCAGGGTTCTCCTTGTGTGTAGCGTTGGCAAAGACCACGCCCAGGAACCACGGGGAGCACCAGGGCAGGCAGCCTTTCAGCATGCCCGCGCATCGCGCACAACACCATCCGCCGTGCTTGCAAATGTTTGTAGGACATATCCCACAACCCAAGGCACAGGCGGCGCTGGCCTCGGTCTTTTCACCCATGCGATGGGCGGGGCGAAGCCCGGCCAACCGCGAAGGGGCAACACCCAATGGATGCTGTCTCAGACGCCTGTGCGCTCCGCGTAGGCCTCGGTATCCACTTCGCTGGCGTTCTGCGGGTTGTAGCGGTTGCCCACCACAGTGCGCTCGTTGATCAGCGCTTCCAGCCGCTCGATGACGGAGCTGCCGAGCTGCACCTGCACAGCCCCCAGGTCGTCGTGCAGATGCTCCACACTGGTAGTGCCCGGGATAGGGAGGATGTCCTGCCCCTTGTGCAGCAACCAGGCCAGCGCCAGCTGCGCGGGGGTGCAGCCCACTTCGGCCGCGATGGCACGGTAGCCTGCCAGCAATTGCAGGTTGGCGGCATACGCCTCGGGCGCAAAGCGTGGCATGCCACGGCGGATGTCCTTGGCGTCCAGCGTGCCCACATCGGTGAGGTCGCCACACAGAAAGCCCCTGCCCACCGGGCTGAAGGCCACAAACGCCACGCCCAGTTCACGGCAGGCGTCGAGCACCGCAATCTCGGGGTTGCGCGTCCACAGCGAATACTCGGTTTGCAGGGCTGCAATGGGGTGCACGGCATGGGCGCGGCGCAGCGTGGCGGCCGACACTTCCGACAGGCCAATGCTGCGGATCTTGCCCGCGCGCACCAGGTCGGCCAGCGCGCCCACACTATCTTCAATCGGCACGCTCTTGTCCCAGCGGTGCAGGTAGTACAGGTCGATCACATCGGTCTGCAGGCGGCGCAGGCTGTCTTCGCAGGTCTGGCGCAGCGTGGCGGGGCGTCCGTCAATCACGCGCACCAGCCTGCCGTCGCCATTCACATCCACGCCCTGCATGCCACATTTGCTGGCCAGGGTGAAGCGGTGGCGGTGCTGCTTCAGCACACGGCCCACCAGGGTTTCGTTGGCGCCAAAGCCGTACAGCGCCGCCGTGTCGAACAAGGTCACGCCCGCATCCAGCGCGGCCAGCAGCACACGCTCGCCCTGCTCAGCGCTCACCGGGGCGCCATAGGCGTGCGAGAGGTTCATGCAACCCAGGCCAATGGCGCTGACCTGGAAAGGGCCCAAAGCACGTTGTTGCATCACATCTCCGATATCTAATGAAAAACGCCCGCAGCGTTTGATCTACGGGCGGTAGCAGCTACTGAATCAATAGCAGCATCAAACCAGTTGCTGCTCCAGATCATGCAACACCTGGTAGCAAGGCAGCACCTGCGCCACGCTGGCGTTGGGCTCGCGGCCTTCGCGGATGGCGGCGAAGAACTCGCGGTCTTGCAGCTCAATGCCGTTCATGCTCACATCGACCTGGCTCACGTCGATCTTCTCTTCCTTGCCGTTCACCAGATCGTCGTAGCGGGCGATGTAGGTGGCGGTGTCGCCGATGTAGCGGAAGAAGGTGCCCAGCGGGCCATCGTTGTTGAAGCTCAGGCTCAGCGTGCAGATCGCACCGTTGGCCGCCTTGAGCTGGATGCTCATGTCCATGGCAATGCCGAGCTGATTGTGGATGGGGCCCTGGATGGCGTTGGCTTTGACGATGGGGCTGCCCGCCTGGTAGGCGAACAGGTCCACCGTGTGGGCAGCGTGGTGCCACAGCAGGTGGTCCGTCCAGCTGCGCGGCTGGCCCAGCGCGTTCATGTTGGTGCGGCGGAAGAAGTAGGTCTGCACGTCCATCTGCTGGATGTTGAACTCGCCAGCCTGGATCTTCTTGTGCACGTACTGGTGGCTGGGGTTGAAGCGGCGGGTGTGGCCGCACATCGCCACCAGGCCGGTCTGCTTCTGCAGGGCCACGACCTTCTCGCCATCGGCCAGCACGTCGCACAGCGGGATCTCGACCTGCACGTGCTTGCCGGCTTCCAGGCAGGCGATGGACTGGCTGGCGTGCATCTGCGTGGGGGTGCAGAGGATGACGGCGTCCACTTCCTTGATCGCCAGGCTGTCCTTCAGGTCCGTGGTGACGTGTTGGATGCCGTACTTGTCGGCCACCTCCCGGGTCTTGGCCAGGTCGCGGCTGATGAGGGAGACGACTTCGACGCCGTCGATGTTCTTGATGCCGTCCAGGTGCTTGATACCGAAGGCGCCGGCACCGGCAAGGGCTACTTTGATGGTCATGGTGTTCAGTTCTCCAGGATGAGGTGGCCGACGGCGGTGTTGGACGCCGGCACGTGGAAGAAGCGGTGCGCCACCCTGGGCGCGGGGCCGCCGGCGATGTCGGCCATGGCGCCGCGCGCGATGAGCCACATCACCAGCTCGATGCCCTCGCTGCCGGCTTCGCGCACGTATTCGATGTGCGGCACCTTGGCCAGCTCGGCGGGTTCGGCGATGAGGCGGTCCAGGAAGCGGTTGTCCCAGTCCTTGTTGATGAGGCCGGCGCGCGGGCCCTGCAGCTGGTGGCTCATGCCGCCCGTGCCCCAGATCTGCACGTTGAGGTCTTCGTCGAACGACTCGATGGCCTTACGGATGGCCTTGCCCAGCTGGAAGCAGCGGTTGCCCGAGGGCACGGGGTACTGCACCACGTTGACGGCGAAGGGGATGACCTTGCAGGGCCATGCCTCGGGCTGGCCGAACATCAGCGACAGCGGCACGGTGAGGCCGTGGTCCACGTCCATCCTGTTGACGATGGTGAGGTCGAAGTCGTCCTGGATGACGGACTGCGCGATGTGCGCAGCCAGCTCGGGGTGGCCGTGGACCACGGGCACGGGGCGCGGGCCCCAGCCTTCGTCGGCGGGCTGGTACGAGGCCGCCGTGCCGATGGCGAAGGTGGGAATCATGTCCAGGCTGAACGCGGTGGCGTGGTCGTTGAAGACCAGGAACACCACGTCGGGCTTCTGGGCCTTTTCCCATTCCTTGGAGAAGTCGTAGCCCGCGAACAGCGGCTGCCAGTACGGCTCCCGGGTCTTGCCCAGGTCGAGCGCCGCGCCGATGGCGGGCACGTGCGAGGTGTAGACGGATGCGGTGATCTTGGCCATGTCAGCTCTTCTTTCCAGCGGCACCTTGGGGCTGGCGGTGCGCCTGTGCGTCGCCGTCCTCGCCGATGTAGCGGTTGCCCTCGGCGGAGCGGCCGCCGCCGATCATCATGTTGCGGTATTCCTCTTCGGTCATGCCGGTCATGGAGCCCGCCATCTGCTGGAAGCTCTTGCCGTCGGTCGCGCCGATCTTGGCCAGGAAGTAGATGTTGCCGCCCAGCGCGATGCAGCGGTTGAGGTCGCGCGCCAGCACGGCCTGCTTCTGGTCCTCGGTCATCGCCCACTCGTCGAGGTAGGCGCGCTCGTCGGCCAGGAAGCGCTTGCGGTTCTCGGCCTTCATGAGCGACATGCAGAACTGGTTGAGGTGGTAGCCCAGCCGCGACTGCTCCGCGTCGAAGATGGTCGTGCCGGGCACGTCCTTGTAGGGTTTGTCCAGGGCCATGGTGTCAGGCCTCCTCGGGCCAGTAGAGGCGCATGGGGTTGTCCACGAGCAGCTTCTTCTGCAGCTCTGCGGTCGGCGCGATGTGCGGAATGAAGTCCACCAGCAGCCCGTCGTCGGGCATGTGGTCCTTGAGGTTGGGGTGGGGCCAGTCGGTGCCCCAGAGCACGCGGTCGGGGAACTCCTCGACCACCTTGCGGGCGAAAGGCACCACGTCGGCATAGGCGTTCTGTTCGCCGCTCAAAGCCTTGGGGCCGGTGACGGACAGGCGCTCGGGGCAGCTCACCTTGCTCCACACATTGGGGTGCTCGCGCATGAACTTGAGGAACAGCGCGAACTCGGGGCCGTCCACGGGCTTGCCCACGTCGGGGCGGCCCATGTGGTCCACCACCACGGTGGTGGGCAGGCTGGTGAAGAAGTCCCACAGCTCGGGCAGGTCCACGGCCTCGAAGTAGATGACCACGTGCCAGCCGAGCTTGGCGATGCGCGCGGCGATCTCCATCAGCTCGTCCTTGGGCGTGAAGTCCACCAGCCGCTTGACGAAGTTGAAGCGCACGCCGCGCACGCCGGCAACGTGCAGTTGCTGCAGTTCCTCATCGGTGATGGAGCGACGCACGGTGGCCACGCCGCGCGCCTTGCCACCGGAGTGCACCAGCGCATCGACCATGGCCCGGTTGTCCGCGCCGTGGCAGGTGGCCTGCACGACCACGTTGCGCGCGAAGCCCAGGTGGTCGCGCAACCTGTAGAGCTGCTGCTTGCTCGCGTCGCACGGCGTGTACTTGCGCTCGGGCGCGTAGGGGAATTCGGCGCTGGGGCCGAAGACGTGGCAGTGCGCGTCCACGCTGCCGGGCGGCACCTGAAAGCGCGGCTTGCTGGGGTTTGCGTACCAGTCGAGCCAGCCAGTGGTTTTGGTGAAAGTGCTCATGCGGTGGGTTCCTTGAGAGATTGCAGCAGGCGGTCGGCCTCGGCGCGCCAGTCGGCGGCGCGTGCGAACCCCGGAGCGCCGCGCTCGCCGAACGTACCCGCGTCCGCGTGGTCCGCCATCCAGGCCTGGCGCTCGGCTGTGCCCTGCGCGGAGAAGGCTGGCATGCCCACCTCGCGCACCGTGTTCGCGGACTCGTGCATCTCCTCGCTGCGGCGGCGGCCATGTTCGATCACGCGCTGAAAGAAATAGGCGCCCTGCCTTTCCCAGTCGATGCCGGGAAACGTCTCCTGGAGCGAGGCGAGGACCGCATCCTCCACGCCGTAGTGCCGCGCGGCCGTGAAGCTCTCGATCACCATCGCCTCCAGGCCCTTGACCATCACGCTGCGGCACATCTTGGTCGCCGACGCTACCCCCAAGCGGTCGCTGACGACCTTGGCGTCGAAGCCCAGGGGTGCGATGGCCTCGGCCAGCGCCCGGGCCGAGGCCCCGCCCAGCAGCAGCGGCACCTTGATGCGGTAGGGTGGAATACTGGTCATCACTGCGCCTTCGACGTAGCGGGCACCGGCCGCATCGATCAGTACGCCGGCCGCCTGCTTCGCGCCGGGGGAGGCCGAATTGAAGTCCAGGAAAAAGGCGTCCTTGCGCACCCGCGGCGCGCACGCCCGAGCCACGTCCAGCGTCTGGCTGGCGGTGACGGCGCTGATCACGAAGTCGGCCGTGGCCGCGAGCCGGGCGTGGCTGTCGAGCAGTTCGACGCCGTAGGCCCGCGCGTGCTCCAGCAAGGGCTGTTGCAACGGCCCGCCGAGCTTGCGGTCGTAGGCCGAGACGCGCAGCCCCTGGGCGCGCAGATCCTCACCGAGGATGCGGCCGACCTCGCCGTAGCCGATGAGGCCGATGTGCCATTCCGGCGCCGATGCGGGGATGGGCATGGTGTCGGCCTTCAGTCGATGTAGCGCAGCCCGGCCTTCTCCAGCCCGGGGCGCATGTTGTACATGTCCAGCCCCAGCACGCCGGAGGCGAGCTTGGCGCGCTTCTCGCCCTCGAAGCTCTCGCGCTTTTGCGCGGCTTCGAGCGTGGCCGCGGCACGGGCGGCGGGCACGCAGACCACGCCGTCGTCGTCCGCCACGATCACGTCGCCCGGCGTGACCAGCGCACCGGCGCACACCACAGGGATGTTGACCGAGCCCAGCGTGGCCTTGATGGTGCCCTTGCTGCTGATGGCCTTGCTCCACACGGGGAAGTTCATCTCCTGCAGCGTCTTCACGTCGCGCACACCGGCGTCGATGATGAGGGCGCGTGCGCCACGGGCCTGGAAGGACGTGGCCAGCAGGTCGCCAAAGTAGCCGTCGGTGCACTCCGAGGTGACGGCCGCCACCACGATGTCGCCGGGCTGGATTTGCTCGGCCGCCACATGCATCATCCAGTTGTCGCCGGGCTGCAGCAGCACGGTGACGGCCGTGCCGCTGACCTGCTGGCCACTGTAGATGGGGCGCATGTAGGGCTTGAGCAGGCCCACGCGGCCCATGGCCTCGTGCACGGTGGCCGAGCCGAGGGCGGCCAGGCCGTCGGCCGCTGCGCGGTCGGCGCGGGTGATGTTGCGGTAGACAACGCCAAGTTCAAACATGTCAGAGCCCCTTTGCCTTCAGGCGTGAGTCGAGTCGGGAGAACACGCGGCGCGTGTTGGCTTCGTAGATCTGGTGCTTGTCGTCGGCGCTCAGAAGGGTGCTGGCCTCGATGTAACGCTTGGTGTCGTCGTAGTGGTGGCCGGTGGTGGGGTCGATGCCGCGCACCGCGCCAATCATTTCGCTGGCAAACAGCACGTTCTTCACCGGGATCACGGTGTTGAGCAGGTCGATGCCCGGCTGGTGGTACACGCAGGTGTCAAAGAACACGTTGTTCAGCAAGTGCTCTTGCAGCAGGGGCTTCTTCATCTCTTGCGCCAGACCCCGGAAGCGGCCCCAGTGGTAAGGCACCGCGCCGCCGCCGTGCGGAATCAGGAATTTGAGCGTGGGGAAATCCTTGAACAGATCGCCCTGGATGAGCTGCATGAAGGCCGTGGTGTCGGCATTGAGGTAGTGCGCGCCCGTGGTGTGGAAGCACGCGTTGCAGCTGGTGCTCACATGGATCATGGCGGGCAGGTCGTACTCCACCATCTTTTCGTAGATGGGGTACCAGTGCTTGTCGGTGAGCGGCGGGCTGGTCCAGTGGCCGCCGGAGGGGTCGGGGTTCAGGTTGATGCCGACGGCACCATATTCCTTCACGCACTTTTCCAGCTCAGGAATGCAGGTGGCCGGATCGACACCGGGCGACTGCGGCAGCATGGCCACGGGCACGAAGTGGTCTGGGAACAGCGTGGAGACGCGGTAGCACAGCTCGTTGCAGATGGCCGCCCAGGTGCTGGAGACATTGAAGTCACCGATGTGGTGGGCCATGAAGCTGGCACGCGGGCTGAACAGCGTGATGTCGCTGCCGCGCTCTTTCATCAGCTTGAGCTGGTTGGTCTCGATGGACTCGCGCAGCTCGTCGTCGCTGATCTTCAGGTCCGCCACTTTGGGCATGGCTGCGGGGTCTTGGATGCCAGCGATTTGCGCATTGCGCCAGTTCTCCAGCGCCTTGGGGGCCGTGGTGTAGTGGCCGTGGCAGTCGATGATGAGGCTCATGAAGGGCTCCTTGGATGCTTGGGATCGGTGTGTGGAATCGGCCCGGCGCGCGGCTAAGCGGGCTCCATGCCCTGGCGGCGTTTGGCTGGCGCTGCCTGTGGAGACGCCATGAACGCCAGCAGCGCCTGCGCGGCCGCGGGCTGGGCGGCGGCTGTGGCCACCGCGCCCGAGAACGTGGTGGTGATCTGGATGGGCTCTGGCAGCGGCCCGGCCAGCGTGATGCCTGGCACGTGCAGCAATTCGCTCAGCTGCTGAAAGCCCAGCTCCACCTCGCCGCGCGCCACCAGCGTGCCTACGGGTACGCCCGGTGGGGCCTGAACAATGCGGGGCGCAATTTCTTGCGCAATGCCCCAGCGCTCGAACAGCCGGGCCAGCGCCACACCGCTGGGGCCGGTGGAATAGCTGAGGCTGCGGGCCGCCAGCACGGCGCGGCGCACGGCGTCTTCCGAGGCCAGGTCGGGCACGGGGGCGCCTTCGCGCACTGCCACGGCCACGCCGGAATGCACCAGATCAACCTTGCTGCCCGCCCGCACATGGCCCGAGGCCGCGAGCTTGTCGATGGCGTCCGAGGCGAGGATGACCACGTCAAACGCCTCACCCGCCTGCACGCGCCGGGCGGCATCCACCCCGCCTACGGATTCGATGTGCACCGGGTCGGCCGATTGCTGCGCATAGGCGGCCAACAGCTCTGCCAGCACCTGGCGGGTGGCCATGGACGAAATGCCTCGGAGGGGGGTAGCCATGCGTCTCCTGTGGATGCGGTGCGGCCGGGGTAGGCGCTGTGGCGCCTGCCTGGCCCGTGAAAAGGCTTGATTGTGGTCATGGCGCGGCCCGTGCGACAGCGTGCCAAGCCACTACCAGATATACCATTCTGTGATGGCCAAATGGCAGATATTCCAGTAACCATAGCTGCCGACCCGCCGCAGCCTACAGGGAGAGCCCCATGGATTTGAAACAGATCGAATACTTTGTGCGCGTGGCAGAGCTGGGCAGCTTTACCCGGGCTGCCGTCGTGCTGAACATTGCCCAGCCCGCCCTGAGCCGTCAGGTGCGCCTGCTGGAGGTAGAACTGCGCCAGAACCTGCTGGTGCGCAACGGGCGCGGCGCAGTGCCCACCGAGGCCGGCAAGCTGCTGCTGGAGCATGGGCGCGGCATCCTGCACCAGGTGGAGCGGGCGCGCGAAGAGCTGGGCCGGGTGCGCGGTGCGCTGGCCGGGCGCGTGGCCATTGGCCTGCCCACCAGCGTGGCGCGCGTGATGACGGTGCCACTGACCCGCGCCTTCCGCAACGAGCTGCCCGAGGTGCGCCTGTCCATCAGCGAAGGCTTGTCGGGCACCATTCTGGGCGGGCTGAACAGCGGCCACCTGGACCTGGTGGTGCTCTACAACGCCCAGCCCTCGCGCGAGACCGATGTGGCGCACCTGCTGGACGAAGACCTGGTGCTGGTGCGGGCCCGCCCGCCGGGCCTGCAGGAAGACCCGCCCCCCGGCCCCATCGCGCTGAGCGAGGTGGCCCGGCTGCCCCTGGTCATCCCCACCCGGCCCAACGCGATCCGCATGCATGTGGAATCAGAAATGGCCCAGATTGGCTGCACCCCGCAGGTGGCTCTGGAGATTGACGGCGTGTCTGCCATCCTCGACCTGGTGGCCGATGGCGCGGGCTGCGCCGTGCTGTCGCGCAATGCCCTGCTGAACTCGCCGCGCCCCTCGGCCTACACCGCGCAGGCCATTGGCACGCCGCCGCTGCGCATTGCGCTGTCGCTGGCCACCAGCTTGCAGCGGCCATCCACCCAGGTGCAAAAGGCTGCGCTCGATCTGGTGCGCAGAACCGCAGTGGCGGTGTTCCAGTCGCGCTGAGTGCGACTGGCAACGCACGTCAAGGAGGCTAGTGCGAGGTGCCCTCGCTGCGCGTGATCTTGTTCCACACGTTGTACTTGCCCACGGGCTTGCTCATGGGCAGGCGCTTGACTTCCTTGAAGGTCTGCGCGTCGAACACCACCACGGCGCCGTCCATCTCCCACACGCTGGCCAGGGCATAGCGCCCGTCCTTGGTGAACTCGATGTGCGCCAGTGTCTTGCCCGGCTCGCGCAACGGATAGGAAATTCAACCGCATGAGGCCAAGTATGGCGCGAGTTTTGGGCCTCGAAACACGTTCGGCCAAGGAAGGTTGAGCGCTCGCTTGCCGCTCAATGGCAAGAGCTTGGGAGGCAGTATGCATTTGGGCCTGGCGCGCGCGCAGCTGCTTCCCCGCAGCGATGGATACCGCCGCTTCACTGGGTCACCAATTGACGCGCTGGTCTACCTCGTCGGGTTGAGCTGCCAGATCCCAATCCGGCTCGCCTTGCGCACCATCATCCACCGGCGCGTCGCAGCCCTCCCACAGCGGTGGCCCGCGTGCCGGGGTGATGTGCGGGGGGGCAGACTCCACCCCGATGTGGTTCAGGATGTGGCGGATTTCGGCGCTGTGGGTGATGAAGGCAATGATGCGCATCTGCCCACCGCACATGGGGCACAGCAGCGGAAATGCCTCGTAGATGCGGGCAATCAGCACCGCCCACAAGTAATGCGCCGCTCGCTTCGGGCGTGCTTCAGGTTCGGGTGTGGGTGTGGCCGCGTTGCCCGGCGCCGCCACCCCAGGTACGCCCGCGCCAGGTTGTGCAGTCTCCACCGTGGCTGGTTGCGACGCAGCAGGCTGAGCCAGCGCCGTTACCGCCGCTCTCAGCGGCGAGTTTGGTGCCAGCACACCAAAGTAGCGGTGCCGGTGGGTGCGTGGCGGTGGCACCAGCGCGGCGATGCGGTCGATCAGCTCCAGCGGTGTGAGGTGCAGCTCATCAACCTTGGCACCGCGCTTGTCGCTGGTGGGTTCGCTGCGCTGCTTGCCGCAGCGGTACACCAGTTTGCTTCCCTCTTTGCGCAGCCTGTCCATCGCAAAGGGTGGGCGGGCGCAATAGCGCAAGAGCCGCTCAAGGCCTGGACGGTCGTGGGATTCAATGCACACCCCGGCATCCACCGAGAAACCGCTGTGTTTGTAGCCCAGCATCTCTTTTGCCTCGAAGTTCTCCAGCAGCCCACGGCCCACAAAGGCGCGCAGGATACGTTTTTGCAGTGTGGTCTGCACTTGTGCCACGGGTGTCGCATCGATGCCGGTGGCCGCGTGAAAGATGACACCCGGCGATGAGATTCGAGGGGTCGCATCAGCATCGCCCTCGCCCTCCACTTCCTCAAACACCCCGTCCACCACACAAACGTGGAAGTGGACGTGTTCATTGAGGCTGGAGCCGAATCGGTGAATGAAGGCGATGGCACCGATGTGCAGGCCTGCCTTGTCCATATGGGCCGCACCGGGGCTGTGGGTCTGCAGAGTTTGTGCGATCACCCGCAGAAAGATGCGCAGCACCATGCTCAGCACCGCTCCGTCGCGCTGCATGAAGTAACGAAGCCGCTTGGGAACCGACAGCACCCACTGGCGCACCTGGCGCACCGGCAGGCGGGGGAATACGTGATCGTTCAGGTGCGCTGCTGTCTCCACCATGCGCCGGGTGGTGCACGAGGGGCAGACTCCCCGGCCTTTGCAGGAGAAGGCTACAAAGTAGTCGTGCCCACAGTCGCCGCAGCGAGCGCGGGCAAAGCCATGGGCAAAGATGCCGCACTCAAGATACTTGGCAAACGCTTTGCGCACGAAGGGCTTGGGGGTGTGGTGGTCGCCCTGGCCGTCGAACTGACCCGCGCTGGCCAACTCTAGCCAGGTCTCGTAGTGCTCGGCTACCGTTTGGTAGAGCAGCGTGCGTTCGGGGTGGCGTGGGTTGTAGAGCTTGGGCTTGGAAGTGGCTGACATGAATACTGTACAAATGCAAGGGGTATCTATTTAGCTCCAGTGACGTGAGAATAGCTGGATGGAAACCCAGATGCTAACGCCAACTCCTGGACGGGACTACCCCCGCACCTGGAACGAATTTCTTGACTGGTTTGCCACCGAAGAGGCTTGCCAGGCGTTCCTGGAGAAGCTTCGGTGGCCCCAAGGCTTCGTCTGCCCGCGTTGCGGCAACGCTGGCGATGTGTACCGCGCCAGCCGCACCCGCCTGATGTGCCGCTCATGCCAGTACCAAGGCACAGTGACATCTGGAACCATCTTTGACAAGACGCGCACACCGCTGCGTGTCTGGCTGGCTGCAGCTTGGTACCTGACCAATCAGAAACAAGGCGTGAGCGCCCTGGGGCTGCAGCGCGTATTGGGTTTGGGGAGCTACCAGACCGCCTGGACCATGCTGCACCGGTTTCGACGTGCCATGGTCCGCCCGGGCCGGGACAAGCTCAAGGGGCTTGTGGAGGTGGATGAAACGTACCTGTCCATCACGGATCGCAAGAATCCCGCCACCCCTGCAGGGCGCAAGAGCAGCACCACCAAAGTGTTGATGGTCATGGCGGTGGAGATCGTGGAGCCCAAGGGGTTTGGGCGCATCCGGTTACGCCGCATTGACCGAGACGCCGCCACCCACGTAATCCCCTTTGTGCAGGAGGTGGTCGAGCCTGGAGCCCAGGTACGCACGGATGGTTCGGCGGCATACCGCGCTCTGGGAGAACTGGGTTACACCCACCAGCGCACCGTCATGCTCGGCTCAGGCGTACCTGCCCATGTCTCCATGGCGGGAGTGCACCGGGTCGCCTCACTGGTACAGCGCTGGGTGCTGGGAACACATCATGGCTCTGTACAGCCAGACCACCTGGACGCCTATCTCGATGAATTCGTGTTCCGTTTCAACCGGCGCACATCCAGCTCACGCGGGATGCTGTTTTACCGCTTGCTGCAGCAAGCGGTGGTTACGCCGCCAGTGACGTATGGGGATGTCGTGAGCAAGAACACCGGGGAGAGCCAATCGGATACCATTGCTGGATGAAATCACAGTATCAATGGGGCTGCTGGAGCTAAATAGATACCCCTTACAAATGCACAGTATTCTGCGGCGATTGTTTGGGTACGCAAAGCACAAGGCCCGAACCGTCGCCAGTTCGGGCCTTGGCAGGGTAGCTTGGCTGCGGACTTACTTGCGCGCAGGCGGCACGTCCGTGCAACTGCCGTGGGCAATCTCCGCCGCCATGCCGATGCTCTCGCCCAGCGTGGGATGCGGGTGGATGGTCTTGCCGATGTCCACCGCGTCGGCGCCCATCTCGATGGCCAGGGCGATCTCGCCGATCATGTCGCCGGCGTGCGTGCCGACGATGCCGCCGCCCAGGATGCGGCCGTGGCCGTGCGCCTCGGGGCTGTCGTCGAACAGCAGCTTGGTAAAGCCTTCGTCGCGGCCGTTGGCGATGGCGCGGCCGCTGGCCGCCCAGGGGAACAGGCCTTTCTTGACCTTGATGCCCTGCGCCTTGGCCTGATCCTCGGTCAGGCCCACCCAGGCCACTTCGGGGTCGGTATAGGCCACGCTCGGGATCACGCGGGCGTTGAAGGCGGCGCTTGCCAGTTCCTTGTTGCCCTGCAGTTCACCGGCGATGACCTCGGCCGCCACGTGCGCCTCGTGCACCGCCTTGTGCGCCAGCATGGGCTGGCCCACGATGTCGCCGATGGCGAAGATGTGCGGCACGTTGGTGCGCATCTGGATGTCGACGTTGATGAAGCCGCGGTCCGTCACGGCGACACCGGCCTTGTCGGCGGCGATCTTCTTGCCGTTGGGCGTGCGGCCCACGGCCTGCAGCACCAGGTCGTACACCTGGGGCTCGGGCACCGTGACGCCGTCCTTGGCGGGCGCGAAGCTCACCTTGATGCCCTCGGGCGTGGCCTCGGCGGCCACGGTCTTGGTATTCAGCATCACGTTGTCGAAACGGTGCTGGTTCATCTTCTGCCACACCTTGACCAGGTCGCGGTCAGCGCCCTGCATCAGGCCGTCCAGCATCTCCACCACGTCCAGGCGCGCGCCCAGCGTGCTGTACACCGTGCCCATTTCCAGGCCGATGATGCCGCCGCCCAGGATCAGCATGCGTTTGGGCACGTCCTTGAGCGCCAGCGCACCGGTGGAATCCACCACGCGCGGATCGTCGGGCATGAACGGCAGGCGCACGGCCTGGCTGCCGGCGGCGATGATGGCGCGCTTGAACGCCACCACCTTCTTGGCGCCGGTCTTGTCCTGGCTGGTGCCGGTGGTTTCCTCCACCTCCAGGTGGTTGGCGCCGACGAAGTGGCCGTAGCCGCGCAGCACGGTCACCTTGCGCATCTTGGCCATCTGCGCCAGCCCGCCGGTCAGCTTGCCGATGACCTTTTCCTTGTGGCCGCGCAGGGTGTCGATGTGGACCTGCGGCGCGCCGAAGTCGATGCCGGCGCTCTTCAGGTGGCTCACCTCGTCCATCACCGCCGCCACGTGCAGCAGCGCCTTGGAGGGAATGCAGCCCACGTTCAGGCACACGCCGCCCAGGGTGGCGTAGCGCTCGACCAGCACCACGTTCAGGCCCAGGTCGGCCGCGCGGAAGGCGGCGCTGTAACCGCCGGGGCCGCCGCCCAGCACCAGCACATCGCACTCCACGTCGGCACTGCCGCCGAAGCTGGCTGCTTCGGTTTTAGGAGCTGCTGGCGCTTGAACAGCGTGCGCTGGAGCCGGTTTTGACTCAGATGGCGGTGCGCTGGGTGTGCTCGCCGCGGCAGGGGCCGCAGCCGGCGCCGCCGCACCCTGCGCCACTTCCAGCGTCAGCAGCACGGAGCCCTCGGCCACCTTGTCGCCCAGCTTGACCTTGAGCTCCTTGACCACGCCGGCGTGGCTGGAAGGAATCTCCATGGAGGCCTTGTCGGACTCCACGGTGACCAGGCTCTGCTCGGCCCGGATGGTGTCGCCCGGCTGCACCAGCACTTCGATCACGCCCACCTCGGCGAAGTCGCCGATGTCGGGCACCTTGATGTCGATGATTGCCATATGTTGTGCTCCGTCCTTACAGCAGGATGCGGCGGTAGTCCGCCAACACCTGGCCCAGGTAGGCGTTGAAGCGCGCGGCAGAGGCGCCGTCGATCACGCGGTGGTCGTACGACAGGCTCAGCGGCAGCGTAAGGCGCGGCACGAACTGCTGGCCGTCCCACACGGGCTTCATCTGGCTCTTGGACAGGCCGAGGATGGCCACCTCGGGCGCATTGATGATGGGGGTGAAATGCGTGCCGCCAATGCCGCCCAGCGAGCTGATCGACATGCTGCCGCCCTGCATGTCGGCCGCACCCAGCTTGCCGTCGCGGGCCTTCTTGGCCAGCTCGGCCATCTCGGCGCTGATTTGCAGGATGCCCTTCTTGTCGGCATCTTTCAGCACGGGCACCACCAGGCCGTTGGGCGTGTCGGCCGCAAAGCCGATGTGGAAGTACTGCTTGTAGACCAGCGCGTCGCCGTCCAGGCTGGCGTTGAACTCGGGGAACTTCTTCAGCGCCGCGACCACGGCCTTGATGACGAAGGCCAGCATGGTGACCTTGACGCCGCTCTTCTCGTTCTCCTTGTTGGTGGAGACGCGGAAGGCTTCCAGCTCGGTGATGTCGGCCTCGTCGTTATTGGTGACGTGGGGAATCATCACCCAGTTGCGCGACAGGTTGGCGCCGCTGATCTTCTTGATGCGCGACAGCTCCTTGCGCTCGACGGGGCCGAACTTGGCAAAGTCCACCTTGGGCCACGGCAGCAGGTCCAGGCCCACCCCAGAGCCACCCGCAGCGGGCGCCTTGCTGCCCTGCGCCTGGGTCTGCAGCGCACCGCTCATCACCTGGCGCGTGAAGGCCGCCACATCGTCCTGCGTGATGCGGCCCTTGATGCCCGTGCCCTTGACCTCCGCCAGCGGTACACCCAGTTCGCGGGCGAACTTGCGCACCGAGGGGCTGGCGTGCGGCAGGCCCGGCGTGGGCGTCGAGGGCTGGTGGGCAGGCACGGGCGCCGTTGCCGTTGCCGCAGCTGGTGCGGGCGCGGAGGCCTGAGCCGCCACGGGCGCGGCAGCGGCCGGAGCAGAAGCGGCCGCTGGTGTAGCAGCCTGCGCCGGGGCGGCGGCAGGTGCAGGGGCGGCACCTTCAAGCACCGCCACGAGGTCGCCCACGTTGATCTTGTCGCCGATCTTGACCTTGAGCTCCTTGAGAACGCCGGCGGCGGGCGAAGGGATCTCCATCGAGGCCTTGTCGGACTCCACGGTGAACAGCGACTGCTCCACCTTGACCGCGTCGCCGGGCTGGACCAGCAATTCGATCACGGCGACGTCCTTGAAGTCACCGATGTCGGGCACACGCACCTCAACCGCGCCACCACCCGCAGCAGGGGCGGCGGGTGCAGCAGGCGCGACCGGCGCTTGCGTTTCGATAGCTGCCGGCGCTTGTGCGGCGGGCGCTGGAGCCGGTTTTTCATCAGAAGCAGCCGCTTCGCCCGCGGCCTCCAGCACGGCGATCACGCTGCCTTGCTTGACCTTGTCGCCCAGCTGGACCTTGAGTTCCTTGACCACACCCGCGTGGCTCGACGGGATTTCCATCGAGGCCTTGTCGGACTCCACGGTGATCAGCGACTGCTCGGCCTTCACCGTGTCGCCCACTTTGACCAGCAGCTCGATCACGCCGACCTCGTCGAAGTCGCCGATGTCGGGAACCTGGATGTTTACCAATGCCATTGTCTTGTCTCCCGGTCTTCAGGCGTGCAGGGGGTTGATCTTCTCGGTCTGGAGGCCGTACTTGGCAATCGCCTCGGCCACCTTCTCCTTGGGCAGCTTGCCCTCGTCGGCCAAGGCGCTCAGCGCGGCCACGGTGATGTAGTGGCGGTTGACCTCGAAGTGCTCGCGCAGGCGGTAGCGGAAGTCGCTGCGGCCAAAGCCGTCGGTACCCAGCACGGTGTAGGAGCGCCCATCGGGAATGAAGGCGCGGATCTGCTCGGCGTAGTTCTTCATGTAGTCGGTCGAGGCGACCACGGGGCCCGGGCGGCCGCCCAGCTGCTGCGCCACGAAGGACACGCGCGGTGTCTCCAGCGGGTGCAGCAGGTTCCAGCGCGCCACGTCCTGGCCCTCGCGGGTCAGCTCGTTGAAGCTGGTGCAGCTCCACACGTCGGCCTGCACGCCCCAGTCGGCGGCGAGCAGCTTCTGCGCCTCGATCGACTCGCGCAGGATCGAGCCCGAACCCAGCAGCTGCACGCGCTTGTCGCCGTCCGCGCCGGCCTTGCACAGGTACATGCCCTTGATGATCTGCTCTTCCGTGCCCGGCTGCAGGCCCGGCATGGCGTAGTTCTCGTTGAGCAGCGTGATGTAGTAGTAGACGTTTTCCTGCTTCTCCACCATGCGCTTCAGGCCGTCCTGCATGATGACCGCCACCTCGTGCGCGAAGGTCGGGTCGTAGCTCACGCAGTTGGGAATGGTGTTGGCCAGGATGTGGCTGTGGCCGTCCTCGTGCTGCAGGCCTTCGCCGTTGAGCGTGGTGCGACCGCTGGTGCCACCCAGCAAGAAGCCGCGCGCCTGCATGTCGCCCGCGGCCCAGGCGAAGTCGCCAAAGCGCTGGAAGCCGAACATCGAGTAGTACACGTAGAACGGGATCATGATGCGGTTGTTCGTCGAATACGACGTCGCCGCAGCGATCCACGAGCACATGCCGCCCGCCTCGTTGATGCCCTCCTGAAGAATCTGACCGGCCTTGTCTTCCTTGTAGTACATCACCTGGTCGCGGTCGACCGGGGTGTAGAGCTGGCCCTTGGGGTTGTAGATGCCAATCTGGCGGAACAATCCCTCCATGCCGAAGGTACGCGCCTCATCCACCAGGATGGGCACCACGCGCGGACCCAGGGCCTTGTCGCGCAGCAGCTGCGTGAGAAAGCGCACGTAGGCCTGGGTGGTGGAGATCTCGCGGCCCTCCGCGGTGGGCTCCAGCACGGCCTTGAAGGTCTCCAGCGCCGGCACGGTGAAACTCTCGTCGGCGTGCGTGCGACGCTGCGGCAGGTAGCCGCCCAGGGCCTTGCGGCGCTCGTGCAGGTACTTCATTTCCGGCGTGTCGTCGGCCGGCTTGTAGTAGGGCAGCTTGTCCAGCTCGCTGTCGGGGATCGGGATGTTGAAGCGGTCGCGGATGTACTTGATGTCCTCGTCCGACAGCTTCTTGGTTTGGTGCACGGTGTTCTTGCCCTCACCGGCCTTGCCCATGCCATAGCCCTTGACGGTCTTGACCAGCAACACCGTGGGCTGACCCTGGTGTTCATTGGCCGCATGGAAGGCGGCATACACCTTCTCGGGCTCGTGACCACCGCGGCGCAGTTCCCAGATTTCGTCGTCGCTCAGGTGCTCCACGAGCTTGGCCGTCTCGGGGTACCTGCCAAAGAAATGCTTGCGGATATACGCACCGTCCATGGCGCGGTAGGTCTGGTAGTCGCCGTCCAGCGTCTCCATCATCAGCTGCTTGAGCTTGCCGCTCTTGTCGCGCGCCAGCAGCTCGTCCCAGCCCTTGCCCCACAGCAGCTTGATGACATGCCAGCCCGCACCGCGGAAGTCACCCTCCAGCTCCTGGATGATCTTGCCGTTGCCGCGCACCGGGCCGTCCAGGCGCTGCAGGTTGCAGTTGATAACGAAGATCAGGTTGTCCAGGTTTTCACGTGCGGCCAGGCTGATCGCGCCTTTGCTCTCGGGCTCGTCCATCTCGCCGTCGCCCAGGAAGATCCAGACCTTGCGGTTCTCGGTATTGGCGATACCGCGGGCATGCAGGTACTTGAGAAAGCGCGCCTGGTAGATGGCCATCATCGGCCCCAGGCCCATGGACACCGTGGGGAACTGCCAGAAGCCCGGCATCAGCTTGGGGTGCGGGTAGCTGGACAGGCCCTTGCCGCCCACTTCCTGGCGGAAGTTTTCGAGCTGGTCCTCGGTGATGCGGCCTTCCAGGTAGGCGCGGGCGTAGATGCCGGGCGCGCTGTGGCCCTGGAAATAGATGCAGTCGCCGCCGTGGCTCTCGCTCTCGGCATGCCAGAAGTGGTTGAAGCCCGCGCCCCACATGGAGGCCAGCGAAGCGAAGGAGCCGATGTGGCCGCCCAGGTCGCCGCCGTCATGCGGATGCAGGCGGTTGGCGCGCACCACCATGGCCATGGCATTCCAGCGCATGTAGGCGCGCAGGCGCTTCTCGATGGCGATATTGCCGGGGCAGCGGGCCTCCTGGTCCGGCTCGATGGTGTTCACGTATCCCGTATTGGCGGAGAACGGCAGGTCAATACTGCTCTGGCGCGCCTGCTCCAGCAATTGCTCCAGCAGGAAGTGGGCACGCTCCGGCCCCTCCTTGTCGATCACTGCCGACAGCGCGTCCAGCCATTCGCGGGTTTCCTGTTGGTCGATGTCGGTAGCGGTCAGGACTTTGGTCGGATCAGACATACCTGTCTCCTTGATTCAGTGGCAATAACGGTAATACGGGCGCGAGTTTCGCACAAATTTTCATCATTTCAAATGATGCTTTTTCATCTCTTAATATGAAAAATTGCTGCAATTGCACATTATTTCTTCAGATGAAATCACCCCCGCGAAGCCTTTAAACTCCGCGCCCATGGAGTCCCCTGTCGCACCCTCTTCCACCGTGTCTGCCGTGAAAACCCCGGCGCGCTGGTGGCGTGCCTGGTGGCGCAGCCTCTCGCCCACGCGCCAGGACCGGTTCGCGGCGCTGGCGCCCGTGGCATCGGTGCTGATGTTCCTCGCTGCCATCGTGGCCTCGTTCTGGTATTTGCGCACGGAAGAGGTGGAACGCGAGAAGGAAGCCCTCAGGCGCGACGTGGAATACGCCCAGCAGCGCGTGCGTTTGCGCTTGCTGGAGCGGCAAGAGCAGATCATGCGCATCGCGCGCGATCTGTCCAACCAGGATGTGGAGCGCGCGGACTTCGGCAGCCGCGCCGAGCCGCTCATCAGCCAGTACCCCGAGCTGCAGGCCATCACCTGGATCGACGAGCGCCGGCGCATCCGCGCCAGCCACGCCGCGCCTGCCGTGACCAGCAGCCAGCTGCGCGTGGGCGGGGAGGTGCTCAAGCCCGGCGAGACCACCAACCTCTTTAACGCCGTCCGCGACCTGCAACAGCCGCTGTATTCGCAACCCACGGCCACCGAGGGCGAGAGCGCGCCCCTGCTGCAACTGCAGGTGCCCCTGTCGCCCCAGGGCAAGTTCGGCGGCGTGGTGCTGGCGGAATATTCCATCGACAGCCTGCTGCGCTACGGCACTCCCACCGAGGTGCTGGCGCGCTACGCCGTCACGTTGCTGGACGGCAATGGCCGCACCTTGGCGGGCACGCCCCTGCCCCCGCGCACCAATGCGCTGCTGCCCTGGACCACCAAGGCCAACCAGTACGAGATCCCGGTCTACCCGGTGGGCAACGGCCTCGTGATGCGGGCGCAGGCGTACCGTACGTCGCTGGGCGTGGTGGGCAGCGGGCTGTTCTGGCTCGTGGGCACGCTCAGCGTGATGACGGCATGGATGCTCATCGCCACCTGGCGGCACACGCGCAGGCGGCTGCAGGCCCAGGAAGCACTGGTGGCAGAAACCAACTTCCGCCGGGCGATGGAGAACTCCATCCTCACCGGCATGCGCGCGCTGGACCTGGAGGGCCGCATCACCTATGTGAACGCCGCGTTCTGCCAGATGACAGGCTGGACCGAGGCCGAGCTGGTCGGGCAGACCCCGCCCTACAGCTACTGGCCCGAGGGCGAATATGAGTCGCTGCACGCCAATCTGCGCGACGAACTCTCGGGCAAGACCGTGCCCGGTGGATTCCAGGTACGCGTGCGGCGCAAGAGCGGCACGCTGTTCGACGCGCGCCTGTACGTCTCGCCGCTGATCGACGCACGCGGTCACCAGACAGGCTGGATGACCTCGATGACCGACATCACCGAGCCCAACCGCGTGCGCGAGCAACTCACCGCCTCGCATGAGCGCTTCACCATCGTGCTGGAGGCGCTGGACGCCTCCGTCTCCGTGGCGCCGCTGGGGAGCGAGGAGCTGCTGTTTGCCAACCGCCTGTACCGCCAATGGTTCGGCTCGCAGACCAGCGGCCACCTGCAGCTAGTGGCGCAGGCGGGCGTGCTACCCACCTCCTACAGTTCCGGCGGCATGGACGACGAAGATGGCCTGATGGGCCTGCCCACCGACTCGCTGACCAGCGCCCGTTCGGAGAACGCCGAGATCTACCTGCCCGATCTGGGCAAGTGGCTGGAGGTGCGCTCGCGCTACCTGAACTGGGTGGACGGCCGGTTGGCGCAAATGGTCATTGCCACCGACATCACGCCGCGCCGCCAGGCCGAGGAGCAGGCCGCGCGCCAGGCCGAACGCGCCCAGTCGGTCAGCCGCCTCATCACCATGGGCGAGATGGCCTCCAGCGTAGCCCACGAACTCAACCAGCCGCTCACCGCCATCAACAACTATTGCAGCGGCATGGTCTCGCGCATCCAGGGCGGCCAGATCAGCGAGGAGGCACTGCTCACGGCGCTGCAAAAGACCGCCCACCAGGCGCAGCGCGCCGGCCAGATCATCCAGCGCATCCGCGCCTTCGTGAAAAAAAGCGAACCCAACCGCACGCTGGCCGACGTGCACGAGATGGTGAGCGAAGCGGTGGAACTGGCCGACATCGAACTGCGGCGCCACAACGTGCACCTGACGCACTACGTCGCCGCCCGCCTGCCCCAGGTGATGGCCGACACGATCCTGATCGAGCAGGTGCTCATCAACCTGATGAAGAACGGCGCCGAGTCCATCGCCCAGGCCCACCGCCCCCCCTCCGGGCGCAGCGTGGAGCTGCGCGTGGTGCCGCGCCATGTGGATGGCCGCGGGGTGATCGAGTTTTCGGTGCAGGACACGGGCAAGGGCCTGGCCCCGGAAGTGCTGGCGCACCTGTTCGAGGCATTCTTCTCCACCAAGAGCGAAGGCATGGGCATGGGCCTGAACCTGTGCCGCAGCATCGTCGAGTCGCACCAGGGCCGGATGCACGCGGAGAACCTCTACAATGGATCGGAGGTCACCGGCTGCCGGTTCTCCTTCTGGCTTCCGCTCGCCACTGCTGCGGATGCCACTATCAATTCCGCAGCAACGTCAACCCCAAGGACTATTGCATGAGTTTGATTCCGAAAAAAGGCACCGTCTATGTCGTCGACGACGACGAAGCCGTCCGCGACTCGCTCCAGTGGCTGCTGGAGGGCAAGGACTACCGTGTACGCTGCTTTGATTCGGCGGAATCGTTCCTCGCACGCTATGACCCGCGCGAAGTCGCCTGCCTGATCGTGGACATCCGCATGGGCGGCATGACGGGCCTGGAGCTGCAGGACCGCCTGGTCGAACGCAAGTCGCCCCTGCCCATCGTCTTCATCACCGGCCACGGCGACGTGCCCATGGCCGTGAACACCATGAAGAAGGGCGCGCTGGACTTCATCCAGAAACCCTTCAACGAAGAAGAGTTGCTGGGCCTGGTTGAGCGCATGCTGGACCATGCACGCGAAGCCTTTGCCGACTACCAGCAGGCCGCCAGCCGCGACGCGCTGCTGTCCAAGCTCACCAGCCGCGAGGCGCAGGTGCTGGAACGCATCGTTGCCGGCCGCCTGAACAAGCAGATCGCCGACGACCTGGGCATCAGCATCAAGACGGTGGAGGCGCACCGCGCCAACATCATGGAAAAGCTCAACGCCAACACCGTGGCCGACCTGCTCAAGATTGCCCTGGGGCCAGGTAGCGCCAAGGCCTAATCGCTCCGTTTTTAATAGCTGCCTGCGCATACCAGACAAGCGCCAGGCAGCTTTTTCATTTGTATCGTGGATTCATCAATGACAGCCCAACTGATCGACGGCAACGCCCTCTCCCGCCAACTGCGCACTGAAGTCGCCGCGCGCACGGCCGCGCTGAAAAGCCGCGGCATCACCCCCGGCCTCGCAGTGGTGCTGGTGGGCGACAACCCTGCCAGCCAGGTCTACGTGCGCAACAAGGTCAAGGCTTGCGAGGACGTGGGCTTTCACTCGGTGCTGGAAAAGTACGACGCCAGCATGACCGAAGAACAGCTGCTGGCGCGCGTGCAGGCGCTGAACAACGACCCCAGCATCCACGGCATCCTGGTGCAACTGCCGCTGCCCAAGCACATCGACGACCACAAGGTCATCGAAGCGATCTCACCCCTCAAGGACGTGGACGGCTTTCACGTCGCCAGCGCCGGGGCACTGATGGTGGGCGAGGTGGGCTTCAAGGCCTGCACGCCTTACGGCTGCATGAAGATGCTCGAATCCATCGGTATGAAGGACCTGCGCGGCAAGCACGCCGTGGTCATCGGTCGCTCCAACATCGTGGGAAAACCCATGGCCATGATGCTGCTGGCAGCCAACGCCACCGTCACGGTCTGCCACAGCGGCACAGCGGATCTTGCCGCCATGACGCGCCAGGCCGATGTGGTGGTGGCTGCCGTGGGCAAGCGCAACGTGCTCACGGCCGATATGGTCAAACCCGGCGCCGTGGTGATCGACGTGGGCATGAACCGCAATGACGAAGGCAAGCTCTGCGGCGACGTGGACTTCGAGGGCGTCAAGCAGGTGGCGGGTTACATCACGCCAGTGCCCGGCGGCGTGGGCCCGATGACAATTACCATGCTCCTGGTGAACACCCTGGAAGCGGCTGAGCGCCTCTGACGCGAGGCACCCCTGACCCGAGTGCCGGTGGGCGCGCGTTTGCGCCAACGGCTTGAACCCACTCACGGCAACGCCATCTAAGCCAGCATGAGCAATCCCCTCCTCGACTTCTCGGGCCACATTCCCTTCGACCGCATCACCCCCGCCGACGTAGCCCCTGCGGTGGATGTGCTGCTGCAACGCGCAGACGCCGCACTGGAAACCGTCACCCAGCCGGACTACCCGGCCCGCTGGGATGCGATTGCGCAGGTACTGGATGTCGCCACCGAGGAACTGGGCCGCGCATGGGGCGCCGTCAGCCACCTCAACAGCGTGGCGGACACGCCCGAGCTGCGCGCCGCCTACAACGAGGCGCTGCCCAAGGTCACCGAGTTCTGGACCCGCCTGGGCGCCGACGAGCGCCTGTACGCCAAATACAAGGCGATCGACCCCGCCACGCTCAACCCCGAGCAGCGGCAGGCGCACAGCAATGCGATCCGCAACTTCGTGCTGTCGGGCGCCGAGCTGCAGGGCGCAGCCAAGGAGCGCTTTGCTGCCATCCAGGAACGCCAGGCCGAGTTGCAACAAAAGTTCAGCGAGAACGCGCTGGACGCCACCGACGCCTACGCCTACTACGCCACGGCCGAGGAACTGGACGGCGTGCCGGCCGACGTGCAGAACGCCGCCCGCGCCGCGGCCCAGGCCGAGGGCAAGGACGGTTACAAGCTCACGCTGAAGATGCCGTGCTACCTGCCGGTGATGCAGTTCGCCACCAGCAGTGCCCTGCGCGAGAAGCTCTACCACGCCTACGTCACACGCGCATCGGACCAGGCCAGCGGCGACGCCGCGCGTTTCGACAACACCGCCGTGATGGGCGAGATCCTCGCGCTGCGCAAGGAAGAGGCGCAGCTACTGGGCTATGGCAACTTCGGCCAGGTGTCGCTGGTGCCCAAGATGGCGCAATCGCCCGAACAAGTCATCCACTTCCTGCGGGACCTGGCGCACCGCGCCCGGCCCTTTGCGGAGAAGGACGTAGCCGACCTGCGCGCCTTTGCCGCTGAGCATTTGGGCTTGGCCAACCCCCAGTCTTGGGACTGGCCCTACATCTCCGAGAAACTCAAGGAAGCGCGCTACGCCTTCAGTGAGCAGGAGGTCAAGCAGTACTTCACGGCGCCCAAGGTGCTGGCCGGGCTGTTCAAGATCGTCGAGACGCTGTTCGAGGTGGCCATCCGCCGCGACGTCGCGCCCGTATGGAACAGCGCCGTGGAGTTCTACCGCATCGAGCGCGGCGGCGAGCTGGTGGGTCAGTTCTACCTGGACCAGCCTGCCCGCCAGGGCAAGCGCGGCGGGGCCTGGATGGACGATGCGCGCGCCCGCTGGCTGCGCCCGGACACGGGCCTGCTGCAGACACCGGTGGCGCATCTGGTGTGCAACTTCGCCGACGGGGTGGACGGGCGCCCACCCCTGCTCACGCACGACGACGTGATCACCTTGTTCCATGAATTCGGCCATGGCCTGCACCACATGCTCACCCAGGTGAACGAGCGCGACGTGTCAGGCATCAGCGGCGTGGAATGGGACGCCGTGGAACTGCCCAGCCAGTTCATGGAGAACTTCTGCTGGGAATGGGAAGTGCTGCGCCACATGACCTCCCATGTGGACACGGGCGAGCCGCTGCCGCGCCCGCTGTACGACAAGATGATCGCGGCCAAGAACTTCCAGGCCGGCATGGCCACGCTGCGCCAGATCGAGTTTGCGTTGTTCGACATGCTGCTGCACACCGAGCACGACCCCCAAGGCGACGTGCTGGCGCTGCTGGACCGCGTGCGCGACGAAGTGGCCGTGCTCAAACCTCCCGCCTTCAGCCGCTCGGCCCACACGTTCAGCCATATCTTCGCGGGCGGCTACGCGGCGGGGTATTACAGCTACAAGTGGGCCGAGGTACTCAGCGCCGACGCGTATGCCGCGTTCGAGGAAACTGCCGGCGCGGGCGGGGAGCCCAGCGCGGAGACCGGCCGGCGCTACCGCCAGGCCATCCTGGAAGCGGGCGGCAGCCGCCCCGCCATGGACTCCTTCAAGGCCTTCCGCGGGCGCGAACCCACACTGGACGCGCTGCTGCGCCACCAGGGCATGGCAGCATAAAAGTGAGCGGTTCGCGCTTGTCTGCCGGGCGTTTGCGCCTGCTTTCTACTGGAAAATGGCTTGCAGCAAGCGCGACCAGCTATTATTTTTAAGAAACCAAGAGGAGAGGAACCCATGTCCATCATTCGCAACGCTGCCGTGTTGGCCACCACATGCGCCACGGCCGCCCTGCTGTCCACGGCCGCGCTGGCCCAGCAGGTGTACCGCATCGTCGGGCCGGATGGCAAGGTGACCTTCTCCGACCGCGCTCCTGCCGCAAACGCCGAGGGCACAGCGGTCGGCGCCGGACCACGCAGCGGCGGCGGCGGCGCCGAGGCCCTGCCCTACGCTCTACGCCAGGTGGCCACGCGCTTTCCCGTGACGCTGTACACCAGCAGCGACTGCGTGCCCTGCAACAGCGCGCGCAATCTGCTGATCAACCGTGGCATTCCTTTCACCGAGCGCACCGTCAGCACCAACGAGGACATCGACGCGCTCAAGCGCATGAGCGGTGAATCCAGCCTGCCCTTCGGCACCATTGGCGCACAGCAGCTGCGGGGCTTTTCCGACACCGAGTGGACGCAGTACCTGGACGCCGCCGGCTACCCCAAGCAGTCGCAATTGCCGCCGAACTACCGCCGCCCTGCGGCAGCCCCGCTCGTTGCGGTGCCTGCGCAGCCTGCAGCACCGGCTGCGGACAAGGCGTCCGCTGCTCCCGCACGACGCCCCTCAGCGCCACCGGCAGCGCCCACGGGGCCGTCTCCCTCCAATCCGGCCGGCATCATTTTCTAAAAGCGAGGGGATGCTCGGCGCGGCATTGCCGCGCCACTGCCGTCCACCGTCTTACAGGGACAGCGTACGCACGCCCTGTGCCGTGCCCAGCAGGCAGACGTTGGCCTTCTGCAGCGCAAACACGCCCACCGTCACCACCCCCGGCCATTGATTCACCTCGGTCTCGAACGCCAGCGGATCGCTGATGGTGAGGCCGCGCACATCCAGTATGTGTTGGCCGTTGTCGGTCACGAGCGGTTGGCCATCCTTGAGACGCAGCGTCGCCTGCCCCCCCAGCGACTCAAAGCGCCGCGCGATGTGCGCTGCGGCCATGGGAATGACCTCCACCGGCAGCGGGAACGCGCCCAGCACGTTCACCAGCTTGGACTCGTCCGCTATGCACACAAAGCGCCGTGCCAGCGCGGCGACGATCTTCTCGCGCGTGAGGGCCGCCCCTCCGCCCTTGACCATGTAGCCGTTGCCGTCGATCTCGTCGGCGCCATCGATGTACACCGACAGCGAGCGCACGTCGTTGGCGTCCAGCACGGGGATGCCCAGCGCCTTCAGC
>NZ_CP080762.1:0-48975 GCF_019602835.1 Diaphorobacter sp. MNS-0 | reverse complement strand
CCTGTCATGCCGGCCGCCGATGCCGGCACCGCGAACCCCGCAGCTACACGCCTCACCAGCCGCGTCGGCCTCCCCCCACAACCCCCGTCGATTTGCGAGGGGGACTTGTGGGGGGATGCTTTAACGACGCGGCCGGCGAGCCGTGTTTAACGCTGCAAAGACCCCACCCCATCCCAACCCTTCCCCGTGAGGGAAAGGGCCATCCCCACCCCCCGCCCGCCCCAGGGCGGGAGCGAGGGAAGCCGAGCGAGAGGATCGCTCTCAACAACCCATAACCGGAGGTCTAACCATGACGCAAGAACACATCATCACCGCCCGAATCACTGTCGCCGCCGACACCAAAGCCACGGCCGCCGCCGAGGTTCACGAGCTGCTGGCCTACGCCTTCGAGGTTTCCAACGACGAAGGCAAGTTCGCCGCCTTCGATGTTCCGCCGCAAGCCGAGCTGGACGACGAGGCCGAGCCGACCAACGAAGTCAGGGCGGCCCGCATTGCGGCCACGCTTTCCACCTACAAAGCCGAGCACCTTGGCGAAGCCGGCCCGGTGTGCATCGACACCGTGACCGACTTTGTGACCGACCTTCGCCACTTCTGCGAAGCGCACGGCCTCGACCTGTACGCCTCGCTCGACGCCTCTTACCTGCTGTATTGCGCCGAGAAGCAGCGCTAAGACCCACGGCCGCCCGGCAGGGCGGCCCTAACCCACCACTCCCGGAGGAATTCACCATGACCCAAATTTGCGACCGCTACGCCGACGAAATCATCGCCGGCAATCCCCACCAGTTCGACGCCATCGAGATTCAGGGCGTGCGCGAGTACATCGACCAGACCGACCCGCAGGGCAGCTTCTGCGAAGTCGACAACGACGACCCGCAGTTTTTCAGCGTGTACCTGCACAACGTCGCGGGCGGCGTTGCGTGCGTGGGCGACTTCTCCGACGTGGCCGAGGCCGCCGCCTATGGCGACGAGCTGGCCGCCCGCTATGGCTGGCCCATCTACGCCTACTACAAGCAGCACTGACCACAAACGCGAAGCCCCCGGCCTGTTGGAGCAGGCCGAGGGCTTCTAACCACCCCTCACGATTGGAGCGTGAAACATGGCTAAAGCAGAGTTTACGGGCCTCGACCCGCATCAAAAAGAGTTCGTGAAGCTGATCGGAGAAAACGCGCGCCGCTATCGCCGGCACGAGGTTTTCCGCGACTTCTGCGAAATGGCGGCCCTCAGTATCAGCAACACGGTAGACCGCCACCAGTACGCGGCCCGCGAGGCCCGCTACATGGAGATCGTCGGCCGCTACGAGCGCGCCGAGGTTGAGCGCTTCCCCCGGATGCTCGCGCACCTTGTCGACAGCCTCGAAGGCGGCCACAAGGACGCGCTGGGCCAAATCTTCATGAGCATGGAGCTGGGCGACCACTGGAAAGGCCAGTTCTTCACCCCTTACGAGCTGGCCTTGCTGATGGCGAAGATCACTATGGGCGACATGGCCGCCGTGATCGAGCGCGAAGGCTTCTTCACGTTGAACGAACCAGCAGCCGGCGCCGGCTGCATGGTGATCGCGTCGGCCGCCGCGATGCTCGATCAAGGCATCAACTACCAGCAGACCATGCACGTCACCGCGACCGACATTGACCCGACCGCGTGCCACATGGCCTACATCCAGTTTTCCTTGCTGCACATTCCGGCCATCGTGATCCACGGCAATGCACTTTGGCCCGAAAAGGCATGGGGCCATTGGGTGACGCCGGCCCACGTCGTCGGCTTGTGGGATGCCCGCTTGCGCCGCCGAGATCGCGAGCAGGCCGCGCGCGAAGCCCTCGCGCTGGCCGAGGCCTCGACCAGCGCCAAGGCGGCCGAAACGGCCCCGGAAATGCCGGCGCCGGCTCCCATTGAGCGACAGCGCGCCGAGATCGTCGCGCAGCGCGTGAAGGCCAGCGAACAGCTCGACCTGTTCGCCTGATACGGCAAGCCGGAACCGCCCGAAAGGGCGGCTTTTCACGCGGGCGCGCGTCGCGGCATTCAGGCCTTACGCGCGCGAGGCCGGGCAACCCGGCCGCGCCCCGATGGTGACAAGAAGGAGCTGGCCAGGCGCGAGGCCTGACACCAATCACCACCGTCGGGGCGAAGTCGCGCCGGCATGACCGGCGCCGTGCTGATCGAGGGCGGCAGCAACGGCCGCGCCAGGGCCAAGCCCGCGCCAGCGCTGCGCACTGTCACGGCCCCGGCTGTTCCTGTCACGCCCGCCGCAGTGCCGCAGGGCACGGCCGCTGCAACCGTCACGCCAGCCGCTTCGCTTGCCTGTCATGCCGGCCGCCGATGCCGGCACCGCGAACCCCGCAGCTACACGCCTCACCAGCCGCGTCGGCCTCCCCCCACAACCCCCGTCGATTTGCGAGGGGGACTTGTGGGGGGATGCTTTAACGACGCGGCCGGCGAGCCGTGTTTAACGCTGCAAAGACCCCACCCCATCCCAACCCTTCCCCGTGAGGGAAAGGGCCATCCCCACCCCCCGCCCGCCCCAGGGCGGGAGCGAGGGAAGCCGAGCGAGAGGATCGCTTTTCACAGGAACCAAGAGCATGAAAACCACGGAACCGCGCCCGGTGGAAGTCGGGCAGATCATCGAATGGGAAGGCGACACATGGCGAGTCCTGGGCCTGGGCGTCCGCATTGACGGGAAGGTGAACGCGCACCTTGCGAGCACCACGCGAGGCCGGCAGCAGCGCAACGGCTTCTACCCGGTGCAGATGGCCGACATGATCCCCGAGCTGATCGGCTAACCGTGACCTGTAGCACCTGTAATTCTGTTGTATCATTCGCCCAATAGTGATATACATATATCACCAAAGAGAGGAAAAAGACCGTGGCAATCCAGATCAAGAAAGACGGCATCGAGAGCGGCAAGGCGGCCTACCGCGTCACAGCGACGCGCCTGGGCGGGCCGATGTTTGTGGCCTTGATCCGCTACTTCGACAAAGGGGCGCTTGCCAATGCCGGCAACCAGGGCGAGGCGCCGCATTGGGCACTGATGCACTGGACTGGCCGCATTGACCGATTCGACACGCTGGCCGAGGCCAAGGCCGAAGCCCGCAAAACCTACGCATGACCAGGAGGAACGACATGACCACGCAGACCACACCGACCCGCGCAGCGCGCCGCTTGAACGACCACCACGCCCGCACGTTGGCAGGCTTCTATCCGAGCGCCGTTTGCTCGCGCGCCTTTGGCGCTCGCGTGCGCGCCGGCCAGCTCGAGATCACCGACGACTTCGAGGCGTGGCACACCGTCGACCTCAACAGCATCGAATTCCGCGACCACAACGGCCGCAAGATTTTCCTCTGACCTGACCAGGAGAAACGCCATGAACACCCGACTCCCCCTTGCTCTTGTGCTGGCCGGCCTGCTGGCCGCGTGTGCCCAAGAGGGCAACAAGCCCGCCGTCACCGTGACGATGCCGGAGGCCAAAACCGTCGCCTACTACAAGGCCAACCAGGACGAGCGCAAGGCCAAGCTGGCCGAGTGCCACGACAAGGCCGTGAACACGTTGCAAGACACGACCGAGGCGGCCGAGTGCCGCGCGGCCGGCAAAGCGGCGCAAGACGCCTTTCTGACTGTCGCCGCGAACACCGGCAAGACCTATAAGCGCTTCTGACCATGAGCCAATCATCCGCCCGCGCGCAGCGCGTGAAAAAAAGTTCTGTAGCACCTGTATTTTCGCTTGTATTGTCGGCTAGATAGTGATATATTTATATCACTGAAACAGGCAACCAACCCCGGAGGATCAAGATGCCGAACACCGCAATCCGCTACGTCGTCAAGGACGAACACACCCTGGGCTACTTGCAAGAAGGTTCGCCCTACATGGGCGTCTTGCAGGGTAGCGTTTTGAAGGGCGGCCACGACTGGAAAAACGGCCCGGTGTCCACGTTCGGCGCCACCATTCGCCCGGCAACCAAAGAGGACTTCGAGGCCTACCGTGTAGCCCTACCGTCCGACTTCAAGCCCGAAAGCCTTTAACCCCTTTTTTTTGCCCTTTAGTGATATACATATATCACCACAAGGGCGCCAACCGGAGGAAGCACCATGCAAACCGTTCAAGCACAGCAAGCCCGTCTGACCCGCGTTTTCCGCCGTGACGGCAACAGCTTCGAGCCTGTCACCGTCAACCTGTCCGACTTCGTGGCCCTGGGCGCACCGACCGCCCTGCCCGCTTCGTCGGGCTATTCGCTTTGCCAAGCCTTCCGCAGCAAGGCCGAGGGCGGCGAGATCGTCTACGCCCCGGCCCTGTTCAAGCTGGGCCGCATCGTCGCCACGCCGGCCGCGATCGACGTGCTCGAGCAGCACGGCAAGACCCCCTTCGACTTCATCGGCCGCCACTTGGCCGGCGACTGGTCGCACCAGACCGAGAGCGATGCGCTCGAGAACGCCGCCAGTGCTGAAAAGGGCTATCGCGTTTTCAGTTCGTACTACCTGACCGACGACCAGGGCGAGGACGCCCCGAAGGTTTGGGTGATTACCGAGCACGACCGCAGCGTGACGACCGTACTGCTGCCTTCCGACTACTGACCCACGCCGACAAGGGCGCAGCGCGCCCTTGTCACCGATCCAGTGACGACGACCAGGAGCTAGACCATGCCCCAGCAAAACAGCATCGAACTCGAGCAGCCCATCAACATCCGCCCGGCCGATTGGCGGCGCCTCCCGGCCTTCTACAAGAAGGTGATCGACGGCGTGCCCAGCGTGCTCGTGCGCCGAGGCCTTCGCGCCGCTTTCGTGCCCGTCCGGTTCGTTCACACCGGCATCTTCTAACCCGACCTCAACGACCAGGAGAACGACCGTGAAGATCACCAAGCAAGAGATCAAGGCAATGGCGGCCAACAGCCTGAACCGCATGGCGATTCTGATGAATCACGCCGAAGCCAAGGGCGCGCGCGACCTTCGCAGCTCGCGCGACGCGGCCAAGATGCGCCGCCGCGCCGAGCGCTACCGCAAGAACTACCAGCGCCTTCACGGCATGGCCGCAGGCTTCTAAGGGGACAACGATGCAAGGACTCTTTGAGCCGCTTTTCCAGCCCATCGTCGACGCGACGGGTGCGGTCTACGCCTATGAAGCCCTGATGCGGTTTCACGGCCACGACGCCAGCCCGGCGCCGTTCGTTCTCCGCTGGGAGAAAACCGGCTTCATCAAGCACGCTGATCGCGCCATGCTCAAGCGCATCGCGGAGATCGTCGGCACCGCCCGGCCGGCCTTGCGGCTGGCCGTGAACGTGTCGATCGCCACGGTTGAGGAAGGCGGCACCGCCTACCTCGAGGCCTTGAAGATGCTCACCCCGCACACGCGCCGCGTGATCGTGGAGCTGACCGAAACCAGCCCGATCCAGGACATGCCGGCGCTGATGCGCTTCATCGGCCACTGCCGCGAGCTGGGTTGCTCGATCGCGCTGGACGACTGCCGGCCGGGCCACCTGTACGGCGATCCGGCGTTCATTGCGCAGATCAAGCCGCAGGCCATCAAGCTCGACGGCGAGTTCCTTCACCACTGCTACAGCACGCGCGAGATCGCGCCGGCCGTTGAGCTGCTGGCCGCCGCGCGCAGCGTGAGTGCCACCGTCATTGCTGAATGCGTCGATAGCCCGGCCATCCGCGACTTCGCGTTTTGGCTGGGTGTCAATCTGGCCCAGGGCCACGCTATCGGCCGTCCGGCCCCACTGCCCGGCATTGCCAAGCCGGCCGCCGACACCATGCCCGCACCGCTGGGCAACTGACCAGGAGAACACCCTTGAAAGCCTCGACCCTGCTTTTCAGCATCGCTTGCTTCCTTGCTGCCGTCATCGCCCCGCCTGCACTGGCCGCGAACGTCGCGGCCGGCCTGCTGGGCCTGTTCGTGCTGGGCAACAAGCCAGCCCAGCCCGCGCCCGTCGTCGTCGTGCGTGAAGTCCCGCCGAAGCGCGCGCCGGAACCTCGCGTGTTCCAGGTGCGCGGCGGGATCGTGGTGTTCGAGGATCGCGGCGGCAATACCGTCAGCCGCTTCTATCCGGCATGATGAACATATCTTTCACTACAGAGGGAATACAACAATGCTTTTCTTGAACCGAATCCCCGATCACGCCATGCGGCCGGCCCTGCTGGGCACGCTGGCCGTGTCGGGCGGCATCGTGGCCTATGCCTCGCATACCTCGAACCCGCTGCTGCTGTTTCCCGCGCTGCTTGTTTTCGGCCTGTTTTACGGCCTGATCCTCGAAAACGATTGGCGCAAGTTCCGCGATCGCCGGCACCGTGCCGTGATCGGCACTTTCAAGCAGCTCGACCAGATCGCGGACGGCAAGCGCTGGATCGGCGCACAAAGCACCATCGTCGCCCAGCTCGAGCCGAGCGACATGGAGGGCGTGCCCAGGCCATACCACCGAATGACCTTCCGCTACCCCTTGCTTTGCAAGACGGAGAAAGGCGCGTGGTTTCTCCTGCATGTGCTCACCCACGGCGACAAGGTAATCGAATACGGCATCACCCCAATTGCAGAAGAAAAGGCCGCTGAATTGGTGCAGGACGAACCGGAGATTATGGCCCGGCATTTCAAGCCACTTAATGCCGTTGAAGTTGCATAACCCATTGAATAAAAACGCTTTTTTATTAGGAAAATCAACGGTTTAGCCTAGATTTTCAAGGCGTCGCGTGATATACTTATAGCGCGTAATAGGAGGCCATCATGTTGAATGGAACCACCGTAAAAGCACCACCCAAAAAGCCCGGTTTCGGGATTTTGGTTTATGCCCTTGCCGCTGCTTTGGCAGTGCTGGCGATCGACTGGTTCTTGCGTGAAGGCGCGCAGGAAGCGAGCGGCCGAGGGGCGGCCATCGTTCACGGCTTGCGCGGGTTGTGGGAACTGGCAGAACCGGCCAGGACTGCGGCCGGCGAATGGCTGGCGACGCACTCGTGGCGGCCGTTCCTGATGGTGACGGGCGGCTTGGCCCTGTTTGGCCTCCTGCTGATGCGCGGAATGCCGCCTTGCCCCAAGCGCAGCTTGATCGACTTCTTCGCCACCACGTCGGCCTTGCTGTTCGTGTTCTCCGGCACGCTCTACGGCGCCTTCCTGCTGACCGGCAACTGGCATAGCGCCAAGCTGGCCGTGGCCGCCTTGATCCTTTTCTTGCTGGGCGCGCGCTTGAAGCGCGTCCGTTGAACCAGGGGGAAATTCATGTTCTTGCAACGACTCACCGATGAACAACTGACACAGACCGCGATCGGATCGGCCGCCGCGTCCATCCTGATCGCCGTTGTGGCTTTCGCCTACGACGGCGGCAAGGCCGGCGCCGTGCTGGCCCCCTTGCTCGCCATCCCGGCGATCTTGACCCTCATCGAGAAGAACGACCGGCGCCTACGCGCTGCCTGGGCGCGCAATGTCCGGGCCGCATTCCACGGCTTCGACCTGTTGCAAGACGGTAAACGCTGGAAGGGCAGCGAAGCCGAACTGGTACACATGGCCGACCCGCAGCACGTCGACAACAAGGATCGACAGCTACAGCTTGCGATCCTGGGCAAGACCAAGCGCGGCGCGTGGTTCATCTTGTCCCTGCTGACCGAGGGCGCTGACGTGATCGGCCTCGAGCTGCGCGAAGTCGACGAGAACGAGGCCAGTACCTTCACCACCAACAAAGAGGCCGCTTTCAAGGCGGCCGAGCTGGCATAACCATCACCAGGGCCGCCCACCAGGAGGCCTTATTTTTTGCCCGAGAGGGCGCGCGGAAAGGAGCAACACCATGCAACAAGCTGACATGAACACCACCACCTTCGAGCCGGAAACCATCATCGAAATCAACGACACGATGCGCGGCTTTCGCAAGCTCGCCATCGTCGTCGGCGCCGGCAACGCCTACGTCGACCTGCTGGACGACGACACCCCGTTCCCCACCTACACCGCCCTGAACCCGGCGCCGGCCGGCGATCCCCTGTCGTGGAGCTTCGCCCTTGCCGACAAGGGGCCGGAAGCAGCGGGCGCCTTCAACGAGCTGATGGAAGCCTTGCTGGGCGAGCGGCTGGACAGCCTCACCTACTACCGCGCCCTCAAGTGGGCCTTCGACCACCACGAGTTCGACGCCGGCAAAGCCATCCAGGCCGGCCGCGAGGCGACGGCCAAGGTGCGCGAGTCGCGCGACTACATGGATCACACGATCGCCGGGGCGACCGCCTGATGAGCGACGCACAACCCCAAGCCCTCGAGCTGCCCACCTGCCCGGAGTGTCACGGCGTCGTGACCATGCCCCCGCGCATGGGCATGTCGCACCACACCTGCAAGTGCAGCGAATGCGGCAAGACCTTCTCGTTCTTGGCCTTGCTGGGCATCAGCGTCGGCCAGATCGAGCACTTGAACAACCCCGAGCCGCTGCACTAAGCCAGCGACCCCACAAGGAAGGGTGAAAACATGGCAGTACAACAAGAACGCCAAGCCGCCGAGGATCGCATCACCGCGAACTTCGGCCAGGAGTACGACCGCTTCTACAGCGCGCTTTCCAATACGAGCATCCCGGAGGGCCGGAAGGCGCTGGGCGCCGGCCGGCTGGCCCTCGAGCGCGCCGTTCTCAAGACCGCATTGGAAAACGCAGTGCCGCCGCACGCGCTGGCCGGCAAGCTGGGCGATCCTGGGCGAGAGCCGACCACGCTGCAAATGATCCAGAAAGGGCGAGAGGACATGCAGCGAGCCTTCGGGCAAAGCCCGGAAAGCACCGTCGCGATCCTCGCCGGCCGCACGGCCAACGTCGACATGCCGAAAGGCCTGGGCATGTCCGAGGACATGCGCCAACTGGTGAACCAGGGCCGCAAGCTCAACGCCGACATAGTGCTCGAGCAGTTCGGCAACCGTGGCCGCCTGACGATCGACGACGAGCGCCGAGGCAACCACGTCGGGCTTGCCCAGGGCGAGAAACTGCCCGTCATGAAGGAGAAGCTGGTCAATCACATGCTGTTCGTGAACAGCGTGATCGACCACGGCATCAAAACCGGCAAGCTGTCTCCCGACGACGGCAAGTTCTTGCAGGACAACGTGACCAAGATGGTTTTCAACCCCGGCGAGCAGAACGGCTTGTCGCAGGCCTTCAAGGACTTCCAGCAGAGCGTCGGCCCGAGGACGCGCGACGAGATCATGAAGGAGGTTGCCGAGCGCAGCCGTGCCCCGGCCGTGGAGAAGGCAATCGACAAGCTCTACGAGGCCCAGGGCGTGCCGTCGCCTTATCTCAGCCAGTCGAAGCCGGCCGAGGACAAGGGCCAGCAGTTCGCCGGCAAGATCATCGACACCGACGCCAAGCACGTCTACCAGGAGCTGGGCAAGAACAACATCGTTCGCCACGATCGGGCGGCCTTCGACAAGGTTCCCGAGCGCGGCCAGTTCACCAAGATTCAGTACGACGCCGGCAAGGCCCAAGTCGTCGACAAAGGCCATGCTCAAGGCCAGCGCTTGAGTCTTGCGAGATAAGGGCATGGCATACGACAAGGAAGAACAGGGCGGGCGTCGCCTCGCCCTCGAGCGCGGCGTACTCAAGACAGCACTGCAAAGCGGCGTGCCGCCGCACGCGCTGGCCGGCAAGCTGGGCGAGCCGGGGCGCGAGCCGACCGTCGCGCAGATCGCCCAGGCCGGGCGCCGGGAGATAGAACAGACCTTCGGGCAATCGCCCGAGGCCTATTCGGCCAAGCTGGCCGGTCAGTACGACGAACGCCTGATCGTGTCCAACGGCAGCAAGCGCCTCGAGCGTAACTACGGGCGCCAGTGGATCGCCACCAGAGTCGACGACGCCGGCAGTCTGCGCAAGGGCGTCTATCCCTTGCATGAGGCCAAGCCCGTCGCGCGCGAGGCGAAGGAGCTTTTCGCCGGCACCGTGTTGCACGTCGACGGGAAGCACGTCTACCAGGAGCTGGGCAAGAACAACATCGCCCGGCACGATCGGGCGGCCTTCGCAGAGGCGCCGCAGATCGGCGCCTTCACCAAAATCCAGTACGACGCGGGCAAGGCCCGCATCGTTGATCGCGACCAGTCACGAGGCCAGCAACAGGCTATCGGACGCTAACCAAGAAGGAGAAACACCTTGGCATCACAAGCATGGAAAGACCACGCCTATCCCTTGCAACTCATCACGATCGAGCTGCAAGGCACGCGACATTCTGATCGGGCCGCAATGCTGGCCCAGCTCAAGGAAGTCGTCGCGCGCATCGAGAGCGGCGACACCCAGGGCGAGAGCAGCGACGACGATTTCGGCTACCGCTTCGCACTGTCGTCGCCGGCTGAATCGGTGTTCGATCAACCGGCCTCACAGCGATAAGGAGCGGGCACCGTGCATCCAGTCATCGCTAAGACCTTCGGCGGCCTGTCGAAACCGTACTACTTCCGGCAATTTTTCTTCGGCCTGCTGTTCGTGGCCTTCTTCATGTTCATGGCATCGAAAAGCACCCACGGCGTGCCGATCGGGGCCGCGCTGCTGATGGCGATCAACGCGCTGTTGTACCCCTATTCGCGGTTCGTTTACGAAAGCGTCGTCGGCTTCATCATGGGGAACAACGTGTTCTACGCGAACGCCTTTCTCATGCTGTTCGTGAAGCTCATCACCATGTCGGTGTGCTTCATGTTCGCCGTGTTCATCGCGCCGATCGGACTGGCCTACCTGTACTACCACCACAGCAAGCGCTGATGGTGACAAACGCGAGCTGGCCAGGTGCAACGCCTGTCACCAGTTCGCCGTTTCTCGCGAGAAACCTACTCTCGCCAGCCTAGCCGGCGCAACCGACTGCGCCGGAACTCGTTGCCGATCGTGCCCGTCTTGTCGGCCATCCACAGCGCGCCATTCAGCGCGGTTTCCCTGCCATACAACAACGCCGCCACGGCGTCGGCCTGATACTCGCGCCCGCGCGCCAAGGGCGGCAGCACGACCAGGAGCGACACCACGGCCAGGACAAGGCACGACCACGCGCCGAGCGCGGGCATGTGCCAGATCGCCGCCAGGGCGAAGCCCAGGGCGCCGAGCCAGTAGAAGAAGTGCAGGAGCGTGTGATTGGCCTGAATGTGGCCGTACTCGTGGCCGACGATGTAGCGGCGCACGTCGTCGGGCGCATCGCGTAGGCCGGGGCCGATGAACACCATGTGAAGGTAGGCCCAGGCGCCGACCGGCGCCGGCCACCAGCGCGGCAAGAAGAAGATGCGCGGCCGGGCCAGCCGCGACAACCAGCACGGCAGGCGCTCTTGCGCGTCTGCGAATTCGGCCTGCCACTTGTCCATGCAACCCCCTGTATCCGCTGCGCGCGCACGGCGCGCGAAGAAAGAAAACCTCACCCCTTGCCCTTGAGTCCTCGCCGTTCGATGAACCGCGACAGCGTGGCCTTCGAGCACCCGACGCGAGCGGCGATCTTTGCTTGCGACAGGCCCAGGGCCAGATAACCGGCTATCTCATCGGCGCGTGGATCGAGCTTGAGCGTTTCGGCGTGCCCGGCCGGCCGGCCGAGCTTCTTGCCGTTGAGCTTGGCGACCTGCAAGGCTTCCTTGGTGCGCGCCTTGATGAAGGCCCGTTCAATCTGCGCAACAAGGCCCAGCACCGTCGCCATGATTTCGGCCTGCAACGAGCCATCGAGCACGATGCCTTGTTTCGTTATATGCACCGTGACGCCCTTCTTCACGGCTTCGGCCATGAATTCCAGGACTTGAAGCGCAGAGCCGCCCAGGCGTGAGATTTCGGGCGACAGGATCACATCGCCGGCCGAGGCCTGTTCGAGCAGGGCGCCCAGCCCGCGATCGCGCCAGGACTTCGCCCGGCTGGCCGTGTCCTCGACCAGCTCGATCGGCACGAGGCGCCGGCTGTTGGCGTAGTCCAGCAGGCCGAGCCGTTGGTTCTCCGTCGTTTGATCGTCGCTCGACACCCGCAGGTAGCCGAAGTACCGAGGCACTGCCGGTATCGGAAGTTCGAGCGTCCGCGCATCCTCTGCTTGCTTCATTCCCCTCCCCTTTCGACCAGGAACAGGCCACAGCAGGCCCAAAACCCGAGCGTTTCACGAAAACGCCTAATTGTACTTTTTCGGCACCGTTTCGGCATCAAAAAAGCGACCTTTAAGCGGCCCGTTTCGACCACCTGAAAACGATCGGTTTCCCGAGGCCGTTTTGCCCCCGTCGACCTCGAAAACGTCGCATTTTCGCAACTGGTGACAGAGGCGCGGCAGGCCTGCGCGTGCTTGTCACCATGCCTTGCTGTATGATTCTGTATCGACGCTACAAATATACAAAAAGGGCTTGCGTTTGTTGTATGTTGTAGTAGAATACAAATACAACATACAACAGGGCGCGATGGTGACAGGGCGCCCACCACCAGGACAAGGCCTGACACCATCACCGAAAGGAGCTTCAACATGACCCAAACCGCCACCGCTGACACCGGCAAGACCATCGACATGACCCCGACGTGGGGCGAGATCGGCAACCTGTTCATGCGCCTCGCGCTGTCGAACGAGGTGCGCGCCCTCGAGGCGATGAAGTCGGAAGTCGCTCGCGCAATGGCGAGCGCGCAAGCGCTGATCGCCATTCAAAAGACCTTGACCGATGAGCAGCACGCCATCGTCGCCAAGACCATCACCGCAGAACTCGCGAAGCAGGGGTATTGAGCAATGAGCCTCGAACAGACCTTCAAGAAGTACCGCTGCCACCTTCGCAGCGCGCCGGGCATGTGGGCTACCTACGACGGCCATGTAGACGTGTACGCGCCCGACGAGGACGAGGTTTTCAGCCGCGCAGTGCGCGAGCTGGCACGCACCAGCTTCCCCGATCGGCCCAGCCTGTCGAGCTGGGTGCTCGAGCGGATCGAGCTGCTGGCCGATTAACCATTGACAGGCGGCGCCCATCGTGGCGCCCTACCCCCCTTTTCCGGCGCCAACGGCGGCCGGGCGGATTCAAACCAGGAGCAGGAAAACATGGCGATCTACACGAAAGAAGCGATTTGGGCGGCGGCCGACGAACTCGAGGCGGCCGGCGAGCGGCCTACCCAGGCGAACATCCGGCGCAAGCTGGGCGGCGGCAGCTTCACCACCATTTCGGAGGCGATGAACGAGCGCCGGGCGCAGCGCGAGGCTGCACAGGCACCGCGCCGGGAACCGGCGCCGGAGCGCGTCGTCACCGCATCCCAGGAATTCGCCGTGATCGTGTGGGACGCGGCGCAAGACGTTGTGAATGGCCGGCTTGCGGCCGAGCGCGAAGCCCTCGAGGCGGCACGTCAAGAGTTCGAGGCCGAGCAGCAGCAGGCCGCCGAGTTCGCTGACCAGCTTTCGGCCGACCTCGAGGCGGCGACCGCCACCGTGCAGGGCTTGACGACCAAGCTGGAGCAGACCGAGCGCAGCGCAGCGGAAGCCACCGCGCGAGCCGAGCGCGCCGAGGCCACGGCCGCAGAGCGTCAGAGCCACATTGACAGCATCAAGACCGAGCAGGCCCAGCAGCAGACCGAGCACGCGGCCGAGCTGGCCCGCATGGCGACCCAACTGGCCGAGCAGCAGGCGGCATTGACCAAGTGCCAGCAGGAGCGCGAGGCGCTGACCGGCAAGCTCGCCAAGGCAGAGGCCACGGCCGAGGCCGTGACCGCGCAACTGTCCGAGGTGCAAACCACGCTGACCAAATGCCAGCAGGAGCGCGAGGCGCTGGCCGGCAAGCTGACGAAGGCAGAGGCCACGGCCGAGGCCGTCAAGGGCCAAGTCGCGGGCCTGCAAGGCCAGCTAGAGGCCGCCCAGGAGCGCTTCGAGCGTGTGACCATCGAGCGCGACGAAGCCCGCTCGAGGGCCGACCGCGCCGAGGCCACGGCGCAGACCGTGATGAAGCAACACAGCGAGCTGATCGCCTCGATCGGCAAGGCCAAGCCGGAGCAGGCCCAGCCCGCCGAGGGCAAGCCCGCCTCGAAGCGCGCCCAGGCCAAGAAGCCGCAGAACTAACAAGGAGGCCACGCCATGACCATCGCGAACGAATGCGCGAAGCTGGCCGAGTCGTTGCCCGAGCTGATCGCTGGCCTTGAGGATGCGCGCAAGGCGACAGCCGACAGCATGGCCGCGCTCAAGCGCGCCGGCCTGATCTACGCCAAGACGCACATGCGCCAAGGCAAATATCTGTACCTGATCTACCCGATGCAGGATGGAGAGCGGAAGCGCGAGTACGTCGGCGCCGACGCCAAGAAGATCGAGGAAACCCATGCGGCCATCGAGCGGGCCAAGGAGTACGACGCCTTGAAGGCCCAGCTCGAGCGAATCGAACAACGGCTATACACCGGCCGGCTTCACATCCGCGAGGCCGTCAACGCCTTGCGCAAGCAATGGTGACGCGATCGACAACCAGGTGCGCGCGATTTGTCACCAATTCGCGGCGCCGGGCGCATGGTGACAAAAACGGCCCGCCGGCGAGCTGGCCATGTCACCAATATGCGAAAATGGTGACACTGCGGCGAGATCCACGCGCGGGCTTTGTCACCACACACAACGCGCTGCATATATGTCACGCCAGCGCATCGGAGTACCATAAACAAAGCGGCCCGGTTGAGTGCGCGAACACTCACCGAGCCTAACCACTGACACCTGACCAGGAGGCGATTCATGGCTAAGAAGAATTCTAAAACGGCACGCGGACAAAAGCCCGGCCATTTCATCGAGGAACCGGCGCAAGGCGACCTGTTCGTGTGCGAGATCGCGAACTGGCCGGTCAAGGACGACATTGCCAGCATGGAGTTCCCGCTGTTCAGCCTCGCGAAACAGAAGGACACCGAGATTCGCGAGTACCGGCGCGGCAACAAAGTCGTTCGGATCGTGCCGTCGTCTGTCGGCGCGGCCACCGTGTTCGACAAAGACCTGTTGCTCTACATCGCGTCGCAGATCGTAGAGGCGAAGAACCAAGGCCTTCCCGTTTCGCGCAACGTCCAGATCGACAGCATCGACTTCCTGCTGGGCACCGAGCGAGGCGACGGAGGCGCCTCGTTCGAGCGCATCATCAACATGCTTCGCCGGCTGCGCGGCACCACGATCGAAACCAACATTCCCACCGGCAAGGACAAGATCACGCAGACCGAGGGCTTCTCGATGATCGACCACTTCAAGGTGCTATCGAGCAAGAAGCGCACGATCACCAACGTCGACAAGAAAAGCGGCAAGCCCGAGGAAACCGAAGTCGAACGGGTGTTCAGCTTCACCGTGACGATCAGCGAATGGCTCTACAACGGCCTGATGGACTTCGAGGTGTTGACCCTCGACCGCGCCTACTTCCGGCTGACGCGCTCGATCGACCGGCGCCTGTACGAGATCGCCCGCAAGCACTGCGGCGATCAAGCCCTTTGGAAAGTGAACATCGACCTACTGGCCGAGAAGATCGGCACCAGCCGCGAACGCTTCAAGGTGCGCGATGAAATCCGGCAGGCCATCGAGGCCGACGAGCTGCCACAGTACCGCGTCGCGCTCGACACGAAGGCTTCGCCCGACGACGTGGTGTTCTACACCAGGGACACGCGCAAGCTCTCTATGGAGCTGATGCGCTTGCAGAAGATCGAATGGTTCCAGAGCCTCGAGCGGCCCGACAACACGGCCCAATGGCGCAAGCCGAAGCGCCCGAAGGCGCTGGCCGCACCGGCTAACGCGGATGTTTGAAGAAACGAGCGCGGCGGCGATCGCGGATGCCGAACCGGCTATCGCGGATGTTTTTACCGGCTATCGCGGATGCCGCCGAAGGCCGGTAAAACACCAAAAACCCAGGAATGACGGGGCTTTGCAAGCCACCGTCATTTTTTTTGAAGAAACCGGCGCCGGCCGACCACGCGAACCTTACAACCGGCTATCGCGGATGTTCGACCGGCTATCGCGGATGCCTGAAACGGTTATCCACAGGCTACCGGCGAACGCGGATGCAAACACCGGCTATCGCGGATGAAATCGACCGGCGAACGCGGATGCTATCTACCGGCTATCGCGGATAGAAAACGCCTAAAAAGCCATGCAGATCAAGGCCTTGCAAACAGCTAACACGCGCGCGCGTCTCTTAACATTGTTTTATAACGGTTTTAACGCCGTAGCCGCGTCCTGGGGGACTCGGCGCCGCCTCTTAGGGGGCAAGCCCCCTGCCGGCTCCTGCGGGCCGCAAGCGGCCCTCCGCCCGCGCCTTCGGCGCTCCCCGCCCGGCATACCCCCGCGCCGGCTGTAGCCGTCGCAATAAGTGGTTCGCTTCGCTCACAAGGTGATTGAGTCCCGGCGCTGCTGCGCCGGGGCGCTCGCCTCGACCACCTGGGCAAATCGAAAACCATGAACCCCAAGACCTCAATAAGTGGTTCGCTTCGCTCACAAAGCCGATTGAAGGGCGCGCAAGCGCGCCTACTCATCCAGTCGTGGGCAATCAAGCACCGAGGCGCATAGCGGCCGCCAGGGAGTTATCCGCCGCCGCCCCTTGGGCGGGGAAAAGGAAAACCAATACCGCGCCGAGGCCACAGGAGGGCCGTGGCGGGCCTCAAACGACAACGGACAGGGCGAACCCTGTCCGAGCATGAAAAAACGCCCCGTAGGGCGTTTCTGCGACCGTGCCGAGCTGTTCAGCGCATCATGAGCCGATGCCGCCCGCGACTTCCTGCTGTTGCAGCGTGCGGAAGTCATTGGAGGCGGCCGTCAGGCCGGCATTCTTGCCCTTGGTGTAGCCGTTCGACTGGCAGAAGTTCGTGATCTTGCCCGAGGCGTCCCACTTCACCCCATAGAGCACTTCTTTCGTGCCGGCGTCGCCGTACACGATCTTCTTGCCGTGGTAGAGGTTGTAGTTCGCTTTGGCGGCCGTGTCCTTCGGACGGTTTTGCAGGTTCAGGCGGAACAGATTGGCGCGGCCGTCGACCAACTGGTTCCAGGACTGGACGTAGCCCGTCTTGAAGCCGTCCATGTAGGCCGTCTGATCGCACACGTCGCGATCGGCCGGCACGGACAGATTGGTAGCCTGATAGCCGTTCGCTTCGCCCAGCGTGGCGATCGTGCTGCCCCCGGCCAACGTCTTGTTGGCGGCCTTCAACGACTCGTTGACGCTTTGCAGCACGTTGCCTGTTTGAGCGCAGCCAGCGAGGGCGATGATCGCGCCGATGAGTACCAGTTTCCGCATATCTTGTGTTCCTTCCCGAAAGTGAATGGTGACAGGCCTTGCTTGGCCAGGTGGCCGACCTGTCACCATGAGTTCATCAAATCATGCGAGCAAATCCTTGATCTTCTCGCCGTACTCGCCTGCATCGTCAGGCACCGTGCCGCCCAAGTTCTCGATCAAGGCGATCGCGAGATCGGCCGAGAAGCGCAGCTCTACCTTGTCCTCGCTCTTGTCGACGAAATGCGGAATCAACCGTTCCACGTCCTCGACCTTGAGCTTGACGCTCACCGGCTTCGGCCCGGCCGGGCCTTTCTCGCCGCTCGAGCTGGAAGTAGCGACGGACGTGCCGCCTTCGTCAGAACCGCCGTCACCGCCAGCTTCACCACCAAAGCCGCCGAGGCCATCCAGGCCGGCGCCTTCACCACCAAAGCCACCCGCCTCACCGTCGCCGGCAGTGGCACCGGAGAAGTCGGGGAAACCGCCCTCGCCGCCCACGTCAGCGCCGGCCTGTTGCCCGTCGCCCTCGAGCTGGCCGCCGTCGCTGCCGCTATCCACAGAAGAACCGGCGCCCGCGCCATCCTCGACGGACGTGCCGCCTTCGGCATGGCCGCTTTCACCGCTTGCAGCGTCAGCAGCAGGCGCAGCGGATGCCTTTGCAGCCTTGAGATCATCGAAGTCCGGGCGCGAGATCGGCCGGCCGCCTTCTGCGCGCACCTTCTCGACCAGGGCGAGCTTGTCGTCATCGCTCAAAGCCTTGAAGAACGACACGTCGTTCGCCGTGCGCAGCAAGCCTTCTTCGACGAACTGGATCACGTCGTCGTCCAACATGCCGAGCACCTTGGAGATCGTCGCCTTGCTCTTGTTCATTGCCGCAGCAATGTCCTTCTGCTTGATCTTCTTGTTGCTATCGAGCACGCGGCGGATCGACTTCGCCAGCTCGAAGTCGGTCAAGTCCTTGCGGTTGGTGTTCTCGACCACCTGGGCGAGAAACACATCCTCTGCCGCAATGTCGTTGCGCAGCACATAGGGCACTTCTTCCAGACCAGCGCGCGGCGCTGCGCGCCAACGGCGTTCGCCGGCCAGGATCACGAAGCGCTTGGTGAACGGCGCTTGGCCGTTGGTTTCGCGAAGAACCAACGGCTCGAGGATGCCGACCATCTTGAACGACGAGGCCAGATCATCCAGATCGGCTTCGTCGAACTCGCGGCGTGGCTGTTCGGGATCGGGTTCAATGTCGTCGATCCGCGCCAGGAGAGGCGCGGCCGGCACGACCGGAGCCGGCGCAGCGGCCGGCGTCGCGGCCGGAGCCGTCATTTCGCCAAGAATGTCCAGGACGGAGCCGCCTTTAGCTTTTGTCATGTGGCCCCCTCCCCTTACAGCACGCCGAGCAGGCTAGGCAGACCGCGCCAGATGCCGCCCAAGTCTTTGGGCGTGTCCTTGAACTTCCAGACCGGCACGCGGGCCGAGTAGGCCTTGTTGATGAGCGCCTTGCGTTCGGCCAGCGGCACCGGGATCACGATGCCCTTGTAGGACTCCATGAAGCCGTCGACCACCTTTTGCTGTTCAGCGATGCGGCCGTCGACCTTGTTGAACAGGATGCGCCACTTGTAATCGGCGGCCAGCAGGCCTTTCGATTTCAGCAGCTCGACGACTTCCTTCACCTTCATGAAGCCGCGCAGTGCCTTTTCTTCCGGCTCGACCACCACCAGGAGCACGTCGGCCCAGATCATCGCGGCGAACTGCCGCAACTGCAAAGCAGGCGGCGTGTCGATCACGATGTAGTCGTAAGGCAGCGACTTCACATAGTCCCGCAGAGCCAGGGCGTCGGCCGAGGTCTTTTCGCCCTCGTCCAGCTTGCCCAAGTCCAAGTGACCGTGCAGCAGATCGACGCCGCAGGGCGTCGCATCACCGCGCAAGCCTTCCAGGCGATCGAAGATGCGTTCAGCACCGCCCTTCCGGCTGTTGATTGCCTTATCACCACTGATGTAGATCGACGAATGCCCTTGCCCGTCAAGATCGACGTGCAGGACGCTATGCCCTGCCTCTTGCAGAGCGAACGAAATGTGAGCGGAAACCGTCGTTTTGCCGACGCCGCCTTTTTGATTCGTTACCGCGATAACCTTAGCCATGTTGCTCCTTATCTCTGTTTAGCTGGGCTTGGGCTTACCGCTCCCATAAAACCCAATGATGATTGCGTCCAGCAGCGCGCTTGTTGACACGCCGCGTAGCTTGGCGGTAGCCGCCAGTGCTTCATGCACTTCCGGCACGAACTTCACCGATGTGGTGATGAACGTCTGACGGCCGCCGCCCGGCTGTCTCTTTCTTGGTGTGACCTCGATCGCGGCGAAGTCCGTAGCCGCGATCGCATCACCTATCAATCTCGAAACGTCCCCTTTTCGTTCAACCTTCTTACGCAAGAGGCGATCGGCCCGCTCAGACAGGCGGACGGTGACGAGCTTCACCGCTTCCGGGTTCATGGTCATTTCGGCCTTCTCTGTATCGCTTGTTGTATAAATGTTCCATTCTACAGACCCCTCACTTAAAGGTCGAAGGAAACACAACGTCGCGATTGACCTTGACCACGAAGCGATAACCGGGGCGAACTTCGATCGTAGGTTGAATCCGCAGGTTCTTGCGCGTGATCTCGATCCCCAACTGGCTCATTTGCGTGCCCACGGCAGCGGCCACGGTTTGCTGACTGGATAGCTGGCCGCCCGTCGTCGTGCTCTGTTGAGGCTGGGAGAGCTGGAACGCGGCCGAGAACAGCGAAGTCATGAGGCCATAGCCGAAGATGCGGCCGTAGTGGTTGTTGACCTGATCGCGGAAGCCGGCACGGCCACCTTGATCCGATCCGCCCATGCCGCCCAGCTCGAGCGTGGAGGCATCCGGGAAAATCAGTCGCTTCCACACCACAAGCAGCCCTTCTTGCCCGTAGGCTACTGCGCTGTCGTAGCTGCCATACAGCTTCGAGCCTTGCGGAATCAGGAGCTTGCTGCCCGTTGCCGTGTCGTAGACGTTCTCCGACACCTGGGCAATCAGCTCGCCGGGCAGATCGGAGTTCACGGCGTCGATCATGACGGCCGGGATCACCGTGCCGGTCTTGATTTCCAGCGGCGACATGGCGGCCTTGCGCACCGAAGGCAGGTAAGGCGTGTCCTGCACCGCAGCGGCGCGCTCGAGGAAGGCTTGCTTCTGCGCTTGGCGGTTCTGATCCGGTTCTTCGCCATTCGGGCCACCGTTGCCACCGAAGGCCGGGATACCGCCCGCAGCAGGAGCAAGGCCTTGCAGACCTTTCAACTGCGCGGCCAGCGCGGCGGCGGCTGGTTGTTGCTGTTGGCCTTGCTGGTTCGGGTTGCCCGACTGGTATTTCTCGACCGACGTGCCGGCGTTGATCGCGCGCTGACGCTCTTGCTCGCGTTGCTCGCGCAGCTTCTTCGCCGCCAGTTCGGCATCCGACAGAGCCGGCTGACCGTTGGACATGCGCGGCGCAGTGCCTTGCGGGGCACCAGTGCCCGGCGCCGGGCCTTGACCACTCAGATCGGGAACCGCAGGGCCACCCAGCGGAACGGGCTGACCGGCCGGGCCGGCCAGAGGCGCGGCACCGCTGCCAGGAATCGGCGCGAGCACGTTGCCGCCGTCTGCCGGTTGCGGTTGGCCGGCCATGTTGTTTTTGGCCCAGGCCGAGGCCTGACCATCGGGCACGCCGCGCGTCATTTCGGCGCCCACGGCCGTCGCGGCCACGAGCTTCTTGTTCTCCGGCGTTTGATCCACGGCGTTCTTGTCCAGGCCTGCCGGCTTGCGTGTGGCGATGTTGATTGCCACCACCATACCGGCCACGGCCATGAGCAAGATCACCAGGAAGGCCGCCTTCTTGCCGATGCGCAGGCCCGTCTTGGCCTTGCCCTTCACTTCCAGGGCGTCGGGCGACTTGATTTCATTGGTGTCTGCCATAGTCGATCACTCCGAGGCTACGCAAGAGTTGAACCAGTTGCGCTTCGTGCATGTGTCGCGCGTGACCAGCACGCGGTCTTGCGATCCGCCAACCCCGGCGATCAAGGCCGCCTTGGTGAAAAGACGATCAATGACGTAGTAGCCGTTCTTGAGGCGGTAATTGACGAGCTGTTCCTTGCCTTCGCTGTCCAGGAGCACCACGGCCGGCGCTTCGTCGACCTTCATGTTCGGGGACATTTGGAAGTAGGTCTTTTCGCCGTCATCGAACACACGAACCGGGATGAAGCTGGGCTTGCCCTTGTCGGCCTCGACCGTGTACTTGAAGTTCAGCTTGTCGGCCGACAGCGGCGGCAGATCGGAAACGACAGGCGCCTCTTTCTTCGCCAGCGCCTCGCGCTGGGCGGCCCAGGCCTTCGCCTCGTTCTCCGGGTAGTACCAGCTCACGCGGGTAACGTAGTGCTTGTCCGACGACACAAGGCGCACGAAGTAGGCGCGGCGATCCGTGGGGATCATGAGGTTCGTATCGAGGCCCACATCCTTCGGCTTGACCACGACCAGGACGGTCTTGTTCGGGCCGGAGCCAGTGACAGCCGGCTCGATGGCCCAGCGCACCGGATCGCCCGCGTGCGGCTTGTCCAGCACGGTTTCGCCCGGTTCCAGCTCGATCGAGCACACGCGCAGCGTGGAGCAAACCACCGTAGGCGTGGACTGGCCGTAGAGGAACACGATGCGGCCGTCGTCGCCCATCGAAACGATGGTCTTGGGATCGTTCGCCCAGGCTTCGGACTTCTCGACCGCTTCCTTCGCGGCCTTCGGAACGGCAGGCGCCGTATCGACCGGGGCACGCGGGCGCACGACGCGCTTCACGGCCGGCTTCGCGACAGGCTTGGTGCAGTTGCAAGAAGGGCCGGAAGCCGCAGCGGCCGGCGCGTCAGCAGCGGCCGGCTTCGCGGCCGGAGCCGGCGCGGACGTGGGCAACATCGGAACGGAGGCGGCGGGTTGCGCGGCCACCGCAGCCGGGCCAGCGGCAACAGCGCCGGTAGAAGGTGCGGCGATCGCGGATGCCCCGGCGATCGACAGGGCGACAAAGAGAAGCTGCTTTTTCATTGGTTGAATCCCCTCAAAAAGTTAGAGAACTTGCGTCCAGTTCAGATCGGGCAAGAAGATGCCCAACGGATTGATGAGCACCTGCCGCAGATCGGACGGCGGATTGATCGCCACTTGCACCGATGCTTGGTAGCGCGTGGGCGTGCCCAAGATGCCGCCTTGCAGGTTGCGCGTCGTTTCAGTCCATTCGATTTGCCACGTCTTTTCGCTGATCGGCAGCACCGAGGTCACTTCGACTTGCACGGTCTTGCTGGCAGCGGCCTCGAACGGAGAAGCGGCCTTGTAGGACTCGTTGACCTTCGTCAGCGAGGCCGAGCCTTGCGGCAGCATCGAGTACACGCGCGTGAGCGCGGCCTTCTGCTGCACCAGATCGGAAGTGACGAAACGGAAGTCGGTGATGAAGCGGCTCAAGTAGGCCTTGATAACGCGCTGATCGGCCGTGCTTGCCTTGTCGGCCGGGCCAACGGCGGCCACGTTGCCAATCTTGTCGACCTCGACCACGTAGGGCGTGATCTTGCTTTGCGACGCGCTCACCGCGAGGCCGACAACGGCGGCCAGGGCCACCAGGATCGCGCCGAAGGCGGCCATGCGCCAGTTCTTCGCCTGGGCGATGTAGTCGCCGTAGCGCTCGAGCCATTCACGGCGCGCTTCCATGTAGGGGTTGAGTGCCGCGTCGGATTGCGGCGCTTTCTGCTGCTTGTCTTTCTTGTCCATCGGCTGGTTTCCTTTAAGGTTGGTGATATATGTATATCACGGCTAAGACGAATAGTAGCACGAGGCGAGGCGCTTTCCAACGCCTCTTTGCCTCAATCTTCGGAGTGGTTCAGCTTGATATGCACCGTGCCACCTCCCGCCGAGTCTTGCGGCAGTTGAGGCGGGCGAACGTCTTGCACACCGGCCGTCTTGAAGTCCTTGCCCGGCAGCTCAGGCGTCACATTGCTCGCCTGGGCGGGCGCCGGAGCTTGGGCGCTAGAGCTGCTTGCCGGCGCGCTCGAGCTGGCCGGCGCTGTTGCCGTCGACGGCGTTTCGTTGGCCGGCGTCAGCATTTCTTGACCGAGCTTGTCGGACACGCCCGGCGTCGCCATTTCCTGTTCCAGCGAACCCGTTGCAGGAGCCGAGGAAGCCGGGGAAACATCCGCGATAGCCGGTGCGGCGCTGGCCGTGGCCGCAGCCGCTTCCGAGGCCGCAGCAGGCGCGGCAGAAGCCGGCGCCGAGGCTACAGAGGCACCACCAGGTGCACTACCAGGTGCAGCGCTACCTTTTCCCGCCGCAGCAGGCGGCGCAGCGGATGCAGAACCCCCGGCCGGGGCCGCCGCAGCGGCCGATTCAGCAGCTTGCTTGCGCTGATAGGCCGGCTTGTCCAGGTTCTTGTAGTCAACACTGCCGCCCGACAGCGAGCCATTGGAGCCGCCACCATCCGCGATAGCCGGTGGAGGAACCGCAGCCACAGGCGCGGGCGCGTCGCTTTCAGCCGCCGCAGCCGCACCACCACCAGAGCCGCCCGAGGGAGCGCCGGAACTCGGTGCGACCGGCGTGCCGCCTTCGCCACCGCCAGGGCCACCAGAAGGCGGATTGCTCGATGGCGGCGTCGATCCCGACTTGCCATCGCCAGAACCACCCATCGCAGCGCTTCGTTCGGCCGCAGTGGCCGCGCGCTGATCCAGCGCCTGGGCCGCACGGCCGCCGAGCGTGCTACTGGTGTGCTCCGAGGGCTTCATCAAGCCCACGGCGTCGCCCATGTTGCGCCCGGCTTCGCGCGCCATCTGCGCGCCGGCCGAGCCAAGGCTTGCCACGGCCGAGCCGAGCACACTGCCGCCTTCGGCGCGGTTGGCTTGATAGCCGGAGGAAATGGCCTGCATACCGCCACGAGCTTCGCGCATTGCCGGAGAAATAACGGCGCCGCCAGCGGCGACCGTACCGGCCGCCACCGTGGCCGCCGTAGAGGCCGCAGCGCCGGCCGTGAGACTTGGCGAACCCGAGAGCATGGCCGCAGCCATCCCCGGAATCTGGAAGGCCAGGAAGGCCAGGATCAACGAGCCGCCGAGCACCGCGAAGATGTTTTCGAGCGAGGCCGTCGCCAGGAGTGCGGCCCACGTCGACGCTTGTGCCATGCCGAGGCCGAGAATCAGGTACAGCATGAACAGCTTGACGCCAGTGGCGAAGGCGTAGCTGACGTACTTTTGCGTGAAGTCCGTCGTCCAGCGGGCGCCGCCGAAGCCGAGGAACAGCACGCCGGCACCGATTGCGATATACGACTCGATCAAGGCGACCATGAGCTGGCCCGCGATCACCACGAAGGCGATCACGATGCCCAGGGCCGAGAGGCCGCCCACCACGATCGTCATAGGGCTGTCGAACAGCGACAGGTCTTTCAAGCCCTCGAGCATGGTGGAGGCCGTGAAGATGCCTTGATCCACAATCGAGGACGGCGACAGGCCGCCGCTGCCGGCCGCATTCTGGCCGGCGATTTTGAGACTGTTCACGATTGCCGGAATCCACGTTCCGGCATTCAGCAGCAGCGCGTAGAAGAAGCTGATCCCCATGATCTTCTTCACCAGCGCAGCCGTGAAGCTGCTCATGTTGTCCTTCTCAAGCGCCCAGGTGATACCCGACCAAGCCAGCTCGATCGCGGCCAGCAGCCAAAACAGCGTTTGGGCATAGCCTTGCAGTGCGCTAAACCAGCCAGTCGTCGCAGTCTGGTAGCTTTGCGTGATCGTGTCGAAAACATCCGCTCGCGCGCCAGAGGCGGCGAAAAAAAGAACCGCACACAGCGCATAGAACCAGACCCGGCGCACCAGCGAACTCTTGTTATTCGTCATCGTTGAGTGCCCCTTAGAACTTCTTGTATTGCTTCGGCTCGGAGGCCGTCGCAGGTTTCAGAAGCGCGTGATCGGCGGCCTTCCCTGCCGCCCGGCATTCCGCCGCTTCCTCTGTATCGGCCATGCGGTTAATGCCCCGACTGGTGCATTCCGCCAGCTTGGCTTTGCGTTCGGCGTCGTGCTCGACGTAGAACGTCACTCGATCGGCGTCAGGCGCAGCGATCGCGGCCTTTTGGGCCGGATCGCTGGCCTTGTCACCGCAGGCGGCGAGCAACACCGCCAGGAGCGACGCGAACAATGCTTTCGTGAGATTCATGGCGTGTGTTGCTCCCGTTGGTTAGAAGGTCTTGTAGGGCTTGCCGCCTGGGTTCGTCTTGACGAAGAACCCTTCTTCGGCCGCCTTACGGTTGTCCTTCTCTTGCTGGTTGCCTGCCATGTAGGCGCTTTGCGCCTGCATTTGGGCCATGATGAGCCCGCGCAGCTTCTGCATTTGCCCGGCCTGTTCGACCGCGATTTGCGAGCCGACTTGCAGCGCTTGAAGCTGGCCGACCGAGCTTTGCGACATGGAGCGCAGCGCCGACAGCGTGCCTTCTTCCGTCGCGAACTGGTTGGCTTGCAAGTTGGCCGCCGCCAGCGACCCCTTGATCGAGTCCATCGAGGTTTTCGACCAGTTCTTGTATGCCGTCACGAACTTCGGCGCCTGCTTGAAGCCCTCGTAAGTGTTCTCGAACTGCTGCACCACGTTCGAGGCCGCAAACGACAGCGCTTGCCCCTGCTTCACCACGTTTTGCAGGGCAACCAAGTCCTGCTGGATCGGCCCCCAAATCTGGTTCGGGATGTTTTGCAGGTTGGTCAGCATCGTCTGATACTGCTGCAACTGCGTCGCGAGCTGCTGGGCTTGCTGGGCAACTTGCGTCACCAATTCGGCGTTGTTGAGAAGCTGGGTGATTTCCGTGGCACCCGCGACAGCGCCGGAGGCATGGGCCGCTGGCATCGGCCCGAAGGCCGTGGCCAGGGCCATCACCAGCGCAACTACTTTGCGTTTCTGCATTGCACTTTCTCCTGTTATTGAACACGCATCCAGTAATCAGCCCACTCGGGAGAGGCGTGATTACGCAACCACTCAGCCGGCCATGTTTCGCCGTACTGATCCATGTAGCGGCGCGCTTCCGCGACCGCTTCCTTACCCGACGCACCGACGAAAGCCAGGGCGACCGGGCCAAGCCCGAGTGAGAACCGGCGACGACCGAGCGGCGACTTGTAGTAGTACTCGCGCTTCTTGGTCATGTTGGCGACGATTTCCAGCTCCTTCGCGTTGCAGCCCATCATTTCGTACATGGGCTTCTGCGATTCCTGGGCTTCCGGGTTGGCGAGCAGGATGCGCGTCGGGCAGCCGGCCAGGATCACGTCGCGGAGTTCTTCGTAGCGGAACAGCTCGATCGGCTGCTGGGTTGCGATGAGCATGTTGGCGTTCTTCGAGCGCCACGTATTGAGCGCACGACCGATCCAGCGACGGCCGACTGGATGGCTGCCGGCTCGCCATGCCTCATCGCACGGCACGAACGTCGGATCGCGACCATTCAGCCGCTTTTCGATTTGACGGAACAGATAGCCGAGGACGGGCAGCGCGTTCTTGTCGCCCATCTCAAGCAAGTGCTCCATCTCGAACATCATGAAGCGGCCCTTCTTCATGTTGTCCTGCTGACCATCGAGCAGGCCGCCCAAGGGGCCGCTCATGGTGTAAAGGCCGATCGCCTGCCGCAGCTCGTTGCTTTGCACTTCCGAGCAGAACTCGGAAAGCGAGCGCGACGGACTGCGCTTGAAGCGCTCAAGCGCCCGTTGCATTTCCTCGCGCAGCGCGGGCGTCGGCGTGATGCCTTGCAGCTCGACGCAGCCCTCGAGCCATTCGTTCGCCCATGTCACATCGGCTGTCGTGTCCAGATCGGACAGCGGGCAGAAAGCCATGTCATCCTGACCAGGGCCGCCAATGTCGTAGTAATCGCCACCAGCGGCCTTGCACAGCACATAGGAGCCGTTCTTGTAGTCCAGGCCGATCGTGTTGGCGTTCGGGTAGCGGAAGTGCTGGGCGATCAAGGTGTTGATCGCCGTGGTCTTGCCGGCACCAGTTGGGCCAAGCATGAGGGCGTGGCCCACGTCGTCGACGTGCAGGCACATGCGGAAGGGCGTCGTGCCTGTCGTCGTGGTGTGAATCAGCGGCGGGCTTTTCTTCGGATAGAGCGGGCTGGGATGAAACTCATTGCCGGCCCACACCGACGTGATCGGCAGCATGTCGGCCAGATTCAGCGTGTGCATGATCGGCCGGCGCACGTTCGGATAGCCATGACCAGGAATCGACCCCAGGTAGGCTTCGACCGAATTAATGTCCTCGATCCGGGCGCCGAAACCCTTGTTCTTGATCGCGGTACGCACTTCTTCGGCGTTCTCGCGAACCCGATCCTCATCCTTGCCGATGAGCACGACGACACTGGTGTAGTAGCCGAATCGCACCAAGTTCGATTCGGCCTCACCCATCGCGGCCTGCACGTCCGCCGTCATTTCCATCGCGTTCAGATCGACGGCGCCGCTCGCGGTATTCATCACCTGATCCTTCAAGCCGCGCTGCTTTTGCTGCCAGCGCTTGCGCTGCTTGTCAAGCACCGCTTTTGCTTGGTACGGATCAAGGAAGATGAAGCGCGTAGACCACCGATATTCGCAGTTCAGCTCATCGAGCACATGCAGAATGCCCGGCGTGCTGTCCTGGGGAAAACCGTCGATTGCAACGACCTTCACCAGCTTGTTGTCGATACGCGGCTCGATACCGCCCGCGAAGGTATGGCCGCCGATGATGGCGTCCAGGTACATCGGGATCGAAGGCAGGCGAACCGGGCGCAGATCGCCGGAAACGCAGAACTCGAGGAATTGGAGCTGTTCATCCTCGACGTACTCACGGCCGAAGTCGTCGGTGTCGCGGATGCCCTTCATGCGGCGAACCGGGAACATGCCCGACAGCACGCCCTCGAACTCGCCAATCCCGCGCTTGAACTTCTGGATCACGCGATCCGCCAGTTCTTGCGCCTTGTCTTGGCCTTTCTGGCCGCCTTCGTAGAGAAAGTCCTTGATCTTCTCGGCGGTCTTGGAATCGGGCATGTAACTCAGCGTCAGGGCATACACGCCTTCCAGGTGTACGCCTTCGGCTTCGTAGAGCTGGCGACGTTCTTCGTCGATCACCAGCGTCGTCCGATCCGGGAATGCGCCGCGCTTGGGGTAGCCGGTGGTGTAGCGGCGGATCAAGTCGGTGTGACTCATCCAGCCGCTTCCCAGGCCGACCAAGGCGGCATTGAGGCGGGCCGAGATCGAGGCAAGTTCACCGTGGGTAGAACTCCCCATGTCCTCGCCTCTGTAGTACCACGAGGCCATAAGGCAACCGTCTTTGCCTTGCACGATCCCATCCTCCGGGGACAGTGCGAAGTTCAGCAAATCCGGCAGCCCGATCGCCTTATCGCGAAATTGTTGTAGCTTGAGCATCGGTTAAGCCTTCCAGGTGCGCACCGGAGCGGGGAGCGCTTGGCTCCCCGTCCGGGCGGGGTAATAGTCCTTGTACTGAATGTGGCGGCGGTACACGTCCGACATTTGCGGATCGGCCTTGCCCATCCGTACAAGCGCCCACATGCACACGATCCAGAACCCCACGCCGCAGACCAACGCAAAGAGCGACATGCCCGAAATGACAATCAGCACGGCGATAAGCCCGGAGAACTGGACAAGGGTGCGCTCGCCGCCGATCAGCATGTGCGGCTGATTCAGCGAGCGATGAATTGGAATGCGGCGTGGTTCGTCCATTTAGATCAACGCCCCCGACACACCGAACACCGTGCTCATGAACGAGGCGCCGAACACCAGGAACGAGATCGCCAGCACGAGCATGATGATCTTGCGGGTGAACTCGGACAGCTCGCCGCCGAACACCAGGGCGCCACCAGCGGCGGCCATCGCCAGAATGGAGATCGCCAGGGCGACCGGGCCAGTCAGCGACTTCACCACCGTGTCCAGCGGGCCTTCCCAGGGCAGACCACCGCCGCCAGTACCGGCGAAAGCAGCGGCCGAGAAAAGGCCGAAGAACATAACGAACAGCACGTTGCTGATGAGAGATTTACGCGATTGCATGTTGAAAAGACTCCTTGATAGGTTGAAGGTCAAAACGACCGTTGGAATAGCCACGAACCAGTGCAACTTCACTTACTAAACGTCCAGGATCACCCTCCCATTTCTCAATAAACAGAACCATGTGAACAGCCGTAGCGACGAGCCGCCCGATGATCTCGGGCGACAACGCTTTCGCGTCAGGCGACTCGTAGATGTAGCTGACCAGCTTATCCAGCCCTTCTTCGGCACTGTCCGCGTGAATCGTCGCAGCGCCGCCAGGGTGTCCACTGTTCCAGCTCTTGAGCAGGGTGAAGGCTTCCGCACCCCGCGTTTCACCGACCACGATCCGGTTGGGACTCAACCGCATCGTTGCCCGGAGAAGTCTTTGCATCGTGCAGTGCTCGCTTGAGCGCAGCAGCACCGCATTCGCAATGTTGACTTGCAGTTCCATCGTGTCCTCGATCGCCACCATGCGATCGTGAGGCGTCAGCAAGCCGATTTCATGAAGCACCGCGTTCACCAGCGTCGTCTTGCCCGAGCCAGTGCCGCCGACGACCAGGATGTTCTTTCTCGCGGAAACGGCCGCGCGGATGGCCTCGACTGGATGGCCGAACTCCTGTTCCAGCATGTTCACCTTGCGCGAACGTGGCGGGATGGTGTGCAAGGGGCGGATGATGCCGCGTGCCTTGTAGTCCTCGAAGGTGAAGATCGAAGTCGCCTTCTTGCGGACGGTGAACGTCGGCGCACGCACGACGGGATAAATGAGGCCTTCAAGGCGGGAGCCGTCCAGCGGGAATTCGCCCTCGAGAATCGGGTTCTCCCGCGTGACGCATGTATGCAACATGCTCGCGCACGTCGCAAGCAGCGACTCGGATTGAGCCGGGGCCATCGTTTCCCCTATGTCAGTCCAGCCGCTACCGGCAATGTCGAACCAAAGCCGTCCGTCCGGGTTCAGCGCAAGTTCGTTCACCTTCGGAGACTCGAGGCCTTCCATGAACACGATGCCGCATTCCCGACGTAGCTTTTCTTCGAGCAGATGCCGTTGCTTGTCTTTGGTACTGGTCAATTGGTTGTCCCCCTGGGGTGTTCGTGATATAAATATATCACCTCGCATGACGTTGTGCAATCACTCAGACTTGAAAGGAAGATAAATAAATGGCTGATCTGACCGCTGTAGCAGTACAGAGACAGGTGGAGGCAATGGGCTGCGATCGCTTCGAGATCGGCGTCTACGACGCCCGCCGCGAAACGATGCTTATCAAGCAGTGGGACAAGGAAACCGTGCTGCGCTCGATCGACTACTTCCGCGCGCAGAACGTGAACGGCAAGCACATCTACATCCGCCCGGCCGGCGAACATGCCTTGTCGCTTGTCGACGACCTCACCAAAGACGGTGTGGAGCAGATGAAGCGCGACGGCATCGCGCCCGCCCTTGTCGTCGAAACCTCCCCCAAGAACTTCCAGGCGTGGGTAAACCACGGCCAACCACTCCCCACCGATCTTTCCACCGAGTGCGCCAAGGAACTCGCGCGCCGCTATGGCGGCGACCCGAGCAGCGCAGACTGGCGACACTTCGGCCGCCTTGCCGGCTTCACCAACTGCAAGCCGAAGCACAAGCTCGACTCCGGCTACTTCCCGTTTGTCATTGTCCGCGAAGCTACGGGTGAAACCTACCCCAAGGCGGGGGAGCTGATCCAGACGGCGCGCGACACGATCCAGACGCGCGAGCGTGAGGAAGCGGAACGCCGGGAGCAGTGGCGCAATGCGCCGCAGAGCCAAAGCCGGGCAGGTGCGCGCAAGTCGATCAACGACTTCCGCAACGACCCCAAATTCCAGGGCGACTACCACCGCGCCGACATGAGCTACGCCGTCTACGCAGTTTCGCGCGGCGTCCCCGATCACGAGATCGAGGGCGCGATCCGATCGCGCGACCTGTCGCACAAAGGCGGCGAAGCCCGCCAGCGTGACTACATACAACGCACCATCGACGGCGCCCGCAAGTTCGCACAGAGCAAAGGCATCGAGCGCTGACTTCTTTTTCCCAGCCCGCAAGGCGGGCGCGCGGATAGCACCCCTTCCCTCACCCGCTCTAAAAGTTTCTCGCGAGAAACTTTTAGAGCGCTGACCCAGCAGGCCGCAAGGCCGACCCCACGACGGAAACGACAAAAAGCCGACAGCCCCGGTTTCTCGCGAGAAACCGGAGGACTGCCGGCCCGCTTGCCGTGTCGCTCTTTCCGATCGCCATAACGCCATCGCTACATCCTCACATCCTCTGCATCGCTCCGCGCTGTAGACCCACATCCCCAAACACAAGACCAAAGGCGCCGCCTCTTGGGTGGCACGCCCCCCGCCGGCTCGATCCTCGGCGCTTCGCGCCTCTCCCGCCCGGCATCCCCCTGCTTTGTCCGGCGCTGCGTGCTACGGAAACCACACCCGAGCACAGCATCACCAAACAAAGCATAGTGGAACATAAAGGTTAGGTGCGATTGTGGCCGCGAATGCGGCGTAAGTCAAGGCTGTGCCTTGCTTTTTTGTCGGTTCCATTATACACTTTTTAGCAGCGAATTAGAACCGAACCGATAGAAGGAACCCACATGGCAAAGGCCACTACCGGAGGCAAGACAGGCGGAGGGGCGAAGTACCCGAAGCACACCGTTCAGGTGACAGACCCCGAGTTCAAAGAGGCCGTAGAGAAGGCGGCAAAGGACAAAGGCTGGGCGATCGCGGACGTGTACCGCGAGGCCGTGCGCGAGTACCTGGGCCGCGACAGGCTGCGCGAAGAATTCGCGGAGTTCGAGAAGCGCGTAGCCGCAAGCCATCGCGCGGTGACACGCGAGCAGCGGCGCATCAAGAACGACCTTGAAGTGATGCTGGCCTTGTTCGACCTGTTCACCCGCAGCTTCTTCCTTCACACCCCGGCCGTCCCGCCCGAGGCGATCGACCTTGCATCGAAAGAGGCCTGGGAGCGCTACGAGAAACTGCGCGCCCAGGTGGCCCAAATGGTGCGGGCCGGAAGCGGCGTGCTCGCCATTGCGGCAGAGCTGAATGCGGAGGGTGACGGCGAATGACCCGCCCAGCCGCATCGACCAGGACACGCAAAGTTTCTCGCGAGAAACTTTCGCCGGGCGTGCGCGCTTACCCCTTTGATCGTCAAGCCAGTTTCTCGCGAGAGACTTTCGGGGGAATGAATGGCTGACGACAGCAAGTTCAAGATCACCCCAAGGGCCGGCAAGCGGCCCTCTGATGGTGTCCGCGACATTAAGAAAGTCCGTCGCGAGCTGATGAACCTACTTCGGGAGTCGCCGGGCAAACGCCGGGCGAGTCCCGAATTTTCTATGGGGGGAGCGCGCGGCAAAGGAGCCGCCGCCGCCAGCACAGTCACCAAGCAGGCCATGCGAACCGCGAACCCGACGCGCCACTTGCAGCGCGCCAGCGTTCGCATGACCTTCGCCGGCAACAAGGGCAATGGGCAATGGAAAGCCCACGGCCGCTACATCGCTCGCGAATCGGCCTCACTCGAGGCCCAGCAAGAGCGCGGCATTGACGATCCACAACTTGACCAGGAGCTAGACCATGAACGAGAACCCGAACGAGAGCGCGACGACGGAGGAAGCCGTTACGCCGGAATCCCTGTATCCAGTGCTGGCCGGCTTAGAGCCTTACGTCAGTCCTACGCTCGCGCGCTTGCCGAAAAGCCAGAGGCCCAATCCCTCAACAGTGTGCGAAGCCTGTCCGGGATCGGTGTGGTTGGCTTCAGCAAATCAAGTGAAGTGCTACTGCCGGGTAATGCACCTCGTGACGTGGAGCACCGAGGATCAAACGGCGATCCAGCATTGCGACGGGGAGGTGATGGCGAACGTACAACGGGCAACCGACGCCGGGCTGTAAAGAATCCAGGCTTCGGCAGCGCTGGCGATGCCATGCCGATCGCTGAAACGCTCGACCGCTGGCAGAAGGCCGGCGACGAGCGCATGTTCAAGTTCATCCTGTCGCCCGAGTTTGGCGACAAGCTGGACTTGCGGCAGTACACCAAAGACTTCGTGAAGAAACTCGAGCAGGACTTAGGCACGCCGCTCGAGTGGGTTGGAGTCGATCACTACAACACCGAGCATCCGCACGTCCACCTAGCGGTGCGTGGAAAGGATGAGCACGGCAAGGCCTTGCGCATCGACCCGGCCTACGTCAAGAAAACCATGCGCGAGCGCGCGCAGCAAGTCGCCACAAACCACCTGGGGTTCCGCACCGACAAGGAAGTGACGGAATCGCTGACCCGCCAGATCGACCAGCAGCGCTACACCGAACTCGACCGGATGATCCTCAAGTCCGCGACCAGGATGGCCGGCGACCAGGGATTCGAGGCGAACTACGACGGCAACATTCCGCGATCGCTCAAGCTGCGCGAGTACCGCATCCAGCAGATCAAGCGCCTTGTTCACCTCGAGCAAATGGGCTTGGCCCAGCGCACCGGAAACATGAAGTGGCAGTTGCCGCCGAATCTCGAACACGCCTTGAGGCAGCGGCAAATCGGCAACGACCGATTGAAAACACTGTTCCAGCATCGGGCCATGCTGTCCGATCCGCGCTTGCAGATGCAGAACACCGACCTACGCAAAGTGGGCCGCGTGGCCGGGCGCCTGATCGGCACAGGCCTCGACGAAGCGCGCGACCAGCCGTTCATGCTGATTGAAGGAACTGATGGTAAAGTGCATTATATATATCAGTCCAAAGAGGCCGAGAAGGCGAGGGCGGAAGGCTTAAAGACAGGCGAATACGTCGTCTTGCAGGCGTCCCCGTACATCGGCCAGGACGGTAAGGAGCGGGTGAAAGTCCGCTTCGACAGCTACGGCGATGCAGACGCCTTGCTGACCGACAAGAAGCGCCTCATGGGTGAAGTGTTCCGCACGGTGAACACCACGAAGCACCTACCCACCGAGCGCGCCTATGGCGGATGGCTGGGCAAGTACCACCGAGCTTTGGCCGAGACAGGCAAAGAGTTACTGGATCGCGGCGCAATTCGCCCAACGCCGGGAGGCTATGAAATCGCCCCGCGCCGCGAGCCAGCCCACAACCACAAACGGCGGGGCATTTCACGTTGAAAGGAGTTTGCTTTATGAAGTTTCGTTATTTGGCCGGCCTGCTGGCCGCCCTCGCAGTCGGGCCGGCGCTGGCCGACGCGACCGCGACGGTGGAGGAAATCTACAGCGGCTACGGCGACAACCAAGTTCTGACCGGCCACAAAGTGACCGTGACGATCACACCCAACGCGGCCGATGTTGGGCGCCCCGGCGCCTACTACATCGGCGTCATGCGCAACGGCAACGACCTCGCGTTCTACCAGAACGGCACATGGTTCCCGCCCAGCACTGACGGCAAGAGCAATGTCTATCAGCCGGCCGAGTTTTTCCAGGCAGTGCCCGGAGGTTCGCGCAGCTACGTCGTGCTCAACAACCAGTTGATTTGTTCGCTGGTCGGCCCCGGCAACAACGCCGTGGTGTACGCCGGCTACGGCGTGCTGACGCCGCAGTACGAATACCTCGTGCAGAACTACCACGCCACGGCCAACCCGAAAGTGCCGGCCGACCACATCCGCAACACCTACGTTCGGATGGACATGAACAACAGCAAGAAGTACTGGAACGTCTTGAACTGGAATTGCCCGTCCGACAACGGCGGCGGGAGCTAATCACAAGGAGGAAATGCGGCATGAACACTCATGACCAACAAGCCGATCGCAAAGCGATCCTGCCCAGGGCGAAGCTCGCCGGCCGCCCGCTGTCTCAGGACGGCGGCGTATCTGTTGAGGAAGCGGACATGCCGCTTTCTGACCTGTCGGAAACCTATGTGGCCGACGTTGACCAGGAGCCGGTAAATCATGGCGACTGAAAAAGACGACAAGCCCAAGCGCGACTTCCGGCAAGACCTGACCAATCAGATCGTCGACCTGATTGAGCAGGGCGCGGCACCTTGGCAAAAGCCGTGGAATCCCGACGCCGCCAGCAGCTTCCTCGAAATGCCCCACAACGCCACAAGCGGCCGGGCCTATCGCGGCGGCAACGCTCTGTACCTGATGGCGAAAGCCCAGCTCATGGGATCGGATGATCCGCGCTGGTGCACCTTCAAGCAGGCCCAGGCGGAAGGCTGGCAAGTCAAGAAGGGATCGAAAGGCACCAGCGTCGAATACTGGCAATTCGACAAGGAAGAAGAACGCTTCGACCCGACCACCGGCAAGAAGGAAAAGGTGACGGTGAAACTCGAAAACCCGCGCGTGTTCTACGCCACGGTTTTCCACGCCAGCCAGATCGAGGGCATCCCCGAGTACAAGCGCCGCGAGCGGCCTGACGGCTGGAATCCTGTAGAAGAAGCCGACCGCATCCTAACGGGCAGCGGGGCGCGCATCTTCCACGACCAGCAGGATCGCGCCTACTACTCGCCGGGCGCCGATGAAATCCACCTGCCCCCGCGCGAGGCCTTCCCGCAGCCGCTCGACTACTACGAAGTCGCCATGCACGAGCTGGGCCACTGGACGGGCCACGAAAAGCGCCTGAACCGTGACCTGTCGGGCGGCTTCGGCAGTGAGTCGTATGCGCGCGAGGAACTGCGCGCGCAGATGGCGAGCCTCTACCTGTCGGCCGAGCTGGGCGTCCCTTTCAACCCCGACCGCCATGCCGCCTATCAAGCGTCATGGGTGAAGGCCTTGAAGGAGGACAAGCACGAGATTTTCCGCGCGGCCCGCGACGCGGAAATCATGGCCGACTATGTGATCGACCTTGCGCGCGAACGCACCATCGAGAAAGCGCAGGAGCGCACCGCCGAGCCGGCCGTCGCGCGTGCCCTCGAGGTGGACATTGCGGAAGCAATGGCCGACCCGAGCGTGACCTTCGACCACTTCACCGCCTACCAGGGCGCAAGCCTCGACGATGCCTTACGCAGCCGCAACCTTGCGACCGTGGGCGCCGTCACCGGCCACGACCCCGAGAAGTTCTACGAAACGGCGCACGACCGCCTTTCCGCCGTGTTCGGTATCGACCCCGAGCACGACGAAATGGGCAACGCCTATTTGGAACGCAAGGGACTCGCGCAGCACTTTGCCTTGACCGCCGAGCGCTTGACCAAAGCGCTCGAGCTGACGCGCGAGCAGCAGCCGGAGCAGGCCGTCACCCTGCCTACACCTGACCAGGAGCCGCAAGCTATGGAAACCGCGCAACAAGAGGTAGCCGCCACCGGAATCACCAGGATCGACGACAAGGAAGCCAACTCGATCCGCTTCACCCGTTCGCAGCTCGAGGGCGGCGAGCTGGCCTACACCGCCGCCTTCTACAGCGGCAGCAAGATCGTCGCCAAGTTCGAGCAACTGGACGCCGACGCGCTGGCCGACACCGTGGGCGACAAGAACGCCAAGGCGATCATGCAGGCCGAGGCCGACAAGGGCATCTTGAAGGGCGATGCCCTGCATAACGAATACGGGATCAGTCCCGAAGAAAACCAGCGCCGCAGCGCAGCCAAGGAGCAGCGCAAGGCTGTCGAATACGACGCCATGCGCCAGGAGCAGGAAGGCCGCATTCTGGCCGAGCTGCAAACCGATCCGAAGGCCTACCGCGACAACCTTTCGCGTGCCGGCATCGACGAGCTGGAATACCACCGCGACCACCTGACCGGGATGGTTCCGCTCAACACGCAAAACCCCTTCTGGCAGCGCCACGAACTGCCGTTCGAGATCGACGGCCTCGAGCAGAACATCGACAAGGCGCTCGACAAGATCGACGCCTTGATCGACATGCACCGCACGCGCACGCCAGTCGCGGAGCTGACCACCATGCCGGGCGTCGCGCTGACCGTGAACGATCGCAAGGAGCTGATCGCCACGCTGCCCAACAACCAAGAAATCATGTTCGGCGGCACGCCGGCCTTCATCCAGTGGGCCGAGGAAAACAAGCTGACGCGCGCGGAGCGCGACGCCGGCTATCAGGCGCTGGGCGCCATCGCTCGCGACAACCGCGACACCGACCGATCGCTGGCCGCGTACATGGCAAAGACCCCGGAAATGCTGGGCGAGGGCGGCAAGCTCTACTCGCCGCGCCCCGACGCCGCCCGCCAGTACGACGGCAAGTTCATCTATATGAACGAGAACTACGCCGTTCAGCAGATCGGCAAGGACACGGCCATCGTCCACGACCTCGAGAAGATCGGCCGGGGCGAAGCCCTCGAGCGCATCGCCAACAGCATCGAAACCGGCAAGGCCTTGCGCATGGCCTACGAGCCGGGCCGCGATGCGCCGGCCATCGCGGATGCGCCGAGCCTCGAGCAGAACCGCGATCGGCTGTCGCGCGGCTACCAGGAAGTGAAGCAGGCCGTCGCCGCCGAGCTGGGCGCCGAGGCCAAGACCTACATCCCCAACCGCAACGCCCAGGAATACCGGGGCAGCGTGATTTTCGTGAACGAAACCCACGTCGTGCAGCAAGTCGGCAAGGCCACCGCAATCGCGCATCTTCGCGAGAACTTCGACGAAGTGCCCGAGATCGGCGGCCAAATGCGCGTTTCCTACAAAGACGGCCGCATGACCCAGCGCACGACGCCGGGCCAGGAAGCCGAGCTGCAATCGCTCAAGACCGAGCACATGGGCAAGGATGCGAAGCTCCAATTCGCCTACGACAACGAGGGACGCCAAACCTTCGACGGCCCCATCGTCGCGGAAACCGGGAGCTATGTGATCCAGAAGGTGAACGACCAGACCGCCATCGTCCACGCCAAGACCAACTTGCAGAAGGACGTGGAGGTAGGCCACAACCTTTCGATCGTGTACGAGCACGGCAAGGTGTACGCCGAGGAATTGAGCGCCGACAAGCAGCGCGAGCACGCCAAGCATGACGCCCAGGAAAAGGGCCACACCGCCGAGAGTGCCCGCGAGCAAGTGCGCGAGAAGTTCGGCAAGGACGCCAAGATCGTCGACGCCAAGTTCGTCGACGCCGAGCAGGGCAACTTCACCGGCACCGTCGTCGCTCAAGACGACGACCGCGTGATCCAGCGCATCGGTGCCAACAAGTTCATCGCTCACGAGCGCAGCGCGCTCGACGGCGGCGACGTTGGCATCGGCCAGTTCGTGAAGGTTCAGTACAACCAGGGCAAGGCCATCGTGCAGGGCGCGCAGCGACAGCAGCAGCAAGACCGGCAACGCGGCCCCGATCGCGAGATCGCGCGCTGATCCACTAACTAACCGCACCGCCCTTTGCCGAAAGGCAAGGGGCGGGCAAAGGACAAAGGAATGGCAAAGCCCAACCTCGAAAACCCACTCTACAAACTACCCAATAAGCCGACCAACCTGGGCGGCGTTATGTGGATCGCCGTGGCCGTTGGGCTTGGCCTTCTACTGATCGTCGGCATCATCGCGACGCAATACCTCGCCGCCGCCTTCGGCTACCAGGACGCGCTTGGCACGCCCCTTTTCACGCTGGGCAGCGTGCGGGTGTACCACCCCTTCGGGTGGATTAGCTGGATTTGGAAATGGCGCGAACTCGAGAACCCCGTCGTTCGCCACCATTTCACCGTCGCCTACATGATCGTCATCATCGGCAGCGGGCTATCCGTGCTGACGGCCGCCTACATCACCTACCGCCGCACCAGGAACCTCGAATCGGGCGCGGAGCACCTTCACGGTTCCGCCCATTGGGCGACCGAGGAAGAAATCAAGGCGACGACCCTGCTGCCCATGAAAGGGCAGGGCAAGGGCGTCTATGTGGGCGCGTGGAAGAACCCCAAGACCGAAACGATCCACTACCTTCGCCACGACGGCCCCGAGCACATCATGGCCTTCGCCCCGACCCGATCGGGTAAGGGCGTCGGCTTGGTGTTGCCGACCCTCTTGAGCTGGCCCAACAGCGTGTTGGTCTACGACATCAAGGGCGAGAACTGGGCGCTCACCGCAGGATGGCGCCAACAGGAGGCCGGCAACTACGCATTGAAGTTCGAGCCGACCGCGACGGACGGATCGAGCGTGTGCTTCAACCCGCTCGAGGAAATCCGCCTGGGCACCGACAAGGAAGTGTCGGACGTTCAGAACATCGTCACCATGATCGTCGACCCGGACGGCAAAGGCCTGAACGACCATTGGGCCAAGACCGGCCACGCGCTGCTTGTCGGCACCATGCTTCACGTTCTCTACTCCGAGAACGACAAGACCCTGGCCGGCCTCGCGAACTTCCTGTCGGAGCCGACCAGGACGCTCGAGGAAACCTTGCATTACATGCTGGGCACCGAGCACGACCCCGACCGCAAGCGCGGTTGGACGGACAGCGAAGGCAAGCCCACCGGCACGCATCCAGTCGTCGCGGCCAGCGCGCGCGACATGCTCAACAAGTCGGAAAACGAAATGTCGGGCGTGCTATCGACCGCCATGAGCTTCCTGACGCTGTACCGCGATCCTGTCGTTGCCAAGAACACCCGCTACAGCCAATTCAAGGTGCGCGACCTGATGAATGCCGACAAACCTATGTCGCTTTATCTCGTCGTGCCACCGAGCGACAAAGACCGCTTGAAGCCGCTGATCCGGCTTGTCATCAACCAGGTGGTGCGCTCGCTCACCGAGAAGATGGAATTCAAGGACGGCCGCAGCGTGGCCGGCTACAAGCACAAGCTCTTGCTGCTGATCGACGAATTCCCGTCGCTGGGCAAGCTCGACATTTTCGAGGAATCGCTTGCCTTCATCGCGGGCTACGGCATGAAGGCCTATCTCATCGTGCAGGACATTTCCCAGCTCTGGACGGCCTACGGCAAGGACGAAAGCATCTTCTCGAATTGCCACGTTCGGATCGCCTACGCGCCCAACAAGATCGAAACGGCGAAGCTGCTTTCGGACATGACGGGAACCACGACGATCGTCAAGACGCAGAACAGCTACAGCGGCGACCGGCTGACGCCGATGCTGTCGAACGTGAGCACGTCACAGAACGAAGTGTCGCGCCCACTGCTGACGCCTGACGAGGTGATGCGCCTGCCGGCAGCGAAGAAGGATGCCCAGGGCAACATCCTCGAGGCCGGCGACATGCTGATCTTCGTCGCTGGCCACGCGCCCGTGTACGGCAAGCAAATCCTCTACTTCACCGACCCGACGTTCAGCACGCGGGCCAAAGTCGCCACGCCGGCCGCAAGCGACCGGCTCTACGATGCGCCCATCGTGACCATGCCGCCGATCGCGGCGAAGCCGGCCGACGCCGAGCAAGCGGCGATCGCCGCCGCAAGCGCGGCCAGCCACCTCGCGGCCAACCCGGAGGCAGCGGGCGCAATCAAGGCCGCCGCAGCGGCAGCGCCGGCAGCGGCGCCGGCCGCCGAGGCCGTGGCGCCTACCGATGAAGTGCTCGATGCGATCCTCGACGCCGCGACCGAGGCGCCAGTCGGCGCACCGATCGACGACTTGATCGAAGAAGCACCGGAGGACGTGGGCACGCCAATCGAGCACTACATCGAGCACGATGGCGGCGATCACCACGACGACATGCCGCCGATCGAAGCCTTGGCACAAGGCCCGATCAACGTGGAGCCGACACCGGAGCCGGCCGCGCCGGCAGCGGGCGGCGTCGACGACCTGCTGATGGCGGCCCTCGCGGTATCCGCGAAAGCCGACGAGAGCGACTACAGCATGTTCGACGACATACTGGCCGGCGCACCGACCAGCTCGACGGCCGAGGCCTCGAGCAAGCCCAAGGCTTCGGCCAAGCCGCAGGAAGTCGAACCAGGAATGGACGGCCTCGACGACCTGCTGGCCGAAATCCGCAACGACCCAATGAGCCGCTGACCCCTAGATGCCAGCGGCATTAAGTGATATATTTATATCACGTCAACACATGACCAGGAGCGACATACATGGCACGCATACCCTACAAAAACCGCGTTGAACTCTGCGGAAATGTCGGCAACGACCCGACGATCCGCTACATGCCGAACGGCGATGCCGTTTTGAGCCTTCGCCTCGCCACGCAAGAGTCGTGGAAGGACGCGAAAGACCAGTGGCAGACGCACACCGAATGGCACACCGTCGTGATGTACCGGAAGCTCGCGGAGCGCGCCGAGGGCTACAAGAAGGGCGACTGCATCCACGTCGACGGCCGCAAGTTCACGCGCCAGTGGACGGACGACAAGAACGTGAAGCGCACCAGCGTCGAAATCATCGCGGAGGATCACCACCGCGTCGCGCTCGACCGCGACGACCGCGAGCAAAGCGCACCGCTGCCCGCTGACGCAGGCGAAGAAAGCGAAGTGCCGCCGACCTCGATGGACGGCCCCGAGGCCATGAAGCGCTTGGGCTGAAAGGGGAGGGGACTGCATGAATACTCGAAAGCTCATCACCAGGGCGCTCGTGCCCGGCGCTGTCCTGCTGGCGATCGTCGTGATCGGCGGCCTCATGGGCTACCGCCTCAACACGACGGCATCTATGCCGCTGGGCTTGTGGAAGCAGGGCGATACGGTACACCGTGGCGCCTACGCTACCGCCTGCATCGACCACCAGACGCCCACGGCCGCGATGGCCTTCGAGCGCAACTACATGCCCGAGGGCGAATGCCCGAGCGGCTACGCGCCGCTCTTGAAGCAGATCGTCGCCATGCCCGGCGACACCGTGACGCTGACCGACGACGCCGTGATCGTGAACGGCAAGCCGATCCCGAACACCAGGACGAACCGCCACGACAGCAAGGGCCGACCGATGCAGTTCATTGAGCGCGGCACCTACACCGTCGCGCAGGGCGAATACTGGTTGATCGCGAACCAGCACCCGAACAGCTACGACAGCCGCTATTTCGGCCCGGTTCGGGCCAGCGCGATCCTGTCGACCATGCTGCCCGTCGTCACCAAGGCCTACCCCACAGCTACATAGCCAATCACGGCTTGAGGCCGGCGCCTTATCGTGATATATTTATATCACTAGAGGCGCCAATTTTTTGGGGAGTCCGATGCCCGATAACGTGTTGTCACTCGCAGCTACGGCCGCGATCGGCTTTTTGCTGATCGTGGCTTTTGGCTTTGCTTGGAGCAAATACAGCGAGCGACGTGAATCCCGCGCCCGCATCGAGCGCGTGCGTGCCCGTTCCCGGCAACGGGAGGCCGAGCGCGAAGCGGAATTGCAAGCCGAGCTGCAAGCACGGCGGCGGCAACAACAACAACGAAGGAACCATGACAAATGATTCGACTTTTCATCGCTGAAAAGCCCAGCTTGGCCCAGGCCGTCGCGGCCGTGTTGCCCGGCAACCCGGAGAAGCACGGCGTCTACACCAAAGTCGGGGACAACTATTTCGTGCCGCTGGCCGGCCACATCCTCGAGCAAGAAATGCCCGACCACTACCTTCCCGACGACGTGCCGCGCGGCAAGTCGGGGAACAAGGTGTGGCGTGCGCAAGACCTTCCCATCGTCCCGAAGCAGTGGGTGATGAAGCCTCGCGACGACACAAAGCGCAATCTCGCGGCCATCAAGGAGCTGCTGCCCAAATGCGACGAAGTGATCCACCTGGGCGACCCGGACGCCGAGGGCCAGCTTCTTGTCGACGAAGTGCTCTTGTTCCTGGGGAACCGCAAGCCTGTTCGCCGGCTGCTGGTGAACGACTACAACGCCACGAAGGTCAAGCAAGCCCTCGCCGCGATCAAGAGCAACGACGACCCGCAGTTTCGCGGCTGGTACAAGTGGGCGCTGGCCCGATCGCATTACGACTGGCTTTTCGGCCTCAACATCACGCGCGCCGCCACCTTGCGCGCGCGCGAGCTGGGCTACGACGGCGTGCTGACCGTGGGCAGCGTGCAGACGCCGACGCTCAAGATCGTCGTCGACCGCGACCGCGTGATCGAAGGCTTCAAGCCGATCCCCTACTTCACGCTCACCGCGACGCTGCAACACGCGAACGGCGCGTTCCGGGCCAACTGGAAGGCCAAGGAAGGGCAAGCCGGCCTCGACGAAGCCGGCCGCCTTGTCGACGCCGCGATCGCCAAGGGCATCGCCGCCAAAGTGACCGGCAAGCCGGCCACGATCACGCACTACGAGAAGGCCGACAAGAAGGAGGCGCCGCCGCTTCCGCTGTCGTTGAACGAACTCACGATGTTCGCTTGCTCGAAGTACGGCTACACCGCCGAACAGGTGCTGGACGCCGCCCAAGCCCTCTATGAAACCTACAAGGTGACGACCTACCCGCGAAGCGAGTGCCGCTACCTGTCCGAAGCGCAGCACGACGAGGCGCCCACGATCCTCGCCGCGCTGGCGAAGAACCTGCCGGCAATGGCCGGCGTGATCGGCAAGGCCGACCCGAAACGCAAGTCGCCCGCCTTCGACGACAAGAAGATGGAGGGCAACCCGCACCACGCGATCGTGCCGACCGAAAAGACGGCCGACACGACGGGCTTCTCTCCGATCGAGAAGAACGTCTACGACCTGATCGTTCGCAGCTACCTCGCGCAGTTCTTCCCGGCCGCCGTGTTCAGCGCCACCAAGATCGAAGCCGTGGCCGAGGGCGAGCGCTTCACGGCCAGCGGCAAGACCCCGGTATCTGCCGGATGGCGCGAGGTGTACGCCCCGGCCGACGAGGACGACGGCAAGGGCGACGACCAGGACGAGAAGGAGGGCAAGCAGACGCTTCCGGCCATGCAGAAGGGCGATAGCGCGCCCTGCCAGAAGTGCGACGTGAACAGCAAGCAGACCACGCCGCCGCCGCGCTTCGATGAATCGAGCCTGCTGGACGCGATGATTAACCTTCACAAGTACGTCACCGACGCCAACGCGAAGGCGCGACTCAAGGACGGATCGGGCATCGGCACCAGCGCGACCCGCGCCGGCATCATCAAAGACTTGCGCGAGCGCGGATTCCTCGAGCCGGTCAAGGGCAGCAAGACGAAATTCCAGTCGACCAAGGACGCGCGCGCCCTGATCGACGCACTGCCCGGCCCGGTGAAAGACCCGACGATGGCCGGCATCTTCAAGCTGGCCCTCGACGCGATCGCCAAGGGCGCCTTGCCCTACGAAACCTTCATCGAGCGCAACGTCGGTTTCATCACGAAGGTATGCGGCGACCTTCGCCAAGCCACGATGAACCTGCCGCTTGCGCCGAGCTTCCCTTGCCCGAAGTGCCAGGGCGGCAAGCTGACCATGAAGAAGGGCAGCAAAGGCCCGTTCTGGTCTTGCTCGAACTGGAACAGCGAACCCAAGTGCGAAGCGATCTTCAACGACGCCGGAGGCAAGCCGCAGCTCGCCCCGCCGCCCGAGATCACTTGCCCCAAGTGCAAGACGGGCAAGCTGCGCCGCATCAAGGGCAGCAAGGGCTTCTTCTGGTCTTGCTCGAACTACAAGGCCGAGCCGAAATGCGACGCCTCCTACGACGACCGCGCGGGCAAGCCCAACTTCAACCCGGCGCCGCGTAAGCCGGCCGCCAAGGGGGGAAGGAAGTGACCACAGCCCTTCGCCTGTACTACCTCCGCGCCAAGCCGGCCGACGTGTACGGCCTGCTGGTGATCGCGCTGGCCGGCGCCGTGGGCGTGGCCGCATGGGGCGATTACCTGCCCCTGCTGGCTTTCTCCGCGCTCCTGCCCCTGTTGTGGGCAGAAGCGCCGTCGCGGATGATTGCCGGCCTCGCTGCCTTCGCGTACTACCTGGGCGCCGCGCGCGGCTTGCCGACCGGCACGATCATCTTCTTCGGCCCGGAGGCGCCCGGCTATTTCGGCGTCGCCGTGTGGCTCGCCTCGAGCGCCTTGCTGGCCGCGCCCTGGGCGGCCTTGTGGACTGACCGGCCGACGCCGCGCGGCTTCGCGTGGCGCCTGCCGCTGGCCCTCGCGCTTGTGGCGCTTCCCCCGATCGGCTTGGTTGGCTGGGCCAACCCGCTCACGGCGGCCGGCGTGCTGTTCCCGGCCTGGGGATGGTTTGGCCTGCTGGCCTTGCTCGCGCTCATGTGGGCCATGTGCGCGGCCGAAGGCATGTGGCGCGGCGTCGTGGCCGCCGTGTTCGTGGCCGCCCTGGGCCTGCAAGCGACCCAAGGCGAACCGCGTGCCTACTGGACGGCCGTGAACACCGACTACAGCGGCAACCGCTTCAACCCGCTCGACGGGCCGCAATACTTCATGCGCGCCTACGAGATCAACACCCAACTGATCGGGCACGCGACGGCCCTGCCGCCGCGCACAGTGGCCGTCTATCCCGAGTCGCTTGTCGGCTACTGGAACAGCACGACCGCCGACTTCTGGCAGGACGCAAGCGACGCGCTCGCGCGCAAAGGCTCGACGGCGCTGCTGGGCGGCTTCCTCAATACAGACGCGAAGCGCATCTACGACAACGCCATCATCGCCGTGGGCGCCGATGCCGGCGTGAAGTACCGCCAGCGCGTGCCAGTGCCGATTTCCATGTGGCGCCCGTTCGCCCAGGACGGCGCACGCGCCCACTGGTTCGATGCAGGCATCTTCACCGTGCAGGGCCGGCCCGTCGCCGGCCTGATCTGCTACGAGCAGCTTCTTGTGTGGCCGGCGCTTGTGTCGCTGGCCCACAAGCCGCAGGCCATCGTCGCGCCCGCGAATGCGTGGTGGAGCAAGACGACCTCGATCCCCGGCATCCAGCGCACGGCGCTGCGCGCCTGGGCGCGTCTATTCGACATTCCGCTCATCGCGGCTTTCAACCAATAACAAGAGGCACCGGACGATGGACTTACCCGCCCTGATTCACGAATGCGCGCCGAACGTCGGCCCCAACACCGTCGCCGCGATCATGCACGTCGAATCGAGCTTCCGGCCCACGGCGATCGGCTACAAGATCGTCGGCCCCGGCCGCGCGGTTCTCACCTTGCAGCGACAGCCCAAGGACGCGGCCGAGGCCGTGAGCTGGGCGCAATGGCTACTCGCCAACGGCTACAAATTCGACGCCGGCATCGTGCAGATCAACAGCACGAACTTCGACAAGCTGGGCCTCACGGCCGAAAACGTGTTCGAGCCTTGCACGAACATCCGGGCCGGCGCCTACCTGCTGACAGAGGCCTACGGCCGCGCGTCGAAGCAGTACGGCCCCGGCACCAAGGCCTTGTATGCGGCCTTGTCCGCATACAACTCCGGCAACTTCACCACCGGCTTCAAGAATGGCTACGTCGCCAAAGTCGCGGCCAAGGCGGGCGCCCCGATCCCTGCCGCGATCATGCCGCCCCTGGGCGGGCAAAGTGTCGTCGCTCGAGCACCCGGAGCGCCGGCCGTCAAAGTGGCCTTTGCCGATCCCGTCGCCTACGAGGCGCCACCGATCCCGCCGAACCCGTACACCGCCGACAGCGGCGTGCAGTCGTTCAAACGGAGCTGGGCCAACCCGAGCGCATGGGCGCCCGAGGCACTGGCCCCCAACACATCCGGCGCGAAAGCGCCTCAAAACCCGTAACCTGACCAGAAGGAAAACACCGATGAAGAAAACTCCCGTCACCCTCGCGCTCGCCACCGCAATCGCCCTTGGCCTTCCAGGCTGCGCGATGTTCAAGGGCACCGACCAGAACGGCGCGGCAACCGCTACCGCGTCTGACAAGGCGGCCGGCGCCTCGCGCTTCCGGTTCAACTACGACGTGTCGAACCGTGCCGGCGTGGGCGTGCTGCGCGCCTTCGACGATCGCACGTCGACGATCATCCAGTTCGTCGACCTCGAGCGGCAGAACCCCGCGATTTACGACAGCAAGGGCAAGACCCTGCCCTACAACCGCATGGGCCAGTACGCGATCGTGAGCGGGCTGCATCCGTGGCTGGCCGTGACCGTGCTGGGCGAGCAGGCCATCGTGACCAACAACGGCTACGACGCCGCCGATCCGGCCGCACAGGTATCCGCGCTGCGCGCGTCGGAAACCGAGAGCGCGGCCAAACTGGCCGCTACCGAAGCGGAGCTGGAGCGGGCCAAGAAGGAGCTGGCCCAGGTGCAGGCCCAGCTTGCGCAGCGCGACGCCGACACCGAGGCGATCAATCGCCAGCTCGACGTGATCGAAACCCGGATCAACGGCCTCGCCGCGAAGCTGGTGCGTGTGCCGTTCGGCTTCGACAGCACCGCATTCAAGCCCAGCGCCCTCATGAGCGCTTGGCTGATCCCCGCCGCGCAGAAGGCGCAGCAGGTCAACATCATCGGCCACACTGACGCGATCGGCACCACCACCGCCAACCAGAAGATCGCCACCGGCCGCGCGCTGGCCGCGCGCGCCTACCTTGTGCAGAACGGTGTGCCGGCGAACAAGATTCGCGTCAGCGGCAAGGCGTCGGGCGACTTCATCGCGGACAACACCACCGAGGCCGGCCGCGCCAAGAACCGCCGCGTCGACATTGAGCTGATCGGCCACGGCTCGACCTCGACCGTCGCGGTCAAGTAAGCCCGAATGAGCAAGCACGGCCTCCGATCGGCGTTCTCGATCCTCACCGGCAAGGGCGACCCGCTGCAACAGCAGCCGGCCGCCAAGCCTGCCGCCGCGTCGGCAGCAGCCAGTGAGAACGACAAGCCCACTGCCTTCCGCAGCAAGTTCGAGGAGCGGCTTCACGCCTTGCGCCTCGCGCCAGATCGTGCAGCCGTCTTGCAGTCGGTCTTTCAGGTCAAACGCAATGGACGAAAGAAGCTCACCCCGGATCAACACACGAAGGCGCTGGCTTGCACATGCGTCGCCGCGTTCTTCGACAAGTGGGAGCGCGATAGCACCGCGCCCGGCCACATTGATCCAGGGGTTCAAGGCACGCTTTTCAACACGCGCGCCCACTTCCTTTTCGACCTCCTGCTACGCACGAGCGACGACGAATTCCGTGCCTACATGGCGGGCAGCTATTGCCCGCTCGAACAAGTGGACGGGCCGGAGCTACGCCGAGTCCGCGCGCTGATCGCCTGGGCGATCGCGCCCAACGACTTCGGTGTGGCAAGGGAAATGTTCAAGTCAGGCGCTTACGAGCTGGTGAAGGACAACGAGGGCGATTTCTAGTGGACGCGCCGCTAAGAGGTAGGAACCCCATGCTGCTTACAGCAATCCGCCGCATCCTGGGCCGTGGCCGACCACGGCCGGCGCCACACATACCCGCCGCCACCGTCATCGACGACAGCGGCCCCGTCACCATTTGGGAGCCGTTCAACTTGCACACCACCTTGCCGCCGCGCCTGCCGGCCGTACCCGCACCCGAGCAGAGCTACAAGACGCTGCACGCGATCTTGGCCGCGCCGTCGCTCGACTTCGCGATCCGCAAGGCGTTTCGCCTCGACGAGCAGTTCGAGGGCGAAGCGCTGTTCGCCGCTGATGAAAACGTCGTGCTGGCCTCCATCGTGGCCCGCGCGTACATCGGCCGCTTCCTGATCGGCGGCGTCGCCAGGACGGCCGGTTATAGTGACCGCTTGAAGCTGTTGTATGGCGGCCTGATCCGCTCGAACGACGCGGCTTTCCGCACCTTCCTCTCGGAAAGCACTTGCCCCGTCGACAGCTTCGACGACGACCGCTTGAAACGAGTCCGCGAAGTCATCCGCCTGTTTCTCCGCTGATCCCTCCCTGACCTCCCTTTTGCCGCCCACAGAGGCGGCTTTTTTTTGCCCTCGCCACGAGGGCGAGCGGATGCACAGGGCTTGCCCCGGAACTCGCTCGCGTGGTGACACCCGGGCGAGATCCAGGCCGGCGCCGTGTCACCAATCGGAGCTTGGTGACAGCAGCAGCTCGCCGGCGCGGCCGAGCTGTCACCAGCTCAACCGCACCAGCTCGAAACTTTGGTGACGGCCGCGGCGACCAGGTGCGCCGCTTTTGTCACCACGAGGGCGGCAGCAACGGCCGCGCCAGGGCCAAGCCCGCGCCAGCGCTGCGCACTGTCACGGCCCCGGCTGTTCCTGTCACGCCCGCCGCAATGCCGCGCGCGTTGCCGGCGCATCCGTCACGCCAGCCGCTTCGCTTA
>NZ_CP080761.1:3647500-3920452 GCF_019602835.1 Diaphorobacter sp. MNS-0 | reverse complement strand
TTCAGGTGATTCTTGTTGTGGATAGGAGGAACGGTACAAGGCCCGCGATTCTAGCTTGTCAAGGAGTTATCCACAATCTGAGCGAGGCGGTAAGGGGGCATGCGCGGCGATACATGCACCGGACCGCGAAGTAGGCCGAGACGCCCCAGGCATTGCCAGGATTCACCGAGCCTGCAATAATCCGCGGTTTCCCTGAATGGTGTTCAGGGTGATCAAGCCCGGGCGGCTGCTTTTCGCGCATTCCATGCAGGATGCAGCAGGCCCGGCGGGTGCTGCCGATCGAAGCCGCGCCCGTAACTGAACCTTCAAGGATCGAGAACATGAAACGTACTTACCAGCCCTCCAAGACGCGCCGTGCGCGCACCCATGGCTTCCTCGTGCGCATGAAGACGCGCGGCGGCCGTGCCGTCATCAACGCTCGCCGCGCCAAGGGCCGCAAGCGTCTGGCCGTCTGAGGCCGGGCCGCTCGGCTTTCGGCCGCTTACGGGTTTGCACCGCCAGTTCCCTGCCGGGGACGCTGCACCCATGCATCGGCTGAAAACGCGCCCCCAGTTCCAGGCAGCCATGGCGGGAGGCACCGTCTCCCGCACGGCGCACTTCGCACTGCACCGGCTGGGTTTGCCGCCGGTGGCAACCGATGGAGTTCCGCCAGCCACAGGGCCCCATTCCTCGCCGCAGGCGCAGGGATCGCAGGCCCTGTTTCTCGTGGGGGGGCAGGCGGGCGGCGTGTGGCTGGGCGCCATGGTGCCCAAGCGCTGGGCCCGCCGCGCAGTCACGCGCAACACCATCAAGCGCCAGATCTACGCCGTGGCCAGCGGGTTCGAGGCGCGCATGCCCAGCGGCGCGCACGTGGTGCGCCTGCGCATGGGCTTTGATCGCAAGCAGTTCGTGAGCGCCACCTCCGAGGCTTTGAAGCAGGCCGTGCGCGCCGAACTGGAACAGCTCTTTGCCGCGGCCGAACGCCGCAGTAGGGTGGCCGCGACAGGGGCGCGACCATGATGCGCGCGCTGCTCATGGGGCTGGTGCGCGGCTACCGGCTGCTGCTAAGTCCCTGGATCGGGTCGGCCTGTCGCTTCGAGCCCACCTGCTCGGTGTACTCTCTGCAGGCGCTGGAGCAACATGGTGCCGCGGCCGGCAGCTACCTGACCGTGCGCCGCCTGGCGCGCTGCCATCCCTGGTGCGAGGGCGGGCTGGACCCCGTGCCGCAGGAGCTGCCGCGCGGCATGCGCCTGTTTTCACGGCTCACGCCTTCCGACGACACTCCCTCTTCCTCACGTAAGAAGACTTCATGAACGACATCCGCCGCACCATCCTGTGGGTGATCTTTGGCTTTTCCATGGTTCTGCTGTGGGACAAGTGGCAGATCCACAACGGCAACAAGGCCACCTTCTTCCCCACGCCGCCGACGCAGACGGCCAGCACGCCCGCGGTAGCGGCCTCCGGCGCTGGCGCTGCCGACGTGCCGGTGGCCGCCGCCAGCGCCACGCCGGGCGCGGCGCCGCAGCCGCCCGCAGGCGCCAGCGTGCCGCCTGCCGCCATCCCGCGCGAGCGTGTGACGGTGAGCACCGACGTGCTGCGCCTGAGCTTTGACTCCGAAGGCGGTTCGCTGGTCCACGGAGAGCTGCTGCAGTATCCCGAGATGGAGGACAAGACCAAGCCCTTCCTGCTGCTGGACGAGAGCGCTTCGCGTGTTTATGTCGCGCAGACGGGCCTCATCGGCAACGGCGCCGGCGGCGCCTTCCCCACGCACAAGACCCCCATGGCGGTCGTGCCCGGTCCGCGCGAACTGCAGGACGGCCAGAACGAGCTGACCGTGCGTTTCGAGTCGGCCGACATGGGCGGCGTGAAGCTGGTCAAGACCTGGACGCTCAAGCGCGGCGCCTACGACGTGGCCGTGAAGCACGAGGTGGTCAATACGGGCACGGCCCCGGTATCGCCCCAGCTGTACCTGCAGTTGGTGCGCGATGGCAACAAGCCGGCGGGCGAGTCGTCGTTCTACTCCACGTTCACCGGTCCGGCCGTGTACACCGAGGCGAAGAAGTACCAAAAGGTGGAGTTCAAGGACATCGAGAACGGCAAGGCCGAGATCGACAAGTCTTCCAGCAACGGCTACGTGGCCATGGTGCAGCACTACTTCGCCACCGCGTGGCTGCTGGGCGACGGCGTGCAGCGCGACAACTTCGTGCGCAAGGTGGACACCAACCTGTACTCGGTGGGCATGATCACGCCGCTGGGCGAGATCGCCCCCGGCCAGTCGAAGGCCGTGGACGCGCGCCTGTTCGCCGGCCCGCAGATCGAGACGCTGCTGGAAAAGCTGGCCCCGGGCCTGGAGCTGGTCAAGGACTATGGCTGGCTGACCATCCTGGCCAAGCCGCTGTACTGGCTGCTGGACCAATTGCACAAGGTGCTGGGCAACTGGGGCTGGTCCATCGTGGCACTGGTGTTCCTGTTGAAGATCGCCTTCTACTGGCTCAACGCCAAGGCCTACGCCAGCATGGCCAAGATGAAGGCCATCAACCCGCGCATCATGGAAATGCGCGAGCGCCTGAAGGACAAGCCCCAGCAGATGCAGCAGGAGATGATGCGCATCTACCGCGAGGAGAAGGTCAACCCCATGGGCGGCTGCCTGCCCATCATGATCCAGATCCCGGTGTTCATCGCGCTGTACTGGGTGCTGCTGTCCAGCGTGGAGATGCGCAATGCGCCGTGGATCGGCTGGATCAAGGACCTGTCCTCGCCCGACCCGTTCTTCATCCTGCCGCTCCTGATGACGCTCTCGTCGCTGCTGCAGACCGCGCTGAACCCCGCGCCGCCGGACCCGATGCAGGCCAAGATGATGTGGCTGATGCCGCTGATGTTCAGCGTGATGTTCTTCTTCTTCCCGGCCGGCCTGGTGCTGTACTGGCTGACGAACAACATCCTGTCGATCGCGCAGCAGTGGATCATCAACACCCGCATGGGCGTGCCGCCGCAGTTCAACCTGCCCAAGTTCCGCTGACGGAGCGCGGCCTTCCCGGCCGCAATCCCCTGCTCCCTGCAACGGCCGCTCAGCGGCCGTTGTTGTTTTCGGTACGATGATTGCTACTACGTGATCCGGTAGTAACCATCAACACACAGGAGCCAGACGGATGATTCAACGTACCACCTTCAAACTGGGCTTGCTGGGGGCCGCCGTGCTCGTGGCCATGGGCACCGCCCACGCCGCCACCATGCGCTGGGCCGGCGCCAACGACATCCTCACCGTGGACCCCCACGCGCAGAACCACCAGACCACGCACGCCTTCCTGCAGCAGGTGTACGAGAGCCTGGTGCGCTATGACGACAAGTACCAGATCGAGCCCGCGCTGGCCACCAAGTGGACGCAGGTCTCCCCCACACAGGTGCGTTTTGAACTGCGCAAGGGCGTGAAATTCCATGATGGTGCGCCATTCACGGCCGATGACGTGGTGTTCTCGCTCACGCGTGCCGGCACGGCGCCGTCCAACATGATGTCCGCGGTGCAGAGCGTCAAGGAAGTCAAGAAGGTGGACGAGCACACGGTGGACGTGTTCCTCAAGGGCCCCAATCCCATCCTGCTGCGCGAGCTGACCGAGGCGCGCATCATGAACAAGGTCTGGGCCGAGAAGCACAACTCGGTGAAGTCGCAAGACTACGCGGGCAAGGAAGAGAACTACGCCTCGCGCAATGCCAATGGCACGGGCCCCTTTGTCATGGTGGGCTGGCAGCCGGACGTGAAGGTCACGCTCAAGAAGAACCCCAACTGGTGGGACAAGCCCAAGGGCAACATCGACGAGGTGGTGTTCACCCCCATCAAGTCGGCCGCCACGCGCTCGGCCGCGCTGATCTCGGGGCAGGTGGACTTCGTGGTCGACCCGCCGCCGCAGGATCTGGCGCGCATGAAGGCCAACCCCGACATCAAGCTCATCGAAGGGGCCGAGAACCGCACCATCTACCTGGGCCTGGACCAGTTCCGCGACGAGCTGCCCGGCGCGGGCACGGCCGGCAAGAACCCGCTCAAGGACAAGCGCGTGCGCCAGGCGCTGTACCAGGCCATCGACTCTGCGGGCCTGCACAGCCGCACCATGCGCAACCTGTCGGTGCCTGCGGGCACCATGATCGCTCCCATGGTGCATGGCTGGACCAAGCAACTGGACGAGCGTGCCGCCAAGTACGACGTGGAGGCCGCCAAGAAGCTGCTGGCCGACGCCGGCTACCCGAACGGCTTCTCGCTCAAGCTCGACTGCCCGAATGACCGCTACGTGAATGACGAGGCCATCTGCCAGGCCGTCACCGCCATGTGGACGCGCATCGGCGTCAAGACCAACCTGCAAACCGCGCCCATGGCGCAGTTCGTCACCCGCGTGATGAACAACGACGTGAGCGCCTACCTGTTCGGCTGGGGCGTGGCCACGTTCGACGCGCTGTATTCGCTGGACTCGCTGATGTCTACCAAGGACGGCAAGACCTCGGCTGGCGTCTACAACGGCGGGCGCTTTTCCGACGCCAAGCTCGACGGCATGATCCAGCAGATCAAGGTCGAGATGGATGCCCCCAAGCGCGACGCGCTGATCAACGACGCGCTCAAGCTGGTCAAGGACGAGTACTACTACCTGCCGCTGCACCACCAGATCCGCCCCTGGGCGATGCGCAAGAACGTGGACACGCCGCATCGCGCGGACGATCGCCCCATGCCCGCGTGGACGACCATCAAGTGATCGCGGCAAGCCGAAGGCCTTAAAAACGATAGCTGCCAGCGCTTGGCTACAAAGGTTTTCAGATACAAAAACCCCTGAAACCGACGTTGGACAAGCGCAAGCAGCTATCAAATATGCGTGACCCACGCCCCAGGCCCGCCCCGCGCGGGCCTTCTTCATGGCGCCGGGCGGGGCGCGGCTATCATGCGCTGCCCCTCTCCACCGCACCTGTAAGCCCATGCTGCCGCGCCACTCCGACCCCATCGTTGCCATTGCCACCGCGCCGGGGCGCGGCGCGGTGGGCATCGTGCGGGTCTCGGGCAAGCAGATCGGCGCACTGGTGCAGGCGCTGTGCGGCCGCGCGCTCAAGCCGCGCGAGGCCACCTACCTGCCGTTTCGGGATGGCGCGGGCCAGGCCATCGACCAGGGGCTGGCGCTGTACTTTCCCGCGCCGCACAGCTACACCGGCGAGGACGTGCTGGAGCTGCAGGCCCATGGCGGCCCCGTGGTGCTGCAGCTGCTGCTGGCGCGCTGCCTGGAGGCGGCCACGGGCGGCGTGCTGGACCGCCTGCGGCTGGCCGAGCCCGGCGAGTTCACCGAGCGCGCCTTCCTCAACAACAAGATCGACCTGGCCCAGGCCGAGGCGATCGCCGACCTGATCGACGCCAGCACGGAGGCGGCCGCGCGCGGCGCCAGCCGTTCACTGTCGGGCGACTTCTCGCGCGAGATCCACACGCTGCGCGACGCGCTGGTGCACCTGCGCATGCTGGTGGAGGCGACGCTGGACTTTCCTGAAGAGGAAATCGACTTCCTGCGCAAGGCAGACGCGCGCGGGCAGCTATCGAATTTGCAGCAATCGCTGGCCCGCGTGATGCAGCGTGCCAGCCAGGGCGCGTTGCTGCGCGAGGGTATCAAGGTGGTGATCGCCGGGCAGCCCAACGCGGGCAAGAGCTCGCTGCTGAACGCGCTGGCAGGGGCGGAACTGGCCATCGTCACGCCGATCGCCGGCACCACGCGCGACAAGGTGCAGCAGACCATCCAGATCGAGGGCGTGCCGCTGCACGTGATCGACACGGCGGGCCTGCGCGAAAGCGACGACGAGGTCGAGCGCATCGGCATCGCCCGCGCCTGGGACGAGATCGCGGGCGCCGACGCGGTGCTGTTCCTGCACGACCTCACGCGCTGGGGCAGCGCGCAGTACCAGGACGACGACGCCGCCATTGCGCACACGCTCTCCAACCGGCTGCCCGCGGGCGTGCCGGTGGTCGACGTCTGGAACAAGGCCGACGCCGCCCCGCAGGCGGCGGCGCCTGCGCGCGAGGGTGAGAGCCAGGCGGTGCTGCTGTCCGCGCGCACCGGCCAGGGGCTGGATACGCTGCGTCGGCAATTGCTGCAAATCGCGGGTTGGCAGTCGGCTGCGGAGGGCGTGTACATCGCCCGCGCGCGCCACATCGAAGCCTTGCGCGCCGTGGACGCCCACCTCATGGAGGCGGCCGCGCAACTGGAAAGCGACGGGCCGGCGCTGGACCTGCTGGCCGAGGAGCTGCGCCTGGCGCAAAACGCCCTCAACACCATCACGGGCGAGTTCACGTCCGACGATCTGCTCGGTGTCATCTTCTCCAGCTTCTGCATCGGCAAATAGCCGGCGCGGCGGGCGCGCAACGCCATGTGTAAGTAAGGGTAATGAGTGCTTGTGCAGATGACGGCGGCGCGTTACCGTTCGCGCCCGATGAATGCCATCACCGCTCCCTCCTCCAAAGTCGACCTTTCGGGTCTGATCCAGGCCATCACCCACGCGACGGCGGACGACAGCATGAACAACGTGCTCACCGCCGAGCAGTGGGATTGGCTGTCCGCCTACCTGTTGCCCATCAGCATCCCCTCGGGACAGGTGCTGTTTGCCAAGGGCACCAACGACCGCACCTTGTACCTGGTGGAAAGCGGCTCGCTCAGCGTGCACTTCGAGGACGAGAAGCAGCGGCTGCGCCTGGCCATCGTCGGCCCCGGCTCGATGGTGGGCGAGGGGGCGTTCTTTTCCCATCAGCCCCGCAGCGCCACGGTGCAGGCGGGCGCGCCGAGCAAGCTCTGGAGCCTGCCCGCTCTGCGCTTTACGGAACTTTGCAATCGCCAACCGGCGGTAGCGCTGCACTTGGCGATGGCGGCCGGCGCCGTGCTGGCCAAGCGCCTGGGCAACCGCCGCCGCCGCATCGCGGCGACCTGAGCGCGGCGCGCGAGCGCCACGCTTTGTGACCACAGCGCCCATCGCGGCGCGGCCGACCCTGCAACTGTCACGCCTCGGCCGAGGCGCGCGCAGTACACTTGCCGACGTTTTTTGAGCGCTTCTTCGCGAAGGCAAGCATGTCATTGTTCAGCTGGTTCACCCGCAAATCCAAGCCTCCGGTCGCGCGTGCGCGCCCCGCACCCGCCGCTGCTGCCCAGACCAACGGCGCGGCCCCGGCGCGCGCAGGCAAACCCCTGCTGGAGCCCCAACCCGCCGCGGCCCCCGAGCCCGCCACAGGCCGCAAGAACGAACGCATGGAGCGCCGCGAGCTGCTGTACACCGTGGTGCGTGACGCCATGGTGCGTGCCGGCGTGCTGTCGGCGGGGTACAAGTTCAAGGTGCTGTCGCTGGACCAGCGTGGGGCGCAGTTCCTGGTGATGATGGACTTGGCGCCGGAGTATGGGCGGGACATGGCGCGGCTGGGCGAAATCGAAACCCTGGTGACGCAGACCGCCCGTTCTCGCTTCGACATCCTGGTGACCGCCGTGTATTGGCGCACCAACGACCAGATCAGCACGGGCGTGCAGCCGCGCACCCCGGCCGCCCAGGCGCCCGCGCCGCAGGCTTCTGCCACCCCCGCATCGCCCATCATTTCCGGGACGCCCCGGCCCGCCGCTGCCGCGTCGCAAGGAGCGGCACTACCCTCGCGTCCAGCGCCGCTGGTGCCACCCGCGCCCGCGCGCGCGGCGCCGCGGTTCGAGCCTATCGAGGCCGACGAGGTGGCGGCGTTCAAGCAGGCGCTCACCAGCGCTGTGGCGCGTGCGCCCGCGGCCGCGCCGGCTCTGGGTGTTACCACGCGCAGCGGCCCGCTGCTGCCGCCAAGCCCCGCGCCCACGGGGTTCGAGGACACTGTCATGCCGGGGCAGGACGGCCGGTCGTCCGACCTCAGCTCCACGCAATACGGCGACCTGCGCTGAAGAACCGGCTGCGGGGACTGCAGCAGCCCAGCGGTCTAGGGCCTGTTCACACTATTTTTGCCAGTGCGAATGGCGTGAAAACCGCGCCAATCTAGGCGCGTGACGACGCCAAGGCCGGGGCCTTGGCTAGGAGGGCAACGACGAATGGCGCGGTTTTCACTCCGTTCCCTCCGGGTTGCGATCAAAAAGGGCCATTCGCGGCGTTGCCAAGCCTCGCTGGGGTAGCACCCCAGCTTCGTTTGGCGCCTTGCGCCTGGCCCTTTTTGATCGCAACGCATCTGGCAAAAATAGTGTGAACAGGCCCTAGTGGCCGCTGAAGTCCACCAGCGTGTACAGCGGCAGTCCGCTGGCACGCAGGCGTGCCGAGCCGCCGAGTTCCGGCAAATCCACGATGGCGGCGCCCTCCATGACGGTCGCGCCCAGTTTTTCCAGCAGTTTCTTGCCGGCCATCATCGTGCCGCCGGTGGCGATCAGGTCGTCGATCAGCAGCACCCGGTCGCCGGGCTGGACCGCGTCCGCGTGCAGCTCCACGGTCGCGCTGCCGTACTCGAGTTCGTAGGTTTCCTCGACGGTGGTGAAAGGCAGCTTGCCCTTCTTGCGAATGGGAACGAAGCCCACATTCAACTCATAGGCCACCACCGCGCCCAGGATGAAGCCGCGGGCGTCCAGTCCGGCCACCACGTCGGGGCGCAGCGCGCGGTCCATGTAGCGGTGCACGAAGGCGTCGATCAGCACGCGGAACACTTTGGGGTTTTGCAGCAGGGGCGTGATGTCGCGGAACTGCACCCCCGGCGCGGGCCAGTCAGGGACGGTGCGGATGTGCTGGCGCAGGTAGTCGTTGACGCTAAGGGCTGTCATGGGTGGGGCAAAAGAGAGAACGATTCGGATGTGCAGACCCTGCCGGGCACCGCCAGGGCGCACAGTGTAATCAGCCGCGCAGCAGCTTCTCCTCTGCCAGGCCCAGGGCGGTGGGATGGCCGGACAGCACCAGCGTGTCGCCTTCGGCCAGGGGCGTGCGGTCGTCGGGCGGGGACATGGCGCCGCTGGCGCGACGCACGTTGACCAGACGCACGCCGATGCCATGCAGGGGCAGATCGGCCAGCGGCTTACCCACCACGGCGGCGCCCGCGGGCAGGGACAGGGAGTACAGCCGCTCCTGGTCGCGTTCGGACGGCGTGTCGTCGTCCGCCCCGTGGAAGTAGCCGCGCAGCAGGCCGTAACGTGCATCGCGCTGGTCTTGCACCAGGCGCAGCACGCGGCGCATGGGCACGCCCACCAACGCCAGTGCGTGGCTGGCCAGCATCAGCGAGCCCTCGATGGCCTCGGGCACCACCTCGGTGGCGCCGGCCTCCTGCAATTTCTCCAGTTGAGAGTCGTCCTGGGTGCGCACGACCACGGGGAGCTGTGGCGCGTGGGTGCGCGCATGGTGAATCACCTTGAGCGCGGCGGGAGTGTCCAGGTAGGTGACGACCAGGGCGGCCGCACGCGCCAGGCCCGCTGCCTTGAGCGCCTGCAGGCGCGTGGCGTCGCCGAACACGACCGAGTTGCCCGCGGCGGCGGCCTGCCGCACGCGGTCGGGGTCCAGGTCCAGCGCCATGTAGGCGATGCCTTCGCGCTCCAGCATGCGTGCCAGATTCTGCCCCGAGCGGCCGTAGCCGCAGATCAGCACGTGCCCGCTGGTGTTGATGGCCTGGCGCGCGATGGTGGTCACCTGCAGTGACTGCTGCAGCCAGTCGCTGGCCACCAGCTTCATGACGATGCGGTTGCTGTACTGGATGAGGAATGGCGTAGCCAGCATGGACAGCACCATGGCCGCCAGCACCGGGTTCATCAGTGCGGGCTGCAGCAGGCCGTGGACCTGCATGAGCGACAGCAGCACGAAGCTGAACTCCCCTGCCTGCGCCACGTACAGCGCGGTGCGCAGCGATACGCCCGTTGTCGTCCCCAACCCGCGGGCCAGCGCGACGATGATGGCCGTCTTGATCAGCAGCGGCGCGGCCAGCAACACGAGCACCAGCGACCAACGCTCCACCAGCACGTGCCAGTCGAGCATCATGCCCACCGTGATGAAGAACAACCCCAGCAGCACGTCGTGGAAGGGGCGGATGTCGGTGCCCACCTGGTGCCGGTATTCGGTCTCGGACACCAGCACGCCGGCGATGAAGGCGCCCAGGGCCAGCGAGAGGCCTGCCAGTTCGGTCAGCCAGGCCAGCCCCAGCGTGACCAGCAGCAGGTTGAGCATGAACAGTTCGTCGCTCTTGCGCCGCGCCACCTGCGTGAGCCACCAGCGCATCACGCGCTGGCCGCCAACCAGCAGTACCGCCACGAGTACTGTGGCCTTCAGCAGGGCGACCGCCAGCGCCGTCAGCAGTTGCTCGGGCTCGGACCCCAGCGCAGGCACCAGCACCAGCATGGGAACCACGGCCAAATCCTGGAACAGCAAAATACCCAACACCCTGCGCCCATGCTCGCTCTCCAGCTCGCCGCGCTCGGACATCAGCTTCACGACGATCGCTGTACTGCTCATTGCCAGCGTTCCGCCCAGCGCCAGTGCGGTCTGCCAGCCCATGTCCCACACGCCGCCGGTCAGCCGCGCCAGCAGCAGCAACCATGCGGAGAAGGCCGCCATGCACGCCAGCACCTGCAGCAGGCCCAGGCCGAACACGTGGCGGCGCATGGCACGCAGCTTGGGCAGGTTGAATTCCAGGCCGATGGTGAACATGAGGAACACCACTCCGAATTCGCCCAGGTGGCGCACGCCTTCGGAGTTCTGCGTCAAGGCCAGGGCATGCGGGCCGATGAGGATGCCCGCCGCCAGATAGCCCATCATCGGCGGCAACCGCAGGCTGCGGCATGCCACCACGCCCAGCACGGCGGCCAGCAGGTAAAGCAGGGTCAGGGCGAGAGAGGACATGTTTCATCGTAGCCGAGCCGCAGGTGGGCCGACCGATAGAATTCATCCATGCCTGTCGCTCCTGCCGCTTCCTCGTCTTTCAATGCCGAACAGGCCCTGCGCCTGGGACGCGAGACCGTCCGCACGGAGGCCGAGGCGCTGCATGCCATGGGCGAACGCCTGGGCGGCGGCTTCGTGCAGGTGGTGCAGCGCGTGTTGGCAACCACGGGCCGCGTTGTGGTCATGGGCATGGGCAAGAGCGGCCACGTGGGGCGCAAGATCGCCGCTACCTTGGCCTCCACCGGCACGCCCGCGTTCTTCGTGCACCCCGCCGAGGCCAGCCATGGCGACCTGGGCATGGTGACCAACGGCGACCTGGTGCTGGCGCTATCCAACAGCGGCGAAAGCAGCGAGATCACCGTGCTGCTACCGGTGCTCAAGCGCCTGGGCGTCCCGCTGATCGCGATGACGGGCGGGCTGCAGTCCACCCTGGCGCGCCACGCGGACCTGGTGCTGGACTGCAGCGTGCAGCGCGAGGCCTGCCCGCTGAACCTGGCGCCTACCACCAGCACCACGGCGCAGCTGGCCATGGGCGACGCGCTGGCGGTGGCGCTGCTCGACGCGCGCGGCTTTCGTCCCGAGGATTTCGCGCGGTCGCACCCCGGCGGTGCGCTGGGCCGCAAGCTGCTGACGCATGTGCGCGACGTCATGCGCGCGGGCGCCGACGTGCCGCACGTACCGCCCCATGCCAATTTCAGCACCCTGATGCGCGAGATGAGCGCCAAGGGCGTGGGCGCCACCGCGGTGGTAGACGATGCGGGCCGGCCCGTGGGTATCTTCACGGACGGCGACCTGCGCCGGCGCATCGAGGCCGGCGTGGACCTGCGCGAGACGCGCGCCCAGGACGTCATGCATGCCAGCCCGCGCACCATTGCAGCCGATGCCCTGGCGGCCGATGCGGCGCAGGCCATGGAGCATCACTCGATCACCAGCGTGCTGGTCACGGACGACGACGGCGTGCTGGTGGGCGTGGTGCACATCGGCGACCTGATGCGAGCCAAGGTGATCTGATGTCCCAGTCCAACGCCACGCCGCTGCCCCCCCTGCAACCGGCCCTGCAGTTCGATCCGCAACTCCTGCTGCTGGCGCAGCCGGTGCGCGTCGCCTTCTTCGACGTGGACGGTGTGCTGACCGACGGCGGCTTGTATTTCTCTGAAGTGGGCGAGACCCTCAAGCGTTTTCATACGCTTGACGGACACGGCATCAAGCTGCTGCAGCAGGCGGGCATCACGCCCGCGGTGGTCACGGGGCGTGATTCACCGGCGCTGCGGCTGCGCCTGAAGGCGCTGGGGGTGATGCATGCGCGTTTCGGCACCGAGGACAAGCGCCCGGCGGCCGAGTCCATCCTTGCCGAGCTGGGCCTGTCGTGGCCTCAGGCCGCCGCCATCGGAGACGACTGGCCCGACCTGCCGGTGATGCGCCGTGTGGCCTTCGCCTGCGCGCCCGCGCAGGCCCACATCGAGGCCCGCGCCGTCGCCCACCATGTCACCGCCGCGCCGGGTGGCGCGGGTGCGGCGCGGGAGTTCTGCGACCTGCTGCTGGTCGCCAGTGGCCGTTACGCCGGTCTGTTGGCCGCGCATGCCGCATGACCTCACGCCTACACCTGGCGTGGGAACGCCTGTCGCTCTACCTGCCCGTGCTGCTCATGGGGCTGCTGGCGCTGGGCTCCTGGTGGCTGGTGCGCAACGCGCCGCGGCCGCAGCAGCCGGCGCAGGAGCGCCCCGTGAGCCACGAGCCCGACTACTACATGCGCGACTTCGCGGTCAAAAGCTTTGATGCCACGGGCCGACTGCAGAGCGAGATCCGCGGCACCCTGGCGCGCCATTACGCGGACAACGACACGCTGGAGATCGACCAGGCGCGCATGCGCTCGGTGAACGAGGAGGGGCGCGTCGTCACCGCCCGTGCGAATCGTGCCCTGTCCAACGGGGACGGCAGCGAGGTTCAGCTCTACGGCAATGCCATCGTTACGCGCGAGGCGTCTGCCCCCGAAGGCCGCGCTCCGGTGCCGCGGCTGGAGTTCCAGGGGGAGTTCCTGCATGCATGGGTGAATGAAGAGCGCGTGCGCTCCGACCAGCCCGTGACACTCAAGCGCGGCGCCGACACGTTCACCGCCGACAGCATGGACTACGACAACCTGGAGCAGGTCATGCAACTGCGCGGCCGCGTGCGGGGCACGCTGATGCCGGCACCCGTGCGCCGTTGACCGAGATGTCACGTTCGGCTCCGCAAGACCGCCCGCTGGTGTTGATCACTGGAGCCTCCAGCGGCATCGGCCAGGCGCTGGCCGAGCGCTACCACCGGGCAGGGTGGCGGTTGGCCCTTGTGGCGCGGCGCGTCGATATGATCGAATCTTGGGCTAGGGCAGTAGGGATAAGCGCAAGTAGCTATGAAATATATAGCGCAGATGTAGCGCAGCCTGACAGCGTCATCGCGGCGTGCCACGCTTGTCTGGAGCGCCAAGGGCTGCCCGATGTGGTGGTGGCCAACGCGGGAATCAGCGTCGGGGTGGACACGGCGCAGCGCGGCGACCTCGATGTCATGGCGCAGACCTTTGCCACCAACACCCTGGGCATGGCGGCCACCTTTCATCCGTTCATCGATGCGATGGTCCGCCGCGGCGGCGGGCGGCTGGTGGGAATCGGCAGCGTGGCGGGTATCCGGGGCCTGCCTGGCCATGGAGCTTATTGCGCGAGCAAGGCGGCGGTGATCAGCTACTGCGAAAGCCTGCGGGGGGAACTGCGCGGCACCGGCGTGCAGGTGGTGACGATCTGCCCGGGCTATGTGGATACGCCGCTGACGCGGGAGAACCGGTATGCCATGCCCTTCCTGTTGCCGCCGCAGGCTTTTGCGGACCGCGCGTTCCGTGCCATTGAGGCGGGGGCGACATACCGGGTGATTCCCTGGCAGATGGGCGTAGTGGCCAAACTGCTGCGCATATTGCCGGATGCGTGGTTCGACCGGCTGCTGGCGGGACGGCCACGCAAGCATCGCGCGGGGCAGGGCCGATCTTCCAATCCCTGAGGCCTGGAAGGACAAAAGGCTCCCGAGGGAGCCTTCTGATGGTGGAGCGCGCTTTTACCCGCGCCTGCCAAAATCAATATCCGTTGTTGCCGCCACCGCCGTAGCCGCCACGGCCACCGCCGCCGCCACGTGGACCGGAGCCGTAGGGACTGCGAAAGCCGCCTTCGCTGCGGCCACCACCGCCGCCGCCGTAGCCGCCACCACCGCCGCCGTAGCCGCCACCACCGCCGCTGCGGCCGCCGCCGTAGCCGCCGCCACCACCACCAAAGCCGCCACCGCTGCGGGGGGGGCGCGCTTCCATGGGACGGGCTTCATTCACGACAATGCTGCGGCCGCCGAGGGACTGGCCGTTCATGCCATTGATGGCCTCCTGGGCTTCGGCATCGCTGCCCATTTCCACGAAGCCAAAGCCTTTGGAGCGGCCGGTGTCGCGCTCCATCATGACCTTGGCGCTGGTCACCGCACCGAACTGGCTGAAGGCTTGCTCCAGATCTTGGTCACGCACCGAGTACGGCAGATTGCCGACGTACAGTTTGTTGCCCATTAAGGGACTCCTCAAAAACAATGGAATGAGCGACGGAGTCCCGAACCCGCAGCCAGTTAATCACAATGACGCCCTATGCGCGAAAACTCACGGATCACCGCAACCTCTACGAGGCAATAGCCTCGTCAAAACATTATGCGCCAGAACCTTTGTAAAGATGCAAGGGGTTTTCAACGCACGTGTCGTCAATCTGACGCAAAAAAAGGAGCCCTAAGGCTCCTTTTTTTGACTCAGCGGAATATCAATAGCTGGAGCGGCCGCCACCGTAGCCGCCGCCATAACCACCGCCACCGCCGCTGCGGCCACCGCCGTAGCCACCACCGCCACCAAAGCCGCCGCCGCTGCGGGGCGGGCGGGGTTCCATCGGACGGGCTTCGTTGACCACGAGGTCGCGGCCGCCGTAGTTCTGGCCATGCGCGCCGTGGATGGCGGCCTGGGCTTCAGCGTCGCTGCCCATTTCGACAAAGCCGAAACCTTTGGAGCGGCCGGTGTCGCGTTCCATCATGACCTTGGCGCTTTGCACGGCGCCGAATTGGCTGAAGGTCTGCTCCAGATCCTGGTCGCGGAAGGTATAGGGCAGGTTGCCCACGTAGAGTTTGTTGCCCATGATCGGACTCCTAGAAAAAACATGAAATGCGATGGAGCCCGACGCAATCAACAAACCTGTGACGACTTCAAAGACGCGAAACTGACCAGACACCGCAGCGTGCACTTCCGCATGGCAGAACTGCAGGGCCATTATCAAGCATTGCCATAACCCCAAGGATGTCGTAATTGCGCGCCAGCAACACTTTCCAGGGTAACTACTGTGTCTAGCTGGGCAAAAAGGTGCCTTCTTCCGCCGGATACAATCCTCCGCTGTCTTTGGGGAGTAGCCTGCCCCGCGCTAGTCCGCTGCGACTGCGACGCGAGAGGATGCATGCATCAACAGACTTGGGGCCCTTGGGCGCCATGGTGCATGGGACCCGCTGCCACAGCGGGTCGGGCGAGACCATTGACCGCGTACCGATCCATCAGGCCGGAGTCGGGGCGTGGTCAATGCTGTCCGATGTACTTCCGGCCGGAAATCTATTACGACCGCCCCATGGAAGCCTTCCTCGTCTCCACCGCCATCGTCACCCTTGCCGAGATGGGTGACAAGACCCAGCTGCTGTCGCTGGTGCTCGCCGCACGCTTTCGCAAGCCCTGGCCCATCGTGCTGGGCATTTTCGTGGCCACGCTGGCCAACCACGCGCTGGCAGGCGCGGTGGGGTCGTGGGTGACTACCGTGCTGGGGCCGCAGGTGCTGCGCTGGGTGCTGGGTCTTTCCTTCATTGCCATGGCGGTGTGGATGCTGATTCCCGACAAGCTGGACGACGACGGTGACGGTGCGGCGCCGCGCTTCGGCGTGTTCGGCACGACGCTGGTGGCGTTCTTCCTGGCCGAGATGGGCGACAAGACGCAGGTCGCCACCGTCATGCTGGCTGCGCAGTACAGCGCCTACTTCTGGGTCGTGGCGGGTACTACGCTGGGCATGATGCTGGCCAATGCGCCCGTGGTCTGGCTGGGGGATCGGCTGGTGAAGAAGGTGCCGATCCGCGTGGTGCATCTGGTGTCTGCGTTGATCTTCCTGGTCTTGGGCCTGCTGGCGCTGTTTGCGGGAGATGCGACGCCTTTGGCATAATGGCCCGCAGACGCGCCGATTTGCACCGCTTGCGGGCGCTTTACAAATCCAGCTAAAGACGTGACCGATCGACACGCCTGCCACCCCAGCACGCACCCGGACCCGGCCTCGTTGTTTAGCGAAGCCGGGCTTTATCATGTCGTTCATCGCCACACCGCAAACCATGCACTTCGCCGAGCCCCTGCCGCTGCAGTCGGGGGCCTCGATCCGCGACTACACCTTGGCCTACGAGACCTACGGCACGCTCAACGCCGACCGCTCCAACGCCGTACTGGTATGCCATGCGCTCAATGCCTCGCACCACGTCGCAGGCAGCTACGCAGGCCAGCCCAGGAGCGAGGGCTGGTGGGACAACATGATTGGGCCGGGCAAGTCTGTCGACACCAACCAGTTCTTCGTCATCGGCGTCAACAACCTGGGCTCGTGCTTCGGGTCCACGGGGCCCATGCACCGCCACCCGGACACGGGCGAGGTCTACGGTGCGGACTTCCCCGTCGTCACGGTGGAGGACTGGGTCGATGCGCAGGCGCGCCTGCTGGACCGCCTGGGCATCGCGCAACTGGCGGCGGTAATGGGCGGCAGCCTGGGCGGCATGCAAGCGCTTTCCTGGACGCTGCAGTACCCCGAACGTATGCGCCACGCCGTGGTCGTGGCCAGCGCCCCCAACCTCACGGCCGAGAACATCGCCTTCAACGAAGTGGCGCGCCGGGCCATCGTCACTGACCCGGACTTTCACGGCGGGCACTTCTACCGCCACGGCGTGATCCCCAAACGCGGGCTGCGCATCGCGCGCATGATCGGCCACATCACCTATCTGAGCGACGACGTGATGAACGAGAAGTTCGGGCGCCAGTTGCGCGAGGGCATGGACCTGAAATACAGCACGCAGGACATCGAGTTCCAGATCGAGAGCTACCTGCGCTACCAGGGCGACAAGTTCAGCGACTATTTCGACGCCAACACCTACCTGCTCATCACGCGTGCGCTCGACTACTTCGACCCCGCGCGCCAGCATGGCGGCAACCTGGCCCAGGCGCTGGCCGTGGCGCGTGCCAAGTTCCTGCTGGTGAGTTTCACCACCGACTGGCGCTTCTCGCCCCAGCGCAGCCGCGAGATCGTGCACGCGCTGCTGGAGAACCGCCGCGACGTGAGCTACGCCGAGATCGACGCCCCGCACGGGCATGATGCGTTCTTGCTTGATGACCCCCGCTACATGGGCGTGGTGCGCTCTTATTTCGATGGTATTGCCAAGGGGCTGCAGGGAGGACAACCATGAGCGACCACGCCACCATGCAAGCCATTGCGCGCCTGGTGCCCGAAGGCGCGCGCGTGCTCGACCTGGGGTGCGGTGATGGCGCGATGCTGGACTACCTGCAGCGCGAACGCGGCTGCAGCGGCTACGGCATCGAGATCGCCGACGCCAACGTGCTCGCCTGCGTGCGCCGCGGCGTGAACGTGATCCAGCTCAACCTCGACGAGGGGCTGGCGATGTTCGGCGATAACAGCTTCGACGTGGTGCTGCAGATCGATACGCTGCAGCACCTGCGCAATGCCGAGGTGATGCTGCGCGAGACTGCGCGCGTGGGCAAGAGCGGCATCGTCGCCTTCCCCAATTTCGCACACTGGCCCAACCGCGTGTCGGTGCTGCGCGGGCGCATGCCCGTCACCCGGCGCCTGCCCTACCAGTGGTACGACACGCCCAACATCCGCGTGGGCACGTTCAAGGACTTCGAGGTGCTGGCGCACAAGAACAAGCTGCGCATCCTGGACGCCTTCGGCCTGCAGGACGGGCGCGAGGTGCGCTGGCTGCCCAATGCGCGTGCGGGCACGGCAGTGTTCCGTTTCGAGCACGACTGATCGCACCGTCCAGCCCGGCGCGCAGGGGACATTTCTCGCCGGCGGGGTTTGTTGCTATTGAAAATATAGCTGTTAGCGCTTGATGGATAAGCGCTAGAGGCCAAAATTCCTCTGTTCCCGATGCCGGGCCTCTGGGCGGGATGCGTGGTACGTGAGACCGCGTAAGGGATATTGTGAATAGATGTAACGGCAGGCCTGCCGTAGATTTCCAGACAGACCGGGACGACCCGGCGCACCCCTTTTTCTGGAGACATGCATGGCCGCCGATTCGCTTGCCCACCATTCCGTTGCCCGCCGGGTCACGCTGACCGCCCTGGGGCTTGTGGCCCTGGTGCTGGTGGGCGTGGGGCTGGCCCTGGCGGTTCTGACCGAACGCAGCACGCGGGCGCAGCTGGTGCAGAGCATTGGCGGCACCACCCAGGCCGTCGCCCATTCGCTGGATGCGGCGGACAACACCAACCGTGAGCTGGTCCAGGCCACCATGCGCGGCTTTCGCCGCTACTTCGAGGCCACCATGCAACTCGACGAGGGCGCGGGGGAGCTGCGCAGCTTCGGCGCGCTGGTCAACGAGGACTACAGCGCGGTGGACAAGTTCGCCAACGAGACCGGCGGCGTGGCCACCGTGTTTGCGCGCAAGGGCGACGACTTCGTGCGCATCACCACCTCAGTGAAAGATGCGCAAGGTCAGCGCCAGCAGGGCATGCCGCTGGACCGTGCCGATCCTGCCTACGCGGCAGTCGTCAAGGGCGAGCCCTACACCGGCATCACCGTGGTCGCAGGCAAGCCCTACATGGGCCACTACCTGCCGGTCAAGGACACGGCGGGCAAGGTGGTGGCGCTGCTGTTCATCGGCAATGACGTCAGCATCTTCCACGCCATGCTGCAAAAGCAGGTGGAGCAGACGCGCTTTTTCGAGCACGGCGGCGTGTACGTGATCAACCCCGGCGCCGGGCTGGAGCAGGCCGGCTTCGTGTACCACCCCACGGCGCGGGGCCAGCGGGTGCTGGAGGCCTTCCCCCAGTCACGGGCCTTCTTCGAGGCGTTGGTGGCTGTGCCAGAGGGCTTCGTGCGCGACGCGGCGGCGGTGTATTCGCCCGGCGCGCAGGACCCTTGGGCGCTGCTGCGCAAGACACAGGGCGGATGGTGGGTGGTTGCCGAGGTGCCGGACGCCGAGGCCATGGCCGGCCAGCGCCACGTCACCTGGGCCGTGTGGGGATTGATGGCATTGGCCGTCGGCTTGCTGGGCGTGGGTCTGTTCGTGATGCTGCGCCGCGGCGTCAGCCAGCCGCTGACCGGGCTCACGCAGGCCATCACGCTCGTCGCGCAGGGCGACCTGACGCAGAGCTTCGAGACCACGCGGCGCGACGAGATCGGCACGCTGGTGCGGGAAGTGGAAGGCATGCGCCTGCGCTACGTGCAGATGCTGCAAGAGGTGCGCACGGCTGTGGACAGCATCGACACCGCCAGCGCCGAGATCGCCAGCGGCAACCAGGACCTGTCGGCACGCACGGAGGCCACCGCCGGCAGCCTGGCGCAGACGGCGCAGAGCATGGACCAGCTCACGGCCACCGTGCGCCAGTCCGCCGATGCGGCCCACCAGGCCAACCAGCTCGCGGCCTCCGCCGCGCACGTGGCGGCCCGCGGCGGTCAGGTGGTGGGCGAGGTGGTGACCACCATGGACGACATCAACCAGAGCTCGCGCAAGATCGCCGACATCATCGGCGTGATCGACGGCATTGCCTTCCAGACCAACATCCTGGCGCTGAACGCCGCCGTGGAGGCTGCACGCGCCGGCGAACAGGGCCGCGGCTTTGCCGTGGTGGCGGGCGAGGTGCGCAGCCTGGCGGGCCGCAGCGCTGAGGCGGCGCGCGAGATCAAGCAGCTCATCCAGGCCTCGGTGGAGAAGGTGGAGACGGGTGCGCGCCTCGTGCAGGACGCCGGCAGCACCATGGGCGAGATCGTGGGCAGCGTGCAGCGCGTGGGCGACATCATTGGCGAGATCACGGCCGCAGCGTCCGAGCAGGCCGGCGGCATTGGCCAGGTCAACCAGGCCGTGGGCCAGCTGGACCAGATGACGCAGCAGAACGCCGCGCTGGTGGAGGAGTCCGCCGCCGCCGCGCACAGCCTGCGCGAGCAGGCGGCGCGCCTGGCCGCGGCCGTGCAGGTGTTCAGGCTGGGGCCGGCCCTGGGCGACGCGTCCCTGATTGGGGCACCTGCGCATGCACCCGCGCCAATGGCTGAGGTGGCCGACCTGCGCGTGGGGGCCCTCGCGCTTAGCTGAGTGCGGGCCCCGCCGGGGGCGGGGCGGTTATCCTCGCGCGCTGCTCGCCTGGCCCGGGGCGCGCCCACCCTTGCCGTTTCCATGCCATTCCTCGATGTGCCCACCATGCTGCTGATGACCGGGGCGGCTTCCCTCACCATGGCGGCATCCCTGGGCGCAGTGCGGCCGGGGCGCCGCGAGGGCATCAGCCTGTGGGCGCTGGGGCTGATGATGCACACCTGCACGTACGTGCTGTACGCCCTGCGCGGCCTGGTGTCCGACTGGGCCAGCATCGTCCTGGCCAACACGCTGCTGTCGGGCACGTTCGCCATGGTGCTGGCGGCCGTGCACCAGTTCCAGGGGCGGGCGTTGCCGTGGCGCCGCATGGCGGTGCCGGTCGCGGCGACAGCGCTGTTGTTTGCGTTCTTCATTGACGACTACCGCGCACGCATCGTCACCGCGGGCGTGGTGCCGCTGCTGCAGCTGGGCATGGTGCTGTGGTCCCTGTGGCGCGAGCGGCCGGCTGCGTCCCTGCGCGGCGCGACGCTGCTCAGCGTGGGCCTGGTGATGGAGGTACTGCTGCTGGGGGTGCGCGGAATGCTCGCCGCCACGCGCGACATACCGGCCGAGGGGCTGATGCAGGGCAACGCCATGCAGTCCATCACCTTCATGGCGGCCTTCGTGGTGGTGATCCTGAGTTCGCTGGGCTTCATCCTCATGGGCAAGGACCGCTCCGATGCCGACAACCGCTATTTCGCCGCGCACGATGCGCTCACGGGGCTGGTCAACCGCCGTTCGCTCATCATGGCGCTGGAGCGCGATGTGGCCCGCGCCGTGCGCCTGCGCGAGCCTTACGCGGTGATGCTGGTGGACATCGATCACTTCAAGTCCGTCAACGACAGCCATGGCCACCTGGCGGGCGACAGCGTGCTGCGCCATGTGGCGGACCTGCTGTGCACGCGCCTGCGGGCGCAGGACCTCGTGGGCCGCTACGGGGGGAAGAATTCATGGTCCTGTTGCCGCACACCCCGCTCGGCGGGGCCCTGGAGCTTGCCGAGACGCTGCGCCGCACCGTGGAGCGCTTGCCCTGTGTGGGCGGCGGCAAGGAGATACCGGTGACCGTGAGCATCGGCGTGTGCGGCGGGCCCCTGCAGCCCGCGGACGGCTGGGACAGGCTCGTTCAGGGGGCCGACGAGGCGCTGTATGCGGCCAAGCTCGCGGGGCGCAACCGGGTGGAGTCCACGGCGCTGGCGGCACAGCGCCCCGCGCCCGCACCGGCGGTGGACTAATAGGGCGCCGTGCAGATCGCCGTCGCCGGGCGGCGGGTGTTGGCGTATCCTGCGCCTTTTGCGCACCGATAGAGGTTCCGCCATGAACGACCGCCTGCCCGCCGCCGCCCTGGATACCGCACTCGCGCTGGAACGCGTGGGGCGGGTGTGGGACGAAGACATCCTGCGGCAGCTCACCGACTACATCCGCATTCCCGCCAAGTCGCCGGGCTTTGCGCCCGACTGGCGCGAACAGGGCCACCTGGAGACTGTGCTGCGCAACGCCGCGCAGTGGGTCGAGGCCCAAAAGGTGGCCGGTCTGCAGTTGGAGATCGTGCGCCTGCCGGGGCGCACGCCGGTACTGTTCTTCGAGGTGGCGGCCACCCAGCCGCAGTCCACGCAGACCGTGCTGATGTACGGCCACCTGGACAAGCAGCCCGAATTCGAGGGCTGGCGCAGCGACCTGGGCCCGTGGACACCCAAGTACGAGGACGGCAAACTCTACGGCCGGGGCGGCGCCGACGACGGCTACGCGGTCTACGCCAGCGTGGCCGCGGTGCAGGAGCTCAAACGCCAGAACGTGCCGCACCCGCGCATCGTGGGCCTGATCGAGACCTGCGAGGAGAGCGGCTCCGCCGACCTGCTGCCTTACATCGACGCGCTGAAGACCCGCCTGGGCGACGTGGCGCTGGTGATCTGCCTGGACTCGGGCGCGGGCAACTACGACCAGCTGTGGCTCACCACCAGCCTGCGCGGCATGGCCAGCGGCACGCTCAAGGTCCAGATCCTCACCGAGGGGGTGCACTCGGGCGACTCATCGGGTCTGGTGCCGTCGTCGTTTCGCATCATGCGCCAGGTGCTCGACCGGCTGGAGGACTCGGCCACGGGCCGCCTGCTGCCTGCGCACTTCCACTGCGAGGTGCCACCCGACCGCCTGGCGCAGGCGCGGGCCACCGCCGCCATCCTGGGCGAGGAGGTCTACAAGCGTTTCCCCTGGGCGCATGCCGACTGCGGTGGCAGCACGGTGTTTGCCCTGCCCACCACCACCGACCCGGTACAGGCGCTGCTCAAGCGCACCTGGGAGCCCACGCTCAGCGTGACGGGGGCCGAGGGCTTCCCCGCCCTCCAGGATGCGGGCAACGTGCTGCGCCCCTACACGGCCTTCAAGCTGTCGTTGCGCCTGCCGCCGCTGGTGGACGCCGCCGCCTGCCTGCAGGAGATGAAGGCCGTGCTGGAGGACAACGCACCCTACCAGGCCAAGGTCACCTTCGCCCCCGATGGCGCGGCCAGCGGCTGGAACGCCCCGGCCATCACGCCGTGGTTCGAGCAGGCGCTCAACGCCGCGAGCCAGGCGCACTTCGGCGCGCCTTGCGGCTACATCGGCCAGGGCGGCACGATTCCGCTCATGAACATGCTGAGCCGCGGTTTCCCGACGGCGCAGATGATGGTCTGCGGTGTGCTCGGCCCCAAGAGCAATGCCCACGGCCCCAACGAGTTCCTGCACGTGCCCTACGCCAAGAAGCTCACCGCGGCCGTGGCGCAGGTGATCGCCAGCATGCCGGCCTGAAAACGCGCACGGCCATGCAGGAACTGAGCGAACCCACGCTGCGCCCCTTCACCGCCAGCGACGGCGAGAACCTCGCCGTACAGGACTGGCCGTTGCCCGCGCAGGAGCGCCGCGGCGCCGTGCTGCTGGTGCACGGCCTGGGCGAGCACGCGGGGCGCTACGAGGCCCTGGCCCAGCGCCTGAACGGCTGGGGCTTCAGCGTGCGCGGCTACGACCACTACGGCCACGGCGACTCCGGCGGGCCGCGAGGCGGCCTCACCAGCGACCTGCGCCTGCTGGCCGACCTGGCGGACCTGGTGGACGCCACACGCACGCGGCTGCGGCCCGGCGAGCCGCTGGTGCTGCTGGGCCACAGCATGGGCGGGCTGGTGGCGGCGAGCTTCGTGGCGCGGGGCGTGCGCCCCGTGGATGCGCTGGTGCTCTCGTCGCCCGCGCTGGCCACTTTCATGAACCCGCTGCAAAAGCTGCTGCTGGCCACGCTGCCCCGGCTGGTGCCCAACCTGCGCGTGGGCAACGGCCTGAACCCTGAACACCTGTCGCACGACCCGGCCGTGGTGGCCGCCTACCGGGCCGACCGGCGTTGCCACGACCGCATCAGCGCGCGGTTGGCGCGCTTCATTGCCGATGCCGGCCCCGCCACGCTGGCGCGCGCCGCGCGCTGGACGGTTCCTACGCTGCTGCTGTGGGGCGAGGACGACCGCATCGTCAATCCCGCGGGCAGCCGTGCCTTCGCGGCAGCGGCGCCCCCGGCCGTGGTGCATGCCCAGGGTTTTGCAGGGCTGTACCACGAGATCTTCAACGAGCGCGACGCGGCGCCCGTGTTCGCGCAACTGGAGTCGTGGCTGGAGCAGCGCTGCCCGGTGCGCCGGGCGCAGCCCGTGGCGGCTTGAGCCAAATCGGCTTGCGGCGCTTGTGTAGTAAGCGCTAGCAGCTACTTTTTTAGGAGCAAACCCGCCCTCAGTGCGCGAGCAACACGCGGTTGCGCCCCAGGCGCTTGGCGCCGTAGAGGGCCGCGTCCGCGCGCTGCAGCAGCGCGGCGGTGCTCTCGCCGGGGGCCAGTTCCGCCAGCCCGACCGACACCGTCAGAGACAGCTGCGTGCCGCCTGGCAGGGCCACGGGCGTGGCGGCCACGGTGGCGCGCACGCGCTCCAGCAGACGCGTGCCGTCCGCCGGGTGGGTATTGGCCATGAGTAGCAGGAACTCCTCGCCGCCCCAGCGCGCCAGGAGGTCGCTGGCCCGCACGCAGCCGTGCACCGTCTGCGCGAACGACTGCAGCGCCACGTCGCCGGCCGCATGGCCGTGCGTGTCGTTCACCGCCTTGAAATGGTCCAGGTCCAGCTGCGCCAGCAGCAGGGGCTGCCGGCTGCGCTGCGCGCGCGCATGCTCCAGCCGCATCATCTCCAGCATGTAGCGGCGGTTGGGCAGGCCTGTGAGCTCGTCGCGGACGGCCAGTTCGCGGATCTGCTCCACGGCGGCGGCCAGCTCGCGCTGTTGGCTGCGCAGGCGGGCCCGCGCGCTGTGCACGCGCGTGGTGAGAAAGGTGCTGCTGGCCAGCACCACCGCGATCATGACCAGGTAGGCCGCCGACAGCGCCGGGGGCTGGCTGTCGGGCGATAGCCAAGCCGGATGCCACCACTGCACCACGGCGCCCGCTGCACCAAAGGCCACCAGCCCGTAGAGCGCCACGCCCACCATCTGGCGGGGGGTGAGCCCGAAGACGCCGAACATCATGATGACCGCGAGAATGGGCGGCGCAATGCCGCGCGCGGGGCCGGCGATCACATAGGCCGCCGCGTTGCAGGCAATCGCATAGACGATCTGGAACAGCGTGAGCGACGGGTCGGCAAAGCGCCGGCTGGCGCCGCTGCGGATGAGCACGAACACCGTGGTGATGCCCGCGCCGCACGCCAGGGTCCACCAGTACACCGGCACGGGATAGGTCAGGCCGGCGGCGGCCACCAGGTGCATCGCCCCGATGCAGCCCAGCATCAGCAGCGCCGACACCCCCGCCATGGCCAGGCGGATGCGCTGATGGGGATCGGTCGTGATGAGTGCATCCAGCGTCCGCTGGGCAAGGCCGCGGCGGCCCGTGGCCTCCTGGTTCACGCAAGCTCCTTTTCTCAGAGGCGCGGGGCTGCGGACCGCGCACGCTGTGTGCACTGTAAGCGGCCCGCGCGCGGTCTGAGAATAGGTAGTTGCCGTGAGCTGGAGGTCTGGCCTGCCAGGGGGCGATGAGTTGTCCCGATGCCCTGTCGTGGGACCGCGTTGACGGGCGGTACCGGCCGCTGTGCGGTGCGGCGCCGGATGCGCTACAGCCAGAATTCCTGCTCAGCTTTGTGGCCTTGGGTTTGCAACGCGGTGCACAGGGTGCGCAGCGTGGCTGGCAGGTCGGGGTCGGCCTGCAGGCGCTGCAGCCAGGCATGGTCGTGTGCGCTCAGCGGGAGGCGCGGGGCCGCGCCCCAGTCCTGCGGCTGCATGCGGTGGGCCTGCCAAGGCAGGCCCCCCCACCGCATGCCACAGCGCACCTGCGGCCAGCGCGATGGCCACGCCCGCGGGGTCAGGGTCGCAGCTCACATCGGCTGGTGCGGGGGCTTGCTGTAGCAGCCACTGCATCGCCTCCCGCCAGCTCTGCGGCGGCTGGCCGGGCAGCCAGACCACGCAAGTGCCGGGCGCGGCCGCCAGTGCCTGGCGCTCGAAGCTTGCACGGTTCTCGATCAGCCAGTAGCGGCGGGGCGCCCGCACCCGAGCCGGCGCGCCAAACAGACGCGTGGGCAGGCCGCACAGGCCGGCAGCCGCCACATCGATGCAGCCCCCGGGCGTATTCAGAGTGAGCGAGCCGCCCAGCCACAACAGCGGCGCGAAGCGGGCGATGCCCAGCGCTTCCAGCGGCACATGGGCTTGCAGCCATTTCCATTCAGTCGGGGTGATGGCCTTGGTGGTGCCGCGCGCGTGCTGGGCGAAATCCTGGCGCAATCCGAAGCGCTGGTCGGCCTGCCAACTGGCCAAGGCTTGCAGCAACTGCAGGCGCGCCTGGCGCAGCGTCTCGCCCTGGCGGCTGTCCAGACAGTGGCGCACAGCGCTTTCTAGCCAGGGCTCCTGCTCGCCCAGGGCCTGCAGTTGTGCTGCCAACTGCTGGCGAGCGCTCTCGCGGGTGGCTGCGCTGCGCAGGCCCACGGCCTCCTGCAGCACGGCCACATCGCTCCACACGATGCGTTCGACGCGCCACTGGGCGTGGATGAAGCGTTCCTTGGTGTGCAGCGCACCGGCATGCAGCAGCAGATCCAGGAGACCCTCGGCCAGCTCCAGCCGCTGCGCGCCCGCAATGTCCAACAGGGACTGCCATTGGCGTTCTGCCGCGTCGGCGCGCAGCCAGTCGCACAAAAGTGCCTGTTGGGCGGGGCGCAACGTTGGCAGGCTCGTCCACGGTGCGCCGTGCCGCGTACGGCGCCTGTTCCCGTTGGGTTGCGTGCGCAGGGCGGTCATGCGCTGAGGGGTTTGAGCTCCGGCACGCCGCGCCGCTTGGCCACGGCGATGGGCGGCGCCCAGCGGCTGCCGGCGGGCTTCTTGCTGGTCACGAGGGTGATCTCGGCGGGCTCGAACACCTCCAGGTTGTGCGTGATCGGCGTGGTCAGCACGTACTGCGCGCGCGTGCTGCGCAGGAAGTGGCCCACGAGCTGGATGTTGCGCACGTCCAGGTGGGCGAAGGGCTCGTCGATGAAGACGAAGCCGCCCGAGCCGCTTTCCTCGTCTTTCAGCAGGCCCACCAGCAGGATCAGCGACTTGATGACCTGCTGCCCGCCCGAGGCCTCGCCGTCGTTCAGCCCGATGCTGCCCTTGCCGTCGAAGGCGAAATGCACCTTCAGGCCCGCCTGGGCGAGCACGGTGTCGTCGTTCTCCAGCAGGGGGAGGTCGGCCGCCACTTCCACACCGGCCAGCTGGCCCAGCTCCTGGATGTTCTTGCGGTAGCGGCGCACCGTGCTGCGCAGCACCTCGATGTAGCTCTCGCGCGCGTTCAGCACCGCCGTGGCGGCCTGGGCGTTCTTGACCTGGTGGTCCGACAGGCTGGCCGCCTGCTCGCGCACCGTCACGTCCATGCGGCGGTGGCGTTCTTCCACGGTGGCGTCCTGCTCCCAGGTGCCTTGCTCCAGTTCCTGCTCCACGGCATGCAGGCGCAGCTTGGCCTGGGTGTCGTTCACGTATTCGTCGACCAGCGCGCCCATGGCGGCGGGCGTGATCCAGCGCGCCGGGAACTGCGCACGCTGGGCCTGGCTGCGGGCCACGGCCCCTTGTTGCTGGCGGCGGCGCGCGCTCCACTCCTGCGCGGCGCGCTCGCTGTCGCCACGCGCGCGCTGCAGCTGCGCCTCCAGGCGCTTGTGCTCCTCATTGAAGGCGCGGTGGCGGTCGTGGGCGCGGGTGGATTCCTGCTCCAGGCGCTGCCACAGCTGGGCCGCGGCCACGCGCGCCTGCTTGGCGGCGGGCAACTGTTCGCGCGCCTGGCCAAACTCGTCGCTGCGGCGCGCCAGCTCCTCGGCGGCGCTATGGCCTTCCAGGGCGCGGCGGGTGTCGGTGATCTGGCGCTTGAGGGCCATGAGCTGGTCCAGCACGGGTGCCAGCTGCGCATCGATGCGGGCCAGGTCGCGCTCGGCCGCGCTGCGGCGTGCCTGCACGGCACTGGCGCCGAACTGGTGCTCATGCGCCTCCACCCACATGGAGCGCGCGCCGCGCCCGTCGTGCATGTAGGCCTGGGGTGTGATCCAGGTGCCGCCCAGCTTCTTGCCCTCGCGCGGGTCGGCCACGCAGCGCAGGTTCTGCAGTTGCTGCACCAGCCAGCGCGGCACGGGCCCGGTGAAGCGCACATGCTCCAGCAGCGTGCCGCTCTCGCCCTTCAGCGCCACGCTGCCCGGCTCGACGATGTAGTGGCGGTAGCGCTCGCGCTCGCCCAGCTCCCAGGCCTCGGCCAGGTCGTTGGCCTGGTCCAGCAGCACCACCCAGCGGTGGCCGCGCAGCACGCCCTCGATGGCGGCGCGCCAGCGCTCGTCCTGCACTTCCACGGTTTCGGCGACGAAGCGGTGGCCGATGCCGGCGTTGGCCAGTTGTTTGCGAAAGCGCAGCACCTCGGGCGGCAGCGGCGGCAGGCTCTGGCCTTCAAGCGCGGCGAGCTGCGCGGCGGCCAGCTTGCGCCGCTGGGTGAGTTGGCTGCGCTCGTCCTGCAGGGCCGACTCCTGGTCCTGCAACTGGGCCAGGTGGGCCTGCAATTCGTCGGCATTGCTGCCCTTGTCCACCAGCGCCAGCAGCTCCTGCTCGCGCTGGGCCAGCTTTTCCAGCGGGGCCTCGTGGCGTGTGGCCTCGTCCAGCTGCGTGCGCGCCTGGTCGCGCTCTGCGCGCAGCTGCTCGGCTTGCTGCTGCGCGCGCGTGCCTTCCTCCAGCAGGTGCAGCAGGCGCTTGTTCTGCACCGCCTGCTCCGCCAGGGCCGCGCGGTGCTGGGCCTTCTGGCGGCGCAACTCGCGCGATTGTTTGGTGAGCTGCTCGCGCTCGCCCCACCAGCCGAGCACGGGCAGCACCTCGGTGGCCAGGCGCTCGCGCTCGGCCAGGCGCATCTGCCAGGTCTTGTAGTTGGTCACGCGGTTGTGCAGTTCGGAGAGCTGCGCGCGGCTGTGGTCCAGCTCGCGCTCGGCCTGCGCCATCTCGCGCGCCAGCTGCTGCTGGTGCTCACGCGCCTGGTCGTAGGCGTCCAGCACCTGCTGGTCGCCGAACACGTCGAACACCAGGCGCAGCAGCTCGCGCGGGCTGAATTCGCACAGCCGGTCGGTCTGGCCCTGCTCCAGCGAGAGCACGCGCGCAATCGCCGGCGACAGGCCGGCGGCGGCCAGCACGCGGCCCCAGGCCTCCACGCCCATGAAGCCCAGGTCCTTCTCGGGCATGTCCAGCAGCTGCTCGATGGAGACATCGCCCTCCACCAGGCAGTAGCGGCGCTGCCAGTCGCCCCCGTTCTTGTCGATGCGGCAGGCCAGCGTGACCTGGTCGCTGTAGAGCAGGCGGCGCGCAAACGGGCGGCTGGAGCTTTGCCGGCCCTGCGGCCGGTTGTCCACCACGGCGCGCAGCCAGGCGGTCTGCGCGCCGGCGTGGCGCGCGTAGGTGCGGTAGTCGCGCGGGGCCGAGCAGCGCAGGCCCAGCAGGGTGCGCATGGCGTCCAGCAGCGTGGTCTTGCCCGAGCCGTTGGGGCCGGCAATCGTGATGATGGAGCCGTCCAGCGGCAGCGACACGCGCTGGCAGTAGTCCCAGTGAACGAGTTCCAGGGTTTGCAGGTGGAACATGGCGGTCAGTTCTCCTGCACCGTGGATGCTTCGTTATTCATAGCTGCTGGCGCTTGCTGTTCGGGCGTTAGAGGCTGATTTGGCTCGTATTCCGGCGCAGCCGCGCGCTCGCGCAGCAGTACGTCGGCCAGCGCGCCGTCCAGGATGCGCGGGGCGAGCACGTCGTAGTCCAGCAGCACGTCCAGCAGCGGCCCCTCGGCGATCTCGTCCTGGCGGCGCAGGATGAAGCCGTGGCGCTCCAGCAGCTTGAGGTTGGCGTCCAGGCGCAGCTTCTTGCCCAGCTGCGGGCCATAGTCCTCCAGCAGCGCCTTGTACGACAGCACGGGGCTGGCCACGCTGGCCTGGGGCAGGGGCTTGGCACCGGGGAAAAAGTCGTTCTGCCCCGCGTCGGCCTCCTGCACGCGGCTGGTCTGGCGCTCGCGCTTGGGCAACACGATGAGCGCCCACAGCACGATGAGCAGCGCCTGCGCGTCGCGCGGCAGCTCCAGGTTGTTGTTGGCGTTCAGGCCGGACTCGCCCATCACCCCGTTCTGCGCGGCGCTCAAGAGGGCCACGCTCACGTGGTCGGCGTAGATGCTGTCCATCCAGCGCAGGCCGGATTGGGCCAGGCGTTGCTCCACCTGGGCAAAGAGTTCGGCATCGACCAGCGCGCGCTTCACACGCGGGTGGCTGCGGGGCAGCCAGCGGCGCGTGAGCAGCTCGGCGATCAGCAGGGCGGCGTCATCCATTCTTCACTTCCTCGGTGCCCTGGGGGCTGTCGGGTTCGGCCGGTATCAGCCGGCCACGGCTGAGCAGCTCCACCTGGTGGTGGTCCAGCGGCTCGGCCTGCGGCTGCCATTCGATGCGCCACGGCTGGCGCGCCAGCTCGCCCGTCAGGCCCGGCAGCACGGCGGCCTGCGGATCGCCCAGCAGGGGCATGAGCTGGGCCTTGTAGGCCAGCTGCGCGTAACGCGTGGCGCCGGGGCGCGGGCCCAGCAGGGCCTCGGCCGCGGTGCGGGCGGCATCGGCATGGCCGCCGTCGCGGGCCCATTCGGCGAGCAGCGCATTCAGGTCGCCCAGCTCGCGCGGCAGGGCCACGGCGGTCAGCGTGCCGGCCGGGGCGCTCTGCGCGTTGGGCAGGGCCTCGGCCAGCGCGGGCTGGGGGCGGTCGCGTTCGAACTCGGCCTCCACCACGTCCAGCAGCTCGTGCGGGGCCAGCGTGGCCAGTTGCGTGGGCTGGGCCATGGCGCCGTCCAGCAGGCGGTGCAACTGCGGCGCGGCCTGCAGCCAGCGCTTCACGTCGGTGCTGGTGATGCCGGTGGTGCCCAGCGTCACGCGCTGGCGGTCCATCTGCTGCAGCGCACGGTTGAACTGGCTGGCCATGGCCAGCAGGCGCGACTGCGCCTGGCCCAGGCCGCGCGCCGCGCGCTCCAGCAGCAGGTGGCCGTGGCTGTTGCCGATGATGGCGGTGATGGCATCGGAGGCGCGGTCGATGAGCTGGGCTGCGCGGTCGTAGCGCTTGCGCGCCTCGCGCAGGCGGAACTCGGAGCCGCTGGCGATGGCGTCGGCAAACTCGCCGTGCAGGCGCGCCAGCTGCGCCTGCAGCAGCTGCACCTGGCCGGCATCCACGCTGCCCAGCTGGTTGGCGCCCACCACCTGGCCCAGCAGGGCGGCGAGTTCACCGCCGTCGGCGTGGTCGTCCTCGGGCGCGGGGCTGGTCAGCGGCGCCAGCAGGCCGGCCACGCGCTGGGCCAGCGCGGGCAGGTGGTAGCTGCGCTGGGTCTCGTCCCAGGCGAGCAGGCCCACGTCGCGCAGGCGCTTGAGCACCGTCTCCAGCGCTTCGGGGCGCAGCGCGTGAAAGAGTTCGTCGATGCGTTCGCGCGGTAGTTGCGCGTCGCCCTGCGCCGCCAGCTGCAGGAACACCCACACGCGCAGCTGCACCAGCGCCGCGGGGCCGTGGAACAGGCCGCTCAGCGCCTGCGTGAGCGGCTGCTGGCGCGACAGGTGCCACAGCAGCGGGGAGTCCTGCGCGGTATCGTCAAAACTGTAGGCGTCGCGAAAGAAATCCGCGATGGCGCCCATGCCTAGGCCCATGCCTGCGCCCACGCCGTTGTCCAGCGCGTCATCGCCGACCTGTGGCGCCAGGTCGTCCGGGGCCAGTGCGCGCATCAGGCCAGCCCCAGCAGCGCCAGTGCCGCCACCGAGGCAGTTTCCGCCCGCAGCACGCGCGCGCCCAGGCTGGCCGGCGCAAAGCCCTGGGCCAGCGCGGCGTCTTCCTCCTGCGCGGTCAGGCCGCCCTCGGGGCCGTGCAGCACCCAGACGGCACCGGCCTGGGCCGCGGCTTCCCGCAGCGGGCGGCTGCCGCTGCGCAGCGACAGCAGCAGGCGTGCGGCGTCCGGTGCGAGTGCGTCGGCAGGGGGCTGGCGCAGCCAGTCGGCCAGGGACAGCGGCGCGTGCACGGAGGGCACGCGGTTGCGCCCGCATTGCTCGCAGGCCGCCACGGCGATGGCCTGCCAGTGCTGCTGGCGCTTGGCGGCGCGCTCGCCGGACAGCTTGAGCACGCTGCGTGCCGCGGCAATCGGCTGGATGCTCGCGGCACCCAGCTCGGTGGCCTTTTCCACCAGCCAGTCCATGCGCTCGTTGGCGGGCATGCCCACCACCAGGTGCACGGCGCGCGCGGCCTCGCGCTCCACGGCGCTGTGGCTGCCGACCTGCACCTGCACGTCGCTGCGGCCCATGTGGGTGACGGTGGCGCTCCACTCGCCGCCCTCGCCGTTGAACAGCGTGACCGCGTCGCCCGGCTGCAGGCGCAGCACCTGCACATGGCGCGCGGCCGTCGGCGGCAGCGTGAGCTGCGCATCAGCGGCCAGGGGCAGGGGGCAATGAAAACGGGGCATAGCTTTCAAAAATAGTAGCTGCCAGCGCTTGATGGGCAAGCGCTGGAGGTTGATTTGGCTTGTAAACCTACACGCGCCCGAAGGCGTAGCCCATGGCGGCCTGGGTGCCTTCCAGTTCGTCCACCAGCCGCAGCAGCGGCGACAGTTCGCGGTAGCGGCCGGCCGTCTGGCGGATGTAGGCGATGAAGCGCGGTGCGTCGGCCAGGTACTTGGGCTTGCCGTCGCGCAGCGTCAGGCGCGCGAAGATGCCGGCCACCTTCAGGTGGCGCTGCAGCGCCATGAAGTCCACCGCGCGGTAAAAGTCGCCGAAGTCCGCACCCCAACCGCTGCCGCTCGCGGCGCCGAGAATGCCCGCACGGCGGGCCTTCTCCCAGTAACGCACGGTAATGTCGATGACGAAGTCTTCTTCCCAGCTGATGAAGGCGTCGCGCATCAGGCTGGCGATGTCATAGGTCACGGGGCCGTAGACCGCGTCCTGGAAGTCCAGCACGCCCAGGCGCTCGTCCGCACCCACCATCAGGTTGCGCATCATGAAGTCGCGGTGCACGTACACGCTGGGGGCCGCCAGGTTCTGCGCCACGATGGCGTCGAAGGCGCGGGCCAGCGTGGTCTGCTGCGCATCGGTCAGCGTGGCCTGGCGGTGGCGGGCGATGTACCAGTCGGGAAAGAGCTGCAGCTCGCGGCGCAGCAGCGGCTCGTCGTAGGCCGGCAGCACACCGGGGCGCGAGGCGCGCTGCCAGTCGATGAGCAGGTCCACGGCCTGCAGGTACCAGGCGTGTGCGGCGGCCGGGTTGGCGGGGTCCAGGCGCTCGATGGCGGTCTGCGCGCCCAGGTCGGACAGCAGCATGAAACCGTGCGTTTCGTCCCAGGCCAGGATCTGAGGCACGCGCAGGCCGGCGGCCTGCAGCAGCGCCTGCACCTGCACGAACGGGCGGCAATCTTCCTTGTCGGGCGGCGCGTCCATGACGATGCGGCTGGTGCCATCAACAGCGTCCAGGCGCAGGTAGCGGCGAAAGCTCGCGTCCGCGGACGCCGGGCGCAGGGACCCGGGCCGCAACTGGAGCGAGGCGGCCAGCGGGCCCAGCCAGGCGTTGAAGGCTGCCTGGCGGGCCGGGTCGGTCCAATGCACGGCGCTCGCATGCACGGCGCTCGCATGCACGGCGCTCGCATGCACGGCGCTCGCATGCACGGCGCCCGTATGCACGGCGCCCGTGGCCGGCTCGGATGTGCCCGCCGGAGTGGGGGAAGAGGGGTGGCTCATGGATAATCGGATTCTACAAACCCGGCCTTCCCCGGCGGGGTGGCCCGCGGTGCCCGTGCCTAGCGGCCCGCCGTCCGTCGCAATCCATGGATCGTCTCCCCTTGCCCCACGCCCTGCACGTCCCGACGCACCGCCCATTCGCCGCGCCCCTGCCTCCGCGCCGCATGCTGGCGCGGCTGGCGGCCCTGATGCTGTGCGGCGTGCCACTGGCCGTGCTGGCCCAGGCACAGCCGTCCCAAGATGCTGCGCCGGCCGAGCCACCGCCGGCGCTGCGCTCCAGCCCGCGCTTGCAGGAGGTGCTGCCCTACGGCATCCGCCAGCAACTGCCGGTGTTCGTGCGCGGAGACCGCGTGACGGGCCAACCGGACATCCAGGCCACGATCGAGGGCAACGCCGAGCTGCGCCGCGGCGACACGGTGGTGCATGCCGACCGCATGCAATACGACGTGGCCGATGACCGCGCGCGCGCCAGCGGCAACGTGCTCATCAACCGCGCGGGCAACCGGTATGAAGGCTCGCAGCTGGACCTGCGCGTGGAGGCCTTCACCGGCTTCTTCAGCGACGCGCGCTACCGCTTCCTGGAGACCGCGGCGCATGGCCAGGCCTCGCGCGTGGACTTCCTCGACCGCGACCGTTCCGTGGTGCACAACGCCACCTACACCACCTGCGAGCGCACCGACGAGGCCAGTTGGCAGCCCGACTGGATCCTGCGCGCCGAGCGCATCCACCTGGACCGCGTGGAGGACGTGGGCACGGCCGAGAATGGCGTGCTGGAGTTCAAGGGCGTGCCGGTGCTGCCGATTCCGCGCATCACCTTCCCGCTGTCGGACCGGCGCAAGTCCGGCCTGCTGCCGCCCACGCTCGGGCTGGACAGCGTCAGCGGCTTCGAGTACGCGCAGCCGTACTACTGGAACATCGCGCCCAACCGCGACGCCACCATCACGCCTACGGTCATGACGCGGCGCGGCGTGGCCCTGGGCACGGAGTTCCGCTACCTGGAGCCGCGCTACAGCGGCGAGCTGACGGCCGACTACATGCCCAACGACCGGCTGCGCGACCGCGACCGCTGGGCCTACGGCATCAAGCACCGCGCCACCTTTGACACGCCCGCAGGCGGCGTGGGACTGGGCATCGACATCAAGCGCGTGAGCGACGACAACTACTGGCGCGATTTTTCCCAGCGCAACAGTGGCCGCAGCGGCGTGAACGACCAGCTCACCCAGCGCCTGCTGCCGGGCGACGCGACGCTGAACTGGGCGCGCGGCGAGCATTCGCTGCTGCTGCGCACCCTCAAGTGGCAAACGCTGCAGGACGTGAACGCGCCCATCATCCCGCCCTACGACCGCATGCCGCAGCTGCGCTGGGAGTACCGGCCGCTGCAGCTGGCCGGCGGGCTGGATGCGAGTGTCGAGGCCGACTACACCAGCTTTCACGCCGACCGCGCCTACACCGGCCAGCCCAACGCCAAGCGCAGCTACACCATGGCGCAGGTCAGCCGGCCGTTCCTGGCGCCGGCGGGTTTCATCACACCGCGCGTGCAGTTGCACAGCACGCACTACGAGTTCGATGCGCCGCTGGCCAACGGCCAGCGCACCGCCAGCCGCACGCTGCCCACGTTCAGCCTGGACAGCGGCCTGGTGTTCGAGCGCGACGCCCGCTATTTCGGCCGCGACTTCCTGCAGACCCTGGAGCCGCGCGCCTTCTATACCTACACCCCGTACCGCGACCAGCGCCTGCTGCCGATCTACGACACCGCGGTGAACGACTTCAACTTCGCGTCGATCTACACCGAGAACGCCTTTGGCGGACAGGACCGGCTGGCCGACAACAACCTGCTCACGCTGGGCGTGACCACGCGCCTGCTCGACCCCGACACCGGCGCCGAGGCCGCGCGCTTCGGCGTGGCACAGCGCGTGCGCTTCTCCGACCAGGAAGTCACCATGCCCGGCGGCTCGCCGGTGAACGAGCGGCTGTCGGACGTGCTGCTGGGCGCGGGCATCAACTGGACGCCGCAGTGGGGCTTCGACTCCACGGTGCAATACAACCCCAAGACCGGCCGGTCCCTGCGCACCACGGTGGGGGCGCGCTATTCGCCCGGCAACTACCGCACGGTGAGCGCGGCCTACCGCATGCAGAAGGTCACCGGCCTGATCACCGAGCCCAGCGAGCAGATCGATGTGGGCTGGCAGTGGCCGCTCAACGACCTGTGGGGCGACCGCGGCGACAAGCCCTCCTCTGCCGGGGGGCGCTGGTACAGCGTGGGGCGGCTGAACTACAGCCTGCAGGACCGCAAACTGGTGGACACCGTGGTGGGCCTGGAGTACGAGAGCTGCTGCTGGATCGGCCGCGTGGTGCTGGAGCGCCTGCAGCGCAGCGTTACGTCGTCCAACACCCGGCTCATGTTCCAGATCGAGTTCATCGGCTTCTCGCGCCTGTCGCTGGGCTCCAACCCGCTGTCCAGCCTCAAGCAGAATGTGCCGCGCTACCAGTTCCTGCGCGAAAGCGTGTCCACACCCAGCCGCTTCACCCAGTACGATTGATTGCCTTGCGCGCCGCCCCGCTGGGGCGACGCGCCGCCTTGCACCATGAATTTGCACCACGCCATGAAACACCGTGCCTTGACCCTGGGCCTGGTCTGCCTGACCGCCGTCGCACCGCTGGTGCCCATGAGCGCCCATGCGCAGGGGCTGCGCCCGTCGGCCACCGGCCAGCCGCGGCTGCCCTCCGCAGCGACGCTGCTGCCGCCGGCCGGGGCGACGGCCTCCAATGCGCCGCGGCAGGCGGATTACATCGTCGCCGTGGTCAATTCCGAGCCCATCACCAACAACGAGGTGCGCCAGCGCACCGAGCGCGTGGTGCAGCAGATCGCCAGCCAGGGCGGCAAGGTTCCGCCGCAGGAGCTGCTGGCCAAGGAGGTGCTGGAGCGCCTGATCCTGGAGAAGATCCAGGTGCAGCAGGCCAAGGAGACCGGCATCAAGGTGGACGACTATGCCGTCAGCCAGGCCGAGCAGTCGGTGGCGCGGCAGAACAGCATCAGCGTGGACGAAATGCACCGGCGCCTGGCCGCCGATGGCATCAGCAAGGAGCGCTTTCGCGAAGAACTGCGCAACCAGCTGCTGGCGCTGCGCCTGCGCGAGCGCGACGTGGAGTCGCGCGTGCGTGTGAGCGACCTGGAGGTGGACCAGTACCTGCGCGAGCAGCGGCAGGCCGCCGGCCCGGGCAAGCTGGAACTCAACCTGGGCCACATCCTGGTGAAAGTGCCCGAGAACGCCGGCCCGGGCGAGGTGGCCCAGCGCTCGGCGCGCGCGCAGGAGGCGCTGGCCAAGGTGCAGGCGGGTGGCGACTTTGGCGCCGTGGCGCGCGAGTATTCCGATGCGCCCGAAGGCGCCAACGGCGGACTGCTGGGCCTGCGCCCGGCCGACCGCTATCCCGAGTTGTTCGTGAACGCCACGCAGCAAGCCAGCGTGGGCAGCGTGGTCGGCCCGGTGCGCTCGCCCGCGGGCTTTCACATCCTGAAGGTGGTGGACAAGACCCAGAGCGGCGTGCCCACCACGGCCGTGCAGAGCCACGCGCGCCACATTCTGCTGCGCACCAATGCCAACCTGTCGGAACGCCAGGCGGCCGAGCGGCTGGAGGATCTGCGCGATCGCGTCGCGCGCGGCGGCGCCGACTTCGCGGCGCTGGCACGCGAGTATTCGCAGGACGGCAGCGCCAAGGACGGCGGCGACCTGGGCTGGGCATCGCCCGGGCGCTACGTGCCCGAATTCGAAGAGGCGCTCAATGCCCTGCGCCCTGGCGAGATCAGCCGCCCCGTGGTGTCGCGCTTTGGGGTGCACCTGATCCAGCTGCTGGAGCGCCGCGAGGCCAAGCTCACCCCGCGCGAGCAGCGTGACATGGTGCGCGACACCGTGCGCGAAAAGAAGCTCGACGAGGCCTTCGCCACCTGGATCCAGGAAGCCCGGGGTCGGGCCTACGTGGAATACCGCGACGCTCCGCAATGAAGCACATCCCGCGCAAGCGCTTCGGCCAGCACTTCCTGAGCGACCAGGGCATCATCGATGCGATCGTGCGCGCCATCGCGCCCGAGCCCGGGCAGCCCATGGTGGAGATCGGCCCGGGGCTGGCGGCGCTGACCCAGCCGCTGGTCGAACGCCTGGGCCGGCTCACAGTGGTCGAACTGGACCGCGACCTGGCCGCGCGGCTGCGTCAGCACGGGCAGCTCGATGTCATCGAGTCCGATGTGCTGAAAGTGGACTTTGCGCAGGTAGCGCAAGCGCTGAATGCTCCCAAAATAAGAGTAGTCGGCAACCTGCCCTACAACATCTCCACGCCCATCCTGTTCCATCTGCTGGCGCACGTGCGGGTCATTGCGGACCAGCATTTCATGCTGCAAAAGGAAGTCATCGACCGCATGGTGGCCGCGCCGGCGACCAGCGCCTATGGCCGGCTGTCGGTGATGCTGCAATGGCGCTACGCCATGGAGAACGTGCTGTTCGTGCCGCCCGAGAGCTTCGATCCGCCGCCGCGCGTGGACAGTGCGGTGGTGCGCATGGTGCCGCACGAAGCGCCCGAGGCGCTGTCGATGCCCGTGCTGGAGGAGTTGGTGCAGGTGGCCTTCAGCCAGCGGCGCAAGCTGTTGCGCCACACGCTGGGCCGCTGGCTCGAAGCGCGGCAGTTTGCCGGCACGTTCGACACCCAGCGCCGGGCCGAGGAGGTGCCAGTGAGCGAGTACGTCGCATTGGCGCAGGAATGCTCCTGAAATAGGAGCTGCTCGCGCTTATTGGTAGGGCGCTAACGCCCGATTTGATTCAAAGCGCAAAATCGTGACCGGTCGGAGCAGGGCTGCGGCCGGTCATGCTTCATCACGCGGCCGTGAGCCAGTAGCCAGCGTTGAAGGGGCTGCTCATGCGCAGCGCCATGGGGGAGACGTCCACCAGCTTGTCGGTGGGCATCTTCTCGCCCACGGGATCGATCGCGATCTCTATGGCCTGGGAGGCAGCACTGCCGTGCTCCTCCTGCGCCCGTTCCGCCTGGCCGGCGGTTGCAGAACGGGCTACAGAAAAGAATAGAAGCAGCGGAACGGGATCTTGCGGTCGCCCCAGTAGTCGGCGGCATCGCGGAAGATGTCCAGCAGCTGCTCGCGGGCTTCCTTGTCGAACTTGGCCGTGATCGGGATCTGCTCCAGCACCACGATGAAGCCCGGCTGCGGGCCCGACTTGTGCAGCGGATCGGTCATGCAGTCGTACAGCGCGTCGAAGTTCTTGCCGAAGTGCGCCGGGAAGGTGAACTGCGTGGCGATCAGGTCCAGGATGTCCTGCTTGGACTGCGCATGTGCCAGATTGGCATACAGGAAGTGGTGGCCCATGGCGCGCGCCGTGTCCTGCAGGTCGTGCACCCGGAAGGCACGGATCGACTGCACGATATTGGGGCGCACACCGCGCAGAAGCGTTTCCTGGTCTTTACGAAGTGGCGTTTCCATCTCCGTTGCTCTTTCTTTTAGAGGTCCACGAATAAGAAGTATCCGACAGCCTGGCGAAGGCGGCTAGCGGAAGAAAAACCGTTGGTGCGATGCATCAGGGGCCTTGCCAGGGGATTTGCCGCAAGGGGCATTCCTGGCGTTCATTCCCTGATTTCTCGAAAGCTCGCGTAATGGTCGCTGGTGAAATAGCAGGCGTCCGGTGTGCGGGGAGCGCCCCCGCACACGATGCGCCGCGCTCCCCGGTGGCGCACGCCGGGCGTGCGCACCGTGTATTCGCGGTAATAGCCGCGTTTCTTCAGGGGGAGCAGACGCTCGCGGTTGCCGAATACCGAACCATCCTTGTCGTACGGGAACGGCCCACCCTCATGGATCAGCGCATAGGTGGCCCGCCCCTGCGGGGGGAGCTCAGCCAGCGAGATGGGAGGATTGGCGGCAGTGTCAGGGAGCTGCCGCGCGGACACCACCACGGGCGCAAGCGTGACCGCAGCACCCAGAACGCACGCCCCCATTGCCTTATACGCCCGGATGGCGACAGCCTGCAACATCCACTACACCTTTCAGAAACTACGGGTTAACCCGAAATTTCGACCCGCTAGTGTGACAAAAAGGCGCACATAAGGCAAGCGCCTGCCCAAAAAATGGGCAGGAACGAAGGGCAATTGTCAGCGCCCACTCGTAGAGCGGCGCTTGTCATGGCCGTTATCGGGCCGCGTTGGCATCCGCCACGGTGAGGGCGGTCATATTGACGATGCGGCGCACCGTGGCGCTGGCGGTGAGAATGTGCACCGGCTCAGCCGCGCCCAGCAGCACCGGGCCAATGGCGATATTGCCGCCAGCGGCGGTCTTGAGCAGGTTGTAGGAGATGTTGGCCGCGTCGATGTTGGGCATGACCAGCAGGTTGGCGTCGCCCGCCAGCGTGCCATGGGGCATGAGGGCCGAGCGGGCCTTGCCGTCCAGCGCCACGTCGCCGTGCATTTCGCCGTCCACCTCCAGCCAGGGCGCCTGTACGCGCAGCAGGTCCAGCGTCTGGCGCATCTTCACCGCGCTGGGTTGGTTGCTGGACCCGAAGTTGGAGTGCGACAGCAACGCTGCCTTGGGCTTGATGCCGAAGCGCATCATCTCCTCGGCCGCCATGATGGTGATCTCGGCGAGCTGCTCGGCCGTGGGGTCGTAGTTCACATGGGTGTCCACCACGAACACCTGGCGATCGGGCAGTAGCAGGCCGTTCATGCAGGCGTAGGTGTTCACGCCGGCGCGCTTGCCGATCACCTGGTCGATGTACTGCAGATGGTGCGATGTGTGGCCCCAGGTGCCGCAGATCAGGCCGTCGACCTCGCCCTTGTGCAACAGCATCGAGCCGATCAGCGTCAGGCGCCGGCGCATCTCGATCTTGGCGATGGGCACCGTCACGCCCTTGCGCTCGGTCATGCGGTGGTAGGTTTGCCAGAAGTCGCGGTAGCGGTGGTCCTGCTCCACGTTGACCACGTCGTAGTCCTGGCCCTCTTTCAGGCGCAAGCCGAATTTCTCGATGCGCTGGGCGATGATGGCCGGGCGGCCGATGAGCGTGGGGCGCGCGATCTTCTCGTCCACCACGATCTGCGCGGCGCGCAGCACGCGCTCTTCCTCGCCCTCGGAGAAGGCTACGCGCTTCTTGGGAGCCACCTTGGCCGCCGTGAAGATCGGCTTCATCGTCGTGCCGGAGGCGTAGACGAAGGTCTGCAGATGGTCGCGGTAGGCGTCCATGTCGGCCACGGGGCGCTGGGCCACGCCGCTGTCGGCCGCGGCCTGCGCCACCGCCGGTGCGATCTTCATCATCAGGCGCGGGTCGAACGGCTTGGGAATCAGGTAGTCCGGGCCGAAGGCCAGCGGCTCGCCGACATAGGCGGCAGCCACCACTTCGCTCTGCTCGGCCTGGGCCAGCTCGGCGATGGCATGAACGGCGGCGATCTCCATCTCGGTGGTGATCGTCGTGGCGCCGCAGTCCAGCGCGCCGCGGAAGATGTACGGGAAGCACAGGACGTTGTTGACCTGGTTCGGATGGTCGGTGCGGCCGGTGGCGATGATGGCGTCGTCGCGGACCGCCTTCACGTCTTCGGGCGAGATCTCGGGGTTGGGGTTGGCCAGCGCGAAGATCAGCGGGCGCGCGTTCATTTTGCGGACCATGTCTTGCTTGAGCACGCCGCCGGCCGACAGGCCAAGGAACACGTCGGCACCCTCGATCACCTCCGCCAGCGTGCGGGCGGACGTCTTCTGGGCGTATTGCACCTTGTCCTCGTCCATGAGCTCGGTGCGTCCTTCGTAGACCACGCCGGCCAGGTCGGTCACCCAGATGTTTTCCCGTGGAATGCCCAGCTTGACCAGCAGGCCCAGGCAGGCCAACGCGGCCGCGCCGGCGCCCGAGGTCACGAGCTTGATCTTCTTGGGGTCCTTGCCGGCCACCTTCAGGCCGTTGAGGATGGCGGCGCCCACGACGATGGCCGTGCCGTGCTGATCGTCATGGAACACCGGAATGCTCATGCGCTCGCGCAGCTTGCGCTCGATGTAGAAGCAGTCTGGGGCCTTGATGTCTTCCAGGTTGATGCCGCCGAACGTGGGCTCCAGCGAGGCAATGATCTCGATGAGCTTGTCCGGGTCCTTCTCGTTGATCTCGATGTCGAACACATCGATGCCCGAGAACTTCTTGAACAGGACGCCCTTGCCTTCCATCACCGGCTTGCCGGCCAGCGGGCCGATATCGCCCAGGCCCAGCACGGCCGTGCCGTTGGTCACCACGCCGACCAGGTTGCCGCGGGCGGTGTAGCGAAAGGCAGCGGCGGGGTCCTTGACGATCTCTTCGCAGGGCGCGGCCACGCCGGGGGAATAGGCCAGTGCCAAGTCATGCTGATTGACCATCTGCTTGGTCGCAGCAATCGTGATCTTGCCGGGCTGGGGAAACTCGTGATATTCGAGTGCGGCACGACGCAGCAGGGCGCGCTTGTCGGACGTGGGGGGGGCCGCGGGGGTATCGGGCATTGAGGCGTCTCCAGCTCAAAAGTCAGGGGGCTGACGCCGCGCCCGAACCGCCGGGGCGGGTTGTCAGCTGATCGCGAGCCTGCCGCGATCGCCTGCCGGCCTTCAAGGGCTGCGAAGCAGGAAAGGAGCGCAAACAGGCTCTGAGGGGCCGCGATTGTAGGGGAGGCTTGCGTGGAAACCCTGGTACGCAGACATGCGTATGTGGGTGAAACAGTTTTACCGCAGGTTGCGATCGGACCTTGTATGCCCGACGGCTCAGGCCATCAACGTGCTGTCCGCCGTTTGCTCGGTGGGAGGCCTGGCACTACTGGTCACGCGATTGCGGCCGGCCTGTTGGGCGGCGTACATCGCCTGGTCGGCGCAAGCGATGAGCGCCTGGGGCGTATCGCCTTGGTCCGGGAAGGCCGCCACGCTGCAGGACAGGGTGGCAGTCAATTCCGCGCTTGGAGCACGGATACGCAGCGCTTCGAAAGCCCGCCGCAGTTCCTGTGCGCGCTCGATCGCCACGGCCAGTGGGGTGTTGTCGAGCACCACCACGAACTCCTCGCCTCCCAGGCGGCAGGCTGCGTCCTCGGGGCGCACATGCTGCAGCAGCAACTGCGCCATTGCCTGCAGCACCAGGTCGCCGGTGCTATGGCCATGTGCATCGTTGATGCTCTTGAAATGGTCGATGTCGAGCAGCAACAGCGACAGCGGCTGTCCTTCGCTGCGGCAGCGTTCCAGCGTGGCCGCCAACACGGTGTCCAGTTGGCGGCGGTTGGACAGCCCGGTCAGTGGGTCGCGCAGGGCTTGTTCGCTCAACTGGACCTGCAGCGACTGGATTTCCTCGAACTGTTTGCGCAACTGCGCATGCACCCTGTGCTGGGCTATGGCGCGGTGATAGCCATCGCTGGCGAATGCGAACAGATACAGCCCCATGGCCGTTATGCAGAGCAGGGAGGTGCGCAGGTCCGTGTCGGGCTTCTACGTCAGCGGGGCCACTATCGTCGCCAGTGCAACGCCGGTGGCAATTCCCACAACGAGGCGAATACCCCCTCGGGCGCCGTGGAAGACCACGACGTTGATGCAGCCCGATGCGACCAGCATGAAGGTGATCCACAGCGGGAAGCCCAGGATGCCAGCCCACAGGCCAAACAGGACGACGTCGGTGTCCAGGTTCTGCATTTCTGCGCGCAGCGGGTCGACCGCGTGTCGTGCCCGCCAGTAGGCGGCCTGGGGAAAGACCAGGTAGTTCAAGGCCAGCAACACCCACGTCCATCCTGGCGCGTCGGTGACGAGCAGATGCGAACCCAGCGCCAGAAAAAGCAACGGGTAGAAGATCGTGCGATCGCGCCGGTTCATGCGCACGGTCCAATGCACGCTGCTGCGGGAAGAGGGATCGGGGGGCAGCTTCATGGGCAGACAAATTGTTGTGAACAACTGTAATAGCGATGCCGACGCCTGCCCAGCAGCCGCATTTCTCAACCCCCGCCGTGCCGTCAGCGGCTGCTCGGGAAGCTGAACACCGCCCCCTCGCGTACGCCGGCCGAGGGCCAGCGCTGGGTGATCGTCTTGCGCTTGGTGTAGAAGCGCACGGCATCCGGCCCATAGGCGTGCAGGTCGCCGAACAGGCTGCGCTTCCAGCCGCCGAACGAGTGGTAGGCCACCGGCACGGGCAGCGGCACATTCACGCCCACCATGCCGACCTGGATGTGGTCGGTGAAGTAGCGGGCGGCTTCGCCGTCGCGCGTGAAGATGCAGGTGCCGTTGCCGTATTCGTGGTCGTTGATGAGCTGCATGGCTTCCTGCAGCGTCTTCACGCGCACCACGCCGAGCACGGGGCCGAAGATTTCTTCCTGGTAGATCTTCATGCCGGGCTTGACGTTGTCGAACAGGCAGGCGCCCAGGAAGTAGCCTTCCTCGTGGCCCGCCACCTTCACGCCACGGCCATCCACCACCAGCGTGGCGCCCTCGGCCACGCCGCTGTCCACATAGGCCTTCACTTTCTCGAAGTGCGGCTTGGTCACCAGCGGGCCCATGTCGTTGCTGTTGTCGGTGCCGGGGCCCACCTTCATCTTGGCGATCTCGGTCTTCAGGCCGGCGATCACGGCGTCACCCACTTCGTCGCCCACGGCCACCAGCAGGGGGATGGCCATGCAGCGCTCGCCGCAAGATCCATAGGCCGCGCCCATCAGCGCGCTCACGGCGTTGTCCACATCGGCGTCGGGCATCAGCACCGCATGGTTCTTGGCGCCGCCCAGGGCCTGCACGCGCTTGCCGTGCTTGCAGCCTTCGGCGTAGATGTATTCGGCGATGGGCGTGGAGCCGACGAAGCTCACGGCCTTGACGCGCGGGTCTTGCAGCAGCGTGTCCACGGCCAGCTTGTCGCCGTTGACCACGTTGAGCACGCCGGGCGGCAGGCCGGCTTCCAGCGCGAGCTGGGCGATGAACAGGGTGGACGAGGGGTCGCGCTCGGAGGGCTTGAGCACGAAGGTGTTGCCGCAGGCCACGGCCATGGGCCACATCCACAGCGGCACCATGGCCGGGAAGTTGAAGGGCGTGATGCCGGCGGTGATGCCCAGTGCCTGGAACTCGCTCCACGAGTCGATGCCGGGGCCCACGTTGCGGCTGTGCTCGCCCTTGAGCAGCTCGGGCGCGTAGCTGGCGTATTCCACGTTCTCGATGCCGCGCTGCAGCTCGCCGTGCGCGTCGGCCAACACCTTGCCGTGCTCGGCGGTGATCAGGGCGGCGATCTTGTCGGCGTTTTCTTCGAGCAGCACCTTCAGCTTGGCTAAGACGCGCGCGCGCTTGAGCGGCGGCGTGTTGCGCCAGGCGGGGAAGGCGGCCTCGGCCGAAGCAATGGCGGCTTCCACCGTGGCCTGGCTCGCCAGCGCCACGCTGGTGGTCGATTGGCCGGTGGCGGGATTGAACACGGGCTGCGTGCGCTCGGTGTCGGCAACAAGCTTGCCATCGATCAGGTGGCCGACGGTGGTGGTGACGTTCTTGTCGTGGTGCATGATGTTCTAAGCTAAAACGGGCTCTAGCGCTTATCCATCAAGCGCCAGCAGCTATCAAAACAGGAGTTCAAGCGGTCTCGTGCAGAGCGTCGCCCAGGGCGCTGACCAGTCGGTCGATCTCGGCCTGGGTGCTGATGAACGGGGGGGCGAGCTGGATGGTGTCGCCACCGTAGCGCACGTAGAAGCCCTTGTCCCAGCACTTCATGGCGATCTCGTAGGGGCGCTTGGCGGGTTCGCCGGGCAGGGCGCTGATGGTGATGCCGGCGGCCAGGCCGTAGTTGCGGATGTCGGCCACGTGCTTGGCGCCTTTCAGGCCGTGTACGGCGTTCTCGAAGTAGGGCGCCAGCGCCTTCACGCGGCCGGGCATGTCTTCCTTTTGCAGTATGTCGAGCACCGCGTTGCCCGCCGCGCAGGCCACGGGGTGGGCCGAGTAGGTGTAGCCGTGCGGGAACTCCAGCATGTACTCGGGGCCGCCCTGCGCCATGAAGGTGTCGTAGATCTCCTTGGTGGCGATCACGCCGCCCAGGGGCTGGGCGCCATTGGTCACCTGCTTGGCGAAGTTCAGGATGTCGGGCGTCACGCCAAAGGCCTCCGCCCCGGTCCAGGTGCCGCAGCGGCCAAAGCCGGTGATGACCTCGTCAAAAATCAGCAGGATGTTGTTCTGCGTGCAGATCTCGCGGATGCGCTCCAGGTAGCCCTTCGGCGGGATCACCACGCCGGCCGAGCCCGAGAAGGGCTCCACGATCACCGCAGCGATGTTGCTCGCGTCGTGCAGCGCGATCACGTCGAGCAGCTTGTCGGCCAGCGCGCGGCCGCCGTCCTCGGCCATGCCCTTCTGGAAGGTGCCGGCCGGCGGCTGGGTGTGGGGAATGTGGTCCGCCTCCACGCCCTGGCCGAACAGCTTGCGGTTGCCCACGATGCCGCCGACCGAGATGCCACCGTAGTTCACGCCGTGGTAGCCCTTCTCGCGGCCGATCAGGCGCGTCTTGGTGCCCTGGCCCTTGGCACGCCAGTAGGCGCGCGCCATCTTGAGTGAGGTGTCGGCCGACTCGGAGCCGGAGCCGGTGAAGAACACATAGTCCAGCCCGGCGGGCGTCAGTTCCTTGAGCTTGTTGGCCAGCGCGAACGACGCGGGGTGGCCGAACTGGAAGGCCGGCGCGTAGTCCAGCGTGGCGGCGGCGCGGCCGATGGCCTGGGCCACCTCCGTGCGGCCGTGGCCCAGGCCCGAGCACCACAGGCCCGAGAGGCCGTCAAAAATCTTGCGCCCTTCGGCGTCGGTGTAGTAGGCGCCCTGGCCGCTCACGATCATGCGCGGCTGGGCCTTGAAGTTGCGGTTGCCGGTGAAGGGCATCCAGTGGGCTTCCAGCCAGGCGGCGTCGGTGCGTACGGCGGCTGCGGGGTTGGGGTCAATGACGGCGAAGCTCATGGCGATCTCCTGAAGGGAATGCGCGCATTGTTGGTCACGGTAATAATCCGTTGAAGCAACAAATATCCACATTCACTTAGCAATCCATGCAAGTAAAAAACGCCCGCCGTCCGCGCGCCGTGCTGGGGCAGCTGTCCGACATGGACCTGCGCCTGCTGCAGGTGTTCAAGGCCGTGGTCGAGTGCGGCGGCATGGCCGCGGCCGAGCTGGAGCTGAACATCGGCACCAGCACCGTGAGCCGCCATGTGAAGGACCTGGAGACGCGCCTGGGCCTGACGCTGTGCCGGCGCGGGCGCGCGGGCTTTGCGCTCACGCCCGAGGGACAGCGGGTCTATGAGGAGACGCTGCGCCTGCTGGCCTCGGTGCGCGGCTTTCTGGGCAGCATCGACGACATCCACGACCGCATGGGCGGACAACTCGCTGTGGCGGTGTTCGACAAGACGGCGAGCAACCCGGCCGCGCGCATCGGCGACGCCATCGCCACTTTTACGGCGGAAGCGCCCGACGTGCAGCTGCAGCTGCATGTGGGGTCGATCAACGCCATCGAGCGCGGCGTGATCGACGGCAGCTTCCAGGTGGGCATCATCCCCGCCCACCGCAGCTCGCAGAGCCTGGTCTATTCAGACCTGTTCGGCGAGACCATGCTGCTGTATTGCGGCGCGGGCCACCCGCTGTTCGGCGCACCCCACGACGATCTGGACTGGGACGCCGTGCGCCGCTACCCGTTCGCGGGGCTGGGCTACCACTCGCCCAACATGGAGCTGAGCCACGAGGCGCGCCTGACGCGCGCGGCCACGGGGTTTGACCAGGAGTCCATCGCCACGCTGGTGCTGTCGGGGCGCTTTCTGGGCTTTCTGCCCGACCACTATGCCGAGAGCTTCGAGCGCCAGGGCCGCATGCAGCCCGTGCGGCCCGCGCTGTTCCGCTACGACTGCCGCTTCGTCAGCCTGGTGCGCCGCTCACCCGCGCCCAGCCGGGCCGCGCAACTGCTGCAGCGCTGCCTGCTGCAGGCGCATGGGGTCTGACGGCCCGCCCGGGTCGCTCAAGCGCCGGGCCGCGCTGCCGATAATGCAAGGCATATGACCACCCTTGCCGCCATCGCCCAATCCGGCCTGCAGGCCGCGCAGCTGCGCCTGGACAGCAGTGCCCACAACGTGGCCAACCTGAACACCCCGGGCTTTCGGCGCCAGACGGTGGACCAGCAGGCCGCACCGGCGCCGGGCGGCGTGCAGGCGCGCGTGGCAGCGCCTGCGGCCGCGCCCGGCGTGGCGCTGGAAGCGGAGGCCGTGGAGCAGATCAGTGCCACCTATGCCTTCCAGGCCAACCTGCTGGTGTTGCGCCGCGCCGACGAGATGGCGGGCGCGTTGCTGGACGTGCGGGCCTGACGCTGTCGGTTTAGGGCCTGTTCACACTATTTTTGCCAGTGCGAATGGCGTGAAAACCGCGCCAATCTAGGCGCGTGACGACGCCAAGGCCGGGGCCTTGGCTAGGAGGGCAACGACGAATGGCGTGGTTTTCACTCCGTTCCCTCCGGGTTGCGATCAAAAAGGGCCATTCGCGGCGTTGCCAAGCCTCGCTGGGGTAGCACCCCAGCTTCGTTTGGCGCCTTGCGCCTGGCCCTTTTTGATCGCAACGCATCTGGCAAAAATAGTGTGAACAGGCCCTAGATGAAAAGTGCCTCTGGCGCTTATCTGGCAAGCGCTAATAGCTACGTAAATAAGAGCAATCGCAACCCGCTAGCCCATCATGCGGCCCGGGCGAGGTGCGCGAGTTGCTGTGCCAGCCAGTCGGTAAACGACTCCGACCCCAGGTGGGCCGGGGTCTCAGGCGGCATGCGCATGGGCGGCCTCCGCAGGGGCGTGTGCCTGTGCCTCGCGGCGCTGGCGGGCGCGCTCCCAGGCCTTTTCATGGAAGAAGAAGGCCACAGCCTGCACCGTGGGCTCCAGCAGGCTGAGGGTGAGCGACGCAATCAGATTGCCCGTGACGGCATACGCCACCAGGGCGGCCACGCAGATGTGGATCACGTAATAGCTGCCGGTCTTGGCCAGCGTGGGCAGGTTGTGGCGGGCGGCGATGCGGATGCGGGACATGGTGTTCTCCTGTAGCGGTATGTGGAGAATGCTAGTCATTCGCATTTGGTTTGGCCAATTGTTCGTGGCTAAGTTGCAGATAGAAACTGTCGAATCGCCGCGGATATGATGGCCGCTCTCTTTTTTCAACCTCTCAACCGACCCGAACGGGAGCACCGCATGGCCCTCATGGACTTCATCAAGAAGCAGTTCATCGACATCCTCCAGTGGACCGAGGACGGCGATGGCACGCTGGCCTGGCGCTTCCCGATGGAGGGGATGGAAATCCAGAACGGCGGCACGCTGGTGGTGCGCGAGTCGCAGATGGCGGTGTTCGTCAACGAAGGCCAGGTGGCCGACGTGTTCGGCCCCGGCACCTACAAGCTGACCACGCAGACGCTGCCGGTGCTGACCTACCTGAAGAACTGGGACAAGCTGTTCCAGTCGCCGTTCAAGAGCGACGTGTACTTCTTCAGCACGCGCCAGCAGGTGGACCAGAAGTGGGGAACGCCCCAGCCCATCACCATCCGCGACAAGGACTTCGGCGCGGTGCGCCTGCGCGCCTTCGGCAACTATGCGTACCGCATCGCGGACCCGAAGCTGTTCCACACCGAGATCTCGGGCACGCGCGAGTCCTACTCCTCGGCGGACCTGGAGGGCCAGCTGCGCGGCCTGGTGCTGCAGAACATCAGCAACGCCATCGCGGGCAGCGGCCTGCCGTTCCTCGACCTCGCGGCCAACCAGGTGATGTTTGCCGACGCGCTGGCGCACGAACTGCAGCCCGCGTTCGCCAAGATCGGCCTGAAGCTCGAATCGATGACGGTGCAGAACGTCTCGCTGCCCGAAGAGCTGCAGAAGATCCTCGACCAGAAGATCGGCATGGGCATGGTCGGCAACGACATGGGCAAGTTCATGCAGTACCAGACGGCGCAGGCCATCCCGAAGTTCGCCGAAGGCGCAGCGGGTGGTGGAAACGGTGGCGGCAGCGTGGCGGGCGACGCCATGGGCCTGGGCGCCGGTGTGGCGCTGGGCCAGGTGCTGGCGCAGAACCTGCAACAGGGCCTGCAGGGCGGCGCTGCGCCATCGGCCCCGCAGGCCGCGCCTGTCGCCGCGCCGGTGGGTGTGCGGCCCGAGGAAGTGATGGCCACGCTGGAGAAGCTCGGCGAGCTCAAGTCCAAGGGCATCCTCACGCAGGAGGAGTTCGACGCGAAGAAGGCGGAGCTGCTCAAGAAGCTCATCTGACGCGCGTACACTCTCTTTTTAGTAGCTGCCAGCGCTTGCCACACAAGCACTGGAGGCCAAAAACACCTTAGATCCACGACGCATGGCCGACAGCGGCACCCAGCGGACCTACCGCGCGCCCTGCCCGGGCTGCGGCGCGCCGGTCGAATTCAAGAGCGCGCAATCCACCCATGCCATCTGCGCCTACTGCCACAGCACCGTGGTGCGCAGCGGCGAGGTGCTGCAGCGCCTGGGCCGCATGGCCGAGGTCTTCGACGACCACAGCCCGCTGCAGCTCATGGCCAGCGGACGCATCGCGCTGGACGGCCAGACGCTGCCGTTCACGCTGATCGGCCGCCTGCAATACCAGGGCGAGGAAGGCCGCTGGACCGAGTGGGTTGCCTTCCTGCAGGACGGCAGCACCGCCACGCTCAGCGAGGACAACGGCGCCTATGTCTTCACCCGCCCGGCCACGCTGGGGCGGGAATTGCCCGAAGCCGAGCGCTTTCGCGTCGGCATGACCACGGCCGTGGCCGGCCAGCCGTTCAGCGTGGCGGCCAATGTGCGCGCACAACTCGTCGCGGCCGAGGGCGAGGTGCCGAAGCTGCCGCCGCTGGGCACGCCGTTCCAGGTGGTGGAGCTGCGCTCGGCCGACGGCGAGGTGCTCTCCATCGACTACGGCACCCAGCCCCCCCAGGTGCAGCGCGGCCGGGCGGTGCGGCTGGAGGATCTGCAGTTCCAGGGCCTGAAGGACGAGTCCGCCAAGGAGGAAAAGGGCCGCCAGTTGAGCTGCCCCCATTGCGGCGCGCCGGTGCAGGTGCAGCTGTCCAGCACCAAGAGCTGCACCTGCCCGTCGTGCCACAGCCTGATCGACCTGAGCGCGGGTTTGGGTGGCGAGCTGCGCCATGCCGCACAGTACGAACCGGTGCAACCGCTGATCCCGCTGGGCAGCGTGGGACAGTTCGAGGGCGCGCCATGGCAGGTGGTGGGCTTTCAGCACCGCACGGGCGTGGAGCCCGGGGATGACGAGCACTTCGGCTGGGAGGAGTACCTGCTGTACCACCGCCAGCGGGGCTTCCTGTTCCTGGTGGACGCCAGCGATGGCTGGAGCCTGGTGCGCCCCGCCACGGGCGCGCCGCAGCACAAGCCGGGCGCGCCCGCCGCCACCTACCTGGGCACGCAGTACCGCCTGACCTCCACCTACCAGGCCGAGACCAACTATGTGGCGGGCGAGTTCTACTGGCCCGTGGAACGCGGCCAGAAGACCAGCAACAGCGACTTTGCCGCCGTGAACGGCAAGGGCCTGCTGTCGCGCGAGCAGTCGCGCAGCGAGGTCACCTGGTCGCACGGCCAGCGCATGGACTCCAGCGCAGTCGCCCAGGCCTTCAAGCTGGGCGACAAGGCGGCGCTGTTCCGCCGCCAGGACGCGGGGCCCGTCGCCGCGGGCTCTGGCATCGGCTGCGGCACGGTGATCGTGATCCTCATCGTGCTGATCATCCTGCTGGTGCTCATGAGCAACTGCTCGGGCTCTTCAGGCGGGTACTACCGCAGCTCGGGTGGCTCGTTCGGTGGCTACAGCACGGGCGGCGGCCACAAGTGACGACTTTTGTGACACCTTCTTCTCTCAACCCTTCCAAGGAGCAAACGCCATGATGGGAATCGAATGGCTTCGGCCCGCGGCCTTCCTCGGGTCCATCCTCTACGCGCTGATCGGCGTGGTCATCTTCTGGCTGTGCTTCTGGCTGATCGACAAGATCACGCCCACCGACCTGTGGGCCGAGATCGTGGAAAAGCAGAACCGCGCCCTGGCGATGGTGGTGGCCGCCATGTGCCTGGGCATCAGCATCATCGTGGCGGCGGCCATTCACTGAAGGCTCGGGCCGGGCAATGCCTGCACCACAATAGCGGGCTTGCCTTGCGCCCCCCGCTGCGGGCCTTTGACTGCCTGATATGCCCACCCTCGACTGGCTCAACCGCTCCACCGCCTTCACCACCGCCGCCCAGGTGCCCTACCGGCTGCTGGACACCGTTTCAACCCACGGGAACCAGCACCAAGCCCATGACAACCTGCTGATTCAGGGCGACAACCTCGAAGCGCTCAAGGCACTGCTGCCGTTTTACCGGGGCAAGGTGAAGTGCATCTTCATCGACCCGCCGTACAACACGCAAAGCGCGTTCGAGCACTACGACGACAACCTGGAGCACAGCCAGTGGCTGTCGATGATGTTGCCGCGCCTGCAACTGCTGCGTGAGTTGCTGAGCGAGGACGGATCGATCTGGGTGACTATCGACGACAACGAAGGGCATTACCTCAAGGTGTTGATGGATGAGGTGTTTGGGCGGCGGAATTTTGTGGCGACTTTTGTATGGCAAAAAGTCGATAGCCCCAACGACAACAAACCGGCAATTACTCCCGATCACGAATTTTTGCTGAGCTATGCGCGGAATGCCAAGGAAACCGTTTTCCAGAAAAAAAAAGCTGAGTCACTTGTAGAAGCCTATGGGATCGTCGATGAACAAGGTCGCCGATGTCGTGACCGCTTGCTGAAAAAGAATGGCAAGAACAGCCTTCGAAGTGACCGACCTTCGATGTATTTCAGACTCGACGCTCCAGACGGTACCCCGGTATGGCCTGTCCACGACGACGGACGTGAGGCCCGATGGTCCCATAGCCAAAGAGGCATTGATGAAGCACGTAACGAGGGACGGCTGATATGGAAGCAACGCGAACGAAATGGATTGGCAATTTGGATTCCATACATTCGCGAGTTTGCTCCAGCAACCCCTGTACGACCGCACCCGACTATTCTTCTCGACGTAAAGACGAGTAGACAAGCCAAAGCTCATCAGCGTGAGCTGCTGCCAGACGCAGAGCAGTTCGACACTGTAAAACCAGAACAACTGCTGGAGCGAGTATTCGAGATCGCCACCAACCCCGGCGACCTGGTTCTCGACAGCTTCCTCGGCTCCGGCACCACCGCCGCCGTGGCGCACAAGATGGGCCGCCGCTGGATCGGCATTGAGATGGGCGAACACGCCGCCACGCACTGCCTGCCCCGGCTGGAGAAGGTGGTAGCGGGCGAGCAGGGCGGCATCAGCCAGGCGGTGGGCTGGCAGGGCGGCGGCGGCTTTCGCTTCGCCCGCCTGGGTGCTCCCGTTTTTGACGCACAAGGCTGCATCCACCCCGAGGTACGCTTCGCCACGCTGGCGGCTTTTGTCTGGCAACAGGAGACGGGCACCGCCTTCGACTCCGCCAACGGCCAGGCGGGCACGCCCTGGCTCGGTACGCACTCTGTTTTTGATAGCCTCTCGCGCTTGCCTGATGCACCCGAGGCCGCAATTCCACCTGAAACCGAGCCTCCCGAGCTGGTGCTGCGCAGCCGCACGGCCTACTACCTGCTCTTCAACGGCATCCTGGGCGACAAGCGCCCGGCCAGCGGCAATGTGCTCACGCGCGCCGTCCTCGATGCACTCTTGCAACTGCACGCCGCTACGCCCCATCCCGACGCCCCGCTGGTGGTCTATGGCGAGGCCAACCGCCTGGGCCCCGAGACGCTGGCGCGTGCGCGGGTGACGTTCAAGCACATTCCGTATGACGTGAAGGCGAGGTGAATGCCATGCAGGAATTCGACACAGCGGCAGAACTTCAGCGCTGGTTGCGTGCCCAGTTTCCCCGTGAGAACGAACGCCACGAGTGGAAAGAATGGCATTCACTCAAGTCGAACATCTCGGGGCGCAAGGGCGATGACTTGGTGTCCTACATCAGTGCCTTAGCCAATATGGACGGTGGCTGCGTGGTGATTGGAGCACAGGACAAAACGCTCACACCGACCGGCATTCGGGATTTTGCCGGTTACACCGCGGAGAACGTGGTGCACCGGGTGTTGGGCAAAACGCCTGGCTTGCCGTCAATGGGGCTGCATGTGCAGGAACTGCGCGCAGGGGATACGGGCGCAGTGGTGTGGCTGGTGCACGTGCCGCGCCATGCTCCGCGCGAACTGGTGCTAGCGCACGATAAAGCATGGCAGCGCGATGGCGACAGCCTGGTGGAACTTCGCGAAGAACGGCGGCGTGCCATCTTGGCTGAGAATCTAGCGGGCGAGGATTGGAGTGCGGCCGTGGTTCCCGATGCCACGCTGGACGACCTTGACGAAGCCGCTATTGCCAAGGCGCGCGAAAAATACTTTGAGAAACACCAACGCGAACCCTGGGCTGCGCAGGTGTCGCAGTGGAGCGCCGAGAAGCTCTTAGACAAGATTGGCTTGACGATCCACGGGCGGATTACGCGTGCTGGCTTGCTGCTGCTGGGGCGCCGCGAAAGCGCCATGGCACTGCTTTCGCCTCATCCCGTCGAGATCACCTGGAAGGTGGCTGCCGAAAGGGTGGCAGAGCATTTCCACCCGCCGTTTTTGCTCACCACTACCGAGGTAGCGTTGCGCGTGCGGAACCCTAATATCAAGCTGTTCCCGGCCAATGAACTTTTGGCGGTGACTTTGCCGCGCTACGACACGAACACTGTGTTGCTCGAAGGTTTGCACAACTGCCTGGCGCACCAAGATTACGCACAATGTGGGCGTGTCGTCGTGGAGGAGTCGGCCGGGCTGGTGCGCATGATCAACCTGGGCGGTTTCTTTGACGGACAGCCCGACGAGTACGCCAGCGGGGCGCGAACGCCGGAGCGCTACCGCAACGAGCGCCTGGCCAAAGCCATGGCCGAAGTGGGCATGATCGACAAGGTGGGCTTCGGCATCCACGACATGGTGCTAGCGCAGCGGCGGCGTTTCTTGCCGCTGCCGGACTATGAAGGGTCATCCCCTCTGCGCACCGTTTTCAACGTCTATGGTCAGGAGATCGACGAGAACTACAGCCACTGGTTGATGGAGCGCACCGACCTGCCCATCGAGCATGTGCTTTGGCTCGACCGGGTGCAGAAAAAACGCAAGCTCGATGCTGCGCAGGTGGCGGAGTTACGGCGGGCGGGCTTGATTGAGGGGCGAAGCCCCAAGCTGTACATATCGGCTCAGTTGGCTGTGGCGACGGGGCAGGAGGTGGCGTATCTGAACCAGCGCCGCCCTGACGCCGACGACTACAAGGCCGCTGTGTGCAAGTTGCTCGCCATGGGACCGCAGCCGCGTGCAAAAGTTGATGAACTGCTCTTGCCCAAGCTGCAACTGTGGATTCCGGAACTGGCCCAGCGCAAGGCGTACATCAAGGCCTTGCTCAAGGAAATGTCCAAAGAGGGGCGTATCCGGAATATTGGAGGGCCCACCAAGGCGGCCCTGTGGGCGCTGGTGTCGGATGACGCGACAAACAAACCCCAATAAACCCCAATAAACCCAAACAACTTGCCTCGATCGCTTAGAAAGCTTCTTTCAAATCAATGGCTTGCATTGGGGTTTTGACCCCAATCCTCCCCAATCCTTCCCAATCCATGCCCCCCATCTCCCTCAAGACCTACCAGCAAGCCGCGCTCGACACTCTGGCCGCCTTTGCCCGCGCGGCGCGGGTCAAGGGCCCCGTGAGTGCGTTCAGCGAACTGGCGGGCCGCCCCTGGCATGCGGGGGCGTTTGGCGACGATCTGCCCTGCGTGTGCCTGCGCATCCCCACGGGCGGTGGCAAGACGGTGCTGGCCGCGCATGCCGTGCCGCTCTTGGCGCGCGAGTGGGCGGCGGTGGATGCGCCGGTGACCGTCTGGCTGGTGCCCAGTGATGCCATCCGCCAGCAGACGCTGAAGGCCTTGCAGACGCCCGGCCACCCCTACCGCGCTGCGCTGGCCGATGCCTACGGTGAGGGGCTGCGCGTGTGCGTGTTGGAGGACGTGGCCCAGATTGCCCCGCCCGAGTGGGGGCGCAACGCCATCGTGGTGGTGGCGTCGATCCAGAGCTTTCGCATCGAGGATGCGGGCCAGCGCAACGTGTACAGCTTTTCAGAAAGTTTCGAGCCGCATTTCAGGGGCGTGGACGAGCGGGCGCTGGGCCGCCTGCGCGAGCTGCCCGACGCGCTGGTGACGCACGAGGATGTGGAGCGCGACGCCACCGGCGTGCTGGCAGGCTTTGCGGGCCAGCCGCGCTGGAGCCTGGCCAACTGGCTGGCGCTGCACCAGCCCCTCCTCATCGTGGACGAGGCGCACACCGCCAAGACGGACAAGAGCTTCACGGCGCTGCAGCGGCTCAACCCCTCGTTCATCCTGGAGCTGACGGCCACTCCCATTGCCGCCAAGACCAACGTGCTGTACCACGTCAGTGCGCAGGAGCTCGCGGCCGAGGACATGATCAAGCTGCCCATCGTACTGGCCGAGCACCCCGAGGGCTGGCCCGCCGCCGTATTCGGCGCGGTGCAAACCCAGCGCAAGCTGGAGGCCGAGGCACTGAAGGACGAGGCGGCGGGCGCGGGCTATGTGCGGCCCATCGTGCTCTTTCAGGCCCAGAACGCGGGCGAAGAAATGCCGCCCGAAAAGCTGCGCGATTATCTGGTCGATGAACTGAAGCTGCCGGCCCATCAGGTGGTCGTGGCCACCGGCAAGGAGCGTGGTCTGGATGACATCCCCCTGGCGGCGCGCGACTGCCCGGTGCGCTACGTCATCACCGTGCAGGCGCTGCGCGAGGGCTGGGACTGCCCGTTTGCCTATGTGCTGTGCAGCCTGCAGAAACTGAGCAGCGCCACGGCGGTGGAGCAACTGCTGGGCCGCGTGCTGCGCATGCCCTACGCTGCGCGCCGGGGGCGCGAGGCGCTCAACCGCGCCTACGCCCATGTGTGCGCGGCGGAGTTCTCACAAGCCGCGCATGCGCTGGCGGATCGGCTGATCGAGCACATGGGTTTTGAGGCGCTGGATGTGGCGAGCATGATCGCGCCACCGAGCAGCCTGCCGCTGTGGGACAACGATTTGGAGAAAAATCAGGCTCCAGCGCCCATCCAGCAAGCGCCAATAGCTACAAATTTTGAAGCAATTGCCGCCTCACCCAAGCTGTTGGCCCTGCCTGGCGTGCAGCAGCGGGCGATTGCCGGCGTGCAGCAGGTGGTGGTGACCGGCCACATCGGCCAGGACACCGAAGCGCTGCTGCTGGCCCAGGTGCGCGGCGCCAAGAAGCAGGAGCAAGTGCGCGAGAAGGTGGCGCGGCACAACGCGCTGGTGGCCACGCAGGCCGCGCCCGCGTCGCACAACGTGCCGTTTGCGCCGCTGCCCACGCTGGGCTACCGGCTTGACGCGCAGGCCCCGCTGTGGCCGCTGGAGCGCGAGGCCGTGCTGGAGGCGGTGGAGCTGGACTTGCTCACGCCGCAGGCGGTGCAGCTGCCCAGCTTTCAGGCGGCGCAGGAGTCGGACATTTTCGAGATCGGCATGGACGGCGCCCGCGTGGCGCTGCGCCGCGCGGGCAGCGCGCAAATGGCGATGGACTGGGAGAGCAGCAGCATCACCGCCGACACCCTGGTGGGCTGGCTGGACCAGTCCCTGTTCAAGACCCCGGAGTTGGCTGGACTCACGCAGAGCCGACGCCGCGCCTGGCTGGCCGCCGTGGTGAACCACCAGCTGCACGGCTGCGGCGTGCCGCTGGTGGTGCTGGCGCAGGCGCGGTTCCGGCTGGCGCGCGCCATCGAGGCGCATGTGGCCGACCTGCGCGACGCCGCCACGCGGCGCGCCTTTCAGCAGCAGGTGCTGGGCCAGGGCCAGGGCACGCCCTGGCTGATCGAGCCCGACTGGGCGCACCCGCATGTGTTCGAGCCCGGCCGTTACCCCGCGCCCGAGGCCTCGCGCTACGGCGGGCGCTACCAGTTCGGCAAGCACTACTTTCCGGTGCTGGCCGATCTGAAGGAGGGCGGGCAGGAGTTTCAATGCGCGCAGCTGATCGACCGCCACCCGCGCGTGCGCCACTGGCTGCGCAATCTGGACACCGCGCCCTGCGGCTTTGGCCTGCCCACGTCGCGCGGGCGGTTTTATGCCGACTTCGTGGCCGAGCTGGTGGACGGGCGCGTGGCGCTGCTGGAGTTCAAGGGCGCGCACCTGCAAAACGACCCGTATGAGATCGAAAAGCGCCAGGTGGGCGAGCTGTGGGCACGCGCCAGCGGCGGGCGGGCAGTGTTTGGCTGGCTGACCATCGACGGCCTGGCGCAGCAGCTGGACGCGGCGCTGGCATAGCCCCGTCTGCGCGCCGCGTCACTGCGCGCCGATTCCCCTGCGCGGCCGGTGCCCGGCGGGCCAGCTTCGTCAGCCCTATGCCGTACATTGGGCGGCCCATGCCGCTCATGCCCCGCCCATCCTCACCCCCTTCGTCCCCGCGCCGCCGCCAGTGGCTGCAGGCCAGCGCCGCTGCGGCTGCGGGCCTGTGGCTGTCCGGCTGCGAGAAAAAGCCCGCGCCCGACCTGCTGGGCGGCTACACCGGCGACGCCATGGAGCGCGGCCACGCGCTGCGCGACCGGCTGGCCGAGGGCGCGCCCTACCAGCCCGACATCGTGCGCCGCACGCAGGTGGTGATTGCCGGTGGCGGCGTGGCGGGGCTGGCGGCGGCGCGCGCGCTGCGGCTGGCGGGGGTGGATGACTTCCAGTGCATGGAGATGGACGGCCAGCCCGGCGGCAACAGCCGCGCGGGCAGCGTGGGCGGCCTGGCCTGCCCGCTGGGCGCGCCCGGCCTGCCCGTGCCCGGCGACGACGCGCGCGAGGTGCAGGACTTGCTGGAGGAGCTGGGCCTGCGCCAGCGCGAAGCCGGCCGCTGGCGCTACGGCGGCGAGGCCGGGCAGTACCTGGCCCGCAGCCCGCAGGAGCGGCTGTTTTTCCAGGGCCACTGGCAGGACGGCCTGCTGCCCGTGGCGGGCGTGGGCGAGGCCACGCTGGCGCAGTACCGGCGCTTTGGCGCGCGCGTGGCGGAACTCGCGGGCGCCGCGCGCTTTGCCATGCCGGTGCTCAAGACCTGGGCGCCCAACAGGGCGCTGGCCCCCGTCCATCAATCGCTGGACGCTATGACTTTTGAGGCATGGCTGGCGCAGGAGGGGCTGGACGACGCCCACCTGCGCTGGTACCTGGACTACTGCTGCCGCGACGACTACGGCGCGGGCGCGGCGCGCGTGTCGGCCTGGGCGGGCATCCGCTACTTCGCCAGCCGCCACGGCTTCCGCGCGCCCGGCGAGGGCGGCGAGGGGGTCGATCCGCCCGGGGAGCTGCTGGCCTGGCCCGAGGGCAACGGCTGGCTGACCCGGCGCCTGGCCGCGCCGCTGGCGCAGGGCGGCCAGCTGCGCACCGGCGCCAGCGTGCTGCGCATTGCCGAGACGCGCCGGGGCGTGGAGGTGGACGTCTATCTGCACGCCAGCGACAGCATCGAGCGCTGGCAGGCGCGCCGCTGCATCGTGGCGCTGCCGGTGCACGTGGCCGCGCGCGTGGTGCGGCCCGCGCCGGACTTCCTCACCCAGGCCGCGCGCCAGCTACAGTGGGCGCCCTGGCTGGTGGCCAACATCCACATCGACGCGCCGCTGGCCGAGCGCGACGGCGCCGCGCCCGCCTGGAACAACGTGCTCCATGCCGACCCGGTGGCGGGCGGCCTGGGCTATGTGCATGCGGGCCGCCCGCGCACGGATTCACGCCCGGATTCACGCCCGGCCAGCCCCGGCCCCACGGTGCTGACCTACTACCAGGCCCTGGGCGACGTGCCGGGCGCGCACCAGCAGCTGGCCGAGCAGCCCTGGACGCACTGGCGCAGCGCCATCCTGGCCGCCCTGTCCGCGCCCCACCCCGACCTGCAGGGGCGCGCCACGCGCATGGAGGTCACGCGCTACGGCCACGCCACGCCCCTGCCCGTGCCGGGCACGCAGGCGCTTTTGAGCAAAATCGGCCTCTCGCGCTTGTCGAACAAGCGCTACCAGCTATCAAATGGAGAGCGCGTGCCCATGCCGCCCACGCCCGGCACCCCGCGCCTGCTGTTCGCGCATGCAGACTGGTCGGGCTATTCGGTGTTCGAGGAAGCCTTCACGCGCGGCCATGCGGCGGGGCTGGCCGCCGTGTGAGAACACGGGCCGCCCATCCGAAATCGCTATCGCGGGCATAAGAACTATTGGTTTCCACAAACGCCCAGAGTCTTCTTATCATTCGCCGCAAGTTTCCCCTCCCCACCCAACGCAGGAGTACGCAATGAGCAACGACAGCAAGAAATGCCCCGTCACCCACCTGACGACCGACTTCGGCGCCCCCGTGCCCACCAACCGCAACAGCCTCACGGCCGGCCCGCGCGGCCCGCTGCTGGCGCAGGACGTGTGGCTGAACGAGAAGCTGGCCGGTTTCGTGCGCGAAGTCATCCCCGAGCGCCGCATGCACGCCAAGGGCTCGGGCGCCTTCGGCACCTTCACCGTGACGAACGACATCACCAAATACTCCCGCGCCAAGATTTTCGAGACGGTGGGCAAGAAGACCGAGATGTTCGCCCGCTTCACCACCGTGGCCGGTGAGCGCGGCGCGGCCGACGCCGAGCGCGACATTCGCGGCTTCGCGCTGAAGTTCTACACCGAGGAAGGCAACTGGGACATGGTCGGCAACAACACGCCGGTGTTCTTCATCCGCGACGCGCGCCAGTTCCCCGACCTGAACAAGGCCGTCAAGCGCGACCCGCGCACCAACCTGCGCAGCGCCACCAACAACTGGGACTGGTGGACGCTGATCCCCGAGGCGCTGCACCAGGTCACCGTGGTCATGAGCGACCGCGGCATTCCGGCCAGCTACCGCCACATGCACGGCTTCAGCTCGCACACCTACAGCTTCTGGAACAAGGACGGCGAGCGCTTCTGGGTCAAGATGCACTTCCGCACCCAGCAGGGCATCAAGAACCTGACCGACGCCGAGGCCGAGGCCCTGGTCGGCAAGGACCGCGAAAGCCACCAGCGCGACCTGTACGAGGCCATCGAGCGCGGCGACTTCCCCAAGTGGAAGATGTACGTGCAGATCATGCCCGAGGCCGATGCCGAGAAGTACCACCTGCACCCGTTCGACCTGACCAAGGTCTGGTACAAGGGCGACTACCCGCTGATCGAGGTCGGCGAGTTCGAGCTGAACAAGAACCCCGAGAACTTCTTTGCCGACGTCGAGCAGGTCGCCTTCGCCCCCGGCAACCTCGTGCCCGGCATTGGCGCCAGCCCCGACAAGATGCTGCAGGCGCGCCTGTTCAACTACGCCGACGCGCAGCGCTACCGCCTGGGCGCCAACTACCACCAGATTCCGGTGAACCAGGCGCGCTGCCCGGTGCACAGCAACCACCGCGACGGCACCGGCCGTGTCGATGGCAACTACGGCGGCCTGCCGCACTACGAGCCCAACAGCTTCGGCCAGTGGCAGGGCCAGCCCGAATTTGCCGAGCCGCCGCTGAAGATCACCGGCGAAGCCAAGCACTGGAGCTTCCACGAGGACGACAGCAACTACTTCGAGCAGCCGGGCAAGCTGTTCCGCCTGATGAGCCCCGCGCAGCAGGAAGCCCTGTTCGGCAACACCGCCCGCGCCATGGGCGACGCGCCCGAGTTCATCAAGTTCCGCCACATCCGCAACTGCAACGCGGCCGACCCGGCCTACGGCGCAGGCGTGGCCAAGGCGCTGGGCCTCGATCTGGCGAAGGCGCTGGCCTCGAAGAAGGACGACCCGATGTTCGGCAACCCGCTGGTGGCGCTGCCCGCCTGACGCACGGCGGCGGCGATTTCTGCATGAAAATCGCCGCAAGCCCTTGTATATCCTGCGCATATAGCTACTGAAAGAGTAGCAGACAAAACGAAAGGCCCTGGTCAAAAACCAAGGCCTTTCCTCTTTCCTCTTTCCTCTTTCCTCTTTCCTATTTGCACTGCGCATGCCCCCTTCAGGTCATGCCGGAAGCTACGGGGCTATGCCAATTCCTGCCAAGGATTGACCAAGGCCACCCCTGTCTTGTCATAGCCGCCCGTATCGCGCGTCACGACCGTCAGGCCATGGTGCATGGCCGTGGCGGCGATGATCAGGCCGGGCTGCGGGAACATGTCCTAAAGTCCCAGGAATGTCCCGCCAGCTTGACGGCGCCGAGAGGGCGCCGCTCCCCCGATCCATGCACACCAGCGACTCCCCCGGATTGTTTGAACACCAGCATGTGCAGCTGGAGGCCCAGCTGCACGCCCATTTGCTGGACGTGGTGGGCGCGGATTTCGGGCATGCGCTTCAGCGCCTGCAGCGCTGGCGCGCCGACTTGGCGCAGCACATCGAGATAGAGAACACCCGCCTGCTGCCCCACGTGCCCTCTGGCGCCCGCTGGGCCGCGCGGGTCTATCTGGTGGAGCACGACCGCATCGCGCTGCTGGCCGACGAATACCTGCTGAAAGTGCAGGCCATGGCCCAGCAACCGCCACAGGACGAGCAGGCACGCCGCCACGCGGTGCTGGCGCTGCTGGACGCGGCGCACGCCCTGCGCCATGTGCTGGAGCACCACCACGAGCGCGAACACCAGGGACTGGCCCGCGAGCTGCCCCCGGCCCTGCAGGCCGCCGCCTGGGAGGGCGTGGAGCCTGGCGGGGCGTAGCGGGCGTAGTGTGGGCACATAGGTTTATGCGCACCCGTCTGCACCAAGGCGGCCCGACCCCAGAGATACCAGCGTACCGCCCCGGCGCAGCAGCCACAGCGCCTCCAGCCCCATGCGCCGCGCCAGCGCCAGCCCCTCGCCGGGGCCTGCCACCAGCAGCGCCGTGGCCCAGGCGTCGGCGTGCATGCCCTGGCGCGCCAGCACGGTGACGCTGGCCACCTCGTTGCGCACGGGTGCGGCGCGGCGGGCGTCCATGGTGTGCGCCAGGCGCGCGCCGCCCACGTCCAGGCAATGCCGGTAGTCGCCAGAGGTGGCCACGGCCAGGTTGTCCAGCTCCAGCACGCTGTGCACGGCGCGGCGCCCGGCCTCGGGGCTTTCCACGGCCACGGCCCAGGGCTGGCCGTCCGCCTGACCGCCCACGGCGCGCAGCTCGCCGTCCAGCGCCGCCAGGGCGTGGCGCACGCCGTGCTGGCGCAGCACGGCGGCCATGCGATCCACGGCGTAGCCCTTGGCGATGCCGCACAGGTCGATCTGCAGCAGCGTGCGCAGCGATAGGTGCTTGCGGGCGCGCAGCGCGGCGCGATCCAGCTCCAGCACCTCGTGCGTGGGCAGGCGCGCGGCGGTTGCGGCGCTGGCGGCGCGGATGGCTGCCGCATCGGGCGCGTCGCGCGCCGCGCCAAAGCCCCAGGCATTGACCAGCGCGCCCACGGCGGGGTCGAAGGCGCCCGCGCTCAGGCGGCAGATGTCGAGCGCGCAGGCCAGCACCTCCATGATTTCAGCGGGCAGCGTGACCCAGGCGTCCGTCGGCGCGTGGTTCAGGCGGTTGAGGGCGCTGCCCGGCAGCCAGGGCGACATCTGCGCGTCCACCTGCTGCACGGCGGCGGCCAGCGCGGCTTGCAGCGCCGGGCGGTCGATGGTCGGCGGCGCATCGCAGGTGACAGACCAGCGCGTGCCCATGGCGGGGCCGTGCAGCGTCAGCCGGTGCATGGGGTGCGGCCCTACTGCCACTGGTAGCGGAACGACTGGATGTATTCCCGCCCCGCCTGCGGCTTGCCCGCACCGGCCGAGGTGAGCGGCACGCGGATTTCCGAGGGGCTGTCGTCCATGTCTTCTGCGGCGGCGTCGATGCGGATTTCGTAGCCCGCGTCGATCAGCGCGTCGGCCAGGTCGGCCGTCACGGCCAGCGTGCGGCCCGGCCCCACGCTGGCGCCGGTCACGCCCTGCAGGCGCCTGCGGTCGGGAGCGGACAGGCGGCTCCAGTCCGCCAGGTGCTTGTGGTACTTGGCCTTGCCGCCAGCCACCCACAGCGTGCGGGCGTAGGCGCCCCGGGCGTCGGTGAGATAGACGGCGAGATAGGCGCCGTCGCCGCCGTAGTTCTTGAGCTGGGTGGTGAGCGTGACGGGCCGGGCGAACGCCAGTGCAGGCACCGCCAGGCACAGCGCCAGCAGCGGGTGTGCGGGTTTCATGGAAAGCTCCTTTCAAAAATCAACGCCGGGATCAGCGCATGGCAAACGATTCGCGGTGCACGCGCCACGGGCGGGGGCCGCTGGCGTGTACATGCAGCGCATCGCCCAGGCCCTGGGGGCCGCAGAACCAGATGTCCAGCGGCCCGGCGATGGCCTCCAGGTCCTGCGGCTTGAGGCGCTGGCCCTGGGCGTCGCCATGCACCGTGAGGGTGACCGGCGGCTGGGCCTGCGCGCACAGCGTGCGCAGGCGGGGCAGCAGCGGGTCGGTGGCGGCGTCGCGGGTGCAGTAGTGCATGTGCACCGGCTGCAGGTTGGAGGCTTGGGGCGCGGCGCCGCCCTGGCGCGCCTCCAGCAGCGCCAGGAAGGGCGTGATGCCCACGCCGCCCGCCACCCACACCTGCCGGCAACGGCGGCGGCCCTGGCCGTCGAAGCGCCCATAGGGGCCTTCGATGTCCACGCGCTGCCCCGCCCGCAGGCGCTGGCCCAGGGTGCGTGTGTAGTCGCCCAGGGGCTTGATGACCAGGCGCAGCAGAGGCTCGCCACGGTCGCTGGCGCCCAGGGCGCCCGGAGCGCTGGCGATGGTGAAGGGGTGGGCGCCTTCCGCAGCGTCGAAGCGCACGAAGGCGAATTGCCCGGCGCGGTGGCCCGGCCAGCTGGCGGGCAGGGCGCAGACCACCTCGATGGGCGCCGCCGGGCCTGCGTCGCCCAGCACACGCACGGCATGGATGCGCCCCGCGTGGCTGCGCGAGCGGCCGATCCGGCCCGCCAGCGACCACACCGCCGCCAGACTGCCCAGCGCCAGCAGCGTGCCCATGAGCAGGCCCAGCGGCAGTGCCCAGAAGGCCAGCGGCATCAGCGCCACCGTGTGAATGACCAGCGCCAGAAACACCAGCGGCATGGCGCGGTGCAGGAAGCGCCACGGCTTGTAGGCCAGCAGCCGGGTCAGCAGCGTGATGGCCACCATGGCCAGCAGCAGGTAAAAAGCCATCTCGCCCAGGTCCTTGGCAAAGCCCCGGGCGTCGGTGAGCCAGGGCAGAACGGCGTCGCGTGCCGGCCGGCCGGCGCGGCCCCACAGGCCCTTGATCCAGTCGCTGGATTCATCGGCGCCCCAGTGCAGGATGGCCGTCAGCGCCGCACTGATGCCCGCCCACTTGTGCAGGCGGTAGACCTGGTCCATGCCGCCCAGCGGACGCTCCAGCCAGGGCAGGCGCAGCGCCAGCACCATGGCCAATGCCATCAGGCCGATGCTCCACAGGCCCGAGAGATACAGCGCCTGTTGGCGCAGCTGCCACCAGCCAGTGGCTGCCCCCTGTGCATCCACAAGGGGAGAGACGCCCAGCTCGGGCGGCAGTACCGCGAGCCAGGCCAGGGTGATGGCCAGCAGCCAGCCTCCCAGGACGATCTTGATGCGCATGGCGTTTCCTTCTTGTGCGTTGAGCAAGTGGCCCGCCAGGGTGTGTGGCGAGCGGCTTGGCAACGATTCTGGAAAAGCCACGATGAACTCGTGCTGAAGGCCGCGTTCATGCGACATTCATCGCCGTGCACGTATAAAAAACGCCCATGAACGCCTTGCGCCGCCCCTTCGTCCTGATGGCCCTTGCGGTGGCCGCCGCCACCGCGGGCACTGCCGCGCAGGCCGCCGAGCGCGGCCATGGCGACCATGACCTGGCGCGCCAGGCCCTGGAGCGCGGCCAGGTGCTGCCGCTGCGTACCGTGCTCGAGAAGGTCGAGCGCGAGTACCAGGGCCAGGTGCTCAAGGTGGAGTTCGAGCATGATGACGGTCGCTTCATCTACGAGATCCGCCTGCTGCAGCAGGACGGCCGCATGGCCAAGCTGAAGATCGACGCGGTCGATGGACGTGTGCTGCAGATCAAACGCAAGGAACATTGATGCGCATCCTCGTCGTGGAAGATGAACCTACGCTGCGGGACCAACTGGTGCAGGCGATCGCCGCGGCGGGCCACACGGTGGAAGCCGCCAGCGACGGCGCGCAGGCCCACTACCTGGGCGAGGTGGAGGACTTTGACGCCGTGGTGTTGGACCTGGGCCTGCCTGTGCTGGACGGCCTGTCGGTGCTGCGCCGCTGGCGCGCCGCGGGGCGCAACATGCCGGTGCTGATCCTTACCGCGCGCGCCGCCTGGCATGAGAAGGTGGCGGGCATGGACGCGGGCGCAGACGATTACCTCGCCAAGCCCTTCCACATGGAGGAGCTGCTCGCGCGCCTGCGTGCGCTGCTGCGCCGTCTGGGGGAGCACGCCAGCGCGCAGTGGCAGTGCGGCCCGATCTGGCTGGACACGCGCCAGGCGCGCGTGCTGGTGGACGGCCAGCCGCTCACGCTCACCAGCCACGAGTTCAAACTGCTCTCGTTCCTGATGCAGCGCAAGGGGCAGGTGCTGTCGCGCACCGAGCTGTCTGAGCACATCTACCCGCACGACAGTGATCGTGACTCCAACACCATCGAGGTCTTCGTGGGCCGCCTGCGCAAGAAGCTGCCGCCGGGCAGCATCGAGACCGTGCGCGGCCTGGGCTACCGCCTGGCCGAGGCCGGCGCCACGGCATGAGGGTGGGCGGCTCTCTGCGCCTGCGCCTGCTGGCGGGCACGCTGGCGTGGATGCTGCTCAGCATCGCGCTCGCGGGCTGGGCGCTGCGCACCTTGTTCCAAGACCACATCACCCAGCAGCTACAGGCGCAACTGGTGGTGCAGCTCGACCAGCTCAGCGCCTCGGTGGAATGGACCCCGCAGGGCGGCACGGCCGTGGCGCCGCTGGCCGGTGATGCGCGGCTGGCGCAGCCGCTGTCGGGCCTGTATTGGCAGGTGGACCAGGTGGGCGCGGCGCCGCAGGCCGCCGTGGCGCGCTCGCGCTCGCTGTGGGACCAGGTGCTGGCGCTGCCGCCCGTGCCGGGCGACTACCCTGCGCGCGGCTACCGCGTGCTGCAGCTGCACGATGCGCAGGGCCATGCGCTGCTGTCCGTGGCGCGCACTCTGCAATTGCCCGACGAGTCCGCCCCGCCCCTGCGCCTGGTCGTCGCGGGGGATAAGGCCCTGCTGGCCGAGCCGCTGCAGCGTTTCACCCACCTGCTGCTGATCGCACTGGGCCTGCTGGCGCTGGGCCTGGCCATCGCCGTGGCGGTGCAGTTGCAGCTGGCACTGCGCCCGCTGCAACTGCTGCGCGAGCAACTGGCCACCGTGCGCGGCGGGCGCGCCGCGCGGCTGGAGGGGTGCTTCCCGCAGGAGCTGCAGCCGCTGGTCAATGAGTTCAACCATGTGCTGGCCGAGAACGCCGACATGGTGCAGCGCGCGCGCACCCAGGCGGGCAACCTGGCGCATGCGGTGCACACGCCGCTGTCCATCCTGGCGAATGCCGCGGCACAAGAGAGCACGCCGCTGGCGCAGTTGGTGACCGAGCAGGTGGCCAGCGCGCGCCGCCAGGTGGACTACCACCTCGCCCGCGCCCGTGCCGCCGCCGCCGTGCGCGCCACGGGGCTGCGCACGCCGGTGCTGGCGCCGCTGCAGGCCCTGCTGCGCACCATGCAGCGCCTGCATGCCGACCGGCAGTTGGCGTTCGAGCTGGCGCCACAGGCGCAGGATGGCGCCTTTCGCGGCGAGGAGCAGGATCTGTACGAACTGCTGGGCAACCTCATCGACAACGCCGGCAAGTGGGCGCGCACGCGCGTGGTGGTGGACGTGCGGCGCGAGGGCGATCTGCTGTGCTTCACCGTGGACGACGACGGCCCCGGCATTCCCGAAGCGCTGCGCGACCGCATGTTCGAGCGCGGCGTGCAGTTGGACGAGCAGCGCCCCGGCTCGGGCCTGGGGCTGGACATCGTGCGTGCGCTGGCGCAGACCTATGGCGGCAGCGTGCAAGCGCAAGCCTCGCCGCTGGGCGGGGCGCGGCTGCGCCTGTGCCTGCCGGCGGCGGACTGAAGCACCGCTTCCTAGGGCCTGTTCACACTATTTTTGCCAGATGCGTTGCAATCCAAAGCGCCAGGCGCTAGGCGCCAAACGAGGCTGGGGTGCGGCCCCAGCGAGGCTTGGCAACGACGCGGATGGCGCTTTGGGTTGCAACCCGAAGGGAAGGCCATGGAAACGGCGCCCCTCGTTGTTGCGTTTCTAGCCAAGGCCCCGGCCTTGGCGTCGTCACGCGCCTAGATGGGCGCCGTTTCCATGGTCTTCGCACTGGCAAAAATAGTGTGAACAGGCCCTACTGGCCATGCCAATGAAATCCGGCGCAATGCCCTGCTATAACTCCCCCCTTATCGAGCACAGAGGGGACGGAGCAAATGACCAACGAACAACAACAGCTTCAAACGCTGCTGCTCAACCTGCTGCCAGCAGACCACACCACCGTGGGCAATATCACGCTGCTGGAGCAGTTTCTGGCCGCCGCCCAGGCCGCCGGGCACCAGCCCCTCCCCACGGAAGCAGACTTCAAAACCGCACGCGAAGCGCTGGTGGCTGCCGGCCTGGCCGTCAAAGGCAAAGGGCGCGGCGGCGCCACCGCCCGGGCCACCGGCGCGCAACGGCCAGACTTTGCGCTCGATGCCCCTACCGCACCCGCCCCTGCAGCCGCCGACAAGCAGCCCAAAGCACCCAAAGCCAAACCCAGCCTCAAGCAGCCTGACAACGGCGACACCCAGGTGCTGGCCTACCGCCACCCCGACCGGCGCAAGAACAACCCCGAAGTGGGCCTGGTGAACGCCGAAAGCGACCCCGAGCAACCCAAAACCCGCTGGGCCTACGACCCGCACCTAGACCCTGCACTGCAATTTGACAGCGCCCGTGCCCAGGCCGACGCGCTGATCGCCGACGCCCTGGCCAGCAACGACCCCGCTGCCATGCGCCATGCGTTGCAAACCTTGCGGCGCATGGGTGCGCCCTACCTGCAATGGACAGGCAAAGCGGAGCGCACCAGCTTTGAAGTGGACACCGTGAGCCTGCATGTGCATGAGCGCATTGACGCCATGAGCATTTTGAGCAGCGTCGGTAAGCGCCAAAACGCTAGCAATTCAGTAGCTGCTAGCGCAGGTGGGATGGGCGCTAGAGGCCAAAAACACCCAAACTTTTTTCAGCCAGGGCTGTTTGAAGCGCCGTTTGAAAGCGTGCCCCTGCGCGCGGCGCTGGACTTCTACAAGCATGACCGGGGCTGGGCCAACCGGCTGGTCGCTGGAGATAGCCTGCTGGTAATGAACAGCCTGCTGCAAAAAGAAGGCATGGCCGGGCAGGTGCAGATGATCTACATCGACCCGCCCTACGGCATCAAGTACGGCAGCAACTTTCAGCCCTTTGTGGGCAAGCGCGACGTGAAAGACCGGGCCGATGCGGATTTAACGCAAGAGCCCGAAATGATCAAGGCCTTCCGCGATACCTGGGAACTGGGCATTCACTCGTATTTGACCTATTTGCGCGACCGGCTGTTATTGGCGCGCGAGTTATTGAGTGATTCGGGCAGTGTGTTTGTGCAGATTTCGGATGAGAACTTGCACCATGTGCGGGAGTTGATGGATGAGGTTTTTGGCCCGGAAAACTTCCTAGGCCAAATAATCATTCAGAAAACTGGGGGATTTACAAAGAAAACTTTGTCACTGATTGAAGATTATGTTGTTTGGTATGCAAAAGATAAGGAGGCTGTTAAATACCGAGACCTCAGGGAGTTCTCTCCAACGCCAGAGCCAAACGACAAATACTATCGCCGCCTCCTCTTGAAAAATGGTGATTGGCGATGGTTTACAAGCGATGAATCGGAAAACCCTGAAAAAACGCTTGAGATAGGACGAATTTTTAGACACGGGCCAACAAATTCGGATGGTCCATCAAGTAATCCAAAGCCATTCAATTTTCAAGGCCTAGATTACTGGTGTAATCCAAATAGACACTGGACGGTAGATCCTGTCACCGACCTGCCTAGAGTGGCTCGTTCGGGAAATATATTTCAGCTAGGCAACGACGTTGCTTTTAAGCTGTTTTGGGACTTCAATGCGGCAAAACCATTGGGTAATGTTTGGCTTGATACCCAGTCTGGTGGCTTTAATGCTGACAAAGTTTATGTTGTGCAAACAACTACAAAAGTCATCGAGCGCTGCATGCTAATGACCACCGACCCCGGCGATCTGGTTCTGGACCCCACCTGCGGTTCCGGCACCACGGCCTACGTCGCCGAGAAATGGGGCCGCCGCTGGATCACCTGCGATACCTCGCGCGTGGCCATCACGTTGGCCAAGCAGCGCCTGATGACCGCCAGTTTTGATTACTTCGCCCTGCGCTACCCGCATGAGGGGCTGCGCGGCGGTTTTATCTACAAAACCGTGCCCCACGTCACGCTCAAAAGCATTGCCAACAATGCCGAGATCGATGCGATTTACGAGCGTATGCACCCAGCCATTGCGTCGGCACTGGAGCAGCTGAATGCCCTGCTCAAGGATGCCGCGCAGGACTTTGGTATTCCCTGGTTCACGCCGACTGAAGGTGCCCGCAAAGGGCAGAAGCTGGATTTCCACGCGGGTGACGCCTTGCTGGAATGGGAGGTGCCCTTTGATTTACCGAAGGACTGGTTGCCAGAGCATCTCCGAGATTGGCAAGAGCTTGCACAGGTGGGGCAAGAGCGTGCGTTGACGGGAGTGGAGCAAGCGTTCGAGGCCTTTCACACCGCCCGGCAAAAAATGCAGGCCGAAATGGATCGCAGCATTGCCGCCCATGCCGACAGCGAAACCCTGTACGACCAGCCCGAGCGTGACAAAGGCAAGCTGCGCGTGTGTGGCCCCTTCACCGTTGAGGCCGTGCCCTTTCCTACTGTGCTATCACTAGATGAGCTGCCCGCGCTTGCTGGGCAAGGGCTAGAGGCCGATTTTGCTGATAACAGCCTGGCGCGCAGCGGCCACACCAGCCGTCAGCACGCCTGGCGCGATGAGTTGCTGAAAACCGGCATCCGCGGCAAGGGCGGGCAGATGCTGCGCTTTGCCGAACTGGAGGTGTTGCCCGGCACCACCAGCGTGCACGCCAGCGGCAGCCTGGACACCGGCGAGCGCGTGGTAGTGAGCTTTGGCCCCGAGCACGGCGCGCTGGAGCAGCGCCAGGTGGAGCGCGCGTTGAACGAGGCGGGCGAACTGTTCCCCCGCCCCAAGATGATCGTGTTCTGCGCCTTCGCCTTCGACCCCGAGGCGGCCAAGGACATCGACGCGCTCAAAGGCATCACCGCACTGAAGGCGCAGATGAACACCGACCTGCTGACCGAAGACCTGAAAAAAGCCCGCAGCAGCAACCAGAGCTTCTGGCTCATGGGCCAGCCCGATGTGCTGCTGACGCAACTGCCCGATGGCCTGTGGCAGGTGGAGGTGAACGGCTTTGACTATTTCGACACGGCCAAGGGCGAACTGGTGTCGGGCGGCAAGGGCAAGATTGCCGCGTGGCAGCTCGATACCGACTACGACGGGCGCAGCCTGTTCCCGCACCAGGTGTTCTTCCCGATGGCGGGCAAGGACGAGGGCTGGATGAAGCTGAAAAAGGACATCCGCGCCGAGCTGGATACAGAGTTGCTGCAAGCCTTCACCGGCACCGTGTCGCTGCCGTTTGCTGCCGGTGACAACCGCACGGTGGCCGTGAAAATTGTGGACGACCGGGGCATTGAGTCGCTGAAGGTGATGCGGCTGGATGCTTCGGCAACCCAGGCATAAGGAGAGCGCAGTGCTGATTTCAAGACTCAAACTGCAAAACTGGCGCAACTTCAAAAAAATCGAGGTGGATTTGCGCGACCGGGTGTTCGTGATTGGGCCGAACGCCTCGGGCAAGTCCAACCTGCTGGATGTGTTCCGGTTTTTGCGCGATGTGGCCAAACCCAAGGGTGGGGGGCTGCAGCGCGCCGTGGAAATGCGCGGCGGCATGACCAAGGTGCGCTGCCTGCTGGCGCGCAGCAACCCGGAGGTGCTGATCGAGGTCGATCTGGCAGAAAAAATAGATACCCCGGCCATCTGGCGCTACTGCCTGGCCTTTCGCAGCGAGGGCAAAGGCAAGCAGCGGGTGGTGGTAAGCAAGGAGCGGGTGGAAGACTTGCGCACGGGCGCCGTGCTGCTCGACCGGCCCCACAACCCGGAAGACCAGGCAGACCGTGAGCGTTTGACGGAAACCAGCCTGGAGCAGGTCAACGCGAACAAGGATTTTCGGGACATTGCGCAGTTTTTTGGCGCACTGACTTATCTGCATCTGGTGCCGCAATTGCTCAAACATGCGGAGCTGGGCGCCAGCGTCTTGCTGGAAGGTGACCCTTTTGGCCAGTCGTTTCTGGAGCGCATTGCCAAAACCCCGGACCGCACCCGCGATGCACGTCTGAAAAAAATCGAATCGGCCCTGCGGGCCTGTGTGCCCAATATGCGCGACCTGAAATTCAGCCGCGACAACGCCACGGGCACGCCCCACCTGGAAGCGCTCTACGAGCATTGGCGGCCCGATGCGGGCTGGCAGCGTGAAGACCAGTTCTCTGATGGCACGCTGCGCCTGCTGGGCATCATGTGGAGCCTGCTCGATGGCGACTCTTTGCTGCTGCTGGAGGAGCCGGAGTTGTCGCTGAACGAGTCGATTGTTCGGCAGATTCCGCCCTTGCTGTGGCAGATGCAGCGCCGGGCAAAGCACCGCCGCCAGGTGTTTGTGACCACCCACAGCGAGGCCCTGCTGGAGCACAGCAGCGTGGACCCGCGCGATGTGCTGCGGCTGGAGCCTTCGGCCGAAGGCACACGCGTTGTGCCTGCCACAGCCCAGGAGCTGGAGTTGGTTGCGGCGGGCTACAACGTGGCCGAGGCCATGGTTCGCAAGGCCCCGCCAAGCCAGATTGAACAGCTTTCCATTTTTTAGCCATGGCCCAACCGCTGGACATCGCCCTGGTGGTGGAAGACGTTTTGAGCCTGGTCCTGATGGAGAAGGTGCTTGCGCATACCGGGCGCGGCTATACGGTGCTGCGGCCTCTGGTGGCGCGCGGGGTGGGCAATATGCGCAAATCGGTGTCCAAGTACCTGAACGCCAGCCGCGCTTTGCCCCACGTCGTCCTGGTGGATCTGGATCAGACGCCGTGCGCCCCGCAGTTGCGCGAACAGTGGGGGGTTGCCACTTTGCCTCGGTCCATGCTGTTTCGGGTGGCAGTGCGTGAGGCAGAGGCTTGGGTGCTGGCCGATCAGGAGGGGTTTGCAAGCTTTGCGGGCATACCGGTCAGCAAAATTTCTCCTGCGCCCGAGTCCTTGGCCGACCCCAAGCAAGAACTGATCAATCTGGTACGGCGCAGCCGCAACAAACGGCTGGTAGCAGAACTGGTGCCAGCGCAAGGCAGTGCGGTTTCGATTGGGCCGCTGTACAACGAGCGCATGCGCCAATTTGTCCATGAGCGCTGGAATGTGGACGCCGCCATGGCGCACGCCCCCAGCCTGGCGCGCACTTTTGATCGCCTGCAAACCTTTTTGAAGTGAAGCGCCTTGACCTCACCCACCTCCCTCATCATCAACTCAGCCTTCACCGAGCCGCAGCAGCACTGGGCCGAGAACCCCGACCGCACACTGAGGCGCGAGCCAGTGCGCCGCCCGGCGGGCTACGAGATCATCGACACGCGCGAGAACACGCGGCGGCAGGTGGCCATCCCGCTGGTGGACACCATCCGCGACCGGGTGCGCCAGTGGCGCGCCGATGGCTGGCCGGGCACCACGGCGGTGACGCTGGCGCTGCTGCAGCACTGGTGGGATGCAGACAAGGTGTCGCGTCGCCAGTACCCGTTCTACTTTTGCCAGCTCGAAGCCATAGAAACGCTGATCTGGCACCTGGAGGCGCTGCCTGAATATCGGCAGGGCATCTTCATCGAGGGCGACGGCGGCGCGTTTGAACGGTTGTGCAACAAGATGGCCACGGGCAGCGGCAAGACTACGGTGATGGCTATGGTCATCACCTGGCAGGTGCTGAACGCGTTGACCTACCCCAAGTCGCCGCGCAAGTATTCCAGCGCCATTTTTCTGGTGGCGCCGGGCCTGACGGTGAAGTCGCGCCTACAGGTGTTGATGCCGGGGCACGAGCAGAACTACTACGACCAGTTTGAGCTGTGCCCTTCCGAGGCGCTGCGGCAAAAGCTCAACCGGGCCAGCATCCTGATCGAAAACTGGCACACCCTGATGCCACTGAAAGAGCAAGAGCGCTCGGTGGTGAAAAAGGGCAAAGAGAGCGACGAGGCTTACACCCGCCGCGTGCTGGGCCCGCTGGCCAACGCCAAGAACCTGGTGGTCATCAACGACGAGGCGCACCATGCCTACCGCAAGCCCGCCGACATCAAGGTGAGCAAGGCCGAGGCCGAGGCGCTGGGCATTGACCTGGACGAGGCCACCCGCTGGGTGGAGGGGCTGGACCGCATCCACAAAACCCGGCGCATTGCGCGCTGCTACGACCTGTCGGCCACGCCCTTTGCGCCCACGGGGCGCAGCAACACCGAGGCGGGCCTGTTCAGCTGGGTGGTGTCGGACTTTGGCTTGAACGATGCCATCGAGGCCGGGCTGGTGAAAACGCCGCGCGTGGTGGTGCGTGACGATGCTCTGCCCAATGCGCAAACGCTGCGCCCCAAGCTCTACCACCTGTACCGCGAGCCCGATGTGGCCGAAGACCTGAACCGCAAGGCCGAAGCCCACGAACCCCTGCCCGCGCTGGTGCAGCAGGCCTACACGCTGCTGGGGGCCGACTGGCGTGCCACGGCGGCCGACTGGGCGGCGCAGGGGCACCTCTCGCCCCCAGTGATGCTGACGGTATGCAACCGCACCGAAACCGCAGCACGGGTGGAGCACTATTTCACCAAGGGCCATGCGCAGTGGGCCGAGCTGCACGATGCCCAGCGCACGCTGCGGGTGGATTCCAAAGTGCTGGAAAAAGCCGAAGTGGGCGAAGCGGCCAGCGCCGACAAAGACTATGACGCGCGCCTGCGCAGCATCGTGCAGGCCGCGCGGATTGAGCCGCAGAGCAAAGAGCGTTGGCTGGCCAGCAGCACCAAAAAAGAAGAAGTGCTGCGCGAGCTGGTGGACACGGTGGGCAAACCTGGCCAGCTGGGGCAAGACCTGCAGAACGTGGTGTCGGTGGCCATGCTGTCGGAGGGCTGGGACGCCAAGACGGTGACGCACATCATGGGGCTACGCGCCTTCACCAGTCAGCTGCTGTGTGAGCAGGTGATTGGCCGGGGCCTGCGCCGCGTGGCCTACGACATCGACCCCACCACGGGCCTGTATGCGCCGGAATTTGTGAACGTGTTTGGCGTGCCGCTGTCGGTGGCTATGCCACCCGGTGGTGATGGGCCCCCGCCGCCACCGCCCAAGCCCAGCGTGCAAATCAAGGCCCTGCCCGAGCGGCAAGTGCATGAGATCAAATGGCCCAACATCCTGCGGGTGGACCAGGTGGTGCGTCCACAGCTGGTCGTGGAGTGGAGCAAGGTGCCGACGCTGACGATTGACCCGGCCAAAGTGGCACTGCACGCGGACATTGCCCCCGCGCTGGGCGGCGCAGCCGACTGGAGCCAGATCACCACCATCGACCTGGAGAAACTGCCCGAGGAGTTTCGGCTACAGCGACTGGTGTTCAAGGCGGCGCAGAAGGCATTTGAGCAGTTGCAAGACCAGTTCAAAGGGCAACGGGAATACTTGCTGTTTCAGTTGGTGCGGCTGGTGGAGACGTTTCTGGCGTCGGGCAAGATCGACATTCCGTCGCTGTTTCATCAAGACCCGCTGCGCCAGCGGATTTTGTTCTCCATGCACATGGATGCCATCGTGCAGCATCTGATGGCCTATGTGATCGAGCAAAACACCTTGCGGCTGGAGGCAGTGTTTGATGGCGAGCGTCCGGTGGGCAGCACGCGCGACATGCGCACCTGGTACACCACGCGCGTAGCCGAGCCCACGCAGCGCAGCCAGATCAGTCACATCGTGGTGGACAGTGGCTGGGAAAAATACGCTGCCAATGTGGCCGAAACGCACCCGGATGTGGCCGCCTGGGTAAAGAACGACCACCTGGGTTTTCACATCCTGTATTTGTGGAACGGCACCAAGCGCAAGTACATCCCTGACTTCTTGGTGCGATTCACATCAGGCAAGACCCTGGTGCTGGAGATCAAGGGCGAAGACTCACCCCAAGACCAAGCTAAACGACAGGCACTGGATCAATGGGTGCAGGCAGTGAATGCGCAAGGCGGCCTGGGCAGTTGGGCGTGGGATGTGGTGGCAGGTAGCGCAGCAGGGTTGCAAGATGTCCTTGCGAAGCACGCTGCGAAGTGATGAATTCGCATCTTCCCCCTGACCGAGCTTTACGCGTCAAAGGGGCCATGCGCAGGCCAGTAGCGGCTGGCAGAATCCCGTCTCTTTCTCCTCGCGGGGCAGGTTGCACTGCCCAAGGAAATCCACGTTTATGTTCACAGGCATCGTCCAAGCCACGGCCACCATCGCCGCCATCGACGACCGCGCCGGCCTGCGCACCTTCACCCTCGACTTTCCCGCCGGCTTCTGCCATCAGCTTGCCATCGGCGCCAGCGTGGCGACGGACGGCGTGTGCCTCACGGTGACCGAGATCCTCTCGCCCACGCGCGCCACGTTCGACGTGATGCTGCAAAGCCTGAACATCACCACGCTGGGCAGCTACGCCGTGGGCGACCGCGTGAACGTGGAGCGCGCCGCCAAGGACGGTGCCGAGATCGGTGGCCACCCGCTGTCGGGCCACGTGGATTTCACCGGCACGCTCGTGGAGCGCCGCGAACTGGAGAACAACCTTGTCTGGCGCGTGGCCGTGCCCGAGGCGTTTCGGCGCTACGTGTTTGCCAAGGGCTACATCGCCCTCCACGGCGCCAGCCTCACCGTGGCCGAGGTGGACCGCGCCGAGGGCTGGTTCGAGGTCTGGCTGATCCCCGAGACGCGCCGCGCCACCGTGTTCGAGAACGTGCAGGTGGGCGACCGCCTAAACATCGAGATCGAGCGCAGCACCCAGGTGGTGGTGGATACCGTGCGCGAAGCGGTGCAGGAAAGCCTGGGCCGCCTGGCGCCGGTGCTGGAGGGGCTGCTGAAAGAGAAGGGCCTGTCGCTGGACGACTACCTGCCGCACCCGTCCAAGGCCCTGCCGCCGCAGCGATGACCGGTGCGCCGCGCGCCCTCACGCCGGCCGACTTGCCCGCGTTGCTGGCGGTGCAGCGCGCCTGCTACGGCGACGCCTACGTCGAAAGCGCCGAGGTGTTTGCCCGCCGCCTGGCCAGCCCCGTGAACTGCTCGCTGGTGCTGGAGCATGAGGGGTGCGTGGCCGCCTACCTGGCGGCCTACCACTCGCTGCTGGGCAAGGTCACGCCGCTGCACGGCGACTTCGATGCCGTGCCGGCGCCCGACACGCTGTATCTGCACGACATGGCGGTGCTGCCCGCCTGCGCCGGCCGGGGCCTGGCGCGTGCGTTGCTTACGCGGCTGCTGCCGCGGGCCCGCGCGGCGGGGCTGCGCCACACGGCGCTGGTGTCGGTGCAGAGCTCGCAGACGTACTGGGCGCGCCAGGGCTACGCCGTGCACCCCGTGCAGGACGCCGCGCAGCGGCGCCACCTGGACAGCTACGGCGCCGGCGCGGTGTACATGGCGCAGGCACTATAAAAACGATAGCTTTTAGCGCTTGCCATCAAAGGATTTCAGAACGTTTTGTTCCTGAAAGCCCCATTCGGCAAGCGCGACCAGCTATCTTTTTAATTACCTCCGAAGCCTAGAACTGCAGGTCCGCGCGCAGCCACAGCGTGCGGCCGGGTTCGTTGATGCGCACGCCGCCCGGGTAGCCGAAGCCGGCGTTGCCCGCCAGGTTCAGGTGCTCGGCGTAGTTCTTGTCCAGCAGGTTGTCCACCCCGGCGGCAAGCTTCAGCTGCGCGTTGATGCGGTAGCCCGCGTGCAGCGACAGCACGCCGAAGCCGGCGCTTGCGCCCAGGTCGCGGCCCACCACGTTGCCCTGGCCGTTGGCATGGCGGTGCTGCGCGGCCACCAGGCGCCACAGGCCGCCGGCGCTCCACGGGCCCTGGGCGTATTCCAGGCCCAGGCGCGCCTCCAGCGGCGGCATCTGCGGCAGCGGGCGGCCTTCACTGGTGTTGCGGCCCCAGCTGTAGGCCAGCGTGCCCTGCGCCGTCCACGCCGTGCCCAGGCGCTGGCTGGCGCCCAGCTCCAGCCCGGCGGTGCGGGCGTCGACGTTGCGCACGGCCGATTTCATGCCGGTGTAGTCGAACAGGATGTAGTCGCGCACCACGCCCACATAGGCCGAGGTCCACAGCTGCCAGTCCGCGCCCTTCCACTGCGCGCCCATGTCCAGCTGCGTGGTCTTCTCGGGGCGCAGCGTGGCGAAGGCGTTGCCGGCGCTGGCCGCGCTGTTGCCGGGGGAGATCAGCTCCCAGTAGTCCGGAAAGCGCTGCACGTGCCCCAGGCCCGCGTAGACCAGCGCGCCCTGCGGCGCCAGCGTGCGTTCCCAGCGCACGAAGCCGCTGGGCATGGCCGAGCGCGTGCGGTGGTCCGCGCCGGCCGCCGGGGCCATGCCGCCCATGCCGCTCGGGGCAGGGTAGCGCCAGGCCTCGGCGCGGTCCAGGCGCAGGCCGCCCACCCAGCGCGTGTCGGCCTGGGCCTGCCATGACAGCTCGGCAAATGCGCCCAGGTTCTCGAACTTGGCGTCGCGCATCCAGGGCTTGCTGTCGTAGGGCACGCTGGGCGTGCCGGTGCGCTTGTCGTGCGGGCTGCGCTGTGCGTCCAGGCCCGTCTCCAGCTGCCAGTCGGGCTGCCACTGCAGCGTGGCGGCCACGCGCGCGCCCTCGGTGGTGCGCCGCACGTTGCTGGCCATGGGCATGGACATGCTGCCGCCGGGCTGGAAGGTGCGCAGCGTGAAGTTGTCCATCACGTGGTCGGCGCGGTTGCCGTAGACCTGTGCCTGCAGCTTGGCCAGCCAGGGCGTGAGGTGGCGCTTCTCGAAGCGCAGGCCCCAGCTCTCGCGCTTGAACTGTGTGCCGTCCATGCCGCGCCCGCCGTAGCGCGCCTCGCCGTCGCCCGTGCCGGCGCTCAGCTCCAGCAGCGTGTCCGCGTCGGGCGTGAAGCCCAGCGCCACGTCGGTGTTCCATTTGTCCCAGGCCGAGGGCACGCGCCGGCCGTTGCCGTCCTTGTAGTCCTGGCCGTGGGAATGGTTGGCGGTCACGCGCACGTACACCTGCGCGTTGCCGGCCTGAAAGTCCACGTTCTGGTCGTTGCGCCCGGCGCTGGCGCCCAGCAGGCTGGCGCTGAGGCGCACGCCGGGTTCGGTGAAGTCAGGGCGCTCGCGGTCAAAGCGCACCACGCCGGCCGAGGTGCCCGGCCCCCAGACGACGGTCTGCGGCCCCTTGACGACGGTGAGCGTGTCGTAGGTCTCGGGCGAGATGTAGGAGCTGGGCGCGTCCATGCGCCCCGGGCAGGCGCCCAGCAGCTGCGTGCCGTTGGTCAGCAGCGGCAGGCGCGAGCCGAACTGGCCGCGGAACACCGGGTCGCCGTTGGAGCCACCGCTGCGGATGGCCGAGAAGCCCGGGATGGTCTTGAGGTAGTCGGCCGCGTCGCTGGCCGGCACGGGCTGGCGCGGCTGCTTGGGGTCGGCCACCACCTGCACGGGCGAGTGGTCGTGCACGGCCGTGACGACCACGTCGCGCAGCGTGTGCTCGGGGGCCGCGGCCGCGTTGTTCACGGCGTCGTTCGCGGCCAGGGCCGGGCCTGCCAGCAGCAGCGCGCAGGCCAGCGCGCAGGGGGTGAGGTGCGAGGACAGGGGTGCGCACCGCAAGGCAGGCGCGCGGAAGGAATATGCAGTCATGAGAAATCCACGCCCGGCGCTGCTCGGCCGCGGGGGCGGCAGATCAGCGCGCAGGCAAACAACGGAAGGCGCCAGTCCCACGGGCCGGCGGGTGGTTGCAGTCAGGCGTGGGTGGAAGGCGGGCCGCGCGGGGGCAGCGGCGCCTGGGCGCGCCAGGCCGCCACGGCCGGCGCGCGGCTGCGCTGTGCGGGGTGCACGCGCGGGGCGGGCGGGCGCAGGGCGGCCAGTGCCAAGGCTGGCGGCGTGGCCAGGGCAATGCACAGCAGGCAGCCGGGGTCGGCATGGTGGCTGTCGTGCGCAGCCGGGTCTGCGTGCGGCGCAGGGCCACCCGCGGGTGCGGCGAAGCAGACGTCCAGGTGCGCCAGGTCGACTGCCGGCAGCGCCTGGCGCACCTGCACGTTGGCCCACAGCGCCACCAGCCACGCACACACGAACACCGCGAGGACCGCGGAGCCCAGGCGTCGGTGGTGGCGAATGCGCTGCAGCATGGGGTGGGGATTATCCCGAGCGCTGCGCGTTCGGGGCGCGCCGGAACTTGACCCAGCGCAAGCCGTCAGAAAGTGTCCACATGCGCTGGTGATAATCGCGGCTATGCCAAACCGCTGGAAACCCAACGTCACCGTGGCCGCCATCGTCGAGCGCGAGGGCCGCTTTCTGTTCGTCGAGGAAGACACGGCCGACGGGCTGCGGCTGAACAACCCCGCGGGCCACCTGGACCCGGGCGAGTCGCCCATCCAGGCCTGCGTGCGCGAGGTGCTGGAGGAGACGGCCTACGACTTCGAGCCCACGGCGCTGGTGGGCGTGTACCTGAACCGCTTCACGCGCACGCGCACGGGGGATGACATCACCTACCTGCGCTTTGCGTTTGCGGGCAATGTGGGCGCGCACCACGCCTGGCGGTCGCTGGACGACGGCATCCTGCGCGCCGTGTGGCTCACGCCCGAGGAGCTGCGCAGCTGCAGCGCGCGCCACCGCAGCCCGCTGGTGCTGCAGTCCGTCGAGGATTACCTGGCCGGCCGGCGCGCGCCGCTGGACTTGATCCACACCGACGCCAGCGTGCTGCGGACGCCGGGCTGATGATCAGGGCGCTTGGCTTGGCTCGCAGCGCCAGCCAAGCCAGCAGACGCCGTGGCGCGGGCTTGGCAGGGTCACTGGCCGTCGCCCCTCCTTTTCGCAAAGCGAGAGCAGGGGGACGCGGCGCAGCCGCTCATGGGAGGTCACTGCGCGGTGATCTTGCGCTCGCGCACGATGGCGCCCCACTGGTCGTATTCCTTCTTCATGAAGCTGGCGAGCTCGGCGCGCGTGGTGGGGTGGGGCGACAGGCCGTGCTTGTTCAGGGCCTCCTTCACGCCGGCGTCGTTGAGCGCCTTCACGATCTCCTTGTTCCAGCGCTCCAGCAGCGGCGCGGGCGTCTTGCCCGAGGCCACGAAGGCATACCAGTTCAGCGCCTGAAAGCCCGGGAAGCCCGATTCCGCCACCGTGGGGATGTTCGGCAGGTAGGCCGGGCGCGTCAGGCCGGTGGTGGCCAGCGGGATCAGCTTGCCCGCTTCCACGTGCGGCATGGCGGTGGGCGGCGCGGCGAAGTAGCTGGTCACGCGCTCGCCCAGCAGGTCCTGCAGCGCGGGTGCGCCGCCCTTGTAGGGCACGTGGACCATGTCGATGCCGGCGCGCTGGTTGAACAGCTCGCCCGCCAGGTGCGAGGCCGAGCCCGCGCCGGTGGAGGCATAGTCCACGCTGCCGGGCTTGGCCTTGGACAGTTGCACGAACTCGGCCAGGGTCTTCACGCCCGCGCCCTTGTGCACCACCAGCACGTTGGGGAAGTACACCCCGCCCGAGATCGGCGCCAGGTCCTTGAACGGGTCGTAGGGCAGCTTCATGAGGTGCGGCGCGATGGTCAGCGGACCCACCGAGCCGAACAGCAGCACCGTGCCATCCGATGCGCCCGCGGCCACCTGCTGGTGGGCGATGTTGCCGCCCGCGCCGCCCTTGTTCTCCACCACCACGGACTGGCCGATGTTCTCGGCCAGCTTCTTGGCGATCAGGCGGGCCGCCGCGTCGGCTGCGCCCCCGGGCGCAAAGCCCACGACCAGCGTGACCGGCTTGGCCGGCGGAAAGTCCTGCGCCAGTGCCGGGCCGGCCCAGGCGATGGAGGTGAGGGCCACGGCGGCGGCCTGGATCAGGGTGCGTTTTTTCATGGCGAGGCTCCTTTAGTCGTTGTAAGTCAAATGTTGCTCTAGCGCTTATCCATCAAGCGCTAACAGCTATGGTTTTAGAAGCAATCAATCGCTGCCCAGCCCGATCGGGTTGGGCTGGCGCTTTTCGGTGGTGTGGCGCAGCAGCGCGGCGGTGCGGAACACGCCGTGGGCGAACTTGCCGTAGGGCAGCGTGGCAAAGAGGGCCATCACCGCGCCCAGGTGCAGGCACAGCACCAGGGCCAGCGCGGGCGCGGCCGACGGGGTGATGCGCACCAGCCACAGCGCCAGGCCGCTTGCGGCCACCAGGAACAGCAGGGCGATGAAGCCCAGGTCCATGGGCTTTTGCGCGGCTTCGCCGTGTGCGGGGTGGCGCGTGCGGTTCAGGTACCACAGGCCGATCGTGCCCAGCACCAGCATCACGCCGCCCGCCACGCCCAGCAGTTTGGGAATGCTGGGTGCCTCGTAGGGCGCCTGCCAGCCGAAAACGTAGTGGTACACCGTGGCCAGCGAGGTCGCGGCAAAGCACAGCAGGAAGCCGTAGAACGTGAGGTGGTGCGCGCGGCGGCGCTTGAGGGTGTAGGCGTCGTCCTCGTTGTGGCAGCCGTCGCCATGGCCGCCGTCCAGGTACTTCAGGCGCAGCACGTCGTGCGCGGCCTCGGTGGCGGCGGGGGCGCTCACGTCGGCGCCGCTGGTGGCGGGCTTCACGTCCTTCCAGAAGCGGCGCACGCCCATGGACAAGGCCAACACCACGAACAGGAACACCGGCGCGAACAGGCCCACCAGCAGGTTGTGCGGGAACAGGCGGTAGAAGTTGCCGCCCAGGTCCGCGCCCCACAGCGCGCCGAGCCCGCCGCCCTGCAGCGCCGCGCCCAGCACCAGGAACAGCGTGAGCGCGGCCACGAGGGCCAGCGACAGCGTGAGGCCGTTGCGGCGGTACAGCCGGCCCAGCGCGGGCGGCCAGGCGTAGTCGGCGTAGGTCTGGCCGCGCACCTGGGCCATGGCCTGCGGGATGTTCACGGCGAATTCGTGCGGCGGGGCGTACTGGCAGGCGTGCAGGCAGGCGCCGCAGTTGTGGCACAGGTTGGCCAGGTAGTGCACGTCGGCCTGGGTGAAGTCCAGGCGGCGCGTCATGGCCGGGAACACGGCGCAAAAGCCCTCGCAGTAGCGGCAGGCGTTGCAGATCTGCATCTGCCGCGCCACCTCGGTCTCGGCGGCGCTCTGCGCCGGCGCGGGCACGATGGGAATCACGCGGGCGGGCCCGCCCTGGGCCAGGCCTATCGCTTCGTCGGTCAGGGATTTCAGGGTTTGCATGGTGTTCAGCCCTCGTCGTTCACCGCGCCGTGCGCGGCAGCCTGGCCCGCGGCGGCCAGCGCGGCGTTGCGCCCGGCGATGCGGCCGAAGGCCGTGCCGATCGACATGCCCACGCCGGCGGTGTAGCCCTTACCCAGCACGTTGCCGGCCATCATTTCGCCCGCCACGAACAGGTTGCGGCTGGGTTGGTCGGCGAAGCGCACGGCGGCCGTGTCGTCGGTGTGCAGGCCCAGGTAGGTGAAGGTGACGCCGGGCTTGAGCGCGTAGCCGTAGAACGGCGCGGTGTCGATGGGCCGCGCCCAGTGGGTCTTGGCGGGCGCCACGCCCTCGGTATGGCAGTCGTCCAGCGTGGTGTGGTCGAACTGGCCCACGCGGCAGGCGGCGTTGTAGGCGTTCAGCGTCTGCATGAAGGTCTCTGCGGGCAGGCCGAGCTTTTCGGCCAGCGCGGGCAGGCTGTCGGCCTTCACGCCGGGGAACACCGGCGGCATGAAGCGGCCGATGGCCTTGCTGTCGATGATGGAGTAGCCGATCTGCCCCGGCTGCTGCGCCACCAGGCGGCCCCAGATGGCATAGCGCTTGGGCCAGAAGTCTTCGCCCTCGTCGTAGAAGCGCTCGCCCTCGCGGTTGACCACCACGCCCAGCGACACGCAGTCGATGCGCGTGCAGATGCCGCCGTCGTACAGCGGCGCGCGCGCGTCGATGGCCACCATGTGCGCCTGCGTGGGGTCGCCGATGCGGTCGGCACCGTGGTCGTCGAGCAGGTGCTTCAGCAACACGCCGCGGTTGTAGGCCGTGCCGCGGATCAGGAAGTTGTCGGCCGGCCACTCGCCGCGCGCGTTCTGGCCCCAGGCCTCGCGCAGCCATTCGCGGTTGGACTCGAAGCCGCCGGCGGCCAGCACGCAGCTCTTGGCGGTGATGCGCTGGCCCTGCACCCAGGCGGCCTGGAAGGTGCCGTTCTCGATCTCGATGCGCTCCACGGGCGATTCGTAGCGCACCTGCACGCCCAGCGCCTCGGCGCTGCGGTAGTAGGCATTCACCAACGCCTTGCCGCCGCCCATGAAGAAGGCATTGGTGCGCGCCACGTGCAGCGTGCCGGCCAGCGCGGGCTGAAAGTGCACGCCGTGGCGGCGCATCCAGAGGCGGCAGGTGCTGGACGCGCGGATCACCAGGCGCGCCAGGTGCTCGTTGGTCTGGCCGCCGGTCACCTTCAGCAGGTCCTGCCAGTACTCTTCTTCAGGGTAGGCATCGACCAGCACGTCCTGCGGCGCGTCGTGCATGCAGCGCAGGTTGCGGGTGTGGGCGGAGTTGCCGCCGCGCCAGGCGCGCGGGGCCGATTCCAGCAGCAGCACGCGGCTGCCGGCCTCGCGGGCCATCAGCGCGGCGCACAGGGCGGCGTTGCCGCCGCCGATGACCAGGACATCGGTGTCCATCGGGGGAGATTGCATAGGTTTCGCTCGTGGGGTCGCGCCAGGCAGGGGCGAGGGGCGCAGCAGTCGAGCGTGGACTGTAGGCAGCGGCCCGCCAGCCGTGCAGCCGCGGGCGGGTATGGGGGTATCACGAACGGTGATGGCTGCGCGCCCGGGCGCGACGCCCGAAAGCAGCCGCTACGGGGCGGGAATCCCTGCCGGTGCCTGCGCCAGCAGTGAGGTGCCGATCCAGCGGCCCTCGGTGACCAGACCGCGGGCACAGTCCAGCAGCACCACGCGCGCGGCCAGTGCGGCGGGGGACAGCTCTTCGTCCGGCAGGCTGCACAGCAGGTTCACGCGCCGCGCCGGCGCGCCCGTGAGGCGCGCGCACTGAAAGCGCGTGGCCGCGTCCGGGTAGCGGCCCAGTGCCGCCCAGGGCTGCAGCGTGGAGCCCAGGCCGGCGTCCACGGCGGCCATCAACATGGCCAGCGAGTCCACTTCCAGCACCACATGCGGGGCGATGCCCGCGCTGGCAAAGGCCGTGTCCAGCGTGCTGCGCAGGCCGTGCGGGCCGGTGGGCAGGATGAGCGGCTCCTCGCGCAGCTCGGTGATCGCCACCTCGGCGGCCAGGCGCGGGGCGGCGGCGCCGCGCATCAGGAACAGGTCTTCTTCCAGCAGCGGCTGGATTTGCCAGCGCTGGGTGCGTCCGGCCAGTTGCGCCTGGTGCAGGCGCGAGTCGAACAGCACGGCCAGGTCCAGCTCGCGCGCATGCAGCATGGCCGAGAGGTGGCCCGACATGCCCTCCACCATGTGCAGCCGCACGTCGGGGTAGCGCGCGCGCATGGCCTGCATCAGCGGCAGCCCCAGCAGCGCCGAGGTGGTGGGCGCCAGGCCCACGGTGACGGTGCCCGACAGCCGCGCCTGCTGGGCGGCGCGCACCGCCTGCTCGGCATGGCGCAGGGTGAGCTGCGCCTCGCGGAAGAACGCGGCCCCGGCCTCGGTGGGGGCCACGCCGCGCGGCGTGCGGTGCAGCAGGCGCGTGGCCAGCTCGCCCTCCAGCCGGGTGATCTGCTGGCTCAGCGCGGACTGCACCAGGTTCAGGTCGAGCGCGGCGCGGCTCATGGAGCCCAGCTCCACCACCCGCACGAAATATCGCAATTGCCGCAGTTCCATCGTCTCCAACACCCGGTTGACCCCAGGCGCCGCCCGGCCGGGGGGGGCTGGGATAATCGCACAGATATGACGAAACACCGGGTCGTGGTGGGCCTGTCGGGGGGCGTGGACTCCGCCGTCACGGCGCACCTTCTCAAGCAGCAGGGCCACGAGGTGGTCGGCATCTTCATGAAGAACTGGGAAGATGACGACGACAGCGAGTTCTGCTCCAGCCGCCAGGACTTCCTGGACGCGGCCAGCGTGGCCGATGTGATCGGCATCGAGATCGAGCACGTCAACTTTGCCGCCGAGTACAAGGACCGGGTGTTCGCCGAGTTCCTGCGCGAATACCAGGCCGGCCGCACGCCCAACCCGGACGTGCTGTGCAACGCCGAGATCAAGTTCAAGGCCTTCCTGGACCACGCCATGCGCCTGGGCGCCGAGAAGATCGCTACCGGCCACTACGCGCGCGTGCGTCAGAACCCGGCCACGGGCCTGTTCGAGCTGCTCAAGGGATTGGACCCGTCCAAGGACCAGAGCTACTTTCTGCACCGCCTGAACCAGGCGCAGCTGTCCAAGACGCTGTTCCCCGTGGGTGAGCTGCACAAGACCGAGGTGCGCCGCATCGCTGCCGACATCGGCCTGCCCAACGCCAAGAAGAAGGACTCCACCGGCATCTGCTTCATCGGCGAGCGGCCATTCCGCGAGTTCCTCAACCGCTACATCCAGCATGCACCCGGCCCCATCCTGGACGACCGCGGGCGCAAGCTGGGCCGCCACGTGGGCCTGTCGTTCTACACGCTGGGCCAGCGGCAGGGCTTGGGGATCGGCGGTGTCAAGGAAAAAGGCGCCGGGGCGAAAGCACCGTCTGGCCAGCCGGTGCGCGGCGCGGGCGACCATGCGCCCTGGTTCGTGGCCCGCAAGGAGCTGGAGACGAACACCCTGCGCGTGGTGCAGGGCCACGACCACCCGTGGCTGCTGTCGCACCGCCTGGATGCGCAGGACGCGAGCTGGATTGCCGGCCATCCGCCCGCAGCAGGCGCCTGCGCCGCCAAGACGCGCTACCGCCAGCAGGACGCCGCCTGCACGGTGCTGGCCGCACAGGGCGACGCCTTCAGCCTGCAGTTCCCCGAGGCGCAGTGGGCCGTGACGCCGGGCCAGTCGGCCGTGCTGTACGACGGTGAGGTGTGCCTGGGCGGCGGGGTGATTGCGGCCGTGAACGGCTGAAAGCCCGCCCAGGGGGGGTAGGCGGCATCAAGGGATACCCGAATAGCCGGGATGCCGGACCTGCGTCCTTGCTATGGTGTGAAATTGCTTCAGCACCGGTCTCCGGTTTTTTCACGCTGCGTCGCGGGCGGGCTTTCTACAGTCTCGTCCGCGCCGCTCCAGTCGGTTGACCTCCGGTACTGGGCGTGCGAGGCATTTCTCCTTCCAAAACCGGGACAACAACAGGGGGCACAGGCTATGGTCTGGCAACAAATCTACGACCCACTGGGCAATATGGTCATCTCCACCGCACTGGCCGCGCTGCCGGTGGTGGTCATGCTCGCGGCCTTGGGCTTTTTCCACATCAAGGCGCATATCGCGGCAGGCATGGGCCTGATCACGGCGCTGCTCGTGGCGGTCTTCGTCTACGGCATGCCGGGCGACATGGCCGGCCGTGCGGCGCTGTTCGGTGGTTTCACCGGCCTGCTGCCCATCGGCTGGATCGTGCTGAACATCATCTTCCTGCACCAGCTCACCGAGCAAAACGGCAGCTTCGCCGTGCTGCAGGACTCGCTGTCGGGCATCACCGAGGACCGGCGCATCCAGCTCTTGCTGATCGCCTTTTGCTTCGGCGCGTTCTTTGAAGGCGCGGCCGGCTTCGGCACCCCCGTGGCGGTGACGGCCGCCATCCTCATCGGCCTGGGCTTCTCGCCGCTGGCGGCCTCGGGCCTGTCGCTGATCGCCAATACGGCGCCGGTGGCCTTTGGCGCCCTGGGCACGCCGGTGATCACGCTGGCCAAGGTGCACGGCTACGACCTGATGGAGGTGACGGCCATGATCGGCCGCCAGCTGCCCTTCTTCTCGCTGCTGGTGCCGTTCTGGCTGATCTGGGCCTTCGCCGGCCGCAAGGGCATGATGGAAATCTGGCCGGCCATCCTGGTGACGGGCGTGTCCTTCGCCATTCCGCAGTTCCTGGTGTCCAACTACATCGGGCCGGAATTGGTGGACATCATCGCCGCCATCGTCTCCATGGTCTGCCTGGTGGCCTTCCTGCGCGTGTGGAAGCCCAAGACGGTGTGGACGTCGCCCTCGCTGCGCGGCCACGACCCCAGCGCCGCAGAGGCCAAGCCGCCGCAGCCGGTCAAGCGCCACAGCACCCAGGCGCTGGTGGCCGCCTGGACCCCCTGGGTCATCTTGTCGGTGTTCGTGTTCATCTGGGGCCTGCCCTCGGTCAAGGCCTGGCTCAATGGCATCTTCGCGCCGGCCTTCCCCATGGCCGGGCTGCACAACCTGATCGAGAAGGTGCCACCCGTGGTGCCCGCGCCGCACAAGGAGGCCGCCGTCTACACGCTGAACCTGCTGTCGGCCACCGGCACGGGCATCCTGCTGTCGGCCGTGGTGAGTGCGCTGGTCATGAAGTACAACCCGGTCGCCATAGTCACCACGTTCTTCCGCACCTTCTGGCTGGTGCGCTACTCGCTGCTCACCATCGTGCTGATGCTGGCGCTGGGTACGCTCACGCGCTATTCGGGCACCGACACCACGCTGGGCCTGGCTTTTGCCAATACCGGCGTGCTGTACCCGTTCTTCGGCACGCTCATGGGCTGGATCGGCGTGGCGCTCACGGGATCGGACACGGCCTCCAACGTGCTCTTCGGTGGCATGCAGAAGGTGGCAGCCGAGCAATTGGGCCTGTCGGCCAACCTGATGGGCGCAGCCAACAGCTCGGGCGGCGTGATGGGCAAAATGATCGACGCGCAGTCCATCGTCGTGGCCTCCACCGCCACCCGCTGGTTCGACCACGAGGGCGACATCCTGCGCTACGTGTTCTTCCACTCCATCGCGCTGGCCTGCCTGGTGGGCCTGTACGTGACGATGCAGGCCTATGTCTGGCCGTTCTCCCTCATGGTGGTGCACTGATTTGAGTGTTTTTGGGCTGCAGCGCTTGCCCATCCAGCGCGAGCAGCTATCACCACCATAGCAAACGGGCGCCCTGGGGCGCCCGTTGTGCTTGGTGCGAGGCCGAATCAGAACGGAATGTCGTCGTCCATGTCGTCAAAGCCCGATGCGGCGCGCGGCGGCTGTGCCACGGGCGCGGGTGCGGGGCGGGCCGCGGGGGGGGCGGGGCGCGGCGCGGGTGCGGCGCGGCGCGGGGCCTCGTAGCCGCCACCACCACCGCCCCCGTTGTCGCCGTAGCCGCTGTCGTCATAGCCGCCGCCCTGGCCGCCGCCCATGCCCTGGCGGCTGCCCAGCATCTGCATGGTGTCGGCGCGGATTTCGGTGGTGTAGCGCTCCTGGCCGCTCTGGTCGGTCCATTTGCGCGTGCGCAGGCTGCCTTCCACGTAGATCTGGGAGCCCTTGCGCAGGTACTGGCCCACGATCTCGGCCAGGCGGCCGTTGAAGACCACGCTGTGCCATTCGGTGGCTTCCTTGTTCTCGCCGGTGTTCTTGTCGCGCCAGCGGTCCGTCGTGGCGATGCGCACGTTGGCGACCTGGTCGCCGCTGGGGAAGGTGCGCATCTCGGGGTCGCGCCCCAGGTTGCCGACGATGATGACTTTGTTCACGGATGCCATGAAAAATCCTTGTGCTTAGCCCGGACGGCAGGGAAGGGTTCCGGGCCAGATGAGTCCAACAGGCGACCCCTGCGAGGCCGCAGGTGCGCAGCATAGCGGCTTGCACGCCGCCGGTGCGCCGGAGGGTGAAAAAATCAGTGGCCGCCGCCGCGTCCCACCGGCCGCAGCGGCCAGGTGACGAGCAGCCACAGGGCCGTGAGCACGGCGGTGGCGGTGAACAACCCCGGCGCGCCCGCCCACTTCGCCAGCGCGCCGCCCAGCGCACCGCCCGCGAACAGGCCCAGCGACTGCAGCGTGTTGTAGGCGCCCAGCGCCGCGCCGCGCAGGTTGGCCGGCGCCATGCGCGACACCAGACTGGGCTGCGTGGCCTCCAGCGCGTTGAAGCCGCAGAAGAAGATGAACAGCAGCGCCGCCACCGGCATCAGCGATGGCGCAGCCCCTCCGGCCGCCAGCAGGCCAAAGCCCATCTGCACCACCAGCACCAGCCCAATGGCGACCAGCAGCGCAGCGCGCAGCCGCCCGCGCCGCTCCATGGCAAACAGCCCGCCCATGGCGACGAAGGACAGCACCACGGCCGGCAGGTACACCTGCCAGTGCGCGTCCTTGGGCAAGCCGGCCTGCACCAGCAGGGCCGGCACGGCCACCCACATGGCCATCTGCACCGTGTGCAGCACGAACACGCCCAGGTTCAGGCGCAGCAGGTCGGCATGGCGCCACACGTCGGCCAGGCGCCCGCGCGGCGCGTCGGCATGCTGCACCGGCTCGGGCGGCACCATCCACAGCACCACGGCCACGCCGCCCAGCGCCAGCGCGCAGGTCAGGCCGAAGAGGCCGGCCAGGCCGATGTGCGCGGCCAGCAGCGGCGCCGCCACCAGGGCGATGGCGAACATCAGCCCGATGCTGGCGCCCACCAGTGCCATGGCCTTGGTGCGCACCGCGTCGCGTGTCTGGTCGGCCAGCAGCGCCGTTACGGCGGCGGACACCGCGCCCGCACCTTGCAGCGCGCGCCCCACCAGCAGCCCCATCACCGAGTCGGCCAGCGCGGCGAGCAGGCTACCCGCGGCAAACACCAGCAGCCCCAGGACGATGACACGCTTGCGCCCGAAGCGGTCCGACGCCATGCCCAGCGGCAGCTGCAGCACCGCCTGCGTGAGCCCGTAGATCCCCATGGCCAGCCCCACCAGGGCCGGGTCGTCGCCGCCGGGGTACTTGCGGGCTTCGAGGGCAAAGACCGGCAGCACCAGGAACAGGCCCAGCATGCGCAGCGCGAAGATCAGCGCCAGGCTGATGCTGGCGCGGCGCTCCAGCGGGGTCATGGCGGTGGAGGGCGGAGTGGGTGTGGTGGTGTCCGGCACGGGCGCGGGGGCAAGTCAAAGCACGGATTCTCACCCATGGCCGGGCCGCACGCGGCAGGGCGGGCCATCGCGGCGTGTGGCGAATTGGGCATGAAATCGCGGTCAGATGCAATACAGATGAGCGCAAACAGCTATTTTTTTAGGAGCATCTGCATGGCTTACCAGACTGACGCCCAGGGCGCTCCGGCCGCAGCTTCTGCGCGGGCGGGGTGGGTGACCTATCATCGTGCGTTTGCCTCCAGGCACGCGCGATGCCCACCTTCGAGCCACCCTCCGACGATCGCCACCCTTCGCCTGCCGATGCGGCCGGAGGGCGCCCACTGGCGCAGGTCCTGCGCGAGCAGCGCATCAGCATCCGCGGGGCGCGCACGCACAACCTCAAGAACATCGACCTGGACATCCCGCGCAACCAGCTCGTGGTGATCACCGGGCTGTCGGGCTCGGGCAAGTCCAGCCTGGCGTTCGACACGCTGTATGCCGAAGGGCAGCGCCGCTATGTGGAGAGCCTGTCGGCCTATGCGCGGCAGTTCCTGGGGCGGCTGGACAAGCCTGATGTGGACCTGATCGAGGGTCTGTCGCCGGCCATTTCCATCGAGCAGAAGGCCACCAGCCACAACCCGCGCTCCACCGTGGGCACGGTGACCGAGATCCACGACTACCTGCGCCTGCTGTTCGCGCGCGCGGGCACGCCGTACTGCCCGGACCACGGCCTGCCGCTGTCGTCGCAGACCGTGAGCCAGATGGTGGATGCGGTGCTGGCCTTGCCCGAGGACACCAAGCTCATGCTGCTGGCGCCTGTGGCGCGCCAGAAGAAGGGTGAGTTCACCGAGCTGTTCATGCAGATGCAGGCGCTGGGCTACGTGCGCTTTCGCGTGGACGGGCAGATCTACGAGCACGAAAGCCTGCCCCAGCTCAAGAAGACCGAGAAGCACGACATCGACGTGGTGATCGACCGCTTGAAAGTGCGCCCCGACGCCCAGCAGCGCCTGGCCGAGAGCATCGAGGCCGCCCTGCGGGTGGGCGGGCACGAGGGCAACGGCCGGGTACTGGCGCTGGAGATGGACTCGGGCCAGGAGCACCTGTTTTCCAGCAAGTTCGCCTGCCCGGTGTGCAGCTACTCGCTGCCTGAGCTGGAGCCACGCCTGTTCTCGTTCAACTCGCCCACGGGCGCCTGCCCCGCGTGCGACGGCCTGGGCCAGCAGGAGGTGTTCGACCCCGCGCGCGTGGTGGCTTTCCCGGCCATCAGCCTCGCCAGCGGCGCCATCAAGGGCTGGGACCGGCGCAACGGCTACTACTTCGCCATGCTGGAGAGCCTGGCGCGGCATTACGGCTTTGATGTGGAGACGCCCTTCGAGGAGTTGCCCGAACGCGTGCGCGAGGTCATCCTGCACGGTTCGGGCGAGGAAGAGATCGCCTTCAGCTACCTGCTGGACAGCGGCCCGAACAAGGGCAAGCCCATCGTCAAGAAGCACCCCTTCGAGGGCATCCTGCCCAACATGGCGCGGCGCTACCGTGACACGGACTCGGCCGTGGTGCGCGAAGACCTCGCGCGCTACCGCAGCGCCCAGCCCTGCCCCGAATGCCACGGCGCACGCCTGCGCCGCGAGGCGCGCCATGTGAAGGTGGGCGAGGGCGACGCCGCGCTGGGCATCTACGACGTGAGCCACCGCACGCTGGCGGACGCGCTGCAGTGGTTCGCATCGCTGCAGCTGGCCGGCGCCAAGGCCGAGATCGCCGGCAAGATCGTGCGCGAGATCGCCGCGCGCCTCACCTTCCTGAACGACGTGGGCCTGTCCTACCTGAGCCTGGACCGCAGCGCCGAGACGCTCTCGGGCGGCGAGGCGCAGCGCATTCGCCTGGCCTCGCAGATCGGCAGCGGCCTGACCGGCGTGATGTACGTGCTGGACGAACCCAGCATCGGCTTGCACCAGCGCGACAACGACCGGCTGATCGCCACCCTCACGCGGCTGCGCGACCTGGGCAACAGCGTGATCGTGGTGGAGCACGACGAGGACATGATCCGCGCCGCCGACCACTGCGTGGACATGGGGCCCGGCGCGGGCGTGCATGGCGGTCGCGTGATGGCGCAGGGCACCTACGCCGAGCTGTGCGCCAACCCGCAATCGCTCACCGGGCAGTACCTGAGCGGCGCCAAGACCCTGCCGGTGCCTGCGCGGCGCACGCCCTGGCTGCCCGTGTTGCAACAGAGCGCCGCAGCGCCCGAACCCGACAAGAAGCCCAAGTCGCGCTTTCCCGAGACGGCTGCCAGCCTGCGCAAGAAGGAGCGCCTGGCCGAGCACCGCGCCACGCAGGGGCAATTGCAGGCGCTGCGCGTGGTGGGCGCCACGGGGCACAACCTGAAGGGCGTGAGCGTGCAGTTCCCGGTGGGGCTGTTCACCTGCGTGACGGGCGTGTCCGGCTCGGGTAAGAGCACGCTGGTCAACGACACGCTGCACAAGGCCGTGGCGCGCCAGCTCTACCGCGCGCACGACGAGCCCGAAGCGCATGAAACCATCGAGGGGCTGGAGTATTTCGACAAGGTCATCAACGTCGACCAGAGCCCCATCGGCCGCACGCCGCGCAGCAACCCGGCCACCTACACGGGCCTGTTCACGCCGATCCGCGAACTGATGGCCGAGACCACCACCGCCAAGGAGCGCGGCTACGGCCCCGGGCGCTTCTCCTTCAACGTGGCGCAGGGCTCGGGGGGCGGGCGCTGCGAGGCCTGCCAGGGCGACGGCGTGGTGAAGGTGGAAATGCACTTCCTGCCCGACGTGTACGTGCCCTGCGACGTGTGCCACGGCCAGCGCTACAACCGCGAGACGCTGGAGGTGCAGTGGAAGGGCAAGAACATCGCCCAGATCCTGGACCTGACGGTGGAGGACGCCCACGCCTTCTTCAAGGACGTGCCCACGATCGCGCGCAAGCTGCAGACGCTGCTGGACGTCGGCTTGTCTTATATCCGCCTGGGCCAGAGCGCCACCACGCTCTCGGGCGGCGAGGCGCAGCGCGTGAAGCTGGCGCAGGAACTCTCCAAGCGCGACACCGGCCGCACGCTCTACATCCTGGACGAGCCCACCACCGGCCTGCATTTCGCCGACATCGACCTGCTGCTCAAGGTATTGCTGCAGCTGCGCGACGCGGGCAACACCATCATCGTCATCGAGCACAACCTGGACGTCATCAAGACCGCCGACTGGGTCATCGACATGGGCCCCGAGGGCGGGGCCGGCGGCGGCACCGTGGTGGCCGAGGGCACGCCCGAGCAGGTGGCCCACAATGCGGCCAGCCACACGGGCCGCTACCTGGCGCCATACCTGTCTGCCGCCCAAAATCAGTAGTAACCCTGAGGTTTTGCGCCGCCGGCAGTTACAGTTGCGCACCGCGGCGGAGTGTTTCACTACGCCAGCGCGGCTTTATGGCGAATGATTGGGCGCGGGCTCTGGAATCATCGCGCCACTTCGCTGGCCGGCGCTTGTCGGCACGGCAGCCCCCGGCCTCCGCGCCGGCTTCTCCTCCACCTTTTTTTGGCAGGACTTCGCGGCGCGCAGCGCGCCCCGCGGGCCTGGACGTTTCATGAACCTGCTAGACCCGACCGTCATCACCTTCGGCATCTACCTGCTGGCCATGCTGTTCATCGGCTGGCTGGGCTACCGCGCGACGACCGACCTCTCCGACTACATCCTGGGCGGGCGCAGCCTGGGCAGCTTCGTCACCGCGCTGTCGGCCGGCGCGTCCGACATGAGCGGCTGGCTGCTCATGGGCCTGCCCGGCGCGGTGTACCTGAGCGGGCTGAGCGAGGCGTGGATCGCCATCGGCCTGACCATCGGCGCCTACCTCAACTGGCGCCTCGTGGCCGCGCGGCTGCGCCTGTACACCGAGCGCACCAACAACGCCCTCACGCTGCCCGACTACCTGGCCTCGCGCTTCGAGGACGGCTCCAACGTGCTGCGCCTGGTGACCACGGCGGTGATCCTGGTGTTCTTCACCATCTACTGCGCCTCGGGCGTGGTGGCCGGTGCGCGCCTGTTCGAGAGCATGTTCGGCCTGCCCTACCAGACAGCCCTGTGGGTGGGGGCGCTGTGCACCATCGCCTATGTGTTCATCGGCGGCTTCCTGGCGGTGAGCTGGACGGACACCATTCAGGCCTCGCTGATGATCACCGCGCTGATCCTGGCGCCCGTGGTGGCCTACTTCGCCGTCACCGGCGAGCTGCAGGCCGGCCAAAGCCTCACCGAGATGATCGGTGCGCAGAAGCTCGACCTGATGCACAACGCCAGCGTGATCGGCGTGGTCTCGCTCATGGCCTGGGGCCTGGGCTACTTCGGCCAGCCGCACATCCTGGTGCGCTTCATGGCGGCGGATTCGGTGGCCTCCATCCCGCGCGCGCGCCGCATCGGCATGACCTGGATGGTGCTGTGCCTGGGCGGCGCCGTGGCCGTGGGCCTGGTCGGCATCCCGTACTTCGCGGTGCACACGCAGCAGGCCGCCGGCGTGCAGGCCAATGCCGAGACGGTGTTCATCGAGATCGCGCGCCAGCTCTTCAACCCCTGGATCGCCGGCCTGCTGCTGGCGGCCATTCTGGCGGCGGTGATGAGCACGCTGTCGTGCCAGTTGCTGGTGTGCTCCAGCGCGCTGACCGAGGACATCTACCGCGTGTTCCTGCGCAAGAACGCCACGCAGCGCGAGCTGGTGTGGGTGGGCCGAGCGATGGTGTTCGCCATCGCCGTGGTGGCGATCGTCATCGCGGGCAACCCCAACAGCCGCGTGCTGTCGATGGTGAGCTACGCCTGGGCGGGCTTCGGCGCGGCGTTCGGGCCGGTCATCCTGCTGTCGCTGTTCTGGCGCGGCATGACGCGCAACGGCGCGCTGGCCGGCATCGTGGTCGGTGCCGTGACGGTGGTGGTGTGGAAGCAGGGCGGCTGGCTGGGGCTGTACGAGATCGTGCCCGGCTTCGTTCTGGGCGCGCTGGCCGTGGTGCTGGTGAGCAAGCTGGGCAAGCAACCCTCACCCGCCATGCTGCAGCGCCACGACGCGGTGGACGCCGAGATGGCGCGTCTGCAAGCCTGAGGCGAATGCGGGTTTGAGGCAAAGTGGCCTCAAACCCTTGTGGGATAAGCGCTAGAAGCTATTAATTATATAGCGCAACGGCGTGCGGTCGTTCGCCCAGCTTGAACACCGCCACGCCCTCCACCAGCTCCTGCGCCTGGCTGCGCAGGCTGGCGGCGGCGGCGGCCATCTCTTCGACCAGCGCGGCGTTCTGCTGCGTGGTCTGGTCCATCTGGCTCACGGCCTCGCCCACCTGGGCCACGCCCAGAGACTGTTCGCGGCTGGCGTTGCTGATCTCGCCCATGATGTCGTTGACGCGGCGCACGGCGGTCACCACATCTTCCATGGTCTTGCCGGCGCGCTCCACCAGCGCATTGCCGCGTTCCACGTCATGCACGCTGGCGGAGATCAGCTCCTTGATCTCGCGCGCAGCGCCCGCGCTGCGCTGCGCCAGGCTGCGCACCTCGCTGGCCACCACGGCAAAGCCGCGGCCCTGCTCGCCGGCACGCGCGGCCTCCACGGCGGCGTTCAGCGCCAGGATGTTGGTCTGGAACGCGATGGAATCGATCACCCCGATGATGTCCGCGATCTTGCCGGACGAGCTGTGGATGCCGTGCATGGTCTGCACCACCTGCGCCACCACCTCGCCGCCCTGCGCGGCCACGCCGCTGGCGCTGGTGGCCAGCTCGCTGGCACGCGCGGCGCTGTCGGCGTTCTGGCGCACGGTCGCGGTCATCTGCTCCATCGATGCGGCGGTCTCTTCCAGGGCGCTGGCCTGGCTTTCGGTGCGGGCGGCCAGGTCGGTGTTGCCCTGCGCGATCTGCGCGCTGGCCGTGGCCACGCCCTCCGCGCCCTGGCGCACGCGGCCCACCACCTCGGTGAGCTGGCGGCGCATCTGCAACAGCGCGGCGATCAGGCGGCCCATCTCGTTGCTGCCGTGGGCGATGTCGCTGCCCGACAGGTCACCGCGCGCCACGGCGCGGGCCAGCTCCACGGCCTGCGCCACCGGCTGCGTGATGGAGCGCACGAAGACCAGCATCAGCACCGTGGCGCCCGCCAGCGTGCCCAGCAGCGCCAGCGCCTGCCACGCCAGCGTGGCGCGCAGGCGGTCGATGCGCGCCTGCAGGGCCTCGTCCACGCCCTGCATGGCCTGGGCGTTCAGTGCGTACAGCGCGTCGATGGTGCGGGTGTAGGTGTCGAAATACTCCTGCGCGGGCAGCGTCAGCGTGTCGGCCTGCAGCAGGGCCTTGTCGGCCAGGGCCAGCGTGGCCGTGATTTGCGCGTCCAGCGTGCGCGCGGGCGCGCCCAGCGTGGCCGCAAAGGCAGGGCTCGCCTCGGTGGCGCGCGCCAGGTTGCGCAGCGTGTCGCCCTGCAGCTCCACCACGCGCTGGCGCAGCGACTGCAGCAGCCCCTTGGCCTCCAGCGGCAGCTCGCCGCCGCGGCCCAGGAAGCCCGCGCCCTGGGCGCGCATCACGCCCAGCTTCTCACCCAGCTGCGGCGCATGCACCAGCGAGGCCTGGATCAGCGCGTTGGTGGCGAAGTCGGGGTCCAGCTGCAGCTCGTAGCTGTGCAGCAGCTGCTCGCCGGTCTGCAGCAGCGACGTGATCAGCGCCGTGTGCTGCGCCGTGCTTTGCGCGGCCGGCAGCGAGCGTGCGGCCACGGCCGGCTCCAGCTGCTGCCAGGCCTGCTGGGCGCGCTGCCAGGCGTCGCGCTGGGCCGCGGGCACCTGCGCCGCGTCCAGGCGGGCGGTGGCCTCGGCGAAGGCTTTGTTCACCGCATCGCGCGCGGCCGGGCGCCGGGCGGCCAAGGTCTCGTCGCCGCCCAGCATGCCGTTGGACAGGCCGCGGTGCACCTGCAGCCCCTGCACCACCTTGTGCAGCGCCAGCAGCGGCGGGGCGCCACGGGCCTCGTGGCGAGCGCGCGCCAGGTCGTCGAGCGCGCCGCTCACGAACAGCCAGGTGGGCACGGCGCTCATGAGGATGCCGGCGAGGCCCAGGAGGAGGAATTTGTAAAGCAGCGGCAGGCGCTGAGAAAGCGAGGTCATAGCGGGAACCTTTCCTTGTCCGCGAGACCGCCTAGGGCCTGTTCACACTATTTTTGCCAGATGCGTTGCGATCAAAAAGGGCCAGGCGCAAGGCGCCAAACGAAGCTGGGGTGCTACCCCAGCGAGGCTTGGCAACGCCGCGAATGGCCCTTTTTGATCGCAACCCGGAGGGAACGGAGTGAAAACCGCGCCATTCGTCGTTGCCCTCCTAGCCAAGGCCCCGGCCTTGGCGTCGTCACGCGCCTAGATTGGCGCGGTTTTCACGCCATTCGCACTGGCAAAAATAGTGTGAACAGGCCCTAGAGGGCGGGCGAGACAAAGAGATGTCAAGGACGTGTAACGTAATGTTATTCGGCAAAAACCTGCCTGTCCTTGAACGAGTTCAGCTTTTTGGGCGCGCAGGGGCTCCATCCCGTCCCAGAGGTGTTGCGACGGGTTTAAGGGTATTTTTGGCCCCTAAACCAATAAATACGGGCGCTAGTAGCTATCAGTATGGAAGCAAAACCTGCGCATGCCCCAGACGCTGCCACGCGGCCGGCCTGCCCTGCGCGGGCGAAGCACTGGCCGCTGGTCGTGCCGCCTACAGCGGCCGCCGCGTGGCGAAGCGCACCACCGTCACGCCGGCACGCGCCTGGCGGGTGCTGGGCATGACCAGCACGCAGTCGTCGTACGGCGTGGTGACGGGCTCGCCATCGTTGTCGCCGATCACGGTACCGGCCTGGGGAATCACCTCCAGGCCCGTGAAGGGCTGGGTGAAACGAAAGCGCTCGCTCCTGGCGACCACCGGGCCGGTGACCTCCAGCGCCCACTGGCGCGGCGCGTCGGGCAGGCGCCAGCCGGGCAGCCCACGTGCCAGGCTGGCGGAATCCACCACGCCGGCCGCTTGCAGGAAGCGCACGCACTGGTCCTGCGCCACGGCGCGGCTGGCCGGGTCGCCATGGAAGCCGCATTCGACGAGCAGCGAGCGCGTGTCGCCGCCCTCGGCATCGGGCTGGCCAAAGCGGCCATAGTCGCGCATGCGCGTGCCGTCCTTGTGGCCCGCGTCCACCACGATGTGCTCGGGCGCGGCCAGGGTGCGCGCGAGGTGCAGGTTGCGCGGCTGCATGCCGGTGAGCAGCAGCGGCGCGCAGGGCTCGTGCATGGAGTGCAGGTCCAGCAGCCAGTCGGCCTCGGCCACGAAGGGGCGCAGCGCGGCCGCGCGCCGGCGCTCCAGCGTGTCGCCGGCGTCCATGCGCGCATCCACCCACTGGCGGTTGAGGTCTTCGTCCACGAAGCGGGCGGCGTCGTGGTGGTGGGGGTCGAACCGGTCGAACGCGGCCAGATTGCACAGCGCCAGCGTGAGCGTGCCGCGCGCGGGGCGCAGGCCGGCTTCCAGCAGGCCCTTGAGCGCCCAGGCGCCGCACAGCTCGTTGCCGTGCACGAGGGCGCTGATCATCACGTGGCGGCCCGGCGTGCCGGAGTCGAAGCGCCACACGCCCTCGGTGCCGGTGTTGCCGGCGCGCCAGGCGCCGAGGTCGGGCGCGGTCAAAGTGAAAGGCAGGGGAGCGCTCATCATTCTTCGATCTTGGCGAACTCGATGATCTTCTTGTACTTGGCGACCTCTGCGGCGAGGAATTTGTCCACGTCCAGGCTGGGGGATGCCACGGTGGAGCCCGCGGCTTCCATTCGCTTGCGGAAGTCCGGCGACTCCAGCGTCTCGTTGAGCGCCTTCTTGAGCCGCTCGGCCACGGGCTTGGGCAGGTGGGCGGGCGCCATGAGGGCGAACCAGGTGCCGATGTCCACGTTCTTGTACTGCGCCGATTCGGCCAGCGCCGGAATGTCGGGCGCGACGGTCGAGCGCTTGGCCTCGGTGGTGCCCAGGGCGATCACTTTGCCGCTCTTGATGTGCGGCAGGCCGCTGGAGAGCACGAACACGCCGAACTCCAGGTTGTTGCCCACCAGGTCGTTGGTGAGCGGCGCCACGCCGCGGTAGGGGATGTGCGTCATGAACAGCTGGCCCTGTTCCTTGATCATCCCGCCGGCCAGGTGCAGCGAGGTGCCCACGCCCGAGCTGCCATAGCTGAGCTTGCCGGGGTTCTTGCGTACGCGTTCGGTGAATTCGGCCAGGTTCTTCACGCCGGTGCCAGTGCTGGCCACCAGCACCAGGGGCTGCGAGGCCACGAGGCCGATGGCGGTGAAGTCCTTGATGTCGTACTTGACCTTCTTGGTCACCAGCTTGTTGATGGCGATCTCGTTGCTGGCGCCGACCAGCAGCGTGTAGCCGTCGGGCGCGCTGCTGGCCACCTTCTGCGCGCCAATGGCGCCGCCCGCGCCGCCCAGGTTCTCGATCACCACGGGCACGCCCAGGCGGTTGGACAGCTCCGCGCCCACGGCGCGGCCGGTCAGGTCGGTGCTGCCGCCGGGCGGATAGCCCACGACGATGGTGATGGGCTTGCTGGGGTAGGCGGGCGCTTGCGCGAAAGCGGCAGGGCTGGCAGCGGCGAGCAGCGCGGCGCTGGCCAGCAGCGCGCGGCGCAACGGGGCGGGGATGCGGGAAGTGTGCATGGCGTTTTCCATAGGCAGGTCGAGGTGGGTGCCATTGTGGAAAGCGCACCGTGGCTGCGTCGTGCCGAAGTGGCACCAGGCCGTGCATTGTGGGCACGCGGCCCGCGGGTTTATCCGGGGATCACTGGCGCGCCAACGTGGCCCACAGCGCCTCGGCCCAGGGCGAGAGCCGGCGCTTGGGCCGGTACATGCGCACGTCGAAGCGCACCTGCATGCGCTCGTCGCCCGCGCGGGCCAACCGCCCCGACTGGCAGTCGGCATGCACCATGGACCAGGGCAGCCAGGCCACGCCCAGGCCGCGCAGCACGTACTCGTACTGCGCGTCGGCCGAGTCGCATTCCACCACGCGCGCCAGGCGCGGCGCCAGCGGGTCATGCGCCAGGCGGTCTTCCACCAGCCGGCCGAGCGCCAGCGTGTGCGAGTAGGCGAGGTAGGGCACCGCGTCCGTGCCGCCAAAGTGGTGCAGCGGCGCACCGCCGGCGCGGGCGCGGGAGACGGGCACCAGGCGGTCGCTGGCGAGCGTGAGGTGGGTGAACTGCCGTGCGTCCAGGCGCACGGCGAGCGAGGTGTGGTGGTAGGCCAGGGTGAAGTCGGCCTCGCCACGCTCGATCATGGCCACGGACTCATCCAGCGCACAGGTGCGCACGCGCAGCTCGCCGCCCGCCAACACGGGCTGTATGCGGGCCAGCCAGTCGGCCACCACGGTGCGTGCCAGGGTACGACCGGTGGCCAGGGTGACGGTGCGCGCCTGCCGCCCTGCGATGGCACGCAACTCCTCGTGCGAATGGGCCAGGTTCTGCGCCATCTGCTGCGCGGTTTCCAGGAAGGCCTGCCCCGCGGGCGTAAGCCGCACGGGCCCGCCGCCGTCGCGCTCCGTGAGCGGCGTGCCGGCCCACGCCTCCAGCGCGCGGATGCGCCGTCCGAACGCCGGGTGCGTCACATGGCGCAGTTCCGCCGCGCGGGTGAAGCTGCGCTCATGCGCCAGGGCGATGAAGTCCTCCAGCCACTTGAGTTGCATGGCCGGAAAACGCTGGGCTAGGCGCGCGCGGCGTTGAGCGCGGCGCGCGTGGCCTGGGCCGCGTTGCGTGCGGCCGCGGCAAAGTCCGCACCGCCCGAGGCATAGAGCACGGCGCGCGAGGAGTTCACGATGATTGGCCCGTCGGCGCGCAGCCCGGCGCGCACCGTGGCGGCTGCGTCGCCGCCCTGCGCGCCCACGCCGGGGATCAACAGCGGCAGCGTGGGTGCGAGCGCGCGCACGCGCTCTATTTCTTGTGGGTACGTGGCGCCCACCACCAGGCCGAGCTGGCCGTTCTTGTTCCAGGGGCCCTGCGCCTGGCGGGCCACGTGCTCGTACAGCAGCGGCTGGCCTTCGACGCTGGCCAGGCGCTGGGCCTGCAGGTCATCGCCACCGGGGTTGGAGGTGCGGCACAGCAGGAAAGCACCCTTGCCGTGGTAGGCCAGATAGGGCTCGATGGAGTCAAAGCCCATGAAGGGCGAGAGCGTCACGGCATCCGCGCCGTAGCGCTCGAAGGCCTCTTTGGCGTATTGCTCGGCCGTGGAGCCGATGTCGCCGCGCTTGGCGTCCAGGATCACGGGCACATGCGGGGCGTTGCAGCGCATGTGCTGCATCAGGCGCTCCAGCTGGTCCTCGGCACGGTGCGCAGCGAAGTAGGCGATCTGCGGCTTGAAGGCGCACACCAGGTCGGCCGTGGCGTCCACGATGGCGGCGCAGAAGTCGTAGATCTTGTGCGCCTCGCCACGCACGGACTCGGGAAAGCGCGTGGGTTCGGGGTCCAGGCCCACGCACAGCAGGGAGTCGTTGCGCGTGGTGGCGTCGCGCAGCATGTCAAGAAAAGTCATGTCCGTGATTTTAGGCAACACCGTGCCGCTGCCGTGCGCCATGGCGTCCTGGTGTTTTCGCGGGCGGCTTCGGCAAGGACGGCGCCTGCCCGGCACAATCGCCGTCCATGCCTGCCCTTTCCCGCCGCCAGCTCGTCGTTCTTGCCCTGTTGACCCTGGTGTGGGGCCTCAACTGGCCGGTGATGAAGATGGGTGTGGCGCACTTTCCGCCGCTCACCTTCCGCATGGCCTCGCTGTGGCTGGGCCTGCCCATCCTGGCCGCGGTGATAGGGGTGCGCAAGCTGCCCTTCACTATTGCGCGCGCGCATTGGGGCCGCGTGGCGCTGCTGGCGCTGACCAACATGGTGCTGTGGCACGTGCTCATGATCCTGGCGATCCCGCAGCTGTCCAGCGGGCGCGCGGCCATCCTGGGCTACACCATGCCCATCTTCTCGGCCGTGCTGGGCGCGCTGGTGTTCGGCGACCGCCTGGCCGGTCGTGCGTGGATGGGCGTGGGCGCGGCGCTGGTGGGCGTGGTGCTGCTGCTGTGGCATGAGATCGGCGCGCTGGGCGGCAGGCCCCTGGGCGTGACGTTGATGCTGGTGTCTGCCGCGAGCTGGGCCATGGGCACGCAGCTGCTGCGGCGCCTGACCGTGCCGGTGCCGCTGCTCACGCTGTCGTTCTGGATGGTGGCCATCACCTGCGTGGTACTCACCGTGCTGGCGGTGGCGTTCGAGCGCGAGCGCTGGGTGGCACCCGACGCCCAGGCCTGGGCCGCCATTCTCTACAACGGGCTGCTGGCGCTGGGCTTTGCGCAGACGGCGTGGTTCTTCCTGGTGCGCACGCTGCCGCCCGTGGCCTCCACGCTCAGCGTGATGATGATTCCGGTGCTGGGCGTGTTCAGCGGCGCGCTGTGGCTGGGCGAGGTGCTGCACTGGCAGGACTGGACCGCCGTGGGGCTGATGGCCGTGGCCATCGGCACCGTGCTGTGGCCGGCCCGCGCCGTGCAGGCGCAGGAGTTCAAGTAAAAAGAGCTGCTAGCGCTTATGCAATAAGCGCAAGCAGCTCTGATTTTTATAGCGTTCTGGGGCGGGATCAGCCTGCCGCGCGCTTTTGCAGTATTTCGATGGCCGGCAGGGTCTTGCCCTCCAGCACCTCCAGGAACGCGCCACCGCCGGTGGAGATGTAGCCCACGTCCTTCTCGATGCCGTACTTGGCAATCGCCGCCAGGGTGTCGCCGCCGCCGGCGATGCTGAAGGCGCTGGATTCGGCGATGGCCTGCGCGATGGCCTTGGTGCCGCCCGCGAACTGGTCGAATTCGAACACGCCCACGGGGCCGTTCCAGACGATGGTGCCCGCGGCCTTGAGCTGCGCGGCCAGTTGGGCCGCCGTCTCGGGGCCGATGTCCAGGATCAGGTCGTCCTCGGCCACTTCGCTGGCCTTCTTCACGGTGGCGGGTGCGTCGGCCGCGAAGGCCTTGGCGACCACCACGTCGGTGGGGATCGGCACCTCGGCGCCGCGCGCGGCCATGGCGGCGATCACGGCCTTGGCTTCGTTCACCAGGTCGGGCTCGGCCAGGCTCTTGCCGATGGGCAGGCCGGCCGCCAGCATGAAGGTGTTGGCAATGCCGCCGCCCACCACCAGGCCGTCCACGTTCTTGGACAGGCTTTGCAGGATGGTCAGCTTGGTCGAGACCTTGGAGCCGGCCACGATGGCGACCAGCGGGCGCTTCGGGTTGGCCAGCGCGGTCTGGATGGCGTCGATCTCGGCGGCCAGCAGCGGGCCGGCGCAGGCCACCTTCGCGTACTCGGCGATGCCGTAGGTCGTGCCCTCGGCGCGGTGGGCGGTGCCGAAGGCGTCGTTCACGTAGATGTCGCACAGCTGGGCCATCTTCTTCGCCAGCTCGGGGTCGTTTTTCTTCTCGCCCTTGTTCAAGCGGCAGTTTTCCAGCAGCACGACCTGGCCGGGCTGCACCTGCACACCGTCCACCCAGTCGGTCACCAGCGGCACGCCGTTCTCGTACGGGTGGCCCAACAGCTCGCCCAGGCGCTGGGCCACCGGGGCCAGCGAATCCTCGGGCTTGAACTCGCCCTCGGTGGGGCGGCCCAGGTGGCTGGTCACCATCACGGCGGCGCCGGCTTCCAGCGCCATCTGGATGCAGGGCACGGAGGCACGGATGCGCGTGTCCTCGGTGATGCGGCCGGCGTCGTCTTGCGGCACGTTCAGGTCGGCACGGATGAACACGCGCTGGCCACGGGCCTGGCCCTGGGCGCAAAGGTCGGAAAAGCGAAGGATGTGCATGGGAACAGTGGGTGAGTGCGCCGCGCCGTCACGGTGCGGTCATGAAAACTGCGCGGATTGTAGGCGCCTGGTAACCGCGCCGTAACTCTCTACCAGCCCAGCCCGATGTGCAGCGGCAGGTACACCGCCATACCCACGACGATGGTGCCCAGGATGCCGCGGCGCCAGAAGTAGTAGCCCGCGGCGGCGGCCACGGCGGGCAGCCGTGCGTCCTGCAGCGTCTGGATCAGCGCGCCCTGGGTCATGACCAGCTCGGGCGCGATCACCCCGGCCAGCGCGGCCAGCGGCGCGTACTTCAGGCCGCGGCGCAGCCAGTCGGGCATCGGCAGGTCGCGCTCGGGGATCATGAAGAACGCGCGCGTGAGCAGGGTGATGCCCGCCAGCCCCAGGATGGCGATGGCCGGCTCGATCCAGGCACCGTTCATGTGTCGCCCCCCGCGGCGCGGGTACGCGCACGCCGCAGCGCACGCTCGGCCGCTTCGGCGGCCAGCCCTGCTGTGACGGCTGCGGCGATCGCCACCAGGATGTTGAGCTTGAGCGGCAGCGCGAAGGTGGCCACCGCCGCCGTGCAGGCCACGGCCGTGGCGAGCCAGGTGGCGCGGTCGTTCAGCATGGACAGCAGGATGCCCAGCAGCGCCAGCACGCCCGCAAAGCCCAGCCCCCAGGACAGCGGGATGGCGTTGGCCAGCACGATGCCTGCAATGGACGGCACCTGCCAGGCCAGCCAGTTGGCCGAGGCCGCGCCCCAGAAATAAGGCACCTGCTCGGGCGCAGGCACGGGCTTGGGAAAGCGCTTCATGAAGCTCACGAAGATCACATCGCCGCTGAAGTAGCCCAGCGCCAGCCGGTGGCGGCGCGGCAGGTGGGCGAAATAGCTGCGCCACATGCTGCTGAAGATCACGAAGCGCAGGTTGACGCAGGTGGCCGTCAGCCAGATCACCCACAGCGGCGCGCCCGCCACCATCAGCGGCAGCACGGCCAGCTGTGCGCTGCCGGCATACACCGCCAGCGACATGAACAGCGCCATCGGCAGCGACATGCCGCTCTTGGCCATGGCCACGCCCGTCACCAGGCCCCAGGCGCCGATGCCCAGGCAGGTGCCGGCCATGTCACTGGCGCCCTGGCGGAAGGCCGGGTCGCGCAGCTGGGCGCGCAGGAAAGGCAGACTCATGGGGCGGCGCCCAGCACCATGCCTGGCGCCAGCGGGAAGCCGCGCAGGAAGTCCTCGGCGGGCAGCCGCTTGCCGCCCGCGCGTTGCAGCACCGTCAAGCGCAGCAGGCTGCCGGCGCCGCAGGCCACGCCGATGCCGTCGGCATCTATAGACAAAATCTGGCCGCAGGCCGCATCCAGCGTGCGCGAGCAGCTATCTATTTCGCAGCGCCATACCTTGATGGCATCGGCCCCCAGCGTGGTGGCCGCGCCGGGGAAGGGGTCGAAGGCACGCACGCGCCGGGCGATCACCTCCGCCGGCTGGTTCCAGTCGATGGTGCTTTCCGCCTTGTCGATCTTGTGCGCGTAGGTCACGCCCTCGGCCGGCTGCGGTGTGGGTTTGAGGCCCCCGCAGGCGGCCATCTCCAGCGCCTCCACGATCAGCCGCCCGCCCAGCTGCGCCAGCCGGTCGTGCAGCGTGGCGGTGGTATCGGCGGGGCTGATGGCGGTCTTTTCCAGCAACAGCATGTCGCCGGTATCCAGGCCCGCGTCCATCTGCATGATGGTCACGCCGGTTTCCGCGTCGCCGGCCTCGATGGCGCGGTGGATGGGCGCCGCGCCGCGCCAGCGCGGCAGCAGGCTGGCGTGGATGTTCAGGCAGCCGAGGCCGTTCTTTGCCCCCACGCTCCCCGCTGCGCGTGGTTCGCTGCCCCCCAGGGGGGCTTTCTCGCCTTCGGGCGGCCGTGCGGCGCTCATTGTGTTGAGCACCCACTGCGGCAGGATCAGCCCATAGGCGGCCACCACCATCACATCGGCCTGCGCAGCCTCGATGGCGGCTTTGGCGGCCGCTGCGTCCTCGGGGTATTTGCCATCCAGGCGCAGGCTCAGCGGCTGCGCCACGGCGATGCCGTGCTGCAGCGCGCACTGCTTGACGGGTGAAGCCTGCAGTTTCAAGCCGCGGCCCGCGGGGCGGTCGGGCTGGGTCAACACCAGGGGCACGGTGAATCCCGCGGCCAGCAGGCGCTCCAGGGCCACGCGCGCAAACTCGGGCGTGCCGGCAAAAATGACTCTCATACAACGCGTGGAATAGCGGCCCCGGGGTGGGGCTCAGTGAAAGGGGTCGTTGTCGTTCAGCCGCTCGTCCGTGAACATCACGCGCTGCACGACGCCCGCCGGGTCGATGTGCACATGGGCCTGGCGGGGCTCTCCATTGTCACGAAAGCGGTAGGTCCAGATATCGCCATTGAAGCGCGCCACCTTCTCCACCAGCGCAGGCGGGCCGAAGGTGCGTCGCACGGCTGCGCGCGTATCGACGCCATTGCGCAGCGCATGGAAGCGCTCCAGCGTCAGTACCTGCTCCACCCGCACCAGGCGTTGCCGGGCGTCAAAGTCGAGGTGGTAGACCTGTTGGCCTGCGGGCTGGCGGCTGTAGACCAGCCGTTCTCCGCCTTCAGGGAGCATTACGGTCAGCGTGGGTGCGCCCATGGTGCGCTCGATGTCCGCACGCGGCGTGCCTGCTTTCTGCCATTCGGGTACGGCGCAGGCCGCCAAAAAAACAGCCAGCAGCAGTGCGCTCCAGCGGAGCCGGCGCGGTGCGGTTGCGTGCGCCGGCAGCGGGGTCATGCGCGTTCGGCCTGCTTTTGCTGCTTCAACAGCTTGGTCTTGATGCGGTTGCGCTTCAAGGGCGACAGGTATTCCACGAACACCTTGCCCAGCAGGTGGTCCATCTCGTGCTGGATGCACACGGCCAGCAGGCCCTCGGCCTCGATCACGCGCGGCTGGCCGTCGCGGTCCAGCGCGCGCACGTGCACGGCAGTGGAGCGCTCCACGCCATCGTAGATGCCAGGCACCGACAGGCAGCCCTCGTCGCCCACCTGTTTCTCGGCACTGGCCCAGGTGATCTCGGGGTTGATCAGCACCAGCGGCGTGTCGCGCTCTTCGGAGACGTCGATCACCACGATGCGCTCGTGCACATCGACCTGCGTGGCGGCCAGGCCGATGCCATGGGCGTCGTACATGGTGGCGAACATATCGTCCACGATGGCGCGCACGCGCTCATCCACCGCCGTCACGGGCTGGGCGACCTTGTGCAGGCGAGGATCGGGGTAACAGAGAATCGGAAGAATTGCCATGGCAGAGCGCTCAATATGTCGCTATTTTCGCCACTTTTGCCCGCCATTGCGGCGCCCAATCACAATAATCGTTGCCCGATCAAGGGCTTGGGCACAGAATCTCAAATGGTTTGTAATGTATTCGCGGCAGTTTCTTCTGTAAAACAATTAACTGCACCGCAGCGAGAGGGGCGTTTTTCCAATGAATGACACGAGGAACAATATGGCGGCTCAGGCCCGTATGCGCGTGACGGCGCTCGGCGCACTGGCTTTGTTGGCGGGTGCCGCCATGGCACCGGCGGCGCAGGCCCAGAATTACCCGATTACTTCCGAGCAGCGCGCCACCGCGCAGCAGGTGGCTTCACGCGGCGTTCCCCTGTCCGAATTGGCCGCCAATGCGCCCGATACCTACGTGGTGAAACGCGGAGACACGCTGTGGGGTATTTCCGGCATGTATTTGAAGCGCCCCTGGCGCTGGCCGGAACTGTGGGGCATGAATCTGCAGTCCATTCCCAACCCGCACCTGATTTTCCCGGGCCAGACGCTGTACCTGGAAAAGGTGGACGGCTATGCCCGCCTGAGCACCAGCCGCAAAGGCGCGCCCGAGACCGTGCGCGTGTCGCCGCGCACGCGCTATGACAGCCTGGCCGGCACGGCGCTGCCCACGCTCAAGCCGCACCTGATCGAACCCTTCCTCGTCGAGCCTCTTGTGGTGGACGAGCTCGCGCTGCAGCAGGCCCCGCGCATCGTGGCCACGCGCGACGAACGCATGATCATGGCCAACGGCGACCGCGCCTACGTGCGCGGCCCTGAAGGCAGCCCCCTCGTGATGGCGCCTGGCGTGCCGCGCCAGTACCGCGTGTTCCGCAACGCCATTCCGCTGAAGGATCCGCACACTGGTGAGGTGCTGGGCTACGAAGCGCAGTATGTCGGCCGCGCCGAACTGGTGCGCAGTGAAACTACCACTCCAGTGCCCCAGAGCGATGTAGCGCGGGGCAAGAGTTCCAGCGAGGGCCGGGGGGAAGTGCTGGAGGGGCAAGCCGACGGCACAGCGGTGGACATCGTTCCCGCCACGGTGGACCTGAGGGGCGCGAAGGAAGAGATCCGCGCCGGCGACCGCCTGCTGCCCGCACCACAGCGCAGCTTCAACAGCTACACCCCGCGGGCACCGCAGGGCCCCGTGGATGCCAGCGTGGTGTCGATCTACGGCAGCGCGGCCGTGGCCAACGCCGGCCAGAACCAGGTAATCACCATCAACCGCGGTACGCGCGACGGCATGGAAGCCGGCCATGTGCTGCAGCTGCTCACCAAGGGCGAGCGCTTCAAGGACAAGACCGACGAGCAGCGCGCCATGGTGCGCCTGCCCAGCGAGAGCAATGGCGTGGCGATGGTGTTCCTCACGTTCGACCGCGTGTCCTACGCCCTGATCCTGCAGTCGCAGCAGGCGGTGCGTGTGGGCGACCGTTTGGTCAACCCCGAGTAAGCCCCGGGCGCCGTCACCTGCGGGCGGCCGCTCCCCCGCCTTGTCACCGCGCATGCAACGCGACGAACTGGCCGCCTGGCTGCGACTGACGCTCACGCCTGGCGTGGGCAACGGTGCCGCGCGCAGGCTGCTGGCCGTATTCGGCCTTCCCCAGAACATCTTTGCGCAGGGCGAGAGCGCCTGGCAGTCCTGCGTCACCACGGCGCAGGCGCGCGCGCTCGCCCGCGTGCCCGAGGAGCTGGAGGCGCTGACCGAGCGGACGTGGCAGTGGCTGCTGGACGGGCGGGCGCCCGCGCAGCCGGCGCACGGCATCGTCACGCTGGGTGACGAGGCCTATCCGCCTGCGTTGCTGGCCACCGAGGATCCGCCGCTGCTGCTGTACCTGCTGGGTGCTCCGCAGTTCGTGCAGGGCGGCGCGCCGTTCGCGCCGGCGCACAGCCTGGCCATGGTGGGTAGCCGCAACCCCACGGCCCAGGGGGCGGACCATGCCCGGCAGTTCGCACGCGCTCTGCGGGAGGCGGGTTTGTGCGTCGTTTCGGGCCTGGCGTTGGGCATCGACGCGGCGGCGCACGAGGGCGCGCTGATCGATCCGCCCGACGGCGCCGCGCCCGCCACCATTGCCATCGTGGGCACCGGGCTGGACCGGGTGTACCCGCGTGCCAACAAGGAGCTGGCCCACCGCATCGCAAGCCATGGCCTGCTGGTCAGCGAATACCCGCTGGGCACGCCGCCGTTGCCGGCCAATTTTCCCAAGCGCAACCGCATCATCTCCGGCCTGTCGCAGGGCACCCTGGTGGTGGAGGCGGCGCTGGCCTCGGGCTCGCTGATCACCGCGCGGCTCGCGGCCGAGCAGGGGCGCGAAGTGTTCGCCATACCAGGCTCCATCCACGCGCCCCAGTCGCGTGGATGCCACGCGCTGATACGCCAGGGCGCCAAGCTGGTGGAGTCGGCGCAGGATGTGCTGGAAGAACTGCGCTGGCATGCGCCGGCAGCCGCCATCCCTGCGGAACAGCCCGCGTCCGAGGAGCCCCTCGCGCCGTCGTATCAATGTGTGCTGGATGCGCTGGGGTTCGATCCGCTGGGGCTGGACGCACTGGTGGCGCGCACGGGGCTGGATGCCGCCACGCTGCAGGTACGGCTGCTGGAGCTGGAACTGGAGGGGCGTGTCGCGCGCCTGCCCGGCGGGCTGTTCCAGCGCACGGGGCAGGCCTGAAAGCAGCGACGGCAATGCGCGCTTCGCGGTGCACGCCTGCGGGGCGGGGGCTTGCCGCGCGGCCTTGACCGCTCGGCGGATCAGCCGGCGCGGTACGGGCAAGTGTTTGCTATATAAAAATGAGCTGCTCGCGCTTGCTGTACATCCATTTCAAAGGATTTTTCCGTTGAAACCTGGATGAAATAAGCGCAGACAGCTATGTTTTTTGATGTTATAGCCCGAGCATCAACCGCAGGTTCTGCACCGCGGCGCCGCTCGCGCCCTTACCCAGGTTGTCCAGGCGCGCCACCAGCACGGCGTGGCGGTAGCTCTCATTGGCGAACACGCGCAGTTCCAGCTGGTTGGTGTCGTTGAGCGCGAGGGCATCGAGCTTGCCGTCCTCGGTGGGCGGCAGCACCTTCACCCACTGCTCGGGCGTATTGCTCTTGGCGTAATGGGCCGCCAGTGCGTCGTGCAGGTCCGCCGCCTTCGGCTGGCCGGGCAGCAGATCCAGATGCAGCGGCAGTTGCACCAGCATGCCCTGGCGGAAGTTGCCCACCGAGGGGATGAAGATCGGGCGGCGCGTGAGCCCGGTGTACTTCAGGATCTCCGGCAGGTGCTTGTGCGACAGGCCCAGCGCATACAGCTCAAAGGGCGCCGCCTGGCCTTGCTCGTAGGCCTCGATCATCGTACGGCCGCCGCCGGAGTAGCCGCTCACCGACGGCAGTGCCAGCGGGTGGTCGGCAGGCACCAGGCCGGCGTCGACCAGCGGGCGCAGCAGGGCGATGGCGCCGGTGGCATAGCAGCCGGGGTTGGATACGCGCGTGGCGCTGCGCACGGCCTCCAACTGGCCGGGCGCCAGTTCGGGAAAGCCGAACACCCAGCCCGGCGCCGTGCGGTGGGCGGTGGAGGCATCAATGATCTTGATGGCGCGGCCGGTCTCGGCAGTGATGGCGTCCACCAGCGCGACCGTTTCGCGCGCGGCATCGTCGTGCAGGCACAGCACAACCAGGTCCACACCGGCGATCAGTGCGCGCTTGGCGGCGGCGTCCTTGCGCAGTTCGGGGGCGATGCTGACCAACTCCACCTGGGGCATGGCCTGTAGGCGCTCACGAATCTGCAGGCCGGTGGTGCCTGCCTCGCCATCAATAAAGACCTTGGACATCAGTAGCTCCTGCAAGGGCCGGCCCAGGGATGAGGCCGGGGGCGTAAGTTATATCCACATCAATGGTGCGTCGCAGCATGATACATTTGCCGGCTGCCATTCCCGAGCATGCGGCTGTATTTCCGCTCTTCGGCAGAACGGGTACAAACACCATCCTTCCCCTGAGAGAGACCTCATGAAGATTCACGAATACCAAGGCAAGGAAATCTTGCGCAGTTTCGGCGTGCCCGTCCCGCGTGGCATCCCCGCTTTCACGGTGCAAGAAGCCGTGGAAGCCGCACAAAAGCTCGGCGGCCCCGTGTGGGTCGTGAAGGCCCAGATCCACGCCGGTGGCCGTGGCAAGGGCGGTGGCGTGAAGGTGGCCAAGACCATTGATGACGTGAAGGCACGCGCCAGCGAGATCCTGGGCATGCAGCTGGTCACGCACCAGACCGGCCCCGAAGGCCAGAAGGTGCGCCGCCTGTACATCGAGGATGGCGCCGACATCAAGAACGAACTGTATGTGTCCCTGGTCACCGACCGTGGCACGCAGAAAGTGGCGCTGATCGCTTCCAGCGAAGGCGGCATGGACATCGAGGAAGTGGCCCACTCCACGCCCGAGAAGATCATCACCGAGATGATCGACCCCCTGACCGGCATCACGCCCGAGCAGTCCAAGAAGGTGGCCGCAGCCATCGGCCTGACGGGCGCTTCGGTGGACCAGGCGGTGGACCTGTTCGCCAAGCTCTACAAGTGCTACATGGACACCGACGCGTCCCTGGTCGAGATCAACCCGCTGAATTGCGACTCCAAGGGCAACCTGATGGCCCTGGACGCGAAGTTCAACTTCGACGCCAACGCGCTGTTCCGCCACCCGGAAATCGTGGCCCTGCGCGACCTGGACGAGGAAGATCCGGCGGAAGTCGAGGCCTCCAAGTTCGACCTGGCCTACATCAGCCTTGACGGCAACATCGGCTGCCTGGTGAACGGCGCCGGCCTGGCCATGGCCACCATGGACACCATCAAGCTGTTCGGCGGCGAGCCGGCCAACTTCCTGGACGTGGGCGGCGGTGCCACCCCCGAGAAGGTCACCGAAGCCTTCAAGATCATGCTCAAGAACCCCAAGGTCAAGGGCATTCTGGTCAACATCTTCGGCGGCATCATGAAGTGCGACACCATCGCCACCGGCGTGATCACCGCCTGCAAGGCCGTGAACCTGCAGGTGCCGCTGGTCGTGCGCATGAAGGGCACGAACGAAGAGCTGGGCAAGAAGATGCTGGCCGAATCCGGCCTGCCCATCATCAGCGCCGACACCATGGCGGAAGCCGCCACGAAGATTGTCGAAGCCGTCCGTTAAGCAGGCCCGGAGATAAAACATGTCGATCTACATCAACAAAGACACCAAGGTCATCACCCAGGGCATCACCGGCAAGACCGGTCAGTTCCACACGGAAAAGTGCCAGGAATACGCCAACGGCAAGAACTGCTTCGTGGCGGGTGTGAACCCCAAGAAGGCCGGCGAGAAGATTTTTGACATTCCAATCTTTGGGTCGGTCAAGGACGCCGCCAAGGAAACCGGTGCTACCGTCTCCGTGATCTACGTGCCGCCCGCAGGCGCGGCCGCCGCCATCTGGGAAGCCGTCGAGGCCGACCTGGACCTGGCGATCTGCATCACCGAAGGCATTCCCGTGCGCGACATGCTCGAAGTGCGCAACAAGATGAAGGCCAAGGAAGCCGCCGGCGGCAAGCGCACGCTGCTGCTGGGCCCCAACTGCCCTGGCCTGATCACGCCGGACGAGATCAAGATCGGCATCATGCCCGGTCACATCCACAAGAAGGGCCGTGTGGGCGTGGTGAGCCGTTCCGGCACGCTGACCTACGAAGCCGTGGCACAGTTGACCGAACTGGGCATCGGCCAGTCGTCCGCCGTCGGCATCGGCGGCGACCCGATCAATGGCCTCAAGCACATCGACGTGATGAAGGCTTTCAACGACGATCCTGACACCGACGCCGTGATCATGATCGGCGAGATCGGCGGCCCCGACGAGGCAGAAGCTGCCCGCTGGTGCAAGGCCAATATGAAGAAGCCCATCGTGGGCTTCATCGCAGGCGTGACCGCTCCTCCGGGCAAGCGCATGGGCCATGCGGGCGCGCTGATCTCCGGCGGCGCCGATACGGCGGACGCCAAGCTGGCCATCATGGAAGAGTGCGGTTTCACCATTACCCGCAATCCTTCCGAGATGGGTCGCCTGCTCAAGGGCCTGCTGTAATCCGCGAGCCTGGCGCGGTGTAGCGCGCCAGGTTACGCAAAACTACGCACGCGCGAGAGGGTCTACCCTCTCTACACTGACAGCTCCAACACAAAAGAAACGCCAGCTTGGTTTACCCAGGCTGGCGTTTTCGATTCATAACACTGGAGCCATCAATGGAGTACTTGAGCAATGCCGATTTCTGGATCGGCCTGGTGAAGATCGTCTGGATCAACATCATTTTGTCGGGCGACAACGCTGTCGTCATTGCCGTACTGGTGGTGATGGTGGGCAAGCTGATGCAATCCCGCGGCGAACCTCGGCAGGCCTAAGAAGTCTGGCGCGCGTTAGTGCGACGGGAATGTGCCGCGACCTGACGGACATGTCCATGAAGTAGCAAAAATGGCAGCCAAGAAGGGCTGCGTAGGGCCTCTTTGCAACACACGTCAACGGGCCTGGCTTGCACGCGTTCAACATCATGACGGACCTGTCGCCCCGTGCGCCTCGACTATGATGCGCAGTCCCGCAATGCCGGTTGTGAGGGATATGCAGCGATGCCCTCCTCCACCGCATGTAAAGCGCCTTCGCGTGAGGCGTATCGCGGGAGCCTCTTATGAAACCTCTGCCGATGCTGAGCTACGAATTCTGCGCGTTGACGGACACGGGGCGGGTGCGCTCCAACAACGAAGACGCTGTGGCCATCCATGAGACGGCGCAGATGGTCATCCTGGCCGACGGCATGGGGGGCTACAACGCGGGCGAGGTGGCTGCCGGGATGGCGATCACCTACATCGGCACCGAGATGGTCCGCTGGCTGCAAGGCGACGGCTCCGCGGCATCGCCTTCGGAGGTACGGCATGCACTAGAGGCCTGTGTGGACAACGCGAACCACGCGATCCTCGGCGCCTCGATGTCCAATCCGCAGTACCTGGGAATGGGTACCACGCTGGTCGTCGGCGTGTTCCGTGACGACCGGCTCATTCTCGGCCACATCGGTGATTCGCGCTGCTACCGGTGGCGCGAGGGCCTCTTGCGGCAGATCACGCGCGACCACTCGTGGTTGCAGGAGCAGATCGACCTGGGACTGCTCACGCCGGCACAAGCAGCCGTTTCGGGGCAGCGCAACCTGGTGACACGGGCGCTGGGGGTGGATGTGTCCGTGCACATAGAAATCAACGAATTTCCTGTCGAGCCCGGTGACTTGTTCATTCTTTGCTCCGACGGCCTGACGGACATGTTGAGTGACGCAGATTTGGCCGAACTGGCGCGGATGCCCATTGCGCTACAAGATAAAGCGGCGCGCATGGTGGCCATGGCCAACGCCATGGGAGGGCGGGACAACATCAGCGTAGTGCTGGCGCAAACGCAACTCGCTCAAGACGCCAAAAAACGCGGCGGCCTCATGGCGCGCCTGCTGCGCACCTCGTGACCCTTCCGCCAAGCTCAGCCCGACCGCCAGGGCTTCATTTGCCTGTGCCCGGAAATTGCTACTTCCCTCTACTAGCTAAGTTGTTTGGATAAGGAAAAGTGATCATGCCCAGAATGGTCGTGTCGATCGATGGAGTTGTCATCAAGGAAGTCCCCTTCACCAAGGAACGCACAACGGTAGGCCGCCGCCCCTACAACGACGTGGTCATCGACAACCTTGCCGTCAGTGGTGAACATGCGGTCTTCCTCATGAATGGGGATGATGTGGAAGTGGAGGATCTGGGCAGCACCAACGGCACCTACGTCAATGGCAAGGCCATCAAGCGACAGCCTTTGCGCAACGGCGACACGGTGGAATTGGGGAAGTACAAGATCCGCTTCCTGCACGAAGAGCCTGGGCATGACTATGAGAAGACGATGGTCTTCAAGCCCGGCATGTTGCCGCCGCTGGCCAAGCCTGCGGCCCCTGCGCCAGTCGTGCTGAGCGCCGCCGTGCGGGTGATGAACGGCCCCGCCGCCGGCCGTGAGGTGGCTCTGACAAAAGTGGTTACCACCATTGGCAAGCCCGGCGTGGCCGTGGCATCCATCACCAAGCGGCACAGCGGCTTCGTCCTGGCTCATGTGGAGGGTGGGGACTTTCCGTTCCTGAACGGTACGCCCATTGGAGTGGACCCCATAACTCTCAAGAATGGTGACCGCATCGCTCTGGCCAGCACTGAGATGGAGTTTGTGCAGGGCTAGAGCGTGCAGAGGGCAACGCTAGTGTGGCGATCATTAGCGCTTCGCTTTTAAAAGCCGTTAGCGGCGGTTTTTCCATATATTCATGCACATGTGACATCCGGGTGCGACAAATATGTCATCTTGCGGGGTGAAGGTCGCCGGGATGGGAGTGGCAAGGCATCTGGGGCTTGGCACGATCCGTGCATGAAGATGGCAGTCGAAAGACGGATTTTTAACTCTCAAAGGAGTGATATATGAAGCGCTTTATGCAACAGGGTTTCACCCTCATCGAACTGATGATCGTGGTGGCCATCATTGGTATTTTGGCTGCTGTGGCCTTGCCTGCGTACCAAGACTATACGGTGCGTGCCCGTGTGTCTGAAGGCATGGTGGGTGTTTCTGCCGCCAAGGTCAATGTGGCAGACGTTCTGGCATCGGGCAATCCCACGTCTGACGCCAATGGCTATGCAATGGGCTATACCTCCCCGTCGGCAAGCCGCAACGTAACGTCCATCGCCATTGCTTCCGGTACTGGTGTCATCACGCTGACCACAACGGCGGCTGCAGGCAACGGCACTTTGATTTACACGCCCAACGCCCCTGTGGGTACGATACTGCCGGTGGGCACGGCTTCCTTTACTCCCCCAGCCCAGGCGACGCAATGGCGTTGTGCGGCGGCGGGAGCTTCGGCCACAGGTTTTGCAGGCTTTGCGGCAGGTTCTCTGCCGGCGCGCTTTGCTCCGTCCGAGTGCAAATAATTATCCCCTGTGTCAAAAAAGAGCGCCTTGGCGCTCTTTTTTATTGATGGATAATATTTCCGGCAGCATTGATTTGCGCAAGATATTCTGTTGGCTGTTTGTTTATTGCCTGAAAAACCATGATCGATAAAAAAGATTTGCAGGAATTGAAGCTTTGGGGGAGTGTGTTGCTCTTGATGGCTTTGGTGTCGGAGGTTTGTTTTTTTGTTGTTTATGGTTCCTCATTTTATGTTTCCTTTGTTCAGAAGCAAAATGGGTTTGAAGGGGTATTTCTGCAGTTGATATTCCCGTTTTCTGGTGCGGCAATATTTATGTATTTGGCAGGGTGGATCAATTTATCAGCTCGGTGCAAATTGGTTCTGGTTGGGTTGGGGGTGGTGCTGGCGATCTACTTGTTCGCATGGGGGAATGGAAAGTATCATTATTTTTCTTCGGTATATATACTGGGTATTCCTGCGGGAATCTGGTTGGCGATTGAAGCAATATGGGATGTTGTGCGGGCGAAAGCAGAGAAGAGAGCCGTGTCAGAAGGATCCACTGCCTTTCTATGGGTGTTGCTGGGTTCGTTGGCATTGGGGGTTGCAACGCACGGCACTCTCCAGGTGACCCCCGTGTTGTTGCCGCTGACTCATGATGTGAATCTCTGGATGATTGACGCCGCATACGGCCACTGGGGTCGGTCGGTCGCCATGATGGCAGATGCCATGCCGGCGTGGATTCAATCGACGACTACTTTTATTTACTCTCTGCTGGCGGTCATGTTTTTTCCGCAAATTGCCTGGTTGATTCGAGAGCAAAAAAACAGAAGCCTGCATGGTTGGCGGACCATGGTCGTGCCGTTCTTTGTTGCGGTCCTGTGCTATGCATGGTTGCCTGCGACTGCCCCAATTGCAGCGTTTGAGGGCTTGTATCCGAAAAGCATGCCGCCACTGGAGCACATGTCAAGTGGACTTGTGAGCGTACCGCAGGCAATGCGCAATGCCATGCCGTCCATGCATCTCTCCGGCGCCATTTTGATATTTATGGTGTCGGCAGCTTTCCGGCATAAATGGATTGCCCTACTTGCATTTGTATTCACTCTCGGTACTGCTTGGGCCACTTTGGCGCTGGGTGAGCATTACGTCATTGACTTGGTGGTGGCGTTGCCCTTTTCAGTGGCCATGGGTTTGTGGCTGATTGACCCGCCGCTCCGTCGGCAGGCGCCTGCATGGCAGCGAGTGCTTCATTGGTTGGCGCTGGCTACGTTTGTGGCATGGATGCTCATGCTGCGCCTGGCGCCCGTGTGGTTGCAGACACATCTATGGTTTGTGCAATTGTTCTCGGTGTGGAGTGCTGTGGTGGCACTTCAACTGTTGGTGTGGTATGTGCGCATGGTGTGGTCCGAGGAGCATACTCGGGAGCCATCCAATAGTGCTTCTACGCATATTTCTTTCAGCGTCTTGCCTGCAGAGCTTGCGGGAAAGCGTTGGTTGGTTGGTATATTTTTCTTCTCGGGCTTGGCAGGTCTGGTGTATGAAGTGGTATATGCAAAGGCACTGGGCGTGACCTTTGGGGGGACTGCATTGGCCGCCAACACCGTTCTCATGACCTATATGGGCGGAATGGCATTGGGGGCCTGGCTAGGGGGGTGGTTGGCAGAACGTAGCAAACGGCCACTTTATTTGTATGCCGTATTTGAAGCCGCCATTGGACTGTATGCGGTGATTACGCCGTTTCTTTTTTCTGGTATCCAAAGTCTGTATGTGGCAATGGCGTTGGATACGCCCCCCGATGCGCCTGCACTGACTGCCTTGCGTATGGCCTTGGGAGCCCTTGTTTTGGGGGTGCCCACTGTCTTGATGGGAGCCACACTGCCACTGGTGTTCCAATGCTTGAGATCCCTGGGCATTCCTACAGGGCGTGCGATTGCACCTTTGTACGGCGCCAATGTGCTGGGCGCCGCTGCGGGTGCATTGCTGGGCGGCTACGCCATTTTGCCTGCTGCGGGGCGCGATGGCGGTACCTTGCTCGCAGCGGTGATCAGTTTGCTGGTGGCTTTGTACGTTATTGACAAGATCAAGCGGCAGCCGGGCCTGTTTGAGGCCGGTAGCGACAGGGCAGTCACTGCGCTTACTGCAATGCCTGTGCCGCCACCTACCCGTCAGGGTGTGGGCGCCTTGACGATCTTGACGGTGGGGGGGGTGGTCACACTGGCACTGGAGGTGGTGTTCATGCACTTGCTGGCCGTCGTAGCGGGCAATAGCGTGTATGCATTCGGCCTGATGCTGGCCACTTTTCTGCTCGGCCTGGGCTTGGGGGCGATGGTCGGGGAGCGTCTGATGTTGCGCTATGAGCGTGCGGTTCTGGTGCTTTGGGCGCAATGTGGCATCGCATTATCCATTTTGCTGACCTCCTTCGTATGGGATGGGCTGGCTGACTACATGGGTAGTTTCGCTTACGTGCAGCAATGGCTACCACTGAGTTTTTCGGCACGCGAATTGGTACGTGCCATGGTGTGTGCAATGGCCATGCTGCCGCCTGCTTTCTTTATTGGCATGAGTTATCCGGCGGCTATGGGCCTTGCCGCCGACTGGTTGGCAGCAAGGCGTTTTGGCGGCCAAGCGGCCCGAGGGGTTGGGCTCGCAAGTGCTGCCAATACGCTAGGAAACATCGCCGGAGTGCTGCTGGCGGGATTTTGGTGGCTTCCGCAGTATGGTTCGCGCAATGTGCTTCTGGGCTTGGCAGTCGTGGTGGTGGTGCTGGCTGCATTCATGGCCTGGGCGACTTCTGAAGGGCGCGTTGTGCGTCGCACTGCGCCTGTAGGGTTTGTAGCGGCTGCCTTGGCCTTGTTTCCGGCACATTGGAATTTCACCGCGCTGTCGCAGGGAGGGAACGTGTATTTCTATCCTCAGGAGTGGGGTGAAGTGATCGACCATGCTGAAAGCGTGGAGGGGGGCTTGACCACTGTTGCGCAGATGCAGCTCCAAGGCAAGCCGCACCTGACTTTGCTGACCAACGGAAAGTTCCAGGGAAATAACGCTGAAGGTGGTGAGATGGTGGCGCAAGAGTCTTTTGCGCTGATCCCGTTGTTGCACACCACAGAGCGGGGCCGTGCCTTGGCTATTGGATATGGCACCGGAATGACGGCACGGGTTCTGCAGGATCAGGGTTTTGAAAAGCTGGATGTGGTGGAGTTGTCGCGCGATATCGTGGATATGGCGGATAAATACTTTTCAAATATCAATGCTGGGATTTCTAAGCACCCCGCTGTGAGTATGTACTATACCGATGGTAGAAACTATCTGCTCACCCAGTCGCAAAATTATGATCTCATCAGCTTGGAGATATCTAGTATCTGGTTTGCTGGTGCAGCCAATCTATACAACAAAGAGTTTTACGAGCTTGCTGCAAAACGCCTGACATCACAAGGCGTATTGCAGCAGTGGGTTCAGTTGCATCATATGCGCCCTCTTGATTTTGTCTATATTATGGGTTCGGTGCGCTCGGTTTTTAGAAATGTCTGGCTGTACGTCAGTGGTGGTCAGGGGATCATCGTGGCAAGCAACAGTGATATGGCGACGAGTGGGCAGCCTGCGGCTTTGCAGAAGCTACTAAATAGTCACACAATTTCCAGTCTCAAAATGGCAGACCTCCCGGGGCGTCTTGTGGCCGGGCCTGCGCAAATTGACGCCATGTTGCAAAGGTATGATCGCAGTATGAGTATGTTTGTATCCACTGATAAGAATCTTTATCTGGAATACGCTACGCCAAAAGGTAACGCTGTTATGTTCGACACCACGCCTGTGCTGATCCAGATGTTGACACAGAAACCATGAAGGCACGTTTTTTCGCGTCGTTCCGAGTGGCGGGTGTTCATCTGCTGTGCGGAATTTTATTGATGGCATTATTTGCGTTGTGGATTTTTCTTGTATGGTTTCCTTACCCATACTATAAAATATCCAATGGTGCGATACTGTTTTTGATATTGATCGCGGTTGATGTCGTCACTGGGCCAGTGTTGACTTTTGTACTCTATAGCCCAGAGAAATCGCGTTTCAAATGGGGCGTTGATATTGCATTGATAGCATCGATACAGCTTTCGGCCTTGGTGTATGGTGTCGGAAGTATCGCTTCTTCTCGTCCGATATATCTGGCTTTTGAAGGGAATCGTTTTCGTGTGGTCACCGTGGCTGATGTACCTAAAGATCAGCTTGGTGCGGCGCCGCAAGAATACTCTCGTATCGGGATTGGTGGGCCGCAGCTTCTGGGCGTTAGATTGCTCAATCCGGGTGATGAGGGATTTATTGAGAGCATGGTGCAGGCATTGAATGGAAATCACCCCGCATTTAGGCCAGAGCGCTGGGTGAGCTATGCTTCGCAAAAGAATGATGTCCGAAAGGCGTTGCGTCCTTTGTCGGGTTTGCCAAGCGAATCAGATATTACTGAGCGCCTTGAGCGGATCAAAAAAACGACAGGGTTGGACGAGTCGGAACTGGGATTCTTGCCCTTGGTTCAGGATGCGAAAACTGATTGGGTCGTAGTAGTTTCGCGCAAGGATGCCTTGCCGGTTGCATACTGGAATGTTGACGGATGGGGTGGGCACGGTTAATTTTGTGCTGATTTCTATCAGCTCCGGTGCGAATAAAAGGGGGCGCTTTTTGCGGCGGAGTTTTTGCATTGATGCCGGCTTTGTCTTTGTATTGGCATTGCCTTTCCTTGTACTATTTATCCGGCCGCCACTGACCAATTTTTGGCCTGTCATGGTTGCATGGTTTTTTGCCGGGGGATGGATTTGAGGTGCAGAATTGAACGATCAGCGCATCGCCGCTCATGCGCGCATTAGAGGGCGAGTGTGTGCCTGACGCGGCGGGCAGTTTTCTTCGAGAGACGAAGGGTCATGGGTCCATTACAGGACGGGTGGCGGCCGCATTGGCCCATCGCTCCGGCGCGGCTTCGACGACTTTGCCCACATCACGCAGATGCGTTGGGGGCAAAGTTCCAGCAGTCCATTTGCCGTGCCTCCTATTCCGCTGCCACAATGCGGCCATGCCTGTTTCATCGACTCCCAGCATTGACCTGACAGCCCTGCGCAAGTCGTATGCGCAAATGGCGGAGGCTTTGCAGCTTTGGCAGGATCAGCCGGAGGGCTCGGTATTCAAGCCGCATTTGCGCTCGGCGGTGATCCAGTCCTTCGAGTACACCTACGAGATCGCACTGCGCATGCTGCGGCGTGTGCTGGTTGAGCGGTCTCTGGCTGCCGATCTGGTTCAGGATTTGTCTTTCAATGACCTTGTGAGGTTGGGGGCGGATGCCGGGCTGTTGCAAGACCCGCAGGCTTGGCGCCGCTGGCGTGCCATGCGCAATGCCACCAGCCACACCTACGATGAGGCCAAGGCGGCGCAAGTGGCGGCTGCCATTGGTGCGTTCAGCCACGATGCCCTGGCGTTGCTGCAAGCGCTGGAGCGGGCTGTCGCACGCGAGCAGGCAGACTCATGAGCACCGGCCCTGTTGCCTCCCTTGCGCTCAGCCCAGCCCAGCGCAGCGAAATCCGCCGCATCGTAGATGCGGCGGTGCCTGGGGCACGGGTCTGGGTGTTTGGATCGCGCGCGGCGGGTAGGGCTCGCCCTTTCTCGGACGTGGATTTGTTGCTGCAGACCCGGCAGCCGCTGGCCTGGGATGAATGGGCGGCACTGGAGGATGCGTTCGAGCAAAGCGATTTGCCCTTCAGGGTGGATGTGGTGGAGCGGCGGGGTTTGCCGCCTGATTTCCTGCAGCGGGTGGAGCGCGAGAAGGTTCTTCTTTGAGCCCGTCAAGCGCCAGTCCGAGGGGGTTTCCTCGTATGATCCGCCCTTTCCTGCGCATGCTGCCCGTAGCTCAACCGGATAGAGCAATTGCCTTCTAAGCAATAGGTCGGGGGTTCGAGTCCCTCCGGGCAGGCCACCCACATTCCGTGGCCCGCATCAGGCCACAAAGCTCCCCGACTTGCCCCCGTGCTTCTCCAGCACCTGCACGCCGGTCATCACCATGCGCTTGTCTGCGGCCTTGCACATGTCGTAGATGGTCAGCAGCGCGATCTGCACGGCGGTGAGGGCTTCCATTTCCACCCCGGTCGGGCCCACGGTTTCTGCGGTGGCTTTGCACTGCACGGCGTTGTCGGCGCGCAGCAGTTCAAATTCCACCGCTACGCGTGTCAAGGCCAACGGGTGGCACAGGGGGATCAGCTCGCTGGTTTTCTTGGCAGCCATGATGCCGGCGATGCGTGCCACCCCGAGCACATCTCCTTTCTTGGCAGTGCCTGATGCAATGAGCTCCAGGGTTGCGGGCAGCATGGTGATGCGCCCGGTCGCTACGGCAATGCGATGGGTGTGCTGCTTGGCGCCCACATCCACCATATGGGCGCGGCCTTCGGCGTCGAAATGGGTGAGGGGGGAGGAAGGCGTGGACATGGCAGGTTACAAGCAGGGCGAAACAATCAGGTAGTGAGGGCATCATACGGCGATGTACCGTAGGGTTGGACTGGGGAGTCTTGTGCGAAACTTCAAGCCAAATTGGGCTCTAGGGCAGATGGGTAAAGCGCTAGCAGCTTCTTTTTTAATAGCATTGGAAGGTCTGCTGGCGCCGAGCGTCCATGCGCAGAGCGCTTTGCCCATGCTGGGCGATGGTGCGGAGATGACGACAAGCGCCGAGCGTAAGCTGGGCGACAGCATCATTCGTGAGCTCTATCGCGATCCGGACTACATCGACGATGCGGTTCTCCATGAATATGTCGATGGACTGTTCCAGTCGCTGCGTGCGGCGGCTAAGGCGCGGGGTGAGCTGTCTCCCGAGCTGGAAGAGCGCTTTGCCTGGGAGGTGCTGTTGGGCAAGGACCGGACGGTGAATGCTTTCGCCCTCCCTGGAGGCTACTTTGGCGTGCACCTCGGGCTGATCGGCGTGGTGAGTACGCGCGACGAGCTCGCGTCGGTGCTGGCGCACGAACTCAGCCATGTCACCCAGCGCCATATTTCACGCCTGATCGCGCAGCAGGGGCGGCAGACGCCGCTGATGCTGGGCACCATGATCCTGGGCGCCCTGGCGGCCAGTCGCAGTCCCGATGCGGCCCAGGCCCTGATGGTGGGCGGGCAGGCGCTGGCCCTGCGCATGCTGCACTATTCACCCGAGCCCCGCGTGATCGAGCGCCTGATCGAAAGCGCCACCCTGCTGGGCCTGGACGACGAAGCCGCGTTCCATTTGCAGCGCTACCGGGTGGCGTACCCCAAAGACCATGCGCGCTGGCAGAAGAAGAACGGGATGTCGGGCGAGCCGCTCATGCCTGGTCGGGCGCCGGGTGTGGTTGTGGCCCCGTCGTAATAGGCACGTCTTCGTACAGGGCCTCCAGCGGCACTTGAAGGCCCACGCTGGCCCATTCGACGTGGCCGCCAGCCTCGATGGGGTGCAGCACCCAGCGCTTGCTGTCGCCATCGCGGCGAAACAAATCGAGGCTCAGGCGCTCGGGGTCGATCAGGGCGTATTCGCGCAGTGTGGGCAGCTTGCGGTAGGCAGCAAACTTGGCGCCGCGGTCGTAGGCGCTGGTGGCGGGGGACAGCACTTCCACCACGAGCACCGGGGCACTCTTGCTGTGGCTCTGCCCACGGTCGCTGTCGGCGCAGGTGACGAAGACATCGGGGTAAAAAAACGCGTTGTCTTCTTCCACGCGCAGCTTCATGTCAGAGATGAACACGCTGCAGGGGCTGCCGCGCAGGTGGTTGCGCAGGGCCATGTACACATTGCCTGCCACCGTCACATGGGCGTCTGACGCGCCCGCCATCGCAAATACCTCACCGTCGTGGTACTCGTGCTTGGTGCTTTGCTCGGCCTCCCAGGCAAGGTAGGCCTGGGCATCAAAAAACGGCTGTGGTGCGGGTAGGGACATGGCTCGCTCCGGGGTAGGTGGTCATGGTAGCAGTCTGCGCCTGGCAAGGAGCATCGTGCATCAGTCCGCCACATAACTCCCCGACTTGCCCCGTGCTTTTGCAGCACGCGCACGTCGTGGATGGACATGCCGCGGTCGGCCGCCTTGCACATGTCGTAAATGGTGAGCAGGGCCACCTGCACGGCGGTGAGGGCCTCCATCTCCACGCCCGTGGGGCCCACGGTTTCCACCGTGGCGGTGCAGGCAATGCCGGTGGCGCCGGGGTACTGTGCACTGGCGGGGGCAAAGTCCAGCGCCACGCGGGTCAGTGCCAAGGGGTGGCACAGGGGGATGAGGTCGCTGGTCTTCTTGGCGCCCTGGATGCCGGCGATGCGCGCTACGCCGAGCACGTCGCCCTTCTTGGCGGTGCCCGACTCGACCAGCGCCAGTGTGGCGGGCTGCATCTCGATGCGGCCCGTGGCAATGGCCACGCGGTGCGTGGCCGGTTTAGCGCCGACGTCCACCATGTGGGCTTGGCCTTGGGCGTCGAAGTGGGTGAGGGGGGAGGGGGACGTTGTCATAAGGCGGGTTTACAACCGGGTGCGAAACATTCCAATGGCCGGGGCATCATACGGCCATGTGCAGATGGCCGCGATTGATGGCCGGCCCGTTCCCGCGGGTGGAGGAGTTGTGTGCAAGGTTCTCTACAAAATTGGCTCCCAGCGCCCAGCTGGAAAGCGCTGACAGCTTCTTTTTTTATAGCATTTGGCTCCCTGCAAGCACCGGCTGTGGTGGCACAGCCATCGCTGCCCACACTGGGAGATGGCCTGGAGATGACGACCAGTGCCGAGCGCAAGCTGGGCGACCGCATCATCCGCGAGCTGTACCGCGACCCGGATTACATCGATGACGCGGTGCTGAACGAGTATGTGCAGAGCCTGTTCCTGCCACTGGTGCAGGCCGCCAAGGTGCGAGGGGAGTTGTCGCCCGACCTCGAGGAACGCTTTGCCTGGGAGATCTTGCTGGGTCGAGACCGTACGGTGAACGCATTTGCCCTGCCGGGCGGCTACTTCGGCGTGCACCTGGGGCTGATCGGCGTGGTGAGCACGCGCGACGAACTCGCGTCGGTGCTGGCGCACGAACTCAGCCATGTCACCCAGCGCCACATTTCACGCCTGATCGCGCAGCAGGGGCGGCAGACGCCGCTGATGCTGGGCGCGCTGATCCTCGGCGCGCTGGCTGCGAGCCGCAGCCCCGATGCGGCCCAGGCCCTGATGGTGGGTGGGCAGGCGCTGGCCGTGCAGAGCCAGCTGAACTTCTCGCGCGACATGGAGCGCGAGGCCGACCGTGTGGGCTACGGCCTGATGGCGCCCGCCGGCTTTGCGCCGCAGGGTTTCGTGGGCATGTTCGACAAGCTGCAGCAGGCCAACCGCATCAACGACAACGGCAGTTGGCCCTACCTGCGCAGCCACCCCTTGACCACGCAGCGCATTGCGGACATGCACAGCCGCATTCCGCCGGGTGCGGCGCAGCCCGCGCGGGCTACGCTGGAGCACCTGATGATGGCTGCGCGCGCGCGCGTGCTGATGCGCCCCGGTGTCGACGCTTGGCGACAGTGGGTTGCCGAGCCGCAGGACGCCGGCTTTGCCGCACGGCCCGCACCGCAGCGGGTGGCGGCCTGGTATGCGGCCACCCTCAGCGCGGTGCAGTTGGGCGACATGGCGGCTGCGCGCAAGGCGTTGCGTGCGCTGCAGTCCAGCGCAGGTTCCGATGCTGCAGCGTTGCGCCAGGCGCGCCTGCTGGGTGCTGAGCTGGAGCTGGCTGCGGGCGATGCGCCCGCGGCGCTGACGTACCTGCAGGGCAGCGTCGTCACGGAAGGCAGCGGTGTGCCCAGCGCGCCCGCGCCCGCACGGCCAGAGATGCTGCTGCGCACCCAGGCCCTGCTGCGCACGGGCGCGGCAGGCGAGATGGCGGGGCCCTTGCAGACCTGGGTGGCCACGCATCCTCGGGACGCGACCGTCTGGCAGGCGCTGGCGCAGGTATGGCAACAGCAGGGGCAGCCCCTGCGCGCCGTGCGCGCCGAGGCCGAGGCACACGCCGCACGCTATGACTACGCGGCCGCGGTGGATCGTTTCAAGGCGGGGCAGGACCTTGCGCGGCGCAGCAGCGCTGCGGGGGACTACATCGAAGCGTCGATCATCGACACGCGGCTGCGAGCGGTGGAGTCACTTCTTAAGGAACAGGCCGCCGAGCGCTGATTCGATCAGCATGCCCAGCAGAGAGTAGATCAGCGAACCGATCAGCGCGGCGGTAAAGCCGTGTACCTGGAAACCGTCGCCCAGCACCGAGGCGGCGGCCCAGAACATGAGCGCGTTGATCACGAAGAGGAACAGCCCGATGGTGACGATGGTCACCGGCAGCGTCAGCACGACGAGGACCGGGCGCAGCACCACGTTGAACAGGCCGATCACAAAGGCCGCGATCAGCGCAGCGCCGAAGCTGCGCACCTCCACGCCGCTGTAGAGGTAGGCCACGCAAAGCAGGGCGGCCGCGCTCAGCAGCCATTTGAGCAGTAGTCGCATGGCGCGCAGCATAGCACCGGGCCGGTGAATGCGCCGCGCCGCATGCGGCATGAGCGCGTGTAAAAAAAGCCGGCCCATCTGCGCTTGCACGCGATGGGCCGGCTGGGCTGAACCGTGGTTTTGCCGAGTCCTGCCGTGCCGATCAGTCGGCGGCCAGCATGAACAGCAGGCCCAGGCTGGCGAGCGAGCCGGGCACCGTCCAGCGCCGTGGCGGTTTGCGCACGATGACCGGCGCGGCGGCGGGCGCTGCGTCGGTCGGGGTGTTCACCTCCTGTTCCAGTTTGGGGCGACGGGCGTCTACCACCCTGCACGCGCCATGCTCGGACTGCAGCTGCGCCAGCAGCTCGGGCAGCGGCCCCTTGGCCAGTACCGTGCTGATGGGCGCACCCTCCGCCCGCAGCCAGGGCTGCAGCTGGGCAAACAGCTTGTCCGCCCATTTGGCGCGCCAGTTCTCGCGTGCGCTATGGCTCACCCATTTGCTGATGCGGTGCGTCATGCGCGGTGCGCAGGCCACCAGCACCCAGTGGATCGTGCCCGCAGTGGCGGGGGCCGCCAGCGGCTCCAGGACTTGCCGCGCGTAGGCTGCGTCGTCCACATACACGATGACCTTGTCCATGGCGGATCTCCTGTCGGGCCTATGGGTGCGTGTGCAGGAAGGACTGTTTCAGCCGTGCTGTGCAGGGGCCGTCTTGGCGCGCCGCGCGACGATGGCCTTGCCGATCACCAGCACCAGCAGGGCGCCGGCCACGCTGGCGGCGTACTTCAGGGTGTCGGACTGCTCCAGCTTGAACATCCACTGCCACTTGTCGGGGTTGGCCAGCGCGGGGTCGGAGACCAGCATGCCGCCGGCGATCCAGCCCAGCAGCATGCCGCCGGCGGTGATGATGGCCGGGAAGCGCTCCATGAGCTTGATGACCAGTTGGCTGCCCCACACGATGATCGGGATGGAGATCAGCAGGCCCAGCACCACCAGCAGCAGCGAGTGGTCGCCCGCGTTCTGTGCTGCGCCGGCAATGGCGATCACGTTGTCCACGCTCATCACCAGGTCGGCCACGATGATGGTCTTGATGGCGGCCAGCAGCTTGTCGCTCTCGGCCACGCTGCCGTGGCCGTCCTCGTCGGGGGCCAGCAGCTTCACGCCGATCCACACCAGCAGGATGGCGCCCACCACTTTCAGGAAGGGCAGGTTCAGCAGCGTCATCGCGAAGGCGATCAGGACCACGCGCAGGATGATGGCGCCCGCCGTGCCCCAGATGATGCCCTTGGTGCGCTGCGCGGGCGGCAGCTTGCGGCAGGCCAGGGCGATCACCACGGCGTTGTCACCACCGAGCAGGATGTCGATGATGATGATCTGCCCCAGTGCAACCCAGAACTCGGGTGAAGTCAGAAATTCCATAAAGTCCTCGTTATCAGTAACCGAAAGGAGGCCCGCAGCCACTGTAGGTGGCGGTGGGCGGCTCCGCAAGAGAGACACTGCACGGTGACCAGGGACTCGTCCACCCGCGTGGGTTGCGACGCGCGAAGAGGTAAGGACGGCCTTGATCAGCCCCGCAGGGCCATCAAAGGTCTTGCTCAGCCCGCATGCGATGCGTGGCGCATGCCGGGCCCGGGCTGCCGGAAGCGGTGCGCTTCGTACTGACGACAGACCGAGGGCCTCTGCACCCCGGGGCCGATGGCCGTCAGGACTTGGAGGTCAGGAGCTACTCCCCTTCGAACCTGCGATTGGAACATGGCACGAGGGCGGCGCGCAAGCGGCAGGCGTTTTTTGCGCAAGGCGGTTTGAAGAAAATGTTGCCAGATGCGCGACGGAATATGTCTGCCATGCTATTTAAAACATAGCGAATGGCCCTGGCGGCCCCGCCGCCATGCGCATGGAACACACCGGGACGGGCGGTATCATCGGCGCGCCCTTACCCGCCATGTCCTGCATCCACATCGCCGATATCGAAGCCGCCATCAACCATTGGCGCGCCCGCGCCCCATCGCCCGATGGCGTGGGACTGGCGCCGGAAATCGAGGCGCTGGCCGAGGTGTATGGCCGCATGGTGTTTGCGCGGGCCGAGGACGTGGCGCCGCAGCAGATGCCCGCCGCGGCGCTGGCGGCGTGGCTGGCCTGGTATGAGACCACACCCGACACACCGTGCATCGCCATCTGCTCCACCAGCCAGGGGGATGAATGGTGCAAGGGCTGCGGGCGCAGCTTTGCCGAGGTGCAGCACTGGCTGGCGATGAGCCCGATGGACAAGCGCGCCGTGTGGCGGCGCATCACCCGCGAGGGCACGGCGCTGCGCTTCACGCGCTATGCCGAACGTGCGGCCGAGCGCCCCGCCGATTGCGCCGGCGGCGCTCCCGGCGCTGGTTGACCGGCTTTACGGCGGGGCGCGCGCCGGCTAAGGTGGCCGCATGCTGCGTTTGACCCAGGCCCCCGATATCGCCATGGCCACGCTGTGGCGCGACCTGCTGTGCGAAGCCGGCATGCCCGCCAGCGTGCAGCGCCAGCATCTGGGCGCGGCGGCGGGCCACCTGCCGCCAGGAGAGTGCCTGCCCGAGATCTGGCTGACGTACCCCGAACATGCAGAACGCGCCCGTGCGCTGTTGCGAGAGTTCCAGCATCTGCCGCAGCGCCAGTGGCGCTGCCACGCGTGCGGCGAGGCGATCGAGGGCGGCTTCGAACAGTGCTGGAATTGCGGCGCCTTGATGCCGCAGTAGATTGCTATTTATTCAGGAGCTGGTGGCGCTTGTTGGTCGGGCGCTAGAGGTGTTTTTTGCTCAAAACGCCACGTTACTTCCAGCGCAGCGGTTCCACATGCACGCTGCCCAGGGTGCTGCTCAGCGTGAGGCCGCCTTCCTGCACCGTCGCCTGCAGCTGCATGCTGCGCTCGGCCAGTGTTGCCAGTTGCTGGGCGGCGTCGGCGGGCAGGCGCCAGACCTGCAGCTTGTCCAGCCGCGTGAGCTTGTTCTCGATGCCCTTCCACCACACCTCGGCTGCGTGGTGAAAACAATAAACGATGACCGCATCGGATTTGCTGCAGGCCTTGGTCAGCGGCTTGTCCTCGGGCTGCCCGACCTCGATCCACAACCGCTTGCGACCCGTGAAGTCGGTCAGCGATACGTCCGGGTCCTCCGGATCGGACAGGCCCGCGCCGAACGCCAGCGTGCCATCGCCCTGGCAGGTGTCCTGCAGTTCATGGGCCTGCAGCGCCAAGGCGGCCAGCCGCACCATCATGCGCTCGTCGGTCTCGCTGGGGTGGCGCGCCAGGGTGAGTGCATGGTCGGCGTAGTAGCCGTGGTCGATGTCCGCGATTTGCAGGTTCGCCTTGAAGATGGTGGACTTGAGGGCCATGGGATGCTTTCAAAATGAGAGCTGCCCGCGCTTGACTGGCAAGCGCGGGCAGGCAAAAAGGCTCAAACCGGCTGGATCAGACGCGGCGCGCCAGCTCGGCCGCCTTGCCGGTATAGCTGCTCGGCGTCATGGCCAGCAGGCGGTCCTTGTCGGCTTGGGGGATCTCCAGGCCGTTGATCAGCGCGTGCAGCGCCTCGGCCGTCACGGTCTTGCCGCGCGTGACTTCCTTGAGCTTCTCGTACGCGCCCTGCACGCCGTAGCGGCGCATCACGGTTTGGATGGGCTCGGCCAGCACTTCCCAGCTGGTGTTGAGGTCGTCGGCCAGGGCTTCTTCGTTCAGCTCCAGCTTGTTCAGGCCGGTCATCAGCGAGGTGTAGGCCAGCGCGGCGTAGCCCAGCGCCACGCCGATGTTGCGCAGCACGGTGCTGTCGGTGAGGTCGCGCTGCCAGCGGCTGATGGGCAGCTTTTCGGACAGGTGCCTGAGCAGCGCATTGGCCAGGCCCAGGTTGCCCTCGGCGTTCTCGAAGTCGATGGGGTTGACCTTGTGGGGCATGGTGGACGAGCCGATCTCGCCCGCCTTGAGCTTTTGCTTGAAGTAGCCCAGGCTCACGTAGCCCCAGATGTCGCGCGAGAGGTCCACCAGGATGGTGTTGGCGCGGGCGATGGCGTCGAACAGCTCGGCCATGTAGTCGTGCGGTTCGATCTGGATGCTGTAGGGCTGGAAGGTGAGGCCCAGGCCCAGCGGCTCGGGCGTCTCCACAACCTTGCGGCTGAAGGCTTCCCAGTCGAAGTCGGGCCAGGCCGACAGGTGGGCGTTGTAGTTGCCCACGGCGCCGTTCATCTTGCCCAGGATCTTCACCGCCGCGATGCGCTCGCAGGCCGCCTGCAGGCGCACGACCACGTTGGCCAGCTCCTTGCCCACCGTGGTGGGGCTGGCGGTCTGGCCGTGGGTGCGGCTGAGCATGGGCACGTCGGCAAACCGGTGGGCCATCTCGCGCAGCTTGAGCACGATGCGGTCCAGGCCCGGCAGGATGACCTGGTCGCGGCCCGAGCGGATCTGCAGCGCATGGCTGGTGTTGTTGATGTCCTCGCTGGTGCAGGCGAAGTGCACGAACTCGGCAGCCTTCTCCAGTTCGGGGCGGGCCTCGAACTTGGACTTGATCCAGTATTCCACGGCCTTCACGTCGTGGTTGGTGGTCTTCTCGATGTCCTTGATGGCGCTCGCGTCGGCCTCGGAGAAGTTCTTCACCAGGCCCAGCAGGTAGGCGCGCGCGCCGGTGGACAGCGGCTTGAACTCCGCAAATCCCGCGTCCGACAGCGCGATGAACCAGGCCACCTCCACCTGCACGCGGCGGTGCATGTAGCCGTGCTCGCTCATGATGGGACGCAGGGCGGAGAGTTTGGCGGCGTAGCGGCCGTCTAGGGGCGACAGGGCGGTGATGGTGGACAGGCTCATGGGCCGTCATTGTAGGTGGGCGCCTGGAATGCCGAAGGGCCGCGGCCGGCCGGCGCGCCCGCCCCTAGAATCGCGCTCACCCGACCAACCCCATCCCCCCTAGGCGCTGCACACCACCATGAAACTGATCGGATCGAATACGAGCCCCTACGTGCGCAAGGTGCGCGTGGTGCTGGCCGAGAAAAAGCTGGATTACCAGTTCGTCGAGGAGAACGTGTGGGCCGACGACACGGCCATCAGCGCGTCCAACCCGCTGGGCAAGGTGCCCTGCCTGATCATGGAGGGCGGTGAGGCGGTGTTCGATTCGCGCGTGATCGTGGAATACCTGGACACGCTGTCCCCCGTGGGCAAGCTCATTCCCGCCCTGGGGCGCGAGCGCGCCGAGGTCAAGACCTGGGAGGCGCTGGCCGACGGCCTGCTGGACGCCGCCATCCTCGCGCGCCTGGAGGCCACCTGGGCCGGCCGTCAGGACGGTGAGCGCAGCCAGGCGTGGATCGACCGGCAGCTCGCCAAGGCGCGCGCCAGCCTGCAGTCCATGAGCAAGGGGCTGGGCGACAAGCCTTATTGCAGCGGCATCCACCTTACGCTGTCGGACATTGCCGTCGGCAGCGCGCTCGGGTGGCTGGAGTTCCGCTTTCCTGACATCGCCTGGCGCACGGACCACCCCAACCTGGCCCGCCTGATGGACAAGCTGATGCAGCGCCAGAGTTTCATCGACACCCAGCCGCGCTGAACCGCCGACCCGCTGGGCCTAAAGAAAAAGCGCGCCTTCCGTGAGGAAGTGCGCGCTTTTTGCTGCGGAATAAAAAAAGTTGCGAAGCGCCCCGAAACGAATGAAGAGAGGGAGGGAGGAGAAGCGCCCCAGGGTTGCAACCAGGCCGGGCCTGGAAGGCTTCGCAACGTTAAAAACGGTTATCGGATCACGCCGCGATGGACTCGCGGCCACGGTTAACTCCTAGAGTGGGGGTGATGGTAAAAAGTTCCAGATCTCACCCATAAAAAATTTCAAAAAAAATTCACCAAGCCTCAACGCGGCGCCGCCAGTTGCTGCTCGATGGCCTGGATCAGCGCTTTGCTGTGGGGTTCCACCGAACTTCCGTAGCTTCCCACCACCTTGCCCGAACGGCTGACCAGGTACTTGTGGAAGTTCCACCGTGGCGTCTGCCCCGCGGACGCTGCGGCGAGCTGGCGGTACAGCGGCAGGGCTTCGCCGCCCTTCACGTGGCTCTTGGCAAACATCGGGAAGCGCACGCCAAACGTGTTTTCGCAGAACTGGGCGATCTCGGTGTTACTGCCGGTTTCTTGTGCAAAGTCGTTCGACGGAAAGCCCAGCACCACCAGCCCTTGGTCGCGGTAGCGCGCGTACAGCTCTTCCAGGCCTTGGTATTGGCCGGTGAAGCCGCAGTAGCTGGCCGTGTTGACCACCAGCAGCACCTTGCCGGCGTATTGGCACAAGGCCTGCGGCGCCTCGTCCTGCAGGCGCGGCACGGTGTGCTGCAGCAGGGCGGGGCAGGCCTGGGCGTCTACTGCGGGAGTCGCCGCAACATCCGCCGCCTGGGCGGCGGGGCCCAGCAGCGTGGCGCATAGGAACAGCGGCAAGGTCAGGCGTGGCATGGTGCAGGGATGGCGGGGAGGGCAAAAAGCCCGTACACGCCGCCATTGCACCATGTCTGCAGGCGGCGAAAAAGTTTTTGGCTATCGACCATGCTGAAAGCATGGGTTTCACCTTGTTGCGATCTGACCGCACTCGGTGCCGGATGATTGCTATTAAAAATCTAGCTTCCCGCGCTTGCTGTCAAAGTGCTGGAGCCCTAAAACACGCTAGACCCTAGCTGGGTGCCCGCGCCTCGCCTGCCTGCGCCTCGCGCGCATGGGGACGACGCAGTACCCGGTGGCTCAGCCATTGCTCGAAGTCGTCCACATAGGTGAACACCGCCGGCACCACCAGCAGGCTGAGCACCGTGGAGGTGATGAGGCCGCCGATCACGGCCACGGCCATGGGGGAGCGGAAGCTCATGTCCGCGCCGCCCAGCGCCAGGGCAATGGGCATCATGCCGGCGCCCATGGCCAGCGTGGTCATGATGATGGGGCGCGCGCGCTTGTGGCAGGCGTCCAGCAGCGCGTCCATGCGGCTCATGCCGTGGCGCCGCGCCACGATGGCGTATTCCACGAGCAGGATGGAGTTCTTCGTGGCGATGCCCATGAGCATGATGAGCCCGATGAGCGACGGCATGGAGAAGCTCTTGCCGGCCAGCAGCAGCGCGACGAACGCCCCGCCCAGCGACAGCGGCAGCGCCGCGAGGATGGTGACCGGCTGCAGGAAGTCCTTGAACAGCAGCACCAGCACGATATAGATGCACACCACGCCGGTGAGCATGGCCAGGCCGAAGCTGGCGAACAGCTCGCCCATCATCTCGGCGTCGCCCACGTCGATCAGGCGCACGCTGGCGGGCAGGCCCCGTACGGCGGGCAGCTGGCGTACGGCCTCGGTGACCTCGCCCAGGCCGCGCTCGCCCAACTCGATCTCGAAGTTCACGTTGCGCGAGCGGTCGTAGCGGCTGATGACCGCGGGGCCGCCGGCCAGCGACAGCTCGGCCACCTCGCCCAGGCGCACCGGGCCGTGCGCGCCGGGCAGCGTGAGGCGCTCCAGCACCGACAGGTCTTCGCGCGCAGCATCCTCCAGGCGCACGACGATGGGCACCTGCCGCTGTGCCAGGTTGAGCTTGGGCAGGTACTGGTCGTAGTCGCCCACGGTGGCCACGCGCAGCGTCTCGGCGATGGCGCTGCTGGTGACCCCCAGGTCGGCGGCGCGGGCGAAGTCGGGACGCACGGCGATCTCTGGGCGCACCAGGCTGGCCGTGGAGCTCACGCCGCCGATGCCCGCGATGGTGCGGATGTCCCGCTCCACCGCGCGGGCGGCGGCCGCGAGCGCCTGCGGGTCTTCGCTGGCCAGCGCCAGGATGTACTTGTCGTTGGAGCCGCCCAGGCCCACCTTCACGCGCACGCCGGGCAGCTCTTGCATGGCGGCGCGCAGGCGCTGCTCGATCTCCTGCTTGCGCGGGCGCTCGCCCCGCGGCGTCATGCGCAGCGTGAGCGTGGCCTTGCGCGGGTCGCCCGCGCCCGCGCCGGCGAAGGGGTCGGCCCCGGCCGAGCCGCCGCCGATCGTGGTGTAGATGCTCTCCACATGGCCCACGCCCATGGCGCGCTCGGTGGCCAGGGCCACGACGGCGCGCGTGTCGGCCAGCTTGGCGCCGGGCGGCAGCTCCAGCGTGACCTGGGTCTGGGCGTTGTCGTCCGCCGGGATGAAACCCGAGGGCAGCAGCGGGATCAGCGCCAGGGAACCGACGAAGAACAGCAGCGCGCCCAGCAGCGTGAGGACGCGGTGCTTCAGGCACCAGTGCGAGGCACGCATGTACGCGGCCAGCCAGCGCGGCTCCTTCTCGTGGTCCACCATGGGCTTCATGATGTAGGCGGCCATCATCGGCGTGAGCAGGCGCGCCACGACCAGCGAGGCGAACACCGCCAGCGCCGCCGTCCAGCCGAACTGCTTGAAGAACCGCCCGGCGATGCCGCTCATGAACGCGGTGGGCAGGAACACGGCGATCAGCGTGAAGGTGGTGGCGATCACGGCCAGGCCGATCTCGTCGGCGGCCTCCATGGCCGCCTGGTACGGCGTCTTGCCCATGCGCAGGTGGCGCACGATGTTCTCCACCTCCACGATGGCATCGTCCACCAGGATGCCCACCACCAGCGACAGCGCCAGCAGCGTGATGATGTTGATGGAAAAGCCCAGCAGGTGCATGCCGATGAAGGCCGGTATCACCGACAGCGGCAGCGCCACGGCGGACACGATGGTGGCGCGCCAGTCGCGCAGGAACAGCCACACCACCACCACCGCGAGGATGGCGCCCTCGTACAGCAGCTTCATCGAGCTGTCGTACTCGTCCTGTGCGATGTCCACGAAATCCACCGTGCGCGTGAGCTGCAGGTGCGGGTGCTCGGCCATCAACTGGTCCAGCGCGCGCTGCACGCCCGCGCCCACCTCCACCTCGCTGGCGCCGCGGCTGCGCGAGACCTCGAAGCCGATGACCGGTTTGTCGCCCAGCAGCGCGGCGGTGCGTGGCTCGGCCACGGTGTCGGTCACGGTGGCCACCTGGTCCAGGCGGACATGGCGGCCGCCGGACAGCGCGATCTCCAGCGCCGCGATCTCCTGCGCCGTCTGCACCGTGGCCAGCGTGCGCAGCGGCTGCTCGGCCCCGCCCAGCTCGGCGCGGCCGCCCGCGCTTTCCACCTGCACCTGGCGCAGCTGGCGCGAGACTTCGGCCGCGGTGGCGCCCAGCGCCTGCAGCTTGAGCGGGTCCAGCGCCACGCGCACCTCGCGCGCCACGCCGCCCACGCGGTTGACCGCGCCCACGCCGGGCACGGCCAGCAGCCGGCGCGTGAGGGTGTCGTCCACGAACCAGGACAGCGCCTCGTCGTCCAGCTGGTTCGAGGCGATGGCGAATGCCAGGATGGGCTGGCTGGACAGTTCCAGCTTGGTGATGATGGGGTCGCGCAGGTCCGCGGGCAAGTCCGAGCGCACGCGCGAGACGGCCGAGCGCACGTCGTCCACCGCCTCCTGCACGGGTTTTTCAAGCTGGAACTCGGCCGCGATGGTGGCTGTGCCGTCGGTCAGCGTGGAGGTGATGTGCTTGAGCCCCTGGGTGGTGGCGATGGCGTTCTCGATCTTGCGCGCCACGTCGCTCTCCAGCTGCCCCGGCGCCGCGCCGGGCAGGGAGGCCGTGACCATGACCACGGGCAGGTCCATGTCGGGAAAGTTCTGCACCTTCATGGACCGGAAGGCCAGCAGTCCGGCCAACGTGAGCAGCACGAACAGCATGGCCGCCGGGATGGGGTTGCGGATCGACCAGGCGGAGAGGTTCATGGTCGCTCCTTATTTGCTAGCTGCTTGCGCTTGAGGGGCGGGCGCTACAGCCTCTTTTGGTGCTGAATTTGCGGCCGGCGCAGCCTGCACGCGCACCAAGTCGCCGTCGTTCAGGAAGGCGCCGCCGCGCGCCACGATGCGCGCCTGGGGCGCCAGGCCCGAGGTGATGGCCACGCGCTCGCCGCTGCGCGCACCGGTCTGCACGCGGTGCATGGCCACGCGCGAGTTCGTGCCTACCTCGAACACATGCGAGAAGCCGTCGCGCACCACCACGGCCGACAGGGGCACCAGCAGCGCGTCGCGCTCGCCCAACAGGAACTCGCCGCGCGCGAACATGCCCGCCCTTATCTCGGGGTGCGCCGGCAGGTCCACGTACACCAGCGCATTGCGCGTCTGCGGGTCCACCGTCGGGGCCAGCATGCGCACCGTGCCTTCCACCTGCGCGCCGCTGGCGGCCGTCACCACCGCCTTGGCACCGGGACGGATGCGGGGCAGCTCGCTGGATGTGACCTCCGCGCGCCACTCCAGCCGGCCCTTGCGCACCATGCGAAACAGCTCGGTGCCCGCACCCACCACCGCGCCCACGGTGGCCGTGCGCGCGGAGATCACGCCGCTGTCGGGCGCCAATACCTGGGTGTGTTTCAGGCGCAGCTGCTGGGCGTTGAGCGCCGCCTGTGCCGCCGCCACGCGGGCCTGCGCGGTCTGCGCGCCGGTGGCGTATTGCTGGATCTGCTGCTGGCTCAGCGCACCCGAGGCGCTCAGGGTGTTGGCGCGGTCGGCGTTGGCCTGCGCCTCGGCCTGGGCGGCGCGGGCCTCCAGCAGGCTGGCGCGGGCCTGGGCCACGTCGGCCTCGATGGTCTCGGGCGCGAAGGTGGCCAGCACCTGGCCGGCGCGCACCGTATCGCCCACGTTCACGCGCACGTCGGTCAGCCGCAGGCCGCTCACCTCGGCGCCGATGCTGGCCTCCTGCCACGCGGCCACGTTGCCGTTGGCCGGCAAGCGCTGGGTCACGTTGCCGCGCTGCGGCTGGGTGGTGGCCACGGTGAGGGCGGGGCGCGGCCCCTCGGCCTGAGCGGAGGCCTCGGCATGGGTGGGGCCGCTGCCCAGCAGGACGGCGGTGGTCGCGGCAAGCCCCAGCAAAGCCAGGGCGATCAGGGTGCGGGTCGGTGTCAGGCGCGGCATGGCGGTCGAAAAGGAATTAGTGCGAAGAAGAAGGGGGGGTGGTGGCCGCCTGCGTGGAGGTCTGGGCCGCTGGCGCGTCGGCCTCGGGCGTCCAGCCGCCGCCGGCCGCGCGGTACAGCGCCACCCACGCAGCCATGCGCTCTTGCTCCAGCGCGACCACGGCGGTGTCCGAGGCGAGGGCGGTGCGGCGGGCATCCTCCAGTTCCACCAGGCTCGCCAGGCCAGCGCGCCAGCGCTCCTGCGTGGCGGTGAAGGAGCGGCGGTAGTCCTCGGCGGCGCGCCGGGCGTCGGTGCTGCGGCGCGCGGTGCTGTCCAGCCGCGCCAGGGCCTGCTCCACCTCGCTCACGGCCTGGCGCACCTGCGCGCGGTAGGCCTGCGCGGCGCTGTCGTAGCGCGCACGGGCGGCATCCACCTGCGCGGCGCGGCGACCGCCGTCGAACAGCGGCAGCGTGACGGCCAGCGGGCCGATGGACCAGGTGTTGCTGGTGGCTTGCACCCCCGCGGTGCGCACCAACCCGCGGCCAATGGTGCCGCTGAGCGTGAGGCGCGGGTAGCGCTGCGCCTGGGCGTCGCCCACCTCGGCACTGGCGGCCGCCACCTCGCGCTCGGCGGCGTACACGTCGGGCCGCTGCGCCAGCGTCTGCGCGGGCAGGCCGTCGATGCTGAACAGCTGCTCGGGCGGGTGCAGCGGCGGCGCGGCAGCCAGCTGCGTGCGCAGCAGGGGCTCGTCGCGCCCGGTGAGGGCCACCAGTGTCTTGACGATCACCTCGCACTGCAGGCGCTGCTGCTCGGCGCGCACCGCGCTGTCGGCCTGGCTGGCCGTGGCCAGCGCGGCAGTGGCGGGGGCGGTGAAGCCGGCGCGTTCGCTCTCGCGCGTGAGGCGGGCCGTTTCGCCGCGCGAGCGCGCATCCGCCTGCGCCACTTGCAACTGGCGCGCGCAGTGGTGCCAATTGCTGTACTGCAGAGCCGTCTCGGCCGCCACGGAAACGCGGGCCTCGTGCCACTGCGCCTGAGCACCGGCCAGGCGCTCGCGCGCGGCGTCCGCCACGGCGGCGTTGCGGCCGAACAGGTCGATCTCCCAGCCGGCCTGCAGCCCCGCCTGCGCGGTGGTGGCCACGCCGCGCACCTGCTCGTTGAAGCCGCGGCTGGCGCTGGCCTGCGCGTCCAGGCTGGGCAGCAGCGCCGCGCGTGCGGCCGTCTGCTGCGCGCGGGCCTGTGCCAGACGGGCGCCGGCCTCGGCCACCGTGGGACTGAGGGCCTGTGCGTCCACGATCAGCGCGCCCAGCAGCGGGTCGCTGTGGCGCTGCCACCAGTCGGCCAGATCGGCCACGCTGCCTTGGTGGGGCAGCGGTGCGTGCCAGGCGGCGGGTGCGGGTGCCTGCACGGCCGCGGGCGGGCGTTGCACGGCGCAGGCGGCCAGTGCCAGGGGCAGGGTGGAAAGCGCAAGGCGCTGGAGGACGGGGCGCTTCATGGTGCGGTAGACCTGCGGGCGGTGCGCCGGCGGGGCGTGGAAGAGGTCGAAGGAGAGGGCGAGGCCGGGGCCGAAGGGGTGGCAGGCTGAGCGCGCGTACGCCGGCGCCGCTCGGTGGCCACCATGGTCATGGCGTAGTCGGCCAGGCGTTCCGCCCACTGGTCCACGGCCGCCGGGGATGCGAGCAGCTGTGGCTGCATGGCGCACACCACTTCCTGGTGGCTCCACAGCTGAAAGGCCAGTCCGGTGACGGTGAGCGTGAGGCGGTGCAGGTCGTCGTCGGCCTGCGGCAGCCCCAGGTGCCGGCACAGCAGCGCGGCCATGGCCTCGTTGGGTGCGCGCACGTCTTTTGCCAGCTCGATCTGCCACTGCGCCGTGGGCTCCAGCATTTCACGGATGTGCAGCCGCACCACCTGGCGTGCCATCTCGCCGTCGTGCAGCGGCCCCAGCGCGCCCTGGTAGAAGCAGTGCAGCGCGGCGCGCAGGGACAGGCCGGGGCGCATGAAGTCGGGTACCAGCGATTGCAGCGAGCCGAAGGGCGCGGAAAACAGCGCCGCGTACAGCGCGGCCTTGTCGCCGAAGTAGTAGCTCACCGAGGCCACGTTGACCTGGGCCTCGGCGGCGATCGCGCGGATCGAGGTCTTGGCGTAGCCCTGTTCGGAAAAACAGTTTGAGCGCCGCCATCAGCAGCCGGGTGCGCGCCGGCGGCGGGCTGTCGCCGGGGGCGCCGGGGCGGGGGGGCGGGGGGGCGAGAGGGGGGCGGACGTCGTCATCGCGGCGCATTAGACCGCGATGAATCAAACGTTTGTTTGATTTTTACGGGGCGCTACATCTGCGCACGAATGGAAATTCCATGTATCAAAAGTGCCCCTTGCGCTTTATGGGTAAGCGCTAATAGCTATGAAAAATATAGCTAAATGCCGTAGCCGACTCAGCCGAACACGGCGCGCCACAGCGCGCGCACGGCGCCTTGCTCGGCGGCCAACGTCTCGGGCGGCACGCGGGTGGGCTCTTCGTTGAGCCGCGCGCGGTGCTGCACGTGGCGCAGCGTGCGGTAGGCGTCGGCGGCGGCGCGGCCCACGCCCGCAGGCAACAGGCCGGCGGCCTCGGCGCGCTGCAGCAGCGCGATGTTGCCCACGTTGCCCTGCAGCTCGGGGTGCGCCGCGGAGTGCGCCAGCACCAGGTACTGCACGGCGAACTCGGCATCCACCATGCCGCCGGGGCTGTGCTTCACGTCGAACTGGTCCGCAGGCGCCGGGTGGGCGCTGCGCACGCGCTCGCGCATGGCGACGATCTCGCTGCGCAGCGCGGCGGCATCCCGCGGCGCGGTGATCACGGCCTGGCGCACGGCGTCGAAGCGCGCGTGCAGGCCTTCGCTGCCCAGCACGAAGCGCGCGCGCGTCATGGCCTGGTGCTCCCAGGTCCAGGCGGTGTTGCTGCCGCGCTGCTGCTGGTAGTCGGCATAGGCCTGGAAGCTGGTCACCAGCAGGCCCGAATTGCCGTTGGGCCGCAGGGCGGTGTCGATCTCGAACAGGTCGCCCTCGCCGGTCTTCACGGTGAGCCAGTTGATGAGCTTGCGCGCGAAGGCGGCGTAGACCTCGGGGGCACGCTCGTCGTCGTCGTCGAACACGAAGACGATGTCCAGGTCGCTGCCGTAGCCCAGTTCCTTGCCCCCCAGCTTGCCGTAGCCAATGACGGCGAACTGCGGCTGCTCACGGTGGCGGTTGCGCAGCCGGCCCCAGCACCACTCGGCCGTGACGCGCAGCACGCTGTCGGCCAGCGCGGACAGGTCGTCCGCCACCTGCTCCACGGTGATGCGCCGCTCCACGTCGCGCGCCAGCGTGCGGAAGGTCTCGGCATGGTGGGCGCGGCGCAGCAGGTCGAGCAGGTTCTCGTCGTCGTCCTCGCCCGTGGACTGCAGCGCGGCCAGGCGCAGTCCCAGTTCGCGTTCGAAGTCGGCGGGCACGAAGCGCTCGGACAGCAGGGCGTCGCCCGCCAGCTCGTCGATCACCCCGGGGTGCTGCAGCATGTAGCGCGCGGGCCACTTGGCCGCGCCCAGCAGGTGCAGCAGATGCTCGTGCACCGAGGGGCGCTCCAGCAGCAGCGCCAGGTAGCTCTCGCGGCGCAGCAGTGGCTCCAGCCAGCCCACCAGGCGCACCGCGGCGTCCTCGTTGACCTGGCCCTCGGCCAGCCAGCGCCCGGTGCGTTGCACGATGCGAAACAGCCGTGCGCGCGCCTCATCGCGCAGCCCCTGCACGCGCGGATGGGTGCGCCACTCGGCCACGCGCTCGCGCACCTTGGCGGGCAGTTGCTCCAGCAGCGCCTCCAGGTCGGGGGCGGGCGACGCAGCCGCTGCGGCGCGCGGGCCGCCGCATCCGCCATTGCTGCATTGCTTGTGGCCCGTGCCGCCGAGCAGGATGTCGAACTCCTGGGCCACCAGTTCGCGGTGCGTGTCCAGCGCGCGCAGGAAGTCGCAGCAGTTCAGGCCCAGGGTGCGTGCGATCCAGGCCAGATCATCGTCGCGCGTGGGCAGCACATGGGTCTGCTGGTCGTCCAGGTACTGGATGCGGTGCTCCACGCGGCGCAGGAAGGTATAGGCGGCCGCCAGCTGCTCGGCCGTCTCCTGCGGCATGAGGCCGGCGCGGGCCAGGCGTTCCAGGGCCTCCAGCGTGGGGCGGCAGCGCAGTTCGGGGAACTGGCCGCCGCGCACCACCTGCAGCAGCTGTACGGTGAACTCGATCTCGCGGATGCCGCCGCGCGAGAGCTTCACGTCGTTGGCGCGCTCGGGGTGGCCGGCGCTGCGCTTGGCGGCATGGTCGCGGATCTGGCGGTGCAGCGAACGCAGTGCGTCGAACACGCTGTAGTCCAGGTAGCGGCGGAAGACGAAGGGCAGCACCACGCCGCGCAGCGCCTGCACGTTCGGCATGCCCAGGCAGTCCAGCGGCGCCACCACGCGGCTCTTGAGCCAGGCAAAGCGTTCCCATTCGCGGCCATGCACCAGCAGGTATTCCTCCAGCGACGCCAGCGACACGGCCGGTGGCCCCGAGTTGCCGTGCGGGCGCAGGGCCAGGTCCACGCGGAACACGAAGCCGTGCTCGGTGGTGTCGCCCAGCAGGCTGTAGATGGCCTTGACCGCGCGGGCGAAGTATTCGTGGTTGGAGAGCTTGCCGCGCCCGTCGGGCTGGCCGGCGGTTTCGCCCTCGTGTTCGTAGACGTAGATCAGGTCGATGTCGCTGGAGACGTTCAGCTCGCGCGCGCCGAGCTTGCCCATGCCCACGATCCACAGCTGCACGGGCTGGCCCTGGGGCCCCAGCGGCGCACCGTGGCGCGCGTCCAGCTCGGCGCGGGCGTGCCGGCAGGCGCGGTCCAGTGCCAACTCTGCCAGCCGGGTCACGGCCAGGGTGATGTCGGACAGCGGTGCGGCCTGGTCGCAGTCCAGCGTGATCAGCCGCTCCATCACCAGTTGGCGCAGGATGCGCAGCGCCGCGCCCAGGTCGTGGCCGCGCGCCAGCAGGGCGTCGCAGGCCTGGGCCATGGTCTCGCGGGTGGGCACGCCCGGTGGCAGCAGCGCCAGCTCGGCCTGGTAGCGGCGGTGCAGGCGCTGGTGGAAGCGCGAATATTCCGACGGCGGGCTGCCGGCGGTCACGGGATCAGTCGAAGGCATCTGCATGGCAAGGGCTGCTCGGTGCGCTCGCGGGCCACGCCGGGGCGCGGCCGTACATAACGACACCGTGGGGTGCTGAACCCTCAGGGGATGTGCGGGTCATAATTCCTGCCATCGTTTCGCCCGCCATGACAGAGTCTCCGCCCCATCCCTCCCGCCTTCTCAAACTCGTGGCGGGCTGTGCGCGATGGGGATTGGTCGCCTTGGTGACCTTCTGGTTGCTGCTGGCGGCCGCCTGGGGGGGGCTGCATGGCTGGATTGTGCCGCGTATCGGCGACTTCCGTCCGCAGCTGGAACAGCAGGCCCAACGGGCACTGGGGGTACCTGTGCGCATCCATTCCATCAGCGCGCGCAGCGAGGGGCTGATCCCCTCGGTGGAGCTGAAGGACGTGGCCCTGCTGGACGCCCAGGGACGCGAGGCGCTGCGCCTGCCGCGCGTGATGGTGGCGCTGTCGCCGCGCTCGCTGCTGCGCTTTGGGTTCGAGCAGATCTATATCGAAGGCCCCGAGCTGGACATGCGCCGCGAGCGCGACGGGCGCATCGTCATCGCGGGCCTGGCCTTCCGCGACAGCGCCGAGGGCGACAGTGCGGCGGCCGACTGGCTGTTCTCCCAGGCCGAGGTGGCGATTCGCGCCGGCACGCTGCGCTGGACCGACGAGCAGCGTGGCGCCGAGCCGCTGGCGCTCACCGAGGTGAGCGTGGTGCTGCGCAACAGCGCGCGCCGCCACCAGGTGCGCCTGGACGCCACGCCGCCCGCCGAATGGGGCGCACCCTTTACCTTGCGCGGCCAGTTCCGCCAGCCGCTGCTGTCCACGCACAGCGGCGACTGGCAGCGCTGGAGCGGCGAGCTGTTCGCCCACTTCCCGCGCGTGGACGTGTCGCGCCTGCACCGGCACGCCGATCTGGAGGGGCTGCAGGTCGCGCAGGGCCGGGGCGCCGTGCGCGCGTGGGTGGATGTGCAGCGCGGCCAGATCGGCGGCGGCACGGTGGACATGGCACTCGACGAGGTCAACGCTACCCTGGGCAAGAACCTGCGCCCACTGGCACTGCGCACGGTGACGGGGCGGGTGGGCGGTCGCTGGCTGGACGACGGCTTTGAGATGTCCACCCAGAATCTGCAGTTCGTGGCCGACGATGGCCTGCGCTGGCCCGGCGGCAATCTGGCGCTGCGCCACAGCGGACAGGGCCAGGCAGGCCGAGAGCGTGGCGAACTGCAGGCCGACCGGCTGGACCTGGCTGCCCTGGCGCAGATCGCGAGCCGGCTGCCGCTGGGCGACACCGTGCACGGCGCGGTGCGCGACTATGCGCCGCGTGGTCTGGTGGAGCAGTTGCGGGCCGAATGGCAAGGGCCGCTGGCGCAGCCGCAGAAGTACCAGGTTCGCGGCAAGGTCGCAGGGTTGGCGCTGGCGGCGGACGACGCCGTGCCTACCGTCGCCGGCCTCAGTGGTGCGCAGGTGTCTTTCGATCTCACCCAGGCGGGTGGGCAGGCCGAGTTGGCCATGGCCGACGGGACGCTGCGCCTGCCCGGCGTGTTTGAGGAGCCCGTGGTGCCCGTGCAGCGGCTGGAAGCGGGGGTGCGCTGGCAGATCGAGGGCGAGCGCATCGCGGTCCAGACCAGCCAGCTGCGCTTTGCCAATGCGGACGCCCAGGGCGAGGCGCGGCTGAGCTGGCACACGGGCGACCCTGCGGCGTCGCCTGCGCGCGCGCGCTTTCCGGGAGTGCTGGACCTTTCGGGCACGCTGTCGCGGGCCGATGGCACGCGCGTGCATCGCTACCTGCCGCTCACCGTGCCAGCGGAGTCGCGGCACTATGTGCGCGACGCCATCCTTGCGGGGACCGCCAGCCAGGTGCAGTTCCGCGTGAAGGGCGACCTGCACGACTTTCCCTATGGCCATGTTCCGCGCGAGGGCGAATTCCACATCGCAGCGCGTGTCAAGGACGTGACGTACGGCTATGTGCCACCGGCGCTGTTGCACGCGGGCGACCGGCCCTGGCCGGCTCTCACGGCACTGTCGGGGGAGCTAGTGTTTGACCGCGCGGGCATGGAAGTGCGCAACGCCACGGGGCGCTTTGCCGGGTATCCCGCGCTGCGGGTGCAGAAAGTGAACGCGAAGATCGCGGACCTGCAGCACACCGAAGTGGTGGTCGGGGCCGACGTGCGCGGCCCGCTGCCCGACATGCTGGCGCTGGTGAGCGCCTCGCCCATCTCCCGGCTTACGCAGGGGGCGCTGGACCGGGCCGCCGCCACCGGCGTGGCCGAACTGCAGCTGGGCCTGACGCTGCCCATCAGCCGTATTGACCAGTCCACCGTGCGCGGCAGCGTCACCCTGGCGGGCAACGACGTGCACTTTGTGCCCGAGGCGCCCCTGGTGAACGCGGCCCGGGGCGTGGTGCAGTTCAGCCAGAGCGGTTTCACGCTGGTTGGCGTGCAGGGACGCGCCCTGGGGGGCGAGGTACGGCTGGAAGGCGGCATGAATGCGGCGCCGGCGGGGGCTGGAGAGTCCTCGGTGCGCGTGCGTGCGCGCGGCACAGCCACCGCCCAGGGTCTGCGCGAGGCACAGCAGCTGGGCCTGGTGTCGCGGCTGGTGCGCGGCGCCAGTGGCAGCGCCGCCTACACGGTGGCCGTGGGGGTGCGGCGGGGAGTGGCCGAACTGCAGGTGGCCAGCGACCTCGTCGGTCTTTCGCTGACGGCGCCCGCGCCACTGGGCAAGGCAGCGCAGGCCCCGTTGCCCGTGCGCTTCGAGAACCGCTTGACGCCCGAGGCCGCAGCCTCGGATACCGCGCCCTTGCAGGACGAATTGACGCTGGAGTTGGGCGACGTGGGCAGGCTCAACTACCTGCGCGCACTGGACGGGCCGCAGGCGCGCGTGCTGCGCGGCGCGCTCGCCATCGGCGTGCCGCCGGCGCAGATGCCCGCGCCTCCCGTCCAGGGTGTCGCGGCACACGCCGTGTTGGGTGCGCTGGACGTGGATGCGTGGACGGCGCTGTTGCAAGAGCCCTCGGCACCGTCGGCACAGGCACAGGCAGTAGTGCCGGCACCCGCGCCCTCCGGGGAGGCGCTGACCACCGATTACCTGCCCACCAGCCTGGCCGTGCGTGCCGCCACGCTCACGCTGCATGGGCGCACGCTGCACGACGTGGTGGTGGGGGCGTCGCGGCAGGGCGCCGTGTGGCGTGCCAACGTGGATGCCGATGAGCTGGACGGGTACCTGGAGTACCGCCCTGCCGGTGCGTCCGCGCCGCGTGCCGATGCGGCCCAGGGTCTGCTGCACGCCCGGCTGGCGCGGCTGGCCATTCCGCAGATGGCCGAGACGCAGGTCAACGCGCTGCTCGATGCGCGCGAACCGGGCACGCTGCCGGCGCTGGACATCGTGGTGGAGGATTTCGAGTTGCGCGGACGGCGCCTGGGGCGCATCGAGATCGAGGCCCGCAACCGCGGCACGGAGGGCGGCCAGCGCGAGTGGCGCCTGTCCAAGTTCAATCTGACCGCCCCCGAGGCCGTGCTGACCTCGCAGGGCCACTGGGCGCTGGTGGGCAGCGGGGCGCAGGCGCAACGGCGCACGGTGATGGATTTCGAGCTGGACATCCGCGATTGCGGCGCCTTGCTGGCACGCTTTGGCATGGATGGCGTGGTGCGCCACGGCAAGGGACGCATCGGGGGCCAGGTGGGTTGGCTGGGCTCGCCGTTGTCACCCGACTACCGCACCATGAGCGGCCAGATGAATGTGAACGTGGAGGCAGGCCAGTTCCTCCAGGCCGAACCAGGACTGGCCAAGCTGCTGAGCGTGTTGAGCCTGCAATCCCTGCCGCGGCGCTTCGCGTTGGACTTCCGCGACGTGTTCAGCGAAGGCTTCGCATTCGACTTCGTGCGTGGCGACATGCGCATCGAGAACGGTGTGGCCACCACCAACAATCTGCAGATGAAGGGCGTGAATGCCGCCGTGCTCATGGAAGGCAGCGCCGACATCGAACGCGAGACGCAGGACCTGCACGTGGTGGTCGTGCCCGAAATCAACGCCATGACGGCTTCCCTCGTGGCCACGGCGATCAACCCCGTCATCGGCCTGGGCAGTTTCCTCGCGCAGGTTTTCCTGCGCGGCCCGCTGATCCAGGCCGCCACGCAGGAATTCCGCATCGACGGCACCTGGTCAGAACCGCGTGTGGATCGCATCCAGCGCCGCAAGAGCGCTGCGCCGGAAGGCGCAGCGAGCCCTACCGTTCCACCGGCATCAGGAGACAAACCATGAAAGTCGCAGCCTTGCAAATGGTCTCTGGCGTCGCGCTGCAGGCCAACCTGGCGCAGGCGCGCCATCTGCTGGAGCAGGCGGCGCAGGCGGGCGCGGAGCTGGCGGTGCTGCCCGAGTATTTCTGCGCCATGGGCTTGGCCGATGCGGACAAGCTGGCGCTGCGCGAAACCATGGGCGACGGCGTGGTCCAGCGGTTTCTGGCGCAAGCGGCGCGCGAGCTGGGCCTGTGGGTGGTGGGCGGCACGCTGCCGCTGGTGTGCGACAGCGAAGAGCGCGTGCACAACACCACGCTGGTGTTCTCGCCCGCGGGCGACTGCGTGGCGCGTTACGACAAGATCCACCTGTTCCGCTTCGACAACGGCACTGAATGCTTCGATGAGGCGCGCGTGATCCAGGCCGGGCGCGAGAGCGTGCGCTTTGCCTTGCCGGCGCGGGATGGCAACGTGTGGCGCGTGGGGTTGTCGGTGTGCTACGACCTGCGCTTCCCCGAGCTGTACCGCCAGCACGCGCGCGCGGGTGCCGACCTGCTGCTGGTGCCCAGCGCCTTCACCTACACCACCGGCCGGGCCCACTGGGAGGTGCTGCTGCGTGCGCGCGCCGTGGAGAACCTGGCCTATGTGCTGGCGCCGGCGCAGGGCGGAACGCACGAGAACGGCCGGCGCACCTGGGGCCACAGCATGCTGGTGGACCCCTGGGGCAGCGTGCTGGCCCAGCAGCCCGAGGGCGCGGGCGTGGTCCTGGGTACGCTGGATGCGGCGCATCTGCGCCAGGTGCGCCGCCAGCTGCCGGCGCTTGAGCATTGCGTGCTCTGATGGGCGGCACCGTGGAGCACGGCGGACCGGCGGGCGGACGGGACAGGGGTGCTGCGGGCCCGCAGCAGGGCCCGCAGTCGCTGCTGCCCCCTTCGGCGCCAGAAGACGGGCTCCAGGACAAGGTACCCCGCCGGTGGCGCCGCTGGGTGGGTGCGTGGCGGCGCTGGTCCCTGTGGACGCTGCTGGTGGCGCTGGTGGCGGGCATGCTGGTCACCCAGGTATGGCTGGCTGGCCGCTACGAGGCCAGCCAGGTGCAAAGCCGCCTGGAACGCGACACTGCCGACGCCGTGGCCGACATCCGCAACGCCTTCGCGCACAACCTGCAGAACCTGCAGGCGCTGCAGGCGGGCGACCCCGACCTGGCCACGTGGGAGGCGCGCGCTGCCGAGCTGCTGAGCACGCGCCGCGAGCTGGTGCGCATCGAATGGCGGGACACGCAGCTGCTGCTGCGCGCACATGCGGAGTCGCCCTATCGCCCCCTGCCGTGGGACGCCACCACGCGCAGCGGCACGCATTCGGAGACCATGCTGGCCTGTACCAACGCCCGGCGCATCACCGGCCCGTCGTACTCCAGCAGCTATTTCCAGCCCCTGCCCGACGGCATGGGCGCCGAGATGATGGAGGTCTGCCTGCCGTTGATCCAGGACGGACGCGTGCGCGGCTTCCTGGTGGCCACCTACGCGCTGCAGACCGTGCTGCAGGACTTGGTGGCGCCCAGCCTGCAGCGCACGCAGGAGGTGTCGTTCACCGAGGCCGACGGCACGCGGCTGGCGCTGGTGGGCGCGCTGCGCCGCGGCTCGCGCATGTTCACGGCGCAGCAGCTGTTCGACCTGCCGGGCAACACCTTGGTGCTGCGCATGGACGGCTGGCACGCCGCGCCCAGCGTGTTTCCCAACGTCCTCACGGCCCTGGTCACGGCCATGTCGATCGCGCTGGTGTCGGTGCTGGTGGTGCTGGTGCGCGACAACCGGCGCCGCCTGCGCGCCGAGCGCGACCTGGGCGACGCGCTGGCTTTTCGCAAGGCGATGGAGGACTCGCTGGTCACGGGGCTGCGTGCGCGCGACCTCAACGGCCGCATCACCTATGTGAACCCGGCGTTCTGCGACATGGTGGGCTTTCCCGCATCCGAGCTGGTGGGCCAGACGTCGCCGCTGCCCTACTGGCCGCCCGAGCACGCGCAGGAATATGCGGAGCGGCAGGTGGTGCGCATGTCGGGCCGGCTCGACCCGCCGCGCGAAGGGTACGAGTCCACCTTCATGCGCAGGGACGGCACACGCTTTCCCGTCATGATCTACGAAGCGCCGTTGATCAACGCACAGGGCCTGCACACGGGGTGGATGGGCTCGTTTCTCGACGTGAGCGAGCAGCGGCGCGTGGAGGAGCTGTCGCGCACCTCGCAGGAGCGCCTGCAGGCCACGGCACGCCTGGCCACGGTGGGGGAGATGGCATCGCTGCTGAGCCATGAACTGAACCAGCCGCTGGCGGCCATCTCCAGCTATGCCAACGGCTCGCTGAACCTGCTGGAGCCGGCGCCGGGCGCCGAGTTGCCGTCGCCCCAGGACCTGCAGGACGTGCGCGTGGGCGTGCAGCGCATTGCAGCGCAGGCCGAGCGCGCGGGCCGCGTGATCAAGAGCGTGCACGACTTCGTGCGGCGCCGCGACCAGACCCGCGAGCCGGTCACCGCGCAGGACCTGTTCGATGCGGTGCTGCCCATCATCCGGCTGCAGGCGCGCAAGCTGGGCGTGCGCGTGGTGCTGTCGATCGAGGACGGCCTGCCGCCCGCGCTGTGCGACCGCACCATGGTCGAGCAGGTGCTGTTGAACCTCACGCGCAACGCCATGCAGTCCATGGACGACCCGCAGATCCATCCGCGCATCCTCGACCTGCGGGTGCGGCGCGCGGCCTCCAATGCGTCCAACAGCTGGCTGGAGTTCTCGGTGGCCGACATGGGCATGGGCATTCCCGAGGACGTGGCCGAGCGCCTGTTCACGCCGTTCTACACCACGCGCGTCGAAGGCATGGGCCTGGGGCTGAGCCTGTGCCGCACCGTGGTGGAGCAGCATGGGGGCTTTCTGGACCATGCGGCGCGTGAGCCGCGTGGTACGGTATTCACTTTCACCCTGCCCGCATTTCAGAAAGCCGACCCCTGATGGAACCCGCCTCCAACGCCACTGTGTACATCGTGGACGACGACGCCGAGGTGCGCGAGGCGCTGGCTTGGCTGCTGCGCTCGCGCCGCGTGCTCAGCGAGGCGTTCGCCAGCGCCGAAGCGTTCGAGACCATGCTGGTCGAGCGCAACGCCAGCGGCCTCATGCAGCGCCAGCCCTGCTGCCTGCTGCTGGACGTGCGCATGCCGGGCGGCATGAGCGGCCTGGCGCTGTTCGACAAGATGGTGGAGCGCGGCGACACCGCGGGCATGCCGGTGATCTTCCTCACGGGCCACGCCGACGTGCCCACCGCCGTGGCCACGGTCAAGCGCGGCGCGTTCGACTTCTGCGAGAAGCCGTTTTCCGACAATCAGCTCGTGGACCGCATACAAGCAGCGCTGGAGCTGTCGGCCCGGCACATCGAGGCCTGCCGCGCGCGCCACGAACTGCAGGACCGGCTGTCCGACCTGACCGACCGCGAGCGCGATGTGATGCGGCTGGTGGTCGAAGGCCTGCCCAACAAGCTCATCGCCGATCAGCTCGACATCAGCGTGCGCACGGTGGAGGTGCACCGCGCGCGCGTGTTCGACAAGATGCAGGTCAAGTCGGCGGTGGAGCTTGCCAACCTGCTGCGCGCCGCGCCACCGGCGTAAAAAAAGACGCGGGCCCTTGCGGGCGCGCGTCGTCTTCGTCTTCACATCGTCGGCGGGCAGGATTGCCGCGCCGACGGCCCGCCGCAGATCAGCCGCGGCCCTGGCGCTCACCCACATAAATCTCCACGCGGCGGTTGCGGGCGCGCCCGTCGGAGGTGTCGTTGGAGGCCACAGGTTCACGCGAGCCACGGCCTTCCACGTGGATGCGGTTGCCGTTCACGCCACGCGCCGTGAGGTAGTTGCGCGTGCTCTCGGCGCGGTCCAGCGACAACGGGTTGTTGATCGCATCGCTGCCGGTGGAGTCGGTGTGGCCGACGATGCGCACCTCGGTGTTCGGATTGTTGCGCAGGCCCTCGGCAAAGCGGTCCAGAATGGGGCGGAAGTTGGGCTGGATGTCCGAACGGTTGGTGGCGAACGAGATATCGCTCGGGATGTCCAGCTTGAGTTGGTTGTCCGGCGTCTGCGTCACCGTCACACCGGTGCCCTGGGTGGCGGCCTGCATGTCTTGCTTTTGGCGCTCCATGTGCTGGGACCAGATGTAGGTGCCCAGGGCGCCCACGCCCGCGCCGATCACGGCGCCCTGCGCCGCATGACCGCCCGTCATGGCGCCGATGGCTGCGCCGCCCAGCGCACCCACGCCGGCGCCGGTGACGGTGCGGCGCTGGGTGTCGGTCATGTTGGCACAGCCCGTGGCCAGCATGACCACCGCGAGACTGCCGATGAGGAGAGGTTTGCGCATGAGAGAACTCCTTTGTTGTTGCTCGGTCGGCTCGCAGCCCTCGAGCGGGCGGCTGGGCCAGTGCGAGCAGCGTAGCAATCCAGCGGTGCCTCGTCTGTAGGACGCGGCGCAACGCGCGTGCGCGACCCGTGGCCGATGGGCCTGCGTTCAATGGGCCGCGCTCATTCCCGGCCAGAATCCGCGAGCGCTCTCAGTCGTGCGGCGGGGCGTCGCCCCGTGGGGGCTCGCTGGGGGCCGCTGGCGGCTCGCCGCCCTTGCGGCCGCTGAACATGGTCCACCAGACAATGCCCACGAGGAGCACCAGTGCAAGCAATGCTTCAAGCAAAATCAGCCCCATGAATCTTCGTCTCCTGCGCCTGGTGGTATCGGCGCTGATTGTAGGAACGCTGGCCGCGTGCTCCACCCGTCCTCCGGCGCCCGTGGCGCCCAGCGTGCCGTCCGTGCAGCCGCCCGCCGCGCCCACTGTACCGGTGCCTGTGCCGGGCACGCTCACGCAGTCCAAGAGCCGCTGGGTGCCCGTGGGCTGGGGCGAGTTGCCGGGGTTTGAGGGCGATGCGCTGCACGAGGCCTGGAACGCCTGGCTGCGCAGCTGCGAGCGCCCCGCGCCGGCGTTCGCGCCGCTGTGCGGCGATGTGCGCCGCCTGAGCATCGCGTCGCCCGAGGAGCAGCGCGGCTGGATGATGCAGCGCCTGCAGCCCTACCGCGTCGAGTCGCTGGACGGAGCGGCCGACGGCCTGCTCACGGGCTACTTTGAGCCCTATCTGGACGCCGCGCGCCAACCGGGCAACGGCTTCAGCGTGCCTTTGTATGCACCCCCGGCCGATCTGGCGGCGCGCAAGCCCTGGTACACGCGCCAGCAGATCGACACCCTGCCGCAGGCCCAGGCCGCCCTGGCCGGCCGCGCGATCGCCTGGGTGCGCGACCCGGTGGAAGCCATGGTGCTGCACATCCAGGGCTCGGGCCGGCTGCGCGTGCAGGAGGCGGACGGCAGCGTGCGCCTGGTGCGCCTGGCCTTCGCGGGCACCAACGACCAGCCGTACAAGAGCGTGGGCAAGTGGCTGCTGGACCAGGGCCTGGTGCGCGACGCCACCTGGCCCGGCATCACCGCCTGGGTGCGGGCCAATCCGCAGCGCGTGAACGAGATGCTGTGGTCCAACCCGCGCTACGTGTTCTTTCGCGAGGAGCCGCTGGACGCGCTGGACGCCGCCTTCGGGCCTAAGGGCGCGCAGGGCGTGCCGCTCACGCCGGGGCGCTCGATCGCCGTGGACCGCCAGAGCATCCCCTACGGCACGCCGGTGTGGCTGGCCTCCAGCGGCCCCACGGCGCAGTTGTCGCGCCTGGTGCTGGCGCAGGACACGGGCAGCGCCATCCTGGGCGCGGTGCGCGCGGATTACTTCACCGGCTGGGGCGCCGAGGCGGGCGAGATTGCCGGGCGCCTGAAGCAGGGCCTGCGCCTATGGGCGTTGTGGCCGCGGTAGTGCTATTGATTTGGAAGCTGTTCGCGCTTGATTTATGGCGCTTTCAATACAAATTAATGCTGAAATGCCCGTAAGGCAAGCGCTGAAAGCTATCAATATCGGAGTGATTCATTCGCCCTCGACCACGTAGCGCGACACCACGGGTGGCGCGTCGCCCACGTGGAAGGCAAAGCGCCGGTCGCGCAGCGCCACGTCGGAGGCGGTGACGCGGTCAAAGCGCCGCAGGTGCTCCGTCCAGGATTCGTCCACCACGCGTTCCACGTAGCGGCGCGGGTCGGCGATGTTGTGCTGCAGCTCCCAGCTCAAGGCGCCCTGGCGCAGGCGCGCGCGGCGGCTTTCCTGCATCACGGCGCGAAATTCCGCCGCCCGCGCGGGGTTGATGAAGTATTCGATGCTGACCACCAGCCGCAGGCCGGCGGCGGGCGGGCTGTCGGCCCGCGGTGCCTGGAAGGCGCGCGAGGCGCTCAGGTCCTCCTCGCCATGGCGGTTGCTCACCAGGCGCTGTACCAGCGCCATCACCAGCACCCCGGTGAGTGCCGCCAATGCCAGGCTCATGTGCACGCTGGAGAGTGCGGCGACCTGCCCCCACAGCGCCGCGCCCACGGCCGTGGCGCCCATGATGGACATCTGGTAGATGGACATGCCGCGCGCGCGCACCCAGTTGGGCAGCGCCAGCTGTGCGGCCACCGTGAGCGAATTGGCGGTGGTGATCCACGCCGCCCCGCCCACCAGCATGGCCGGCACCGCCACGTACACGTTGGGCGCGATGGCGATCACGGCGGTGGCCAGCGCCTGCAGCAGCGTGCCGCGCGCCACCAGCTGGTCCAGCGACATCATCTGGCGCAGGCGCGGCAGGAACATGGCAGCGCTCACGGCGCCCGCGCCCATGGAGGCCAGCAGCAGCGTGAAGGTGCCCGCGCCGCCGCCCTGCAGGTCGCGCGCCACCAACGGCAGCAGCGCCAGCAGCGCCGTGGCATGCAGGAAGAAGATGGAGATGCGCCACAGCACGGCGCGCATCGGAGGCGACTCGCGCACGAACTGCAGACCCACGCGCATGGCACTGGTCAGGCGCTCGCGCCCCAGCGGGTTGGGCATGGGCTGGCGCCGCCAGCGCATGATGGTGAAACCCGCCACCAGCGACAGCGCGGCATTCAGCACGAACACCCAGGCGCTGCCCGCGCTGGCGATGATGGCGCCGGCCACCAGCGGGCCAATGATGCGCGAGGCGTTCATGGCCACGCCATTGAGCGCCAGCGCCGCGGGCAACTGTTGGCGGTTCACCAGCTCCGGCACGATGGCCGCAAACACCGGCCAGCGCATCGCCAGCCCGATGCCGTTGGCGAAGGTCAGCGCCAGCAGCAGGTAGGGGTTGAGCCCACCCCAGAGGATGGCCACGCACAGCACCACCGCCACGGCCGCCACCCAGAACTGCGTGACCATGAAATAGCGCCGCCGGTCCAGGATGTCGGCCAGCGCGCCGCTGGGCAGGCCCAGCAGGAACACGGGCAGCGTCGAGGCCGTCTGCACCAGCGCCACCAGGGCAGGCGAATCGGTCAGCGTAGTCATCAGCCAGGCCGTGGCCACGTCGTTCATCCACATGCAGGTGTTGGCCGCCAGCCAGGTGAGCCACAGCATGCGGAACACCGGCACCGACAGCGGCGCGAAGGGCGACTGCGGCGCACGCTGCGCCGCGCTGTGCCGCAACTCGGCTGTGGCGGCGGCCTCGGCGGTGTGGGCGGCGGCGGAGGCCGCGTCGGGGCCTGGCGGTGTGGGTGATGAACTCAGCGGTCCGCTGTCATGGAGGGGCTGGGGCGGCATATGCGGCCATTGTGACGGGAATGCGGCGCGCTTGCTGCGCCGGGGCCGCAATCCCGGCGGGTGCGAAACGGTGTTCAGCCTCTGTTGGAATTGCCGTTGCCGTTGCCGTTGCCGTTGCCTCCGGCATTCCCATTGCCGTTGCCTCCGGCATTCCCGTTGCCATTGCCTCCGGCATTCCCGTTGCCATTGCCTCCGGCATTCCCGTTGCCGTTGCCTCCGGCATTCCCGTTGCCATTGCCTCCGGCATTCCCGTTGCCGTTGCCTCCGGCGTTCCCGTTGCCATTGCCCCCGGCATTCCCGTTCCCATTGCCATTGCCCCGGCATTCCCGTTCCCGTTGCCCCCAGCATTCCCGTTCCCGTTCCCGTTCCCGTTGCCGTTGGTGTTTGCGGGAGGAGGCAACGCGGATGGAGGGTCCACTACAGCCCTTTGCCGCACGCGTATCCGCTGCGCGACCAGCACGCCGTTGGCAGACATCCGGCCCGCCACTTCCAGCGTTGCGCCGTTGCGGATGTCATCAGCCCGCCCCCCGGTTATTTGCGCGCCCGAGGCATCGATATCCGTGCCTTGCAGCGCAAAGGATTGTGCAGAGGCGAAGTTCGTCACCACACCTTCCAGCACGACGGGCGCGTCTGCCTGGCGTGAGAGGCTGTGCGCTGGCCGCAGCACGCGGGCCACGAGCACGTTGCCGGACGGTGCCTGGGCTGCATGCACATAAGGGGTATCTATTTAGCTCCAGTGACGTGAGAATAGCTGGATGGAAACCCAGATGCTAACGCCAACTCCTGGACGGGACTACCCCCGCACCTGGAACGAATTTCTTGACTGGTTTGCCACCGAAGAGGCTTGCCAGGCGTTCCTGGAGAAGCTTCGGTGGCCCCAAGGCTTCGTCTGCCCGCGTTGCGGCAACGCTGGCGATGTGTACCGCGCCAGCCGCACCCGCCTGATGTGCCGCTCATGCCAGTACCAAGGCACAGTGACATCTGGAACCATCTTTGACAAGACGCGCACACCGCTGCGTGTCTGGCTGGCTGCAGCTTGGTACCTGACCAATCAGAAACAAGGCGTGAGCGCCCTGGGGCTGCAGCGCGTATTGGGTTTGGGGAGCTACCAGACCGCCTGGACCATGCTGCACCGGTTTCGACGTGCCATGGTCCGCCCGGGCCGGGACAAGCTCAAGGGGCTTGTGGAGGTGGATGAAACGTACCTGTCCATCACGGATCGCAAGAATCCCGCCACCCCTGCAGGGCGCAAGAGCAGCACCACCAAAGTGTTGATGGTCATGGCGGTGGAGATCGTGGAGCCCAAGGGGTTTGGGCGCATCCGGTTACGCCGCATTGACCGAGACGCCGCCACCCACGTAATCCCCTTTGTGCAGGAGGTGGTCGAGCCTGGAGCCCAGGTACGCACGGATGGTTCGGCGGCATACCGCGCTCTGGGAGAACTGGGTTACACCCACCAGCGCACCGTCATGCTCGGCTCAGGCGTACCTGCCCATGTCTCCATGGCGGGAGTGCACCGGGTCGCCTCACTGGTACAGCGCTGGGTGCTGGGAACACATCATGGCTCTGTACAGCCAGACCACCTGGACGCCTATCTCGATGAATTCGTGTTCCGTTTCAACCGGCGCACATCCAGCTCACGCGGGATGCTGTTTTACCGCTTGCTGCAGCAAGCGGTGGTTACGCCGCCAGTGACGTATGGGGATGTCGTGAGCAAGAACACCGGGGAGAGCCAATCGGATACCATTGCTGGATGAAATCAAGGGGTATCTATTTAGCTCCAGTGACGTGAGAATAGCTGGATGGAAACCCAGATGCTAACGCCAACTCCTGGAGGGGACTACCCCCGCACCTGGAACGAATTTCTTGACTGGTTTGCCACCGAAGAGGCTTGCCAGGCGTTCCTGGAGAAGCTTCGGTGGCCCCAAGGCTTCGTCTGCCCGCGTTGCGGCAACGCTGGCGATGTGTACCGCGCCAGCCGCACCCGCCTGATGTGCCGCTCATGCCAGTACCAAGGCACAGTGACATCTGGAACCATCTTTGACAAGACGCGCACACCGCTGCGTGTCTGGCTGGCTGCAGCTTGGTACCTGACCAATCAGAAACAAGGCGTGAGCGCCCTGGGGCTGCAGCGCGTATTGGGTTTGGGGAGCTACCAGACCGCCTGGACCATGCTGCACCGGTTTCGACGTGCCATGGTCCGCCCGGGCCGGGACAAGCTCAAGGGGCTTGTGGAGGTGGATGAAACGTACCTGTCCATCACGGATCGCAAGAATCCCGCCACCCCTGCAGGGCGCAAGAGCAGCACCACCAAAGTGTTGATGGTCATGGCGGTGGAGATCGTGGAGCCCAAGGGGTTTGGGCGCATCCGGTTACGCCGCATTGACCGAGACGCCGCCACCCACGTAATCCCCTTTGTGCAGGAGGTGGTCGAGCCTGGAGCCCAGGTACGCACGGATGGTTCGGCGGCATACCGCGCTCTGGGAGAACTGGGTTACACCCACCAGCGCACCGTCATGCTCGGCTCAGGCGTACCTGCCCATGTCTCCATGGCGGGAGTGCACCGGGTCGCCTCACTGGTACAGCGCTGGGTGCTGGGAACACATCATGGCTCTGTACAGCCAGACCACCTGGACGCCTATCTCGATGAATTCGTGTTCCGTTTCAACCGGCGCACATCCAGCTCACGCGGGATGCTGTTTTACCGCTTGCTGCAGCAAGCGGTGGTTACGCCGCCAGTGACGTATGGGGATGTCGTGAGCAAGAACACCGGGGAGAGCCAATCGGATACCATTGCTGGATGAAATCACAGTATCAATGGGGCTGCTGGAGCTAAATAGATACCCCTTATGAAATCACAGTATCAATGGGGCTGCTGGAGCTAAATAGATACCCCTTATGCACATACAGCGGCATGCCGTTGTCCAGCATGCCGGCCTCCAGACCGTTCAGAAAGGCAGCCTCTGCATACTGGATCTGCATGGTGCCCAACTGGAACCGGCGGGCCACCGTATCGAGGGCCTGCACGCTGCCCCACAGCACGGGCTGTACCGAGGGGAGCGTGGCGGTGGTCAGCTGCAGCCGGGTCGCGCGCATCAGCCCACTGCTGGTGGGCAACGCATGTACCTGCACGATCTGGCCGACTTGCAAGGCGGCCAAGCCGGACAGCCCGTCGAGCACGGTCTCGTCATCGACATATACCCGCGCACCCATTACCTCGATGCGCCCCAGCGCCGCGTCCACGGCATCCACCGCCCCCCGTAGCTCCGGTATCGACAGTACGTGCGCGGCCGTACCTGTGCTGAATCCGGTATCGAGGGTGCCGTTCACTTGCACGGTCATGCCAGGTTTCAGGGTGCTCTGGCCGCTCTTCAGGCTTTGCTGACCATCGGCGTCTTCCTGCGAGACGCCTTCCACTTCCACCTGGGCGTGGCTGATATCGAAGCGCACGCCGTTCACAACCATGTACGACCCGCTGGGTGATTCGCCGAGGCTGTCGACGCTGCCAATGGCCACGGAAGACATGGCGATGCCGGTGCCGCCCGAGCCCACGCCGTCGCCGCCTCCACAGGCTCCGAGCACCAGCCCCAGCGTGGTCATCAGCGCGTATATCCCAGTCCTCATGTTTTTTTCCTGCGCTTTGCAGAGCCTGCACGGGTGGTCGGTTTCAGGTCCGGCGGCTCGTCCTCATGGTAGACATACACGCCTACGCGCATGCGTGCCGTTCCCATGCCTGCCGCAGAGGCATGGGCCTGGGTCATTTCCCGTACCAGGCGGTAATGCACGGAATCCCAATGTTCCCGTGCCAACTGGTGGATGCGTTCGCACTCCGACACGGTCAAGCCCGAGGCATAGACGGAGCGTTCCAGCATCCGGGGCTGCTGCCCCAAGGTATTGCTGACGGCGGCCAGCAGATGGTCCCGCACATTGTCCCCGGTGAAGGCTAGCATGTCCCGCAGGCTGGTGGCCGGGATGAAACCGTCGCCCACCAGTTCCACCTCGCCTTCGCCGTCGCCCGTCAGCCCCCTGACCAGATTCAGGCGCTGAAGCTCCTCCAGCAGGGTTCTGTGGTGCACATCGCCGCGGGTGGCGAGACGTGCCACCAGTTCAAAGGAGGGGCCATGGCCGGTGTCCACAATAGGAAGGCGGCGCCGGCTGGGCTCCTCGGCGGCAAGCTGCAACCAGGCCGTGAAAGCCTTGGCGGCCGACGACCCTTCGGTGGCAGGCAAAGGGTCGCGTACTTGGCGCACTCTGGCGGTCACGTCCTTGCGATTGAGACCGGTGGTGACCGAGATCTGGCTCAGGTTGGGGTCGGGAATGCCTTGGCTGCGCCAGAGATGGCGCGCCTCCTCCAGCAGCAGGTCCCTCAGGATTTCTTCGAGTTGGGCGTGCTTCAGTCCCATCGCCAACGCCAGCCTGACCGCGGGGCGAAGGATTCGTACCAGCGCGGACTGCGTCCATTTCAGGCGGTCTTGCATGGGAAGGTGAAAGGGCGAGAGGCTCGTCGCTTAAGTGTGACTGCTCATGCAGCCAGCGGTGCCTAAAAAATGCGAGTGTGCCATCTGCCTGACACCAGGAGAAGGACCGCCAGGCGCGATGGCCGTTGGCGTCATGTTCCCTGAACGCGCTGGAGTCTGACCTCGCTGGAACGAAGCCGCCCCGATGCGCGGGCGGCTTCAGCGGGTTGCTGGGATCGTGGCGCCCGGGCGCCAGTTGCAATGAAAATGCGGTCAAACCCTTATGGGGAAAGCGGTGCAAGCTACCGAATTAGGAGTGGTCCTACGCTGCGGCGCCACGCACCACGGGCCGCACCGGGCCCAGGTGCGCCAACGGCAGCGCGCCGCCTGCCTTGACCTCGCCCAGCGAGAAGCTGGTGTGCATGTCCTTCACGTTGGGCAGGTTCAGCAGCACGGTGCGTGCGAACTGCGAGAAGCTGTCCAGGTCGCGCGCCACCACCTGCAGCTCGAAGGTACCGGTGCCGCTGATGTAGTGGCATGAGACCACTTCGGGGATCTGGGCAATGGCCTGCTCCATGGCCAGCGTCAGGTCGCCGGTGTTGCGCTCGGCGTCCAGGCGCACGAACGCCAGCACGCCCAGGCCGATCTTGTGGCGGTCGATTTCCGCGTGATAGCCGCGGATGTAGCCCGCTTCCTCCAGGGCGCGTACGCGCCGCCAGCACGGTGCAGCGGACAGGCCTACGCGTTGCGCCAGCTCGGCGTTGGTCAGGCGCGCCTCGGCCTGCAGCTCGCGCAGGATGGCGATGTCGTATTTGTCCAAGGTTTCCATTTTTGGATTGTTTTAAGAAAGAAGCTTTCGCGCATCAGGGTAAACGCGGCAAACAAAGCAAACACATATCGGTGTCTCGCGCATACACTGCGCAGATCGGGTGGCGCCCACACGGCACCGTCCCGCACGCCGCGCCCAACAGAGGCGGCGGATCACAGAACCCACGGAGACAAGACATGAATGCCCCGCTGCCCGAACACGTCCGCCGCGCGCTGGAGACGGTCACCCTTGAGGACAAATACACGCTGGGCCACGGCCGCGCTTTCATGAGTGGGGTGCAGGCCCTCGTGCGCCTGCCCATGCTGCAGCGCCAGCGCGATGCCGCCGTGGGCCTGAATACCGCGGGCTTCGTGAGCGGCTACCGTGGCTCGCCCCTGGGCGGCTACGACCAGGCCCTGTGGGGCGCCCGCAAGCACCTGGCGGAGCACCACGTGGTCTTCCAGCCCGGCGTGAACGAGGAGCTGGCCGCCACCGCCGTCTGGGGCACGCAGCAACTGGACATCTACCCCCAGTCCAAGAAGTACGACGGCGTGTTTGGCATCTGGTACGGCAAGGGCCCGGGCGTGGACCGTTGCTCCGACGTGTTCAAGCATGCCAACATGGCCGGCACGGCCCGGCATGGCGGCGTGATCGCCGTGGCGGGCGACGACCACATCAGCAAGAGCAGCACGGCGGCACACCAGAGCGACCACATCTTCAAGGCCTGCGGCCTGCCGGTGTTCTTCCCCAGCAGCGTGCAGGACATTCTGGACATGGGGCTGCACGCCTTTGCCCTGAGCCGCTTCTCGGGCCTGTGGTCCGGACTCAAGACCATCCAGGAGGTGGTGGAGTCGTCCAGCAGCATCTCTGTGGACCCCGACCGCGTGAAGATCGTCATGCCCGAGGACTTCACCATGCCGCCCGGCGGCCTGCACATCCGCTGGCCCGATGCGCCGCTGGAGCAGGAGGCGCGCCTCATGGACTACAAGTGGTACGCGGCACTGGCGTACATCCGCGCCAACAAGCTCAACTACAACGTGATCCAGGGCCCGCAGGACCGCTTCGGCATCATCGCCAGCGGCAAGGCGTACAACGACACGCGCCAGGCACTGGTGGACCTGGGCCTGGACGACGACACCTGCCGTCAGCTGGGCATCCGCGTGCACAAGGTCAACGTGGTGTGGCCGCTCGAAGCCACCATCACGCGCGACTTCGCCCAAGGGCTGCAGGAGATCCTGGTGGTGGAGGAAAAACGCCAGGTCATCGAATACCAGATCAAGGAAGAGCTCTACAACTGGCGCGCCGACGTGCGTCCCAACGTGCTGGGCAAGTTCGACGAGATCGAGGGTGACAACTCCGGCGGCGAATGGAGCATGCCCAATCCCAGCCAGAACTGGCTGCTGCGGCCCAAGGCCGACCTGACGCCGGCCATCATCGCCAAGGCGATCGCCAAACGCCTGAAGAAGCTGGGCGTGCCCGAGGACATCGTGGCGCGCATGGACGCGCGCATCTCCGTGGTGGAGGCGCGCGAGTGCGGCCTGCTGGAGGTGAAGACCGACACCGGCGAGCGCATGCCGTGGTTCTGCAGCGGCTGCCCGCACAACACCAGCACCCGCGTGCCCGAGGGCTCGCGCGCCGTGGCCGGCATTGGTTGCCACTACATGGCCAACTGGATGCCCGACCGCGCCACGAGCACCTTCACGCAGATGGGCGGCGAGGGCGTGACCTGGGTGGGCCAGGCGCCGTTCACCAAGGACAAGCACGTGTTCGCCAACCTGGGCGACGGCACCTACTTCCACAGCGGCCTGCTGGCGATTCGCCAGAGCATCGCCTCGGGCGCGAACATCACCTACAAGATCCTCTACAACGACGCCGTGGCCATGACCGGCGGCCAGCAGGTGGGCGAGCGCCCCGAGGGGCATTCGGTGGCGCAGATCGCCCACAGCCTGCGCGCCGAGGGCGTGGTCCGGCTGGTGGTGGTGACGGACGAGCCCGAGAAGTACCACGGCCGCACGCACCCGGCCAACGCCGCGCGCGCCGGCCACCCCGAGCTGCTCAACGACCTGCCGCCGGGCATTGAGGTCTTCCACCGCGACGAGCTGGACCGCATCCAGCGTGAGTTTCGCGAGATCGCAGGCTGCACGGCCATCATCTATGACCAGACCTGCGCGACCGAGAAGCGCCGCCGCAGGAAGCGCGGCCTGCTGGCCACACCCGCCAAGACCGTGGTCATCAACGAGCTGGTGTGCGAGGGCTGCGGCGATTGCTCGGTGCAGTCCAACTGCCTGTCGGTGGAGCCGGTGGAGACCGAGTTCGGCCGCAAGCGCCGCATCAACCAGAGCACCTGCAACAAGGACTATTCCTGCGTGAAGGGCTTCTGCCCGAGCTTCGTCACCGTCGAGGGCGGCCAGCTCAAGAAACCCAAGAAGGAGAAGAAGGGCGACCTGTCCACGATGGCGCCCATCCCCGAGCCGGTGCTGCCGGCGGCCGAAGCCGCGTGGGGCATCGTCGTGGCTGGCGTGGGCGGCACGGGCGTGATCACCATCGGGTCCCTGCTGGGCATGGCCGCGCACCTGGAGGGCAAGGGCGTCATCACGCAGGACGCGGCGGGCCTGGCGCAAAAGGGTGGCTCCACCTGGAGCCATGTGCAGATCGCCAACCGCCCCGAGGCCATCCACACCACCAAGGTGGACACGGCCAAGGCGGACCTGGTGATCGGCTGCGACCCCATCGTTGCCGCGAACAAGGCCACGCTGGCCGCCATGCAGCCGGGGCGCACATTCGTGGCCCTCAACAGCCACGGCACGCCGGCCGCGGCCTTTGTGCACAACCCCAATTGGCAGTTCCCGGCCGACGGCTGCGAGGCCGCCATCGCACAGGCCGTGGGCGCCGAGTTGCTGGGTGTGTTCGACGCCGAGCAGGTGGCCAGCCAGTTGCTGGGTGACAGCATCTACACCAACCCGCTGATGCTGGGCTATGCGTGGCAAAAGGGCCGCGTGCCGCTGTCCCACGCCGCGCTCATGCGCGCCATGGAGCTCAACGGCGTGCAGGTGGAGAACAACAAGGCCGCCTTCGAATGGGGACGCCGCTGCGCGCACAACCTGGCCGAGGTGCAGGCGCTGTTCCAGGCCGCGCAGGTGATCCAGTTCGTGAAGAAGCCCGGCTTGGCCGAGATGGTCGCCAAGCGTGTGGACTTCCTCACGGGCTACCAGAACGCCGCCTATGCGGCCGAGTACCAGGCCTTCGTGGACAAGGTGCGCGCGGCCGAGGATTCACTGGGCCAGGGCACGCGCCTCACTGAGGCGGTGGCGCGCTACCTGTTCAAGCTGATGGCCTACAAGGACGAGTACGAAGTGGCACGGCTGCACACCGACAAGGCGTTCACCGACAAGATCGCCGCGATGTACGAAGGCGACTACAAGCTGGTGCACCACCTGGCGCCCCCGCTGCTGGCCAAGCACAACGACAAGGGCGAGCTGGTCAAGCAAAGCTACGGGCCCTGGGTGCGCAAGGCCTTCGGCGTGCTGGCTCGCATGAAGGGACTGCGCGGCACGGCGCTCGATGTCTTCGGTCGGACCGAGGAACGCAAGACCGAGCGCGCGCTGATCCGCGAATACCGCGCCTGCATCGAGGAACTGCTGAAGGGCCTGACGGCCGAGCGCCTGGCGCTGGCGGTGGAGATCGCGCGTATCCCTGAGGACATCCGCGGCTACGGCCATGTGAAGGAGCGCCACCTGCAGGCCGCGCGCAAGAAGTGGTTCGCGCTCATGGACCGCTGGCGTGCCCCACACGCGGGTGCGCCCCGCCAAGTGGCCTGAGACGGTGGGCGGGCCTGTCATGCCCGCCTATTCCTTCCCCGCCTATTCCTTCTGACCCCGCCCGTCGCCGCATGCCCCCGCCCGAGGGCAACGCGGTCGTTCACGCGTTCTGAGGAATGGGCATGCCGGCCACACTGGACGGGCCTTCCTGCCCGGCCGGCGGGTCGGCCAGCTGCACGCGGCTGACCGGCACCGCCAGCCGCATGCCCAGCGCCTGCAGCCGGCCCAGCAACGCCAGGTTGATGCGCTGCTGCAGGTCCATGTAGAGGTTGTAGCCCGGGTCTTTGACGATGTAGACCACTTCGTAGTCGAGCGAGCTGGCGCCAAAGCCCTTGAAGTGCGCGCGGTCGAAGCGCAGCTGCGGTTCGGCCTCGATGATGTCGCGCACCGCTTGCGCCAGGGCCTGCGCCTGCGCGGGCGAGGTGTCCTGCGCCACGCCAAAGCCAAACACGATGCGGCGCTCGCGCATGTGGCGATAGTTGTTGATGGTCTGCTTGAGCAACTCGGTGTTGCTCATCACCACCTGTTCCCCGCTCAGGGCGCGGATGCGCGTGGTCTTTACGCCCACCTGCTGCACGGTGCCTGCGATGGGACCCACGACGATGAAGTCGCCGACCTCGAAGGGCTTGTCCACCGCGATCGCCATGGAGGCGAACAGATCGCCCAGCACGCTTTGCACCGCCAGCGCCACCGCAATGCCGCCCACGCCCAGGCTGGCCACGAAGGCGGTGATGTTCACCCCCAGGTTCGAGAGGATGGCCAGCAGCACCGTGGCCCACACCAGCGTGCGCAGCCCCCAGGACATGAGCGTGGCCGAGGCGCTGATCTGCCCCGTGCCCGCGGCGCCATGGTGGCGCCGGTAGCGCTCGACCCCCAGACTGATGGCGCGCGTGCCCCACAGCCCCAGCTGCACCGCCACGGCCAGGAACCAGAGCTGACTCACACGGTCATGCCAACGCCCGGGCAGGTCCAGCATGCCGGTGCCCACCAGCAGTGCTGCCAGCAGGATGAGCAGACGGCTGGTTCCGGCGAGCACCTGCGCCAGCAGGCTTGCCGCGCCGGCATCGCCGCCGCCGGATTTGCGGTCGGCATGGGCGACGGCCCAGCGCAGCAGCAGCGTGAGCGCCAGGTAGATGCCCATGGCCGTGGCCGCCGCCGCCAATACTTCGGCAGCGGACATGCCCCAGAACCACTCTGTCTCCAGCCAGGCGGATACCGATGCGAAATCCATGGAAAGCGTTTCCTTTCTTGATACGGGGGGTGGGAGGGAAGGGGCCGCGGCGCGGCGCCGGCCGCCGCGGGCGGCACACAGGCATGCTACGAAGCCCTGCCAGGCGCCGGCGTAGGCCCAGGCCGACGATGGGCGCGTCGCATCCGATGCATTAACCGCCCCTGGTCCGGGGCTTTATGCTATATATGTGATAGCTGCTGACGCTCGCTGGACGGGCGTTGCAAGGTGTTTTGATACTGAATCCCAGAGGGCGCCCGCAGCCCGCCGGCCGCCGGTGCGCGCAGCCCTGGCCGGCAGCCCCCCGCATACAATGGCTGGCTCACCGCCCGCAGGCCCTGGCGCCTCCCGGCGGAGCCCCTTTGCACTTATTACTACCAGTGGAGTCCTTCCCGTGTTGATTTCTTCTGCCTTTGCACAGACCGCCCCCGCCGCAGCCGCCGAGGCCGGCCTGATGGGATCGCTCACCAGCATGCTGCCGCTGGTGCTGATGTTCGTGGTGCTGTACTTCATCATGATCCGTCCCCAGATGAAGCGCCAGAAGGAGCACCGCGCCATGATCGACGCGCTGGCCAAGGGCGATGAAGTGGCCACGGCTGGCGGCTTGCTGGGCAAGGTGGCGGGCCTGAGCGAAGGCTACCTGCAACTGGAGATTGCGCCTGGCGTGCAGGTGCAGGTGCAGCGCAGCGCCGTGGCCCAGGTGCTGCCCAAGGGCACGGTCAAGTAAACCGTCCCAGCTGTAGGCCTACGGGCCTTGTTATGAGGGCAGTGCTGCGCCGCATCCCGCGGCCGCTGCCCCGCATGGATTGAAGAGCGCGATCATGAACCGTTATCCGGTCTGGAAGTACGCGATCCTGGTGATCGTGTTGCTCATTGGGGCCCTGTATACCCTGCCCAACTTCTTTGGCGAGGCGCCCGCGGTGCAGGTGTCGTCGGCCAAGGCCACGCTGAAGGTCGACGCCGCGGTCCAGCAGCGCGTCGAGGACGCGTTGAAAGCCGCCAACGTGGCCTCGGACTCCATCGTGTTCGACGGCAACTCGGTGCGCGCGCGCTTTGACACACCGGACAACCAGCTCAAGGCCAAGGACGCGATCGAGAAGGCCCTGATCCCCGACCCGAGCGATCCTTCCTACATCGTGGCGCTGAACCTCGTGTCGCGCTCGCCCGACTGGCTCACCGCGCTGCATGCACGGCCCATGTACCTCGGCCTGGACCTGCGCGGCGGCGTGCACTTCATGCTGCAGGTGGACATGCAGGCGGCGATCACGAAGAAGATCGAGTCGTACGCAGGCGACCTGCGCAGCGCGCTGCGCGAGAAGAACATCCGGCACGGCGGCATCGGCCGCGAAGGGCAGGCCGTGGACATCCGCGTGCGCGACGAGGCCACGCTCACGGCGGCACGCAACCTGATCGCCGACCAGTTCCAGGATTTGGCGGTCGTGAGCAGCGCCGACGGCGACGGTATGCGCCTGCGCGCCACCATCAAGCCCGAGGCACTGCGCAAGGTGCAAGAGCAGGCCTTGAAGCAGAACATGGTCACGCTGCACAACCGCATCAACGAACTGGGCGTGGCCGAGCCCGTGATCCAACAGCAGGGCATGGACCGCATCGTGGTGCAGCTGCCCGGCGTGCAGGACACGGCCAAGGCCAAGGACATCCTGGGCCGCACCGCCACGCTGGAAGTGCGCATGGTGGACGAGGGCACCGAGGCGCGCGCCGCCGAAATGGGTACGGGCCCCGTGCCGTTCGGTGCCGAGAAATACCTGGACCGCAACGGCCAGGCCGTGATCGTGAAGAAGCAGGTCGTGCTGACCGGCGAGAACCTCACCGACGCGCAGCCAGGATTCGACGGCCAGACCCAGGAGCCCACCGTGAACCTCACGCTGGACGCCAAGGGCTCGCGCATCTTCAAGGACATCACGCGCGAGAACGTGGGCAAGCGCATGGCCATCGTGCTGTTCGAAAAGGGCAAGGGCGAGGTGGTGACCGCACCCGTGATCCGCAGCGAGATTGGCGGTGGTCGCGTGCAGATCTCCGGCCGCATGACCACGGCCGAGGCCAACGACACCGCACTGCTGCTGCGCGCCGGCTCGCTGGCCGCGCCCATGGAGATCATCGAGGAATACACCATCGGCCCGAGCCTAGGTGCCGACAACATCGACCGGGGTATCCAGTCGGTGGTCTGGGGCATGGTGGCCATCGCGGCCTTCATGTGCGTGTACTACATGCTGTTCGGCGTGTTCTCCACGATCGCGCTGGGCGTGAACGTGCTGCTGCTGATCGCCATCCTGTCGATGCTGCAGGCCACGCTGACCCTGCCCGGCATCGCCGCCATGGCCCTGGCGCTGGGCGTGGCCATCGACTCCAACGTGCTGATCAACGAGCGCATCCGCGAGGAGCTGCGCGCTGGCGTGGCCCCGCAGGCGGCGATCGCCACGGGCTACGAGCGCGCCTGGGCCACCATCCTGGACTCCAACGTCACCACGCTGATTGCGGGCCTGGCGCTGCTGGCCTTCGGCACGGGGCCGGTGCGCGGCTTTGCCGTGGTGCACTGCATCGGCATCCTGACCAGCATGTTCTCGGCGGTGTTCTTCTCGCGTGGCCTGGTCAACCTCTGGTATGGCCGCAAGAAGAAGCTCAAGAGCGTGTCCATCGGCCAGGTGTGGAAGCCCGAGGGCGATGAGCACCGCTCGGTGGCTGCCCGCGGCAACAGCAACTAAGAAAGGGGAAAACCATGGAGTTTTTCCGCATCAAAAAAGACATCCCGTTCATGAAGTACGCGTTGGTGCTCAACGCGGTGTCTTTCATCACTTTCGCGCTGGCGGTGTTCTTCCTGGTCACGCGGGGCCTGCACCTGTCGGTGGAGTTCACGGGTGGCACCGTCATGGAGGTGGCCTACACGCAGACAGCCGACATCGGCAAGGTGCGCGACACCGTCGCGGGCCTGGGCTATGCCGACGTGGTGGTGCAGAACTTCGGCACCTCGCGCGACGTGATGGTCCGCCTGCCCGTGCAAAAGGGCGTCACCTCGGCCCAGCAAAGCGAGCAGGTGCTGAGCGCGCTGAAGGCGCAGGACCCTGAGGTCACGCTGCGGCGCACCGAGTTCGTGGGCCCGCAGGTGGGCGAAGAACTGGTGCACGGCGGCCTCATGGCGCTAGGCATGGTGGTGCTGGGCATCGTGATCTACCTGGCCTTCCGCTTCGAGTGGAAGTTCGGCGTGGCAGCGGTGATCGCCAACCTGCACGACGTGGTCATCATTCTGGGCTTCTTTGCGTTCTTCCAATGGGAGTTCTCGCTGTCGGTGCTGGCCGGCGTGCTGGCCGTGCTGGGCTATTCGGTGAACGAGTCGGTGGTGATCTTCGACCGTATCCGCGAGGCCTTCCGCAAGTTCCGCAAGCTCAACACGCATGAGGTGATCGACCACGCCATCACCTCCACCATGAGCCGCACCATCATCACCCATGCCTCCACCGAGGCCATGGTGCTGTCCATGTTCTTCTTCGGGGGCCCCAGCCTGCACTACTTCGCACTGGCGCTGACCATCGGCATCCTGTTCGGCATCTACTCGTCGGTGTTCGTTGCCGCGGCCATCGCCATGTGGCTGGGCGTCAAGCGCGAAGACCTGGTCAAGGCGCCGACCCGCAAGGAAGGCGACCCGGCCGACCCGAACTCCGGCGCCGTGGTCTGACGATGCGCGTGCGCAGCCGCCTTGTCCGCGTGCCGATGCAAAGGCCGGGGCGCGACAGCGGCTGGGGCTAATATCGGAGCCCTATGGATTTTTCGCCCACTTCCACTGCCCACCGACGGCTGGCCCACCTGGCCCGCCAGCGTTTCGTGGAGGGGCTGTGCGCCGGCTTGCCGGCGCTGGACAAAACAGTCCATGATTTCCTGACCGAGTTGATGGGGCAGACCGCCACGCAGCGCGACATGCAGTTGCGGCGCGATGCCTGGATGGGCCATCAGGCCCACCGCAAGACCTGGGTGGAACACCTGGGCCGGGCCTGGCGTGAAAGCCTGGCGCCCCCGCCCGTCACGGGGCGCGGCACCCTCAACGCGTCCAAGGCGTTCGATGGGCTTGAACTGCTGGGCGACGACGTGCTGGAGAACAAGATCATCGCCTCGCGGATGGCGCTGACCCTCACCGAGCATGTGGCCGCTCCTTTCGATTCCGCGCGGCAGCGCACACAGCATCTGGAAGGCCGTGAGCTGGCCGGCACCGATATCCTGCGCCCCGAAACCCTGTGCCTGCATCTGGTCGAGCAGTGGTTGGAGGTGGGCCTGCAGCGCGACCATTTGCAGATGGTGATCGACCCGCTGCAGCGCGAACTGGCGGCGCTGGCGCTGGCGCAGTACCAGGCCCTTGTGAAGCTGTACGACGAACAGGGCGTCGTGGCGCAGGACGACCTGCGCGCCCGCGTGCGCCGCGCGGCCGCCGGCCCCAACACCGGCAGCCCCGCCGAGCCGCCGCCCGCGTCCGGTCCCGTGGGGCTGGCCTCGCAGGCATTGCAGCAGTCGCGCGCCGCGCTGGGGCGGCCCACGGAATTTGCCCCCACGCGCCAGGCGGCGTCGGCCTTCATGCCTCCGCCCCCCGGCATGCGCGGGCAGCCGGCGATGGCCGGCATGGGCAGCCCGCTGGTGCGCGCGCGCCAGCGCGCCCAGGGCGTGATGGTGCAGCTGCGGCGCTTGCTCACGCAGCCCACTACGGGCTACGACATGGTCAAGGCACCCCCCGCGTCCGCGGCGCTGGCCCATGCGCTGGCGGCGCACCGCGTCTCGGCCGACAGCTACTACAGCGACGTGGCCACGCTGGTTGAGGACTACAGCCCACAGGCCGTGGTCCGCGTGGCGAGCGCCGTGCGCGAGCGGTCCGTGGAGTTCAAGAAGAAGGCCAGCACCGCCAGCGAGAAGGCCATCATCGAGGTGGTGGCGCTGATGTTCCAGAGCATCCTGAGTGAAGACCGCATCCCGCCCTCGGTGCGCGTTTGGTTTGCACGCCTGCAGGTGCCGGTGCTGCGCGTGGCGCTGGCCGAGCCCGAGTTCTTCAGCAACCTCACGCACCCCGCGCGCCAGCTCATCGACCGCATGGGCGCCTGCGTGCTGGGCTTTGACGCCAGCTCCATCAACGGCAGCGCGCTGGAGGCCGAGATCCGCCGCATCGTGCAGGTGATCGAGCAGTACCCCGAGACCGGCCAGCGCGTGTTCCAGCTGGTGCATGACGAGTTCGAGAAATTCCTCGCCAAATTCCTCACCGAGAAGCAGGGTACCTCGCGTATCGTCAGCGTGGCCCAGCAGGTGGAGCAGCGCGAGACGCTGGCGATCCAGTACACCATCGAGCTGCGCGCGCTGCTCAAGGACATGCCGGTGCGCGACGAGATCCGCGAGTTCTTGTTCAAGACATGGGCCGAGGTGCTGGCGATGTCGGCCGTGCGCGACGGGGCCCAGCATGCCAGTACCGCGGCCTTCAAGCGCGCCGCGGCCGACCTGGTGTGGGCGGCGGGCGCCAAGCCCAACCGCGCCGACCGTGCGCTGGTCATCCAGAACCTGCCGGCGCTGCTGCAGAGCCTGCGCCAGGGGCTGGCGCTGATCGGCGTGGCGGGGCCCGAGCAGGACGCACAGATCAAGGGAATCACCGACACGCTGGCCGACGCTTTCCTCTCCAAGACGGCCTCGATCCCGCAGGCGCACATCGATGCCATGGCCAAACGCCTGGCGAACCTGGAGGACTACATCGGCGACGAGGCGCTGGGCGACATGCCGCTGAGTGCGGACAACATCGAGTTGCTGCTGGGCATCGACGCCTCGTCCATCCACGTCATCGCCGACAATGGCGCGCCTGTGCAGGACGACATGGTGGCCTGGGCGCAGCAGCTGCCGCTGGGCACCTGGTTCACGCTGGACCACAACGGCGCGTCCACCCAGGTGCAATACGCCTGGCACAGCCAGCGCAAGCAACTGCACCTGTTCGCCACGCGCGATGGCGGCAGCTACCTCATCCAGCTGCGCCGGCTGGGGGCCTACCTGCAGGCGGGTCTGCTGGTGGCGCAGGAGGAGGAGAGCCTCACGCTGCGCGCCACGCGCGATGCGCTCACCAAGCTGGACGCCAACCCGGAGCGCCTGCTGGGTTGAGCGGTCGCGCCGCGGCCCAACGCGCACAACGGGGGCCGGCTGCGCACAGCCGCGCCGCGGGCCTCAAGCCTCTGGCATGTCCGTGGCGGCGCTGAAGCCATCGCGCGTATTGCGCGGCCTGGCATTGCACGACGGCGCGGCGTTGCGGGGTGCGACCGGTGGCGGACTGCGCGTCGACAGCTGCTATGGATGAAATAGCTTTGACGCTGGACAGAAGCGCGCCAAGCCCCGTTCTATTCCCATTCATCACCACCCCGCACCACGCGGCGCACCACGTCGGCGGCGAAGCCACGCGTGGCCAGAAAGCGCATCTGGCGCGCACGCTCCTGCGGCGTGTCGGCGGGCTGGTCGCCAAAGCGCTGGCGCCACACGGCCCGGGCGCGCTGCAGTTCGGTGCCCGCCAGCTGGGCGGCGGTGCTGCGCACCAAATCCTCGTCCAGCCCCTTGCGCCGCAGCTCCTGCAGCACGCGCTGGGTGCCGAAGCGCTCCGCGCGGCGGTGCACCACGGACTCGGCCACGCGCTCTGCATTGATGAAGTCGCGCGCCTGCAGCTCGTCCAGCAGCGCCGGCAGATCGTCGCCCTCCTGCACGTGGCGCGCCAGCTTGGCCTGCAGTTCGCTGCGCGAATGCTCGCGCTGGGCAAGCAGGCGCAGCGCACGGCCCTTGAGGGAGAGGGCGGTGAATCCCATGAATGCTATTGAAAAAAGAGCTTCCAGCGCTTGATGGTCAAGCGCTGGAGGCAGATTTCGTTCAAAAACCCCGGTGCGTGGTTACGCCTCGATCTCGCCCGTCTTGTCGGCCTTCTTGCCGCGCGCAGGCTTGTCTTCGGGCAGATCGGCCGCCGGGCTCGCGTGGCCCGTGGGCAGCAGTGCGATGCCCAGGCTTTCGCGCACCTTGTTCTCGATCTCCACGGCCAGGCCAGGGTTCTCGCGCAGGAACTCGCGGGCGTTGTCGCGGCCCTGGCCGATCTTTTCGCCGTTGTAGGCATACCAGGCGCCACTCTTTTCCAGGATGCGCGCGTTCACGCCCATGTCGATGATCTCGCCCTCGCGCGAGATGCCCTCGCCGAACAGGATGTCGAATTCGGCCGTCTTGAACGGGGGCGAGACCTTGTTCTTCACCACCTTCACCTTGGTCTCGTTGCCGATCGCCTCGTCGCCCTTCTTGATGGTGCCGGTGCGGCGGATGTCCAGGCGTACCGAGGCGTAGAACTTCAGCGCATTGCCGCCGGTGGTGGTCTCGGGGCTGCCGAACATCACGCCGATCTTCATGCGGATCTGGTTGATGAAGATGACCATGCAGTTGGTCTTCTTGATGGTGGCGGTGAGCTTGCGCAGTGCCTGGCTCATCAGGCGTGCCTGCAGGCCGGGCAGGGCGTCGCCCATCTCGCCCTCGATTTCGGCCTTGGGCGTGAGGGCGGCGACCGAGTCCACCACGATCAGGTCCACGGCGCCCGAGCGCACCAGGCTGTCCACGATCTCCAGCGCCTGCTCGCCCGTGTCCGGCTGGCTGATGAGCAGGTCGGTGAGCTGAACGCCGAGCTTGCTGGCGTACTGCACATCCAGCGCATGCTCGGCATCCACGAAAGCGCACTGGCCGCCTTGCTTCTGCATCTCGGCGATGACCTGCAGCGTGAGCGTGGTCTTGCCCGAGCTTTCCGGCCCGTAGATCTCGATCACGCGGCCGCGCGGCAGGCCGCCCACGCCCAGGGCGATGTCCAGGCCCAGCGAGCCGGTGGAGACCACCTGGATGTCCTCAATGGCCTCGCCCTCGCCCAGGCGCATGATGGTGCCCTTGCCGAACTGCTTTTCGATCTGCGCGAGGGCGGCTTGCAGGGCCTTGGCCTTTTCGCTGTTGACGGCGGTTGCGTTGCCTTTGACGGTGGCGTCCATGGAATGCTCCTTCGGGTCGGGGTCACGGTGAAATCGTGTGCCTGCCTGGAAACTGTTTCCAATGACAGGCTGGATGCTTGAACAGTAGTTTATGGGCGGTTGATGCGTTATCCAATCAATTTTTGGTCAGTTTGGCTGACAATGTGCGGATGACCGCTCCCCCCAGCCTCGACGACCGCTGGCGCCAGACCCACCTGGGCCGCCTGCTGGGCCATGCCATGCGGCGCTTCGATGCGCGCGTGCTGCAGCTCATGGCGCGCGACGTGCAGGTGCCGCTGGCGCTGTCCAACCTCGCGGCGCGCGACCAGGTGAGCGCCGCGCACATCCACATCACGCGGCATCTGTCGCTGCAGGGGGACCGCCTCACCGACCTGGCCGAGCGCGCGGGCATGGCCAAGCAGTCCATGGCCGCGCTGGTGGAGCAGTGCGCGGCCTGGGGCCTGGTCACGCGCGAGCCCGATCCGCGCGATGCGCGTGCGCGCCTGGTGCGCTTCACGCCCACGGGACTGGCGTGGCTGCAGGCGTTTCGCGCGGCGGTGGCGCAGGCCGAGGGCGAGTTCCGCGCCGAGGTGGGGCAGGACGTGGCCACGGTGGTCGCGCTGGGCCTGGAGGCCTACGCCGGCGGCGAGGGCACGGCGGCCTAAAATTCAGGCAGAGCGCAGGCCGGCGCACGACAACCAGGAGAGACACCCCATGCGCATCCTCATCGCCGAAGACGACCAGGTGCTTGCCGACGGGCTGCTGCGCACGCTGCGCGGCTCGGGCGCCGTGGTGGACCATGTGGCCAGCGGCACCGAGGTCGATACCGCGCTCCTGACCAACAACGAGTTCGACCTGCTGATCCTCGACCTGGGCCTGCCCAAGATGCACGGCCTGGAGGTGCTCAAGCGCCTGCGCGGGCGCGGCTCGGCGCTGCCGGTGCTGATCCTCACGGCGGCCGACAGCGTGGACGAGCGCGTGAAGGGCCTGGACCTGGGCGCCGACGACTACATGGCCAAGCCGTTCGCGCTGTCGGAGCTGGAGGCGCGCGTGCGTGCGCTCACGCGCCGCGGCATGGGTGGCACCAGCAGCGCCATCCGCCACGGGCCCCTGGTGTACGACCAGGCGGGCCGCGTGGCCACCATCGACGGCAAGATGGTGGAGCTGTCCGCGCGCGAGCTGGGCCTGCTGGAGGTGCTGCTGCAGCGCGCCGGCCGCCTGGTGAGCAAGGAGCAGCTGGTGGAGCGCCTGTGCGAGTGGGGCGAGGAGGTGAGCAACAACGCCATCGAGGTCTACATCCACCGCCTGCGCAAGAAGATCGAGCGCGGGCCGATCCGCATCGCCACCGTGCGCGGCCTGGGCTACTGCCTGGAAAAGATCCCGGGCTGACGGCACCCGTGGATGCTCTGTTATTGATAGCTGTTTGCGCTTGGTGCATAAGCGCTAGCGGCCAGAAACGCCCACCACCTTGAAAATCTTCCAGCGCGAGCAGCGCTCCCTCTTCGGCGAAATCCTGGACTGGATGCTCACGCCGCTGCTGCTGCTGTGGCCGGTGAGCCTGGCGCTGACCTGGCTGGTGGCCCAGGGCCTGGCCAACAAGCCCTTCGACCGCGCGCTGGAGTACAACGCCCATGCGTTGGCGCAGCTCGTCACGGTGCACGACGGCAAGGTGCTGTTCAACCTGCCCCAGCCCGCCAGCGAGATCCTGCGCGCCGACGAGTCCGACATCGTCTATTACCAGGTGCTCTCGCCCACGGGCGACTACCTGTCGGGCGAGCGCGACCTGCCGCGCCCGCCGCCCGAGGAGCAGGCGTTCTCCGGCGAGGTGCGGCTGCGCGACGCCGAGCTGCGCGGCATCGACATCCGCGTGGCCTACATCTGGGTGCGCGTGCCGCTGCCCGACGCGCCCGCCGCGCTGGTGCAGGTGGCCGAGACACGCGCCAAGCGCAGCGTGCTGGCCACCGAGATCATCAAGGGCGTGATGCTGCCGCAGTTCGTCATCCTGCCGCTGGCGGTGCTGCTAGTCTGGCTGGCGCTGGCGCGCGGCATCAAGCCGCTGCACCAGCTGGAGGAGCGCATTCGCGCGCGCAAGCCCGACGACCTCTCGCCGCTGGACCACAAGGCCGTGCCGATGGAAGTGGCGCCGCTGGTGGATTCGGTGAACGACCTGCTGCGCCGCCTGTCGGAATCCATGGCCACGCAAAAGCGCTTCCTGGCCGACGCCGCGCACCAGCTCAAGACCCCCCTGGCCGGGCTGCGCATGCAGGCCGACCTGGCGCAGCGCGAGGGCACCAGCACCGAGGAGCTCAAGCAGTCGCTCAAGCAGATCGGGCGTTCGTCCATCCGCGCCACGCACACCGTCAACCAGTTGCTGGCGCTGGCGCGGGCCGAGGGCGGCAGCGCCGTGGTGCAGCGCCAGCCGCTGGACCTGGCGCGGCTGGTGATCGAGGTGGTGCGCGACAGCGTGCCGCGCGCCATGGACAAGCACATCGACCTGGGCTACGACGGCGTCGAGCCCGGCACCAATGGCGTGTGGATGGACGGCAACCCCACGCTGCTGAAGGAACTGGTGCGCAACCTGGTGGACAACGCCATCAACTACACCCCATCCAGCGCGCAGCAGCCCGGCGTGATCACCGCGCGCGTGCTGCCCGACCCGTTCAGCCATGTGCTGCTGCTGCAGGTGGAGGACTCGGGGCCCGGCGTGCCCGAGGCTGAGCGCGAACTGGTCTTCCAGCCCTTCTACCGCGCGCTGGGGACGGACGCCGACGGCTCCGGCCTGGGCCTGCCCATCGTGCGCGAGATCGCGCGCCAGCACGGCGCCGAGGTGGAACTGGAAGACGTGCGCCCCGGCGCGGCCATGCCCGGCGCGCGCTTCAGCGTGCGGTTCGCGGCACGCGAATCGGGGCCATAGCGCTGCCGCTGTCCGATGCTATCGATTAAATAGCTGCTCGCGCTTGATGGGCAAGCGCTGGAGGGCATTTTGAGGTGGATTCAAGCAGCCGGTGCGGCCGTGCCCGCCGCGGGGTCCGCCAGCGCCAGCAGCCAGTCGCGAAAGCGCACCAGCGTGGCCAGCTGCGCACGCGACTCGGGGTAGCACAGCCAGTAGCCCAGGTCGCTCGTGTAGCCGCCGCCGGGCAGCGGCTCGGTGACGGTGCCGGCGGCAATCTCGTCCTGCACCAGGCAGCGCGGCACCAGGGCCAGGCCCATGCCCACCGACACCGCACGGATGATGGTCTGGAACTGGTCGAACTGTGGGCCGGCCAGCGGGTTCAGGCCGTTCACGCCGTGCGCCTCGGCCCAGTGCTGCCAGGCACCGGGCACGCTCACGTGGCGCAGCAGCGTGTGGCGTGCCACGTCCTGCGGGCTGTGCAGGGGCGGCGCGCCGGCCAGCCCGGCGCGCGGGCCGATCAGGGCCACGTCGTTGCCCGTCAGGTAGTGCGCGCGTGCGCCCGGCCAATGCCCGTCGCCGAACAGGATGGAGCAGTCCAGCTCGGGGTCGGCAAAGTCGTAGCCGTGCACGTAGGGCACGAAGTGCAGCGTGATCTGCGGGTGCTGCGCACGCAGCTGCGGCAGGCGCGGAATCAGCCACTTGGCGGCCAGCGTGGGCAGCACCGACAGGTGCAGCGCGCCGCCCTCGTCACCGCTGGTGATCAGCTCCAGCGTGGCCGCCTCCAGGCGGGTGAGCAGGGCGCTCACGGCCTTTTCGTAGCGCTCACCGGCGGGTGTGAGCGACAGGCGCTTGCGGCTGCGCTCGAACAGCGGAACGCCCACCCAGCGCTCCAGCTCCTGCACCTGCTTGCTCACCGCGCTCTGGGTGAGGTGCAGTGCCTCGGCCGCGCGCGAGATGCCCCCGAAGCGGGCCACGGTACAGAACGCCCGCAGCAGGTGCAGCGGCGGGTGAAGGCGGCGCAGGATCATGGGGTTTGCCGATCAAAACATTCCACAATGGAATGATAACAGGCACAGCTATTGCTTTTCCGACCGCACCCCTTCGTTTATCTTTCATGCACCATCAAAGGAGTGAGTCCATGCAACGTCGCAAACTGATTGCCGCGCTGGCGGTTACCTCTGTAGTTTCTGGAATGACCTTCGCCCAGGACAACAGCCGTCCCCTGCGCATCGTCGTGCCCTTCCCGCCGGGCGGCGCTACCGACATTGCCGGCCGCTCGCTGCAGGAACCCCTGCAGCGCCTGCTGGGCCAGCCGGTGGTGATCGAGAACAAGGCCGGTGCGGGCGGCTCCATCGGCATGGCCGAGGTGGCGCGCGCCACCGACGGGCTGACCTTCGGCGTGGCCACGCTGTCCACCCACGGCGTGAACCCGGCCGTGCTGGGCAAGCTGCCCTACGACCCCATCAAGGACTTCGTCGGCGTGACCGAGATCGTCAAGGCGCCCGGCATCATCGTGGTCAACCCCAAGGTGCTGCCCGTCAAGGACTTCGCCGACCTCGTGAAGCACCTGAAGGCCCATCCCGGCAAGGTGGAATACGCGACGCCGGGCAACGGCACCATCGGCCACATGTGGGGTGAGCTGTTCAAGAGCGCCACGGGCACCAGCATGGTGCACATCCCCTACCGCGGTGCGGGTCCGGCCACCAACGACGTGCTGGGCGGCCAGGTGCCGGTGTACTTCGACCAGGTGGCCTCGTCGCTGCCGCACGTGAAGGCCGGCAAGCTCAAGGCCTTGGCCGTGTCCTGGCACGAACGCCTGGCCGTGCTGCCCGACGTGCCCACCTATGCCGAGCTGGGCTACAAGCAGGCCAACGATGCGTCGTGGTTCGGCCTGGTGGCGCCCAAATCCACTCCCGCGGCCCAGGTGCAGCGCGTGCAACAGGCCGTGGCCCAGGCCCTCAAGGAGCCGGCGGTGCGCGATCGCCTGGCGGCCCAGGGGCTGTATGCGTCGGGCACCACGCCCGCCGAGTTCTCCGCGCAGATCGCGCGTGAAATTGACAAGATGAAACAGGTGGCAGCCTATGCCAAGATCAAACTGGATTGATTTCCACGGAGTGTGCCTATGCAAGCAGTGCTGAAACTGATCCACAGCCAGTACCTGCAGGCCGAGCCCGGCGCAGCCGGCGCCCCTGCGGCGCCGCCCGCTGCGTCACCCGCACGCATGGTCTCCCGCATCGCGGGGCGCACGCCCCTGGTGCTGGATTCGCCGCACAGCGGCACCGTCTACCCCGCCGACTTCCGCGCTGCGCTGGACCTGCCCGTGCTGCGCCGTGCGGAGGACACCCACGTCGAAAAGCTCTACGCCTTCGCGCCCGGGCTGGGCGTGGGCTGGGTGGAGGCGCATTTCCCGCGCATCTACCTGGACGCCAACCGCGACACTACCGAACTGGACGCCACCCTGCTGGACGCGCCCTGGCCCGACCCGGTCACCACCGACCCCGTGGTGCTGCAGAAGGTGCGCCTGGGCAAGGGGCTGATCTGGAAGTTCACCGACGAGGGCGAGCCCATCTACGACCGCCCGCTGGGCGTGGACGAGGTGCGTGCACGCATCGATCGCTGCTGGCGGCCCTACCACGCGGCGGTGGCGGCCGAGATCGACGCCGCCCACGCGCGCCATGGCTACAGCATCCACCTCAACTGCCACTCCATGCCCGCCGTGGCCGCCAGCCACGCCACGCTCTACCCGGGCCTGCACCATGCCGACTTCGTGGTGGGCGACCGCGACGGGGCCACCGCCAGCCCGGCGCTGTCGCAGCAGATCTGCGCGTTCCTGCGCGAACGCGGCTACAGCGTGGACTACAACCATCCCTACAAGGGTGTGGAACTGGTGCGCCGCTACGGCAACCCGGCGCAGCATCGCCACAGCATCCAGGTGGAGATCAACCGCAAGCTCTACATGGATGAGCAGACGCTGGACATCCTGCCGGCAGGGTTCGACCGGCTGCGCGCCGACCTGCGCGCGCTGGTGGAGTCTCTGCTGGCGACCGACCCGCGCGGCTGACCGCTGGCGGCGGCATTCAGGCGGCGGCCTCGGCAGCGAAGGGGCCGCAGTCGGCTGTACCGAGGTTCCCAACGCAAGGCCCGTTCCCATGGACGGGCCTTTGTCATTCCACGCGCTTGTGCAGGCGTGGCGATAAAAAACATAGCTGCTGGCGCTTACCAGGCAAGGGTGAATGCGGGATTTCTTCCCTACGGCCACCGGGCGCCGCCGCGGTGTGCGCCGGCAGTGCATTCCGCATTGAAATGAGATGTGTCGCAATGCTCATTGGTCAGCGGCCCGCGGGGTTACCAGAATGGTTTGTTACCAAAGACCAACCTTGAGGGAGCATTGCATGCAGCGTAGAGACATCCTGACACTGGCGGCCGCTGGCGCCATCCCCGGCCTGGCGAGCGCCCAGGCCTCCAGCAGCACCCTGCGGCTGGTGGTCCCCTTCCCGCAGGGCGGCGCCACCGACATCACCGCGCGTGTGCTGGCCGCGCCGCTGTCGCGCATCCTCGGCATGCCCGTGAAGGTGGACAACCTGCCCGGCGCGGGCGGCGCCACCGGCATGCAGGCGGTGGCCAAGGCTGCGGCCGACGGGATGACGCTGGGCGTGGCCACGCTCTCCACGCACGGCGTGAACCCCGCCGTGTACAAGAAGCTGCCCTACGACGCGATCAAGGACTTTGCGGCGGTGACCGAGATCGTCAAGGCTCCGGGCGTGCTGGTGGTGCACCCCAGCGTGCCGGCGCAAAACTTCGAGCAGTTCATCAAGCTGCTCAAGAGCCAGCCGGGCAAGATCACCTATGCCACGCCCGGTGCGGGCACCATCGGCCACATGTGGGCCGAGTTGCTGCAAAGCACCACCGGCACGTCCATGAAGCACGTGCCCTTCCGTGGCGCGGCGCCCGCCGTGCCCGACCTGCTGGAGGGCAAGGTGCAGGTGTACTGCGACCAGGTGGCGTCGTCGCTGCCCCATATCCAGGCGGGCAAGCTGCGCGCGCTGGCCGTGTCGTGGAACCAGCGCCTGGCCGTGCTGCCCAAGGTGCCTACCTATGCCGAGCTGAGCCTGTTCACCAACAACGATCCGTCGTGGTTCGGTCTGGTGGCACCCGCCGGCACGCCCGCCGTCGTGGTCCGCGCGCGCCGCAATGCCGTCGCACAGGCGCTGGAGGAGCCCGCCGTGCGCAAGGCGCTGGCCGACCACGGGCTGTTCCCCTCGGGCTCGCTGCCCGCGGAATTCGGGGCCCAGATTCAGAAGGAAGTGGACAAGATGCGGCGCGTGAGCCGCTTTGCGCAGATCCGCTTGGACGCGGGCTGACGGCTGACGGCGGGCCGGCAGCGGCGCTGCCGGTGCGAAGGCCGCCATCCATCAAGGCTGCCGCGCGCCATGCCGCGCAGGCCACCGCGGTAGGCAAACCGCGCCGGCGGCGTGCCAGGGATCAGGCGCAGGGGCGCAGCGTCTTGCCGGCCAGCGCCGGCTGCAGCGCATCCAGACGCAGGCGCAGCGACTCGCTCACCGCGGGCAAGCGCAGCGTGAAGCCCGGTGCTTCGGCGCGTTCCACCACCACGCGCGCGGTGCGCACGCCCTGGTTGGCCAGCAGGGCCATGCCGCGCTGCGCGGCCTCCTCGGTGGAAAAGCGTCCCAGCGACAGCCCCGGCTCCAGTGCCGCGCCGGGCCGGTCGTAGGGGATCTTGAGCGTGCGCAACTCGGCGCGCTTCTTGGCCACCGCCTCTTCGTCGGGAAAGCGCCCCATGTACACCATCCAGCGGCCCGTGATCGGCGTGGGCTCCAGGGTCCAGCTGCCCTCGGGCAAGACGGCCGCCGCCTGGCGCAGCGCGTCGGCCTGGCGCGCGTCGAACACGCCCGCCTGCAGGCAGGCCGGGGGCTCCGCGGGCGCGGCGGCGGTTGCGGGGGACGCCGCCGCCCCGCTGGCTGCGGGTGTGGAGGCCGGCGCGGAAGACGCCGGGCCCGCCGGTGCCGCGGATGACGCGGCCCCCTTGCTGCCCTGAGGCAGCAGGCGCAGGTTCTGCGGAGCGATCTGCTGCTCCATGCGCTGCGGCTCGGACTCATCCACCGGCGCCAGGCCCCAGCCGCGCAGCAGCCCCTGCGACCAGGCGTAGTAGCCGGCGTTGGCCAGCAGCAGAAGCACGACGGCAAGGCGCAGCATGGCTCAGTCCTTCAAGGTGCGGGGGGCGCGCAAAAAGCGCGGGGAACGCGGCGTGGCGGTCATTGCGGGCGCACGCTGATCTCGGCGCTGGTGACGGGCTGCATGCCGCGCGCGGTGTGCACCAGCAGGGTGCCGTCCTCGGTCACGCCGTGGGCCGTGCCCTGCGTGCCGTCGCTCAGCGTGACGGCGCGCCCGGCCAGCAGGTCGCGCTGCGCAAAGCGCGCCTGGAAGGGGGCGAAGCCATGCTCGGCAAAACCCAGCAGCGCATGCACCAGCGGCGGCGCGATGCGCTGCAGCGCGCTGGCCGCGGTGAGCGTGGTGTCCACCTCGCGCAGGCACGCGGGAGGCGTGCGCAGCCCGTCGGCCAGCACGGGCAACACGTTCAGCCCGATGCCCACCACCACGTAGCGGCTCTGGCCCGCCACCAGCGGCGGCACGGCCGCGCCGGGCGCGGTCAGCGTGGCCGTCTCCACCAGGATGCCGCCGAGCTTGCGCCCATCCTGGAGCCACAGGTCGTTGGGCCACTTGAGCAGGACGCGCGGGTGCCCGCTGCCTTCGGGGGGCAGGACGGGCTGCAGCGCCTGCGCCACGCTCACGCCCACGGCCAGCGACAGGCCCGACCAGTCGTGCGGCGCCAGCGGCAGGCCCAGCGAAAACGTGAGCGCGGGCACCACGCCGGTGTCGCGGTAGGTGGCGGCGCTGTGCCAGTCGCGCCCCAGGCGGCCGCGGCCGGCGGTCTGCTCCTCCGTCACCAGCAGCGTGGGCTCCAGCCGGCCGTCGCGCGCGCGGCGCATGAGCTCGCTGTTGGTGGAGTCGATGCTGGGCAAGACCTCCACGGTGAAGCCGGGCAGCAGCGGCGCAATCGCCTCCCACAGGGCCTCGGCCGGCCAGCGCACGGGGGTGGCGGCGGGGCTCACCGCTGGGCGCTCCTGCGGCCCTGGCGGGGTTTCGCGGATTTGGCGGGCTTGCCGGCTTTGCCGCTGCCCTTGGCTTCCTCGGCCTTGCGGGTCTTTGGGGCCTTCCCGGCTTTTTCGGTGGGAGGTTGGGGCGCCAGGCCCGGCGGCGCCCAGCCGCGCTTGGGCGCCAGCAGCGTGCCGCGGCAATTCTTGCTGCCGCACCAGCAGGGGTATTCGGCCTTCAGCTTGGGCGTGTAGCGCTCTTCGATGATCAGGCCGTAGTCGTAGTTCAGTTCCTCGCCCGCGCGGATGTTGCGCAGCGCGGTGATGAAGATGCGGCCGCCCTGCTCGTCGGCAAAGCAGTTGGGGTCGCAGCTGTGGTTGATCCAGCGCGAGGAATTGCCGCCGAACTTTGCGTCGATCACACGGTCTTCATCCACGTGGAAGTAGAAGGTGTGGTTGGGCTGCGCGGGGTCGTGCGGGTGGCGGTCCTGGGCTTCCTGCCAGCTGATGACCTCGCCCGTGTATTCGACGAGGACCTCGCCCTCGGCAATGTCCTGCACGGCGAACACACCCTTGCCATGCACGCCCGAGCGCCGGGTCTGGATGCGCCGACCGGCGGCGGGCGTGGGGGCGGCGGTGGAAGCGGTGCGGGGCATGGGGAAACTCTGTTACTTTGAATGTGTGCACACATGCGTGCGCGTGCGCGCGTGTGAGGCGGATTGTAGAAGCGCCAGCAGGGCGCGGTATGGCGTAAGAGACCCACAAAATGACCAAAACACTGGTAATTGCAGAAAAGCCCTCGGTGGCGCAGGACATCGTGCGCGCCCTCACGCCGGTTGCCGGCAAGTTCGAGAAGCACGAGGACCATTTCGAGAATGAGCGCTACGTGGTCACCAGCGCCGTGGGCCACCTGGTGGAGATCCAGGCGCCCGAGGAATTCGACGTCAAGCGCGGCAAGTGGAGCTTTGCCCATCTGCCGGTGATCCCGCCGTATTTCGACCTGAAGCCCGTGGACAAGACCAAGAGCCGCCTGAACGCGGTGGTCAAGCAGGCCAGGCGCAAGGACGTGACCGAACTGGTCAACGCCTGTGACGCGGGCCGCGAGGGCGAGCTGATCTTCCGCCTGATCGAGCAGTACGCCGGCGGCGCCAAGGGCGGGCTGGGCAAGCCCGTGAAGCGCCTGTGGCTGCAGAGCATGACGCCCCAGGCCATCCGCGACGGCTTCGAGAACCTGCGCAGCGACCAGCAGATGCAGGGCCTGGCCAGCGCCGCGCGCAGCCGCTCCGAGGCCGACTGGCTGGTGGGCATCAACGGCACGCGCGCCATGACGGCCTTCAACTCGCGCGACGGCGGGTTCTTTTTGACCACCGTGGGCCGCGTGCAGACGCCCACGCTGTCGCTGGTGGTGGAGCGCGAGGAAAAAATCCGCAAGTTCGTCAGCCGCGACTACTGGGAAATCCACGCGGGCTTTCATGCCGAGGCCGGCGAATACCTGGGCAAGTGGTTCGACCCCAAGTGGAAGAAGAGCGACGACCCCGAGGCCCGCGCCGACCGCGTCTGGTCGCACCACCAGGCCAAGGACATCGCCGACGCCGTGCGCGGCAAGGCCGCCACCGTCACCGAGGAAAGCAAGCCCACCACCCAGGCATCGCCGCTGCTGTTCGACCTGACCAGCCTGCAGCGCGAGGCCAACGGCAAGTTCGGCTTCTCCGCCAAGACCACGCTGGCCCTGGCGCAAAGCCTGTACGAACGCCACAAGGCGCTGACCTACCCGCGTACCGACTCGCGCGCGCTGCCCGAGGACTACCTGCCCGTGGCCAGGCAGACCTTCGGCATGCTGGCCGGCAGCGGCATGCGCCACCTGGCGCCGTTCGCGCAGCAGGCGCTGGACGACGGCTACGTGCGCCCGTCCAAGCGTATCTTCGACAACAGCAAGGTGAGCGACCACTTTGCCATCATCCCCACCACGCAGGCCCCCAGCGGCCTGTCCGAGGCCGAGCAAAAGCTCTACGACCTGGTGGTGCGCCGCTTCATGGCGGTGTTTTTCCCCAGTGCCGAATACCAGGTCACCACGCGCATCAGCCAGGTGGTGGGCCACTCGTTCAAGACCGAGGGCAAGGTGCTGGTCAAGCCCGGCTGGCTGGCCATCTACGGCAAGGAGGCCGCCAACGAGGTCGAAGACGGCAAGGCCGGCGACAAGGGCCAGCCGCTGGTGCCCGTCAAGCCCGGCGAGATGACCCACACCGAGTTCGCCGAGGCCAAGGGCCTGAAAACCAAGCCGCCCGCGCGCTACTCCGAAGCCACGCTGCTGGGCGCCATGGAAAGCGCCGGCAAGCAGATCGACGACGAAGAGCTGCGCGAAGCCATGCAGGAGAAAGGCCTGGGCACGCCGGCCACGCGCGCGGCCATCATCGAAGGCCTGCTGACCGAGAAATACATGCTGCGCGAAGGCCGCGAGCTGATCCCCACCGCCAAGGCCTTCCAGCTCATGACGCTGCTGCGCGGCCTGGATGTGCAGGAGCTGTGCCGCGCCGACCTGACGGGCGAGTGGGAATTCAAACTCGCGCAAATGGAAAAGGGCCAGCTGAGCCGCGAAGCCTTCATGCAGCAGATCCAGGCCATGACCGAAAAGCTGGTCAAGAAGGCCAAGGAATACGACCGCGACACCATTCCCGGCGACTACGCCACGCTGTCCACGCCGTGCCCCAACTGCGGCGGCGTGGTGAAGGAGAACTACCGCCGCTACGCCTGCGTCGGCCGGTCGGACGACGCTTCAGGTGCTGGCGCGGGCGGCAACGGCGAGGGCTGCGGCTTCTCGTTCACCAAGTCGCCCGCGGGCCGCACGTTTGAAACCGCCGAGGCCGAGCAGCTATTGCGCGACCGCCGCATCGGCCCGCTGGAGGGCTTCCGCTCCAAGGCCGGCTGGCCCTTTGTGGCCGAAGTCACCATCGCCCGCGATGAAGAGGCGGGCAACTACAAGCTCGAATTCGACTTTGGCGACGACAAGAACGCCGAGGAATCGGGCGAGATCGTGGACTTTACCGGCCAGGAAAGCTTAGGTGCCTGCCCCAGCTGCGGCGCCCCCGTGTACGAACACGGCAGCAACTACGTGTGCAGCAAATCCGTGCCCACCGCCCAGCAGCCCACGCCGTCGTGCACCTTCAAGAGCGGCAAGGTCATCCTGCAGCAGCCCGTGGAGCGCGCGCAGATGCAAAAGCTGCTGGCCACCGGCAAGACCGACCTGCTGGACAAGTTCGTCAGCATGCGCACGCGCCGCGCGTTCAAGGCCTTCCTGGCCTGGGACAAAGAGGCGGGCAAGGTCAACTTCGAGTTCGAGCAGCGCGAATCCAAATACCCGCCGCGCAAGACGGCTGCTGCAAAAACAGGAGCTGCCAGCGCACGTGGGACGGGCGCTGGAGCCGCAAAAGCCTCTAAACCCGCCACCAAGGCCGCCGCCAAGAAGGCCGCCGCCAAAACCACGGCCGCCAAGACCCCGCGCAAGGCCAGCACCGCCGCTGGCAAGGCGCCCAGCGCCCAACTGGCCGCCGTGATTGGCACTGAACCCGTGGCGCGCCCCGAGGCCGTCAAGAAGATGTGGGACTACATCAAGGCCCACAACCTGCAGGACCCGCAGGACAAGCGCACCATCGTCGCGGACGACAAGCTGCGCGCCGTCTTCGGCAAGGACCGCATCGGCATGTTCGAGCTGGCCGGCATCCTGGGCCAGCACCTGGCCTGACGCCATGCTGAGCCGCGGCGAGCGCATCTTCTGGGGCGGCCTGGCCGCCGCCGTCATTGCCGGCGCCGCCGCCGCGTGGTGGACGGCCGACCAGTGGACGCCCCACGCCGCCCCCTGGGCCGCGCAGATGTGGCGCAAGATCACCCGCCCCGGCCCCGACACCCTGCCGCCGGACAAGGCCGGCCGGCCCGCCCCCGCCGCACAGGGCGCGGCCGGTGCCGCGTCGGCGCCCCTGGCGCCGCCGCGCAAATGCCAGCAACCCGATGGCCGCGTGATCTACACCGACCAGCCATGCCCACGGGGCAGCCGCGAGCAGACGGTGGACGGGGCGGTCACGTCCCTGCCGGCGCGCTGAGCGGGCATTGCCGCGGCGCCGGGGTGTCGTGCTCCCCTGCTGCGTTGGGTGCAGCGCCATGTCTGTCGGGCATTTGACGCCCTGTATTCAAATTGCTCCTGAATAAATAGCTATTAGCGCTTGCTGCATAAGCGCTAGAGGCTGTTTTCGTCTTAAGCCGCGCACCGTGCCCCCATGCAGCCGGATGCCGCAGGCTTGGGGGTTTCGTCAGTTTGGAATCAGCTTCGCCGACTATAAGGTTTCAATCCGAAACAAATGGGACGGGCGGGGAGGAATGGCGACGTTGATACCCGCACTTGGCTCATGCGCCGGGCGCATGCAGTCGGGTGAACGCAGGCTGGCCGAGCGGCTAGCGAAAATTGGAGAAGACGACTGCCGACTGGTAGGGCATGCCCATAGGCCCCGAGCAGACCTTCACGGAATTCGTGGTAGTGCCTCGCGCTTAATTCAACGTTTCAGCATCACGGAATAAAAGGGTGGAACGCAGTGCGTGTGCATCGGCTAAATTTTAGGCGGTCTAAATTTCTACAACGCTCAGAAATATGCGTTGCTGTATGCGCCCCGCATATGTTTGGCACGCCTTTGACTGCGTTCGTACGAGTGTCTAATCCTAGTTAGAAATATTATGTCCCGTGCCTACCAGGGTTTTGAATACGGCATCAAAGATGCTGAAGAACTTCTCGCTCATTTTGATGCCATTAACACCAAACCACCGCCTCCAAATGCTGAAGTACTTAAACGTGCTGGACTTGTTATGGCCTTAACAGCTTGGGAGACATACGTGGAAGATCGTCTTTTGGAAGAAATGAATAAGAAACTTGGCGTGGTCTCCGGTAGTTACATCGGTGATTTTGTCCTAAAAAAATTGCACTCAGATTTGAAGCAATTTCACAACCCGACTTCAGATAAAACAAAGCGCATATTTCAAGAATATTTAGGTTTTGATGTAACCGAAGGCTGGACATGGGCCAACTATGAGCCAGAAAAAGCCAGGACAACTTTGAATAGTTGGATAGGAAAGCGTGGAGATGCAGTACACCGCTCCAAGCCGATAAATAATGGATCACCTGTTGCGCATCTAGTAAAACGTGATGACCTAGAAAAGGTTATTCGTTTTATAAAAGACCTAGTTAAGGCAACTGATGCCTATGTGGACAAAAACCTCTAACCCGGCGCTCAAGCCGACCCGCCTGCGGCGGTCGGCTTAGCTTTTTCGTTAGGTTTCAAGAGGTTTATTCGCATGGATGAGAAGTTAAAGAAGAAAATTCTCTCCGAGATGGAGTCCATCATCGGCAACCGATGCTACAACGGGAACATACAAAACTGGGGTGCTGGAGGTGAATGGCTTGGAGAGGGTAGAGAGTTCAGATATCCAATAATATTCTTAGAAAAAGATCTCAAAAAAGATAAATGTTGGCGCTCCGATCCATCCATGTCTATTCAAAGAATGAGAACCGGCCATTACGCCTTCGGCGCAAATAGACTCTACATCATTCAAGCATTGGAAAAGATACTTGAGAATTTAGAAAATAAATATCAATTCAAGCCAATAAACACCGAAGATTTAATTAATTGCGAAATATGCAATGCACCAGTCAACGCGAAAAACCTCAAAAAACACATAAGAAAAGTTCATGAAGCAAAAGTCAAAGAGGCCTAACCCATCACTCAAGCCGACCCGCCTCCGGCGGTCGGCTTACCTTATTCGTTAGTCCCATCACCCGCTCTATGCGCGCAGTCACTTGTTCCAGCGCTCGGCCCTGTTCAAAAGGCTTATCTGCCTTTTTGGCCTCCAGCGCTTTTGCAGCAAGCGCCACCAGCTATCATTCTTGCAGCGCTGCGCCGCTTTCGTGGCCCAGCGCTTTTTCGTGGGCTGCGCCCGTCTTCAAGGTTGGGCGCTCCCTTTTGGCCTTCGGGTCTAACCTGGCGTTCAAGCCGACCCGCCTGCGGCGGGCGGCTTACCTTAGGCGTTAGCCGCTTTTAGAGGAGAGTCTCATGGAGATGATCGCGGTGAGTTCAACAGCCATATCCGCTGTCGGGTACGACGAGAAGCTTGGTCTGATGAAGATCACCTTTCAGCAAGGCCATACGTATGACTTCTGTGGAGTTCCTCGGCACATTTTTGAAGGTCTGCTGCGGGCCGCGTCGAAGGGCTCCTACTACAACGACTACATCAAAGACCGTTATCAGTGCTAGGAGGCACGAATGACGAATCCATTGCTTTCCGATGACGATGCGCGAACCATTAATCGGCTTGTGGAGGCCGCTAAAGAAAATGGCGTAGTCATGGATCTCTTGGAGGCCATAGCGGATTGGCAAGGCTCAGGCAAACCCGCTCCCATGGATATGCATTTCTTCGAGCTCGCTGCCATGGCGACACCGTTTGCCAGGCTTGCAAGAAAGGACGATGCCGAATGAAGTCCTGGTTCGCCGAAGCGCCTAACCCTTCCATCGAGAGGACGCTGTCCGGCAAGCCGGCCAGCGCCTCTCATGTCAAACGTTAGATCTTCAAGCACCGCTATGCCAATTGCCGCAAGACGCGTCACGCAAGTCACCCTTAGCCTTGTGATTACGGGCCTCACCTTGTGGGCTGCGTTCAAGCTGCTCCAACTTCTCTGGAGTGCGTTCTCTCAGGTCAATCCGACCGTTGGCGCAGGGGTGATAGCAGCGGCAGCCACCGTGATGGTTTCCGTAATTTCTGTCTTGGTCGCCAAACGACTTGAGTTTCGTGCGAACGTCGATAAAGAGCATCGCGAAAAGAAGGTCCCGTTCTACGAAGAGATGGTCAGGTTCATCTTTCGTATTGCGTTTGCGCAGAAGCTAGGAGTTGACCCGGTGACCGAACAGGAAATGGTCCAGAAGATGGCTGAATTTACGGAGAATCTCGTTGTTTGGGGATCGGATGACGTAATCGATGCCTGGTTCAAATTTAGAAATCGCAGCATTAATAGCGGTGACTCTGGTGTTGCCGTCATCTTCGAAATCGAAAACCTCTTATTGGCTATTCGCCGAGACCTTGGTCATCAAAACAAGGGGCTCACCAAAGGAAAAATCTTGGGTCTGTTCATCAATGATATCCATGAACACATCAAGGTCTAACTCGTCATTCCAGCGGATCGCCTTCGGCGCCCGCTGAACTCAAGCGTTAGTCCCATCACCCGCTTCATGCGCGCAGCCACCTATTCCAGCGCTCTGCCTTGGCCAAGGGGTTTTCAAGCCTTTTTGGCCTCCAGCGCCTGCGCAGCAAGCGCCACCAGCTATCATTATTGTAGCGCTGCGCCGCTTTTGTGGCCCAGCGCTTTTTCGTGGGTAGCGCCCTCGTCCAAGTCTGGGCGCTCCCTTTTGGCCTTCGGGTCTAACCCGGCGTTCAAGCCGACCCGCCTACGGCGGGCGGCTTACCTTGGCCGATAGCGCCACAATCAAGATCACCTCAATTCGGGAGTCAGCATGCAGGAGTTCAAGGGAACGTTCGAGGAACTGCAAGGCACTGTCGCGGCTGCGGGTTGTATTGGCCAGTGGTCGGACATTGCAAATGGCAAACAATTCAAAAGCAAAGACGGCGGCATTCTCAATTGGTTCACAGCAACAGGCCGCGTCACCTTTCAAGGTACTGCGGCACCCAAGGCGAAGCTGATGCAAATGCTTGGGTCCGAAGCCATGTCGGAGCCTCAAGCGGCGCCAGCTCCGGTGGCCGCAGCAAAACCCAAGAGCAAAGTATTTCTGGTGCATGGGCACGATACTGTCGCGCGAGAGCAACTCGAACTTGTACTCCACAAGCTTGGCCTAGACCCCTATGTATTGGCAAACACAGGTGGCGGCGGAATGACCATCATTGAAGCTCTTGAAAGCCATATCGGTGGAACTACAGACGCAGCGAAGTTCGGCATTGTCTTAATGACTCCCGACGACATGGGTTACTCAAAGCGAGATGGCGAATCAAAGGTAGAGCCGCGTGCGCGGCAAAACGTAGTACTTGAAATGGGCATGCTCATCTCAGCCCTTGGTCGCCCAAACGTGGCAATCTTGAAAAAGGGGCACCTTGAAGTGCCCTCTGATGCCGACGGCATTCTCTACATCGGCTTTAACGATCACGTTAAAGAAACCGTTCCGCGCTTGGCCGAACGCCTTAATCACGCCGGTTTCAAGGTTGAAGGTTCTGCTATTGCGAAGGCAGCCGCATAACACGGTGGTGGCTAACCCGTCATTGCAGCGGACTGCCTTCGACAGCCGCTGAACTCAGTCGTTAGGGTTAGGCATACGACTCGTCCCACGATCATCGGCTGCACAAGCAGGGACTGGTCGTTGATACCTCCTTGTCGCTTTCCTGCGGCCCAGCGCTTCGCCCGCTACTATCTGTGCCCGCGGCGCATGTGCCGCGCGCCTGTCCTCCAGGTGCCCACCAAGCATTTCACCAAGGAGACCCACCCCCCATGTTCAGCCACGTCATGCTGGGAGCCAGCAACCCCGACCAATCCAAGCAGTTCTACGACGCCTTCCTGGGCGCCCTGGGTTGCAAGCCTGGCTTTACCGACCCCAAGGGCCGCACCTTCTGGCGCCACGCGGGCAACACCTTTGCCATCTCCGCGCCCATCAACGGCGAGCCGGCCTGCTTTGGTAACGGCGCCACGACGGGCTTTGCGGCCGAGTCGCCCGAGCAGGTGGATGCGGCGCACGCGGCAGGCGTGTCCAGCGGCGGCGTGACGTGTGAAGACCCGCCGGGCTGGCGCGAGCATGCGCCGGGCGGGCGGCTGTACCTGGCCTATCTGCGCGACCCGGCCGGCAACAAGCTGTGCGTGCTGCACCGCCCGCCCAAGGCCGCCTGATCCCCGGAGCGTTCACGCATGCAACTGTCTGAACAATGGGTGCTGGTCACGGGCGGTGCCCGGGGGCTGGGCCAGGCCATCACGCGCGCGCTGGCGCGCGAGGGCGCGGGGGTGGTCATCAACTACCACCGCAGCGCGGCGGCCGCCAAGGCGCTGGCCGATGAGCTGGGCCCGCGCGCCATCGCGCTGCAGGCGGACGTGACCGACGCCGCCGCCGTGCAGCGCCTGTTTGCCACCGCGCGCGAGCGCACGGGCGCCCCCATCAGCGCCGTGGTGAACAACGCGCTGGCGCAGTTCTCGTTCGACGGCGATGCGCGCCCCAAGCTGGGCGAGATCACCTGGGAGCGCTTCAGCCAGCAGATCGAGGGCGCGGTCAAGGGCGCGCTCAACACCATGCAGGCCGCGCTGCCCGCCATGCGCGCGCAGGGCTTCGGGCGCGTCGTGAACGTGGGCACCAACCTGTTCCAGAACCCGGTGGTGCCGTACCACGACTACACGGCGGCCAAGGCGGCGCTGCTGTCGCTCACGCGCACGGCGGCGCACGACCTGGGGCCGGATGGGATCACGGTGAACATGGTGTCGGGCGGGCTGCTGCGCACCACCGACGCCAGCAGCGCCACGCCCGAGGCGGTGTTCGACCTGATCGCCAGCATGACCCCTCTGCGCCGCGTGACCACGCCGGCCGAGTTTGCCGACGCGGTGCTGTTCTTCCTCTCGCCGTGGGGCCGCGCCGTGACGGGGCAGAACCTGGTGGTGGACTGCGGCCTCGTCAAGGATTGAAAAAGGAGTTGCCCATGGCATGGACCCACCCCATCACGGCCAAATGGCCCGCCGCGCACCCCGACCGGCTGCAGCTGTATTCGCTGCCCACGCCCAACGGCGTGAAGGTGTCGATCCTGCTGGAAGAGACGGGGCTGCCGTACGAGCCGCACCTGGTGAGCTTCGAGACCAACGACCAGCTCTCGCCCGAGTTCCTCGCGCTCAACCCCAACAACAAGATCCCCGCCATCCTCGACCCGCATGGCCCCGGCGGCCAGCCGCTGGCGCTGTTCGAGTCCGGCGCCATCCTGGTCTACCTGGCCGAGAAGACCGGGCGCTTTCTGCCGCAGGACGCCGCCGCGCGCTACGAGACGCTGCAGTGGCTGATGTGGCAGATGGGCGGGGTGGGGCCGATGTTTGGGCAGCTCGGGTTCTTCCACAAGTTCGCGGGCAAGGACTACGAGGACAAGCGCCCGCTGGGCCGCTACGTGGCCGAGTCCAAGCGCCTGCTGGGCGTGCTGGAGCAGCGCCTGACGGGCCGCGACTGGATCATGGGCAGCGACTACACCATCGCCGACATCGCCGTGTTCCCCTGGGTGCGCAACCTGGTGGGCTTCTACGGCGCGGGCGATCTGGTGGGCTTTGACGCCTTCCCGCAGGTGCAGCGCGTGCTGGCGGCCTTCGTGGCACGCCCCGCCGTGCAGCGGGGGCTGGAGATTCCGGCACGGGGCTGACCCGGCGCGGGGCATCCCGGCGCGGGGCATCCCGGCGCGGGGCTAAACCGCCCGAGGCTCACGCCGCTTAGGGCACACGCGTGGCGCGGCGAGCCCTCACGCATCCGGCCCGGCGCGGCACAAGCGCACGCACCAGGGTGGGCGTGCGCCGCGCCCCGGCCAGCGCGCCGGTTCATGGTCAAAAGCGGCTCTAGCGCTTATGTAGCAAGCGCAAGCAGCTATGCTTTTGATACTTCCACCAGCGCATCCACCACCACGGCACCCTGGCCTGCGGCGCCCACCATCACCGGGTTCAAGTCCAGCGATGCAATGGCGCCGCCGGCACCCGCGATCACCCGGCCCACCGCCACGGCGACGCGCGACAGGGCGGCCACGTCCAGCGGCGGCTCGCCGCGCACGCCATCCAGCAGCGGGGCGATGCGCAGCGTGCGCAGCGCGGCCTGCACGTCGGCCTCGGAGAACGGGGGCAGCAGCACGGCGCAGTCCTTGAGCGCCTCGACGTACTTGCCGCCGTCGCCCACCACCACCACGGGGCCAAAGATCGGGTCCATGCGCGCGCCCACCATGAACTCGTGCTGGCCCTTGCGCGTGGCCGCCACGATCACCCCGTCGCGCTGCACGCCCATGGCGTCCATCTTGGCCCAGAAGCGCTCGAACAGCTCGGCCGCCTGCTCGCGCGTCTGCACGTTGAGGGCCACCAGCCCGTGCTCGGACTTGTGCGGCACCTCGGCCGAGCAGGCCTTCACGACCGCGGGCGCGCCGATGGCGTCAAACGCTGTGCGCGCCTGGTCGGCGGTACGGCACAGGTGCATGGGCACCGTGGGCACGCCGTGGCGCGCCAGCAGGCCCAGGCTGTCCACCTCGTTCAGAAAGCCCTGTGTGCCGGCAGGCACCTGCACATGGGGCAATGCGGGCCACGTGGCGCGCGGCTGGCGCATCCGTTCCGTGTGGCCGGCCACTTGGGCCAGCACGGCGATGGCCTCGCCCTCGTTGGGGAAGGTGGCGATGCCGTGCGCGCGAAAGGGCGCCGCCACGCTCTCCTGCCACGCGGCCACGGCCACGGGCTTGCCCGTCGCGGCCTCGAAGGCCGCGGCGTCGCGGGCGAACCGGTCCACGTCGTAGCCCGCGCCGGCCACGGGAATGTTCAGGAAGAACAGGTCCGCCGCCGGATCCTGCGCCACGGCGGGCAGCACGTCGCCGAACAGGCCGCTGTTGGACAGCAGCGCGGCGGTGACGTCGATGGGGTTGCTGGCGGTGGCAAAGCCCGGCAGCTTGGCGGCCACGTCGGCCTGCGTGGCGGGGCTCAGCTCCGCCAGGGACAGGCCCATGTCTTCGGCGGCGTCGGCGCCCATCACGCAGCTGGCGCCGGAGTTGCTGATCACCACCAGGCGGCGGCCCTCGGGGCGCCAGCCCTTCAGGTAGGCGTGCGCGGCGCGTGCCTGCTCATGCGGGTCGCGCACGCGCCAGATGCCGTGGTGTTTGAAGAAGGCGTCCACCGTACGGTCCTCGTTGGCCAGCGCGCCCGTGTGGGACGACGCGGCCTTCTGCCCGCTGGCTGACCGCCCGGCCTTCACCGCGACGATGGGCAGGTCGCGCTCGCGCGCGTAGGCGGCGGTGGCGGCCAGCATCTCGGGGTGGGCGATGTTCTCCAGGTACAGCAGCAGCAGTCGCACGTCGGGGTCGTGCGCCACGGCCCAGGCCATCTCGGACGCGGTCACGTCGGCCTCGTTGCCCGTGGCGTGCACATGGCGCACGCCCAGGCCGCGCCCGCGCAGCAGGCCGTAGGCCATGGCGCTCATGCCGCCGCTCTGGCTCACGATGCCCACGGGGCCATCCATGGGCGGCACTTCGATGAACATGGTGGAAAAGCCCGCGATGGCGCCCGTGCCGAAGTTGGCCAGGCCCTGCGTGTTGGGGCCGTACAGGCGCATGCCGGCGGCGCGCGCGGTGGCCACCATGTGGTCCTGCAGCTCGCGCCCGGCGGGGCCCGTCTCACCAAAGCCCGAGGCGATCACCACGGCGGACTTCACGCCGCGCGCGGCACATTCCTCCACCGCGGCGATGGTCTTGTCGCCGCCCACGGCGATAAGCGCCAGGTCGGGCACCTCGGGCAGCGCGGCCAGGCCGGCGTAGCTCTTGTGGCCCTGCACTTCCTCGCGCGCCGGGTTGATGGGATAGATCGTGCCCCGGTAGCCGTGGCGCTGCATGTAGTGGATGGGCCGGCCGCCGATCTTGTGGATGTTCTCGGAGGCGCCAACGATGGCGACCGAGCGGGGGTTGAGTGCAGAGGTAAGAAGGTCAGACATGATGGGTTGCGAGACGTTGGGCGTTCAGTCGCCCCGCCGCTGGCAGGGCCGTGGAATGCAATGGCAGGGACAGGGACAGGGTCAGGGACAGGGGCAGGCAGCCAGCACACGCCAGCTCGGCGGCAACCCGGCCGGGGCCTGAAGCCGGCCGCGCCGCCCCCGCAGCGCCCAGCGGGGCGAGCGTGTAGCGCGCGGCGCGGCCATTCAGCGGGCCTCAGTCAATCTTTGCGCCGGAGGCCTTGACCACCTTGCCCCACTTGTCCACCTCGGCCTGCAGGAAGCCGGCGTAGGCGGTGGGCGTGCTCCAGGCGGCGGCAAAGCCCTGGGCCTCGAAGCGCTGCTTCACCTCGGGGTTGTCCAGCGCCTTCTTCAGCTCGGCGTTCAGGCGGTCCACCACTTCCTTGGGTGTGCCCGCGGGCGCCAGCACGCCGTTCCAGGCGATGGCCTCGTAGCCGGGCAGGCCGGACTCGGCCACCGTGGGGATGTCCGGCGCGCTGGGCGAGCGCTGGCTGCTGGTGACGGCCAGCGCTTTCAACTTGCCGGCCTTCACGTGCGGCATGGACGAGAGCATGGTGTCGAACATCAGGTCCGCCTGGCCGCCCATCACGTCGGTGAGTGCGGGCGCGCTGCCCTTGTACGGCACATGCGCCATCTTCACGCCGGCCGACGCGCTGAACAGCTCGGCCGACAGGTGCGTGGACTGCCCGTTGCCGGATGACGCGTAGTTGAGCCCGCCCTGCTTGGCCTTGGCCAGCGCGATCAGCTCCTTCACGTTGTTGGCGGGCGTGGCGGGGTGGGTCACGATGACCAGCGGCCCGCTGGTGAGCTGCGAAACGGGCGCGAAGTCCTTGGTGATGGAGTAGTTGAGCTTGCTGAACAGCGAGGGGTTGATGGCATGCGCCGTGGTGGCCACCACCAGCGTGTAGCCGTCCGCGGGGCTGCGGGCCACGGCTTCGGCGCCGATGTTGGCACCCGCGCCGGGGCGGTTGTCGATCACGAAGGGCTGGCCCATCTGCTCCTGGAGCTTTTGCGCCACCACGCGCGCCACGATGTCGGTGGGGCCGCCGGGCGGGTAGGGCACGACCAGCTTCACGGGCTTGTTCGGGTAGTCGCTGGCCCAGGCAAAGGGCGTGGCGGCGGCGCACAGCGCGGCGCAGGCCAGGCCCGTGAAGCGGCGGCGGTGTAAAGAGGTGAATGGCATGGTTTGTCTCCTTGTGATCTTTCAGTCGATGGATGAAAAGCGCGGCCGATGCAACTGGCGCAACCGAAACCAGGGCAGCCGAGCAAGGGCCTGGGCCGGCCGCGCCGCCCCGCAGCGAGGGCTGCGTCCCCCTGCCCGCGTTGCGCAGCAATGCGAGAGCGGGGGGAGGACGCGAAGCGTCTCAGGGGGGTGTTGCTTCATCTGGCACGAAGCGCAGCAGCGGCTGGCCCAGGTGCTCGAAGAATTCGGCGCGCACGCGCTCGCCGATCTGCACGCCCGCGGCCGCGTGGCCCATGAGGCGCGGGCCCTCGTCGAGCTGCACGATCGCCAGCGTGTAGGGCGCCAGCGCGCGGAAGTCCTCCGAGGGCGCGCGCGCCACCACCGTGGTGGCGCGCACGGTGGCGGTGCCGGCGGCGTCGCGCCAGTCCAGCCCGTCGTGGCCGCAGCGTTGGCACGCGTAGCGCGCCAGGGTCTGGGCATGGCCGCAGGCGGCGCAGCTTTGAAAGCGCACCACGCCCGCGCGCAGGCCGTCGTTGAAAGGGGTTGCCAGCGAGGTCATGGCGGTCAGCCCTCCGTTGAAAGAATGAGGCTCACGTGGGACGACATCACGCCTCCGTCGGCATGGATGAAGGCGCGTTGCGGCGCACGGATCTGCCGCTCGCCCGCCTGGCCCGTCATCTGCCGCCAGGCCTCCACGGTGTGGGCCATGCCGCCGGCCACGCCGCAGTGGCCGAACGACAGCAGGCCGCCGTGCGTGTTCAGCGGCAGCGCGCCCGTGGGCGCGAAGTCGCCCGCGCGGGCCCGTGCGGCGGCGCCGGCGCGCGGCGCGAAGCCGATCTCTTCGAGCAGCATCACCAGCGTGATCGTGAAAGAGTCGTAGATGCCCAGGTAGTCGATGTCCGCAGGGGTCAGGCCGGCCTCGGCAAAGGCCTGGGCGGCGGCATCGGATGCGCCGCACCGCATCACGTCGGCCATGGCGGTGAGGTGCTGGTGGCGGTGTGCCTGACCCGCGCCCGCCAGGCGCACCGGGGCGTGCGGGCCGGGCTCGGCCGAGACGACGAACGCCATGGCGCCGTCGGAAATGGGGCAGCAGTCCAGCAGCGACAGCGGCGCGGCGATGGGCTTGGCGGCCAGCACCTCGGCATGGGTGATGGGCGTGCGCAGGTGCGCCTCGGGGTGGCGCGCGGCGTTGGCGCGCATGAGCACGGCGAACTCGGCCAGGTCGGCGCTGGTGACGCCCGTGCGGTGCATGTATTCCGAGGCCATCAGCGCGTAGTACGCGGGCACGCTGGCGCCGTTGGGCACCTCGTAGTCGGCGTCGCCCACCTGGGCCAGGGTCTGGATGGAGCTGTCGCGCGACTGGCCCGTGAGGCGGTTCTCCCCCGCCACCACCAGCACGTTGCGGCAGCGGCCCGAGCGCACCAGCTCGCGCGCGGCCATCAGCATGGCCGCGCCCGTGGCCCCGCCCAGCTGCATGCTGTGCGCGTAGTGCGGCGCCAGTGCGAAGCGCTCGCAGAACAGCGTAGACAGCATCAGGTGCTGCAGCGTGGTGGCGTAGCCGCACAGCACGCCGTCGATGTCGGCGCGTGCCAGGCCGGCGCTGGCCAGCGCCTGGTGCGCGGCGCCTGCCATCAGGTCGAGCGCGCCGCGCCCTTCGTGGCGGCCAAAGGGTGTGCTGCCCGCGCCGCGCAGGTAGGCGGGGGAGGGTGGGGTCATCGCGGGGTCTCCGGGAGGGTTCTTGAGGGGGAGGCTGCGCCGGCCTGGCGGCGGCTGGTGCGCACGGCCTCGGACCAGCGCACCTGGCATACGGTGGATTCGCGCATCAGCGCCTGGGCCATGGCGGCTTCCCGCGCGAGGATGCGGTCGTTCAGCGCGGCAATGCTCAGGGCCGCCACGGGGCGTCCCTCGGGGTCGAGTACGGGCACGGCGATGCCGCCCATGCGCTCAACGACCACGTCCAGCAGCACCACGTGGCCGCGTTCGCGCGCGTCGGCGATGCGCTCGCGCAGCAGCGCGGGCGTGATGCGCGGGTAGCGGCTCATCTGGCTGGCGAGGATTTCCAGCGCCGCCTCGCGCTCGGCCTCGGGCATCCAGGCCAGCAGTGCCAGGCTGCCGGCCCCGGCGCCCAGCGGGCGGCGGCTGCCCACGCGCAGGTAGTTGGCGCGGATGGGGTAGGTGCCTTCCTCCACGTCGATGCACAGCGACTCCACGCCGCTGGGGATGGACAGCACCACGCTGTCCTCGAACTGGCCCACCAGCCGCAGCAGGCTGGGCCGCGCCAGCGGCCGCGGGTCAAAGCGCCGCAGCGCGGCCGCGCCCAGCACCATGAGTTCGGGCCCGAGCGAGAACTGCTTGCTCTGCGCATCGCGCGCGACGAAGCCGTCGCGCACCATCACCTCCAGCAGACGCAGTGTGGTGGCCTTGTCCAGTTCGGCCGCAGCGGCAATGTCGGTCAGGCGCGCGTTGCCGCCCTCGGACATCACCCGCAGCACGCGCATGGCGCGCTCCACGGTGGACGTGCTGCCACCGGGCAGGTGGTTCACCACGGCCTTGGGGCGTGCGCTGGAGGGGGTGGGGGGCATGGCGTGTGTTTCTTTGGATGAAACGTGATCTGTCATGAAATTTAGGCGTGGGTGCGGTAGTTGGTCAAAGACCGTGTTTCAAATTTCAATGGCTAAAACAGTTGCGCCGCGATGCGAGGGCTTACCCTGATGAAAGCGGCGGCCGCGCCGCGCGCATGCCCCACAATCGCCGGCTTGCCGACCCTTGTGCGCGCCCGTTGCGGCGCACGCCGCCCTTCCATGCCCCATGCCGTTTCCCTGCTGCGCGCCGCGCGCCTGGCCCGCAGCGCCAAGCCGTTCCTGGCGCGCGGCGGCTCGCGCCGCGAGCGTTGCGAGGGCTGCCGCCTGCCCCTGAGCCACTGCCAGTGCGCGCTGCGCCCGCAGCCCGCGGTGCGCGCGGGTATGTGCCTGCTGATGGCGGACACCGAGCCGCTCAAGCCCAGCAACACGGGCTGGCTGATCGCCGACCTGGTGCCCGACACCCACGCGTTTGGCTGGGCGCGCACCGAGGTCGATCCCGCCCTGCTGGCGCTGCTGGCCGACCCGCAGTGGCAGCCCTACGTGGTGTTCCCGGGTGAGTTCGCGCAGGCCGCGCGCGTGGTGCAGGCCGTGGCGCCACAGGCCGACGCGGCTGCGCCCGCCGCTGCGCCGCAGGGCCCGCGCCCGCTGTTCGTGCTGCTGGACGCCACCTGGACCGAGGCGCGCAAGATGTTCCGCAAAAGCCCCTATCTGGACCGCTTCCCGGTGCTGAGCCTGCACAGCGACGAGGCCTCGCGCTACCGCCTGCGCCGCTCCAAGCGCAGCGACCATTTCTGCACCGCCGAGGTGGCGGCGCTGTGCCTGGCGCAGGCGGGCGACACCCACGCGGCCGCGTTGCTGCTGGCCTGGCTGGACGTGTTCAGCGAGCGCTACCTGCTGGCCAAGCACCAGCGCCCCGTGGACCTGGACAGCGCTGCGCACCAGCAACTGCGCGCGCTGGCCGGCCCGCAGCACACCGGTTGACGCAGTTGGTTGCACCGCGGGCCGCGGCGCTGCGCACAATGCCAAGTCTTTCGCTGACAACGCCATGCACCGCCGACTCGCCCTCTCGCACGTACTGACCGCCGCCCTGGCACTGGCCGCCGGCTGTGCCAGCGCGCAGCCCAGCTACACCATCAGCACCCAGCAGCTGCAGCAGGCACTGGCCGAGCGTTTCCCGCGCAGCTACCCGCTGGGCGGGCTGCTGGACCTGCAGTTGCAGACGCCGCAACTCACGCTGCTGCCCGAGCGCAACCGCCTCAACGCCGTGCTGGACGTGGCGGCCAGCGGCGCGCTCCTGCAGGCGCGGCGATACACGGGCGCGTTCGATGTGGACTTCGGCCTGCGCTACGAACCCACCGACCGCACCATCCGCGCGCACGACCTGCATGTGAACGCGCTGCGCCTGGACGGTGTGCAGCCCTCTGCCGCCGGCATGCTGCAGCGCTACGGCCAGCAGTTGGCCGACCAGTCGCTGCGCGAGGTGGTGCTGCACCAGCTGCGCGACAAAGACCTGGCGCTGGCCGACGGCATGGGCCTGCAGCCCGAGAGCATCACCGTCACCCCGCGCGGGCTGCTGGTGCGCTTCGGCACCAAGCCGCTGTCGTGAATGCTGCGCTACTCATAGCGCTTCGCGCTGGATACGCAAGCGCTGCGGGCTGTTTGGATGCAAATGCGCAGCGTGAGGGCGGCTGTCCTACGCCGTTGCGCCGCCAGCGCGGTTACAAATAGGGTTTTGCCCTTCGTTGCGCCGCGCAGCGTCTGCGCGGCCCGCCGCACCATGACCACAGCTTTGCCCGCCAGCCCGTCCAGCGTCTTTGCGTCCTCGCCCAATCCGGTGGTGGTGATCACCGGCGCCTCCAGCGGTATCGGCCACGCCACGGCGCTGGCGTTTGCGCGCCGCGGCGCGCGCCTGGTGCTGGCCGCGCGCAACCCTGACACGCTGGCCCCTGTGGCGCTGGCCTGCCGCGCCGAGGGTGGGCAGGCGCTGGGCATTCCCACCGACGTGACCGACGCCGACGCGGTGCAGGCCCTGGCCGACAAGGCGGTGCGCCACTTCGGGCGCATCGATGTGTGGATCAACGGCGTGGGCGTGGGAGCCGTGGGGCGCTTTGACGATGTGCCGCTGGCCGCGCATCGCCGCGTGATCGAGTCCAACCTGCTGGGCCACGTGCACGGCGCGCACGCGGCGCTTACGCGCTTTCGCGCGCAGGGCCACGGCCTGCTGGTGAACCTGATCTCGCTGGGCGGCTGGGTGCCTGCGCCCTACGCGGCCGCCTACACGGCCAGCAAGTTCGGCCTGCGCGGCCTGTCCGAAAGCCTGCGCGCCGAGGTGGTCGACCTGCCCCAGGTGCATGTGTGCGACGTGGCGCCCACGTTCGTCGATTCGCCGGGCCTGTCGCATGGCGCCAACTACACGGGCCGGCGCATCCGCCCGCCGCTGCCCATGGTGGACCCGCGCGCGGTGGCCCAGGCCATCGTGGACCTGGCCGATGCGGCCCACCCGCGCGCCGTCACCTGGCTGGGCCTGGGCGCGATGCCCGGGCGTGTGGCGCATGCGCTGGCGCCGCAGGGCACGGCGCGCGCCATGCGCTGGTTCAGCGACCTGGGGCTGCGCCGGGCAGCGCCCGCGCCGCTCACCCAAGGCAATCTGTTTGCCCCCTCGCACCAGACCTCCATCGACGGCGGCCACCGCCAGCGCATGGCGGGATCGGCCACGGTGGTGGCGGTGCTCGGTGTGGTCGGCCTGGCGGTGGGCTGGTGGTGGGGACGCGGACGGCGCTGATGCTCCTATTTACATAGCTGTCGGCGCTTGATGGGCGGGCGCTGTAGGCCTTTTTTATGCAAAGCAGCAGCGCCCGGCGTTTTCCTACAGCCCGCGCGCGGCCGGCTGCCTACGATGGCGCTGCCGGGGCCGCACCATGTGTGGCGCGGCATCCCACCTGCCACCGCCAGGACGCCGCCATGACCTCTCGCCCCTCCCACACCCACGCCACCGACGCCACCGACGCCGCGCCGCCGCCGGCCGAAAGCCACCCCGCCCACACCTTCACGCTGTACGCATCGGGCGGGCGCGTGTACGCCAGCAATGTGCGCGACAAGCTCATCGACCTGGGCGCCCTCGCACCGCAAGCGCAGGGCTGGGCCTACCAGCTGGACGGCGACGGGCGCGTGGAGGCCGAAGGCTTTGACGATGCGCGGCAAGCGCTGGCCCACATCGCCGCCAGCATCACCTTCCTGTACCTGGACGGGCAGTTCACCGCGCTGCAGGATCTGGGCGACCGCTCCCGCCCCGACGTGCGCGAGGCCCCGCAGATCCAGGTGGCGCTGGACCCGCGCGGACAGGCCCGGCCCGCCATCGGCGCGGCGGCGTAGGCGGTGCCTTTCAACCCCACGGCCCTTTGTGCGGAGAACGCGATGCAAGTCCAACCCTATCTGATGTTCGATGGCCGCTGCGAAGAGGCGCTGGCGTTCTACGCCCAGGCGCTGGGCGCGCAGACGCAGTTGCTGATGCGCTTTCGGGACAGCCCCGAGCCGCCCGCGGGCGAATGCTCCGCGTCGGCCGCCGTGCCCGGCGACAAGGTCATGCAGGCGGAACTGCGCGTGGGGGAGACGACCCTCATGGCCTCGGACGGCATGGCGGGCGGCCACCCGGTGTTCAACGGCATCTCGCTCACGCTCTCGGTGGCCAGCGAGGTGGAGGCGCGCAGCAGGTTCGACGCGCTGGCCGACGGCGGCACGGTGGTGGCGCCGATGGCCAAGACCTTCTTTTCGCCCGCGTTCGGCATGGTCAACGACCGCTTTGGCGTGTCGTGGATGGTGCTGGCGGACTCCGCGCCGGGCTGAAGGCGCGGGGCAGGTGACGCGGGCGGGCCTTCGCTGCGGGAGCTGGGGCCCGCGCACAGGGCGCCAGGTTGCTCATGAAAAGGTAGCTGCCAGCGCTCAGCCCGACTGCCTTTGCGACGGTTTTTGCTCGAAGATTGGGCTGCCATCGTTCCACGCATGGGCCGCAGTGTCGCGCCGGCGCCCGCTGGGCAAATGGCCTTCCGTCCCCACATGATGCACAGTGCCTGCGCCGTGTCGCCGCGCCGGCCTTGGAAAGGAACCCCATGAACACCCGCGCCAGTCCCGTCCTGCAATCCCAGCCCCTGGGGCCGCTGTGGCCCACGCTCGATCCGTTCCTGTTCTGCGCCCACCATGACGACGCCTACCCCGCCGGCAACGGCGCCATGGGCGTGCAGGCGGTGGCGCTGGAGGGGCGCCAGATGGGCAGCGACTTCAGCCGCAAGGACGGCTTTTCGATGTACCACGGCGAGCACGTGCCCGGCTTTCCCGGCCACCCGCACCGGGGCTTCGAGACCGTCACGCTGGTGCGCAAGGGCCTGATCGACCATGCCGACTCGCTGGGCGCGGCCGCGCGCTTCGGTGGCGGCGACGTGCAGTGGGTCACCGCCGGCGCGGGCATCATGCATTCGGAGATGTTCCCGCTGCTGAACACCGACGCGCCCAACCCGCTGGAGCTGTTCCAGATCTGGCTGAACCTGCCCGCGCGCCACAAGATGGTGCGGCCGCACTTCACCATGCTGTGGAACGAGCGCATCCCGCGCCTGGAGCATGCCGACGCGGCCGGCCTGCGCACCACGGTCACCGTGGTCGCCGGCGCGCTGGACGGCGCCGGTGCGCCGCTGCCGCCGCCCCCCGAGTCCTGGGCCGCGCAGGCGGACGCCGACGTCGCCATCTGGACGCTGCGCATGGAGCCCGGCGCGCATTGGACGCTGCCGGCGGCCCGCGGACAGGGCACGCGCCGCATGCTGTACTGGTTCGTGGGCGAAGGGCTCTCGATCGCCGGCGAGCCCCAGGGCGGCCACGCGGCGCTGGAGGTGGCGGCCGATCGGGCGCTGGAGCTGGTCAACACCGGCGGCGACACCGTGGAATGCCTGCTGTTGCAGGGCCGTCCCATCGGCGAGCCGGTGGTGCAGTACGGCCCGTTCGTGATGAACACCCAGCAGGAAATCATGCAGGCCATGCAGGACTTTCGCCGCACGCAGTTCGGCGGCTGGCCCTGGGACGCGAGCGACCCGGTGCACGGCAGCGCCCCCCGGCGCTTTGCGCGCCACCCGGGCAGCGCGCAGGACGAGGTGCCGCAGGCCTGAATGCCTGCGCAGCGGCCGGCCCGGCCGCCCGCGCGGCCTTGGCGTGTGCGGGACAATGGCGGCCTTGCGGCGGCGCCTGCCCGCGCCGCCGCCCTCCACGGAAACCAAGCCATGAACATCACCCAAGACACCGCCGTCACGCTCAGCTACCGCGTCACCGATCCCGCCACGGGCAAGCCGCTCGATGCCGGCAATGTGGCCTACCTGCACGGCGGCTACGAGAACATCTTCCCCAAGGTCGAGGCCGCGCTGGAAGGCCAGGCCCCGGGCCATGCCGTCACGCTGGACCTGGCGGTGGAGGACGCATTCGGCGCGCGCGACGAGAGCTTGGTGCGCACCATCCCCAAGAGCGAGTTCCCCCCCGGCGTGAAGGTGGGCGGCCAGTTGCAGGGGCCCGGCGCCGACGGCCAGCCGCAGATGTTCCACGTGGTCAAGATCAAGGGCCCCGTGGTGCACCTGGACGGCAACCACCCGCTGGCCGGCAAGGCGCTGCGTTTTGCCTGCAAGGTGACCGAGGTGCGCGCCGCCACGGCCGAGGAGATCGCCCACCGCCATGTGCATGGCGGGCACGGGCACCACCATTGATGCTGCGTTATTGATAGCTGTCAGCGCTTGCCTATCAAGCGCCAGCGACCATTTTGGTTAACGCCTGCGCAGCAATGCGCGGCGCAGCAGGCGCTCCGCGCGGTCGCGGATCTGCAGCGGGCTGTGGCCGGGTCGGGGCAGCACGCGCGCCCGGCTGCAGGCGGCCAGGAAGTCGTGCAGCAGCGGCGAGTCGTCCAGCGTGACGGCCGCGCTGGCGCGGAATTCCGGGTGCCACTGCGTCGCCGCGATGTAGCCGCGCCCGTGGCTCGGGTTGCGGCGTATCGCCTCGGGCACGCCGTCGGGGTAGCTCCAGGCCTCGATGTCGAAGCCGGGCGCCAGGTTCTTGATGCCCTGGTGGTGGATGCTGTTCACGGTGACGCGCGGCTGCTCCGGATACAGCCGCGCCAGCCGCGTGCCGGGCACGATGTCCACCTCGTGGAAGTGCTGGTCGTAGGTGCTCGGGTTGCGGTGCTGCAGCGCGCCGGGGTGCTGGGTCTCGATGTCCTGGTACAGCGTGCCGCCAAAAGCCACGTTGATGAGTTGCAGCCCGCGGCACACGCCGAAGATGGGCTTGCCGGCCTGCTCGAAGGCCTCCACGACCGCCAGGTCGTACAGGTCGCGCACGCGGTCGCCCAGCCATGCGTCCTTGAGCGGCACCTCGCCGTAGCTGCCGGGCCAGACGTCCGCCCCGCCGTGCATCACCACGCCGTCGAGCCACTCGGCGTAGTGCTTGAGCGTGACGTCGCCGCGCGCGGTCTCGCCCGTGGGGCAGGGCACCATCACCACCAGCGCACCGGCCGACATGATCCAGTGCGCGATGGACTGCTCCACGTACTGCAGGGTCTTGTTGGTGAACAGCGGCCGGCCCGGGTCCGCATGCGAAAAGCACGCGGACAGGCCGATCTTCAGGCGCGGCTGGGAGGGCGTCACCGACGGCATGCGGTCGGGCTGTAGCCAGGGCGGCAGGACAGTCATCGGCTCAGTTGTAACACCGCGCTTGGCCGTACGCTGTAGGAACGAGCCGCAGAGCGCGGCTGTGCGTTTTGCTTGATACGAATCAAGCATGCAGGCGCCTACTGGGGCATGATAAAGACGAGGGGCGCTACCGTCTGCCCCATCGACCCATCCACTTCACGAAGGAGAAAACATGCAGATCCAGGTGCATACCGACGACCACATCCAGGGCGGCGAATCGCTGGCCCGCTGGGTGCAGGAAGAAGCCACCGCCAAGCTGGCGCGCTTTCGCGAGCACGTGACGCGCGTGGAGGTGTTCCTGTCCGATGTGGACGGCGGCAAGTCCGGCGCGGCCGACAAGCGCTGCGTGATCGAGGTGCGCCCCGCTGGCCGCCAGCCTGTGGCTACGCGTGCCGAGGCGGCCAAGGTGGCCGATGCTTTCACGGCGGCCGTGGAGAAGCTGGTGCGCGCGCTGGGCGACGACATCGAGCGCGCCAAGGACCGCAACGGCCGCGACACCATCCGCACGGCGGAGTGAGCGGGCGCTATTGATGCGATAGCTGCCAGCGCCTGACAGTAGGGCGCTGCAATGCGCAAAAGGCCGCAGGAGCGTTGGCTCCTGCGGCCTTTTGCCTTTCAGAAGCTGCTGCCCGGCTGCTGCAGGAAGGCGAGCTCCTCGGCCGTGCTGGCGCGGCCCAGTGCGGCGTTGCGGTGCGGATAGCGGCCAAAGCGCGCAATGATGTCCCGGTGCGCATGCGCGAAGTGCAGGCTGCCCGGGTTGCCCAGCGCGGTGAACAGGCGCACCGATTCTTCCTGCACGCGCGGCGACTCGCTGTGCATGTAGGGCATGTACAGGAAGGCGCGCTGCGCGGGCTCCAGCCGCGCGTCCAGACCCTGTGCCAAGGCCTCCTGCGCCAGCACCAGGGCCATGCCGTCCTGCGCGAAGGCGGCGGGGGTGTCGCGGTGCAGGTTGCGCGAAAACTGGTCGAGCACCAGGATTTCCGCCAGGCGGCCCTGGGCATCACCGCGCCAGTGCCACAACTCCCCCTGCGCGGCCTGCGCATGCAGCGCAGCGAAGCGGGTGCGGATGGCGGCGTCGAACGCGGCGTCCTTGGCGAACCATTGCTGCGGCGTGGCCTCGTCGAACCAAAAGCGCAGCACGTCGGCGGCGGTGGGGAGGGCGGGAGAGGTGGTCATGCCGCAAGTATGGGGTGCCGGCCGTGGACGTGCTTTGCTATTGAATAAATAGCTACCTACGCTTGATGGATAAGCGCTGGAGGCATATTTGACATAAAAAACGCGCCCGAAGGCGCGTTCTCTGTGAGCGGCGGAGGCTGCGGCTTACTTGCCGGCCATCACGCGCACCATTTCCAGGCACTTGTTGGAGTAGCCCCACTCGTTGTCGTACCAGGACACGACCTTCACGAAGGTCTTGTCCAGGGCGATGCCGGCGTCGGCGTCGAACACCGAGGTGCAGGTCTCGCCCACGAAGTCGGTGGCCACCACCTTGTCCTCGGTGTAGCCGAGGATGCCCTTCAGCGCGCCCTCGGACTGGGTCTTCATCTCGGCCTTGATCTCGTCGTAGCTGGCTTCCTTCTCCAGCTCCACCGTCAGGTCCACCACCGACACGTCGGAGGTGGGCACGCGGAAGGACATGCCGGTCAGCTTCTTGTTCAGCTCGGGGATCACCACGCCCACGGCCTTGGCGGCGCCGGTGCTGCTGGGGATGATGTTTTCCAGGATGCCGCGGCCGCCGCGCCAGTCCTTGTTGCTCGGGCCGTCCACGGTCTTTTGCGTGGCGGTGGCGGCGTGCACGGTGGTCATCAGGCCGCGCTTGATGCCCCACTTGTCATGCAGCACCTTGGCCACGGGGGCCAGGCAGTTGGTGGTGCAGGACGCGTTGGAGATGATGGCCTGGCCGGCGTAGGTGGCGTGGTTCACGCCGAACACGAACATGGGCGTGTCGTCCTTGGACGGGGCCGACATCAGCACCTTCTTGGCGCCGGCAGCGATGTGCTTCTCGGCGCTGGCCTTGTCCAGGAACAGGCCGGTGGACTCGATCACGATGTCGGCGCCGACTTCGTTCCACTTCAGGTTGGCGGGGTCGCGCTCCTGCGTCAGGCGGATCTTCTTGCCGTTGACGATCAGCGTGTTGCCCTCGACCGAGACCTCGCCCTTGAAGCGGCCATGCACGCTGTCATAGCGCAGCATGTACGCGAGGTACTCGGGCTCCAGCAGGTCGTTGATGCCAACGACTTCGATGTCGGAGAAGTTCTGCACGGCCGAGCGCAGTACGTTGCGGCCGATGCGGCCGAAGCCGTTGATGCCAATCTTGATCGTCATGGTGTGAGCCTCTAGGGATGGATGGATTGCAAAAAACGAGAACCGGGAGGGATCAGCGCGCGCGCTGCAGCGCGGCCAGCACCGTGTCGGCGACGTTCTCGGCCGTGAAGCCGAAATGCTTGAACAGCACGCCGGCCGGGGCCGACTCGCCATAGGTGTCGATGCCGACCACGGCGGCGCAGCCGTACTTCCACCAGAAGTCGGTCACGCCCATCTCGACGGCGATGCGCGGGATGCCGGCGGGCAGCACCAGTCGCTTGTACTTGGTGTCCTCGCGGTCGAAGGTGGTGGTGCTGGGCATGGAGACCACGCGCACGGCGATCTTCTTGGCGGCCAGCAGTTGCTGCGCGGCCAGGGCCAGCTGCACCTCGGAGCCGGTGGCGATGATCACGGCCTGGGCCTTCTTCTTCAGACCCACGGCGGCGGGCTCGGAGAGAATGTAGGCGCCGCGCGAGATGTCGCCCAGGTCGCTCTTGGACGCGTAGGGCAGGTTCTGGCGGGACAGCAGCAGCGCGGTGGGCTTGTCGCGGTTGGACAGGGCCACGCTCCAGGCCACGGCGGTCTCGGCCGTGTCGGCGGGGCGCCACACGTCCAGGCCGGGGATCAGGCGCAGGCTGGCGGCGTGCTCGATCGACTGGTGCGTGGGGCCGTCCTCGCCCAGGCCGATGGAGTCGTGCGTGAACACGTGCACTACGCGCTGCTTCATCAGCGCGGCCATGCGGATGGCGTTGCGGCTGTAGTCGCTGAATGTGAGGAAGGTGCCGCCGTAGGGGATGAAACCGCCGTGCAGCGCCAGGCCGTTCATGATGGCCGCCATGCCGAACTCGCGCACGCCGTAGTTGATGTGGCGGCCCACCTGGCCGGCCTCGGTCTTGGCCACGGCGCCGTTGGGCTCGATGCGCAGCGCGGGCGTGCTCTTGGTGTTGGTGAGGTTGGAGCCGGTCAGGTCGGCGCTGCCGCCCAGCAGTTCGGGCAGTGCGGCGGTGAAGGCTTCCAGTGCGATCTGGCTGGCCTTGCGGCTGGCCACGGTCTCGGCCTTGGTGTGCGCGGCCACCACGGTGTCCACCGCCACCTGGGCGAAGTGCTTGGGCAGGTCGCCAGCCATGCGGCGGGACAGCTCGAATGCCAGCTCGGGGTAGGCGGCCTCGTAGGCGGCAAAGCGCAGCGTCCACTCGGCTTCGGCGGCCTGGCCGGCCGCCTTGGCATCCCAGTCGGCGTACACCGACTCGGGGATCGCGAAGGGCTCGTGCGACCAGCCCAGGGCAGCGCGCGTGAGGTTGATTTCCTCGGCGCCCAGGGGCTCGCCATGGGCCTTGGCCGTGTTGGCGCGGTTGGGGCTGCCCTTGCCGATGACGGTCTTGCAGACGATCAGCGTGGGCTTGTCGGCGCTGGCCTTGGCTTGGCCGATGGCGGCGGCCACAGCTTCCACGTCATGCCCGTCCACGGCGTCGATCACGTTCCAGCCGCAGGCCATGAAGCGCTGCGGGGTGTTGTCGATGAACCAGGGCGCCACCTGGCCGTCGATGCTGATGCCGTTGTCGTCGTACAGCGCGATGAGCTTGTTGAGCTTCCACGCGCCGGCGAGAGCCACGGCCTCATGGCTGATGCCTTCCATCAGGCAGCCGTCGCCCAGGAACACGTAGGTGTGGTGGTCCACCACGGCGTGGCCTTCGCGGTTGAACTCGGCGGCCAGCAGCTTCTCGGCCAGCGCAAAGCCCACGGCGTTGGTCACGCCCTGGCCCAGCGGGCCGGTGGTGGTCTCCACGCCGGGGGTGATGCCGTGCTCGGGGTGGCCGGCGGTCTTGCTGTGCAGCTGGCGGAAGTTCTTCAGCTCCTGCAGGGGCAGGTCATAGCCCGTGAGGTGCAGCAGCGAGTACAGCAGCATCGACGCGTGGCCGTTGGACAGCACGAAACGGTCGCGGTCCATCCACTGGGGGTTGGTGGGGTTGTGCTTCAGGTGCCGGCCCCACAACGCCACGGCCATGTCGGCCATACCCATGGGGGCACCGGGATGGCCCGAGTTGGCTTGTTGAACGGCATCCATTGCGAGTGCGCGGATCGCATTCGCCATTTGTTGAGAATTGGCCATCGGGGCGGTTCCGGAAGGGGCTGTAAGGGTAAACCTGCAATTTTACCGGGCAGGCGGCCCCCCTGCCCACCAGCCGCGAATTGGGCGACCGCGCCGGTGGCCCGGCCTGCCGGCCATTGACACTTTTTTTACAGGCCGCCGAGGCCTTTCTACCCCGTTTTGATGCGCCCTTCGGGAGACTGCCTGTCATCTGTTTGGATTGGCAGGAGTGTGTTGTATGGACATCGTATGGGTTGCCGGGCTGGGCTTGCTCTGGCTGGCAGTGGCGCAGTTGGCCGTGGGCCTGGATCGCCTGGGACGGGCGCGCGGGGAGCCGGTGTGATGGCGCTCGAAGTTCTTTACGGCCTGGGAGGGCTGCTGGCCGTCCTCCTGATGGCCTACCTTGTGTTCGCGCTGGTCTGCGCCGAGGAGTTCTGACCATGAACACCTCTTCCTGGGGCCTGCTGGCCCTGTTTCTGGCATTGCTGGCCCTGCTGGCCTGGCCTCTGGGCCGCTGGCTTGCGGCCCTTATCGACGGGCGCCTGCCGCGCTGGCTGCTGCGGGCCGAGGCGCCGCTGTACCGGCTGGCTAGCGTGCGTCCGGACGAATCCATGGGCTGGCGCGCCTACGCGCTGGCACTGCTGGTCTTCAACGCGCTGGGTGCGCTGGCCCTCTATGGCCTGCAGCGCCTGCAGGGGTGGCTGCCGCTGAACCCCGAGGGCTTCGGCGCCGTGGCGCCCGACTCGGCGTTCAACACGGCCATCAGTTTCGTGACCAACACCAACTGGCAGGGCTACGCGGGCGAGAGCACCATGAGCTACCTCAGCCAGATGCTGGGCCTTGCGGTGCAGAACTTCCTGTCGGCGGCCACCGGCATTGCAGTGGCCTTTGTGCTGGTGCGTGGTTTTGCCGGGCGGGGCGAGGGCCGTCCGGCCGCGGGGACGCGTTTTGGCGCCGTCGGCAATGTGTGGGTGGACCTCACGCGCATCACCCTGTGGGTGCTGATGCCGATCGCCTTCGTGATCGCCCTCTTCTTCGTGTCGCAGGGCGTGATCCAGAACTTCGATGGCTACCACCGGGTGGCGACCGTCGAGGCCACCACCTACCTGGCGCCGCAGACCGGCGCAGACGGCCAGCCGCTGCTCGACGCGGCGGGCCAGCCGGTGGTGCAGGAGCTGCGCACGCAGACGCAGACGCTGCCCATGGGGCCCGTGGCCTCGCAGGAGGCGATCAAGCTGCTGGGCACCAACGGCGGGGGCTTCTTCAACGCCAACTCGGCCCACCCCTACGAGAATCCCACGGCGCTGGCCAACCTGGCGCAGATGCTGGCGATCTTCCTGATCCCCGCGGCGCTGTGCTTCGCCTTCGGCCGGGCGGTGGGCGACAGCCGCCAGGGCTGGGCGATCCTGGCCGCCATGGCGGTGATCTTCGTGGCCGCCGTGGTGGCCGTCACCTGGGCGGAGCGCGCAGGCAATCCGTTGCTGACGGCGCTGGGGGTGGACCCGGCCCTGGGCAACATGGAAGGCAAGGAGCTGCGCTTCGGTATCTCCGGCACGGCGTTGTTCGTGGCCGTGACGACCGCCGCCTCGTGCGGCGCCGTGGACGCCATGCACGACTCGCTCACGCCCCTGGGCGGCATGGTGCCGCTGGTGCTCATGCAGCTGGGCGAGGTGGTCTTTGGCGGCGTGGGCTCGGGGCTGTACGGCATGCTGGTGTTCGCCGTGCTGGCGGTCTTCATCGCCGGCCTGATGATCGGCCGCACGCCCGAGTACCTGGGCAAGAAGATCGAGGTGTTCGAGATGAAGCTGGTGTCATTCATCATCCTCGTCACGCCGCTGGTGGTGCTGCTGGGCACGGCCGTGGCCGTGAGCACCACGGCCGGGCGCGCCGGCGTCGCCAACCCCGGGGCCCATGGCTTCTCCGAGGTGCTGTACGCCTTCACCTCGGCGGCCAACAACAACGGCAGCGCCTTCGCCGGGCTGTCGGCCAACACCCCCTTCTACAACGCCATGCTGGGCGTGGCCATGTGGCTGGGCCGCTTCGCCGTGATCGTGCCGGTTCTGGCCCTGGCCGGGGCGCTGGCGGGCAAGCCGCGCCTGCCGGTCACCTCCGGCACCCTGCCCACGCACGGCCCGCTGTTCGTGGTGCTGCTGGTCGGCACCGTGCTGCTGGTGGGCCTGCTGAACTATGTGCCGGCGCTGGCCCTGGGGCCGGTGGTCGAGCACCTGATGCTCTGGAAGTGAGTCAACCATGACTTCGATGCAAAAAAATCTTTCGCTTGCCGATCCCGCCCTGCTGCGGCCGGCGCTGCGCGGCGCCTTCGCCAGGCTCAGCCCGCGCGCCCAGTGGCGCAACCCGGTGATGTTCGTCGTCTATGTCGGCAGCATCCTCACCACGCTGCTGTGGCTGAACACGCTCAACGCTCCCGGCGACACAGGCATGGGCGCCGGCTTCGTCCTGGCGGTGGCGTTGTGGCTGTGGTTCACCGTGCTGTTCGCCAACTTTGCCGAGGCCCTGGCCGAGGGGCGCAGCAAGGCCCAGGCCGCGTCGCTGCGCAGCCTGCGCAAGGACACCTGGACCAAGAAGCTCAAGGGCGTACACCGCGACAGCGGCTTCCTGCCCCAGCAGGCGACCGACCTGCGCAAGGGCGACGTGGTGCTGGTCGAGGCCGGCGACATGATCCCGCTCGACGGCGAGGTGATCGAAGGCGTGGCCTCGGTGGACGAGAGCGCCATCACCGGCGAATCGGCGCCGGTGGTGCGCGAGTCGGGCGGCGACTTCTCCGCCGTGACCGGTGGCACGCGGGTGTTGTCCGACTGGCTGGTGGTGCGCATTGGCGTGAACCCGGGCGAGTCGTTCCTGGACCGCATGATCGGCATGGTGGAGGCCGCCAAGCGCAGTAAGACGCCCAACGAGATCGCCCTCACCATCCTGCTGGTGGCGTTGACCATCGTGTTCCTGGTGGTGACCGTGACGCTGCTGCCCTATTCGGTCTTCAGCGTGCAGGCTTCCGGCGCGGGCACCGTGGTGTCGCTGACGGCGCTGGTGGCCCTGCTGGTGTGCCTGATCCCCACCACCATCGGCGGCCTGCTGTCGGCTGTGGGCGTGGCGGGCATGAGCCGCATGATGCAGGCCAACGTCATCGCCACCTCGGGCCGCGCCGTGGAGGCCGCGGGCGACGTGGACGTGCTGCTGCTGGACAAGACCGGCACCATCACCCACGGCAACCGGCAGGCCAGTGCCTTCCTGCCCGCGCCGGGCGTCGACAAGGCGCAGCTGGCGCAGGCGGCGTTGCTGGCCTCGCTGGCCGACGAAACGCCCGAGGGGCGCAGCATCGTCGAGCTGGCGCGGCGCGAGGGCGTGACCTCGCAGCCGGTGCCGGGGGCCCTGTTCGTGCCCTTCACGGCCCAGACGCGCATGAGCGGGGCCGACCTGCCGGCCGCGAAGGGCGGGGCGGGTGAGTGGGTTCTGCTGCGCAAGGGCGCCGTCGAGGCGCTGCGCCACCATGTTGAGGCGCTGGGCGGGCGTCTGCCGCCCGAGGTGGTCCAGGCCGCCGACGCGGTGGCACGCCGGGGCAGCACGCCGCTGGCCGTGGCCGAGGGCGCGCGCGTGCTGGGCGTGGTGGAGCTCAAGGACATCGTCAAGGCGGGCATCCGCGATCGCTTCGCCGAGCTGCGGCGCATGGGCATCCGTACGGTGATGATCACGGGCGACAACCGGCTCACCGCCGCCGCCATCGCGGCCGAGGCCGGTGTGGACGACTTCCTGGCCGAGGCCACGCCCGAGGACAAGCTGCGCCTCATCCGCCAGTACCAGGCCGAAGGCCGGCTGGTGGCCATGACCGGCGACGGCACCAACGACGCGCCCGCGCTGGCCCAGGCCGACGTGGCCGTGGCCATAGGCAGCGGCACGCAGGCCGCCAAGGAGGCCAGCAACATGGTGGACCTGGACTCCAACCCCACCAAGCTGCTGGAGGTGGTGGAGACCGGCAAGGCGCTGCTGATGACGCGCGGCTCGCTCACCACCTTCTCCATCGCCAACGACGTGGCCAAGTACTTCGCCATCATCCCGGCGATCTTCATGGGCACCTATCCGCACCTGGGCGCCCTGAACGTCATGGATCTGGCCAGCCCGTCCTCGGCCATCCTGAGCGCCGTGATCTTCAACGCGCTGATCATCGTCGTGCTCATCCCGCTGGCGCTCAAGGGCGTGCGCTACCGGCCCGTCGGCGCATCTGCGCTGCTGCGCCGCAACCTGGCGGTCTATGGACTGGGCGGGCTGGTCGTGCCCTTCGTGGGCATCAAGCTGATTGACATGCTGCTGGCCGCCAGCGGCCTGGTGTGAAGGAGCCGGAGATGAACAACAACCTCAACCCCAACCAAGGCCCGAGCCAGCGCCACGCGCTGCTGCGCCCGGTGCTGGCCCTGTTTGCCTTGCTGAGCGTGCTGACCGGCATCGTCTACCCGCTGGCCGTGACCGGCGCGGCGCGCGCCGTGTTCCCGCAGCAGGCGGCGGGCAGCCTGGTCGTGCAGGGCGAAACCGTCGTGGGCTCGGCGCTGATCGGCCAGTCCTTCAGCGACCCCCGCCATTTCTGGGGCCGGCCGTCGGCCACGGCGCCCATGGCTTACAACGCGGCGGCTTCCTCGGGGTCGAACCAGGGCCCGCTGAACCCGGCCCTGGTCGACGCGGTCCGGGCCCGCATCGAAGCCCTGCGCGCGGCCGACCTCGGCAACCAGGCGCCCGTGCCCGCCGATCTGGTCACCGCCTCGGCCAGCGGGCTGGACCCGCACATCAGCCCCGCCGCCGCCCTGTACCAGGCGCCGCGCATCGCCCGCCTGCGCGGCCTGGCGCCGCAGCAGTTGGTGGATCTGGTGGGGCAGCATACGGAGCAGCCGCTGCTGTTCGGCCTGATCGGCGAGCCGCGCGTGAACGTGCTGGCGCTCAACCTGGCGCTGGACGCCGCCCATGGCCGATGACTGGCTGCACCTGCTGTGCGCCCTGGCGGCGCTCGGTGTGCCCGTGCTGCTGGCCTGGGTGTTGGTGAGCCGGGGCCAGCGCCGCCGGCGCCGCCCCGCCCGCGGTGGCCGCCCGGCACCGCCCATGCGTTAACCTGCCCTCGCCATGCCCGAAGCCAGCCGCCCCGACCCCGACGCCCTGCTCGCGCAACTGCGCGCCGACGAGGTGCGCGCGCAGCGTGGCCGCCTGCGCATTTACTTCGGCGCCAATGCCGGGGTGGGCAAGACCTGGGCCATGCTCAGCGCGGCCCGGCGCGAACGGGAGGCCGGCCGCGACGTGGTGATCGGCGTGGTCGAAACCCATGGCCGCAGCGAGACCGCCGCGCTGGTCGAGGGGCTGGAGGCCCTGCCGCCGTGCGAGCGGCACTACCGCGGCAAGCTGCTGCGCGAGTTCGACCTGGACGGCGCGCTGCTGCGCCACCCGCAGGTGCTGCTGGTGGACGAACTGGCGCACAGCAACGCGCCCGGCTCGCGCCACGCCAAGCGCTGGCAGGACGTGGAGGAGCTGCTGGCCGCCGGCATCGACGTGTGGACCGCGCTCAATGTGCAGCACCTGGAGAGCCTGAACGGCACGGTGGGCGCCATCACCGGCATCCGCGTGAACGAGACCGTGCCCGACAGCGTGCTGGACGAGGCCGACGAGGTGACCCTGGTCGATGCCACGCCCGACGAAATGGCGGCGCGGCTGGCCGCCGGCAAGGTCTACCTGCCCCAGCAGGCCGAGCGCGCGGCGCAGAACTTCTTTCGCAAGGGCAACCTGATCGCGCTGCGCGAGATCGCCCTGCGCCGCACGGCCGACCACGTCGAGGACGACGTGCGGGGCTGGCGCATCGAGCAGTCGGGCGAGAGCGGCGCGCCGGGGGGCGGCGCACCCCCGGCGTGGAACACCTCGGGCGCCATCCTGGCGGCCGTGGGGCCGGAGCAGGACGCGGCGCAGACCGTGCGCGCGGCGGCCCGCATGGCGGGCCAGCTCAATGTGCGCTGGCATGCCGTCTACGTGGAAACGCCGCGCCTGGCGCGGCTGGACGATGCCGCGCGCGACCGCATCCTGGCCGTGCTGCACCTGGCGCAGGAGCTGGGCGCGGAAACCGCCGTACTGAGCGACGAGCAGGTGGCGCCCGCGCTGGCCGAACAGGCGCAGCGCCTGAACTGCGCCATGCTGGTGCTGGGCCGTGGCCGCGCGCGCGCCGGCTGGCGCCGCTGGGCCGGGCGCTGGTGCGCGCCGCTGGCGCTGCGGCTGGCGCGCATCGCGCCCACGCTGGACCTGGTCAGCGTGGCCCCGGCCGACAGCGCCCGCCGCCTGGCGCGCACGCCCTGGGCGGCCCCGGCGCGTGGAGAACTGCCCGAGGAGCCGGATGCCGCCACCTGGCCCGGCTTTGCCTGGGCCGTGGGCAGCAGCGTGGCCCTCACCGGGCTGGCTGCGCCGCTGTCGGGCGTGCTGGAGCTGACCAACATCGTCATGCTCTACCTGCTGGGCGTGGTGGGCGTGGCGTGGCGTTTCGGGCGCGGGCCGGCGGCCCTCGCGGCGGCGATGAACGTCATGGCCTTCGACTACTTCTTCGTGCTGCCCACCTTCTCGTTCGCGGTGAGCGACGTGCAGTACCTGCTGACCTTCGCCGTCATGCTGGGCGTAGGCCTGCTGGTGGGGCAGCTCACGGCGGGCCTGCGCTTCGCGGCCAGCGTGTCGGCGGGGCGCGAGCGGCGCGCGCAGTCGCTGTTCGAGCTGGCGCGCGAGCTGTCGGCGGCGCTGCAGGCCAGCCAGGTCGAGGCGCTGGGCGCGGCGGCGGTGCAGCGCCATTTCGGCGGCGAGGCCCGGGTGCTGCTGACCGACGCCCAGGACCGGCTCGTGCCCCCGTCCGATCCGCCCGAGGGGTTCGACTTCAGCGTGGCCGACTGGGCCTTCCGCCAGGGCCAGAGCGCGGGCCTGACCACGGCCACCCTGTCGGCCCAGCCCTGGCACTACGTGCCGCTGGTGGCGCCCATGCGCGTGCGCGGCGTGCTGGCGCTGCGTCCGGCGCAGCCGCGCTGGCTGGTGATTCCCGAGCAGGCGCGGCAGCTGGAAACCCTGGCGCGCCAGATCGCCATTGCCGTGGAGCGCGTGCATTACGTCGAGGTGGCGCAGCAGGCGGTGGTGGACATCGAGTCCGAGCGCCTGCGCAACGCCTTGCTGGGCGCCATCTCGCACGACGTGCGCACGCCGCTGACGGCGCTGATCGGGCTGGCCGAGTCGCTGCGCACGCTGGCGCCGCCGCTGTCGCCCGCGCAGGCGCAGGCGGCGCAGGCCATCGTGGCCCAGGCGCGCGCGCTGAGCACGCTGGTGGGCAACCTGCTGGACATGGCGCGGCTGGAAAGCAGCGCCAGCGGCGCCGTGCAGCTGCGGCGCGAGTGGCAGTCGGTGGAGGAGGTCGTGGGCGCGGCCATCCGCGCCGCGCAGCCGGCCCTGGGCGGCATGGCGGTGCGCACCGAGTTGGCGCCCGAGCTGCCGCTGGTGGAGTTCGACGCCGTGCTGATCGAGCGCGTGCTGGTCAACCTGCTGGAGAACGCCGCGCGCTACGGCGCGCCGCCCATCGTCGTGGCGGCCAGCGCGCTGCCGCAGGCGCTGCGCATCACCGTGCGCGACCACGGCCCGGGCCTGCCGCCCCACCTGCGCGGGCGCGAGCAGGTGCTGTTCGACAAGTTCACCCGCGGCCAGGCAGAGTCCACCACGCCCGGCGTGGGGCTGGGCCTGGCCATCTGCAAGGCCATCGTGCAGGCGCATGGCGGCGAGATCTCGGCCACGAACGCCGCCGCCGATGCGCATGGCAGCGGCGGTGCGGCGTTCACCATCGAGCTGCCGCGCCGTCCGCCGCCCGCCGTTACCGAATGAAATCCTATGTCTTCTCCCCCTAGCCTCACCGCCATCGTGATCGAGGATGAACCCCAGATCCGCCGCTTCGTGCGCGGCGCGCTGGAGGACGAGGGCTGGCTGGTGCACGAGGCCGCCACCCAGCGCGAGGGCCTGGTGGCCGCCGGCACGCGCCACCCCGACCTGCTGGTGCTCGACCTGGGCCTGCCCGACGGCGACGGCGTGGAGCTGATCCGCGACGTGCGCGGCTGGTCCAGCGTGCCCATCATCGTGCTCTCGGCGCGCGCCGACGAGGCCGACAAGATCGCCGCGCTGGACGCGGGAGCGGACGACTACCTCACCAAGCCCTTCGGCACCGGCGAGCTGCTGGCACGCGTGCGCGCCAACCTGCGGCGTCCGCGTGCCGCGGCGGGCGAGGCGCCCGCGCCGGCCGATGCGGTGTTCCGCTTTGGCGAGGAGGCCGGGGCGGTGGAGGTGGACCGCGCCCGGCGCGTGGTGCGCCGCGCCGGCGACGAGGTGCACCTGACCCCCACCGAGTACCGTTTGCTCTCCGTGCTGGTGGCCAACGCCGGGCGCGTGCTCACCCAGCGCCAGTTGCTGCGCGAGGTCTGGGGGCCGGCGCACAGCGACCAGAGCCACTACCTGCGCGTCTACATGGGCCACCTGCGCGGCAAGCTTGAGGTCGACCCGGCGCAGCCACGCCACCTGCTCACCGAGACGGCGGTGGGCTACCGCCTGCTGCCCTGACCGGGGGCGCTGCGGCCCCTACACTGCGGGCCCATGACGATGCCCCAGTTCCCCGCCATGCTGCTGGCCGCCGGCCGCGGCGAGCGCATGCGCCCGCTGACCGATGCCTGTCCCAAACCATTGCTCGAAGTGCGCGGGCGGCCGCTGCTGGAGTGGCACCTGCGTGCGTTGGTCGAAGCGGGTGTCGAGCGCGCCGTGATCAACACCGCGTGGCTGGGCGAGCAGATTGGCCACCGGTTTTCAGATGTTTTTGCCGTCGAAGGCAAGCAGGACAAGCGCGAACAGCTATCAATTTCATACTCCCATGAAGGCCGGGATTTCGGTCGCGCGCTGGAGACGGCCGGCGGTATCGCACGCGCGCTGCCGCAGCTGGGGCCGGTGTTCTGGCTGGCGGCGGGCGATGTGTTCGCGCCCGACTTCACCTTCGAGGCGCAGGCCGTGCAGCGGTTCGTGGCCGGCGATGCCCTGGCCCATCTGTGGCTCGTGCCCAACCCGCCGCACCACCCGCGCGGCGACTTTGGCCTGTCGCCCGAGGGGTTGGCGCTGAATCTGCCGGCGCAGGACCCGCGGCCGCGCTACACCTACAGCACCATCGCCCTGCTGCGCGCCGAGCTGTTCACCGCGCCCTGGAGCGACATCGCGCCCGGCAACCCCGAGGGCGTGGCCGCGCCGCTGGCGCCGCTGCTGCGCCGCGCCATGGATGCGGGGCGGGTGACGGCGACGCTCCATACCGGGCGCTGGACCGATGTGGGTACGCCCGAGCGGCTCGCTGAGCTGAACGCCGGCTGAGGCAGCGTCCGTCGCCCAGCGGTTCAGGCGCCTGGCGCGGATGCGGGGGCCGAGGCGGCGCCCGACGCGGGATCGGAGGGGTCTGATGCCGGCTCGGCGGGCGGCGGCGGAGGCAGCAACTCGGGCGCGGGCGCCAGCGCGGCGGCCGATGCGGGATGGGCGGGCTGCACATCGATGGCCGGGCCGTTCTCGCAGTTGCGGAACTGCCACTGGCTGGGCAGGAAGCGGGCCTGCGGCCCGTCGGGTGCGGGCTTGCCCACCTCGGCCTGCACGTCGTAGGGGATGTGCGGCACCTGGAACAGGGCGATCTGGCCCTGGCGGCACAGCAGCGCGGGTACCACCTTGTTCAGCTCCCAGTCCTTGGTGTCGGTGTTGTAGCGGTACAGCGGGCCAATACGCTGGTCCTGGGCCAGTTCTACGCGCATCGGCAGCACCTGCATCGCCTGGGCCCATACGCCGGCCACGAGCACGGGCTGCGAAAAGCGCACCGCCTCCAGGCCGCGCAGGGACACCGGCTGCACCGGCGCGCCGTTGTCGAAGGGGTCCAGCCGGTTGATCAGGCTGCCCGCGGGAATCACCAGTTCGCCGTACTGCACGTCGTGCGGCAGCACGAAGCGTTCGCGGTGGGTGCGATGCACGGCGCTGTCCTGGCGCGTCTGCTGCGCGCGACCCGACAGGTACAGGCGCAGGCCCAGCCAGGCATCGCACACCACGGCCACGGCGCACAGGGCGACCAGCACGCGCCGGTCCAGCCGCGGCTTGTTGGGAACATCGATATACCGCGCATAGAACGCGTAGGAAAGCAGGGCCACGGTCAGCACCAGGCCCAGCAGGGGGATGAGGGTGGTCAGCAGGAAGGACATGCGGCGAGTCTGCCACGGCGCCTGGGCGCCGCCGCGCGCGCCGGCCGTTGGGCCCACAATGGCAGCATGACCACGCCCAGCTCCCTCTACGCGCAGCGTCGCGCCCGCCTTGCCGCCCAGTTGGGCGCGGGCGGCATCGCCATCGTGCCCACCGCCCCGCTGCAGCAGCGCAACCGCGACAGCGAGTTTCTCTACCGCCACGACAGCTACTTCTACTACCTCACGGGCTTTGCCGAGCCGGGCGCGTGGCTGGTGCTGACCGCGGAAGGCCACAGCACGCTGTTTTGCCAGCCCAAGGACCTGGAACGCGAGATCTGGGATGGCTACCGCCTGGGGCCCGAGGCAGCCCTGGCCACCCTGGGCGTGGACGCCGCGCACTCCGTGGCCGATATCGACGCGCGCCTGCCGCGCCTGCTGGAAAACCGCGGCAGCGTCTGGTTCCCCTTCGCCACCCACCCAGGGCTGGCTGCGCGTGTGGAAGGCTGGCTGAACCAGGTGCGCGCACGCGTGCGGTACGGCGCGCTGTGCCCCGCGCAGCAGGGTGATCTGTGCACGCTGCTCGACGAGATGCGCCTGATCAAGGACGGGCATGAGCAGGACCTGATGCGCCGCGCCGCCGCCATCAGCGCCCGCGCCCATGTGCGCGCCATGCAAAGAAGCGCCCGCATGCTGCGCGCCGGCCAGGACGTGCGCGAATACCACCTGGATGCGGAGCTGCTGCACGCGTTCCGCGAAGAGGGCTCGCAGTGTCCGGCGTATGGTTCCATCGTGGCCGCGGGGGCCAACGCCTGCGTGCTGCACTACCGCGCCGATGCCGCGCCGGTGCGCGCGGGCGAGCTGGTGCTGATCGACGCGGGCTGCGAGCTGGACGGCTACGCCTCGGACATCACGCGCACCTTTCCGGCCAATGGCCGCTTCACCGGTCCGCAGCGCGCGCTGTACGACCTGGTGCTGGAGAGCCAGAAGGCGGCCATCGCCGCCACGCGTGCAGGCAACCGCTTCAACGACCCGCACGACGCCACGGTGGCCGTGCTGGCGCAGGGCATGCTGGACTTGGGCCTGCTGGACGCCAACAAGGTCGGCAGCGTGCAGGACGTGATCGCGAGCCGTGCGTACTTCCAGTTCTACATGCACCGTACCGGCCACTGGCTGGGCATGGATGTGCATGACTGCGGCAGCTATGTCGAGCCCGCAGAAGTGGGCCAGGTGAGCGAGCGGCGCGACCCGCTGTCGGGCGAGCTGATCCAGAACCGCCCCAGCCGCATCCTGCGCCCGGGCATGGTGCTGACCATCGAGCCCGGCTTGTACGTGCGCCCCGCGCCGGGCGTGCCCGAGGCCTTCCACCACATCGGCATCCGCATCGAGGACGACGCCATCGTCACCGAGACCGGCTGCGAACTGATCACCCGCGGGGTGCCCGTGGAGGGCGACGAGATCGAGGCGCTGATGCGCGGCTGAGCGGGTGTTTTCAGGAACCGCGATGTAACTGATTTTGTGCAAAAATCGAAACTCGATTACATCCACGGAAAAGAGACACCCCCATGCAGATCCGCCGCGCCACCAAGATCGTTGCCACCCTGGGCCCCGCCTCCAGCGACCCGCAACTGCTGGAGCAGATGATCGCGGCGGGCGTGAACGTGGTGCGCCTGAACTTCAGCCACGGCAAGGCGCAGGACCATGTGGAGCGCGCTGCCATGGTGCGCGAGGCCGCCCAGCGCGCCGGGCGCGAGGTCGCCATCATGGCCGACCTGCAGGGGCCGAAGATTCGCGTGGGCAAGTTTGCCGAAGGACGGGTGATGCTGGAGCCGGGCCAGCCTTTCGTGCTGGACGCGTCGCGCAGCGAGCCCGGCGACCTGCAGGGCGTGGGCCTGGACTACAAGGAACTTCCCCGCGACGTGAAGCCCGGCGACGTGCTGCTGCTGAACGACGGCCTCATCGTGCTGCAGGTGGATGCCGTGCGCGGCGAGGCGGTGTACACCACCGTGAAGATCGGCGGCGAGCTGTCCAACAACAAGGGCATCAACAAGCAGGGGGGAGGCCTCACGGCGCCCGCTCTCACGGCCAAGGACATGGAGGACATCAAGACCGCCATGAGCTTCCAGGCCGACTATGTGGCCGTGAGCTTCCCCAAGAACGCCACCGACATGGAGATGGCGCGCCAGCTGTGCAACGTGGCCGCGGCCGAGTTCCGCCACAAGCCCGGCCTGATCGCGAAGATCGAGCGTGCAGAGGCCGTGCCGCTGCTGGAGGAGATCCTGCGCGTGTCCGACGGCATCATGGTGGCACGCGGCGACCTGGCCGTGGAGGTGGGCAACGCCGCGGTGCCCGCGCTGCAGAAAAAGATGATCCGCATGGCGCGCGACATGGACAAAGTGGTGATCACCGCGACCCAGATGATGGAGAGCATGATCGCCAACCCCGTGCCCACGCGTGCCGAAGTGAGCGACGTTGCCAACGCCGTGCTGGACGGCACCGACGCCGTGATGCTCAGCGCCGAGACGGCGGCCGGCAAGTACCCGCTGGACACGGTGCGGGAGATGGCCACCATCTGCGCCGCCGCGGAAGCGGCCGAAGACCTGGAGCGCGACTCCGACTTCATCGGCCAGACCCTGGGCCGCATCGACCAGTCCATCGCCATGGGCGCGCTGTTCACGGCGCACCACCTGGGTGCCAAGGCCATCGTGGCGATGACCGACAGCGGTTCCACGGCACTGTGGATGAGCCGCCACCGCATCCACATTCCCATCTATGCATTGACGCCGAAGGTGGCCACGCAGCGGCGCATGGCGATGTTCCGCAACGTGCGCCCGTTGCTCATGGACACCAGCGCCGACCGCGACACTGCATTGGACCAGGCCGAGAGCCACCTGAAGATGCGCAACATCGTGCAACAGGGCGACCTGTACGTGATCACCTGCGGCGAGCCCATGGGTGCGCCCGGCGGCACCAACATGCTCAAGATCTGCCGCGCACGATGAACTCGCGGTAGCGCATCCTTTCACCCCGTGAACGCAGACGGGGCGATGGGGGGTATTGGGGGCATGGGTCCAGGAAGCGGTAGGGCGGCTAAAATTACGAGTTACCAAGCGGTTACCGCCGCTCATCCATCAACCCTCGAACGGATCCACCCCATGCCTCTCGTCTCGATGCGCGAACTGCTCGACCATGCCGCCGACCACGGCTATGGCATTCCCGCCTTCAACGTCAACAACCTGGAGCAGGTGCAGGCCGTGATGGCCGCTGCCGACGAGGTGGGCGCGCCGGTGATCCTGCAAGCCAGCGCCGGCGCCCGCAAGTACGCCGGCGAGAGCTTTATCAAGCACCTGATCGCCGCCGCTGCCGAGGCGTATCCGCACATCCCCCTGGTCATGCACCAGGACCACGGCACCAGCCCCGCCATCTGCAAGGGCGCGCTGGAGCTGGGCTTCGGCTCGGTGATGATGGACGGCTCGCTGCGCGAAGACGGCAAGACCCCCGCAGACTTCGACTACAACGTGCGCGTCACCCAGGAAGTGGTGGCCATGGCGCACAAGATCGGCGCTACCGTCGAAGGCGAACTGGGCTGCCTGGGCAGCCTGGAGACCGGCGAGGCGGGTGAGGAAGACGGCGTCGGCGCGGCTGGCAAGCTCAGCCACGCCCAGCTGCTCACGGACCCCGAGGAGGCTGCGCAGTTCGTCAAGGCCACGCAACTGGACGCCCTGGCGATCGCCATCGGTACCAGCCATGGGGCCTACAAGTTCTCCCGCCCGCCCACGGGCGATGTGCTGTCGATCCAGCGCGTCAAGGAAATCCACGCGCGCATTCCCAACACCCACCTGGTGATGCATGGCTCGTCCAGCGTGCCGCAGGATCTGCTGGCCCTCATCAACCAGTTTGGCGGCAAGATGAAGGAAACCTACGGCGTGCCCGTGGCCGAGATCCAGGAAGCCATCAAGCACGGCGTGCGCAAGATCAACATCGACACCGATATCCGCTTGGCCATGACCGGGGCGGTGCGCAAGTTCCAGGCCGAGAACCCGGATAAATTCGACATGCGCGAGTGGATGAAGCCCGCGCGCGAAGCCGCCAAGGCCATCTGCAAGCAACGCTACCTGGAGTTTGGCTGCGAGGGCCAGGGCGCGAAGGTGAAGGGCTATACCCTCAGCGAAATGGCTGCCAAATACGCCAGCGGCGCGCTGCAGCAGGTCGTGAACTGACGCAATGAGGCGCGCGGCGGAGCCGTCTGCCGCTCACGCTTTCCCAAGCCCGGCGCCCCATGGCCGCCGGGCTTTTTCTTTGGCCTCACTCCGTGCCATGTCGCGCGTGCGTCGAAGGTGTTAAATTCTTCATGTAAGCTCACGGTAAGTAGAAATACGCAATGCTGCGTGGACCAACGCCGTAGGGCGCTCGCGTGCAGGAGGAGATGACATGCTGATAGGTGTGCCCGCCGAAACCCTGGCAGGCGAGACGCGGGTGGCCGCCACGCCAGAAACCGTCAAGAAACTCGTGGCCCAAGGCCACACGGTGCGGGTGCAGTCAGGCGCCGGCGTCTGCGCCAGCGTCACCGATGCCGGCTTTGCCGCCGTGGGAGCCGAGATCACCGACGCGGCCGGCGCCTGGGGCTGCGACCTGGTGCTCAAGGTGCGCGCGCCGCAAGAGGCCGAAGCCGGCCTGCTGCGCCAGGGCAGTACCTTGGTCGGCATGCTGAATCCGTTCGACGCCGCAGGTCTGCACCGCCTGGCCGCTGCCGGCGTCACCGCCTATGCATTGGAAGCTGCGCCGCGCACCACGCGCGCGCAGAGCATGGACGTACTCTCTTCGCAGGCCAACATCGCCGGCTACAAGGCCGTGGTGATGGCCGCTGATCGCTACCAGCGCTTCTTTCCCATGCTCATGACTGCGGCGGGCACCGTGAAGGCGGCCCGCGTGGTCATCCTGGGCGTGGGCGTGGCGGGCCTGCAGGCGATTGCCACGGCCAAGCGCCTGGGCGCGGTGATCGAGGCCAGCGATGTGCGCCCCAGCGTCAAGGAGCAGGTGGAGTCGCTGGGCGCGAAGTTCATCGACGTGCCCTACGAAACCGCCGAGGAGAAAGAAGCTGCCGAGGGCGTGGGCGGTTACGCCCGCCCCATGCCGCAAAGCTGGCTGGACCGCCAGAAGGCCGAGGTTGCCAAGCGTGTCGCGCAGGCCGACGTGGTCATCACCACGGCGCTGATCCCCGGCCGCGCCGCGCCGGTGCTGGTCACGCAGGAGATGGTGGAGTCCATGAAACCCGGCTCCGTCATCGTGGACCTGGCGGCCGCGCAGGGCGGCAACTGCCCGCTGACCCAGCCGGGTCAGACCGTCGTGCACCACGGCGTGACCCTGGTCGGCGAGACCAACCTGCCCGCGCTCGTCGCGGCCGACGCCTCCGCGCTGTACGCGCGCAACGTGCTCGACTTTCTCAAACTCATCATCAACCCCGAAGGCGCCCTGCACCTCAACCGCGATGACGACATCGTGGTGGCCTGCTTGGTGGCGCATGAGGGGGCCGTCACGCGCGCGTGACCCTGTTCTGCCCGCAACCTTGGAGTGACTTTCTTGCGTCTTCGTTGGAACCCCTTTGTCCCCGCCATCGCGGCCCTGCTGTCGCTCGTTGCATGCGCGCCAGCGCAGCCGGACCTCGTACGGGTGGGCCGTGCCGAACTGCAGTTGCCCGCGGGCACCTGGCAGCCTTTGGGCGGCAACGCCGAGCAGTTTGACGTCCGCCCCGATGACACCGCGCACGATCTGCCCATGCAGACCCGCGCAGTGGCCCTGCGCGGCCAGGCCAAGGAACCGCTGGCGGTTCTGGTAGTGCAGACCAATGCCAGCAACCACCCGCGCGACACCACGCTGTGGACCGCGGCCTGCCTGCCGCAAAAGGGCGTGCAGGTGGAAGACGCGGCGCGCGGCAGTCCGGTGCGCATCGACTGCCTGCGCTACAAGCGCAGCGCGGGCACCGACGGCTACCTGGCCAGCGCGCGTCCGGCGCTTGCCCAGTGGCTGACGCAGCAGCAGGCCGTGCCAGCCAACCCGTATTCCCACGTCTCGTACCGCTACTCCACCCCCGAAGGTGGCTATGTGTCCGTGGATGTGCTGGCCGATCGGCGGTTGCTGCGGCCTACCGTGCGCAACAACGAGGAGTTCCTGCGTGCAGGCCGTCCCGCGCAGGCGTGGATGGAGCAGCTCGCCCAAGCGGCCCGCCAGAGCATCACCATGCTGGACGGCCGTTTCGTCGTGCCCCCGTTTCCCCAGGCCTTGCCCGAATAGCTGTCAATTGGGGCCGTGTAGAGGTCCCCTTTCCGAAGGAGCGTCGAAATGGAGTCGGTTTCGCCCACGCTGATCAACCTGATCATCTTCGTGCTGGCCATCTACGTGGGCTACCACGTGGTCTGGAACGTCACGCCCGCGTTGCACACGCCGCTGATGGCCGTGACCAATGCCATCTCGGCCATCGTCATCGTCGGGGCCATGCTGGCCGCGGCGCTCACCGAAACGCCACTGGGCAAGACCATGGGCGTGCTGGCCGTGGCGCTGGCGGCGGTGAACGTGTTCGGCGGCTTCCTGGTCACCCGGCGCATGCTGGAGATGTTCAAGAAGAAAGAGCGCAAGGCGCCCGCCGAACAAGCGAAAGCAGCTACGAAATAAGGAGCGTTGGTATGAGCATGAACCTTGTCACGCTGCTGTACCTGGTCGCCAGCGTCTGTTTCATCCAGGCGCTCAAAGGCCTGTCGCACCCCACCACGTCGATCCGCGGCAACCTGTTCGGCATGGCGGGCATGGCGATCGCCGTGCTGACCACGGCGGCGCTCATCGTGGAGCTGGCCAGTGACAAGGGCGTGGGCATGACCTACGTGCTGGCCGGCCTGGTGGTGGGCGGCGGCGCGGGCGCGGTGATGGCCCAGCGCGTGGAGATGACCAAGATGCCCGAGCTGGTGGCCTTCATGCACAGCATGATCGGCCTGGCGGCGGTGTTCATCGCCGTGGCGGCCGTGGCCGAGCCCTGGGCCTTCCAGATCGTGGCGCATGGCCAGCCGATCCCCCTGGGCAACCGTCTGGAGCTGTTCCTGGGCGCGGCCATCGGCGCCATCACCTTCAGTGGCTCGGTGATCGCCTTCGGCAAGCTCTCGGGCAAGTACAAGTTCCGCCTGTTCCAGGGCGCGCCGGTGGTCTTCAAGGGGCAGCACCTGCTGAACCTGGTGCTGGGCCTGGCCACCGTCGGCCTGGGGCTGGTGTTCATGCTCACCGAGCGCTGGGATGCCTTCTTCGCCATGCTGGCGCTCGCCTTCGTGATGGGCGTGCTCATCATCATTCCCATCGGCGGCGCCGACATGCCCGTGGTGGTGTCCATGCTCAACAGCTACTCGGGCTGGGCAGCGGCGGGCATCGGCTTCTCGCTGAACAACAGCATGCTCATCATCGCGGGCTCGCTGGTAGGCAGCTCGGGCGCGATCCTGAGCTACATCATGTGCAAGGCCATGAACCGCTCGTTCTTCAACGTGATCCTGGGCGGCTTCGGCGGCGACGCGGCAGCTGCGGCCACGGGCGGCGGCGTGCAGCGCACGGCCAAGAGCGGCAGCGCCGACGATGCGGCCTTCATCCTGAGCCAGGCGGAGACCGTGGTCATCGTCCCCGGCTACGGCCTGGCCGTGGCGCGCGCGCAGCATGCGGTGAAGGAGCTGGCGCAAAAGCTCACCGACAAGGGCATCACCGTCAAGTACGCCATCCATCCGGTGGCGGGCCGCATGCCCGGCCATATGAACGTGCTGCTGGCCGAGGCCGAGGTGCCCTACGACCAGGTGTTCGAGATGGAGGACATCAACGGCGAGTTCGGCCAGGCCGACGTGGCCATCGTGCTGGGCGCCAACGATGTGGTGAACCCCGCCGCGCTGCACAAGGGCAGCCCCATCTACGGCATGCCGATCCTGGAGGCTTACAAGGCCAAGACCGTGATCGTCAACAAGCGCTCCATGGCCGCGGGCTACGCCGGCCTGGACAACGAACTGTTCTACATGGACAAGACCATGATGGTCTTCGGCGACGCCAAGAAGGTGGTCGAAGACATTGGCAAGGCCGTGGAGTAGTGCCGCATCCGCGCATGCCGGCGGGGCCGGCACGCTAGGGTAATTCCAGACGCGCGAAGGCTGCAGGCCATCCACAATGCGCCGCACTTTGCCGTCATTCGTAACTAGAAGATTCCAGGAGAGACATCTATGACCGATCGCCCATGGCTTGGCGCCTACCCGCAGGGCGTTCCTGCCGACATCGACCCGACGCAGTACACGTCGCTGGTGGAGCTGATGGAGCAGGCCTTCCGCGACTATGCGGACCGCACGGCCTACAGCTTCATGGGCAAGGAGACCAGCTACCGCGAGACGGACGCGCTGAGTCGCCAGTTTGCGGCCTACCTGCAGAGCCTGGGCCTGGTGCGCGGCGACCGCGTGGCGCTCATGATGCCCAACGTGCCGCAGTACCCGATCGCCGTGGCGGCCGTGCTGCGCGCGGGCTTCGTGGTGGTCAACGTGAACCCGCTGTACACCCCGCGCGAACTGGAGCACCAGCTCAAGGACTCGGGTGCCAAGGCCATCGTCATCATCGAGAACTTCGCCGCCACGCTGCAGGCCTGCATCGCCAACACCCCCGTGCAGCACGTGGTGCTGTGCGCCATGGGCGACCGGCTGGGCCTGCTCAAGGGCCTGCTGGTCAACTACGTGGTGCGCAACGTCAAGAAGCTGGTGCCGGCCTACCAGCTTCCCGGCGCAGTGCGCTTCAACGACGCGCTGGCCAAGGGCGCCGGCCTGCAGTTGAACAAGCCGTCTTTGAAGAGCGACGACATCGCACTGCTGCAGTACACCGGCGGCACCACGGGCGTGAGCAAGGGCGCCGTGCTGCTGCACCGCAACGTGATCGCCAACGTGCTGCAGTCCGAGGCCTGGAACAAGCCCGCGACGAGCAAGATCCCCGAGAGCGAGCAGCCCACGGCCGTGTGCGCGCTGCCGCTGTACCACATCTTCGCGTTCACGGTGAACATGATGCTGTCCATGCGCACGGGCGGCAAAACCATCCTCATTCCTAATCCACGCGATCTGCCGGCCGTGCTCAAGGAGCTGTCCAAGCACACGTTCCACAGCTTCCCGGCGGTGAACACGCTGTTCAACGGCCTGGCCAACCATCCCGACTTCAACACGGTCAACTGGAAGAACCTCAAGGTTTCCGTGGGCGGCGGCATGGCTGTGCAGGCGGCCGTGGCCAAGCTCTGGCTGGACAAGACCGGCTGCCCGATCTGCGAAGGCTATGGCCTGTCGGAGACCAGCCCGTCGGCCAGTTGCAACCCGGTCACCGCCACGGAGTTCTCGGGCACCATCGGCGTGCCGTTGCCCAGCACCTCCATGCGCATCCTGGACGACGAGGGGCACGACATCTCCGCCACCGGCCAGGCGGGCGAAATCGCCATCAAGGGCCCGCAGGTCATGGCCGGCTACTGGCAGCGCCCCGACGAGACCGCCAAGGTCATGACCGAGGACGGTTACTTCAAGACCGGCGACATCGGCGTGATGGACGCACGCGGCTACTTCAAGGTGGTGGACCGCAAGAAGGACATGGTGCTGGTCAGCGGCTTCAACGTCTACCCCAACGAGGTGGAGGACGTGGTGGCGCTGATGCCCGGCGTGCTGGAATGCGCGGTGGTGGGCGTGCCCGACGAGAAGACGGGCGAGGCCGTGAAGCTGGTCATCGTCAAGAAGGACCCGGCGCTCACCGAGGCGCAGGTCAAGGACTTCTGCCGCGCCAACCTCACGGGCTACAAGCAGCCCAAGGTGATCGAGTTCCGTACCGAACTGCCCAAGACCCCCGTCGGCAAGATCCTGCGCCGCGAGCTGCGCGACAAGAAATAAGCCGAGAACCCGAGGGCCCCGCGCGGGCTCTCGCATTGCCCCAGCCGGGATAATCCCGGCTTTTTTACGCCCGGCCCTCACCCTCATGACCACTGCCATCCTCAGCGCCCTGCCCGAAGAGCAGGGCGGCCTCATGCACGCCCTGCAGCAACCTGAGCAACTGCAGCATGCGGGCCGCATCTTCTGGCGCGGCCACCTGCATGGGCAGCCCGTGGTGCTGGCACTGTCGGGCATTGGCAAGGTGGCGGCGGCCACCACGGCCGCAGCGCTGGCCGAGCGCTTTGGCGTGGCGCGCATGGTGTTCACCGGCGTGGCCGGCGGCGTGGGCGAGGGCGTGCAAGTGGGCGATGTGGTGGTCGCGCAGGACTACCTGCAGCATGACTTTGATGCCTCGCCCATCTTCCCGCGCTGGGAAGTGCCGGGCTACGGCCGTGCGCGCATGGACTGCGATGCGGCGCTGAATGCTCTGCTTTTGGAAGCTGCTCGCGCTTACCTGGCGGACGCTGGAGCCCATTTCGTTACTGATCTTCCCAACGCTGCACGCGCCCCGCAGGTGCACCACGGCCTGATGGCCAGCGGCGACCGTTTCGTCTCCACGGCGCAGGAATCCAGCGCGCTGCGCGCGGCGCTGCTGGCGTCTGACCACGACGTGCTGGCCGTGGAGATGGAAGGCGCCGCCGTGGCCCAGGTCTGCCGCGACTACGGCCTGCCGTTTGCGGCGGTGCGCACCATCTCCGACCGCGCGGACGACAGTGCGCATGTCGACTTCGCCCACTTCATGCAGAACGTGGCGAGCCGCTATGCGGACCACATCGTGCAGCGCTTCGTGCAAATGCTCCCAAAATAAGAGCTGCTAGCGCTTGATGCGTAGGCGCCAGAGGCCGATTATGTTTGAAATTGGCGCGCCCTTATCCATCCGATGGCCGCGGAGCCGGCCACCCCAGCAGACGCCGTGGAACAGGCTTCGCCAGGCCACCGGCGTCGTTCCCCTTCCCGCAGCGCGCAGCGATGCGAGAGAAGGGGGAAGCGGCGCAGCCGCTCAGGGGGATGTTCCCTATTTCAACCAGCCCCGCTTGCGGAAGTACAGCATCGGCCCCAGCGCGCTGGCCACCATCAGTGCCAGCACGTAGGGGTAGCCGTACTGCCAGTCCAGCTCGGGCATGAACTTGAAGTTCATGCCGTAGACGCTGGCGATCAGCGTCGGCGGCAGCAGCGCCACGCTGGCCACGGAGAAGATCTTGATGATCTTGTTCTGGTTGATGTTGATGAAACCGACCGTGGCGTCCATCAGGAAGTTGATCTTGTCGAACAGGAAGGCTGTGTGGCTGTCCAGCGACTCGATGTCGCGCAGGATCTGGCGCGCGTCCTCGAACTGCTCGGAGCTGAGCATGCGGCTGCGCATCATGAAGCTCACCGCGCGGCGCGTGTCCATCACGTTGCGGCGGATGCGGCCGTTCAAGTCCTCCTGACGCGCAATGGCCGCCAGCACCTCGCTGGCGCGTGCGTCGGTCACGTTGCCCGCCAGCACCTGGGTGCTGACCTGCTCCAGGTCGTCGTAGATGCCTTCCAGCGTGTCGGCGGAGTATTCGGCGTCGGTGTCAAACAGGCTCAGCAGCACCTCTTTGGCATCGTCGATCAGGCCCGGCGCGCGCCGCGCGCGCATGCGCAGCAGGCGAAAGACCGGAATGCTCTCATCGTGGATGGAAAACAGCACGCCCTTGCTTTTGAGCTCGTCGTTGACCAGGTTCAGGATGAAGGCCACGCGCGCCGAGCGCGGCTTGTCGTACACATCCACCAGAAAGTCGCTGCGGATGTGCAGCTCGCCGTTGTCTTCCTCGTAAAAGCGCGCGGACTCTTCGATGTCCTCGTCCATCGCATCTTCGGGGATGGACAGGCCGTAGTGCTGCTTGATCCAGCGCTTTTCTTCCAGCGTGGGGGACTCCAGGTCCACCCAGATCGGCTGAAAGCGCGCCAACTCTTCCAGGGACTCGATTTCTTCCTGGACGAGCCGGCCGTTGGCGAGCGTAAAGATGTTGAGCATGGCTCACTCTCCCGGTTGTCTTGTGGCGTCTGCAAAAGGGGCGGGGGGCGCTTTCAGTCCCTTCGGCATGTCAATGGGCCGGGAGGCTGAAAGCTACCAACTAGGGTAGGTTTCCACGGAGCTGTCTCCATACGTTGTGCAAGACGGGAATTATCGCATCCGCTCCCCAATGGAAGCACCGCCGCATGACACGTTCTTGGCGCCTTTTCGGGGGAAAGGCGCCGCACCGCATCACCCCCCGCCGCGGTGCGTGTGCAGGTCCAGGTGCCGCATGAAAGCCTGGCGCTCGGCGGGCGGGACGCCGTCGAACGCGAAGTGCAGGTGCAGCGTGGGCAGGCGCAGCAGCGCGATCTGGCGCGCAGGCCCCGGCGCCCAGTGCAGCGTGAGCGCGCCCCCCGCGAGCGCGATGCGTACCTGGGCGTCGCCCTGTGCGGCCCAGTCGTGCCCCGCCAGCGCCCGCTGCAGCAGCCGCTGCCATTCGGCGGGCGCGCAGCTCATGTCGCGCGTGAAGTGGTCAGGCCAATCGCTCAAAAGGTGCGGGGAGGGTAGGAGGCTGCGATTCAGCCGCCGGCGATCGGCGGCCAGATGGCGAGCGCGTCGCCCTCGTGCAGCGTGGTGGTGGCGCGCGCCGCGGGGGCGATGTAGCGGCCGTTGACCAGCACCAGGTGCACCATGTCCGGCGGCAGGCGGAAAGGCGCGATGATCTGGCTGATGCTCTGTGTGGGGGCGACTTCCAGCACCATCTGGTTGCCTGGGCGCACCTCGGGCGGCAGGTAGTCGGTGAGCGAGGCAAAGAGCTTGAAAGTGATGCGCATGCGCCTATCCGGTTTTCATGCCAAATCGGCCGTTTGCACTTGTGGGATAAGCGCTGACAGCTACTTTTAGCATAGCAAATTCCCTGGCCTCAGCGCCGGCGCGCGTCCTGCGCGCCGCTCCAGTGCCCCTGCGCCTGGGCGCAGGCCAGGTAGGCCTCCATCAGCCGCGTAGGGTCGCGGCGCAGGTGTTCCTTCCAGGGGCCCAGGCGCACCTGGCCTTCCACCAGGCCGCGCATGGCGCCCACGTGCTGCGTCATGCCCACGGAGTTGCAGCCGATGAGCCGGTCGCCCTCGAACTGCAGGCTCAGGTGTTTGCCGGCCGCCGCGTCGGTCAGCGCCACCTGTTCGCCGCCGGCCACGCCCTGCCAGTTGCCGAAGCTGGTGGAGATGAGCCCCAGCGTGTCCAGCACGTTGATCTGGGTGACCACCGCCAGCGCCGCGGGAAGCCCCAGCATGTTGAGCGCCGCCACGCGCGCCTGCTCGGCCGCGTTGGGCTGGATGGCGCTGACCACGGTCTTGCGCGTGAAAGGGTCGAACGCCTCGGCGCAGTCGCCCGCGGCATAGATGCCGGGCACGTTGGTCTGCATGCGCTCGTCGGTCAACACGCCCTGCAGGCAGGTGACGCCACTGCCCGCCAGAAAGCCAATGGCCGGGCGCACGCCCGTGGCGCTGATGACGAGGTCGGCATCCAGCACCCTGCCGCCCGACAGGTGCACACGCAGCGCGTCGCCGCCGCCTTCACCTTGTGCGCGGTCGATGCGCTCGACCTTGTGGCCCGTGAACACCTGCACGCCCTGGCGCTCGCACCAGTCGCGGATCATGCCGCCGGCCACCGCGCCCATCATGCGCGGGACCATGCGGTCGCCCATCTCGACCACGCTGAGCTGCACGCCGCGCTTTTGCAGCGCCTCCATGATGATGCAGCCGATGAAGCCCGCGCCCATTTGCAGCACGCGCGCGCCGGGCCGGGCGCGCGCGGCGATGGCGCGCGCGTCGGCCAGCGTCCAGCAGGTCTGCACGCCCGGCAGGTCCAGCCCGGGGATGGGCGGGCGCACGGGGTGGGAGCCGGTGGCGATGAGCAGCCGGTCGAAACCCAGCGTGACGCCACCCTCCAGCGTGACGGTGCGGGCCTGCACATCCACGCCCGCGGCGCGTGCGCTCAGGCGGTCGATGCGCAGCTGTGCGAAGTGGTCGGCGCGCTTGCGCAGGTAGGTGCCGCGCTCGTCGATGTCGCCCACCAGCAGGTAGGGGATGGCCATGCGCGAGTAGGGCGGCTCGGCCTCGTCGCCCACGAGGGTGATGCGGTCGCCCGGCGCATGCTTGCGCAGGGTTTCCGCGGCGATGACGCCGGCCGGGCCGGCCCCGAGGATCAGGTGGTGCATAGGGATGCTCGGTTGCTGCAGTATTGATAGCTGCTAACGCAGGATAGGTATGCGCTGCATGCCGATTTGCCTTTTATCCTTGCGCCGCGGGCGGGCCCCTGCCGTGGCCCGCGGCAGATGGCCTCACAGTCCCAGGCGCGCGCGCGTCTCGGGTGTGGGCCGGCCTTCGGGGTCCCAGCCGCGCACGGCGTAGTACTTGGGCAGCATTTCGGGCAGGTGGCTCACCGTGCCCTTGGAGCCGCCGGTCTTGGCCGCCTCGGTCAGCAGGCGCCGGGGCAGGCTGTCGTCCGCCTTGGTGAAGCCGGCGGCGTTGTTGAACTCGCGCTCCATGTTCCAGATGCGCTCGCCGATCTTCTCCAGCTCCGGCACCGTGAAGCCTTCGTCGCACGCCGCCTGCAGTTGGGGGGCGAGGTCGGGCAGGCTCCAGGCGAAGGTGGTGAAGATGCACACGCCGGCCGAGTCAAACGCCGCCGTCGCGTCCTGGAAGGCCTTGACCAGCTCGGGCTTGCCCTCGGTGGCCGTAGGCTCGGTCTTGACGGGGATGCCCAGGATCTCGGACGCGATGGTGTAGCCGCGCAGGTGGCAGCCGCCGCGGTTGCTGGTGGCGTAGGCCAGGCCGATGCCCTGGATGGCGCGGCCGTCGTAGGCGGGGAACTCCTGGCCCTTGGAGGACATGGACAAATCAGGATGGCCGTACTTGGTGCACAGGCGCTTGGAGCCCTGCCCCACCTCCTTGCCAAAGCCGCGGCCGTGGATGGTTTCTTCGGCCAGGAAGGCCAGCGCCTTGGCCGAGCCGAAGGGCGCCTCGATGCCGATCTGCTCGCGGGTGAGCACGCCCATTTCGTACAGCTCCATCACCGCGCCCACGGTGGCGCCGAAGCTGATGGGGTCGATCCCCTGCTCGTTGCACAGCAGGTTCACGTACTGCAGGCATTCCAGGTCGTTCACGCCGTTGGCCGCACCCAGGGCCCAGGCGGCCTCGTATTCCAGGCCGCCGCTGGCGCCCCAGTACTGCGGCTTGTTGACCACCGTGAAGTGCGTCTCGTCGATCTTGCTGATGCGCCCGCAGGCAATGGTGCAGCCAAAGCAGGCCTGGTTGGTCACCAGCTGCTTCTTGCCGTCGCTGGCGCGCGGCGTGGCCATGGCCTCGGCGGAGATGTCCTTGGCACCCTCGAACTGCACGTCGCGGTGGTTGCGCGTGGGCAGGGCGCCCACCTCGTTGATCACGTTCATCAGCACCTGCGTGCCGTAGGTGGGCAGGCCCTGGCCGGTGACGGCGTTGTCGTGCAGGATCTTCTTGCGCGCAAAGGTCTCGGCCATGAAGGCCTTGGGGTCGCGGATGTTGCCCACGCCCTTGGTGCCGCGCACGGCGATGGCCTTGAGGTTCTTGCTGCCCATCACCGCGCCCACGCCCGATCGGCCCGCGGCGCGGTGCAGGTCATTGACCACTGCGGCGAACAGTACCTGGTTCTCGCCCGCGCGGCCAATGCCCGAGATGCGCGTGAGCGGGTCCTGCAGCGTGGTCTTGAGGTGCTCCTCGGTTTCCCACACGCTCTTGCCCCAGATGTCGGCGGCGTCGCGCAGCTCGGCCACGTCGTCGTTGATGTACAGGTACACGGGCTTGAGGGACTTGCCCTCGAAGATGACCATGTCCCAGCCGGCCATCTTCAGCTCGGCGCCCCAGTAGCCGCCCGAGTTGGAGCAGGCGATGGCGCCCGTCAGCGGCCCCTTGGTGATGACGGTGTAGCGCCCGCCCGTGGAGGCCATGGTGCCCGTGAGCGGACCCGTGGCCCAGATGATCTTGTTGTCCGGCGACAGCGGGTCGACCTGGGGGTCGATCTCGCTGACCAGGTACTTGGTGCCCAGGCCGCGCGAACCCAGGTACTGGCGTGCCCAGTCCATGTTCAGCGGCTCGGGGGTAACGGTGCCCGCGCTCAGGTTGACGCGCAGAATCTTGCCAGCCCAGGACATGATGTGTGCTCCTTGATTGATAGCTGCTAGCGCTTGGTGGTCAAGCGCCAGCGGGCTGATTGGCTTGATTGCCCAGCTTGTCGGCCCACTGCTTCATGCGCTCCAGGCCGGTCCAGTTGGCGTCGATGTAGGTGATGGCCGTGGTCGGGCAGGCCTCCACGCAGGCCGGGCCCTCGGCGCGGTCGTGGCACAGGTCGCACTTTTGCACCTTGCCCGTGTCGGCCACGTAGTTGATGGTGCCGAAGGGGCAGGCGATGGTGCAGACCTTGCAGCCCACGCAGGTGGACTCGGACACGATCTTGGCGCCGCTCAGCTTGTCCACCGTGATCGCCTCCACCGGGCAGGCGTGCAGGCACCAGGCCTCGTCGCACTGGGTGCAGGTGTAGGGCACCTTCTTGCCCGTGGTGTGGAAGTCGAACACCTTGATGCGCGATTTGGCGGTGGCGTAGACGCCGTAGTTCTCGAAAGAGCAGGCCATCTCGCACTGCAGGCAGCCGGTGCACTTGTCGGCGTTGATGTGCAACACCTTTTGCATGAATGTCTCCTTGGGTACCGGCGCCCAGGGCAGGGGACGCCTTGCCTATGAAAAGATTTGCATAGGTATTGTAGGCAGCCCAGGGGAGGGGACTTGCAGAGGGGAAACCCGCGTCGGGTATGGGGTGCGCGCCGTACCCCGCCAGGCGCGTGCCGGGCGGGCCGTTCGGTTGCGGCGGATCAGGGTGCGGTGCTGCGCCGCACCAGGGCCAGCGCCCGGCACAGGTCGGCCCAGGCGGCGGCCTTGGCATCGGGTGCGCGCAGCAGGTAGGCCGGGTCGTAGCTCACCACGGCGGGCGTGCCGTCTGGCAGGTGGTGCGCGGTGGCGCGCAGGCGCCCCAGGGGCTCGCGGCTGCCCAGCACCACGCGCGCCGCGCCCAGGCCCAGCACCAGCACCAGGGAGGGGCGCAGCGTCTGCAGCGCCTGTTGCAGGCCGGCGGCGGGCTCCAACCCCTCGGCGGTCAGGCCCGGCGCGTGCCGGTTCAGCGTGGCGACGAAGGTGCGCGGGTGCCGGTGCAGGCGCATGGCGCGCAGCATGTTGTCCAGCAGGCGGCCGCTGTCGCCCGCCAGCGGCTCGGCCGGCGTGGGGCTTTCCAGCACCACCAGCCAGCCGGCGCCCAGCTCGGGCGGAACGGCCTGGGGGTCGGCCTGCGGGTACAGCGCCACGGGCGCGCGCAGCAGCAGGCCGGTGGGCGCGGCGCCGGCCGTGCGCGGCTCGGACGCGGGTGCGGCAGGGGCAGCGGCATGCGCGGGCTGGCGCGGGGCGGCTGGCGTAGGTTGCGCGTGCAGCACTGGCGTGGGCGCGGCGGCGGATGCGATGGCCGCTTCCGCTTCCGCTTCCGCTTGCGCAGGCGCGGCCACTGGGGGCGGCAGCGGGCGTGCCGGCGGCGGCGCCCAGACGGTGACGCCCATCTCTTGCAGCATGGCGCGTTGGCGCGTGTCCAGGGACAGGCTCATAGCAGCAGGCTCATCACCACGGCGTCCTCGCGCTCGCCGTCCGCGGCGGGGTAGTAGCGCTTGCGCTCGCCCACACGGCGGTAGCCGTGGACTTCATAGATGCGCCGCGCGCGCTCGTTGCTCGCGCGCACCTCCAGCCACAGCCATTGCGCGCCCTGGCCGCGCGCCCACACGGCCAGCGCGTCCAGCATCACATGGGCCCAGCCCTGGCGCTGGAAGGCGGGCGCCACGGTGATGTTGAGCAGGTGCACCTCGTCCACGCCGCGCATGGCGACGAAGTAGCCCAGGATCTGTCCATCGGCCACGAGCAACTGGGCCTGGTAGCCGGCGGCCATGGCGTCGATGAAGTTGCCGCGTGTCCAGGGATGGCTATAGGCGCTGTTCTCGATGGCCAGGAGCGCATCCAGCCGCGCGGGCGTCAGCGGCTCGAAGGCGGCCTCGAAGGCGTGGGGGGGCTGGACGATGGCGCTCATGTCTGGGGGGCCGGCGCGGTTTGGCGGGCGGCTTCTCGCTCGGCGGTGGTTTGCGCCACTTTATCGCGGATGTAGCGCGGCAGCGCTGCGTCGGCCGCCACGCCCGCGCCCGCCGCCAGCAGCGCCGGTGCCAGCCGCAGCAGGGCCGCCGCCGTAGGCAGGGCGTGCATGTGCGGGGCCTGCGGCGCGAGGCGCTCGCCGTAGGCGGCGCGGGCATTGCCGGCGACCGTCCAACCATCCGGCACGGCCAGGGCCTCGGGCGCCAGCAGCTGGAAGTCCTGCGGCACCTGCCAGCGGCCGTCGGCCTGCCACTCAAAGGGTGCCGCGTAGACCTCGTTCATACGGGCGTCCAGCGTCGCCACCACCCGCGTGCAGCCGTGCTGCGCGCGGGCCTCTTCGGCCACGGCGAGCAGCGTGTCCACCGGCAGCACGGGCACGCCCTGCCCGCCGCGCGCGCCAAAGGCCAGGCCCTGGGCCACCGCGCACGCGGTGCGCAGCCCCGTGAACGAGCCCGGGCCGCGCCCGAACACCACGGCATCCAGTTGGTCGAACGACAGTTCGGCCTGCGCCAGTAGATGGCGGATGGCCGGGATCAGCGTGGCCGAGGCCTGGGCGCCGCCGGCGCCGCTGTGCTGCCACACGCGCGCGCCGTGTTGCACGGCGATGGACAGCGCGTCGGTACTGGTGTCGAAGGCAAGCAGGTTCATGGAGGGCGTGATTATCGGCTGCGCGCCAAGCCATGGCGGGGCGGGCGGCCATGGCGCCCCCTAAACTCGCCGCCATGTCGTTTTCTTTCCTTGGGCAGGCCCGCCGCCTGCGCTGTGCGGCCGGGTGGGCGCTGGCCCTGGCCTTCCTGACACCCTGGGCGGGCGCCCAGCCTGCGCCCGCCGATGCATCGGCCTTGCCACCTTCCGTCGAGGCCGCGCTGCAGCGCGCCAAGGTGCCGCGCGAAGCGCTCTCCGCCTTGGTGGTGGAAGTCGAGGGGCGCCAGCCGCGCCTGGCCCACCGCGCCGATGCGCCCGCCAACCCGGCCTCGGTCATGAAGCTGGTCACGACGTATGCGGCGCTGGACCTGCTGGGGCCGGCATTCACCTGGGACACGCCCGTGTACCTGGACGCCGTGCCCCAGGGCGGCAGCCTGCGCGGCAACGTGTACATCAAGGGGCAGGGCGACCCCAAGCTGGTGGTGGAGCGCCTGTGGTTGCTCATGCGCCGCCTGCGTGCGATGGGGGTCGAGGTGATCCTGGGCGACATCGTGCTGGACCGCAGCGCCTTCGCGCTGCCGGCGCACGATCCGGCGCTGTTCGACGGCGAGCCCTGGCGCCCCTACAACGCCGCGCCCGACGCGCTGCTGCTCAACTACAAGGCGGTGTCCATCGGCTTCGTGCCGGATCTGGCGGCCGGCGTGGCGCGGCTGCGCTATGAGCCGCCGCTGGCCCAGGTGGAACTGCCCGCCACCGTGCCGCTGGCGGCGCAGGGCGCGGCCTGCGGCGATTGGCGTGCAGGGCTGCGGGCGGATTTCGCGGACCCTGCGCGCATCGCCTTCCCGGGCGTGTACCCGGCGGCCTGCGGCGAACGCGAGTGGTCCATCGCACCGGCCGACCCGGGCGGCTATGCGGCGCGCGCGGTGGAAGGCATGTGGCGCGAACTGGGCGGCAAGCTCACCGGCCGCGTGCGCGACGGCAAGGTGCCCGCGGGGCTGGCGCCGGCATTCGGCAGTACCTCGCCGCCGTTGTCGGAGGTGGTGCGTGACATCAACAAGTACAGCAACAACGTCATGACGCAGCAGGTGTTTTTGACGCTGGGGCTGCAAAAAGCCGGCGCAGGCAGCTTCGACCAGGCGCGCAGCGTGCTCGCACAGTGGTGGCGCCAGCGCCTGGGCGCCGCCGAGATGCCGGTGGTGGACAACGGCGCCGGCTTGAGCCGTGAGGCGCGCGTGAACGCGCGGGCGCTTGCGCGCATGCTGCAGCACGCCTGGGCGTCGCCGGTGATGCCGGAATTCATGGCATCGCTGCCCATTGCCGGGGTGGACGGGACGCTGCGCCGCCGCCAGGGCCAGGCTGCGGGCTTCGCGCACCTCAAGACGGGTGCGCTGCGCGACGTGGTGGCGCTGGCCGGCTATGTGCATGCCGCGGGCGGCCGGCGCTATGTGCTGGTGGGCTTCGTCAACCACCCGAATGCCTCCGCGGCACGCCCGGCCCTGGACGCGCTGGTGGACTGGGCCGCGAGCGACCGCTGAGGCGGCGCAGCCGCCGTCCGCCATCGAACGCCCGGGCCGGCCCACCGGCAGACGTGTCGTGCTGCCCGCGCGGCGCGGCGGGATGCCTCCGATGTTGGTATTTACCCGCAGACGGCCTCTCGCGCTTCATCGGTAATACTCCTGAAAAAAACGAACGTTCGTTCTATTCATAACAGGAGTTCCTGATGAAACCACGCATGCAGTGGGTCGCCGTTGCCGTTTCCGCCGCCGTTCTGGCGGCCTGCGGCGGTGGTGGCGCCGACACCACGCCCGCCACGGCGGTCACCGCAGTCAAGGTGATGGGTGACAGCCTGGCGGACAGCGGCACCTTCGGGCTGAAGTTCACGGTCCAGGGCACGGCCCCTACGGGCGCGGGCTCCACGGCCATCTGGCCCGAGCGCGTGGCCGCCAGTTATGGCCGCACGCTGTGCCCGCACTATGTGTCCGCGGGGGGGAGCTTCAGCGCCAAGGCCGACTGCACCAACTACGCGGTAGGCGGCGGGCGCATCAACAACTTCAAGGCGCCCACCTCGCCCGTGTCCATCCTACAAGAGCTTCCTCAAGACCACGGCCCACTTGTCCAGCGGCCAGAGCATCGGCATGCGGCTGAACCCCAGCGTGGTGGCGGTGGGGGTGGGCTACCGGTTCTGAGAGCGCCCCAGGCGCCGAGGGAGGGGGCGCGCCGCGGGGTGCGCGAAGTGCCCCAGGTTTTCGTCTCCGAGGCTTGAAAGGCCGGCTCCTTGCGGAGCTGGCCTCTTTTTTTGGGGGCTCTGACGATCAGGGGAGCGAACGGGGGCGGATGCGCCCCCGTGGCTGGGCCGGCGCAGCACCGGTGTGGCCGCCGGCGGGTGCCCCGCGGGCGGGCGTGCTTGCTTACCAGCGGTTGCGCAGGCGGTCGTAGGCGTAGTTGCCGAATTCGCGGTGCGCGGCCGGAGTGATGTACACCTTGTCGGCGAACAGGAAGCGGTCCGGGTTGGCGTTGGGCAGCAGCGTGGCGGTGGTGCACAGCGCGGAGTTCACCTCGCCCGCGCCGATGCCGATGCCCGGGCCCGCGTCCACCGACGTGCACACGGGTGTGCTGCTATCGGTGAAGCCGTACCCGCCGGGCGATCCCTCGAACAGGTTCACGTAGTAGGCCACGTCCACGTAGAGCACGGTCTTGCCCATGTCCACGATGTTGACCAGCAGGTCGTCATTGAAGCGGCGGCTGGCGCTGCTGATGAGGCTTTCCTTCTTGAGGGCCTTGGCCCAGGGTGTGCGGCTCAGGTCGTAGGTGCCGGTCATCAGGATGTGCATGGCGCCCGCGTCCGACAGGCGGCGCACTTGCGCGGCCAGCTCCTGGCCTGCCTTGCCCGCAGCCTCCACGTACTGCTCTTCGGTGAGCGTTCCGGCCTGCACCGCGGCCATGCCGGCGATGATGTCGCTCACGCCGGCGCTCAGCATCACCAGATCGGTGTCGGCAAACTTGTTGGCAGCCAGGAACTGGTCGATCTGCTGCGTGACCGTGGGGGTGGCGGCGTTGCCGGCGGCGTCGGGGGTGGCCGTCACGCGGGCATTGCCCTGCGCGTAGCTCAAGCCGCCTGCCGACACGGGCTTCAAGGTGCCGCCGTAGTTGGAGGAGATGCGCAGCATCCAGTTGTTGATGCTGCCGTCGTTGATCGTGTAGCTGGAGCCCTTCTGGCCCACGTCGGCCAGGCCGTCGCCGAAGGCGATGAAGCGCTGGGGCGAGATTGCCGATTCAGTGCTGCTGGAACCGCAGGCCGCGAGCAGCGCGGCCGATGCACAGGCGGCGGCCACGAAAGTGCGGCGCATCCAATTTGCTGCCATGTATTTCTCCGATTGAAGTGGGCGAGAGTGTAACGAGGGTGCGGACAAGGCTTGTAGCTTGATGTAGGCGCGTCAGCCCGCGGCCGCGGCGCGCTGCAGGCGGTCGCGCACGCCTTCCCATGCGGGCGCATCGGGCGGCGTTTCGATCCAGATCAGCTTCACCCCGGCCTCGTCGAAGCCGCGCAGCGCGGCGAACAGCTGCTGCGCGGTGGCGGCGGCGTCATCGGGCATGCGCCGCACAAGGATCTTCGACGACGCCGCGCGCAGCGGCGCGCGTGCATACACGGCGATGTGGGCCGCGTCCGCCCCCAGCACATCCAGTCCGGCCTGCAGCTGCTTGGCGTCCATCAGGCGCACGCGCGCCGTTGGGGCGTAATGGGCTAAAAGTGTGCCTGAAGCCCGCGGGGTCAGTGCTGGAAGCTCTTCTTTCGATAGCGGTCGTTGGCCGCAGGCGCGCTGCACGTCCTCGCGCGAGATGGCGCCGGGGCGCAGCAGCACGGGCACGCCGCGCGTGCAGTCGATGATGGTGGACTCGATGCCGACGGTGCAGGCGCCGCCGTCCAGCACCAGCAGGTCGTCGCCGAATTCCTCGGCCACATGCTGCGCGGTGGTCGGGCTCACGCGGCCGAAATGGTTGGCGCTGGGCGCGGCCACGCCCCACACGGGGGGCTCCAGCCGCTGGCAGGCTTGCAGCACCGCATGCGCCACGGGGTGCGCGGGGCAGCGCAGGCCTACGCTGTCCTGCCCGCCCGTAGAGGCCACGGCGGCGTGGGGCAGGCGCGGCAGGATGAGCGTGAGCGGGCCGGGCCAGAAGGCGTCGATGAGTTGCTGCGCGAACAGCGGCACTTCCTTGGCGTAGCGGGTGATGGCCGCGGCGTCGGCCACGTGCACGATCAGCGGGTGGCTGGCGGGGCGCCCCTTGGCGGCAAAGATCTGCGCCACGGCCGCGTCGTTGTCGGCGTCGGCCGCCAGGCCGTACACCGTCTCGGTGGGCAGGCCCAGCAGTTCGCCGCGCGCCAGGGCCTGCGCGGCGGCCTGCACCGAGGCGTCCAGGCGTCCATCCAGAATCATGCGGGCCTCGTTCAGAACGGCGCGATGCCGAGGAGGGCCGCCGCCTGCAGCGCCGTGGCGCGCACCGCCTCGGGCGTGGTGCCGGTGATGTTCAGGTGGCCCATCTTGCGGCCGCGCTTGGCCTCCACCTTGCCGTACAGGTGCAGGTGGCAGCCCGGCAGGGCCAGCACCGCATCCCACGCGGGGGCAGTCGGCGCCACGGGCTGGTCCCCCGTGAACCACAGGTCGCCCAGCAGATTGAGCATGATGGCGGGGCTGTGCAGGCGCGGCTGGACCAGCGGCAGGCCGGTCATGCAGCGCACCTGCAGCTCGAACTGCGAGACGTCGCACGCGTTCTGGCTGTAGTGGCCGCTGTTGTGCGGGCGCGGGGCGATCTCGTTGACCACCAACGTGCCGTCCTGCAGCACGAAGAACTCCACGCACAGCACGCCCACGTAGTTCAGACCGTTTGCTACTGATTTCGCAGCTATCAGCGCTTGACTGGTCTGCGCTGGAGGCAGATTTCCTTCGTAGACCTCGGTCACGGCCAGGATGCCGTCCCGGTGCAGGTTGCGCTGCACGGGCAGGTGCACCACGGTGCCGTCACGCCCGCGCGCGACGATGACGGAGCACTCGTGCGCCAGCGGCAGCATCTTTTCCAGCACGCAGGGGACGCGGCCCAGTTGCTCCCAGGCGCCGGCCAACTCGGCGGGCGTGGCCACGCGCACCTGGCCCTTGCCGTCGTAGCCCATGCGGGCGGTTTTCAGAATGCCCGGCAGCAGATCAGCGGGAACGGCGGCGAGCTGCGCGGCGGTTTCGATCACTGCATGCGGTGCCACGGGCACGCCGCACTGCACGAAGTGCGCCTTTTCACGCGCGCGGTCCTGGGCGATGGCCACGGCGCTGCCGGCGGGCGACACCGGCAGGCTGCGCGCCAGGGTGTCCAGCGCGGCGGCGGGCACGTTTTCAAACTCGGTGGTCACGGCGGCGCAGGCGCGGGCCAGCGTGGCCAGGCCCTGCGGGTCTTCGTAGCCGGTGCGGATGTGGTGGTGGCTCACCAGGCCGGCGGGGCTGGCCGCGTCCTCGTCCAGCACCGCGGTGAAGTAGCCCATGGCCTGGGCGGCGTGCACGAACATGCGCCCCAGCTGCCCGCCGCCCAGCACGCCCAGCGTGGCGCCGGGCAGGATCGCGGTCTGACGCTCGTTCATGCGGACACCGGCGGCAGCGTCATGGCGCGCGCGGCGGCGGTCTGCTCGGCGCGGAAGGCGTCCAGCTGCTCGCGCAGCGCCGGGTTCTCGTTGGCCAGCAGCGCCACGGCGAACAGCGCCGCGTTGGCCGCGCCGGCCGCGCCGATGGCGAACGTGGCCACGGGCACGCCCTTGGGCATCTGCACGATGGAGTGCAGCGAGTCCACACCCTGCAGGTGGCGGCTGGCGACCGGCACGCCCAGCACCGGCACGGTGGTCTTGGCGGCGATCATGCCGGGCAGGTGCGCGGCGCCGCCCGCGCCCGCGATGATGGCCTTCAGGCCCCGGCCGGCGGCAGCCTCGGCGTAGCGGAACATGTCGTCGGGCATGCGGTGGGCGGAGACCACCTGCGCCTCGTGCGCGATGCCGAATTGCTGGAGGATGGCAACTGCGTGCTGCATGGTCTCCCAGTCGCTGCTGGAGCCCATGACCACGCCGATCTGGATGGGGTTCATGTGGGGGTGCGCGCGGTGCGCTCGCCGGGGGTGAAGCCCGCGATTTTACTTTTTGTGCGCGCGCCCGGGGGTCAATGCGCCAGCAGGGCGGCGCTGGCGCCCAGCGTGATCGAGCGGACGGGCACGCGCGCGTCGCGCGGAATCTCGCCGGACAGCTGCAGCGCCAGGTAGCGCGTGCAGCACACGCGCAGGAACGAGGTGAAGTTGTCCACCGCGCCGTGCTCGGCCACCAGCTCGTCGTACAGCTTGGTGCACAGCTGGGCCACGCTGTAGCCGTCGCGCGCGGCGATCTCCTGCAGCACCTGCCAGAACAGGTTCTCCAGCCGGATGCTCGTGGCCACCCCGTGCAGCCGCACGGAGCGGGCGCGGTAGGCGTAGAGCTGCGGATCGGCGCTGATGAAGACCTGGCACACGGCGGAACTCCTTCGGGCGTGGGGACGGCGGGCCATGGTGCGGCCCGCCGCCGGCGCCGTCAAGTCAGGAGTTAGGTGCTTTCAAAGTGATAGTGATAGCTGCTTGCGCTTGATGGGTGAGCGCTGCGGCCCTTTTTGCCTTCAGAGCGTGATGCGCGTGCCCAGCAGCGCCAGGAACTGCGCGATCCACGCGGGATGCGCGGGCCACGCGGGCGCGCTGACCAGGTTGCCCTCGGTGTGCGCCTGGTCCACGGGGATGTCGGCGTAACGGCCGCCGGCCAGTTCCACTTCGGCGCGGCAGGCGGGGTAGGCCGAGCAGGTGCGGCCCTTGAGCACGCCGGCACCCGCGAGGAGCTGGGCGCCGTGGCACACGGCGGCCACAGGCTTGCCCGCCTCGAAGAAATGGCGCACGGCGGTGCACACGGCGGCGTCGTTGCGCAGGTACTCGGGGCCGCGCCCGCCGGGGATCACCAGCGCGTCGTAGCTTTGCGCCTGGACGTCCGCGAACGTGGCGTTCAGGGTGAAGTTGTGGCCGGGTTTCTCGCTGTAGGTCTGTGCGCCTTCGAAGTCGTGGATGGCCGTCTTGATGTGGTCGCCCGCTTTCTTGCCCGGGCAGACCGCATGCACCGTGTGGCCCACGGCCTGCAGCGCCTGGAACGGCACCATGGTCTCGTAGTCCTCGCAGTAGTCGCCGCAGATCATCAGAATCTTCTTGCCTGCCATGGGGGTCTCCTTTGCTGTGGGTGGCTGGGGTACAGACCATTGTGGGCAGCCTGCAGGTGCGGCAGGTATTAACCCGCTACTACAAGGGGCCCTGCGGGCTTGTACCTGTGGCGCGCGAAATTGCCGCAGAATCCCCATCACCATTGACCGGCGCCGTGCGCCGCACTACCGGGACCGCTACACATGATCGACGTCACCCTAGAGAATTTTGAAACCGAGGTGGTTGCCGCCTCGATGCAAGTGCCCGTGCTGGTGGACTTCTGGGCACCCTGGTGCGGCCCCTGCAAGACGCTGGGCCCGGTGCTGGAGAAGCTGGAGGTGGAATACGCTGGCCGCTTCACCCTGGCCAAGATCGACTCTGACCAGGAGCAGCAGCTGGCTGCCATGTTCGGCATCCGCAGCATTCCCACCTGCGTGCTGATGATGAATGGCCAGCCCGTGGATGGCTTCATGGGCGCCCAAACCGAGAGCCAACTGCGCGCCTTCCTGGACAAGCATGTGCCCAGCGCCGAGGAGCTGCAGGCCGAGGAGCAGGAAGAGGAAGCCCTGGATGCGCTCGCCGAGGGCGATACCGAGGGTGCACTGGAAAAGCTGCAGCACGCCGTCGCCACCGACCCGGCCAACGACGACGCGCGCTTTGACTACGTCAAGCTGCTGCTGCAGCTGGGCCGCGAAGACGACGCCAAGGTGGCCTTCGCGCCGGTCATCGCCAAGGCCGAGGTCTCGCGCCGCCTGGGGGCGCTCAAGGCGTGGATGGATGCTCTTGATTTCGTAGCTTCTAGCGCTTATGGGGCGGGCGCTGGAGCCGAATTTGATGCAAAGATTGCGGCCAACAAGCGCGACTTCGAGACGCGCTTTGCACGCGCACGCTGGCTCATGGCCCAGCAGCGCTGGCAGGAGGCCATGGACGAGCTGCTGGAAATCCTCATGCGCGACAAGGCCTGGAACGACGATGCCGCGCGCAAGGCCTACGTGGCCGTGCTGGAGATCATCGAGCCCCCGAAGGTCAAGGTGGCCGACGGGCAGATCCCGCCCGAGGACCCGGTGGTGGCCAGCTACCGGCGGCGCTTGTCCAGCGTGGTGCTGAGCTGACCCACGCCGGGGGCGGGCGCGCGGTGGCGGGACTGCAGCCGTTGCATGCGGCCGGGCGGACGGCGCTGCTGCTGGCCGCCGCGTGGCTGGCCGGCTGCGCCACGGCCCTGGGGCCCGATGCGCAGATATCCGGCACCGTGATCTCGCGCGAGCGGCTTTACGTGCCGCCCGACGCGCTGTTCGAGGCAGCGCTTGTGGACGTGACGCGCGAGGGCCATCCGCCGCGGGTGCTGGGCCGCCAGCGCATCGACCCGGCCGGCCCGCTGCCCTACATGCTGCGCATTCCCTACCGCCAGGTGGACGTCCACGCCCAAGGCCGCTACGAGGTGCGCGCAGCGGTCACGCAGCAGGGGCGCCTGCTGCTGGACACGCCCCGCGTGCACCCGGTGCTGATCGACCCGGCCTTCCGCCATGTGGACGTCATCCTGGCGCGCGTGCCAGCGCTGCAAGCCACGGCGGCCGCATCCGTGCCGCTGCGCCAGACCTATTGGAAACTCGTGGAGGTGGTGGACGATGCGCCGGTGGACGCGCCGGCCGAGGGGCAGGCCGCGGCCCATCTGGTGCTGCAGCGCGATGCGGGGCGCGTGAGCGGTTCGGGAGGGTGCAACCGTTTCGTGGGGCAGTACGTGCAAGAGGGCGGGCAACTGCGGCTGTCCCGCATGAGCGCATCCCTGCGCCTGTGCCTTGCGGGCGGCGGATCGGAGCCGGCCTTCTTCGAGCGCCTGGGCGCGGTGGCGTATTACCGGCAGCAAGGCCGGGCGCTGGAGCTGCGCGGCGAGGACGGCACGCCCCTGCTGCGCTTCGTGGCCGAGGAATGGGGCGCGCCGCGGCCCGAGGACGACGAGCCACCCATGCAACCCCAGTGAGTGCGCTGCGACCCATGCCGCGGCGTTCGCCGTGGTTGATGCGGGTGCATGAAGGAAATTGGCCTCTAGGGCCTGTTCACACTATTTTTGCCAGTGCGAATGGCGTGAAAACCGCGCCAATCTAGGCGCGTGACGACGCCAAGGCCGGGGCCTTGGCTAGGAGGGCAACGACGCGTGGCGCGGTTTTCACTCCGTTCCCTCCGGGTTGCGATCAAAAAGGGCCATTCGCGGCGTTGCCAAGCCTCGCTGGGGTAGCACCCCAGCTTCGTTTGGCGCCTTGCGCCTGGCCCTTTTTGATCGCAACGCATCTGGCAAAAATAGTGTGAACAGGCCCTAGCGCTTGGTGGGTGAGCGCCAGCCGCTACAAAAACAGAAGTTCTGATGCGTGCATCGCGGCAGGCGCGGCATTTGCGCGACCGTGTTTTTTACAAATCGAGATGATAAGGATTCCCATTTGTTTAAACCAAGGGAACTGTCGTCTATGAACCCCCATCCCCTCCGCCCCGTCGTGCGCTCCATCGCACTCATGACGTTGATCGTGCAGCCGCCCTTGATGGGCGCCGCATGGGCCCAGGCGAGTGCGCCCGTCGAGCCTACGCTGAAGGAGGTGACGATTGTCCAGCAGCGCGAGGACCGGGTGAGCAGCGGGGCGACCGGGCTGGATCTGGACATCAAGGAAACGCCGCAATCCATCAGCATCGTGACCACCGAGCAAATGCGCGATTTCGGCACCAGCAATCTCAACGAAGCGCTGCGCCTGAGCACCGGCATCATCGTCGACGAGTGGGAGACCAACCGCACCACGTTCACCGCGCGCGGCTTTGACATCGCCAACACGCAGATCGACGGCGTCGGCCTGCCCAATGACTGGGGCATCGTCACCGGCGCCATGGATTCCTTCGGCTACGAAAAGATCGAAGTCATCCGCGGCGCCAACGGGCTGCTGACCGGCGTGGGCAATGCGGCGGGCACGATCAACTTCGTGCGCAAGCGTCCCACCAACAAGGAGCAGGGCTCATTGGGTCTGAGCTATGGGTCCTGGGGGACCACGCGCGTCGAGGCGGACTACTCGCGGCCGCTCACCGCCGATCGCCGCTGGGCGGGCCGGGTCGTGGCGGCACGCGAGGAGGGCGGCTCGCACCTGCGCAGTTTCGACCGCGAGCGCACGTTCCTCTATGGCGTTGTGGATGGGCAGGTGGGCGACAACGGCCTGTTGACGTTGGGCCTGTCCCATCAGCAGTCCGACTCCACGGGCAACATGTGGGGCGCCCTGACCTTCATGAATGCCGATGGCACCCAGAACGCATGGGGCCGCAACGCATCCACGACGCAGGACTGGACCCGCTGGGACACCACGACCAAGACGGCCTTCGTGGAATACGCCCACCAGATCGGCATGGACTGGCAGCTCAAGCTGGCCTACAACTACCGCGCCATCGACAACGACAGCAAGCTCTTTTACGCGTTTCCCTCGGGCTCCAGTCTGGTCGGCTATGCGTGGGGCGGCAAAGACACGATGGACGCGCACCTGGCCACCGCCACCGTCAACGGCCGCTTCGAGATGCTGGGACGGCAGCACGAGGCGCTGTTCGGTGTGAGCTGGGCCAAGAGCGAGTACACGGGTAATGGATACGCCGGGTCGGACTGCGGCGCCAGTGCCTGCAGCGCCATCGCGCTGCCGGGCTTCCCGTACCCCGGCAACCTTGTTCCCGAGCCGCAGTGGGGCCCATTGGTCCTCGAAAGCACGCTGAACCAGAAACTGCAGCGCGCATTTGGCACCATGCGGTTCACGCTGACGGATCGGCTCAAGGCGGTGGTGGGAGTCAACCACGCGCAATACAGCCGCGACGGAACGAGCTATGGCGTGGCCTCCGACCTTTCACGCAGCAAGACCAGCCCCTATGCCGGGCTGACGTTCGAGTTCACGCCCAGCGTGCTGGGCTACGTGAGCTACTCTGACCTGTATTTCCCGCAGAGCCAGGCCGATGCGAACGACCGCTATCTCGACCCTAGCAAGGGCACCAACTACGAGGCGGGCCTGAAAGCCGACTGGCTGGACAAGCGCCTGCTGACCTCGGTCGCGGTGTTCCAGGCCAAGCAGTCGGGCCTGGCCACGCCCACGGGCACCTATAACCAGAATGGCCAGGCGGTCTACGCGCCCGAAGACGTGAAGTCCACCGGCGTGGAGCTGGAAGCCGTGGGCCGGCTCAACAACCATATCGACCTGACAGCCGGCTATACCACCCTGAAGCTGACCGGCCCGGATGGCGGCGACACCTACGCCTGGGTACCGCGCCATACGGCCAATCTCGCGCTCAAGGCGCGTCTACCGAGCCTTCCCGCGCTGTCCTTTGGCACCAGCGCCCGGTGGCAGAGCAAGATCTCCAACATGGAAGCCAGCGGCTTCACCGTGCGCCAGGGCAGCTATGCCGTGCTCAACGCCTTCGTCGCATGGCAGCTGCAGCCCAAGACGACGCTGCGCTTCAATGTGAACAACATCACCGACGAGAAGTACATCAACACCCTGCGCTACGCGGGCTACTACGGCGCGCCGCGCAGCTACCAGCTCTCGCTGAACCACCAGTTCTAAGCAAGCGTTGGCGATCCCCGGCCGATCCCCGGCCAGGGGCGTCGCGCAAGCAATCAAGCGGTCAGGCGCTCCAGCGCTTCGCGGTATTTGGCGGCGGTCTTTTCCACCACCTCGCGCGGCAGGCGCGGCGCGGGGGCGGTCTTGTTCCAGGGCTTGCCGCCGACCTGGGCCTGCTCCAGCCAGTCGCGCACGAACTGCTTGTCGTAGCTGGGGGGGTTCTCGCCCTTGGCCAGGGCCTCGGCATAGCCCTCCACGGGCCAGTAGCGCGAGCTGTCGGGCGTGAGCACCTCGTCCATCAGCACCAGCGTGCCGTCGGGCGCCAGGCCGAACTCGAACTTGGTGTCGGCAATGATCATGCCCTTTTCCAGCGCGATGGCGGCGGCGGCCTCGTACAGCTGGATGGAGATGTCGCGGATCCTGGTGGCCAGATCCAGGCCCACGATCTCCACGGTGCGCTCAAAGCTGATGTTCTCATCGTGCTCGCCCATGGCGGCCTTGGCGGCGGGCGTGTAGATGGTCTGTGGCAGCTTGGCGGCATTGGTCAGGCCGTCTGGCAGCGGCACGCCGCAGACGGAGCGCGATTCCTGGTACTCCTTCCAGCCGCTGCCGGCCAGGTAGCCGCGCACCACGGCCTCGATGGGGATGGGCTTGAGGCGCTGCACCAGCATGGAGCGGCCCCGCACCTGGGGCGCCTCCGCCGGCGTGACCACGCTCTCGGGCGCCTCGCCCGTGAGGTGGTTGGGCACGATGTGTCCCAGTTTGCCGAACCAGAACAGAGCCATCTGGGTGAGCAACTCGCCCTTGCCGGGGATGGGCTCGCCCATGATCACGTCGAAGGCCGAGAGACGGTCGCTGGCCACCATCAGGATGCGGTCGTCACCCACGGCGTAGTTGTCGCGCACCTTGCCGCGTGCCAGGAGCGGCAGCGAGGTCAGGGCGGAGGTGTGCAGTGCAGAGGTGCTGGGCTGGGTCATGGCGGTCGTACGGAAGGCGCTCGCGCAATGCAGGCGCGCGGTGGACGTTGGGGCAAGACGCCCCGCCGGTGGCGAGGTCGAAGGACGGGATTTTAGCGACGCGGCCCCCGTGCGGGCGCCGTACACCCGCCACAAGGTACGTGGGTTGGAGAGGCTGGAGCCCCAGGTCGGCGCTGGAGGCAACCCAGCCATTGTGATGCGTTTCGGTCGGTTTGACACCTTCCTGTCATATCCCTTGTGCCATGCGCGGGAACGATTGATTTGCGCTGGCGGCGGGCGCATAGTGAACCCAGGCCTGAATGCATTCACGTTCGCAGACCGCCCCGCACCGGCAAGGGGCGGTGTTTTTCAACTGTGAGTCACAGGAGACTTGTCTATGAACTTGACGATCAGCGGCCATCACCTTGAAGTGACCCCCGCCTTGCGCAGTTATGTGACGTCCAAGTTGGACCGCATTACCCGCCACTTCGATCAGGTGGTGGATGTCAAGGTGCTACTGACCGTGGAGAAGCAGAAGGAAAAGGAAAAGCGCCAGCGCGCTGAATGCACCGTGCATGTGAAAGGAAATGACCTGTTCGTGGAAAGCACCCATTTCGACCTGTATGCCGCCGTGGACGAATTGATGGACAAGCTCGACCGCATGGTCGTGCGCCACAAGGACCGTCTGCAGGACCACCAAGCCGGCCTACGCCGCGCCACCATTCAGGCAGCAGCTGCCGCCACGGCTTGAACCGTTGCTTGACGGCCTGTGTACCGCCGGAACGCGCCGGCGGTGCCGCAACCGCCCAGCCAGGGCGGTTTTTTGTTGCCAGTGGATACACTCCCAGGGTTTCCGCTAGGCGTGCATAATCGTCGCTCAGACCATGAATCGACTTGCTTCCATACTGCCTCCCGCACAAGTGCTCGTGAGTGTCGATGTCACCAGCAAAAAACGTGCCTTTGAGGAGGCGGGCCTGTTGTTCGAAAGCCAGCACGGTTTGTCGCGGGCCTTGATCACCGACAGCCTGTTTGCGCGCGAACGCCTGGGTTCGACCGGGTTGGGCCATGGCGTGGCCATTCCCCATGGCCGCATCAAGGGGCTGAAGTCGCCCATGGCGGCGGTGTTCCAACTGGCGCAGCCGATCGGCTTCGACGCGCCTGACGAGCAACCCGTATCGCTGCTGATTTTTCTGCTGGTGCCCGAGGCGGCCACGCAAAAGCACTTGGAAATCCTCTCGGAAATCGCCGAACTGCTGAGCGACGGCGCCTTGCGCGAACGCCTCAAGACCCATACCGACGCGGCCAGCCTGCATGCGCTGATCGCGGGCTGGCAGTCCGCCCAGGGCGCCTGACGCCACCGCCATCGCGCCGCCGTGAAACCCAACGTCGTCAGCGCGGATGTGCTCTTCGAGGAGTTCCGCAACCTCCTGAAATGGGAGTGGGTGGCGGGCCTGGGCGCGTCCGAGCGGCGCTTTGCCGAGGTGGCGGTGCGTGCCGCCCGCTCGGGTGCGGACCTGGTGGGTTACCTGAACTACATCCATCCCTACCGTGCGCAGGTCCTGGGCGAGCGCGAGATTGCCTATCTGACCAACGCCACGCCGGAGGACTGCAAGCGCCGCATCGCGCGCATCGTCACGCTGGAGCCCCCCGTGCTTGTGCTGGCCGACGGCCAGGCCGCGCCGGACGAGGTGGTGTCCATGTGCGAACGCGCGCAGATCCCCATGTTTTCCACCCAGGAGTCCGCGGCCTTCGTGATCGATGTGCTGCGCGCCTACCTGTCCAAGCACTTTGCCGATCGCACCACCATGCACGGCGTGTTCATGGACATCCTGGGTCTGGGCGTGCTCATCACGGGCGAGTCGGGCCTGGGCAAGAGCGAGCTGGGGCTGGAACTGATCACGCGCGGCAATGGCCTGGTGGCCGACGACGCGGTGGACCTATACCGCATCAACCAGACCACCATCGAGGGCAAGTGCCCCGAGTTGCTGCAGAACCTGCTGGAGGTGCGCGGCATCGGTCTGCTGGACATTCGCGCCATCTTCGGCGAGACGGCCGTGCGCCGGCGCATGCGGCTGAAGCTCATCGTGCACCTGGTGCGCAAGGAGACGCTGGAACGCGACTACGAGCGCCTTCCCTACGAGCCGCTCACGCAGGACGTACTGGGCGTGCCGGTGCTCAAGGTGGTGATTCAGGTGGTGGCGGGCCGCAACATCGCGGTGCTGGTGGAAGCGGCTGTGCGCAACACCATCCTGCAACTGCGCGGCATCGATACCTATCAGGAGTTCGTGGAGCGCCACCGGCGCGCCATGGAGCGGGGCGGCGCCTCCTGAGGGCGCCGGGCGCTTATTTTTTTGCGCAATTAGCGCACTGGCCGTAGAGCGCCATGGCGTGGTCGTGCACCACCCAGCCCTTGGCCTGGGCGATCAGGTTCTGGCGCTTTTCGATCTCGGGGTCGTAGAACTCCTCGACCTTGCCGCAGGCGGTGCAGACGAAGTGGTCGTGGTGCTGGCCCTCGTTCAGTTCGTAAACGGCCTTGCCGCTCTCGAAATTGCTGCGGATCAAAATGCCGGCCTGCTCGAACTGCGTGAGCACGCGGTACACGGTGGCCAGCCCGATGTCGGAGCGCTCGTCCAGCAGCACGCGGAATACGTCTTCGGCCGTCATGTGGCGCTGGGCGCCCTTCTGGAAGATCTCCAGGATCTTCAGCCGGGGCAGCGTGGCCTTGAGGCCGGTGCTTTTGAGTTCGTCGATGTTCGTCATGACAAGGTCTTTCGTGTGCCAGGGCGAAACCATGGATACCGGCGGCTTGCGCGCAAGGCCCAGAAGATCCAGCCGCTACAATGGGCCGGATCATATCCCCTATGCATAAACCCATGTTTGCACCCGCCCGTTGGGGCGCCCGCTGGGGCGCCATTGTGTTGATTGGTGCCGGGATGGCCGGCTGCGCGGGCACCGGCAGTCGCCTGGCCGGCATGGTCACGCCCTACAAGGTGGACGTGGTGCAGGGCAACTTCATCTCGCGCGAGCAGGTGCAGATGTTGCAGCCTGGCATGGGCCGCCAGCAGGTGCGTGAGATCCTGGGCACACCCCTTATGGTGAGCGTGTTCCACTCCGACCGCTGGGAATACGTCTTCACCCTCAAGCGCCCCGATGTCGAGGTGCAGACGCGCAAGCTCACCGTGTTCTTCAAGGACAACGTGATGGAGCGTGTCGAAGGCGACGAGATGCCCACCGAGGCCGAGTTCGTGGCCTCGCTCTCCACCAAGGTGTCCAAGCCCAAGGTGCCGCAGCTTGAGGCCACCGAGGCGCAGCTCGCGCGCTTTCCCAAGGCGGAGCCGGCCGCCGAGCCGGCCGCCGCGCCCGCTCTGCCGCCCGCCACGAGCTATCCGCCGCTGGAATCTCCGCGCCGTTGAACGCGGCCGGTGCGCCCGCTGCAGCGCGTCGCGCTGGACGCAGCAGAACCGCCCCCTGTTTGGATTGCGAACTGACATGACCTCTTCCTCCTCCGCTCCCCGCCGCGTGGCCGTGGCCGGCGCTTCTGGCCGCATGGGCCGCATGCTCATCGAGGCGATTCAGGCGAGCGACGGCTGCGTGCTGGCCGGTGCGCTGGACCAGCCCGGCAACCCCGCCGTGGGCACGGACGCCGCCGCTTTTTTGGGGCGCGCGAGCGGTGTGGTCATCACCGCTGACCTGCGCGAGGGGCTCAAGGACGCCGACGTGCTGATCGACTTCACGCGCCCCGAGGGCACGCTGGCCCACCTGGCCGTGTGCGCGGAACTCGGCGTGCAGATGGTCATCGGCACCACGGGCTTTTCCGATGCGCAGAAGGCGCAGATCGAGGCCGCCGCGCAGAAGGTGGGCGTCGTGTTCGCGCCCAACATGAGCGTGGGCGTGAACGTCACGCTCAAGCTGCTGCAGATGGCCGCGCAGGCGCTGCGCACGGGCTATGACATCGAGATCATCGAGGCGCACCACAAGCACAAGGTGGACGCCCCCTCGGGCACGGCGCTGAAGATGGGCGAAGTGATTGCCGAGGCGCAGGGCACGCGGCTCGCCGACCGTGCCGTGTACGAGCGCTACGGCCACACGGGCGAGCGCAAGGCAGACACCATTGGCTTTGCCACCGTGCGCGGCGGCGACATCGTGGGCGACCACACGGTGCTGTTCGCCGGGACGGGTGAGCGGGTGGAGATCTCGCACAAGTCCAGCAGCCGCGCCGGCTACGCCCAGGGCAGCCTGCGCGCGGTGGGCTTCCTGGCCACGCAGCGCGCGGGCCTGTTCGACATGTTCGACGTGCTGAACCTCAAGTAACCTGCCCATGGACAGCCTGCACTGGTTGCGTCAGGGTGATGCGGTCACGCAGGCGTCGGCGCTGCTGCTGCTGGCCATGTCGGTTGCCAGCTGGGTGGTGATTTTCTGGAAGCTGCGCCTGATGCGGCGCGCCCATGTGGACGTGCCGCGCAGCACGGCCGCGTTCTGGCAGGCGCCGTCGCTGGCCGCGGCGGCCGAGCGGCTGCCCGCCTTTGACCGTGAAGGGCTGGTGCTGCCGCTGGTGCGTGCCGCGCAGCAGGTGGAGCAGGCCGGCGCGGGCACGCTGGCCGGGCAGGGCGGCCTGTCGCAGCGGCTCACGCGCGTGTTGCGCGATGCGCTGCATGGCGTGCTGGGCAAGCTGCAGTTCGGCCAGGTGCTGCTGGCCACCGTGGGCTCCACGGCGCCGTTCGTGGGGCTGCTGGGCACGGTGTGGGGCATCTACCATGCGCTCACGGCCATGGCCGGCGCGGGGCAGATCAGCATCGAGCGCGTCGCCGGCCCGGTGGGCGAGGCGTTGATCATGACCGCCGCCGGACTCACGGTGGCGATTCCCGCCGTGCTGGCCTACAACTGGTTCGGGCGTGTCATCGGCCGCATCGAGGCCGACCTCGAAGGCTTTGCCCGCGACCTGCGCGAGCTGGTCATCGACACCAACGCCGCCGACTAGGGCCGGTAAACGCCATGGCATTCGGCCGACTGGAGCGCACCCCGGGCCCGCAGCCCATGAGCGAGATCAACATCACACCGCTGGTGGACGTGATGCTGGTGCTGGTGGTGATCTTCATCCTGACCGCGCCGCTGCTGGCCAGCAGCATCCGGCTGGAGCTGCCGCGCGCCGAAGGCGCGCAACCGGGCACGCCCGCGCATGCCGTGATGCTGGTGGTGGACACCGCCGGCCAGGCCTACCTGGACGATGAGCCCGTGGGCGCCGATGCGCTGGCGCAGCGCCTGCGCCAGATTGCCGCCGAGGCGCCGGACACCGAGGTGCAACTGCGCGCCGATACCGCCGTGCCCTACGGCCGCGTGGTGGAGGTGATGGGGGCGGCCCATGCGGCGGGCCTGCAGCGCATTGGTTTCGTCACGCAGCCCACCGATGGGGCCGTGCAAGGCACTCAAAAATAGGAGCTGCTCGCGCTTGGTGTGCGGGTGTTTGCGGTAGAAAAGTAGCTGAGAACGCCAGCTGGCAAGCGCTGGCAGCTCTTGTTTTTATGGCAATGCGGCCATGGCTGTTGGGGCGCCGGGGCGCAGTCCCGCGCGGATGTCGTTGCCCGTGGGGCTCTGGAACAGGTGCAGGCCGAACTCCGGCAGCACGGCGATCAGGTGGTCGAAGATGTCGCCCTGGATGGCTTCGTACTCCACCCAGGCGGTGGTGGCCGTGAAGCAGTACAGCTCCAGCGGCACCCCCTCGGCCGTGGGCTCCAGCGTGCGCACGATGAGCAGCATCTGCTGGTGGATGCGCGGGTGCGCGCGCACATAGGCTTCGCAGTAGGCGCGGAAGGTGCCGATGTTGGTCAGGCGGCGCTGGTTGGCGGGCTCCAGCGCCTGTGCACCCAGCTGCGCCTGCAGGGCGGCGTTGGTCTGCTGCACGTCGCGCAGCTTGCCTTCCAGGTAGGGGCGCAGCAGCGCGATGCGCGACAGGCGCTCGATCTCCGCCTCGGTGAGAAAGCGGATCGAGTTCGTGTCCAGCCGCAACGCGCGGCGGATGCGCCGCCCGCCCGAGCTGAACATGCCGCGCCAGTTCTTGAAGCTCTCGCTCATCAGCCGCCAGGTGGGGATGGTGGTGATGGTCTTGTCCCAGTTCTGCACCTTCACGGTGTGCAGTGCGATGTCCACCACGAAGCCGTCCGCGCCCACCTGGGGCATCTCGATCCAGTCGCCCACGCGCAGCATGTCGTTGGACGACAGTTGCACGCCCGCGGTGAACGAGAGAATGGTGTCCTTGAACACCAGCATCAGCACCGCCGACATGGCGCCCAGGCCGGACAGCAGGATCAGCGGCGATCGGTCCACCAGCGCCGCCACGATGACGATGGTGCCCACCAGCGCCAGCAGCAGCTTGCCCAGCTGCACATAGCTCTTGATCGAGCGCGTGGCCGTGGGCACGCCGTCCGGGGCCTGCTCATGCTCGTGCAGCACGGCGTCCAGCAGCGCGATCAGCGTCCGCACCAGCTGCAGCACGGTGAGCGCCACGGCCACGTTGCCGATCACTGCGGCCGCCACGGGGTGCACATGGGGCACGGCGCCGATGCCTGCCTGGATGACGAGCGACGGTGCCACATGCGCCAGACGCCGCAACACCTGGTCGTGCCAGAACACCCGCGCCCAGCGCGCGCCCAGGCGTTCGCGCAGGCGCGGCACGGTGTTCAGCAGCACGTATTGGGCGACGGACTGGAGGGCGAAGGCCAGCAGCACCAGGCCGCATAGGCCCAGGGCGGCCTGCAGCCAAGGATCCAGATCGGCAATCAGCGAGGGCGCGGACACAGGCAAGACAACTTTCCAGAAATGCAGGAAACAGCCGGCCCAGGCGGGGCGGCCATGCAGGGGATGGGGGGATGAACGCCTAGAATTGGGCGCAGTACAGCCCATTGTGACCATTGCGCAGGTGCGCGGTTCTCCTTTTCCCAGCTTCCATGCAAGACAAATACAACCACACCGAGGTGGAGCGCGCCGCGCATGCCCACTGGAATGCCAACGACGCCTACCGCGTGACCGAGGACCAGGCCAAGCCCAAGTTCTACGCCTGCTCCATGCTGCCCTACCCCAGCGGCAAGCTGCACATGGGCCATGTGCGCAACTACACCATCAATGACATGCTCACGCGCAGCCTGCGCATGAAGGGCCACAACGTCCTCATGCCCATGGGCTGGGATGCCTTCGGCCTGCCGGCCGAGAACGCCGCCCTCAAGAACGGCGTTCCGCCCGCGCAGTGGACCTACGACAACATCGCCTACATGAAGAAGCAGATGCAGGCGATGGGGCTGGCCATCGACTGGAGCCGCGAGATCGCCACCTGCGACCCCGACTACTACAAGTGGAACCAGTGGCTGTTTTTGAAGATGCTGGACAAGGGCATCGCCTACCGCAAGACCCAGGTCGTGAATTGGGACCCGGTGGACCAGACCGTGCTGGCCAACGAGCAGGTGATCGACGGGCGCGGCTGGCGCACCGGCGCGCTGGTGGAAAAGCGCGAGATCCCCGGCTACTACCTGAAGATCACCGACTACGCGCAGGAGCTGCTGGACCATGTGCAGATCGGCAACGAGAAGGCCACGCTGACCGGCTGGCCCGACAAGGTGCGGCTGATGCAGGAGAACTGGATCGGCAAGTCGGCGGGCGTGCGCTTTGCGTTCCCGCACGACATCCGCAACGCCGCGGGCGAGCGGATCCAGGACGGCAAGCTGTACGTGTTCACCACGCGCGCCGACACCATCATGGGCGTGACGTTCTGCGCCGTCGCGCCCGAGCACCCGCTGGCCCAGCACGCCGCGGCGTCCAACGCCGCGCTGGCGGCCTTCATCGAGGAATGCAAGAAGGGCGGCACGACCGAGGCCGAGCTGGCCCTGAAGGAAAAAGAGGGCATGCCCACGGGCCTGTTCGTCACCCACCCGCTCACCGGCGAGCAGGTCGAGGTGTGGGTGGGCAACTACGTGCTCATGAGCTACGGCGACGGCGCCGTGATGGGTGTGCCCGCGCACGACGAGCGCGACTTTGCCTTCGCGCTCAAGTACCAGCTGCCCATCAAGCAAGTGGTGCTGGTGGACGGCGAGACCTTCGACTTCCACCAGTGGCAGGACTGGTACGGTGACAAGGAGCGCGGCGTCACCATCAATTCCGGCAACTTCAGCGGCCTGTCGTACCAGGACGCCGTGGCCGCCGTGGCCCATGCGCTGGCCGAGAAGGGCCTGGGCGAGCTCAAGACCACCTGGCGCCTGCGCGACTGGGGCATCAGCCGCCAGCGCTACTGGGGCACGCCGATCCCCATCATCCACTGCGAGAGCTGCGGCGCCGTGCCCGTGCCCGAGAAGGACCTGCCCGTGGTGCTGCCGCAGGACCTGGTGCCCGACGGCAGCGGCAACCCGCTGGCCAAGTGCGAGGCCTTCCTGAAGGTGGACTGCCCCTGCTGCGGCAAGCCCGCGCGCCGCGAGACCGACACCATGGACACCTTCGTGGACTCGTCCTGGTACTTCATGCGCTACTGCGACCCGAAGAACCGCGACGCCATGGTGGCGGGCGGCACCGACTACTGGATGCGCGACCAGAAGGCCGCCACCGGCGGCAGCGGCATGGACCAGTACATCGGCGGCATCGAACACGCCATCCTGCACCTGCTGTATGCGCGCTTCTGGACCAAGGTGATGCGTGACCTGGGGCTGGTGAAGGTGGACGAGCCCTTCACCAAGCTGCTCACGCAAGGCATGGTGCTGAACCACATCTACAGCCGCCGCACGGCCAAGGGCGCCAAGGACTACTTCTGGCCGCACGACGTCGAGCACGTTTACGACGAGGCCGGCAAGATCGTTGGCGCCAAGCTCAAGAACCCCGCCGAGAGCGGCGACGGCCTGCTGCCCGTGGGCACGCCCATCGACTACGAGGGCGTGGGCACGATGTCCAAGTCCAAGAACAACGGCGTGGACCCGCAGCAGCTCATCGAGAAGTACGGCGCCGACACCGCGCGCCTGTACACCATGTTCACCGCGCCGCCCGAGCTGACGCTTGAGTGGAACGACGCCGCCGTGGAAGGCAGCTACCGCTTCCTGCGCCGCGTGTGGAACTTCGGCGTGAAGCTGTCCGCCATCGACAAGGACGCGGCCCTGGCCAGCGTGGCGGGCGCCGCCAGCCTGAAGGACGTGCAGTTCGGCAAGGAAGCCAAGGCGCTGCGCCTGGAGATCCACACCGTGCTCAAGCAGGTGGACTACGACTACCAGCGCATGCAGTACAACACCGTGGTCTCCGGCGCCATGAAGATGATCAACGCGCTGGAGGACTTCAAGGCCACGGACAGCGCCGGCGCCCAGGTGGCGCTGATCGAGGGCTTCGGCATCCTGCTGCGCGTGCTGTACCCGGCCACGCCGCACATCGCCCATGTGCTGTGGGACGAGCTGGGTTACGCCGGCACCCTGGGCGACCTGCTGGACGCCGCCTGGCCCCAGGTGGCCCCCGATGCCCTGGTGCAGGACGAGCTGGAGCTGATGCTGCAGGTCAACGGCAAGCTGCGCGGCGCGATCCGCGTGGCCGCCTCGGCCGACAAGGCTGCCATCGAGCAGGCGGCCCTGGCGAGCGAGGACTTCCAGAAGTTCGCCGAGGGCAAGGCGCCCAAGAAGGTCATCATCGTGCCCGGCCGCCTGGTCAACGTCGTCGTCTGAGAGCCCTCCCGCCATGCACAAGCGCACCCTGCTCACCGCCGCGGCCCTGGCGCCGCTGGCCGCCCTCACCGCCTGCGGCTTTCGCCTGCGCGGCGCGCCGCAGTTCGCCTTCCGGTCCCTGTACGTGCAGGCGCAGCCCGGCTCGCCGCTGGCACGTGAGCTGATCCGCACGCTGCAGGGGGCGGGCGGGGACCTCGTGGTGCTGACGGCGCCCGCGCAGCTGCCCCAGGCCGAGGCGATCCTGGACGTGCTGTCCGAGCAGCAGGAGCGCGTGGTGGTGGGCCTGAACGCCTCGGGCCAGGTGCGCGAGCTGCAGCTGCGCCAGCGCGTGCGCATCCGCCTGCGCGGCCAGCAAGGCCAGGAATGGATCGCCGACACCGAGCTGCTGCAACAGCGCGACATCAGCTACAACGAAACCGTCGCCCTTTCCAAGGAAGGCGAGGAGGCCATGCTGTTTCGCAACATGCGCACCGACCTCGTGCAGCAGCTGATGCGCCGCCTGGCGGCAGTGAAATCGCTGTAACGCTCCTTATTTGATAGCTGTTTGCGCTTGCTGCACGGGCGCTAGCGGCATATTTGTTACTAGAACAGGCCGCATGCAAATCGCTTTGAACCAGCTCGGTGCGCAGCTGCACAAAGGCCTGCGCCCGCTCTACACGCTGCACGGCGACGAGGCGCTGTTGCAGCAGGAGGCGCTGGACGCCATCCGCGCCGCGGCACGTGCGCAGGGCTATACCGAGCGCAGCAGCTTCACCGTGGCCGGCGCGCATTTCGACTGGAGCGGCGTGCTGGCCGCGGGCGGGTCGTTGAGCCTGTTCGCCGACAAGCAGATCGTGGAGATCCGCATCCCCTCGGGCAAGCCCGGCAAGGACGGCGCCGCCGCGCTGCAGCAGATGGCTGCCGCCGCGCCGGGCAACGACAGCACGCTCACCGTGGTGGTGCTGCCGCGCCTGGACAAGGCCACGCGCACGGGCGCGTGGTTCGCGGCACTCGAAGCGCACGGCGCCACGGTGCAGATCGACCCCGTGGAGCGCGCGCAGCTGCCCGGCTGGATCGCCCAGCGCCTGGCCGCGCAAGGCCAGCGCGTGGTCGCGGGCGAAGAGGGGCAGCGCACGCTGCAGTTCTTCGCCGACCGGGTGGAGGGCAACCTGCTGGCCGCGCACCAGGAGATCCAGAAGCTCGCGCTGCTGCACCCCGAGGGGGAACTCACCTGGGCGCAGGTCGAAGCGGCCGTGCTCAACGTGGCGCGCTACGACGTGTTCAAGCTGTCCGAGGCGGTGCTCTCCGGCCAGGTGGCGCGCGTGCAGCGCATGCTGGACGGCCTGCAGGCCGAGGGCGAGGCCGAGGTGCTGGTGCACTGGGCGCTGGCCGAGGACATCCGCGCCCTCAAGCGCGTGAAAGACGCCATGAACGCCGGCAAGCCCCTGCCCATGGCCCTGCGCGAGAACCGCGTCTGGGGCGCGAAGGAGCGGTTGTTCGAGCGCCTGCTGCCCCAGGCCAGCGACGCCGCCCTGGCGCGGCTGCTGCAGTCCGCCCACACGGTGGACGGCATCGTCAAGGGCCTGAAGGCGCCCGACTGGCCACAGGACGGCTGGCAGGCCCTCTCGCGGCTGGCGCTGCAGATGTGCAAGCTGGCGCGCTGAGATCGCAATGAAATGTGAATCTAGCGCTTATGGGATAAGCGCTAGCAGCTATTGATTCAGGAGTGTTGGGCGACCAACGCCGCACGCGCCTTGTCCGCCCACTGCTGCAGCTGGTCCACCAGCGCCTGGTGGCTGAAGGAGCAGCTCTCCTCGGTGAACAGCGCGCCGGCCTCCAGCCGGTCCAACAGGCCCAGCAGCACCTCGCCATAGCGCGGGGGCAGGGCGGCCAGCAGCACGGCGTGGCCGCGCGCGGCGGCGCTGAAGGCGTGGTTGCTGATGCGCTGCTCGCGCAGGGCGTGCAGGTCGGCCTGCAGGTTGTCGAGCTGGTGGGTGGCGAGTTCGGCGGTCATGGCGAGGGCACGGAGGGTGGCAAAGGCCTCAAGCGTAGCCGGAGTCCCCCGGCCAGCGTGGCGGCGGTGAACTGCGTCAGAATCACGCCCATGAACGCGCTGAACATCGCTGAATACACGCACACGCTTGGTTTGCAGGCAAAAACGGCCTCCGCCCAAATGGCGCGCGCGCCGGCAGCTATCAAAAACAAGGCATTGCTGGCCCTGGCGCGGCTGCTGCGCCAGAACGTGGACGCCCTGCAGGGGGACAATGCCCGCGACCTGGAGCGCGCGCGCGCCGCCGGCCTGGCCGAACCCATGGTGGACCGCCTCAAGCTGACCCCCAAGGTGCTGGAGACCTGCGCCCAAGGCTGCGAGCAGCTGGCGGCCATGCCGGACATCATTGGCGAGATCCAGGGCATGAAGCAGCAGCCCAGCGGCATCCGCGTGGGGCAGATGCGCGTGCCGATCGGCGTGTTCGGCATGATCTACGAGAGCCGGCCCAACGTGACCATCGAAGCCGCGAGCCTGTCCATCAAGAGCGGCAACGCCTGCATCCTGCGCGGCGGCTCCGAGGCCATCGACTCCAACAAGGCGCTGGCGCGCCTCGTGGCCCAGGCGCTGGCCGAGGCCGGCCTGCCCGAGCACGGCGTGCAACTGGTGCAGACCACCGACCGCGCCGCCGTGGGCCAGCTCATCGCCATGCCGCAATACGTGGACGTGATCATCCCGCGCGGCGGCAAGGGGCTGATCGAGCGCATCAGCGCCGAGGCCAAGGTGCCCGTGATCAAGCACCTGGACGGCAACTGCCACACCTATGTGGACGACCCCTGCGACATCGCCATGGCCGTGCAGGTGGCCGACAACGCCAAGACGCAGAAGTACAGCCCATGCAACGCCAGCGAGGGCCTGCTGGTGGCGCGCGGCGTGGCAGCGCAATTCCTGCCGCAGATCGGCGCCGTCTACGCCGCCAAGGGCGTGGAGATGCGCGGCTGCCCCGAGGCGCTGGCCATATTGCGCGCCGTTCCGGGCGTGCAGCTGGCCGAGGCCACCGAGGCCGACTGGAGCGAGGAATACCTGGCCCCCATCATCAGCGTGAAGGTGGTGGCAGGCGTGGATGAGGCCATCGCGCACATCAACCGCTACGGCAGCCACCACACGGACGCGATCCTCACGCGCGACCACATGCACGCCCAGCAGTTCCTGCGCGACGTGGATTCCGCCAGCGTGATGGTCAATGCCAGCACGCGCTTTGCCGACGGCTTCGAGTACGGGCTGGGCGCCGAGATCGGCATCAGCACCGACAAGTTCCACGCGCGCGGCCCGGTGGGCATCGAGGGCCTGACGTCGCTCAAGTGGGTGGTGTTGGGTGAGGGAGAGGTGCGGACTTGATGGGGTTGCTGCTAATTTGATAGCTGCTAGCGCCCGTCAACATTGGGATTGAGGCCAATTTCGCATGAAGATCATCATCCTGGGAGCGGGGCGCGTGGGCTACAGCGTGGCCGACAGCCTGGTGTCGGAGGAGAACGACATCACCGTCATCGACACCGACGCCGAGCGGCTGCGCGACCTGGAGGCGCGGTTTGACCTGCGCGGGGTGGTGGGCAACGGCATTGACCCCCAGGTGCTGGCCGAGGCCGGCGCGCGCGACACCGACCTGCTGATCGCCTGCGCCGCGCAGGACGAGACCAACCTGGTGTGCTGCAAGGTCGCGCAGCTGATGTTCAACATCCCCACGCGCATCGCGCGCGTGCGCTCGTCGGGCCTGGAACTGGAGCGCAACCAGGCGCTGCTGGGCAAGGAGGGCTTTGGCGTGGACCGCGTCATCTGCCCCGAGGAATCGCTCACGCGCTACATCGGCAAGCTGGTGGAATACCCCGAGGCGCTGCAGGTGCGCGAATTCGCGGGCGGGCGCGCCTGCCTGGTGTCGGTGCGCGCGCGCCCCGGCGCGCCCATGGTGGGCATGCGTATCGCCACCATGCGCGAAACCGCGCCCGACGTTGCCATGCGCATCGTGGCCATCTACCGGCGCTTTCCCGACGAGCCCGACCGCTTCCTGCCCTGCGACGGCGCCACGCGCGTGGAGCCGGGTGACGAGGTGTTCGTGCTGTCCGCGCGCGAGCAGATCCCGCAGGTGCTGGCCGCGCTGCACCGCCACCATGGGCACCCGGCGCGGCCCGTGCGCCGCATCATGATTGCAGGCGGCGGGCGCGTGGGCCTGCGGCTGGCGCGCCAGTTGGCCCAGCGGGGGGGCTTTCACATCAAGGTGGTGGAAGAAAGTGCCGAGCGCTGCGTGGCGCTGGCGGCCGAGTTGCCCTCCGACATCCTCGTGCTGCAGGGCGACGCCACCGACGAGGACCTGCTGGGCGACGAGAGCATCGAGGAGGTGGACCTCTTCCTCGCGCTCACCGACGACGACGAGGACAACATCATGGCCAGCCTGCTGGCCAAGCGCATGGGCGCGAGCCGCGTGCTGGCGCTCATCAACCGCCGCAGCTATGCCGACCTGATGCATGGCACGCAGATCGATATTGCGCTGTCGCCCGCGCAGGCCATGCTGGGCGAGCTGCTGGCCTATGTGCGGCGCGGCGACGTGCAGGCCGTGCACAGCCTGCGCCGCGGCGTGGCCGAGGCGCTGGAGATCGTGGCCCGCGGCGACCGCAAGAATTCGCGCGTGGTGGGCCGCAAGGTCAGCGAGATCCACTTGCCCGCCGAGGTGCACATGGGCCTGATCGTGCGCGGTCTGCCCGAGGACGGTGGCGAGCCGCCGGCCGACGCACCGCCCCAGGTCATCATTCCGCGCAGCCACACCGTGATCGAGAGCAACGACCACGTGGTGTTCTTCCTGCCCCACAAGCGGCTGGTGCGCGAGGTGGAAAAGCAGTTCCGCGTGAGCGCCACCTTCTTCTGATCGGCAGGAGCCGCGATGTCCGACGTCCTGCCCGTCATGCGCGTACTCGGTGCCCTGCTGGCACTGTTTGCCGTTTCCATGGGGGTGCCGCTGGCGGCGTCGCTCTGGGCGCGGGAGGGCCTGTGGCAGCACTACGCCACGGCCATCGCCGTCACATCCATGGCCAGCGCGCTGCTGTGGGGCGGCCTGCGCGCGCACAAGCGCGAGCTGCTGCCGCGCCACGGCGTGATGCTGGTGTCGGTGGTGTGGGGGATCCTGCCGCTGTTCGCGGCGCTGCCGCTGCTGCTGGTGATGCACGCCATCGGCCGGCCGCTGTCGTTCACGCATGCCTACTTCGAATCGGTGTCGGGCCTCACCACCACCGGCGCCACGGTGCTGGCCGAGCTGGATCGGCTCCCTCTGTCGGTGAACATGTGGCGCACGTTCATGCAGTGGATCGGCGGCATGGGCATCCTGATTCTTGCGGTGGCGGTGCTGCCGCTGCTGGGGGTGGGCGGCAGCCAGCTCTTCAAGGCCGAGGCTGCGGGCCCGGTGAAAGACACCAAGCTCACCCCGCGCATGACCGAGACGGCCAAGGGGCTGTGGGGCGTGTACGTGGTGTTCTCGGTGGTGTGCGCGCTCGCGTTCTGGCTGGGCGGCATGACGCCGCCGGACGCGATCATGCACATGTTCGCCACCGTCAGCCTGGGCGGGTTGTCGCCCCACGATGCGAGCTTTGCCTACTTCGAGTCGCCGCTGCTGGAAACCATCGCCCTGGTTTTCATGCTGTGCGCCAGCTGCAACTTCGCGCTGTACTTCATCGCGCTGCGCAAGGGCAACTGGCGGGGCTTCTGGCGTGACCCCGAGATGCGCGCCACGATCACCGCGCTGCTGGGCGGCGGGCTGTTGGTGGCGCTGCTGCTGTGGGTCAAGGGCGTGTACGACCCGCTGCAGGCGCTGCGCCACGGCATGTTCAACGTGGTGTCGGTGGCCACGACCACGGGCTTTGCCACCACCGACTACCTGGGCTGGCCGGTGTTCGCGCCCGTGTTCATGCTGCTGCTGTCGGGTGTGGCCACCAGCGCCGGGTCCACGGGCGGCGGCATCAAGATGGTGCGCATGCTGATCCTGCTGAAGCAGGCGCGCCGCGAGATGACGCGCATCGTGCACCCGCGTGCGGTGCAGCCCGTGCGCCTGGGCGACCGCGTGGTGGACAACCGCATGATCTTCTCGGTGCTGGCCTTCATGCTGGTCTACGGCGCCACAGTGATCACGCTGAGCATGGTGCTGCTGCTGACCGACCTGGACATGGTGACCGCCTTCTCGGCCGTGCTGGCCAGCGTGCACTGCATGGGGCCGGGGCTGGGAATGCTGGGGCCGGCCTCCAACTTCGCGGTGCTCACCGACTTCCAGCTCTGGGTCTGTACGCTGGCCATGCTGCTGGGACGCCTGGAGATCCTGAGCTTCATGGCCCTGCTCACCCCCGCATTCTGGCGGCGCTAGGGCGCACGTGGCCTTCCCTACAATCGTCGCCAACCTCTTTCCGTCTCCCATTTGAGGGCTCTTCATGGTTCCCCACCTCATCACCGCGCTCACCGGGCCAATCAACGAGTTGGAGCAGCGCATCCTCGACTCCATGCCAGTCATCGAGCGCTGGTTCCGTCTGGAGTGGATGGAACACACGCCGCCGTTCTACTCGTCGGTGGACATCCGCAACGCGGGGTTCAAGCTGGCGCCGGTGGACACCAACCTGTTCCCGGGCGGCTGGAACAACCTCACCAATGAAATGCTGCCGCTGGCGGTGCAGGCGGCCATGGCGGCCATCGAAAAGATCTGCCCCGAAGCGCGCAACCTCTTGATCATTCCCGAGAACCATTCGCGCAACACCTTCTACCTGGCGAACGTGGCGCAGCTGGTGCGCATCTTCAACATGGCCGGGCTGAACGTGCGCGTGGGCTCCATCAGCCCTGAGATCAAGAAGACCACCACCATCACGCTGCCCCATGGCGAGACCGTGACGCTGGAGCCGGTGATCCGCAGCAAGCGCCGCCTGGGGCTGAAGAACTTCGACCCCTGCACCATCTTGCTCAACAACGACCTGTCGGCCGGCCCGCCGGGCATTCTGGAGGAGCTGTACGAGCAGTATCTGCTGCCGCCGCTGCATGCGGGCTGGAGCGTGCGCAGGAAGAGCCGCCACTTCCAGAGCTACGAGGAGGTGGCCAAACGCTTTGGCAAGATGCTGGGCATCGATCCCTGGCTCATCAATCCGCTGTTCAGCCGCTGCGAGGGCGTGGACTTCAACGAAGGCACGGGCATGGAGGAGCTGCGCAGCGCCGTGGACGCCACGCTGGCCAAGGTGCGCCGCAAGTACAAGGAATACGGCATCAACGAAAAGCCGTTCGTGGTCGTCAAGGCCGACAACGGCACCTACGGCATGGGCATCATGACGGTGCGCGATGCCAAGGAACTGGACGGGCTGAATCGCAAGACCAAGAACAAGATGGCCGTGATCAAGGACGGCCAGGTCGTGCATGACGTGATCGTGCAGGAGGGTGTGCTCACCCAGGAGCGCGTGCACGAAGCGGTGGCCGAGCCGGTGGTCTACATGATGGACCGCTACGTGGTCGGGGGGTTCTACCGCATGCATGCCGAACGCGGCGTGGATGAGAACCTGAACATCCCCGGCGCGAGTTTCGTGCCGCTGGCGTTCGAGCACAGTACCCATCTGCCGCAGCCCGGTGCGCGTCCGGGCGCCAGTGCCCCCAACCGCTTTTACATGTACGGCGTCATCGCCCGCTTGGCGATGCTCGCGGCCAGCTACGAGCTGGAGGCCACGGACCCCGAGGCCGAGGTGTACGACTGATGCGCCGGATGTGCCGCCCTGCAGTTGCTGCATTGCAACATAGGCGGTACCCCGTATGTGCCCGAAGCGGGGGCGGCGCACAATGGCGCTCCTTTGGCATCCCCCGTGGCCGCTGAGGCAGCAGCCCGGACCTGTTCACCGTGCACACTTCCAAATCGTCGTTAGCAGCGCTCACCCTGGGCGCGATCGGCGTCGTCTATGGCGACATCGGCACCAGCGTGCTGTATGCGGTCAAAGAGGTCTTCGGCTCCGGCCATGTGCCTTTCACGCATGCCAACGTGTACGGCGTGCTGTCCGTGCTGTTCTGGACGCTCACCGTGATCGTCTCGCTCAAGTATGTGGTGCTGGTGCTGCGCGCGGACAACCATGGCGAAGGCGGCCTCATCGCCATGCTGGCGCTGGCGTCGCAGGCGGTGAAGGACCGGCCGCGCCTGCGCGGCTGGCTGCTGGGCCTGGGCATCTTCGGCACGTCCCTGTTCTATGGCGACGGCGTGATCACGCCGGCGATCTCCGTGCTTTCGGCCATCGAGGGCCTGGAGGTGGTGTCGCCGCATTTCGGCAAGGCGGTGATTCCGCTCACGCTCGTGGTGCTGTTCGGGCTGTTCGCCGTGCAAAAGCGCGGCACGGCGGGGGTGGGCCGCTACTTCGGCCCGGTGACGCTGGTCTGGTTTTCTACGATCGCAGCCCTGGGCGTGCCGCACATCGTGGGCCATCCGGAGATCCTCGGCGCCCTGAGCCCGCACCATGCACTGGGCTTCATCCTGGGCAACCCGGGCATCAGCTTCATCATCCTGGGCGCGGTGGTGCTGTGCGTCACCGGCGCAGAGGCGCTGTACGCCGACCTGGGACATTTCGGCAAGCGCCCCATCCGCCTGGCGTGGTTCAGCGTGGCCATGCCGGCCCTCACGATCAACTACTTCGGCCAGGGCGCGCTGCTGCTGGCCGAGCCATCCGCCGTCAAGAACCCGTTTTACATGATGGCGCCCGACTGGGCGCTGGTGCCGTTGGTGGTGCTGGCCACCATGGCCACGGTGATTGCGTCGCAGGCGCTGATCACCGGCGCGTTCAGCGTGACCAAGCAGGTCATCCAGCTGGGCTACCTGCCGCGGCTGAACATCCAGCACACCAGCGTGCGCGAGACGGGCCAGATCTATCTACCGTTTGTGAACTGGAGTCTGTTCGTCGCCATCGTGTTGGCGGTGGTCATGTTCCGCAACAGCAGCAACCTGGCGGCCGCCTATGGCATTGCGGTGACGCTGGACATGCTGATCACCACGGTGCTCACCTTCTTCGTGATCCGCTACGGCTGGGGCTATCCGCTGGCGCTGTGCGTGGCCACCACGGGCTTCTTCTTTGTCGTGGACCTGGCATTCTTCAGCTCCAACCTGCTCAAGCTGCTGCAGGGCGGTTGGTTCCCGCTGATGATCGGCGGGCTGGTGTTCACGCTCATGATGACCTGGAAGCGCGGACGCGAGTTGCTCAACGACAAGCTGCGAGAGGACTCCATAGGCCTGCAGGACTTCCTGGCCTCGGTGCAGGCCAACCCGCCCATGCGCGTGGACGGCACGGCGGTGTTCCTGAGCGCCGAGGCGGGCGTGGTGCCCAATGCACTGCTGCACAACCTCAAGCACAACAAGGTGCTGCACCGCCAGAACCTGTTCGTCACCGTGCGTTACCACGAGACCCCCTGGATCGGCCTGGACCAGCGCCTGCAGGTGGCGCCGTTGGGGGGCGACTGCTGGCAGGTCACCGTGAACTACGGTTTCAAGAATGAACTGGACCTGCCCAGCGCGCTGCGCCTGATGCACGGCCGCGGCTGCGAACTAGAAACCATGAGCACCAGCTATTTCCTCTCGCGCGACGTGGTCGTGCCTACCATCGGCAGCGGCATGGCGCCGTGGCGCGAAAAGCTGTTTGCGCAGATGCACCACAACGCCAGCGGGGTGGCGGCTTTCCTGCACCTGCCCAGCAACGCCGTCGTGGAGTTGGGCTCCAAGGTCGAGATCTGATTGGGCTGGTGGGTTTGTAAGGTTTTTGGCCTCTAGCGCTTAGCTGGCAAGCGCGAGCAGCTATATATTTTGATGAAGCAGGACAGTGGTTGCGCCAAGAGCAATGCCACAATCCGCCGCCATGCAGTTTTTCAAAGACCTGAGCCTGTCCGCCTTCACCGCCGGTTTCGTGGCTGTGCTGGTAGGGTTCACCAGTTCGGTCGCCATCGTGTTCCAGGCGGCGCAGGCGTTCGGGGCGACGTCCGAGCAGATCACCTCCTGGATGTGGGCGCTGGGCCTGGGCATGGGACTGTGCTCGCTGATTCCCTCGCTCATCCTGCGCCAGCCGGTCATGGTGGCCTGGTCCACGCCCGGTGCAGCGGTGCTCGCCACCGCCGGCCTGACCGGGGGCTTCAGCATGGGCGAGGCGGTCGGCGCGTTCATGGTGTGTGCCTTGCTCATCACCCTGGCCGGAGTGACGGGTTGGTTCGAGCGCGTGATGAACCGTATTCCCATGGAGCTGGCGTCGGCACTGCTGGCCGGCGTGCTGGCGCGCTTTGGCATGCAGGCCTTCGCAGCCGTGCAGACCGCGCTGCCGCTGGTGCTGGTCATGCTGGCGTCCTACTTGTTTGCACGGCGGCTGCTGCCCCGCTATGCGGTTGTGCTCACGCTGGTGGCAGGCGTTGCCTGGGCCGCAGGCAATGGCCAGATGCGCTGGTCCGCGGTGCACTGGGCGCTGGCCACACCGGTCTTCACCACGCCGCAGTTCAGCCTACAGGCGCTCATGAGCCTGGCGCTGCCGCTGTTCATCGTGACCATGGCGTCGCAGAACCTTCCGGGTGTGGCCGTCATGCGGGCCACCGGATACCAACTGCCGGTGTCGCGGCTGATCACCCTGACGGGCCTGGCCACCCTGGTGCTGGCACCGTTCGGCGCCTTTGCCCTCAACTTCAGCGCCATCACCGCAGCGATCTGCATGGGGCCCGAGGCGCACCCCGACCGCGCGCGGCGGTACACCGCCGCCGCATCGTGCGGGCTGCTGTACATCGCAGTGGGCATCTTTGGTGCGGTGGTCACGGGGCTGCTGACGGCGTTTCCACAGGAGCTGGTGGTGGCCATCGCTGGGCTGGCGCTGTTGGGCGCCATCGGAGGAGGGCTAGCGTCTGCGCTGCAGGCCGAAGCGCATCGGGAGGCGGCGTTGATCACTTTTCTGGTGACGTTGAGCGGTGTCACCATAGTCGGGATCGGATCGGCGTTTTGGGGGGTGGTCGCCGGCAGCATCGCGCTATTTGTGCAACAGTATGGACGCCCGCGCGCGCCCCAGGCGCCGCGCTAGGGGCATAGCCCTCTGCAATACAGCCCGTGCATTCCATGAATCTCCTCATCGTCGCCGACCCCATCGAGCAATTCAAGATCTACAAGGACACGACCTTCGCGATGATGCGCGAGGCGCAGCGCCGCGGCCACCGGCTCGCGGTCTGCGAGCCCCGGCACATCCACTGGTTGCGCGGTGGTCGGGTCACGGCGCGGGTGCGCGACATCACTCTTACGGGCCACGCGGAGAACTGGTTTACTGCGGGCGAACTCCGCTTGGCGGCACTGGCGGACTTCGGCGCCGTGCTCATGCGCAAGGATCCTCCGTTCGACAGTGAGTATTTCTATGCCACGCACCTATTGGAGCAGGCCGAGCGTGAAGGCGCTCGGGTGTTCAACAAGCCGCGTGCTTTGCGGGACCATCCGGAAAAACTGGCCATTCTGGAGTTTCCGCAGTTCATCGGCCCCACGCTGGTGACGCGCGATGCGCAGGACATCCGCCGG
>NZ_CP080761.1:3502500-3642500 GCF_019602835.1 Diaphorobacter sp. MNS-0 | reverse complement strand
ATAACGGTCCTAAGGTAGCGAAATTCCTTGTCGGGTAAGTTCCGACCTGCACGAATGGCGTAACGATGGCCACACTGTCTCCTCCTGAGACTCAGCGAAGTTGAAATGTTTGTGATGATGCAATCTCCCCGCGGAAAGACGGAAAGACCCCATGAACCTTTACTGTAGCTTTGTATTGGACTTTGAACGGATCTGTGTAGGATAGGTGGGAGGCTTTGAAGTGAGGTCGCTAGATCTCATGGAGCCAACGTTGAAATACCACCCTGGTGCGTTTGAGGTTCTAACCTAGGTCCATTAGCTGGATCGGGGACAGTGCATGGTAGGCAGTTTGACTGGGGCGGTCTCCTCCCAAAGCGTAACGGAGGAGTTCGAAGGTACGCTAGTTACGGTCGGACATCGTGACGATAGTGCAATGGCATAAGCGTGCTTAACTGCGAGACTGACAAGTCGAGCAGATGCGAAAGCAGGACATAGTGATCCGGTGGTTCTGTATGGAAGGGCCATCGCTCAACGGATAAAAGGTACTCTGGGGATAACAGGCTGATACCGCCCAAGAGTTCATATCGACGGCGGTGTTTGGCACCTCGATGTCGGCTCATCTCATCCTGGGGCTGTAGTCGGTCCCAAGGGTATGGCTGTTCGCCATTTAAAGAGGTACGTGAGCTGGGTTTAAAACGTCGTGAGACAGTTTGGTCCCTATCTTCCGTGGGCGCTGCAGATTTGAGGAAGCCTGCTCCTAGTACGAGAGGACCGGAGTGGACACACCTCTGGTGTATCGGTTGTCACGCCAGTGGCATTGCCGAGTAGCTAAGTGTGGAAGAGATAACCGCTGAAAGCATCTAAGCGGGAAACTCGTTTCAAGATGAGATCTGCCGGGGCCTTGAGCCCCCTGAAGGGTCGTTGTAGACCACGACGTTGATAGGCTGGGTGTGGAAGTGCAGCAATGCATTAAGCTAACCAGTACTAATTGCCCGTGCGGCTTGACCCTATAACTTTGACTGCCAATCGCAGTTCAAGACTGTTATGCCAAGTACGCAATCAAATCCACGCTGATTCACAGACTCTATGAATTCGCTGTGCAGTCCTCACTGCTCAGCAACCCTTTATGCCTGATGACCATAGCAAGTTGGTCCCACTCCTTCCCATCCCGAACAGGACAGTGAAACGACTTCGCGCCGATGATAGTGCGGGTTCCCGTGTGAAAGTAGGTCATCGTCAGGCTCTTACAGCCCAAACCGCCCTCCCACTAAAACAGTGGGAGGGCGTTTTGCTTTTGGGCTTGAGCGGTCAACATCGGCTGGCGCACAGCATTCAATGAATCGCCCCGGATTCCCTAGACACTTTTGAGCCGTTGGGAATGGCGTCTCTCGAACTCTACCGGCGAAGTATCTCCGGCAGTGCCATGGCGGCGCTTAGGGTTGTAGAACATCTCGATGTAGTTGAAGACATCGGCTCTCGCGTCATCGCGGGTCGGATAGATCTGGCGGCGGATGCGTTCGCGCTTGAGCAACTGGAAGAAGCTCTCGGCCACGGCGTTGTCGTGGCAGTTGCCGCGACGGCTCATGCTGCAGATCAGCTTGTGGTCGCGTAGGAAGTCCTGCCAGTCATGCCCAGTGAATTGACTGCCTTGATCCGAATGCACTGTGACTGGCTGCTCGGGTCGACGACGCCACAAGGCCATCACCAGCGCATCGAGCGCCAGCGCGGTATCGATGCGGCTACCCATTGACCAGCCGACCACCTGACGCGAGAACAGATCGACCACCACGGCCAGGTACAGCCAGCCCTCATGGGTGCGGATGTAGGTGATGTCGGTCACCCAGGATTGATTGGGCTGCGCCACGGAGAACTGGCGCTGCAGGTGGTTGGGCGCGACGACCGCGGGCTTGCCACCACGCATGCCAGGGCGACGGCGGTAGCCGGTCTGCGAGCGCAGTCCTTCGAGTTTGAGCAATCGGGCCACGCGGTGCTTGCCGCAGGACTCGCCTAGATCGCGCATGTCCAGGGTGAGCTTGCGGTAGCCGTACACGCCGCCGCTCTCCAACCACGCGTGCTTGAGCAGGCCCAGCACCCGTTGATCGTCCTGGGCGCGTGGGCTCACCGGATCGGCCTTCCAGGCGTAGTAGCCGCTGGGGTGCACCGTCATGATCTTGCACATGCGGCGCACGCTGTGCTCGTGTTCATGCCGCTCGATTAATGCGTACTTCACCCGGACTGCTTGGCAAAGTACGCTGCGGCCTTTTTTAAGATGTCGCGCTCCTCGGTCACACGCTTGAGCTCGGCCTTCAGGCGGCGCATCTCGTCGGCTTGCGAGCACTGCGCTTGGCGCTGGTCAGGCGACATCTGCTTGACTTTGATCCATTGATACAGACTGTGCTGGCTGACGCCAAGCCTGGCCGACACGTCGGCCACCTTGTGGCCTCGTTCGGTGATCTGCTTGACCGCTTCGATCTTGAATTCTTCGGGGTATCTCTGCTTGCTCATGGCACCTCCTATTGGGCCTCAGGTTTGAGGCTCAGAGGTGTCTAGAAAACCCGGGGCGATTCAAGGGAACAGGCAGCAGCCCACTCAACCAACAGCCGCCCCTGAGCAACCTCTTGGAACTCAACGGCTAGCTCGCCAAACTGATGCCACCGACTGCATAAAGATCCGCCACGCCTAAAACAAAAAATAGTGATATCGACGCAAGGATCAAAAAGGCTGTATACTTCTAAATTCTTCGGAGGGGTGCCCGAGTGGCTAAAGGGGGCAGACTGTAAATCTGTTGGCTTACGCCTACACTGGTTCGAATCCAGTCCCCTCCACCAGATTGTGGTTTGAAGGCGTTGGACCGTACTTGCACGAAATTCGGTCTTGCGGGAGTAGTTCAATGGTAGAACCCTAGCCTTCCAAGCTAATGACGCGGGTTCGATTCCCGTCTCCCGCTCCACGGTTTGGATAGGTTGGTTAAGAGGAGTTTGACTCCTTGTTGCCCATGTGGCTCAGTGGTAGAGCACTCCCTTGGTAAGGGAGAGGTCGCGGGTCCGATTCCCGCCATGGGCACCACAGTTTCAGGTGCGTCTCCGTTTGGGGTGCATCAATATTTGTCGTGTTGGTGTAGATTTTTTCGGAGTCGAAAAGATGGCAAAAGGTAAGTTTGAACGTACCAAGCCCCACGTGAACGTGGGCACGATCGGTCACGTGGACCATGGCAAGACGACGCTGACGGCGGCCATCGCCACGGTGCTGGCCAAGAAGTTCGGCGGCGAAGCCAAGGGCTACGACCAGATCGACAACGCCCCTGAAGAAAAGGCGCGCGGCATCACGATCAACACCTCGCACGTGGAATACGAAACGGCCACCCGCCACTACGCCCACGTCGACTGCCCCGGCCACGCCGACTACGTCAAGAACATGATCACCGGCGCCGCTCAAATGGACGGCGCCATCCTGGTGTGCTCGGCCGCTGACGGCCCGATGCCCCAGACGCGCGAGCACATCCTGCTGGCCCGTCAGGTGGGCGTGCCCTACATCATCGTGTTCCTGAACAAGTGCGACATGGTCGACGACGAGGAACTGCTCGAGCTGGTCGAGATGGAAGTGCGCGAGCTGCTGGACAAGTACGACTTCCCTGGCGACGACACCCCCATCATCCGCGGTTCCGCCAAGCTGGCCCTGGAAGGTGACCAGTCCGACAAGGGCGAGCCCGCCATCCTGCGCCTGGCCGAAGCCCTGGACACCTACATCCCCACGCCTGAGCGCGCCGTGGACGGTGCCTTCCTGATGCCCGTGGAAGACGTGTTCTCCATCTCCGGCCGCGGCACCGTGGTGACCGGTCGCGTCGAGCGCGGCATCATCAAGGTTGGTGAAGAAATCGAAATCGTCGGTATCCGCGACACGCAAAAGACCACCGTCACCGGCGTGGAAATGTTCCGCAAGCTGCTGGACCAGGGCCAGGCTGGCGACAACGTGGGCCTGCTGCTGCGCGGCACCAAGCGCGAAGACGTCGAGCGCGGCCAAGTGCTGTGCAAGCCAGGCTCCATCAAGCCCCACACCCACTTCACGGCTGAGGTGTACGTACTGAGCAAGGACGAAGGCGGTCGTCACACGCCCTTCTTCAACAACTACCGTCCCCAGTTCTACTTCCGCACCACCGACGTGACCGGCTCCATCGAGTTGCCGGCCGACAAGGAAATGGTGATGCCCGGCGACAACGTGTCGATCACTGTGAAGCTGATCAACCCCATCGCCATGGAAGAAGGCCTGCGCTTCGCTATCCGCGAAGGCGGCCGTACCGTGGGCGCCGGCGTCGTTGCCAAGATCATTGCGTAATCTAGTGGGGATCGAAGGGGTATAGCTCAATTGGCAGAGCGTCGGTCTCCAAAACCGAAGGTTGTAGGTTCGATTCCTACTGCCCCTGCCACTTCAGGGTGGTAATAAAACAAGCCCGCCAGCCCCTGGCGGGCTTCGGCGTCTTGTAAGGCGCGATCAAATAGGCGAATTTATCTATGGCCACATCCCAGGTTGAGACGGTCACGACTGGTGCGGACAAGGCAAAGTTGTTCGCGGCAGTGGCGATTGTTCTTGCGTCCATTGCCGGTTTCTATTTGCTGGGTAAGCAAGGGCCCCTCATTCAATGGGGTGTGTTGCTGTTGGGGCTAGTGCTGGCTGTGGCGGTTTTTCTCGTTTCCGAGCATGGACGCCAGTTCGTCGGGTTTGCAAACGATGCGTGGCGTGAGGTTAAGAAGGTTGTCTGGCCCACGCGCAAGGAAACGCTGCAAATGACGGGCTATGTGTTCGCTTTTGTGGTGGTGATGGCGCTGTTCCTTTGGTTCACGGACAAGACCTTGGAATGGGTTCTGTACGACTTGATCTTGGGCTGGAGGAAGTGATGGTGGATGCCGTGGACACGAATGGTGTGCAGCCTCCGGTGGATGTTCCGGTGAATCCAGATCTGCGCTGGTACATCGTTCATGCCTATTCCGGTATGGAGAAAGCGGTGGAGCGCAACATCCAGGAACGCATTGCGCGTGCCGGTATGCAGCAAAAGTTCGGCCGCATTCTGGTGCCCACTGAAGAAGTGGTGGAAATGAAGAATGGGCAGCGCAAGACTACCGAGCGTCGCCTTTTCCCTGGTTATGTGTTCGTCGAAATGGTGATGGACGATGACACCTGGCACTTGGTGAAGCACACCAGCAAAGTGACAGGATTCGTGGGCGGGGTGAAGAACCGCCCTGCGCCTATTTCCGAAGAAGAGGTGCAGAAGATTGTCAGCCAGATGCAGCAGGGAACGGACAAGCCGCGCCACAAGATCGAATTCATGGTGGGCGAGTTGGTGCGGGTCAAGGAAGGTCCGTTCACCGATTTCAACGGCTCCGTAGAAGAAGTGAATTACGAGAAGAACCGCTTGCGCGTTTCTGTGATGATCTTTGGCCGCTCCACCCCGGTGGAACTGGAATTTGCCCAGGTCGAAAAGACCTGAGCGTCAGTGAAGTATTCGCGCTTTTCGACTCGGTGCGATGAGAGAAGAGAGTCGGTAACCCCGGGGAGCCTGGTGAACGATCAGGCGTTAATACCCGCAAGGAGCAAACATGGCGAAAAAAATCGTCGGCTTCATCAAGCTGCAAGTGCCAGCTGGTAAGGCCAATCCCTCCCCTCCGATTGGTCCCGCGCTGGGCCAACGCGGTCTCAACATCATGGAGTTCTGCAAGGCGTTCAACGCGCAAACCCAAGGTGTCGAGCCTGGTCTGCCGCTGCCCGTGGTGATCACGGCTTTTGCAGACAAGAGCTTTACTTTCGTCATCAAGACGCCGCCCGCAACGGTGCTGATCAAGAAGGCGATCAAGCTGGACAAGGGCTCCTCCAATGCCCTGAGCACCAAGGTGGGCAAGATCACCCGTGCACAGCTCGAAGAGATCGCCAAGACCAAGCTCAAGGACATGAATGCTGCTAGCGTTGACGCGGCAGTGCGCACGTTGGCTGGTTCTGCTCGCTCGATGGGCGTGACGGTGGAGGGTCTGTAAATGGCAAAGCTGACCAAGAAGCAAAAGGCCCTGCAGGGCAAGGTGGACTCTACCAAGCTGTACGCTTTCGCTGAGGCGGTGGCTCTGGTGAAGGAAGCCGCTACTGCCAAGTTCGACGAATCCATCGATGTTGCTGTGCAACTCGGCGTGGATGCCAAGAAGTCGGACCAAGTGGTGCGTGGTGCCGTGGTGCTGCCGAATGGTACGGGCAAGACGACGCGCGTTGCTGTGTTCGCCCAAGGCGCCAAGGCAGAAGAAGCCAAGGCCGCAGGTGCCGACATCGTAGGCATGGACGACTTGGCCGCTCAGGTCAAGGCTGGAGATATGCCGTTCGACGTGGTGATCGCTGCTCCCGATGCCATGCGCGTCGTGGGTACGCTGGGCCAGATCCTGGGCCCCCGCGGTCTGATGCCGAACCCCAAGGTAGGCACGGTGACGCCGGATGTGGCGACGGCCGTGAAGAACGCCAAGGCGGGTCAGGTGCAGTTCCGTGTCGACAAGGCCGGTATCGTGCACAGCACCATTGGCCGTCGGTCGTTCGACAACGACAAGTTGCAGGGCAACCTGGCAGCTCTGATCGAAGCGCTGAACAAGGCCAAGCCTGCGACCAGCAAGGGCGTGTACCTGCGCAAGGTAGCCGTGTCGTCCACGATGGGCGTCGGCGTCCGCGTGGATACGCAGACCATCGCAGCGTAATTGCGAAATCTTCAGGCCTGGTGCCCATGAGGGCGGCAGGTCTGATGTGGTGGGCTGACAGCTCCTTTGAGGGCTGGCAGGCCATCCAAGACCGTTGGTGTGCAAGGTGCACTTAAACCTTTGGAGGCCAACGCAGATGGCGATCCCGCTGCAGATGGAATGCATGTTCCAAAACAGTTGGTCGCTGCAACAAGAGCGCGCACGGAGGCTTGTCCGAAGTGCGCATATGAAGGAGTAGACCTTGAGTCTTAATCGCAGTGAGAAAGAAGCGGTCATCAATGAAGTGACCAGCCTCGCCGCTAAAGCTCAAACGCTCGTGATCGCGGAATACCGTGGCATCACGGTGGCCGACATGACCAAACTGCGCGTGGAAGCTCGCAGCAAGGGTGTGAGCCTGAGTGTTCTGAAGAACACCCTGGCCCGCCGTGCTGTGGCTGGCAGCCAGTTTGACGTGGTGGCCGACCAGATGACCGGTCCTCTGATCTATGGCTTCTCCGAAGACGCTGTGGCCGCCGCCAAGGTGGTGGCCGATTTCGCGAAAACCAACGACAAGCTGGTGATTCGCGGCGGCGCTTTCGCGGGCAAGGCCCTGGACGTGAACGGCGTGAAGCAACTGGCCAACATTCCTACCAAGGAAGTACTGCTGGCCCAGCTGTGTGGCTTGCTGATGTCGCCGATCTCCCGCACCGCCGTGGTGCTGGGTGCCCTGGCGGCCAAAAAAGGCGAAGGCGAGCCTGCTGCTGCCTGAGGCAGCGTGGCAATCGTCCCCCCTCTCAACCAATTGTTAGGAAATCAAAATGGCATTCGATAAAGACGCATTCTTGACCGCGCTGGACAGCATGACGGTCCTGGAACTCAATGACCTGGTGAAGGCCATTGAAGAGAAGTTCGGCGTGAGCGCTGCCGCTATGGCTGCTCCCGCTGCTGGCGGCGCTGCCGGCGGCGGTGCTGCAGCTGCTGAAGAAAAGACCGAGTTCAACGTGGTGCTGGCTGACGCCGGCGCCAACAAGGTGGCGGTCATCAAGGCAGTGCGCGAAATCACCGGTCTGGGCCTCAAGGAAGCCAAGGACCTGGTGGACGGCGCTCCCAAGAACGTCAAGGAAGGCATTGCCAAGGCTGACGCCGAAGCTGCCGTCAAGAAGCTGGTGGAAGCCGGCGCCAAGGCCGAACTCAAGTAATCGACCTTGTCTCCTGGGCTGGGGGTCTTGCGAAAGGCCTCCAGCCTTTGGTGCTTATGGGACGCACTTTAGAGCGCACCAGAAAGCGGCCCCCGTGGACTGTTTTCTAGTGTCTTCTGAACCATCCGACAGCAGAAGACGCCTTGGTTCGGGCGATGTGCAACGCATCGCCGTCCGCCATGGTTGGTAGTGGCCAACCGCCAAGCCTGCAAGGTGGCCGCCTTGCAGGGCAGTCGTCGAAGATCCCATTCCATGTCCTTGCCCGGAGATCTCATGGCCCAAACATCCACGTACAGTTATACCGAACGCAAGCGCATTCGCAAGAGCTTCGGTAGCCGCGACAGTGTGCTCAAGGTCCCGTACCTGCTGCAGATGCAGCGGGATGCCTATACCGCGTTCCTGCAGGCCGACACGGCCCCGCAAAAACGCAGCATCGAAGGCCTGCAGGCCGCATTCAACTCCGCGTTCCCCATCGTTTCCCACAACGGCTTCGTGGAGATGAAGTTCGTTGAATACAACCTGGCCAAGCCGGCGTTCGACGTGCGCGAATGCCAGACCCGCGGCTTGACTTTTGCATCGGCCGTGCGTGCCAAGGTGCAGTTGATCATCTACGACCGCGAGTCCTCGACCTCGCAGTCCAAGGTGGTCAAAGAAGTGAAGGAGCAGGAGGTCTACATGGGCGAAGTGCCCCTGATGACTGACAAGGGCTCCTTCATCATCAACGGCACGGAGCGCGTGATCGTCTCCCAGCTGCACCGCTCGCCCGGCGTGTTCTTCGAGCACGACAAGGGCAAGACCCACAGCTCGGGCAAGTTGCTGTTCTCTGCGCGCATCATCCCCTACCGCGGCTCCTGGCTGGACTTCGAATTCGATCCGAAGGACATCCTGTACTTCCGCGTGGACCGTCGCCGCAAGATGCCGGTCACGATCCTGCTCAAGGCCATCGGCCTGAACCCCGAGTCCATCCTGGCGAACTTCTTCGTCAATGACAATTTCCGCCTGATGGACAGCGGTGCTCAGCTGGAGTTCGTGCCCGAGCGTCTGCGGGGCGAGGTGGCGCGCTTCGACATCACCGACAAGGCCGGCAAGGTGATTGTGGCCAAGGACAAGCGCGTGACGGCGCGCCACACGCGTGAGCTGGAGCAGTCCGGCACCACGCACATCAGCGTGCCTGAGGACTTCCTCATCGGCCGCGTGGTGGCCCGCAACATCGTAGACGGCGACACCGGCGAGATCCTGGCCAAGGCCAACGAAGAGCTGACCGAGGCGTTGCTCAAGAAGCTGCGCGCTGCTGGCGTGCAGGACCTGCAGGTCATCTACACCAACGAACTCGACCAAGGCGCCTACATTTCGCAGACGCTGCGCATCGACGAAACCGTGGATGAATTCGCCGCGCGCGTGGCCATCTACCGCATGATGCGCCCCGGCGAGCCGCCGACCGAGGATGCCGTGCAGGCCCTGTTCCAGCGCCTGTTCTACAACCCCGACACGTACGACCTGTCGCGCGTGGGCCGCATGAAGTTCAACGCCAAGATCGGCCGCGATGAAGCCACCGGCCCGATGGTGCTGTCCAACGACGACATCCTGGCCGTGGTCAAGATCCTGGTGGACCTGCGCAACGGCAAGGGCGAGGTGGACGACATTGACCACCTGGGCAACCGCCGCGTGCGCTGCGTGGGCGAGCTGGCCGAAAACCAGTACCGCACGGGCCTGGCACGTATCGAAAAGGCCGTGAAGGAGCGCCTTGGGCAGGCCGAGCAAGAGCCGCTGATGCCCCACGACCTGATCAACTCCAAGCCCATTTCCGCGGCGCTCAAGGAGTTCTTCGGTGCGTCCCAGCTGTCGCAGTTCATGGACCAGACCAACCCGCTGGCCGAGATCACGCACAAGCGCCGTGTTTCGGCCCTGGGCCCGGGCGGTTTGACCCGCGAGCGTGCCGGCTTCGAGGTGCGTGACGTGCACGTGACCCACTACGGCCGCGTGTGCCCGATCGAGACGCCTGAAGGTCCGAACATCGGTCTGATCAACTCGCTGGCCCTGTACGCGCGCCTGAACGAGTACGGCTTCATCGAGACCCCCTACCGCCGCGTGGTGGACGGCAAGGTCACGATGGAAATCGACTACCTGTCGGCCATCGAAGAAGGCAAGTACATCATCGCCCAGGCCAACGCCACGCTGGATGCCGAAGGGCGTCTGACGGGCGACCTGGTGTCGGCGCGCGAGAAGGGTGAATCGACCCTGGTGTCCGCCGACCGCGTGCAGTACATGGACGTGTCGCCTGCGCAGATCGTGTCGGTGGCGGCTTCGCTCGTTCCCTTCCTGGAGCACGACGACGCGAACCGCGCGCTGATGGGCGCCAACATGTCGCGCCAGGCCGTGCCCGTGCTGCGTCCCGAGAAGCCCATGGTGGGCACGGGTATCGAGCGCGTGGCGGCCGTGGACTCCGGCACCGTGGTGACGGCCAACCGTGGCGGTGTGGTGGACTATGTGGACGCCACCCGTATCGTGGTGCGTGTGAACGACGACGAAGCCGTGGCCGGTGAAGTCGGCGTGGACATCTACAACCTCATCAAGTACCAGCGCTCCAACCAGAACACCAACATCCACCAGCGCCCCATCGTCAAGAAGGGCGACAAGCTGGCCAAGGGTGACGTGATTGCCGACGGCGCTTCGACCGACCTGGGCGAGATCGCCATCGGCCAGAACATGCTGATCGCGTTCATGCCCTGGAACGGCTACAACTTCGAGGACTCGATCTTGATCTCCGAACGCGTGGTGGCCGAAGACCGCTACACCTCGATCCACATCGAGGAGTTGGTGGTGATGGCCCGCGACACGAAGCTGGGCGCGGAAGAAATCACTCGCGACATCCCGAACCTGTCCGAGCAGCAGCTGAACCGTCTGGACGAGTCCGGCATCATCTACGTGGGCGCCGAAGTCCAGCCCGGCGACACGCTGGTCGGCAAGGTCACGCCCAAGGGCGAAACCACCCTCACGCCTGAAGAGAAACTGCTGCGCGCCATCTTCGGCGAGAAGGCGTCCGATGTGAAGGACACCTCGCTGCGCGTGGACCAGGGCTCGCAGGGCACGGTGATCGACGTGCAGGTGTTCACCCGTGAAGGCATCCAGCGCGACAAGCGCGCCCAGCAGATCATCGACGATGAACTCAAGCGCTTCCGCCTGGACCTGAACGACCAGTTGCGCATCGTGGAGGCCGACGCGTTCGACCGTATCGAGAAGCTGCTGACCGGCCGCGTGGCCAACGGCGGCCCGCAAAAACTCGCCAAGGGTACGAAGATCGACAAGGCCTACCTGGCCTCGGTGGAGAAGTTCCACTGGTTCGACATCCGCCCCGCCGAGGAAGAGGTCGCCACGCAGCTGGAGTCCATCAAGAACGCGCTGGAGCAGACCCGCCACAGCTTCGACCTGGCCTTTGAAGAAAAGCGCAAGAAGCTCACCCAAGGCGACGAACTGCCCGCGGGCGTGCTGAAGATGGTCAAGGTGTACCTGGCCGTCAAGCGCCGCCTGCAGCCTGGCGACAAGATGGCCGGCCGCCACGGCAACAAGGGCGTGGTGTCCAAGATCGTTCCGGTCGAAGACATGCCCTACATGGCCGACGGCACCCCCGCCGACATCGTGCTCAACCCGCTGGGCGTGCCTTCGCGCATGAACATCGGCCAGGTGCTGGAAGTTCACCTGGGCTGGGCCGGCAAGGGCATGGGCCAGCGCATCGGCGACATGCTGCAGCGCGAGGCCAAGACGGCTGAGCTGCGCAAGTTCCTGGAAGAGATCTACAACTCGCGCGGCCGCAAGGAAGACCTGTCGCAGTTGAGCGATGACGAAATCCTGGCCATGGCGCGCGAGCTGACCTCGGGCGTTCCCTTCGCATCGCCCGTGTTCGACGGCGCGTCCGAAGAGGAAATCAAGGACATGCTCAAGTTGGCCTACCCGGACGACCTCGCCCAGGCCAAGGGCCTGACCGAGACGCGCACGCAGGCGTACCTGTACGACGGCCGCACGGGCGAGCGTTTCGAGCGCCCGACGACCGTGGGCTACATGCACTACCTGAAGCTGCACCACTTGGTGGACGACAAGATGCACGCCCGCTCGACCGGTCCGTACTCGCTCGTCACGCAGCAGCCGCTGGGCGGCAAGGCGCAGTTCGGTGGCCAGCGCTTCGGTGAGATGGAAGTGTGGGCGCTGGAAGCCTACGGCGCCGCCTACGTGCTGCAGGAAATGCTGACGGTGAAGTCCGACGACGTGCAGGGCCGTACCAAGGTGTACGAGAACATCGTCAAGGGCGAACACGCGATCGAAGCCGGCATGCCGGAGTCGTTCAACGTGCTGGTCAAGGAAATCCGTTCGCTGGGCCTGGACATCGAGTTGGAACGTTCCTGAGCAGGATCGAGTTTTTAAAAAAGTGAGCGGCTGGCGCTCACTCCCTCTGGGTTTGCAGGTGTTTTGTCTTGCAAATCCTTATGTGGCAAGCGCCAGCAGCTATGTTTTTAGGTGAAAAGGAAAGAGTCACATGAAATCGCTACTCGACCTGTTCAAGCAATTCACGCCCGATGAGCATTTCGATGCCATCAAGATCGGCATGGCTTCGCCCGAGAAGATCCGTTCGTGGTCTTTCGGCGAAGTGAAGAAGCCCGAGACCATCAACTACCGCACGTTCAAGCCCGAGCGCGACGGCCTGTTCTGCGCCAAAATCTTCGGGCCCATCAAGGACTACGAATGCCTGTGCGGCAAGTACAAGCGCCTGAAGCACCGCGGCGTGATCTGCGAAAAGTGCGGCGTTGAAGTCACGCAGACCAAGGTGCGCCGCGAGCGCATGGGCCATATCGACCTGGCCGCACCCTGCGCCCACATCTGGTTCCTGAAGTCGCTGCCTTCGCGCCTGGGCCTGGTGCTGGACATGACGCTGCGCGACATCGAACGCGTGCTGTACTTCGAAGCCTACGTGGTCACCGACCCCGGCATGACCCCGCTGAAGAAGTTCGGCATCATGTCCGAGGACGACTACGACGCCAAGCGCAAGGAATACGGCGACGAGTTCGTCGCCAAGATGGGCGCCGAGGGCATCAAGGAGCTGCTGGAAGGCATCGACATCGAGATCGAGATCGAGAAGCTGCGCGGCGACCTGACGGGCTCCGAAGTCAAGGTCAAGAAGAACGCCAAGCGCCTGAAGGTGCTGGAGGCCTTCAAGAAGTCCGGCATCAAGCCCGAGTGGATGATCCTGGAAGTGCTGCCCGTGCTGCCGCCGGACCTGCGTCCGCTGGTGCCGCTGGACGGCGGCCGCTTCGCCACGTCGGACCTGAACGACCTGTACCGCCGCGTCATCAACCGCAACTCGCGCCTGCGCCGCCTGCTGGAACTGAAGGCGCCCGAGATCATCGCGCGCAACGAAAAGCGCATGCTGCAGGAAGCCGTGGACAGCCTGCTGGACAACGGCCGCCGCGGCAAGGCGATGACGGGCGCCAACAAGCGCGCGCTGAAGTCGCTGGCCGACATGATCAAGGGCAAGTCGGGTCGCTTCCGCCAGAACCTGCTGGGCAAGCGCGTGGACTACTCGGGCCGTTCCGTGATCACCGTGGGTCCGACGCTCAAGCTGCACCAGTGCGGCCTGCCCAAGCTGATGGCCCTGGAGCTGTTCAAGCCCTTCATCTTCTCGCGCCTGGAGGCCATGGGCATTGCCACGACCATCAAGGCCGCCAAGAAGGAAGTGGAAGCCGGCACGCCCGTGGTGTGGGACATCCTGGAAGAGGTCATCAAGGAACACCCGGTGATGCTCAACCGTGCGCCCACGCTGCACCGCCTGGGCATCCAGGCGTTCGAGCCGATCCTGATCGAAGGCAAGGCCATCCAGCTGCACCCGCTGGTCTGCGCCGCGTTCAACGCCGACTTCGACGGTGACCAGATGGCCGTGCACGTGCCGCTGTCGGTGGAAGCGCAGCTGGAAGCCCGCACGCTGATGCTGGCGTCCAACAACGTGCTGTTCCCGGCCTCCGGCGAGCCCTCCATCGTGCCCTCGCAGGACGTGGTGCTGGGCCTGTACCACGCCACCCGCGAGAAGATCAACGGCAAGGGCGAAGGCCTGGTGTTCGCCGACACCGGCGAAGTCCAGCGCGCGCTGGATGCGGGCGAGGCCGAGCTGCACGCCAAGATCAGCGTGCGCCTGACCGAGTGGACCAAGGACAAGGCGACGGGTGAGTTTGTGCCCGAGACCAAGCTCGTGGACACCACGGTGGGCCGTGCGCTGCTGTCGGAAATCCTGCCCAAGGGCCTGCCCTTCAGCAACCTGAACAAGGCGCTGAAGAAGAAGGAAATCTCCAAGCTCATCAACGCGTCGTTCCGCAAGTGCGGCCTGAAGGACACCGTGGTCTTCGCCGACAAGCTGCTGCAAAACGGCTTCCGCCTGGCCACGCACGCGGGCTTCTCCGTGGCGATCGACGACATGCTGGTGCCGCCGCAGAAGGCCGAGATCCTGGCCCGCGCCGAAGCCGAGGTGAAGGAGATCGAGCAGCAGTACGTCTCCGGTCTGGTGACGGCCGGCGAGCGCTACAACAAGGTGGTGGACATCTGGGGCAAGGCCGGCGACGACGTGTCCAAGGTGATGATGGATCAGCTCAAGGTCCAGAAGACCATCGACCGCAACGGCAAGGAAGTGAACGAGGAATCGTTCAACGCCATCTACATGATGGCCGACTCCGGCGCCCGCGGCTCGGCGGCCCAGATCCGTCAGCTGGCCGGTATGCGCGGCCTGATGGCCAAGCCCGATGGCTCGATCATCGAGACGCCTATCACCGCAAACTTCCGCGAAGGCCTGAACGTGTTGCAGTACTTCATCTCCACCCACGGTGCCCGTAAGGGCCTGGCGGATACGGCGTTGAAGACCGCGAACTCGGGCTACCTGACCCGTCGCCTGGTGGACGTGACGCAGGACCTGGTGGTGACCGAGGACGACTGCGGCACCTCGAATGGTTCGCTGATGCGCGCCATCGTCGAGGGCGGTGAAGTCATCGAGTCCCTGCGCGACCGTATCCTGGGCCGTACCGCGGCCGAGGAAGTGCTGCACCCCGAAACGCGTGCCGTGCTGGCGCAGCCGGGCCGGATGCTCGATGAAGACCTGATCGAAGAGCTCGAAGCCGCAGGCGTGGACGAAGTGAAGGTGCGTACCGCGCTGACCTGCGAAACCCGCTACGGCCTGTGCGCCAAGTGCTACGGCCGCGACCTGGGCCGCGGCGGCCTGATCAACCTCGGCGAAGCCGTGGGCGTGATCGCCGCGCAGTCCATCGGCGAGCCCGGCACGCAGCTGACCATGCGTACGTTCCACATCGGTGGTGCGGCATCGCGTGCGGCGGTGGCGTCCAGTGTGGAAGCCAAGTCCAACGGCATCATCGGCTTCAACGCTACGATGCGCTACGTGACCAACACCAAGGGCGAGCTGGTGGTGATTGCGCGCTCGGGTGAAATCATCATCCAGGACGAGCACGGCCGCGAGCGCGAGCGCCACAAGGTGCCGTACGGCGCGACGCTGACGGTGAAGGCCGACCAGAACATCAAGGCCGGCACCATCCTCGCCAACTGGGACCCGCTGACGCGCCCGATCATCACCGAGTACGCAGGTACGGTGAAGTTCGAGAACGTCGAGGAAGGCCTCACGGTGGCCAAGCAGGTGGACGAGGTCACGGGCCTGTCCACGCTGGTGGTGATCGACCCCAAGCGCCGCGGCTCTGCCAAGGTGGTGCGTCCGCAGGTGAAGCTGGTGGACGCCGATGGCAAGGAAGTGAAGATCCCCGGTACCGACCACTCGGTGACGATCGGCTTCCAGGTCGGCGCGCTGATCCAGGTGCGCGACGGCCAGGAAGTGGGCCCCGGCGAAGTGCTGGCCCGCATCCCGATGGAAGGCCAGAAGACCCGCGACATTACCGGCGGTCTGCCGCGCGTGGCCGAGCTCTTTGAAGCCCGCAGCCCCAAGGACAAGGGCATGCTGGCCGAGATGACCGGCACGATCTCCTTCGGCAAGGAAACCAAGGGCAAGGTGCGCCTGCAGATCACCGATCCGGACGGCAAGGTCTGGGACGAGCTGGTGCCCAAGGAAAAGAACGTGCTGGTCCACGAAGGCCAGGTGGTCAACAAGGGCGAGCTGATCGTCGACGGCCCGGCCGATCCGCAGGACATCCTGCGCCTGCTGGGCATCGAGGAGCTGTCGCGCTACATCGTTGACGAAGTGCAGGACGTGTACCGCTTGCAGGGTGTGAAGATCAACGACAAGCACATCGAGGTGATCGTGCGCCAGATGCTGCGCCGCGTCGTGGTCGAGAACCCGGGCGAGTCCACCTACATCGCCGGCGAGCAGGTGGAGCGTTCCGAGATCCTCAACACCAACGAGGCGCTGCAGGCCGAAGGCAAGCTCCCTGCCACGTACTCCAACGTGCTGCTGGGCATCACCAAGGCGTCGCTGTCCACCGACTCGTTCATTTCCGCCGCGTCGTTCCAGGAAACGACCCGCGTGCTCACCGAGGCTGCCATCATGGGCAAGCGCGACGAGCTGCGCGGCCTGAAGGAGAACGTGATCGTGGGCCGTCTGATCCCCGCCGGCACGGGCTTGGCTTACCACCAGGCGCGCAAGGCCAAGGACGCCATGGACGAGGCCGAGCGCCGCGCCATCGCAGATGCCGAAGCCGCCGAGCTGGCCTCTGCCGGCACCCACGACGCAGCCGCCGAGATCGACGGCAGCGCCGACACGGCTGATTAAGCCGTTGCCAGTCCCGCCTCTCGCATGCGGGTACTGAACGCTCCCGGCTTGCCCATCCGGCAGGCCGGGAGTTTCTTTTTTGTCGTGTTACCAATCCCTCGGTTGGCAGGGGCCGTGCCCGCTGGCGCGAAGCCCCGGCTGTGAACATGTTGACCACCTGGATACTTCTCGCCCTGTTCCTGTTCTGGGCCGTGGGCGCCTACAACCGGCTCATCCGCCTGCGATCCGCGGCGCTGCAGGCCTTTGGCGGGCTGGACACCCACATGGTGCGCTGGATTGCCCTGCTGGGTGAGTACGAGGCTGCGCACGGAGCGCCTGGCGCGGTCCAGGCCATCGTGGGCGACGAACCGGCGCCGGCGGCGGGCGCGCACGACGCCCATGCCGCCCTTTGGGCCGCGGCCACGCAACTCGGCGCCTCGCTGGCAGTAGCGCGCGCGCGCCCGCTGGACAGCGGCGCCGCCGCCGCCCTGGCGGCCGCATCGCAGGTGCTGGAGAACGCCTGGCAGACCGTTGTGCGCGAAGCCGCGCAGGTGAGCGAAGGTGTGGCACCCCCTGCACTCGCCCCATGGGTGGTGCGGCGCGAACAGGTGGCGCTGCACAGCGACGAGGCGCGCCGCCTGTTCAACGATGCCGTGGCTCAGTACAACCATGCCATCGCCCAGTTTCCCGCCAGCCTGCTGGCGTGGCTGTTCGGCTTCAAGAAGGCGCAGACGCTGTGAACAAGCCTACTTCCATCCCGCCGCAGGGGGCTCCCGCGGTTGCGTTGAGCCAGTTGCTGGACGCCACCGCCTTGGCGCTGCAGGCGGTGCGCGCAGGGCAGTCGGGCACCGTGGCGCTGGAGACCACGGCTGCCGCGCTGCGCCCCGGCGTGCAGGCGCTGCTGTTCCAGGTGCTGCGCCACCTGGGGCGCGCGCAGGCCTTGCGCCGCCAGCTGGCACCCCGCAACCCACCGCCGCGGGTGGATGCGCTGCTGTGCACCGCCCTGGCACTGGCCTGGGACCCGCAGGCCGCTCCCTACGCGCCGTTCACCCTGGTCAACCAGGCGGTCGAGGCCGCCAAGCGCCACCCCGCGACGCGGGCGCAGGCGTCTTTCGTCAACGCCTGCCTGCGGCGCTTCCTGCGTGAGCGCGACACGCTGGTGGCCGCCACGCAGGGCGACGAGGTCGCCGTGTGGAACCACCCCGCATGGTGGATCCAGCGCCTGCGCCGCGACCACCCCGATCAGTGGCAGCAGATCCTGCAGGCGAACAATGCGCCCGCGCCCATGGTGCTGCGGATTTCTAAGTCAAAAAGCACTCCAGCGCTTTACCAGCAAGCGTTAGAAGCTATCAGTATTGAAGCGATGGCGGTAGGCCCCGAAGGGCTGGCGCTGGCACGCCCCGTGCCGGTGCAGCAACTGCCCGGCTTTGCAGAGGGTGTTGTCTCGGTGCAGGATGCCGCCGCGCAGATGGCGGCGCCGCTGCTGCTCAACGGGCTGGACGCCGCGCAGCCGCTGCGCTTATTGGATGCCTGCGCCGCCCCCGGCGGCAAGACCGCCCATTTGCTGGAATGGGCCGCCGCACTGCGGGCCCCTTGGCGGGTCACCGCGTTGGAGGTGGATGCGGCACGCGCCGAGCGCATCCATGACAACCTGCATCGCCTGGGGCTGAGTGCCCAGGTGCTGGTGGCCGATGCCGCCGTGCCCGCCGACTGGTGGCAGCAGGCCAGCGGTGGTGAGCCGTTCGACGCGATCTTGCTCGACGCGCCCTGTACCGCCTCGGGCATCGTGCGCCGCCACCCCGACGTGCGCTGGCTGCGGCGTGAGAGCGACGTGGCCCAGCTGGCCGCGCAGCAGTCGCGTCTGCTGGCGGCGCTGTGGCCGCTGCTGCGCCCCGGCGGGCGGCTGCTGTATTGCACCTGTTCGGTGTTCCGGGCCGAAGGCGACGGGCAGATCGCAGCGTTTCTTGCGCACAACACTGACGCACGCCTGCTGCCGTCGCCGGGCCATTTATTCCCCGGCAGACCAGACAAGCGCGACGGGCTCCGTGACAATGGGCCGGGTGAACACGACGGTTTCTTTTACGCCCTGTTGCACAAGGCCCCCGCCTGAACGTGCCGGTCTGCGCAGGCCGGGGTGGCTGTGGGCCGCGCTGGTTTGTCTGCTGGCGCTGTGGAGCGCGGTCATTCCCGCCGCCTACGCCCAACAGCACGGCGAGATTGTTGAACTGCAACTCGACCCGCTGCCCGAAGGACTGTATCTGTCGGCCACGCTGCAGCTGGAACTCCCCGAACTCGTCAAGGATGCGCTCTACAAGGGCATTTCCGTGTTCTTCATCACCGAGGCCGAGGTGGTGCGCCAGCGCTGGTACTGGTCCGACAAAGTGGTGGCGCAGGCCAGCCGTTTTCTGCGGTTGAGCTACCAGCCCCTTACGCGGCGCTGGCGTGTGGTGCAGTCGTCCACGCCCTTTGCACCGTCGGGCCTGGGCGTGTCGCTGGGCCAGAATTTCGACACGCTGCAGGATGCGCTGGCATCGATGCAGCGCATCGCGCGCTGGAAGATCGCCGACGAGGGGCAGGTCGATGAAGGCGTGACCTACGTCATGAATTTCCAGTTCCGGCTGGATACCTCGCAGTTGCCCCGGCCCTTGCAGATCGGTGCGGTGGGCCGCTCGGGCTGGAACATGGTGCTTGCGCGCAGCGTGCCGCTGAGCGTGGTGGAGGCTGCGCGGTGAAAGCGGGCGATCCGCGTCCCGCGGGTTCGGCCCGCCGCGCAGAGACACGCGCACGCGCCGTGCGATGGGCGCTGGGCCTCGGCACGGGGCTGATGTGTGCCATCGCATTGGTGCTGCTGTTCCTGCTGACGCTGGCCACCAACAACCGTGACCTGTACGAACGCAACTTCGCCTGGCTGCTGGGCGTGAACGTACTGGTGGCGCTGGTGCTGCTGGCCGTGTTGGTCTGGGGCGCCCTGCGCCTGGTGGTGCGCCTGAGGCGGGGGCGCTTCGGCAGCCGGCTGCTGCTCAAGCTCGCGGGCATCTTCGGGCTGGTGGGCGTGATCCCCGGGCTGCTGATTTACGTGGTGTCCTACCAGTTCGTCTCGCGCTCCATCGAGAGCTGGTTCGACGTCAAGGTCGAGGGCGCGTTGACCGCCGGTGTGAGCCTGGCGCGCGTCACGCTCGACACCATTGCCAGCGACCTGGCCTCCAAGACGCGCACCGCCAGCAGCCAGTTGGCCCAGGTGCCCGATGCGGCCGCGGGCCTGGTGCTGGAGCGCATGCGGGACCAGTTGGGGGCCACCGACCTCGTGCTGTGGAACGCCGCGGGCCAGCCCGTCGCCGGCACCGGGCAATCGCGCTACATGCTCAACCCCGAGCGGCCAAGCGCGCAGCAGTTCCGCATGGCGCGGCAAGACCGCGTCACCTTCCAGATCGAGGGCCTGGACGACATCACCGACCCGCTGGCCGCGGAGAACGCGCGCGTGCGCGCGCTGGTGCTGGTGGCCAACCCCGGCGTGGGTCTGCTGGCCGAGCCGCGCTTCGTGCAGGCCACCGTGCCCTTGCCCCAGGCGCTGGTCGCTAACGCCATTGCGGTGCAGGAAGCGAACCGCGAATACCAGGAACGCGCGCTGGCGCGCGGCGGGCTGCGGCGCATGTACATCGGCACGCTGACGCTGAGCCTGTTCCTTGCCGTCTTTGGCGCGGTGCTGCTCGCCGTGGTGCTGGGCAACCAGCTTGCGCGGCCCCTGCTGGTGCTGGCCGACGGCGTGCGCGAGGTGGCGGCAGGCAACCTGTCCCCCAAGGCCGCGCTGCAGACCAAGGACGAGCTGGGCGGGCTGACGCGCTCTTTTGCCCTGATGACGCAGCAGCTTGCGGACGCCCGCGGCACGGTCGAGCAAAGCCTGAGCGCGCTGGACGCGGCGCGCGGGCACCTGCAGACCATCCTGGATAACCTCACGTCGGGAGTCATCGTGCTGGATGAAAAAGGCATTGTCCAGTCGTCCAACCCTGGTGCGACCCGTGTCCTGCGCGCGCCACTGGCGGCCTACGAAGGACGGCCGCTGGCTGAGGTGCCGGGGCTGGCGGATTTCGCGGCGGCCGTGCAGCGGCACTTCGATACCTTTTTGCAGGATCGTGACCACCACGGTCTGGACCACTGGCAGCAGACCTTTGAGCTGCACGCGGCGGGCGGTGGCGTCACCACGCAAGGCACCAGCCTGGTGGCGCGCGGCGCGCAACTGCCCAACGAGGCGCGGCTGCTGGTGTTCGACGACATCTCCGAAATCGTCTCCGCGCAGCGCGCCCAGGCATGGGGCGAGGTCGCCAGGCGTTTGGCGCACGAGATCAAGAACCCGCTGACGCCGATCCAGCTCTCGGCCGAGCGTCTGGAGATCAAGCTCTCAGGCAAGCTGCCTGCGGCAGAGCAGGCCGTGCTGACCAAGTCGGTGAAGACCATCGTGGACCAGGTGGATGCGATGAAACGGCTGGTCAATGAATTCCGCGACTACGCGCGCCTGCCGTCTGCGGAACTGCACACGCTGGACCTGAACGCACTGGTTGCCGATGTGCTGCATTTGTATGGCGCCGAGACCGCGCAGGTGCCGGTCGAGGCCGAGTTGGACCCGCGCTGCCCCGCGATCTCGGGCGATGCCCAGCAATTGCGCCAAGTGGTGCACAACCTGCTGCAGAACGCTCAGGACGCGACACAGCAGGCGGCCGAGCAGGGGGGCGTTCCACCGCCGCCCGTGCGCATCAGCACACGCTGGAGTGCATCCGCGCAACGTGTGCGGCTGACGGTGTCGGACTGCGGGCCGGGCTTTCCTCCACACATCCTGCAGCGCGCCTTCGAGCCCTACGTCACGACCAAGCCGCGGGGCACCGGGCTGGGGCTGGCCGTCGTCAAAAAAATCGCGGATGAACATCGCGCGCGGATCGATCTGGTCAACCGCGTGGAAGACGGCGTGGTGAAGGGCGCACAAGTGTCGCTATCATTCGCCCCTGAATCGGCGGTGGCGCTCTAACAACACCGCACGTGCAGCAAGGGTGCATTTACACACATGGCAAATATTCTGGTGGTCGACGACGAACTGGGAATCCGGGACCTGTTGTCAGAAATTCTGAACGACGAGGGGCATAGCGTCGACCTTGCCGAGAACGCCACGCAGGCCCGCAACGCGCGCTTGAATGGCAGCTATGACCTGGTGCTGCTGGATATCTGGATGCCCGATACCGACGGCGTATCGCTGCTCAAGGAATGGGCCATGGCCGGCACGCTGACCATGCCAGTGATCATGATGAGCGGCCACGCCACCATCGACACGGCCGTGGAAGCCACGCGCATCGGTGCCTTCTCCTTTCTCGAGAAGCCCATCACCATGCAGAAGCTGCTCAAGGCAGTGGAGCAGGGCCTGGCACGCAGTACGGCGCAGCCACCAGCAAGCGCTGCCGCGCCGGCCCAGACCAACACCGCACCTGCACCCGCAACAACCGGTGCCATTGCCAATGGCGCGCCGGCTCCTGCGCCTGTTGTTGCGGTGATGGAGCAGGCGCCCATGTCCCACCAGGGCTTCAATCTCGACCGACCCTTGCGTGAGGCGCGCGACGGTTTTGAAAAAGCCTACTTTGAATTCCATCTCGCCCGCGAAGGCGGCTCAATGACACGCGTCGCCGAAAAAACAGGATTGGAGCGCACACATCTTTACCGCAAGCTGCGCCAATTGGGGGTGGACCTCGGGCGCAACAAACGCAACGCGTGAATTGGCAAAAATTTTGCAGCTTGGCGTCATGCCCCGATTTCTCGGGCTATAATTCAAGGCTCAGGCCCGGTAGCTCAGTTGGTAGAGCAGAGGATTGAAAATCCTTGTGTCGGCGGTTCGATTCCGTCCCAGGCCACCACATACAACGCCCAACCACTCGGTTGGGCGTTTTTGTTTCTGCACTGCCACGCTGCATGGAACGACGCAGTGGTTGCGTGTCCTCATCCTCCAGCGCTGCACAGGACCTCTCCGTGATTCGGGGCCTTGTTTCTTTCGCGGGACGGTAGTCCTTTCTTTGGGAGCCAGTACCTGCAGGCACGGGCGCGGGGGTACAGAAGCCAGGCACTCTCCCATGCCCCAAAGATCACGCGCTGCGGGCAGCTCTACGCAGGGCGACACTTCGGGCTGCATGTACGCTCATGTGTCATGAGCGTGTGACGGCTTTGAACTACAGTGACCGGATGCAAGACTTTTCACGCACGCTTTCGCTGACGGGGGCGTCCAACTTCCGTGATCTGGGAGGCTATCGGGGGCTGGATGGACGCACGGTACGCTGGCGCCGGTTGTTCCGCTCCGATCATCTGGCGGCCCTGACACCGCAGGACGCGCAGGTGCTGGCCGGTGTGGGGCTGACCCGCTCGGTGGACTTCCGCGGGCTGGTGGAGAGCGCGGCCCAGTCGTATGCGCTGCCGCAGGTGCGCTATCACGCGCTGCCGATCGAGCCGACCGTCGTGCAGCGCGCCAAGGAACTGGCGGTAGCGGGCCAACAGATCACGGCACCCGTTGCGGTAGGGCTGATGCAGGACACCTACCGCGCCTTTGTTTCCGACAACGCGCAGCAGTTTGCGGGCTTGTTCGAGCAGTTGCTGGCAGAGGATTCCCCCCTGGTCTTTCACTGCACTGCGGGCAAGGACCGCACCGGTTTCGCCGCGGCCCTGATTCTGCTGGCGCTCGGCGTGTCGCGCGAGGTGGTCATGCAGGACTACCTGTTGACTAACGCGCTGTACCGTCGGCCCGCGGGGCTGGTCAGCTCTGCGCCGCAGGAGGTGCTGAACGTGATCTGGCGCGTGCAGGAGGACTTCCTGGAGGCCGCATTGCAAGCCGTTGACCAGGACCACGGCGGCGTGCAGCGTTACCTGGAGCGTCGACTGGGCGTGGACGATGCTGCACGCAGCCGCCTGGCGCAGCTGTACCTGCAGCCGTTGCCGGACTGAGTAACCGTCTTCGAAGTCAAGCGCAATGAAGCGACTTGTCCCAAGGTTTTCCAGTGCGCACCATGGCGTTGAGCGTGGTGAGCAACTTGCGCATGCAAGCGACCAGGGCGACCTTGGGCAACTTGCCAGCGGCCTTCAGACGCTCGTAGAAGGCCTTGATGGCCGGGTTGTAGCGGGTGGCCCTGAGCGTTGCCATGTACAGCACGCGGCGGATCTCGAAGCGCCCGCCTTGTACGCGCCGCCTGCCCTTGCTGCCGCCGGAGTCATTGGCCATGGGCGCCACGCCCACCAATGCAGCGATCTCGCGCCGGTTCAGCCGGCCCAGCTCTGGCAGCTCGGCAATCATCGTGGCACTGGCCACCGGGCCGACTCCCGCAGCCGACTGCAGCAGCGTGTCGAGCTCCCCAAAGTGCTCGCGCACATGCGTGACCATCTGCTCTTCGATCTCATCGAGCTGCGCCTTGATCGCCGCCTCGATGGCCTCGATGCTGGCGTGCAGCTTCTTGGGCGTGATCTGCAGCCGTTGGCGCTCCGAATGGAGCATGGTCAGCAACTGGCGCCTGCGCGTGACCAGGGCCGCGAGCCACTGCTGGCGCTCATCGGCCAGGGGGCGCAAGAAGCGCTGCAGATCGTCGCGGCGCAGCAGCACCGCTGCCAGCTCGGCCAGCGTGCGCGCATCCACCGCGTCGGTCTTGGCCAGGCGTCCCATGGATTTGGCGAAGTCGCGCGCCTGGCGCGGGTTGATGACCGCCACGGGCAGGCCTGTGGCCTGCAGGGCACACGCTAACGCGGCCTCGTAGCCGCCGGTGGCCTCCATCACCACCAGACCCACGTCCAGGGGCTGCAGGACAGCCGCCAGCGCCGAGTGGCCTTCGGCATCGTTGTCAAACCGCTGGGCGCTGCTCTTGGCGCCCAGCACACAGACATCCACGTGCGCCTTGGCCACGTCGATGCCCACCGTCACTGAGGTAACAGACATGATCTTCAGATCCCTTGCTTGTGCATGCGCGCTCAATCAAGGCGCGCGTAACCGTTCGGGCTTCACGAAGACCAGCGCGGCGGCCATGCGTTCTGTACTCAGTCACGGGCTCTATCACCCCAGCGCCTACCAAACTGCACGGGCCGGTCTGGCCGCCTCAACGGCGTTCAGACTCTACCGCGCTGGTCTGGTTTAAAGATACAAGGCGCCGCGGCCGTGCGCCCTGGGCCGCTCGGGCATAAAAAAAGCAGCCCGGAGGCTGCTTTTTTTGCGAAACCCGCGCCACGGTGTCAGAGCGTGGCGTCCTTGAGTTTCTTCAGTGCGCGGGTCTTGATCTTGACCGATGCGGGCTTGGCGGGGAACCAGCGCTCTTCGCCGGTGAACGGGTCCTTGCCGAAGCGCTTCTTCTTGGCGGGCACTTGCTGCAGGCCGATCTTGAGCAGGCCGGGCAGCGTGAACTCGCCGGAGCCCTTCTTGTGCACGGAAGCCAGGATGGCCGTCTCCAGCGCGGCGAGCACGGCCTTGGCGGCCTTGGGCTCGACACCCGCCTGCGTGGCGAGGTGGGCGATCAGCGCGGTCTTGGTGAAGGCTTCCTTCACGGGCTTGATGGCAGCAGGAGCTGCGGGGGCGGCTGCCTTCTTGGCAGGTGCCGCAGCCTTTTTGGCGGCGGTCTTTTTCACCGGAGCGGTGGTCTTCTTTGCAGTTGCCATGATGTCGGATCGTTGTAAGGTGTATAGAAGCAGGCCAGCCAGGCTGGTGATCGGATTCTAGGCGCTGTCTGTGCGCGTGGGGTGCCCTATTCATGCGGGTTTGCGCGAGAAAACCACGCTATCGCGGGCCTGTGGACGGCACAGGGCACGCACATGCCGCACGGGTGGCGCGCATGCGGGTAAGCTGTGCAACCATTCCCTGATGCACCAGGAGCAGGCCATGAGCGATAGCACCCCTTTCGGCTTCGGGCGTTTCGTCCCGGGATTTGATTTCCTGCAGAACCTGGCCAAGGGCGCTGCGGCGGGTATGCCCACCATGCCGGGGCTGTCGGGCTGGGTGGCGCCCACGGTGAGTGTGGACGAGCTGGACAAGCGCATCCAGGACCTCAAGGCCGTGCAGTTTTGGCTGGAGCAGAACGCGCGCGCCCTGGCCGCCACCGTGCAGGCGCTGGAGGTGCAGAAGATGACGCTGGCCACGCTGCAGGATATGAACGTGGCGATGGGCGACCTGGCCGCGAGCTTCGGCGCCGCCGCAGGCCAGGACAAGGAGCGGCCCGCCGCACGAGCCGCCGAGCCACCGTCCGCGTTCCCGTTCACTTCTCCACCCACACCTGCACCTGCACCGGAGGCGCCGTCCCCGGCCAATGACGCTTCGGCGGCGCGCAGCGCGCGAACACCACCGGACGATGAGGCCGCGCCCGAGCAGACCAAGGGCGTGGCCGACCCGATGCAATGGTGGGGTGCGCTGACCAGCCAGTTCCAGCAGATCGCCGCGCATGCCCTGCGGGATGCGGGCACGCACCAGGCGGCCTTCGACGCCACGCGCGAGATGGCCAGCGGCGCACTCAAGACCGCCTCCAGCATGGCGGCGCAGATGGCTGCGCAGGGCATGCACGGCATGCGCGCGGCGGCGCAGGCCGCCGGTGCGGCGCCTGCGGCAACGCCCGCCCCTGCCGCCGGCAAGCCTTCCACAAAGGCGGCCGCCCGGCCGGCGACCCAACCGGGCGGCAAGGCCAACGACAAGGCCAACGACAAGGCACGTCCGGCCGCCAAGCGGACTGCCGCGGCCAGCGCGGGCGCCAAGCGTGCCCCCGCACCATCGCCCACCCAAAAGGCTGCCGCGTCCCGCACGCGGCGGCCGGCAGGCTGAGCTGCGCGGCGGCGCCTGTACCCCATCGCAGGGCTGACACATGAGACTCTTTCCCAATGCACACGCCACCCATCCGCAGTGGCACATGGCCGCGTTGCTGGTGCTGGCGCAACTGCGGGCGCAGATGGCGCTGCCCCAGTACGCCAGTGCACCCACGCTGGGGCTGCTCTACATCACCGACCACTACGCGGACGATGCCGCGGCCCTGCTGGACCTGCTGCGGCGCGAACTGCCGACGGTCACCGACTGGGCAGGCGCGGTCGGCGTGGGCGTGGCGGGCAACAACGTCGAATATTTCGATGAACCCGCGCTCTCGCTGATGCTGTGCGACCTGCCGCGCGCGCACTACCGCGTGTTCTCGGGCGTGGCGCCGCTGGCGCACGGCGATGCGGCCGGGGTGGGCTTTGCGGCCCACACGGCGCTGGTGCATGCGGACGGCCAGACCCCCGAACTGGCGGACCTGGTGGCCGAGATGGCGGGCCGCACCAGCAGCGGCTACCTGTTTGGCGGCGTGGTGGCCAGCCGCGGGGCGCAGGTGCAGCTGGCGCTGCCCGCCGGCGGCGAGGGCGACGGCGTGCTGCACGGCGGCCTGTCGGGCGTGGCCTTTGATGCGCAGGTGGAACTGGTCTCGCGCGTCACGCAGGGCTGCCAGCCCATCGGCGCGCAGGCGGCCATCACCGCCGCGCAGGACAACGTGGTGCTGGAGCTGGACGGCGAGCCCGCGCTGGACGTGCTGCTGGACACGCTGGGCGTGACGCTGCAGGGCGACGCCCAGGCCGCCCTGCGCGCCGTGCGCGCCACGCTGGCAGGGCTGGAGGACGCGGACGCGCCGCAGCGCCAGCGCACGGGCCACTTTGGCGCCGACACGCGCGTGCGCCACATCGTCGGGCTGGACGCGACGCGCAGCGGCGTGGCGCTGGGTGACCATGTCGAGGTGGGCATGCGCCTGGCCTTCTGCCAGCGCAACGTCGGCGCGGCCCGTGCCGACCTGATGCGCATCTGCGCCGAGATCCGTGAGGAGCTATCGCCCCAACTCGAAGAGGCGCAGGCGCTGCCCGCCGCAGGCAGCGCGCCGCATGCCGAGCCGGCGGGCGGCCGGCGCATTTGCGGTGCGCTGTATGTGAGTTGTTCGGGCCGCGGCGGGCCGCACTTCGGTGGGCCCAGCGCCGAGCTGCAGATCGTGCGCCATGCGCTGGGCGACGTGCCCCTGGCGGGCTTCTTCGCCGGCGGCGAAATCGCCGCGCACCGGCTCTATGGCTACACGGGCGTGCTGACGGTGTTCGTCGCGCCGGACGGGGCTTTATAAGCCTTTTTGGCCTCTAGGGCCTGTTCACACTATTTTTGCCAGTGCGAATGGCGTGAAAACCGCGCCAATCTAGGCGCGTGACGACGCCAAGGCCGGGGCCTTGGCTAGGAGGGCAACGACGAATGGCGCGGTTTTCACTCCGTTCCCTCCGGGTTGCGATCAAAAAGGGCCATTCGCGGCGTTGCCAAGCCTCGCTGGGGTAGCACCCCAGCTTCGTTTGGCGCCTTGCGCCTGGCCCTTTTTGATCGCAACGCATCTGGCAAAAATAGTGTGAGCAGGCCCTAGCGCCCGTCCATCAAGCGCAAGCAGCTATGCAATGCATAGCGCCGTGGCGCTTGCTCAAACGCCGATGACGGCGGGGCGGGGCGCCGCAGCAGGGCGCGGCAGGCCGCAGAACGCGAAGTCCAGCTCCGGCTCCAGCCCGCTCACGATGCGCGCGATGGACTTGCCCGAGCCGCAGGCGTGGGTCCAGCCCAGCGTGCCGTGGCCGGTGTTCAGGAACAGGTTGCCGTAGCGCGTCTTGCCGATCAGCGGCACGTTGCTCGGCGTGGCGGGGCGCAGGCCGCTCCAGAACTGCGCCTGGCTGGCATCGCCCGCGCCGGGAAAGAGCTGCTCCACGCGCCGCACGATGGCTTCGCAGCGCACGGCGTTCAGCGCGCGCTCGTAGCCGTTGAGCTCGGCCGTCCCCGCGATGCGCAGCCGGTCGCCCTGCGCGCTGGTGTAGCGCGAGAAGACCAGCTTGTACTCATCGTCCGTCAGGCTCACCTGGTAGGCGGCGGCCGTGTCGCGCACCGGCAGCGTCACCGAATAGCCCTTGGCCGGGTAGATGGGCAGGCGCAGGCCCAGGGGCTGGGCCAGCAGCGGGGTGAATGCGCCCAGCGCCAGCACGTAGGCGTCGCCGCGCAAGCGCTCGTAGCCGCCGGCCTCGTTGGTGATCTCCACATGGTCGATGGCGCCGCCCGCCGGGTGCAGCGCGGTGATGTGGCAGCCCAGGCGGAATTGCACGCCCGCGGCCTGGGCCACGCCGGCCAGCGCGCGCGTGAACAGGTGGGCGTCGCCGGACTCGTCCTCCGCCGTGTAGGTGGCGCCCGCCAGCTGCGGGCGGACGTGGGCCAGGGCTGGCTCGATGCGCACGGCCTCGTCGGCATCCACCACGCGGCGGTGGCAGCCCAGCGCACGCATCTGCTCGGCGGGCGCCAGCGCGGCGTCGAACTCCTGGGCGCTGGTGTAGAAGTGCAGGATGCCCTGCGTGCGCTGGTCGTACTGCAGGCCCGTGTCGGTGCGCAGTTGCTGCAGCGTGCTGCGGCTGTAGCTGCCCAGGCTCACGATCTGCTCGATGTTGTGGCGCGTGCGCGCGGGCGTGCATTCGCGCAGGAATTGCAGGCCCCAAAGCCACTGGCGCATGTCCGCGCGCAAGCGAAACAAGAGCGGCGCATCCTCTTTGCCCAGCCACTGCAGCACCTTGAGCGGCGCGCCGGGGTTGGCCCAGGGCTCGGCGTGGCTGACCGAGATCTGGCCGCCGTTGGCGAAGCTGGTTTCCGCACCGGGCACAGCCTGCCGGTCGATGACGGTGACCTCGTGGCCGAGTTGCTGGAGGAAGTACGCAGAGGTGGTGCCGACGACGCCGGCGCCCAGAACGATCACGCGCATGGTTTACAAGCCTTTTTCAAGGTTTGCGCAGGCAGGGCAAGCGCGAGCAGCTATTGAATGAATAGCGAACAGCGGGCGCGACATGGCCTGGCTGCCGCTCCCCCTGTCCTTGGTACCTGAGAGATTCATGCCGCGCGGGACCGTGCGCGGCACTTGCTCCTTCGGTGCGCCACGGCGGGCGTGGCGGCTCTCCAGACGGCTGTGTGGGTGTGCAGTACGGAACCTGAGCGTGTATGGGAGTTTGCGCCTTCGGTGAAACGGCACATGGCCGTTTGCTCTCCTGCGCCGGCCATCGTAGCGGCCCGGGCGCGGCGCCCCCAGCGGGCTAACCCTCAGACCATGAACACGCTCTCAGGGCGGGGCGCTGGGTGCATGCTCAGGGGTAGACCGCTTCGCCCAGGTTGAGCATGAGGCGGTTGGCCCAGGCGAACAGCGCGGCGGCGTGCACCGTGTCCAGGATTTCCAGGTCGCTCAGGCCCGCGGCGCGCAGCGGCGCGAGGTGCTGCGGCCCGAATGCACCGGGCGCGCGCGTGAGCGCGGCGCTGGCCTGCGCCAGGGCGCGCTCGCGGGCGTTGGTGCCGGCGCTGTCGGGGTCGGTGAAGATCTGCGCGATCACGTCGTTGCGCTTGGCCAGCTGCTCGAAGCGCTGCGCATGCACCGACGCGCAGTACACGCAGCCGTTGATGCGCGAGACCACGGTGGTGGCCACCTCGCGCTCGGCGCGCGGCAGGCCGCCAGGCGCATACATGATGGCGTTGAACGCCTCTGAGCGCTCGGCCAGCACGCGGGGCTGGTGCGCCAGCACGAGGTAGAAGTCCGACGTGCGTGCCTTGGGGTGGCTTGCGTCCAGCACGGCGTTCTGCTCGGCGCTGGCGGTGGCGGGGTCCACTACGGGCAGCCAGGCCTTCCAGTCCAGCGTCTCGCTGGTGTAGCCGGCCAGGCGCAGCGGCTCGCCGGGCGGGGGCAGGTTGGCGGGGTGCACGAAGGGCGCTTCTGGCGTTGTGGCGGCAGCGACCGGCTTGGCTGCGGTGCCCGCGGGGCCGAGGGCGGCCAGCGCCGCCACGCCGGCCACCAACCGCGCCTGGTAGGCCACGAAGCCGATGAGCTGCGCGAGCAGCACCACGTCCGGCGTGGCGAGGCCCGCCTGGGGCAGGGCGAGCAGGGCCGCGCGGTCGGCCGCAGCGGGCTGCGTGGCCAGCAGCTGCGTGAAATGCGTGATGGCTTGCCAGCGGGCATCCGCCGCGGGGGCGGGCAGGCCGGCCAGGCGCGCGCCGTAATGGTCGGCCAGCGTTGCCACGCCGCTGGCGGCCGCCACGGCCTGGGCCACGGACAGGCGCTCGGCCAGCGCCAGGCCCCCGGGCAGTGCTGGCGCGAGCAGCAGGTCTTCGCAGGCCTGGGTGGCGGTGATGGCCTTGGCGCGCTGTTGGCGCGCGGCCTGGGCATGGGGGGCATGGCCCAAACGGGCGAGCTGGTCGATGGTGTCGGTCATGGCGAAGGCAGGATGCGTTGGGAGGTGTCGGCGGGCGTCCATTCGTCGCCGAGCAGTTCGGGCTCGGCATAGGCCTGCAGCGCGGCGAAGTGGTGCTCCACGTCCTCGCGGTACAGCAGGCCGGCGATGCCGCTGGCCAGGCGCCGTGCGCCGTCGCTGATGGCGGGAATGTCGCCCGACACCGTGCCGTGTGACAGCGCCGCGGGGTAGCAGAAGCAGTGGATGCGGTCCAGGCCGGGGCAGGCGCCGGCGGCTTTCTCGCGGAATTCGAACACCGGGCCGAGGTCGGGCGAGTCGGACAGTTCGCGGTCTTCATCGCCGGCGGGCGGCTGGTAGCGCTCGCCCCAGGTGCGCACATGGCGCGCAAACGGCGCGAACTCGGGCTTTTGTGCCCAGTCGATCACGAAGCCTGTGGCGAGGACCAGGAAGTCGAACGCAAACGTGCCCTTGGCCGTCGCCACGTGCAGCGCGTCGCCCACCTGCGTGACGCCCTGCACCGCGCAACCGAAGTGGAAGAACGCATGGGCGTGCCGCGACACGCGCAGCGTGCTGCCGTGCGGCGGCGGCACCTGCTGCACGTTGATGTAATGGCGGATGCGCCACTTCCATGCGTCGGGCAGGTCGTGGTGCCCCTGCGTGAGGCCGGGCACGCCCGAGCCCTTGGACTTGTTCACCGTGGGCATCACCGCGCGGCGCGCGATCAGGTCCACGCTGGCAGCGCCGCATTCCAGCGCCGTGCCGGCGCTGTCCATGGCGGACGAGCCCATGCCGATCACGCCCACGCGCTTGCCCTTGAGCGTGGCGTAGTCCAGCACGTCGGACGAATGCGCCCACAGGCCGCCCTGCGCGGCGTGGGCCACGCCCCGCATGAACGCAGGGACCTGCGGGCCGCCCAGGCCGTCGCGGCCCGTGGCCAGCACCACGCGGCGCGCCAGCCAGGTGGCGTGGCCGGCGGGGGCCTGCACGTCCACCGCCACCAGGCCGTCGGCGCGTGGGTGCACGGCGGTGACGGTGTGCTCATTGCGCACGTCGGCCTGCGTCACGCGGCGGTACCAGCGCAGGTAGTCCATCCACTGCAGGCGCGGGATCTTGTCGAGCGCGGCCCAGGCCTCGCGGCCCCACTGGGCCTCGAACCAGGCGCGGAAGGTGAGCGAGGGCACGCCGAGCGCGGGGCCGGTGAGCTCCTTGGGCGAGCGCAGCGTGTCCATGCGCGCCGTGGTGGCCCAGGGGCCCTCGTAGTCGGCGGGCGCGCGGTCCAGCAGCACGGCGGCAATACCCTGCTGCGCCAGCGCCATGCTGGCCGCCAGGCCGGCCTGGCCGGCACCGATGATGAGCACGTCGGTGACGGGCTGCCCTTCATGGGCGCGTGGCGGCAGCCATGCGCGGGCACGCCAGTTGAGGGTGAGCAGGTCGTGCCGCAGGCGGTCTTCGAGGGCGGCCAGGCCGGCCGCCCCCAGGGGAAGCGAAAAAGACATGGAGGGCGTCGAAGAAAGCGTGGAGGGCGAAATCAGTCGATGCTGATTTTGGCGTCCTTCACCACTTGCGCCCACTTCGCGCGGTCCTTGTGGACCGTCTGGCGGAACTGCTCGGGCGTTTCGATGCGCACCGTGTTGCCCTGCGACTCGAAGCGCTGGCGCACGTCGGGCTGCTCCAGCACCTCGCGCAAGGCGGTGTTCAGCTTCTGGACCACGGCTGGGTCGGTGCCCTTGGGCGCGAAGATGCCGAACCAGATCGAGCTGTCAAAGCCCTTGGTGCCGGGCAGGCCGCTGGCGCCGATGGGCGGCACCTCCTTCACGGCCGCCACGGGCTTGGCCGTGGTCACCCCCAGCAGGCGCACCTTGCCGGTCTTGTAGTGCGGCAGCACGGTCTGCACCTGGTTCATGATGCAGCAGGTCTCTCCACGCAGCACCGAGGTGATGGCCTCGGGCCCACCTTTGTAGGGCACGTGCACCATGTTCAGGCCCAGGCGCGCATTCAGCTCGGCAAAGGCCATGTGCGTGCCCGTGCCGTTGCCGGTGGATGCGAAGTTGTACTTGCCCGGGTTGGCGCGCACGGTCTCGACGAACTCCTTGAGGTTCTTGGCGTCGATCACCGCGGGGTTGATGGTGAGCACGTTGGACACGTCGATCAGCGGGGCGACGGGCACGAAGTCGGCCTCCACGTCGAACGGCAGGTTCTTGTAGAGCGCGGCATTGCTGCCGTGCGTGGCGGCCGTGCCGAAGGCCAGGGTGTAGCCGTCGGCCTTGGCCCGGGCCACGTACTCACTGGCGATGTTGCCGGCCGCGCCGGACTTGTAGTCGATGACCACGGGCTGGCCGAGTTTCTGGCCCAGCGGCTCCTGCACCGCGCGCGCCACCACGTCCACGCCCGATCCGGCCGGAAAGCCCATGATCAGGGTGACGGGCTGCTTGGGCCAGTCCGTGGCCTGGGCGAGGGCGGATGTGACGGTCAGCAGCGTGGCCAGGGCGGCGGTGGCGTGGCGCAGGAGAGGCATGGCGAATTTCCTTGTGATGGGTCAGTGCAAGGCGGCGCCCTATCGTGTAGGCACAGCCGAAACACGCCCATTGTGGAGAAATTCACATGCGCACGCGCTATATGCATATGGACGGCCCGTCGCCGTCCCGGGCCATGCTGGGCGCGGACGACCGGCGCTCGGCCGTTCATCTCCGGTAGGGGTTGTCGGGCCGGCGGTCGTGGCGGTTGGGCACGCCGTCGCCATCGCGGTCCCAGCCGCCGCGCACGAAGCGCCATTGGTCACCGCGCTGCACCCAACGCGGCTGGCGGTAATGGTGGCCGTGGCGCACCTGCATCCACTGGCCGGGCACCCACACATGGCGGTGGCCGCGCCATTCCCAGTGGCCCTGCGACCAGACCATGCCGCGGCGCGGCGGGGGCACGCGCTCGTAGCGTGGAGGCGGTGGCGCGTGGTATTGCACCGCGTAGGCGGGCGGTGCCGAGTAGTGGGGCGTGCCGGCCTGGATCACGACGGTGGCGTTGGTGGCCGCATGCGCGGCGCCTGCCAATGACAGCAGGGCGACGAGGCTGCCGGCTGCGGCAAGGGTGGTGGTGCGGACCATGGCGTTCTCCTGTGTTGTGGGATGCGGCGCGGGGCGCTGCGGGAGACTCCATGCTGCGGGCCGCAGGTCAACGTTTCGGGCGCGTTGTTGCATCCCCGGCAAAGGTTTGTGAGCAGGTGTGACGGCGGCCTTTCGGCGGGCAGGACTCAGGTGCTGGTAGGGCTGAAGCCCTTGTCAGCGAAGCGGTACAAGCTCCTTTTTCAATAGTGAGAGAGGCGCGACCAGTGCGCGACCAGTGCGCGGCGAGGCGCCGCGGTGCTTGGCGCACCGCCCGCCACGCCACGATTGCTTGCATGTACCGTGGGATTGACCCCTCTGGGGCCGCCCCCCAAGATCAAACACCGCACACGGCTTGGAGAACTGGCGGGCTTGCATGGACACACCCAACTGGGCCCTGGTGGCCAATGGCTCGATGGCGCGCCTGCTGGAGCTTGACCCTGCGGCAGCCACGCACTGGACGGAAAGGCAATGCCTGACGCATCCGGCCGCCCGCCTGCATGGCAGTGCGGCGGGGCATGAGCCGCCCGGACATTCGATCGCAGGACGCAGCGGTCTGGCGCCGCGCAGCGAGGCCGCCGCGCAGGAGCGGCGCACCTTCGCGCGCGAGGTGGCCCACGCGCTGCGCGAGGCCGTGTTCGCGTCCAACCCCTTCCTCGGCGAGCTGATGGAACAGCTGGATGGTGTCACCCATCAGCGGCTGGTGGCCAGCCATGCAGAGGATCTGACGCACATGAGCTTGCAGGAGCTGGCGCGGCATTTGCAGGCGGAACGCGGCGGCTGACACGGCCCCGGTGTGAGGACCGACCATGCGCGCCATGGTGCTGGACGGACCCGGCCAGCCGCTGCGGCTGGCGGAGGTGCCGTGCCCCGTTCCGCAGGCAGGCCAGTTGCTGCTGGCGGTGCAAGCCTGCGGCGTGTGCCGCACGGACCTCCATCTGCGTGACGACGAGCTGCCGGATGCGGTGTGGCCCCTCGTGCCGGGGCATGAGATCGTGGCCCGTGTCGCCGGCCTGGGGCCGGGCGTGCGGGGCTGGCGGCAGGGACCGCGGGTAGGCGTTCCTTGGCTGGGGTGGACCTGTGGGCACTGCCGGTTCTGCACCAGTGGGCGCGAGAACCTGTGCGTGCAGGCGTGTGGGGGCGACGGATGGTCCAGTGTGGGCACCGCGAAGGGGGAAGTCAATGGCAGGCCGACTGCGTCGGGTTTTGGGTGTTTTAAGGCGCTGGCACCCGTCCATCAAGCGCCATAAGCTATTAATAAAGGAGCATCACGGCCTTGCGGTGCGGCGCATCTGGGCAAAGGCCTCGAACTCCCAGCTGCGCATGGCCAGCAGCAGGGTGTAGCCCTCGCGCTCACGCTCGGGCAGGCGCTGGTCGGCCAGGTGCTGCTGCGCGAAATCCTGCGCCACGCGCTGCAGCCGCTCGGTGAACGCGGGCGCCAGGCTGCGTGCGATGGAGCCGTGCACCAGCAGCACGCCCTCGCCCGGCGCGTCGAAGCCGCCGTTGAAGTAGTCCAGCAGTGCATGGTCGCGGAAGTAGTGCATCACCGGCCCGTGCGGGCGCCAGCGGAAGGTCTTGGCAAGCTTCAGGCGGTAGCGGTTGAGCGGGCGCAACTCGATGATGCCGATGCGGTCGAGCTGCGCCAGGTACTGGATGCCCTCGGCCTCGCTCAGCCGGTAGGTGGTGGTGATCTGCTCCAGGGTCCACTGGCTCAGCACGCAGATCGCCATCAGCAGCAGCTTCTTGTCGGCCACCACGGCCTTTTCCTGCTCCTGCGTCAGCTCGCTCAGCAGCGGCTGGCTGTCAGCCACGCGCCGCGCCAGGTCGGCAAAGTCCAGCCGCAGCACGCGGCAGATGGCGTCGATGCGCGACAGCGGCATGTCGCCCTTGGCCAGCATGCGCTTGACGCTGGACTCGGCCATGCCCAGCGCCTGTGCCAGGCTGGCATAGGTCATCTGGGCGGACTTGAGTTCCTTCTTCAGGGCGATGACGAGGTCGGCGGTGGTGCTCATGGGGTGCTGGAGGTGAAAAGTATCGAATGGCGATACCCTAAGTGTGATCCAAGCCACCAAGGCCCACAAGCGGCTGGCCTGTGCGGGCTTTGTGCGCACAATGCGCGGCACCTTCACACCCCAGCACACCGCATATGAGCGCGCAGCACCCCGTGACCTTGTCGCCCACCGCCCAGCCTGCCGAGGCGGCGGCGCACCCCAACCAGTTCGCGCTGCTGCGTCAGCGCCGCTTCGCGCCGTTCTTCTGGACGCAGTTCGCCGGCGCGGCCAACGACAACCTGTTCAAGTTCGCCTTCACGGTGATGGTGACCTACCAGCTCAGCGTGTCGTGGATGCCGCCGGCGCTGGCGGGACTGGTGATCGGCGCGCTGTTCATCCTGCCGTTCCTGCTGTTCTCGGCCACGGCGGGGCAGCTCACGGACAAGTACGAGAAGACGCGCATCATCCGCTTCGTGAAGAACCTGGAGATCGCCATCATGCTGGTGGCGGGCGCGGGTTTCGTGGCCGGCAGCGCGGCCATCCTGCTGGGCTGCGTGTTCCTGATGGGGCTGCATTCCACGCTGTTCGGCCCCGTGAAGTTCGCCTACCTGCCGCAGGCCTTGAACGAGCGCGAGCTGACGGGCGGCAACGGCATGGTGGAGATGGGCACCTTCGTCGCCATCCTGCTGGGCAACGTCGCGGGCGGTCTGCTGGTGGCGCTGCCGGGCATCGGCCACACCACGGTGGCGGTGGCCTGTCTGGCGCTGGCTTTGCTGGGCCGCCTGGTGGCGCAGTTCATTCCGCCGGCCCCGGCCACCGACCCGGGCCTGACGGTGAACTGGAACCCGGTCAGCGAGACGTGGCGCAACCTGAAGCTGGCGCACGGCAACACCGTGGTGTTCCGCTCGCTGCTGGGCATCTCGTGGATGTGGTTCTTCGGCGCGGTGTTCCTGTCGCAGTTCCCCAGCTTCGCCAAGGACGTGCTGCATGGCAACGAACAGGTGGCGTCGCTGCTGCTGGTGGTGTTCTCGGTGGGCATCGGCATCGGCTCGCTGCTGTGCGAGGTGCTCTCGCGCCGGCATGTGGAGATCGGCCTGGTGCCGCTGGGCGCCATCGGCATGAGCGTGTTCGCCATCGACCTGTACTTCGCCTCGCGGGCCCTGCCGCCGTCGGAGGTGCTCACCCTGGCGGCCTTCGCGGCGCAGCCCGCGCACTGGCGCGTGATGGCCGACCTCCTGCTGCTGTCGCTGTTCGCGGGCCTGTACAGCGTGCCCATGTACGCGTTGATCCAGATGCGCAGCCAGCCCACGCACCGCGCGCGCATCATCGCCGCCAACAACATCCTCAACGCGCTGTTCATGATCGCCAGTGCCGTGCTCGCGGGGGCGCTGCTGTCGGCGGGCTTCACGGTGCCGCAGATCTTCCTGTTCACCGGCATCGCCAATGCGGTGGTGGCGTTCTACATCTTCCTGCTGGTGCCCGAGTACCTGCTGCGCTTCGTGGCCTGGGTGCTGTCGCGCTGCATCTACCGTTTCAAGGTGCGCGGCGACGAGCACATTCCCACGGAGGGCGCGGCCATCCTGGCCTGCAACCATGTGAGCTTCGTCGATGCCGTGCTGCTGATGGCGGCCAGCCCCCGCCCCATCTACTTCATCATGGACCACCGCATCTTCCGCATCCCGGTGCTGGGTGCGCTGTTCCGCCTGGCCAAGGCCATTCCCGTCGCGCCGCAAAAGGACGATGCCGCCACCTACGAAGCCGCGTTCGAGCGCGCGGCCCAGGTGCTGAAGGACGGCGACCTGCTCGCCATCTTCCCCGAGGGCGGCATCACGCGCGACGGGCAACTGCAGGCGTTCAAGGGCGGCATCATGAAGATCATCGAACGCGCGCAGGCCGACGGCGTCCAGGCGCCGGTGGTGCCCATGGCGCTGACCAACCTGTGGGGCTCGTTCTTCAGCCGCATCGAGCAGGGCGGCGCCATGGTGCGGCCGTTCCGCCGGGGCATGTTCAACCGCGTGGGGCTGAACGTCGGCGCACCGCTGCCGGCTGCCGAGGTGCAGCCCGCCCTGCTGCGTGAGCGGGTGGCGGGGCTGCTTCAGATCAGCGCCTGAGCCAGCAGGCGCCCCAGAGCCTGCGCATCCGCTGCGGCTTCAGCCGTTGCGAAAAAGAAAGCTGTACGCGTTCAGGGCCGGCACGCCGCCCAGATGCGCGTACAGCACCTTCGATCCGGCCGGGAATTCGCCGTTGCGCACCCGCTCGATCATGCCGTGCATGGACTTGCCCTCGTACACCGGGTCCGTGAGCATGCCCTCCTGGCGAGCGCACAGGCGGATGGCCTCCAGCGTGCCTTCATTGGGCAGGCCGTATTCCGGGCCGCCGTAGCGCGTGTCCAGCACCACATCCTCGGCGGTGATGTCCTGGCCCAGCTCCACCAGATCGGCGGTGCTCTGCGCGATGCGCAGGATCTGCGCGTGGGTCTTCTCGGGCGTGGCCGATGCGTCGATACCGATCACCCGGCGCGCGCGCCCGTCGGCGGCAAAGCCCACCACCATGCCCGCCTGCGTGCTGCCGGTGACCGAGCACACGACGATGTAGTCAAACCGAAAGCCCAGCTCTTTTTCCTGCTGGCGCACCTCTTCGGCAAAGCCGACGAAGCCCAGGCCGCCATAAGGGTGCTCGGAGCAGCCAGCAGGAATGGGAAAGGGCTTGCCGCCGGCCTGCTTCACGTCCGCCATGGCCTGCTCCCAGCTCGGGCGGATGCCGATGTCGAAGCCCGCCGCGTCCAGGCGCACGTCGGCGCCCAGGATGCGGCTCATCTCGATGTTGCCGACGCGGTCGTACACCGCGTCGCTGTAGTTGACCCAGTTCTCCTGCACCAGCACGCACTTGAGTCCCAAATGCGCGGCCACGGCGGCCACCTGGCGCGTCTGGTTGGACTGGATGCCGCCGATGGACACCAGCGTGTCGTAGCCGCCGGCAATCGCCTCGGGGATCAGGTACTCCAGCTTGCGCGTCTTGTTGCCGCCGAAGGCCAGGCCCGAGTTGCAGTCCTCCCGCTTGGCGTACAGCTCTACCTTGCCGCCCAGGTGCTGCGACAGGCGCTTGAGCGGCTGGATGGGCGTGGGGCCGAAGGTCAGGGGATGGCGGGGGAATTTCTGCAGGTTCATGGCGGTGTTCCGGTCGATGGGGAAGGTGCCTTGCATCGTAGGAAAACCGCGCATTAACAGGGTTGTGAAATAAGATGATTTCAAGAATCAAAAAAAGTACTCAACGCCAAATAGCAGTATTTCATTTCTCCAATCAAGCCATGGCCGCAATAAAAAAACGCAACGTGAATGCCGCGGCAGAGGGTGCCGAGGTGGACCGCACCGACCGCGCCATCCTGCGCCTGCTGCAGCGCGACGCGTCGCTGTCCAACGTGGCCCTGGCGGCCAAGGTGCACCTGAGCCCGCCGGCCTGCCTGCGCCGCGTGGAGCGGCTCAAGCGGCTGGGCTTCATCGATGGCGTGGTGGCGCGGCTGAACCCGCAGGCGGTGGGTGCGGGCATGCTGGTGATGATCGGCGTGGTGCTGGACCGCTCCACGCCCGAGTCGTTCTCGGCCTTCGAGAAGGCGGCGGCCAAGATCTCGGGCTGCATGGAATGCCACGTGGTCACGGGCGAGTTCGACTACTTCATGCTGATCCGCACGCGCGACAGCGAGAGCTTCAACCGCCTGCATGCCGAGCAGCTGCTGTACCTGCCGGGCGTGCGGCAGGTGCGCTCGTTCATGGTGCTGCGCAACGTGCTGTCCACCACCGAGCTGCCGCTGGCGATCTGAATGCGGTATCGCATGGCGATACTTTTCGCCGCTGGATAGGTTACTGCGTCGGAATATCGGCTGCTTTGGCGCCGCGCGGCCGCAGCATCCGCCCCGTGTTCAACCAACGCCTGCGGGCACCGACCACCATGCATTCCTCTACCCCCACCCTCCAGCGCGACACGCGGGCCTGGCAGTTCCAGGTGTGGGCCTCGTTCGGCATCGCCGTGTTCCTGTGCGCCACCGGCCTGGCCTGGCTGCCGGGCGAGCGGCTGGAGGTGGCCTTCATGTTCATGGGCTACGTGTTCTGCCTGTCGGCGGCCTTCATGCTGGCCAAGTTCGTGCGCGACAACCAGGGCGCGCGCCGCGGCGCCGGCCAGGGTGGTGGCGACACCCCGCTGTGGAAGCTCGTCGTCTGGGGCGGCTTTGCCGTGGCCATGGGGCTCACCGGCTGGGGGCTGTGGGGCATGGCGATCAGCGCCACCTACAAGGCCTTTTTGGGCGTGAGCTGGCTATACCTCATCACCTGCGCGTTCACGCTGGCCAAGATGCTGCGCGACCGCCACGAGGCGGATCTGGCCGACGCCCGCCTGCGCAGCCGCCTGCAGGCCCGCACCGAGGCCGCTGAATGATGCCCGCCGCGCAGGAGACCCACATGCCAACCTTTTTTCGCAAAACCTTCGCCCCCGCGCTGCTGGCGCTGGGCCTGCTGTGCGGCGCGGCGCTGCCGGCGCGGGCGCACAGCGAGGCCTCTGCCGCGCTGTCGCTGATGCCGGTGGCCTCCGTGGTCGTGGCCGCGGGCGGGGCGTCCGCGGCGGCGGGCGCCGTGGTGGCCCTGCCGGCGGCGCTGTCGGTGGGCGGCGCGGTGCTCACGGTGAAGGCCGTGCAGGCCTCGGCCACGGGCACGGTGTACCTGCTGGAGCGTGCGTCGGACGGCGCCCAGGCCAGCGTGGAGGTCTCGGGCCGCGCCGCCGGTGCCGCCAGTGGTGCCGTGGGCACGGTGCTCACCTGCACCGTGATTGGCACGGGCGTGATCCTGTCGGCCGCGGGCGAGGTGCTGGCCTTCGTGCCCAACGCGCTGGGCCGCGCGCTGCTGCACAACGAAAGGCTCTGACCATGCGCACCCTGCACTGGATCGCGGCCGCCGCCCTGGCACTGGCGGGCGTGGCGGCGCATGCGGGCCGCTCCTGCGAGCCGCGCCAGCCCACGGCGCAGACCATCGCCCAGGGCATGCAGCTGGCGCAGCAGACGGCCCAGGCGCTGGACGCCAGCGGCGCCCGCGTGGTGGTGCTGGCGCGCGCGGGGCAGGACTTGTCCCGCTACGGCCTGCGCTACTCGCACCTGGGCTGGGCCTACAAGACGCCCGAGGGCCCGTGGCGCGTGGTGCACAAGCTCAACGACTGCGGCACCGGCGTGGCCGCCGTGTACCGCCAGGGGCTGGGCGAGTTCTTCCTGGACGACCTGTGGCGCCACGAGGCCGTGTGGGCCGTACCCACGCCCGCCGTGCAGCAGGCGCTGCTGCCCGTGCTGGCCGACGGCGCGCGCGCCACGCGGCTGCACCAGCGTGCCTACAGCATGGTGAGCTATGCGTGGGGCACGACCTACCAGCAGTCCAACCAGTGGGCGCTGGAGACCCTGGCCCTGGCCATGGAGCCCGAGCGCGCCCAGACCCGCGCGCAGGCCCAGGCCTGGCTGCGGCTGCAGGGCTACCAGCCCACGGTGCTGCGCATCGGGCCGCTCACGCGGCTGGGCGGGCGCATGACGGCGGCCAACGTCGCCTTCGACGACCATCCGCCCGCGCAGCGCTACGCCGACCGCATCGAGACCGTGACGGTGGACTCCGCCCTCGCATGGCTGCAGCATGCGCGGCTGGCGGGCGCCCCGCAGGTGCAGGTGCTGGGTCCGGAGAAGTTTTAAGCAAAAATGGGCTCCTGCGCTTATCCATAAAGCGCGAGCAGCTGCTATTTCAATAGCAAACATCGTGAGGGATCACACATGAGCAAGGCATTGCGACTGTCGGAGAAATGGTTTCGCCGCGGCCTGTGGCTGGTGGCGCTGGTGTTCGCCAGCTTTCTGATCGGGCTGGGCGGCACCATCGTGGGCGACCTGCCCAAGGTGGAGGCGCCCCTGCAGCTGGACGACTTCCTGGACCGCAACGCCGCCCAGGCGCTGCGCGCCCAGGTCAAGGAAGCGCGCCAGGCCGAGCAGGAGGCCCAGACCGCGCTGGAGCAGGCCCGGCTGCAGCACGCCAAGGCGCGCAGCGAGACGCAGGCCGAGCGGGAGACCTTCAGCAACTGGCTGGCCGCACGCCGCGCCACCCAGCGCGCCGAGCACGACCCCGAGGTGATCGCGCGCACCCAGGCGCTGGACGCCCTCAAGGCCCAGGAGCGCCGGGCCCAGCAGGCCGTGCAGGCACAGGACCAAGCCCTGCTGGATGCGCGCCAGGCCGCGCAGGCCGCGCAGCAGCGCCTGGGGCGCCTGGAGCAGGGCGGTTACGAGAAGATGGCCGCCGAGCGGCGCAAGGTGGAGCTGCGCGTGTTCCTCTACCGCCTGGCGCTCACGCTGCCGCTGCTGGTGGCGGCAGGCTGGCTGTTCGCCAAAAAGCGCAAGAGCACCTGGTGGCCGTTCGTGTGGGGCTTCATCTTCTTCGCGGTGTTCGCGTTCTTCGTGGAGCTGGTGCCCTACCTGCCCAGCTATGGCGGTTACGTGCGCTACGTGGTGGGCATCGTGGTCACGGCGCTGGTGGGGCGCTACGCCATCCTTGCGCTCAACCGCTACCTGGAGCGCCAGAAACAGGCCGAGGCCCTGCCCGAGCAGGAGCGCCGCAAGGAGCTGGGCTACGACGTGGCCCTGGCGCGCCTGGCCAAGGGCGTGTGCCCGGGGTGCGAACGGCTGGTGGACCTGAAGGACGGGGTGACCGACTTCTGCCCGCACTGTGGCATTGGCCTGTTCGACCGCTGCGGTGCCTGCGGCACGCGCAAGAGCGCCTTCGCCCGTTTCTGCCATGCCTGCGGGGCCGGTGCGGCGCCGTCCGGGGTGGCCTCGCCCGGTGTGGCCCCTGCGGGTGCTGTCCCCTCGGGCATGCCGCCCGCCGGCGCGGCCCCCACCGGTACGCCTCCCCACGGTGCGATGCCCGGCGCGGCAGGGAATCGCTAGGCGCAGGCCTGGTGCAGGTCCAGCGCGTTGGCAGCCGCCGCGCCGCTGGCCGTGTTGTCGAAGATGCACCACACGCTGCGCGCTGCCAGGGTGGCGACCCGCAGCCGTGCCGCAAGCGCGTCGACCAGCGCCGCGTCATAGGCCGAGTAGTACACGCGCGGTGCGCCGTGCAGCCGGCAGTAGACCAGGCCGGGCCAGCCGCCGGGCACTTCGCCGCCCGCGTGCAGCACCGGGTCGGCCAGCACGCGGCCGGCCTGCCAGGCGCGCAGCAGCGCGTCGCCCTCCGGCGTGAACCAGCTGGCGTGGCGCGGCTCCACGGCAACGCTGCGGTGGGGATGCCGTTCGCGCAGGCCGCGCAGGAACGCCTCGGCGACGGGTCGGTCGAGCCGCAGGCTGGGCGGCAATTGCACCAGCAGACAGCCCAGGCGCTCCCCCAGCCCCTGCACCTGTTCCAGGAAAGCCTCCAGCAGCGCGTCCGTGCCCTTCAGGCGCGCCGTGTGCGTGATGCTGCGTGGCAGTTTGACGCTGAAGCGGAACGCTGGCGGCGTGGACGCGGCCCAGCGCTCGTACGTGCTGCGCTGGTGGGGGCGGTAGAACGATGAATTGATCTCCACGGCGGGCAGCCGGGCGGCGTAGCGCTCCAGGTGCGAGCCTTCGGCCGGGAACCGGTGCCGGCTGCCCTGCGGCACGTTCCACCCCGCGGTGCCGATGTGCAGCGGTGCGGCCGTCGACGGTCGGGTGTCCATCGCGCCAGCATAGGAAGGATGGCGCGGCGCCGCGCGCGGAATGCGCCGGCCCTCGCCGTCAGCCGCCGCCTACGCGGCGCTATACGCCGCGTGCGCGCTCGGCCTTGAAGCGCGCGCGGAATGCGCCGAACTGGCCGGCCTCCAGCGCTTCGCGCACCTCGCGCATCAGGTTCAGGTAGTAGTGCAGGTTGTGGATGGTGGTGAGCATGGGCCCCAGCATCTCGCCGCAGCGGTCCAGGTGGTGCAGGTAGGCGCGCGAGAAGCCGCCGCGGCCCCCGTCGTTCCAGCTTACGCCCTCGGTGCCCGCGCAGGCGTGGCAGGTACAGCTCGGGTCCAGCGGCTGGTGGTCGGTCTTGTGGCGGGCGTTGCGGATCTTCAGGTCGCCATAGCGCGTGAACAGTGTGCCGTTGCGCGCATTGCGCGTGGGCATCACGCAGTCGAACATGTCCACGCCCTGGGCCACGCCCTCCACCAGGTCCTCCGGCGTGCCCACACCCATCAGGTAGCGGGGCTTCTCGCGCGGCAGGCGGTGGGGGGTGTGCGCCATGATGTCCAGCATCTCGTCCTTGGGCTCGCCCACGCTCACGCCGCCCACGGCGTAGCCGGGGAAGTCCATCTCCACCAGGGCTTCGAGCGATTCCTGGCGCAGGTTCTTGTACATGCCGCCCTGCACGATGCCGAACAGCGCGTTGGGGTTGCCCAGGCGCTCGAATTCATTCTTGGAACGCACCGCCCAGCGGCGGCTCATCTCCATGCTCTTGCGCGCCTCGGCCTCGGTGGTCTTGTGGCCGTTGGTCTCGTAGGGCGTGCACTCGTCCAGCTGCATCACGATGTCGCTGTTGAGCGTGGTCTGGATCTGCATGCTCACCTCGGGCGACATGAACAGCTTGTCGCCGTTCACGGGCGAGGCGAAATGCACGCCTTCTTCGGTGATCTTGCGCATGCTGCCCAGGCTCCAGACCTGGAACCCGCCCGAGTCCGTGAGGATGGGCTTGTCCCATTGCTCAAAGCCGTGCAGGCCGCCAAAGCTCTGCATCACGTCCAGGCCGGGCCGCATCCACAGGTGGAAGGTGTTGCCCAGGATGATCTGCGCGCCCATCTCGCGCAGGCTGCGCGGCATCACGCCCTTGACGGTGCCGTAGGTGCCCACGGGCATGAAGATGGGGGTCTGCACCACGCCGTGGTTGAGCGTGAGCGTGCCGCGGCGCGCGTGGCTGGAGGTGTCGGTGGCCAGGATTTCAAACTTGAGCATGGGCGCGATTGTCCCAGACTGCACCGGCGGGGATTGGTGCCCGTGGCGCCCCGCGCGGCCTACACTGACCCTATCGACACAGCATTGCAAGGAGGTGCCCCCATGTTCCGAATCCTGATCGCCGTTGATGGCTCCGAACTCGCGCTCGACGCCGTGCGCCATGGCGTGGCCCTGGTGCGCCGTGGCGGCCTGCAGGCCACGCTGGTGCTGGGCCACGTGCAGGAAGAGGCCTCGCTGATCGAGCTGGCCACGCAGGGCGCGGACGCTGTGGCCGCCGCGAGCGTGGAGGCGGGCCAGCACCTGATGGCGTCGGCCGTGGCGATGGTGGAGGCCGCGGGCGTGCCGTATGAGACCGAGATCGGCCTGGGCCCCGTGGCGGCCACGCTGGTGGACATGGTGGAGCGCTGCGGCTGCGACGCGCTCATCATCGGCGCGCGCGGCCTGGGCGGGCTGCGCGGCACGCTGCTGGGCTCGGTGTCGCAGGCGCTGGTGCAGCAAAGTCCCGTGCCCGTCACCGTGGTCAAGCATGCGGAGCCGGAGGAGCTGCCCGAGGATGACGACCAGGACGACGACCTAGGCGCGCAGGACTGACACCAGAAACAACGGGTCCCGCGGGACCCGTTGTGCTATTGAATCAAGAGCTGCTGGCGCAGAGGAGAAGGGCGTTCAGGCCGCTTTTTTCCATTGCTGCGCCGCGCGCTGCAGCTTGCCGTGCGGCAGGCTGGCCAGGCGCGTGAACATGCGCCGGCAGTAGCCGCTGATCCACAGGCATTTGTTGAGCTCGTCCACGGGCAGCGGGCCGGAGACGACCACGATGTCGTTGGCCACGTCCGCCGCGCCTGCGGCGCGCAGGCGCCGGCGCGTGTGCGTGGCCCAGGACTGGATGCGTGCCGGGCTGCCGTGCTGGTGCACCTCGCCGGTATGCAGGTCGAAGGCAATGGCCACGGTGTCGGTCTTGAGCTTGAAGCGACGCTCGCCCGTGACTGCGCTGGGCGTTTCGCGCATGTCGTACAGGTAGTAGCTGCCGGCCTTCAGCTGGTATTGCAGGTCCATGGTCGTCGTCCTCCGGGCTGCATTGTGCGGACGGCGCTGGCCGGTGATGGGGCGAATACCGCGCGAAAGCAGGCGCTTATTGCGCAGGGCGCGGGCCCGCCCCCGGCGGCGCCGGGGTGCGCCCGATTGTGTCGGCGCACCGCGGCGCCTTCAACCCGCCGGCCCGGTCAAAGGGTAACCGGTTGTGATCGGGCCGGCAGGCGCGCGTGGCGCGCCCGCCCATCCATTCGCGCTGTGGGGTTCAGAAATCCACCAGGCTCAGGCCCACGCTGAACACGGTGCGCTTGCGGTTGTAGTCGATCAGGCTGTCGCCGTAGCCCGTGAACAGCTGGGTGTGCAGGCGCAGGTTGGTGCGGTTGCCCACCAGGCTGGTTCCGAGGGTTTGCAGCCATTCCAGCCGTGCCGAGCCGCGCCCGGTGGCGCCCAGCGAATGCCGTGCGGTCAGCGCCAGGGTGTTGTCCTTGTCCACGTTCCAGGTCAGGCCCAGCTCGGCCCGGCCCACGTAGTTGCTGATGCCGGGGTTGTCGTCGCTGTCCGCGCTCTCGTGCAGGCGCTTCCACAGACGGCCGGTGACGGTCCAGCGGTTGTCCAGCTCCATGCCGGTCATCAGGTACACGCGGTTCCAGCTGCGCGACAGCGGCAGGCTCTGGCCGTTGGACTGGTGCACCAGGCCGATGCCGCTGTAGCGCCAGCGCCAGCCGAAGGGCAGCTTGGCGTCGGTGGGGTACACGTACATGATCTCGGGCTCGTGGTCCGTGTTGCGGAACGGCCGCGAGATGCCCGGCGAGAACAGCTGCCAGTACGACTGCTGCGTGTAGCCCGCCCACAGCGAGTCGCGCAGCGTGGGGTGGCCGCGCGTGAGCAGGCCCTGCGCGAGCTTGGTACGCACCGACAGCTGCACGCGCATCTCGGTCTTGCGGTAGTCCACCTCTCTGGTGGCGTTGTTGTCCGGGCTGCCCGAGGTGGGCAGGCGGTTGACGCTGGTGGCGCCCACGACGGACACGCTCATGGGCCAGTACCCGCGAAAGCGGAACGCCCCGCAGTCGCTGCCCGTCTCCAGCTCCCAGAAGCGCGACAGGGTGCTGTACTGGCCGTCGCGGCAGCCGTCCACCTGCGCCACGTCGATGATGCGCGTGGCCGGCAGCGTGGCGTCCACCGGCGGGGGCGGCGCCTGCGTGGCGGCGGCGGGCTGGGCGCTGGCCGAAGCGGGCGGCGCCTGCCAGCTCTGCTCGCCGGCCCACTGGTCAAAGCAGGCCAGGCGTGCCTGGCTGTCACCGGTGAGGGCGGCGCACTGGCGCCAGCCGGCCGCCCGGTTGACGGCGGGGGCTGCGGCGGTTTCGGCCAGGCTGACCAGCGGCAGGGCCGTGCCCAGCAGCGCGGTGGCCAGGCCCAGGCGGGACAGGGGGTGTGAAGGCTGTGTCATGGTCGGATGATGCGCGTGGTCGGTGACGGCTGGCATGCAGGTCAGGGCCGGGAAGGGGCCTGCTTGCGCAGGGTGAAGGTGTAGGGCCGGTCGGCCTCGTCGGTCCATTCGCCGCGGATCTCGCGCGCGCAGCTGCCTTCGACGACGTCGCCGCTCCAGCTGCCGCTGACCCGCGTGCCGTCGCGCGACTCTTCCAGGGTGAGCCGGCCCTGGTGCACGTCGCCCACCACCACCGAGGTGAAGCCCGGCCACTGGATGCGTCCCTTCACCGTGCCGTCCCATTCGGGGTGGGGGCCCAGTTCCAGCAGCACGGGCTCGGCCATGCCGTCCAGCCGCGCCTGCCAGCGGCCCACCAGTTCGGGCTGCTCCATCTGCGCGGCCGTGGGGCAGGCCGGGCGGGGAGGTTGAGAGGGTTTTTGGGCGCAAGCGCTTGCCAGTAAAGCGCTGGCAGCTATCAAAAATATAGTTTTCAACATGGGTTCAGGGTGTGGCGGGGCTGGGGGCGGCCTGGGCCTTGCGCGCGAATTCCTCGCGCAACTGGCGCAACTTGTCGCGTGGGTTCTCGCGCGCCGTGGCGGCGTCCAGTTTCATCTCGGCAATGAAGCGGCTGGGCTGGCAGGCCACCATCTCGCGCCCCTTCTTGCGTTTCTTGGTCCAGCTCACGGCCAGCGTGCGCTGGGCGCGGGTGATGCCCACGTACATCAGGCGGCGCTCCTCCTGCAGGCGCTGCAGGGTGTCGTCACTCACCTTCTGCTGGCGGCCGTCGTCATCGTCCAGCTTGAAGGGCAGCATGCCCTCGGTCACGCCGGCCAGGATCACGTGCGGCCACTCCAGCCCCTTGCTGGCATGCAGCGTGGACAGCACCACCATGTCCTGCTCCTGTTCGCGCTCGGAGATGGTGGACAGCAGGGCGATGGTCTGCGCCACCTCCAGCAGGCTCTTGGTCGCGGCCTGCACCGTCGCGCCCGCGGTGTCGTCGATCTGGCCGCCCGCGCGCTGCGCCATCCAGTCGCAGAACTCCAGCACGTTGCTCCAGCGCGCTGCGGCCACCTTTTCGCTGTCCTCGCTGTCGTACAGGTGCTGCTCGTAGCCCATGTCCTTGAGCCAGTCGGCCAGGAAGGCACGCGCGGCTTCGTGGCCGTGCGTGTGGCGTGCGCGGTGCTCCAGGTCGTTGACGGTGCGGCCGAACTCCAGCAGGCCTTCCAGGCCCCGCTTGGGGATCACGGCGGGCAGCATGGCGTTGAACAGCGCGCCGAACATGCTTTGCTTGTGCTGCGTGGCGAACTCGCCCAGCGCCGCCAGCGTGGTGTGGCCCACGCCGCGCCGCGGGCTGGTGACGGCACGCAGGAAGGCCGGGTCGTCGTCGTTGTTGATCCACAGGCGGAACCACGCGCACAGGTCCTTGATCTCTGCGCGGTCGAAGAAGCTGGTGCCGCCCGAGACCTTGTAGGGGATGTTGGCCTTGCGCAGGGCCTTCTCGAACGGTTTGGCCTGGTGGTTGGCGCGGTAGAGGATGGCGAAGTTCTTCCACGCCGGCGGTGGATTGCTGGCTGCCCGCAGGCCCTGGATGCGCGCCACGGCGCGCTCGGCCTCGTGCTCCTCGTTGTCGCAATCGACCACGCGCACGGGCTCGCCCTCGCCCAGCTCGCTGAACAGCGTCTTGGGAAACAGCTTGGGATTGGGCTGGATGACGTGGTTGGCCGCGCGCAGGATGGCGCTGGTCGAGCGGTAGTTCTGCTCCAGCTTGATGACGTTGAGCTGTGGGAAGTCCTGCGGCAGCTTCTTCAGGTTGTCCAGCGTGGCGCCGCGCCAGCCGTAGATGCTCTGGTCGTCGTCGCCCACGGCGGTGAAGCGCGCGCGCTCGCCCACCAGGTATTTCAGCAGCTCGTACTGCGTGGCGTTGGTGTCCTGGTATTCGTCCACCAGCACGTGGCCCAAGAGGCGCTGCCACTTTTCGCGCACCTCGGGGTGGTGGCGCAAGAGGCGCATGGGCATGCCGATCAGGTCGTCGAAATCCACGCTCTGGTAGGCCGTCAGGCGCTCCTCGTAGCGCTGCATGATCAGGGCGATGCTGCGCTCATGGTCGTCCTGGGCCATGGCCAGCGCCTTGCGCGCATCCCAGCCCTGGTTCTTCCAGTTGCTGATGGTCCATTGCCACTGGCGCGCGGTGGCCAGGTCGGTGGTGCCGCCCGCGCAGTCCTTGAGGATGCCGGTCACGTCGTCCTGGTCCAGGATGCTGAACGAGGGCTTGAGGCCCAGCACATGGCCGTCCTCGCGCACCATGCGCACGCCCAGGGCGTGGAAGGTGCACACCAGGACGTCCTTGGCCTGGCGGCCGATCAGGCCGGCGGCGCGCTCGCGCATCTCGGCCGCGGCCTTGTTGGTGAAGGTGATGGCGGCAATGCGCCGGGGCGCCAGGCCCGTCTCGATCAGCCGCGCGATCTTGTGCGTGATCACCCGCGTCTTGCCAGAGCCCGCGCCCGCCAGCACCAGGCACGGGCCCTCGGTGTAGTGCACTGCCTGCAACTGAGCAAGATTGAGACCGGACATGGATGCAGCGGGAGGAACGGGGCGCGCCTGCGCCGCGGGTTGCGGGGCGGGCGGCGGGTGAGAGGGAGAACAGCGGGTGTGCATGATAGCGGCGTGCGCCCACCAGGGTGATTGCCCGGGGTGGCACGCCCGGTGACAAGGCGTTTCAGCGCGCGGCGGCGCTGCGACAATCGCGCCCGTGCTGTCCGTCCTGCTGATCACCTTCCCCTTCTTCGCCCTCGTGTTGTGCGGCTACCTGGCCACGCGGGCCGGGGCGCTGCCGGTGTCCGCCATCGGGGGGCTGAACAGCTTCGTGCTGTATTTCGCGCTGCCATGCATGCTGTACCGCTTCGGCGCCAGCACGCCCATCGCACAGCTGCTGGACCCGGCCGTCGCCGGGCTGTACCTGCTGTGTGCGCTGCTCATGGTGGGCGGCACGGTGGCCCTCACGCTGCGGCGCCAGGGGTGGAACGATGCGGCCTTTGGCGCGCTGGTGGCTGCCTTTCCCAACACCGGCTTCATGGGTGTTCCGCTGCTGGTGGCGTTGCTGGGCGAGGCCAGTGCCGGCACCGTGATCGTGGTGCTGGCGGTGGACCTGGTGATCACCAGTTCGGCGTGCATCGCGCTGTCGCGCCTGGATGGCGCGGGTGCCCACGGCGTGGCCGTGGCGCTGCGCAACGCGCTGCGCGGCATGGCCACCAACCCCATGCCCTGGTCCATCGTGCTGGGCGGCGTGGCGTCGGTCCTGCAGTGGCAGCCGCCGGGCCCCGTGGACCAGACGCTGGCCATGCTGGCGGGCGCGGCATCGCCGGTGGCGCTGTTCACCATTGGCGCGGTGCTGGCGCGCTCGCAGATGAACCAGCAGGAATACGTGCCGCCGGGCCAGTACGTGCCGATCGCGCTGGCCAAGCTCGTCGTGCACCCGCTGCTGGTGTGGTGCCTGGGGCGTGCGGCGATGGCGCTGGGGGTGGACCTGTCGCCGTTCACGCTCACGGTGATGGTGCTGCTGGCCGCGCTGCCCAGCGCGAGCAACGTGGCGCTGCTGGTGGAGCGCTTCGGGGCCCACGGCGGGCGCGTGGCGCGCATCATCCTGGTGAGTACGGCGCTGGCTTTCCTCAGCTTTTCGGCCGCCGTTGCGCTTTTGGTTCAAAAATGAGAGCGCTTGGCGCAGGGTGGGACTGCGCTAGGTGTCGATTTGGCTAAAAAATATCCACCTGAAGCGCAGCCGTTGTACCGCGTGCGCCAGACCAACGGCCATTGGCAAGGACCTGGACCGGCCACGCCGCGCAGCGAGGGTGCCGTCCCCCTGCCCGTATTGCGACGCGAGGGGAGGGCAGGGGAAGGCGCGGGCGCCTGACGGGCAGACCTCAATACTCCCAGAACATGCGCTGCAGTTCCTGCGTGCTGGCGCCCTTGGCCAGCGCGAGCATGGTCAGGATGCGCGCCTTTTCGGGGCGCAGATCGTGGGCCACCACCCAGTCGTGCTTGTCGTCGGGCTGCTCGGCGTTGCGCAGCACGAAGCCGTAGGGCACCCGCGCCGAACGCACGATGACCACGCCCTTAGCGCGCGCGTCCTGCAGCGGCTTGACCATGCGGTCGGCCACTGAGCCGTTGCCCGTGCCGGCATGGATGATGGCCTTGGCGCCGCCGGCCACCAGCGCGTTCACGGCCGTGGGCTGCACGTTGCCGTAGGCATAGACGATGTCCACCTGGGGCAGCGAGGTGATGCTGTCGATGTCGAATTCCGATTGCGTGGTGTGGCGCTTCACCGGCGCGCGGAACCAGTAATTCTTCCCCTCCACCACCATGCCCAGCGGGCCCCACTGGCTCTTGAAGGCGCTGGTCTGGATGTTGATGTCCTTGTTCACGTCGCGCGCGGTGTTGATCTCGTCGTTCATGGTGACCAGCACGCCCTTGCCGCGCGCATCCTTGGAGGCCGCCACGCTCACGGCGTTGACCAGATTCAGCGCGCCGTCGGCCGACAGGGCAGTACCCGGGCGCATGGAGCCGACCAGCGCGATCGGCTTGTCGGTGCGCACTGTCAGGCTCAGGAAGTAGGCGGTCTCGGCCAGCGTGTCGGTGCCATGGGTGATGACGATGCCGTCCACGTCGCCCTGCTTGGCCAGTTGCGACACGCGCTGGGCCAGCTTCAGCAGGTGTTCGTTGGTGAAGCTCTCGGAAGCGATCTGGAACACCTGTTCGCCCGACACCTGGGCGACGTTGGACAGCTCGGGCAGGCCGGCCAGCAGCTTGTCCACGGGCACCTTGGCGGCCGTGTAGGTGGCGCTGTTCATGGCCGAGGCGCCGGCGCCGGCGATCGTGCCGCCCGTGGCCAGCACCACCACGCGGGGCTTGGCGGCGGCCGGCTGGGCCTGCGTGGCCGTCGTGGCGCGCGTGTCCTGCGCGTGGGCGAGGGTGGGGGCGCCGGCAAAACCGGCAACGGTGATGGCAGCGGCCACCAGCGACATGCGAAACGCTTGGAAGGTCATTGTGGGTTCCAAAAAAGAAAAGCGGTCTCGTGGACCGGGGGCGGAACTTTGCCCCGATGGCACAGCGCATGCCATGCGAGAAAACCCGCGGGCACCGCCCGCAGCGGTGGCGGCCTCAGATCGCCTGCGGGTCCACGTCCACCAGCCAGCGCACCAGGCCGCGGTGGCGCGGGCGCTCGGCATGCAGCAGCGGCTGCCATGCGGCCAGAAAGCGCTGCAGCGCACCGCGCTGGGGACTTTCCAGCAGCATCTGCGCGCGCTCCACATTGGCCACGCGCTGGATGGCGAGCGGCACCGGCGGGAACAGAAAGACCTGGTCCAGCCCCGGCAGCCCGGCGGCGCGCGCGGCGTCGCTGCCGGCCTGCAGGAAGGCCTGGGCCGCCTCCTGCGTGCGGGCGTCCGCGCGCACCAGCGCCTGATAGGCGAAGGGCGGCATGCCGGCTTCCTGGCGTTCGGCCAGCTGGCGCGCGGCAAAGGCCGGGTAGTCGTGGCGGCGCAGCGCGGCATAGACGGCGTGGTCGGGGTGCCAGGTCTGGATCCACATCTCGGGCGGGCTGCCCTGCGCGGCCACATAGCGCGCATCGCGCCCCGCGCGGCCCGCAGCCTGCATCAGCAGGGCGAACATGCGCTCGGGCGCGCGGAAGTCGCTGCTGAAGAGCGCTCCGTCGGGCTGCACGGCCGCCACCAGGGTGATGCGCCGAAAGTCATGCCCCTTGGCCACCATCTGCGTGCCGACCAGCACGTCCACCTCGCCGCTGTGCACCTGGGCCAGTTGCTCCTCCAGCGCCCCCTTGGCGCGGGTGGTGTCGGCGTCGATGCGTGCCACGCGCGCGGCGCGGCGGTCCGGGGTGATCACGTTGCGCAGCAGGGCGGCCAGTTGCTCTTCCAGCTGCTCGGTGCCGCGGCCCAGGGGCAGGATGTCCGGGTTGCCGCAGCTGGGGCAGGCGCGCGGCACGCGTTGCGTAAAGCCACAGTGGTGGCAGCGCAGCGTGCGGTCGCTCTTGTGGAACACCTGGTGGGCGCTGCAGTGCGGGCAGTCGCTCTTCCAGCTGCAGTCGTGGCAGTGCAGCACGGGTGCAAAGCCGCGGCGGTTGAGCAGCACGAGGCATTGCTCCCCGCGCTGCACCCGTTCGGTGATGGCGGCCAGCAGGGGGGGCGAGAACACGCCACCCGCCCCCGAACTGCGCGGCTGTTGTCCCATGTCCACCAGGCGCACGCGCGGCAGCTCGCCTGCGCCGGCGCCTTCTGCGGAGCCGATACGGCTGGGCATGTGCAGGCGCAAGTAACGGCCCGGGCCCCCCTCGCTGGCCGGGGTGCTGGCATGCCAGCTCTCCAGCGACGGGGTGGCGCTGCCCAGGATCACCTTGGCGCCCTGCTCGCGTCCGCGCCACAGCGCCAGGTCGCGCGCGGAGTAGCGCGCGCCCTCCTGCTGCTTGTAGCTGGCGTCGTGCTCCTCGTCCACCACGACCAGTGCCAGCCCCGGCAGGCTGGCGAACACCGCCATGCGCGTGCCGAGCACGATGCGCGCAGCGCCCGTATGCGCGGCGAGCCAGCTCTTCAGGCGCTGTGCCGGCGTCATCCCACTGTGCATGCTGACCACGGCCGCCTCGCCGTACAGGGGCGCGAAGCGCTCGCGAAAGCGCGCCTCCAGCTGCGGGGTGAGGTTGATCTCGGGCACCATCACCAGTGCCTGTGCGGCGGGATGGCCGGCCAGGGCGCGCTGCACGCAGTGCAGGTACACCTCGGTCTTGCCGCTGCCCGTGCTGCCGAACAGCAGGAAGGGGCCGCGCTCTGCATCGATTTGGGCTGTAGCGCTTGCCTGTTCTGCGGTAAGTGCTATTGTTTTTGCAACTGCTTCGGACGGGTGCGCCGGCGGTGCGGGGCGGCGCAGGCGCCGCGCCAACTGCTCGGGCGTGAGGTCGCGCAGCTGTGGGGGCAGGGCGGCCAGCGCCACCTCGCCCACCGCGCGTTGGTAGTAGCGCGCGGCGAAGGTCACCAGACGGCGCCAGGCGGCGTCCAGCGGCGCCACGCCTTCGAGCACGCCCGCCACCGTGCGCGGCACCATGCCCGGCGGTAGCGCCGCTGGCTCGGCGGGCGCGTCCCAGACCACGCCCAGCACCTCGCGCGCGCCCAGCGGCACGCGCACCAGTGTCCCGGGAGGCAGCGGGCGCGGGCTGGCATAGCTCAGCGGTTCGCCCACGCCACTGTGCGCCGGCGTGCTCACGGCCACGCAGAGCAGGCAGGCGGCGCTGTCATGCGGCGTGGTCGGGGGCGGGGAACGGTCAGGCATGGGCGGTGGGTGAAAACGCGGACGGCACCGGGGCGCGGCCCCGCATGATTCCACAAGCGTGCCCACTGCTACGAGAGATGCTGTGGATAACTTTGTTGAAAAGCAGCGTGCAACAGGCTGCGGGGCGCGCCCCGGTTGGACTGCGCGCTAGCGGATTTGTAGACGGCGCGATGCAAAAAAAGCTTATGAATCAACGTTCTTTGCTGCGCCGCAAACAGTGCCGCAGCGGTTGTCGGGCGACGCTCTGCGCAGGGGGCCGCAGTTGCCAGCATGTGAACAACTGGCGCTGTCAATAGGGAAGAGCATCCCCGGATGTGGTAGGCGTTGCAGCCACTGTGGGACTTTTCCTTCACTTCGTGCGGCAAGTGCTTGATTTTGCGAGGGAAACACAGGAAGTTCAGGTTTTCTGTGGATAACTTTGTTGATATCCCGGCTGGGCCGCCCGAAAGCCCTTGTCTGGCCGTGGTTTGCTTAGGGTGCCCACAAAATCGGCAGGTGCAGGACTTTCATATGAATCAACCACTTACGAGGTTCGCCGTGATTTGTTGCCGGTTGTTGCGCTGCTGGCTGCGGGCCGCGCGGCACGCCGGATGCGGCTGCCGCAGTGTGAATAAGTCATGCCGGCGCCGCAGCCCTGGTAAGTAGGCATTCACCGCTGCCGCAGGCTGCGTGAATAGCCATGCACGGCTTCCACCAGCGCGGCCACGTGCTCGGGCGGGGTGAACTGGCTGATGCCGTGGCCCAGGTTGAAGATGTGCGTGGGGCCGGTGCTGGTCTTGTCGGTGTGCGGCGTGCCGAAGCTGTCGAGCACGGCGCGCACCTGGGCTGCCACAGCCTCGGGCGGGGCGAACAGGACGTTCGGGTCGATGTTGCCCTGCAGCGCCTTGCCGGGGCCGTCCACCTGCCCGCCGACGATGGCGCGGGCCTTGCCCAGGTGGGCCGTCCAGTCCAGGCCGAGCACCTCGCAGTCGATGTCCTTCATGTCGTCGAGCCAGATGCCGCCGCCCTTGGTGAAGACGATGCGCGGCACGTCCTGGCCGTCCACGCCCGTGCGCTTGAGCTGCGCCAGCACGCGCCGGGTGTATTCCAGGCTGAAGTCCTGGAAGCACCCGTCGGCCAGCACGCCGCCCCAGCTGTCGAAGACCATCACGGCCTGGGCGCCGGCGTCGATCTGGGCGTTCAGGTAGGCGGCCACGGCGTCCGCGTTCACCGCCAGGATGCGGTGCATCAAGTCCGGGCGGCTGTACATCAGCGTCTTGACGAGGCGGTAGTCGTCGCTGCCCTTGCCCTCGACCATGTAGCAGGCCAGCGTCCAGGGGCTGCCCGAGAAGCCGATCAGCGGCACGCGGCCGTTCAGCGCGCGGCGGATGCTGGTGACGGCGTCGAACACATAGCGCAGCTTGTCCAGGTCGGGCACGGCCAGCGCGGCCACGTCGGCCTCGTCGCGCACCGCCTTGGCAAAGCGCGGGCCTTCGCCCTCGGCGAACGACAGGCCCAGGCCCATGGCGTCGGGCACGGTGAGGATGTCGCTGAACAGGATGGCCGCGTCCAGCGGGAAGCGCTCCAGCGGCTGCAGCGTCACCTCGGTGGCGTACTCCACGTTCGTGGCCAGGCCCATGAAGCTGCCGGCCTTGGCGCGCGTGGCCTTGTATTCGGGCAGGTAGCGCCCGGCCTGGCGCATCAGCCACAGCGGGGTGTAGTCGGTGGCCTGGCGACGGCAGGCGCGCAGGAAGGTGTCGTTCTGGAGGGGGGCGAAGCTCATGCGCGCGATTGTCGCAGGCCGGCTCCCGCAGGCCTTGGGCAAGCCCCGCGGGCTTGCCTCAGATCAAGGAAAGGGCGCTGCAGGACGATGCGCCGTCTCCTCACACGGGGGAACGGGTGGGGTCCGGGTTCCACAGCGTCCCATCGGCTCCGGCCTCCAGCAGCCGGGTCAGCAGCGGGTGCATCACCTTGCGGGCGCTGTAGATCAGGTGGAACTGCTCATGCACCTCGGGGGTGGTGCCCACGGGCACGAGGCCATGGGTCTGCTCCAGGTGCGCGCCCAGGGTCTCGGGCGCGGGCATCACGCCCATGCCGGTGGCAGCGAAGGTGCTGAGCAGGGCGCTGTCCTCGAATTCCCCTGCAATGCGTGGGCGGATGCGCTCGCGTTCCAGCCAGTGGTCGATGCGCGCGCGCAGCGCGGCGTGCTCGGTGGGCAGCAGCACAGGGACCACCGCCAGGCTGCGCGGGAATGCGTGGCGCGCGGCCTGCGCCCACAGCGGCGGGGCATACCAGCCAATGGCGCTGGTGCCCAGCAACTGGCTGGTGGTGCGCAGCGCCGGGTTCGGCGGGGCGGGGCGGTCGGCCAGCACCGCGTGCAGCTTGTGCAGCGCCAGCTCGCCCAGCAGGGGCTGGAATTCCCCCTCGTGGCACAGCAGGCGCAGGTGGGGCTCGTCCAGCACGGGCGTCAGCAGCCGGTGCACGGCCAGCTTGGCAATGCCGTCGGAGATGCCCAGGTTCAGGCGCAGCGTGGGGCCGCTGGCGGCCTCGCGCACGCGCTGGGGCAGTTGCTCGCCCAGGGCGAAGATGTGGTCGGCCTCGTGCAGCGCGGCCACGCCGGCCTCGGTCAGCATCAGGCTGCGGCCTTCGGTGCGCAACAGGCTCACGCCCAGGGCTTTCTCAAGCTCGCGCACCTGCGCGCTGATGGTCTGCACGGCCATGTCCAGTCGCTCGGCGGCGCGCGCCATGCCGCCCTCTTTGGCAACCACCCAGAAGTAGTACAGATGGCGGTAATTGAAGCTCTGGCTCATGGGCTGTGCTGGGCTGGATAGCGGGTTACTTCGTAAAAACCGAAGTCATCGTACTGATAAGGCAGGTTTTTATTCATTCATGCTGCCTCTACATTGCACCACCTCGGGCCGCTGGCCCAGTGGCACAAACCCTGTCGGGAGAAGGAATCATGGAAACCATAGGAACCTGGTGGATGTGGGCGGGCTTCGCCGTCTTTGTGGTGGCGGCGATCGCCGTCGATCTTTTGGTCATGGAGCGCCAGGGCGCGCACAAGGTCACCATGGGCGAGGCCGTGCGCTGGAGCCTGCTGTGGTTCGGCCTGGCCTTCGTGTTCGTCGCCATCCTGTGGTGGTACCTGGACGGCAGCCAGGGCCGCGAAGTCGCCAACACGGTGTCAATGCAGTTCATCACCGGCTATCTGGTGGAGAAAAGCCTGTCGGTGGACAACATCTTTGTCTTTCTGATGCTGTTCAGCTACTTTGCCGTGCCGCCGCAATACCAAAAGCGCGCGCTGATCATCGGCATCATCGGCGCCATCGTGCTGCGCACGCTCTTGATTCTGGTGGGCGCCTGGCTGCTGGCCACCTTCCACTGGCTGCTGTATGTCTTTGGCGCGTTTTTGGTGTTTACCGGCATCAAGATGTGGTTTGCCGCCGGCCAGGAGCCCGACATCTCCACCAACCCGGTGCTGGGCTTGTTGAGAAAGCGCATGCGCATCACCGACCGGTTTGACGGCGAAAAGCTCAGCACCATGATCGACGGCGTCAAGCACTACACCCCGCTGTTCGTGGTGCTGGTGCTGATCGGCACCACCGACATCATCTTTGCCGTGGACAGCATCCCCGCCATCTTCGCCATCACCAGCGACCCGTTCATCGTGCTGACGGCCAACATCTTCGCCATTCTGGGCCTGCGCGCGCTGTACTTCCTGCTGGCCGACCTGGCCAACCGCTTCCACCTGCTGGCCTATGGCCTGGCGCTGGTGCTGGTGTTCATCGGCGCCAAGATGCTGCTGATCGACTTCTACAAGATCCCGATCGGCTGGGCGCTGGCTGTCACGGCCACGCTGATTGCCGGCTCCGTCGTGCTGTCGCTGCGCAGCTCCAGCGGCGCGGCCCGGTCGTCGCAGCAGTCGCATGCAGAGCGGTAATTCAGGCGCCGAAGCTGGCGCGGTTTGCGATCAGCGGGCGTGCCCCCCGAAGCCAAGGGTCGCCTCGCTGGTGCCGTCGTCAAACTGCAGCACCCGCTCGGGCCAGCGCAGTGCGGCCAGCTTGAAGTGCGGCTGCGGTGCCAGGCCGTCCTTGCGCGCGCGCCAGCTGCCGCCGACGGAATAATCCACACAGAACACATTGCGGCGCAGGCCGTGCCAGGCCAGCGGGGCAATGGACTCGAACAGGTCCACATCCTCTTTGCCCACGGCGCTGCGGTCGATGGGGTGGCGCCGGCGCCAGTAGTGGCCAACGACCACGGGCGTGGCGTCGGCGTAAGTGTCCCACCAGGCCACGCGCTGCGAAAAACGCCATTTGCCGCCGGCAAAGAAGGGCTGGTCGCCCTTGCGCTCCACGCCTGATGTCAGCACCTTCACGGGGTTGAGCATCTGCTTGTTGGCTTCGTGCTCGGCGTGGGCATGCAAAAAGGGCGGCGGCGTGTCGTGCCGCTCCAGGTCGCCGCCCCAGGCGGCCAGTTCGGCGCGCATGCGCTCGCCCAGGTCGGTCTGGCGCGCCAGCGCGCTGGCGCGGCCCTCCCAGTCGTCATAGGCCGCGCGCAGCGCACCCTGGGGCAACTGCCGGGCGGCGCCGATGTGCGCATTGAGCCAGGCGGCATGCACCAGGCGCAGATCGCCGCGCTCCAGCGCCACGGGCAGGCGTGCCACAAAGTCCTGAATGCGCGGGCGATCTGCGGGGGTGGCGCGCGCAAACGGGGCGTACTTGGGTGCGTCGCGGTCGCTGCGGTGGTCAAAGAACCAGCCGGCGCCGTCCTTGGCATCGTCGCGCAGCAGGTTGATTTCGTGGTTGCCCAGCAACGCGCAGGCCCTGCCCGATTCGACCAGTCGCTGCACCAGGGCCAGCACGGCGGGGCTGTCGGGGCCGCGGTCGCACAGGTCGCCCATGAAGACCAGGGTGCGCCCCTCGGGGTGCACGCCCTGCGCGTCGTATTGCAGGTGCCCCAGCAGGGCGCGCAGCGCGCCGTATTCACCGTGCACATCACCCACGATGTCCAGGGGACCACAGGGCAGTGGCTGCACCAGACTCATCGGGCTTCTCCTTGCGTGCCAATGTGGTTGCCACCCTCCAGGCTGGCGATGCGCCCTTCCGGCACGGCGACCGTGGGGTGGCTGATGCGGCTGCGCACGTTGCCGAAAGTCTGCAGGTTGAACCGGCTGCCGGCGTGCTCGGCGTCGTCAGACACGCCTGGCTGGGCGCCCGCGTGGATGGCGCGCGTGCCGAAGCCGAAGGCACGGTCGGCTCCAGAGCCGGGTGGGGTGGATGCGGTCATGGTGTTATGGGTCAAATAGGCCTCTAGCGCTTATCCATCAAGCGCTAGCAGCTATCAATATGGGAGCTTGCGCAGGCGCTTGGACGAGATCACCTGGGTGTTCACGCCCATCCAGCCCAGGCCGCCGAACAGGCGTGCGTGCTCGATCTTCACGCAGCGGTTCTGGATCACGCGCAGGCCCGCGGCCTCGGCCTGCGCGCCGGCGGCCTCGTTGAACACGCCCAGCTGCATCCACAGGCATTGCGCGCCCACCGCGATGGCTTCAGCCGCCAGCGGCGGGATGTCCTCGCTCTTGCGAAAGCAATCCACCATGTCGATGCGCGCGCCCTGCGCGGCCAGAGCGGCGGAGGCCTCGGTCACGCTGGCGTAGGCGGTTTCGCCCAGGATCTGCCCGCCTTCGCGCGCGACCAGCGGGTTCACGGGAATCACGCGGTAGCCGTGCGCCTGCATGTACTTGGCGGCAAAGTGGCTGGGCCGGTGCCATTGCGGCGACAGGCCCACCACGGCGATGGTGTGGCACTGCATGAGCACGTCACGCAAAGTGCTGATGGTGTCGGGTGTGCGGAGCATGGCGGCAGTGTATGCACAGCCGTGGGCCCACGGGTATCCGCGCCACCCCTCAGGCGGTCGTGGCGCGGCGCTGGAGCCACCACCCCCACGCCAGTCCCAGCAGCGCCGCCAGGCCCGAGGCCAGCAGCACGCCGCGTTTGGCGGCGTCCAGCAGCGCGGCGCTGTCGAACGCCAGGGTGGCGATGAAGATCGCCATGGTGAAGCCGATGCCCGCCAGCAGCCCGGTCAGCAGCAGCCCGCCCCAGCCCATGCCCGCGGGCAGGGCGCACAGGCGCAGGCGCACCGCCAGCCAACAGGCCAGCAGCACGCCCAGCGGCTTGCCGGCCACCAGCGCCAGGGCCACCGCGGCCATGAGCAGGCCGGCGCCCGGCGCCGCCGGTTGCGCGCCGCCCGCACTGCCCAGCGCCACGCCGGCATTGGCCAGCGCGAACAGCGGCATCACGCCAAAGGTCACCCACGGGTGCAGGCTGGCCTGCACGCGCTGCACCGGGGGCGCGGGCTCGCGCCCGGCCAGTGCGTGCACCGGCGTCACCAGGCCCAGCACCACGCCGGCCAGCGTGGGGTGGGCGCCCGTCTGCCAGATGCCCCACCACAGCACCGCGCCGGCCGGCACATAGGCCCAGGCGCGGCGCACACCCAGCTGCTGCAGCAGCAGCACGCCCGCCAGGCCCAGCGCGGCGATGCCGAACATCGGCCACTGCAGCCCGCCCGAGTAGAACAGCGCGATGATGAGCACGGCCACCAGGTCGTCGATGATGGCCAGCGTGAGCAGGAACACCCGCAGCACCGGCGGCAGGCCGCGCCCCAGCAGGGCCAGCACGCCCACCGCGAAGGCGATGTCGGTGGCGGTGGGCACGGCCCAGCCGCTGCGCAACGCGGGCGGCACCAGCGCCAGGTACAGCAGCGCCGGCACGGCCACGCCGCCCAGCGCGGCCAGCACGGGCAGCAGCGCATCGCGCGGGCGGGCCAGGGCGCCTTCGTGCAGTTCGCGCCGGATCTCCAGCCCCACCACGAGGAAGAACACCGTCATCAGCGCATCGTTCACCCAGAAATGCAGCGACTGCGTGAGCTGCCAGCCGCCCACGGCGACCGACAGCGGCACGTGCCACAGCGCGTGGTAGCTGGCGGCCCAGGGTGAATTGGCCCAGGCCAGCGCGGCGGCGGCCGCGATCAGCAGCACGATGCCGCCCGCGGCATCGGCATGCGACAGGCGCGAGAGCAGGGCCGTGCAGCGGTCGGCCAGGGGAAGCAGGGCGGGCTGGCGCGGCGCAGCGCGCCGCGGGGTAAGGCGGTCGGTCATGGGCAGGCGGGGCCGCATGCTGCGGCCCGTGGTGCACAGGCGGCCCGACCTGCGCTGCAACAATCCTGCCCTGCCGCCCCATGCGGTGGACACCCGCGGGCAGTATAGGAAGCCGCGCCCAGCGTGCCCGCGCAATGCCCCGGCCCTACACTGGCTTTTTTCGCATGCCCAGGAGTTTGCGATGGTCCGTGCCACCTCTGCCGCTTTGCAAGGCGTATGTTTGGCGCTTGTCCTGGCCGCCAGCGCGGCGCAGGCGCAGCCGGCCGCGCCGGCCCTCTGGGTGAATGCGCTGGGCATGCCCTTCGTGCGCATCGCGCCAGGCAGCTTCCGCATGGGCAGCAGCGAGCCCGTCGACGCGTTGGCCCGTGCCTACCCGACGCTGGAGCGCTGGCGGTTTGAGCAGTTGGCCGACGAGGCGCCCGCCCATACCGTGCGCATCACGCGCGCCTTCTACCTGGGGCAGACGGAGGTCACGGTGGGGCAGTTCCGCCGCTTCGTGCAGACCTCCGGCTACGTGCCCGAGTCCGAGGCCGACGGCACGGGCGGCTACGGCTACAACCCGGCCTACGACCCCGCCGCCAGCGCGCGCGGCGACGCATTCGAGGGGCGCGACCCGCGCTATTCCTGGCGCAACCCCGGCTTCGCCCAGGGCGACGACCACCCGGTGGTCAACATCACCTGGCACGACGCGCATGCGCTGGCCGCCTGGCTCAGCGCCACCGAGGGCCACCGCTACCGCCTGCCCACCGAGGCGGAGTGGGAATACGCCTGCCGCGCGGGCACGCGCACGCGCTACCCGCATGGCGACGACCCGGCCGCGCTGGCGCGCCACGCGAACGTGTTCGACGAGGATGCCGCGCCCTACTGGCCGCGCTGGCGGCCCCAGGCCGCGCCGGGGCATGACGGGCATGCGTTCACCGCGCCCGTGGGCCGCTACGCGCCCAACGCCTTCGGCGTGCATGACATGCTGGGCAACGTGTGGGAATGGGTGTCGGACTGGTATGCCGAGGAGGGCTATGCACACTCCCCGCGGGACGATCCGCAGGGCCCGGCCACCGGCCAGGTACGCGTGCGCCGCGGCGGTTCCTGGCACACCTGGCCGCTGTACGCGCGCTGTGGGTTCCGCAACTGGAACACGCCCCAGACGCGCTACACCCTGGTGGGCCTGCGCCTGGTGCGCGAGATCGACCCGCCGCAATCGCCACGGCCACGCGGCGCGCGGCGGTGATCAGAGCGTGGACATGGCGGCGCGCAGTTCCGACTCGCCCAGGATCTCGGAGAACACCACCGGCGCCTTGCCCGGCGCATGCAGCACATAGACCGGCACGCCGCTGCGGCCGAGCTGTGCCAGCGCGGCGGTGATGGCGGGGTCGCGCCGTGTCCAGTCGGCGCGCAGCAGGGCCACGTTCTTCGTTGCAAAGTCCTGCAGCACCGCAGCGCTGGCCAGCGTGGTGTTCTTGTTGTACTGGCAGGTCACACACCAGGCGGCCGTGTAGTCCACGAACACCGGGCGGCCCTGGGCCACCAGCTCGTCGGCCAGGCCAGGGCGCCAGGACTGCCAGGATGTCACGCCGGCCACGCCGCTGGGGGCCGAGGCCGCGGCCATGGGTGCGCTTTCCAGTTCAATGATCTTTGGGCCCCAAAGCCATACCAGCCAAGCGCAAGCAGCTATTGAGAGAGGAGCGAGAACAGCCCGCGTGGCCCCGCGCAGCGTGAGCGCCCACACGGCCATGCTGAGCGCCACCAGCAGCGCCAGCAGCGCCGCCGCGCCGTTGATGCCGCTTTGCTGGCCCAGCACCCACACCAGCCACACCACGGTGGCAAACATGGGAAAGGCAAAGAACCGCCGCAGCGTGTCCATCCAGGCGCCCGGCCGCGGCAGCAGGCGGGCAAACGCCGGTAGCCAGCTGGCCAGCAGGTAGGGCAGAGCCAGGCCCAGGCCCAGCGCCGCAAAGATGGCCAGCGCCTGCCCAGCGGGCAGTGTGGCCGTGAGGCCCAGCGACGCACCCATGAACGGCGCCGTGCACGGCGAGGCCACGGCCACGGCCAGCACGCCGGTCAAAAACGAATCCAGCACTGGGTGGCGCGCCTGCAGCCCGGCCAGCGACGAGGGCAGCATGCGCCCAAACTCGAAAACGCCCGCCAGGTTCAGCCCGATCAGCGTGAACAGCGCCGCCAGCGATGCCACCACCGCCGGCGACTGCAGCTGAAAGCCCCAGCCCACGGCCTCGCCCGCGGTGCGCAGGCCCAGCATCAGCGCGCCCAGCAGCAAAAACGACAGCACCACGCCGGCGGTGTAGGCCAGCCCGCCGATGCGGTGGGCGCGCTGGTTGTGCGCATGGCGGGCAAAGCCCACCACCTTGATCGCCAGCACGGGGAACACGCAGGGCATGAGGTTCAGGATCAGCCCGCCCAGCAAGGCGCCGGCCAGCGCGGCCAGCCAGGCGCCCAGCGGCGCGGGCGTTGTTGCAGCCAGGGGTGGCACGGCGGCATTGGCATTGGCGGCGTTGGCCTTGAGCGCGGCCTCCAGCGCGGGCGACATGCCCTTCAGTGCCGCCACGGCGGGCCAGCCACCCGGCACGGGCAACTCGGCACGCCAGCCCTGGCCGCCATGGGCCAGCACCACCGGCATCGGCACGGGCCCGTCGCTGCGCTGGGGCGACAGCGGCAGGCGCGCGGTCCACACCGCGCCGTCCCACTGCTGCGTGGGCGTGGCGGCGGTCTCCACCACGCCCGTGGTCTCGGGGAACACCTCCAGCGTCTGGCCCTGCAGCGCCGGGGGCAGGCCGGCCACGCGCAGCAGCACGGTGTCGCCCTCGACCTGCGCGCTGCTGCCGCCTAGAGCCGGCAGATCGCGCGGGTGCGCCGCGGCGGCGGCATCGAACGCGGCGGCATGCAGCGCCGTCGTGCCTTGCAGCGGCAATTGCAGCGTGAAGCTGCCCTCTTCGGGGATGCACTCCTGGCGGCACACCAGCCACGAGGCCTTGAGCTGGAAGGTCGCTTCCTTGGCCAGCGGGCCGGGGTTGAAGGCCGGGGAGACGGTCATGGGCACGGGCAACAGCACCGTGCCCTCGTAGCCGTAGTTGGCCAGGTTGCCCAGCGGAATCTTCTTGGGCACGGGCCAGGCGACCTCGCCCGCGTCGATGCCCGCTGGCAGCTGCCACTCCAGTTGCGTGGGCAGGCCGGAGTCGCCCGGGTTCTTCCAGTAGGTGTGCCACTCGGGCTGGTGCGTGATCGACAGGCCCAGCCACAGCGGCTTGCCCGGGCCCACACCGTCGGGTGCCTGGGCCACCAGCTCGGCGCGCACATGCGGCGTGACGACGCTGCTGCTGCCCGCGGCGGCGGTTGTCTTGAGCTGAATTTGGCCGATGGCGACCGTGGATAAAGCGCAAGCAGCTATGAAAAAAAGAGTGTGCAGGGAGCGCTGCAAGGGGCGAAGGCAGGACATGGCGCAGGGTGGGAGCGGCGGGGACGGGGTTTGGTTCCTTGGGGGCTGGCGTTCAGGCGCCCAAGCCCAGCACCACGCGGCGCGACATGGCGCCCTTTTTCTCGATCTTGGTGACCACCACGGCGCCGATCTCGCCGGTGCGCGCCACATGCGTGCCGCCGCAGGGCTGCAGGTCGATCTGCGCGGCGTCGCCGTCGCAGGCGCCGCCCACGCGCACCGTGCGCACCGTGCCGGTGCCGCGCGGGGGCTGCACGCTCATGCTCTTGACGAGCTGCGGGTTGGCGTCCAGTGCCGCGTCGCTGATCGCGCCGATGATCACCGCATGGTCTTGCGCCACCAGGCGCGCGATGGCGGCGGTGAGCGCGTCCTTGTCCAGCGCACCGTCCATGTGGAAGTCCAGGCGCGCGTAGTCGGGCGTGATCGAGCAGCCGTTCACCGGCTGCGCGACGATGTGGCACAGCAGGTGCGTGGTGGTGTGAAAGCGCATCAGCCGGTGGCGGCGCTCCCAGTCGATGCGCGCCGTGACCGCGTCGCCCACCGCCAGGCCGAGCGCCTGGCCCGGCGCGGGCACATGCACGATGTCCGCGGTGGGCCGCCCCTCGGCGTCCTTGCCCTTGCGCGTGTCGGCGATGGCCAGTGCCGTGCCATCGGGGCGCAGCAGCACGCCGGCATCGCCGGCCTGGCCGCCGCCCAGCGGGTAGAACACGGTGCGGTCCAGCACCACGCCACCTTCGGGCGTGAGGGCGGTGACGGTGGCGCTGCATTCGCGCAGGTAGCTGTCGGCGCGGAAAAGGTCGTGGGTCATGGTGGGCAATGGTAGAGCGTCCGCCCAGGAGTGCGCGGACAGGCTCTAAGATGGCCCGCATGCGATATCCCTCCCGTTTCTGGGCCGATCTGTCCGCCCGCGACTTTGCCCAGGCGCAGGCCTCGGGCCTGGCCGCGCAGACCGTGGCGGTGCTGCCCGTGGCCGCCGTCGAGCAGCATGGGCCGCACCTGCCGCTGTCGGTCGATGCCACGCTGCTGGCCGGCGTGATCGACGCCGCCTTGCCGCTGCTGAGCGCTGACCTGCCCGTGCTGCTGCTGCCGGCGCAGAACGTGGGCCTGTCCACCGAGCACCTGTCCTACCCCGGCACGCTCACGCTGTCGCCCGCCACGCTGATCGCGCTGTGGACCGAGCTGGGCGCCTGCATCGCGCGCGCGGGGGTGAAGAAGCTCCTGCTGCTCAACGGCCACGGGGGCAACGTGGCGGCCATGGACATCGTGGCGCGCGAGCTGCGCCAGCGCCACGGGCTGCTGGTGTACGGCAGCAGCTGGTTCAACCTGGTGGACGAGGCCACCAACGCACGTGTTGCTGCGCAGGAGCACCGCTTCGGCATCCACGGCGGCGAGATCGAGACGTCCATGATGCTGCACCTGGCGCCCGCCACCGTGCGCATGGAGCATGCGCAGCATTTCCCCTCGACCTCGCAGGACCGCGCGGCGCGCTACGGGCTGCTGGGCAACGGCAAGAGCGCCAAGATGGGCTGGGCCATCGAGGACTACAACCCCGCCGGCGCCGTTGGCAATGCCGCGGCCGCCACTGCCACCCAGGGCCAGGCCATGGTGCAGGCTGCCGCAAGGGGGCTGGCCCAGTTGCTGGGCGAGCTGCATGCGCTGCCGCCCGAGACGGTGGCAAAAATTTAAGCAAAAATCGGCTCTAGCGCTTTTCCATCAAGCGCTAACAGCTCACTTTTCAATAGCAAACGTTCTCAGGCGTGCGTTGCCCAGCCGCGGTGTTCGGGCGTGTCCAGGTGCGGCAGCGTGTTGAAGGTCTGCAGCATCAGGCGTTTGGGGCTGATGCTGAACTCCGTGACCGCGCTGTTGCGGATGCGCATGTTCAGCGCGATCGTGACCTCGGGCGGGGTGCAGAGCACCTCGCCCACGGCGGTGGCGATGGGCCCGCCGCTGGAGACCAGCAGCACGTTGTGTCCCGTGTGCTGGCGCCGTACATGGTCCAGCGCCGCGCGCACCCCGCCAGAGAAATCGTCCCAGCAGGGCATGCCCGCCGGGCTGATGGTGCCCGCCATCCACTGCGCCATGGCATCGCACAGCAGGCGAAAGTGCTGCTTGTACAACTCGGGCGTGTCAGGGCGCGGCAACGGCATGGGATGCACGCAGTGGATCAGCGCATGGCTGTCGTATTCGTTGAGTCCCGGCATCAGCAGGGGCTCGGGCGTGCCCTCCAGCCCTTGCTGGATGCCTTGCAGCGTCTGCGCATGGCGCCGCAGCGTGCCGCACAGCACCGCATCGAACTGCAGCCCGCGCTCGCGCCAGTACGCGCCCAGGCGCACCGCCTGCTCATGGCCGCGCGGGCTGAGCTGGTCATAGTCGTCCGCGCCAAACGAGGCCTGGCCGTGGCGCACGAGGTAGAGGGTTCCCATGGTCTGGAATTGTGGCGAGGCCGCAGCCGCGCGCTTGTCGCGGCTGCGACCGGCGGCGCGCTAGGCGGCAAGCGCCGCCCGCGCCTGCGCCGCCGTGGGCAGCAGGCGGCGCTGCTGCAACTGGCCGAACCATTTGCGGAACATGTCCTCGGTGTCCATGCACGCATGAAAGCCCGCCTGGCGGATCTTCACCGAACTCATGATCACCGGCGGCAGCGGGGCGGCCCTGCCGTGGTTCATCTGGAAGTCGGCGTACGCTGCGCCCTGGCCGATGAAGGCGGTCAGATCGCGCGGCGCCGCCAGCTGGTACTTGTCCACCAGGCGTTCCCACGCGGGCTGCTGGTCGGCCAGCGCGGTGGCCAGCGACTGGGGCTCGGGCTCGCCCACGGGCATGCCCAGTGCGCCGGCAATGGTGGGCCAGACGTTCTGCCAGACGAACACGTCGCCGTTTTCCAGGTTGAAGGTCTCGTTGCGTGCGTTGGGCGCCTGCGCAGCCCAGGCGCAGGCCTGGGCGATCAGGTCGGCGTCGATGGCTTGGTTCACGCGCGCCGGGCCGCCGGGGTAGGCCAGCGGCAGGCCCTGTTCATGGCGCAGCCAGGCATAGACGCCGATGGCCGGGATGGGGTTCATGTTGCTGCCCGCCGCGTCGCCGAACACGATGCGCGGGCGCATGATGGTGAAGTGCCACGGGCCCTTGGCCTGGCGCTCGCGCAGGAAGTCCTCCTGCAGCCAGTAGAAGTTCTCGTGGGGGTCGCGCGGCCAGCGTTCGCGTGCGGGCACGGCGATTTGCGGGTGGATGTGCACGCCGTAGGCCTTGCCGCCCTGCATGATGGTCACATGGCGCAGCGCACCGCCCGGGCGGTCCAGCGGCTCGACCACGTTGCGCAGCATTTGCAGGTTGATGCGCATCTGCTCCTGGTCGCGCCAGCCGCCCACGAGGCCCCCGGGCTGCTCGTACACGGCGGCATAGACCACATGGGTGATGTCGTCCCGTGCGCCCAGCGCAGCCTGGCAGGCCGCCGCGTCCTGCAGGTCCAGCTGCAGCGCGGTGGCGCCCGCGGGCAGGGCGATGGCGCGGCGCGCCACGCCCACGGCGCGCCAGCCGGGCAGGGCGGCGAAGTGGCGCAGGCAGGCCTGGCCCACGACGCCGGTGGCGCCCACGACGAGTACGGTGTTCGTCATTTCTTCACCATGGGGCACTTGGACTGCGACAGGGGCAGGAAGGCCTTGTCGCCGGGCACGGTGGCCACGAGCTTGTAGTAATCCCACGGGTACTTGGACTCGGCCTGCGACTTGACCTCGAACAGGTACATGTCGTGCACCATGCGGCCGTCCTCGCGGATGCGGCCGTTCTTGGCGAAGAAGTCGTTGATGGGCGTGGCCTTCATCTTGGCCATGACCTGGGCCGTGTCGTCGGTCTTGGCGGCCTGCACGGCCTTCAGGTAATGCATGGTCGAGGAATAGGCGCCCGCCTGGCTCATGTTGGGCATCTTCTTCATCTTCTCGAAGTAGCGCTTGGACCAGGCGCGCGTCTCGTCATTCATGTCCCAGTAGAAGCCCTCGGTCAGCATCAGGCCGCCGGCGGTGCGCAGGCCGATGGCGTGGATGTCGTTGATGTACATGAGCAGGCCGGCCAGGGTCTGTTTGTTCTTGCCCGTGGTCAGGCCGAACTCGCGCGCGGCCTTGATGGTGTTCACCGTATCGCCCCCCGCGTTGGCCAGGCCGACGACCTGGGCCTTGCTGTTCTGCGCGCTGATCAGGAACGAGGCGAAGTCGGTCGCAGCGATCGGGTGGCGGGCCGCGCCCAGCACCTTGCCGCCCTGGGCCGTGACCACGGCGCTGGCCTGCTCCTGCAGGCTGTGGCCGAAGGCGTAGGGCCTGTTCACACTATTTTTGCCAGATGCGTTGCGATCAAAAAGGGCCAGGCGCAAGGCGCCAAACGAAGCTGGGGTGCTACCCCAGCGAGGCTTGGCAACGCCGCGAATGGCCCTTTTTGATCGCAACCCGGAGGGAACGGAGTGAAAACCGCGCCATTCGTCGTTGCCCTCCTAGCCAAGGCCCCGGCCTTGGCGTCGTCACGCGCCTAGATTGGCGCGGTTTTCACGCCATTCGCACTGGCAAAAATAGTGTGAACAGGCCCTAGTCGGCGGTGATGAAGAACCAGTCCTTTCCGCCGCGTGCGGTGATGGCGCTGGCCGTTACGTTGGCCAGGGCGTAGGTGTCGTACACGTAGTGCACGGTGCTGGGCATGCACAGGTCGCCCGTGAGGCGGTCCAGGCCGGGGCCGTTGAAGATGACGACCTTCTGCTTTTGCTTGGCCACCTCCAGCACCGCCAGCGCCGGCGCGGAGACGGCCACGTCCATGATGGCGTCCACCTTGCCGGTATCGAACCACTCGCGCGCCTTGCTGGAGGCGATGTCGGCCTTGTTCTGGTGATCGGCCACCACCAGTTCGATCTTCTTGCCCGCTACCTTGCCGCCGAAGTCGTCGATGGCCATCTGGATGGCGGCGGCGCTGCCGGGGCCGGTGATGTCGGCAAACGGGCCGTTCAGGTCGGTGAGGATGCCCAGGCGCACCACGTCGTCAGAAATTGCCGTGCCCTGGGCGGTGACGGTGGCCGTGGCGGCCAGCAGGACAAGGCCCGTGCACAGCGCGCGGCAGGCGCGGGTCAGGGGACGCGGAGTGAGGTGGACGGGGCGGTTCATGGTTGTCTCCTTCGTTGGTGTGTGTTTGGGGAATCACAGGGTGGCAATGGGGGTCACGGGCGAGCCCACGGCGCCCGGCAGGCGCAGCGGTGGCGCGGTGAGCAGGAAGCGGGTGCGCCCGAGGGCGTGCAGGTGGTCGGCCAGTTCCTTCAGGTACCACAGCTCGCCCAGCGGCAGGCCCAGCTTGAACAGGCAGTGCTCGTGCAGCGGCAGCACGGGGTAGGGCGCACCGTCCTCGGGCACGCGGCGTGGCGGGTGGCGCTCCACGGCGTAGTTGTCGGCGATCAGCGCGGCGATGCCGCTGTCGGTGATCCACTGCAGCAGCTTTTCGTCGCCGCCGTCCAGCGCGGCGCAGCTGTGGTGCAGGCGGTGCGCGTCGGGCTGGCGCTGCATGGACAGCACCAGCTCGGCAAAGCCGGTGCGCAGCAGCAGCATGTCGCCGGGCTCCACGCTGGCGCCGCTGCGCTCCATGGCACGCATGAGGTCGTCGTAGCCGATGTCGCGGAAGTCGGTGCCGTAGGCGCGCTCCAGGTCCACCAGCACGCCGCGCCCCTGCATGCCCTTCACGGCCAGGTGCTCCACGCCCAGCGCGCGGGCCACGCTCTCGTCCGGCGCGCGGCCGGCGCAGCACACGGGCTGGTAACGCGCCGCCGCGCCGTCGCCGTCGCGCGCGGGGATGCCATGGTCCTGCGGACCCAGGATGTGCTCGTGGCCGCGGTAGCCGTTGTAGTACACCGTGCGCGGCTGGCCATCGCCGTCGGGGTCGAACAGCGCGCCCACATGCGCCAGCGAGTCCCATTGCGTGGAGTACTGCAACGACAGCAGCACCTGGTCGTCGCTGACCACGTCGGTGGCGCCGGGGTACACATGGCCCAGCGGAAAGTTGACGTACGGAATGCCTTCGCGCCGCGTGGGGCGCAGTTGGGGCGGCAGGCGGCGCGCGTTCAGCACGTTGCCGCCGGGGTAGTCCAGCGGCAGCGACAGGCACAGGCTGATGCCCTCGCGCACTTCCTGCACGCCCTTGCGCACCTGCTCCGGGCCTATCAGGTTGGTGCGGCCCAACTGGTCGTCGGGCCCGAAGTCACCCCAGTTGGAGCCGGCGGGGCGTTGTCTCCATCGCATATTGGTGTCTCCAGCGCCGCGGATGGGTGCGGCTTGGAAGCAATGGTGTTGGCGCAGGCAGGGCTGCGTCAAACACCGCGATGAAAGTTTTGTTGGTTGAAATCACCCGCCGGGAAAACCCTGGCGTTCTCCGGCCGGCCTCGTGCGGCGTGTTTTGCAGGTCGAAACCCGCAGTCACTGCCCCAGCAGTACCCGGGCGAACAACGCCGCATCCACATTCCCGCCCGTGAGCGGCAGGCCTACGCACTGGCCGCGCAGGGCTTCGCGCTCCTGCAGCGCGGCAGCCAGTGCCGCCGCGCCCGCGCCCTCGGCCACGTTGTGGGTGTCCGTGAACAGCGCGCGCATGGCGGCAGCCACTGCGTCATCGTTGACCTGCACCACCCGGTCCAGTTCAGGCAGCAGCACGGCCAATGCGTCCGGGTCGGCCATGCGCACCGCCAGGCCGTCGGCGATCTGCGCGCTGACGGGCGACGCCACCACATGGCCCGCGGCGAACGAGTCGGCATAGGTGGTGGCGTGGCAGCTCACCACGCCCACCAGGCGCACTCCATGTCCCAATGCCCGCTTGGCCGCCACGGCAGCGCAGGCGCCGGAACCCAGGCCGATGGGCACATAGGCCACATCCATGTGCGGCACGGCGCGCAGGAATTCCCACCAGTAGGTGGCCACGCCGCGCACCAGGTCGGGGTGGTAGCTGGGCACCATGTGGGCGCCGCGTTCGGCGGCCAGTTGCAGGGCGTGCTCGCGGGCGGCCTGGAAGTCGTCGCCGTGCTCCACCAGGTTCACACCCAGTGCGCGCATGGCCGCGTTCTTCTCCACCGAATTGCCGTGCGGCACGACGATGGTGCAGGCCACGCCATGGCGTCGCGCGGCCCAGCCGATGCTCTGGCCGTGGTTGCCGCGCGTGGCGCTGATGACCTCGTGCGGCAGCTCACCCCGCTGCGCCAGCTGGTCGAAGTACGTCAGGCCGCCGCGGATCTTGAACGCGCCCACCGGGTTGTGGTTCTCGTGCTTGAGCCAGCACTCCGTGCCGAGGCGCTCGCCCAGCAGGCCCCAGCGGTACTGCGGCGTGGGCTGGAACGCCTGGTAGACGGTGCGTGCCGCGGCTTCGATGTCGGCCAGCGTGGGCAGCGGTGCTGCGGCGCGCGTCACAGCCGCGCCTCGCCGCGCACGCAGGTGACGGAGTGGCCGCCCACCCAGATCTGCGGGCCGTCCTGCTGCACATGCACGCGCCCGGCGCGGCCCAGCGCCGTACCCTGGCTGGCCACATAGCGGCTGGGCGCCAGGCCCGCGCCGATGAGCCATTGCGCCAGCGCCGCGTTCAGGCTGCCGGTGACCGGGTCTTCCGCCAGACCGTTGTTGCCCGGGAAGAAGGCGCGCACCTCGAACGCGATGCCCTCGGCATCGCTGGCACCCACCACGCCGACCTTGCCGCGCGGCCCCACCACGCCCACGTCCAACCCGGCCAGTACCGCGCCGTCGGGCCGCAGTCCGAGTACCTGCTCGGCCGAGCGCAGCATCACGCCGCGCCAGTTGGGGCCGTTGTCGCACCAGGCATGCGCCACGATGTCGTCCCGCGCCACGCCCAGGCCGCGTGCGATGAGCTGCACGTCGTCTTCGGCCAGCGGGCCGCTCTTGACGAGCGGGGGCGCGGCAAAGGCAAGCTGCTCGCCGTCGCGCCGCAGCGTGACCAGCCCCACGCCGCATTCCTGCACGATGCGCCCCGTGGCGCGCGGCTGGCCGCCGGCCTGCAGCCAGGCGTGGCAGGTGCCCAGCGTGGGGTGGCCGGCAAAGGGCAGCTCGCGCCCAGGGCAGAAGATGCGCACGCGGTAGTCCGCGCCGGCCGCATGACCCTCGGGCGTCGGCGGCAGCACGAAGGTGGCCTCGGACAGGTTGGTCCAGTTGGTGAACCGCTGCATCTCCTCGGTGGACAGGCCCTCGCCGTCCAGCACCACGGCCAGCGGGTTGCCGCGGTAGGGCGTAGCGGTGAAGACATCGACTTGCTGGAACGGGCGCAGGCGCATGGAACGGCTCCGGTGGTGGTGATAGAGGATGGGGCGGGCATGCGGCGGCGGCACCTGCGCGTGCGCAGGGCTGCAGCCACCTTCCCGCGCGGGAAGGTCAGGGTTTGAAGGGCGTCAGGCCGCTTCGCGGATGGCGGCGGCCAGCGCGGCAATCGCGGTGCGGATCTGGCCCTGTGACGCCGTCACGAAGGACAGGCGCAGCGTGCGGTCGTCCGGCTGGTCGGCGTAGAAGGCCGCGCCGGGCACGAAGGCCACGTTGCGCTCCACCGCGCGCGGCAGCAGTTGCAGCGCGCTCATGCCTTCGGGCAGGCGCAGCCACAGGAACATGCCGCCGTCGGGGCGGTTCCAGGTCACGCCCAGGCCCTGCATCTCCTGCTCCAGCGCGGCCACCATGGCCTGACACTGCTCCTTGTAGAGCTGGCGGATGGTGGGCACGTGGCGGTCCAGGAAGCCGTTCTTGATGACCTCGGACACCAGGCGCTGGTTGAAGCTGGGCGTGTGCAGGTCGGCCGCCTGCTTGGCCTGCAGCAGCTTGGGGTACATCTGGCGCGGCGCGACGACGTAGCCCAGGCGCAGGCCGGGGGCCAGCACCTTGGAGAACGAACCCATGTAGATGCAGCCCTCGGGGTTGCGCGCCGTCAGGGGTTTGGGGGGCGCCTGGTCAAACCACAGGTCGCCATAGGGGTTGTCTTCCACCAGCGGCAGGTTCAGCGCGGCGGCCTGGGCCACCAGGGCCTCGCGGCGGGCTTCGCTCATGGTGCGGCCCGTGGGGTTCTGGAAGTTGGGCAGCACGTACAGGAAGCGCGCCTTGTCCGCGCCGCTGCCCACCTTGGCGGCCAGGTCATCGACCAGCACGCCCTCGTCGTCGCTGGCCACCGCCACCACCTGCGGCTCCATGGGCGCGAAGGCCTGCAGCGCGCCCAGGTAGGTGGGTGTTTCCACCAGCACGCGGCTGCCCGCGTCGATGAGCACCTTGCCGATCAGGTCCAGCGCCTGCTGCGATCCGGTGGTGATCAGCACCTGGTCGGGGTGCACGTCCCAGGGCAGGAATGCGGCAATGGCCTCGCGCAGCGGGGTATAGCCCTCACTGGCCGCGTACTGCAGCGCCGATGCGCCGTCGGTGGCCAGCACGGACGCGGCCGCGGCGGCAAAGGATTCGATCGGGAAGGTCTTGGGCGAGGGCAGCCCGCCGGCCAGGCTGATGATGCCGGGCTTCTCGGTCACCTTCAGGATTTCCCGGATCACCGAGGGGTTCATCTTTTCGGCGCGTGCGGCCAGGGTCCAGTTCGTCATTCGTTTATCTCCAATGGCGCGCTGCTGCGCGCCGTCTATCCACTCAGAAATGCCGTTGTGCGGCGGTGTGCGGCCCTGCGGGTGGGGCAGCGCGCGCAGCATACGGCAACGGCGCACCGCCCGAGGGGCGCGGCGCCGGGTCCAGGGTTTTCACGGGGCGGCGGTTCACCGGCGCACCGGCATGCGCCGCCCCAGGGCCACGGTGGCCAGCACTGCCAGGCCAAACGACACGCTCACCGCGTCCAGCGACTCGCCCAGCAGCGGCACGGCAAACAGCATGCTCATGAACGGCTGGGCCAGTTGCACCTGGCTCACCCGCACCGTGCCGCCCAGGGCCAGGCCGCGGTACCAGGCGAAGAAGCCCAGCCACATCGAAAACACCGCCACGTAGGCAAAGCCGGCCCAGGCGGCGGCAGGCACCGCCGCCTGTGGCCATGCCAGCCAGGCCAGCGGCAGCGATACGGGCAGCGACAGCACCAGGGCCCAGCAGATCACCGCATCGGCGCGCATGTGCTGCGCCAGCCGCCCGCCCCAGGCGTAGCCCACGGCGGCGCAGGCCACGGCGGCCATCAGCAGCAGATCGGCCGGATGCAGCGACAGGCCCTGCCGGCCCGAGCGCAGCACCGCGAACACCACCACCAGCGCCGAGCCCAGCAGCGCGCAGGCCCAGAACGCGGCAGACGGTCGCTGGCGGTGCAGCAGCGCGCCCACGGTGGCGGTCGCCAGCGGCAGCAGGCCGATGATCACGGCCGCGTGCACGGCGCCCACGTAGCGCATGGCGATGGAGGTGAGCAGCGGAAAGCCGAACACCACGCCCAGCGCCGTCACGGCCAGCGGCCACCAGTCGCCGCGCTGCGGCAATGGCGCGCGCTGCCACAGCAGCAGCGCGGCCGACAGCAGCCCGGCCACTGCCGCGCGGCCCATGGCCAGGAACAGGCCGGACATCAGCGGTGCCTCGGGCGTGCCGACGGCCAGGCGCGTCATGGGCAGGGTGAGCGCGAAGATCGCCACGCCCAGCAAGCCCAGCAGCAGGCCGCGTGATTCCGAATCACCCCCTGAGTCGCTTCGCGCCTTCCCCCTCCAGGGGGACGCCGCCGGTGGCCTGGCCAAGCCAGCTCCACGGCGTCCGCTGGCTTGGCCTGCTCCGCGGCCTTTCGACCAATGAGGATGCGCCGGTCTCATGCGGCCACCATCCACAGCGCCGTGGCCAGCAGCACGACGGCCATCGCGCGGTTGAACCACAGCAGGCGCTGCCCGTGGGCCAGCCAGTGGCGCAGCAGCGCGCCGGTGGCCGCATAGGTGAAGTTGCTGGTCAGTGCGAAGAAGGCCATTGCCGGCAGCACCACGGCCATGCGCTGCAGGCTGTCGTCGCGCCCGATCACCCAGCCGGCCACGATGGTCAGTGCCAGCAGCCAGGCCTTGATGTTCACGAACTGCAGCGCCACGCCCTGCCAGAAGCCCACCGACAGGCGTGCCGCATCGGCCTCGGACAGGCGGCCCGTGTTCGACAGCTTGAACGCGAGCCACAGCAGGTAGCCGATGCCCAGGGCCTTGATGGCCCAGCGCAGCGCCGGCACCGCCACCACCACCGCGCCCAGCCCGGCGGCGCACAGCACCAGCAGCAGGCTCCAGCCCACGGGCACCGCCACCACGAAGCGCATGGCGGCGGGCAGGCCGCGGTTGGCGGCCAGCGCGGTGGACAGGGTGGTGTTGGGCCCGGGGGTAAAGCTCATGGCAGTGGCCAGCACCAGCAGGGCGGTGAATTCAACCAGGGGCATGGGTGGGGTCCATCGTTGGGAATGAAGTTATGCGATGCACTGTAGGGGCAAAGTCCATTACAGTACCAATACAGTCAAACCCCACAATTTCATGCACTGTATCGGCAATTGCATTGGCACAGTGCCGGCTCAGGAAACGCCTCCATGCTGACCCGCACCCCCGACCGCACCCTGACCGAACAGCTCGCCGAGCGCTTTGCCGAGCGCATCCGCGCGCGGCTGCTGCCCGCGGGCGCGCGCCTGCCGTCGGTGCGCGAATGCGCGCGCCAGCAGGGCGTGAGCCCCTACACCGTGGTGGCAGCCTACGACAAGCTACTGGCCCAGGGGCTGGTGGAGGCCCGGCGCCAGCGTGGTTTCTTCGTGCGCGATTTTGTGCAAAAACAAGCTCCGACGCCCGATGGGCAAGCGCTGACAGCTCCTACAAAAGGAGCAAAAAATGTGTCGCCGCTGACCGGTGTCGGCATGCGCCTGTCGGGCTCGCACATCAACGCCACGGCGCTGATCCGCGGCATGTTCCACCAGGCGTCGAGCAAGCCCCAGCCCGGTGCGGGCGTGCTGCCCATCGGCTGGCTGGACGAGGCGCGCTTCATGGGCGCCGCGGTGCGCAAGATCACCGGCAGCAGCGCGCTGCGCGACGGCTCCCTGAGCTACGGCGAGCCCATGGGCGAGCCCGCGCTGCGCGAGGCGCTGGCGCGGCGCATGGCCGACATCAACATCCACGCCCAGCCCGATCAGATCATGACCACCGTGGGCGCCACGCAGGCGCTGGACATCGTGAGCCGCACGCTGCTCAAGGCGGGCGACCCGGTGATGGTGGAGGAGCCCGGCTGGTCGGTGGAGTTCGCGCGCCTGGACGCGCTGGGAATGCGCGTGCTGCCCGTGCCGCGCGGCCCCGAGGGGCCGGACCTCGCCGTCATGGCGCGCTACTGCGAGCTGCATGCGCCCAAGCTGTTCGTGAGCGTGAGCGTGCTGCACAACCCCACGGGCTACAGCCTGTCGCCGGGCAGCGCGCACCAGGTGCTGCAGCTGGCGCAGCAGCACAACTTCCACGTGGTCGAGGACGACACCTACGGCCACATCGCCGCCGACCACGCCACGCGCCTGACGGCGCTGGACGGGCTGCGCCGCACCATCTACGTGAGCGGCTTCGCCAAGATCTTGGCGCCCAACTGGCGCGTGGGCTACCTGGCCGCGCCGCCCGACCTGGTGGAGCGGCTGCTGGACACCAAGCTGCTGTCCACGCTGACCACGCCCTCGCTGCTGGAAAAGGCCCTCGCGCTGTGCATCGAGCAGGGCCAGCTACGCCGCCATGCCGACCGCATGCGGCTGCGCCTGGCGCAGGCCCGCGCGCGCAGCGTGCAACTGGCGCTGGAGGCGGGCTGCAGCTTTGCCGCCGAGCCCGCGGGCATGTTCGGTTGGGTGGAAACCGGCGTGGACACCGACATGCTGGCCCAGCGCATGCTGGACGAGGGCTACCTCATCGCGCCCGGCGCGCTGTTCCACGCCACGCGCCGCCCCTGCACGCTGATGCGCATCAACTTCTGCACCACGCAGGACCCGGCGTTCTGGCGCACGTGGAAGAGAGTGGTCCAATCGGGCTGAAGCGCTTGATGGGCAAGCGCAAGCAGCTCTCTTTTACGTAGCGCTGGCGTCAACGCCGCGGCGGCGTGAGCCCCAAGGCGGTGTTCACCTTGTCCAGGTTGTCCACGTGTGCCTGCAGCATCTCTTGCAGCCCGGCGCGGATGCCCGCATCGTCCACCAGCGGCAGCAGTTCACGCAGCTTCTTGGCCACCCAGCCCTGGCCGCGGTTGAGGAAGGCCAGGCGCTCGCGCAGGTCGGGCACGGCCATGGCCTTGTCGTAGAAGTCGCCCGTGCGGCTGCCGGGCGTGCCCTCTAGCGTGCGGATGGCGCGCATCAGCATGCCGCACCACTTCACTTCGTCGCGGTGGATGGCGTCGATCAGCGCGCGCAGCGCTTCGTCCTCGGTTTCGGTGCGGCTGCGCAGCGCCACGCGCGCGCCGGCGCGCTCGGCCTCCAGCAGCTCGTCCAGCCGCGCGATGAGTGGGGCGTGGCGCTCGCGCTCCGCATCCCCCGCGTAGCACACGGGGGACGCCACGGCCACGGGCGTGTCGTTCAGCAGCCGCAGGTGTGCGGTGGCCTCCGCGGCGATGCGGCGCAGCCGCTCGCCCGCGGGTTCGATGGCCGTGATGCGCCCCACACCCTGGCCGGCGTACAGCGCCATGGCCTCGAAGTCGCCGGTCATGGAGCGCAGCGGCGAGTCGGTGCTGAACAGGTAGATGGGCCGGCCTTCCTCGTCGCCGATCACCGTGCGTGGGATGTCGCTTGTGGCGGGGAACGGGTCGCCGCGCTCGCGCCGCGTGACGCTGTTGGCCAGCACACGCACCGCGGCGTGGGGCGGCCAGTTGATGTGGAAGTCCTCGGTCAGCACGGTGTCGCCGGCCTGCGCGGCCACCAGCCGCTGCTTGTGCGCGTCGTGGGCGAAGGACTCGTGCGTGGCCATCAAGGCGGTCCCCAGCACCGCGGCCTGCGCGCCCTGGGCCAGTACGCGCGCCACACCCTGCCCATCGGCCAGGCCGCCCGCGGCGGCCACGGGGACGCTGGCCATCGCCAGTACCTCGGACAACAGCTCGGCCAGCGGCTGGCGCCCGCGCACATGGCCGCCGGCCTCCACGCCCTGCGCGATGAGCGCCTGCGCGCCCGCCTCTTGCGCCTGCAGCGCCTCGGCGGCGGAGCCGATCTGGTGCACCACGGTGATGCCCGCTGCGCGCAGCCGCGCGATCACGCCGGCATCCACGTCCCAGAACAGGCTGACCACGGGCACCTGCAGCGCGATGAGCAGGTCCACCTGCGCGCGCAGCAGGGGCGCGGGCGTGGCCGCGGGGATCAGGTTCACGCCGAAGGGCAAGGCCGTGCGCTGGCGCACCTGCGCCACCTCGCGCTCGATCAGCGCCAGCGGCTCGCGCACCATGCCCAGGAAGCCGAACCCGCCGGCCTCGGTCACCGCAGCCACCAGTTCGCTGCGCGACACGCCGCCCATGCCCGCGAGCACCAGCGGCAGGCGGCAGCCCAGCAGGCGGCACAGGGGGGTGGCGGGCGGGGCGTCGTGCATGGAGTTCTCCTGTGGGCTGGCGGCTATGGAAGAGCCGGCCATCATGCGTCCTGCACCACGCACGGCGCAAAGGCCATGCCGGCGCCATGGATGGAGTGCGCTATGAAAAAACTAGCTGCTTGCGCTGTCCAGGAAAGGGTTGCGCGGTGTTTTTGCTCAAAACGCCGGGGTGCCGCGCCGTCACGCGCCGGAGAACACCCCCAGCCCCGCGAGCATGACCAGCAGGATCAGCACCGGCGTGACCCAGCGCAGCAGCAGGCTCACGACGCGGGCCAGCCCCTGGTTGCCCAACTGCCCGTGGTTGGAGAGTTGCGCCGCGAATGCGCGCTCGCCCCAGGCCCAGCCGACGAAGAGCGCGATGGCGATGCCCCCCGCGGGCAGCAGCAGGTTGGACGAGAGGTAGTCCGCCCAGTCGAACAGGGTGCGCCCGCCCGGCTGGAAGGCGGCCAGCGTGCTCTGGCTCAGGGCGCAGCCCGCGCCCAGCAGCCCCAGGATCAGCAGCGTGAGCAGCGTGGCCCGGGGCCGGCTCAGGCCCCAGCGCTCGTGCAGGATGACGACCGGCACCTCCATCAGGGAGAGCATGGCGCCGGTCGCGGCGATGGCGGTGAGGAGGAAGAACGCCGCCAGCAGCACCGAGCCACCCGGCATCTGCGCGAACACCGCGGGGATCGTGATGAACACCAGGGATGGCCCCGCCGACGGCTGGAAGCCGAAGCTGAACACCGCGGGGAAGATCGCCATGCCCGCCAGCAGCGACACCGACAGGTCGGCCAGCATCACGCGCGTGGCGGTGGCCGGGATGTTCTGCTCGGCGGTGAAGTAGCTGCCGTAGGTCATCATCGTGCCCATGCCGATGGACAGCTTGAAGAACGCCAGGCCCATGGCGGTCAGCACCACCGCGGGCGTGATCTTGTGCCACTCGGGCGCGAACAGGAACGACAGCGCCTGGCCCGCGCCGGGCAGCGTCAGGCTGTAGCCGCCCAGCAGCACCAGCAGCAGGAACAGCAGCGGCATCAGCCGTTTGGTGGCGCCTCGATGCCGCGGGTGACGCCCAGCAGCAGGATGCCGCCGATGAAGGCCAGCACCACCCACTGCCACAGCAGCGCCTGCACCGGGTCCCGCACCAGGGCGTCGAAGCTGGCCTGCGTCTGCACCGGGTCGCTGGACAGCAGGCTGCCCGACAGGGCCTTGGCCACGTAGGCGAACACCCAGGCGACGACCTCGGAATAGAACGCCATGATCAGGAACGCCGCCGCCATGCCTGCCACGCCGATCAGCCACCACGGCGCGCCGCGGGGCTGCAACTGGCGCAGCGCAGAGATGGGATTGGCGCGCGCCTGGCGGCCGATGGCGATCTCGGCCACCATGAGCGGCAGGCCGATGAACAGCGTCGAGAGCAGGTAGATCAGCAGAAAGCCCGCGCCGCCGTTGGCCCCGGTGAGCGAGGGGAACTTCCAGATGTTGCCCAGCCCGACGGCGGAACCCAGCGTGGCGGCGAGCACGCCCAGGCTGGAGGAGAAGGCGCCGCGGCTGGTGGCTGCGTGGGCGCGGGAGGCGCCGGTGCTTGAAGGGCCGGATTTGCTCATGATTTGATAGTGGTCTGCGCGCCTGGATTGTGCGCTACGGCCCAAAAACACCACGGGCCGTGAGTCGCCATCAGTGCGCGTGCGGGCGCTCCACCACCAGCTCGGACAGCACGCGCAGCAGCGCGCGGTTGACGTATTCCAGCTCCAGCTCATGCGTCTCGCACAGCTGCCGGATGGCGCCCGCGTCGTCGCTCTCCAGCGCGCAGGCCATCTCCAGGCTGGGGGCGTAGGGGCCGGTGCGCAGCACTGCGGCGTCGTACACCCGCTCGGACAGCGGCACGCGGCGCAGGATGGTGCCCAGAGGCTCGCGCAGCACCTCGTCCAGCTGCGAGAACAGTCCGCTCAGGTACACCTCGCGGCGCAGGTCTTTGCCCACGCCAGCGTCCAGCAGGTGCTCGGTCAGGCGCGCGCGCAGCACCATGCTGGCGCGGATGGGGCGCAGATCGGGTTCGGTGGCAGCGTGCGGCAACTGGTCGGCCAGCCAGCGCCCCAGCGAGCCGTAGCCCATCATCACCAGACCGCGGCGCAGCGAATCCACGCCGGTGGACAGGCCGAGCGCAGCGGAGTTGGTGTAGACCATGAAGCGGTAGGCCAGCAGCGGATCCTCGCCCAGGATCTGCTCGAAGCGGTCGATGGACTGCTCGTCGTCGATGGCCTTCATGAGCTTGAGCACCACCTCGTGCGCGGGCTGGGGCTGGCGATGGCGCAGGCTGTAGAGCACGTCCTCCACGGGCCAGCCGGCCACGGCCAGCGCGCCGCCTTCGTCCAGGCAGTGCGTGAGCAGCGCGCGGCTGGCCACGTTGTCATACACCTGTCCGGCGATCAGCGGACTGCGCTGGCCGGCGGCACGGGGGCTGGCATCGCTGCGCCCCGCAGCGGCGGCCTGCAGGGCCTGCACGGCATCGCTGCTGGACAGGTGCAGCAGGCTGTTGTCGAACAGCCGCGCGGTGTCGGCGTCGGGCAGGTGGTCCAGCTCGCCGCGCCACACCAGGCGCAGGCCGCGGGCGTGGGCCTGGCGCGCGCGCTCGCGGATCGCGGGCACGTCCAGCCAGGCCTGGGGCACTTCGATCCAGGGCGCGCCGCGAGGGGCGTGCTCCAGCAGGTCCACCAGCAGCTGCTGCGAGCGAGCGGACAGCAGCAGCGGCGGCGAGCTGGAGGTCCACAGTTCCTGGATGGTGCGCAGCAGGTGCGGCGCATCCACCAGGGTGGCGCCCTCGCTGTGAACGTACAGCTGGATGCCGGCCAGCCGGCGCGCGGCATTCCAGAGGGGCCGGTAGCCCAGCACCAGGCTGCCAAGAACGGATTGGACCATGGGGTAGAAGTGTGGTCAGAGCGGGATGCGGGCCATTGTCACGCCAGTCGCGCGGGCGCGCACGTGGCGAAACCCTGCGTGCGCGGCGTCAGCTGATGAAATTGAAGAGCGACAGGCGCTGCACCTGCGCGTAGGACTTGAGCGCGGCCTCGTAGCCCACGCTGGCGTTCTGGAAGTCCGAGATACCCTGCACCATGTCGAGGTCCTCCGCGCGCGAGCGGTCGGCTTCGAGCTGGATCGAGCGCTTGTCCTGGTCGCCGGTGATGCGGTCGGCGCGGTTGAGCAGCTCGCCCGCATAGCCGCGCATGTTGTGCAGGCGTTCCATGCCGGCGTCGATGTTGGCCAGGGCCTGGCCGACGGCCTGGGCGGCGGCGTTGTTGTTGGCCGCGCCGCCGATGTCGCGGATGGCGCTGTCGATGGCGCTGGCGATGCCGGGGCTGGCGGAGAGCGTCACGGTGTCGCCCGGCGCAGGGGAGAACACCAGGTTGTTCGGCGGGAGTTTGACCGGGTCCTTGGTGGGCGTGGCGCTGATGTTGAACTTGAGCGTGGCGCCGCCGGGGGCGTCGATGCTGATGGGGATGATGGTTAGCTGGTCGGCCTTCAGCCCCTTGACGGTATGCTGGGGAAGCGGGGCGGGGAAGTTGGGGTTGGTGCTATTGATCTCGTAGGTCGCGTCGTAGGTGCCGTCGTAGGTGCCGTCGGGGTTCTTATTCAGCGTCACGCCGGTGAAGGCGACGGTATAGGTATAGGGGGTGGCCGGGGGCGCGGGCGGCACGGTCGGCGCGGGCTGCTGCAGCAGGTGAGCGTTGGTGACCCGCACGGCGTCGGTGGCGAAGCGGCGCCCGTCCTGGGGGTAGGCCGGGTCGGCGCTGGAAATGGCGGCGTTGTAGATGCCGTCGCGCTGAGGGTCGAACATCAGTGCCGCGTGCCCGTCCACGGTGGTGGGAATCGACGTGCCGCCGCTGGCCGCCTGGCCGGGCAGGCCGGCGAACAGGTAGTCGGGGTTGCTCAGCAGCGGGCCGGTGAAGGGCTCCAGCGCACTGCCCAGCGCGCCCAGCAGCGGCACGCCGTTGGTGTCCTTGCGGTTGATCACCTGCGTGAGCTGCTCGCGCAGGCTCTGGATCTGGTTGGCGTAGGTCTTGCGGTCCTCGGGCTTGAGCGCGCCGCCACCGGCGGCCACGACCAGCTGGCGAATCTCCTGCACCAGGCCCACGGCGTCGCCCAGGGTGGATTCGGCCTGGGCGATGGCGTTGCGCTGCACGTCCAGCGCGCGTTGCTCGGTCTGGATGCGGCTGATGCGCGTGAGCGCACGCTCGGCCTGTGCGGCGGCCACGGGGTCGTCGCTGGGCCGCACCACGCGCTTGCCCGCGGTGAGGTTCTCCTGCAGGTCCACCAGGGTCTTTTGCCGCGCGCTCAGGTTGCGCAGCGTGGCGTCGTACATGTTGGCGGTGCTGACGCGATAGAAAGAGCTGCTCATGGCGGTTCCTTTCAGCGGCCCATGGACTGGATCAGGTTGTCGAAAATGTTCTGCGCGATCTGCAGCATCTTGGCCGAGGCCTGGTAGGCCTGCTGGTATTGGATGAGCCGCGCGGCCTCCTCGTCCAGGTTCACACCGGAGACGGCCGTGCGGCTGGCTTCCAGATTGCTGGCGATGGAGTCCGAGAGCTTGGCCGCGTACTGGGCGCTCTGCGTGCGCGTGCCCACCTGGGCCATCAGCCCGGCGTAGCCGTCGGACAGCGTGGACTCGTCGAACATCTTCACGTCGCGCAGCGCCATGAGGGCCGATGCGTTGCCGGCGTTGCGGGTGTACCAGTCGCCACTGAGCTTGGCATCCCCAACGGTTACCGTGTCCCCGTCCTTGGGGGTGCCCTGCAGAGTGATGGACCAGCCGTCGATCCGAATCGGCTCTCCTGGCACATAGGGAACGACGGTCGTACCCGGGGTGTAGGGTGCTGGCGGAGGAAGGTTCAGCGGCTGGTCATTGGTACCCGTGATGACAAATCCTGAGGGTGGCGCGTCGCGGTACGTGAGCTGCACCCCTCCAGCGGGTGGGAGATTGAGCACGCCAGTGGCAACCACCTTGCCTGCAGTCGCATCCCAATGCTGGCCAGTGGCCTTCAGTTCCGCCAGTTGCAGCGAGCCCGCGTTGGAGGTGCCCATGGCCGAACTGATGGGGTTTGCCGCAGCCAGCTCGCGCGGCGAGTACACCAGTGCCTGTATGTTGGCCGCGGCGCTGGCAAAGGGCTTGAATAGCACGCGCTCGTTGACGGCGCCCGCGGTGCTGAACTTGAAGGTTAGCCCGTCCATTTGTGTGCCCGCTGAGGCCATCAGATTCGCTACGTTGATGGTCTTGCCGTCGGATAGCCGAATGATTTGCCCTGGAACCTCGCCAGTGGGAGTGGGCCCCCCCGTAAACCGCACCTCGTAGTCCGATGCGGCGAACTCGGAAGTGCCCAAAGGCGTTTGAAAATCGATGAATCCTTGTGCCGTTCCGCTGGTATAGCCCGGCGCCTTATCGGGTTCGGAGAACAGTGGCTTGCCGGCCTGTCCGTCCAGTGTCAGGCCCATGCCCTGTTGGTAGTTCATCGTCCGGCCGATGGCCAGCGCCATGCGCCCCAGCAGGTTGCGGCCCTCGGCCAGGTCCTGGTTGGCAAAGCGCAGCAGGCCGGCCACTTCGCCGCCGCCCAGCATGCCCTCGTTCAACTCCACGGGCGCGCCGCCCGCGGGCTTGAAGAACAGCTGCGTGAGCTGGCTCCCCGGGAACTGCTGGGATTCCGCCACCAGCACCTCGCTGGCCTTGTCGCCCAGCACCAGCGCCTGGCTGCCGCCCACGAACACGCCCACCGTGCCATCGTCGGCTGGGATCTGCGTGGTCTGGATGAACTGGTTGAGTTCGCGGATTAGCTGGTCGCGCTTGTCCAGCAGGTCGTTGGGAGTCTGGCCGTTGCCCTTCACGCGGGCGATCTGCTCGTTCACGTCGGCGATGCTCTTGGCCAGCGAATTGATGCGCGTGGCGTCGTTCTGCAACTGTTCATTGACCGAATAGGCGATCTCGTGCAGCTGCTCCGCACTGCTGCGCATGCGCGCGGCCATCTCGTCCATGCGCGTGAGCGTGACGGTGCGCGCCGTGATGTCGGTCGGCGAGGACACCACGTCGGCCAGCGAGTTCAGCATGTCGGTGATGGCGGCGCCCAGGCCGCTGGTGCCCCCTTGGAACACGTCCTGCAGCTGCCCCAGGCGCTCGGCGCGCACCGTGTCGCCCGCCTGCACCGCCTGTGCGGCCGCGGCCTGGCGCGTCAGCAGCTCGCTGTGGTTGCGCAGGATGGTGGCCACCTGCACGCCGTTGCCGATGTAGCCCGAGCCGGTGAACTGGCCCTGCACCGTCTCCATGGCCACGTTCTGGCGTGAGTAGCCGGCCGTGCTGACGTTGGCGATGTTGTGCCCGGTGGTCTGCAAGGCGACCTGGTTGGCGAGGAGGGCGCGGGCGCCGACGTTCAGAAGACTCATGGTTCAGTGCGTTGGTTCTTATGGGTTCAGGCCTGCGTGCCGGATGCCTGGGCCAGCACGGGCGCGCTGGGGGTGCGCGCCACGCCCAGCGTGCTCTGGATGGCGCGGCTGAGCTTGGCGGCGTATTGCGGATCGGTGGCGTAGCCGGCCTTCTGCAGCTCCGTGGCGTAGGCGACGGCGGAATGGGTCTTCTCGCGCGCCTTTTCGTAGCGCGGGTTGTCGTTGATCAGGCGTGCGTAGTCGCGGAACGACTCCTCGAACGAGTCGTAGGCGCGGAACTTGGCGACCACCTTGCGCGGCGCGCCATTGATGTATTCGGTGGTGGTCACCTCGGCCACCTTGCCGGTCCAGCCCTTGCCGGCCTTGATGCCGAACAGGTTGAAGGAGTTGCTGCCGTCCTTGTGGCGGATCTCGCCCTTGCCCCAGCCCGTCTCGTGCCCGGCCTGGCCCAGCATGAAGCTGGCGGGGATGCCGCTGCTGCGCGCCACGCGCTCGGCCGCGGCGCGGTGGTGCTGCACGAAGTCGTCACGTCCCTTGGGCGACGCGGCACGCGGATTGTCGGCAGGCGCGGCCTTGCGCAGCGCGACGTCCATGCTCAGCGTGGAGCCCGGCACCAGCGTGGTCTGGCCGTCGCCGCCCAACTGGCGCGAGAGCTGGCGCTGGATGGCCTCGGCCAGCCCGCCGGGCTGACCCGCCATCTGCACCGACAGCTGCTGGTCGAACAGGTCGCTGGCCAGGTTGCCCTCGGCGCCCTCCAGCAGGCCGGACTTCATGGTGGCCTCGCGCATGCTCTTGATGAGCTCGCGCATGAACAGGGATTCGAGCTGCTTGGCCGCCTCCAGCGTGGCGTCCTTGGTGGCCTGGGCGTCGCCCTGGCTGGCTTGCGCCTTGAGGCTGTTGAGTGCGCGGCCGTCCACGGCCAGCGCCTGGCGTGCGGACGTTGCGCCTGCATTGGGGAGCGAAAGGCTCATGTCCACCTCCCGCCGCGCCGCACGCGGCATGGGCCTTGGATGGAAGCGGCGCCGCCGCGGGGAAGGGTACGCAGGAGCGGCATCAGATCACCTCCAGCTCGGCGTTGAGAGCGCCTGCGGCCTTGATGGCCTGCAGGATGGCCAGCAGGTCCTGCGGTGTGGCGCCCAGCGTGTTGAGCGCGCGCACCACGTCGGCCAGCTGCGGCGAGGCGGGCACCTGCATCACCTTGCCGCCGTCCTGCTGGATGGCGATGTCGCTCTTTTGCGCCACCACGGTCACGCCGCGCGACAGCGGGCTGGGCTGGCTGATGACTGGCGTGGTGCTGATGGTGATGGACAGGTTGCCGTGCGCGATGGCGCAGGGGCCCAGCGTCACCGCCTGGTTGAGCACGATGGAGCCGGTGCGCGCGTTGATGACCACCTTGGCCGCGGGCGTGGAGTCGGGCAGTTGCAACTCCTCCAGCTCGGCGATGAAATTCACCCGCGCGCCGGGGTCCTGCGGCGCGCGCACCTGCACGGTGCGCCCGTCCAGCGCCACGGCGGTGTCCGGGCCCGAGCGGGCGTTGATGGCCAGCGCCACCTTGCGCGCGGCCTGGAAGTCCGAGGCATTCAGGCCCAGGGTGATGGTGTCGCTGTCGTGCAGCGGCGTGGGCACGGCGCGCTCGACCTGGGCGCCGTCGGGGATGCGTCCGGCGCTCAGGTGGTTGATCTGCACCTTGCTGCCGCCGGCCGATGCGCCCGCCCCGCCCACCACCACGTTGCCCTGCGCCAGGGCGTAGATCTCGCCGTCCGCGCCGCGCAGCGGCGTGGCGATCAGCGTGCCGCCCTTGAGCGACTTGGCGTTGCCGATGGAGGACACCGCCACGTCGATCATCTGCCCCGGCTGGGCGAAGGCGGGCAACTGCGCCGTGATCACCACCGTGGCCACGTTCTTGAGCTGCGGCGCCGTGGTGCCCGGCGGCAGGCTGATGCCCGCCTGCTGCAGGTAGTTGGACATGGCCTGCGCGGTGAACGGCATCTGCGTGGACTGGTCGCCCGTGCCGTCCAGACCCACCACCAGGCCGTAGCCGGACAACTGGTTGCTGCGCACGCCCTGCACGGCCGCGATTTCCTTCAGGCGCACGGCCTGCGCGGGCGCGGCCAGGCCCAGGGCGGTGGCCAGGGCCACCAGGCAATGGACGATGCGGGAGTAGGGCAAGGCTTTCATGCCCCCGATTGTGGGCAGCCGGGCCTTAGGGCAATGCGCGGAAAAGCGGGGGCTTTTGGGGCGTTTATCGGCGCTGGGGCGGCGGGTGTGGCGTGGCTTGCCGGTGGCGCAGCGCTGATAGCAAAATTGGCCTCCAGCGCTTTACCATCAAGCGCTAGTAGCTATAAAAATAATAGTTTACTTGCGCGTGCGCGCGGCCCTGGCGGGCGCTGCGGCATGGCGGATGCAGTAGTAGTAGCCGTTGGGCACGCTGGCCAGGTGGTTGGGCCGCGCGCGGCCCGCGCCGTCGTGCGCAAGCGCCGTGTCGTACAGGCCCGCCTGCACGTGGTACACGCCAGCCGGCTGCAGGGCCACGCCGCCGCCGTAGAAGCCCGCGGCCTCGGCGGTTTCCAGTTCTGCCGCCGTGGGCAGGGCGGCGTTCTGCGACTGGCAGTAGCGCAAGGCCGCGTCGCGCGACACCAGCCGGTCGGCATGGCCCGGCGCGGCCGTGAGCCACTGCGCGCTGCCCAGCGGGTTCTGGTGGGCCGTGAAGCGTGTGCCCTGGAAGTAGTCGAACAGGTCGCGCGCCAGCGCCTCGGCCAATAGCGGCGCGGGCGCCGTGGCGGTGAAGCTCTGCGACGCACCGCTGCGCAGCTTGACCAGCGTGGCCGTGGCCTGCACCAGCGCGCCGTCCAGCCGCGTGTAGGTGATGTAGGCGGCCAGCGTGATGCGGCCCACGCGGCTGGGAAGGTCGTCCCGTGCGGAGGGGCGCTGCAGCTGCTCGGGGGTGATGTCGGCGAAGTCGAAGCGCAGTTTGGGGTTGCGCGTGTTGATGCGCCGCGCCTGCCGGTCCAGCTCGGCGATCAGCTGTACGTTGAGGCTGCGCCCCAGCTCGGCCAGGGCCGCGCGCTCGTGGTGGGCCTGCAGGCCGTCCACCGCTTGCAGCGCGGCGGCCACCTTGGCGGGGTCGGTCTTGTCGGCATGCAGGTCGGCAATGATCTGGCGGTCCTGGCCGTAGTCGCCCAGGTCGGAGGCGCGGATCACCGGGATGTTGGGCCACACGGTGAAGGGCTGGTCCACCGGGTCGCGGAAGTCCTGCGCGCCCGCCGGAGCGCAGGCCAGTGCTGCCACCAGCGCGGCCGCGCGCAGGGCACCTGCCCACAAGCGTTGCAGCGTCATTTAGAACGGGCTGATGGTGTTGAACGCGCGCGCCAGCCAGCCCATGGCCTGGGCCTCGGCCTGCTCGCCCAGGCCGCGCGAGATCACGCGCACATTGGCCACGTAGCGCGAGTCGATCACGCTGCCCGGATGGCCGGGCTGGCCGCGGCGCAGGTGGCGGGGATCGACGATGCCCGAGAAGCGCAGCACATCCACGCTGCGGTTCACGCCCACCTGCTTCTCGCCGGTGATGACCAGGTGCCCGTTGGGCAGCACTTCGGTGACGAGGGTGGTGATGTTGCTCTTGAACTCGTTCTTGCTGGCGGTGTTGCCGCTGCCGTTGAAGGTGTTCTCGTAGCCTGCGCCCAGGCCCGATCGCGCGGCCAGCTTGCCCACCGTGGAAGGGGCCAGCAGCGGCAGCGCCGTGATGCTGCCCTTGGTGTCGCCGTTGCGGTTGACGTTGGACTTGGTGTCCTGCTTGGCGTCGATGCTCTCCAGGATCTCGATGGTGACCATGTCGCCCACCAGGCGCGCGCGTTGATCCTCGAAAGCAGGCCGGTAGCTGGCGGCATGGAACAGGCTTCCCGAGGCCGGGCCGGCGGGGCGCGGCAGGGCGGCGATCGGGGGCGGTGTGGTGGGCAGCACGTCCACCGGCGGGGGCGGGTTGATGCTGGCGCAGCCGGCGGCCAGCGCGGCAGCGGTGGCCGCTGCCAGAAGGCGCAGGAGGGAGGTGGTCATGGCAGGGTTCCTTGTCGTGCGGCTCACAGCTGCGACAGCTTGGCCAGCATCTGGTCGGACGTCTGGATAGCCTTGGAATTCATCTCGTAGGCGCGCTGGGTCTGGATCATGGTGACCAGTTCCTCCACCACGTTGACGTTGGAGTTCTCCAGGAAGCCCTGCTTGATGATGCCCAGGCCGTTGGTGCCCGGCTCGGCCTGCTGCGGCGCGCCGGAGGCGGCGGACTCGCGGTACAGGTTCTGTCCCACGGGCTCCAGGCCTGCGGAGTTGATGAAGCTGGACATGCCCAGCTGGCCGATCTGCTGGGGGTTGGGGTTGCCCGCCACGGTCACGCTTACCATGCCGCGCTCGCTGATGCTGATGCTCTTGGCGTCCGCCGGCACGGTGATGCCGGGCGCCACGGGCAGACCGCTGGAGGTGACCACGCGGCCCTGCGAGTCGAGCTTGAACGCGCCGTCGCGCGTGTAGCCGGTGGTGCCGTCGGGCAACTGGACCTCAAAGAAGCCGTTGCCGTCGATGGCCACGTCCAGGCTGTTGCCCGATTGCTGCAGGCTGCCCTGCGTGAAGTTGCGGCTGGTGGCGACCACGTTCACGCCCAGGCCCAGGTGCAGGCCCGTGGGCAACTGGTTCTCCTCGGTGGTCTGGCTGCCGACCTGGCGCAGGTTTTGGTAGATCAGGTCCTCGAACACCGCGTTGTTGCGCTTGAAGCCCGTGGTGGACACGTTGGCGAGGTTGTGCGAGATCACGTCCAGCTGGGTCTGCTGGGCGGTCATGCCGGTCTTGGCGATCCACAGCGAATTCATCATGGCGGTAGTCCTTCAGGGTTAGCCGTTGAGGCTCAGCAGCTGGCCTGCGCTCTTGTCGTCGCTCTCGGCGGTCTGCAGCAGGCGCATTTGTTGTTCAAACTGGCGGGCGGCGGCGATCATGCCGACCATGCATTCCACCGGGTTCACGTTGGATCCCTCCAGCACGCCCGAGCGCAGGCGCGCGTTGGGGTCGGCGGGCAGCGGGTCGCCGCCGGCCGTGCGGAACAGCCCGTCGTCGCCGCGCTTGAGCGGGTTGTCCGCCGCGGGCGTGGCCAGTTTCAGGCGGGCCACGGGCTGGGGTACTTCGCCCGCCAGGCGGGCGGTGATGGTGCCGTCGGCGCCCAGCGTCACTTCGGCATTAGGGGGCACGTCGATGGGTGCGCCGCCGTCCGAGAGCACGGCCATGCCGGTGCTGGTGACCAGCTGGCCGGCGGCAGTGACCTGAAAGGACCCGGCGCGCGTGTAGGTTTCCACGCCGTCCAGACCCTGCACGGCGAACCAGGCATTGCCCACGGCCATGGCGTCCAGCGGACGGCCCGTGGTCTGCGCGGGGCCGGGGGTGTCCACATGGCCCGAGGTGGCCTCCAGCGCGAACACGCGCGTCGTGGAGCCGCCGCCTTGCAGCGGCACCGAGCGGAAGTTGGACATCTCGGCGCGAAAGCCGTTGGTGGAAACGTTGGCCAGGTTGTTGGCCAGCACCGCCTGCCGCTGCGCGGCGGCGCTGGCGCCGGTCATGCTGGTGTAGATCAGGCGATCCATGGCGTGGCCTCGACTTTAGCGTGCGTCAGCGCAGGTTGACGAGAGTGGATATCACCTGATCCATCGTCTTGATGGTCTGGGCGTTGGCCTGGTAGGCGCGCTGGGCGGTCATCATGTTCACCAGCTCGGCGGTCAGATCCACGTTGGAGTCCTCCAGCGCGCCCGCGCGCAGGGCGCCGAAGTTGCCTTCGGTGGGCGTGCCCATGACCGGCTGACCGGATTCGTAGGTTTCGATCCAGTTGCCGCCGCCCACCGGCGCCAGGCCCTGGGTGTTGCGGAAGCTTGCCAGCGCGATCTGGCTTTCTGCGCGTGTCACGCCGTTGGAGTAGCTGGTCATGATCGTGCCGTCGGCGCCGATGTTGATGCCCGTGATCTGACCGGCCGTGTAGCCATCCTGCGTGAGGTCGGAAACGGCGAACTTGGTGCCGAACTGGGTCACGCGATTGAGATCCAGCGTGACCGGGAAGGCGGTCGGTGCAGGGTTGCCGCCCGCGACAGGGGGGCTGTTGGGGTTGGCAGGGCTGGGGTTTACCGATAGCTTCAAGTCGTAGGACTGTGGGCTTGCAGCGGGTGCGGTGTTCAGGGGGGGGGTGAAACTTCCTACCTTGGGATTGGTGTAGTTTTTGGCCTCGTATTTAAAGATGTCGCTCTTGAGTCGTGCGGATGTGACGGTATTGGCGGGTGCTGGTGCAGGGGCATAAGTGAAATCCCAGGCCTCGGTTGGGCTGCTGACAGTCAGAGTAGTTTCCCGGATGGCTTTGACGCCCTTGGCGTCTTCCCCGTAGAAGCGATAGGTAAAAGTCGTTGGGTAGTTGTTTGGGTCTGTTCCACCGGTCTTCAGCGGGTCGGGCATCAAGGTCGCAGCAATGCCACCGTTCTCGTCAAAAATCATGCGCCCCGCAACGGGTGGAATCGTGGGCGGATTGGTCTTTGGGTTATCCAACTGGTTATAGATGTCCCAGGTGTTGGCGCCATTTTTTTCAAAATACAGATTCAGCGGCGTGGCCACCCCCTGGCTGTCGTACACGTTGAGCGATGTGCCGTTGGTCGTGCGCGGGGTGTCCGGCACGGGCGGAGTGGCCTTGGGGTCGCCCGCCGCGTTGGCTGCGCGTGCGTCGAGGTTGAATTCCGCCTTGATGGCCGTGGTGGCCTTGGCCGGAATCGGGGCGGAGGTGGGGAAAACCAGTGGCACGGGCGTGGTCGAGGTGCGCTTGCCTGTCGTGGGGTCGATGGCGTAGCCCGTGACCCTGTCGTTGCTGTTGGTGATCAGGTAGCCCTGGTTGTCGAGCTTGAAATTGCCAGCACGCGTGTAAGCAATCGAGTTGTCGGGCGACTGGAGGCGGAAGAACCCATTGCCGTTGATGGCCACGTCCATGTTGTTGCCCGTGACCGTGATGTTGCCCTGCGTGAACTGCTGTGCCACGGCGCCCACCTGCACGCCAATGCCGGCGTTGGTGCCGCCTGAGGTGCCGATGGCGGAGGCCACCATTTCGGAGAATTCCGTGCGTGAGGCCTTGAAACCCACGGTGCTGCCGTTGGAGATGTTGTGGCCGATCACGTCGAGGTTCTTGGCCGATGCGTTGAGGCCGGCGAGGCCTTGCTGGAAACCCATGGTGTGCTCCTGGTGTGCGGTAGGTGGCGTTGTGTGGAGATGCGGGGCGTGTCAGAGCACGCCGCGGACGTTGGCGTAGTTGACGGTGTTGCCGTTGTCCAGCGTGAGGGTCAGCGCGCCCGCCTTGGAGCCCGTGGCCACCACCTGCGACTGCATCAGCGGTGTGGCCGCGACGGCCGCCTGGCCCGAGGTGGCCTTCACGCGAAAGCGCAGGTCGCCGGTCGCGCCGCTGTACTTGCCGGCGTCCCACTCGAAGCTGCCACGGCCCTGGTTCTGCGCGCCCAGCGCCACCGTATCCACCAACACGCCGCCGGGGGTGACGATCTCCACGTTGACGTCCTGGGCGGCGCCCGCCAGATCGAAGTAGCCCTTGCCCACGCCGTCGGTGACGCTCATGCGGTCGCCCTCGGCGAGTACCGAGCGGCCGATCATGGAGATGCCCTGGATCTGCTGCATGGTGGAGAACTGCTCGGCCATGGTCTGCATGGTCAGGTTCAGCGTCTGCAGGCCCGTCACCGTATTGATCTGGGCCATCTGCGTGGTCATCTGCGCGTTGTCCAGGGGGTTCATCGGATCCTGGTTGTTCAGCTGGGCCACGAGCAGCTTGAGGAAGCGATCCTGCATCGCACTCGCATCGGTGGACGAATCACGGGCCTTGGAGGTGGTGGTGGCGCCCGCGTCGAGGGCACTCGTGTCTATGGGGGAAATGGACATGAAGTTCTCCAGGGTTTATTGGCCCATCTGCAGGGTCTTGAGCAGCAGCGACTTGGCCGTGTTCATGACCTCGACGTTGTTCTGGTAGGAGCGCGAGGCCGAGATCATGTTCACCATCTCCTCCACCGCGTTCACGTTGGCATGGTTCACATAGCCCTCGGCATCGGCCATCGGGTTGGCCGGGTCGTGCACGCGCCGGCCCGGGGCGTCGCTCTCCTGGATGGTGGAGACGCGCACGCCGGCGGCGCCGTCCGGCCCCATGGGCGCGGTCTGGAAGACCACCTGGCGCGCCTTGTACGCCTGGCCGTCGGGGCCGGCCACGGCGTCCACGTTGGCCAGGTTGCTGGCCACGACGTTCAGCCGCTGCGACTGCGCGCTGATGGCGCTGCCCGAGACGTTGAAGATGGAGAACATGGACATGGCGGGTGCTCTCTTTCGGGATTACTGGCCCTGGATGGCGCTGAGCATGGTCTTGGACTGGCCGTTGATGAAGCGCAGCGTGGCCTCGTAGCGCACGGCGTTGTCCACGAACGCGGCGCGCTCGCGGTCCATGTCCACGGTGTTGTTGTCCAGGCTCGGCTGGGTCTGCAGGGCATAGCCCAGCGTGCTGTCCGAGCTGCCACTGGCGGCTGCCGGCAGCGGGATGTGGCGCGGGTCGCTCACGCTCTGGCTGCGCAGGGGGCTGGGGTTCTGGGCTTCGTTCACGGCACGCATGGCATCGGCAAACTTGAAGTCGCGCGCCACGTAGCCGGGCGTGTCCGCGTTGGCGATGTTGCTCGCGATGGCACGCTGGCGCTCCGAGCGCAGCAGCAAGGCGCTTCCGTGAAAGTCCAGGCGGTTGGTCATCTTGTCGAGCATGTGGGCCTCGGCGTGTAAAAAAAGGGGTTCGGCCGCCATGGCCCCAGGGGGCTTGTGGCGTGCGTCGATTATGGAAATCGCCCCGTTTTTCTAAAGCGCGAAGAGCGCTGGGATTGGCCCGTTGTTCCGCGCTTGGCGCATGCGGTGGCCGGCCTACAGTGGCAGGTGTGAAAAGGCGTCCGGGGCCCGTTGTGCCGGACCGCCGTCAGACCCGTTGGAGTCCCGTCATGCCGCTTCCTATCCTGCGCTCATCCCGCCTTGCCTGCCTTCGCTTCCTGATGGGCGGCGCGCTGGCGCTGGGCTCTGCCCTGGCGCTGCCCGCCCATGCCCAGCAGGGAGGCGATCAGACCGCCGAGCTGGGCTCGATCACCCAGCACTGGCTGGACGATGCGCTGGCCCAGGCGCAGGCTGGGGGGCTGCCGCTGCGCATGGAAGTCAGTGTGGGCACGCTGGATTCGCGCCTGCGCCTGGCGCCCTGCGCGCGCGTGGAACCCTATCTGCCCGCTGGTGCCCGCCTGTGGGGGCGCACCCGCCTGGGCCTGCGCTGCGTGGACGGCCCCACCCGCTGGAACGTGTTCCTGCCCATCACGGTCAAGGCTTTCGGCCCCGCTTGGGTGCTGGCCGGCAATGTGGGCACCGGCGCAGTACTGAGCGAGCAAGATGCCATCGAGGCCGAGGTGGACTGGGCCGCAGAACCCGCGGCCATCGTGGCCAACCGCAAGGACTGGGTGGGGCAGACCGCCACCCGTCCGCTGTCCGCCGGCCAGGCGCTGCGCCAGAACATGGTGCGCGCCCCCGACCTGTTCAAGGCTGGCTCTGCGGTGCGCGTGGTGGTGCAGGGGCCGGGTTATGCGGTCACCTCCTCGGGCCAGGCCATGAGCGCGGGCGCTCAAGGACAGAATGTGCGCGTTCGCATGGCTAATGGGCGCATTATTGGGGGTACTGTGCTTGAGGATGGGACAATAGAGGCCACTTTGTGAGCCGCGAAGCACCACAAAGCGCTAAAGTCTGCTCCCTGCCGGCCGAAAACATGGCTACTGGCCCCACATCTCACAGGGGTGGTGGAGAGTGCGATGAAGATTGGACACAACCCGGATACTGCGACTGCGCTGTCAAAGGCCGCTGCCAACAAGCAGCAGGCCAAGGCCGCCGCACCTGCGCCGGCCGCTGAAGAAGCGGCCCAGGGCGCGACGCGCGCCGCCGCAGGCGTGCCCGTCACGCTGTCGGCCGCTGCCCGCGGGGTGGACGCCACCAAGTCCACGGCCGACTTCGACACTGCCAAGGTCAAGGCGATCAAGGCCGCCATCGAAAAAGGCACCTTCCGCGTGGACGCCGAAGCCGTGGCCGACAAGCTGCTGGCCAACGCCTACGAAACCCTGTCCCACTCGCGGGGCTGACCCGCCCTCCTGGGCCGGCTGGCCCGCCGGGGTGACAGGCTCTAGACTTGCACCCCATGTCACTCGACGACACCCTCACCTCCATCGAAGCGCAGCTGCAGGACATGCAGGCTGCGCTTCTTGCTTCCAACCCCCAGACTTTTGAAGACACTGCGGTGCAGCTGCGCGGCGCTGCCATGGCACTGGCCCAGGCCCTGGCGCCTGTGGCGGGCGCGCTGGAGCCCGCCGCCACGCAAAGGGTGCAGGCCATCGGCCGGCAATTGACGCTGGTGCGCGACCAACTGGCGCGGGTGATGGCGCTGACCGAGCGACAGGCGGCGTCGCTGCTGCCGCCCGTGGAGGGGGTGACTTATGGGCCCTCGTCCGGCGCCGCGGGGGCGCGGATTTACCGGGCACCGGGGTGACTTTTAGCCCGAATTGCTGGCTGGGGCTTATGGGATAAGCGCTGGCAGCTATCTTTTTTGATGGGTTCTTCGGGCTTGATGTTGTTGCCCGGGATCCGCCCCGGCGAGCGCATATCCCGGCCCGCGCCATGAAAAGCCGCACCACAAGCTCAAAAAAATAGCTGCCCGCGCTTGTCCAGCAAGCGCAAAACAGCTATTTCATCCAAAAAATCAGTGCCCCCGCATCTTCGTCCGCAACCGCGCAATCGCCTGGCTGTGCAGCTGGCACACGCGCGATTCGGTCACGCCCAGGACGGCGGCGATTTCCTTCAGGTTCATGTCGTGCTCGTAGTACATGCCCATGATGTACTGCTCGCGCTCGGGCAGGGCCTTGATGGCCTCGACCAGCGAGGCGCGCAGGCGCTGGTCGCGCAGCACGGCCATGGGATCGGCGCCCTCGTCGGCCACGTGGCGGTCCAGGAAGCCTTCGTCCTCGTCATCGTGGTGAAAGTCTTCCAGGTACACCAGCTGCGTGCCGCGCACCTTGCTCAGCAGGGCCTGGTAGTCCTCCAGGCTCATGCCCAGTTCGGCGGCGATCTCGGACTCGATGGGGCTGCGGCCCAGGCGCTGCTCCACGCGGTGCAGGGCATGCTCGATGTCCTTTTGGCTCTTGCGCGAGCTGCGGCTCATCCAGTCGCCCTCGCGCAGCTCGTCGAGCATGGCGCCGCGGATGCGCTGGCTGGCAAAGGTCTCGAACTGCACGCCCTGCGCGACTTCGTAGCGCGAGAGCGCGTCGTTCAGACCGATCATGCCGACCTGGATCAGGTCGTCCAGCTCCACGTTGGGCGGGAGCTTGGCGATCATGTGGTGGGCGATGCGCCGCACCAGGGGCACGTGCTGGTGGAACAGCGCGTCCCGGTCGAGCTGGCCTTTCGCGGTGTACATCGGGTCAGTGGCTCCGGTCCAGGGGCGAGAGGGAGGCGCACAGGCTGTGCGGGGGCAGCAGGGGCATGGCAGCGTCAATGGTGCATGCGTTTTCCAGCAGTTGCAAGGCCAGCCGCTGGATGTCCTGCGCGCGCGCCGCGGCCACGGTGGTGGTGTGGACCTGCAGGCCCAGGTGGGTGCGCGCGCTGCGCTGCAGCGTGTCCAGCGCCTCGGCGGTCTGGCGGTGCTGCACAGGCTCCTGCGGCGCGAGGATGGACGCCACCGTGCAGCGCACGCCGGCGTGCAGCGCCATGTGCTTGAGCTGGCGGTAGCTGCGCACCATGCCTTGTGCGCCGGGGCCGGTCATGATCAGCGGTACGCTGGCGCTGCCGCGCAGCAGCGGCGCCAGTTGCTCGGGCGGCGCATGCAGCACCACCAGCGCGTAGGCGCGAAACAAGGGCTGCAGGCGCTGCAGCACGGCGGCGCCATGGTGTTCGGACTGCTGCGCGAGGCGGGCCAGCCCGCGGGCCGCGGGCACCACGGCCAGCGACGCGCCGGTGGCGGAGGCCAGCGTCTGCGCGCCGTTCCAGGGAGCCGGGTGCAGCAGCTGGTCCAGGCCGGGCATGTGCGGGCTCTCGAGCGCCGTGCCGTCCAGCACCACGACGGGGTAGCCCAGGCGCTGCAGGCTGGAGCACAGCTGCCACAGCATTTCCAGCCACGGGCCGCTGCCCGGCTGGCTCAGCACGGCCAGCAGGCGCAGGTCCTGCTGCGGCGTGTAGCTGTGCAGCCCGGCGGCCTGGTGCAAAGCGGTATCAAGCAACATCGGCCATCCCCCGCTCATCGGCCGTTTCCGTGGCGTGCGAGAAGAAGAAGTTCAACTCGGCGGCCTTGGGGTCGAAGGCCGACTTCACGCTCGTGCGCATGGAGGCGCTCACGAGCTTGCGGGCGTCGGCCGCTTCCCAGTCCTCGGGCACGCGCTGGCCGTTGGTCACGCCGCGCAGCACCATCTGGTGGCGGATCAGCGCATCGATGGCGGGGCCCAGCTTCACGGCCTCGTCCACCTTGGACAGGATGGCCTGCTGCGAGCCGGTGGTCTTGAAGCCGGTGAGCACGTCGTCCAGCGTATCGCCGTGGCTGCTGGCGTTGAGCACCAGCAGGCGCTTGACACCGGGCAGCGCCAGCACGTCCAGCAGGTCGCGCTTGCGCGGGTCGCGCGGGGCCACGCCCGTGGTGTCGATGAGCACCATCTTCTTGGACGACAGCAGGCCCAGCAGGTCCTGCAGCGCCGCGCGGTCGTGCGCCAGGTGCGCCACCACGCCCAGCATGCGGCCGTAGGAGCGCAGTTGCTCGTGCGCGCCCACGCGGTAGGTGTCCAGCGTGATCAGGCCCACGCTGGCGGGGCCGTGGATGCGCGCGCACAAGGCGGCCAGCTTGGCGGTGGTGGTGGTCTTGCCCACGCCGGTGGCGCCCACCATGGCGAAGATGCCGCCTTCCTCGTACAGCGGCAGCGTCTGCGCGTCGGTGCGCAGGTTGCGCTCCAGCACTTCCATGAGCCAGCGCACGGCGTCCTGGGCGCCCAGATGCTCGGGCAGGTGTTCCAGCACCGCGCGCGAGAGGGCGGGCGAATAGCCCGCACGGATGAGCTTGAGCATCAGCGTGGACTGGATCGGGTTCTGGCGGGCCTGGCCCAGCCAGGCCAGGGTGTTGAAACGGTCCTCGATCAGCTCCTTCATGGACTGCAGTTCCTTCATGAGGTTCTGCTGTCCCAGGCCGGCCGCCAGCGTGGGCGCGGCTGTGGCGGGCGCCTCGGCGCGGCGCGGCGTGAGCTGCTCGGCGCCCAGGGCGGCATGCATGGGCCGCAATGGGTTGTGGCGTGCCACCGGGGCATTCACGGGCTGTGGCGCGGGTGGCTCGGGCAGGCGCTCAGCGCGGGGTTCGAAGCGTGGCTCGGGCAGGCCGCGCTCCAGCGCGGCGCGCTCGTTCAGGGGCGCGGGGGCGCTCGTGCCGTTCAGGGCCTCGTGGCGGCGGCGCAGCATGCGCTCGCGCACATAGTCTTGGAACGACAGCGTGCTCATGGCCAGTTGCTCGGTGTCGTGCGCCACGGTGCTGCGTGCCGCGGGCGCCGGCTGGCGTGCGGGCTGCGGGACAGGGGCTGCATGGGGCTGCGTCTGGGACATGCGCACCGGCTGGCTCGCGGCCAGGTCGTCGGCGCGCTCCTGCAGACGGTTGGGTGCCGGCTCGGCACCGCCGTGCAGGGACGACAGCGCGTCCTCGGCCGTGGCCACCACCTCGACGCCGCCCGCCGTGGGGCGGTTGGACAGGATCAGTGTGCCTTCACCGAAGGCCATGCGCGCCTTGGCCAGGGCCTCCCGTGCGGTGGGAGCGGTAAAGCGTTTGATGTTCATGCGGATGCACCTTTGAGGATCGGGCCGATGCGGATGGTGTGGGTCTCAGGAATCTCGCTGTGGGCGAGCACCTGCAAGCGGGGAGCCACGCGCCGCACCAGGCGGGCGATGGCGTTGCGGATCTGGTCGGGCACCAGCAGGCAGGCGGGCATGCCCAGCTCTTCTTGCTGCAGGGCCACCTCGGCGGCCTTGTGGGTGAGCAGGTCGGCCACGCCGGGGTCCAGCGCCGGGCCGCTGGCATTGCCCAGGGCCTGCATCAGCAGGCGCTCCAGCCCGGGCTCGATGGCGATGACGCTGAGCTCGCGCGTGGGGCCGTAGATCTGCTGCACGATGGCGGGGGACAGGGCGATGCGCACGCGGCGCGCCAGTTCCACGGGGTCTTGCGTGCTGCCGGCGTGTTCCGCCAGCGTCTCGATGATGGTGCGGATGTCGCGGATGTGCACGGACTCCTCCAGCAACAGCTGCAGCACTTTCTGGAATGTTGTGATGGACACCATCTTGGGCACGACTTCTTCGATGAGTTTGGGTGCCAGCCGGGTCACATGCTCCACGAGCTGCTGCGTCTCGGTGCGGCTCAGGAGCTTGGCGGCGTGCACTTGCATCAAGTGTGACAAATGGGTCGCCATCACGGTTTCCGAATCAACCACGGTAAAGCCCGCCATTTGTGCCGCTTCCTTCTGCGCGGCGTCGATCCAGTGCGCGGGCAGGCCGAAGGCGGGGTCGGTGGTGGGAGTGCCGATCAGCGGCGTGGAGATGCCGCCGGGGTTGATGGCCAGGTACATGCCGGGGAAGGCCTCGCCTTCGCCCACCACCACACCGCGCAGCGTGATGCGGTAGGCGCTGGGCTTGAGCTCCAGGTTGTCGCGCACATGCACGGCCGGCGGCAGGAAGCCCACCTCCTGCGCAAACTTGCGGCGCACGCCCTTGATGCGCGTGAGCAGGTCGCCCTGGCGGCTCTTGTCCACCAAGGCGATCAGGCGGTAGCCCAGCTCCAGGCCCAGCAGGTCCACGGGTTGCAGGTCGTCCCAGCTGGCTTCGCCGTCGCTCACGGGCGCGGGGGCTTCTTCCACCGGGGCGGGGCGGCGCTGGCGCTGCAGCAGCACCCAGGCGCCGTAGCCGAGGAGGCTGCCCATGACCAGGAACACGGTGTGCGGCATGCCGGGGATGAGGCCCAGCAGGATTAGCACGCCCGCGGTCACGCCCAGCACGCGCGGCGACATGAGCAACTGCTGCACGATCTGCTGGCCCATGTCGGAGTCCTTGCCCACGCGCGAGATCACCATCGCGGCCGCGACGGAAATCAGCAGGCCGGGGATCTGGGCCACCAGCGCATCGCCCACGGCCAGCAGGATGTAGCTGTTGGCGGCATCGTTGGCCGACAGGCCATGCTGCAGCATGCCGATGGCGAAGCCACCCACGATGTTGATGATCAGGATCAGGATGCCGGCGACGGCATCGCCGCGCACGAACTTGCTCGCGCCGTCCATGGAGCCGAAGAAGTTGGCTTCTTCCTGCACCTCGGCGCGGCGGCGCTTGGCTTCCTTCTCGTCGATCAGGCCGGCGTTCAGGTCGGCATCCACGGCCATCTGCTTGCCGGGCATGGCGTCCAGCGTGAAGCGGGCCGACACCTCGGCGATGCGCTCCGCGCCCTTGGTCACCACCACGAAGTTGATCACCACCAGGATCGCGAACACGATCAGGCCCACGGCGAAGTTGCCGCCGATCAAGAAGTGGCCGAAGGCCTCGATCACCGCGCCGGCCGCGCCCGGGCCGGTGTGGCCTTCCAGCAGCACCACGCGGGTGGACGCCACGTTCAGCGACAGGCGCATCAGCGTGGTGAGCAGCAGCACCGAAGGGAAGGCCGCGAAGTCCAGCGGCTTGATCATGTACGCGGCCACCATCATCACCATCAGCGCCACGGCGATGTTGAGGGTGAAGAAAGTGTCCAGCATCCAGGGCGGCACGGGCAGCACCATCAGCGCCAGGATGGCCACTACCAGCAGCGGGGCCGACAGCCCCTGCAGTGCCGGGCCGTGGTTGCCGGCCCATTGCCGGACGGAATGGATCGAGGGGGACGTCATCTTGCGTTACCTGTGGCGGGTGCGGGGCGCCGGGTGTGGTGGGCGCTGTGGGGGTCGAGCTCGGGCGGCACGTAGGGATCGGGTTGGGCCTCGGGCATGCGGCCATCGCCGCGCAGCGCGGCCTTTAGGCGGTACACATAGGCCAGCACCTGGGCCACGGCGGTGTACAGCTGTGCGGGAATCGGTTGCTCCAGCTCGGCGTGCGCATACAGCGCGCGCGCCAGCATGGGCGACTGCAGCACCGGCACGCCATGCGCCTGGGCCACTTCGCGGATCTTGAAGGCCAGCAGGTCGGTGCCCTTGGAGACGACCTGGGGTGCACCCATGGTGGCGTCGTCGTACTTCAGGGCCACGGCGTAGTGCGTGGGGTTCATGACCACGAAGTCGGCCTTGGGCACGGCGGTGATGCTGGCGCCGTCGGCGATCTCGCGCGCGCGCTGGCGCTGGCGGCCCTTGAGCTGCGGGTTGCCGTCGGATTCCTTGTGCTCCTGCTTGACTTCCTCGTGCGACATCTTCAGGCGCGACTTGAAGAAGAACGCCTGCAGCGGCACGTCCACCACGGCGAACAGGAACACCACCAGCAGCAGCAGGCTGGAGCCCGACACGATCCAGTCGCCCACGTGGCGCAGCGACATGGGCGAAGGCTGCAGCACCAGCGCGGCCATCTTCTCGATGCTCTGGCCCATGAAGTTCCAGGCCACGAACGACAGGATGCCGGTCATGAGCACCATCTTGCTCACGTTGGCGAGTTGCTGCTTGGAAAACAGGTTGGTGAAGCCGGTCAGCGGGTTGAGCCGGTTGAACTGCGGCGTGATGGGCTTGAAGCTGAAGACCCAGCCGCCGGCGCCCACGGCGCTCAGCAGCGCCGCGCCGCCGGTGAGCGCGGCGAAGCTGGCGCTGGCCAGCAGGCCCACGCCCGCCATGGTCTGCAGGCGCTCCAGCATGTGGCCGGGCGCCTGCACGGTGGCCGCGTTGAATGCGAGCTGCTGGCGCATCGCGCGCTGCAGGTATTCCACGAACCAAGGCGCGAGCACCAGCAGCGCCAGCGCGCCCATGCCCAGGATGGCCAGGTGCGACAGGTCCCGCGAGCGCGCGGCCTGGCCGTCGCTGCGCGCTTTCTGGAGCTTGCGCTCGGTTGCTGGGAGGTTTTTGTCTTGGCTCGAGCTCATGGCGGCGTGACTGCTGGGTCACGCCATTGTCGGGAGCCGGGGCGAAAGCTAAAGCCCGAATAAAGGGGTTGCGCCGGCGTTATTCGCGGCGGTGGCGGCGGGTGCGCTGACGATTAGTTGCTATTAAAAGAATAGCTGTTTGCGCTTGCCCAGTGGGCGTTAAAGCCTGATTTGGCTGAGGTTTATGTCATGCACCGGGCTCCTGCCTGGGCCCGGCCGCGTCAGAACCCCAGACTGGCCAGCAGGTCGTCCACCTGCGACTGGCTGGTCACCACGTCGGGTGCGGACTCGGGATTGACCACGGGCCCCCGCAGTTGGTCGCGCCGCGGCTCGGGCGCGATGGGTGTTTGCGCCTGCGGCGGCGCGGTCTGGATCAGCAACTGCACCAGTTGCTGCTCGATCGTCGCCGCCAGGTTCACCACGCGCGCTATCACCTGGCCGGTGAGATCGTGGAAGTCCTGCGCCATCATGATCTCGGTCAGGTGGCTGTCGGCCTCCTGCGTGGCGCGCTCCACATCGGTCAGGAAGTTGTAGATCTCGCCCTTGGCCACCGCGGCCACGGGGTCGGCCACCAGCGAGGTGACCACGCGGCGCGTTTCCGAGGCCACGTGGTCGTGCAGCGACTTGGCCTGCTCCACCCGGCCCAGCACCTTCTCGGCCGCCTCGCCCGTCAAGCGGGCGATGTAGGACAGGCGGCTTTGCGCATCGGGCAGCTCACCCATGGTGCTGCGCAACTGGTCCGCGTAGCCGAGCTCGTTCAGGGCGGAATGCAGCTGCCGCGTGAGCAGGCCTATCTTGTGGTGGACGTCGTCTGTCCCGTCGGCTGGCGCGCCGTTTTCTCCCGCCGTCATGCTCACAGCCCCATTTTCTTGAGGATCAGGTTGACCTTCTCTTCCAGCGTGGCCTTGGTGAAGGGCTTGACGATGTAGCCGGCGGCGCCGCCCTGGGCGGCGGCGACGATGTCTTCCTTGCGCGCCTCGGCCGTCACCATCAGCACGGGCAGGTGCTTGAGCTTGTCGTCCTTCTTGATCTCGCCCAGCAACTGGAAGCCGTTCATGTTCGGCATGTTGATGTCGGTGACCACGAAGTCGAACTTGCCGTTGCGCAGCTTGTTCAGTGCCGCCACGCCGTCTTCGGCCTCGTCGGCATCAGCGAAACCGCTTTCCTTGAGCAGGTTGCGGACGATGCGCCGCATGGTGGAAAAGTCGTCAACGATCAGAAAGCGAAGGGCGGAGGACACAAAGGACCCTTTCGGTGAATATGGGGCTATTGTCGTAAGTCATCAGCAACGTGACAAGTTGTTACTGATTCGGCGATGAGGAAGCTGGATTGTCCTGCTTTTCTGCCACGGGCGACGGTAACGGAAATACCACGTTCTTTTTACCCATGAGCCGCTCTTCGGCTTCATGGGTGAGTACGGTGATGGTGATGCGCCGGTTCACGGCGGCGCGGGGGTTCTCGGGCTCCAGCAGATCGCTGGCAGCCATGCCCACCACGCGGCCCAGCTTGGCGTCGGGCATGCCTGCGGCCACCAGTTCGCGACGCGAGGCGTTGGCGCGGTCGGCCGACAGCTCCCAGTTGCTGTAGCCGCGGTCGCCATTGCCATAAGGCACGGCATCCGTGTGGCCGGACAGGCTGATGCGGTTTTCTACCCCGCCCAAAGCTGCACCAATCTGGTGCAGGATGTCGCGCATGTAGGGTTTGACCAGCGCGCTGCCACTGTCGAACATCGGGCGGTTCTGATCGTCCACGATCTGGATCTGCAGGCCGTCGGGCGTCAGGTCCAGCCGGATCTGCGAGCGGTATTCGTTCAGGCGAGGGCTCTCGGTGATCATTGCCTCGATCTTGGTCTGCAGCGCCTTGATGCGCTGGGCGTCCTGCCGGGCACGCTCGGCGCGCGAGGCCTCCACGCTGGAGCGCATGTTGGTGGAGCTGTCGGAATTGGAGCGGCGCACCTGCCCGTGCACCTTGGACAGGTCGTTGCCGCCGCCCGGGATCACGCTGGAGCTGTTGCCCGCCCCGTCGCCGCCCTGCATCGCCACCTTGAGCGGCGACGAAAAGTAGGCCGCAATGCCCTGCAGCTCGCCCTTGGCGGTGGAGCCCAGCAGCCACATCAGCAGGAAGAAGGCCATCATGGCCGTCACAAAGTCGGCGTAGGCGATCTTCCATGCGCCGCCGTGCGGCGCATGGGGCCGCTTCTTGGCGCGCTTGATGATGATGGGCTGGAGCTTCTTTTCGGCCATGGCAAAGGCGGTTCAGGCGTGGCGCGTCACTTCTTGCCCTTGACGTGGGCTTCCAGCTCGACGAAGCCCGGGCGGTCCCCGGAGAACAGCACCTTGCGGCCGAACTCGATGGAGGTGGCGGGGTTGTAGCCCTGCATGCTGGCCAGCAGGGTGGACTTGATGCACTCGTATTCCTTGGCGGCGTCAGCGGCCTTTTGCTCCAGCAGCCCGGCCAGCGGCTCCATCGCGCCGTAGGCCAGCAGAATGCCCAGGAAGGTGCCCACCAGCGCCGAGGCAATCATGCCCCCCAGCACGGCGGGCGGTTGGCCCACCGAGCCCATGGTGTTCACCACCCCGAGCACCGCGGCCACGATACCGAAGGCCGGCAGGGCGCCGGCCAGCCGCGTGAGCGCCGCCACGGGGGCGTGCGCCTCGGCGTGGTGGGTCTCGATCTCGCTGTCCATCAGCGCCTCGATCTCGTGGGCGTTCAGGTTGCCCGAGACCATCATGCGCAGGTAGTCGGTGGTGAATTCGATCACGTGCGGGTCGCTGCCCACGTTAGGGAATTTCTTGAACAGCTCTGATTCCTTGGGCGACTCCACGTCCTGCTCGATCGACATCAGCCCTTCCTTGCGGGCCTTCTGCAGGATCTCGTAGAGCATGGCCATCAGCTCCATGTAGCGCGCCTTGGTGTATTTGTTGCCTTTGAACACCTGGGGCAGGGTGGCCATGGTGGCCTTGAGCACCTTGGGCTGGTTGGTCACGATGAATGAGCCCAGCGCGGCCCCGCCGATGGTGATCATTTCAAAGGGCAGGGCCTCCAACAACACGTTGATATTGCCGCCATGGGCCACGAACACGCCGAAGACGCAGCCGAAGGTGATGAGGTAGCCGAGGATGACGAACATGGTGTGAAATTGTGTCAGAGTCTTACTGGGGCCTAAGACCCGAACAGGCGTGTAAACAGGCGCTTGTTCGTTGCAGTGGTGCGGGCGGCGCTCATCACACCAGTTCAAGCAGTGCCGCGTCAGCGCTGATATAGCCCAGATCGGTCAGAAGGCGCGGTTGGCCGAGACTGGTCCAATCCACCGCCAGCACGTTCACCTGCGCCCCTTGGGCGATCGATTCATCGGGCAGCAGCGACGCCTCGCTCAAGGAAACGTCCAGGTACACAGGCAAATCGCCGAGCGCGCGCACCGTGCATGGAAGGCGCTCAAAGCGCAGCTGCTGCGCCAGCGGATCGACCGCAAAGCTGGGCTTCACCGGGGCGCTCGACAGTTTCGGCCAGCCGAATCTTGCTGCCTGCTCATCGTACAGCTGGCGGTTTTCGGCGCTGCTGCGGGCGTAGGAAATCTCAAAACTCATGGATTCACCCAGTAGGTCGTTGGGCTGTTTCACCGACTGCAGAAAATCTCGAGAAAAAGGCGGTGCATATTTGCGCGGCGTGTCGTAGCCGGAATAATCGTATTTGAGTTCGCCGAGCACCGAACAGATGAATTGGTCGTTTTTAACGCTCACCTGGTAGGAAAAAGAGATTTCAGAAAGATAGCGTATCAGTGCGTCTGAGGTTTTGTTAATCCTGAGCAGATCCCTGGTGAAGCGAGTCGCTCCTTCGACAAAATGGGGGAAGGCGCTGCTGCGCTTGGGGACGATCTTTGGCGTGACGCTACCATCGTCGCTCTCGATGTACTCCTTTATGCTGTGATAGTCGATATCGGAAAAAATCGCCTCAAAAGGAACGTAGGTAATATTGGATGCGATGAAATTCTTGCGTATTACATTGCCGCGATTTCCATAGTAGCTACGCACATAATAGAAGCAGCTGCCAATATCTCTGTCGGCGGCAGTATTTAAGATCCTGGTAAATGCTTCCTGCGTGTATCCGGTGCCCCAAAATTCGACGAAGGCTATTTTTTTGTCAAAATCTATTTCCTGTTGGAAATACTTCACGGCCAGTCGCCGGCGCTGCTTCGCGATTGCAAGCAGCCTGTTTTTGTAATCCTTGGAATTTTTCAACAGCTCCACGACCCTCTGTACCAGCGCCGGATCGAGCCTGTCGGTGGCTTGTAACCCAGCTGCAATTGGACAGAATTCGAAAAATTCCTCTTCACTCAGTAGGGTGGCCTTGAGTAATTCATCGTATGTCTGTACAGCATAAAAATTTCCATAAGATCCGAAAAATTCTGGGTCGATGGCGTCGTCTGAAAAGGCGGCAACGCGCCAGGTGGCGCGCGAGCCAAAGATGTACTTGGTCTGCAGGGGGTAGGAGTGGGCCAGAATGATCTCGTCGGCGATCGCTTTCAGGATATGCCCGTCGCGCGCGATGAAATACAGTACTTGCGTTCTTTGGCGCAGCGCATTTTGAATGCACCAATACACATAGGGGACAAGGGCTGATCCCACATAGGCGTAACCATAGTATTTCCGCTCCAATGTTTCGCTGCATGCGGCATCGAGTAGACCGATGCGGTGTTGGCGCATCATCGCGGCAATTTCGTAGGCGTCGCATTTCAGATTTGGCGGCGCGTTGTGGATGATGGCGCGCTCCATGTCGCTGAATTTGACGATTTGGTGCGTTACCCCCTCAATGCCGTATTTTCTCGGGGTTTCTCCGTCCGCTAGCGCGTTGTCTCCGTAATGGATCCAGCGGCGCAGACTGGGGCCGATCAACGAGTAAATGTGCTTGTACATGGAGCCGGTCTGTTTTTGATAGCCAAGCTCCGAAGAGATGAAAATCGGCACGCCGACGAGGCTGGGCGCGGCTTTCCCCAGTATGCGTTCGATCACACCGCGTGGCAGGTACATGTCGGTGATGATGACGGTCGGAAAGCCTTGCGTCTTCAGCGCACACAGGTACTCCACCCTTTTATTTATGGGCCTGCAGTGGGCTATTTCTGCTGCGATCTCCAATTCTTGCAGCTGCCGTATTTGTTCGTCGTTAAGGTCGTAGGAGCTTGCGATGCGTTGGTAGATTTCGTCGAAGCTGACCTCCAGGCGCTCCTCATCATGAAGAAAGGAGATTCTTCTTTTTACGTGGCGTGCATCTGCCTCTGCTTTTTGACGCAATGTGGGCCAGTTATCGATCAAAGATTGAGGCAGCTGCGACCCGGCTCGTACGAGTTCGCGCTGCACGAAATGGAAAATGCTTTCCGGCTCAACGGTGTCTCTCTCTATCAAGGTATCAAAGAGGTCGAAACTGTAGAGCAGGGAACCGTCAGCGACGTTGGCTTGGGACATGGCGGTAATCGGGCTGGTGAGTTTTTTTGAATTCCGGGCGCGGTGCTACATGTTTCCTGGTTACGCCGTGGACAGAGCGCGCATTTTTTTTTCGACTTGAGCGCGTATGGCGCCGGCTTCGGGCTGGTCTTGGGCGTCCGTGCAGCGGTCGCACTCGCGCAGTGCCTCTGCGTAGTGCCTGCAGCGCAGATAGACCTGAGCGGCCTTGAGCGCCAGCATGCTCTTGATGGGCGATAGGGCTTGGACGTTCGGCAGTGCGTCCGCGATCCGTGCGAAGCTGCGCGCCAGGTCGGGCAGCCTGGCGCTGGGCGCCAGCTCACCGCCGTATTGCGTAAAGCGTGTGACCAGCGTGTTGGCGACGTGCAGCCACGCCTGCGTGTCGAGCTCGGCAGCGTGTAGAGACTCGATCAGGGCGATGCCCAGGTCGAAACGCGCGAAATCGAACGTCAATTCAAAGGCCGCGTCCAAATCGCAAAGATCGCATTCGCAGGTGTCAAGCCCCTGTTTCAGCGCTTCGGCGCTCAAGGACGCGGGCGCTGCCATGGCCTTCGTCAGCCACCAGATGGGCAATTTGTCGTTCAATTGGTCCAGCGCATCGGGCGGCTCCGCTTGCGACAAGACGCCGTAGACGGTGAGCCATTGGTGCCTGTCGTTGGGCGTTGGCAGGTTCTCGCAACCCAGTGTGGCCAGGAACAAGACGACGCTAAAGCGTTGTTGTGCACGGGCAATATCCAGAACTTCGTCGCTCAACAGGCCAGTTTCCATCTGCGGCGCGACGTAATCGTGCAATGAGGCGGTGGCTGCTCCTTGGAGCAGATGGTGCAGTTTTGCCACCCGATCGAGGTTGACAGTGCGCTCTAAGACGGCGAGGCGGTTTCTTGAACTCATGATGCAGTAGGGCTGGGCGCTGGCCAATCTGGTCCGTGGTGCGTTGATAGAAGCGGAGGATGTGTGAGTTGTCCGTTGCTGCTCAAGCAGCGACTCCTTGCCAGGCGCCCAAAAATGCTTCGACCCGTGCTGGCATCTGAGCGTCGACGGGACGGGTAAAAGATGTCAGCACCTGCGCCAGCCTTTGAGCTGAAGCACCTAGGGCGTCTGTGCCGTGGACGTCCAGAAGAAAGTACTCGTTCAGATAAGCGATGCGGCGGCGTATTTCTGTCGTTCGGCTCTGCCAGTCGCGGGCCGAGAGCAGCGCGTTTAAAAACGCCTCGGTCGACGCATAGTCCGCGTGCCGATAGGGGCCGTTGGCAACGGACAACGGTGTCTTGGCAAGCAGGCCAAAGCTTTTGGCACCCAATGCGGCGTCGTACTGAATCGTTGTCAGCGTGAACAGGTAATGGTCGGCCGCCTCCAAGACAGAGCCGACGTCTTCGTCGACGTGCTGGATATTGGGGTGCCGCGGATAGCGGAAGCGCTCGCCTTCGCGCTGGTTGAACGGATGGTCTTGAACGATGAGCCGCACGTCGTGTGCGATGCAGTACTGTGCGATCTCCGTCAGCTGGTTCTGCAGCGTGGCGCGGGAGCTGCCGTGAGTAGAGCCCAAGACGTTCGCCTCTCCTCGGCGATAGAGGTTGGGCTCGCCGTGTGGGAACCAGGCGATGACGCGTTGATCCTCGGGTATGCCATAGCGCTCGCGAAATGCCGTCCGATCGATGAAGGACTTGGATGCGTAGCGGCTTTTTGCCCTGCGCTGTACAGCTCTCTTTTCCAGGGCATCCCATTGGGCTGCGTCAGGTGTGTAGGTCTGCCACAGCTTTTGCGCCAGCAGGCTGCATGTCGTTTCAGAGAGGTAATTGTTGCCAACGACGTCGAACATCAAGGTTTGTGCCAGCCAGCCGCGCTCGCCAAACCACAGTGGGATATCGTCTCGCCTGCAGACGAGCTCGATAATTTTGCTTATGGGATTGGAGCTTTGCCATGCGAGAACCGACGCGGGCTTCAGCGTGCGCAGCAAGTCGTCAAAAAAGCGCCGTGCCCGCGCCAGCGTGCGGCTTGCGGTGGCCTCATCGCAGCGGTACCAGGAGCCCAGCAGCGCGAGCAGATCGCGTTCGGCGGCCGAGTCAGCCTGAGGCGGAGGGTCGCAGGGATAGCCATCCAGCGCGGCAAGGCGGGTCAGTTCATAGGCGATGGGGATGACGTGCAGGCGATCGCTGCGCAGTTTGGCCGTGGAGAGCACGACGAGCATGAAACCCGCCGAGTCGAGCGCGTCGCCCAATTGCTCCCAAAAAGCGGTGACGCTCGCATCGACTGCGCTGGGTACGCAGTTGACGGCGAGTACGATGCCGTTGGCGAGCGGCGCGTGGTTCGTGTCTTGGGGCAGGGGGACGGCGCTGCTCGGTTGGGCCAGCAGGGCGAGTTGATTGCGAATAGCGTCCAGGGATCCAGTGGGATGAGGCAAGATGGAAGTGTCGATTTGCGCGAGAAGCGATGAAGCAAGTCCAAAGCTTTTGTCCTTGCACGCCTTTTGAAGCTCCCCCGTCACGTAAGCGGTATGTGCCAGGCGCTCGACCAGCGCGATTTGGGAACTTGGGTCTGGCGCGGGAAGCGGTTTGACCGTGACCCAGCTTGGGTACTGGGACCACATGTCGTCCGTTTTCTCAAACTCGAGGACGCCCAATTCCAGCGTGTAATCCGCAATAAATCGGTCAACTGCCTGCACAACGCGTGGCCAATGGCTTGAGTAGTCGTCGCCAGCCATGACGCCGCCGGGCTTGAGCTTGGGCCACCAGGTGCGAAATGTCTGTCCATCCTCTTCACCCGTATGGGCATAGCCATCGACGTAGATGAAGTCGAAAAAATGGTTCGGGAATAAATCGACGGCCTCGTCGAAGGTCATTCGCAAAGCCGTGCTCTGCGAGCGAAACTTGGACAAACGACGCAGCGCAAGCTTGTATTGCTCGACGTCGTGGCCCCGATCGCCGCGCCACATGTCTACGCTGTACAGGTGCTCGAAGACGCCGGTGTGCAAAAGGTCTGTGGAAAATTTGCCTTCAGCAACGCCCAGCTCAATGCCGATCGCCCCTGGCGGCAGCAGCTTGACGAGATCAGTGCGCCGCGTGCAGGTCTGCAGCAGATCCAATTGAGGGTGGTAGATGACGTCCATATTCAATCCGTGATGCTGGTGGGCGGCCCAAGTTGAATGCTTAAAGACGCCAGTGTGCGGGGAGTTCGGCGATTTTTTCAACGAGCAGACTTGAACCTGCGTGGCCAGCAACGCGTGCGCATCCGCTGGCAATCAACTCTTCACAAAGCTGCGTTACCCCTGAGCAGTGGTTGTCTTGCTTCTTGTGCGCAAGGCCGTTATTGGGCATGCAATCGTGATAGACCGCCAGGGCGGGGTGGCCATCGTCTGCGACGAGCGCAGGCCAGTGCGCAATGGTGTCTTTACGCACGCCTTCATAACTGTGGTCACCATCGATGAAGAGCAGACCAAAGCGGTTTTCTGGCGCAAAAGGGGTGCGCGAGTCTCCAATGATCAACTCAAGTCGGTCCGGGTGAGTTTCCTGAATTTTCTTGAAGAATTCCTCGCACGTCGGATGGTGTGCCGGTGCGTTATCTATGGATGAAACCTTGCGCCCCTCACCCGCGGTCACGAGCAAAACGGTGGTGCCGCCATGGCGCCGGCCGATTTCCAATATACGACCGCTGCTGGCCTTGACCGCCTTCCACAGGAGCGCGGCTTCGTCAAAGTTCTGGCGGATTATTCCGCGGTTGTCGTTGTTGCACTGGAATAACCAGGTTAAGTCTTCGAAGTTCATAAAAATAGCCTTTTTTCGCTGTCGCGCGGTCTCTGGGATGAATGGAGCGTCTGTTTTGCTCAGACCCGAACAATCACTCCGGTATCTCCCGTGCTCATGAGTTTTGCGGCGCTCAATGCGACCTCGTAGGGGCTGAGCAGCGTGCGCGGGTCTTCGTGGGCGAAGTTGTTGCGGCGCATCGCGGTATCCGTTCGCCGGGGAACGATGCAGTTCACCCGGATGCCATCGTCCATCCATTCGTCGGCGAGCGCCTGCGTCAGGTTCACCACACCGGCCTTGCACGCGGAATAGGGCGCGTAGTCGGTGCGCCCGCGCGTGAACGACGACGAGGAAAAGTTGAGCAGCATGCCGCGGGAGGCTTTCAGCGCAGCGTGGCTGCACTGCGCGACGTTTAGCGCGCCCAGCAGGTTGACCGTCACCTGCTGCGCCACGTCGGCGGGCGGCTGCTTTGCCAGCGGCCCCTTGAGCAGCAGGCCGGCGGTGTTCACCACGTGGTCGATACGGCCCCATTCCTGCTGCGCCTGCGCGATGGCCGAGGCCACTTGGCCATGGTTTGCCACATCGCAGCCGTCGCTGCGCGACAGGCTCTTGACGCGGCAGCCGGCTTCTTGCAACACCTGCACGATGGCTTTGCCGATGCCTTGGCTGCCGCCGAAAACCAGGGCGTGGCGGCCTCGCATGTACAGGCCGTCCAGTTGCGGGTTGATGCGTTGCTGGCGGATGCGGAACAGTTCGTCGGCCAGGATCAGGTCGACCGCATCGGTGATCTTGATGTTCTCTGTGCTGCCCTGGACGACGCGCACCGGCTGCAGCGGGTTGCAGGACAGGTAGATGCCGCAGTCGTCGGTGAATTCGTTCAGACGCTCGGCGCCCAGTTCTTCGTAGCAGCGCACCAGCGCCGTGTAGCGAAACCCCTGGGGCGTCTGGCCGCGGTACAGGTGGTCGCGCTTCGGGATGTTCTGGATCAGGCCGTCGCGCGCGACGATGATGGTGTCGGCCGTCTTGATCGCCACGTCCACCGCGTCGCAGCCCTGCAGCGCGGCGGCGACGTCGTGCAGCACCTGGTGGTCGAGAAAGGGGCGCGCCGCATCGTGCAGCACCACGTGCGTCGGCGGATCGTCCTTGAGGTGGCGCAGCGCCGCCCAGGCTGATTCCTGGCGCGACGCTCCGCCGATGACGATCTCGGCTTTGGTGCCGCGCAGTAGGTCGCGCGCGAGGGCGACCGAGTCGGCGGGCACCGCCACCAGAATGCGTGCCTGCGGGTCGAAGCTGCTCAGGCATTCGTAGCTGTGCTGCAGCACGGTTTTGCCGGCGACGCGGATGAATTGCTTGGGCACCTCCGCGCCCAGGCGTGTGCCGCTGCCACCTGCGAGCAGTACATAGGCCGTTGTGGATGTCATAGGGCAGCCGGGCTTTCGTTTTCGAGCAAAAAAATGTTGTCCAGCCGGGTCGCAAGCTCTTTCAGTTGCGCGAGCAAGGACTGGGCCATGCCGCCGGCGCGGTGGCATTCGCGCTCCATCAGCGCTGATGCGCGCGACAGTTTTTCCGTCTTGCCCTGGCTGATGGCGCTGTAGATACTCAGGCGTCCGACGATTTGGTAAATCGGCCCGCCGACATCGACGGTTGACGGGGATTGCAGGTGGGAGATGTAGTCGGGATCGGACGTGCGCCAATCGTTGCCGTAGTTCTCGCGCAGATTCAGGTCGATGTCGCTGGGGGCGTAGAAATCGGCCCCCAGGAATTGGATGGGTTGCAGGTCGAACGGCGTGAAGGCGAATTTCTGCAGGTAGCCGAAGAGATTGTTCACGCCCGTGACCAGCTTGTCTTCGTGCGGACGGTAGAGAAAGACGTCGATGCAGGTCTGGGTTGCGATGTGCTGAATGGCGATGACGTAGGTCTCTTCCTTGCCCAGGGTCGAGGTTTCGACGTAGAACTTCCTGCTTTGCAAGATGGCGTTGGTGATGTCGAACTGATGGACCCACTCACCCATGATGCCCACGTCGATGTCCTTGTCGTGGCCCAGCAGCCGGCCTTCGCGCGCGTAGCCCAGCAAGGTGCCGGACACCAGAAAGGCGCGGTGGCCGCGAGGCTCCAGGGCCGCCTGCAGCTCGATGAGCGCCTGGGCCGCGGTGTCCGGGTCGAAGGCGGGCGCGGACGATGATGGCTGAAGCTTCCTTTTTTCCATGCGCTGGCGGAATTCACCCAGCATTTCCGGCGTCATCACGAGCGCGATCGCCTTGTCTAGCCAGGCGATCGCCTCCAGATGCTCTCCGGCGCGGCAGCAAGCCTCGGCCATGCGAACCGCATGTTCGTGCTGGTAGGGGATGCTGTCCTCGTCGATCAACGCTGCCACGGCTTTGGCGTGCTCCGGCTCATTGGCCTCCAAGAAGCTGCGTGCGGCATATGCCGCGATGGTGCTGCGCACGAGTTGGTTGTCGTCGTCGCGTGGGAGCCGCGCGATCACGATCTCCAGGCTTCGGGCGTAATAATCCAGGCCAGGCTGGTTGCGCAAGAGAATTTCGCGGTCGATCAGCGTCTTGGCGATGGCCAGCCATGCCGTCGTCGCCAGGGGCTGGGCGGCGAGGTGCCGCAGCAACTGCTCCAGCAGGTCGAGCCGTGCCTGGTCTATGGTCAGTTCGATGGCGTCCAGCCAGTCCGCGGCCGCCGCGCAGGGCTGTGGCGACGGCAGGTCGGCCATGCCGAGCAATTGCCGCACCACCCATTTGATCGGCAGCCCGTCGGGCAGGGTGTGGAAACCGTCGCTTTCCCGATTCTGGACAAGGCTCTGGTAGCACACCAGCCACATGGCGTGGTCATCGGGGTGGGGCAGGTTGGCAATGCCCAGGGTGGCGAGAAAGAGGGTCACTTTCGTCGAACGCAGTGCCCGTGCGGCGTTGAGCATGCCGTCGCCAAGCAGACCCTTGGAGAATTCCTCGTTGACGAAGGCTTCGAGTTCTTCGTGAGCGGCTTGATCGAGCATTTGCTCCATCACTGCGACACGGTGCTGGTCGGCGCGGGATACTTTCATGGCAATTGTCCGTCGGATTCAGCCCTGCAGCAGTCGCAAGACGTTTTGGGGGAGTTGGTTGGCCTGAGCGATCATGGCCGTGCCGGCCTGCTGCAGGATCTGTGTGCGGCTGAGATTGGCCGTTTCGGCGGCGAAGTCGGCGTCCATGATGCGCCCGCGCGCGGCCGACTGGTTCTCGACCGCGGTGCGCAAATAGGAGATGGTGCTCTCGAACCGGCTTTGCACGGCGCCCAGCGTTGCACGGTTGGTGTTCACCTGCGCCAGGGCAGCGTCGAGCTTGGAGATGGTGGCGCGCGCCGCATTGTTGGTGGAACCTAGCGAGACGCCGTTGGCGTTGGCCACGGAGGTCAGCGCCGACGACATATTGATCGCGGCCACCGTGATCTGGTTAACGCCGGAGGCGTTTGCGCCGATCTGGAAGGTATGCGCGTTGGAGTTTTGGAGGATGGTCATGCCGTTGAACTGGGTGGCACCGACCATGCGATTGACTTCCTTGCTCAGCTCCTTGTATTCCTGGTCCAGTTTCTGGATGTCTTCCGGCTTGTTGGTGGCGTTCGACGCCTGCACGGCCAGTTCGCGCATGCGCTGCAGCATGTCGTTGATGCCGGATAGGCCGCCTTCGGCCACCTGCGCCATGGAGATGCCGTCGCTGGCGTTGCGAATCGCCACGTTCATGCCACGCACCTGGGTGTTCATGCGGTCGGCGATGGCCAGGCCGGCGGCGTCGTCCTTGGCGCTGTTGACGCGCAGGCCGGAGGACAGGCGCTGCATGGTGGTGTTCAGGCTGGCGGTGTTGAGTGCGGTGTTGCGCTGCGCGTTGAGCGAGGCGACGTTGGTGTTGATGGTCATGGCCATGATCGGGCTCCTTCAGGCGTTGGACGGACGTTCCACTCGGGGACGCATGTAATGGCGTGGACCATTGCCGAGTGCCATGCCTACCGGGTGTTGATGCGGATTCTGATCAGGACGGGAAAAACAAAAGCCCCGATGAACGGGGCCTTTGGGTGCTATTTACGGTTTTGCGGATCAGCTCTTAAGGCTGTTGCTCCACTGCGAGACGAAGGAGCCTAGCGAGCCCATGGAGCCCATGCTGGCGTCCAGGCTCTGGTACTGCTTGAGCAGGCTCTTTTGCCGTTGCTCGAGCAGCAGGCTCATCCTGTCCTGGTCGCTGTGGTTGCTCTTGAGCGACGCCTGCAGGGCATTGTTGCGGCTGGTGATGCTGCCATCCACGCCGTTGGCCTTGAACGCGAAATCGCGGATTTGGGTGACAAAGCCGTTGGTGCCGTCGGTCAGCAGCTTTTGCAGCTTGGGCAGATCCGTGAGCGCTGCATCGATCTTCGTGGCGTTCATGCTGAGGGAGCCGTCGCGCTGCAGCTGCAGGCCGAGGTCGCTCAGGTATGCCCCTTCGGCATTGGGCGTGCCGATGATCCGGCGCAGGCTGTTTTGCAGGGCAACTGCCGTGCTGTCGCCTTGCAGCGGCTGGCTGGTGGATGTGGCCTGGTTGTAGCGGGTCAGGTCGGCGACCACGCTGTTGACCTTGTTGTAGGCCTGCACAAACGCTTCGATCTTGGTCTTGATGGCCTTGGTGTCCTCGGTAATAGAGACGTCCACGGGAGTGGGCGATGTTTTCACAAGATTGAGGGTGAGGCCGGGCACGACGTCGGTGACGGTATTGCTGGCGGACTTCGAAGCGATGCCGTTGATCGTAAAGAGTGCGTCCTGGGCCGCTTGGGTGCGTGTGGCGCCATCGTTGGCGGCGACCGAAGCGGGGTCGTAGGCGAGCTTGCTCAGCCCGGGATCGGAGACGGAAAGGGCAAAGCCATTTTCTTCGCCGGTCTTGCTGCTGCGCAGCAGCAGCTGGTCGCCCGTTGCGCCCTTCACCACCACGGCGGAGATGCCCGCATCGGCTTTGTTGATCTTGCCGGCAATGGTGGCGAGCGAGTCATTCGCGTCGATGGCAATGTTCACGGAAGCACCTGCGTCGGTGAAACTGCTGCTGTCTTCGCTCCAGCTGCCTCGCTGGATCGACAGTGTCCCGCTGGTGCCGATGGAGGCGCCGCTTGCGACGCTGCCAGATGCCACGGCCTGCGCCTGGGCCAGGGCATTGACCTGAACGGAGAACTGCGCTGCCGTGGCCTCGCCCGTCGCGCTGCCCTTGAGTATGGATTCGTCACTGCTGTTCAGCAGCCTTCCGCGCCAGCTGTCGAGGTCTGCAAGGCCCTTGGCGGCGTCGTAGAGCGCGGACATCGCCGACTTGATCTGGCCGAACGACGAGATTTTTGTCTCGATGCCGCTGGCCTTGGTTTGTAACAGATCCAACGGGCGTTGCTCGAGCTTCATCAGTTGGCTGACGATCGTGTTGACGTCCAGTCCACTGCCGATGCCGGGAGAAGAGATGCTAGCCATGGTTGAGTCCTTGTAACTTGAGGGGGCCGCGTATCTCGCGGAGCCGATGATCTGCAGGCATCCAAAGCGAGAAAAGCCGAGGGCTGTCAGGCCCCCAGCTTTGCGTCAAGACGCCGCTGCCGATCACCGCAGCAGGCTCAGCACGCCCTGGGGCAGCTGGTTGGCCTGCGCGATCATGGCCGTGCCGGCCTGCTGCAGGATCTGGGCGCGGCTCAGGTTGGCCGTTTCGGAGGCGAAATCGGCGTCCATGATGCGCCCGCGCGCGGCCGACTGGTTTTCAACGGCGTTGCGCAGGTAGGAGATGGTGTTCTCGAACCGGCTTTGCACGGCGCCCAGCGTTGCACGGTTGGTGTTCACCTGCGCCAGGGCAGCGTCGAGCTTGGAGATGGTGGCGCGCGCCGCATTGTTGGTGGAACCTAGCGAGACGCCGTTGGCGTTGGCCACGGAGGTCAGCGCCGACGACATATTGATCGCGGCCACCGTGATCTGGTTAACGCCGGAGGCGTTTGCGCCGATCTGGAAGGTATGCGCGTTGGAGTTTTGGAGGATGGTCATGCCGTTGAACTGGGTGGCACCGACCATGCGATTGACTTCCTTGCTCAGCTCCTTGTATTCCTGGTCCAGTTTCTGGATGTCTTCCGGCTTGTTGGTGGCGTTCGACGCCTGCACGGCCAGTTCGCGCATGCGCTGCAGCATGTCGTTGATGCCGGACAGGCCGCCTTCTGCGATCTGCGCCATGGACACGCCGTCTCCCGCGTTGCGGATGGCAACGTTCATGCCACGCACCTGGGTGTTCATGCGGTCGGCGATGGCCAGGCCGGCGGCGTCGTCCTTGGCGCTGTTGACGCGCAGGCCGGAGGACAGGCGCTGCATGGTGGTGTTCAGGCTGGCGGTGTTGAGTGCGGTGTTGCGCTGCGCGTTGAGCGAGGCGACGTTGGTGTTGATGGTCATGGCCATAATGAAAGCTCCTTGGCGTGAAAAAAATCCTGCCCAGTGCCAGCGGTGCCCTGTGCGCCTCTGGCAACGAGTCCTTGCGAGGCCCGTTGAATGTGTTTTCGGTTGTTACACGCAGAACTTTAGGACCGGTAACGCCGATCTAGTGTCAACCAAGCCCGGACGGGGAAAGCCCGAATTGGATGGCGGTTTGCTGTCCTTTTCTTGGCATGGGGCGGGTGCCTGGCTAGGCAGAATGACGGCCATGTCTTCTTTGCCCATGGGCGGCTTTTTTCTTGTGATGGCCTTAATTTGGATGCGCGCCCGCCGATAACGGATGCAGCAAATACAAAAATGGAAGGCTCTCGCATGTACACCCCTCCCAGTGCCCGGGTTTCGGCTGCTTACCGCCAGGTGGACTTGAGTTCTCAGGTCATGAGTGCGTCGCCCCATGGCCTGATTGGCCTATTGTTCAAGGAGCTGCGCTCCTGCCTGGTGGGCGCCAAGGGGGCCATGGAGCGCAAGGACGTGGCCGCCAAGGTGCGCCTGATCGGTAAAGCGGCGCGCCTGCTGGACGAGGGCCTGCTTGCAGGCCTGGACGTCAAGGCGGGCGGCGAGCTTGCCGCCAACCTGCATAGGGTGTATTCCTATTGCCTGGCGCGTCTGTTGGTGGCAAATGCCCATAACGATGCGGCGATCGTGGATGAGGTGCTGCAGGTTCTGCAGCCCGTGATGGATGGGTGGAACGAAATCGGAGGTCGGGCATCTGCCTGAATGTGACTTATGCGGGTGACGACGACCAACACGCAAGCAGCTCCCGAAATGTTGATTGATTACTACAAGGCCATTGAAAACAGCAGCGCCAGGATGCTGGAAGCCGCCCGCCTCAAGGACTGGGACGAGGTGGTGCGCTGCGAGGGCGCTTGCGCCGTGCTCATCGAGCAGCTGCGCTACCAGTCGCAGCAGCAGGAGCTGGCACCCGAGCAGCGCAAGGAAAAGGCGCGCATCATGCAACGCATCCTGCGCAACGATGCCCAGATCCGCTGCCTGGCCGAGCCCTGGCTGGCGCAGTTCGAGCACCTGTTCGACGGGCAGCCGCAGATGATGCACTGACGTTGTGCTTTCCTTCCCTGGCTGCGGCGTGGTGGCGCCGCGCAGGGGGCTCCAGGGGCAACGCAAAAAGCCGGCACCGCAAGGTGGCCGGCTTTTTTATATGCGAAATATGCCTCTAGCGCTTATCCAGTAAGCGCTAGCAGCTATTAAATCATGAGCTAAAATCGCGTCGATGCGCGCCTTACACCTGCATGTTCATGATGTCGGTGTAGGCCTGCACCATGCGGTTGCGCACGTGCAGCGTGGCCTGGAAGCCGATCTGCGCCTTTTGCATGGCGACCATGGTTTCCTCGATGCTGACGTTGGGGTTTTCCAGTTGCACTTCGCGCTGCAGGCCGCTGGCCTGGTCCTGTGCGGCGCTCACGGACTGCAGCGCGTTCTTGAACGCCGAGGAAAAGCCGACCTCCTGCACGCCTTCCTGCGGCGCGGTGACGCGGCGCGCCACCTGGGTGCCGGTGAGGGGAAACTGGGTGCTGTTGATGCGCAGGTCCATGGTGGGATCGGGAAATGTCAGGAATGGCGCAATCGTAGGGCGCCGTGGCGCGCGCAGAGGCGGGAAATGATGGCCAAAGCCGCGCTTTATCGGCTGAACGGCGGACGGGGCGGATTCCATAATCGCCGCACGCCAGAGCCTCGCCTGGCGCCCGTCTTTTTGTGGAAAACCCGATGTCTGCAGTTGCCGAAGTTCCCGTCGCTCCGCCTCCCGTCGCCAGCCCTGGCTGGCCGCAGCGGCTGGCCTCGCTCGACCGTCCCGCACGCCTGCGCCTGGGGGTGGTGGCAGCGCTGCTGGTCGCGGCGTTGCTGGCCGCGTTCTTCTACAGCCGCCAGCCCGACTACCGGGTGCTGTTCTCCGGCCTGAACGACAAGGACGGCGGCGCCATCGTGGCGCAGCTGTCGCAGATGAATGTGCCTTACAAGTACACCGAAGGGGGCGGTGCCATCCTCGTGCCGGCCGAGCGCGTGCACGACGTGCGCCTGCGCCTGGCCACGCAGGGCCTGCCCAAGGGATCGGTGACCGGGTTCGAGCTGATGGAGACCAACCGCTTCGGTGTCACCCAGTTCCAGGAGCGCCTGAACTTCCAGCGCGGGCTGGAGGGGGAGCTGACGCGCTCGATCCAGGCGCTGGCCTCGGTGCAGAGCGCACGCGTGCACCTGGCGCTGCCACAGCAAAACGGTTTCTTCCGCGAGCAGCAAAAGCCCTCGGCCTCGGTGTTGCTCAGCCTGTACCCCGGGCGCTTCCTGGACCGCGCGCAGCTCGCAGGCATCGTGCACCTGGTGGCCTCCAGCGTGCCGGAACTCGCTCCCTCAGCCGTGAGCGTGCTGGACGATACCGGCAAGCTGCTGTCGCAGACGCCCGACATGGCCGGCGCCGGCGTGGACGCGCAGCAACTGGCCTATGTGCAGCAGATCGAGCAGCAGTACGCGCGCCGCATTCTGGACCTGCTGGAGCCCGTCGTGGGCAAGAACAACGTGAAGGCCCAGGTGACCGCCGAAGTGGACTTCAACCAGACCGAGTCCACCGTCGAGCAGCACAAGCCCAACCTGGCGCCCGATGCCAGCGCCGTGCGCAGCCAGCAGGTGGTGGAAAGCGGCGGCACGCCCGGCGCGCAGCCACCCACGGGCGTGCCTGGCGCGGTGACCAACCAACCGCCGCAGGCCTCTGCGGCTCCCATCAACGGCGCCAACCCCGCACCCACGGCGGCCGGTGGCGCGCCGGGCAGCGGCGCTGCGGGCCAGGCCAAGCGCGAGTCCATCACCAACTATGAGGTGGACAAGACCACCCAGGTGACGCGCGGCGGTGCCGGCGCCATCAAGCGTGTGAACGCGGCCGTGGTGGTGAACTACCAGCCCGTGAGCGAAGGGCCGGGCAAGCCCGCGGTGAACAAGGCGCTGACGCCTGAACAGCTGGAGCAGATGACGGCGCTGGTGCGCGAGACGATCGGCTTCAACAAGGAGCGCGGCGATTCCGTCAACCTCATGAATGCCCCCTTCCTGGTGGAGGAGGCCCCCCCGGGCGAACTGCCGCTGTGGAAGCAGCCCGAGACGATCGAGTTGGCCAAGACGCTGGGCTGGCCGCTGGGCATCTCGCTGGCCGCGGCCATCCTGCTGCTGGGGCTGCTGCGCCCGGCGCTCAAGGCCCGCGCCCGCGCCGTGCAGATGGCGGCGCAGCAGCCGGCGGGGGCGCAGCTGAGTGCCATCGCCTCCGAAGAATTGCAGCGCCCCGGCCTGCCGGGGCCTGCGCAACCCGAAGAGCTGCAGCCCACGGCGGAACAACTGCGCCTGGAAGAGGCGCGCCAACTGGCCCGCGACAACCCCGTCGCCGTGGCCAGTATCCTCAAAACCTGGGTCAATGGCGACTGACGCCGCCGGCCCGCACCGAATCACGAGACTGTCATGGACGAGCAAGGCCTGAACGACGCCGCCATCATGCTGATGTCCCTGGGCGAGGAAGAGGCCGCCGAGGTCTTCAAGCACCTGTCGCCCAAGGAAGTGCAAAAGCTGGGCGAGACCATCGCGCGCATGCGCACCGTCTCCCGCGAGAAGGTGGACGAGGTGCTCAACCGTTTCACCAGCGACGCGGCCGCGCAAAGCCTGCTGGTGTCCGACACCAGCAACTACGTGCGTGCCGTGCTCAAGCGCGCCCTGGGCGACGACAAGGCCGCGTTGCTGATCGACCGCATCCTGCAGGGCGGCGACGTGTCGGGCATCGAAAGCCTGAAGTGGATGGATCCGCTGTCGGTGGCCGAGCTGCTGCGTCACGAGCACCCGCAGATCGTGGCCGCCATCCTGGTGCACCTGGATCCGGACCAGTCGTCCGAGATCCTCAAGCAGTTCACCGAGCGCCAGCGCGCCGAGGTGATGCTGCGCATCGCCACGCTGGAGGGTATCCAGCCCACGGCGCTCAAGGACCTGAACGAGGTGCTGTTCAAGGTGCTGGCGGGCGGCGACAAGGTGCGCAAGAGCTCGCTGGGCGGCGTCAAGGCGGCGGCCGAGATCATCAACCTGCTGGGTTCGGGCATGGATGCGGCGGTGCTGGAGTCCATCCGCGGCTACGACATAGACCTGGCCCAGAAGATCATGGACAAGATGTTCGTGTTCGACGACATCGTCAAGCTCGACAACCGCGCCATCCAGACCGTGCTGCGCGAAGTGGCTTCCGAGACCCTGGTGGTTGCGCTCAAGGGCGCGCAGCCCGAGGTGCGCGACAAGATTCTGTCCAACATGTCCTCGCGCGCCGCAGAGGCGCTGCGCGAAGACCTGGAGTCGCGCGGCCCGATGCGCCTGTCCGAGGTGGAGGCGCAGCAAAAGGAAATCCTCAAGACGGTGCGGCGCCTGGCCGACGAGGGCCAGATCGCGCTGGCCAGCGGCGGCGACGACGCCTTTGTGTAGGACTGATCAATGACCCGGTCCCTGCGTTATTACACCCGCTTCATCCCGCGCGAAGAGGTGGGCGACGTCACCCGTTGGGAGTTCGGTGACGTGGAGTTTCCCCCGGGCAGCCAGCCGCTGGCGCCCGAGCCGCCGGTGCTGGAGCCCGAGGCGGATCCCGTTGCGCCCGGTATCGACGAGGCGCAGCACCAGGCCCTGGTGCAGCAGGCGCGCGAAGAGGGCTATGCCCAGGGCCTGGCCGAAGGCCAGGAGCAGACGCGGCTGCAGTGGCAGCAGCGCATGGACGACTACGTGGCCGGCCAGGGGCGCGAAGGCGCCGAGCGGCTGGCCCGGCTCGCCCAGGCGCTGGAAGAAAGCTTCACCGGCATGCAGCAGGGCATGGCGCAGGAGGTATTGCAACTGGCCTGCGACATCGCGCGCCAGGTGGTGCGCCAGGAGGTCGCGGGCAATTCCCAGGCGGTACTGCCCGTGGTGCGCGAGGCGCTGGGCATGCTGGTCAGCGAGGCGCGGCCCGCCACCGTGCGCCTGAACCCGGGCGACTGGGCCGCGCTGGAGCAGCCGCTGCGGGAGGAGTTTCCCGCCGGCCGCATCCAGTGGCTGGCCGACACCGCCGTGGAGCCCGGCGACTGCCAGGTGGAGTCGGGCGGCATGGTGGTGGACGGGTCGCTGGACAAGCGCTGGCGCCGCGCCATTGCCGCGCTGGGTCTGACCGCGGCCTGGAAGGACGTGGACCATGGCGATTGAGCCGGCCCGCGCCTGGGATGATTTCATGGCACAGGCGCGCGCGCGCCTGGCGCCGGAGCAGCCGCTGGAGACGCGCGGCACGCTCACCCGCCTGACCGGCCTGGTACTCGAAGCCACCGGCATCCGCGTGCCCGTGGGGTCGCAGTGCCAGGTGCAGATGAACGGCCAGGAGCCAGTGTTGGCCGAGGTGGTGGGGTTCGCGGGCGACACGGCCTACCTGATGCCCGCGGGAGACATCCATGGCCTGTCTAGCGGCGCCAGCGTGATGCCGGCTCCCGCCTACGTGCCGGCGTTGCACCTGGGCGCGGCGCCGGTGGAGGAAGCCGGCGCGGGCGTGGGCGCACTGCTTCTTCCCATGGGTGACGGCCTGCTGGGCCGTGTGGTGGATTCGCAGGGCAACCCCCTGGACCATGCGGGACCGCTGGCGCAAGTGACGGCCCAGCCCATGGACCGCCGCCCCATCAATGCCATGGAGCGCGACCCGGTGCGCGAGCCGCTGGACACCGGCGTGCGCGCCATCAATGCCCTGCTCACCGTGGGCCGTGGCCAGCGGCTGGGCCTGTTCGCCGGCTCGGGCGTGGGCAAGAGCGTCCTGCTGGGCATGATGGCCCGCTACACCCAGGCAGACGTGATCGTGGTCGGCCTGATCGGTGAGCGCGGGCGCGAGGTCAAGGAATTCGTCGAAGACATCCTGGGCGTGCAGGACCGCGGCCGCGCCGTGGTGGTGGCCGCACCGGCCGATGCACCGCCGCTCCTGCGCATGCAGGGCGCGGCCTATGCCACGGCGATTGCCGAGCACTTCCGCGACAAGGGCCAGCATGTGCTGCTGCTCATGGACTCGCTCACGCGCTACGCCATGGCGCAGCGCGAGATCGCCCTGGCGATCGGTGAGCCCCCGGCCACCAAGGGCTACCCGCCCAGCTGCTTCGCCAAGCTGCCGGCGTTGGTGGAGCGCAGCGGCAACGGACTGAACGGCGTGGGCTCCATTACCGCCTTCTACACCGTACTGTCCGAGGGCGACGACCAGCAGGACCCGATCGCCGACGCAGCCCGCGCGATCCTAGACGGGCACATCGTGCTGTCGCGCGCGCTGGCCGAAAGCGGGCACTACCCGGCCATCGACATCGAGCAATCTGCCTCGCGCGTGATGCACAACGTCGTGCCGCGCGCGCACTTCGAGCTGGCGCGCGGCTTCCGCGCGGTGTACTCGCGCTATCAGAAGAGCCGCGATTTGATCCAGGTCGGCGCATACATGAGCGGATCCGACCCGCAGCTGGACGAGGCGATCCGCCTGCAGCCGGGCATGACCGCCTTTTTGCAGCAGAGCATGTTCGAGGCCGCCCCCATGGACGACAGCATCGCCGCCATGGGCCAGGCGCTGGAAGGCGCGTGAGGCTAGGGCGATGGGAGGGCACGCCGCATGTCGTCGCTGAAGGCCTTCGAGGTGGCGGTGGAGCTGGCCGAACGCCGGCGCGACGCCGCGCGCCAGGCGCTCAAGAACGTGCAGGATGCGCGCCATGCCGCGCAGGCCCAGCTGGAGCAGCTCACGGGCTACGCCGCGGAAACGCAAAGCCGCTGGGGCATGAAGGCCGACAGCGCCATGCAACCCGAGGTGATGTACCACCACTACCAATTCATGGGCCGGCTGGACCATGCCATCGGCCTGCAGACGGGCGTGGTGAGCGGGCAGGACGTGCGTGTGGACAAGGCCCGGCAGGCGCTGCTGGAGGCCGAACTGCGCCTGGCCAGCCTGCGCAAGGTGCTGGAGCGGCGGCGCGCCGAGGTGGCCTTACAGCAGCAGCGCCGTGAACAGAAACAAACCGATGAGCGCGCCGCGTTGCGCGCCGGGCGGGGGGCACGCTCCCCGCAGGATCAGGAGTATTGACCATGGAACAGACCCGTATTTCCTCCTCGCCTTCTACGGCTGCGCACGAGGCGCGCGGCGCCCGGGGCGCCTCCGCCAAGGCTGGCAGCGCCGCTGAGGACAAGGCGGCAGCGCAGGGCGACGGCTTTGCCCTGCTGCTGGCCGCTCTGGGCGGCGGCGAGGGCGCGGCCACGGTGCTGGACACGCTGGCGGTGGCTGGCGAGGCATTGCAGTCGCCCGAGGCGCTGCCGGACGCGGGCGCGCTGGCAGCCTGGGCGGCGGGTCTTCAGCCGGGAGCCGCGCTCGCGCAGCGGACGGGTGAGTCGATCGCAGCCGAGGCGGATGCCCTGGCCGGCCGCCTGGGCCTGGGCCTGGTGCGCGCGGGGCAGGATACGCTGGTGGGGCAGACCGCCCTGCTGGACGGCGCGACGGAGCGGGCGGCTCTGCAGGGCGGGGCCTCCATGGCGGGGCCCGGCAGCGCCGCGGGCCGCGGCACAGCCTGGCGCGCGCAAGGCATGGCACTGCAGGCTGCGGCACAGGACGCCGCCAGCGCCGCAGGGGATGCCTTGCGCGCCGGTGCCCATGCGGCGCGCTCTGGCCTGCAGCAGGCAGCGGACACGGTGTCGCACCTTGCGGCGCAGGTGTCCCAGGCCGTGGATGCGACCGCGCAGCGGCGCGACGCCGTGCCCGTCGCTGGCACGCCGTTGCAGGCCCAGCCCGGCGAATGGATGGCTGCGCAGGCAGCCCCCGCGGGCATCTCGGGCGCCGCACCTGGCTCCGCAGCGGCGGGCGCGGGCGGGGCCGCCACCCCCGCGGGACTGCGGGGTGCGGACGCTGCCGCGGGCACTTCGGGCGCGGAGCCTTTCAGGTCACCTGCCGAGGGGGCCGGGCTGGAGTCGGCCGACGCCACGCTGGCGGGCATGGCCGGGGCAGAGGACGCCCTGGCGGATCAGTTGGCCGAGCAGGTGGCCTACTGGGTGCACCAGAAAACCCAGAATGCCGAACTGACGCTGGACCAGGATGGCCGGCCCGTGGAGGTGAGGGTGGCGCTCACGGGCGACGAGGCGCATGTGACCTTCCGCAGCGACCAAGCCGATGCGCGCCAGTGGCTGGACGGCAGCACGGCCCAGCTGCGGGAGATGCTGCAGCGCGAGGGGCTGCAGCTCGCCGGCGTGACGGTGGACACGGCGGGTGGCGGTGCCGCCGACCGGCAGGGCCGACGGGACGAGAGCCGCCCGGGCGCGCGCCAGGCCGCCGTGCAGGCCCCCGCGCCTGCGGGGCAGTCCGGCGGCGGACGGGGCGTGGCCGAGCGCTCGGTGGATATCTTCGTCTGACGCACCGCCGGGGTGGCCCCTGTGCCGCCCCGGCGGCAGCGGTGCGCATCGGGGCGCATGCGGCTGAAAACCCGGGTTTTGGGCGCTTATTCTGGCTTTCGCGGGGCGCCGGGGCGTTCAATAATCGGCCATCACTGCGGGGAAGGGCCTTTCGGCCCGCCGCCCGCAGCCCACTTCCCCTGCCCTTGTTGCGCAAGAAAGCCCCAACGTGTCCGACAACACTGCTGCTCCGGCCAAAAGCAAGAAACTGATCATCATCCTGGCCGTTCTCGCCCTGGTGCTGGTGGCGGGCGGCGCCGCAGCCTGGATGATGCTGTCCCAGCGCCACGCGGCCGAGGACGAGGAGGGCGGCGGCCGGGCGGTCGCCCAGGCGGGCACGCCCAAGACACCTCCCACCTTCCTGCCCATGGACAACATGGTGGTCAACCTGGCCGACCCCGGCGGCGACCGCTTTGCCCAGCTGGGCATCACGCTGGAGCTGGCCGACGGCAAGACGGCGGACCAGGTGAAGGCCTACATGCCCACCATCCGCAGCGGCGTATTGCTGCTGCTGTCGCAGCGTACGTCCGACGAGTTGCTGACGCGCGAGGGCAAGGAGAAGCTGGCGGTGGACATCCGCCGCGAAGTGTCGCGCCCGCTGGGCTACAGCGTGCCCAAGCCGCGCAAGCGCTCGGCCAGCCGCGATCCCTTGGACGAGGATGTCGAAGAAGAAGAACCCCGTCCCCGCGCCGACACCAATCCGGTGCGGCAGGTGCTGTTCTCCAGCTTCATCATCCAGTGAGGAAAGGTTGCAGCCATGAGTGAGTCCTTTCTGTCCCAGGAAGAAGTCGATGCCCTGCTGGAGGGCGTGACGGGCGAGAGCCAGAAGACCGTCAAGGAGGAGATCGAGGCCGGCGCCGTCCGCAACTACGACATCTCCAGCCAGGAGCGCATCGTGCGCGGCCGCATGCCGACGATGGAAATCGTCAACGAGCGGTTTGCGCGCAACTTCCGCATCGGCCTGTTCAATTTCATCCGCCGCAGCCCTGAGATCTCCGTGGGCACCGTGTCGGTGCAGCGCTACAGCGCCTTCCTGCGCGAGCTGGTGGTGCCGACCAACTTCAACATCGTCGCCATTCGTCCGCTGCGCGGCAGCGGCCTGGTCGTGTGCGAACCGTCGCTCGTGTTCGGCATCATCGACACGCTGTACGGCGGCGTGGGCAAGTTCCAGACCCGCATCGAAGGGCGTGACTTCTCGGCCACCGAGCAGCGCGTGATCAACCGCCTGGTGGACGTGATCTGCGCGGAATACAAGAAGGCCTGGCAAGGCATCTACCCCCTGGAGCTGGCCTACCAGCGCTCGGAGATGCAGCCGCAGTTCGCCAACATCGCCACACCCAGCGAGATCGTGGTGTCCACCGCCTTCCAGCTGGAGATCGGCGACCTGGCCGGCGCGATCCACATCTGCATGCCGTATGCCACGCTGGAGCCCATCCGCGACGTGCTGTACTCGTCGGTGCAGGGTGACGCGATCGAGGTGGACCGGCGCTGGGTGCGCGTGCTCACGCGCGAGATCCAGGCCGCCGAGGTCACCCTGGTGGCCGAGCTGGCGCGCGCCGACGCCACGGTGGAGCAACTGCTGGCCATGAAGCCGGGCGACTTCATCGAACTGGAGCGCGAGCCGCGCATCCGCGCCTCCATCGAGGGGGTGCCCGTTTTCGAGTGCCAGTACGGCACGCACAACTCCAAGTACGCGATCCGCATCGAGGAATGCCTGCGCGGTGCCGAAGCGCACTGGATGGGAGAAAAGAATGTCAACTGAATCCGACCACAACGACAACTCTGGCGGGTCCGCTGCGGACGACCCGTTTGCCGGCTGGGCCGAGGCACTGGAAGAGCAAAAGCGCGTCGACGGGCAGACCATCGATGCCGAGCAGGGAGGCCCGTTGTCGGGCGAGCCCGCGCGCCCCTATGCCGCCGGCGGCGAGCCGCAGGTGCACGACATCAACATGGTGCTGGACATTCCGGTGCAGCTGTCGGTGGAACTGGGCCGCACCAAGGTGCCGATCAAATACATCCTGCAGCTGGCCCAGGGGTCGGTGGTCGAACTGGACGCGCTGGCCGGCGAGCCCATGGACGTGCTGGTCAACGGCTACCTCATCGCCCAGGGTGAAGTGGTGGTGGTGAACGATAAGTTCGGTATCCGCCTGACCGACGTGGTCACGCCTTCGGAGCGGCTGCGCCGCGTCAGCCGTGGATAGCGTGGGTATGACGCAGACGCTGCTGCTGGTGGTGCTGTTCGTCGGCGCGCTGGCGGCCTTGCCGTGGCTGGTCCGCCGGCTGCAGCAGCGCCAAGCCGGCTTGCAGGCCCATGCGGGCGGTGCCTCGCGTGTGCTTTCGGCGGTGGCCGTGGGGCCGCAGCAGCGCGTGGTGACCGTGGAGGTCGGCCCGCCGCAGCAGCGCACGCTGCTGGTACTGGGCGTGACCGCGCAGCAGATCAACTGCCTGCATGTACTGCCGGCGGCTGCAGCGCCGGGGTCGGCGCCAGCGCCTTCGTTTGCCGCCGAGATGGCGGCCGCGCGCGCGCAGACCGTACAACCGGCGAATGCGGGCGGAGACGGCCATGCATAAGGCCGTGCGCGGCATCGCGGCCGGTGCGGCTGGCTTGCTGCTGGCGGGCGCCGCCTGGGCGCAGCAGCAGCCCGCGGGTGCGCTGCCGCTGGTGATCGGCTCGGGGCCGGGCGGCACGAGCTACTCGGTGCCCATCCAGACGCTGCTGTTCTTCACGGCGCTGTCGTTCCTGCCGGCCGTGCTGCTCATGATGACGGGCTTCACGCGCATCGTGATCGTGCTGTCGCTGCTGCGCCAGGCCATCGGCACGCAGTCCGCGCCGCCCAACCAGGTCATCATCGGCCTGTCGCTGTTCCTCACGCTGTTCGTCATGGGGCCCACGCTGGACAAGGTGTACCAGGAGGCCTACGTGCCCTACACCACCAACGCCATCACCTTCGAGCAGGCCATCCAGAAGGCCGAGGCGCCCATGCGCGGCTTCATGCTCAAGCAGACGCGCCAGTCCGACTTCGCGCTGTTCGCACGCCTGGCCAAGCTGGACGAGGGCGTGACGGCCGAGACCGCGCCGCTGCGCGTGCTGGTGCCGGCCTTCGTGACCAGCGAGCTGAAGTCGGCCTTCCAGATCGGCTTCATGATCTTCATTCCGTTCCTGATCATCGACATGGTGGTCTCCAGCGTGCTCATGTCGCTGGGCATGATGATGCTGTCGCCGGTGCTGGTGGCGCTGCCGTTCAAGCTCATGCTGTTCGTGCTGGCCGATGGCTGGAACCTGCTCATCGGCTCGCTGGCCGCGAGCTTCGCGACGTGAAGGATTTCGCATGACCTCCCAGTTCGTGCTCACCATGGGCCGCGATGCGCTCACCCTGCTGCTGATGATCGCCATGCCGGTGCTGGGGGTGGTGATGGCCGTGGGCCTGCTGGTGAGCATCTTCCAGGCCGTGACGCAGATCCACGAGGCCACGCTGGCCTTCGTGCCCAAGCTGATCGCGGCCGTGGTGGTGTTCGCGATCGCCGGGCCGTGGATGCTGACCACGCTGGTGGACTTCCTGCGCCGCACGATCGAGGCCATACCGTCCGTCGTCGGGTAGGCATCTTGATCACCTTCACCGAGGCGCAGATCATGGCCTGGCTGTCGCCGGTGCTGTGGCCGTTCCTGCGCGTGCTGGCTCTGTTCACGTCGGCGCCGGTGTTCTCGATGCGCGTGATCCCAGTGCGCACGCGCATCGGGCTGGCCTTTTTGGTGGCGGTGTGCGCGCAGGCAGTGCTGCCCGAGCAGCCGGTCATCAGCCTGAACAGCCGCGAGGCCGCGGGCGCGGTGGTGCAGCAGGTCGGGATTGGCCTGGCGATGGGCTTTGCGGTGCGGCTGGTGTTCGCGGCCGTGGAGCTGGCCGGCGAAATCATCGGCCTGCAGATGGGCCTGAACTTCGCTTCCTTCTTCGACCCCGCGAGCAATGCGCAGGTGAGCGCGGTGGCGCGCTTCTTCGGCAACATCTCCATGCTGCTGTTCGTGGTGATCAACGGCCACCTGATGGTGTTGATGGCCGTGGTCAAGAGTTTCGACAGCTTCCCCGTGGGCGGCAACTTTCTGCAGGCCATCGGGCAGATGCGGCTGCACGAGCTGGGCGCGTCGCTGTTCTCCAGCGCTTTGTGGATCGCGCTGCCCATGATTGCGCTGCTGCTGTTCGTGAACCTGACCCTGGGCATCATCTCGCGCGTGGCGCCGCAGATGAACATCTATGCCGTGGGCTTCCCGGTCACGCTCACCGTGGGCATGCTGGGCATCACGGCCACACTGCCGATGCTGGAGCAGCCCATGCTGGCGCTGCTGCAGCAGTCCATCGACCTGTTCGCCGCGCCGCGTTAGCCGGTCAAAAAAGAGAGCTGCCAGCGCTTGCTGCAAGCCATTTTCAATATCAAAACATATTGAAGTGCTTGTGCATCAAGCGGTAGCAGCTATTGTTTTCATACCAACCGATTGCGGATCGCGTACACCGTCAGCTCCGCGTTGTTGGCCAGCTTGAGCTTTTCCAGCACCCGCGCGCGGTACACGCTCACGGTCTTGGGGCTGAGCATCAGCTCCTCGGCGATGTCTGACAGGCGCTTGCCCGAGGCGATCTTCACCAGCGTCTGCAGCTCGCGCTCCGACAGCGATTCATGCGGCAGCTCGGGCGTGGGCTGCGCCAGGCTGTCGGCCAGCAACTGCGCCACCTCGGGCGTGAGGTACTTGCGCCCCTGCACGATGGTCTGCACCGCGGCGATGAGCTGCACCGGGTCGCCCGCCTTGTTGGCGTAGCCGTGCGCCCCGGCCTTCAGGCAGCGCAGCGCGTACTGGTCCTCGGGATACATCGAGACGATCAGCACCTTGATGTCCGGGTGCGTCTCTTTCAGGCTGGCCATCACCTCCAGGCCGCTGCGCCCGGGCAGGTTCAGGTCCAGCAGCAGCACGTCGCAGGCGGCCGTGCGCAGCACCTCGCGCAACTCGGGATAACTGCCGGCCTCGCCGGTCACGCGGATATCGGGCGACTCGGTCAGCGTGTCGCGTATGCCGCGCCGCAGCACGGCATGGTCATCGCATAGCACCACCTGGATCACTGCACATCTCCTGCTTTGCCTGCGGGCGATGTTAGCGGCACGGTCATGATCACCGACGTGCCATGCCCCGGCCGGCTGCTGATGTCCATCCAGCCGCCCGCGCGCCGCGCGCGCTCCTGCAGGCCCTGCAGGCCGAAGGAGCGGGGTTTCTTGCGCATCTCGGGCGCCATGCCGCGGCCGTCGTCGGTCACCTCCAGCGTCAGCACGTCCTCGTGGTCCGACAGATCGATGCGCACCTGGCCGGCCTGCGCGTGCTTTTGCACGTTGGTCAGCGCCTCTTGCGCGGTGCGGTAGGCCACCAGTTGCAGCGCGGGCGGCACGTCCAGCGCCTCGCGGCTGGCGGTGACGCGCACGGGGATGCGCGTGCGGCGCTCGAAGGTCTCGGCCAGCCAGCGCACGGCGGCCACGAGGCCCTGGTCCAGCACGGGCGGGCGCAGGTTCATCATGAGGCGCTGGGCCGCGTCGATGGCGTGCTGCAGCATCTCGGTGGCGGTGCCGGCGTGTTCGCGCAGGCCGTCCTCACCGGCGTGGCGGCCGATCCAGGCCAGGTCGAATTTCACCGCGGCCAGCGCGCCGCCGATGTCGTCATGGATCTCGCGCGCGATGGCGGCGCGCTCCTCCTCGATGGAGGTCTGCAGGTGCTCGGCCAGGTCGGCCAACTGCTGCCGGGACTCGGCCAACTCGGCCGCGGCCTCCTCGCGCGCGCGGCGGGCCTGCGCGACCTCCATCGCACGCGCCAGCACATGCGGCAGGCGCGCCATGTCGTCCTTGAGCAGGTAGTCGGCAAAGCCCAGCCGCATGGCGTCTACCGCGGCGGCCTCGCCGATCGCGCCGGACAGCAGCACGAAGGGCGGGTGCCCCGGGCATTGCTCCACGATGCGCCAGGCATCCAGCGCCGTGAAGCCGGGCAGGCGGTAGTCCGCCAGGATCACGTCGAACGATTCCCGCTCCAGCCACCCGGTGAAGGCCTCCAGGGAGTCCACTTGGTGGATCTCATGGGACAGCCCGGCGCGCCGCAGCGTCAGCCGCACCAGCGCGTGGTCGGCGGTTGAGTCCTCGAGATGCAGCACTCGCACGGGTCTTTTCGGGGCCTCAAGATCGGTGGGAGTGGGTATCATAGGATACATATTGGAACAAATTGGGGCCCGAAACGGTCATTCCAGCCTGTGGCGCGGTACAACGGATGCCGTAATGCTGCAGCACAGGCGACAGGATTGGGCCCCGGACGATGGTGCCGCCGGCTATGCGCCAGCAGCAATGGAGAAACGATGCAATCTACGCTAAATACGCCAGATGGGCCTGCCGCGCAGGTGCCCGTCATGGTGGCGGCCGAGTTGCAGGATTCCCTGCTGATGGCCATGCACGACCTGCACCGGCTGGAAGGGCTGCTCAACCACGCCACCGAGAACCTGCTCGCGCGTTTCGGCGAGGCCAACGCCTCGCTGACGGATGAGCTCATCGGCGCGTCGGCAGAGTTGGCCGATCTGCGCACCGCCTTGCGCAGTGCAGTGACGGAGTTGCAGTTTCACGACATGGCGACCCAGCTCATCATCCACACTACCAAGGTGTTGCAGGGATGCGCCTTTCGCCTGGCGGCCGAGACCATGGGACAAGAAGAGGGGGAGGACGCCGCGCCGCTGGAGGGCGTGGTGCCCGATCGGCCCAACCCTGTCACGCAAAGCGAGATGGAGGCCGGCTCGATCGAGCTGTTCTGATCCAGGCGCGGTTCCCGTATCTCCCAACCCATTAACCTTATTCAAATCAAAAGTCGTTGGAGCTTTACATGCAGTCCATTCTTGCGGTCGATGATTCTCCGTCCATGCGGAAAATGGTTTCCTTCACGCTCACCGGAGCGGGGTACCACGTGGTGGAAGCGGTGGATGGCCAGGACGCGCTGGAAAAGGCCGAGACCCACGACATCCATCTGGTGCTGGCCGACCAGAACATGCCGCGCCTGGACGGCATCGGCCTCACGCGCAAGCTGCGCGAGCATCCGCGCTTCAAGAGCATTCCCATCCTCATCCTCACGACGGAATCCAGCGACCAGATGAAGCAGGCCGGCCGCAGCGCGGGCGCCACCGGCTGGCTGGTCAAGCCGTTCGACCCCACGCGCCTCATCGAAGTGATCCAAAAGGTCATCCGCTGATCGCGCCGGCCACACCAACACCTACGACGTAGCACACAGGAACTCGGGACCATGGCGGATACCTACCAAGAGGGCGCAGGCGCGGACTTTGACCTCAGCCAGTTCTATCAGATCTTCTTCGAAGAGGCCGGCGAGAACCTGGACCAGATGGAGCAGATGCTGCTGGACCTGGACGTGGATGCCGCCAACGACGAAGAGCTGAACGGCATCTTCCGCTGCGCGCATTCCATCAAGGGCGGCTCGGCCACCTTCGGTTTTTCGGATGTGGCGGAACTCACGCACCAAATGGAATCGCTGCTGGACCGGCTGCGCCGCCACGAACTGCAGCTGATCCCGCAGATGGTGGACGTGCTGCTGGAGTCGGCGGACGCCTCGCGCAGCCTGCTGGCACGCCATCAGGCGGGCGGGCAGGGTGAGGCGGTTTCCACGCATGACCTCGTGCGCCGCATCAGCGAACTGGCGGCCGGCGCCGTGCCAGCGGCAGCACCCGCCGCAGCGGCGCCCGCTCCAGCGCCTGTGGCTGCTGCGGCTCCTGCGCCAACGCCCGCGGTGGCGCCGGTGGTGCCCGCTGCGGCGGTCCCCGGCGGCGCTCGCTCGCTGGAGATCCACATCGGTCCACTGGCCCAGGTGACATTGGCCGATGCGATCAAGGACCTGTTCCGCGACATCCCGGGCTTGGGCAGCATCAACGATCTGCCGGAAGACCGCCCCGGCATGCGCCGGTTCGCGGTGCAGACCACGTCCACGGACGAGGATCTGCTGGACCTGTTCGCATTCCATGTGGCGAAAGAGCAGGTGGCCATCCACGACGCGGCGACCTCCGCGGCGCCTGCCGCGCAAGAGGCCCATGAGCCGCTAGAGCCATCCGCTGCGGCCCTGGCCGAGCCGTACGGCTTCTTTGCCGGCGCGCCGGGCGTGCCTGTCGAGGCCGCTCCTGCCGCCGCACCGGCCAGTGCTGCTGAGCGGCCCGCCGCGCGTGCCGCCTCCGCCGAGGCCAAGGGCGGCGCGCAGGCCTCCATGGAATCGTCCACCATCCGCGTGGCGGTGAGCAAGGTGGATCAGCTCATCAACCTGGTGGGCGAACTGGTCATCACCCAGGCCATGCTGGCGCAGAACAGCCGTGGCCTGGATGCGGGCGTCTACCAGCAACTGCTGGCAGGCCTGGCCGACCTGGACCGCAACACGCGCGACCTGCAGGAATCCGTGATGTCGATCCGCATGATTCCCATGTCGATCGTGTTCAACCGATTCCCGCGCATGCTGCGTGACTTGGCGGGCAAGCTGGGCAAGAAGGTGGATTTCGTCACCCACGGCGAGGCGACCGAACTGGACAAGAGCCTGGTCGAGAAGATCACCGACCCGCTGACCCACCTGGTGCGCAACAGCTGCGACCACGGCATCGAGATGCCCGCCGACCGCCTGGCTGCGGGCAAGCCAGAACACGGCACCATCACGCTGTCGGCATCGCACCAGGGGGGCTCCATCGTGATCGAGGTGCGCGACGACGGCAAGGGCATGTCGCGCGAGAAGATCCTCAAGAAGGCGCGCGAGCGTGGGCTGGATGTTTCCGACGCCATGCCCGACAGCGAGGTCTGGAACCTGATCTTCGCGCCCGGTTTCTCCACGGCGGATGTGGTGACCGATGTCTCGGGCCGCGGCGTGGGCATGGACGTGGTCAAGCGCAACATCACCGCGCTGGGTGGTTCGGTGGAGATTGATTCCGCTGAAGGCTACGGCATGCGTGTGTCCGTGCGCCTGCCGCTGACGCTGGCCATCATGGACGGCATGTCGGTAGGCGTGAGCGACGAGGTGTACATCCTGCCGCTGTCGTCAGTGGTGGAGTCGTTCCAGGTCAACGGTGGCGAAGTGAACACCGTGGCCCAGGGCTCCCAGCTGGTGAAGGTGCGCGACGAATACATGCCCGTGGTGGCGCTGGAGAAGATCTTCCAAGTGCCGCGCCCCGACGCGAATTCCACCAGCAGCATCATGGTGGTGGTGGAGGCCGATGGCAGCCGCGTGGCCGTGCTGGTCGACGAACTGCTGGGGCAGCACCAGGTGGTGGTGAAGAACCTGGAGACCAACTACCGCAAGGTGCCCAACGTGTCGGGCGCCACCATTCTGGGGGATGGCACCGTGGCCTTGATTCTGGACACGGCTGCCCTGGTGCGCCGTGCGCGCCACTGAATTGCGAAACGCTGAACGACGAGGAGTGAGGGCATGAGTCTGGTGGACAAGGGTGCAGAGACCACGGCTGCGGGCGCGAGGGAATACCTGACGTTCCGCCTGGGCCAGGAGGAATACGGCATCGACATCCTCAAGGTGCAGGAAATCCGCGGCTATGAAAACCCCACGCGCATCGCCCATGCGCCGGCTTTCATCAAAGGGGTGACCAACCTGCGAGGCACCATCGTGCCGATCGTGGACATGCGGCTGCGCTTCAACTGTGCGCAAGCCGAGTACAACAGCTTCACGGTCGTCATCATCCTGAACCTGCGCGAGCGGGTGGTGGGCATCGTGGTGGATTCCGTGAGCGACGTGATGGAGCTGACGCCCGAGCAGGTACGCACGGCCCCGGACATCGAGAGCTCCATCGACGCGCAGTGCATCCGCGGGCTTGGCTCGGTGGGCGACCGCATGCTCATCCTGCTGGACATCGAAAAACTCATGGCCGGCATGGACATGGGCCTTGCCATGGCCGGGGACTGATGCGGCGAGCCGCAGCCTTCCCGCTATACACACGTTGACGAGCGCGCCATGAGCCTGACCGCCAGCCCCACCGCCGCGCCACGGCGCCCGGCCCGCCCCGCTGCGGGGGCTGCTGCTCCCGTGGCCGAGAGTGGCGAAGGGCGCGAGTTCGCCTGGACCCATCAGGACTTCGCGCGGGTGCAGTCCCTGATCTACCAGCGCGCCGGCATCAGCCTGCATGATGGCAAGCACGCCATGGTGTACAGCCGCCTGTCGCGCCGCTTGCGCGATACCGGGTACGACAGCTTTCATGAGTACCTGAGCTGGCTGGAAGGCCACGACGGGCCGGAGTGGCAGGAGTTCGTGAACGCCCTGACCACCAACCTCACGGCGTTCTTTCGCGAGCAACACCATTTCGAGATCCTGGCGTCGCTGCTGCGCATGCGCTCTGCCGGGCCATGGAACATCTGGTGCAATGCGGCATCGACCGGCGAAGAACCTTACTCGATCGCGATGACCGTCCTGGAAACCCTGGGCAACAACGCGTCTTTCAAGCTGACGGCCAGCGACATCGATTCGCGGGTGCTGGCCACGGCCGCCCGCGGGGTCTATCGCCTCGACGGTCTGAAGGGCTTGAGCCAAGAGCGTCTGCAGCGCTTCTTTCTGCGCGGCAAGGGCGGCAACGCCGGGCTGGCACGTGTGCGCCCCGAGTTGCGCAAACCCATCGAGTTCCTGAGCGTGAACCTGATCCGCGACGACTGGCCGTTCCGCGAGCCCTTCGACGTGGTCTTTTGCCGCAACGTGATGATTTATTTTGACGGCCCCACCCAGCGACGGGTGCTGGAGCGCATCCACCGTGTGCTCAAGCCCGGCGGCATGCTGTTCGTGGGGCATGCCGAGAACTTCAGCGATTCGCGCGACCTTTTTGCCCTGCGAGGCAAGACGGTGTACGAACGCATCTGATGCGGGCATGTTTGACCTACCGCGAGGCGCTGGCGATCCATGAGCATCACACCCGGAGCTGATCCACGGCCCTCTGCCTTGCCGGGCGGGGGCCTGGAGCGCCGGCGCACGCCCCGCATCACGCCTCTGCCTGTGAATGCCCCGGCAGGCACCGCGCCTGCCATGACGCTGCAGGAGCTCAAGGCCTGTCCGCGCAGGCCGGGTGAGGCATCGTTTTTCTTTTTCGATCACCATTTCCAGCACAACGCGGTGAAGGTCTTGCCAGGCGAGTTTTTTGTCTCGCACGACAGCCTGGCCATCATGACGGTGCTGGGATCGTGCATTGCCGCCTGTCTGTGGGACAGCCGCATGCGCGTGGGAGGCATGAACCACTTCATGCTGCCCGAGGGGGACAGCGCCGATGCGTCGGGCCGGTATGGTTCCTACGCCATGGAACTGCTCATCAATGAGATGATGAAGCTGGGCGCTCGCCGCGAGACGCTGCAGGCCAAGATCTTCGGCGGTGCCCAGGTGATGCACAACTTCACCACGCTCAACGTGGGCGAGCGCAACACCCGCTTTGTGCAAGACTATCTGGCCACGGAGCGCATTCCGGTGGTGTCGGAGGACGTGCTCGACATCTATCCGCGCAAAGTGGTGTTCTTTCCGGTGACAGGCAAGGTGATGGTCAAGCGCCTGGCGCATGCCCATCCAGAAACGCTGGAGCAGGAAGTGGTGCGGGGCAACGCGGCTACCGTGGCGCGCGCCACCAGCGGAGGCTCCGTGGATCTGTTCTGATCGGCGGCACTAACAACACAGCAAGGATTTGAAAGGCATGAGCGGCAAGATCAGGGTGATCGTGGTGGACGATTCGGCATTGGTGCGCAGCCTGCTGTCGGAGATCATCAACCGCCAGAGCGACATGGAGTGCATCGGCACGGCCAACGACCCGCTGATCGCGCGCGAGATGATCCGCGAGAAAAATCCCGACGTGATCACGCTCGATGTGGAGATGCCGCGCATGGACGGCATCGACTTCCTGGGGCGCTTGATGCGCCTGCGGCCGATGCCCGTGGTGATGATCTCGACCCTGACCGAGCGCGGCGCCGAAGTGACCATGCGGGCGCTCGAACTGGGGGCCGTGGATTTCGTCGCCAAGCCGCGCGTGGGGCTGTCCAGCGGACTGAACGAATTGGCGGCTCAGATCGTGGACAAGATCCGCGTTGCGGCCGTGGCCCATGTGCGGCGCGCCCCCGCGCGCAGCGCCGCCGCCATTGTCCACCCCGATGCAGGTGCCGCTACCGCGCCGGCTCCCGCTCCCACGGCGTCGGCGCTGCTGGGGCGCGTCTCTACCGAAAAGGTGATCTGCATTGGCGCGTCGACCGGCGGCACCGAGGCCATCCGCGAGGTCCTGATCCATATGCCGGCGGACTCTCCGGCCATCGTGATCACCCAGCACATGCCGCCAGGGTTCACCACCAGTTTTGCCGCGCGGCTCAACAGCCTGTGCCAGATCACGGTCAAAGAGGCGGTGAACGGCGAGCGGATTCTGCCCGGCCATGCCTATATTGCGCCGGGGGGGCGGCAGTTCTACCTGGCACGCAGCGGCGCCAACTATGTAGCGGTGGTGGATGACAGCCCGCCGGTCAACCGGCACAAGCCTTCGGTGGAGGTGCTGTTCAAGTCGGCAGCTGCCGTGGTGGGGCGCAATGCCTACGGCATCATGCTCACCGGCATGGGCGGGGATGGCGCTGCTGCCATGCGTGAGATGC
>NZ_CP080761.1:1267500-3497500 GCF_019602835.1 Diaphorobacter sp. MNS-0 | reverse complement strand
CTAGTGATAGCACGACTGTTAGCAAAGCGGCATGGAAAGGCCGGCCATAGTGGGTGATAGCCCCGTATGCGAAAACAGACGTGTGGTACTAAGCTAGAGAAAAGTAGGGCGGGGCACGAGAAACCCTGTCTGAACATGGGGGGACCATCCTCCAAGGCTAAATACTCATCATCGACCGATAGTGAACCAGTACCGTGAGGGAAAGGCGAAAAGAACCCCGGGAGGGGAGTGAAATAGATCCTGAAACCGCATGCTTACAAAAAGTCGGAGCCCTTAGGGGTGACGGCGTACCTTTTGTATAATGGGTCAGCGACTTACATTCAGTGGCGAGCTTAACCGAATAGGGGAGGCGTAGAGAAATCGAGTCCGAACAGGGCGTTCAGTCGCTGGGTGTAGACCCGAAACCAAGTGATCTATCCATGGCCAGGATGAAGGTGCCGTAACAGGTACTGGAGGTCCGAACCGACTAGTGTTGCAAAACTAGCGGATGAGCTGTGGATAGGGGTGAAAGGCTAAACAAACTTGGAAATAGCTGGTTCTCTCCGAAAACTATTTAGGTAGTGCCTCAAGTATTACCTGCGGGGGTAGAGCACTGTTTTGGCTAGGGGGTCATGGCGACTTACCAAACCAAGGCAAACTCCGAATACTGCAGAGTACAGCTTGGGAGACAGAGCACCGGGTGCTAACGTCCGGACTCAAGAGGGAAACAACCCAGACCGCCAGCTAAGGTCCCTAAAATTGGCTAAGTGGGAAACGAAGTGGGAAGGCTAAAACAGTCAGGATGTTGGCTTAGAAGCAGCCATCATTTAAAGAAAGCGTAATAGCTCACTGATCGAGTCGTCCTGCGCGGAAGATGTAACGGGGCTAAGCCAGTTACCGAAGCTGCGGATGTGCAATTTATTGCACGTGGTAGGAGAGCGTTCTGTAAGCCTGTGAAGGTGTCTGGTAACGGATGCTGGAGGTATCAGAAGTGCGAATGCTGACATGAGTAGCGTTAAAGCGGGTGAAAAGCCCGCTCGCCGTAAGCGCAAGGTTTCCTACGCAACGTTCATCGGCGTAGGGTGAGTCGGCCCCTAAGGCGAGGCAGAGATGCGTAGCTGATGGGAAACAGGTCAATATTCCTGTACCGATCAATAGTGCGATGTGGGGACGGAGAAGGTTAGCTCAGCCAACTGTTGGATATGTTGGTTCAAGCCTGTAGTCGTGCCTGGTAGGCAAATCCGCCGGGCTTAGATGAGGGGTGATAACGAGTCTGCTTGCAGACGAAGTGAGTGATACCCTGCTTCCAGGAAAAGCCACTAAGCTTCAGCTATTGACGACCGTACCGCAAACCGACACTGGTGCGCGAGATGAGTATTCTAAGGCGCTTGAGAGAACTCAGGAGAAGGAACTCGGCAAATTGATACCGTAACTTCGGGAGAAGGTATGCCGCAAGTAGGTGAACTTGTACAAAGGGAGCCCAAAGCGGTTGCAAAAAATCGGTGGCTGCGACTGTTTAATAAAAACACAGCACTCTGCAAACACGAAAGTGGACGTATAGGGTGTGACGCCTGCCCGGTGCTGGAAGATTAAATGATGGGGTGCAAGCTCTTGATTGAAGTCCCAGTAAACGGCGGCCGTAACTATAACGGTCCTAAGGTAGCGAAATTCCTTGTCGGGTAAGTTCCGACCTGCACGAATGGCGTAACGATGGCCACACTGTCTCCTCCTGAGACTCAGCGAAGTTGAAATGTTTGTGATGATGCAATCTCCCCGCGGAAAGACGGAAAGACCCCATGAACCTTTACTGTAGCTTTGTATTGGACTTTGAACGGATCTGTGTAGGATAGGTGGGAGGCTTTGAAGTGAGGTCGCTAGATCTCATGGAGCCAACGTTGAAATACCACCCTGGTGCGTTTGAGGTTCTAACCTAGGTCCATTAGCTGGATCGGGGACAGTGCATGGTAGGCAGTTTGACTGGGGCGGTCTCCTCCCAAAGCGTAACGGAGGAGTTCGAAGGTACGCTAGTTACGGTCGGACATCGTGACGATAGTGCAATGGCATAAGCGTGCTTAACTGCGAGACTGACAAGTCGAGCAGATGCGAAAGCAGGACATAGTGATCCGGTGGTTCTGTATGGAAGGGCCATCGCTCAACGGATAAAAGGTACTCTGGGGATAACAGGCTGATACCGCCCAAGAGTTCATATCGACGGCGGTGTTTGGCACCTCGATGTCGGCTCATCTCATCCTGGGGCTGTAGTCGGTCCCAAGGGTATGGCTGTTCGCCATTTAAAGAGGTACGTGAGCTGGGTTTAAAACGTCGTGAGACAGTTTGGTCCCTATCTTCCGTGGGCGCTGCAGATTTGAGGAAGCCTGCTCCTAGTACGAGAGGACCGGAGTGGACACACCTCTGGTGTATCGGTTGTCACGCCAGTGGCATTGCCGAGTAGCTAAGTGTGGAAGAGATAACCGCTGAAAGCATCTAAGCGGGAAACTCGTTTCAAGATGAGATCTGCCGGGGCCTTGAGCCCCCTGAAGGGTCGTTGTAGACCACGACGTTGATAGGCTGGGTGTGGAAGTGCAGCAATGCATTAAGCTAACCAGTACTAATTGCCCGTGCGGCTTGACCCTATAACTTTGACTGCCAATCGCAGTTCAAGACTGTTATGCCAAGTACGCAATCAAATCCACGCTGATTCACAGACTCTATGAATTCGCTGTGCAGTCCTCACTGCTCAGCAACCCTTTATGCCTGATGACCATAGCAAGTTGGTCCCACTCCTTCCCATCCCGAACAGGACAGTGAAACGACTTCGCGCCGATGATAGTGCGGGTTCCCGTGTGAAAGTAGGTCATCGTCAGGCTCTTACAGCCCAAACCGCCCTCCCACTAAAACAGTGGGAGGGCGTTTTGCTTTTGGGCTTGAGCGGTCAACATCGGCTGGCGCACAGCATTCAACAACTCCCAGTTGCCGTAGATCTACATCTGCTTGATGTGTTGACGGGGATGTTGAAGTCCCCTCGAATTTCTGAGCCAATCAGAAGTAGAGGTTGGGGAACAGTTTGACACGGTACTCAACCGGTGGGATGCGGCCGAGGGCTTCATGGGGGCGATGGTGGTTGTATCGGTGCAGCCAGTCGGCCGTCATGTCACGCACCTCCTGCAGGTTGTCAAAGACGTAGCAATCGAGCACCTCGGTACGGTAGGTCTTGTTGAATCGTTCGACATAGGCGTTCTGCGTGGGCTTGCCAGGCTGGATATGGTTAAGGGCAATGCCCTTGGACTTCGCCCATTCGGACAGGGTATGGGCGATGAACTCGGGGCCGTTGTCCAGGCGAATCGACAGTGGCGCACCACGCACCTCCACCAGTTCGTTTAGGGCCCGGATGACGCGAGTAGCCGGCAGGCTGGTGTCGACCTCTATGCGCAGGCCCTCGCGGTTGAACTCGTCGATGACGTTGAAGGTCCTGAAGCGCCGGCCAGACCACAAGGCATCGGCCATGAAGTCGCAGCTCCAGCCCTGGTTGGGCTGAGCTGCCGCGTGCAGGGGCTGCTTGATGCGCGCTGGCAGCCGTTTCTTGCCACGACGTGGCAGGTTCAGCCGCAGCTCGCAGTACACGCGCCAGAGCACCGTCTTACCCCATGGCTTGCCCTGGTGGCGGGCACTGTCGTACAGCAACCCGAAGCCGTGGCGCGGGTTGAGCGCCATGTAGGCCCGGATGAAGGTGATGACCCCGGAGTCGTCGCGTGCAATGGGTCGGTAGCGCAGCGTGGAGCGGGCAATGCCGCTGGCCTGGCAGGCGCGGCGCTGGCTCATGCCGTGCTCGACCATAAGACCTTGGACAACCATCTCGCGACGCTCCGGGGTCAGAGCTTTCGGTCAACAACGTCCTTGAGCGCGTGGTGCATCAGTGCCAGGTCGGCGTACATGCGTTTGAGCTTGGCGTTCTCGTCCTGCAACTGGCGCAGTTGGGCCAGGTGCGAGACTGTCATGCCTGAGAACTGGCTCTTCCACTTGTAGTAGGTCGGCTCGCTCACGCCATGCTTCCTGCATGTCTCGGCAACCTTGGCGCCCATCTCGACCTCCTTGAGAATGCCGACTATCTGGGCTTCGCTGAATCTGGATTTCTTCATGTAGAGACTCCGTCTGGGGGAATTCTCTACTTCCGGGTGGTTCAGGTTTTCGAGGGGACTTCAATGTATCTGCTGTAGCATTGACGTTCACGTCAACTAATACGCTACATTTGGAGCAGATCTCCCGGTCTGCAATGCATGGCTACCTACACCATCAGTGACCTTGCCAAAGAATTCGATCTCACCACTCGCGCCATGCGGTTCTACGAGGACATGGGCTTGCTGCGTCCGGAACGGGCAGGTCCAGGGGGGCGGAATCGGATTTACAGCGCACGCGATCGCACACGGCTCAAATTGACACTGCGGGCAAAGCGCCTGGGTCTATCGCTCACCGAAGCCAAAGAAATCATCGACCTCTACGACAGCCCTCGTGACACGGGGGTGCAACTGCGCAAGTTCCTAGAGGTTCTTGCGGTTCATCGCAGGCAGTTGGAGTCCCAGATGACGGATCTGCAAGCCAATCTGGACGAGGTGCGGGAGCATGAGCGCGAGGCTCAGGAACTGCTTCAAAAAATTGAGGCCCCAACGCCTAAAGTCGTGGATAATTGACGTTTACGTAAACGTAATATTTGCGCGTCCTGGCTTTGTCCGGCCTGTAGCGTCGTCGTCTTGGGCGTATCGCAGTGGGGACATATCGAGCCAACGACCCGTGAGAGATCATCTTCCGAGGAGACACCCATGAGCACCGCCACCCAGTTGCCAGGCCTGAACTTTCAGTTGGGCGAAGACATTGACGCCCTGCGCGACGCGGTGCGCGAATTCGCGCAAGCCGAGATTGCGCCTCGCGCTGCCGAGATCGACCGCAACGACCAGTTTCCCATGGACCTGTGGCGCAAGTTCGGTGATCTGGGCGTGTTGGGTATCACCGTGCCGGAGCAATACGGTGGTGCCGACATGGGCTACCTCGCGCACATGGTGGCCATGGAGGAGATTTCTCGCGCCAGCGCATCGGTGGGTTTGAGCTATGGCGCGCACAGCAACCTGTGCGTGAACCAGATCAACCGCAATGGCAACGAAGCACAGCGTAAGAAATACCTGCCCAAGCTGATCAGCGGGGAGCACGTTGGCGCCCTCGCCATGAGCGAGCCCGGTGCCGGCTCCGACGTGATCAGCATGAAGCTGCGTGCGGAGGACAAGGGCGGCTACTACCTCCTCAACGGTTCCAAGATGTGGATCACCAATGGTCCGGATGCCGACACGCTGGTGGTGTACGCCAAGACCGAGCCTGAACTGGGTGCGCGCGGCGTGACTGCCTTCCTTATCGAAAAAGGCATGCAAGGCTTCAGCATTGCGCAGAAGCTCGACAAACTCGGCATGCGCGGCAGTCATACGGGGGAACTGGTGTTCCAGAACGTCGAGGTACCGGCTGAGAACGTGCTGGGCGGCGTGAACAACGGTGCCAAGGTGCTGATGAGCGGCCTGGACTACGAGCGCGCCGTACTGACGGGTGGGCCGCTGGGCATCATGCAGAGCGTGATGGACAACGTGGTGCCCTACATCCACGACCGCAAGCAGTTCGGCCAGAGCATTGGCGAGTTCCAGCTCATCCAGGGCAAGGTGGCCGACATGTACACCGTGCTGCAGGCGGGCCGCTCGTTCGCCTACACGGTGGCCAAGAACCTGGACATGCTGGGTTCCGACCACGTGCGCCGGGTGCGCAAGGATTGCGCCAGCGTCATCCTCTGGTGCGCCGAGAAAGCCACTTGGATGGCCGGCGAAGGTGTGCAGATCTACGGTGGCAACGGCTATATCAACGAATATCCGCTCGGTCGCCTGTGGCGGGATGCGAAACTCTACGAAATCGGCGCCGGTACCAGCGAGATCCGCCGCATGCTGATCGGCCGGGAGCTGTTTGCCGAAACCTGCTGATGGCCTGCGCCGACGCCGCTCATTCATTCACAGCAAGAAGAAAAGGATTGCCTTTATGACCACCGCCTCCATCGACGAGCTGTTTGCCCACAACCGCGAGTGGGCGGAACGGATGGAGCGTGACCGGCCAGGTTTCTTCACCGGCTTGCTGGCGCAGCAGAAACCGCGCTACATGTGGATCGGTTGCTCCGACAGCCGCGTACCGGCCAACCAGATCACGGGGCTGGAGCCGGGCGAGGTGTTCGTCCACCGCAACATCGCCAACGTGGTCGTGCCCACTGACCTCAACTGCCTGTCGACCATCCAGTACGCGGTCGATCAGCTCAAGGTCGAGCACCTGATGGTCGTGGGCCACTACGGCTGCGGTGGCGTATTGGCGGCGCTGCAGGACGCACGCATTGGTTTGGCGGACAACTGGATCCGCCATGTGAAGGACGTGCGCGACAAGCACGCCGCCCTGCTTGAAGGCATGGACGTGCAGTGGCGCCACGACGCGCTGTGCGAACTCAACGCGATCGAGCAGGTGATGAACATCGCCCACTCCACGGTGATGCAGGATGCCTGGGCGCGTGGCCAGAAGGTGCAGTTGCACGGATGGTGCTACAGCCTGAACAACGGCTTGATCACCAATCTGCAGATGTCCGTACCTGACGTGGCGGGGCTCGGCGAGGCGCACCGCCAGGCGGTGGCCCTGGTGGCCAGCCGCGTGCGCCAATAGGGCGCACCGCACTGCGCGCGGTTCTGCAGGCACAGTCATGTTTCCCGAGCGACTTGATGCCCCGCAGGCCTACGACATCGCCAAGGCGATGATGGATGGCTTCAACCGCCACTACCGCCTGTTTCGCGCCGAGTCTGCGCGCGCCAAGCACCGCTTCGAGACCGCCGACTGGCATGGCCAGCAACGCGCCCAGCGCGAGCGCATCGAGTTCTACGATCTGCGCGTCAAGGAGTGCGTGCGCCGCCTCGACAAGGAGTTCCACGCGGGTGAACAGTCCATGGAGGTGTGGCACCAGATCAAGCTGCACTACATCGGGCTCATGGTGAACCACCTGCAGCCCGAGCTGGCCGAGACCTTCTTCAATTCGGTCACCACCAAGATCCTGCACCGCACGCACTTCCATAACGACTTCATCTTCGTGCGACCCGCGGTGAGCACGGAGTACATCGAAAGCGACGACCCCGGGGCGCGGCCCACCTATCGCGCCTACTACCCGTCGCGCGACAACCTGCACGAGACCGTCGTGCGCATCGTCGAGCACTGTGCGCTGCAGCGGGACTTCGAGGACCTGCCGCGCGATGCGGGCTACGTGGTGCAGGCCCTGCAGCAGCGCCTGGGCGCGGTCAAGCTGCGCACCAACTTTCAGGTCCAGGTGCTGTCCAGCCTGTTCTTTCGCAACAAGGGTGCGTACCTGGTCGGCAAGGTCATCAACGGCTATAACGAACTGCCGTTTGCGTTGCCCATCCTGCATGGTGAGGATGGTCGCCTGCTGATCGACGCCGTGCTGTTCGGCGAGAACGACCTGCAGATGCTGTTCTCCTTTGCGCGGGCCTACTTCATGGTGGACATGGAGATCCCCAGTGCCTACGTGCAGTTCTTGCGCAGCCTCATGCCGCGCAAGCCCCGTGCCGAGCTCTACACCGCACTGGGCTTGGCCAAGCAGGGCAAAACGTTGTTCTACCGCGATTTCCTGCACCACCTGCGTTATTCCACCGACAAATTCCGCATCGCTCCCGGCATCAAGGGCATGGTGATGCTGGTGTTCGACCTGCCGAGCTTTCCCTACGTCTTCAAGCTCATCAAGGACCAGTTCCCCGCACCGAAGGACACCACGCGTGAACAGGTGCAGGGCAAGTACCTGCTGGTCAAGCAGCACGACCGCGTGGGACGGATGGCCGACACGCTGGAGTACAGCCTGGTTGCCTTCCCGCGCGAGCGTTTCTCGGACGAACTCATCGAGGAGATCCGCAGGCATGCGCCGAGCCAGATGGAGATCAGCGACCGCGACGGCGATGGCCGCCAGGAGGTCATCATTGCGCACCTGTACATCGAGCGGCGCATGATCCCGCTGAACATCCACCTGCAGGAATGTTTCGATACCGGGCTGGACAAGCCCGAGGCACGCAGCGCGCTGGAGCATGCCGTCACCGAATACGGCAACGCCATCAAGGACATGGTCGCGGCCAACATCTTCCCCGGGGACATGCTCTGGAAGAACTTCGGCATCACCCGCAATGGCAAGGTCGTGTTCTACGACTACGACGAGATTGAATACCTCACCGACTGCAACTTCCGCCGCGTGCCGCCGCCGCGTTGTGAGGAGGACGAAGTGTCTGGCGAGGTCTGGTGGCCCGTGGGGCCGCACGATGTGTTCCCCGAGACCTTCGGCCCGTTCCTGCTGGGTAACGACGCCGTGCGCGAGGCGTTCATGCGCCACCACGCCGACCTGCTGGACGTGGAGTTCTGGCAGTCGCACAAGGAACGCATCCAGGCCGGCCACGTGTACGACGTGTTTCCCTATGACAGCGCGCGGCGCTTTCGCTGCGCAAGCCCTTCTTCATTTCAAACCCAAGGAGATTCCACATGAGCCAACACCACGACCCCGTCGTCATCGTCAGCGCCGCGCGCACGCCCATGGGCGCTTTCATGAGCGACTTTGCCGACCTCGCGGCGCATGACCTGGGCGGCGCTGCTATCAAGGCCGCCGTCGAGCGTGCCGGCATTGCCCCCGAGAAGGTGGACGAGGTACTGTTCGGCAACTGCCTGATGGCCGGCCAGGGCCAGGCGCCTGCGCGCCAGGCGGGCTTCAAGGGTGGGTTGCCGCAGAGCACCGGCGCGGTGACGTTGTCCAAGATGTGCGGCGCGGGCATGGAGGCCACCATCCTGGCCCACGACCAGCTGATCGCCGGCAGCCGCGACGTGATGGTCTCCGGCGGCATGGAGAGCATGACCAACGCCCCCTACCTGCTCAAGAAGGGGCGCGGCGGCTACCGCATGGGCCATGACAAGGTGTACGACCACATGATGCTCGACGGCCTGGAAGACGCCTACGAGGCTGGCCGCTCCATGGGCACCTTTGGTGAGGACTGCGCCGCCAAGTACAGCTTCACGCGCGAGCAGCAGGACGCCTTTGCCATCGAAAGCGTCAAGCGCGCGCAGCAGGCGACGCAAAGCGGCGCCTTCGCCACCGAGATCACACCCGTCACGGTCAAGACCCGCAAGGGCGATGTGACGGTGAGCATCGACGAAGGCCCGGCCAAGGCCAAGCTGGACAAGATCGCCGGCCTCAAGCCCGCGTTCAAGAAGGACGGCACCATCACCGCCGCCTCCAGCTCCAGCATCAACGACGGCGCCGCCGCCCTGGTGCTGATGCGCCAGTCCACCGCCCAGCAACTGGGCTGCAAGCCCCTGGCCAAGATCGTGGCGCACGCCACCCATTCCCAGGCTCCCGAGTGGTTCACCACCGCCCCCGTGGGTGCAACCCAGAAGGCCCTGAAGAAGGCCGGCTGGAAGGTCGAGGACGTGGACCTGTGGGAGGTGAACGAGGCCTTCGCCGTCGTGCCCATGGCGCTGATGGCCGAGCTGAACGTACCGCACGACAAGGTCAACGTGCATGGCGGCGCTTGCGCTCTGGGCCACCCCATCGGCGCCAGCGGCGCGCGCATCATCGTGACATTGATCCACGCGCTGCAGCGCCATGGCAAGAAGAAGGGCCTGGCCACGCTGTGCATCGGCGGCGGCGAAGGCACGGCCATGGCCATCGAACTGGTCTGACCCGCCAGCCATGGGCGCCCCTGCACACGCAGTGGCGCTCTTTTTTTTATAGCTGCTAGCGCTTGCTGAATAAGCGCTTGCGGCCTATTTGGCTTATCACTTATGTCCACAGTCCTGGTGATTGGAGCGTCGCGCGGCATCGGTCTGGAGCTGGTGCGCCAGTACGCGGCCGACGGCTGGCGCGTGCTGGCCACGGTGCGTGACGAAGCCGGCCGCGCGCGCGTGCAGGCGCTGGGCGCGCAGGCCCTCACCGTGGACGTGGCCCAGCCCGCCAGCGTAAGCGGACTGGCCTGGATGCTGGACGGCGAAAAGCCCGACCTGGCGTTGTATGTCGCAGGCGTGATGCGCCGCCCCGGTGCGCGCACCCCGCCCACGCGCGAGGACTTCGACGCCGTCATGCACACCAACGTGCTGGGCGCCATGCAGGTCATTCCGCAGGTGGCGCCGCTGGTGGAGGCCGCGGGCGGCGTGTTTGCCTTCGTGTCCTCGTCCATGTCGCTGATCGGCGGCGTGCCGGACAGCAACGCCTGGCTGTACCGCACCAGCAAGGCGGCGCTGAACATGGCCGTGGCAGCGGCGCAGCACGATTACCCGGCCGCGACGCTCGTCACCATCGACCCCGGCTGGGTGCAGACCGACATGGGCGGCGAGGCCGCTCCGCTCACCGTGGCCGACAGCGTGCGCGGCATGCGCGCGGTGCTGGCGCAGGTCACACCCGCGGACCGCGCACGCCTGCTGCACCACGACGGCCGGCGCGCCACGCACTGGTAAGCCCGCGTAACGCGCCACTTCAAGAACCACTGAACCCTACGGAGACACGATGCTGCTGACCCAAGACCAGGAAATGATCCGCGACGCCGTGCGCGACTTCGCCCAGCAGGAGCTGTGGCCGAATGCCGCGCGCTGGGACAAGGAACACCACTTTCCACGCGAGGCGCACCAGGGCCTGGCCGCACTGGGCGCTTACGGCATCTGCGTGCCCGAGGAGCTGGGCGGTGCGGGCCTGGACTACCTGACGCTGGCCCTGGTGCTGGAGGAAATCGCCGCCGGCGACGGTGGCACGAGCACCGCGATCAGCGTGACCAACTGCCCGGTCAACGCCATCCTCATGCGCTACGGCAACGCGCAGCAGCAGCGCGACTGGCTCACGCCCCTGGCGCGCGGCGAGATGCTGGGCGCGTTCTGCCTGACCGAGCCGCATGTGGGCTCCGACGCTTCGGCCTTGCGCACGACGGCCGTCAAAGAAGGCAACGAGTACGTCATCAACGGCGTCAAGCAGTTCATCACCAGTGGCAAGAACGGGCATGTGGCCATCGTGATTGCCGTGACCGACAAGGGCGCGGGCAAGAAAGGCATGAGCGCGTTCCTGGTGCCCACGAATACGCCCGGCTACGTGGTCGCGCGCCTGGAGGACAAGCTGGGCCAGCACAGCAGCGACACGGCGCAGATCAACTTCGACCACTGCCGCATCCCGGCCGAGAACCTCATTGGAGCGGAGGGCGAGGGCTACAAGATCGCGCTGGGCGCGCTCGAAGGTGGCCGCATCGGTATCGCCGCGCAAAGCGTGGGCATGGCACGCAGCGCGTTTGATGCGGCGCTGGCGTACTCGAAAGAGCGCGAAAGCTTCGGCCAGCCCATCTTCAACCACCAGGCCGTGGGATTTCGCCTGGCCGACTGCGCCACGCAGATCGAGGCCGCGCGCCAGCTCATCTGGCACGCCGCCGCGCTGCGCGATGCGGGACGCCCCTGCCTGAAGGAAGCTGCCATGGCCAAGCTGTTTGCCAGCGAGATGGCCGAGCGCGTGTGCAGTGCCGCCATCCAGACGCTGGGCGGCTATGGCGTGGTGAATGACTTCCCGGTGGAACGCATCTACCGCGACGTGCGCGTGTGCCAGATCTACGAAGGCACGAGCGACGTGCAGAAGATCATCATCCAGCGTGCGCTGGCGTGATGGTGCTATTGATTGAATAGCTTCTCGCGCCCGCCAGACGGGCGCGACAGGCCATTTTGATGTAAAAGCGTCAGCGCTTCTTGAGCACCACGGTGATGGTGCCGTTGGTCTCCAGCGTGGCGCGCTCCACCTCGTGGGTGTGCAGGCAGCCGCCCATGCGCAGCGCGGCAGCGAGGTCGCTGGGAGAGATCAGCTCGCGCCGCAACAGCGCCTCGTCCACCTGTCCGTCCTGCACGACCACCTGAGCGTGGCCGTCGATCAGGCGTTCCAGCCACCGCATGCGGAACGTGAGCTGCGCCAGCGCCACATGGCACAGGATCAATGTGGAGGCCGAGATCAGCCCGCCGATGAGCGAGTTGTCACCCGCGTTCATCGAGTTCTGCACCGCGTTCGAGAGGATCAGGAGCAACACCAGATCGAACGGTGCGTACTGCCCCGTCTGGCGCTTGCCCGTCAGGCGCAGAAACACCAGCAAAAAGACATACACCACCACGCCGCGCAGCACGAATTCCCACCACGGAACACCCATAGACCACATGCAAGGCTCCCCATCTGCAACGTGAGGGGGGCAGTCTACGTTCAATAATCGCCGCATGACCTTGCCGATCTGCCCCTGCGGCGCCACCCACCGGCGCCGGCCGCTGGCCTATGCCGACTGCTGCGGCCGCTACGTGGAGCATTTCGACGCCGAGCCCGCGCCCAGCGCCGAGGCGCTCATGCGCTCGCGCTACAGCGCCTTCGTGCGCGAGAACGCCGCCTATTTGCTGGCCACCTGGCACGCCAGCACCCGCCCGGCGCAACTCGACTTCGAACCCGGTGCCAAGTGGCTGGGCCTGGAGGTGCGCGCCGGGGCGCAGACCGGCGAGCACAGCGCCGAGGTCGAGTTCGTCGCCCGCTACCGCGTGGGCGGGCGTGCCGTGCGCCTGCATGAACGCAGCCGCTTCGTGTACGAGCAGGGGCGCTGGTATTACGTGGATGGCGACCTGAAGTGACGCCAGGGCTGCGGTCCTGGTGTTGTCGCGCCAGAGGCCTTTGCTGGTGAGCGCGAGAGGCTATTGAATTTGTAGTAATTCAGCCGTCATTCCCACCACATGGCGGCGATCTGGTGCGCAAAGATGGGGTAATTCATCCAGGTGCCGCGCAGGCCCTTGCGTACCACGGTGCCGATCTGCGGGGCAAAGATCCAGGCGTTGACGGCATCCTGCGCCAAGTGCCGCTGCATCTGGGAGAACAGCATCTGGCGCTCGCGCGCGTTGGTGGCGCTGGCGTGGCGCTCCACCAGGGCGCGAAAGGCCGGGCTGTCGTAGCCGAAGTAGTAGCCCGGATCGGTGTAGATGCGGTAGTCCAGCGGCTCCACATGATTGATGAGAGTCATGTCGAACTGGCCCTTGAACGGGCCCTGCAGCCACTGCTGCCAGCTCAGCTGCTGGATGTTGGCCTCTATGCCCACCTGGGCCAGGTCGCGGGCGATCAATGGCCCGCCCACGTGTGCGTACGGTGCGGGCGGCAGGGCCAGTTCCAGCCGCAGCGGCGTCTGCACCCCGGCCTGTTTCAGCAGGGTGCGTGCGCGGGCGGGGTCGTAGGGGTGCAGGCTGGCCAGGTGCACGTAACCCGCGTCGGTGGGACTGAAGTGGCTGCCGATCACCACGCCGCGCCCATCCAGCGCAGTGCGGATAAAGCCCTCGCGGTCGATGGCGTGGGTGATGGCGCGGCGCACGCGCACGTCGTCCAGGGGTTTGCTGCGGTGGTTCAACGCCAGCATCCCCTTGCCGCCGGAGGCCCCGATCAACACCTGGTAATGGCTGTTGTCCTGAAAGCGCCGCACCGTCTGCGTGGCGAAGTTGAACAGCACGTCGATCTCGCCCGCGCGCAGGGCGTTGTCCTGCGCCTCCAGGTCGTGCAGAAAGCGGTACACGGCGCGTTCCATGCGCACCTGGGCCGCGTGGCGGTGGGACTCGGCCTTGACCAGCGTGATGCGCTGGCCGCGCTCCCAGCGCTGTACGCGGTAGGGGCCCGTGCCCACCGGGGCGCTGGCCGCCTGTGCGGCCGTGTCCGGGTGCAGGATCACGGCTGGCCCTTCGCCCAGGCGGAAGAGCAGGTGCGGATCGGGGTGGTGCAGCGTGAGCGTGACGGTGTGCGCATCGGGCGTGACCACCGTGGCGATGTTGTCGAAGAGCGCCTTGCGGGACTTGTTGGTGGAGCCGGGCGCGACGGCACGCTCGAAGCTGAAACGCACGGCCGCCGCGTTGAGTGCGCTGCCGTCGTGAAAGCGCACCCCCTGGCGCAGCCGGAAGGTGCACGCGAGGCCGTTCGGGTCGGTGTTCCAGGACTCGGCCAGCAGTGGCTGTACCGCGCCGTTTTCCGTGATCTGCGTCAGCCCCTCCAGCACGTTGTAGTGCGTCACCTCGCCCACGGCGGCGGCAGCGGCCATGGTGGGGTCCAGGCTGTCGGGCTCCAGGGAGAGGTTGATCACCACGGAGCGTTCCGCGGCACGCGGTGAGACCTGCGCGGCGGCCGGCGCGGCGCACAGCGCGAGGGCCTGGGCCAGGCAGGCACGACGGGTGAGGGAAGTGGGAGGCTGCGCAGGCATGGGCTACACCATCAGGGATGGGGGCCTGTGGCCCCGGTGCTCGAATGCTACAGACTGTGACATAGTAGGGGCACATTGGCTATTCCTATCGTCCCCTGCGGGTTCAACCCGCGCCGTTATCACCCATGACTTCGCCTGTGGCCTCGCTCCGCCTACCGGCGCCCGCCCGCGCGTGGTGGGCGCTCGGGTTGCTTGTCGCCCTGCTGTTTGCGGCGATTGGCTGGGGGGTGCATGCCATCTACCAGGCGCGTGAGCAACGCTACCGCCATCAGATCGAAGGCGGCCTGCAGGCCGTGAACCACATGCAGGTGCGGGGGGTGACGGACTGGCGGCGCCGGCGCTTGCAGGAGGCGGCGGCACTCACCGACGACCGCCTTCTGGCACAGGCGGTGGCCCGCTGGCGCGCAACGGCGGCGCCTGACGCCGAACAGGCGGTGCGTGAGCGGTTGCGCATCCTGGTCGAGCATGTGCGCTATACCGCTGCCTATTTCGTCGATCCGCAGGGCCGGCTGATCCTGGATGCCGGCGGGCCGGCCACGGGCACGCTGCAGCCACCCGAGATGCGCGCGCTGGAGGGCGCGCTGGCGCGGGCCGAGCCCGGCGTTGTCGAGCTGCGCCGCGACCCGGCCTTCGCCTTTCCGTTCTTCGGATTGCTGGCGCCGCTGTACGACGGAACCGCGTCGCTGGGGGCCATCTGGCTGGTGATGGACGCGCGCACCACGCTCTACCCATTGCTGGAGACCTGGCCCACCAGCAGCCGCACCGCCGAATCGGTGCTGGTGGAGCGGCAGGACGACACGGCCTTGTTCCTCAGCCCCTTGCGCCATCGCAGCGATGAACCACTGGCGCTGCGCCTTCCGGCGGAGCCGGGCAGCCGTGATCCCATGGTGCTGGCCGTCGCGGGCGTGCGGGGCGCCTTCTACGGCAGCGACTATCGCAACCAGCCGGTGCTGGCGGTGGCCAGCGCGGTGCCGGACTCGCCCTGGCTGCTGGTGTCCAAGGTGGACGTGGCCGACGCCTTCACCGCTGCCCAGCGGCGCGAATGGCTGGCCCTGAGCCTGTTCGTCAGCCTGGGGCTGCTGTCGCTGGGGTGCGTCGTGGTGCTGTGGCAGGGGCGGGCCTGGCGGCGCGAACGGGCGTTGAAGGCGGAGCTGGAGCGCAACCTGCGCTGGCTGGACAACGCGCAGAAAGCGGCCTCGGTGGGCTACTTCGTCTATGAGGGGCAGAGCGAGGCATTCATCATGTCGCGCATGGCCAGCGCCATCTTCGGCCTGCCATCCGACGGGCGCATGACGCTGCGCCAGTGGGTGGGGATGCTGCACCCCGACGAGCGCGCGCAGACCCTGGAGATCCACGGCCGTGCCATGAGCGAGCGCATTCCGCTGCGCACCCAGTACCGCATCCAACGCAACGGCGACGGCCAGGTGCGCTGGATCGAGGTGTGGGGCGAGTACGGCGACTCCGCCGGCAACGGCGAGCCGCTGCTGATGACCGGCACCGTGCAGGACATCACCGACCGCAAGCACACCGAGGACGAACTCGCGCGTTACCGCAACGCGCTGGAGTCGCAGGTGCGCATGGACCCGCTCACCCAGGTGGCCAACCGCCTGGCGCTGGACGAGGCCGTGGCGCGCGCCTGGAGCCAGGCGCTGCGCGAGGGTTCGTCGCTGTCGCTGCTGATGATCGACGTGGACCATTTCAAGGCCTACAACGACTATTACGGCCACGTGGCGGGCGACCTCTGCCTGCAGCGCGTAGCGTCGGCGCTGGCGTCGGCCTTGGGGCGGCCGGGTGACCTGCTGGCGCGCTATGGAGGCGAGGAATTCGCCGTGCTGCTGCCGGGCGCGGACGCCGATGCCGCCCTGGCCGTGGCGCACCGCCTGCAGGAGGTGCTGCGCGCCCTGTCGCTGGAGCACCGCGCCAACCCGGGCGGATTCACCGTCACCGCAAGCATGGGCCTGGCCCACCTGCGTCCGGCCGACGTCGTGTCCGCAGGCACCGAAACGCGCGCCGGCGTGGACGCGGCCCAGCCCCTGTTCCAGCAGGCAGACGCCGCGCTGTACCGCGCCAAACAGCTGGGCCGCGACCGCGTGGTGAGCTACGACGCGCAGTGCGCGGCCACCCTGTACGAGGCCGGGCAGCCCGCGCCTGCGATCATGCTGACCTATGACATTTGAAGCGATATTGTTCGATTGCGACGGCGTGCTGGTGGACAGCGAGCCCATTACCAACGGCGTGCTGTGCGAGATGCTCAATGAAGCCGGCTGGCTGCTGGCCCCCGAGGAGTGCATGCGCCTGTTCATCGGCAAGACCGTGCGCAGCGAGGCTGCGCGCATCGAGGCCGAGACCGGCCGCCCGCTCACCGACGCGTGGATGGCCGAGTTCTACGCGCGCCGCAACGCACGCCTGCAGGCCGAGCTGGTAGCCATCCCCAACGCGCCCCAAGCCGTGCGCGCCGTGCACGGGCTGCTGCAGGGGCGCATCGCCTGTGCCTCCGGCGCCGACCGGCAGAAGGTGGAGATGCAACTGGCGCAGGTGGGCCTGGCGCCGCTGTTCGCGGGCCGCGTTTTCAGCGGCCACGAGATGCCCGCCACCAAGCCTGCACCCGACGTGTACCTGGCAGCGGCCGCAGCCGTGGGCGTGCCGCCCCTGCGCTGCCTGGTGGTGGAAGACACGGTGACGGGCGTCACGGCCGGCGTGGCCGCGGGCGCCACGGTGCTGGGCTACAGCCCGTCACCCGTGGGCCATGGCTCTGCCGAGGCGCTGCGCGCCGCGGGCGCCGTGCAGGTCATGGCCGATATGGCAGAACTGCCCGCGCTGCTGCAGGCCATGCGGGTTGCGGTTTAAGCCAAATTGGGCTCTAGCGCTTACTGGGTAAGCGCTAGCAGCTACTAATAAATGAGCGTCTATACCGCGACGGAGCGCGCGCCGCGGCGGAACTCCGCGGGCGACTGGCCTGTCCAGCCGCGAAACGCGCGGATGAAGCTCTTCTCGCTGGCAAAGCCCGTGGCCTGCGCCACCTGCTTGATGGGGCGGTCGCTGCGGTGCAGCAGCTCGATCGCGCGGCTGCGGCGCACCTCGTCTTTCAGCGACTGCAGCGACGCGCCTTCCTCCTTGAGCTGGCGGTGCAGCGTGCGCGCCGAGACGTGCAGCTGCTCGGCCAGCGTGTGTGCGCTGTGGGTGGCGTCGGGCAGGGCGGCCAGCACCTGGCGCACGCGCTGCACCAGCAGCCGGTCGCGGCGGTACTGGCGCACGGTGAGGGGCAGCGCGTGCTGCAGCATCTGGCGCATGGCCGCCTCGTCGCGCGTGATCGGCAGCGCGAGGTAGCGCGCATCGAAATGCACGGCCGCGCGCGGTGCCTGAAAGCGCGTCGGGCCGCTGAAGAGCACGCCATAGGCCTGGGCATGGGGCGGTGGCGCGAAGGGGAACTCGGCCGCCAGCACCGGCAGGCGCGAGTCGATGAACCAGCTGGCCAGCCCGAGCGCGTTGCGCAGCGTGGAAACCAGGCAGAACTCGCGCAGCGTGCCCAGGTCGCGCTGCTCGGCGATGGTGAGCGTGGCCTGCTCGCCCTCGGCGTGCAGGTGCAGCGTGATGTCGTCCGTCAGCAGGGCGTGGTGGCGGCACCAGCGCGCCAGCGCCAGGCCCAGTGTGGGTGCACTCAGCGAGGCGCGCGCCAGCAGGCCGTAGCTGCCCCAGGGCAGGCGGCGGGAGAACCAGCCCAGAGCTTCGTCGTCCAGCTCGCGCATCGCACCGGCGGACAGCACCTCCATCTGCTGCGCCGTGATGCGGCCCGCAGAGTTGCCAACCTGCTCTGGCGGGATTTGTGCCAGCGCCAGCACCTGCGCCGCGTCCATTCCGCGCGCTGCGTAGGCCTGCACGATGGCCTGCACAAACGCCATCGGCGTGGCGGCCGTGGGTGTAGCGAGGAGTGCGGTGGGTGCGGGCGGTGGCGGCGCGGGGTCAGGGCGGTCGGGCATGCGTGGAGTCTGCAACTCTGTGGCGCAATTTGCAACCTTTCTGACCCATCCCGGTCACCGCGCGTGCGGGGGTGCGGCGTATGCTGTGCAGCCTGTTGCCGGGCCCCGCGCGGGCGCTGGCCCACCCCGACCAGGAGACAAGCCCATGGAACCCGCATCCACCCCATCGGCCGCGTTGAGCCATGCGCGTGGCAGTGCCGCCACCCCCCTCATCGAGCAGACGCTGGGCGACTTCTTCGCCGGCATGGCGCAGCGCCAGCCCACGCGCGAGGCACTGGTCAGCCGCCACCAGGGCCTGCGCTACACCTACGCCGAGCTGCACCAGGCGGCCCGCCAACTGGCCAGCGCGCTGCTGGGCCTGGGGCTCGCCAAGGGCGACCGCATCGGCATCTGGTCGCACAACAATGCCGAATGGGTGCTGATGCAACTGGCCACGGCGCAGGTGGGCCTCATCCTGGTGAACATCAACCCGGCTTACCGCACGGCCGAGGTGGAGTACGCGCTGAACAAGGTCGGCTGCAAGGCGCTGGTGGCCATGCCGCAGTTCAAGACCAGCGACTATCTGGGCATGCTGCGCGAGCTGGCACCCGAGTTGGCCGCGTCCCAGCCCGGCGCACTGCAGGCCGCGCGCCTGCCCACGCTGCGCACGGTGGTGTGGATCGATGCGGCCGGCGCAGGTGTGGCGGGCCAAGGCGACGAACAGCCGGGCATGCTGCGGTTTTCCACGCTGATGGCGCGGGGCGACGCGCAGGACGCGCGCATCGACGCCATTGCCGCCCAGCTGCACAACACCGACCCCATCAACATCCAGTTCACCAGCGGCACCACCGGGTTCCCGAAGGGCGCCACGCTCACGCACCGCAACATCCTGAACAACGGTTTTTTCATCGGCGAGTGCATGCGCCTCACGCCCGAGGACCGGCTGTGCATTCCCGTGCCGCTGTACCACTGCTTCGGCATGGTGCTGGGCAACCTGGCCTGCCTCACGCACGGCAGCACCATCGTGTACCCCAACGACGGCTTCGACGCCCTGACCGTGCTGGAGACCGTGCAGGCCGAGCGCTGCACCGGCCTGCACGGCGTGCCCACCATGTTCATTGCCGAGCTGGACCACCCGCGCTTTGCCGAGTTCAACCTCAGCACCCTGCGTACCGGCATCATGGCTGGCAGCCCATGCCCGATCGAGGTGATGAAGCGCGTGGTGGGCGACATGCACCTGTCGGAGATCACCATCGCCTATGGCATGACCGAGACCAGCCCCGTGAGCTGCCAGAGCGACGCCGAAACGCCGCTGGCCAAGCGCGTGTCCACCGTGGGCCGCGTGCAGCCGCACCTGGAGGTGAAGATCATCGACCCCGAGACCGGCGCCGTGGTGCCGCGCGGCGAGCGCGGCGAACTGTGCACCCAGGGCTACTCCGTCATGCACGGCTACTGGGGTGATGAGGCCAAGACCCGCGAGGCGATCGACGAAGGCGGCTGGATGCACACGGGCGACCTGGCCACCATGGACGACGAGGGCTACGTGAATATCGTCGGCCGCATCAAGGACATGGTGATCCGCGGCGGCGAGAACGTGTACCCGCGCGAGATCGAGGAATTCCTCTACCGCCACCCCATGGTGCAGGACGTGCAGGTGGTGGGCGTGCCCGACCAGCGCTTCGGCGAGGAGCTGTGCGCCTGGATCATCGCCAAGCCCGGCACGCGCCCCAGCGAGGACGACATCCGTGCCTTCTGCAAAGGCCAGATCGCACACTACAAGGTGCCGCGCTACATCCGCTTCGTTACCAGCTTCCCGATGACGGTGACGGGCAAGATCCAGAAGTTCAAGATCCGCGACGTCATGAAAGACGAGCTGGGCCTTGCCGAAGACAAAACCGCTTGAAACGAGCCACCGCCATGATTCTTGAATCCCAACTCAACCCGCGCTCGGCCGACTTTCAGGCCAATGCCGCCGCCATGCGCGCCGTGGTGGAGGACCTGCGCGCCCAGATCGAGCGCGTGTCCCAGGGCGGCGGCGAGGCCGCCCGCGCCAAGCATGTGGCGCGCGGCAAGCTGCTGCCGCGCGAGCGCGTGGAGATGCTGCTGGACCCCGGCACGCCGTTCCTGGAGATCGCCCCGCTGGCAGCCCTCAACATGTACGGCAACGACGCGCCCGGCGCGGGCCTGATCGCGGGCATCGGCAGCGTGGCCGGCATCGCCTGCATGATCGTGTGCAACGACGCCACGGTGAAGGGCGGCACCTACTACCCCATGACGGTGAAGAAGCACCTGCGCGCGCAAGAGATCGCGCAGCAGAACTGCCTGCCGTGCATCTACCTGGTGGACTCGGGCGGCGCCAACCTGCCCAACCAGGACGAGGTCTTCCCCGACCGCGACCACTTCGGCCGCATCTTCTACAACCAGGCCAACATGAGCGCGCAGGGCCTGGCGCAGATCGCCGTGGTCATGGGTTCGTGCACGGCCGGCGGCGCCTACGTGCCGGCCATGAGCGACGAGACCATCATCGTCAAGAACCAGGGCACCATCTTCCTGGGTGGCCCGCCGCTGGTGAAGGCCGCCACGGGCGAGGTCGTCAGCAGCGAAGACCTGGGCGGCGGCGACGTGCACACGCGCCTGTCCGGCGTGGCCGACCACCTGGCACAGAATGACCTGCATGCGCTCTCGCTGGCGCGCGGGGCCGTCAAGAATTTGAATAGAAATCAGCCTGTAGCACCCACGGATCAAGCGCCAGTAGCTCCTAAATATGCAGCAGAAGAGCTGTATGGCGTCATCCCCGTGGACACGCGCAAGCCCTTCGACGTGCGCGAGATCATCGCCCGCATCGTGGACGGCAGTGCGTTCGACGAGTTCAAGGCGCGCTACGGCAACACCCTGGTGTGCGGCTTCGCGCGCATCGAGGGCATGGCCGTGGGCATCGTGGCCAACAACGGCATCCTGTTCAGCGAGAGCGCGCAGAAGGGCGCGCACTTCATCGAGCTGTGCTGCCAGCGCAAGATTCCCCTCGTCTTCCTGCAGAACATCACCGGCTTCATGGTCGGGCGCAAGTACGAGAACGAGGGCATCGCCCGCCACGGCGCCAAGATGGTCACGGCGGTGGCCACGGCCAACGTGCCCAAGTTCACGGTGATCATCGGCGGCAGCTTCGGCGCGGGCAACTACGGCATGTGCGGCCGCGCGTACTCGCCGCGCTTCCTGTGGATGTGGCCCAACGCGCGCATCAGCGTGATGGGCGGCGAGCAGGCCGCCAGCGTGCTGGCCACCGTCAAGCGCGACGGCATCGAGGGCAAGGGCGGCAGCTGGAGCATGGAGGAAGAAGAGGCCTTCAAGACGCCCATCCGCCGCCAGTACGAGGAGCAGGGCCACCCCTACTACGCCACCGCCCGTCTGTGGGACGACGGCATCATCGACCCTGCCGACACGCGCCGCGTGCTGGCGCTGGCGCTGGCGGCTTCGCGCCATGCGCCGATCGAAGACATGAAGTTCGGCGTGTTCCGCATGTAAGGCGCGGTCCATGGATGCCGTCACCCATTTCAGCCTGCTCGCGCGCTACAACGTGTGGGCCACGGCGCGCCTGCTGGCAGCCGTGCAGGTGCTGCCCGAGGCGGACTACCGGCGCGACATGGGCCTGTTCTTTCGCAGCATCCATGGCACGCTCAACCATCTGCTGGTGGGCGAGCACCTGCTGTGGTTCGCGCGCTTTGCCGAAGGCGCGTCGCCCCGCATGGCGCTGGATGCCGAGGTGGAGAGCGATCGCGCGCGCCTGGCCGAGCGGCTGCGGGAAGGCGCCGCGCGCTGGGAGCCGCTGATCGCCGGCTTTGCGCCAGCGCGCTGGGAGGGTGCGCTGTCTTACACCACCACGCGCGGCACGCCCGCCGTGCTGCCGTTTGCCGCCACGCTGGCGCATGTGTTCAACCACGGCACGCACCACCGCGGACAGATCACGGCGGCACTCACCGCGCTGGGCCAGCCGTGCCCGTCGCTCGACCTTGTCTACTTCCTGCAGAACCCGGATACGCCATGAGCCAGAACCTTTCCATCACCCAATCGGGCGCGGTGGCGCGCATCACGCTGACGCAGCCCGAGATCCGCAATGCCTTCAGCGACGAAGTGATCGCAGAGATCACCGCGGCCTTCACGGAAGTCGGGGGACGCGCGGACGTGCGCGCCGTGGTGCTGGCCGCCGAGGGGCCGGCCTTCTGCGCGGGTGCCAATCTGAACTGGATGCGCCGCATGGCCGACTACACGCGGCAAGAGAACCTTGCCGACGCCGCCAAGCTGGCCGAGATGCTGCGCGTGATCTACGAATGCCCCAAGCCCACCGTGGCGCGCGTGCAGGGTGACGTGTACGCCGGCGGCATGGGGCTGGTCGCGGCCTGCGACATGGCGGTGGCGGTCGATACCGCGGGCTTTTGCCTGTCCGAGGTGAAGATCGGCCTGATCCCCGCCACCATCAGCCCCTACGTGATCCGCGCCATGGGCGCGCGCGCCGCGCACCGCTACTTCCTCACCGCGGAACGCTTCAGCGCGGCCGAGGCCTTGCGCATCGGTTTCGTGCACCAAGTGGTCGGCGCAGAGCAGCTCGACGCCCAGGTGGACGAGCTGCTCAAGGCACTGGCGGCCGCGAGCCCGAACGCCGTGCGCGCCTGCAAGACGCTGGTGCGCGACGTGGCCGGGCGCGAGATCGACGCCGCACTCATCGCCGCCACGGTGGAGGGCATTGCCGACATCCGCGCGAGCAGCGAGGGCCGCGAGGGCGTGCAGTCGTTCCTGCAAAAGCGCAAGCCCTCCTGGCTGGGCTGATCCGCCATGGACGCGCTCTGGCTCCAGATCGTGCAGTGGCTCCACAGCGTGGGGCTGCATGTCGATGCGGGTGCCGCCCAGGCGGTGGCCGAAGGGGCTGCGCGCGCCACGCAGCAGCTGGACATGCCCGCCCTGCTGGCGCTGGCCGCCGCACTGGGCTGGGCCAGCGGCTTTCGCCTGTACGCCGTGGTGTTCCTGGTGGGCATGATGGGCGTGGCCGGCTGGCTGCCGCTGCCGCCGGGGCTGGCGCTGCTGCAGCACCCGCTGGTGCTGATGGCCAGCGGCTTCATGCTGCTGGTGGAGTTCTTCGCCGACAAGGTGCCCTGGTTCGACAGCGCCTGGGATGCCATCCATGCCTTCATCCGCGTGCCCGCCGGCGCGCTGCTGGCCGCCGGCGTGTTCGGTGCCGACAACGCCACCATGGCGCTGGCCGCGGGGCTGCTGGGCGGCTCGCTCTCGGCCACGGCGCTGGCCACCAAGATGACCACGCGGGCGGCGGCCAACACCTCGCCCGAGCCGTTTTCCAACTGGGGCCTGTCGTTCTTTGAGGACGGCCTGGTCGTCGGCGTGGTCTGGCTGGCTACGCAGTATCCGCTGGCCTTCGGCATTGCGCTGGTGGTGATGCTGGCGCTGTCGGCGCTGCTGCTGGTGGTGCTGTTCAAGTTCCTGCGCGCCGTGCTGCGGCGCATTTCCTCATTCTTTTCCGATTCCGCCAAGGTGGCCTGAATGTTCCAAAAAATCCTGATTGCCAATCGTGGGGAGATCGCCTGCCGCGTGGCCGCAACCGCCCGCCGCATGGGCGTTAAGACCGTGGCCGTGTACTCCGACGCCGATGCCCAGGCCAAGCACGTGGCCGCCTGCGACGAGGCCGTGCATATCGGCGGCAGCGCCCCCAAGGACAGCTACCTGCGCTGGGAGCGCATCATCGAGGCCGCCCAGGCCACGGGTGCGCAAGCCATCCACCCAGGCTACGGCTTCCTGAGCGAGAACGAAGACTTCGCCCAGGCCTGTGCCAATGCGGGGCTGGTGTTCATCGGCCCGCCGCCTTCGGCCATCAAGGACATGGGTTTGAAGGCCGAGTCCAAGCAGCTGATGGAGAAGGCGGGCGTGCCGCTGGTGCCTGGCTACCACGGCAAGGACCAGGACCCGCAACTGCTGCAGCGCGAGGCCGACCGTATCGGCTACCCCGTGCTCATCAAGGCCAGCGCCGGTGGCGGCGGCAAGGGCATGCGCCTGGTGGAAAAGAGCGAGGACTTTGCCGCGGCGCTGGCCAGCTGCCAGCGCGAGGCCATCAACAGCTTTGGCGATGATGCCGTGCTGGTGGAGAAGTACGTGCTGCGCCCGCGCCACATCGAGATCCAGGTGTTCGGCGACACGCAGGGCAACTGCGTCTATCTGTTCGAGCGCGATTGCTCCGTGCAGCGCCGCCATCAGAAGGTGCTGGAAGAAGCCCCCGCCCCCGGCATGACCGAGGCCCTGCGTCGCCAGATGGGCGAGGCTGCCGTGGCAGCCGCCAAGGCCGTGGGCTACGTGGGCGCGGGCACAGTGGAGTTCATCGTGGAACAGCCCGGCGGCTACGACGCGCCCGAGCAGATGAAGTTCTACTTCATGGAGATGAACACCCGCCTGCAGGTGGAGCACCCCGTGACCGAGGCCATCACCGGCGAAGACCTGGTGGAGTGGCAGCTGTGCGTGGCCAGCGGGCAGCCTTTGCCCAAGCGCCAGGACGAGCTGAAGATCATCGGCCACGCCATCGAGGCGCGTATCTGCGCCGAGAACCCTGACAACAACTTCTTGCCCGCCACCGGCCAGCTGCACGTGTACCGCAAGCCGGCATGCACCAGCTTCGAACGGGGCAGCGTGCGCGTGGATGACGGCGTGCGCGAGGGCGACGCCATCAGCCCCTTCTACGACAGCATGATCGCCAAGCTCATCGTGCACGGCGACACGCGCGCGCAGGCCCTGGCGCGGCTGGACGATGCGCTGGCGCAGACCCACATCGTGGGCCTGGCGACCAACGTGCAGTTCCTGCGCCATGTGGTGAAGAGCGATTCGTTCGCCCAGGCGCGGCTGGACACCGCGTTGATCCCGCGCGAAGAGGCCGTGTTGTTCGGCCAGGAGCGCGTAGGTCTGCCTTTGGCCGCGGCAGCCGCCGTGGCCAGCCAGTTGCAGCGTGAGCAGGCGCAGGAAGGCGCCAATCCGTTCAGCCGCCGCGACGGCTGGCGTTCGCTGGTAGCGTGCCGCCGGCGTTTCGAGTTCGACTTCAATGGCACACATGCCAAGGCCTGGCTGACCTATGAACGCGATGGCGGCTACCAACTGACCGTGGGAGAAGGCGAGGGAGCCGCGCGGGGTCCGCTGGCTTTCACGCCCTGGGCGGGCGGCCTGGACCTGCAATACGCCGGCCAGCGCACCCGCGCAACGGTCTATGCCCAGGGCGAGACCGACCACATCTTCACCCCCCGTGGCGCCACGCGCATCGAGGCATTGGACCTGCTGGCCCATGCGGGCGAAGCCGCCAGCGAGGGCGGGCGTCTCACCGCGCCCATGCCGGGCAAGGTGGTGTCGTTTGCCGTGCAGGCCGGCGACAAGGTGACCAAGGGCCAGCCCCTGGCGGTGATGGAGGCCATGAAGATGGAGCACACCATCGCCGCCCCCGCCGATGGCGTGGTGCAGGAGCTGCTCTACGCGCCAGGCGACCAGGTGGCCGAAGGCGCAGAACTGCTGCGGCTTTCCGCCGAGTGACGGCGGGGGCTTGCCCAGCCGCGGTACGCTCGTTGGCCATGAAGATTACCTTTTGCTGTACCGATACCAAGGCCGAACCCTGGCTGCAGGGGCTGGCCGCCGCCCTGCCGGGAGCCGACATTACCGTCTGGCAACCCGGAGCCCCGCAGGCCGACTACGCCGTGGTCTGGGCACCGCCCCAGCAGTTCATCGACGAACAGCCCGCCTTGCGGGCGCTGTTCAACATCGGCGCGGGGGTGGATGCGCTGCTCAAGCTGCGCCTGCCGCCGTCCGTGCGCGTCGTGCGTCTGGATGACGCCGGCATGGCCGTGCAGATGGCCGAATACGTGTGCCACGCGCTGATCCGGCATTTCCGCGAGTTCGACCAGTACGAGGCCACCATGCAGGCGGGCCAGTGGAGCTACCGCAAGCCGCGCCTGCGCCAGGACTTTCCTGTGGGCGTGATGGGCCTGGGCGTACTGGGCGAGCGCGTGGCGCGCGCGGTGGCGCAGTTCGACTTCCCCGTGCTCGGCTGGAGCCGCAGTCCGAAGCAGATGGCGGGCGTGCGCTGTTTCAGCGGGCAGGAGGGCTTTAACGAGTTCCTGGCCGCTACCCGCGTGCTGGTCAATCTGCTCCCGCTCACGCCCGAGACGCAGGGCATCATGAACCGCGACACGCTGGCCCGCCTCCTGCCCGGCGCCTACGTGATCAATGTGGCGCGTGGCGCGCACCTGGTCGAGGAGGACCTGCTCGCGCTGATCGACGCCGGCCATGTGGCGGGCGCCACGCTGGACGTGTTCCGCACCGAGCCGTTGCCTGCCGGGCATCCCTTCTGGGGACATCCCAAGATCACCCTCACACCCCACACTTCGGCACGCACGCTGCGCGACGAGAGCATCGCCCAGATCGCCGGCAAGATCGCGGCGCTCGCGCGCGGCGAGGCCGTGGCCGGCGTGGTGGATGCCGGACGCGGCTACTGACGAATCCCTCACCCAAGGACACCCACCGATGAACCCGAACATCCCCTCCCGCGTCAAGCTTGTGGACGTGGGCCCGCGCGACGGGCTGCAAAATGAGAAGCACCCGGTGCCGGCGGCCGTCAAGATCGAATTGGTACACCGCCTGCAGCAGGCGGGCCTCAAGGAAATCGAGGTCACCAGCTACGTTTCTCCGAAGTGGGTGCCGCAGATGGCCGACAACCACGAGGTCATGCAAGGCATTACACGCATGCCCGGCGTGCGTTATTCGGTACTGACGCCCAACCTGAAAGGCTGGGAGGCAGCCGTGCTCGACAAGCCCGACGAGATCGTGGTCTTCGGCGCCGCCAGCGAGGCCTTCAGCCAGAAGAACATCAACTGCAGCATTGCCGAGAGCATCGAGCGCTTCGCCCCCGTGGTCGAAGCCGCGCGCGCCGCTGGCGTATATGTGCGTGGCGCCATGAGCTGCACCGTGGGCTGCCCCTACGAGGGCGAGATTGCGCCCGAGCGCGTGGAATACCTGGCCGGGCTCATGAAGGGCATCGGCGTGCAGCACATCGGCGTGGCCGACACCATTGGCGTGGGTACGCCGCGCAAGGTGCAGCGCGCCATCGAGGCAACGCTCAAGCACTACGACCTGAACGACGTGTCCGGCCACTTCCACGACACCTACGGCCAGGCGCTGGCCAACACGCTGGCGGCGCTGGAGCTGGGCGTGTGGCAGTTCGACACGTCCGTGGCCGGCCTGGGCGGCTGTCCCTATGCCAAGGGCGCCACGGGTAACGTGGCCACCGAGGACGTGGTCTACATGCTGCACGGCATGGGCATCGAGACTGGTATCGATCTGGACCAGCTGATCGACGCCGGCGCCTACATCAGCGACTTCCTGGGCCGCAAGCCGCAGTCGCGCGTGGCCGTGGCGGTGCTCACCAAGCGCAAGGGCTGAGCGGCCAGCCGGCGTCAGGCCAACGGCAGAGCCGGCGCTGCCGGGTGCTGCGCCGCGTCCTTGTGCGCCTGCTTGGCCTGGTACATGCGCTGGTCGGCGCAGCGCATCAGCTCCGTCAGCGTGGCGCCGTCCTGCGGGCTGTGTGCAACGCCCGTGCTGACGCCCACGCACAGTTCCTGGTGCTGGAAGTACACCGGCTGGCAGATAGCCAGCTCCAGATACTTGACCAGCGCCGTCAGGGCGTCGCCCGCGGGCGCGTGGGCCAGCATGACCACGAACTCGTCGCCGCCCAGCCGGGCCACGATGTCGCCGGACCGCGTGTGCGTCTGCAGCCGTGTGGCAACGGCGCGCAGCACCTCGTCGCCGGCGTCATGGCCATAGGTGTCGTTGATGGGTTTGAAGCGGTCCAGGTCGAGCAGCAGCAGGGCGTGCGTGCCCCCTTCCGACAGTAGTTGCGTTGCGCCCTGGGTCAGCCCCATGCGGTTGGTCAGGCCCGTGAGAGGGTCGGTGGTCGCGGCCTTGGCCAGATGGTCCGCGCGCAGCCGCAGGGCGATCTGGGAGGCGTTCAGGCTGTCGATGCGGGTGCTCAACGCAACGGCGAACACCACCATCTCGGCCGCCACGCCGATCTGCAGGCCGTTGGCGAGCATGAAGGGCGCGTCGATCACCTTCCAGTTGCTCAGCACCACGCCGGCCACCGTGACGAACAGCAGCGCCTGCGCGCCCAGGTACCAGCGCGCGGGCGTGAAGCCCCGGCGCAGCACCAGAATGGCCGCGAGCGACGCGGCCGCGATGCCGGCGCTGGCCAGCAGTTCGTTCTGCGTCTGGGCGATGGCAAATTGCCCGAGCCCGCCGAGCACGGCGGTGAGCGCCGCCAGCAGGCCGATTGCCACCAGCACTCCGTCCATCAAGGGCGTCTGCCGGGTGTCCAGGAAACTGCGCGTGAACAGCGCGCCGAAGAACAGCCACAGGCTGGGCAATACGAAATAGCTGCGCTCCTGCCACCACGGCGCGTCGCCCCACAGGTAATGGGCCGTGTGGCCGTTGAAGGTGGCCAGCGTCAACAGCGCGAAGATGCACTGGCCGACGTGGAAGGTGTACGTGGTGTCCCGAAAGATGCCCACGAGCGTGAGGTTGTAGACCAGCAGTGCGATCAGGATGCCGTAGCAGATGCCGTCGAACAGCCGCTTGTGCTGGCGCCATTGCAGGTATTCGGCCGTGTCCCAGACGGACAGGTCGAAGGACGGCGCCGTCTCGCTGTACAGCCGGGCGTAGACCGTGTAGGTGCCCGGGCCCGGGGGCTGCAGGCGCATGAGGTAGCGCTCGCTGCCCAGGGGCCGCGTGGCGAAGGGCTGCGCCAGGCCCGTATGCACTGGCGGCGCAAGCGCCGTGCCCGACGCATCGAACGGGCCGTAGAACCGCACGTCCTGCAAAGACGTGGTCTGGGTGGCCAGCACCCAGTCGCCGCTGGCCGCGCGCTGCTCCAGGACCACTTTGAACCAGTGGTAGGCCGGTGTGGCCCCGCGCAGCGGCATGCGGGGGGGCGGGCCGAAGCGCGCATCGGTAGCCGCTGCGCGCACATCGTCGATGGTGAGGGTGCCCAGGTCGTCCACGAGCCAAAAAAGCTGGCCGGTGCTTCCCAGCGATAGGCCCTTGCGGTGATCGTCCAGCACCGCAGGGGCGCCACCGGCCCAGGCCAGTTTGCCGACGAGAAGCCACAAGAGCAGGCAGGCGCGAAGCAGGTTCATGGACAATGGATGGCAGCCATCACACTGTAACCCCGCCTGGGGCTTGTGGCTGCGCCGAGGCACTCCGCATCCGTGCGTGCGCTTCGCCGTCCCAGGCCCCGGATTGCCCTGTTATGCACGCATTACCTGAAAGCACCCAGCGGGTGGCTGCCGAGTTGCAGCGCCTGCGCCACCCCCACGCGCCGCGCATGCTTGACGACGCCGCGCGCACCGCGCAGCAGGCGGCTGACGGGCTGGACGTGGCGCTGGGGCAGATCGCCAAGAGCATCATCTTCCGGCGCAAGAGCGATGACGCAGCCGTGCTGGTGGTTACCTCCGGTGACCGGCGCGTGGACGAGAAGAAGGTCGACGCCCTCGTGGGCAAGACGGGCCGCGCCGACGCGGAGTTCGTCAAGGCCAAGACCGGCTTCGCCATCGGCGGCGTCTCGCCCGTGGCCCATTCCACCGCCCCTGTCACCCTCATCGACCGCGAGCTGTTCCGCTTCGATGTGATTTGGGCTGCCGCCGGCCATCCCCACGGCGTGTTCCAGTTGAGCCCGCACGATCTGCAGCGGCTCACCGGTGCCCCGGTGGCCGACGTGGTTCAGGAGATCAGCGTATGAGCGACGCCGCAGTGAATGCTTCTGAATTGATAGCTGCTCGCGCTGGTGAAATAAGCGCTAGAGGCCAATTTGGCTTAAATTCCCAGGAGCCGGTTCCGTCGCCCTGTGTGTCGGTCTGCCGCATGACGGCCGACCGCAGCCATTGCGAGGGGTGCTTCCGTACGATCGACGAGATCCGCGCCTGGTCGCAAGCCGATGGCGCCGCGCGCCGCGCGATCTGGACCGCCGCATTGCAACGCGCGGGGGTGGACCTTCCCGAAGAGTTGGAGCCACTGGCATGAAGCACATCACGTTCTACCTGGATTTCGTCTCGCCGTACGCGTGGCTGGCCTTCGAGCGGCTGCCGCAGGTACTGGAGGGGCTGAGCTACCACCTGCACTACAAGCCGGTGTTGTTGGGCGCGCTGCTGCAGCAGCATGCCAACCCCGGGCCGGCCGGCGTGCCGCCCAAGCGCGACTGGACGTACCGGCACGCCACCTGGCTGGGCCATGCGCTGGGCTGCGGTCTGGACATGCCGGCGCGCCACCCCTTCAATCCGCTGCCGTTGCTGCGCCAGGCGCTGGCGTGCAGCGACGATGGCACGGTCAACCGCTATGTCGCCGGCACCGTGCTGCGGCATGTCTGGCTGGGCGGGCAGGATGCGCTGGACCCCGCGCGCCTGGACGTGCTGGCGCAGGCCCTGGCAGAGCAGTTGCGGCCCGACGCCGAAGGCGCGGGCGCCCTGCCCAAGGCCCTGCTGCGCGCCAACACGGACGAGGCGTCGGCCCGTGGCGTGTTTGGCGTGCCGGCCTTTGAGGTGGATGGGCGCCTGTTCTGGGGGCTCGACAGCCTGCCCATGTTGCGCGCCTACCTGGACGGCGACGCGTGGTTTGACGGGCCGGCATGGGATGCGGCCCCCGCGGTGCCATCGGGCCTGCCTTCCGTGCGCTGAAGCGCATTCCTCGGCGGCGGCCGACGGGGCCGCGGCAGGCGTTCCAGGGCGCCGCAGACAGCGTTCTGCGGCGCCTTTTTGCATGGGGCCGTGCCCAGCACTGTGCGGCGGGCGTGGGTTTGTCATGCGTCAAGGGTTTGTCCTAGGGAGGGCAAACCCTGGCGAAAAACTGCGGGGTTACCCGTGTCTGGTGCCGTGCGCGAGACTCGCCGCAGCCTCGTGTAGTCCGATTTTTCGCATCAAGAAAAACGATCTGCGGGTTGTCACGGAGTTTGTCAGATGGCCGTAAGACTGGGGTGGCGGCAGCGTTTTGCGCATGTCAGCTTTCGGTCAGATGGCGGCCCGATATTGCGTCGCAAGCACCGCAGAGTGCTTCAGATCGTCGGTTTTTCGCGCTTTCTTACGCGCATTTTCGATTCCATCCCAATAAGCAGGAGACAGCATTCATGGCTACCAGCACTGCATACGCCGGCCGCCCCGGCGCTGCCCCCCGACCGATGTCGGCGGAAGAAAAGAAGGTGATCTTCGCCTCGTCCCTCGGCACCGTGTTCGAGTGGTACGACTTCTACCTCTACGGCTCGCTGGCGGCCATCATCGCCAAGCAATTCTTCAGCGGCCTGGATGCCGGTGCCGCCTTCATCTTCGCGCTGCTGGCCTTTGCCGCGGGCTTCCTGGTGCGCCCCTTCGGCGCGCTGGTGTTCGGCCGCCTGGGCGACATGATCGGCCGCAAGTACACCTTCCTGGTCACGATCCTGATCATGGGCGTGTCCACGTTCATCGTGGGTATCCTGCCCAACTACGCCAGCATCGGCATCGCAGCGCCGATCATCCTGATCGCGCTGCGCATGCTGCAAGGCCTGGCCCTGGGCGGCGAGTACGGCGGGGCGGCGACCTACGTGGCCGAACACGCGCCACACGGCCGCCGCGGCGCCTACACGTCGTGGATCCAGACCACCGCAACGCTGGGCCTGTTCCTGTCGCTGCTCGTGATTCTGGGCACCCGCACCGCGATGGGCGAGCCTGCGTTCAATGACTGGGGCTGGCGCATCCCGTTCATCGTGTCCATCCTGCTGCTGGCCATCTCCGTGTGGATCCGTTTGTCGCTGTCGGAGTCTCCCGCCTTCCAGAAGATGAAGGCCGAGGGCAAGACCTCCAAGGCGCCGCTGTCCGAGTCGTTCGGCGAATGGAAGAACCTCAAGATCGTGATCCTGGCGCTGATCGGCCTGACGGCCGGCCAGGCCGTGGTGTGGTACACGGGCCAGTTCTATGCGCTGTTCTTCCTGATGCAGCAGCTCAAGGTGGATGCCGTCACGGCCAACCTGATGATCGCTGCCGCGCTGCTGATCGGCACCCCGTTCTTCGTGGTGTTCGGCTCGCTGTCCGACAAGATCGGCCGCAAGCCCATCATCATGCTGGGTTGCGTGCTGGCCGTGCTGACCTACTTCCCGGCCTTCAAGATGCTGACGGAAGCCGCCAACCCCGACCTGGCCAAGGCCCAGGCGACAGCGGGTGTCGTGGTGATCGCCGATCCCGCCACCTGCTCGTTCCAGGGCAACCCCGTGGCACGCGAGATCGACTTCAAGAGCTCCTGCGACATCGCCAAGCGCTACCTGGTGCAGAACTCGGTGAGTTATGACAACGCCGCAGGCGCACCTGGCTCCCAGGCCGTGGTGAAGATCGGCGACAAGGTCGTTACGGCGCCCAGCGGCACCGTGGTCAACCACAAGTTCGACGAGGCAAGCGTGAAGGCCATCGCCGCCTTCAAGAAGGAGATGGCGGAAGACCTGAAGCTCGCCGGCTACCCCTCCAAGGCCGATCCCGCCAAGATGAACAAGGTGATGATGATCGTCATCCTGACGTATCTGGTGATCCTGGTGACCATGGTGTACGGCCCCATCGCGGCCATGCTGGTGGAACTGTTCCCCACGCGCATCCGCTATACCTCCATGAGCCTGCCGTACCACATTGGCAATGGCTGGTTCGGCGGCCTGCTGCCCACGACATCGTTCGCCATCGTGGCGTCCACCGGCAATATGTATAACGGCTTGTGGTACCCCATCATCATCGCCGGCATGACGGCAGTGATCGGCACGCTGTTCATCCGCGAAACCAAGGACGTGGACATCTACGCCAACGACTGACCTCGTTCCGCTCTTTTGTCAGGGTTTTCCCTGGCTGAGCCCTGCCGCCACACCTTTGCCTGTGCGAAAGTGTGGCGGCAATACGTCAGGGGTATTACAGGCGGGACTTTCCTCTGTGTTGGCCCAGATGGTTACACCTAGAATTTGCGCCGTAGCTGCACATTGTGCTAATCGGCTCCCTGCGGGCGGCGAGCTGTGCCTACCACAACTGATGGACACAAGCATTCAAGGAACTCAAATGCAAAAACCAAGTCGTTTGCTGCTCGCTACCCTGGCTCTGCTGGGTACTTCCGCTGTTTTCGCGCAAAGCAGCGTGACCCTGTACGGCCGCGTGAACACGTCGGTGGAACGCCAGAAGGTCGGCGGTACCAGCAACACCGTCATGCAGAACAACGCCTCGCGCTTCGGCTTCAAGGGCACTGAGGACCTGGGCGGCGGCCTGAAGGCCGGCTTCCAGCTGGAAAGCGGCTTCAACTCCGATACCGGCACGGGCTCGGTCTGGACTCACCCCACCACCGGCATGACCTTCGCCCGCCAGAGCGAAGTGAACCTGTCCGGCGGCTTCGGCATGATCCGCCTGGGCAACTTCATGCCCGAGTCGTACTACGCTACGGCCGACTACGTGAGCATGCACAACCATGACACGGGCACGTCTTCGGACGCTCTGTACTACGATCCCGTGTGGTTCGGCGGCCTGAGCACCACCAACAAGATCGGCTATCGCACGCCCAGCTTCGGTGGGCTGACGGTGGACGCTTCCGTCTCGTTGCATGAGAAAAACGCTGCCATTCCGCAAAAGAATGGCTATGACCTGGCTGCCAACTACAACATCGGCGCGCTGAACCTGGGCGCCGGCTACAGCCAAGTGGACAGCAATCGCCAGCTGGGCCTGCGCGCGTTGTACACCTTCGGCCAGTTCGTCGTGGGTGGCTACTACCAGCGTAACAAGGACGACAACCAGCTCCTCGCCACGGGCGCAGGCAACCGCAACAACTTCCGCCTGGCGGGCGCCTACATGATGGGTGCTTCCGAGTTCCACGTGAACGTGGGCCGCGCTGGCAAGTGGAGCGACATTGCCGACAGCTCCGCTACGCAGTGGACCCTGGGCTACAACTACAACTTCAGCAAGCGCACCAAGGTGTACGCTTTCTACACGAAGGTGGACAACAAGGCAGGTGCTACCTACATGACGGGCGCCGCCGGCCAGGACTTCAGCTCGCTGGCGCTGGGCGTTCGCCACAACTTCTGATGCACCGGCAGCGTAAGCTGCCTGCAATGCAAGCCTGATTCAATGGAGTCGGGCTTGCGATCAGACAGGCCTCACACGATGGTGTGAGGCTTTTTTATTGGTGCCGCCCTTTTCCGTCGACAACAATTTTCAGGAGATGAGCATGTGGAAGATCGTGGTGGGTTTCGTGGTGTTCGCAGTGATCATGCTGTTCGTGATCATGAAGGCAGGAGACCAGGTGGACATGAGCGGTGAAAAGCATGGGGTGGAAGCGACGCACGTGCCCGAGTCCGCAGCTGCTCCCGCGTCCGGCGCCAGCGCAGCGCAGTGAACCGGCCCCACCCATCCAAAACGCGGAGCCAGGCTCCGCGTTTTGGATGGGGCGGTGGACTCCGCCGCCGTGGCGTTACGGCCCGCTCAGCGCTGGAATCGGCCGTCCGCTCCGATGATGGACAGGTCGGCGAAGTCCAGCCCCGAGTGTTCCTTTGCGCTGTAGGAAAGCTCCAGGCCCCCCAGGTCGAATTTGCTCAGGCTTTCCAGGGCCGCGTGCAGCCGTGCACGGTCCGGCTTGGGGCCGGCGCGGCGCAGGCCCTCGGCCAGCACCTTGGCGTTCACGAAGCCCTCGACCATGGCCGGAGTGAGTTCCTTCAGCCCTTGCGCCTTCGCCAATTCCAGGGCTTCTTTGATCACCGGGTAGTTCAGCGACCGCTCGGACGGAAAGACCTGCGTGACGATGACGCCGCGGGCCTGGTCGCCCAGCGCCTTGGTGAAGCCCCCCGACGCATTGTTTGACAGCGTGACGATCTGCCCGCCCACGCCGGCCGCGCGCAGTGCCTTGATGCCGTCCACGACCGCCGCGCCCGTGCCGATGAAGATGACGGCCTGGGGATCCTGCGCACGCACGCGCGGGGCGATGGCTGAGAAATCGGGCTTCGCCCGGTCGAACTTCTCTACGAACAAGGCGGGCAGCTTGTTGTTCTGCAGGCCCTTTTGCGCACCGGCCAGGCCGTCCTGGCCGAAGGCGTCGTCCACATGCACGATGCCGATGCGCTGAACTCCCAGCAGCGCAAGGTGGGCGATGGCTTTCTCCACCTCGCGCTGGTAGGGCGCGCGGACGTTGAAGATATTGCGGGAAACGGGCTGGTGCAGCGCCATCGCGCCCGTGGAGGGCCCCACCAGCGGCACGCCGTACTTGTCCAGCAGCGCAACAATGCCCTGGGTGTGGGGTGTGCCGCGCGTCATGAACAGTGCCAGCACACCCTTGTCCTCGATGAGCGTGCGGGCGTTGTCCTGCGTCAGCTTGGGGTCGAACTTGTCGTCGAGCGCGACGAGTTCGATCTTCTGCCCGTTCACGCCGCCGCGGGCGTTGACGTGGTCCAGGTACAGCGACGCGCCCAGCATCGATTCCTTGACGGTTGCCGCCGCGGACCCGGTGATGCCGACGGTCTGACCCACGAGCAACTGCGCGTGGGCCAATGATGAGGCCGCACTGACCACCGCCAGGGCGCACGCTGCGCCCCACGTCTTCCAATGTGTCTTCATGAGGTGTCTCTTCCCTGTGTATTTGCGCGCGAGTGCGAGCAGGGGCGAGTGTATCGGCGGCAGCCTACGCTGGAATGACGTGCCGCAGACGCCGCGCGATCACCCGGGCGGCGTCTGACCTCACGAAAAGGGCTTCAGCGGCGGAACTTGCCGTCCGTGCCGATGATGGAAAGATCGGCGAAATCCAGGCCCGTGTGGTCGTCGGGGCCGTAGGAGATGTCCAGTCCGCCCAGATCGAACTTCTGGATGGATTCCAAGGCCGTCTGGATCTTCTCGCGCGACGGCTTCGGGCCGGCGCGGCGCAGGCCTTCGACCAGCACCTTGGCGGCGGCAAAACCTTCAAGCATGGCCGGGCTGACCTCGGTCATTCCCTTGGCCTTGGCCAGGTCGATGGCTTCCTTGACCAGCGGGAAGGTCAGGCTGCGCTCGTTCGGGTAGACCTGCGTGACGATCACGCCGCGGGCATTTTCGCCCAGGCTCTTGATGAAGCCGCCCGAGGCATTGTTGGACAGCGTGACCACCTGTGCCGTGGAGCCCGCCTGGCGCAGCGCGTTGTAGCCATCCACCACCGACGTGCCCGAGGCGACCATCAGGACGGCCTGGGCCTGCGCCTGGGAGATCTTGGCCACCAGCGGGGTGAAGTCCGGCTTGGCGCGATTGAACTTCTCCAGCACCACGGGCTGCAGCTTGGCCTGGGCCAGGCCTTTTTGCGCGCCCGTCACGCCATCGGCGCCGAAGCTGTCGTCCGCATACAGCACGGCGATGCGCGTGATGCCCATCGAGGCCAGGTGGGTCATGGCCTTCTCGGCCTCGCGCTGGTAGGTGGCGCGCACGTTGAAGATGTGCTTGCGCACCGGCTGGTGCAGCACCATGGCGCCCGTGGACGGGCCCACCAGGGCCACGCCATGCTTGTCCAGGTGCGGGATCATGGATTCGGTGTGGGGCGTGCCGCGCGTGAGGAACATGACATGCACGTTCTTGTCCTCGATCAGCGTGCGCGCGTTCTCGCCGGCGGTTTTGGGGTCGAACTTGTCGTCCATCGAGATCAGTTCGATCTTCTGCCCGTGCACGCCGCCCTTGCCATTGACCGCGTCCAGGAACAGCTTGGCGCCCTGCGTGGTCTCCTGCACCCCTGCGGCCACCTGGCCGGAGAACCCGGCCGTCTGCCCCACCAGGATCTGTGCATGGCTTGCGCCCAGCGTTGCGCCCAGGACCAGGGCGGCCCCCCATTTATGCCATGGCTGCATGGCGTCTCCTCTCTTTGGTTGTTGGTGCGGCGCAGTCTAACGGATAGGGCCGGATGCGCCATCACCTGCGTGACCGGCTGTGGTGTGGTGTCCACCCGGTCGATGCGGAATCCGGCTCGTCCCTAGAATGTTCCGCCTCATTGCAGAAAGACCCGCTCATGACCCAGGGACTGATCCGTATCCACGGCGCGCGCCAGCACAACCTCAAGAACATCGACCTGGACATCCGCACGGGCGAGCTCACCGTGGTCACCGGTCCCAGCGGCTCCGGCAAGTCCAGCCTGGTGTTCGACACGCTGTATGCCGAGGGCCAGCGCCGCTATGTGGAGACCTTCAGCGCCTACGCGCGCCAGTTCCTGGACCGCATGGACAAGCCCGCCGTGGACAAGGTGGAGGGCGTGCCCCCGGCCATCGCCATCGACCAGACCAACCCCGTGCGCTCGTCGCGCTCCACCGTGGGCACGATGACCGAGCTGAACGACCACCTCAAGCTGCTGTTCGCGCGCGCTGGCCAACTCTTCGACCGCGAGACGGCGCTGCCCGTGCGCCACGATTCGCCGGACACCATCCATGCCGAGTTGCAGCGGCGCTGCGCCGCCGAGGGCGACCCGCGCATCGTGCTCACTTTTCCCGTGGAACTGCCCGCGGGCACCACCGCGGAACAGCTGGAGCAATGGCTGTCGGCCAGTGGCTTCACCAAGGTGCAGGCCGAGCGCGAGGTGGCCACGCCCACCGGCCCGCGCAAGCTGCTGGACGTGGTGGCCGACCGCTTCCGCATGGGCAACGTGGAGCGCGCGCGCGCGGTCGAGGCGATCGAGGTCGCGCTCAAGCGCGGCGGGGGGCGGCTCAATGTCTATCGCCTGCGGGACGATGGCGAAGCGGACCTGTGGCGCTTCTCCACCGGCCTGCATTGCCCCGAGAGCGACCTGCGCTACGCCGAGCCCATCGCGTCCATGTTCTCGTTCAACTCCGCCGTGGGCGCCTGCGACACCTGCCGGGGCTTCGGCCGCGTGATCGGCGTGGACTACGGCCTGGTCATTCCCAACGACAAGCTCACGCTGCGCGCCGGTGCGATCAAGACCATCCAGACCCCCGCCTGGAAAGAAGCGCAGGACGACCTCATGCGCCACGCCGAGGCCGCCGGTATCCCGCGCGACACACCCTGGTACAAGCTCACCGCGGAGCAAAAGCACTGGGTGATCGAAGGCACACCCGGCTTCAAGAACGGCAACTGGAACAAGCAGTGGTACGGCATCCGCCGCTTCTTCGAGTACCTGGAGAGCAAGGCCTACAAGATGCACATCCGCGTGCTGCTGTCCAAGTACCGCAGCTACACGCCATGCCCGGTGTGCGCCGGCGCGCGCCTGAAGACCGAGAGCCTGCTGTGGCGGCTGGGCAGCAAGGAGGACGCCGACGCCGTGCTCGACCCCGCGCAGCGCTTCCTGCCGCAGGGCGTGGCCTGGACGCGCGCGCAGCTGGAGGCGCTGCCCGGCCTGTGCCTGCACGACCTGATGTTGTTGCCCATCGACCGCCTGCGGCGCTTCTTCGCGCGCATGGCGGGTGTGCAGAATGCTCCTGTTTCAATAGCTGGTGACGCTCTACAGGTAAGCGCTACAGGCCAAAACGACTCTCAGGCTGGCGATCGTCAGGCGCTGCAGCTGCTGCATGACGAGATCGCCACGCGCCTCAAGTACCTGTGCGACGTGGGCATCGGCTACCTCACGCTGGACCGGCAAAGCCGCACGCTGTCGGGTGGCGAGGTGCAGCGCATCAACCTCACCACGGCGTTGGGCACCTCGCTGGTGAACACGCTGTTCGTGCTGGACGAGCCCAGCATCGGCCTGCACCCGCGCGACATGCACCGCATCACCGAGGCCATGCTGCGCCTGCGCGACGCGGGCAACACGCTGGTGGTGGTGGAGCACGACCCCGCCGTGATGCTCGCGGCCGACCGCGTCCTCGACTTCGGCCCGGGTCCCGGCGAGCGCGGCGGGCAGATCGTGTTCGACGGCACGGTGGGCGAGTTGCGCCGCGCGCCCACGCTGACCGGCCAGTACCTCGGCGGGCACAAACAGATCGGCACCGGGCTCAAGCGCCTGGTGACGGATGCCACGCCGCGCCTGGTGCTGGAGGGTGCGCGCGAGCACAACCTGCGCGATGTGAACGTGGAGTTCCCGCTGCAGCGCCTGGTCACCATCACCGGCGTGTCGGGCTCGGGCAAGTCCACGCTGATCCAGGACGTGCTGGCGCCCGCGCTCATGCGCCACTTCGGCAAGGCCACGGAGACGCCCGGCGCGCATGAGCGCCTGCTGGGCGCCGACCACCTGAGCGACGTGGTGTTCGTGGACCAGTCGCCCATTGGCAAGACGGCGCGCTCCAACCCCGTGAGCTATGTGGGTGCGTGGGATGCCATCCGCGAGCTGTTCGCCGTGGCGCCGCTGGCCCGGGAACGCGGCTACACCGCGGCCAAGTTCAGCTTCAATTCGGGCGACGGGCGCTGCCCGACCTGCGGTGGCTCGGGTTTCGAGCATGTGGAGATGCAGTTCCTGTCGGATGTGTACCTGCGCTGCCCCGACTGCGACGGCAAGCGCTACCGGCCCGAGATCCTGGAGGTGCGCATCGAACGCGGTGGCAGGCTGCTCAACGTGGCGGACGCGCTGGACCTCACCGTGCACGAGGCAGCAGAGCTGTTTGCGAAAGACCGCGAGGTGATCCGCGCGCTGCAGCCCATCGTGGACGTGGGGCTGGAGTACGTGAAGCTGGGCCAGCCTGTGCCCACGCTGAGCGGTGGCGAGGCGCAGCGCCTGAAGCTGGCGGGCTTCCTGGCCGAGGCGGCCCGGAGCCAGGCCAAGTCGCGCCAGCCGCTGGCCCGCAAGGGCACGCTGTTCCTGTTCGACGAGCCCACCACCGGCCTGCACTTCGACGACATCGCCAAGCTCATGCGCGCGCTGCGCAAGCTGCTGGACGCGGGGCACTCGCTCATCGTCATCGAGCACAACCTGGACGTGATCCGCGCCAGCGACTGGCTCATCGACCTGGGGCCCGAAGGCGGCGACGCCGGCGGCCAGGTGGTGGCCGAGGGCGCACCCGAGGAGGTGCGCCAGCACCCCACGTCGCACACCGCGCAGGCGCTGCGCGAGTACGAACTGGCGCTGGGCGAGGGCGGCCATTCGGTGCACGAGCAGCAGGCGGTGCTACGAAAAGAGAAGCTGCTCGCGCTGGATGGAAAAGCGCCAGAGGCCAAAAACGCCATAGAGATCGTGAACGCGCGTGAGCACAACCTGCGGCACCTCACGCTGGACATTCCGCGCGGCCGGTTCAACGTGATCACCGGCGTGAGCGGCTCGGGCAAGTCCACGCTGGCGTTCGACATCCTGTTCAACGAGGGCCAGCGCCGCTACCTGGAGAGCCTGAACGCCTACGCCCGCAGCATCGTGCAGCCGGCCGGGCGGCCCGAGGTGGACGCGGTGTACGGCATACCGCCCACCGTGGCCATCGAGCAGCGCCTGTCGCGCGGCGGGCGCAAGAGCACCGTGGGCACGACCACCGAGGTGTGGCATTTCCTGCGCCTGCTGTATGTGAAGCTGGGCGTGCAGCACTGCGTGCACGACGGCGCGGCGGTGCAGCCACAGACCAGCGAGAGCATCGCCGCGCAACTGCTGCGCGACTACCGCGGCCAGCACATCGGCCTGCTCGCGCCCCTGGTCGTGAACCGCAAGGGCGTCTATACCGAACTGGCCGACTGGGCGCGCCCGCGTGGCTACACCCACCTGCGCGTGGACGGCCACTTCCTGCCGACCGCGGGCTTTCCGCGCATCGACCGCTTCAAGGAGCACACCATCGAGCTGCCCGTGGCCAGCGTGGACGTGTCGGTCGATCACGAGGACGCGCTGCGCCAGCACCTGTCCAGGGCGCTGGAGCTGGGCAAGGGCGTGGTGCATGTGCTGAGCGACCTGGACGGCCTGCAGCAGGCGCTGCTGGACGGAGCGCCCACGGCGCACATCGGGCGGTTGCAGGTGTTTTCCACCAAGCGCGCTTGCCCCGTGTGCGCCACCAGCTATGCCGAGCTTCAGCCTTCCCTGTTCTCCTACAACAGCAAGCATGGCTGGTGCCCCGACTGCGTGGGCACGGGCGTCAAGCTGACATCGGCGCAGCGCAAGGTGTTGGACGACTCCGTGCAGTCGGAGGACAACCGCGGCCGCGAGCAAACCTTTGCCGAGCCCGAGATGGAGGACGTGGCCGACGCCGCCTGTCCCACCTGCCAGTGCACGCGCCTGAACCCGGTGGCGCGCGCCGTGCGGTTCGCCGGCACGCCGATCACCGAGGTGGCGCGCCTGTCGGTGGCCGAAGTGCGGCAGTGGATCGCCGGGCTGCAGCTGTCGGGCCGTGAGGCGGAGATTGCGCGCGACCTGATCCCCGAGATCCAGAGCCGGCTGGAATTCCTGGAGGAAGTCGGGCTGTCCTACCTCACGCTGGACCGCGGCGCGCCCACGCTCAGCGGCGGCGAGGCGCAGCGCATCCGCCTGGCGGCGCAGCTGGGCAGCAACCTGCAGGGCGTGTGCTATGTGCTGGACGAGCCGACCATCGGCCTGCACGCGCGCGACAACCAGATCCTGCTGAATGCCCTGCACAAGCTCGGCGACAAGGGCAACACCCTGGTGGTGGTGGAGCACGACGAGGACACCATCCGCCGCGCCGACCACATCATCGACATCGGCCCCAGCGCGGGCAAGCGCGGCGGGCGCCTGGTGGCCCAGGGCACGGTGGCCGACGTGCAGGCGGCTGCGGACTCGCAGACCGGCCGCTACCTGCTGCACGCCATGCGCCACCCGCTGCAGGCGCGTCGTCCGGTAGATGCTATTGAAAAAGTAGCTGATAGCGCCCATCCGGCGGGCGCTGGAGGCCAAAACGATGCGGAACCCCTGCGCTGGCTCACCGTGCACGGCGCGCACCTTCACAACCTGCAGCAGGTCACTGCACGCGTGCCGCTGCAGCGGCTGGTGGCCGTCACGGGCGTGAGCGGTTCGGGCAAGTCCACGCTGGCGCGCGACGTGCTGCTGGCCAACGTGGCGGCCTGGGTGGGCCAGCGCGCCACCAAGGCCGGGCGCGATGCCATGGATGCGGGCAAGGCGCCGCCGCTGGCCGGCTGCACCGGCCTGTCGGGCTTCGAGACCATCGACCGCGTGCTGGAGGTGGACCAGACGCCCATCGGCAAGACGCCGCGCAGCTGCCCCGCCACCTACATCGGCTTTTGGGACACCATCCGCAAGCTGTTCGCCGAGACCCTGGAGGCCAAGGCGCGCGGCTATGCGCCCGGGCGCTTCAGCTTCAACACCGGCGAGGGGCGCTGCCCGGCCTGCGAAGGGCAGGGCGTGCGCACCATCGAGATGAGCTTCCTGCCCGATGTGAAGGTGCCCTGCGAGGTCTGCCACGGCGCGCGCTTCAACCCCGAGACGCTGGCCGTCACCTGGCGCGGCAAAAGCATCGGCGACGTGCTGCAGATGGAAGTGGACGAGGCCGTGGAGTTCTTCGCCAGCATGCCCGGCATAGCCCACCCACTGCAGCTCTTGAAGGACGTGGGCCTGGGCTACCTCACGCTGGGCCAGCCCAGCCCCACGCTCAGCGGCGGCGAGGCACAGCGCATCAAGCTGGTGACCGAGCTCACCAAGGTGCGCGACGACGTAGGCCGACGCGGGCAGAAAAGCCCGCACACGCTCTACGTGCTGGATGAGCCCACCGTGGGCCTGCACATGGCCGACGTGCACAAGCTCATCCAGGTGCTGCACCGGCTGGTCAACGGCGGCCACAGCGTGGTCGTGATCGAGCACGACCTGGACGTGATTGCCGAGGCCGACTGGATCATTGACCTGGGCCCCGAAGGCGGCAAGGACGGCGGGCGCATCGTGGCGGCAGCCACGCCGGAGGACGTGGTGCGCCAGGGCACGCACACCGGCAAGGCGCTGGCACCGGTGTTGGCGCGCTGACCGGGCCGCGGGGGCTTTTCCTACAGGGTGCGGCGTGCGTGGCTCACACGCCGCCCCCGGGCGCGCTTTCTAGGATCGAACCCATGTTGCCAGCACGCGTTGCTGGCGGTGTTCAACCCCAACAGCACACAGCGCCATGAATACCTTTGTCAGAACCTCCTGCGCCGCGGCGGTGGCCGCCACCACTGCCCTTCTTCTCAGCGCCTGCGGCGGAGGCAACGACGACGATCCCACGCCCAGCGACCAACTGGGCGTGTTGACCGTCACCGGCTCCACCGTGGACGGCCTCAACGGGGTGTATGGCGACGGCAACATCAACCTTACCGATGTGGACAAGAAGAACCCCATCGGCTCCTACCCCGAGGTGTGCACCTTCCGCTTCGACGGTGCCAACCGCGTGGGCGGCAGCGGCCAGGCGTTTGGCGACATCCGCTACCAGCCCGATGCCACGTCGGTGTACGAGGCCTTCTTCACCTTCATGGACCGCGAGTTCCGCGCCGACGACGGCTGGAGCGACGTGGCCGTGGTGCGCGACACCGATCGCATCCGCCTGGTCAACAAGACGCTGACGGCCACCGACGGCTCGGGCGCACGGGTGACGGTATCAGGCGTGATCCCCATGCGGCCCAACCGCCCGTCGGGCTGCTGAGCACCGGTTCCTTCCGCTCTTTTACGGCTCTCTTTTGCTTACCCCTCGCCCCTACTACGGGGTTTGCCCCGGCCCGCTACGGCGCCGGGGCTCTTTTTTGCGCGTGTTGCGCACGTAGTGGATGGGACAATGCGGTCCATGACCGCCACCACCGACACCCTCACGATCACCCGCCCCGACGACTGGCACCTGCACGTGCGCGACGGGGAGCCGCTGCGCACCGTGGTGCCGCACACGGCCGCGCAGTTCGGCCGCGCCATCATCATGCCCAACCTGCGACCGCCGGTGACCACGGCGCAGCAGGCCGCTGAGTACAAGCAGCGCATCCTCGCCGCCGTCCCCGAGGGGGTGGCCTTCGAGCCGTTGATGACGCTCTACCTCACCGACAACCTGCCGCCCGACGAGATCGCGCGCGCCAGGGATGCGGGCGTGGTCGCCGCCAAGCTCTACCCCGCAGGCGCCACCACCAACAGCGACGCGGGCGTGACCGATCTGCGCAAGACCTACAAGACGCTGGAGGCCATGCAGGAGGCGGGTCTGCTGCTGCTGGTGCATGGCGAGGTGACCAGCAGCGACATCGACCTGTTCGACCGCGAGGCGGTGTTCATCGAGCAGCAACTCATTCCGCTGCGCCGCCACTTCCCCGAACTGAAGATCGTCTTCGAGCACATCACCACGAAAGAGGCGGCGCAGTACGTGCAGGAGGCTGGCCGCTTTACGGCCGCCACCATCACCGCGCACCACCTGCTGTACAACCGCAACGCCATCTTCACCGGCGGCATCCGCCCGCACTACTACTGCCTGCCCGTGCTCAAGCGCGAGGTGCACCGCCAGGCGCTGGTGCAAGCGGCCACCAGCGGCAGCGACAAGTTCTTCCTGGGCACCGACAGCGCGCCGCACCCCGCGCACCTGAAGGAGCATGCCACCGGCTGCGCGGGCTGCTATACCGCGCACGCCGCCATCGAGATGTACGCCGAGGCCTTCGACAACGCGGGCGCGCTGGACAAGTTGGAAGGCTTTGCCAGCTTCCACGGCCCGGCGTTCTACGGTCTGCCGCGCAACACGGGCACGGTCACGCTGCGCCGCGAGAGCTGGACGCCGCCCGACAGCTTCGCCTTCGGCGAAGCCGCGCTCAAGCCGCTGCGCGCGGGCGAGGCGCTGCCCTGGCGCCTGGTGGCATAAAAAGCGTCACAACCCACACAGGGGGAGGTCACCCATGGCGGAACGCCAATTGCGCATTGCGCTGCTGATCGACGCCGACAACGCGCCGGCCGACAAGATCGACGAGATCCTCACTGAGCTGTCCACGCTGGGCGAGATCAACGTGCGCCGCGCCTACGGCAACTGGACCAAGTCCGGCCTGGGCGGCTGGCAGCAGCGGCTGCTGGAGTTCGCCATCCGACCGATCCAGCAGTTCGACTACTCCAAGCGCAAGAACGCCACCGACATGGCGATGACGGTGGACGCGATGGAACTGCTCTATTCAGAGCGGCCCGACGCGTTCGGCCTCGTGTCGTCCGACGCTGACTTCACCCCCTTGGTCATGCACCTGCGGGCCAAGGGCTCGGCGGTGTACGGCTTTGGCGCCGCGCAGACGCCCAAGCCTTTCGTGAATGCCTGCTCGCGTTTCCTGTACCTGGAGTCGCTGGTCAGCGAGGAAGACGCCGAGGGCGCACCCCTGCCGGCGCAGCCCGAGGCCACGGCCGCGCCCGCGCAACCCGCCCCCGCCCCCGCCCCCGCCCCCGCCAAGACCGAGGATGTGCCCGCCCCCGGCGTGCCGCTGTGCCCCGCAACGCTGCGCGTGCCCACGGCCCAACTGCGCCAGGACACGCGCCTCATGAACCTGCTGCGTGATGCCGTGCAGGCGTGCGCGGACGAAACCGGCTGGGCCCGCGTGGGCGCGGTGGGCACGCAGATTGGCAACAAGACCTCGTTCGATGCCCGCAACTACGGCTATGCCTCGCTGTCCAAGCTGCTGGCGGCCACGCAGGCCTTCGAGTTCCGCGACGAGGGCACCTCGCGCGTGGCCGTGCGCGACAAGCGCGCGGCGCGTGCTCCGGCCCCGCCCGCCGGTGGGCCGGCCAGCACGTGAGCGAACCCTCCGCCGCGCAGGCGTTGGCGGCCATCGACTGGCAACGCCCCTGGCTTGCGCCGCTGGCGGTCCTGGGGCCACAGGTGGCGGCGCGCGTGCAGGCCGGCGCCAGCGTGGCCGACGCGCTCAACGCTGCCATGGACTGCGCGGGGCTGGCGCCGGGTATTCGCTTCGCGCCGCAGCAGGCACTCCCAGCAGGCGAAGCCTATGAGCAGTTCGTCCATGGCCAGCGCCGCGTGCCCACGCGCGACAACCTGCATGACTTCTTCAACGGCCTGATCTGGCTGCACTACCCGGCTACCAAGCGGCGTCTCAACGACTTGCAGGCCCGCGCCATCGCTGCGCAGGGCGTGGGCGCGGTGCGCGGGCCGCTGCGTGACGCGGTCACGGTGTTCGACGAGAACGGCGCCGTGCTGCTGGCGCCGCAACCCCTGCACGAAGCCCTGGCCGCGCGCGAGTGGCGCCGGCTGTGCGTGGAACTGCGCCCGCTGTGGCGGCAGGCGCGGCTGCTGGTCCTGGGCCATGCCCTGCTGGAAAAACTGGTTTCACCCCGAAAATCGATCACAGCGCACGTCTATCAAGCGCAGGCAGCTATCAAAAACGAAGCAATGGTGGACCAGGCGCTGGCGCGAGACCTCAGCGCGCCATGGCTCGCGGCCAAGCCGTTCAATCCCCTGCCGATTCTGGGGGTGCCGGGCTGGTGGCCCGAGAACGAGAACTTTTGCTTCTATGATGACTCCCTCGTTTTCCGCAGCGCGCGCGTCGCATAACGCAACCACAACAGGCGCACCCTTCGCTGCCCGCGCGGCTTGAAGCGCCGCGCTCCATCCCCAACTTGTTTTCTGCCCGCCGCGCCTGTCCGCGGCCTTACCGTCGCTTTCCACGGAGAAGCCATCGATGAAACGCATTGCGCTCTTTTTGCTGACCAACGTCGCCGTCGTGGTGGTGCTGGGCATCGTTGCCAGCCTGCTGGGGGTGAACCGCTACCTGACGGCCAACGGCCTGAACCTGGGTGCCCTGCTGGGCTTTGCCTTCATCATGGGTTTTGGCGGCGCCATCATCTCGCTCCTGATGAGCAAGCCGATCGCCAAGATGAGCATGGGCGTCACGATCATCAACACGCCGCGCAACGGGGAGGAGGCCTGGATCGTGGAGACCGTGCGTGCCTTCTCCGAAAAAGCCGGCATCCAGATGCCCGAGGTCGGCATCTACGAGGGCGAGCCCAATGCCTTCGCCACGGGCGCGTTCAAGAACTCGGCCCTGGTCGCCGTCTCCACGGGTCTCTTGCAGGGCATGACGCGCGAGGAGGTCGAGGCCGTGATCGGCCACGAGGTCGCGCACGTGGCCAATGGCGACATGGTCACCATGGCGCTGATCCAGGGCGTGATGAACACCTTCGTGGTGTTCCTGTCGCGCGTGATCGGCTACGCGGTGGACAGCTTCCTGCGCAGGAACGACGAGAACAGCTCGGGCCCCGGCATCGGCTACATGATCACCACCATCGTGCTGGACATCGTGCTGGGCTTCCTGGCTGCCATCATCGTGGCCTGGTTCTCGCGCCAGCGCGAGTTCCGCGCCGACGCCGGCGCCGCCCAGCTCATGGGGCGCAAGCAGCCCATGATCAACGCGCTGCGCCGTCTGGGCGGCATGCGCCCGGGCGCCATGCCCCCGAGCCTGCAGGCCATGGGCATCACGGGCAACATCGGCAAGCTGTTCAGCTCGCACCCGCCCATCGAGGAGCGCGTGGCCGCACTGCAAAACAGCCAGAGCGCCTGATCCAGCGCGCGGTCTTTACCTTCGCTTCACAAGCCCCTGTCAACAACCGGCAGGGGCTTTTGCGTTGTAAAGGCATGACTGCCAGGAATGCGCCATGACGATGAACTTCCCTGTTTCTCTGGGCATGCGCCGCGTGCTGCCAGCCGTTGCGCTCGCCAGCGCCATTGCGGCACTGACCGGCTGCGTGGTGGCGCCGGCCTATCCCGTCGTGCCGCAGGGCGAGGTGGTGTATGCGCCGGCACCCCCGCCGCCGCTGCGCACCGAGGTGATTCCTGTCGCGCCCTCGCCGGTGCATGTGTGGATCAACGGTTACTGGGGCTGGGGCGGCGGGCGCTATGCATGGACGCCGGGCTACTGGGCCATGCCGCCGCACCGCGGCCACGTGTGGCACCCCTACCGCTGGCAACAGGGCCCGCAGGGCTGGTACCGCGGCGGCGGGCGCTGGGGGCCGCGCTGAACCCGACCGGCGATCAACCGCCGGTCGCTGCTGCCTCTGGCGCCGCCTGCGGGGCGGGCGGCAGCGCACTGCGGCCGGCCTTGGCCAACAGGAAGTCGATGCAGGTGCGTACCGCGCGCGTCTGGTGCCGGTTGGGCATGTACAGCAAGTACATGTGGGTGCCGAAGATGCTCAGCCGGTAGTCCTGCAGCGTGGTCAGCACCTCGCCGCTGGCGATCTTGTCCTGCACCACATAGTCCGGCACCACGCCCACGCCCAAGCCCGCCAACACACCCTGGCGCAGGAAGGGAAAGTGCTCTGAGATCAGTGTGGGCTCCAGCATCACCTCTTGCCGCTCCAGCCCCTGGTAGGCCGCCAGGCGCAACTGGCGCCCCATCACGCCGGCCGTGATCACCGGGGCATTGCGCAGCTCCAGCAGCGTGCGCGGCAGGCCGTGGCGCGCGGCGTAGTCCAGCGATGCGCAGGCCACATAGCGCACGTCGCCCAGGCTGCGCGCCACCACCGACAGCGGCGGCTCCTGGATCACGCGGATGGCGATGTCCACCTCGTCGCGCAGGTTGTCGGCGCGGTTCTCGAACAGCACGTCCAGCACGATGCCCGGGTACAGCTGCTTGAACTCGATCATCCAGTCGCTCATCACCATCTGGCCGTAGCCGCTGGGCACGCTGATGCCCACGCGCCCGCGCAGCTCCTGGCCCAGGCTGGTGATGGTCTCCTGTGCGGCGGCCAACTCGTTGCGCACATTGCGGCCATGTTCATACAGGCGCAGCCCCACCTCGGTGGGCTCCACGCGGCGCGTGGTGCGCTTGACCAGCTGCACGCCCAGCGACTTCTCCAGCTGCGCCAGGTGGTAGCTGACGTTGGCGCGGGTCATCTTCAGCTTGCGCGCGGCCTGGCTCAGGTTGCCGCTGTCCACGATCTCCACCAGCAGGGTCAGGGCATTCAGGTCCATGTCAGGCTCCGGTGGAAGGTGGGTATTTGTTCAAAAGGATTTGACTCTCTGTCAATTTGACTGTGGATTGTAAAGAACCATTATCAGAACAAGAATGCGACTTTTCCGTTACGAGACACCGGAGACGTACGCATGAGCCCTGCCGCCCAGGCCCCTGAAGTCCAGACCCGCCGCGAAGGCGCGGTGCTGGTGGTCAGCATCAACAACCCGCCCGTCAATGCCCTGGGGCAGGCGGTGCGCGCCGGCTTGCTGGCCGCGGTGGAGCAGGCCGAGGGCGATGCCGCCGTGCGCGCCCTGCTGATCGTGGGCGAGGGCAAGGCCTTCATCGCCGGTGCCGACATCCGCGAGTTCGGCAAGCCCCCGGTGCCGCCGTCGCTGCCCGAGGTGTGCAACCGCCTGGAGTCCTGCGGCAAGCTGGTGGTCGCCGCCATCCACGGCGCCGCGCTGGGCGGCGGGCTGGAAGTGGCGCTGTCTGCGCACTACCGCCTGGCCTTGCCCGCGGCCAGCCTGGGCCTGCCCGAGGTGAACCTGGGCCTGCTGCCCGGCGCCGGCGGCACCCAGCGCGCGCCGCGCCTGATGGGCGTGAAGGCGGCAGCCGAGCTGATGCTCAGCGGCAAGCATTTGAGCGCCAAGGCCGCCGCCGCGGCGGGCCTGGTGGACCGACTGGTCGAAGGCACCGACCCCGTGGCCGCCGGCCTGGCCTACGCCAACGAGCTGCTGGCCCAGGGCGCGCAGCCGCGCCGCACGCGCGACCTGCAGATTGCCGACAAGGCCGCCGCGCTGGCCGAGCTGGACGCGCTGGCGCTTGAGACCGCCAAGAAGACCCGCGGCCTGTTCTCGCCCGGCAAGATCGTGGAATGCGTGCGAGCCGCTGTGGAGCTGCCGTTCGACGAGGGCATCGCCAAGGAGCGCGCGCTGTTCGTCGAATGCCTGAACAGCCCGCAGCGCCAGGGCCTGGTGCACGCGTTCTTCGCCGAGCGCGAGACCGCCAAGATCCCCGAGGCGCAGGCCGCCGCGCCGCGCCACTTTGCCAAGATCGCCATCATCGGCGGCGGCACCATGGGCGCGGGCATCACCGTGGCCGCGCTGGACGCAGGCCTCACCGTGACCATGATCGAGCGCGACGCAGAATCCATCGCGCGCGGCCAGAAGAACGTCGAGAAGGTCTACGACGGCCTGATCGCCAAGGGCCGCATGACCGCGGAAGGCAAGGCCGCCATCCTGGCGCGCTACACGCCCAGCACCCGCTACGACGACATCGCCGATGTGGACCTGGTGATCGAGGCCGTGTTCGAGGACCTGGAGGTCAAGAAGGCCGTGTTCAAGGAGCTGGACCGCGTCTGCAAGCCGGGCGCGGTGCTGGCCACCAACACCTCGTACCTGGACATCGACGCGATTGCCGCAGTCACCTCGCGCCCGCAGGATGTGATCGGCCTGCATTTCTTCAGCCCGGCGAACATCATGAAGCTGCTGGAGATCGTGGTGCCCGCCAAGGTGGCGCCCGACGTGGTGACCACCGCCTTCGCGCTGGCCAAGAAGATGAAGAAGGTGCCCGTGCGCGCCGGCGTGTGCGACGGCTTCATCGGCAACCGCATCCTGGCCGTGTACAAGCAGGCGGCTGACTACCTGATGGAAGACGGCGCCAGCCCCTACGAGATCGACGAGGCCGTGCGCGGCTTCGGCTTTGCGATGGGCCCGTTCCAGGTGACCGACCTGGCCGGTGGCGACATCGGCTGGGCCACGCGCAAGCGGCGCGCCGCCACGCGCGACCCCCAGGCCCGCTACGTCGAGGTGGCCGACCGCGTCTGCGAGCGCGGCTGGTTCGGCCAGAAGACCGGCCGGGGCTTTTACCTCTACCCGCAGGGCGCCCGCGTGGGCCAGCCCGACCCCGAGGTGCTGGCCATCGTGGACGCCGAGCGCGCCAAGAAGGGCATCACGCCGCGCCAATTCACGGCCGACGAGATCATGCGCCGCTACATGGCTGCCATGGTCAACGAAGGCGCCAAGGTGGTGCAAGAGGGCATTGCCCTGCGCCCGCTGGATGTGGACGTGACCTTCCTGTCCGGCTACGGTTTTCCGCGCTGGCGCGGCGGCCCGATGAAGTGGGCCGACATGACGGGCCTGGACAAGGTGCTGGCCGACATCCGCGCCTTCGAGAAGGAAGACCCGCTGTTCTGGAAGCCCGCGCCGCTGCTGGAAAAGCTGGTGGCCGAGGGCCGCAACTTCGACAGCCTGAACAAGGCAGCTTGATTCTCTGGCCGATTATCAAAAACAGGAGCTGCCAGCGCTTGTCATTCAAAGGTTTCAATGGGTTTTCATGCTTGAAGGCCCGTTGAACAAGCGCTAGCAGCTATCAAAAACACAGCATCCCGAGACACCCAGGAGACCCGCCATGCGCGAAGCCGTCATCGTTTCCACCGCCCGCACGCCGCTCACCAAGTCGCACCGCGGCGAATTCAACCAAACCCCGGGCGCCCAGTTGGGGGCCTTCTCGGTGCAGGCCGCCGTGCAGCGCGCCGGCATCGACCCCGGCCTGATCGAAGACCTGGTCTGGGGCTGTGGCTACCCCGAGGGCACCACCGGCCGCAACATCGGCCGCCAGACTGCGCTGCGCGCCGGCCTGCCGGTGACGGTGGGCGGCACGGTGATCAACCGCTTCTGCTCCTCGGGCCTGCAGGCGATCGCCGTGGCCGCAGGCCGCATCGTGCTGGAGGGCGTGCCGGCCATGGTCGCCGGCGGCGTGGAGAGCATCTCGCTCATGAACCCCGCCGGCCGCAGCGGCGCCTCGCACCTGGACCCCTGGCTGGTGGAGCACAAGCCCGCGCTGTTCATGGAAATGATCGACACCGCCGACGTGGTGGCGCAGCGCTACGGCATCACGCGGGAAGACCAGGACGCGTTCTCGCTGCAAAGCCAGCAGCGCACGGCGGCCGCGCAGGCCAGTGGCGTGTTCGACAACGAGATCGTGCCCTGCGCCACCACCATGGCCGAGAAGAACAAGGAAACCGGCGAGGTGACCTACCGCGAGGTGGTCGCCACCATGGACAACTGCAACCGCCCCGGCACCACGCTGGAGGGCCTGGCCAAGCTGGAGCCCGTGAAGGGCGCGGGCAAGTTCGTCACCGCGGGCAATGCCTCGCAGCTGTCCGACGGCTCGGCCGCCTGCGTGATGATGGAAGCCAAGGAGGCCGAGCGCCGCGGCCTGCAGGCCCTGGGCGCTTTCCGCGGCTTTGCGGTGGCGGGCTGCGAGCCCGACGAGATGGGCATCGGCCCCGTGTTCGCCGTGCCGCGCCTGCTGGAGCGCGCGGGCCTGAAGGTCGAAGACATCGCCCTGTGGGAGCTGAACGAGGCCTTTGCCTCGCAGGCCCTGTACTGCCAGCGGCAGCTCGGCATTCCCATGGAGCGGCTGAACGTCAACGGCGGCGCGATTTCCATCGGCCACCCGTTCGGTATGACGGGCGCGCGGCTGGCCGGCCACGTCTTGCTGGAAGGCCAGCGCCGCAAGGCCAAGGACCCGTCCGTGAAATGGGCCGTGGTGACCATGTGCATCGGCGGCGGCCAGGGCGCGGCCGGGCTGTTTGAAATTTTCTGAAGAGACTCCCATGGATCTGCAATTCACCCCCGAGGAGCAGGCATTTCGCGACGAAGTGCGTGCGTTCCTGAAAGACAAGCTGCCCGCGCGCATCGCCGCCAAGGTCAAGGCCGGCCAGCGCCTGACCAAGGAAGACCAGGAGGAATGGCACGCCATCCTCAACGAGCGCGGCTGGCTGGCCAACCATTGGCCCCAGGAGCACGGCGGCCCCGGCTGGGGCGCGGTGCAGAAGTTCATCTTCGACACCGAATGCGCGCTGGCCGGCGGCCCGCGCATCGTGCCGTTTGGCGTGAACATGCTCGGCCCGGTGCTGATCAAGTACGGCAACGAGCAGCAAAAAAAGTACTGGCTGCCCCGCATCCTGAACGGCGATGACTGGTGGTGCCAGGGCTATTCGGAGCCTGGCGCGGGCTCCGATCTGGCCTCGGTCAAGACCACGGCCGTGCGAGTCACTGACGAAACAGGCGACCACTACATCGTCAACGGGCAAAAGACCTGGACCACCCAGGGCCAGCACGCCAACATGATCTTCTGCCTGGTGCGCACCAACAAGGAAGCCAAGGCGCAGGCCGGTATCAGCTTCCTGCTGGTGGACATGACGGCGCCCGGCGTGGAGCTGCGCCCCATCCGCACGCTGGACGGCGACAAGGAAGTCAACGAAGTCTTCTTCACCGACGTGAAGGTGCCCGTGGAAAACCTGGTCGGCGAAGAGAACAAGGGCTGGACCTACGCCAAGTACCTGCTGACGTATGAGCGCACCGGCATCGCCGGCGTGGGCTTTTGCATCTCGGCGCTGGCCAAGCTCAAGGTCATCGCCGCCAAGGTGCACAAGAACGGCAAGCCTTTGAGCCAGGACCCGCTGTTCGCCGCGCGCATGGCGCGCGTGGAGATCGACCTGGAAAACATGAAGACCACCAACCTGCGCGTGATCGCCGCCGTGGCCGGCGGCGGCGTGCCCGGTGCGGAAAGCTCCATGCTGAAGATCCGCGGCACCGAGATCCGCCAGGAAATCCTGTCGCTGATCCGCCGCGCCATGGGGCCGTATGCCGTGCCCTACATCGACGAGGCCCAGTACGAGGGCTGGAACGAGGCGCCCGTGGGCGGCATCGACGAGGCCGCCACCGCCGCGGCCAGCTACTTCAACTACCGCAAGCTGTCGATCTTCGGCGGCTCCAACGAAATCCAGAAGAACATCATCTCCAAGATGATCCTGGGCCTGTGACCGAACCGCGCGGGAAGAAAAGCACATGAACTTCGCACACACCGAAGACCGCCGCATGCTGGCGGACACGCTCGGCCGCTTCGTCTCCGAGCAGTACGCCATCGAGGCGCGCAACCGCATCGCCTATGGCGACGAGGGCCACAGCCCGCAGCTGTATGCGCAGTTGGCCGAACTGGGCGCCATCGGCGCGCTGTTTCCCGAGTCCGAAGGCGGCTTTGGCGGCGCGGGCTTTGACATCAGCGTGGTGTTCGAGAGCCTGGGCCGCGGCCTGGTGGCCGAACCCCTGCTGGGCGCGCTGGTGGTGGGCCAGGCGCTGATTGCCGCGGGCAGCGACGCGCAGAAGGCGCGGCTGGAAGACCTTGTGGCCGGCACCGCCATCGCCGCGCTGGCGCATGACGAGCCCGGCGGCCACTACGAGCTGAACCGCGTGACCACCACTGCCGCACGCACGGCCAGCGGCTGGGAGCTGAACGGCGCCAAGGGCGTGGTCGCCTTCGGCGAAAAGGCCGACCTGCTGCTGGTTTCGGCACGCACGGCCTGCGGGCCGCTGGACGAGGCGGGCATCAGCCTGTTCCTGGTCGATGGCAACGCGGCCGGCATCGCCAAGCGCGCCTACAACCGCTTCGAGGGCGGCCGTGCGGCCGAACTCACCTTCAACAATGTGCAATTGCCGGCCGATGCGCTGCTGGGCGCCGAGGGCGAGGGCCACGCCGTGCTGCAGCACATCGCGGGCTATGCGCTGCTGGCGCTGTCGGCCGAGTCGCTGGGCGCGATGGACGTGGCCAAGGACATGACGCTGGAATACCTGCGCACGCGCAAGCAGTTTGGCGTGGCCATCGGCACCTTCCAGGCGCTGCAGCACCGCATGGCCGACCTGCTGCTGGAGGTGGAGCAGGCGCGCTCGGCCGTGATCAACGCGGCCGACGCCATCGACAACGCCCAGGGCGCCGCGCGCGAACGGGCGCTCTCCGCCGCCAAGTACACCGTGGGCTACGTGGGCACGCTGGTGGCCGAAGAAAGCATCCAGCTGCATGGCGGCATCGGCATGACCTGGGAGCTGCCGCTGGCGCACTACGCCAAGCGCCTGGTGATGATCGACCACCAGTTTGGCGACGAAGACCACCACCTGCAGCGCTTCATGGCCCTGCCTGCCTGAGGTAAATACCGGCAGCATCCCTCTTCCTCGCTGGAAGAGGGGGTTAAAGATAAAAAATGCTCAGAACGGTTGCGCGGAAAGCGCTGATAGCTACAAAATAAATAGCAAAGGAGATGACCGTGACCGACAAAGCCCTGGACAACGCGCCCGACAGCGTCCTGCTCACCCGCCGCGAAGGTGCCGTGCTGGTGTTGTCCAACAACAACGTGGCGGCGCGCAATGCGCTGTCCCCCGCCTTCTATGCGGCCGTCACCCAGGCCCTGACGGATGCTGCGGCCGACCCCGCCATCGGCGCCGTGGTGCTGACCGGCGAGGGCGGGCATTTCTGCGCCGGCGGCGACCTGCGCCAGCTGGCCAGGCGGCGCGAGCTGCACGTCGAAGAGCGCCGCGCCAAGCTGGAGGGCCTGCACAACCTGATCCGCGCGGTGCGCGACTGCCCCAAGCCCGTGATCGCAGCGGTAGAGGGCGCGGCCGCGGGCGCCGGCCTGTCGCTGGCGCTGGCCTGCGACATGCTGGTGGCGGCAAAGAACGCCGTGTTCTCGGTGGCCTACGTCAAGGTGGGCCTCACGCCCGACGGCGGCGCCACGGCCTTTCTGGCCGAGTTTGTCTCGCGCCAGGTGCTGACCGAGCTGTGCCTGACGGGCGAACGCATCAGCGGCGAGCGCCTGCACCAGCTGGGCCCCGTCAACCGGCTGTCCGAGCCCGGCCAGGCTCTGACCGATGCGGTGGCGCTGGCTGCGCAGGTGGCCAGCGGCCCCGCATGGACCATGGCCCGCATCAAAGAGCTGTGCCGCGCCGCGCCGCGCACCACGCTGGAACAGCAGCTGGAGCTGGAGGCGCAGTTCATGGTGCGCTCACAAGAGACTGACGAGTCGCGCGAAGGTATCGGGGCCTTTCTGGAAAAGCGCGCCCCCGACTACACGAAACTGCGCGGCGCGCACTGATTTTCGTATTGGCCGATATCCAAGGAGACAAGCCCATGGCATCCAACGCACCGACCCACGACATCGACTTTCCGCTCGACGGCGTGAGGGTGCTTGATCTTTCCCGCGTGTTCGCCGGGCCGCTGTGCGGCCAGGTACTGGCGGACCTGGGGGCCGAGGTCATCAAGGTGGAACACCCGGGCCGCGGCGACGATACCCGCGACTGGGGCATGCGCATCGGCAAGACCGAGACCACCTACTACAACAGCATGAACCGCAACAAGCGGTCCATCACCCTCGACCTGCAAAGCCCCGAGGGGCTGAAGATCGTCCACGAGCTGCTGCCGCAGTGCGACGTGGTGATCCACAACTTCAAGACCGGTGGCGCCGAGAAGCTGGGCCTGGGCTACGAGCAGCTCAAGGCCCTCAAGCCCGACCTCATCTACTGCGCCGTAGCCGGCTACGACACCAGCGGCCCCGAGGCCAAGCGCCCCGGCTACGACCTGGTGATCCAGGGCGAGACCGGCCTCATGGCGCTCAACGGCGAGGCGGGCACGCCGCCGCTGAAGTTCGGTGTCGCCGTGGTGGACCTGATGACCGGCATGTACGCCGGCCAGGCCGTGCTGGCGGCGCTGTTCCAGCGCAGCAGAACGGGGCGCGGGCGCCTGATCGAGATGGCGCTGTACGACTGCGGCCTCACCATCACCGGCTACTACGGCCTGGACGCGCTCAAGCTCGGCCATGACCCCGAGCGCTACGGCAACGCGCACCCGTCCATCGTGCCGTACGGCATGTACGAGTCCGCTGACGGCCCGCTGATCATTGCGGTGGGCAACAACGCGCAGTTCGACAAGTTCTGCCGCCAGGTGATCGAGCGGCCCGACATCGTCGAGGACCCGCGCTTTGCCACCAACGTGAACCGCGCCAAGCACCGGCTGGAGCTGGGTCCCATGCTCAAGGAGCTGATCGCCACCTTCCCGCGCGACCTGCTGCTGCAGCGCCTGACCGCGGCCGGCATCCCCTGCGGCAAGGTGGCAGGCTTGCACGAAGCGCTGACCAGCGAGCGCACGCGCCGCGGCCGCCTGGTGCAGGACATGCCGCACCCCGTCGAGGGCACCACGCCGGTGTTCGCACCGCCGTACCGGCTGGACGGCCAGCGCCTGCCGATCCGCAATGCCCCGCCCACGCTGGGAGAGGGCACGCGTGAGGTCTTGCACCGGCTGCTGGCGCTCAGCGATGAGCAGCTGCAGGCCTTGCAGGCGCAGGGCGTGCTGACGCTACCGCCGCAGTGAGCTATCTAAAAGATAGCTGCCAGCGCTTGATGGGTCAGCGCTGGAACCATTTTTTATTCTAGGAGACTCATGAAATTTTCTGCAATCACCCGCCGCACCGCACTGGCCCTGGCCGCCGCGCCCCTGCTCGCCAGTGTGGCCGGCGGCGCCATGGCGCAGGCCGCCTGGCCCGACAAGATGGTCAAGCTGATCGTCCCGTTCCCGGCGGGCGGCCCCACCGACACGGCCTCGCGCATCGTGGGCCAGAAGCTGGCCGACCGCCTCAAGCAGCCCGTGGTAGTGGAAAACCGCGCGGGTGCCTCCGGCTCGATCGCTGCCGCACAGGTCGCCAAGAGCCCGGCCGACGGCTACACGCTGATGATGCTGGCCACCCCCACGCTGCTGGCGCCGCACCTGTACAAGAAGGCGGGCTACGACACGGTGAAGGACTTCACGCCCGTGGCCATGGTGTATGACCTGCCCATCGTGGTGGTGGTCAACCCCCTGCAGCTGCCCAAGGTGACCGACCTCCAGGGCCTGATCGACCATGCCAAGGCGCAGAAGGTGCCGATGAACTACACCAGCTCGGGCACGGGCAGCTTCGGCCACCTGAGCATGGAACTGCTCAAGCAGATGGGCGGCTTCGACATGCAGCACGTGCCCTACAAGGGCAGCGCCCCTGCCATCACCGACACCATCGGCGGCCAGGTGCCCGTGATGTACTCGGACCTCATCGCCGCACTGCCGCACATCCAGGCCGGCAAGCTGCGCGCCATCGCCGTGGGCTCGCCCCAGCGCGTGGGCGTGGTGCCCGATGTGAAGACCATTGCCGAGCAAGGCTTCAAGGGCTACGAGGCCGTGTCCTGGGGCGGCCTGGTGGCGCCCTCGGGCACGCCCAAGGCCGTCGTGGACCGCGTGGCCCATGAGGTGCGCCAGATCCTGGCCGAGAAGGAAGTGCAGGACCGCCTGCTGGGCGCCGGGGCCATTGCCCATTTCATGGACCCCGCCCAGATGGGCCAGCGCGTGCAGCAGGACTACACGCGCTGGGGCCAGATCATCCGCGACAAGGGCATCGCCAACGACTGACCACGCCATGAAGACCCGCATCACCGAGCTCTTCGGCATAGAGCACCCGATCCTCCAGGGCGGCATGCACCACGTGGGGTATGCCGAGCTGGCCGCAGCCGTCTCCAATGCCGGCGGGCTGGGCATCATCACCGGCCTGACGCAGAAGACGCCCGAGCTGCTGGCGCAGGAGATCGCACGCTGCCGCACGATGACCGACAAGCCGTTCGGCGTGAACCTCACGTTCCTGCCGTCGGTGAATCCGCCCGACTACCCGGGCTATGTGAAGGCGATCATCGAGGGCGGCGTGAAGATCGTCGAGACGGCAGGCAACAACCCGCAGAAGTGGATGCCCGCGCTGAAGGAGGCCGGCATCAAGGTCATCCACAAGTGCACCTCGGTGCGCCACGCGCTCAAGGCCGAGTCCATCGGCTGCGACGCGATCAGCGTGGACGGCTTCGAATGCGGCGGCCACCCGGGCGAGGACGACATTCCCAACTTCATCCTGCTGCCGCGCGCGGCCGAGGCTTTGACGATCCCCTTCGTCGCCTCGGGCGGCATGGCCGACGGGCGCAGCCTGGTGGCCGCGCTGGCGCTGGGTGCCGAGGGCATCAACATGGGCACGCGCTTCATCGCCACGCAAGAGGCGCCGGTGCACGACAACGTCAAGCAAGCCATCGTCGCGGCGACCGAGCTGGACACGCGGCTCATCATGCGCCCGCTGCGCAACACCGAGCGCGTGCTGACCAACAGCGCCACCGAGCGGGTGCTGGACAAGGAGCGCGCGCTGGGCGCCGCCATCACCTTTGCGGACATCGCGCCCGAGGTGGCTGGCGTCTATCCGCGCATCATGCAGCAGGGCGACATGCAGGCCGGCGTGTGGTCCTGCGGCATGGTGGCCGGGCTGATCCATGACGTGCCCACCGTGCAGCAGCTCATCGATTCCATCATGGCCCAGGCCGAGGCACTGATCGCCCAGCGCCTGGCGGGCATGCTCCGATAACCCCCCCTACAGAAAGAGACTACCCATGAAAATCCTCGTCCCCGTCAAACGCGTGGTGGACTACAACGTCAAAGTCCGCGTCAAGTCGGACGGCAGCGGAGTGGACATTGCCAACGTCAAGATGAGCATGAACCCCTTTGACGAAATCGCCGTGGAAGAGGCGGTGCGGCTCAAAGAAAAAGGCGTGGCCACGGAAGTGATCGCGGTGAGCTGCGGCGTGGCGCAATGCCAGGAAACGCTGCGCACGGCGATGGCCATTGGCGCCGACCGCGGCATCCTGGTGGAAACCGATGCCGAGCTGCAACCCCTGGCCGTGGCCAAGCTGCTCAAGGCCCTGGTGGACAAAGAGCAACCGGGCCTGATCATCCTGGGCAAGCAAGCCATCGACGACGACGCCAACCAGACCGGCCAGATGCTGGCGGCCCTGGCCGACCTGCCCCAGGCCACCTTCGCCAGCAAGGTCGAAGTCGCCGGCGACAAAGTGAGCGTCACACGCGAAGTCGACGGCGGCCTGGAAACCCTGCAACTGACCACCCCGGCCGTCATCACCACCGACCTGCGCCTGAACGAGCCGCGCTACGTCACGCTGCCCAACATCATGAAGGCCAAGAAAAAGCCGCTGGACACCGTCAAACCCGAAGACCTCGGCGTAGACGTGGCCCCGCGCCTCAAGACCCTCAAGGTGGCCGAACCCCCGAAGCGCGGCGCCGGCGTGAAAGTGCCCGACGTCGCCACGCTGGTGGACAAGCTCAAGAACGAAGCCAAGGTCATCTAAAGGCAGGACAGGAGAAACAACATGACCGTACTCGTCATTGCAGAACACGACAACGCCAGCCTCAAGGCCGCCACCCTGAACACCGTCACCGCCGCACTCGCCTGCGGGGGCGACGTGCACGTGCTCGTAGCCGGTGAAGGCGCGCAGGCCGCCGCCCAGGCCGCCTCCCAAATCGCAGGCGTCGCCAAAGTCCTGCACGCCGACGGCGCCAGCCTGAAGGACGGCCTGGCCGAGAACCTGGCCGCCCAGGTGCTGCAGATTGCCGGCAACTACAGCCACATCCTGTTCCCGGCCACCGCCAGCGGCAAGAACGTCGCCCCGCGCGTGGCCGCCAAGCTGGACGTGGCGCAGATCAGCGACATCACCAAAGTGATCTCCGCCGACACCTTCGAGCGCCCCATCTACGCGGGCAACGCCATCGCCACCGTGCAAAGCGCGGACAGCGTCAAGGTCATCACCGTGCGCGGCACCGGCTTTGACGCGGCGCCCGCCACGGGCGGCAGCGCCGCGGTGGAAACCACCGCCGCCGTGGCCGACGCCGGCAAGAGCAGCTTTGCAGGACGCGAAGTCACCAAGAGCGACCGGCCCGAGCTCACCGCCGCCAAGATCATCGTCTCGGGCGGCCGGGCGCTGGGCAGCAGCGAGAAGTTCAACGAAGTCATGACCCCGCTGGCGGACAAGCTGGGCGCGGCCATTGGCGCCAGCCGCGCAGCGGTGGACGCGGGCTACGCCCCGAACGACCTGCAGGTGGGGCAAACGGGCAAGATCGTTGCGCCGCAGCTGTACATCGCGGCGGGGATCTCGGGGGCCATCCAGCACCTGGCAGGGATGAAGGACAGCAAGGTGATCGTGGCGATCAACAAGGACCCGGAGGCACCGATCTTTGCGGTGGCCGATTATGGGCTGGAGGCCGATCTGTTCCAGGCCGTGCCGGAGATGGCCTCGCGCCTGTGACCTGCCTTGGCGCGGCGCAGGGCGCCCGGCGCAGCCGCGCTTTCGTTCGTCCGGCGGGAGCACCCGCGCCCGCAAGAACCCTGCCGGGGACTTCGTCGAGAGCCATGCAGGCATGCGGAGTCACCGCGTTCACCCGACGATGGTCTCGGTGCCTCGCGGTGCGCGGCCTTGGGACAGGGCAGGGGGCCGAAGCTCAGGCCGCCCCACCCGAGCCGCGCGTGCCCGAGGAGGGCAGCGGCAGGCCCAGCATCGCACAGGCCACGGCCTCGCCGACCTTGATGCCGTCCACGCCGGCCGAGAGGATGCCGCCCGCGTAGCCCGCGCCCTCGCCGGCGGGGTACAGGCCGGCGGTGTTCAGGCTCTGGAAGTTGTCGCCGCGGCCGATGCGCAGCGGCGACGAGGTGCGCGTTTCCACGCCCGTCAGCACCGCGTCGTGCATGTCGTAGCCACGGATCTTGCGGCCGAAGGCGGGCAGGGCCTCGCGCATGGCCTCGGTGGCGAAGGCGGGTAGGGCGTCGTCCATGCCGACCAGCGTGACGCCGGGCTTGTACGAGGGCTGCACGTCCCCCAGCGCGGTGGATGCGCGGCGCGCCAGAAAATCGCCCACGCGCTGCGCGGGGGCGTTGTAGTTGCCGCCGCCCAGGCGGTAGGCGTTCGACTCCAGCTGGCGCTGCAGCACGATACCGGCCAGCGGGTGCACCTGCCCGGTGGGCAGAGTGTCCACGCCGTGGGAGGCGCCCAGCGCGGCCTCGAAGGCCGCGGGGTCGCGCGGATAATCCTGCGGGTCCACGCCCACCACCATGCCGGCGTTGGCGTTGCGCTCGGCGCGCGAATACTGGCTCATGCCGTTGGTGACCACGCGCCCGGGCTCGCTGGTGGCGGCCACCACGGTGCCGCCGGGGCACATGCAGAAGCTGTACACGGTGCGCCCCTGGCTGGCGTGGTGCACCAGCTTGTAGTCGGCCGCGCCCAGCAGCGGGTGGCCTGCATGCTTGCCCCAGCGCGCGCGGTCGATCACGCTCTGCGGATGCTCGATGCGCACGCCCACGGAGAACGGCTTGGCCTCCATGGCCACACCGTGCGTGTGCAGCATGGCGAAGCTGTCGCGCGCGCTGTGGCCCAGGGCCATGACCACGTGATCGGCGCGCAGCTCCTGCACTGCGCCGCTGGCCAGATCGCGCACGCGCAGGCCGCGCAGGTAGCGCCGGCCGGCGGTGTCGGTTTCGATGATCACGTCGTCCACACGCTGCTCGAAGCGCACCTCGCCGCCCAGCGCGATGATCTGCGCGCGCAGCGACTCCACCACTTTCACCAGCTTGAAGGTGCCGATGTGGGGGTGGGCCACGTACAGGATCTCGGGCGGGGCGCCCGCTGCGACGAATTCCTCCATCACCTTGCGGCCCAGGTGGCGCGGGTCCTTGATCTGGCTGTAGAGCTTGCCGTCGCTGAAGGTGCCGGCGCCGCCTTCGCCGAACTGCACGTTGGACTCGGGGTTCAGTTCGCGCTTGCGCCACAGGCCCCAGGTGTCTTTGGTGCGCTCGCGCACGGGCTTGCCGCGCTCCAGCACGATGGGCCGGAACCCCATCTGCGCCAGCACCAGCGCCGCGAAGATGCCGCAGGGCCCGAAGCCCACCACCACCGGGCGCTGTGCGGGCGCTTCGCCAGCGCAGTCCACCGGGTGCCAGGCCATGTCGGGCGTGGGCTGGATGTGCGGGTGGCCGGCATGGCGTGCCAGCAGGGCGCCGGCCTGGGACGCGTCCGCGAGCTGCAGGTCCAGGATGTACACCGCCATCAGGTCGGCCTTGCGCGCGTCGAAGCTGCGTTTGTGCACGTGCAGGGCGGCGATGGCGGACTGGGGCACGCCCAGCACCTGTGCGGCCTGGGCGCGTAGCAGGGCGTCGGGGTGGGTGTCGGCGTCGTAGGCGCCGGCGGGCAGGGCTGCCAGCGGCAGCTTGATTTCGGAGAGGCGAATCATGGGGTGCGGCCCGTGACTATCGGGCGGTGCCAAAGAGGAGGGCGATCATAAGGGAGCGCCGCACGGTCATGACCGGTGAGGAGAACTCAATTTGCTATTGTATTAATAGCTGCTTGCGCTTGTCTGAAAAGCGCTAGGGGCTGTTTTTTCTTGAGAATTGGTGGTCGGCTGATGCCGCCGCCACCACAGCTCGGTCGCCAGCAGGGCCAGCGCCGCGGGCGCGAGCGGCGCGAAGTAGTACACCGCGCGGAAGGCCAGCACCACGGCCAGCGCCTGGCTCACGGGCAGGTGCACGGCCAGCACGGCCGTGCCCACGGCCTCCAGCACACCCAGACCGGCGGGGATGCGCGAGACCAGCCCGGCCACCGCGCCCAGCAGCACCGTGGCCAGCGCCGCGGCGTAGGGCACCTGCTGGCGCGCCAGCACCCACACGGACGCGGCCATTAACGCCCAGTGGGTGCACGACAGCACCAACTGCAGCAGCGCCACGCGCCAGGTCGGTAGCGGCAGGCGTCGCCCACGCAGCATCAGCGGTCGGTGCCCGCCGCGCTGCGCGCACAGCGCCAGGTAGCCCAGCGCCACGCAGGCCAGCACCGTGCCCAACCAAGGGAGCTGGCCGCTGCCCATACGCCAACCCTCGGGCAGCGGCGGTGTCCAGGCCCAGAACAGCGCACAGGCCAGCACGCAGTAGCCCAGCCAGTTGGTGGCGATGGACAGGCTGATCACCTGCGCGATCTGGCCCACATCCAGGCCCTGGCGCGAATACAACCGGTAGCGCACCGAAGCGCCGCCGATCAGCGAGCCCAGGTTGAGCGTGAAGGGGTAGGCGATCAGCGTGACGCCCATGGTGCGGGCGACGCCCAGCCCGTGGCGTACCACGTGGCGACCGAACAGGTCGAAGCACCCGTACACCAGGTGCCCGGCCCAGGCCAGGGCCGCGGCTGCGGCCAGCGTGGGCACAGGCAACGCGCGCAGCGCCTGCCATACGCCGGGCCAGTCCACCTGCAGGCCCTGGCGCACCAGCAGCCATACCACCAGGGCGGCCACCGCTGCCATGGCGAGCCCGGCCAGCCAGCGCCAGCCCCGTAACCGGCGCCACCCGCTGCGGCGACGGCGGTGCGCGGTGTGGACAGGCGAAGTGGCAGGGCCGTGCATGGGCTGCCTTGCCTCAGGACGCGCGCGCAGTTTGGTCAGCGGGCGGCTCGGCCTGCATGACGGCGATGGCGGGCTCGTGTCGCGGCAGCCAGCCCGCCCAGGCGGGAAACCAGCGCATGAGGTGGTACACGCAGTAGCCGCGCAGCAGGCGCAGGGCCTCCCAGGCGCCGCGCGGAGCGGGCTCCACCTGGCGGCAGTGCCGCTGCATCAGGCGCGACAGGCGCTGATACAGCAGCGCATTGAAGGAGGCATCGCGGATGACGACGTTCGCCTCCAGGTTGAGCGACAGGCTCAGGGGGTCGAGGTTGCTGGAGCCCACGGTAGACCACTCGCGGTCCACCAGCGCCACCTTGCCGTGCAGCGGGCGCTCGCAGTACTCGTAGATGTGTACTCCCGCGCGCAGCAGGTGGTCGTACAGCAGGCCGGCCGCGGTCTTCACGATGGGCATGTCGGGTTCGCCCTGCAGGATCAGGCGCACGTCCACCCCGCGTCGCGCGGCGCGGCGCAGCTCGCGCACCAGCCGGTAGCCGGGGAAGAAATACGCGTTGGCGATCACCACGCGCTCGCGCGCGGCCCGCAGGGCGATACGGTAGTGGCGCTCGATGTCGTTGGTATGCCGGTGGTTGTCGCGCGTGACGAACATGGCGTGGGCCGAGCCCGCCGCGGGCAGCTGCGGCAGCGGCTCGTGGCGGTGGGTGCGCTGGGCAGACGGGGGCAGGACCGCCATGCGGGTGAAGCGGTGCATGTGCGCCACGATGGGGCCATGCACCTCGACGGCATAGTCTTGCTTGGCCTGCGGGCCGAAGTCCGCCACATGGTCCGCCGAGTAGTTGATGCCGCCGATGAAGCCCAGCGTGCCGTCCACCACCACGATCTTGCGGTGCATGCGCCGCAGCACGTTCAGGCGCTGGCCGAAGAGGCGCCGCCCTGGGTCGAACACACGAAAACGCACGCCCGCCTGCACCAGGCTGTCGACAAAATGATCAGGCAGGTCGGGCGAGCCAAAACCGTCCACCAGCAGGTTCACCGACACGCCGCGCCGCGCCGCCTGCAGCAGCGCCGCGTGCAGCCCCTGGCCGATGTGGTCGTCGAACAGGATGAAGGTCTCCACCATCACCTCGCGCTGCGCCTGGGCAATGGCCTCGAACACACGCGGGAAGAACTCCTCGCCGTTCTCCAGCAGGCGAAAGTGGTTGCCGGGTATCCAGCGCGAGGACGGTCGCGGGCGCATCACAGGAGGATCTCCGCGGCCAGCGGCGCATGGTCCGACAGGCGGTTCCAGGGCCTGCGCGGCAGGCTCATCGGCGTGTGCACCGAGGTGCCGCGCACATAGATGCGGTCCAGCGGCAGCAGCGGCAGCGATGCGGGAAAGGTGCGCACGGCACGCCCGCAGGCTTGCACGAACACTTCATGCAGGCCGGCTTCGCGCTGCAGCACGTCGTGCGCGCGGCCACGCCAGTCGTTGAAGTCACCCGCGACGATCACCGGGTCCTGCGCGGGAAACGAATGCACCAGCGCGGACACGCGGCGCAACTGCTGCTGGCGGTGCGCCTCCTGCAGGCCCAGGTGTACGCAGATGGCATGGACAGGCCGTGAATGCTGGGGCGGCTGCAGCACGCAGTGCAGCATGCCGCGGCGCTCCGGGCCGCTGACCGAGATGTCGTGGTTCTCGTAGTGCACGATCGGGAACTTGGACAGCAATGCGTTGCCGTGGTGGCCATCGGTGTAGACCGCATTGCGGCCATAGGCGTACTGCGTCCAGATGGAGTCGGCCAGGAACTCGTAGTGCGGCTCCTGTGGGAAATTGGTCACGCGCCCCGCATGGCGCTGGTGCGTGCCCAGCACCTCCTGCAGGAACACGAGGTCGGCCGATACCTGGCGCACCGCCTCGCGCAACTCGTGCAACATGAAGCGGCGGTTGAAGGACGTGAACCCCTTGTGCACGTTCACGGTCAGCACCTTGAACGCGACGGGGGAGGAAGAAGGCGGGTTCTGAGTCATGGGGAAATCCAATGCCGGCCCGCTGCCGGGGGGGCGCACCGCAGCGCGGCCGCGCGGCAGCGGAGGGCGATGGGGCATTGTTTCCCTGGCGGCCGGCACGCGGCTGTAGGACGGTGGACCATGCCGGTGCGTGAACATGCCGCGTCGTTGCGTTGGCGGCAAGGCATAAAAAAGGCCCCTTGCGGGGCCTTGTCGAAAAGGTGCGCCAGGCGTGTCAGGCGGGCAGGAAGCCCTCGACCGACAGATAGCGTTCGCCGGTGTCGTAGTTGAAGCCCAGCACCCGCGCGCCCGCGGGCAACTCGGGCAGCTTCTGGGCAATGGCGGCCAGTGTGGCGCCGGAGGAAATGCCCACCAGCAGCCCTTCCTCGCGCGCGGCGCGGCGGGCGTATTCACGCGCGGGCTCGGCCTCGACCTGGATCACGCCGTCCAGCAGGCTGGTGTCCATGATCTGCGGCACGAAGCCCGCGCCCAAGCCCTGGATGGGGTGCGGGCCGGGCTGGCCGCCCGACAGCACGGGCGATTGCGAAGGTTCCACCGCGAACACCTTGAGCTGCGGAAACTGCGCCTTGAGCACGCGCGCCACGCCCGTGATGTGCCCGCCCGTGCCCACACCGGTGACGAGTGCGTCCAGCCCGTCGGGGAAGTCGGCGGCGATTTCCTGCGCCGTGGTGCGCATGTGCACGTCGACGTTGGCCGGGTTTTCGAACTGTTGGGGCATCCAGCTGCCGGGTGTCGCGGCCACCAGTTCCTGCGCGCGGGCGATGGCGCCTTTCATGCCCTTTTCCTTGGGCGTGAGGTCGAAGCGGGCGCCGTAGGCCAGCATCAGGCGGCGGCGTTCGATGGACATGCTGTCAGGCATCACCAGCACCAGCTGGTAGCCCTTGACGGCCGCTACCAGCGCCAAGCCAATGCCGGTGTTGCCCGAGGTGGGCTCGATGATGGTGCCGCCTGGCTGCAGAGCGCCACTGCGCTCGGCCGCCTCGACCATCGCCAGGGCGATGCGGTCCTTGATGGAACCGCCGGGGTTGGCGCGCTCGGACTTCACCCACACGTTGGCACCCGCGCCGAACAGGCGATTGATGCGCACGTGGGGAGTGTTGCCGATGGTGTGCAGGATGTTGTCGACTCGCATGGTGTCTCCAGGGTAGAGGGTGGGAATCCGGCAAAGCGGGAGAGGCGTCCATTGTGGGGGAGTCGTTCAGCGGCGTCGCGATATGGATATTCCCGCTGTGGATATGGCGCCGGCGTGAATCGTCCGCCTGCGGGCCGGCTCGATTGATGTGCATCAAGATTTGCCGGCGCGTGCGCGCCTGCCTGTGCCATCAGTAGGGTGTGTGCGCGACAATGGTCTCGTCTTCACTTTCCCTCCTGCGCCATGACCTTGCTGCATACCACCATGCTCATGCTCACCGCGAGCTGTGCGCTGATGCTGATCGGTTTCTCGGCGCGCGAGTCGCGCTGGGGCCCGGCGCTGATGATGGTGGGCATCGTGGGCGCGCTGCTGCTCATCGCCTACAACATCTTCCAGTTGTTGCCCGCGCATTGAGCGCGCGGCCGCGCGCCGCAGCGGAGAAACGCGGATAATTGCGCCCGTGAAGCACGCCAGACCGCCGCTGGTGCAATCTGGGAAACCAGGCACTGGAGGAACGTCCGGACTGCACAGGACAGCGTAGCAGCTAACGGCTGCCCACCGTGAGGTGAGGATCAGAGCAACAGAGACGAGTCCCGGGGGAGTGCCTGCGAAGGCAGACCACTGGGGGTGAAACGGGCAATCTCTACGCGCAGCAATACCAAGTAGGCCAGCGTTGACGTGGTTCCGCGGAGCTGGCGGGTAGGTAGCACCGAGCCGTGGTGGTGACACCCGGCCCAGATTAATGGCGGTCACGCTGCGGGCAACCGCAGTGCACAGAATCCGGCTTATCGGCGCGCTTCACACTTTTATGCCAAAACAGCTGCCAGCCCTTGACAATCAAGCGCTGGCAGCTCTTTTTTCAGGAGCGCTCAGAAGCAATACGGCGCACGGCCGGCGCGCAGCGCGTTGGCGCGCTCCAGCGTGTCCGGATGGGTGCTCAGCAGCGTCCACAGGCCTTGGGGCTGCGGCGGGTCCTCGGGCGTGGATGGGGCCTTGCCGGCCTGCGGGGAGGGGGTTGCGGAATCCTCGTCCCGCAGCATGGCCAACAGCAGGTCGCCCATCGGTGCGGTGGGCAGGCCGGCATGGCGCATCAGTGCGAGCGCGTGGCAGTCGGCCTCGCGCTCATGGCTGCGGCTGTAGGCCAGGCCCGTGAGCAACGAACTGCCCGTGGCCACCAGGCCGGACACGTCACCCAGCGCCAGTCCCAGACCCACCTGCAGCACCCCCTGCTCGACGAGCATGCGCGTGGTATGCCGGTGGGCCACATGGCCGATCTCGTGTGCCAGCACGCCCACCAGCGCGTCGTCGTCCAGGCGTTGCGCGCGGGCGGTTTCCACCAGCGCATCGGTCATCACCACCGTGCCGCCGGGCAAGGCGAAGGCATTGGGCCCCAGGCCGGAGCGGAACGCGAGCGTGTAGTGCGGCGCGTAACCGCCATAGCGCTGCAGCGCCGCGGGCGAAGCGGCCAGCAGCGCATCGAAACGTGCGCGCAGCGCGGCTTGGCGCGCAGGCGTGAGCGTGGTGGGCTTGAGGGTGCCCGCGTCCATCTGCGCCAGCGCACTCTGGGCCAGCGCCACATCCCAGGCCAGCGGCACATGGCGCGTGAGCTGCGCGGCCAGCCAGGGCGTGCCGTGGCGGTAGAACGCGAACAACCCGGCCACGGCCAGCACCAGCACCACGGCAAACACGCCCCAGCGCGTTTGCATGCGCTGCGCCAGCCCCGGCCGGTGGCCGGCCGCATCCAGTGCGGCCTGCCAGGCGGCGGGGTCGTCGATCTCCAGGCTGCCGTCGTCGCCCAGATCGGCCACGAGTTTTGGTTGCGGACGCCGGGCGTTCCAGGCCTCGGGCCAGGTCACGTCGCGGTGGGCAAAGCGGCGCGGCGGCGCACCGGGCACATGCAGTTCCAGCGCGGGACCGTCGGGCGCGGGCAGCAGCCGCACCTGCGCCGCGCGCGGTCGGCTGCTGCGCCCGTCGAACCAATGGGCGAGCACCATGCCCGTCAATCGCGTCTCCGCGAGGGGGCGCCGGGCGAAGGTGTTTTGGGGCGACCGGTCATCCGATCAGGTCCAGGCCCGCCGCGTCAGCCAGCGCATCGCCGATGCCGCCCGGCTGCTGCCGGCCCAGGCGCCCCGCCACCTGGTCCACGCCGCCCTTGACATGGACGGTGACGGATTCGAGCTTCATGCGGTATTCGCTCACCATGGCGAATGGGCGGAAGAACCCCAGCGTCAGTACCGTGAGCAGCATGTTGCGCAGCCGCAGCAGCACATAGCCGCCCGTGCTGAGGTTGCACTTGAAGCGCGCGATGCGGCTCACACCGATGTTGCTCCAGGTCAGGCGAAACAGCGCGGCCTCGCGATAGGCGCGTGCCGGTGCGGTGGCCAGCATCATCGCCAGCAGCGCGCCCACGAAGGCCGCCATGATCAGCACGAAGATGCCCAGCCCCATCCCGCCCTTGCCCAGCTTGGACACGAGTCCGAGCGAGCCCGTGAAGAGGCCCGCGACCAGCGCGACGAGCACCAGCAGCGAGACGAGAAACACCGCCAGCGTGGCCAGCCACAGCTTCACGAAATCCATGTACACGGGCTTCCAGCGGCCGGCCTCGTTGCCGATGCGTGAGCGCAGCACCAGGAGGCTGCGGTAGTTGAACTCCAGTCGGATGATGCACAGCACCGTGAGCAGCAGGCCCAGCGCCACCAGACCTATCAGCGGCGCGGTGACCTCGGGCAGCTTGCGGCCGGCTTCCTCGTTCACCACCGCGGCCGGGGCCAGGGACTGCAGGCCCCAGAACACGCCCAGCCACACCAGTGCCAGAGCGAACACGGGCCAGCTGGCGGTGTAGACCTCGCGCCAGCTCGCCGCGAACTGCAGACGCAGCCCGCGCCAGCGCGTGTTGGCCAGGCGAAAGCGCATGGCGCTGCCCCAGATCAGCGGCGACAGGGCCGCACCGCCCAGGATGAAAAGGCCCACGGCCGTGTCCTGCCCCGTGTTGACGGCCAACTGGTAGGCCACCGTGAGCAGCAGCAGCACGACGAAGCCCACCACCATGCGCCGCTGCTGCGCGGTGAATTCCAGGGGGCTGCCTGCCACCAGCGTGTGGCCGTAGAAGTACTGAGCCGTACGCCGCCGCGCCCAGGGGGTGTACAGGCCCAGCGTCAGAATGCTCAGCAGTACGTTCACGATCCACACGCGGAAGTACTCGCCGCCGCTGCCCGTGAAGCGCATGGCGTGTGGCTCGATGTCCTGTGACTCGAAGGACGAGCGCAGCCCAGAGCGCGCCCGCGCGCGCTCGGACGATACCTGGACGTCCATGGTTTTTCCCTCTCTGGTGGTTGTTGGCGCGCAGTGTAGCGCAGCGCCCAGATGGAATTTTTCTAGACGTAGAAAGCTGGAACCGCCGCCATATCACCGCTGGCAGCTATAGCTAGGGCCTGTTCACACTATTTTTGCCAGATGCGTTGCGATCAAAAAGGGCCAGGCGCAAGGCGCCAAACGAAGCTGGGGTGCTACCCCAGCGAGGCTTGGCAACGCCGCGAATGGCCCTTTTTGATCGCAACCCGGAGGGAACGGAGTGAAAACCGCGCCATTCGTCGTTGCCCTCCTAGCCAAGGCCCCGGCCTTGGCGTCGTCACGCGCCTAGATTGGCGCGGTTTTCACGCCATTCGCACTGGCAAAAATAGTGTGAACAGGCCCTAATGTAGCGAGATTGGCGACCGAAACACGCTGTGGCGGGCGGTTTTGTGGGCGGAAGCGCCGACCGCGCGGGCGGCGCTCGGGGTCAGTAGCTCGTGACGACGGGCCCGCGTGCGCCTGGCCGGAAGCGCGCGGCCAGCCCGTCCGCGGCCTGGCGCAGCAGGAGCATGTCCATGCCCACGGCCACGAACTGCGCGCCCAGGGCCAGGCATTCGCGCGCCCGGGCTTCGTCCACCACGAGGATGCCAGGTGCCTTGCCGGCCGCGCGGATGCGGCGGATCGCGTCGTCGATCGCGGCGCGCACCGTGGGGTGGTTGGCATCACCCGGGAAGCCCATGCTGGCGGACAGATCGGCCGGGCCGATGAAGATGCCGTCCACGCCCTCCACCGCGGCGATGGCCTCAATCTGCTCCAGCGCCTCGGCCGTCTCCACCTGCACCAGCAGGCAGAGCTCGTTCTCCGCATCGCGTACATAGGCCGCGTCGCGGCCGAAGTCCGAGGCGCGCATGGAGCCGCCCATGCCGCGGATGCCGCGCGGCGCGTAGCGCATGGCGGCCACGGCGGCGCGCGCCTCGTCCGCGTTCTGCACGAAGGGCAGCAGCAGCGTTTGCGCGCCGATGTCCAGGTAGCGCTTGATCAGCACCGGGTCGTTCCAGGCCGGGCGCACCACGCAGTGCGTGTGGTCCCGGCAGCCGGCGGCCACGGCCTGCAGCTGCTGCACCATGAGCGGTACGTCGCTGGGCGTGTGTTCCGTGTCCAGCAGCACCCAGTCAAAGCCCGATCCCGCGATCAGCTCGGTGACCAGGGGTGATGGCAGGGTGGACCAGATGCCGATCTGCGCCTGACCGGCGGCCAGTGCGTGCTTGAAGGGGTTGCGAACGGGCATGGCAGGTGGTCTGGGTCAGGTCAGTACTGGTACACGCCGCGGCCGGTCTTGCGGCCCAGGCGGCCGGCGGCCACCATCTCCTTGAGCAGCGGGCAGGGGCGGTACTTGCTGTCGCCGAACTCGGTCAGGTACACGTCCATCACGGCCAGGCACACGTCCAGACCGATCATGTCGGCCAGCGCCAGCGGGCCGATGGGCTGGTTGCAGCCGAGCTTCATGCCGGCGTCGATGTCCTCGGGCGTTGCCAGGCCCTCTGCCAGCACGAAGAAGGCCTCGTTGATCATGGGCACCAGGATGCGGTTGACCACGAAGCCGGGGGCGTTCTTCACGGTGATGGGCGACTTGCCCAGGCGCTCGGAGAGCTGCTTCACCGTGTCGTGCGTGGCGTCGGAAGTCTGCAGGCCGCGAATGATCTCCACCAGCGCCATCATCGGCACGGGGTTGAAGAAATGCATGCCGATGAACCGGTCGGCGCGCGACGTGGCGGCGGCCAGCTTGGTGATGGAGATCGAAGAGGTGTTGGACGCAATGATCACTTCGGGCGCCACCAGCGCGTCCACCTGCTTGAGGATCTTGAGCTTGAGTTCGTAGTTCTCGGTGGCGGCCTCGATCACGATCTGGGCGGCCTTCAGGTCGTCGTAGCTGGTGGAGGTTTTGATGCGCGCGAGGGCGGCGCTCTTGTCGGCTTCGGTGATCTTTTCTTTCTTGATCAGGCGGTCCAGGCTGCCCGCCACGGTGGCCACGCCCTTTTGCACGGCGGCGTCGGAGATGTCCACCATCACCACATTGATGCCCGACACAGCGCATGCCTGGGCAATGCCGTTGCCCATGGTGCCCGCGCCGATGATGCCAACGGTCGAAATCGTCATATAAATGTCCCTTGAAAGTGTAGTAGTGAGAAAAAAACGATGCCGTGATGGTATCGGCAATCGCGCGTCTGCTGCTGCGTTGCAGCATCGCCATACAACGAGGGGACACTGCATGCGTGAGTTCGACTATGTCGTGATCGGGGGCGGCTCGGCGGGCTGCGTGCTGGCGGGGCGGCTGAGCGAGGACCCCACGGTGCGCGTGTGCCTGCTGGAGGCGGGCGGCAGCGATGCCAGTGTGCTCATCCATTGCCCGGCGGGGCTGGCCGCCATGGCGCGCAGCGGCGCCTTCAACTGGGGGCTGCACACCACGCCGCAGGCGGGCCTGGGCGGGCGTCGGGGCTACCAGCCGCGCGGCAAGGTGCTGGGTGGTTCCAGCTCGGTCAACGCCATGATCTACGCGCGCGGCCACGCCAGCGACTACGACCACTGGGCTGCGGCCGGCAATGCAGGCTGGGGCTGGAACGACGTGCTGCCGTACTTCCTTCGGGCCGAGCGCAACGAGCGCGGTGCAAGCGCCTGGCACGGCACGGACGGGCCGCTGAATGTGACGGACCTGCAGTCGCCGCAGCGTGCCAGCCGCGCCTTCGTCGAAGCCGGCGTGCAGGCTGGCCATCCACGCAATGACGACTTCAACGGCGCGCAACTGGAGGGCGTAGGTCTCTACCAGGTCACGCACCGGGCGGGCGAACGCTTCAGCGTGGCCAAGGCCTACCTCACGCCCCACCTGGGCCGGACCAATCTGCAGGTGGTGACCGGCGCGCAGGCCACGCGCATCCTGTTTGAGGGCCGGCGCGCCACGGGCGTGGAATACCGCCGGGGCGGCCAGACGCAGCAGGTGCGCGCCACGCGTGAAGTGCTGCTGTCGGCGGGGGCGCTGCTGTCACCGCAATTGCTCATGCTCTCGGGTGTGGGGCCGGGCGCGCAGTTGCAGAGCCACGGCATTGGCGTGGTGCACGATCTGCCGGGCGTGGGCGCGCATCTGCACGACCATCCCGACGTGGTGCAGGTGATGGACGCACCGCGGTTGACGGACCTTTTCGGCCTGTCGCTGCCCGGGGCGCTGAACGTGCTGCGCGGCGTGCGGGAGTGGCGTGCGCACCGCGGCGGCATGCTGACCACCAACTTCGCCGAGGCTGGCGGCTTCATCAAGAGTCGCCCCGAGGAGCCATTGCCCGACCTGCAGCTGCACTTCGTGGTCGGCAAGCTGCTGGACCACGGCCGGCGGGTCACATGGGGTCATGGCTATTCCTGCCATGTATGCCTGCTGCAGCCCCGAAGCCGCGGCCGGGTGACGCTGGCCAGCGCCGACCCGGCGGCCGCTCCGCGGGTGGACCCGGCATTCTTCAGTGATCCCGACGACATGCGGCGCATGGTGCGCGGCGTGCGGCGCATGCGCGAGATCCTGGCGCAGCCCGCTCTGGCCAGCCTGGGCGCGCGTGAGCTGCCCCATTCGTCCCGCGCGCAAAGCGATGCACAGATCGAGCAGTTCATCCGCGACTGGGCCGACACCATCTACCACCCCGTGGGCACGTGCCGCATGGGCTGCGGTCCGCTGGACGTGGTGGATGCCCAACTGCGTGTGCATGGCCTGCAGGCTCTGCGTGTGGTGGACGCATCCATCATGCCGCGCATTGTGAGCGGCAACACGAATGCACCCACGGTGATGATTGCCGAGCGCGCTGTGGACTTGCTGCGCCAGGCTGCATGACGCGCTCCGGTTCGGCAGTGCGCGCTTAAGAAATTTTGAGGGTTCGCATAAGCGTTTTTTAGCAGCACGCCAGCGACGCGGAACTGGCTGTCATCGAGGGTGCGCTGGTCGCGTCGATACCGCCGGACGAGATGCTCGTCACGCTGCGCTGGATGCTGCTCAGCATGACCCCGAGCGAGCGGGCCATGGTGCTCGGTGACATGCGGCGCAATGCGCCTCCCGGCATCTTTGACACGGCATTGAGTGTCATGCGTCCGCACCTGTCGAATGGCGAGTGGGGCAAGCTGGCACGTGCTTTGGAGCTTGCGCGATGAGCCATGGGTTGTTGCGCCATACCCTGGCTGCATTCTGGCTTTGCGTGGCCAGCGCGAGTACCCTGGCTGCGGGCCCACCGCCCCCCGAACGCTTTCGGCTCACGCCCCAGTTGCTGGAGCGCATGGAGGCACTGCAGGCTGCGTCGCCAGAAGCCGCACGTCCCGGCGACGACGACGAGCCGGACGCGCAGTCCGTTCAGGAGCTGGCGCGTCAGCTGGATGCGGATCCGCGCATCCGTGCGTTGCTGGCCCGCCACCGGGTCAGCGGCATCGAGTACGCCACGGCGGTGTATGCCGCACTGCACGCGGGCATGTTCCTCGCCATGGAATCGCTGGCTGACAAGGCTTCGCGCACCAAAGCGCTGGCATCCTTCACCCCAGAGCAGCGCGCCAACATCGAGTTGCTGCGCCGGCGGCCAATCAAGTGAGCGCGCGGCGGCGCGACCTTCAACCGCCGGCCATCTCTTCCAACTGCGCAGGTGCGTCCAGGCGCAGCCGCAGTCGCCCACGGCCGGTCTTGTCGATATGGATGCCGGTGTCGCTTTCCTGCAGTCGGCGCTGCAGCAACAGCAGGCGCGCCTCCAGGTTGTCGGCCACGCCCGGCAGGCGCAGGCTGGGGTCCAGGCGCAGTTCGCGGTTGCTGAAGTCCTGGCGTCCGGTGCGCTCATGGTCGCGCAGTAGCTTCCACAGGATCGCGCCCGCCACGCCCTTGATGAGGTAGGTGTCATTGACGAACACGCTGTCGTTCACCGCGAAATGCCGCACCCGCACGGGCGCCCCCCGCGGCGCCGGCGCGGGCGCGGGTTCTTGCGATGCCTCTATGGCTTCGTCGGCCGACTGCAGCAGGTCGATCGCGGTGGCCAGCTGTCCTGCCAGCGCCACCAGCGCGTCTTCCTCCGGGTAGCGGAACTGCAGTCCAGCGGGCTTTCCACGAACAGCACCCCCAGGGTGCGGCCGCAGCTCACCAGGGGCACGGCCAGCTGGCTGTGCGGCGCGGGCAGGCCCGGGTAGGGAATTTCGTGCGCGGGCGCGCTCTGTCCCAGGCTGCTGCGCATGGCATGGCTGTACAGCGCGGCATGGGTCATGTGGCTGATGCGTACCGGCGTGGCTTCGCGCGCGGCCACGCCTATCACGCCCTGGCCCAGCTTGATCTCCGAGCCCACGCCCGAATGTGTGTAGCCATGGCTTGCCACGGTGTACAGGTGGCCCGCTTGCGCATCCAGCATGAGCACCATCGCATGCTGCACGTGCAGATGCTCGTGCAGGCCCGCCAGCAGTGTCTGTAGCAGCTCGTCGAGCGTGGTGCAGCGCGCCAGGCGCTGGCTGCACAGGCGCACGGCGCCCAGCAGATCGGCGCGTGGCAGTTGCGCGGGGCTGGGTGCCAGTCCTTCTCCGGGCACGGGTTCGATGCGCTCGACGGCGTAGACATCCGATCCCTTGAGTTCGAAGACGCCCGCCATGCCGTTGTGCGAGGCGATGCCCGCCAGCTGCGCGCGCATGCGCTCGAACAGTGCGCCTTCCGCCTCCGTGCGCAAGAAGCGCAGGTGCAGGCGAAAGCAGCGTGCTGTCACGGGGTCCAGCACCAGCACGCTGGCATAGGGGTTGGCGAGGATGTTGGCGCGCGTCTTGTTGAAGAACTGGAACGACAGGGCCACATGCTGCTCATCGACGTAGACCACCTGTGAGATGTAGGCCACGTTGGGCGTGCCGTCGGGGGCGCAGGTGGCCATGATGGCAGGAATCGCGCCCTCCAGGCAGGCGCGGATGGAGCGCAGGGTGGGCGGCACGTTCACGGCTGGCGCTCCTTGCGCAACGGTTCGCCGGCATGCGGGCCGGGGGTCTGGTCGAACGCGGCTTCGGGCGAAAACTCCACTGCCACCAGATCGTCCCGTGGTGCATTCAGCATGGCCGCGGTGTACTGCGGGCCATAGCCCACCTGGGCCACGGCATGCTGCATGGTGGACAGGTAGCTTTGCAGCGCGGGTTCGTCGGCCGGCAGCACGGCACGTTGCACGGCGGCGGTGGCCTTGACCTGCACCGTGCGGTGCGAGGGCGGGTCACTGAAGACCACGGCAATGTGGCCGGTGGTGGCAATGTCGGCCAGAAGCTGTCGTGACTGGCTTCGCCGCAGGAAGACCGTGATGCGCTGGCCGTTGGTGCTGATGCGCGCGCCTACGGCGCGCATCACGCTGGGGCGCAACTGCGCGTCGCGCGAGGCCACGATGGTGGAGACGCCCCGGTCCACCAGGGCGATGTATTCGGCGCTCAGAAGCGTAGGCATGCGTGAAAGGCTCAGGCGCGAAAGCGCTTGCGGGTGAGCGCCAGGGCCACCCAGTACGCGGCCACGGTGGTCACGGCGATCACCAGGCCGTGGCGCAGCGGGTGCTGCGGCCACTGGTCCATGAAGAGGGGGCGCACCAGCTCCACGGCATTGGTGAGCGGCAGCCAGTCCGAGGCGAGGCGTATGGCTGTGGGCAGCTGTTCGCGCGGGAAGAAAACACCCGACAGGAACATCATGGGCGTGAGCACCAGCGTGAAGTAATAGGTGAAGAAGTCATAGCCCTTGGCCAGCGCATTGAAGATGAGCGCGATGCTGGAAAACATGATGCCCACGCACAGCAGCACCGGCCAGGCCACGATCAGCTTGGGGCTGTAGCTGATGCCCAGCGCCAGCATCACCCCCAGGATGGCGGTGGTGGTGAACAGCGCCTTGAATGCGGCCCACAGCATCTCGGCCAGCAGCACGCTGTCCAGACTGATGGGGGCGTTCATGATGCCGTCCCAGGTCTTTTGCACATGCATGCGCGAGAAGGCCGAGTACAGCGCTTCGAAACTGGCCGCATTCATGGCGCTCATGCAGATCGACCCGCTGGCCAGGAACAGGATGTAGGGCACGTTCTGCCCGCCCACCTGCACCTGTCCCACCAGCGCCCCCATGCCGTAGCCGAAGGCCACCAGCCACATCAGCGGCTCGGCGATGTTGCCCAGCAGGCTGGGTACCGCCAGCTTGCGCCACACCAGCAGGTTGCGCAGAAACACGGGCCACCAGCGCGTCGACAGGTCGGGCGCGCGCCAGGGGCTGGGCGTGGTGGGCGTGGGCATGTCAGCCTTCCTCGCGGATTTGACGTCCGGTGAGCTTGAGGAACAGGTCCTCCAGGTTCGCGGGCCGGTGCAGGGTGCGCAGGCTGCCATGGGCCGACAGCGCCTGCAGCAGCGGGCGGGCGTCCTGCGTGTAGAAGAACACGGTCTCGCCGCTGACTTCCACACGCCGCGCCAGCGGACGCAACTGCGCATCCTGCGCCAGGGCCAGCGCGCCGGGGCCGTAGGCCTCGACCACGTCGGGCTCCAGGTGCTCGGCGATCAGCGCGCGCGGCGTGCCTTCGGCGATCTTGCGGCCATGGTCCAGCACCAGCAGGCGCGAGCACAAGCGCTCGGCCTCATCCATGAAGTGCGTCGTCAGCAGGATGGCCTTGCCGCCCTGCAGCAGCTGCTGCAGCCGCTCCCACATCAGGTGGCGGGCCTGCGGGTCCAGGCCGGTGGTGGGCTCGTCCAGCAACAGCAGGCGCGGGTCGTTGACCAATGCGCGCGCCAGCGACAGGCGCCGGCGCATGCCCCCCGACAGTTCGCCCGGCCGCGCGTCGGCCTTGGCCGTGAGCGCGGCGAACTCCAGCAGCGGCGCGATGCGCTGTGCCATGGCCGCGCCCTTCAGGCCGAAGTAGCGCCCGAACACGCGCAGGTTTTCGGCGCAGCTGAAGTCCGGGTCCAGGCTGTCGAACTGCGTGACCACGCCCAGTTGGGCCTTGATGGCCAGCGCGTCCTGCGGCATGGCGAGCGGCGCAGCGCCGCCGCCAGGGTGAAAGTGCACGCTGCCCTCGTCGGGCGCCGTGAGGCCCAGGCACATGCGCAGGGTGGTGGTCTTGCCCGCGCCGTTGGGGCCGATCACGCCCAGGCACTCCCCCGGCGCGATGGCGAACGACAGCCCATCCACCACGGTGGCGGTGCCATAGCGCTTGCGCAGGTCGCGGGCTTCCAGAAGCACTTGCATGGCGCGATTGTGGGGGGAAGACCGCGCCATTGCAGAGGTTTATGAGAAAAATGGCGCTGGTGCTTTACTGACAAGCGCTGATAGCTATCAAAACCAGAGTGTTCTGAGAGTGGGGCGCCCTTTGGATGCCCGCTTTCCATGGTCCAATCGTCAAAGCCAACCAACCACGATGAACACCATGGACACAACCGGCTTTCAGGACACGCTGGCCGTTCTGGCGGGCGCCCTGGGCAGCGGCCTGCTGATGGGTATCGAGCGCGAACGGCGCAAGGGCCAGGGCCCGTTGCGCGCGCTCGCGGGCGTGCGCTCGTTCACGCTGGCGGCGGTGTCGGGTGCGACGGCGGCGCTGCTGGGCAGCGAGGCGCTGGTGGCGGTGGGCGCGGTGTTCATTGCGCTGCTGGGCGTGGTGGCCTATGCGCGCGACCGCTCCGAAGACCCCGGCGTGACCACCGAGATCGCGCTGCTGCTGGCCTACCTGATCGGCGTGCTGTGCACGCAGAGCCTGCCCGTGGCGGCGGGGCTGGCCGTCGCCGTGACCAGCCTGCTGACGGCGCGTGAGGCGCTGCATGAGTTTTCACGCGAGTGGCTGCGCCAGGGCGAGGTGCGGGGCGGGCTGATCCTGGCTGCGCTGGCGCTGCTGGTATTGCCGCTGGCGCCCAATCAGCCCCTGTGGGGGGAGGCGCTGAACCCCCAGGTGCTGGTGCGCCTGGTGGTGGTGCTGCTGGTAATCCAGGCGCTGGCGCATCTGGCGCGCCGGCTCATGGACGCGCGCCGCGCGAACGCCCTGTCGGCGCTGGCCTCGGGTTTCATCTCCAGCACCGCCACCATCGCCAGCCTGGGCGTGGCCGTGCGCGAGGGGCGCGAGCCCGTGCGCGCGCAGGGGGGCGCGGCCGTGCTGTCGTGCGTGGCGACCATGGCGCAGATCCTGGTGGTGGCGGCCACCGTGCAGCCCCAGTGGCTGGTGCGGTTGTGGGCGCCGGCCCTGGCGGGCGGGGTGGTGGCGCTGGTCTGGGGGTGGGCGCTGCTGCGAAGCATGCCCGCGGGTGAGGCGCCGGCCCCGGCGGACGTGGACGGCACGGCGCTATTCAAGCTGCGCGACGCGCTGCTGATCGCCGCGCTGCTCACGGCTGTGCAGGTGCTGGTGCAGGCACTGCGCGGCTGGTGGGGCGACGCGGGCCTGCTGGCCGGTGCCCTGGTGGCGGCGCTGGCCGACGTCCATGCGGCCGCCGCGGCCATCATGTCGCAGGGCCGGCCGCTGGACCCCGTGGGGCCCAGCCTGGTGAGCGCGCTGGCGGCGGGGCTGAGCGTGCACGCCGTCAGCAAATGCGTGACGGCCCTGGTCAGCGGGGGCTGGCGTTATGCCGTGGCGGCCGGTGGCGGCGTGGTGCTGCACACGCTGGCTTTCGTCGCGGTGTTGTTGCTACTCTAAATTGATAAAAAGCGGCTCAAACGCTTATGGGATAAGCGCGAGCAGCTATCGATGAAGTAGCAATGGCTGCGGCTACTGGAACGCCACTTCGGCAAAGCTGCGCAGCTTGCGGCTGTGCAGCCGGTGCACACCACCCGCGCGCAGGATGTCGATGGCGCGCATGCCGATGCGCAGATGCTGGTCCACGCGTTCGCGGTAGAAATGGTTGGCCATGCCGGGCAGCTTGATCTCGCCGTGCAGCGGCTTGTCGCTCACGCACAGCAGGGTGCCGTAGGGCACGCGGAAGCGAAAACCGTTGGCGGCGATGGTGGCGCTTTCCATGTCCAGCGCCACTGCGCGGCTTTGGCTGAAGCGGCGCTGGGGCATGTTGTCGGGCAGCAATTCCCAGTTGCGGTTGTCGGTGCTGGCCACGGTGCCGGTGCGCATGATGCGCTTGAGCTGGTCCTGCGGCATCTGCGTCACGTCGGCCACGGCCTGCTGCAGCGCCATCTGGATCTCGGCCAGCGCGGGGATGGGCACCCACAGCGGCAGCTCCTCGTCCAGCACATGGTCCTCGCGCACGTAGGCGTGGGCCAGCACGTAGTCGCCCAGCTGCTGGCTGTTGCGCAGGCCCGCGCAGTGGCCCAGCATCATCCAGGCGTGGGGGCGCAGCACGGCGATGTGGTCGGTGATGGTCTTGGCGTTGCTCGGGCCCACGCCGATGTTGACCATGGTGATGCCGCTGCGGTCCGCGCGCACGAGGTGGTAGGCGGGCATCTGCGGCAGGCGGGCCGGGGCCACGCCCAGGTCGTCGCCGGCCTGCGCGGGCAGGCCCGTGCGGCGCGTGACCACGTTGCCCGGCTCAATGAAGGCGATGTACTCGCTGTCGGGCTTGGCCATCTCGGCATGGCCCAGGCGCACGAACTCGTCGATGTAGAACTGGTAATTGGTGAACAGCACGAAGTTCTGGAACCACTCGGGCTGCGTGCCGGTGTAGTGGCGCAGGCGGTGCAGCGAATAGTCCACGCGCGGCGCGGTGAACAGCGACAGCGGCTGCGCCTCGCCAGCGCGCGGCGACCAGGTGCCGTTGGCAATGCCGTCGTCCATGGCCTCCAGGTCGGGCAGGTCGAACACGTCGCGCATCAGCATGCGCCGCTCGGGGCTGAGCGTGCCTTCGATGTGGTCGTGCTCGGCGAACGAGAAGTGGATGGGGATGGGCTGATTGCTCACGCCCACTTCCAGCTCGACGTTGTGGCTGGCGCGCAACAGGCGCAGCTGCTCCGTGTAGTAGTCGGCGAACAGGTCAGGCCGCGTGAGCGTGGTCTCGTAGCGCCCCGGCCCCTCCACGAAGCCATAGGCCAGGTGCGTGGGCGCGCGCGCCACGGTGCTGGTCTGCACGCGCACGAAGGGATAGAACGCGCGCACGGGTGCGGCGGGCGTCTCTCCCGCCACGAAGCGCTGCATGGCGCTGCGCAGGTGGTCGATCTGCTGCTGGTAGATGCGCTGCACCTGGGCCAGTGCCTCGGTCTCGGTCGCGTGGAAGGTGGGATCGGGAAGTGCGGGGATCTGGGCCATGGTGCCTATTGTCCACGCCGCCTATTGTCCACGCCGCATGTGTCAGCGTGGGCACGGCGCCGGGCCAGGCCGGCCGCTCACTCGGCCTGGGCGCGCAGCCACTCGCGGGCGCGCTGCGCATCCATGGGCGGTGCGATGCCAAAGCCCTGCGCCAGTTCGCAGCCCAGGCGCTGCAGCAGCGCGAGCTGCTCCGCGGTCTCCACGCCTTCGGCCACGGGCTGCAGCTGCAGGCTGTGCGCGAGCTGGATGATGGCGGTGACGATGGCCACGTCTTCGCTGTCGGCAGGCGTGTCGGTGACGAAGGAGCGGTCCACCTTGATCTTGTCCAGCGGGTAGCGTTTGAGGTAGGCCAGCGACGAGTAGCCCGTGCCGAAGTCGTCCACTGTCACGGCAACGCCCAGGGCCTGCAGGGCCTGCAGGGTGGTGCGCGTGTGGTCGGCCTGCTGCATGAGGGCGGATTCGGTGATCTCTACCTCCAGGTACTGCGGTGCGAGCCCCGCGGACTGCAGCACCTGGGCGATCTCGCCCACCACGTCGCGCTGGCGGAACTCGATGGCAGAGAGGTTCACCGCCACCGGCACCCGGGGCAGCCCTTCGTCGTGCCATGCCTTGAGCTGGCGGCAGGCTTCGTGCAGCACCCAGCGGCCAATGGGCGTGATGAGCCCGCGCGATTCGGCGAGCGGAATGAACTCATCCGGCCCCACGAGGCCGCGCACCGGGTGTCGCCAACGCACCAGCGCCTCAAAGCCCACCAGCCGGCCGTCGGCCACCCGCACCTGGGGCTGGTAGTGCAGTGCGAAGGCCCCTTGGAACACAGCCTCGCGCAGCAGGTGCTCTTGCTGCAGCAGCTCCGTGGGTTGGCCTTCCATGCCCGGTTCATAGAACATGCGCGTGCCCCGCCCGCTTTCCTTGGTGTGGTGCATGGCCGCGTCGGCGCGCCGCAGCAGCTCGTCGGGGCTGTAGCCGTCGTCCGGAAAGACGCTGATGCCGATGGAGGGTGATAGCGACAGCGGCGTGCCACCGATGGCGAACTCGGCGCGCACGCGCGCCAGCAGCGCATCGGCCACTTCGGCCGCTGCGGCGCGGTTGGCCAGGTCGGGCAGCAGCACGATGAATTGGTCGCCGCCCACGCGCGCGACGAAGTCGGTGGCCTTCACTCCGTCCTGCAGGCGCCGCGCAATCTCGATCAGCAGCTGGTCGCCGGCCTGGTTTCCCAGCGACTCGTTGACCGTCTTGAAGTGGTCCAGGTCGATGAACAGCACGGCGGCGCGGGTCTGCCGCTCCTGCGCGGCACTCGCCATGCGTGCCAGCTGCATCATGAGGTGGCGCCGGTTGGGCAGTTGGGTCAGCGTGTCATGCAGCACCAGGAAGCGCGCCTGCTCCTGCGCCTGCTTGCGCGCCGTGATGTCGCGCACTACCACCACGCGGTAGTCACCCTCCTGCTGGGGCATGGTCTTGCCCACCACCTCGATCGGGATCACGCGGCCGTCCTTGTGGCGCATGGCGAGCTCGTAGGGCTTCTCGCTGCCGCGGCGCGTGTATTCCACGGCCAGCGCGCGGTACTCGGGCAGCGCGAAATCGAAGATGGATTGGCCTACGAGCTCGGCCAGCGAATAGCCGACCATGCGCTGCAGCGCTTCGTTGGCATCCAGAATGCGCCCGTCGCGGTGAAAGGCAAGTCCCTCCTCGGTAGCGATGGCGAACTTGCGCATGCGCTCCTCGCTCTGGCGCACGGCGCGCTCGGCCTCCCAGTGGTGGGCGATGTCGTTGATGAGCACGAATGCACCCACCATCGCGTTGCGTCCTTCGTGCACCCCGAAGTGCGGCTGCAGGCTGATCTCCAGCATATGCGCGCGCCCCTGCGGGCCGGCGTATTCGCGGGTGTATTGAACGCTCTCCCCAGCCAGCGCGCGCTGCACGTAGGGCAGGATCTCCTGCCAGGCCTTTTCGCCGATCGCCTCGCGCACCGTCTTGCCGATGATGCTCTGCACCGTTTGCCCGCTGAAGGCGGCGTAGCGCTGGTTGGCGAACACGCAGCGCAGGCTGGTCGATTCGTAATAGGCCAGCATGACGGGCACCGAGTCGGCGATGAGCCGCAGCAGCGCATCACTGGCGCGGGGGCCCAGGTCGGGCAGGGAGGGGGAGGCAGGGGGGCGAGGGGAGGGCATATCCAGTGGGCGGTCGGTCCCGGAGCTTATATCCCAACGCCTGGCCTTTGGCGAGCAGGCGCGTCCGGCGGCGCGCCGGGCGCTTGTGTGCCAGCAGGGCGGCAAGGCGGCGGGATAATCGCTGCATGCCTTCCGCACCCTCCGGCCCCTTGAGCGTTCCCGCGTGGATGACGCCCCACAACCTGCTGCGCGCCTCGGTGGGCGTGGCCCTGCTCACCATCGTGCTCAAGACGCTGGCCTGGTGGGTCAGCGGCTCGGTGGGCCTGCTGTCGGATGCGCTGGAGTCGTTCGTCAATCTGGCGGGCGCGATGTTCGCGCTGGCCATGGTGACCATTGCGCGCCGCCCGGCGGACGAGGACCACCCCTACGGACACCACAAGGCGGAATATTTCTCGTCCGGCTTCGAGGGCATTCTCATCGTGGGGGCCAGCATCGCCATCCTCTGGGCGGCCGTGCTGCGGCTGATGCACCCGCAGCCGCTGGAGCAACTGGGCTGGGGCATGGGCCTGTCGCTGTTGAGCACGGCCTGCAACGGCCTGCTGGCATGGGGCATGCTGCGCGCGGCGCAGGTGCACCGGTCGCTGGCGCTGGAAGGCGATGCGCGGCACCTGATGACCGATGTGTGGACCTCCATCGGCGTGGTGGGCGGGCTACTGGCCGCTGGCGCCACCGGTTGGCTGTGGCTGGACCCGCTGGTGGCGATCGCGGTGGCGTTGAACATCCTGCGCGAAGGGGGCGCACTGATCTGGCGCGCCTCGCAGGGCCTCATGGACGAGGCCATGGAGCCCAGCCTGCTGGCGCGCGTGTTCACGGTGTTGGGCGAGCACAACCACGCCAGCGCAGGGGTGGTGTATTTCGACAGCCTCACCTCGCGCCGCGCCGGCGCGCGCAACTACGTGGATCTGCACATGCATGTGCCCGCGCACTGGACGCTGGGGCACGCCGCCGAGCAGCGCACCGCCGTCGAGCAGGCCCTGATGCAGGCCGTGCCCGGCCTGCGCGCCACCATCGAACTGCTGCCCGAGGGGCAGGCTACGGTGTTCGAGACCGCCGAGGCGGCCGCGCCGGGAGGAGCCGGCACATGATCGGCCTGCTGCAGCGCGTGCGCGAGGCGCGCGTGGAAGTGGCCGGCGAGATCGTGGGCCGCATCGGCCCGGGGCTGCTGGCGCTGGTGTGCGCCGAGCAGGGCGACAGCGAGGCGCAGGCCGACAAGCTGCTGGCCAAAATGCTCAAGCTGCGCATCTTCAGCGACGAGGTCGGAAAGATGAACCGCAGCGTGCAGGACCTGGACGGGCAGGGCACCTGCGGCGGCCTGCTCATCGTCAGCCAGTTCACCCTGGCCGCCGACACGCGCGGCGGCAACCGGCCCAGCTTCACGCAGGCGGCACCGCCGGCGCAGGGGGAGCGGCTGTACGACTACTTCGTCGCCCAGGCGCGCGCCGTGCACCCCATGGTGGCCACGGGCCGCTTTGCCGCCGACATGCAGGTGCACCTGGTCAACGACGGGCCGGTGACCCTTCCGCTGCGGATAGCGCCGCCGGGATAATTGGCGACCATGACCATCTCTTCAGGCGCGTCGCCTGCCCCGTCCGCCACCGCCTTCTCATCGCTGCCTCTGTCCCCTGAAATGCTGGCCAACCTGCAGCAGCTGGGCTATGCGCAGATGACGCCCATCCAGGCCGCCAGCCTGCCCTTCAGCCTGCAGGGCCGGGATCTGATCGCCCAGGCCAGCACCGGCAGCGGCAAGACAGCGGCCTTTGGCTTGGCCATGGTCGATCGGCTGAACCCGCGCTGGTTCGCCGTCCAGGGCCTGGTGCTGTGCCCCACGCGCGAGCTGGCCGATCAGGTGGCCACCGAGATCCGCCGCTTGGCGCGTGCGCAAGACAACATCAAGGTCGTCACTGTGTACGGGGGCGTGCCATCGCGCGGCCAGATTGCTTCGCTGGAGAACGGTGCCCACATCGTGGTCGGCACGCCGGGCCGCGTGATGGACCTGATGGAGCGCGGCAAGCTCGACATCGCCAACCTCAAGACCTTGGTGCTTGACGAGGCCGACCGCATGCTGGACATGGGCTTCCTGGCCGATATTGAGACCGTGGTGCGCCAGTGTCCGGCCGAGCGCCAGACCCTGCTGTTCTCCGCCACCTATCCCGACGGCATTGCGGGACTGGCACAGCGTTTCATGCGCGCGCCCCAGATGGTGAAGGTGGACGCCCAGCACGGTGCAGGCAAGATCGCGCAGCGCTGGTATGAGGTGGATGCACGCGAGAAGGTCGACGTGGTGGCGCGCATGCTCGCGCACTTTCGCCCTGCGTCGAGCATTGCCTTCTGCAATACCAAGCAGCAGTGCCGTAACGTGGTGACTGCGCTGCAGAGCCAGGGATTCAGTGCCCTCGCCCTGTTTGGCGAGTTGGAGCAGCGCGAGCGTGACGAGGTGCTGGTGCAGTTTGCCAACAAGAGCTGCAGCGTGCTCGTGGCCACCGACGTGGCGGCGCGCGGCATCGATATTGCCGACCTCTCGGCCGTGATCAACGTCGACGTGACGCCCGATCCCGAGGTGCACATCCACCGCATCGGCCGCACGGGCCGTGGCGATGCCGAGGGGCTGGCGCTGAACCTGGTCAGCATGGATGAGATGGGCAGCGTGGGCAGGATCGAATTGCTGCAAGGCCGTGCCTGCGAGTTCTTTCCGGTGGATGAACTCACCCCTACGGCAGGGGGCGAACTGCGGCCACCCATGTGCACCATCCAAATCATCGGCGGGCGCAGGGAGAAGATCCGCGCCGGCGACGTGATGGGCGCCATGTGCGCCGACTTCGGCTATGCGCGCGAGCAGATCGGCAAGATCAGCGTCAACGATTTTTCCACCTATGTGGCCGTGGACCGCGCCATCGCGGCCCAGGCCTGCGCCAAGCTGAATGCGGGCCGCGTCAAAGGCAAGATGGTGAAGGCGCGCTTGCTGTAGCGCGCCTGGAGCCTTGGGGGCGGGGTTCAGCCCTTCAGGAAGAACAGCCCCGCCATCACCAGCCCCGTGGCCACAATGCCCCAGCGCAGCACCGGCGCAGGCAGTTGGCGTGCCACGCGCGCGCCGCCATAGCCGCCCAACGTGGCGGCCACCATCATCACCAGGGCCTGCGGCCACAGCACGATGCCGCCTGCGGCATAGATGGCCACGGCAATCGCCGTGAGCAGGGCCGACACGAGGTTCTTCATGCCGTTCATGGCGTTGAGCTGCGTCTGCCCCAGCAGCCCGAACAGCGCCAGCAGCAGGATGCCCAGGCCCCCGTTGAAATAGCCCCCGTAGGCCGCCACCGCCAGCATGCCTGCGCCGGCTTTCAGAGCCGAGGGCGTGCCATGGCCGGCTTTGCCGGCCCATTGCCGCAGCTGCGGGCCAAAGGCGAAGAGTGCCGTGGCCGCCAGCAGCAGCCAGGGCACGACCTTGCGGAAGGTGGCGTCGGGCGTGAACAGCAGCAGCGCCGCACCGGCCGAGCCGCCGATGAGCGACAGCACGACCACGGCGCGCATCGACAGGCCCGGCGGCGGTTGCATGTCTTCCCGAAAGCCCCAGGCACCGGCCATGTAGCCGGGCAGCAAGGCCACAGTGCCGGTGGCGTTGGCGACCACGGGCGGCACGCCGGTGAACACCAGCGCGGGCAGGGTGAGGAAGCTGCCGCCGCCGGCTACCGCGTTGAGCGCACCGGCGATGAATGCGGCGGTGAGCAGAAGTGCCAAGTGGCCGATGGAGGTCGTCCAGCCCAGGATGTCCATGCGTGGGTTCTTCCCTTAAGAGATGGTCGCCGCGTGAGAGGCGGACCTGCAGGACGCAGGTCGCGCGGCATCTTAGGCCGCACCGACGGGCGCGTTTGTGACCTGGGCGCAAAACAGCTTTCCGCACCCCGGCGCCCGCGGTGGTGAGCGCCTGCCAGTTATGCCGCGTAGGGGTCCGCGAAGCCCAACTCCTGCAGGATGGCGGTCTCGTACGCCTCCATTTCCTGCGCTTCCTGTTCGCTGGTTTCGTGGTCCCAGCCCTGGGCGTGCAGCGTGCCGTGCACCAGCAGGTGGGCGTAGTGTTCCTCCAGCGTCTTGTTCTGCTCGCGGGCCTCGCGCTCGACCACGGGGGCGCAGAGCACCAGATCGGCCACGGCCACGGGCTCTTGCTGGTAGTCGAAGGTGAGCACGTTGGTGGCGTAGTCCTTGTGGCGGAACTCGCGGTTCAAGCGCTGGCCTTCCTCGGCGCCCACGATGCGCACGGTGATCTCGGCATCCACGGCCAGGGCGTGGCGGATCCAGCGCGCAACCGCGTGGCGGGGCAGGGTGGCGCGGTGCGCGGTGGCCTCCGCGTCGCGTGCGAATTGGAGGGACAGGGACAATTGGTTCAAAGCCATTTTGGCCTCCAGCGCTTATCTATCAAGCGCGAGCAGCTATGAATTTGTGAGCTTTTGGCCGGCGCCTACTCGCCTGCGCCGCGGCGGCTGCGCTGCGCGTCGTAGGCATCCACGATGCGCGCCACCAGCGGGTGGCGCACCACGTCGGCGCTGGTGAAGCGCGTGACGGCGATGCCCTTGACGCGCTTCAAAACCCGCTCGGCGTCGATCAGGCCGCTCATCGCGCCCTTGGGCAAGTCGATCTGGCTCACGTCGCCCGTGACCACCGCGCGCGCGCCGAAGCCGATGCGGGTGAGGAACATCTTCATCTGCTCGGGCGTGGTGTTCTGCGCCTCGTCGAGGATGACGAAGGCATTGTTCAGCGTGCGCCCGCGCATGAAGGCCAGCGGCGCGATCTCGAGCGCATTGCGCTCGAAGGCCTTCTGCACGCGGTCAAAGCCCATCAGGTCGTACAGCGCGTCATACAGTGGGCGCAGGTACGGGTCCACCTTCTGCGTCAGGTCGCCCGGCAGGAAGCCCAGGCGCTCGCCAGCTTCCACGGCCGGGCGGGTGAGCACGATGCGCTGCACGCTGCTGCGCTCCAGCGCATCCACCGCGCAGGCCACGGCCAGGTACGTCTTGCCGGTGCCCGCCGGGCCGATGCCGAAGGTGATGTCGTGCGTGGCGATGTTTTCCAGGTAGGTGGCCTGCGTGGGCGTGCGCGCGCGCAGGTCGGCGCGGCGCGTGGTGAGCTGGATGGCGCTGGCTTCATCATCGCCCTGCATGCTGGCGTCGCCGGCCAGCATGAGCTGCAGGTGTTCTTCCTTGATGGGGCGATCCGCCATCTCGTACAGCGCCTGCAGCAACTCCATGGCTTGCGTGGCCTTGGCCTTGGGGCCGTCCACCTTGAACTGCTCGTGCCGGTGGGCGATGGAGACCTGCAGCGCCGCCTCGATGGTGCGCAGGTGCACATCGGCGGGGCCGCACAGATGGGTCAGGCGCGTGTTGTTATGGGGGGTGAAGGTGTGGCGCAGGATCACGCTGATAATTCCGGTCGAAGTTCCGCGGCGGGTGTCCGGCGCGGCAAAGGACATCCATGATAGGCAAATTGACCGGCACGCTGCTGGAAAAGAACCCCCCCGAGGTGCTGGTGGACTGCCACGGCGTGGGCTACGAGGTGCAGGTCAGCATGAGCACCTTCTACAACCTGCCCGCCGTGGGTGAGCGGGTGAGCCTGCTCACGCAGTTCATCGTGCGCGAGGATGCGCAGCTGCTGTACGGCTTTGGTACGGCGCAGGAGCGCCAGGCGTTTCGCGAACTCATCAAGATCAGCGGCGTGGGGCCGCGCACAGCGCTGTCCATCCTCTCGGGCATGGGCGTGGCGGACCTGGCGCAGGCCGTTTCGCTGCAGGAAGCAGGGCGCCTGGTCAAAGTGCCGGGTATCGGCAAGAAAACCGCCGAGCGGCTGCTGCTGGAGCTGAAAGGCAAGCTGGGCGCGGACGTCGGCGTGCGCGCGCATGCGGCCAACGACAACCAGGCCGACATCCTGCAGGCGCTGCTGGCCCTGGGCTATAACGACAAGGAGGCCGCCGCTGCGCTCAAGGCGCTGCCGGCGGATGTGGGAGTGAGCGAGGGGATCAAGCTGGCGCTGAAGTCCCTGTCCAAGTAGCCCCGCGGCCCGGTGGTCGCGCTCTGGAGGTCTTCACCATGAATCCATCCCGACTCGGCTGGGCGACGCTGCCCCTCGTATTGGCACTGGCTGCCTGTGGCGGCGGCGGCAACGACACGCCCTCTCCCGCGCCTCCGGTGGCGGGCGACCGCATCGAGCCCTACGACCCCAGCGGCACGGCCAAGGTGGCCACCTCGCAGCAGGCGGTGAGCCCGGTCGCCAGTGCGCAGGCAACCCGTACCATCGCCCTCGGCGCGCTCACGGCCGTGAAGGGCGTGGTCTCCGCCACTCCCGGAACGCCCTTGCAGATCGGCGAGGCGCGCAGCGTGGCGGACACCGCCACCGTCGCCGCCACCTCGGCTCTGCTGCGCTGGCAACCGACGGCACGGGGCACGCAGGCCGCCGCGCTGCGCTTCACGGCCGACGGAGCGCATGGCGTGCGCCTGGGCGTGCTCGTGCAGTCGCTGCCCGAGGGCGCGGTGCTGCGCTTCTACGGCGAGCAGGGAGCGGGGGCCATGGAGGTGCGCGCGTCCGAGCTGCAGGACATGGCCGCGCGCAATGCGCGTGGCGGTGCGGATGACACCACCGCGCGCACCTATTGGAGCCCGGACTTCAGCGGCCCGCAGACCACACTGGAAGTGGAGATTCCCGCTGCGGCCTCGCCAGCGGCCGTCCGGCTGTCCGTGCCGCGGCTGTCGCATTTCACGCTGGCGCCCGCACAGGCCGAGCAGGCCTTTGCCCAGAAGGTGGGCGAGTCGGGCAGTTGCAACGTGGACGCGACCTGCCGGCCGGAGTTCAACGACCAAAGCCGCTCGGTGGCGCGCATGATCTTTGTTCGCGACGATGGCAAGAGCTACCTGTGCACCGGCACGCTGCTCAACGATGCGGCGTCCAGCGGTACGCCCTACTTCTTGAGCGCCAACCATTGCATTTCCACGCAGGCCGTGGCGTCCACGCTCACCACGGACTGGTTCTACCGTTCCAGCACCTGCGGCACCGCCACCGTGAACCCCGCCGCCGTGCGCGTCACCGGCGGTGCGGCGCTCCTGCACGCGTCGGCCACCACGGACACGGCCTTCATGCAGCTCAACAGCCAGGCGCCTGCCGGCATCGTCTATGCAGGCTCGTACTTTGGCGGGGTGGGCGTTGGCACGGCGCTGGCGGGTGTGCACCATCCCCAGGGCGATCTGCAGAAGGTCAGCCTGGGCTCCGTGCAGCGCTACAGCACGTGCGTGGACAACAGTTGCCGTTCCAGTAATGCGGACGACGGCACCTTCCTTACGCTGGGCTGGCAGGAGGGCACGACGGAGGGCGGCAGCAGCGGCTCGGCCGCGTTCGTGACGTTTGGCGAGCGCCGCTATGTGGTGGGCCAGCTTCTGGGCGGAACCGCCAGCTGCGCTGCGCGCGACGGCGTGGACTATTACGGTCGTTTCGACACCAGCTACCGCACGGCGCTGCGGCGCTGGCTGAATCCGACGGCGGCCAACTAGGGCCTGTTCACACTATTTTTGCCAGTGCGAATGGCGTGAAAACCGCGCCAATCTAGGCGCGTGACGACGCCAAGGCCGGGGCCTTGGCTAGGAGGGCAACGACGAATGGCGTGGTTTTCACTCCGTTCCCTCCGGGTTGCGATCAAAAAGGGCCATTCGCGGCGTTGCCAAGCCTCGCTGGGGTAGCACCCCAGCTTCGTTTGGCGCCTTGCGCCTGGCCCTTTTTGATCGCAACGCATCTGGCAAAAATAGTGTGAACAGGCCCTAACCCACCAGCACCAGCCCGGGCGGCAGGCTGTCGCCCAGGCTGCGCTGCTGGTCCTCGGCCTCCATGGCCGTGGGCTGTTCCACCAGCGCGATCCAGCGTGCGGGCGCGTGGGTGGCGCGCATCTTTTCCAGCACTTCGGTGCGCAGAGCGTCGGGCAGGTCGCGGGCGCGGTCGCCGGTCATGCGGGCGATCTGCACGGCGGCGAACAGGGCATGCTCGTTGTGGCGCCAGTCCTCGCGCAGCGTGGCATGCAGAAACTCGGCCGCGGCCTCGGGCGGCATCACGCGGTGGGCGTTGGCTGCCAGCGGCTGGCGCGCGGCCAGGCGGCCGATGGCCCACCAGGTCTGTGCGGACTCATCGGGCCGCAGCAGGCGCTGCAGCATCCACTGGCCCATTTCCTGGCGGTACTGCCAGGGCACGGCCTCCATGGCGGCGAACAGGCGCAGCATGTCGTCGTAGCTGCCCCACGCGGCCTTGCCCTGGCTGCGTTGCACGGTCTTTTGCATGCAGCCGGCCACCGCTTCCAGCACCTGCATCTGCTGCGCCTCGTCCAGACCCGCGGCCACACGGCGCCAGAACACCCACCATTCGGTCCAGTTGGCGGCGTCCTGGCCGTGGCCCAGGCCCTGGGGGTAGAGCTGCCAGACCTGCGCGATGCGCCACGCGTCCAGCTCGGCGCCCACCCCCGGGCGCAAGCACCAGCCTGCCAGGTTGAGCCACGTGCGTTCGTGCTCGGGCGTGCGCCGGCGGCGGCGCGCACGCGCCAGCAATGCATCGAACAGCGCGCGCAGCAAGGCCACGTCCCAGCCGGCGCGCGGGCCCAGGAGTTTTTCCAGCGACTGGCGCAGCTGGCGCACCTCCTTGGGCGCCACGTCCTGTGCCTGGGTGCCGAAGATGCGGTCGATCAGCGCCAGCGCCTGGGGCAGGCGTGAGGCTTTACCCTCCGAGCCTTTTTGGCCGCTGCCGCTTTCTGGTTCTGCACTGGCAGCTATCGATTTGGAAGCGCCATCGGTGCCCGCCGCGCCGCGCACGGCGAAGGGCAGCAGCCAGGATTGGTCCGCCTCCTGCGTTGCCACGCAGCGCACCTCCAGCGTGCCCACCTCGGTCATGCAGGCCTGCAGCTGCACCTCCACCTGGGCGGTGGCGCGGCCTTCGGGTGCGGGCAGCACCGTGGCCAGCGGCGGCAATTCCGCCCAGCCATCACCCTCCAGCGGCGCAATCTGCCCGGCCTGCGCCTGGCCCTGGCTGCGCGCCACCAGCGCGAAGCGCACGGCCTGGCCCAGCCGCAGCGCGAAGCGCCGGCTCGTCAGGACCAGGCGCACGCCTTCTTCGGTGCCGCGGGGCAGCAGGCAGATGCCCTGCGGCGCAGTGCCCGCCTTGCCCGGCAGTACCAGCCAGTAACTGCGCGCCGAGCCGCCGCCGATGCGTTGGACTATGGTTTTAGGAGCTGCTGGCGCTTGTCCTGACTGGGCTGTGTGCGTATTTGATGATGAATGCTGCGCCAACCCGTACGCCGCGGCACCGCGTGCTACGGCCCAGTCGGGGTGCGGGTTGTGCAGCACGCGGGGCGGTGCGCCGCGCCAGTGCGCAAGCACCTCCGTGAGCCGCTGCACCAGCGCCGGTGCATGGAATACCCCGCCGTTGAGCAGCAGGGTGTCGGGCAAGTCGCCCCCGGCGTGCTGCGCCAGGAACTGCGCCAGATGGCGCGTGATGGCCGCGTCAGCGGGGTAGGGCAGGCCCAGCCCGCGCAGCGCACCCTGGCGGCGCGCCGGGCGATCGCCGATCGGTACCTGCGGCAGAAAGCCTTCCACCACGCATTGCAGCACCTGCGCGCGTGTGAGCGTGGCCGTGTGTGTCTGCGCCAGCATGCGGCTGCCCGTGCCCAGCAGGGTGACTGCGGCGCTGTCGGGGGCGCCGCCGGCCAGCAGCAACTCCTTGGCCTGCCGGCAGCGCTGCACCAGTTGGGCGAAGCGCGCGGCGGGCAAACGCGCGGCGGGTAACCGCGCGGCGGGCAGGTGGCCACCGTCGCCGGCGAACTGCGGCTCCAGCAGGTGCGCCAGCGCCAGGTCCATGTTGTCGCCGCCCAGCATCAGGTGCTCTCCCACGGCGATGCGCGTCAGCCGGGGCGTGCCGCCGGCCTGCGTGTCCACGCGGATCAGAGTGAGGTCCGTGGTGCCGCCGCCCACGTCCACCACCAGCACCAGGCGGCAGCCCGCCAATTGCGCGGCCAGTTGTTCGCCTTGCAGCGCCAGCCAGTCGTGGAATGCGGCCTTGGGCTCTTCCAAGAGCTGCAGCGCTGGCAAGCCGGCCAGGCGTGCGGCTTCCAGCGTGAGCGCACGCGCGCCCTCGTCGAACGAAGCCGGCACGGTGAGCACCAGGTCTTGCGCATGCAGCGGCGCATCGGGGTGGGCGGCGTCCCATGCCGCGCGCACATGTGCCAGGTACGACGCGCTGGCCTGCACCGGCGAGACCCGGGCCACGTCCTGCGGCGCGCCCCAGGGCAGGATGGGCGCCGTGCGGTCCACGCCTGGGTGGGACAACCAGCTTTTGGCGCTTTCCACCAGCCGCCCTGGCACGGCTGCACCCAGGTCGCGCGCCCAGCGGCCGAGGGTGGCGGGTGCATCGTCCGTGGCCTCCAGGGGCGGCCAGGGCTGTCGCCACGCCTCGCCCAACTCGCCGGGTGCCGCCTGGTAGCGCGCCGAGGGCAGCAGCGGCTGCGCCTGCACGTCGCCCGCCGAGAGGCGCTGCGGGATGGGCAGCAGTGCGATGTCCGCCGCGCGGCCTTCCAGCGGCGCATAGGCGCAGGCGGTGTGGCTGGTGCCCAGGTCGATGCCGACGGTGTAGCGCTTCACCCGGCTAAGCCCATGAAGACAGCGCGCGTGCGATGCGCGCGTTGAACCGCAGCACCTGGGCGGCGGACAGGCGCTCGGCGCCGTAGAGCGAGAGCATGTCGAAGGCACTGCGTGGCGCGCAGGTGCCCAGCAGCGCGGTCTTGAGCACGCGCCGCACAGGCCGGCGCAGCACCAGCCGGTCCACCCACCAGGGCGACCCCAATGTGGTGATGGCCAGCGTCGTGCGCAGCCGGTGCAGGCGGGGGCGGATGGGCCCCAGGTCGCTCGCATGGTCGTAAGCCACGCCGGGCGCCCATACGCGGTCGAACCAGCCCTTGAGCACCGCCGGAAAGCCGAACCACCAGGTCGGAAAGACCAGCACCAGCGCCTCGGCCTGCAGCAGCCGGTCGATCTGCGCTTGCACAGCGCCGCCGTCGAAGGCCGGGCCGTAGTAGCTGCGGCGCTCCGCCGCCGTGAGCGCGGGCGCGAAGCCCGTGCGGCACAGGTCCTCCACCTGCACCGTGTGCCCTGCGGCGGTGAGGGTGCGGATGGCTTCCTGCGCCAGCGAATGGCACAGGCTGTCTTCCAGCGGATGCGCGATGACGACCAGGCAGTGCATGGCGCCGGCGTCAGGCCTGTGTCTGGGCGCGCACGTCGAACTCCACCTTCCAGCGCTCATGGCCTCCCACGGGCACGGCGCTCAGCTCCAGCGTGCCGATGTCGGTCACGCGGGCGTGCAGGGTGACGGGTACGACCTCGCCGGGCGTGCGGCCCTCGGGGGGCAGGTGGGCCTCGATCTCCTGCAGTTCCACCAGCTCTTCGGGTCCCCAGAAGTCCAGCAGCGTGCCCACGGTGTCGCCGCGGCGCACGCTGGAGCCGAAGAAGCGCAGCCGCACCGGCTCGCCCACCACCAGGCCGAATTCCTGGGCATGAAGCGCGACCTCGGTGCCTTCCTCCATGCCGAACGGCGCCAGGCACAGTGCGCTCAGGGGCGGCTCCATGCCGGGAATGGCGGGCATGTTGCTCTCCACGCCCACGTAGTAGCTTTGCGCCGTGCCGCCGCGGATGCGCACGCCGCGCCCCGCCGCAGTGACATGGCCGAAGTACGCCGCGCCGCGTGCCACGGCCAGGTCCAGATGGGCGCCTTCCAGCAGCCGGGCCGGGGCGGCGCCCTCGGCAGCCAGCCAGCCGTTGATGACGCCGACGATGCGCTCAGCGATCTGGGGGGCCTTCAGCACGCCGCCGTTGAACAGAAGGGCCGTGGGGTGCAGGAAGCTGGCGCCCCCCGCTTGCCTGCCGGCCAGGCCAGGGATCTGTGCCGTGGCATCCAGCTGGCGCGACAGGAAGGCCGCCAGGTGGCGCGTGACGGCCGCGTCCTGCGCGTAGGGCAGGCCCAGTTGCGTGAGCGCGCCGCGCGCGCGGGTCAGCGGCTTGTCGCCCACGGCCACCTGCGGGAAGAACCCATCGACCAGCAGCGCCTGCACTTCGGCGCGCGTCACCTCGGTGCGGATGCTGCCGCCGATCAGCTTGCTGCCGCGGCTGGGGACGACCACGGGCACGGATGGCAGCGCCTCGTCGGCCAGCAGCAGCTCCTTGGCTGCGCGGCAGCCATGGGCCAGGGCGCGGGTCTGCCAGGCGTCCAGCGGCTTGCCCTCCTGGGCCAGCTTGCGCGCCACGCCATAGGCCAGGGCCAGGTCCATGTTGTCGCCGCCCAGCAGGATGTGCTCTCCCACCGCCACGCGCTGCAGTTCCAGGGCGCCGTCCTTCTCCAGCACCGCGATCAGCGACAGGTCCGTGGTGCCGCCGCCCACGTCCACCACCAGGATGACGTCGCCGCTGGCGACCTGCTTGCGCCATCCGCCGCCGCTGGCCTGGATCCAGCTGTACAGCGCGGCCTGGGGCTCTTCCAGCAGCGTCAGGCGCTCCAGGCCGGCGGCGCGGCAGGCCTCGGCGGTCAGCTCGCGCGCGGCCGGGTCGAACGATGCGGGAATGGTGACGGTGATGTCCTGCTGCTCCAGCGGCGCATCGGGGTGGGCCTGGTTCCAGGCCCAGCGCAGGTGCGACAGGTAGCGCGCCGATGCGGCCAGGGGCGACACGCGTGGCACCTCTGGCGGCGCATCGGGCGGCAGGATGGGCGCACGCCGGTCCACGCCCGGGTGGCACAGCCAGCTCTTGGCGCTGGACACCAGGCGGATCGGCGTGGCCGCGCCGCGCGTGCGCGCCAGCTCGCCCACCACGCAGTCCTGGCCTGCGCCGCCACCGGGCAGCGCCGTGTCGGCGGCGCTCAACTCGCTCTCATGCGGCAGGTACAGGAAGGAGGGCAGCAGCGGCCGCGCCTCCACGCTGGCCGGTCCGGTGAACTGGGGAATATCCAGCACCTGCTGCACGACGGCGTCGCCGTCGCTGGCGTGCCGGTCCACGTACGACAGCGCGCAGTGCGTGGTGCCCAGATCGATGCCGATGCTGTACTGGGCGTTGTTTTTGCCTGTAGCGCTTGCAGGGTAAGCGCTGGCAGCTATGGTTTCAGGAGCGTTGGGCATATCCGCGTTCACAGCTCCACCTCGGCCTGGGCCAGCACGGCGGCGGCCCGCGGGTCGGTGAGCTGCGGCAGGCGCACGGCGGTCGCCTTCCAGCCGCGGTGGGTCAGTTGGCCCGTGAACGGCGCCTGGCCGAGCACATTGCCCGTGAGGCGCACGGCCGTGGCGTCAAAGCCGACCGGCAGGGTGACGTGGCTGCCCTCGCCCTCGGGGCGCACGGCCTCGATGGTGAAATGCTCGCGCAGCACCTTGCGGCAGCCCTCGTGGACCACGCGCGCGGCGGCGCCAATCTCGGCGTCGGAGTAGGGCGCCACGTCTTCCTGCAGAAAGTCCACCAGGCGCGCCTCGCGCTGCAGCAGGCCCAGCAACTGCAGCGCGGCGGTGTCGGTGGCGACTTCGACGCGCTTTTCCACCACTTTCTCGACGGGCACCTCCACGCGGACCTCGACGATCTTCTCCACGATTGTTTCCACGGGCACTTCCACCCGCACTGCCTTGGGAGCCGGCGGCGCTACGTCGGCGGCCAGCGCTTCACCCGCGCGCAGGCGCTGGATGTCGGCGGCCAGGCGGCCGTTGCCCAGGATGGCGAAAAAGCTGCCGATGGCGATGGCCATGCGGCTCAGGAAGGAGGGGGGTGCTGGAGTGTTCATGGGCTGTCGCTGCAAGGGGGGCGCCGGGCCGAGGCGGCGCGGCGCACAGGGGCGGGTGCGGCGTTCGAGTGGTCCGGGAGGGGGGCGGTCGCCCGCGCGCGGCGCGCGAAGGCGGCGATGTTACCGAAAGGCGGCTATCCCTGGCCCGCGCGGGGTGGCGGGGCGGCCCGGCAGCGCGGGGGAATGGGGGACAATGCACGCGCCCTTCCTGGTCCGCTTCGCATGACGATCCATACCGACGACTTTGCCCCCTCTCCCCCTCCGGCGCGCGAGCGCGTGGTGTCGGCCGCGCCGGCCTCCTCGCAGGAGGAAGCGCTGGAGCGTGCGCTGCGCCCCAAGCTGCTGCAGGAGTACGTGGGCCAGGCCAAGGCGCGCGAACAGCTCGAGATCTTCATCGGCGCGGCCAAGAAGCGCGGCGAGGCGCTGGACCATGTGCTGCTGTTCGGCCCGCCGGGCTTAGGGAAGACCACGCTCAGCCACATCATCGCCACCGAACTGGGCGTGAACCTGCGCCAGACCAGCGGCCCCGTGCTGGAAAAGCCCAAGGATCTGGCAGCGCTGCTCACCAACCTGGAACGCAACGACGTTCTCTTCATCGACGAGATCCACCGCCTTTCGCCCGTGGTCGAGGAAATCCTCTACCCCGCGCTGGAGGACTACCAGATCGACATCATGATCGGCGAGGGGCCGGCCGCGCGCAGCATCAAGCTGGACCTGCAGCCCTTCACGCTGGTGGGCGCCACCACGCGCGCGGGCATGCTCACCAACCCGCTGCGCGACCGCTTCGGCATCGTTGCGCGGCTGGAGTTCTACACGCCCGATGAATTGGCGCGTATCGTCATGCGATCGGCCGGCCTGCTGGGCGCGCCCATCGATGCCGAGGGCGGCATGGAGATCGCGCGTCGCTCGCGCGGCACGCCGCGCATCGCCAACCGCCTGCTGCGCCGCGTGCGCGACTATGCCGAGGTGAAGGGTTCGGGCCACATCACTCTGGACATTGCCAACCGCGCGCTGACCATGCTGGACGTGGATCCGCAGGGCTTCGACGTGATGGACCGCAAGCTGCTGGAGGCCGTGGTGCATCGCTTCGACGGCGGCCCCGTGGGACTGGACAACATTGCCGCCAGCATCGGCGAGGAGAGCGGCACCATCGAGGACGTCATCGAGCCCTACCTGATTCAGCAGGGCTATCTGCAGCGCACCCCACGCGGGCGCGTGGCCACGCTGGCCGCCTACCGCCACCTGGGCGTGGCGCCGCCGCGCGCCGCGGGCGGGCTGTTCGAGTCCGCCTGATCGCTCAGGCCGCGTGGGGGGTGAGCGGCTGCGTCCGCGCGTCGGCTTGGTGCGCCGCGCCGCGGGTCAGCGCTGTGACCATCCCGCTCACGATGAGCACCTGGGCCGCATAGTAGGTGGCCAGCACCCACAGCTGCGACAAGGGCAGCGGCTGCACGAAGCGGTTGGTGGCCAGCAGCGAATCGCTGAGCATGAAGCAGCACGCGCCCAGCGCCACCGCAAGCGACGAGCGCTCGCGCAGCGCCGCGTGGCGCCCCCAGGCCTGCGCCGCCATCAGCGCGATCACCACCACATACACGGCCACCGGCACCCGCAGCGCGGCCGGCAATCCGCCGTGCCAGAGGAAGGCGTACATGCCGATGCCCAGCGCCAGCGTACCCCCGAGTGCCCCGCGGTGGCCGAACCACCCCACGCCCTGCTTGAACAGCGCGATGTAGCACAGGTGCGCTAGCAGGAAGCTCACCAGGCCGGGAATGAACAGGTGCTCTGACAGCATCAGGAACACGTCGCCCGCCAGCGAACCCAGCAGCGCGCCCAGCAGCAGCAAGTATGAGCGGTGCAAGCCAAAACGGCCTGTAGCGCTCATTGGATAAGCGCGAATAGCTACATAAGTGATAGCAATCGCCATGGTCAGCGGCTTGAACAGCAGGTGCCACGCTGTGAACCCCAGCGCGCTGGTCGCCGTGGCCAGCGCCCCGGCTTCGATCATCAGCGCCAACCCCATGCCAATGCGCCCCTGCATGGCCGCGCCCAGCGCCCACTGGCAGGCCAGCAGCGTGGCGAACCACACGGCGTTGGTCGCCAGCGGTGCGCCGTCGGCCTGCCACAGGAATGCCGCCACGCCCGCCAGCAGCAGCACGAACTGCACGCCGGCAAACCAGCGCAGCGGCGCGGACAGGGGCGGGTCGAACAGGGGCATGTCGTGGAGGTTGAAGGCCGGCTTGGGAAAGCGCTGCGCCACGTCGGCGGGGCGCCAGCCGGGGGCTTTCAGCCACACGCGCAGCTTGTCCGCCCAGCGGCGGGCGTGCCAGCTGTCGTGCAGCAGGCCTGCATACACCTGGGCGTTGGCCCAGAGCGGGTCCCAGCTGTTGAGCAGGCCGCGCGTGCCGTACACGCATTTCTCCCGCGGGTCCTCGTCCTTGAAGGTACCGAACAGGCGGTCCCACACGATCAGGATGCCGCCGTAGTTCTTGTCCAGGTAGCCGTCGTTCACGGCGTGGTGCACGCGGTGGTTGCTGGGGCTGCAGAACCAGCGGTCGAACCAGCCCAGCCGCCCCACCTGCTCGGTATGCACCCAGAACTGGTACAGCAGGTCGACCAGCCCCACCACCACGAACACCAGCGGCGGCACGCCCGCCAGCGCCATCGGCAGGTAGAACACCCAGCCCAGGACCGCGCCGGAACTGGTCTGGCGCAGCGCGGTGGACAGGTTGTAGTCCTGGCTCTGGTGGTGCACCGCATGCGCGGCCCACAGCACGGCCACTTCGTGCCCCATGCGGTGCAGCCAGTAGTAGCAGAAGTCGTAGAACACCAGCGCGATGAGCCAGCCGTACCAGGTGGTCCAGAACGCCTCGCTGCGCCACAGCGCCAGGTGCTCATAGGCCAGCGTGTACAGCCCCACGCGCAGCAGCACGGTGAACACCGCGCTGGTCTGGCTGAGCATGCCCAGGCTGACGCTGCTCACCGCATCGGCCAGCCGCAACGCGGGCCGCCCGCGCCAACGGCCGATGGCCCATTCCAGCGCCATGAGGGCGAGGAACACCGGGGTGACGAGGACGATGATCTGGCTGCCGGACATGGGAACGATTGTGGGCTGCAGCCAAGTCCGCCGCGAGGAGGGCAACCCTTAAGCGCCTGCGCCTGAAAATCGGGTAGGTGGGCCTGGTTGCGCTGAAGGGGGCCGCGCCCTTCCACGCCGCCGCAAGGCGACCCGCGTCGCCGTCATCGCTGTCCGTCCCCGCCGCCGGGGCCCGCGTCGTTCAGAACCGCTCCCACGGCTGCAGGTAGCGCCACTGCCCCTCGGGCACCTTGGCCAGGGGCACGCGGCCGATGCGGATGCGCTTGATGGCCCGCACGGACAGGCCCACGGCTTCGCACATGGCCGGGATCTGGCCGGGGCGGATGCCCTTGAGCGCGAAGCGCAGGCGTGTCTCGCTTTGCCAGCTGACCTTGATGGGCGGCAGCGGCCGGCCGTTGAAGCTCAGGCCGTGGCAGAGCTTTTGCAGGCCGCCGTCCGCGATCTGGCCTGCCACCTCCACGATGCACTCCTGTTCCAGCGTTTCGATGTCTTCCTGCAGCTTGCGGGCCATGCGCCGGTCCTGCGTGTAGACCACCAGGCCGCTGGCCTCGGTGGGCAGCGGCGTGAAGCATTCGAGCTGTTTGAAATGGCGCAGCAGCACGCGCGTGCCGGCGGCGTCTTCGGGCAGGTGCGACTGCGCGTTGAGCAGCGTGACGGCTTGCGGCGCGCCCTGGCTGCGGCTGCCGTGCGCGCCCGGTGCGCCGTGCGTCGCGCCAGTGACCAGGCCCAGCCCCGCCTCGTAGCCCGGCGGCTTGTGCAGCAGCAGGGTGACGGGGGTGAGTTCCATCAGATTGGCGTCTGGCGCCAGCACCACGCTTTGCGCGGACGCCACGCGCGCACCGGGCAGCTCGACCACCTGGCCGTCCACCGACACCCATCCGCCCTCGATGTACTGCTCTGCCGTGGTGCGCGAGCACTGGAACTGCTGCGCCACGCGCTTGGACAGGCGCACCGCGTCCGTTGGATGGCTGGACTCAGTCATTGCCGGGCTCCAGCATGCGGATGCGCTCTACATGCGCGAGCAGCGAGCGCTGCGCGATGGGCCACATGCGCGGCGGCACGTCGTCGTAGGCCAGGCGCACCCAGTCGTCCATGCTGCCTTCGGGCTGGGCCTGCATGGCGGCCAGCACCTTGGCCTCGCGCGCCAGGCGGTGGGCCTTCAGGCGTGCGATGGCGGTGCGCGCCCCATCTTCCGGGCCTCCCAGCACGTAGCCGTGCGCGGGCAGGATGAATTCGGCGCCGTGCTCGGCGCACAGCGCGTCCAGCCGGTCCAGCGAATCCAGGTAGTCCGCCATGTTGCCGTCGGGCGGGTCGATGACCGTGGTGCTGCCGTTCAGGATGTGGTCGCCCGAGAACAGCAACCCGTCCTCGCGCAGCAGCAGGCACAGATGGTTGGCCGCGTGGCCGGGCGCGTGGATGACCTGCAGGGTATGGGTGATTTCGCCGTCCGGCCCTTGTCCAGCAAGCGTGAGCAGCTCATTATCTTGTAGCGAGCGATCGGGCGTGAATTGGCTGGCTGCACGCGCCGTGGGCGCCGAGGGCAGTCCCAGGATGGGCGGTGCGGCGCGCCCGGCGCGCACGCACATCGCCTGCAGCGGCGCGGCGCCGGGAGAGTGGTCGGGGTGCGAATGGGTGCACACGATCATGCGGATGTCCCCCCCCGCGGCGCGCCAGAGCTTGTCCAGGTGCTCGGTGTCGGCCGGACCGGGGTCGATGGCGATGTAGCCCGTGGCCGGGTCGCCCACCAGGTAGCTGTTGGTGCCGGGGCCGGTCATCACGCCGGGGTTGGGGGCGGTGAGGCGCTGCACGTTCTTCAGCAGCGGCACGGGCGTCTCGCTCTGCCAGTCCAGCGCATGCTCGCCGCGGCCCGTGGGCGTGACCAGCGCCAGCTCGCCGAAAGGCGCCTCATCCTCCATGAAGCGGGCTTCTTTGCCGCCCAGCAGGCCCGAGCGCGGGCTGCTGACCCACAGAGGCTGCTCGTGCGCGACGGCGGCGAGCACGGCGTCTACGTCCGCAAACTGCGCCAGGCGCTGCAGCGTGCGGATGGTGGGGAAGATCATGAAGAACTGCCCCGCCTCGTGGCGCGCCAGCGCGTCGGCCGGGCTCACCCACACGGGCTCGAACTGCTCGGACTCGTCGGCCACGGGCTCCTGCCCCTCGGGCATGCGCGCGACGAGAAAGGGCACGGCGAAGCGCTTCGGTAAATTGCGGTCGGCCGTCCAGTGGGCCAGCCAGTACACGCGGTCGGCCGCCAGGCGCAGGCCGCGCGCGGCGCATTGCGCGGCGAACGTGGTGCCGGCCGGTGCTTGGCGTGCGATGGCGGCGATGTCGTCGGCCCCGGCCCAGCGGCCGTCGCCGTGGCGCGCCAGCAGCACGCCCAGCTCCTCGAAGCTTTCGCGGATGGCGGCCAGCGCGTCGGTCAGGCGCGCGGCGGTCTGCGCCGGGCGGTGGTCGGCCAGGGCGTGGGTGGCGGGGTCGGCGTCCTGCGTCTCGATGCCGCCGCCGGGGAACACGTAGGCGCCGGGCACGAAGCTGGCCTTGTCGGAGCGGCGCGTCATCAGCACCTGCAGCGTGCTGCCGCCGCCGGGTTGGGGCGCATCGCGCAGCAGCAGCACGGTGGCCGCGTGAAGGGGGGTGACCGGCTCGCGGTGGGGGTGTAGTTGTTGGCTCAGGCGTGGCATCGGCGCATTATCGGCAGGCGCACGCCGCCCGCCATCAGCCCTGCAGCGGGCGCAGCTGGGACAGGCGTTCCAGCACCGGGCCGATCAGCGGCTTGGCGCGCGGGATGCCCACGCTCCAGAGCATCTCCAGCAGCTCGATCAGCGCGGCGCCGTCGGCGCTGCGCTGCACGAGATGGGTGGCGGTGGCAACGTCTTCGGCATGCAGCCGGTCAAGTACGTCAACGGTCAGAGTCATGGTGGCCTCGCTCTCTCCTCGCTCTCTCTTTTCTGGGGGCGATCAAAGGGACAACCTGCCCATGCCGGCCGAACCGCATCCGCGGCGGACGTGTTCAATCCGTGGGACGCAGCTGCAGCAGCCGCTGGAGCACGGGCTCCAGCAACTGCGGCGCGCGCGGAATGCCGCAGTTCCACAGCATCTCCAGCAGTTCGATGAGCGCCACGGCGTCGGCGCTGTCTTGCACCAGTTCCGTCGCGGCATTCGGGTCGGCGGCATGCAGCCGGTCGAGTACATCCATCGTCAGGGTCATCGCACCTCCGTTGTCGTTATCGTGGCCCGCCGCGGCCGGCAGGGCGGCGCAGCGGGAACCCCGGATGCTCCCCATGCAGCCCAGGGGCGGGCTGATCGAAATCAATAGCCGAGCAAAAAACTCGGATGTCAGCCGTGCGGGGTTTCCCCGTGGTTGCACCCAGGCGACGCGCGCATGCGGCGGATAATCGCGCCATGCACATCCGCTTCACCAAGATGCAGGGCGCGGGCAACGACTTCGTGGTGCTCGACGAGACGCAGGGGCGCCTGGGGCTCACGCCCGCGCAGTACCGCTTTCTGGCCGACCGCCACTTCGGCGTGGGCGCCGACCAGATCCTCACCGTGCGCCCCTCGCCCGGCGCGGGTATCGACTTCGAATACGTGATCCACAACGCCGACGGCGGCCAGGTGGAGCAGTGCGGCAACGGCGCGCGCTGCTTCGCGCGCTATGTGCGCGACAAGGGCCTCACCGCGCAGGACACGATCCGCGTGCAGACCATGGCCGGCGTCATCGCCCCGCACCTGACCGCCGACGGCCGTGTGACGGTGGACATGGGCCGGCCCGAACTGGAGCCGGCGCGCGTGCCGTTCGACACCACGGGCCTCGCGCCCGTGTCGCAAGGTTCAGGCCAAAAATGGCCCCTGGCGCTTGATGGGCAGGCGTCAGCAGCTACGCTATTGGTAGCAGTGGTGTCCATGGGCAACCCGCACGCCGTCCAGTTGGTCGACGATGTGGACACTGCCCCCGTGGCGCAGACCGGCCCCTTGATCGAAAGCCACCCGCGCTTTCCCCAGCGCGTGAACGCGGGCTACCTGCAGATCGTGAACCGTGGTGAAGTGCGCCTGCGCGTGTACGAGCGCGGCGCGGGCGAGACGCTGGCCTGCGGCACGGGCGCCTGCGCCGCCGTGGTGGCCGGCATCCGCCTGGGGCTGCTGGATGCGCGCGTGCAGGTGCACACGCGGGGCGGCCTGCTCACCATCGACTGGGCCGGCGGCTTGCAAGACCCCGTGTTCATGACCGGCCCCGCTACCACCGTCTTCGAAGGCGAGATCGACATTCCGGACGCTTTATGACCTCTTCCTCTCCTGTATCCCCCATCACCGAAGACGACATCGCGCACTTCCTGGCGAACACGCCGGGCTTCTTCGAGCGCCATGCCGAGTTGCTGGCCAGTGTCACCATCGCCAGCCCCCACGGCCAGCGCGCCGTGAGCCTGCACGAGCGCCAGGCCGAGATGCTGCGCGAGAAGATCAAGGGCCTGGAACACCGCGTGATGGAGATGGTGCGCCACGGCACCGAGAACGCCGCCATCACCCAGAAGATCCACCAGTGGACGCGCGAGGTGGCCGCCGTGCGCGATGCGGCCCGCTTGCCGCGCGCCGTGGAGAACGGCCTGCGCACGCTGTTCGACGTGCCACAGGTCGCGCTGCGGGTGTGGAACGTCGCGCCCGAGCACGCGGGCCTCGTCGCCACCCAGCCGGTGAGCGAGGACCTGCGCCTGTTCGCCTCGTCGCTGACCATGCCGTTCTGCGGGCCCAACCTGGGTTTCGAGGCCACGGCCTGGCTGCCCCAGGCGGGCGAGGTGCAGTCGCTGGCGCTGCTGCCGCTGCGCGAAGGCGCGATCGACAGCGCCGACCAGCCGGCCTTCGGCCTGATCGTGCTGGGCTCGCACGACCCGCACCGCTTCGAGGCCACCATGGGCACGGAATTTCTCTCGCGCATGGCCGAGCTTGCCAGCTCGGCACTGTCGCGCATGCGATGAAAAAGTGAGCGGCTTGCGCTGAATGGATAAGGGTTTGCGTAGGTTTTTTGCCTGAAAACACCACGCATCAAGCGCAAGAAGCTCCTTATTCAGTAGCAAATGAACGACACGCCAGTTGCCCTGCACCTGCCGCCTGAGGCGTTGCAGTACCTGGAGCATGTGCGCGTGGAAAAGCGCCTGGCCGCGCGCACCCTCACGCTCTACACGCTGGACCTGCAGCGCCTGGCCGCCATGGCCGCGGGCGTGGATCTGCCGCTGCTGCGCCTGACCAGCGCGCACATCCGCCGCTTCGTGGCGCAGATGCATGCCGGCGGGCGCAGCGGGCGCGGCATCGCGCTCATCCTCTCGGGCTGGCGGGGTTTTTACACCTGGGCTGCGCGCCAGGGGCTGGTGCCGCACAACCCCGTGCAGGACGTGCGCGCGCCCAAGGCGCCCAAGCCCCTGCCCAAGGCCCTGCCCGTGGACGAAGCGGTGCGCCTGGCCGAGCACCAAGAGACGGGCGCCGACCCCTGGCTGGAGGCGCGCGACGCGGCCATCGTCGAGCTGCTCTACGGCTGCGGCCTGCGCGTGGGCGAACTGGTGGGCCTGGACGTGGCGCCCAGCCCCGCCGCGCACCAGCAGGGGCGCGGCTGGGTGGACCTGCAAGCGGGCGAGGCGCATGTCTTCGGCAAGGGCTCCAAGCGCCGCAGCGTGCCCGTGGGCCGTGCCGCCACCGCGGCCCTGCAGGCCTGGCTGGCGCAGCGCGCGCTGCCGTTGGGCGCCGCGGGCGCGGCGCGGCTGGAGCCAGCGCTGTTCATCGGCCGGCGCGGCGCGCGGCTGACGGCGCAGTCCGTCTGGTCGCGCCTGCGCCAGCGCAGCCAGGTGGCGGGCCTGACCACGCCCGTGCACCCGCACATGCTGCGCCACTCGTTCGCCAGCCACCTGCTGCAGTCCAGTGGCGACCTGCGCGCCGTGCAGGAGCTGCTGGGCCACGCCAACATCACCACCACCCAGGTCTACACGCGGCTGGACTTCCAACACCTGGCGCGGGTGTACGACGCGGCGCACCCGCGCGCGCGGCGCAAGTCCTAGGTGGGCGGCAGCGTGATCCGCACGCTCTGCGTCCGGCCGGGTGCGACAAAAGCGCTCACCCGCGCGCGCACAATCCGGGGATGAAAACCATTCGACTGAGACCCGGCAAAGAGCGTTCGCTGCAGCGCCGCCATCCCTGGATTTTTGAAGGTGCCATCGCCAAGGGCGGCGGCGACAGCGGCGAGACGGTGCGGGTGGAGTCGGCGGAGGGCCAGTTTCTTGCCTGGGCGGCGTTCAGCCCCCAGTCGCGCATCCGTGCCCGGGTGTGGAGCTTTGACGAGAAGCAGCGCATCGACGCTTCTTTTTTTATAGCTGCTTGCGCCCGATCCATAAGCGCTAGAGACCGTTTTCCCATTGAAAGCAATGGCGTGCGGCTGGTCCATGGCGAATCCGATGGGCTTCCGGGGCTGATCGTCGACCGCTACGAGGACACGCTGGTGGCCCAGTTCACCAGCGCGGGCACGGAGCGCTGGAAGGCCGTCATCGCCGATGCGCTGCTTCAGGCGACAGGCCTGTCGCGCCTGTACGAGCGCTCCGACGCCAGCGTGCGCCAGTTGGAAGGCCTGGCGCCCGCCACCGGCTGGCTGCGCGGGCAGGGGCCGCAAGAGCTGACGATCCGCGAGCATGGCTGGCGGCTCACGCTCGACATTGCCGAAGGGCACAAGACGGGCTTCTACCTCGACCAGCGCGACAGCCGGCACCATTTCTTTAGCACGGTGCAGCGCCTGGGCCTGCAGCGCGTACTCAACTGCTATTGCTATACGGGCGGCTTCACGGTGGCGGCGCTGGCCGGCGGCGCGGGGCAGGTCACGTCCATCGATTCTTCCGGCCCCGCGCTGGAGCGTGCGCGGGCGCACGTGCAATTGAACGGGTTCGACGCGGCGCGGGCCGAATTTCTGGATGCCGACGTGAATGGATCCCTGCGCCGCTTCCTGGCCGAAGGGCGGCGCTTTGACGCGATCGTGCTCGACCCGCCGAAGTTCGCCCCCACGGCGGCGCATGCCGAGCGTGCGGCGCGCGCCTACAAGGACATCAACCGTCTTGCGCTGCAACTGCTGGAGCCGGGCGGCGTGCTGTATACCTTTTCCTGCTCGGGCGGCATCAGCGCCGACCTGTTTCACAAGATCGTGGCCTCGGCGGGTGCGGATGCGGGCGTGGACGGCTACGTGCTGGGGCGCCTGGCCGGCGCGCCCGACCACCCGATGACGCTGGAGTTCCCCGAGGGCGAGTACCTCAAGGGTCTGGCCGTCATGCGCAAGCCGGCATGACGCTGCGGGCGCGAAGGTCTTGACAGGCTCTGTACACTGAAATTCGATTCCCATGCGGCGGTCGTCCAGGCCGCCGTTTTGCGTTTGCACTCCACGGAAAGCGACCCATGGCCCTGATTCCCGTCACCATCCTCACCGGCTTCCTCGGCTCCGGCAAGACCACGCTGCTCAAGCGCGTGCTGTCCGAAATGCACGGCCAGAAGATCGCCGTGATCGAAAACGAGTTCGGCGAGGAAAACATCGACACCGACATCCTCAAGACCGAGTCCAAAGAGCAGATTCTGCAGATGAGCAACGGCTGCATCTGCTGCACCATCCGCGAGGATCTGCGCGAAACCCTGCAGCTGTTGGCCGCCAAGCGCCGCAAGGGGCTGGTGGCGTTCGACCGCGTGGTGATCGAGACCACGGGGCTTGCCGACCCCGGCCCCGTGGCGCAGACTTTCTTCATGGACGATGAGATCGCCGAGACCTATCTCATCGATTCCATCATTACGTTGGTGGACGCCAAGCACGCCCAGCAGCAGCTGGACGACCGCCAGGAGGCACGCCGGCAGGTGGGCTTTGCCGACCAGATTTTCCTGTCCAAGACCGACCTGGTGAGCGAGGAGGAAAAGCACGACCTGATCCACCGCCTCAAGCACATGAACCCGCGCGCGCCCATCCGCGCGGTGCATTTTGGCGATGTGCCGCTGGCCGAGGTGCTGGACCTGCGTGGCTTCAATCTCAATGCCAAGCTGGACATCGACCCGGACTTCTTGAAGGAAGAAGACGCGCACGACCACAGCCATTGCGACCATGACCACGGGCACTGCGAACACGAGCACGACCATGGTCATGACCATGCGCACGGCGAGCACGGCGGCCACGACCATGGCCATGGCCATGAGCACAAGCATGACGAGCACTGCAAGCACCCGCATCACCACCACCATGACGACGACGTCAAGAGCTTCGTCTACCGCGCCGACCGTGCCTTCGATCCGGCCAAGCTGGAGGACTTCCTGGGCGCCATCGTCAATATCTACGGCCCGCGCATGCTGCGCTACAAGGGCGTGCTGAATATGAAAGGCACCGATCGCAAGGTGATCTTCCAGGGCGTGCACCAGCTCATGGGCAGCGACCTGGGCCCCCAGTGGGCCGAAGGCGAGGCGCGCCAGAGCAAGATGGTGTTCATCGGCATCGACCTGCCGCAGGACATCCTGCAACAGGGGCTGGAGCAGTGCCTGGTGTGAGACCCGTGGTGGCTGGCGGTAAAGTGCACTACGCCTGTGTGGTATCCACAACGTTTTGCGCTCGGCCAGCGCAGGTCTATACAATCGCGCCCCGGCAAAAACGCCCCCTGGGGCGCGTGCCATTCGCACCGTGCTGCACGAGGGGCCCTGGGCCCCGCACGCAGGCGGAAAAAGCCCGAACTGCGAGGAGACAGGAAGTGAAAGCCCAGTCCAGCAAAGCCCAGGCTGCGGCCCAGGCCAAGCGCGCGGGCGACGAACCCGCGCCGGTAACCGCGCGGCGCCTCCGGCCTTCTCCTTCCGGTTCCGGGCAATTGACCGTACCATCCAAGGCCACCGCGGCGGCGCCCGGCGCCCCCGAAGCCAGCTTTACCCAAACTATGCCTACGACCCTGCAAACCCCTGTGGCGGCCGCCAAGAAAGATCCCAAGCTGGCCAACAACTGGAAGACCAAGTCTGCCGAAGACCTGACGGACGCCGAAGTGCTGGCCATGCCCGAGAGCGAGTACATGAATGAGAAGCAGCTGGCGTTCTTCCGCCACAAGCTGACTCAGCTCAAGCAGAACATGCACCACAACGCGGGCGAAACCACCGAGCACCTGCGCGAGGACACCGTGGTGGTCCCTGATCCGGCCGACCGCGCGACGATCGAGGAAGAGCACGCGCTGGAACTGCGCACGCGCGACCGCGAGCGCAAGCTGCTCAAGAAGATCGAGCAGTCCATCGCGCGCATCGACGCCGGCGACTACGGTTATTGCGACGAGACGGGCGAGCCCATCGGCGTAGGCCGCCTGCTGGCGCGCCCCACGGCCACGCTGTCGCTGGAGGCGCAGCAGCGCCGCGAACTCAAGCAGAAAATGTTTGGCGACTGATCCAGCGGTCGATTGCCGCAAGACGCCCGCACTGCGCACGCCCATTTGCATCCATGAGCAAGGAAGACACCACCACATCCGGCGGCCTGCTGTCCAAGATGGTGCGGTTCGTGCGCAATCCCACCGTCAACTGGTCCGATCTCGATGCGATCGAGGCGGACCGCGAGAGCCAGTACAGCAAGCAGATGCTCAAGGAGATGATCGAGCGCAAGCGGCGCAACGATTTCGTGCGCCGCCGCGAGTTCGATCAGCTGCGCAAGCTGCGCCAGCGCGAGGCCCTGCACGGCCAGCGCCCTGAAGACATCACTGCGCGCACGTCGTTCTTCCAGACCAGCATGACCTCGCCCGATGAGCGGGCCGTCACGCTCAAGAAGATCGACGAAATCGAGGCGCAGATGTCGCAGCAATGGTGGAAGGGCAAAGGGTCGGGCGAAACCCCGGCCTCAACCCCTGCGGCGCCTGCGCCTGACGGTGCGGCGCTGCCCGCAGCGTCCGCAGCCCCCGCGCCGCGACCCGCACCGGTGGCTGGCGCGGCTTTTGCCGCTGCACCCACCGCAGGACAACCGTCGCCTGCGGCCGCGGCCATGGCGGCGGCGCTGGCCTCCAGCGGGCTGGCCGGCGACCCTGCGCGCGCCTTTGCGCCGACGGCGCCGCTGAGCCTGCCGCCGACGCTCGATAAGGCGCCCGCCGTCGAGCCGATGTTCCACGACGCGAGCCCGGTGGTCGTGCCCCCGCCGCTCGCGGAGGACGCGCCGCAGCCCGCGCCGTCCCAACCGGAGAAGTTCGTGCACGAACCCGACCTGGAAGAGGCCGCGATCCGCTTTGCCAATGGCGACTATGCCGGCGCGGAGTCGGGCCTGAAGGAAGTGCTGGTCCAACACCAGCACAGTGACCCCCAGCAGCAGCATGACATCTGGATGACCCTGTTTGACCTGTACCGGGCTACGGGCCAGCAGGAGCCTTTCGACGCGCTGGCCATTGACTATGCCGCTCGTTTCGGTCGCTCGGCGCCGCTGTGGTTCTCGTTGCCCGAACAGCTGGGTTTGAAGGCCATGACGCCTGACGTGGGTGCACCCGCCATCCCGCAGAGGGAACTGAGCTGGAGTGCGCAATCCACCCTCACGCAGCAATCGATTGCGGCGCTGCAGGCCTCGCTGGCGCGTTCCGCGCCGCCCTGGACCCTGAACTGGACGCGGCTGACCGCGATCGATCTGCCGGCGGTCACCGCGCTGGCCGAGCTGTTCGAGGCCTGCGCGGAGCGGGATGTGCAGATCCACTTCGTTGGCACCGCCGCGCTGCAGGGGGTCCTGCAGGCCCACACCCAGTCGGGGGACCGCGGCGCCGATCCACAGTGGTGGCGGCTGCGCATGGCGGCACTGCGGCTCATGGGGCTGCCCGATGAATTCGAACTCGTCGCGCTGGACTACTGCGTCACCTACGAGGTCTCGCCGCCATCGTGGGTGCCTCCGCGCTGCGGCTACAGCGGCGACGACGGTGCGCAGCCACCGGCCACGCCAGACGCGGCCGACAGCGCGCTGTACGCGTCGGGGTTCGCGCTGTCGCAGCCGGGCGGCGTGGACGAGGGGCCTGCCGCCACGCTCGAAGGCCACATCGAGGGGGATGCGGCCTCCGTCCTGGAGCCGCTGGAGCCTCTCGTGCGCCCCGGTGTGCCGCTGAACGTGGCCTGCGACCGGCTGATCCGCATCGATTTCGCTGCCGTGGGCTCGGTGCTGAACTGGGCGGCCACCCAGCAGGCGCAAGGGCATGTGGTGCAGTTCACCAACCTGCACCGGTTGGTCGCCGTGTTCTTCAACGTGATCGGCGTGAACGAGCACGCCTGGGTGGTGCCTCGCAAGAACTGAGGCCGCACCGGCTATTTGCTACTCCGAGGCCGTTGCCGAGAAGGTGCTCTGCCGTGCTTGCAAGGCGGCGCAGCGCCCCCATATGCACCAGCTATGGAACAGTACCACGGCACCACCATCCTCAGCGTCCGGCGCCAGACGGCAGACGGCATCCAGGTCGCCCTTGGCGGCGACGGACAGGTCACCCTGGGCAACATCGTTGTCAAGGGCACGGCGCGCAAGGTGCGCAAGCTCTACCAGGGGCGGGTCCTGGCAGGCTTTGCCGGCGCCACGGCCGATGCGTTCACGCTGTTTGAGCGTTTCGAGGCCAAGCTGGAAAAGCACCAGGGCCAACTGACGCGCGCGGCCATCGAACTCACCAAGGATTGGCGTACCGACCGCGTGCTGCGCCGCCTGGAGGCCATGCTGGCCGTGGCGGACCATTCCGCGTCCCTCATCATCACCGGCAACGGCGACGTGCTGGAGCCCGAGCAGGGCATCATCGCCATCGGCTCGGGCGGCGCCTACGCCCACTCGGCCGCCAAGGCGCTCTTGAGCAACACCGACCTGCCCGCGGCCGAGATCGTCAAGAAGTCGCTGGAGATCGCGGGCGAGCTGTGCATCTACACCAACATGCACCACACCATCGAGACGCTGTAGGCGTCGTGTGGTGGGCTATCTTTTTTGTAGCTGTTTGCGCTTGTCTATCAAGCGCTAGCGGCTCCTTTGACTCATAAAGACAGGCAGGCTGCAGCATGTCCTCCATGACTCCCCAGGAAATCGTCTCCGAACTCGACCGCCACATCGTCGGCCAGAACGGCGCCAAGCGCGCCGTGGCCATTGCGCTGCGCAACCGCTGGCGCCGCCAGCAGGTGGACGCCAGCCTGCGGCACGAGATCACGCCCAAGAACATCCTCATGATCGGCCCCACGGGCGTGGGCAAGACCGAGATCGCGCGGCGCCTGGCGCGCCTGGCGGACGCGCCGTTCATCAAGGTCGAGGCCACCAAGTTCACCGAGGTGGGCTACGTGGGCAAGGACGTGGATTCCATCGTCCGCGATCTGGTGGAAGTGGCCGTGAAACAGACGCGCGAAGCCGACATGAAAAAGGTGCGCGTGCGTGCCGAAGACGCCGCCGAGGACCGCATCCTGGACGTGCTCATTCCTCCGGCGCGCGGTGCCAGCGTCGATACCGCGCGCACCGGCGAGCCCGCGGGTGACAGCACGGCCCGCCAGGTGTTCCGCAAGAAGCTGCGCGAGGGCCAGCTGGCCGACAAGGAGATCGAGATCGACCTGGCGGATGCGCGGCCGCAGTTCGAAATCATGAGCCCGGCCGGCATGGAGGAGATGACCGAGCAGTTGCGTGGCATGTTCAGCCAGATGGGCCAGGAGCGGCGTCGCGCGCGCAAGCTCAAGATCGCCGAGGCCATGAAGCTGCTGGTCGAGGAAGAGGCCGCCAAGCTGGTCAATGAGGAAGAGGTCAAGACGCGGGCGCTGGCCAACGCCGAGCAGAACGGTATTGTTTTCATCGACGAGATCGACAAGGTCGCGTCGCGCCAGGAGGCCGGCGGCGCCGACGTCTCGCGCCAGGGCGTGCAGCGCGACCTGCTGCCGCTCGTGGAAGGCACCACGGTGTCCACCAAGTACGGCATGGTCAAGACCGACCACATCCTGTTCATCGCCTCGGGGGCGTTCCACCTCGCCAAGCCGAGCGACCTGATCCCCGAGCTGCAGGGGCGCTTCCCGATACGCGTGGAACTCACCTCGCTGTCTGTACAGGACTTCGAAGCCATCCTCACGCAGACCCACGCGTCGCTGGTCAAGCAGTACCAGGCGCTGCTGGAGACGGAAGGCGTCACCCTGGATTTCACGCCCGAGGGCATCACCCGCCTGGCCCACATTGCCTTCGAGGTGAACGAGCGCACCGAAAACATCGGCGCGCGCCGCCTGTCCACGGTGATGGAGCGGCTGCTGGACGAGGTGAGTTATGACGCCACGCGCCTCTCGGGGCAGACCGTGGTGGTGGATGCCGGCTACGTGAATGCACGGCTGCAGTCGCTGAGCCAGGACGAAGACTTGTCCCGATACATCCTGTGATGCCTGGTTGCGTGGGACGTCAAGCCTTCATAAACCACTTGCATACCTACAGCTAAGTGCTTAATCAATAAGGACATTTGCCCGATTCTCACCTTGGAAATCGGCGCTAAGTCCTTGATTTCATTGCAAAATTTTGTTGCGGCGCCTCTTGCCTGGTGTTCTTTTCCTGCTACAGTGCAAAAAAGTGCAATTAAGTGGTGAAAAGTGCCCTTTGTACCCTCTCTCGGGGTGGAAAGCGGCAGTAGCGGGCAAGGGGTTCCATCGGTGTTTCAAGGGGCGTCATCGCTGAGTCTGGATGCAAAGGGGCGGCTGTCCGTGCCGACCCGGCATCGTGACGCCCTCACGGCGCAGGCGGGCGGCCAGCTCACCCTCACCAAGCACCCCGATGGCTGCCTGATGGTCTTCCCCCGTCCCGAGTGGGAGAAGTTCCGCGAGCGCATTGCCCAGCTGCCCATGTCCGCGCAATGGTGGAAGCGCATCTTCCTCGGCAACGCGATGGACGTGGAGATGGACGGCACCGGCCGGGTGCTGGTCTCGCCCGAATTGCGCGAGGCGGCCGGCCTGTCCAAGGACGCCATCCTGCTGGGCATGGGCAACCACTTCGAGCTGTGGGACAAGGCCACCTACGAGGCCAAGGAAGCCGCGGCCATGCAGGCCGAGATGCCCGATGTCTTCAAGGATTTCTCTTTCTAGGGGCCGCGTGTGAACCAGCCCCTGCAACACACCACGGTCCTGCTCGACGAGGCGGTGCACGCCTTGCTGGGCGAGGGCGATGCGCCTGCGGGCACCTTCGTGGACGGCACCTTTGGCAGGGGAGGGCATTCGCGGCTCATCCTGCAGCGGTTGGGGCCGCAAGGCCGCCTGGTGGCGTTCGACAAGGACACCGAAGCCATTCAAGCAGCGGCGCGCATCACGGATGCGCGCTTTTCCATTCGGCACCAGGGGTTCAGCCATCTCGGGGAACTGCCCGCCGCCAGCGTGTCCGGTGTGCTGCTGGACCTGGGCGTGAGCTCCCCGCAGATCGACGACCCCCAGCGCGGGTTCAGTTTTCGTTTCGATGGTCCGCTGGACATGCGCATGGACACCACGCGTGGCCAGAGCGTGGCCGAGTGGCTGGCAGATGCCGAAGCGGCACAGATTGCGGAGGTGATACGTGACTACGGTGAAGAACGGTTTGCTGGCCCCATTGCAAAGGCGATTGTTGCTCGGCGCACGGAACGCGGCCCCATTGCAAGCACCGCCGAACTGGCCGACATCGTGGCTGGCGCGGTCAAGACCCGCGAGCCGGGCCAGAACCCTGCAACGCGCACATTTCAGGCTCTTCGGATTTTCATCAACGCCGAGCTTGAGGAGCTGCAGCATGCGCTAGAGGGTAGCCTGCATGTGCTGCGGCCCGGTGGCCGGCTGGTGGTCATCAGCTTCCACTCGCTGGAAGACCGCATCGTCAAGCAGTTCATCGCACAGCACTCCAAGGAGGTCTACGACCGCCGTGCGCCGTTCGCGCCGCCCCAGCCGATGCGGCTCAAGGCGCTGGAGCGCATCAAGCCAAGCACGGACGAGGTGGCCGCCAACGCGCGTGCGCGCAGCGCCGTGATGCGCGTGGCGGAACGCACGGAGGTGCCCGCATGAGCGACGCGCGGATGCGCCATGTGGCCACGCTGCACGCGCATGCACGGGGCGCGCTCGCTCCGCGGCACAGTCCTTCGAGCGTTGCAGGGCACGCGGGAGGCGGGCGATGACGCGCATCAGCCTTGTGCTGCTGCTGGCGGTGATGGCCAGCGCGCTATACCTCGTGCATACGCAATACCAGTCGCGAAGGCTGTTCACCGAACTCGATCGCGCGGTGGCTGAGTCGCGCCGCCTGGAGACCGAGCACCAGCGTCTGCAGGTGGAAAAGCGCGCGCAGGCCACGCCGCTGCGCGTGGAGCGCCTGGCGCGCGACCGGCTGCAGATGCGTACCGCCACGCCGGCCATTACCGAATACGTGACCGACGGCGGTAACGTCGTCGTGCCAGCTGGCGAGGGGCGCGCGCCGTGAGCAGCCGCAGCGTCAACTACACCTCCAGCCCTCTGCTGGCCAGCAAGACACCTGTCTGGCGCAGCAAGTTCATCGTCGCCCTGGTGGCGCTGGGTTTCGTGGGCCTGGCGGGGCGCGCCGCCTACGTGCAGGTGATTGGCAACGACTTCTTTCAGCGCCAGGGCGAGGTACGTTTTGCGCGCACGCTGGAGCTGCCGGCCAACCGGGGCCGCATCCTCGACCGCAATGGCCTCATCCTCGCTTCCAGCGTTCCGGCGGCCAGCATCTGGGCCATCCCTGAAGATGTGGAAATGGCCAAACCCGAGGTGCGCGCCAAGCTCAAGGACCTGGCGCGTCTCATGGACATGCCGCTGTCCACGCTGCAGGGCAAGCTGGCCGACGAGGACAAGACCTTCGTCTGGATCAAGCGCCAGCTCGACTGGGACGTGGGCCAGCAGGTCACCGCCCTGGGGCTGAAGGGCATCTACCTGCGCAAGGAATACAAGCGCCAGTATCCCGAGGGCGAAGCCGCCGCGCACGTGGTGGGCTTCACGAACGTGGAAGACCACGGTCAGGAAGGCATGGAGTTGGCCTTCGACAAGGATCTGGCGGGCAAGCCGGGGTCGCGCCGCGTGATCAAGGATCGCCTGGGCCGCGTGGTGGAGGGCGTAGGCGCCGAAGTGCCGCCCGTGGATGGCAAGGACATGCAGCTGTCCATCGACAGCAAGGTGCAGTTCTTCGCCTACCAGAAGTTGCGCGACACCGTGCAGGCGCACAAGGCCAAGGCCGGCAGCGTGGTGGTGCTGGATGCGCGCACGGGCGAGGTGCTGGCCTTGGCCAACTACCCCAGCTATGTGCCCGACAAGCGCCAGAACCTGACGGGCGAGCAACTGCGCAACCGCGCGCTCACCGACGTGTTCGAACCCGGCTCCACCATCAAGCCCATCACGGTGGGGCTGGCGCTGGAGAGCGGCCGCTTCAAGCCCGAAACCAGCGTGGACACCACGCCAGGCCGCTTGACCATCACCGGCTCGACGATCAGCGATACGCACAACTACGGGCTGTTGACCGTGGAGGGCGTGATCCAGAAGTCCAGCAACGTGGGTACCACGAAGATCGCGATGCAGCTGCCGGCGCAGGAAATGTGGGAAACCTTCTCTGCCGTCGGCTTCGGGCAAAAGCCGCAGATCGCCTTTCCGGGGGTGGCGAGCGGGCGGCTGCGCCCCTACAAGAGCTGGCGGCCCATCGAGCAGGCCACCATGTCCTACGGCTACGGGCTGTCGGCCAGCCTGTTCCAGATGGCGCGCTCCTATACCGTGTTTTCCAACGGCGGCAAGGTGATTCCCGCCACCATGCTGAAGACCCACGAAGCGCCCGTGGGCGTGCCCGTGTTCTCCGAACGCACCGCCAACCAGGTGCGCAAGATGCTGCAGATGGCCGCGGGGCCCGGCGGCACGGGCCAGAAGGCGCAGACGGTGGGCTATTCCGTGGGCGGCAAGTCCGGCACGGCGCGCAAGCAGGTGGGCAAGAGCTACGCCTCGGGCAAGTACCGCGCCTGGTTCACCGGGCTTGCGCCCATCGACCAACCGCGCATCATCGTGGCCGTGATGGTCGACGAGCCCAGCAACGGCGTGATCTACGGCGGTGCGGTCGCGGCGCCGGTGTTCAGTGAAGTGGTGCAGCAGACCCTGCGCATGATGGGCGTGGCGCCCGACATGGCTGTCAAGCCGCTCATCGTCTCCAACGGTGTGGAGGAATCGCTGTGAACGCACTGCACACGCTCACCACCCTGCAGGAGGCCGTGGACTGGCTGCGCCAGCGCGTCACGGGTACGCTGCAGACGGACAGCCGCCTGATCCAGCCGGGCGATGGGTTCATCGCGTGGCCCGGCGCGGCCACGGACGGGCGCGCCCACGTGGGCGACGCCGTGGCGCGCGGCGCTGCCGCCTGCCTGGTGGAGTGCGAGGGCGTGGAGCCCTTCGCCCTCGCGGGAGACCACATCGCGGCGCTGCGCGGCCTCAAGGCCGCGACCGGCATGATTGCCTCCGAGTGGTTCGGCCACCCTACCCAGCGCCTGCAGGTGTTGGCCGTGACCGGCACCAACGGCAAGACCAGCACGGCCTGGTGGCTGGCGGATGCGCTCAATCAGCTATCAAAAAAAGAGCTGCCAGCGCTTGCTGGATGCGCGCTGGTGGGTACTTTGGGTATGGGCGTGCCGCCAGCGTTGCAGACCACGGGCATGACGACCCCCGACCCGGTGCGCCTGCAGCGCGCCTTCGCGCAGTTTGCGGAAGCGGGCCATCGCGCCTGCGCCATCGAGGCATCGTCTATCGGCCTGGCCGAGCACCGCCTGGACGGCACACGCATTCACGTGGCGCTGTTCACCAACTTCACGCAGGACCACCTGGACTACCACCCGGGCATGGCCGCCTACTGGCAAGCCAAGCGCGCACTGTTCGACTGGCCGGGGCTGCGCGCATCCGTAGTCAATGTGGACGACCCGCAGGGCGCCGCTCTGCATGCCGAGCTGCAGGGCAGTGACCTGGATCTGTGGAGCGTCTCCCTGCAGGGCCCCGCCCGCCTGCAGGCCAAGCACATCGTGCACACGGGTGCCGGCCTGGCCTTCACGGTGGCCGAAGGCGCGCATACCGAGGTGCTGCAAACCCAGGTCATCGGCCTGTACAACGTGTCCAACCTGCTGGGCGTGATTGCAGGCATGCGTGCGCTGGGGGTGCCCCTGGCGCAGGCGCTCCAGGCCTGTGCGCGCCTGCGGCCCGTGCCCGGGCGCATGGAGCAGTTGGCGGCCGCTGGCCAGCCGCTGGTGGCTGTGGACTATGCCCACACGCCCGATGCGCTGCACCAGGCGCTGGCCGCGCTCAAGCCCGTGGCGGCGCAGCGCGGAGGGCGGCTGTGGTGCGTGTTCGGCTGCGGTGGCAACCGCGACGCCGGCAAGCGTCCGCTGATGGGAGCCGTGGCACAGCGCGAGGCCGACGAGGTCATCGTCACCAGCGATAACCCGCGGGGTGAGGAGCCGCAATCCATCATCCACCAGATCCTGCTGGGCACGATTGCAGGCACCAGCGTGCGTGCCGAGGTCGACCGCGCCGCGGCCATCGCGCAAGCGCTGGCCGAGGCCGGCGCCAACGATGTGGTGCTGATTGCCGGCAAGGGCCATGAGGACTATCAGGAGACGGCGGGCCAGCGTGTGCCGTTCTCCGACATGGCGCACGCGCGTGCAGCGCTCGCGCGCCGAGGAGGCGTGGCATGAGCCACCACCAGAACAACTCCCCCATGATGACGCTGCAACAGGCGTTTGATCTGCTGCGCGCCCGCATTCCTGGTGCGCGACTGATCGGCGAAGGTGCCACGCCGCTCGCGCGCGTGCACACCGATACCCGCACGCTGGCCGCAGGTGACCTGTTCGTGGCGCTCAAGGGTGAGCGTTTCGATGCGCACCAGTTCCTGTCCCAGGCGCGAGCGGCCGGCGCCGCGGCGGCCATTGCGCATGCGGGCCTGGCCGACGCCGGTCTGCCCGGCATCGAGGTCCCCGACACCCTGGCCGCCCTGGGAGCGCTAGCCGCTGGCTGGCGCGCGCAGCGGGATCTGCCGCTGATCGCCGTGACCGGCAGCAACGGCAAGACCACGGTCACGCAAATGATCGCGGCGGTGCTGCGGGCCTGGAAAGGCGACGCCGCGCTGGCCACGCAGGGCAACTTCAATAACGACGTGGGCGTGCCCCTCACGCTGCTGCGCCTGCGGCCGGGCCACGAGGCTGCGGTGGTCGAGTTGGGCATGAACCATCCCGGCGAGATCGCGAATCTGGCGGACATTGCCCGGCCCACCGTGGCCCTGGTCAACAACGCCCAGCGCGAGCACCTGGAATTCATGCACACGGTGGAGGCCGTGGCGCGCGAGAACGGCAGCGTGCTGTCTGCCCTGACGGCCGATGGCACGGCTGTGTTCCCGGCGGCAGATGCCTTCACGCCCTTGTGGCGCGAGCTGGCCGACACGCGGCACTGCCTGACCTTTGGCGAGGCCGCGGGCGAGGTGCGCTGCGCCGCAGCGCAATGGGGCGACGGCGCATGGCAGGTGCGCATCGACACCCCCAACGGCGCATTCGATACGCGGCTGGCCATCGCAGGGCGCCACAACGTCACCAATGCCCTGGCCGCCACGGCCTGCGCGCTGGCCGCGGGGGTGCCTCTGGCGAGCATTGCGCAAGGGCTGGCGGCTTTCGCGCCGGTCAACGGGCGCTCGCGGGCGCTGGCCGTGCGTTGCGGGGGGCGTTCCATCACGGTGGTGGACGACAGCTACAACGCCAACCCCGACTCGGTGCATGCGGCCATCGAGGTGTTGGCCGCACTGCCTGGCCCGCGCCTGCTGGTGCTGGGGGACATGGGCGAGGTGGGCGACCAGGGGCCGCAGTTCCACGCCGAGGCCGGCGCGCACGCCCGTGCGCGCGGCATCGAGCAGCTGTTTGCGCTGGGCGACCTAAGCGCCCACGCCGTGCAGGCCTGCGGGCCGACGGCACGGCATTTCAAGGACATGGCTGCGCTGCAGGCCGCGGTGGTGCAGGCCCTGCCCGCCGTGGGCAGCGTGCTGGTGAAGGGATCGCGATTCATGAAGATGGAACAGGTCGTGCAGGCGCTACAGGCCTTGCATGAGGGCGGCGCTGCGGGCGTCATCGTTGCCGCCGCTGCCGGGCAAGAGGGGGCTGCATGCTTGTAATGCTGGCGCAATGGCTGCAGGGCCTGTCTCCCGAATTCAGTTTTCTGCGCGTGTTTCAGTACCTCACTTTCCGCGCGGTAATGGCAGCGTTGACGGCGCTGCTCATCGGCCTGATTGCGGGCCCCAGGGTCATTCGCATGCTCACGGCGCTGAAGATCGGCCAGCCCATCCGCAGCTACGCCATGCAGACGCACCTGTCCAAGAGCGGCACGCCCACCATGGGCGGCGTGTTGATTCTGGGCTCCATTGCCATCTCCACGCTGCTGTGGTTCGACCTGTCCAACCGTTTCGTGTGGATCGTGCTGGCCGTGACGCTGGGGTTTGGCGCCATTGGCTGGGTAGACGACTGGCGCAAGGTGGTCAACAAGGACCCCGAGGGCATGCGTTCGCGCGAGAAGTATTTCTGGCAATCGGTGATCGGGCTGCTGGCCGCGCTGTACTTGGTGTTCAGCATTTCCGAGAACTCCAACACGCGGGTGTTCGAGCTGTTCATCACCTGGGTGCAGTCCGGCTTTTTGATGGACCTGCCGCCCAAGGCAGGCCTGCTGGTGCCGTTCTTCAAGGAAGTGAGCTACCCGCTGGGGGTGCTGGGCTTCGTGATCCTGACCTACCTGGTGATCGTGGGCTCCAGCAACGCCGTGAACCTGACCGACGGCCTGGACGGCCTGGCCATCATGCCCGTGATCATGGTGGGCGCCTCGCTGGGCATCTTCGCCTACGTGACCGGTAACGCGGGCTATGCGAAATACCTGCTGTTTCCTTATATCGCCGGCTCGGGCGAGCTGTTGATCTTCTGCGCCGCCATGGCGGGCGCGGGCCTCGCCTTCCTGTGGTTCAACACCCACCCCGCCCAGGTTTTCATGGGCGACGTCGGCGCGCTGGCTTTGGGCGCTGCGCTGGGCACGATCGCGGTCATCGTGCGCCAGGAGATCGTGCTGGCCATCATGGGCGGCATCTTCGTGGTGGAAGCGCTTTCGGTGATGCTGCAGGTGACCTGGTTCAAGTACACCAAGCGCAAGTATGGCGAGGGCCGGCGCCTCCTCAAGATGGCGCCGCTGCACCACCACTTTGAGAAGAGCGGCTGGAAGGAGACGCAGGTCGTCGTGCGCTTTTGGATCATCACCATGCTGTTGTGCCTCGTGGGTCTGACCACGCTGAAGCTGCGATGAACACTGGCCACCACGATCCCCTGCACCCCGACGCATTCGGCGCCGCAGCGACGACTGTGCCCCCGGCGCCCCCGTCCACGCCCACGCCCGGGGAGCGGGACGACGCGTTGCCGCAGGATGCGGCGCACGACAGTCCGCCGCAGGATCTATCGCCCTTGCCAGCGCCCGCGCAAGATGCAGCGGCGCGCTATGACTACACCGCACCCGCGGTGTCAGCCGCGGCCGCCGCGGCCGAGTTCGTGGCGCGCATCTTTGCCGACGCGGCTCCGGCGGACGGTGGCGCTGGCGCGTCTGCTGAAGACACACCCGTTTCTCCGGCTGCGGACCACGCCGTTGAGGAACCTGCCGTCGCGTCCGAGGAGGCCCCGCAGGCGCCGCCCGCGCTTGCCGGCAAGCAGGTGCTGGTGCTGGGCCTGGGCGCCTCGGGCCTGGCCATGGCGCGCTGGTGTGTGCGCTGTGGTGCGCAGGTCACCGTGGCCGACACGCGCAGCAGTCCGCCGCAGCTGGCGGTGCTGCGCGCAGAACTGCCGCAGGTGGAGTTCATCGCCGGCGCCTTCGATGAGACCCTGGTGCAGGGGCGCGCGCTGCACGCGGTATACCGCTCGCCAGGTCTGAGTCCGAATGAGATTGCTCCTGTTGTTATAGCTGCTCGCGCGTGCCAGATAAGCGTGGAAGGCGAATTGGGCTTGTATGCGCAGGCGCTGCGCGAGCTGCGCGCCGGTCAGGGCTATGCGCCCGCGGTGCTGGCCATCACCGGCACCAATGGCAAAACCACCGTGACCTCGCTCACGGGGCTGCTGGTGGAGTGCGCGGACAAGCGCGTGGCGGTGGCCGGCAACATCGGCCCCACGCTGCTGGATACGCTGGCGCAGCACATCGACGCGGGCACGCTGCCCGAGGTGTGGGTGCTGGAGCTGTCGAGCTTTCAGCTCGATGGCGTGCAGGGCTTCGAGCCCACGGCCGCGGCCGTGCTCAACATCACGCAGGACCACCTGGACTGGCACGGCAGCCTGCAGGCCTACGCACAGGCCAAGGGGCGCATCTTCGGCGAAACCGGCCTCATGGTGCTCAACCGCGAGGACGCGGAAGTCATGGCCCTGCTGCCGCCGCCAGTGCGCGTGAAGCTGCAAAAGCCCCAGTTGCGCGCACACGTGACCTTCGGTGGTGACATGCCGCAGCGCCCGGGGGACTTCGGCATCGAGGTGGTCAGCGGCATGGCCTGGCTGGTGCGTGCACACGAGGCGGACGAAACGGCCAAGCGCGGCAAGGCGCAGGACGCCGAGCTGCACATCCAGCGCCTGATGCCCGCCGACGCGCTGCGCATCCGCGGGCGGCACAACGCCATCAATGCCCTGGCTGCGCTGGCGTTGGCCCAGGCTGCGGGCTGCCCGCTCGCGCCCATGCTCTACGGCCTGCGCGAATACCGCGGTGAGCCGCACCGCGTGGAGTCCGTGGGCATCGTGCACGAGGTGGAGTACTTCGACGACAGCAAGGGCACCAACGTGGGCGCCACGGTGGCTGCGCTGACCGGGCTGGGCGCCGACCGGCGCCTGGTGGTGATCCTGGGTGGCGACGGCAAGGGTCAGGACTTCTCGCCGCTGGCCGCGCCCGTGGCGCGCTATGCGCGCGCGGTGGTGTTGATCGGGCGCGACGCGCCGCAGATCCGCGCCGCGCTGCAGGGCTGCGGCGTGCCGCTGCAGGACGCCGCCACGCTGCCCGAGGCCGTGCAGTTGGCCACACAGCGCGCCCATGTGGGCGACGCCGTGCTGCTGTCGCCCGCCTGCGCCAGCCTGGACATGTTCGACAATTACGCGCACCGCGCTCGCGTTTTCTGCGAAGCCGTGCAGGCGCTGGCCGAAGACGCCGGCCAGACGCTGGAAGGAGGGACGGCATGACCGCCGCGACCGCCGCTTCCCGTCCCTCGTTGTGGCAGCGCATGCGGGCCTGGGCGGGTGCCGCGCCGGCCGCAAACGCCGACGTCCTGCCCGTGCGCGTGGGCGGCACCGAATACCGTCGCACGGCCGCCACGCCCGCACGCGTGCTGGGCTTCGACCAGGCGCTGTTGTGGGTGGTGGTCCTGCTGCTGGCCTTCAGCGTGGTGATGGTGTATTCGGCCTCGATCGCCATGCCGGACAACCCGCGCTTTGGCAACATCGCGCCCACGCACTTCCTGCTGCGCCACGCGATTGCCATCGGCGTGGGGTTCGTCGCGGCACTGATCGCGTTCCAGGTATCGATGGACACTTGGGAGCGCATGGCGCCGTGGTTGTTCGTGGCCTCCATCGTGCTATTGATCGCGGTGCTGATCCCGCACGTGGGCACCATGGTGAACGGCGCGCGGCGCTGGCTCAGCCTGGGGTTCATGAACTTCCAGCCGTCCGAGCTGGCGAAGTTCGCGGTGCTGATCTACGCATCGGACTACATGGTGCGCAAGATGGAGGTCAAGGAGCGGTTCTTTCGCGCCGTGCTGCCCATGGCCGCCGCCGTGGCGGTGGTGGGTGCGCTGCTGCTGGCAGAGCCCGACATGGGCGCCTTCATGGTGATCGCGGTGATCGCCATGGGCATCCTGTTCCTGGGGGGCGTGAACGCGCGCATGTTCTTCCTGATTGCGGGTGTGCTGGTGGCGGCCTTCGCCATCATGATCGCCAGCTCACCCTGGCGCCGCGAGCGCGTGTTTGCCTACCTCGATCCGTTCAGCGAGCAACATGCCCTGGGCAAGGGCTACCAGCTCTCGCATGCGCTGATCGCCATTGGCCGCGGCGAGATCTTCGGTGTGGGGCTGGGTGGCAGCGTCGAGAAGCTGCACTGGCTGCCCGAGGCGCATACCGACTTCCTGCTGGCGGTGATCGGCGAAGAATTTGGCCTGGTGGGTGTGCTCACGCTGATCGTCGCCTTCCTGTGGATGACGCGGCGCATCATGCACATCGGCCGCCAGGCCATCGCGCTGGACCGCGTGTTCTCGGGCCTCGTAGCCCAGGGCGTGGCGATATGGGTGGGCTTTCAGGCCTTCATCAACATGGGAGTGAACCTGGGGGCGCTGCCCACCAAGGGGCTGACGCTGCCGCTGATGAGCTTTGGCGGATCGGCCATCCTGATGAACCTGGTCGCCATCGCGGTGGTCCTGCGTGTGGATTACGAAAACAAGCTGCTCATGCGCGGAGGCCGTGCATGAGGAACCTTATTCACCACCTCGGGCTGGTGGCAGTGCGTCGGTACTGCCGGCTTGCCATGCCCCTGCGCGCGCGCCGCGCACCAGGAGCGCCGACATGACGTCACGTTTCGGCCACAGCCAGCACCCCCGCCGTGGGCGATCCGCGCGCGCGCGGGCCGGACGGCGCGAGGGCGTTCAGTCCAACTTTCCCGCGACGCAGGTCCTGGAGCGCTCTGCGCACTCCCTTCCCGCGCGCCAACGCACGGCGCTGGTCATGGCCGGTGGAACGGGTGGACATATCTTTCCTGGCCTGGCACTGGCCGAGGCGCTGCGCGAACGTGGCTGGCAGGTGCATTGGCTGGGCACGCCCGGCAGCATGGAAGAGCGCCTGGTGCCGCCGCGCGGTTTTGCGTTCGAGCCCATCGATTTCTCCGGCGTGCGCGGCAAGGGCCTGAAGACGCTGCTGGCCTTGCCGCTGCGGCTGGCGCGCGCATGCCTGCAGGCGCGCGCGGTCGTGCGTCGGCTGCAGCCGGACGTGGTGATCGGCCTGGGCGGGTACGTCACCTTCCCTGGCGGCATTGCCGCGCGCCTGGCGCGCAAGCCGCTGCTGCTGCACGAGCAGAACTCCGTGCCCGGCATGGCCAACAAGCTGCTGTCGCGGCTGGCCACGCGGGTCTACACGGCCTTTCCCAATGTGCTGCCCGATGCGCAGTGGGTGGGCAACCCCATGCGGCGCGCCTTTACGCGCCAGCCCCGTCCCGAGCGGCGCCTTGCCGGGCGCGAAGGTCCGCTGCGCCTGCTGGTGGTGGGCGGCAGTCTGGGCGCCAAGGCGCTCAACGACATCGTGCCCCAGGCGCTGGCATGGATCCATGAGCAGGACCGACCCATCGTCACCCACCAGAGCGGAGAGTCCCAAATCGAGGCCCTGCGCCGCAGCTACGCGGCGGCGGGCGTCGAGGCCACGCTCACGCCGTTCATCGAGGACACCGCGGCCGCGTTCGCCGAAGCGGACCTGGTGCTGTGCCGCGCGGGCGCCAGCACGGTGACGGAGATTGCGGCCGTGGGGGCTGCGGCGGTCTTCGTGCCATTCCCGCACGCGGTGGACGACCACCAGACCACCAACGCGCAGTACCTGGTGAAGGTGGGCGGGGGCTGGCTGGTGCAGCAGGCCGACCTGACCGCCCACGGCCTGGCCGAGATGCTGCAGAACATGAAGCGCCAGGACCTGCTGGCCAAGGCGCAAAAGGCACGCACGATGCGAAAGATCAACGCAACCCGCGACATCGTCGCGGCATGTGAAAGGCTGGCACGATGAAGCAGGCCATTCGCCACATCCACTTCGTCGGCATCGGCGGCTCCGGCATGTGCGGCATTGCCGAGGTGTTGCACAACCTGGGCTATGTGGTTTCCGGCTCCGACCTGGCCGACAGCCCCACGCTGCGCCGCCTGCAGTCACTGGGCGTGGCCACCCATGTGGGCCACGCGGCGGCGCACATCGCTGGTGCGGACGCCGTCGTGACCTCCACCGCTGTGCAGGCCGACAACCCCGAGGTGCTGGCCGCGCGTGAGCGCAAGATACCCGTGGTGCCGCGCGCGTTGATGCTGACCGAGCTGATGCGCCTGCGCAAGGGCATCGCCATTGCCGGCGCACACGGCAAGACCACCACCACCAGCCTGGTGGCCAGCGTGCTGGGGGAGGCGGGGCTGGACCCGACCTTCGTGATCGGCGGGCGGCTGAACAGCGCGGGCACCAATGCCAAGCTCGGCCAGGGCGAGTACATCGTGGTCGAGGCCGACGAGTCGGATGGCTCGTTCCTCAACCTGCTGCCTGTGATGGCCGTGGTCACCAACATCGATGCCGATCACATGGAGACCTACGGCCACGACTTCGGCCGGCTCAAGCAGGCGTTCGTGGACTTCCTGCACCGTATGCCGTTTTACGGCACGGCCATCCTGTGCATCGACAACCCGGCGGTGCGCGACATCCTGCCGCTGGTGACCTGCCCGGTGACGAGCTACGGCCTGTCCGAGGATGCCGAGGTGCGCGCCGTGGATGTGCGTGCCGTGGGCACGCAGATGCATTTCACCGTGCAGCGGCGCAACGGCGTGACGCTGCCGGACCTGCAGGTCGTGCTCAACCTGGCCGGCGAGCACAACGTGCTCAACGCCCTGGCGGTGATCGCCGTGGCGGCCGAGCTGAACGTGCCCGACGACGCCCTGCTGCGCGCACTCGCTGGTTTCACCGGGGTGGGTCGGCGCTTCCAGCGCCACGGCGACCTGCCCGCGCAGGGTGGGGGGCACTTCACGCTCATCGAGGACTACGGGCACCACCCGGTGGAGATGGCGGCCACGCTTGCGGCCGCGCGCGGGGCGTATCCGGGGCGGCGCCTGGTGCTGGCCTTCCAGCCGCACCGCTACAGCCGCACGCGCGACTGCTTCGAGGACTTCGTCAAGGTGCTGGGCACAGCCGACGCGGTGCTGCTGACCGAGGTCTATGCCGCGGGCGAGGCTCCCATCGTGGCGGCCGACGGCCGGTCGCTGGCGCGCGCACTGCGCGTGGCCGGCACGGTGGAGCCGGTGTTCATCGACAACGTGGCCGACATGCCGCAGCGCATTGCCGCGGGCGCCCGGGATGGCGATGTGGTGCTGTGCATGGGGGCGGGCTCGATCGGTGGCGTACCCGCCAAGGTGGTTGATTTGCTACAAAAAAATGAGCTGCTAGCGCAGGAAGGACGGGCGCAATGAGCCAAAATGACCTCAAGATTGATGTGAAGGCGCTGGGCAAAGTGGCCGTGCTCATGGGGGGCACGTCGGCCGAGCGTGAGGTGTCGCTGATGTCGGGCGGCGGCGTGCTGCAGGCGCTGCGCTCGCGTGGCGTGGACGCGCATGCGTTCGACCCCGCGCACAGTGATCTGTCGGAGCTCAAGGCCCACGGCTACAGCCGCTGCTTCATCGCGCTGCACGGCCGCCATGGCGAGGACGGTACGGTGCAGGGCGCGCTGGAGCTGCTGGGCATTCCGTACACCGGTCCCGGCGTGATGGCGTCCAGCATCGCCATGGACAAGATCATGACCAAGCGCATCTGGCGCGCGGACGGCTTGCCCACGCCAGACTGGCGCCTGGTGTCCAGCAGTGCGGAGACGGCCCAGGCATTCCAGGAGCTGGGCGCGCCGATGATCGTCAAGCCCTCGCGCGAGGGCTCCACCATCGGCCTGACCAAGGTCACTTCGCTGGGGCAGTGCGAACAGGCATATCGGCTGGCCGCGCAGCATGACCCCGAGGTGCTGTGCGAGCAGTTCATCGATGGTGACGAGACCACCTGTCCCATACTGGGCCAAGGCGCCGAGGCGCGCGCGCTGCCGGTGATCCGCATCGAGGCGCCCCAGGGCAACTACGACTACCAGAACAAGTACTTCACCGACGTCACGCAGTACCACTGCCCGAGCGGTCTGCCCGAGGCCGATGAGCGCGAGATCCAGCGCATCGTCGTGCAGGCTTACCGTACGCTGGGTTGCCGCGGCTGGGCGCGCGCCGACATCATGATCCGCGCGAGCGATCGCAAGCCCTTCCTGCTGGAAATCAACACCTCGCCCGGCATGACCGGCCACTCGCTGGTGCCGATGTCGGCCAATGCCAGCGGCGTCAGCTACCCCGACCTGTGCCTGCGCATCCTGGCGAGCGCGTCGCTGGACGCGCTGCAGGGCCGGGCCGGTGCGGCAGGAGGACGGGAGCCGGTATGAACAACACGCTGCCCGCACCGCTGGACGTTCGCCTCATGAACATGACCGCCACGGTCCTGTTCCTGGGCTGCGCCCTGGCCGTGCTGGCGGTGGGCGGGGGCTGGCTGCTGCGCCATCCCGCGTTCTCGATCGGGCGCATCGTGGTGGAAGGCGACCTCGTGCACACCAGCGCGTTGAGCCTGCGTGCCAACGTTGCGCCGCAACTCGTGGGCAACTTCTTCACCATCGACTTGCAGGCCGCGCGCCGCGCCTTCGAGCAGGTGCCCTGGGTGCGGCAGGCCTATGTGCGCCGCGAGTTCCCCAGTGGCCTGCGCGTGCAGCTGCAGGAGCACGACGTGGTCGCCTACTGGGGCGCCGAAGGCAGCGACACCCTGGTCAATAGCCGGGGCGAGGTCTTTGAAGCCGACGCGGGCGACCTGGAGCAGGACAACCTGCCGCGCCTGATGGGCACGCCCGAGCGCTCCGCGGAGTTGCTGCAGATGTACCGCCAGCTGGCGCCCGCGTTGGCGCCGCTGGGTTCCGGCATCGACTCGTTGCAGCTCACGGGGAATGGAGGCTGGCGGGTCACGCTGGACAGCGGGGCGGTGCTGGAGCTGGGGAGTGGCTCGACGCAATTGCTGATGCAGCGCGTGTCGCGTTTGGTGCACACGCTGCCGGACGTGGCGCAGCGGCAGGGGCGTCGCGTGGATGCGCTGGAGTACGCCGACTTGCGGCATGAAAGCGGCTATGCGCTGCGCCTGCGCGGCGTCACCACCGTGAGTACGGATGCACAGAAGGCGGCTGCGCTGCGCGCGGCGTCGCATGCGCGCAGGGCGGGGCAGAACAACTGAGGGCAGGACAGAGAACTATGGCAAGAGAATACAAAGACGTGGTCGTGGGGCTGGACATCGGCACCGCCAAGGTCATGGCAGTCGTCGCTGAAGTGCTGCCCGGGGGCGAGCTGAAGCTGGCCGGCCTGGGCGTAGCCCCCAGCAATGGCTTGAAGCGCGGCGTGGTGGTGAACATCGACGCCACGGTGCAGAGCATCCAGCAGGCGCTGAAGGAGGCCGAGTTGATGGCCGACTGCAAGATCCAGCGCGTCTATACCGGCATCACGGGCAGCCATATCCGCGGCCTCAACTCCAGCGGCATGGTGGCCGTGAAGGACAAGGAGGTCACGCCGGCGGACGTGGCGCGCGTGGTGGAGACGGCCAAGGCCATCAACATCTCCAGCGACCAGCGGCTGCTGCTGGTGGAGCCGCAGGAATTCGTGATCGACGGGCAGGATGTCAAAGAGCCCATCGGCATGAGCGGCATCCGCCTGGAGGCCAAGATCCACATCGTGACCGGTGCGCAGAGCGCGGCCGAGAACATCATCAAGTGCGTGCGCCGCTGCGGCCTGGAAGTGGAGCAGCTGATGCTGAACCCGCTGGCGAGCAGCCAGGCCGTCCTTACCGATGACGAGCGCGAACTGGGCGTGGCCGTGGTGGACATTGGCGCGGGCACCACCGATGTGGCCATCTTCACCGGGGGGGCGATCCGCCACACGGCGGTGATCCCGATCGCGGGCGACCTGATCACCAGCGATATCGCGATGGCGCTGCGCACACCCACCAAGGACGCCGAGGACATCAAGGTGGAGAGCGGCTACGCCAAGCAGTTGCTCGCCGACCCTGAGGCGCAGGTCGAGGTGCCGGGCCTGGGCGACCGCAGCCCGCGCATGCTGTCCAAGCAGGCGCTGGCGGGCGTGATCGAACCGCGCGTGGAGGAGATCTTCTCGCTGGTGCAGCAGGTGATCCGCGAGTCCGGCTATGAGGAGGTGCTGTCCTCGGGCATCGTGATCACGGGCGGCAGCTCCGTCATGCCGGGCATGGTGGAGCTGGGCGAGGACATCTTCCTCAAGCCCGTGCGCCGCGGCATCCCGAAGTACTCCAGCGCGCTGGCCGACATGATTGCCCAGCCGCGCGCCGCCACGGTCATGGGCCTGCTGGAAGAGGCGCGCCTGGCGCGCCTGCGCGGCTTCAAGGTGGCAGCCAAGAGCGGCTCGGTGAAGACCGCGTTCGGCCGGTTCAAGGACTTCATCGTGGGGAACTTCTGACATGACCTTCCCCCCGCTCTGGATGGCACGCGCCAGTCCGCCGCCGCGGCGCCGCGGGCGATGGCGAAGTACCGCGCCTCCGCCCGACGGCAATGACCGTCCCCTAACAAACACCAACCTACGGCAATTGCAAATCACAACCCAAGTTTCAGGAGCACCATCATGACCATCGAAATGATCGAGTCCGAAGAGTTCAACCAGGGCACGCAGATCAAGGTGATCGGTGTCGGCGGGGGCGGCGGCAACGCCGTCGAGCACATGATCTCGCGCAACGTGCAGGGCGTGGAGTTCGTCACGGCCAACACCGACGCGCAGGCGCTCACCCGCAGCACGGCGCATCGCACCATCCAACTGGGCGCAAGCGGCTTGGGCGCGGGCAGCAAGCCCGACAAGGGCCGCGAGGCCGCCGAGGCTGCGCAGGAGGACATCCGGCAGGCCATCCAGGGCTCGCACATGCTGTTCATTACCGCCGGCATGGGCGGCGGCACGGGCACGGGCGCTGCGCCCGTGATCGCGCGCGTGGCCAAGGAGATGGGCATCCTCACGGTGGGCGTGGTCACCAAGCCCTTCGACTGGGAGGGCGGGCGCCGCATGAAGAACGCCGACGATGGGCTGGCCGAGCTCGAAGCCAACGTCGACTCGCTGATCGTCGTGCTCAACGAGAAGCTGCTGGAGGTGCTGGGCGATGACATCACCCAGGAAGAAGCCTTCGCGCACGCCAACGATGTGCTCAAGAACGCGGTCGGCGGTATCGCCGAGATCATCAACGAGTACGGCCAGGTGAACGTGGACTTCGAGGACGTGCGCACCGTGATGGGCGAACCCGGCAAGGCGATGATGGGCACGGCCACGGCCAGCGGCCCGGATCGCGCGCGCATCGCGGCCGAGCAGGCCATCGCCTGCCCGCTGCTCGAAGGCATCGACCTGTCGGGCGCCAAGGGCGTGCTGGTGCTGGTCACCGCAAGCAAGGGCAGCCTCAAGCTGGCCGAATCGCGGCTGGCAATGAACACCATCAACGCCTACGCCTCGCCGGACGCGCATGTGATCTTCGGCGCGGCATACGACGACACGCTGGGTGACGAGATCCGCGTGACCGTGGTGGCCACGGGCCTGTCGCGCCAGAACGCGCGCCGCCAGCCCATGCAGGTGGTGCAGGGCAGCCTGCGCACCGGCACGGACAACGTGGCGTACCAGATGCCGATGGCCGGCGCAGCGGTCGGAGTTTCCGCCGGCATGGTGGGCGGTGCGGCCCAGGCCGACTACGGCAGCATGGCCGTGCCGAGCGTCTGGCGCACCAACCGTTCCGTGGCCACGGCGCGCGTGGATGCGCTGTCTTCGGGCGGCATGGACGAACTGGAGATTCCGGCCTTCCTGCGCAAGCAGGCGGACTGAAGCTCCACCGGCGCCACGACCAAGGTGCCTGAATGAAAAAGCCGCTGGCGTGCCAGCGGCTTTTTCATGTGCGGTCGCGCATCCGCATGACGTGCGCTACACGGCGCGCACTGGCGCCTGTGAGTGCCGCACGGATCGGCGCGCGCCGCGGGGGCTGCAGCACGCGTGGGCGCCGTGGCGGGGCGGGGTCGCTGTACCTCGCCTGCCTGCACGCGGAACAGCGCCACCACGTCCGTCAGCTTCATGGCCTGCTCGCGCAGGCTGGCCGCCGCGGCGGTGGATTCCTCCACCAGCGCGGAGTTCTGCTGCGTCATCTGGTCAAGCTGGTGCATGGCGGTGCTGACCTGGGCAATGCCCTGGCTTTGCTCGGAGGTGGCGGCGCGCACTTCGCCAATGATGTCCGTCACCCGCTGAACGCTGCTGACGATCTCGGTCATGGTGCTGCCGGCGCTGTCCACCAGTGTCGTGCCGGAGCGGACCTTTTCCACCGAATCGTTGATCAACGCCTTGATCTCCTTGGCGGCTTGCGCACTGCGCTGCGCGAGCGTGCGGACCTCTCCGGCCACCACGGCAAAGCCCCGGCCTTGTTCGCCGGCGCGCGCGGCCTCCACGGCAGCGTTGAGCGCCAGGATGTTGGTCTGGAAGGCGGCACCGTCGATCACGCCGATGATGTCACTGATCTTGCCGCTGCTGGCGTTGATGCCTTCCATGGTGCTCACCACCAGGGATACCACGTCCCCGCCGCGTGCCGCCACCTGCGCGGCCGATGCGGCCAATTGGTTGGCGGTCTGGGTGGCGTCGGAGGTCTGGCGCACCGTGCTGGAGAGCTCTTCCATGCTGCTGGCCGTGGCCTGCAGGTTGCTGGCCGTGTCCTCGGTGCGATGGGCCAGGTCGTTGTTGCCCTGCGCGATCTCACTGGCCGCGGTGGCAATGCTGTCTGAGGCGCTGCGCACCTCAACCACGAGGCGGCGCAGCGAGGCCACCATCTGCGACGCCTTGCCATCCTTGCTGCGCTGCAGTGCGTCCGTGATCTGTTTGAGCAGGTCGTTGCCATCGCCGTCCTTGAGCTTGCCGGCCATGTCCTGGCCTTCCCACTCGGGCTTGATGGGATGCATCACGCCGCGGCTGTCCATGGTCCAGATGTAGAAATACTCGGTCTTGCCTTCCGCACCGCCGTAGCGCGACAGGCGCAGGGATTCCTTGGCGGCCTTCTGCGCGTCCTCTACGCTCATCGCGCCCTTGTCGGCCGCTTCCTTGTAAGCGGCGACGATGCTGTGCGCCGTCTGCACGGCGGTGGTCAGGGTTTCCTTGCGGGCGTCGATGATGAGCTTGCGCTCCTGCAGCAACGACAGGGTCGACATCACGATCAGCGCGAGCAGCGCCGTTCCCAGCATGGCAAGAATCTTCATCTTGAGGCTGAGCTTGGTCATGGGGGGCTTTCTCCGAAATTCGCCAAAATGGCGAGTTTTGTAAACATTTATTAACATAATTACCGCATTTGTTCCAATTTTGTTCGGCGACGCGCTCGTTGTCCGTATGTCAGCGCTTCTGCAGATCGACGCGCAGCGCAGGCGGCAGAACGTTTCGCTGCTATCAACGTCATAGAAAAGGGGTACTGCCGGCCCGTGTGTGGCGGACTAAAATCGGCGGATGCTTCAGCAACGCACCATCAAGACCCTGACCCGCGCCGTGGGCGTAGGCCTGCACGGCGGCCAGCGGGTCGAGTTGACGTTGCGCCCGGCACAGCCGGACACGGGGATCGTGTTCCGCCGCGTGGATCTGCCGGAGCCGGTGGACATTCCCATTACCGCCACGGCCGTCGTGGATACGCGCATGGCCTCGACCATTGGCGCTGGTGGTGCGAAGGTGCATACCGTGGAGCACCTCATGTCGGCCTGCGCAGGGCTGGGGCTGGACAACCTCTACATCGACATCACGGCGGAGGAGGTGCCGATCCTCGACGGATCGTCCGCTTCCTTCGTGTTCCTGCTGCAAAGCGCGGGGGTGGAGTTGCAGAACGCGCCCAAGCGCTTCATACGGGTCAAGCGCCCCGTGGAAGTGCGTGAAGGCACGGGCCAGCAGCTCAAGTGGGCGCGGCTGGAGCCCTACCATGGCTTCAAGCTGCGCTTCGACATCGACTTCGCCCACCCCGCCGTGGACTCCACCGGGCAGAGCGCGGAGTTCGATCTGGGCGAAGGCAACTACGCGCGCGACATTGCGCGCGCCCGCACCTTCGGCTTCACGAAGGACGTGGAGATGCTGCGCTCCAGCGGCCTGGCGCTGGGTGGCGGGCTGGACAACGCCATCGTCATGGACGACTACAAGGTGCTCAACGCCGATGGCCTGCGCTACGACGCCGAGTTCGCCCGCCACAAGATCCTCGATGCCATGGGTGACCTGTACCTCGTCGGCAAGCCGCTGCTGGCGGCCTATAGCGCCTTCCGCTCGGGCCACGCCATGAACAACCTGCTGTTGCGCGAACTGCTGGCCCACGAGGATGCGTGGGAGATCGTGACCTTCGAGAATGAGCGCCAGGCGCCCGCAGGTTTCACACAGCCGGTGCGTGCCTGGTAACGGACGGGGGACGCGTGCATGTTGATCTTCCGATGGGCTGTCCTTCTGCTGCTGCTGGCTGCCGGCGTGTCGTTTGCCTTTTTTGCCGCTACGGGACAGCAGCGCTACAAGCGTTTTGGACTGGTCATCGTCAAATGGACCGTGATCGCGGCGTCCATGTTCTTCCTGGTGCTGATCCTCGAGCGTCTGCTGTAAGGCACCTTGCTGGCGGTCAAGTCGCCTATACTCGGCCCCGCTCCGGGGTGCACGTAACGGCGTGCTGAGATGGCGGACCTGACCGCCGGAACCGCGAACTTGATCTGGTTCATGCCAGCGTAAGAAGAGCTGCAGTCGGATAGGGGGAAACGGGTACACCCGCAAGAAGGGTCGTGCTCCGTCCGTCCATCCGATCGATAGCGGAGCAATTCCATCCATCCCGCCGATGAAGGAGCTGCCCGCCATGAATGCCCCCGACAAGTTCGCCAGCCTGCTTGCGCTCACGCGCGAACCCTTTCCCGCTTCCACCAAGTCCTACCTCGCCGGCAGCCAGCCCGGGCTGCGCGTGCCGGTGCGCGACATTCAGCTCACCAACGGCGAAGTGGTGAGCGTGTACGACACGTCCGGCCCCTATACCGATCCTGCCGTGCAGATCGACGTGCGCAAGGGCCTTGCGAGCGTGCGGGGCAAATGGATTGCCGCGCGCGGCGACACCGAGGGCTATGAGGGTCGCGTGCGCAAGGCGCTGGACGACGGCCAGAAGGCCGAGGATGGCGACCGCCTGGCCCAGCTGCGCGCCGAGGCTGCGGCGCTGCAGCGCCAGCCGCTGCGCGCCAGGAGCGGCGCCAACGTCACGCAGATGCACTACGCGAAGAAGGGCATCGTCACTCCCGAGATGGAATACGTGGCCTTGCGCGAGAACGGTCGCCGCGAGTGGATGCAGCAATACATGCAGGACACCGCGCGCGAGCAGCGCCTGGCCGGCAACCCGCTGGGTGCGAGCATCCCGAAAATCATCACGCCCGAGTTCGTGCGCGACGAGGTCGCCCGTGGCCGCGCCATCATTCCCGCCAACATCAACCACCCCGAAGTGGAGCCCATGGCCATCGGGCGCAACTTCAAGGTGAAGATCAACGCCAACATCGGCAACTCCGCCGTCACGTCGAGCATCGAGGAAGAGGTGGAGAAGCTCGTCTGGGCCATCCGCTGGGGCGCCGACAACGTGATGGACCTGTCCACCGGCAAGAACATCCACACCACGCGCGACTGGATCGTGCGCAACTCGCCCGTGCCCATCGGCACGGTGCCTATCTACCAGGCGCTGGAAAAGGTCGGTGGCATTGCCGAGGACCTGACCTGGGAGATCTTCCGCGACACGCTGGTCGAGCAGGCCGAGCAGGGCGTGGACTATTTCACCATCCACGCGGGCGTGCGCCTGGCCTACATCCACCTGACGGCCCAACGCCGCACGGGCATCGTGTCCCGTGGCGGCTCCATCATGGCCAAGTGGTGCATGGCGCACCACCGCGAAAGCTTTTTGTACGAGCACTTCGAGGACATCTGCGACATCATGAAGGCCTACGACGTCAGCTTCAGCCTGGGCGACGGCCTGCGCCCCGGCTGCGCCTCGGATGCCAACGACGAGGCGCAGTTTGCCGAGCTGCACACGCTGGGCGAACTCACGCAGATCGCCTGGAAGCACGACGTGCAGACCATGATCGAAGGCCCCGGCCACGTGCCCATGCACATGATCCAGGCCAACATGACGGAGCAGCTCAAGACCTGCCACGAGGCGCCGTTCTACACCCTGGGCCCGCTGACCATCGATATCGCCCCCGGCTACGACCACATCGCCAGCGCCATCGGTGCCGCCATGATCGGCTGGATGGGCACGGCCATGCTGTGCTACGTGACGCCCAAGGAGCACCTGGGCCTGCCCGACCGCGACGATGTCAAGCAGGGCATCATTGCCTACAAGATCGCGGCCCACGCGGCCGACGTGGCCAAGGGCCACCCGGGCGCCCGCGCGCGTGACGATGCGCTCAGCCAGGCGCGGTTCGACTTCCGCTGGCAGGACCAGTTCAACCTGGGCCTGGACCCCGATACGGCCAAGGAGTACCACGACGAGACCCTGCCCAAGGACAGCGCCAAGGTGGCGCACTTCTGCTCCATGTGCGGGCCGAAGTTCTGCTCGATGAAGATCACGCAGGAAGTGCGCGAATTCGCCCAACAGGGCCTGCAGTCCAAGGCCGAGGAGTTCAACCGCACGGGCGGCGAGCTCTACGTGCCCATCCACCGCGCCGACTGACCCACGCAAAGCCGCCGGCCTGTCATGCCAGGCCGGCTCCAAGTGGCCGTATCAGGCCGCGGCCAGCAGCCGGGTGGGCATGGGCGACGGCAGTGCGTGCGCCAGTTCACCCGGCAGGCGGAAGCGGCTGACCTGCGCCGCCAGCTCATGGGCCTGGCCGCGCAAGCTCTCGGTGGCGGCCGCGGACTCTTCCACGAGGGCCGCGTTCTGCTGGGTCATCTGGTCCAGCCGCGACAGGGCCGAGTGGATGGAGAGGATGTCCTGCTGCTGCGCATGGTGGCTGGAGCGTATGTCGGCCATCGTGCGCGCGGCGTCCTGGATGGCCGCCACCACCTGCTCCATGGTCCGCTCCGCATCAGCGGCCAGGGTGGCGCCGGCATCCACCTGCTGCACGGACGCCTGGATCAGCGCCTTGATCTCGCGCGCGGCCTCGGCCGAGCGGTTCGCCAGGCTGCGCACTTCGCTGGCCACCACCGCGAAACCGCGGCCCTGTTCACCGGCACGTGCGGCTTCCACCGCGGCGTTCAACGCCAAGATGTTGGTCTGGAACGCGATCGAGTCGATCATGCCCGTGATGTCGCCGATCTGGTGCGCGCTGTGGGCCACTTGCTGCATGGTCTGCTCCATGCGCGTCACCACGTTGCTGCCTTCGTGCGCGGTAGCTGCCGCCTGTGCGGCGCGTGCCTCGGCATGCTCGGCGGTCTCGGCCGATTGTTGAACGGCGCGTGTCACATGCTCCAGCGCGGCGGCCGTTTCCTGCAGGCTGGCTGCGGCCTCCTCGGTGCGGGTGGACAGGTGGGCGTTGCCGTTGGCCATCTCGGACGAAGCCGTGTGCAGGCTGTGCACGGAGGTGCTCACCTGTCCGGCCAGGCTGCGCAGCGCGGACTGCATGACCGACAGGGACGTCAGCATGTGCCCGGTTTCGTCCCGGTCGTGGCCCACGATGTCCTGGCGCAGGTCCAGCCCCGCAACACGCTGCGCGGTGTCGCTGGCCAGTGCAATGGGCCGCGTGATGCTGCGCACCAGCCACAGCGCGAGCAGGGTGCCCAGCACCAGGGACAGGCTGCCGAACGCCAGCAGCGACCAGCGCGCCTGCTGGCTCCAGCCGCCCACGGCCAGGGCGGCCGTGTCGATGGACTGGCGCTGCGACTGCGTGAGCGCATCCAGCGACCCCAGCAATGCCTGAGACGCGGGCAGGAAGCGCTCGCCATACACCTGCTGAATGCGTGACGTGAGGCCGAAGTCGCGTGCCTGCACCAGTGCGGCCTGGGCCTCGTGGAAGTCGGCGGCCCGCGCCTTCACGCGGGACAGCAGTTCCTCGTCGGCTGTGCCGGCCAGCCGCTGTGCCAGGGTGGCTACCAGCCTGTCGTACTGCTGCTGCGTAGCGGCAATGTCGGCGCCGATAGCTTGTCCCACCTCGGGTTCTGAACTCAAGGCCACGGCCTTGTAGCGCTCGGCATTGATGGCCTGCAGCCGATAGGCGTCGGCCACCAGTCGTTCGTTGGCCACGCTGTGCTGAACCATGTCGTCCGTCGACTGGCCGATGTGCCGCAGCGACCACACGCCGATGGCCGAGCCGACCAGACTCAGCGCCAGCACCGTCATGAACAGGCCCAGCAGCCGGCGGCCCAGCGGGCCGATGGAAAGAGAGCGGGTAGGGGAAGAAGAGAAGGACATGCGCGTGTTCGGGGTGACCAAAGCCTTAGGGCCGAACCGCACTATGGACAAAGATTGTGACAATATGTTTTCTAGGCATGCCTTGCCGCGTTCCCTAAGCCCCATCTCACCAGAGACAACGGGACCGTGATTACCCTGCCTTGGGATTGAGCGCTTGCAACACACAGTTGCATTCCGGTCCGCCCACGAGGCGGTATCTCTGCCATGGCGTGGAACTTGCACACGCCGGTCATCATGTTCAGCAAAGGAATGCCATGAGGGTTCTGGGGCAGCTTTCCATTCGCGCGCGGCTGTATTTCGCCACGACTTTTTCCCTGGTCCTGCTGACTGCAGTGGGCGCTCTGGGCTACGTTGCGCTCGACCGCTCGCGCAGCACGCTGCAAGAGCTGTTCGCGCGCCAGGTGCAGACGCTCACCGACATGGCCGAACTTCGCACCGGCTTGGGGCACCTGCGCCGCGCCGAGAAGGACATCATCATCAACTTCAACAACGCCGTGGAGGTGCAGGCGCTGCGTGAGGGCTGGAGCCGCCAATTGGATGCGCTGCGCAAGAGCATGGCGCAGGTGCGCGAGGTGCAGGCCGGCAACGTGGAATTCACCGGCGCACTGGACAAAGCGCTGGCCGAGGTCGGGCAGTACGAAGGCGGGCTCGTGCCGATCTTCGACCAGATCGAGCGCGCCCTGCTTGATGGCGCGGGTGCGGGGGCGTATGCCGAGCGTTTCAAGGCCCACATGGACACCACCGATGCCCTGCTGGCCAGCCTGGCCACGCAGGCGCGCGGCCACATGGAAGAGGCGCGCGCCGCCCTGGACCAGCGCACCGCCACCATGTCCATGCTGATTGCTGCAGCCGTGCTGTTGGGGTTGGCGGTGCTGGTGCCGCTGACGTTGTTCAGCGTGCGTTCCATCACGCAATCGCTGGAGCAGGCGCGTGCGCTGGCCGAGCGCATTGCCGCGGGTGACCTGTCGCATGCGGTGCAGTCCCGCCAACGTGACGAGATCGGCAGCCTCGTGGCTGCCATGGGCCGCATGCAGGATGCGCTGCGCACCCTGGTGGGCCAGGTGCAGCAGGCTGCGGGCAGCATCGCCACGGCCAGTGACGAGATTGCCCTGGGCAACCAGGACCTGAGCCAGCGCACCGAGCAGACCGCCGCCAGCCTGCAGCAGACCGCCTCGTCCATGGAGTTGCTCACCGGCACGGTGCAGCACAGTGCCGAATCGTCCCGCCAGGCCAGCGGGCTCGCGGCCAATGCGGCCGAGGTGGCGGTGCGCGGCGGCGCGGTGGTTGCGCAGGTGGTGCAGACCATGGGCGAGATTTCCGACAGCTCGCGGCGCATCGGCGACATCACGGGCGTGATCGACTCCATCGCGTTCCAGACCAACATCCTGGCACTCAATGCCGCCGTGGAGGCCGCGCGCGCCGGTGAACAGGGCCGGGGCTTCGCCGTCGTGGCCAGCGAGGTGCGCAGCCTGGCGCAACGCAGCGCCGACGCCGCCAAGGAAATCAAGGCGCTGATCGGCGCCTCCGTCGAGCGGGTGGAGGGCGGCTCGCGCCTGGTGGCGCAGGCGGGCGAGACCATGACCGAGATCGTGGCCAGCGTGCGCCGGGTTTCCGACATCGTGGCCGAGATCACCAGCGCGGCCGCCGAGCAGGCGGGCAGCATTGGCCAGGTAGGCCAATCGGTCAGCCACCTGGATCAGATGACGCAGCAGAACGCCGCGCTGGTGGAAGAGTCCGCAGCCGCGTCGCAGTCGCTGCGCGACCAGGCGGGCCGACTGACCGAGGCGGTCAGCCGCTTCAAGCTGCAGGGCGGCGCGCCGCAGCCGGGGGCCGTGGCGTTGGCGCGCGCAACCACCGCTCGGGAAATGGCGGAGAAGGACGTTGGCTTGCCCGCGCTTGCTGCGTAGGGAAAGGCCCCAGAGGCAAGGGCCGCGTTCAGTCGTTCAGTAACTGCGCCCGGCCTTGTACATGGCGTGCTGGCGCCGCGTGAGCTGCGCGACCTCGCCCACGCGGGCCATGGCCGCGCCGGCGTGCGCGTGGGTGATGGCCAGGCCCAGGGCGTCGGCGGCATCGGTGCCCGGCAGGCCGGGCAACTCCAGCAGACGGCGCACCATCTCCTGCACCTGCGACTTGGCCGCGCGGCCGTGGCCTACCACGGCCTTCTTCATCTGCAGCGCGGTGTATTCGGCCACGGGCAGATTGGCATTCACCAGCGCGGTGAGCGCCGCGCCGCGCGCCTGGCCCAGCAGCAGCGTGGACTGCGGGTTGACGTTGACGAAGATGATTTCCACCGCCGCTGTGCTGGGCTGGTAGCGCGCTGCCACCTCGCTCACGCCGTCGAACAGCACCTTGAGGCGGCCCGGCAGATCCCCCAGCGCGAGGCCCGTGGCGCGCCCCGTGGTGCGGACGGTGCCGCTGGCCACGTAGCGCAGGCGATGGCCGTCCACGTCCACCACGCCGAAGCCCGTGGTCTGCAGTCCGGGGTCGATGCCAAGGATTCTCATGGACTATTAAATTTATAGCTGTTCGCGCTTGCTGCTATTGGTTTTGAGGCCGATTTTGCTTGTATGAATGACATGTGGTTCAGGGCAACTCGCTGCGCCCCATGCGCGCCAGCAGCGCGCGCGTGCGCCCGGCCAGGTAGGCCGAGCCGGGCGCCTTCTCGAAGCGTTTGGGCGCCGGCAGCATCACGGCCAGGCGCGCGGCCTCGGGCGCGGTGAGCTGGCGCGCGCTCTTGCCGAAGTAGCGCTGCGCGGCGGCCTCGGCGCCGAACACGCCTGCCCCCCATTCCACGTTGTTCAGGTAGATCTCCAGGATGCGCTGCTTGGGCAGGAGTTGCTCCAGCGCCAGGGAGAGCACGAATTCCTGCCCCTTGCGCACCAGGTTGCGCTCGCCCGACAGCAGCAGGTTCTTGGCCAGTTGCTGGGTGATGGTGGAGCCGCCGCGGATCTTGGGCGCGCGCCCCGTGGCCGACGGCCGGGCGGCCAGCTGCGCCTCGATGCGCGCATTGCGCTCCCAGGCCTTTTCGATGGCATCCCAGTCCACGCCGTCGTGGTTGACGAAGTTGTCGTCCTCCGATGCGACCACCGCGCGCTTGAGGTGGTCGGATATCTGTGCGTACGGCACCCACTGCTGGCGCCAGCGCATGCCGCTGCCTTGGGACCATTGCGCCCAGGCCTCGGACCGCTGGAAGGTGGTGGATTCCGGGTCGATCACCGCCATGGCCGCGATGCGCGCTACGAAGAACAGCTGCAGCGCCAGCAGTGCCAGCAGCACCAGCATGCACCAGCGCAGTGCGCCCCGCATGCCTCAGGCCCCCGCGGCGATGGCCGCGCGCAGCTCCTGCAGCACCGGGGCCGACGGCGGGCGCACGCCGCGCCAGAGCAGGAACGCCTCGGCCGCCTGCTCCACCAGCATGCCCAGCCCGTCGCGCGCGGTGGCGCCGTGGCCCGTGGCCCAGTCCAGAAAGGGCTGCGCCGCGGGGCCGTACATCATGTCGTAGGCCAGGCTGCCGGGGCGCAGCACGCTGGCGGGCACGGGCACCGGGCCGCCTTCCAGGCTGCTGGCCGTGGCGTTGATGATCACATCGAAATCGGCCCCTGGCGCTTGCATGTCCAGCGCCAGTAGCTCTGTTTTTTGTAGCGCTGCGAGCGCGGCGTGGCTGTCCACCAGTGCCTGGGCGCGCGCGGGCGTGCGGTTCACGACGGCGATGCGCCGGGGGTACTGCCGCAGCAGCGGGCCCAGCACGCCGGCGGCCGCGCCGCCCGCACCCACCAGCAACACGTCGCGCCCGGCGAGTGGAGCGCCCGCGCCTTGCGTGATGTCGGCCACCAGGCCCAGGCCGTCGGTGTTGTCGGCATGGATGTTGCCGCCGTCGAACACGAGGGTATTGGCCGCGCCGGCCAACTGCACGCGCTCGCTGCGCGTGGTGGCCAGCTGCGCGGCCTCCAGCTTGAACGGCACGGTGATGTTGCAGCCGCGCCCGCCTTCGGCGGCGAAGCTCTGCAGCGCCTGGGCGAAGCCGTCCAGCGGAACCAGGCGGCGCTCGTAGTGCAGCGACTGGCCCGTCAGTTGGGCAAAGCGCGCGTGGATCCACGGCGAGCGGCTATGGGCGATGGGATTGCCCATCACGCAGTAGAGGTCGGCGGCGGCGGTCATCAGCGCAGGTCGGTTTCCAGGGTCTGGTCGCGCGTGAACTTGAAGCGCGAGACCACGGCGATCTGATCGGCCTTGGCGCGCATCGCCGGGCCGAAGTGGCCAAAGGGCCCCGCGGCGCGGGCGATGGCCTCGGCGCGGCGGTCCAGCAGGCGGTTGCCCGAGCCCTGCACCACCTCGGTGGCCAGCACGCGGCCGTCATGGTTCACGGTCAGGATCATGATCAGCTCGCCGTAGAGCTTCTTGCCGCCCTGCTCGGGGAAGTTCTGCGTGCCCTTGTCCTCGACCTTGCGGCGCAGCGCGTCGTAGTACACGGCGTACACCTCTTCGCGCGTGGCGGGGCTGATGTAGCGCTTGCGCGGGCGGGCGTTTTCCTCGTTGATGCGCTTTTCGATCTCGGCCAGCAGCTTCACCAACTGGCGGCGCTTTTCTTCCTGGGCCTGGCTGTCGGTGCTCTGGCTGGGCTTGCGCGGGTCGGGCTCGGGCAGCACGGCGAGCTGCTTGCGCAGCTGGGCCAGCATCTGGGTCTGCTGCTCCAGCATCTGGTCCATCTTGCGCTGGGCTTCCTCCAGGTCGTCGCCGATCGTGGTGAGGGCCGAGTAAGGCAGGGGGCTGGTGGCGCGTCCCTTGGCGGCCTCGCCGCCACCGGCCAGCGACGCCTGCGCGATGGCCTGCGCCTTGTCGGGGCGCTCGTTGGACTGCGCGTTGACCAGGATCACCTCCAGCGGCGTGTCCTGGAACACGCGGTTGAAGCTCTCGGGGTCCACGAAGCGCACCGTGAGCAGTGCGGCATGCACGGCGATGGAGACGCCCAGCGCGATCTGCAGCGTCGTCAGGCGTTGAAGCAGGGTGGAGATTTTCATCGTCGGGCCGCCATCACTGCAGGCCGCGGCGCCCCTGTGGGGCGGCGCGCTGCATGGCGGTGGAGCAAGGGAGCGGTTGTCACGGCGCCCGATTATCAGCGGTGCCGCCGGCGCCCTCGCCCTCGGCCTCGTTGACATCGACCGCGATGGCGATCGGGCCGGCCACGGCCTCCTCGTCGCCCTCGTCCTCGTCCACCGGGCCGTCGTCGCTGGCATCCAGCGGGTCGTCCAGGCGCGCCACCAGGGTGCCCGCCACGTCCAGCGTGATCTCGTCGATCTCGCCGAGCTTGACGCGCACGCGTGCGCCGCGCGGCAGCTGCTGCGCGCCCAGCACGGGCAGCACCAGTGGCAGGGTGTCGGCGCGCACCAGGAAGCTGCCGTTCGGCCCTTCCTTGAACACGGTGGCGTCCAGCTCGGTGATCTGGTTCTGCTGCAGGTACTTGAGCGTCCAGAAGCGCTCCATGCCGGCCTGGTAGCCGTTGTAGGCGCTGTAGGCGGCATCGAAGCTGCTGATGATGGAGAACAGCTCCGCGTCCTTGGGCTTGAACGGTGCGGCCAGTGCAGCGGTCTTGCCGTGGCGCGCGCAGGCAATGATCTGCCACTGGTTCACCAGGTCCACGTAGCGGCGCAGCGGCGAGGTGGCCCAGGCGTAGCTCTTCACGCCGATGCCGGCGTGCGGCAGCGCCTTGGTGGACATGCGCACCTTCACACCGGGCGCCAGGCTCGCCTGGCTGCGGTAGATGCCGGGCACGCCGTGCTCGGCCAGCATGTTGCCCCAGGTGCTGTTGGCGACGATGGCGGCCTCGGCCACGATCAGGTCCAGCGGCGCGCCGCGCTTGCGGGTGGTGATGTGCACCTGTTCGCTGCCATCGGGCTCGGCGCCGTCGTTGCGGGGCTTGTGGGCCCCCACGCTTGCCGCTTCGCTGGCTGCGCTGCCCCCCGCGGGGGCGTTCGCGCCTTCGGGCGGCCGGGCGGCGCTCAGGCGGAAGGTGTAGTCCGGCCGGTTGAAGGTCTCGGGCTTGCCGCGCACCACCTCGCGCTGGGCCTTCAGGCTTTTCGCCAGGCGGTGCAAAAAGGAGAGCTGCTCGCGCAGATCCAGCAAGGCCTGTGGCGTGTTTTCATGTTGAATGGTTGGGTCGGCCAACCACTCTTCCGTCACGATGTGGTCGAGCTGGTCGTGGCGCAGGTTCACCGTCACGGGCACGCGCTCCAGGCGCGTCTCGGTGGCGGTGATGGCCAGCGTGGCCTCGTCGATCGTCACATACAGCGACACGGCCGGGTTGGCGCGGCCCTCGTCCAGCGTGTAGATCTGCACCACGTCGCCCGGCAGCATGGTGATCTTGTAGCCCGGCATGTAGACGGTGGACAGGCGCGTGCGCCCCAGCTTGTCCAGGTCGCCCCCGGGTTGGATCGCCAGGCCCGGCGCGGCAATGTGGATGCCCAGCGTCACGGTGCCGGTGCCCAGGCCCTGCACCGAGAGGGCGTCGTCGATCTCGGTGGTGGCCGAATCGTCGATGGAATAGGCCTGCACATCCGCCAGCGGCAGGTCGGCCGGCGGCTGGGGTGCCGCCAGCGGGGGAAAGCCCGTGCCCTTGGGGAAGTTGTCGAACAAGAAGCGCTTCCAGTGGAACTGGTAGCTGGAGTCGATCGCACCTGCGGCCTGCAACAGGTCCAGCGGAGCCTTCTGCGCGCTGCGGCTGGCCTCGACCACGGCCTTGTACTCGGGCGCGTTCTTGTCGGGGCGGAACAGGATCTTGTAGAGCTGCTCGCGCACGGGCTGCGGGCAGGTGCCGGCGACGAGTTCGGCGGCCCAGGCGTCGATCTGCGCCTGGATCTGCTTCTTCTTCTCGATGGCGGCGAGGGCCTGCTGCAGCACCTCGGCCGACGCCTTGCGAAAACGCCCCTTGCCCGCGCGGCGAAAGTAGTGCGGCGCCTCGAACAGCGCCACCAGCATGCCGGCTTGCTCGGTCACTGGCGCCTGGGCAGAAAAATAGTCGCGCGCCAACTCGGCGAAGCCGAACTCCTCCTCGGGCGCGAACTCCCAGGCCAGCGGAAGCTCCACGCCGGCGGCGATCTCGCGCGCCTGCGCCAGCAGCTCGGCCGGGGCGGGCTTGTCGAACTTCAACAGGATGTTGGCGGCCTTGACCTTGACGCGTTTACCCGAGTCGAGCTCAATCTGTGCCGAGCTGTCGGCTTCGGAGAGGATGCGGCCGGCCAGGAACTTGCCGGCTTCGTCGAACAGTGCATGCATAGGGGCGCGATTTTCCCATGGCGGCGGGCAGCGCCCCTGTTCGTGGCAGGTGATTGCGGGTGTTTGTCACGCCGGGCCTTCGGCGTGCGTCCAATGGGCAAAGGGTCTCAACGAAAGCGAGGCGAGCCATGCACCCATCCGAGGACCTGCCGCAGGCGGCGGTTGTCACTGCCACCCCCGCCGTCGACCGTGCGGCGGACGCGGCCCTGGTGGCCCGCGCCCTCGCTGGCGAGGCGGGAGCCTTTGCCGCCATCATGCGGCGCCACAACCGGCTGATGTTTCGCGCCGCGCGCGGCGTGGTGCATGACGACGCCGAGGCGCAGGACGTGGTTCAGGAGGCCTATTTGCGCGCCTTCACGCGGCTGCGGGCCTTCCGCGGCGATGCCGCGCTGGGCACCTGGCTGGCGCGCATCTGCCTGCGCACGGCCTTGGACGTCTTGCGCCGGCGTGCGCGCAGCGTGGCCATCGACCCCGCGCAGGCCAGCGACCAGGAGCCGCAGCCGGAGGATGCCATGTCCTATTTCGCCCCGCCCGACGACGCGCCCGACCAGGCACTTGCGCGTGCCCAGTTGCGCGCCCTGCTGGAGTCGGCCGTGCACAGCCTGCCGCCGCTGTACCGCAGCGTGTTCCTCCTGCGTGCCGTGCAGGAGATGAGCGTGCAGGAGGCGGCCTTTTGCCTGGACATCAGCGAAGAGCTGGTGCGTACCCGCTACCTGCGCTCGCGCGCCATGTTGCGCGACGCGCTGGGCGCGCGGGCGGAGGCCTGCGCCGACAGCGTCTTTCCGTTTGCGGGCTCTCGCTGCGACCAGGTCGTGCAGCAGGTGCTGGACGCACTGGCGCGGCGCGGGCTGCTGGCCTGACGGGCCGGCGCCACCCCGCCCACGCCTATGGCCCGTGCGCCGCTGTGCGCCGCGCCGATTTCCCGCGCCGCCGGCGCGGCCCTTGTCCCTTTCTTCAAGGAGATGACCATGAACCGCTCTTCCTTTCTCTTGACGCCTTCTTCCGCGCTGCTCGCGCGCCGCCGCACGTTGGGCGCGGCCGTGCTCTCGGCCTCGGCCGTGGCGTTGCTGGGTGGGCGCGACGCGCTGGCCGCCGCTGCCAAGACCGATGCGCGACAGCATGAGGCCGACGTGCGCATCCTCAACACCGCACTGGCGGCGGAGTACGAGGCCGTGGCCGCCTACCAGGTGGGCGCCGAGAGCGGTCTGCTCACCTCCGGCGTGCTGCCCCTGGCGCAGCAGTTCCAGGGCCACCACAAGGAGCATGCCGACGCCATTGCCGGCGCCGTGCAGAAGATGGGCGGCAAGCCCGTGCAGGCCAAGGCGCAGTACGGCTTCCCGACCGACAAGCTCAAGGCCGAAGCCGACGTGCTGCGCTTTGCCGCCGGACTGGAGCGCGGCGCCGTGTCGGCCTACCTGGGCGCGGTGCCGCTGTTTGCCGACCGTGCCCTGGCGCAAGTGGCCGCCAGCATCCTGGGCGACGAGGCCATGCACTGGGCCGTGCTGCGCCAGGCCCTGGGTGAGGCGCCGGTGCCCTCGGCGTTCCTGTCATGACCCGCGTCCAGGCAGGTGGGCGTAGGCGGGCCTGGGCGTTGGTGGGCGGATTGGCGCTTGGTGCTGCGGGCATGGCGGTCGCCGGGCCCGCACCGGCAACGCCAGCGCTGGCCGCGCCCCAGCCCATGGCGCCTGACGCGGCCCAGCTGGCGCGCGGCCAGCAGATCTACGCGCGCTGCGCGGGGTGCCACGCCATCGAGGGCCACCGCACGGGACCGCAGCACTGCGGCCTGTTCGGCCGCCGCTCGGGCACGGCGCCGGGGTTCGACGGCTACTCCCCGGCCATGAAGGCCAGCGGCATCGTCTGGGACGAGCGCACGCTGCAGCGCTTCCTGAAGGACCCGCCAGCCACCGTGCCCGGCACGTCCATGGGCTACGCAGGCGTGAAGGACGATGGCGAGCGTGCGGCGCTCATCGCCTGGCTGCGCCAGGCCACGCAGCCGGGGAGCGCCTGCACGCCCAGGTAGTCCATTGCTCTGCCTTTGATAGCTACCAGCGCTTGCTACAAAAGCGCTGGAGGCATTTTTGGCTTGAAGTGCGGCTGGTGCCATGGCGGCGCCTATGATGGGCGCCACCATGACGTCCACGATCGCCTTTGCACCACCACCCCGCCATGCGTCCTGATTTCGCGCCGCTGGCGGTTTTGGCGATGGCGCTGCCCTTCGTCTTTGGCATTACCGAGGCTCCGTACTCCAACTTTTGGCCGCTGCTGGCCAGCGGCGCCTGCGCCTGGCTGCTGGCGGCGCTGGCCTGGTGCGGCGCCTGGCGTCCCAGTGCCGCGCGCCTGGGCGCCCATCTGGCGGCGGGTCTGCTGCTGGCGGCGCTGGTGGCCGCGGCCATCGGCCTGGTGCAGTTCTTCATGGGCGACCCGGGGTGGGCGCCGTGGGTGCATGCCTCCAGCCCGGGCCTGGCCTTCGGCAACTTGCGCCAGCGCAACCAGCAGGCCACGTTGCTGGCGCTGGGCGTGTGGGCGCTGCTGTGGTGGGTGGCGCGCCTGCAGGAGCAGGTGGACGGCAACCCGGTGCTGGCAGGGCGCGGCGCGCGCTGGCCGGTGCTGGCGGCGGTCGCGGTGCCCTGGGCCATGGTGCTGCTGGCCACTGCGGGCGCGGCCACGGCCTCGCGCACGGGGGCGCTGGAGTGGCTGGTGGTGTTGGCGCTGCTCGCCGTGTGGCGGCGCAGCAGCGGCGCACTGGCGCTCGGCATGGCCGGCGTGGGGCTGGCGGTTTATGCGGTGGCCGCGTGGGGCTTGCCGCAGCTGTTGCTGCGGTGGACGGGCATGCGCATGGACGGCCTGTTCATGCGGATGGCCGATGGTTCCCAGACCTGCGTCGGTCGCACTACGCTGTGGTCCAACGTGCTGGAGCTGATCGCCCAGCGGCCCTGGGCCGGCTGGGGCTGGGGCGAGCTGGACTACGCGCACTACATCCACCCGTTTGCGGGAGAGCGTTTTTGCGTGCTGCTGGACAACGCCCACAACCTGCCGCTGCATCTGGCGGTGGAACTGGGCCTGCCGGCTGCGCTGCTGCTGTGCGGCGTGCCGCTGTGGGCCGCGCTGCGCGCGCGCCCCTGGCGCGAGGCGCAGCCCCACCGCCAACTGGCCTGGGGCGTGCTGGCACTTGTGGGCGTGCACAGCCTGCTGGAGTTCCCGCTGTGGTACGGGCCGTTCCAACTGGCCACCGCGCTGGCCGTGCTGGTGCTGCTGGCGCCCTGGCTGTCGCGTGCGGCGCGCTGGCGCCCCGTGGGTGCGGTGGTGGCGGGCGTGGCACTGCTGGCGGCACCGGCCATGGGGTTCGTGCTGGTACGGGACTACGCGCGCGTGAGCGCGCTGTACCGTCCCACGGCCGAGCGGCCCGCGGCGCTGCGCGCGCTGACGGCTGCCGACGCGGCGCGGCAGGTGTGGTTCTTCCGCGCGCCAGCGCAGTTCGCGCAGCTCACCACTGCGGTGGTCACGCCCGCCAATGCGGCCGAGATGCACGCCCTGGCGTTGCAACTGCTGCACTACTCGCCCGAGCCGCGCGTGATCGAGAAGCTCATCGCCAGCGCGCGGCTGCTGGGCCGCGAGGACGAGGTGGCGCTGCACACCGACCGCTACCGCCGCGCCTATCCGTACGACTTCGGGCGCTGGCAGCGCGGCCAGCCTTCCGGTGGCCCGCCGCTGGAGCGCTGATCAGACCAGGTCGCAGAACGCCAGCACCTCGGGCAGGTGCTGGGCGAAGTCGCTCAGCGCGTGGTCGCCGCCGGGCAGTACGCGCTGGGTGGCTTGCGGGTAGCGCGCGACCATCTCGCGCCAGTCCAGCAGTTCGTCGCCCTGCGCGGCGACCAGCAGCTCCGGCCCTGCGGGCGGCAGGTGGCGCACGTCCAGCGCCTGCAGCTCGGCGATGTACTCGGGGCGGAAGAAGAACCGCTCTTCGGGGTTGTGCCACGCGGTCTGCTCGCCGATGTAGCGTTCCAGGTCGCGCGCGGGGTGGACGGCGGGGTTGAGCAGCACGCTGGTACAGCGCGCCTGTTGCGCCACCCAGCTGGCGTAGTAGCCGCCGAGCGACGAGCCGACCACCGCCATGCCCGGTCCCTGCGGCCAGGTGGCGATGCCGCCTGCGACCAGCGCCATCGCCGCGCGCGGCGAAGGGGGCAGCTGTGGGCACCAGAACGTCACGCCCGGGTGGTGCTGCGCCACGTGCGCGGCCACCTGGCGGGCCTTGGTGGACTGGGGCGAGGAGCGAAAGCCGTGCAGGTACAGCAGGTGGGTGGTGGGCATGGCTGTCAGCGTCGGCGCTGTCGAAAGGCAAGTGCCGGTCCGGCAGCGGTTTTTAGTGGATGATGCGTGGATCTTGTAGCCAGCTTACGCCATGCCCGATTCCGTTTCCCGTCCGGCCACCCTGGGCGCTGCAGCGGGCGCCATGCCCGCTCGCCAGCGCCTGGGGCGATTCGAGTTGCAGCACGTGCTGGGCCGGGGTGCGCAGGCGACCGTATGGCTGGCGCGGGACACGCGCCTGCACCGCGACGTCGCGGTCAAGTGGCTGGCCGACGGCGGCGACGCGCAGGCGCAGGAGCAGTGGCTGCGCGAGGCGCGCCATGTGGGCCGGCTGTCGCACCCGCGCATCGTGCCGGTGTTCGAGGCCGACGTGCACGAAGGCCAGCCCTACCTGGTGTTCGAATATGTGCCGGGCTGCACGCTGGCCGAGCATCTGGCGCATCAGGGCCGCTGTGCGGTGCACGACGCGGTGGAGCTGATGGTGGACGTGCTCGAAGGACTGCAGGCGGCGCATGAGGCCGGCATCGTGCACTGCGACCTGAAGCCGTCGAACGTGATGGTGGATGTCCAGCGCCATGCGCGGATCATGGATTTCGGCATCGCCGCGGCCATGGCCAGCCCTGGGGGCGGCCCCATTGTGTGCGGCACGCCGGCCTACATGGCGCCAGAAGCGGTGGCGGGCGCGGCGCCCGCCACCGCGTCGGACATCTACGCCGCTGCGCTGGTGCTCGTGGAACTGCTCACCGGCAGGCGTTTGATTACTGAGCGCGATCCGGCGCAGGCGCTCGCGCATGTCGCCCGCCACGCGCCGCAGCTGCCCGACGATCTGGGTGCGGGCGTGGACGATGGGCTGCGCTCCATCCTGCGCCGGGCCCTGGCGCGCGACCCTGCCGAGCGCTACGCCAGCGCGCAGGAAATGTGCGATGCCTTGCGTGCCTGGGCGGCGCCGGTGAGCGCCCCTACGGCGGCAAGCAATGCCGCGCTGGACTTCCTGCTGCGGCGCATGCGCCACAAGAGTGACTTTCCGGCGCTGTCCGATTCGGTGGCGCGCATCCAGCGCATGACCCACTCGGAGGACGACAGCATTGCCGATCTGACCAACGAGATCCTCAAGAGCGTTGCCCTCACCAACAAGCTGCTGCGATTGGTCAACAGCGCCCCCTTTTCCCACCTGGGGGGCGGCATCGGCACGGTCTCGCGCGCGGTGAGCCTGGTGGGCTTCAATGCGGTGCGCAACATGGCGCTGTCGCTGGTGCTGCTGGAGCACATGCAGGACCGGGGGCACGCCAAGCAGATGCGCGAGGAATTCTTGCGCACCATGATGGCCGGCGCCGTGGCGGCGCAGCTGTGCGGGCCGAGCGACCAGCGCGAGGAAGCGTTTCTCGGCGCGATGTTCCAGGGCCTGGGGCGCATGCTGTGCTCGTTTTATTTCCCGGAGGAGGCGGCCCGGATCCGTGCGCTGGTGGCCTCTGACCGGCCGTCGGGGGGCGATGAAGCCGCGGCTTTGCAGGTGCTAGGACTGAGCCTGGAAGACCTGGGTGTCGGCGTGGCGCGTGTGTGGAGCCTGCCCGATTCCCTGCAGCGCTGCATACGGCCACCGCAGGGGCGGCCGCCGCAGCGCCGCCCGAGGGCGTGGAGCGGTTGCGCTGGGTGGGACGTGCCGCGAACGAGGCAGCCACCATCATGCTGCAGCATGAGCCGGAACCCGCGGGCGCCCGCCTGCAGCGGCTGGCGGCGCACTATGCGGTCGCTTTCTCGATGACGCAGCAGGAGTTCGTCAAGGCCACGGTGCTGGCACGCGAGCAGCTCATCGCCATGGCCGACGCCCTGGACTTGCGCGTGGACAAGGGCTCGCCCGCGGCGCGCCTGCTGGCTCCGCCCACCGCCCTGGATGCGCCGCCGGTATTGGCCGACCCGGCCACGGGCCATGAGCTGCATTACGACGCCCTGCAGACCCTGCCTCTGACGCTGGCGCAGTCCACTGATGCGGCGCCTTCCGCCAGCCAGGTGGCCGAGGTGCTGGCCGCTGGCATCCAGGAGGTCAGCAACGCCATGGTGGAGGACTTCCGCCTGAATGACATCGTGCGCATGGTGCTGGAAACCATGCTGCGTGCGCTGGGCGCGCGGCGCATCGTGTTCTGCCTGCGCGAGGTCAAGACCGAGCGCATGACCGGGCGCTTCGGACTGGGCGAAGGCAGCGCAGACGCCGTGCGCGCCCTGGCCGTGCCCCTGAAGGACGCGGATGACCTGTTTGCCGCCGTGTGCCAGCGGGGCGCCGATACCCTGATTGCCGACGCCACCGAGGAGCGTGTGCGAGCGCGTCTGCCGGCATGGTTCCTGGGCAGCTTCGATGCCACCAGCTTTCTGCTGCTACCGCTGTCGATCAAGCAGCGTCCCTTTGCTCTCATCTATGCCGACCATGAGCGCCCTGGCGGCCTGGTGGTGGACGACAAGGTGCAGGGGCAGCTGCGCACGCTGCGCAACCAGCTGGTACTGGCGTTTCGCCAGGCCGACTGATGCTTAGTCCTGGAATCACGCAGGGGGCCTGGCCTGGCGCCCGATAATCGCGCCCCATGGCCGCCGCTTTCGACAAACCTTCCCTGCCGCAACGCCTCCTGCCGCTGCTGCGCGGCTTTGACTGGCCGCTCATCGCGCTGCTGCTGGCGTTGTCATCCATCGGCCTGGTGGCCATGTATTCGTCGGGTTTCGATCATGGCACGCGCTTTTACGACCATGGCCGCAACATGCTGCTGGCCGCAGGCATCCTGTTCGTGGTGGCCCAGGTGCCGCCGCAGCGGCTGATGATGCTGGCTGTTCCGTTGTACACGCTGGGCGTGGCGCTGCTGGTGGGCGTGGCGCTGTTCGGCATCACCAAGAAGGGGGCGCAGCGCTGGATCAACGTGGGTGTGGTGATCCAGCCCAGCGAGCTGCTGAAGATCGCCACCCCGCTGATGCTGGCCTGGTGGTTCCAAAAGCGCGAAGGCCAGCTGCGTGCGCTGGACTTCGTGGTGGCGGGGGCGCTGCTCATGGTGCCCGTGGGGCTGATCATGAAACAGCCCGACCTGGGCACCTCGCTGCTGGTGATGGCCGCGGGGCTGTCGGTGATTTTCTTTGCGGGCCTGCCTTGGAAGCTGGTGGTGCCGCCGGTGCTGCTGGGCGCGGTGGGCATTGCGCTCATCGTCTGGTTCGAGCCGCAACTGTGCGCCGAGGGCGTGCGCTGGCCGGTGCTGCACGACTATCAGCAACAGCGCATCTGCACGTTACTGGACCCCACGCGCGATCCGCTGGGCAAGGGCTTTCACATCATCCAGGGCATGATCGCCATCGGCTCGGGCGGCGTGTGGGGCAAGGGGTTCATGGCCGGCACGCAGACGCACCTGGAGTTCATTCCGGAGCGCACGACCGACTTCATCTTCGCCGCGTTCTCCGAGGAGTTCGGCCTGGTGGGCAACCTCACCCTGATCGTCTGCTTTGTGCTGCTGGTGTGGCGCGGGCTGGCGATTGCGGCCAACGCCAATACGCTGTTCGGGCGCCTCATGGCGAGTGCCGTGGCGATGATCTTCTTCACCTATGCCTTCGTGAACATGGGCATGGTCAGCGGCATCCTGCCCGTGGTGGGGGTGCCGCTGCCGTTCGTCAGTTACGGCGGCACGGCCATGGTCACGCTGGGGCTTGCGCTGGGGGTGCTGATGTCGGTGGCACGCGCACAGCACCAGCCCGAGCAGGGGCCGCCGCGGGCGCGGTAGCGGGGCTGCGGGGGGAACCTGCGTGCACGCAGGGTCTAGGGCGCCTGCCTACAATCGGCCGATGATTTCCCGCGAACCCACCATTGAACGCCTGGGCCTGGCCCGTGAGCTGCTGCTCACCCCCTTCGGCCTGGACGAGTCCCACCTCTCCCGCGCCCTGGCGGAGATCCGCGCGCACCGCGTGGACGACGCCGACCTGTACTTCCAGTACACGCGCAGCGAAGGCTGGAGCCTGGAAGAGGGCATCGTCAAGACGGGCTCGTTCTCCATCGACCAGGGCGTGGGCGTGCGCGCGGTGAGCGGCGAGAAGACGGCCTTCGCCTACTCGGACGATATTTCCGAGGCCTCGCTGCTCGACGCGGCCCGTACCGTACGGTCCATTTCGGCTGCGGATAAGGTGGGACGTGCGCGAGTAGCTTCCAAAAAGATAGCAAACAGCCGTTCGCTGTACCCGCACATCGACCCCATCGCCTCGATGGACAGCACCGACAAGGTGCGCCTGCTGGAGCGCGCCGAGCAATGTGCCCGTGCCAAGGACCCGCGCGTGGTGCAGGTCATGGCGGGCCTGGCCAGCGAGTACGACGTGGTGCTGGTGGCGCGTGCCGATGGGCTGATGGCCGCCGACGTGCGCCCGCTGGTGCGCCTGTCGATCACCGTCATCGCCGAGCAGAACGGCCGCCGCGAGGTGGGCTCGGCCGGCGGGGGCGGGCGCTTTGGTCTGGCCTATTTCACCGACGAGCAGATCGGGCAGTATGTCCATGAGGCCGTGAATGCTGCGTTGGTCAACCTCGAGTCGCGCCCCGCGCCCGCGGGCGAGATGACCGTGGTGCTGGGCCCCGGTTGGCCCGGTGTGCTGCTGCACGAGGCCGTGGGCCACGGGCTGGAGGGCGACTTCAACCGCAAGGGGTCGAGTGCCTTCAGCGGCCGCATCGGCCAGCGCGTGGCGGCCAAGGGCGTCACCGTGCTGGATGATGGCACGCTGGCCGACCGCCGCGGCTCGCTCAACGTGGACGATGAGGGTCACGCCACGCAGCGCAACGTGCTCATCGAGGACGGCATATTGAAGGGCTACATCCAGGACGCGATGAATGCGCGCCTCATGGGTGTCAAGCCTACGGGCAACGGCCGGCGCGAGAGCTATGCCCACATCCCCATGCCACGCATGACCAATACCTACATGCTGGGCGGCGACAAGGACCCGCAGGAGATCGTCGCCAGCATCAAGAAGGGCCTGTACGCCACCAACTTCGGCGGCGGACAGGTGGACATCACCAGTGGCAAGTTCGTGTTCTCCGCGAGCGAGGCCTACTGGGTGGAAAACGGCAAGATCCAGTACCCCGTGAAGGGCGCGACCATCGTCGGCAGCGGCCCGGAGTCGCTCAAGAAGGTGACCATGATCGGCAACGACATGCGCCTGGACAGCGGTGTGGGCACCTGCGGCAAGGAGGGTCAGAGCGTGCCCGTGGGAGTGGGCCAGCCCACCATGCGCATCGATGGCCTGACGGTGGGCGGCACGGCCTGAGCGCCGCGGCCGGTTGTGTGCCATGCCCGTGCCACTCTCCAGCCGCCCGCAGACTTTCACCGATCCGGACCGTAACCCGCATGGCGGCGAGGCGGACGAGGACGCGCGTGCGCTGCGCGACAGCCTGGGCGAGCTGGCCCAGCATATCGAGGCCGCCACGCGCGCGCGCCGGGGGCAACTGGGGCCCGAGGCCGTGCGGCGCAGCGCCGAGGCGCTGGCGCATTGCGCAAGGCGCCACCAGTTGCACCTCACAGGGCTGGGGTCGGCCTGGCATGCGCTGTATGAATTCGGTGTCTACCAGCGCGCGTTGCGCGAATTGCGCGATGCCCTGGCGCAATGGCAGCAGGCCTTGCAGCAGCGCAGCCCCTCTGAGGCCGAGCGCTTCGGCGCGTTCGAGCGGCAGGCGTGGCGCACGCTGGGAGAGGCACGGCTGGTGCTCGACATCTATATGCAAGGCGACCCCTGCATGGAGCGATCGGCGCCCGACACCCGGCCTGCCGCGGAACGTCCGCCGCGTGCGCCACTGCTGGCGCGCCTGCGCCGGTGGTGGTTCGAGGGACGGCATCCGTAAGCGGTTGTAGCGCGACGGCAACACGGTGCCTATGTTGCGGTGCCGCAATACGTGCTACATTGGTTCGCATGTCAGTTCACAGCGCGTTTTACTTTTACTTTTGGTTCTCTGTCCCTGGCGGATGAGAGGTACGCGCGCACCCAGACTGAGCCCCCTTCTCTAAGAAACCGCCGAAGCTGAAAAGCCCGGCGGTTTTTTTTGTTATCTGTTCTCCGTTTTCCATCTTCACCCCCCCCCACACACCCGAGAGGAAGCACCCATGAACGCCCATGTCTCCAGCAGCGATGCCTGGTATCCCAACGTCGAGAAAACCAGCGAGACCGACGACCAACGCATCAAGGACATCACCGTGCTTCCTCCTCCAGACCACCTGATTCGCTTCTTCCCGATCCGCGGGTCGGAGGTGGAGTCGCTGATTGCCAACACACGCCGCAGCATCCAGCGCATCATGAGCGGCGAGGACGACCGGCTGCTCGTCATCATCGGCCCCTGTTCGATCCACGACCCGCACGCCGCGGTGGACTATGCGCGCAAGCTCAAGGCGGTGCGTGAGCAGTACAAGGACCAGCTGGAAGTGGTCATGCGCGTGTACTTCGAGAAGCCCCGCACCACCGTGGGCTGGAAGGGCCTGATCAACGACCCCTACCTGGACGGCAGCTACCGCATCGACGAGGGCCTGCGCATCGCGCGCCAGCTGCTCATCGACATCAACCGCCTGGGCGTGCCGGCGGGCAGCGAGTTCCTGGACGTGATCTCGCCCCAGTACATCGGCGACCTGATCAGTTGGGGCGCCATCGGGGCGCGCACCACCGAAAGCCAGGTACACCGCGAGCTGGCCTCCGGCATTTCGGCCCCCATCGGCTTCAAGAACGGCACCGACGGCAACATCCGCATCGCCACCGATGCCATCCAGTCCGCCAGCCGCGGCCACCACTTCCTGTCGGTGCACAAGAACGGCCAGGTGGCCATCGTGCACACCGCGGGCAACAAGGATTGCCATGTGATCCTGCGCGGCGGCAAGGCGCCCAACTACGACGCAGCCAGCGTTGCCGCGGCCTGCAAGGACCTGGAGGCCGCCGGCCTGCCGGCGTCGCTGATGGTGGACTGCAGCCATGCCAACAGCAGCAAGCAGCACGAGAAGCAGCGCGATGTGGCGCGCGACATCGCCGCGCAGATCGCAGGCGGCTCGCGCAGCGTGTTCGGCGTGATGGTGGAAAGCCACCTGCAGCCCGGAGCGCAGAAGTTCACGCCGGGCAAGGACGATGCCACGGCGCTGGAATACGGCAAGAGCATCACCGACGCCTGCCTGGGCTGGGACGACTCCGTTGCCTGCCTGGCCGAGCTGGCGGCCGCCGTGCAAGCGCGGCGCGCGCGCTGAAGCGGGCGCGGTGTAAGCTCGCGGCACGGGAATGGCGCGGCCGCGCCGTCCCGTTCACCCGTCAACACTATTCCATCAAGAGGCGAGACAGCTCATGCACAGCGAAGTATTGGTCACCCTGAGCCCCGATCAGGAATTCCGTCTGGACGCGCAGGGGGGACAGCCACTGTCGCACGAGGACGCGCGCCGCTGGCTGGACGATGAATTTCTACGCCTGGAATGCGAGCCGCTGCGCGCCAGCGGCAAGGTGCTGCTGGCCGACAAGGTGCTGACCGTGGCCCGCGCCGCGGGGGCGACGCTGCTGGCCGATCCTGCATGGTCCGGCCAGTTTGCCCGCGCCACCGTCGCTGCGCTTGCCAGGCCCGTCGTGCGCGTGGACGTGCCGGGCATGGCTGTCAGCTTCTAGGTCTCAAGCCAAAAAGGCTGCTAGCGCTTATTAATCAAGAGCTAGCAGCTATTGTTTTGATAGCTCTGCGAGCAGTTGGGCGTGCACTCCGCCAAAGCTGCCGTTGCTCATGCAGACGATGTGGTCGCCCGGCTGCACCGCCGCGCGGATCTGGCCCACCAGCGTGGGCAGGTCGCCCGCCGTCTGCGCGCGCGCACCCATGGGGGCCAGCGCCGCAGCGGCGTCCCAGTCCAGGCCGGCGGTATGGCAGAAGGCCAGGTCGGCCGGCTCCAGCGCCCAGGGCAGTTGCGCCTTCATGGTGCCCAGCTTCATGGTGTTGCTGCGCGGCTCGAACACCGCCAGGATGCGCCCGCGGCCTTCGCCCTTGGGGCCCACGCGCCGGCGCAGTCCGTCCAGCGTGGTGCGCAGCGCCGTGGGATGGTGCGCAAAGTCGTCATAGACAGCGATGCCCCGCACCGTGCCGCGCAGCTCCATGCGGCGCTTGACGTTCTCGAAGCGCGCCAGTGCCTCGGCCGCCTGGGCCGGCGTCACGCCCACATGCTCGGCGGCCGCGATGGCAGCCAGGGCATTGAGCTGGTTGTGCACGCCCGTCAGCGTCCACTGCACGCGTGCCACTGTGCGGCCCCGCTGCAGCACCTCGAAATCGTGCGGCGCGCCTTGCGCGCCGAAGTCGCTCACCGCGGTGCCAAAGTTGGCCACGCCGCTCCAGCAGCCGGCGTGCAGTACGCGTGCCAGGCTCTCCTCCAGCCCATTGACCACCACGCGGCCCGAGGGCGGCACCGTGCGCACCAAGTGGTGGAACTGCCGTTCGATCTGGCCCAGGTCGTCAAAGATGTCGGCGTGATCGAACTCCAGGTTGTTCAGCACGGCGGTGCGGGGGCGGTAGTGCACGAATTTGCTGCGCTTGTCGAAGAACGCGGTGTCGTACTCATCCGCCTCGATCACGAACAGCGGCGCCGTGGCGAGCGGTCCTGGCCCGGCCAGGGGCCGTACGGGTGCGCCCAGACGCGCGGATACGCCGAAGTTCATCGGCACACCGCCCACCAGGAAGCCGGGCGCCAGGCCCGCGCATTCCAGAATCCAGGCCAGCATGGACGTGGTGGTCGTCTTGCCGTGCGTGCCGGCGACGGCCAGCACATGGCGGCCCTGCAGCACATGCTCGGCCAGCCATTGCGGCCCGCTGGTATAGGGCGCGCCCGCGTCGAGGATGGCCTCCATCAGCGGAAACTTCGGCGTGCCGTCCGCCAGCCGCGCGCGGCTGACCACGTTGCCCACCACGAACATGTCGGGCTTCAGCGCGAGCTGGTCGGCGCCATAGCCTTCGATCAACTCTATTCCCAAGGCGCGCAACTGGTCGCTCATGGGAGGGTAGACGCCGGCGTCGCAGCCGGTGACACGGTGGCCCGCCTCGCGCGCCAGCGCGGCCAGGCCGCCCATGAACGTGCCGCAGATGCCCAGGATGTGTATATGCATGGCTCCCGATTCTATGGACCTCGGTGGAACCTCCAGGATTTATGAGAAAAATGGTTCTAACGCCCGTTGATAAAGCGCGAACAGCTATCGAATAAGGAGCAAATGGCGGATGCATGGTGCATTGCCCCTGCGGCGGGTGCGCCGTCAAGGTTGCGTCAACGGTATTGCGGGGCATTGGGGCGACAATGGACGTCCTGCGTTCTGGACCGTGCCGCCATGCAAAACGCCCTTGCCATCGAAATCGCCAATGCCGCAGCCCGCCTGGTGGTCGAGGAGGGGCTGGAATGGGGGGCGGCCAAGCGCCGCGCGGTCAAGGAACTGGGGCTGCCCCAGCGCACGCCGCTGCCCGACAACGACCTCGTCGAGGACGCCGTGCGGGAGTACATCGGCCTGTTTTGCGCCGATACCCAACCCTCCGAATTGCGGGCGCTGCGCGAATTGGCGCTGGTATGGATGCAACGCATGCAGGACTTCCGCCCCTACCTGGGCGGTGCGGTCTGGCACGGCACGGCCACACGGCTGTCCGACATCTACCTGGCGCTGTTCTGCGACGATCCCAAATCGGCCGAGATTGCCCTCATCGACCACCATGTGAATTACGAGCCGCGCACCGTCATGGGTTTCCGGGGCGAGCCGGTCGATGCCTTGAGTCTGAGCAGCCGATCCGCCGCGTTGCACGAAGAGATCGGCGTGCATCTGCTGATCTATGACCTGGACGACCTGCGTGGCGCGCTGCGCCCCGACGCCCGGGGGCGCGCGCCCCGGGGTGATCTGCAAGCCGTGCGCCGGTTGCTGCAGGAAATGCCTACTTCCACCCTGTCTTCATGAACGAGCCCACTCTTTCCTCTTCGGCGTCTGCCGATTCCGCAAAGGCGCCGAGCGCCCATCCGCTCCGCCGCCGCCGCTGGCTGCTGGTGGGGGCCGGTGCCCTTGCCGCCCTGGGGGGGGCGGGGCTGGCGGCCTGGCGGCTGCGGCCGGGCCCGGTGCAGGAGGGCGTGTCCGACGACGTCTGGGGCGCGCAGTTTGAAGGCCCGGCGGGCGAAGTGCTGTCCATGGCCGCCTTGCGGGGTCGCCCCCTGCTGTTGAATTTTTGGGCCACCTGGTGCCCCCCGTGCGTGGAAGAACTGCCGCTGCTCAATGCCTTTTATGGGGAACACCGCGCCAAAGGGTGGCAGGTTGTGGGCTTGGCGATCGATCAGCCTTCCAACGTGCGCAAATTTCTAGAGCGCATGCCTCTCGATTTCCCAATCGCCTTGGGGGGGCTGGGCGGCACCGACCTGGCACGCCGGCTGGGCAACGAAAAGGGCGGGCTGCCCTTTACCGTACTGTTTGGCGCAAATGGCAGCATTTTGAAGCGTAAAATGGGCCAACTGACGGCGCAGGATCTCCAAGGCTGGTCCACAACGTGGTGAGCGCCTGTGTTTCCTCAATGGAGATGGTGGCAATTGGGGTCGTTTCGGTGAAATAGTCCGAAATTAGGGTAAATTCGCTCCCCATTCCGTTTCTAGCCGTTGGAGCCCCCATGGATTTGCGAAAACTCAAGACCCTCATCGATCTGGTCTCCGAGTCGAATGTTTCTGAACTCGAGATCACCGAAGCCGAGGGCAAGGTCCGCATCGTGAAGAGCGGCGGGGCCGTGGTGCAGCAGTTCGTCGCCGCTCCCGTCCAAACCCCCATGGCCGCCGCGCCCGTAGCGGCCGCGCCCACCGCGCCCGTCGCCGAATTGCCTGCCCCCGCGGCGGCGGCCCCTTCTGGCCATATCGTCAAGTCGCCCATGGTGGGTACGTTCTATCGCGCGTCCAGCCCGGGCGCGAAGCCGTTTGTCGAGGTGGGCAGCAAGGTCAAGGAAGGTGACACGGTGTGCATCGTCGAAGCCATGAAGATCCTGAACGAGATCGAGGCCGACAAGTCCGGCACGGTGACCCGCATCCTGGGTGAGAACGGGCAGGCGGTGGAATACGGGCAGCCGCTGTTCGTCATCGAGTAAGCCGCGCATGAGCGCTTCAGCCCCCGCCGCATGCGCTCGTTGCGCATGCATGGCAGCACCAGGCGCTGGCGCGGGTTTTTGTCTGCATGCGGCCTTGAGCCGCGAGGCCAACCATGTTTAAGAAGATTTTGGTCGCCAATCGCGGCGAGATTGCCCTGCGAATCCAGCGTGCCTGCCACGAACTGGGCGTGAAGGCCGTGATGGTCTATTCCGAGGCCGACCGCGACGCCAAATATGTCAAGCTGGCGGAGGAGGCCGTGTGCATCGGCCCCGCGCCCTCGCCGCTGTCCTACCTCAACATGCCTGCCATCATTTCGGCGGCCGAGGTGACGGACGCCGAGGCCATTCACCCGGGGTATGGCTTCCTGTCGGAAAACGCCGATTTCGCCGAACGGGTGGAAAAGAGCGGGTTCCAGTTCATCGGCCCGACGCCCGACTCCATCCGCATGATGGGTGACAAGGTGTCGGCCAAGCAGGCCATGATCCGCGCGGGCGTACCCTGCGTGCCGGGCTCCGATGGCGAGTTGCCGGATGATCCGGTGCAGATCCGCCGCATTGCCAAGAGCATCGGTTACCCGGTCATCATCAAGGCCGCTGGCGGTGGTGGCGGCCGTGGCATGCGGGTGGTGCACACCGAGGCGGCGCTGGTCAACGCGGTGCAGATGACCAAGGCCGAGGCGCAGGCCGCTTTTGGCAACCCGGCCGTGTACATGGAGAAATTCCTCCAGAACCCGCGCCATATAGAGATCCAGATACTGGCCGACAAGTACCGCAATGCCGTGTACTTGGGCGAGCGCGACTGCTCCATGCAGCGTCGCCACCAGAAGGTGATCGAGGAAGCGCCGGCACCGGGTATTCCGCGCAAGCTGATCGAGAAGATTGGCGAACGCTGCGTGGCCGCCTGCAAGAAGATCGGCTACCGCGGTGCGGGTACGTTCGAGTTCCTGTACGAGAACGGCGAGTTCTACTTCATCGAGATGAACACCCGCGTGCAGGTGGAGCACCCGGTGACCGAGTGGATCACGGGCGTGGACATCGTGCGCACGCAAATCATGGTGGCTGCGGGCGAAAAACTGCCGTTCACCCAACGCCAAGTTCAGATCCATGGCCATGCGATCGAATGCCGGGTGAACGCCGAGGACCCCTACAAGTTCATCCCGTCGCCGGGGCGCATCACGATGTGGCACGCGCCTGGCGGCCCGGGCGTGCGCGTGGACTCGCACGCCTATACGAACTACTACGTGCCGCCGAATTACGACTCCATGATCGGCAAGATCATCGTGCACGGCGATACGCGCGAGCAAGCCCTGGCGCGCATGCGCACGGCACTGTCGGAAACGGTGATCGAAGGCATCAATACCAACGTGGCGCTGCACCGCGAACTCATGGTGGATGCCAAGTTCGTAGCGGGCGGCACCAACATCCACTACCTGGAGGAGTGGCTGTCGCAGCGCCAGCGCTGATCGTCAGCACTTCTGACCTGCCCGCTGGCATCCGGAAACGGATGCCAGCTTTTTTCATGGATCGCGTGCAAGGAGGCTGATCCCATGTTCGAGCTGAACCTGTTGTGTCCCGAGGAACGGGTGGAGACCGTGAGCGACGCGCTCGATGCGCTGGAAGCCTTGAGCGTCTCGGTGGAAGATGCTGACGCGCACACCGATGCCGAGCAGGCGCTTTTTGGAGAACCTGGCATGCCGGCCCCGCGTGAGGGTTGGCAGCGTAGCCGCATCACTGCCCTGTTTCCTACGCAAGAGGCGGCCGAGGAGGCGCGGCAACTGTTGCAGGCCCAGGATTTCTTCGAGGGCTGCATCGTGCAGGGGGTGAGTGTGGTGCAGGAGCAGGACTGGGTCCGGCTCACGCAATCCCAGTTCGCGCCGGTGGACATCACGCCCGATTTCTGGATCGTGCCGACGTGGCACGAGATGCCCGCGGCTGCGCGCCGTAGCATCCGCCTGGATCCAGGGCTGGCCTTTGGCACGGGAACCCACCCAACCACGCGCATGTGCCTGCGCTGGATTGCCAAACATGGCGACGCGGCCGGGCAGGCGCTGGGGCGCGTGCTCGACTATGGCTGCGGCTCCGGCATCCTGGCGATCGGCGCCGCGAAATTTGGCGCCACAGAGATCGACGCGGTGGACATTGACGCGGCAGCCGTGGAATCCACGCGACAAAATGCGCAAGCCAACGGCGTGCAGGTGAACGCGGGTCTGCCCGAGCGGGCGCAAGGGCAATACCAGACCGTGTTGGCGAATATTCTGGCGACGCCGCTGAAGGTGCTGGCGCCCTTGCTGAGCGGCCATGTTGCGCAGGGCGGGCACCTTGTGCTGGCCGGCATCCTGGAGCGGCAGGCGCAGGAGCTGCAGGAGGCCTATGCGCCGTGGCTGCAGTTGCAGGTGTCGGACCGTGAGGATGGCTGGATCCTGATGACCGCGCGTCGCTAACCGCGCGTCGCTGACCGCGCGGGCTGCGCGGGGGCCGTAGAGGGGCCCCTACAATCCACAGCCGATGAGCCAGATCACCCGCTGCCCCCACTGCTCCACCACCTTTCGGGTGGTTGCCGATCAGCTGCGGATATCGGAAGGCTGGGTGCGATGCGGGCACTGCAAGGAAGTGTTCGATGCATCGCAGCACTTGCAGGTGCAGGAGGCGGAGCCGTTGCTTTCCGACCTGCTTCTGGATGCGCTCAAGCCTCCGCCACAGCCCGTCGGTAAAGCTTCGGAAGGCATTCAGGTCTGGGGCAGTGCGCGGCATGTGGAGGCTCCAACGTCGCTTGCGCCGGACCCGGTGATGTCTGCAGCGGCCGCGTGCGCACCGCAGGAAGTGGTTCCCGCGGCGGATGAAGGCCTGCGTACGGAAAGCGAACCTCCACCATGGGTTCCCCCACCGCCCCCGGTCCCCGCCTTTCTGCTGGCGAATCCGGAGGGCGCAGCGCCTGCGAAGACGCCGAAAGCAATGGCTGCGCCCCCGGTGGATGCCGATGCGGCGCCCCTGTCTCCAGCCGCGCGCGATATTCCCGCCCCGCCAGTCCATACGCTCCCGCGGGGTTACGAGTTACCGGCGGCGCCTCTTGAGGAGGATGCGGAATCGGAGGAACCCAGCAGCCAGGAATCCGCGGAAGCATCTGCCGTCCTGGTTTCACCGATACCCACAGAGGAGGGGGGCACGTCCGCTGCGGGGAGGGCGGCGCAGGAGATCATCGAATCACCAGAGATGGCGCCCAGCCCGGCTGAACCGCTGGAGTCTCTGGCGCCATCGGAGGATGCAGGCGCGCCATCGCTGGCACAGGAAGAAGGACATGCCGACGACAGCACGGACCCCGTCATTGAACCTGGCTTCGTGAAGGCTGCGCGCCGCAACGCGTTCTGGCGCAGGCCCTCGGTGCGTGTGGGCCTGTCCTTGGTCGGCCTGACGTTGGTGGTGGCCTTGCTTCTCCAAATCACCATCCAGGAACGGGACGACATCGCATCGCGTCATCCCGCGGCCCGCGCATGGATGGAGCGACTGTGCGCGCGCTTGCAGTGCGTGCTGCAACCTCCACGGCACATCACGGCTGTGGTCATCGACAGCTCATCGCTTTTGAAGGCGCGTCACGACCCGTCCGGGTACCAGTTGCAGATGAGCATGAAGAATACGTCGACCCAGGCCGTTGCGATGCCGGCGCTGGAACTCACGCTGACGGATGCGCAAGACCAGCCGATTGTGCGGCGCGTATTGCTGCGTGACGAACTGGGGGCCCCCCTGGAATTGGCACCAGGTTTCGTGTGGAGCGGTGCACTGCCGTTGCAGGTGATCCAGGGCGCTGCGCAGGTGGCCGGCTATCGGCTGGTGGCCTTCTATCCCTGATTTTTTACTCTTGAGCTTTGACCCTATGGCTGCGCTGATTTGCGGTTCCCTGGCCTTCGACACCATCATGACGTTCGATGGGCGTTTTGCAGAGCAAATATTGCCCGAGCAACTGCATATCCTGAATGTGTCGTTTCTCGTTCCCACATTGCGCCGCGACTTTGGAGGATGCGCTGGCAATATCGCATACAGCCTCAAGCTGTTGGGAGGCAACCCGCTGCCCATGGCCATGCTGGGCGCTGATGGCGGCGAATACTTGGCGCGACTGCAGCAACTCGGCGTCGACACCCGCTTTGTCGGCCGCGTGGAGGATACATACACCGCCCAGGCGATGATCATGACCGATCGGGACAACAACCAGATCACGGCGTTCCACCCCGGTGCCATGATGCAGGCCCACCTGCACCGCATCCCGCCCGGGGCGGGTGCGCACGTGGGCATCATCGCGCCGGACGGCCGTGAGGCCATGCTGCAGCACGCGGCGCAATTCGTCGAGGCCGGCATTCCGTTCGTGTTCGATCCGGGACAGGGGTTGCCCATGTTCGATGGCGCAGACCTGCGTCGATTCATCGAGCAGGCGAGCTGGATCGCCGTCAATGACTACGAAGGCAAGATGTTGTGCGACCGTACGGGCTGGAGCCTGGCAGAGATCTCGCATCGGGTCCGCGGCCTGATCGTCACACTGGGAGCACAGGGATGTGAAATTTGGGAACAGGGTGTCAGGACGCATGTTCCCCCTGTTCAACCGGCGCAGGTGGTGGACCCCACGGGCTGCGGGGATGCCTGGCGTGGCGGTTTGCTCTACGGCCTGGAGAAGGGGTGGACCCTGGCACGTTGCGCTCAGTTGGGCAACCGGCTGGGCGCGCTCAAGATCGCGCAACGCGGCCCGCAGAATTACCAGCTGGACTTTCAACCTGACTGAGCGAGCGCCGGGATTGAAGCAGCGTTTCTGACTGCGGCTTTGCCATAAAAAAACCCGGTGCAAGCACCGGGTCGTAGGCTGGACTGTCCCGTAGCCTTATGGCTTGCCACCCGTAGGGAAGGGCCATGCGGCTTGCGGGTTCAGCGTTGTTTGCGCGACAGGAGCAGGCGCTGCGGCAGGAGCCTTAGCCTTCTTCGCGGGCGCGGCTGCCTTCTTGGCGGGCGCTGCCTTCTTGGCTGCTACGGCCTTTTTGGCAGGAGCGGCTGCCTTCTTGGCGGGTGCTGCCTTCTTGGCTGCTACGGCCTTTTTGGCAGGAGCGGCTGCCTTCTTGGCGGGCGCTGCCTTCTTGGCTGCTACGGCCTTTTTGGCAGGAGCGGCTGCCTTCTTGGCGGGTGCTGCCTTCTTGGCTGCTACGGCCTTTTTGGCAGGAGCGGCTGCCTTCTTGGCGGGCGCTGCCTTCTTGGCTGCTACGGCCTTTTTGGCAGGAGCGGCTGCCTTCTTGGCGGGTGCTGCCTTCTTGGCTGCTACGGCCTTTTTGGCAGGAGCGGCTGCCTTCTTGACCGGCGCTGCCTTCTTGGCTGCTACGGCCTTTTTGGCGGGCGCTGCAGCTTTCTTGGCTGGAGCCGTCTTCTTAGCGGGAGCTGCTTTCTTTGCAGCGGGTTTCTTCGCAGTTGCCATCATTTTCTCCTTGGGTCGATTTGCAAAGAGCACCCCACGCCTGCATTGGGCGTGGAGCGATCCATGGCGACGACTGAATATGCGTCACCACGAATGCGGAAACGCCCCAAGGCCGCAGCGCCGAACGGTGCTGTGTGCGCGGAGCGTGGTTGAAAAATCATGGCCTGGTCTACGAAGATGTCAGTCCCAGGACAAGGCGCCGCCCGACTGGTACTCGATGACGCGCGTCTCGAAGAAGTTGCGTTCCTTCTTCAGATCAATCATCTCGCTCATCCAGGGGAACGGATTTTCTTCATTCGGAAAGAGCGCTTCCAGCCCGATCTGTGTGGCGCGGCGGTTCGCGATGTAGCGCAGGTAGCCTTTGAACATGGAGGCGTTCATACCCAGCACGCCACGCGGCATGGTGTCTTCGGCATAACGGTATTCCAGTTCCACTGCCTTGATGAACAGGGCCTTGATCTCGTCCTTGAACTCGGCCGTCCACAGATGTGGGTTTTCGAGCTTGAGCTGGTTGATCAGGTCGATGCCGAAGTTGCAGTGCATGGACTCGTCGCGCAGGATGTACTGGTACTGCTCGGCAGCGCCGGTCATCTTGTTCTGGCGGCCGAGTGCCAGGATTTGCGTGAAACCCACGTAGAAGAACAGACCTTCCATCAGGCACGCAAAAACGATCAGCGACTTGAGTAGTGTCTGGTCGCTCTCGGGTGTGCCGGTCGTGAAGCGCGGATCCATGATCGCTTCGATGAAGGGGATCAGGAACTCGTCCTTGTCGCGGATGGACTGGACCTCGTTGTAGGCATTGAAAATCTCGCCTTCGTCCAAGCCCAGTGACTCCACGATGTACTGGTACGCATGGGTGTGGATGGCTTCCTCGAACGCCTGGCGCAACAGGAACTGCCGGCATTCCGGCGCCGTGATGTGGCGGTAGGTGCCTAGAACGATGTTGTTGGCGGCCAGCGAGTCGGCCGTGACGAAGAAGCCCAGGTTGCGCTTGACGATGCGCCGCTCGTCCTCGGTGAGGCCGTTCGGGTCCTTCCAGAGTGCGATGTCCCGCGTCATGTTCACTTCCTGGGGCATCCAGTGATTGGCGCAGGTGGCGAGGTATTTCTCCCACGCCCACTTGTACTTGAACGGCACCAGCTGGTTGACGTCGGTCTGGCCATTGATGATGCGTTTGTCGACCGCAGACACGCGGCGGTGTTGGGGTGCTGCAGACGCGGTAGGGGCAGTGCGCGTCGAAGTGCTGGCGACGGACTGCAACACGGGTGCTTGGAAACCGTTTGGCGGAGGCTCCACAGGGCGGTCGTTGGAGTGACTGCCGTCCAAGAGTTTTTGCGATGAGGGCTTGACTTCGTCGTCCCAGGTGAGCATAGGTTTTCCAGTGGTCGGATTATGGAAGCAGTGCTTCAAAATGAAAAGCACCGAAGCGTTGCCGGGCGTGATCTGTTGCTTCACGACACATGCGAACGAGGCGACGGAGTGTCACGCTGCGCCCGCATGCGCACGGCATCACTGGCAGGCTTCGCAGCCGGGGTCGTCAATGGCGCAGAACTTCACGTCGGTCGCAGGGATGGCAGCAGCCTGTGCCTGCGCTGCAGCCACGGCAGCGTTCAATGCCGAGCTTGGTGCCATCGTTCCCTCCCCCGTGTCGCTTGCGCCAGACGCGACGGCATTGAGCTGGCGTGTGTTCACGGTACTCATCTCCACATGCGTCGCGCTCTGCGTGCGCAGGTAGTAAGTGGTCTTCAGACCGCGTATCCACGCAAGCTTGTATGTCTCGTCGAGCTTCTTGCCTGAGGCGCCGGCCATGTAGATGTTCAGGCTCTGCGCCTGGTCGATCCATTTCTGTCGACGCGCCGCCGCTTCGACGAGCCAGGTGGGAGCGACTTCAAAGGCCGTGGCATACAGTGCCTTGACGGTGAGGGGAACGCGGTCGATCGCGTGCAGCGACCCCTTGAAGTGCTTGAGGTCCATGAGCATCACGTCGTCCCACAGGCCCAGCTGCTTCAGGTCGCGCACCAGGTACTGGTTGATGACCGTGAACTCTCCCGAGAGGTTGGATTTGACGGAGAGATTGCCGAAGGAGGGCTCAATGGAGGCGTCCACGCCAACGATGTTAGAGATGGTGGCTGTGGGCGCAATGGCGATGCAGTTGGAGTTGCGCATGCCGTCTTGCGCGATCTTGGCGCGCAGCATGTCCCAGTCCAGACGCGTCGTACGGTCCACCTCCACGTACCCGCCACGTTCCTGCTGCAGCAATTGCAGTGAATCCAGCGGCAGGATGCCCTGGGACCACAGAGAGCCCTGGTAACTGGAGTATTGGCCCCGTTCTTGGGCGAGATCGGTTGAGGCCCAGTAGGCGTAATAGCAGAGAGCCTCCATGGAGGTGTCGGCAAACTCCACTGCGGCGTCGCTCGCGTAGGGGATGCGCAGTTCATACAGCGCGTCCTGGAACCCCATCAGGCCCAGGCCGACGGGGCGGTGGCGCAGGTTGGAATCCTTGGCCTTCTGTACGGCGTAGTAGTTGATGTCAATCACGTTGTCCAGCATGCGCATGGCCGTGCTCACGGTTTTGCGCAGCTTGTCGTGGTCGACGCCTCCGTCCTTGAGATGGCGCGCGAGGTTCACCGATCCCAGGTTGCACACGGCCGTCTCGGCATCGCTGGTGTTGAGCGTGATCTCGGTACAGAGATTGGAACTGTGCACTACGCCTACATGCTGCTGGGGAGAGCGGACGTTGCACGGGTCCTTGAAGGTGATCCAGGGATGGCCGGTCTCGAACAGCATGGACAGCATCTTGCGCCAGAGGTCGACGGCCGGTACGCGTTTGAACAGGGGCAACTCGCCGCTCTCGGCCTTGGCCTCGTAGGCGATGTAGGCTTTTTCGAAGGCCTGTCCGTACAGGTCGTGCAGGTCAGGGACATCCGAGGGGGAAAACAGTGTCCACAGGCCCTTTTCCATTACGCGTTTCATGAACAGGTCGGGAATCCAGTTGGCCGTGTTCATGTCGTGTGTGCGTCGCCGGTCGTCGCCGGTGTTCTTGCGCAGCTCCAGGAATTCTTCGATGTCCAGGTGCCAGCTTTCCAGGTAGGTGCAGACGGCACCCTTGCGCTTGCCGCCCTGGTTCACGGCCACGGCCGTGTCGTTGACCACCTTGAGGAACGGCACCACGCCTTGCGACTCGCCGTTCGTGCCCTTGATGCGTGCACCGAGGGCGCGTACGCGTGTCCAGTCGTTACCCAGGCCGCCCGCGAACTTGGACAGCAGGGCGTTTTCCTTGATGGATTCGTAGATGCCCTCCAGCTCGTCGGGCACCGTCGTCAGGTAGCAGCTGGACAGCTGCGAGCGCAATGTGCCGCTGTTGAACAGCGTGGGCGTGCTGCTCATGAAATCGAAGGAGCTGAGCAGTTCGTAGAACTCGATGGCGCGGGCGTTGCGGTCGTCCTCGCGCAGCGCCAGGCCCATGGCCACGCGCATGAAAAAGGTCTGAGGCAGCTCGATGCGCGTTTTGCGCACATGCAGGAAGTAGCGGTCGTACAGCGTCTGTAGGCCAAGATAGTCGAACTGCAGGTCGCGCTCGGCCTTCAGTGTGCTTCCCAGGCGCTGCAGGTCGAATTCCATCAGGCGCGGGTCGAGCAACTCGTTGTCCACGCCCTGGCGGATGAACTGTGGAAAATTTTCGGCGTAGGCCAGGGCCATGTCGGCGGGATTCACGTCGCGGCCTAACACCTCGCGCACGATGGTGTGCAGCAACAGTCGTGCCGTCGCGTAGGTGTAGCCGGGATCTTTCTCGATCAGGGTGCGCGCCGCGAGGATGGATGCCTTGTACACCTCGTCCATGGGTACGCCGTCGTACAGGTTGCGCATGGTCTCCGCGATGATGGGCGCGGCCTGGACGTCCGATCCCAGGCCCGTGCATGCGGCTTCTACCAGGCTCTGCAGGCGCAGAATGTCAAGCTCCACGCGCTGACCTTGGTCCTGTACATACAGGGCCGGCATCTGGGGTAGCAGTTGTTCCTTCTTCTGTGCGCGTTCTTGCGCGCGGCGCTCGCGGTAGAGCACGTAGGCGCGTGCCACCTCATGATGGCTGCCTCGCATCAAGCCCAGCTCCACCTGGTCCTGCACGTCCTCAATGTGGAACGTTCCTCCCGCGGGGCGCGAGCGCATCAGCGCGCGCACGACTGCCTGGGTCAGCTGATCCACCACTTCGCGCACGCTCGCCGAGGCTGCTCCCTGTGCCCCGTGAACGGCCAGGAATGCTTTCATCATCGCCACGGCGATTTTTTGCGGCTCGAAGGGCACCACGGCGCCGTTGCGGCGAATGATCTGGTAGTGCATCAGTGGATGGGCCCCGGTCGGCGTGGCTGACGGGGTGGCCCGTGCAGGCGATGGGGTGTCAACAGGAACGGATAGGGGCGCAGCGTGCATGGAGGTCCTCGGAGGTGTTCGGAGAAATGGCCAGGCGGACGGGTAGTCACCTTCGGCCGGCGAAACGGCGGCTTAGACTGTCGCCGCACACTATATCTAGTGTGTCTTGATGGTTCAAGACACTAGGGGTAGTGTATCCCCGTAAGAGGCTGGCGAGATCGTTTCGACGTGATTGAACGCCTGGGCCTTCTACTGCCGTCGCAGCCCCCGTAGGATCAGGCCCGCATCCGACGGCTTGAGCCATGGTGCGGCATGCTGGCCGATCTTGCGCGCAAACGCGCGTGCAACTTCATCCTGAGCAGTGAAGGCGAGGCGAAGGCGCAAAGTGCGGCAATGCGTCCAGGTGCCTGGGAGGATCAACACCCTGGCGGAAAAAGAACACCCGTGCCGGCGAAGGCTCCATGAAGTACACGCCAGTCAAACCCAGGGCCTGGGTCGTGTTTGCGTTCAGGGGCGATGTGCTCATGTCCTGCGATGTAGCGCACGGGGTAGCGCTGCCGCAGCGCCTTGCAAAGGGTCACAAGGGTGGCGTACTGCGCTTGCTCGAAGCTCCCACCTTCCAGCCCCTCGAGCTCAACGCCGATCGAGTCGTCGTTGCAGGCATCGCGCCCCCGGTAGTGGGAACGGCCCGCGTGCCAGGCGCGTCGGCCCACGTCCACGAACTGCCACAGCACACCTGCGCGCGTGATGAAGAAATGCGTCGACACTTCCAGGCCGCGAATCTGCTGGAAATAAGGATGGGCGTCCCAGTCCAGCTGGTTCATGAAAAGCCGGTGGACATGGTCCCCGCCAAACTGCCCGGGGGGAAGGCTGATGGAATGCACCACGATGAGGTCCACGCTGGCCTGCGGGGGGCGTGGCCCGTGGTTGGGCGAGTCCATGCGTCTCGCATTCGCGAACCAGCCGCCGTGCCAGGCAGGCCGCCGGGCCGCAGGCTCAGGGCTGCGCGTCGCCATGGCTGTCGCCGTCTTGCGGTACCTCGATGTGCAGCCGGGCAATCCGGTAACGGATCTGGCGCAGGCTGATGCCCAGGCGGGCTGCGGTGGCCGTGCGGTTGAAACCCGCCTCGCGCAGGGCGCGCACGAGTATTTCCCGTTCCTGCTGGTCGAGCCAGGCTTGCAGATCGTTGGGCAGGGGCATGCCTTCGCTGATGCCGGACCAACGAGGGGGCGCGTGTGGCTCAGCGGGCTGCGCGATGGCTGGTGCGGACGGTACGGGCTGCGGTAGGGGCAGCGGTGCCTCCACGGTGGAGGCTGGCGCGCTTTCAACGTGCAGCTCATGGCCATCGCTGAGGGCTACCGCGCGGTGCAGCAGGTTTTCCAGCTCGCGCACATTGCCGGTGAGCGGGTGCTGTGCGATGCACTGCAGCGCTTCCTCTGTCAAGTGGGGAACGGCCACCCCCGATTCTTGCTCGATACGGGCCAGCAAGGCCTCGCACAGCGCGGGCAGGTCCTCTCGCCGCTCGCGCAACGGTGGGATCAGCAGTTCGATGACATTCAGCCGGTAATACAGATCCTGGCGGAAGCGCCCCGCCTGCACGTCAGCGGCCAGGTCTCGGTGCGTGGCGCTGACGATGCGCACGTCCACGGCTTCTTCCTGCGTGGAGCCCAGGGGCCGTACCGTGCGCTCCTGGATCGCACGCAGCAGTTTGGATTGCATGGGCAGCGGCAGGTCGCCAATTTCGTCAAGGAACAGCGTGCCTCCACGGGCGGCCTGGAAGTAGCCCTCCCGGTCGTGCGTAGAGCCGGTGTAGGAACCCTTGCGCGCGCCAAAGAACTCTGCCTCCAGCAGGTTCTCGGGAATTGCGCCGCAGTTGACGGCGATCAGTGGGCCTTCGGAGCGCTGGCTGCTGGCATGCAGCGCGCGGGCCACCAGTTCCTTGCCCGTGCCTGACTCGCCACGCACCAGCACGGGGGCCATGCTGCGCGCCACCTTGGCGATGCGCTGCTTCACATTGCGCATGGCTTCGGAGTCGCCGATCAGGCGATCCAGCACAGGATCTTGCATGTCCGGCCACTGCGTGACATTGCGTGCGCCGGGGCGGGTGGCTTTGGGCGCCGCCAGTACGGCGCCAATACCCTGCACCGCCGAGGCCACCACGGCACGGAATTGCTTCAGGTCCACGGGCTTGGTCAGGTAGTCGAACGCGCCCGCGCGCAGCGCCTCCACCGCGTTCTCGGCCGATCCATAGGCCGTCATGACCACGCAGCGTTCACGCCGCTGCTGGCTGCGCAGGTCGTGCAGCAAGTCCATGCCGAAGCCGTCGGGCAGCCGCATGTCGGTGATCACGACGTCGAACTTCTGCGTCTGCAGCTGTTGGCGCGCGTCGTCCACGCTGGCGGCGGTCTCCACGCGGTAGCCTTCGCGCAGCAGGGTCAGCTCATAGAGGGTGCGCAGATCGGGTTCGTCATCAACGACAAGAATGGAGGCGGTGGATGCATTCATGGTCTGTGGGCCGTGTCAGACCACGATTGTGTCAAACAGTGATGCGCTGTCCGTAGGGCGCGAAAGGCTGCGGAAGGTCACAGTGAAGGCGTTTCCCGCCACCTCGCCGCGCGCCAGGCTGCGTGTGGAGCGCTGGTGACCGATGTCCGCCCCGTGGCGCTGGCACAGCTCGCGGCAGATGTACAAGCCCAGCCCGCTGGAGCGGCTTTCGGATGAGAAGAAAGGCTCGAACAGATGCCGCTCCACCGATTTGTCCAGCGGTGCGCCATCGCTCCACACCTGCACGCCGGCCTTCCCGCCGGGGGTGGCGCGCGTCGCGAGGCACAGCGAATCGGGTTCGGGTCCCTTGTAGCGCAATGCGTTGTCCAGCAGGTTCACTAGCACACGCCGCAGGTGCTCGGCGTCGAACTCCACCTGCGCCGAGCCCGCGTCCAGTACCAGTTGCCCCTGGCGGCGTGCGGGGTCCTGCGCCGTCCAGTCGTTCCACACCTGCTGCACCGTGGCATCCAGTGCCACGGTGGAGGAGCTGGCCTGGTGGATCTGGTGCTGCACGCGCGCAATGTCCAGTACGTCCTCCGTGATGCGCACCAGCCGGTCGGCGTTTTGACGCACCATGTGTGTCAGGCGCTTCTGTGTGGGGTCGTCCAGGTCTTCTTCCAGCAGTTCGTTGGCCTGCACGATCGCTGCCAGCGGGTTGCGGATCTCATGTGCCACGGCGGCCGACATGCGCCCCATGGCGGCCAGCTTCTCGGTGCGCAGGCGCGCTTCCATTTCGCGCAGGTCGTGCAGGAACATCACGCACAGCGGCTCCCCCGGAGAGTCGTCCGGGGCGTCCTGCGTGTGGGTGAGCCATGCGCGCACGCGCAGGGCCATGGGGATCTGACCATCGTGCAGGACGTTGACATCGGCATGCTGGGGACGCTCCATCTGGAAAGTGGCGCACGCCAGATCCATGAGGGGTTTGAAGGCCGCCGTGTGCGTGAGCGTCAGGGAGGAATCTCCGGAGATCTTGTGGCCGAGCATCAGCAATGCCGCGGGGTTGGCCAGGCGGACCTGGCCATGCAGGTCCAGCACCAGCACGCCATCGGCCACGTGCTGCATCACCAGGGCACTGACCGCGCGGTGGGTGCGCGCATCCATCTGGCTGCGCCGGGCCATCTGCTGCTCGCTGGTGAGCTTGGCGGCCAGCAGGTGCACCAGATAGGCGACGATGAAGTAGCCGGTGCCTGTCAACGCCGCCTGCAGGTAGCGCTGCGTGCCGTCTCCGGCGCCGCCGTATGTGCCCAGCCACCAGGCCCAGGCCAGCAGCAGCAGCGTGGCGCCGGCCGTGGTTGCCAGAGCCAGTGTCAAGGATCCCAGCACGCCTGCCATCAGGACCGGAAGTCCGAACAACGGCGTGAAATTCAAGCCGCCCGACTGCTGCAGCGCCTGCAGCACGCTGACCAGCAACAGATCCAGCCCGATGGACGGCAACCACTGGATGCCGGGCCGCGGATCAGGGACGGCGCCGTGCCCCCACACCCGCAGCGCCACCGTGGCCACCAGGTAGCCCAGGCAGATGCTGAACAGCAGCGGTTCGCCGGCCTGGTTGAGTGCAATGCCCAGCAACTGCAGCAGCAGCAGCGCCAGCGCCACCATCACGCGCGCTGTGAGGAAGGCATTCCACAGGCGATGAAAGGGCGGGGGAGAGGCGGCGGCTGCCAGCTTGGAGGGCATCGGCTCAGGCGGGCCCACGGTCCCGGTGGGCGGTGCTGCAGTACATATGCGCCCCCCCGGGCACGGCATCGCCACGTGGCAGGTGCACGCCGCAGTGGGCGCAGCGCACCATGTCCTGTGGCGGTGCGATGGACGGGCGCTGGGTGTTGCCTTGCCGCGGCGCAGACGCACGGCGCTGCGCGCGCCACACTGCGTAGACCACGGCCAGCACAGCGAACAGGACCAGGTATTTCATGCCGCCCGCCCCAGCACCACTTCCATCACGAAGCGCGAGCCCACGTAGGCCAGCAGCAGCAGTGCCGTGCCTGCATACAGCACGCGCACGGCGCTGCGGCCGCGCCAGCCAAAGCGCGAGCGGCCCAGCAGCAGCACTGCGAATGTGATCCAGGCCAGCAGCGAGAACACGGCCTTGTGGTCCCACAGCCAGGCGCGGCCGTAGAGCTGCTCGCTGAACAGCCAGCCCGCCACCAGCGTGGCCGAGAGCAGCACAAAGCCCGCCGTCACGAAGCGGAACGTGAGCCGCTCCAGCGTCAGCAGCGGCATGCCGCTGTGCGAATCGGCTGCCAGGCGCATCTGGCGCTCGGCACGGCTCATGAGCCAGGCGTGCACCACCGCTGCTGCAAACAGGCCATAGCATGCAATGCCCAGCGTGAGGTGCAGCGGCAGCCAGGGCGAGGCGGATACGTGCAGTGGCCGGCCCGGAAACAGCGCCGCCACCAACACGGCCGCGCCGCCCAGTGCGCACAGCACCCAGCGCGCGCGCATCTGCGGAAACAGCTGCCGCTCAACGGCGTAGGTGGTCAGTACCAGCCAGGCCGTCATCGACAAGGCAGCGGCAAAGCCGAAATGCGGCGTGCTGCCCAGCAGGCCCCAGACCAGCGCGGCGCCATGCAGCGTCCAGGCAGGGGCCATGATGGCCAGTTGGCCGCGGCCTGTGGAGGTGCGCGGCGCCAGGGTTGCCGCCAGCGCGTAGGCGGCCGCGGTGGCCAGGGCGAGCAGCCAGCCGAGCGGGGAAGCACTGGGTAAAATCATGGGTTCGCAGTTTAGCCTTTCGCCCCTGGTCGTCGGGGCTGTGCCATCGGCCGGCATTACGCCCGGGCCGGTGCATCTGGAGCATTTGGCCATGGCCTCCGCACTCACCGAAAAACTCACCCGTCTCGTCAAGGAGATGCGCGGCCAGGCCCGCATCACCGAAGCCAACGTGCAGGACATGCTGCGCGAGGTGCGCATGGCCCTGCTGGAGGCCGACGTGGCGCTGCCCGTGGTGCGCGACTTCATCGCCCGCGTGAAGGAAAAAGCCCTGGGTCAGGAGGTGCTGGGCAGCCTGAAGCCCGGCCAGGCGCTGGTGGGCATCGTGAACAAGGAGCTGGCCGCGACCATGGGCGAGGGCGTGGCGGACATCAACCTCAACGCGCAGCCGCCGGCGGTGATCCTGATGGCCGGCCTGCAGGGTGCGGGCAAGACCACCACCACGGCCAAGCTGGCCAAGCACCTGATCGAAAAGCGCAAGAAGAAGGTGCTGACCGTCTCGGGCGACGTGTACCGCCCCGCCGCCATCGAGCAGCTCAAGACCGTGACCAAGCAGGCCGGCGCCGAGTGGTTCCCCAGCACGCCCGACCAGAAGCCGCGCGACATCGCCCTTGGAGCGCTGGACTACGCCAAGAAGCACTTCTTCGACGTGCTGCTGGTAGACACCGCCGGCCGCCTGGCCATCGACGAGGTGCTGATGCAGGAAATCAAGGACCTGCATGCCGTGCTGAACCCGGTGGAGACGCTGTTTGTCGTCGATGCCATGCAGGGCCAGGACGCGGTGAACACCGCCAAGGCTTTCAAGGAAGCGCTGCCGCTCACGGGCATCGTGCTCACCAAGCTGGACGGTGACTCGCGCGGCGGTGCGGCGCTGTCGGTGCGCCAGGTGACGGGCGCGCCGATCAAGTTTGCCGGCGTGTCCGAGAAGATCGACGGCCTGGAGGTGTTCGACGCCGAGCGCCACGCGGGCCGCATCCTGGGCATGGGCGACATCGTCGCGCTGGTCGAGCAGGTCACGGCCGGCGTGGACATGGAGGCGGCGCAAAAGCTCGCCGCCAAGGTCAAGAGCGGCGACGGGTTCGATCTGAACGACTTCCTGGCCCAGTTGCAGCAGATGAAGCAGATGGGCGGCCTGTCCAGCCTCATGGACAAGCTGCCCGCGCAGCTCACGGCCAAGGCCGGTCAGGTGGACATGGACAAGGCCGAGCGCGACATCCGCCGCAAGGAGGGCATCATCTGCAGCATGACGGCGCTGGAGCGCCGCAAGCCCGAGCTCATCAAGGCCACACGCAAGAAGCGCATCGCCCAGGGCGCCGGCGTGCAGGTGCAGGAGGTCAACCGCCTGCTCAACGAGTTCGAGCAGATGCAGGGCATGATGAAGAAGATGAAGGGCGGCGGCCTCATGAAGCTCATGAAGAAGATGGGCGGCATGAAGGGCGGCCTGCCGGGCATCGGAGGCATGCCGCGGTTCTGAACAGGGGAGCGGTGACCGCTCCTATAAATAGAGCTGCTCGCGCTGGTATTTCAAGGGTTTCAGGCGAAAAACCATCGGAAATCCAGAGGTAGCAAGCGCTGGTAGCTATGGTTTTTGAGGGTCATCCGACCGCGGTCGTGACCTCGCCCATCACCACCTCGCCGCGCAGCGTGTAGGTACGCGCCTCGGTGATCTTCACGTCGATCATCTGGCCGATCAGCCGCTCGTGGCCGGGGAAGTTGACCACGCGGTTGCATTCGGTGCGGCCCATCAGCTCGCTGCCGTCGCGCTTGGATACGCCCTCCACCAGCAGACGCTGCACCGTGCCCACGCGCTCCTGGCTGATCTCCAGGATGTTGCGGTTGATCACGGCCTGCAACTCCTGCAGGCGGCGCAGTTTCACCTCATGCGGCGTGTCGTCGTGCAGGTTGGCGGCGGGCGTGCCGGGGCGCGGGCTGAAGATGAAGCTGAAGGAATTGTCGAAGCGCACGTCGTCGATCAGCTTCATCATCTTCTGGAAGTCTTCCTCGGTCTCGCCCGGGAAGCCCACGATGAAGTCGCTGCTCATCGCCATGTCGGGGCGGATGGCGCGCAGCTTGCGGATGGTGCTCTTGTATTCCATGGCCGTGTAGCCACGCTTCATGGCCATCAGGATGCGGTCGCTGCCGTGCTGCACGGGCAGGTGCAGGTGGCTCACCAGCTTCGGGATCTTGGCGTAGGCCTCGATCAGGCGCGGCGTGAACTCGTTGGGATGGCTGGTGGTGAAGCGGATGCGCTCGATACCGGGGATTTCGGCCACGTACTCCAGCAGCAGCGCAAAGTCGGCTTTCTCCGCCGTGTCGCCCATGGCGCCCAGATAGGCGTTCACGTTCTGGCCCAGCAGCGTGACTTCGCGCACGCCCTGGTCGGCCAGGCCGGCCACTTCCACCAGCACGTCCTCGAACGGGCGGCTGACCTCTTCGCCGCGCGTGTAGGGCACCACGCAGTAGCTGCAGTACTTGGAGCAACCTTCCATGATCGACACGAACGCGCTGGCGCCCTCCACGCGCGCGGGCGGCAGGTGGTCGAACTTCTCGATCTCAGGGAAGGAAATATCCACCTGCGGCCTGGCCTTGGCGGCACGGGCGTTGAGCAGATCGGGCAGGCGGTGCAGCGTCTGCGGGCCGAAGACCACATCCACGAACGGGGCGCGCTTGATGATCTCCTCGCCCTCCTGGCTGGCCACGCAGCCGCCCACGCCGATGAGCACGCCCTTGTCCTTGAGGTGCTTGACGCGGCCGAGGTCGCTGAACACCTTCTCCTGCGCTTTCTCGCGCACCGAGCAGGTGTTGAACAGGATCAGGTCGGCTTGCTCCGGGTCGTCGGTGGGCTCATAGCCCTGGGCGGCGCCCAGCACATCGGCCATCTTGTCCGAGTCGTACTCGTTCATTTGGCAGCCGAAGGTCTTGATGAAAACTTTCTTGGACATGGCTTGTGTCTCTTCAATCTCGCGAAAGACCAGCCGCCGCGGCGCAGGCGGCAGCGGGGCGGTTGCGGGCTGGCCAGCGGGGCCGGCGAAACGCGAACGCGCGCCGGGCTTCAGCGCGGTGGATCAGCGCGGGTGTGTCAGCGCAGCGCGGCGGGCTTGGTGTCCCACTCGAAACGCACGTTGGTTTCCGTGTCGCTGCCCTTGCGGGGCAAGGCGGCCTCGGCGGGCGTGAGGATCCAGGCGGTGAGCAGCATGCCCGTGCTGGCCTCGGTCACGTAGTTCACCTTCAGGGGCTTGCCCTGCACGGTGTGGGTCATGACCAGCGCGTTCTGCGGGCTGAACAGGCGCATGCCCGGCGCCACCTGGATGGCATTGCCGTTGAGCAGGGCCGTCGTGCGGTCTTGGAAGTTCAGCGTGCCGCGCAGCGCATTGGCGGGGAAGGTGCGAGCAAGGCCGGTGGCCGCCACCGCCTGGGCCCTGGCGGCCGTGGGCGCGGTGCCGCCCAGCAGTGCCAGGCATGCGAGGGACGCCAGCCAGGCGCCGCGGGTGCGGGTGGACGCGAAGGTGCGGGTGTTGCAGCGATTCATGGTGTACATCCAGGGGCTGAAACGAAAATTCTAGTGGCAGGCGCCGGCCCGCCACGCGGCTAAAGAAAAACCCGCAGCACCTGGGGCGCTGCGGGTTGTATCTGGTGGTGGTACCGGGACTTGAACCTGGGACATCAGCATTATGAATGCTGCGCTCTAACCAACTGAGCTATACCACCGAAGCCGCGAATTATAGAACAAAAATTTATTGGTGCGTGAAGACTGCTGCGCGCTTGTTCACGAAGGCGTCCATGCCTTCCTTCTGGTCCTGGGTGGCGAACAGCGCATGGAACAGGCGGCGCTCGAACATCACGCCATCGCTCAAAGTCCCTTCGAACGCGCGGTTCACCGATTCCTTGGCGGCCATCACGGCGATCTGCGAGAAACCGCTGATGACGAGGGCCGCGCCCAGGGCTTCTTCCATCAGCTTGTCCAGCGGCACCACGCGGCTGACGAGGCCGGAGCGCTCGGCTTCCGTGGCGTCCATCATGCGGCCGGTGAGGGCCATGTCCATGGCCTTGGCCTTGCCCACGGCGCGCGGCAGGCGCTGCGTGCCGCCGGCGCCGGGGATCACGCCCAGCTTGATTTCGGGCTGTCCGAACTTGGCATTGTCGGCCGCGATGATGAAGTCGCACATCATCGCCAGCTCGCAGCCGCCGCCCAAGGCGTAGCCGCTCACCGCCGCGATGACGGGCTTGCGGATGCTGCGGATCTGCTCCCAGTTGCGCGTGATGTAGTCACCCTTGTAGGCATCGGCAAAGCTGTACTTGGCCATGGCGCCGATGTCGGCGCCCGCGGCGAAGGCCTTCTCGCTGCCCGTCAGGATGATGCAGCCGATCTTCTCGTCGGCGTCGAACGCCTTGAGGGCCTCGCCCAGCTCGGTCATGAGCTGGTCGTTGAGCGCGTTGAGCTGCTTGGGACGGGCGAGCGTGATGATGCCGACCTTGTCCGCTTCGGTGCGGACTTCGATGCATTCGTAGGCCAAGGTGATCTCCTGTTTGTAGTGGGTGGGATGCCGGGAATATACCCAAGCCTTCATGCCTGAGGACCCGGCTGGGCCGGCCCCAGCCAGCGCTGGGCCGCGGCGGCGTCCTGCACGTCCAGGCGCACCGTGTCAGAGGCCGCGCCGGCGCCTGGCAGAGTGAGCGCCAGGCGCATCAGACGCTGGTCGCGCGCCACCAGGGCCGTGATCTGGGTGGCGCTGGCGGCGTACAGCGGCACATCGTCCAACTTGTGCAGGCGCCAGGCCTGGCCCGGCGTTTCCAGCGCCAGCCATTCGTCGCCGGCCATGAAGCCGGCCGCCTCTGCCGCACCGCCGCGCAGCACGGTCTTGATGTGCACGCCGTGGTTCTCGTTCACGCGCAGGCCCAGGCGCTGGGCGATCTGCGCGGGCTCCGCCTGCAGCCGGATGCCATGGGCGGCCAGCAGCTCGGCCAGCGGCAGCTCCGCCGTGCCGTGCGCCCACTGCCCGATCTCGCCGGACCAGTCGCGCCCCGACAACTCCTGCAAAACGGCCAGCAGGTCGGCCTCGGCCATGGGGCCGCCGCCCGTGCGCTGCCACAACGCGCGCATCACGTCGTCCAGCGTGGTGCGGCCTTCGCGGCGCAGCGCGAGGTCCAGGCACAGGCCCACCAGCGCGCCCTTGGTGTAGTAGCTCACGGTGCTGTTGGGCGTGTTCTCATCCTGGCGGTAGTACTTGACCCAGGCGTCGAAGCTGGCCTGCGCCACCGACTGCACCTGGCGGCCCGGCGTCTGCAGCATCTGGTTGATGTTCTTGGTCAACAGACGCAGGTAGGTGGCGTGGTCCACCAGGCCCGCGCGGCGCAGCAGCAGGTCGTCGTAATAGCTGGTGAAGCCTTCGAAAAACCACAGCAGCTCGGTGTAGTTCTCGCGCGTGTAGTCGTAGCGCGCGAATTCGGCGGGGCGCAGGCGCTTGACGTTCCAGGTGTGGAAGTACTCATGGCTGATGAGGCCGAGCAGGGTGGTGTAGCCCTCGGGCGTGGCGGCCTCGCCCACGCGCGGCAGGTCGCGCCGGCCGCAGATGAGGGCGGTGGAGTTGCCGTGTTCCAGCCCGCCGTAGCCGTCGTGCACCACGTTGAGCAGGAACACATAGCGTGTGAACGGCGGCTGCTGCGCGCCATGCCAAAAGCGGATGGCCTCCTCGCAGATGCGTTGCACGTCGCGCAGCAGGCGCTCGCCATCCAACGACGGCGCGGCGCCGGCCACCACCAGCTGGTGCGTCACGCCGCAGGCGGTGAACTGGGCGCTCCAGAACGGGCCCATCTCCACGGGGCAGTCGACCAGTTCGTCATAGTTGCGTGCGCGGTACAGCCCGAAGCCGGACGGGGCGACCTCCACCGGCTCCAGCCCCGTGGCCAGCGACCAGCCGGCCAGCGCGGGCGGGCACGCGACCTCCAGCGTGTGCGGCGCCTCCTCTTGCCCGTGCACGCGCAGGCACAGGCTGGTGCCGTTGAAGAAGCCCCGCGTGGCGTCCAGCCAGGCGGTGCGCACCGAGGTGTCGTAGGCGGCCACCTCGTAATTCAGCACCAGCGGCGTGCCCGCCGTGCACTGCGCGCGCCAGCGGTGCTTGTCCAGCTGCTGCAGGGGCACGGGGGCGCCGCCCTGCTGCGCCTGCAGCGACTGCAGGTTCTTGGAGAACTCGCGCACCAGGTAGCTGCCCGGAATCCACACCGGCAGCGACAGCTCCTGCTGCGCCGCCGGCACCGCCACGGTGAGCGTGACGCGGTACAGGTGGGCGTGGGTCTGCGAGGGGTCGATGCGGTAGTGGACGGCGGCGGTGCTGGCGGCAAAAGACATGGCGGAATGCAGCGAGAGGGGTGATGTCAAAAAAAATAGCTGCTTGCGCTTACTACACAAGGGTTTCAATATGAAATGTATTGAAAGTCCTCAGTGAGCAAGCGCTAGCAGCTCTCATATTTGCAGCGCATGCGATGAAGGATGCGCGGTGGGCGGCAGTGGCGCCTTACTTCCCGGCAGCGGCCAGGCGCTTTTCCACGTCCTGCGCGCCGATGGCGCCGGGCACGCGCGAGCCGTCCGCAAAGATCAGCGTGGGCGTGCCGGTGATCTTGTGCTTGCGCCCGAACGCCAGGTTGCGCTGCAGCGCTGCCGTGTCGCAGCTGGCCGCTGCGGGCGTCTTGTCGCGCAGCATGTGGTCGTCCCACGCGGCCGCGCGGTCCTTGGCGCACCAGATGTTGCGCGACTTCTCGGCCGAGTCCGGGCTGAGGATGGGGTAGAGGAACAGGTACACCGTCACGTTGTCCACGTTCTGCATGTCCTTCTCGAAGCGCTTGCAGTAGCCGCAGTTCGGGTCCTCGAACACCGCCAGCTTGCGCTCGCCGTTGCCGCGCACCAGGGTGAAGGCGTCCTGCAGCGGCAGGGCCTTGAAGTCCACCGCCGTCAGCTTGTTGATGCGGTCCTCGGTGAGGTTGCGCCGCGCCTTGGTGTCGATCAGCTCGCCCTGGATCAGGTAGTTGCCCTGGGCGTCGGTGTAGAACAGGTCGGTGCCGATGCGCACCTCGTACAGCCCCTTCATGGGCGTGGAGCGCACTTCGTCGATCTGCTGCAGCTGCGGGATGCGCTCGGCCAGCGCCTTGCGGATCGCTGCGTCCTGTGCCGATGCGTTCAGGCCCAGGCACAGGGCAGTGGCGGCCAGCAAGGTGGGGAGGAGTTTCATTGCGTTGGTTTCCGTTCTACTCAGAAAAAGGGGCTCGTCGTATCAGTCAGCGCCCATGGCCTGGCGCGCCACCCAGGCCTTGAGCGGGCCGCTGCGCTCGAAGCCCTTCATGCCCCAGTTGCGCAGCGCGGCCAGCGCGCCCTCGCGCCGGGTGAAGAGTTGCTGCAGGCCGTCCATGGCCATGCCCATCGGCAGCAGCGCGGCCTTGCGTTCGCGCTCGTAGCTGCGCAGCAGGCGCAGATCGCCCACGCTGCGCCAGGCCGCGCGCTCGTGCAGCACACGCGCCAGCGTGCGCGCGTCGCCCAGGCCCAGGTTCAGGCCCTGGCCGGCCAGGGGGTGCACGTTGTGTGCGGCGTCGCCGGCCAGTGCCCAGCTGCGGCGCGCACCCAGGGCGGGCTGGCCGGGCAGGGCGCCGCACCAGCGGCGCGCCTGGGCCTGCTGCAGCGGCCAGCTGGCGCGCGGGCCCGCGAGCTGCAAAGCGCCCAGCGCATCGCGGCTGGCTTCGCGCAGGCGCTGGGTGAAGCTGCCCTCGTCGGCCTGCAGCCAGTGCGGAGCCTGCTCCTGCGGCACCGACCACACCACGGCCACGGCGCGCCCCTGGGCGCCGTCCAGCGGCAAGAAGGCGAGGATGCTGCCGTCGGGCAAGAACCACTGGCGCGCCACCTGGCCGTGGGGCCGCTCGCACACCAGCCGCGTGGCGATCGCGTGCTGGGCGTAGGGGGTGATGTCGAATTCGGCACCGAACTCGGCGCGCGTGCGGCTGGCGCGGCCTTCGCACACCACGGTGAGCGCGGCGTCCACGGGCGCGGCGACCGGCTCCACCAGCGGCTGAAAGCGCACGGCATCTGCCAGGCGCGCCTCCAGCGCGGGCACGTCCACGATCCAGGCCAGCGCGTCGTGGCCCTGCTGGGCCGCATCAAAGCGCACCTGGCCGTCCTGGTCGGCGTGCACCTGCATCTGCAGCACGGCCGTCGCATGCTGCGCGTCGGGCCAGCCGCGCACGGATTCCAGCAGCGCGCGCGAGGCGGCGTTGAGCGCGTAGGCGCGCACGTCGCCGTCGGAGGGGGCGCCCTCCGGCGGGCCCACCAGCGCCACGCGCAGGCGGTCGCGCGCCAGCAAGAGTGCCAAGGTGCGGCCCACCACGCCCGCGCCGCGGATACATACGTCAAATGTCTGCGCCATCCCGGGATTGTAGGAGCCGCGCTACGCCCCTGCGCCGGGTGGGGCGGCGGCACAATCGCGGGCCAATCCCCTCATCCATCGCCAGCGACAGGAGCAGCAGCGTGAGCTTTCGTGCAGACCATGATTTGACCGGTACCGTGGCCCGGCTGTTCATCCATCCCGTGAAGTCCTGCGCGGGCATCGAGGTGCAGCAGGCTCTGCTGACCGATACCGGGCTGGACCTGGACCGCGCCTGGATGGTGGTCGACGCGCAGGGCGTGTTCCTGTCGCAGCGCACGCTGCCGCGCATGGCGCTGATTCGCCCGCAGTTGCGCAGCGACGACCTGGTGCTGCGCGCGCCCGGCATGCTGGCGCTGCATGTGGCGCTGGACCGGGTGGAGCAGCCGGCCACCGTGCAGGTGTGGGACGACACCGTGCCCGCCTGGGACATGGGCGACCTGGCCGCGCAGTGGTTTTCGGACTTTTTGGGGCTGCGCTGCCGGCTGGTGCGGTTTGACCCGGAGCACCGCCGGCTGTCCAGTCTGCGGTGGACCGGCGGCATCGAGGCGCCCACCCAGTTCGCGGACGGCTTTCCGCTGCTGGTGGCGAGCCAGGGGTCGCTGGACGGCCTCAACGAGCGGCTGCTGGCCGCGGGCGAGGGGGCGGTGGGCATGGAGCGCTTTCGGCCCAACCTGGTGATTGCCGGGGTCGAGGCGCACGACGAAGACCGCATCGACGAGCTGTTCATCGGCACGGGCGAAGGCGAGGTGCGGCTGCAGCTCGTCAAGCCGTGCACGCGCTGCCCCATCCCCAACATCGACCCCGCCACGGCCGAGAGCACCCCGGCCGTCAGCACGGCCCTGCGCCGTTACCGCCAGGACCCGCGCATGGACGGCGCGATCACCTTCGCCATGAATGCCATCGTGCGCGAGGGCACGGGCACGGTGCTGCGCGTGGGCCAGCCCGTGGCGGCCAACCTGCGGTTCGACTGAGGGGGCCCTGCGGGGGGAGCCCGGCGAGGGGAGCGCCTGCGGGGCATTGGCGCGCGCGCTTCGCTTCATACCCCTCCCGTAAAATGGCGGGTTTGTCTCCCGAACCTACGAAAGCCCTGCCATGAGCCTGAAATGCGGCATCGTGGGCCTGCCCAACGTCGGCAAGTCCACCCTCTTTAACGCCCTCACCAAGGCCGGCATTGCCGCCGAGAACTACCCTTTTTGCACCATCGAGCCCAACACTGGCGTGGTGGAGGTGCCCGATCCGCGCCTGCAGCAGCTGGCAGAGATCATCAATCCCGAGCGCATCGTGCCCGCCATCGTCGAGTTCGTGGACATCGCGGGCCTGGTGGCCGGTGCCTCCAAGGGCGAAGGCCTGGGCAACCAGTTCTTGGCGCACATCCGCGAGACCGATGCCATCGTCAACGTGGTGCGTTGCTTCGAGGACCCGAACGTGATCCACGTGGCCGGCCGCGTGGACCCCATCGCCGACATCGAGGTCATCCAGACCGAGCTGTGCCTGGCCGACCTGGCCACCGTCGAGAAGGCCCTGCAGCGCTACAGCAAGGCGGCCAAGAGCGGCAACGACAAGGAAGCCGCCAAGCTGGTGCAACTGCTCACGCCCATCCAGGCTGCGCTGGATGAGGGCAAGCCGGCGCGCACCGTGCCCGTGTCCAAGGAAGACGCGCCGCTGCTCAAGCAGTTCTGCCTGATCACCGCCAAGCCGGCGATGTTCGTGGGCAACGTGGCCGAGGACGGCTTCGAGAACAACCCCCTGCTGGACAAGCTCAAGGCCTATGCCGAGGCCCAGGGCGCGCCCGTGGTCGCCATCTGCGCCAAGATCGAAGCCGAGATGGCCGAGATGGGCGACGAGGACCGCGACATGTTCCTGCAGGAAATGGGGCTGGAGGAGCCGGGCCTGAACCGCCTGATCCGCGCGGGCTTCAAGCTGCTCGGCCTGCAGACCTACTTCACGGCCGGCGTGAAGGAAGTGCGCGCCTGGACCATCCACGTGGGCGACACCGCGCCGCAGGCGGCCGGCGTGATCCACGGCGACTTCGAGCGCGGCTTCATCCGCGCGCAGACCATCGCGTTCGAGGATTTCATCCAGTACAAGGGCGAGCAGGGCGCCAAGGACGCGGGCAAGATGCGCGCCGAAGGCAAGGAATACGTCGTCAAGGACGGCGACGTGATGAACTTCCTGTTCAACGTCTGACGATTTTTGCTGGATCTCGGTGGCGTTCAGTAGCGCTTGGCGGACAGATTGGCCCGTTTCAAATCAATGGGTTACATAAACAATACGGTCTGCTGAGCGTTCCTATTGTTCATCGAGGTCTGAAAAAATCGGGGGTAGCGTTGGGGGTACCCGTGTTCAACCGTGGGGGTACATCTCCCCGCAGTGGAGTCCAACGATGCCCGAGAATCTACTCACTGATGCCAAGGTCAAGGCAGCCAAACCAACTGATCGAGACTGGAAACTTTCAGACGGCGGGGGCCTGTTCCTGCTGGTCAAGCCCACCGGCGGCAAGCTCTGGCGGTGGAAGTACCGGATGCAAGGCAAGGAGAACCTCTTTGCCATTGGCGGCTTTCCTCAAGTAAGTCTTGCAGAGGCGCGAGCGGTTCGAGAGAAGGCCCGCGCCTTGGTCAAGCAAGGCATTCATCCTGCCCATGAACGGCAGCAGGTCAAGCAGCGCAACCTTGAAGCGCTGGAGGAACGCAAGCGCGCAAAGGAAAGCTCGTTCGCCAAGGTGGCACAGGCGTACTTGGCCGAGATCAAGCCAGTCTTTGCGCTCAGCTCCTACCGCACGAAAGAGTCCCGCATCAGGAAGTACCTGTCGCCGAAGTTTGACGGGATGCCGATGAGCGATATCGGCGTGAAGCAGATTCGTCCGCTGTTGGAAGAGTGCAAGGCCCATGGCGCATGGGCGGCCATTCACGTCAAAGGTGATCTTTCGGCGATCTTCGAGTTTGCGGTGGTGCGTGGCCTGGTAGAGGCCAATCCAATTCCCAGTCTTCGCGGGCTGCTGCGCGTGCCGTTCAGCGAGAGCAAGGCGGCGATGACGCGAGAGCAAATCCAGAAGTTCTATCAGGAGTTGCGCGGCTACCGGGGTTATCCGGAAACCTCTTTGTGTCTGCGGTTGATTGCTCTGACCGCCTGCCGTCCAGGGGAAGCGGCGGATGCCGAGTGGGACGAGTTCGACTTTGAGGATGCGCTGTGGCGTCGGCCTGCGGCGAAGATGAAGGCGCGGCGTGACCATGTCAGCCCGTTGTCTGTGCAGGCTATTGCCGTGCTGAAGGATTTGCAGTGCATCACGGGCGGTGGCCGCTATCTGTTCCCACACCGGAGCGGCAAGGGCTTCACCACGCCCAATCGGCTGACCTACGCCATGCGCGACATGAACCTGGGCCGGGGCACAACGCCGCATTGCTGGCGGACGACCTTTTCGACCTGGGCCAATGAGAACGGGTACCGGCCTGATGCAATTGAGCGGCAGCTTGCCCACGCGGAAAGCAACAAGGTCCGGGCGACGTACAACAAGGCGCTGCTGCTGGATCAGAGAAGGACGCTGTTGCAGGACTGGGCGGACTATCTGGGTGCTGCGGAGGGCAGCGGCACAGCATAGAGACGGTTTGGCCGGGTATCGCAGCAGCGAGTGGGCAGAGCGGCCTTTTCCTTTTCTGGATAGGCCTGTTGCCCTTGAGTGCCGTTCCCTTGCCGTTTGCCTTTGCCCTGAGTTGGGCCTGGAAATGGGGTAAGCAATGGGGAAAATAGGGTAATTGTGAAATTATTGCCCTTTTTAGGCATTTCCTTCCTGATCGGCCATGCCGGCCCCTCGCGATCGGGCCTACGTTCAGGAAATGGGGTAATCAAACACATTTAATGAGGTATTTTTAGAGACAATGCCCCATTTAATGGCTATGATTACCCCCATTTAGACAGCCTGGGCTTACATTTACATGCACTCGCTCACACCCGAGTACCTTGCCGCGCTTCGCTTCGATGGCACCCAGGCCGCCACGTTGCGCACACTGGGCGAGTACCAGGGCAAGCAGCAACTCTACGCCGCGCAGTCGCCCGAAGCCCTCAAGGGCCTGCGCCAGATCGCGGTGGTGGAGTCCACCGAGTCATCCAACCGACTGGAAGGCGTTGTCGTCGCACCCTCGCGGTTGAAGTCTCTGGTCATCCGCAACGCAACGCCAAAGAGCCGTTCCGAACAGGAGATCGCCGGCTACCGTGACGCCCTGGAGCTGATCCACGAATCGGCCGCGCACATGCCCTTCAGTGAGGGCGTAGTGCTGCAACTGCACACCCTGCTGTACCGCTATATGCCGCAGGCGGGCGGGCGCTGGAAGGCTACCAACAATGACATCATCGAGCGTCACCCGGACGGCACTTCGCGTCTGCGCTTCCAGCCAGTCGCAGCGCACCTGACGCCGATGGTCATGGGCGATCTGTCCGGGCGCTACGCCACCGCGCTGGATCAGCACCTGGCCGACCCGTTGGTACTGGTGCCGCTGGCGATGCTCGACTTCCTGTGCATCCACCCTTTCCCGGACGGCAACGGTCGCATGTCCCGCTTGCTGACCCTGCTGCTGCTCTACCACTTCGACTATGCCGTGGGTCGCTACATCAGTTTGGAACGCATCTTCGAAGATACCAAGGAAGGCTATTACGAAACGCTGGAAGCCAGCTCGCTGGGTTGGCACCAGGGGCAGCACGACGTCAAGCCCTGGCTCGACTACTTCTGGGGTGCCTTGCTACGGGCCTATCGTGAGTTCGAGGAGCGTGTCGGGACCATCGAGCGAGGCCGTGGCAGCAAGGGCGACCGGGTACGCGCAGACGTCTTGGGTCGCAGTCTGCCGTTTTCGATTTCCGAGGTTGAAGAAGCCTGCCCAGGCGTGAGCCGGGATATGGTGCGGTTGGTGCTGCGGGCGATGAAGTCAGAGGGATTGATCGAATCGACCGGCAAGGGGCGAGGGGCGAAATGGATCAAGCGAGCGTAAGAGGAGCACGATGGAACTGATCGACAACATCAGCCGCTTGCTAGGCGACGATCTTAAGCAGACTCTCAGGACCGGCGCGCGCCTGAAGATCGCAGCCTCGTGCTTTTCAATGTATGCCTACGAGGCCTTGAAGTCCGAACTGGAAAAGATCGATGAACTGGACTTTATCTTCACCTCTCCCACCTTTGTGGCCGACGAAGTCACAGACAAGATCCGCAAGGAACGCCGCGAGTTCCACATCCCCAAGCTGGAGCGGGAGCGCAGCCTCTACGGCAGCGAGTTTGAAATCCAATTGCGCAACCAACTCACCCAGAGGGCGGTTGCCCGTGAATGCGCCGACTGGCTACGACGCAAGGCCAAATTCAGAAGCAATCGCAGCAAAGCGCCGATGCAGCAGTTCGCCTGCGTGCAGTCAGGCGGCACTGACACGGCTTATATGCCGCTACATGGCTTTACCGCCGTCGATCTGGGCTACCAACAGGGCAATGCCGTGTCCAACTTGGTCAACAAGATGGACGAACCCAGTTTCACGGCCACCTACCTGAGCCTGTTCGATCAAATCTGGAACGACCCGGAAAAGCTGGAAGACGTCACGGCCCAAATCTGCGATCACATCGCCTCGGTCTATCAGGAAAACGCGCCCGAGAGCATCTATTTCCTGGTGCTCTACAACATCTTCAACGAGTTCCTCGACGATATCGACGAAGACGTTCTGCCCAACGACCGCACCGGCTATCAGGACACGCTGATCTGGAACAAGCTCTTCAACTACCAGAAGGACGCAGTCACCGGCATCATCAACAAGCTGGAGACCTACAGCGGCTGCATCCTTGCCGACAGCGTCGGCCTTGGCAAGACCTTCACCGCGCTGGCCGTGGTCAAGTATTACGAACTGCGCAACAAGTCCGTCTTGGTGTTGTGCCCCAAGAAGCTGGCCGACAACTGGCTCAACTACAACCGCAACCTCAAGACCAACATCTTCGGCCGCGACCGGTTCAACTACGACGTCCTCTGCCACACGGATCTGTCCCGCACCAGCGGCGAGTCCTTCGGTACGCCGCTGAACCGGATCAACTGGGGCAACTACGACCTCGTCGTCATCGACGAATCGCACAACTTTCGCAACAACGACGCCTACAAGGATAAGGAAACCCGCTACCAGAAGCTGATGCGCAAGGTGATCCAGGAAGGGGTCAAGACCAAGGTACTGATGTTGTCGGCCACGCCAGTCAACAACCGCTTTACCGACTTGCGCAACCAACTGGCCCTGGCCTACGAAGGCGACTCCGAAAACCTCACAAAAAAACTGCGCACGGACAGAAGCGTTGAGGAAATTTTCAGAGGCGCACAAGCAGCCTTCAATGCGTGGTCGAAGCTCCCACCGGAAGAACGTACCGCGCGTGCGATCCTCGACTCACTGGACTTCGACTTCTTCGAGCTGCTCGACAGCGTCACCATCGCACGCTCGCGCAAGCACATTCAGACCTTCTACGACACCAGTGACAACGGTCAATTTCCGGAACGCCGCAAACCGCTGTCGTTTCACTGCCCGTTGACCGAGCGGTCGGACGTGTTGGGCTTCAACGAAATTTTCGAGCAACTCTCCCTGCTCAAGCTGGCCGTGTATGCGCCCATCAGCTACATCCTGCCAAGCCGTCTGAAGAAGTACGAGGAGATCTACGACACCAAGGTCGGCGGCAAGGGCACGCTGCGCCAAGCCGACCGCGAAAAGAGCCTGCAGGCCCTGATGACGGTCAACCTGCTCAAACGGCTTGAAAGTTCGGTGCAGTCGTTCCGGCTAACGCTGCAATCGCTGCGGGCCAACAACGAAGCCACCCTCGCAAAGATCGCCGCGTTCAACCAATCCGGTGGTGCGGCGACGGTGGGTGATCTCACGGAAGTGCTGGAAGGGCTGGATGCCGAGGACGACGACCTGCCGATGCCCGGTGGCGAAGGCAGTGAAATCGGCGGCAAGATCAAGATCAGCCTCGCCGACATGGACTTGCCATCCTGGGAGCACGAACTCAAGGTTGACTTGCAGGTTATCGACGCTCTGCTGGCCTCGATGAACAAGATCACCCCGCAGGACGACGCCAAGTTGCAGCACCTCAAGGCGCAACTGCTCGGCAAGATCGACAACCCCATCAACCCCGGCAACAAGAAGGTGCTGATCTTCACCGCATTTGCCGACACCGCCGATTACCTGTACGCCAATCTTGCGCCGGAGCTGCTGGCCAGGCACGCCATCCATACCGCCAAGGTCACCGGCAAGGGCGCACCACAGTCCACCCTCAAGAGCGGCACACACAAGCGCAGCTACGACTTCCAGGAACTGCTCACCCTGTTCTCCCCTCGCTCGAAAGAGAAGGCTGTAGTGCTGCCGGACGAGCCGCACGAAGTCGATCTGCTGATCGGCACCGACTGCATTTCCGAAGGCCAGAACCTGCAGGACTGCGACTACCTGATCAACTACGACATCCACTGGAACCCGGTGCGGATCATCCAGCGCTTTGGTCGGGTGGATCGTATCGGCTCGCCCAACACCAGCATCCAGCTTGTCAACTACTGGCCCGACATCTCGCTCGACGAGTACATCAACCTCAAGGAGCGCGTCGAGAGTCGGATGATGATCGCCGACGTTACCGCCACCGGCGACGACAACGTGCTGTCTGCGCAGGCCAACGACGTGTCGTACCGCAAGGAACAACTGCGCCGCTTGCAGGAAGAAGTCATCGAGCTGGAGGATTTGAAGACCGGTGTCTCCATCACCGATCTGGGCCTGAACGACTTCCGCATGGACTTGCTCAACTACGTCAAAGCCCACGGCGAACTGAACAATGCACCCAACGGTATGCACGCCGTGGTGCCCGCCAAATCTGAGATGGGGCTGCATCCTGGGGTGATCTTCACGCTGCGCAATCGCGCTCTTTCTTCAGAGGCGGGCGGGATCAACCTCAACCAGCACAACCGCCTGCACCCCTACTACCTCGTCTACATCAACCGCGAGGGCGAGGTCATCCACGACCATACCGAGGTCAAGCGCCTGCTTGATCTTGTACGCACCTGCTGCAAAGGACAGGACAAGCCCATTGTGGACGTGTGCCAGCGCTTCAATCAGGAAACGGCGGATGGCCGCCGGATGCAGCCGTACTCCGACCTGTTGGGCAAGTCCATCCGTTCGATGATCGAGGTAAAGGAAGAAAAGGATTTGGACAGCCTGTTCAGCGGTGGCAAGACCACGGCGCTGACTAACACCATCTCGGGCCTGGACGACTTCGAACTCATCAGCTTCCTCGTGATTCAGGAGGCTGGATGAGTCAAGGAGCGACCACACAAAAACCAGCGCTGATCGCCTACCCCAAACAAGCTGCTTTCGGACGCGTTCTGCCCAAGAATAAAATCTATGAGCACAGCGGGGCCAACACCCGGCTGAAGGAACTGTTCGTCGAGCAGGTCGAGCAGATCGTCTGGCAGTACAAGCTCGCCCCGGAGACGATCAACCTGCCTGCGCGCCTTGGCGTGCCGGAGATTCAGGTTTTCAGCATCCAGCTCAAAACGCCGGAACTGCACGCCGATGTGCTGCGCTGCATCGACGGGGCCATCCCGTTCCCCATTGTGTTCGAACTGACTTTCGACGGCAGAACGCAGGTTGTCGCCGCCTACAAGCGCCCGAACGAAGCCGACGCCAGCCGTTGGGTGCTCTCGGACTACTTTGCATCGGACTGGCTGCCAATGGATAGCGAACGCACTGTGATGCCCGTGGCCTTGCATCTGGGCGGCCTGTACGAGCAATTGCTGCACCGCTTGATCCCGCTGTTAGCGCGGCCACGGGAAACACTGGCCGAGCTGGTGGCGCGTGTCGAACAGGCACAAGCCAAGCAGCGCGAACTGGATAAGACCACGGCGCGGCTGGCCAAGGAAAAACAGTTCAACCGCAAGGTGGCAATCAATGCCGAACTGCGGAAGCTGAGAACCGAGCTGAACGGGTTAAAGTAACCAAGAATTGAGAGCCATGCTTCTGACAAGACAAGTACGGTTCTGAGAAAGGAGAAAGATCATGGCCACAGCCAAGTTGCTTAGACAACTTATTAAAACCGGAACCGAAGGTAATCAGGATGCCTTCAAACGTGTTTCCGAAGAGTTGATTCAGGAGGAGCGCGCTAAGAATCACCATTTGCTGGCGAACGACCTGGAGAGAATTCTCTATGGCCGCCGTAACGCTGGTGGGGCAGCCAACTCGCTGCTGATTGATCGCATACCTAAAGATAAAGAGCGCAACCTGCCTCTCTTACAGATCAAGGAGGCAGTCCGGCGCATGGAAGACATCGTCTTGTCGGATGAAAATGCGTCCTTGCTGAATGAGTTGCTGCAAGAACACCATCGAGCGGAAGCGCTGCAAAGCTATGGTTTGTATCCCGTAGATCGCCTGTTATTTTGCGGTCCACCCGGATGCGGAAAAACATTAACGGCAGAGGTGCTGGCCAGTGAGCTGGGCTTGCCGCTGGCAATTGTCCGCATTGATAGTGTGGTGTCTTCCCTTCTCGGGGAAACAGCAGCCAATCTGAGACAGGTCTTTGACTTTATAGCCACCGTGCCGATGGTTGTATTGTTCGACGAGTTCGATGCGTTGGCCAAGGAGCGTGCCGATACTGCCGAGCATGGCGAATTGAAGCGCGTGGTGAATGCCTTCCTGCAAATGCTGGATGCCTATGAAGGTAAAAGCATCCTGGTTGCCGCCACCAACCACGAGCGTATTCTCGATGCCGCCATCTGGCGCCGGTTTGATGAGGTATTGGTCTTTGAATCGCCCAATCTGGAGCAGTTGCGACGGCTGTTGACCATCAAGCTGCGTGGATTACGCCGTGAATTCGAGATTGAAGATGCCCGCATCACGAGCCTGTTCAAAGGCATGAGTCATGCCGATGTGGAGCGCGTTCTGCGTCGGGCAGCCAAAGACATGGTGCTGACTGGAAAAGAATTTCTCAGTGAGCGGCATCTGCAATCCGCCATTCGTCGTGAAGATGCCCGCAGGGCGCGCATACAAGGGAGCTAAGTCGTCATGGAGGAGAACTTTCCGCACCTGAACATACAACGAGAAGCACCAGTCAATGAAAAGCGAGCTGGACGTGCTATGTCTCCACCACCGCCAGCGGATGTTCGTGGCCATGGGCGTGGGCTGTTGACCAAACTGGTTCATGCACAAGAAGAAGCCAGTGAAGATGTAGGTGGCTTTGATGAGCGCAAGCTTTTCCGCTTTACGGTGCAGAAAGGATTCAACCCGGATGATCTGAGAAAGATTTCCACCGAAATCGAATTCGTCAGCCAGGAAGACGAAACCATCGTCATCGGCTTCGCCACCAATGCCGCATTGGCGCAGTTTGAAGCTCGGCTTTCCAGTATGGCTGCGGGTGAGCAGGTTACCAATAAAGAAGTGATCTATGCCCTGCAAAGCGTGGATGGCTGGAGTTCTGAAAATCGAAAAGGCTGGGCACTGAAGCAGCAAGGCTTCCCTGATCGGGATGAGTTCATGCTGGATGTTGAGCTATGGCCGCTGGAAGACAGTCATCAGGCGAGGCAGCAAGCCTGGCAAGCATTTGAAGGCTGGCTGGCAGAACAACATATCGAGAAGCTGGATCAGATCAAGAAGCCAGAGCTGACGCTTTATCGCGTGCGCTGCACAGCCGCACAGGCTGGCATGCTGCTTCAGCATCGGGATGTGCGATCCATTGACTTGCCGCCCAACTTTGCGCTGGAGCGCTCGGTCGTCTTTCAGGATATTCAGAAGATTCCTGATATCCAGGCTCCTTCAGTGCAAGCGCCGGGCGTGGTGGTGCTCGATAGTGGCATTGCCGATGGCCATCCTCTGCTGAAAGCCGCTGTCGGCGAGGCCAAGAGCTTCTTGCCGGGCGAAGGCCCGCACGATGAAAATGGGCACGGCACACATGTTGCCGGTTTGGCTCTTTACGGCGACTTTGAAAAACACCTGCGTGCCGGCACTTTTGTGCCCACCTTGCGCTTGTACAGCGGCCGGATTCTCGACAAACACAATGAGAACAGCACGGGCTTTGTAGAGAACCAGATAGAAGAAGCCGTTCGCTACTTCGTAAGAGATCACGATTGCAAAGTGTTCAACCTTTCTTTCGGAGATGCCAACAAGCCCTACTTGGGCGGACACCTGAAAGGCTTGTCGGTGACGTTGGATACCCTCTCTCGGGAACTGGGTGTGCTGTTTGTGGTGTCCTCTGGCAATCATCGAATCAATGAGCGCTCTCCCGACGGTTTGGAATGGCGTGATCAGTACCCTACCTATCTTTCGAGTGACGATTGGCGGCTCATCGAACCCGCACCGGCATTGAATGCGCTGACAGTTGGTAGTCTGGCGCGCCACAACCAAACCTTCAACAGCCAGTACCATTCTGCGGATCCTGCGGAACTACCGGTTGCACAGCCGGACCAGCCATCACCATTCACTCGTAGCGGCCATTCTGTCGATGGAGCCATCAAGCCCGAGCTAATGGCCTATGGCGGGAATTGGGCAATCAACACGCGCGCCAATTACGCACTGCTGGACAGGACTGCCGGGCTGGGTGTGGTATCGACCAGTCATCAATTTGCAAGTGGCCACCCTTTTATGGTCGATGTCGGCACCAGCATGGCCGCACCTCAAGTGGCGCATCTGGCCGCATCCGTACTGCATGAGCATCCGGATGCCACAGCCAATTTCGTGCGCGCTCAACTCTGTCTGAACGCTGTATTGCCGCAGGCCAGTCAACAACTGCTGGATGAGCATAAGGCGCTTAAATGTGCGTGTGGTTATGGGCAGGTGGATGAAACCGCACTACATCGCTCGCTGGAAAACGCCGTGACGCTGATTACGGATGGCAAGATCGAAAACAAGCGGCACCACTTCTACGAAATACCGGTTCCGCCGGAATTCACCAGCGGTGGCAAAAAACGCCTACGGGAAATCGCCGTCGCGCTGGCCTATACGCCGCCTGTGCGCTCAACACGCATCAAGTACCGCGCTACACGTATTGACTTCAGGCTGGTCGCTGCGCGTGACCTTGAACACGTCACGACCATGTTCAACAAGGCGACCAGAAAGGAAGATTACCAGAGCATCAAGGAGCTGGCTGGCGCCAGCATTGGGCAGGTGGCCCGCAGCAAAGGGACGGTTCAAGCCGATTTCTGGCGGTTCATACAGTTCCAGAAAGATTCGGCTCTACGAACCAAAAAGCTGTTTGTGGTGGTCACGCGCAATGACTTCCCGTGGGGTGAAAATCTGTGTGACAGCGAAGAAAGCTATTCGCTTTTGGTCAGCCTGCGTGACAAGGAGAACCTCCTAGCTCAACTCTATACCCAGATCAAGGCACGATTGGATGCCAGGGTTCCACCGTTGCGTGTCCGCACATAAACCAGATTTGTATTCATCAAAGAGGACAATTTATGGATATTAAATTCTTCAAAAAAAATGCTAGGCATGTGCTGCTTGAAGTCGAAGTCAATCCTGATCAAGCGGATAAATTTGAGGCGGACTATTTTGAAGCGACAAAGATACGCCCGGTCACAGGCCCACACTATCAACAACAGCCCAATAAGTGGGGCGCCGAATACCGCATCTACTTCAATTGCGATATAGATCTCACTGATGAGTTCAGGAAGATCGATATTCACGTGGAGCAAGCCGAACGCTTATACAGAGAAGAATGGAAATATCGAGTAAACAACAAAGATTTTTTCTGGGCGTTGATTTGCGCGGGCTATAGACTGGGGCAGAACTAGAATACGTCCATCAAATTAGAGAGCCGGTCTTATGGATACCCTAAAAATGCACTCGCCAAGCATCGTGGAAGAGAATATTGCCCGCATCCGGGAGATGTTCCCTCATTGCGTGACAGAAGCACGCGACGATGCAGGCAATCTAAGAAAATTAGTTGATTTTGAGAAGTTACGGCAAGAGCTTTCTCCCGTTATCGTGGACGGAATGCAGGAGCGATATCATTTAAATTGGCCCGGTAAGCGCGAGGCGGTGCTGACCGCGAATGCACCAATAGCCAAGACGCTACGGCCTGTCCGAGAGGAAAGCATAGACTTCGACACAACGAGAAATTTGTTTATCGAAGGCGACAACCTTGATGCATTGAAAATGCTGCAGGAGACTTATCTCGGGCGGATAAAAATGATTTACATCGATCCGCCGTACAACACTGGCAGCGACTTCATTTATGAAGATGATTTCGCTCAAGAGACCGAAGAATATCTACGCTCATCCAATCAAAAAGATGATGAAGGCAATAGGCTTAGTGCAAATACTTCAGCGAATGGTCGGTTCCATTCGGATTGGCTGAGTATGATGCTGCCGCGCCTTCGATTGGCACGGCATTTGCTGCGTGACGATGGTGTCATCTTCATTTCTATCGACGACTCCGAGGCGGCAAGCCTTAAGCTGCTCTGCGATGAGATTTTTGGTGCTCAGAATTTCTACTGCAACTTTGTTTGGAAGCGCCGCAGTGGTGCAATGGATTCAGTGGATAATACAAGCGTGGATCATGAATATGTCCTTTGCTACGGAAAAAACAAGGGAAGACTCGCAGGTATAGGGCGAACCTATGCGGGCTACACCAACCCTGACAACGATCCGCGCGGCCCCTGGAAAGCTGACAATCTGAGCGCCGGAAAAGCAGGCGGCGATGTTTATTACCCCATAAAAGATCCCGTTACGGGAAATGAATTCTTGCCGCCTCAAGGCCGCTATTGGCCCTACAGCCGGAAGACTATGGCAGAGAAAATCTCCGAAGGCAAAGTAATATTTCCCGCTGATGCATCCGGGCGCCCCATGTTGAAGCGCTTCAAGAACGAGGCAAAATTTGACACAGTTCCTGTGTCGACCTGGATGGTTTCAAGGGCGGATAACAAGGTTTCAAACTCATTGATCGCGCCGTCCAACACGCAGGCAACACGGGAGCTTCAAGACATATTAAATGCGAAGCTTTTCCCACATCCAAAGTCTACGCAACTCATCAAATCCTTAGCATCTCAGTGCCTTTCAGATGATGATGACGATGAGATTGTTCTCGACTTTTTTTCTGGTTCTGGCACAACCGCACATGCAATTCTGGCTCGAAATGCGACCTGCAGTACGAATACGAGATTCATCCTCGTGCAGTTGCCAGAAGTGTGCCCACCAGAAAGTGCTGCCGCAAATGCAGGATTCTCAACCATTGCAGATATTGCCAGAGAGAGAATCCGACGCGTTGGCGATCAATTCAGAAGCTCAGACGCAAAAGTGGACGTCGGATTTCGGAGCCTCAAGATCGACACCTCGAACATGGCCGACGTCTACTACGCACCTGATGCGCTAGACAAGGCCAACCTCGACCTGTTCGTGGACAACATCAAGCCCGACCGCACGGCGGAAGACCTGCTGTTCCAGGTGATGCTGGACTGGGGCGTTGACCTCGCCCTTCCCATCGAAAAGAAGGCCATCCAGGGCAAGGACGTGTTCTTCGTCGATGGCGATGCGCTGGCCGCCTGCTTCGATGCGCATGGCGGCGTGGATGAAGCCTTCGTAAAGGAACTGGCCACGCACAAACCGCTGCGTGTGGTGTTCCGCGATGCGGGCTTCAAGGACAGTGCCGTCAAGATCAACGTGGAGCAGATCTTCAAGCTCTTGTCGCCATCCACCGAAGTGAAGAGCATCTGAGGTGCGGCTATGACAAGGCTCACACCCGGCAGAAACTATCAGGATTTGCTGGAGCACATTTCCCGCACCTATACGGCAGGCCGTGCTGCGGCGCTGCAAGCGGTCAATACCCAGTTGGTGAATACCTACTGGCAGGTGGGGCAACACATTGTGGAGTTCGAGCAAGGCGGCAAAGACCGGGCCGAGTACGGCGCGGGGCTGATCACCAGGCTTGCTGCCGATTTGCGTCTGCGCCACGGCAAGGGGTTCAGCCGCAGCAACCTCATCTACATGCGCCTGCTGTACCTGCGTTATCCAATAGGTCAGATGCCGTCTGACTTATTGAGCTGGTCGCACTATGTGGAGCTTCTGATGCTGGATGACCCGCTGGAGCGCGGGTTCTATGAGCAACAAACCATTGCCGAACGCTGGTCGGTGGCGGAACTCAAGCGCCAAAAGGCCTCATCCCTGTTCTTGCGCTTGGCGGCCAGCAAGGATAAGGCAGGTATTTTGCAACTGGCGCAACAAGGGCAGGTCGTCGCACAACCCGAAGATTTGCTGCGTGAACCCTATGTGTTCGAGTTTCTGAAGATTCCTGAGACTGGGCAGGTATCCGAAACACAACTTGAAGCCGCACTCAGCCAGCATTTGCAGCAATTCTTGCTGGAGCTGGGCAAGGGCTTTACTTTTGTCGGTCGGCAGTACCGCATTACCTTGGGTGGCACTCATTACCGGGTGGATTTGGTGTTCTATCACCGCATTTTGCGCTGCTTCGTGCTGATTGATTTGAAGCTGGGTAATGTTCAGCACCACGATATCGGGCAGATGAATCTTTACCTGGGCTACTTTGCCAAGGAAGAAAACCAGCCGGACGACAACCCGCCAATTGGCATCATCCTGAGCAGAGACAAGGACGAGCTGCTGGTCGAGTATGCGACCTATCAGATGAACAGTCAGCTTTTCGTGCAGAAATACCAGCTCTACTTGCCGGATAGGGAAGAGTTGCGGCGTGAAATTGAGCAAACCTTGCGCGAGGCGGGCGAAGAATGACGATAAAGACCAAGCAATATCCACGCTGGGTATTTGTGCAGGCGGTGCTTGCACAAATGACAGCCAGCACGAGCTGCTTGTGGAGCGCAAAACCAGAACAGCGCTCCGCAATGCGCGGGGGAGTCGCATGAAGCTGAAATTCAAGACCCAGGCCTACCAGACCGCCGCCGTGCAGGCGGTGGTGGATTGCTTCAAGGGGCAGGTGCCGCATCATGGCGGCATTCGCTATCGCCTTGATCCCGGTACCCGCAAGGCGGCACCGGCCCACCCACAAGGGGCATTGGCGCTGGAGGCCGCGCCGGATGCGGCGGCAGAGCAGGAGGCGGCTTTCCGCAATGCCGACCTCACCCTGTCGGAATCGACCTTGCTGGATAACATCCACGCCGTACAGCGGGGGCAGAATTTGCCGCTGTCGGATGCCTTGGTCAAGACCAAGGTGGCCAAGGTCAATCTCGACATCGAGATGGAGACCGGCACGGGCAAGACCTACTGCTATATCAAGACCATCTTCGAGCTGAACAAGCAGTACGGCTGGAGCAAGTTCATCATCGTGGTGCCCAGCATCGCCATCCGCGAGGGCGTGGCCAAGTCGCTGGATATCACCGCCGAGCACTTCCTAGAGACGTACCAGAAGAAGGCGCGCTTCTTCATCTACAACTCCAAGCAACTGCACCACCTGGAGAGCTTCTCGTCGGATTCTGGCATCAATGTGATGGTGATCAACGTGCAGGCTTTCGCCTCACGAGGGGCAGACGCTCGCCGCATATACGGAACGCCAAGGGTGAATGCCAAAGGCGAGACTGAAATGGTCGGCTTGGATGATTTCCAATCACGTAAACCAATCGACATCATTAGCGCCAACCGCCCCATCCTGATTCTGGATGAACCGCAGAAGATGGAAGGTGCGGCCACTCTGAAATCGTTGGAAGAGTTCAAGGCGTTGGCGGTGCTGCGCTACTCGGCCACCCACAAGACCACCCACAACAAGATTCACCGGCTGGATGCGCTGGATGCCTACAACCAGAAGCTGGTGAAGAAGATCGCCGTGCGCGGCATCGCGGTGAAGGGGCTGGCGGGCACGGCGGGCTATCTGTACTTGCAATCCATCGAGATTTCGAGCAAGAAGCCACCCGAGGCGCGCATCGAGTTCGAGCAGAAGCTGGCGGGCGGCAACATCAAGCGCGTGGTGCGCAAGCTCGGCAAGGGCGACAACCTGTTCGAGATGTCGGGTGGATTGGATCAATACCGCGACTACGTGGTGGCGGACATCAACGCCAACACCGACACCCTGAGCTTTACCAATGGCGTGGAGCTGACGGTCGGCGACGCCATCGGTGACGTGACCGAGGCTGCGCTGCGCCGCATCCAGATTCGGGAAGCGATCAAGGCGCACTTCGACAAGGAACAGGCGCTGTTCCAGCAAGATGTGAAGGTGCTGACCCTGTTCTTCATCGACGAGGTGGCCAAGTACCGCGACTACGCGCAGGCGGACGAAAAAGGCGAATACGCTCGCATCTTTGAAGAGGAGTACACGCAGTACCTGAACGAGATGCTCGACCTGGACGAGACGGCCTACGTCAAGTATCTGAAGGGTATTTCGGCGGACAAGACCCACAGCGGATACTTCTCCGTCGACAAGAAGAGCAAGCGCGACGTTGATCCGAGCATTGCAAAGACAGGTGAAAACAAAGGTCTGTCGGACGATGTGGATGCCTACGACCTGATCTTGAAGGACAAGGAGCGCTTGTTGTCGCTTGCCGAGCCGGTGCGTTTCATTTTTTCGCACTCGGCCCTGCGTGAAGGCTGGGACAACCCGAATGTGTTCGTGATCTGCTTCTTGAAGCATCCCGACTACAACAACGAGGTCACACGTCGACAAGAGGTGGGGCGTGGCTTGCGGCTGTCCGTCAACCAGACAGGCGACCGGATGGATCATCCGGCAACCGTGCACGACGTGAACGTGCTGACCGTGGTCGCCAGCGAGAGCTTCAAGGACTTTGTGGCCGCGCTGCAGAAGGACATCAGCGATTCTCTGTCGGAACGTCCACGCGTGGCAAACGAGGAATATTTCACTGGCAAAGTGCTGAAAACGGCGACCGGCGACGTGCCGGTTACGCCGCAACTGGCGAAGCAAATCTACCGCTATCTGGTTAAGAACGACTACACAGACGATTCAGACCGGATCGCGGGTGCGTATCACGATGCCAAGAAGGCAGGAACGCTAGCCGATCTGCCAGACGAACTGAAGCCGCACGCGGCGCAGGTGTACCAGCTTATCGACAGTGTGTTCAGTGCCAGCCAATTGCCTGACATCGGCGACGACCGCAAACCCAAGAAGAACCCGCTCAACGCCAACTTCGACAAACAGGAGTTCAAGGCGCTGTGGAACCGCATCAACCGCAAGGCGGCCTACAGCGTCGATTTCGACTCGGACGAGCTGGTGCAAAAAGCGGTCAAGGAGCTGGACGCGGCCCTGCGCGTGACCCCGCTGCAATACACCATCCAGGCCGGCGAACAGATCGACCAGGTGACTGGCGAGGCGCTAAAGCGTGGAGATGGTTTCAAAGTTTCCGAGACAAAGACCGAATACAACAAGCAGTCGATCCATTCAGCGGTTAAGTACGACCTGATCGGCAAGCTGGCCGAAGGTACTCAATTGACTCGCCGCATGGTGGCGGAAATCCTCAAGGGTATTAACGTCGCGGTTTTTGCACAGTTCAAGACCAACCCGGAAAGTTTCATCGCCGAGGCCACGCGACTCATCAACGAACAGAAGGCCACGGTCATCATCGAACACTTGGCCTACGATCCCGTCGAGGACAAGTTCGACCTCGACATTTTCACCGCCGGGCAGACCAAACAGGACTTCAGCAAGGCCGGTGACAAGCTCCAGCGACACATCTACGACTATGTTCTGACCGACTCGAACATCGAGCGCGAGTTCGTGAAAGAACTGGACACAGCCAATGAAGTGGTGGTCTATGCCAAGCTGCCGCGCGGCTTCCTGATTCCCACGCCCGTGGGCGACTACAACCCAGACTGGGCGATCAGCTTCAAGGAAGGCGCGGTCAAGCACATCTATTTCGTGGCGGAAACCAAAGGGTCCATGTCCTCGATGGACCTGCGCGAGATCGAAAAGACCAAGATCAAGTGTGCCCGCAAGTTCTTCGACGAGATGAACCGCCGCTACGCCCCGGAGAACGTCAAGTACGACGTGGTGGACAGTTTCGGCAAGCTGATGGAGGTGGTGAAGTAGCGGATGCCAAGCTGTTTATCTTCCGAGATAAACAGCCGTAACTTGCAGCCGTTCGTGCCCAAGCTCTTGGCTGATGATTTGTCGTGCTGCGGTATCCTGGGTGCGCTGTGCATCGCTCAGCGCTCTGGCGGGTGGTCCTCCTGCTGCTGGTGCAGGCCACCCCGTCAGAGTCTCATAGCGGCTTTGCGCGTATTGATGCCGCAGCCCATGCATATTGCTCAGCCCCGCCGCCTTGCACTGACCATCGTAGATGTGCCGCTGCTGGATGAAGGTTTTGTGTGCCGGGATCAATGACCCTGTGCCGACCAGACGGTGCACGGCCTGGAGCACATCGCGTTGCTCTGTCGTGGTGATGGGCACAGTTCGTTCCCGACCGCCCTTGGTCCACGATCCCTTGAGGGCGATGTGGTCACCCCGATCCGCGTAACTGGGCTGGAACTTGATCGCTTCCTCCCGACGCAAACCAAAGGCGGCCTGTAACTGGAGACTCATGCGCACATGGGCATCCGTGATCTGATCGAGTCCCCTTCCCAGCTCGCGGGCCTTGCTGATGTTGGTCACATAACGGCGCTCGGCCACGCCAAGCTGCGTGTTGTCCGCTGGCAGGATGCCTGCCTTGCCGATCTTCTCGGCCCACCAGCGCAGGTGAGAGAGCCGATTCTTGATGGTGCCGGACGACAAGCCTTCGCCTTGCCAGCGGTCCAGCAGCGCCTGGACGTGCTTGCCCTTGAGCGACGACGCCTTCATCTGCCGGAAACCGGCTTCGCGCAGTTGCCGCGCGGCCAGCGACAGCGAACGTATCCGGTCGGCCTGCGTGGTGTAGCTGCCGTCACGGTTGCGCTGGCAAAGCTGCCGCAGGGTGTAGGTCAAGTCGTCCATCTTCCGGCCTCCAAGCAAAGCGCCGTACTGCGTTGTCCTGAAATTCAGTGGTTAGTGTTGGTGCCAACTCGCCAAAGCGAGATCCCGTGAGGACAAGGGCATGGTGTTCAGGAGACACCAGGGCCTCTAATGAGGCATCCGTCTTGCTTCCTGCGGGAAGCCCGGACGGAGGTACTACAAGACGAAAGTGATGTGAACGTGGACAAGTCCTCCTATGAAGTGAGTGAGATGAGAAATGCAGCAGGAGCCCTGTGCGTTGCACAGAGGTAATTGCCGCAAAGGACAGTGCGCTAGGCGGCGCGGTAGGGATGAGTTCAAACAGACGAAGAAGGCTCCGCCCTGGGTAGGGCCGGTATGCGGTCGGAGCCTGGGCATACCTGGGGTGGTTCCGCCCTGGCGGGCCAGCGCTTGCAGGAACCTGCGCTGTTGGGGCTGCCGATGTACGAAGCCCATCGGTCTTGGCAACTGCCCGGGCAGTTTAGGGCGGCCATCATCATGTATGCCGCACGCAATAGGAACTAGCTTTCGCCCGCATTGTTGGCGGCGTTGCGCGGGGCGTCACTGCGGCGTGCAGTGACGCCCCGTTTCGCGGCAGCATTTACTACACAGGATGCGGCTGCCATCCCCTGGCCTGCACTGCCTGCGCTGCGATGTCCCCAGCGTTCGTCGGGGCATTCAGCATCTTGCGGATGTTGGCGATGTGCGCCAGGGCGGTTTCACGCGATGCCGGTGGCTCAGTCGGTTCTGGGCGGTGTTCGGTGCGTGGCACACCGGCAGGCCGATTTTCGACAGGCCGTGGGGTGGCAGATGTCTCCTTACGACCTGCCCACAAGCGGAAATCGCCCGCAAAAACGCGCTTCACCAAGGCGAAGAAGTAGGCCACGACATTGCGTACGGTGCCGCTCTGGCTGCGTGCCTGCAACTCGTCGAGTACTTCCTGGCGATGCTGCGGCGGCAGCCGCCGCAAGGCGGCCTGCACGTCCTTTTGCTGATCTGCCTGGGCATTGCTCAGGCAGGGCGGCAAGCTCACCGACTGCGATGCCGTATTGCCGTCGCCTTCGCGCGCGCGGTACGTACGTTCTTTTTTATACATATACATCTTATACGTACTGCCCTGCTCAGCCGTCATGTGGCGAGCGTGTTCGGTCTGTTGCGGAACAAGCGTGCTGCCAGCGGAATCGCCAGACAATGGCAGTGGGTCGGCTGCCTCGCTCGCCTGCGATGGCGGCGTAGGGGGCAAATCATCGTCATCGTGACGCTGATCGTGGGTCGCAATGGAGGCGGCTTCAGGTGCCTGCGCCAGCGTTGCCTGAATGTGGACGGCCACCCGATCCACCTGGTTGTTTTCGTGGCCGATGGAAGATTGCAGAAGCGCGGACAGACTGGCATCGAGTGCGCAGGCTTGTTGGAAGTGCAGGGCGCTTTCGTGAACCCGATACAGGTCGCTGAGCACATGGCCGGTCAGAGGGTCGCGTTGCTGGCCCACCAGACTGATCCACCCCGTCAGCCGGAGCACGACGAGAACGCGCCAGGCCGTCTCGTACCCGGACCGCTGCCCCAACGGTGTAGTGGTGAGATAGCGGCGTAACTGCCCCAGGTTCGCCAGCGGGCTGATGCCCTCGGCAGAGCGCAGCATACGTAGAACCTGCCAGCCATTGCGCTCCAGCGGCGTGAGGCGGGCGTCGAGCATGAGCGAGGCAGGCGTGGTGAACAGGGCATCTTGCCCCAGCGGGTTGTGGTGGGTGTGATGGTCTGCCATGAGAGTTCTCCGAGGTCTGGGCCCCAGCGGCCCGTTCCCCTGCATCTCATCGCGTACCGTTCCAGACGTCAGCCAACAATGCGGTCTGCGCCATAACTGTTTTATCCGGCAGACGCAGCGCTGGCACCCGCATCCAGACTGATCTATCATCCCGATACCCCCTAGGGGTACAACTGGGGGTACTTCCAGCGATTCCCGCAAAGCCCGTGACGCGATTTCCCCGCGAAACCTAGCATTCACGGCCCTTTGCCGACCGATCAACGTTTAAACGTGTGATCAACGTCTGAGTCGCCAAGCCGTTTTCCTGATGTTTCATGAAACACCAGGAAAGCATGAAAACCCCCAATAAAACCGCGCAGTTGCGCGGTTTTATTGTTTCATAGCGCTGCTTCAAGTTTCCCGAGCAGTCAATGCATGCCTGAGTACGCTAGCGAGTACAGCTCTTGGAGTATGTACGAATAAGTGAGTATAGTGCCGCTGTCGCCATGACAAGGAGTCAGCCACCATGCTTACCGACACGCACTGCCGCAACGCCAAGCCCAGGGAGAAGCTCTACCGCTTGAATGACCAGCGCGGGCTTTACCTCGAAGTCAAGCCCAACGGAGTCAAGGCTTGGCGATACCGCTTCACACTGGATGGCAAGGCCAGCATGTTTGCGCTTGGCGAATACCCTGCTGTTACGCTCTCTGAAGCCAGGGAACGCAGCGAGGCCGCACGCAAACTGGTCAAGCAAGGCATCAATCCCGCGCAGCAAAGGCAGCTCGACCGCATCCGGAAAGCCAGCGAAGCAAAGAACACCTTCGAGATCGTCGCCAAGGAGTGGCTGCAGACAAAGGACTGGGAAGATGTCACCAAGAACCGGCGTCTGGATATGCTGGAACGCGTGGTGTTCCCCAGTATCGGCAATATGCCGGTTCGCGAAATAACGCCAACCCATGTCCTGGACATCCTGCAGAAAACAGCAAAGCGTGGCGCGCCCACGGTCGCCGCCGAGGCGCGGCGCACCATGTCCGCCGTATTCGAGTTCGCCGTCGCCACCTTGCGAGCCGACAGCGACCCGGTTTGGCCGGTGCGCAAGGCGCTACCGGCAAACAAGACCCAGCACAAGCCGGCACTGAGTAAAGAGCAGATCGGCAAACTGCTGAGCGACTTCGCAAACCACCGCTGCAGCTTTCAGGTAAGTCATTGCATGCAACTGATGTGGTGGACCCTAGCGCGACCGACCGAAGTGGCCGAGGCGGCCTGGGATGAGTTTGACCTTGAGAAGGCTGTTTGGCGTATCCCGGCGCAGCGCATGAAAGCGCGCAAGGAGCACGTCGTGCCTCTGCCACGACAGGCAGTGGAGATGCTCAAAGGACTGCATGCCATTACCGGCAACCGCAAGCACCTGTTTCCTGGCCGGGATGATCGCAACGCCCCTATGTCCGCCGCATCGCTTCGCCAGGCGCTCAAGGTTTTGGGGTGGAGTGGCGCTTATAGCCCACACGCCACACGGACCACCGGCAGTACCCGCCTTAACGAGATGGGCTACCGTCCCGATGCCATCGAAGCGCAGCTTGCCCATGCTGACCAGAACAATGTGCGTCGTACCTACAACCACGCCACCTATTTCGATGAGCGTCGCACCATGATGCAGGAATGGGCGGACAAGTTGGATGAATGGAAGGGGCAAGCATGAAGCCGATCAAAACATCAAGCGATGGGCATGCCTTTCTCCCCCTCGGTCAAATTGAATATGAAGTTTTCGCCCGCAGAACCCGTTGTGGCCTTCCTGTTTTCAGAGACCCCGCTGCTTTTTCCGAGCAGCTCAAAACTTTGGCGGCGTGGCATGCGGACCAAGTCAAGCCCCTCAGAGACGAAGAGAGAAAAAAACGCTACCAGGCCGTTGCCAAAGCCGTTCACCTACTGCAAGAAACATTGCTGGGTTTAAAGCCTGATGAAATCAAGTGGCTCCTAAGTGAGGAAAATCGATATTTGTCGTCAGGCACGCTTGATGCGGCAGCTAATGAGCCGGATGACGAGCAGTTGTGGGCGGAGCTAAATATCGAACCAGCACAATGCCATGAGCACGTCCTGATCCGACACAACCTACACACACTTCAAATGATTGCAGAAGGGCTCGCTTCTAACAAAAGAGGTAGGCCATCACTTACCGCCGAGCTTGATACCGCGGCGGAGTTCGTTTTGATTTGCCACATCGCTGGTTGGACGCTTGGCGTTGCAAATAGCGGGAGAGAGAGAAAACGGGGGGACCAAGTCCTAGCAGGCCGTTGAAAAATCCCCCGCCGACGCCCGCGTTGGCCGCTACGATCTGAAGCCATCGGTGAACGACCCAGACGAGGACGATGAGAGGCAGTCAAGATTTCCAGGGGGCGATGTTCAGCTACATCAGCCTTGAAGAGCGCGTGCCGCAGGCACACCCGCTGCGCAAGTTGCGCGCGGTGGTTGATGCGCTGCTGGCAACCATGAACCGCGAGTTCGAAGCGGTGTACGCCCGCCGTGGCCGCCCATCGGTGCCACCGGAGATGCTGCTCAAGGCCTTGCTGCTGCAGATCCTGTTCTCCATCCGCAGCGAGCGCCAGTTGGTCGAAGCGATCAACTACAACCTGCTGTACCGCTGGTTCGTGGGCCTGAACATCGAAGACAAGGTCTGGGACCACTCCACTTTCAGCGCCAACCGCGAACGTCTGTTCAACGAAGACCTCGCCCGCGCCTTCTTCGAGCGCGTCAAGCTCAGTGCCCAGTGGGGCAAGCTCGCCAGCGACGAGCACTTCAGCGTGGACGGCACGCTCATTGACGCCTGGGCCTCGCACAAGAGCTTCAAGCGCAAAGACGACGACAGCGGCACGCCGCCTGGGCGCAACCCCGAGGTGGACTTCAAGGGGCAGGAGCGCTGCAACGACACCCACGAGAGCACCACGGACGCCGATGCCCGGCTGTTCAAGAAGAGCCAGGGCGACAAATCCCGCCTGTGCCACATGGGGCACATCCTCATGGAGAACCGCAACGGGCTGATCGTGGATGTCGAGATCACCCACGCCAGCGGCACGGCCGAGCGCGAGGCGGCGCTGGCCATGTTGGAGCGTCGGGGCAACAGGAACAAACGGGCCACGGTCGGTGCCGACAAGGGCTACGACAGCAAGGCCTTCATCAAAGGCTGCAGAAAGCTCAAAGTCACGCCCCACGTGGCGGCCAAGGACAAACACTCGGCGGTGGATGCGCGAGTGACACGGCACGAGGGCTACAAGACCAGCCTGAAGGTGCGCAAGCGCATCGAAGAGGCCTTTGGCTGGATCAAGACCGTCGGTGGTCTGGCAAAGACCAAGCTGATCGGTCAGGCCAAGCTCACGGGCCAGGCGCTGCTGTGCTTTGCCACCTACAACCTTGTGCGAATGGGCAGCATCGGCGGCTGGTGGGACGCGCATCATGCGTGAGCCCAGGGATACGTGCGCCCGAAATGGGCGGGAGGGCCTGCAAACCGGCCAGATGGGCCGTTGCAATCGCTGCGCAGACGCGTCTGGGCAGCTCGTGTCTTCGCACTCAGCGTCCCTGATGCGTTCGAAAAGCACTTTTTCAACGGCCTGTTAGGCAGCTCATCAATAATGCTGGCTTCGGCGAGCGGCAATGCCAGTATCAGGGGCTTGCGGATGTCGATGGATTGGAAGCGATTTTCTGGATCTTCGACCCATTCGTTACCCGGTACACGTATGTAGTCAATACGCACCATGGGCAGCAATCTGCGCAAATCTAGCGGTTTACCGAACAAAACGATGCCAGCCAATGTGGGTTGCAAGGCACCATCCACACGCCTCAGTGCCCCCAGGGCTTCGAGCATGTCTTCGTCGCCATAGTCCAGCTCTTCCGCCTGGGGGTTGATGCGGGCACGTTCACGCCGATACGCGGCAATCGCGGTCGGGTCAAAGTCGTCGGCGCGGGCATCAGAAAGAATGCTTGAATCAGGGCCATGCAAGGGCTGGCTTTCACCGCGCAACACCCAGAGGTCTTCATCGACGCAGCGCTGGTCGCTTGAGCCGATGCGGCGGTAAGCGCCGCCTGGTAGGCCCGTGGCTTTTTTGTAGACGGGTTTGTGAGTGACGTCAGCCTCGGGCACATACACCACCAGCAGCGTCTTGCCACCCACTTGCTCCAACTGCATCTCTGGCCGCAGAGCGACGTTGAGCATGCTGGCACACTGGCTGGCGAGATCACGCTGCACCTTGTCCGGATCGGGCAACCCCACCGGCCGGTACACGGTATCGCCCTTGTCGTTGATCGCCCAGTCCACGCCCAGTAGCAGGTAGCCGCCATCCAGACCGGGCTCGTTGGCAAAGGCGATGACCGTTTCCATCACCGACTTACCCGTGTCGCTGGCACGCTTGGCTTCGATGCGGGCGGACTCGTCTACCGCATTGAGTTCATCCAGTAGATCGGTAGCGCTACGCATCGGCTGCCTCCTGAGCGACGAGGCCATCGAGCGTTTCGACCAGCGCATCCATCTGTTGCCAGAACGCGCGGCCATCGGTTTGCCATTGGTCCCAGGCCGAGCGCAGCGATACTGCGTCACCATTGCTGTCGGTGGCGATGGCGGCAGCAATGCGCTTCACGTACAGCGGGATCGACAGGTTGCCGGCATTGGCGCCGATTTCGGCCAGGGTGGCGACTTTGGCGAAACCGGGCACGTCCGCAAAGGTCTTGTAGGCGCTCAGGATGCGCTGCTGGTGCTCGGGCTTGAGAAAACTCTGCGCCCGCTCCCGGGTGACCTCGTTCACCGCGTCGATGAAGATCACCTTGCCCTTGCGAGCGGCGACCTTCTTGCGGTTGCAGATGACGATGCACGACTCCATAGGGGAGTTGTAGAACAGGTTGGGCCCCAGCCCGATGACCGCCTCCACCCAGTCTTGCTCGACCATCTTGGCGCGCATGGTCTGTTCCTCGTTGCGGAACAGCACGCCGTGCGGCCAGAGCACGGCACTACGCCCCTTGGCGGTGAGGCTAGTCAGGATGTGCTGCTGGAAGGCGTAATCGGCGCGGCCTTGCGGCGGCGTGCCCAGCGAGTTGCGGCCCCACTTGTCACTGCTCCAGGCCTCGCGATTCCACTGCTTGATGGAGTACGGCGGGTTGGCCAGGATCACGTCGAACTGGCGCAGGCGGTCGCCTTCGATGTGTTTGGGCTCGGCCAGGGTGTCACCCCGAATGATCTCGAAGTCCTCCACGCCGTGCAGGAACAAGTTCATGCGGGCGATGGATGAGGTAATGAGGTTGCGCTCCTGCCCGTAGAGCTTGAGCGTGCGGTACTCGCCTCCAGAACGCTTCACTTCGTCCAGCGCTGAAATCAGCATGCCGCCGGTGCCGCAGGTGGGGTCGTAGATGGACTCGCCGGCCTGAGGTGCAAGAAGTTGCGTCATCAAGTGGACGACGGTGCGGTTGGTGTAGAACTCGGCCGCCGTGTGGCCGGAATCGTCCGCGAACTTCTTGATCAGGTACTCGTAGGCGTTGCCCAACTCGTCCTCGGGGACGTTGGCTACCGAGAGCGTCTGCGTCGAGAAGTGCTCGATGAGGTTTTTCAGCGTTTCGTCGGGCAGACGCTCGCGGTTGGTCCAGGGCGCGTCACCGAAGATGCCGTCGAGCAGATCCGGGTTGGCGCTTTCGATGGCGCGCATGGCCTTCTGGATGGCGGCACCAACGTTCTTCGGGGTCTGGCGTATATCGTTCCAGTGCGCGCTCTCGGGAATCTGGAAGCGGTGGTTCTCCGCGAACTGCGCGTAGGAGAGGTCACCGCCTGAGTTGGCCAGCGCTGCCTGGTATTCCTCGTCCCAGACATCCGAGACCCGCTTGTAGAACAGCAGTGGGAAGATGAACTGCTTGTAGTCACCGGCGTCGATGAGGCCGCGCAGCAGCACGGCGGCGCCCCAGAGGTAGCTTTCGAGTTCTTGTTGGCTGATGCGTTTGCTTGGGTGACTCATTGCAGCCATCCCCCTTCAGTCATGACCTGCGCAAGCCGCGCTTCGGCTTCACGGCAGCGGGTGAGCGCGTCCTTGAATGCCGCGATGGCAGCGGGCAGCGGCGGGATGTCTTCTTGCAATGGTGGCAGGACATAGCGCGAAATGTTCAGCGTCCAGTCTTCGGCCTTGATCTCGTCGAGGCTGACCACGCGGGCCGCGTCCTGCACGTCAGCAAAGCCGCGATACCAGCTGAGGATTTCGGTGGCGTGCTCGGGCTCCAGATAGTTTTGCGCGCGGCCCCGGCGGAACAGGCGCGACGCATCGGCGATCAGCACCTTCTTCTTGTGCTTGGCCGGTTTGCGCTTGCGCAAGACCAGGATGCACGCGGCCAGGCCGGTGCCGTAAAACAGGTTGGGCGCCAAGCCGATTACGGCCTCGACCAGATCCATCTCCAGCAGTTTCTGGCGGATGTTGCCTTCTACTCCTTTGCGGAACAGCGCGCCCTGGGGCAGCACCACAGCCATCCGGCCGCTGACGTCGGCCATCGACTTGACCATGTGCTGCACCCACGCGAAGTCACCGCTGGATGAGGGTGGCAGGCCGGCAAAGTTGCGGCCGAAGGGATCGTTCAGCCACAGGTCCTCGCCCCACTTTTCCAGCGAGAAAGGGGGGTTGGCGATCACGCAGTCGAACGTGGCCAGTCGGTCGACCTCAAAGAAGGCCGGGTTACGCAGGGTGTCGCCGCGCACCACCTGGAAGTCCTCGATGCCGTGGAGGAAGAGGTTCATCCGCGCGATGGATGAGGTGGTGAGGTTCTTCTCTTGTCCGTACAGCTTGCCCCACAGCCGTTTCACGTCGCCATGCTGTTCCTTCACGTGCTGCACGGCAGCCAGCAACATGCCGCCGGTACCGCAGGCCGGGTCGTAGATGGTCTCGGCTTCTTTGGGATCGAGCATGTCGATCATCAGCCGCACGACGCTGCGCGGGGTGTAGAACTCGCCGGCCTTCTTGTTGGTGGCGTCGGCGAACTTCTTGATCAGGTATTCGTAGGCGTCGCCAAGCAGATCCGAGTTGACGTTCTTGTTGCCAAACGGCAGCTTGGAGAAGTGCTCGATCAGGTCCTTTAGCAAGGCATCAGACAGCCGGTCCTTGTTCGACCACTGGGCATCGCCGAACACGCCGTACAGGGTGTCGGGGTTGGCTTTCTCAATCTCGCGCATCGCGCGCTGAAGGGCCGTCCCGACATTGCTGGCCTTGGTGCGAACGTCGTTCCAGTGGCAGTCTTCCGGGATCTGGAAGCGGTGCGACTCGGGAAACCAGGCCAATTGCTCATCGCCAGTCTCATCGACGATCTCCTGGTACTCCTCGTCCCAGACGTCGCAGATGCGCTTGAAGAACAGCAGCGGAAAGATGTAGGTCTTAAAGTCAGCCGCATCCACCGGGCCGCGCAGGATGTTGGCGGATTCCCAGAGGTGGCTTTCAAGCTGGCTGAGTGTGATTGTCGAAGCTGCTTGCGTCATTTGGATGGCGTGCTCTTGACTGGCGTTTTCGCGAGGCCATCGGCGTGCAGATCGTGCGCGCGGGCGTACTCCAGCACCAGGATTTCGATCATCGAAGCCACCGAGCGGCGCTCGCGCTCAGCCGCCAAGCGCAAAAGCTGCTTGATCTCAGCGGAGGTGCGGATGGATAGGGTTTCGTCCTTCAGGCGTGACATGGCAGCGTCTCGTCAGTGATGTCACGCAAATGTACTGCATTTTGCCCCACCTCGCCACGATTCTCGTCAGGGCGTGGATTCCGTGCTTGAGGCGGCTCGATGACGCGGCCCCTTAGCAGGCCGTTGAAAAAGTGCTTTTCGAACGCATCAGGGACGCTGAGTGCGAAGACACGAGCTGCCCAGACGCGTCTGCGCAGCGATTGCAACGGCCCATCTGGCCGGTTTGCAGGCCCTCCCGCCCATTTCGGGCGCACGTATCCCTGGGCTCACGCATGATGCGCGTCCCACCAGCCGCCGATGCTGCCCATTCGCACAAGGTTGTAGGTGGCAAAGCACAGCAGCGCCTGGCCCGTGAGCTTGGCCTGACCGATCAGCTTGGTCTTTGCCAGACCACCGACGGTCTTGATCCAGCCAAAGGCCTCTTCGATGCGCTTGCGCACCTTCAGGCTGGTCTTGTAGCCCTCGTGCCGTGTCACTCGCGCATCCACCGCCGAGTGTTTGTCCTTGGCCGCCACGTGGGGCGTGACTTTGAGCTTTCTGCAGCCTTTGATGAAGGCCTTGCTGTCGTAGCCCTTGTCGGCACCGACCGTGGCCCGTTTGTTCCTGTTGCCCCGACGCTCCAACATGGCCAGCGCCGCCTCGCGCTCGGCCGTGCCGCTGGCGTGGGTGATCTCGACATCCACGATCAGCCCGTTGCGGTTCTCCATGAGGATGTGCCCCATGTGGCACAGGCGGGATTTGTCGCCCTGGCTCTTCTTGAACAGCCGGGCATCGGCGTCCGTGGTGCTCTCGTGGGTGTCGTTGCAGCGCTCCTGCCCCTTGAAGTCCACCTCGGGGTTGCGCCCAGGCGGCGTGCCGCTGTCGTCGTCTTTGCGCTTGAAGCTCTTGTGCGAGGCCCAGGCGTCAATGAGCGTGCCGTCCACGCTGAAGTGCTCGTCGCTGGCGAGCTTGCCCCACTGGGCACTGAGCTTGACGCGCTCGAAGAAGGCGCGGGCGAGGTCTTCGTTGAACAGACGTTCGCGGTTGGCGCTGAAAGTGGAGTGGTCCCAGACCTTGTCTTCGATGTTCAGGCCCACGAACCAGCGGTACAGCAGGTTGTAGTTGATCGCTTCGACCAACTGGCGCTCGCTGCGGATGGAGAACAGGATCTGCAGCAGCAAGGCCTTGAGCAGCATCTCCGGTGGCACCGATGGGCGGCCACGGCGGGCGTACACCGCTTCGAACTCGCGGTTCATGGTTGCCAGCAGCGCATCAACCACCGCGCGCAACTTGCGCAGCGGGTGTGCCTGCGGCACGCGCTCTTCAAGGCTGATGTAGCTGAACATCGCCCCCTGGAAATCTTGACTGCCTCTCATCGTCCTCGTCTGGGTCGTTCACCGATGGCTTCAGATCGTAGCGGCCAACGCGGGCGTCGGCGGGGGATTTTTCAACGGCCTGTTAAAGAGCAAATCGATGGGCCGACGGCGACCGCGCACCGACACCGGCTCGCCACGAATGACGGCAGACAACGAGGTCAGACGCTGTTGTCCATCGAGCAACAGGCGGGTGCTCTGATAAGGGTTATTGCTTTGGCTGACGGCAAAGCTTTGCAGGGGCACGGCCTCATCGGTTTCCCACAGCAGAATCGCCCCCGAGGGATAGCCCCGATACAGAGAGTCGAGCAAGTCGCGTACGCGCGTGGAGCGCCAGACATACTGCCGCTGCATTTCCGGCAAGCGCAGCTCACCGCGCTCGATCATCGAGACCAGTTCTTCAACGCTGGCTTCAGCCTTGGCCATGGTGCTTCCTTATCCTCTCAATCTCACTCAACTGCTGCGGGAGGCTCGGCAGCAGGGATGATCAACAACAGCTCGGAGTCATCCACTAGCCTGTAAACCGGCCGCTTGCCGGACAGCCGTTCACTTTGATCCAGAATGATCTGAACCCCTTCACCACGCTTGTCCATCATGGCGCTGCGGCCTGTGATCGCTTTGTCCGCCTCGGGCACGGAACATTTGGCCAGCAGGCTGGTGATGGCTTCGTTTCGCGCGGCCTGGCGGTAGGGAAGGCTCTCCACCGTCATGGTGTTGGGGATGGCGCCTGGCGAATACAGCTCCAGCCGGTCCGCAAACATCCGCAGGCGGATTTTGGCGCCATGGATCGAGTAATCCCGGTGTGCAACGGCATTGACCAGGGCCTCGAAGACGGCGGTCATGTCGTACTGCGGCAGATCGTGCCTGCCCTCATCCTTGGTGGCATAGACCTGCATGTTCTTGCGGACGAAGTGGCAAGCCGCCAGCACCTGGGCATCCAGCGGCCCGGTGATGTCCTGGGCGTCGAGCTGATAGGCCGTGTCGCCTTGCGGCAGCACCTCGGTGCCACGGTAGGCCACCGCCTGAATGAAGGCATTTGGCAGCCAGCGGCGGGGATCTGCGCTGGCCATCAGCACGCCGGCGATGGTTGGCCGAAGTGCGCCGTCGGTATCGGGGCGCGCCATGGCCAGTTTATCCAGCAGCACCGCACGCGTATCTTGCACGCGAGGACTGGCAAAACGTTGCCAGAGGTCATCTGCAAGGTCATCGAGCGTGGCGCCAGGCACCGGCTGCTCGTCGAAGCGGATGATGCGCGCCTGGCTGCGTTGCTGGAACAGCCGCGCCAGATAGTCCGGAGCCATTTCACGCTTGGCGCTGCCCACGCGGTGCAAATAGCCGCCGGGGCTTTTATGCACGAACAGGCTGCTTGCGATATCGACTTTCAATACAGGCAAGGGCTCGCCTGACGTGCTGGGCAGGCTCAGACGCTCGATCACCGGCGCGAGCGGCGGGGTGATGCTGTCCAGGCAAATCTGCCGGACGAAATCCTCCACCAGGTCCAAGCGCTCCAGCGGGATACCGAGCACTTCACGGGTGTCGTCCACGCCGAGCACGCACACACCACCCCGGCTGTTGGCGAAAGCGGCCAGCTCATCGGCCAGCGAATCTTTATGGGGTGCTGACACCTTTTGGCCAGCAAAGCGGACTTCCTTCAACTCCAGATAGGAGTCCTCTCCCAGGCGAATCTTGTCGATCAAGTCGGCGATGTTGTCGAACATGTCAAACCTCTCTTCCCAGGCGTTGGTAACGTCGTTCGAACGCTTCTTCGCCGCCTTCCATCACTTGGCAGACTTCGCGGCGCATAGCCTGATCCTGCAAAGAGCCGGTTTGCTTCACGTGGCACTGGTGGTTGAAGTCCAGTACGTGGATCAACTCCGCATCGCCATTGACCACGATGTTGGGGTTGTGGGTCACGATGATGAGCTGACGGCGCAGTTTGTTGCTGCGGATCTGCTGCACGACCAGTCCGTAGATCAGGTGGTTATCCAGGTCATCTTCTGGCTGGTCGAGCACCAGTGGCTCGTTGCCGTGCGCCAGCAGGAAGGCCAGCATGGCCGCCGCGCGCTGCCCGGCGGACGCCTGGCCGATGGACTGAAAGTCCCGCCCGTCACCTTTGCGGCTGTACTCCACCTGCAAACCGTCTTCGGGGAACCAGCACAGAATGTGATCGATGAATTCCGGGCGCTTGTCGGCTTCCGCTTTCAGGAAACTGTTAAATCGTGCGCCAAATTCGTCCTTTCCTACGGCTGCTTCAACGAGCCGCTTCTTCAGCGTCTCAATGGAGTTCTCGTATGCTTCGATGTCTTGGGAACTCGGCAACGTGTTTAAAGACAGCTCACTGAGCAGCATCAGATCGGCAACTACCCCTCGCGCCAAGCCCTCTTCCTGCGGTTCCTGATATATGTCGGCCTTGAAGCGCTCGTCGACAGCACCAAGCACCTCCCGCAAGGAGCGCTCGATGCCCTGCGCGTCCCGGCTGTACGGGATCAGCTCGATGCGCACAAAGGGATTGCCTTGCAGCGTTGCCTGCAGAAATGCGCTCCGTTGGGCGCTGATGGCGCGGCGGGCGGATTGCACCTGTTCCAGCAACGACTTGGCCTTCTCGCGCAACTCAGTGTGCTGCTTCTGCAAGGCTTCCAGCTTCTTCAGCTCGATTTCCTGGCGCTGCTTTTCTTGCACCAGACGACCGTACTCGCTGGGGTCGCTGACGCCTTGTTGCTGCAAGTCGGCCTTGAGCTGCTCGTAAGCCGTCTTGGCCGCGTCGATCCGCGCAAACCAGGGCGAAGCCTCCAGTTCACCTCTCAGGACTTGCCCACGCTCCTGCAGCACGTTTGCCGCGCGCTCGACGTCCTGCTGCGCCTTGGCGATGGCGGCGTGCAGCGCCTGGACAATGCTCAGTGCTGGTCCGTCTTCGGCGGTATCGAACAAGCCTTCCGGCAAGTCTTCCGCCAACAGATCGTCGGCAAGCGCTTTCAAGCGGGTTGCCAGTTCGGCGGAGGCGTCGAACTGGCGTTCCAGCTCGCGGCTTTGCCGGTTGGTGCGCTGATAGTTTTTCAGCAGGGCGGCATGATCGGCGCCCTCGAAGCGGGCCAGCTTGCGCTGAATATCTTGCAGGGCCAGCGTCAACGCTTCACGCCCTTGCAGCTTGCCATCCAGCTCGCGCATTTGCGCCCGTGCGGCCAGGAAGGCACGCTTGGCTTCCTCGAAAGCGGCTTGCTGCGATTGCGTGCCCGCCGCATCGTCAATCACCTTGAGCAGCGCCTGCTGGCTGTCACCGGCCAGCGCGGCGATCTGCCCCTGGCTGAACAGACGCACCGGAAAGCGTTGCTCGGTGACGGCCTGACTGGCCGAAGGCTTGAAACTGCCCGTAGCGGCGTTCCATTCCTCCACCGCATGGCCCTGGCCATCCTGCCGCCAGATCAGGCGATAGGGCATGCCATCGCGCTGCACTTGCACGCAGAGGCTGGTTTCCGCCCGTAGTCCGCCTTCGTCATTGCGGCCCCTGGCAACCTGATTGAAACGCTTGAAGGTCTGCCCGGCTTCCGAGCTGAGTGACAGCTCCTTCTCACGGCGATAAGCCAGACGCAGGGCATGCACGGTGGTCGATTTACCTGTGCCACGGCCACCTATCAAGGCATTGAAGTACGGATTGAGCGGCAACTCGGCAGGCTGCCTGCCGCGCCCCATGTAGCGAGCGTCGCGGATTTCAATCGACTCAATGAAATGCTCGGGCGTATTGAACGGCGCAAAGCCGTCGCTCTCATCGCTGCGCCGAACAGAGACTTCCTGCCCATCCAGCAAGGCAAGACGCAAGCCTTCCAAGCTAGGCCGCGCCATCTTGATCCAGGTGTAGCGCGAACCCGGAACAGCCGTACCTTGGAAGCTGTGGCAATCGCTGCCCACCACGCTGGCAAAGCGCAGTTTCAGCTCCTCCAGCACCATGGGCACAGGGCTGTTGGAGGCGGCCCACTCCAGCGCCAGGATGCCGGGCTCCTGCAAGATCGCCTTAACCGTATTGGCATCCATCATGCATTTACGCGTACCAGGTTCGACCTGTAGCAGCCCCTTGTCGCCTTCGACGTGTGCCGGAATGGCCAGGCCGCCCGCCGCCAGAATGCGCTCCACCACCTGGGCGGCACCGAGACGGGTAACGCCATCGCTGTCGCCACGCGTGCCTTGGTAATCCACCTGCGCTAGCAGGTCGCTGATGGTCTGACTGGTGGCGGACGGGTCAAAGATCGCCAGCAGATGAAAGCCGCCCTGCACCGAGATTTCCACACCGGGGAACAGGTGCAACTCACGGAAGCCGCCCGGCGGCGTGCCCGCGTCGGCCTCGCGCTTCATTTCCGCATAGGCCGCCTTGAGCCTGTCGATCCACTCGCCCGTGTTGTGGTCGGTGACGGCCACGCAGTCGATTTCGGCGGCCATGTATTTGAGCAGCCATGTCTGCGGCGTTAACTCATTCGGCGTGCCGATGGCTACCTGCCATGCCCCGGTATCCTTGGAAGCTGGGGTGTGGGTATGGAAGTCGAACTTCCACCAGCGTGCGCCGGGGTAAGGCCAGGATGGGCTTGCGTTGACGCTCATGTTCATTCCCTCAGTAATACTGCCGGATGTAGCTGTAGGCCTTCTCGAACAGCTCTTCATCCGCATGCAGCTTGTATTTGAAGAGGGCTTTGCGCAGGGCCTTCTTGACTTCACGCTCGCCGGCCTGCGTACCTTGCCAGCCCGGGAAGCGGACCAGTCGCACTATCTCGTCGATGTCCGTGACCACGCGTTCGACCATGATGGGCGTCTCAGAAGTCTTGACCTCGTTGAACAACTCGGTGAGAGCCGCCTTACCGCGATCCTCGTCCTCTTCGGACGGCACGTCCTTCTCGGCCTGCAGCGTCTCCTTGGCGATCTCCAGCAACTGACCTTGCCCCTGTTTCGTGTAGCTCTTAACCCACGGTTCACGCGGCCTTTTTACGCTGTGCCTCGTACCAGCGCTGCTCGTACTGCATCGGGCTGAGGTAGCCCAGCGACGAATGCAGCCTTCGGTGATTGTAGAAGGCCATCCAGTCCATCACCGCCTGCCTGGCCTGCTCACGGGTAGCAAATTTGCACCCATGTACGCTGGCTGTTTTCAGCCGGCCCCAGAAGCTCTCGGTCGGTGCGTTGTCCCAACAGTTACCCTTTCTGCTCATCGATGAACGCATGCCCCAGCCCTTCAAGGCATCCTGGAACTCATGGCTGCAATACTGGCTGCCCCGGTCGCTGTGGAATATCAGCCCAGGAGGCGGCCTGCGGCGCCACCACGCCATGGCCAGCGCGTCCTTGACCAGGCTGGCCTGCATGTGCGGCTGCAGGCTCCAGCCCACCACCTGACGGTTGAACAGGTCGATGACCGCAGCCAGGTACAGCCAGCCCTCGTCGGTTTGGATGTAGGTGATGTCGCCACTCCAGAGCTGGTTGGGCGCCTCGGGGTTGAAGCGCCGCTGTACCAAGTCGGGCGCCACCGGCAGGCTGTGGCGGCTATCGGTGGTCACCACGAACTTGCGTTTGGTCTTGGCCCTGATGCCGTGCTGCTGCATGAGCTTGCGCACCCGGTCTTTGCCCACTCGGATGCCCCGGGCCAGCAGTTCCTTGTGCATGCGTGGCCAGCCGTATTCCCCCTTCACCTCGGCGTGGATGGCGCGCATGTACGCCAGCAGGGCTTCGTCGCTGTGACGCCGGGCAGGTCCACCGTGGCCAGACTCACGCCGGCGCAGCCAGTTGAAGTACCCGCTCGCGCTGACCTCCAGCACCCCGCAGGACACACTCACCGGGTACAGCTTTCTCATTTGGTGAATCCAGGCGTACCTCGCAGCGTGTCCTGCGCGAAGTACGCCGCGGCTTTTTTTGCGATGTCGCGCTCCATGCGAAGGCGAGCATTCTCTGCACGCAACCGGGCTATCTCCATCTGCTCGGGCGAGACTTGGATGCCCTTGTCACCACCGCCCGCACCGTCCAATTCTCCCTTGGCTGACAGCCGCACCCAGTTGCCCAGGCTCGCTTTGGGGATGCCCAGTACCTTGGCCACCACCGCAATCGCCTGACCCGAGCGGACCTGCCGAACAGCCTCCTGCTTGAACTCTCGCGTGTACTGCGCACGCACCTGCTTGTCACTCATCTCTGAACTCCTTGTCGGTATCTTCAACAAGGGTTAAGAACTCCACTTTTCAGGGGCAACCTCAAACTGCTTCAGAAACTCGACGCTGTTGATCTGCCCGGATTCGAAGCGGTCCTTCAGCGCATCGAGCCGCTCCGACAGCTTCTTGAACTTGGGGTTGCCGCCATGCCCGCGCAGCCGGCGCTTGAGCTTGATCTCAATCTCCTTGGCCTTCTTCGGGTCTGGGTTCGACAGCACCGCTTCCAGCAGATCAGCGTCCAGCACCAAGGTGTCGAGGTCATCCCGCACCGCGTCGACATGCACGTTCTGGTGGATCAGCTCGATGGTCTTGGCGCCCAGCGAATGCCAGATCAACTTGCCGTGGCCACTAGAGGGCTGTACCGACTGGTACACCTGCGACAACCACTTGTAGTCCTTCTCGAAGGGGCCCAGAACGGTGTCCGGTGACAGCGCCTCCCAGATCTTGTTGAGCACGCTGTACTCGGCAGCAAAGTTGTCTCGCACCTCGTTATTGGGCAGACACTGCTGCGCGGCGATCAGGCCCTCGTAGCCTTGCAAACTGCGATCGCAGCCAGAGAAGAAGGCCAGGCACTTCTGCATGGCTTCGGGCAGCTTGTCCTTCAACTCCTGGATGTTGCTGACCACCTGCTTGACGCTCTGGTCGTCGAATTCCAGCGCCGCCGCGACGTCATCGAAGATGCCGAGGTAGTCCACGATCAGGCCGTGGGTCTTCTGCTCGGAGTAGGTACGGTTCACCCGGCAGATGGCCTGGAGCAGCGTGTGGTCGCGCAGCGGCTTGTCCAGGTACATGGCCTGCAGGATGGGCGCGTCGAAGCCGGTCAGCAGCTTAGCGGTGACGATGATCAGCTTCAGCGGGTCGGCCGGGTCGCGGAAGCGATCGAGCAGTCGCTCTTCTTCATCGCGGCTTCGGTCGTAAGGCGCGTACTCAGGGTGTTCTTTTTTGTCCGCCGCCTGCACCGACATCACGATGTCTGTAGCCTCGGGCGGCAGCAGCTTGTCCAGCTCGGCCTTGAACAGCAGGCAGGACTCGCGATCGAACGTTACGATCTGGCCCTTGAAGCCATTGGGCTCCACCTTGGCCTGAAAGTGCTCGACGATGTCTTCGCACACCTTGCGGATGCGCTCAGGCGTCTTCACCAGCACGGCCATCTTGGCGGCGGTTTTAGCGAGGTTGTCCTTGTCGAGATCCGACAGGCCGCCGGTCAGGTCTTTGTAGGCGGCGTCCAGCGCGGCCTTGTCGATGTGCAGATCAATCAAGCGCGGTTCGAAGTGCAGTTTTAGCGTGGCACCGTCGCGGATCGACTCCTCGAAGCCGTACCGGCTCATGTAGCCTTTCTCATCCTCGTCTGCACCAAAGGCGTAGAAGGTGTTGCGGTCGGCACGGTTGATCGGCGTGCCGGTCAGGCCGAACAGAAACGCGTTGGGCAGGGCTTCGCGCATCTTGCGGCCCAGGTCGCCTTCTTGCGTGCGGTGGGCTTCGTCCACCAAGGCGATGATGTTGCTGCGGTCGTTCAGGCTGCCCCCTTTTGTTGAGTTGGGGCCCTCGCCGAACTTGAAGATCGTGGTGATGATGATCTTGCGCACGTCCTGCGCCAGCAGCTGCTGCAGCTTCTCGCGGGTATCCGCCTTTTCCAGGTTGGGAATGTCCGCTCCGGTGAAGGTACCGGTGATCTGGCTATCAAGATCGATCCGATCCACCACGATCAGCACGGTGGGATTCTTCAATCCTGCGTGCATGCGCAGCTTCTGCGCGGCAAACACCATCAGCAGCGACTTGCCCGAGCCCTGGAAATGCCAGATCAAGCCCTTCCTGGGGTAGCCCGCCAGCACCCGCTCGACGATCTTGTTGGCCGCTTCAAACTGCTGGTACCGGCAAATGATCTTGATGCGCTGCTTTTTCTTGTTGGTGGCGAACAGGGTGAAACTGCCGAGGATGTCCAGCACCACATGCGGGCGCAGCATGCTCTCGGCCGACAGCTTGAGCGACTTCAGCGGATGGTGCTGACTATCCTCGCCATCACCATCCAGATGCCAAGGGCCCCAGTCCTTGACTGGTAGCCCGATGGAGCCATAGCGGTACGCCTTGCCCTCGGTCGCCACCGAGAACACGTTGCAGACGAAGAGCTCAGGCACGAACTTCTCGTAGTCATCGTGCACCTGCACCGCCGCGTCGACCCAGCTGATGCATTTTTTGACCGGGGTCTTGGCCTCGATCAGTACCAGCGGCAGGCCATTCACCAACAGCACCAGATCAGCCCGGCGTTCGGTGGGGCCTGCACGGTAGGTGTATTGCTGGGTGACGATGTAGTGGTTTTGCGACAGATCATCCAGGTCGATCAGCCGCACCGGCACATGCTCGTTGTTGTGGCCGAAGGGCATCGAGCGCTCACCGCGCATCCACGCGGTCATTTCCTCGTTGGCGCGAATCAGACCATCCGAGCGCACCGACAGCACGATGGCACGCAGCTTGTAGAGCACCTCGTCGGCCCGGTCCGGCTGGGCGGCGATCTCCGGGTTTAGACGAATCAGCGCGTCGCGCAGCCAGGGTTCAACCAGCACTTCCTGAATCTGGCGCGGCACCTCAGACGGAGCAGCGTAGCGCCAGCCGATGCCTTTGGGGCTGGGCCCGTAGCTAGCTTGGGGTTCCTGGGCGGTGTTGACTGGGGCAGCCTTGATGGGACCGGCGAGCAGATCACGGACATAGGCTTCGACGGTGTTGGATTCGTTAAACACTATGCCGCTCCCCCAATTGTTCTCATGGCAATGAGTCTTGTTAGCTGCCGCGCGGCATCCCAGCGTGCCTTTTGCGTTGCAATCGCGTTTTTAAATTGCTGCAGTTCATCGAGCGCCATTTCCTGGACATCAAGATCCGGCACGTTCAAGCGCACCTGCAGCAGGTTGGCACGATTGATCTTCTTCATGCTCGCACTGGTGCCCGCTGCAATTCGCATTAGGAATTCGCGGGCAGATGTGGTCTGTAACAAGGCCTCCAAGAAATGCGGGTGAACCAGTGCAGGGTTTGGCTGGAGGCGCATCATCGTGTCCGGAAAGGACACGTCATCACGGTTATCGCTGAAAATCCCAACGAACCCAACTCGATCCACTGTATTGGAGCGAGAAATCAGCATGTCGCCCATAGTGACCTTGCCCCTGTTTCGTGTAGCTCTTAACCCACGGTTCACGCGGCCTTTTTACGCTGTGCCTCGTACCAGCGCTGCTCGTACTGCATCGGGCTGAGGTAGCCCAGCGACGAATGCAGCCTTCGGTGATTGTAGAAGGCCATCCAGTCCATCACCGCCTGCCTGGCCTGCTCACGGGTAGCAAATTTGCACCCATGTACGCTGGCTGTTTTCAGCCGGCCCCAGAAGCTCTCGGTCGGTGCGTTGTCCCAACAGTTACCCTTTCTGCTCATCGATGAACGCATGCCCCAGCCCTTCAAGGCATCCTGGAACTCATGGCTGCAATACTGGCTGCCCCGGTCGCTGTGGAATATCAGCCCAGGAGGCGGCCTGCGGCGCCACCACGCCATGGCCAGCGCGTCCTTGACCAGGCTGGCCTGCATGTGCGGCTGCAGGCTCCAGCCCACCACCTGACGGTTGAACAGGTCGATGACCGCAGCCAGGTACAGCCAGCCCTCGTCGGTTTGGATGTAGGTGATGTCGCCACTCCAGAGCTGGTTGGGCGCCTCGGGGTTGAAGCGCCGCTGTACCAAGTCGGGCGCCACCGGCAGGCTGTGGCGGCTATCGGTGGTCACCACGAACTTGCGTTTGGTCTTGGCCCTGATGCCGTGCTGCTGCATGAGCTTGCGCACCCGGTCTTTGCCCACTCGGATGCCCCGGGCCAGCAGTTCCTTGTGCATGCGTGGCCAGCCGTATTCCCCCTTCACCTCGGCGTGGATGGCGCGCATGTACGCCAGCAGGGCTTCGTCGCTGTGACGCCGGGCAGGTCCACCGTGGCCAGACTCACGCCGGCGCAGCCAGTTGAAGTACCCGCTCGCGCTGACCTCCAGCACCCCGCAGGACACACTCACCGGGTACAGCTTTCTCATTTGGTGAATCCAGGCGTACCTCGCAGCGTGTCCTGCGCGAAGTACGCCGCGGCTTTTTTTGCGATGTCGCGCTCCATGCGAAGGCGAGCATTCTCTGCACGCAACCGGGCTATCTCCATCTGCTCGGGCGAGACTTGGATGCCCTTGTCACCACCGCCCGCACCGTCCAATTCTCCCTTGGCTGACAGCCGCACCCAGTTGCCCAGGCTCGCTTTGGGGATGCCCAGTACCTTGGCCACCACCGCAATCGCCTGACCCGAGCGGACCTGCCGAACAGCCTCCTGCTTGAACTCTCGCGTGTACTGCGCACGCACCTGCTTGTCACTCATCTCTGAACTCCTTGTCGGTATCTTCAACAAGGGTTAAGAACTCCACTTTTCAGGGGCAACCTCATAGAGAGTTTTGCCGCGACCATCTTGCTTGTTGGCTCGACGGGCTTGAAGTCCCCTGATACATATCCATCGCGAGACAGTGCAGCCAATCCGAGTACGAAATAGCCTGTGTCGGCATCCTTTGGCGGCGCACTGCAGCCGCTTTCCGGTGACCTCAATAAGAGGTCGCCCAGGAGAAAGGAATTTGCTAAGGACGATGTTTTGCGCAGAAGCAGTGAATCCTTGAACGACTGCAGCATCCGGCCTGCAGCGCGATGTGCAGCTTCGACGGCATGGCACTGGTCGGTTGCGGCGCTTAGTAGGGCTATGGCTGATTGCTGCTCATCAATGGGTGGCAGTACAAACTCAAACTTCGCCAAATCAGAAAAGTTGATGTAGGGATTGACTGATCCCTTTGAGTTCTTAACCGAGAAGTCGTTGAATGCCTCAGTCTGCATCAGGAACGGCAGAAACTCCGGCAGAAGTTCATTGGGGTTTTGCGGCTCCAACACGAAGGTCGTGTTCGCACAGATACCTTCAAAATCAGCTACCGCCACCTTTCGCAGATAGGTTCTGCGCGAGCCATAGAGAACTTGTCCGGGCTTGAAGCGCATGTGGAAGGCTGGCCCCAAGTAACCCGAGCCAATCTCACCCCAGCGACGGAGTCGAAGGTCGTCGGTGTCCATATGGTCACCAGCGATGTAACGCTCAAGGCCAGAGGTCTCGGGATCGGCCTTCTCTTTGCATTGGCGGACCACATCGCCAAACTTCACTCGACGCCAGCCAGGCTTTAAGTCCCTTTCAATCATTACTCTTGTCCTCTGGGGCAACATACGCCTGGTGTGGATGTTTGGCGCTTTCCGGGTAGCGGAAACGTAATTGGCCGTCACGCACCATGGGGATCAGATGCTTGTTACGCAGGTAGTCGCGGTCTTTTCCCAGCAAGGTTGCAAGTTGATCGCCGCTCTGGGGCGCCCACTGACACAGGCGGCGGATGCCGTCACGCAAGGCTTCGCTGCTGATCCGGCCCTGCAAGGTTGCAAGTAAGGTTGCAAGCTCAGGCGGCAAGGTTGCAAGCTGGGGGTTGCATGCTTGCTGGCCCGCTACCGCCTCTGCAGGCTGAGGCTGGCCAACAGGAGCGGTGAATGCTGGGAGATCCAGCGGCAGCTCTGACTGTGCGCTCTCCAGAGTCGGACGAGGCTCATTACCGGCCAGGGTGTAATAGGTGCGACTGCCTGCACCCCGCTTCTCAAGCAGGCCCCGGTCGCGCAGCCGGCGCAGTACCATGCTGGCGGCCAGGGTATCCGAGCCACAGAAGTCGCGGCAGGCGGTGTTATCCACCGCGCCGGTTGCCCGCACATAGATCAGCACCTTGGCTTCGTCGGGGCCCAGTGTGCTGCCGGCATAATTGCGCAGCCAGGTGTGGTCTTCTTCGGTGAGCAGGTTGTGCAGAAACAGGGTGAGCTTAAATTCATTGGCCTGCCGGTCTGAGTGGAACTCTGGCAGCGGCAAGCCTGCATCCGCAGCCAGGCGACGCATGGCACGAATCCCCGTACCCTTGGCTTCGGCCAGATGCAGATCATGCAGCACCGCTGCAATGGCTGGGTTGCGCAGACGTGAACCTGGCAAGCCCAGCTGCGCTGGCTCCTTGAGGGAGTAGCCGACGTTACGAATTTCGATGCGGTTGCTGTAGCGAATGATCTGCGTTGGGCTGTGTAGGGTGTAGTTGCGGTGCATGGCGGCATTGGCCAAGGCTTCGCGGATCACCTTGCGCGGCAGAATGGGCTCTTGCACGCTCTGTAGCTGGCCCTCCGGCAGGCGAAAGCCTTTAGCAGGCCGTTGAAAAATCCCCCGCCGACGCCCGCGTTGGCCGCTACGATCTGAAGCCATCGGTGAACGACCCAGACGAGGACGATGAGAGGCAGTCAAGATTTCCAGGGGGCGATGTTCAGCTACATCAGCCTTGAAGAGCGCGTGCCGCAGGCACACCCGCTGCGCAAGTTGCGCGCGGTGGTTGATGCGCTGCTGGCAACCATGAACCGCGAGTTCGAAGCGGTGTACGCCCGCCGTGGCCGCCCATCGGTGCCACCGGAGATGCTGCTCAAGGCCTTGCTGCTGCAGATCCTGTTCTCCATCCGCAGCGAGCGCCAGTTGGTCGAAGCGATCAACTACAACCTGCTGTACCGCTGGTTCGTGGGCCTGAACATCGAAGACAAGGTCTGGGACCACTCCACTTTCAGCGCCAACCGCGAACGTCTGTTCAACGAAGACCTCGCCCGCGCCTTCTTCGAGCGCGTCAAGCTCAGTGCCCAGTGGGGCAAGCTCGCCAGCGACGAGCACTTCAGCGTGGACGGCACGCTCATTGACGCCTGGGCCTCGCACAAGAGCTTCAAGCGCAAAGACGACGACAGCGGCACGCCGCCTGGGCGCAACCCCGAGGTGGACTTCAAGGGGCAGGAGCGCTGCAACGACACCCACGAGAGCACCACGGACGCCGATGCCCGGCTGTTCAAGAAGAGCCAGGGCGACAAATCCCGCCTGTGCCACATGGGGCACATCCTCATGGAGAACCGCAACGGGCTGATCGTGGATGTCGAGATCACCCACGCCAGCGGCACGGCCGAGCGCGAGGCGGCGCTGGCCATGTTGGAGCGTCGGGGCAACAGGAACAAACGGGCCACGGTCGGTGCCGACAAGGGCTACGACAGCAAGGCCTTCATCAAAGGCTGCAGAAAGCTCAAAGTCACGCCCCACGTGGCGGCCAAGGACAAACACTCGGCGGTGGATGCGCGAGTGACACGGCACGAGGGCTACAAGACCAGCCTGAAGGTGCGCAAGCGCATCGAAGAGGCCTTTGGCTGGATCAAGACCGTCGGTGGTCTGGCAAAGACCAAGCTGATCGGTCAGGCCAAGCTCACGGGCCAGGCGCTGCTGTGCTTTGCCACCTACAACCTTGTGCGAATGGGCAGCATCGGCGGCTGGTGGGACGCGCATCATGCGTGAGCCCAGGGATACGTGCGCCCGAAATGGGCGGGAGGGCCTGCAAACCGGCCAGATGGGCCGTTGCAATCGCTGCGCAGACGCGTCTGGGCAGCTCGTGTCTTCGCACTCAGCGTCCCTGATGCGTTCGAAAAGCACTTTTTCAACGGCCTGTTAATCTGGAGCATCCCGACCAACTGGCCGTCGTGACCGAAGTGGATGAGAACGGCGATGACGCCGAGGTCGATGAGGAAGGCGAACTGGGCGGCGACGAGGCCGACGCCAGCGAGGACGAACTGCTGACGCGCTTCAACAAAATGACCTTCGTGGTGGCGACCCGGAAGCTGGAGCAGTTGCCGCAGTGGGTGAAGGTATCCGAAGTCTTCAAGACCGACAGCGATGCGCCTTTCCTCAAACGTGCGGGCATCAGTGGCTTTGATGATCCGCGTTACGAGAAATACAGCCAGCGCCTAGCCCGGCTACGTGGCATTCGCAAGTACGTGTATCGCATGGACGTGCTGGAGCGAACACTGTCCTACGACGAGGTCACGGAAATCTTCGTGCGGGTCAACTCGCTGGGTGCCAAGCTGCGCAGCTCCGATCTGGCTCTGGCGCAGATCACGGCCAAATGGCGGCACTCGCTGCAGACCTTCCTGGACTTCCAGAATGCTTGCGCCCAGAACGGTTTCGAGCTGGATCTGGGTTTGCACCTGAAGAATTTGATGGCCTTTGCCACCGGGCAATCCCGTTTTCTGACCGTCGGCAGCCTGACCCTGGACGTACTGCAGCAAGCGTGGAAAGAAGCCTGCGAGGGGATGGAATTTGCCCTCAATTTCGCACGCAGCAATCTGGGTATCGACAGCCCTGCCTTGCTGTCATCGCCCTTCTTACTGGTGGTACTGGCCTACTTTGGACACCGCCGCGACTATGCCCTCAGCACGGAAGAGGCGCAGCAGTTGCGCTACTGGGCCTTGGCCGCCAATGCCAAAGGCCGTTTCTCGCGGGGTTCCAGCGAGACCATTCTGGATCAGGATTTGGCGACCATCCGCAATGGCGGCGGCGTCAATGAACTGATCGACCGGCTGCGTCTGCAGTTCGGCCGTCTTGACATCACGCCGGAAGAGCTGGAGGGGCGCAACCAGCGCAGTGCGCTGTTCAAGACCATGTTCCTGGCATTTCGTGCGGCAGGCGCCAAGGATTGGCGCAGCCACCTTGCCATTGCTCTGGACCACTCGGGCAGTCAGCACCGCTTGCAGTTTCATCACATTTTCCCCAAGGCATTGCTGCGCGGCAGCTACACCCCTCGCGAGGCCGACGACATCGCCAACCTGGCTTTCATCGGCGGCAAAACCAATCGTGCGATCAGCGACAAAGCGCCTGTGACCTACCTGTTGCCGCTGGTGGCGCAGCACGGTGAAACACCATTCGCATCACAGTGCATCCCGGTGGAGGAGGAACTGCTGGCACTGGATCACTACAAGGCGTTCTTGCAAGAGCGCCGCAAACGCATCGCGGCGGCACTGAATGCTTTCATCCATGCGACCGCTTGAGCTGTCAGTGCCACCGTGTTGCCACACTATGACCCACATGTCGCCACAATGCTGCCGCCATGTTCAACACAATGTTGCCACGCTGTTCACCACATTGACGCCACTTTGTGCACACAGTGTTGCCACCATGCCTGACACATTCCGGGTGGGACGCAGGCCGAGAGTCGCTTGTCCGCGGCGCGATGAGCACATTCTTTGTGCTGGCTCGCGAGAGCACAAAGAATGTGGCCGCTGGGCTCGATTTCGCCAGAAATCGGGCGCGGCGGCGTGGGGACAACGAATGGTCGATGCGTCCAGCCTGCACCTTATGAAACCCCGCTGCGGCCATGCGCCGGGTTGCCGCCCTGTGCGGCTGGCGGGTGAGAGCATGCCGCACAGGGCATGCCTGCTCGGTGGTGGGAGACTGAACTGACATGGCCAACCCTCGCTCGCTGGTCTACGCGCTTTACACCCATTGGGACACCGTGGAGCTTTTGGTGCGGCTGTCGCGCGAGTTTGCCGTGCTGACCAGCGATCAGGTGTTGAACGGCATTGCCAAGGTATCCGGGCAACGGGATGCCGAAACGCAGGGCGCGGTGCTACGTGCCTTGGTCAATGCGGACATCCTGCAAACCTTGCCGCGCAGCAGCGATCTGCAGCTCAATGCCTATGTGCTGGAGTTCGTGCGCGGCCTCACCCGTGAACATGAGCTGGGCCTGGCTGCCGTACTGCAGGCGCGTGTTGCGGCCATCCGTGAAGCCACCGAAGCACTCAATGAAGGGATGCTCGGGGCCGACATGGATCGCGTGCGCGGAGCCGCCAACAAGCTGGCAGAACTCTTCCGCCAGATCAGCCTGCAGCTCGATCAGGACCGGCACGCGCTCTTTGAACTGGCGGAAAACGCCAAAAGCGCCGACAGCAGCATGCCGATCAGCCAGCGCTACCGCGAGGTGCTGGAAGCCTACGATCATTATGTGGAGCCGATGAACCAGATGATGGACAGCGGCTCGCAGGGCACCTTCTATCGCTATCTGGAAGAAGCGGAGCGTGCGCTCGACTTGAGCCTGGAGCAATTGTCGGTACAGGGTGCGCTCTACTCGCATCGCCTGCAGTTGCGTCAGGTAGCGCACCAGGCCAAGGAGCTGCGGCGCTTTGGCCGGCTGGTTGCGCAACAGTGCGCCGATACACTGCTGCCCTTGCGCGAAGAGCTGCGTCAGCACAACGCCCTGACCAGTGCCATCAGCTTGCTGTTGGGGCAGGTGCGCAAACGCGGCCTGCGTCGCGCACTATCGCGCCCGGCGGATGAGACCGCACTCCCCGTCTGGCGCAATGAGCGTGGTTTCAAATTGCAATTGGGCGATGAGGTGCGGGCAGTCATGGCAGCCGCGCGCCAATACCAGCCGCAGGCGGTGGCCTTTCCGCAGGATGAACCCGGCGATGACGCTCCGTTGCTGGAGCAGGTGGACGAGACTGCCATTCGCGCGCATCTGGCCCGCAGCCTGCCGGTGGAAAATCTGCTCGATTGGCTGCACCGCCATTACGCCCATCTGCAGGATGCCACCCTGCTGCGCCTGTTTCATGACCTGCAACATGAGCCCGGCTGGCAGTTCGAGGCCGCCAGCCAGCCTGAAAAAACCACGCTGCAGACGATTCGCGTCCTGCATCACCCTCACCGCGTGAGTATCCCGCAATGACGATCCCACATGCTCTGGCAGCCGCGCTGTCACAGATGCCGGCATTGGCCGAGCTGTTCCGCTTGTTTCTCTCCGGCAAACACCTGAATCGAATGGCCGAGCCCACGCTGTGGGCGGAGCTGGAGCAGCACGAGGCCAGCTATGTCGGCTTGTTTGCCGCGCTGGGGTTCGAGCTGCGCCTGGATGCCAGGGGCTTTGCCTGGTTTCACAACAGCGACGCCAACAGCAACATTGGCAAGATCAGCCGCCAGCTGGCCTTGCTGTTCATGGTGATCTTCGATGCCCAGGCCAACGCCGGCAAGGCCCTGCAGCGCTTTACCGATTGGCTGATCGACAGCGCCTGGCTGGTCGAGGTCTACAAGCAACAGCAAGACCTGCTGGATGCCGAGGGCCTCAACCCCGACGCCCTGGTGGAGCTGCTGGGCCGCGCCTGCAACCTGGGCTTTGCCATGGCAGAGCCAGCGGGCTGGCGACTGCTGCCCGCTGTATGCCGTTACCTCGATCATTTCGAGAGCCTGGCGTTGACGGCCAAGACCGATGGCGACGAGCCGAGCGTGCCAACGGAGGATGACTGGGCTGCGGATGCACCAGACGACGAGGAGAACACCTGATGCAGTACGGCTTCCAACGTCTGGTCCTGCTGGGGAGTGCCGGCTACTCGCGCGCCGAGCTGCCGCTCGATGGTGCGGTCTCTCTGGTGGCGCCCAACAATACCGGCAAAACCAGCCTGATCAATGCCCTGCAGTTCCTGCTGATCATCGACCGCCGCCGTATGGATTTTGGTGCGCACGATGTGGATAAGAGCCGGCGCTTCTATTTCCCCAACAACAGCGCCTATGTGCTGCTGGAGGTGTCGCTGCCGGAGTCCGGCACCGTAGTGCTGGGCTGCGTGGGCAAAGGGGTAAGCTTCGAGTACGAGTATTTCGCCTATGCCGGGCCGCTGAAGGTCGAGGAGTTCTGCCTGCCGGATGGCACCTTGGTGGCACAACCGCAACTGGCCAGCCATCTGGCGAGCTTTGGGCGCCGGGTGTTCAGCTACAGCAGCAGCGAATTTGCCGACATGGTGTATGGCGGGCGCAGCCGCAAGCTCGCCAGTCAGCAGGACTTCTGCGTTTTCCGGCTGGAGCATGCCAGCGATGCCAGCGTTTTTCAGCGGGTGCTGACCCGCACACTGCGCTTGGACAAACTGCGCTCCAGCGAGGTAAAGGACTATCTGCTGCAGATTTTCCGCCGCGATCTGCCGGATGCCAGCATCGACTTCAAGGCCGAATGGGACAAGGCGTTTGCCGACCTCAACGCCGAACGCAGTCAGTACCTGGCCGCCGTGCGGCTGCAAGCCACTCTGAGCGAACTGGAACAGAAGCAGGAGGCCCGCTTGGTGTTGCGCGGCAAATTGCTGTGCTGGCGCCCCTTGATTGACACGGCACTGGGTCAGTGGCAACAGCATTACGAGTCCCGCCAGCAAGCCTTGCAGGATGAACTGGAACAGTGTGATGTGGCGCTGCAGCGCCTGCGCGAACAGGATATCCAGTCCGCACGCGAGCAGAACCAATGCGAGCAGGAACAACAACAGCTTCGCCAGCACAGCGAACAGTTGCGCGCGTTGCAGCAGCGTTTTGCCCTGATCCCCGACCGCGCCCTGCTGGAGGCGCGCCGCCGCGAGTTGCAGGAACAACGGGATGCGCTGGTGGTAAGGATCGGCCAGGCCCAGAGCCGCACGCCTGCGGCCATCGAGCGCGAGCTGGCCCGGATCGAACGGGAATCCGCGCAGCTGGCGCAGGAGTTGCGCACCCAAGGGCAGAACCTCTATCAGCAACTGGCTGGTGTCGTATCTGCGGAACAACTCAACGCGCTGAACAAGCTGCTGGCCAAGCCGGTACTGACCCTGGGCAGCGAGGATTTCCGCCTTGATGGCAAGGCCCTGCTTGCGGCCTTGGTCGATGCGAATGCCGGGCAATTCAATTTGCCTGGCCTGCAACTGCGGCTGGAAGCCCTGCCGGCACAGTATCAGCAACGGACCCTGGCGGAACTGAGCGAATTGCAGCAGGAGTTGCAGCAACAGCAGGCTCAGCTGCAAGAACAACTGGCCACCGCCCTGGCTCTGGAAAACGTCAAACAGCAACGCCAAGCGCTGGAGCAGCAACTAGCCGAACTGGATGCCGAGTTGCGGGACTACACGCACATGCAGGACTTGCAGCAAAGCGAGGCCGAGCGCGAGGAGCGGTTGCAGACACTGGCGCAAAAGCTCGCCGACCTCAGCGCCAGTCTGGCGCAGTCGGCAGAGCGGCACCGCGCATTGGATCAGCAGCGGCAGCAGCGGCAGCAGGATTTGGCGGCCTTGCAGCAGCAACACCGGCAGATCGAGCAACGCCGTCATCAGCGCATCGACCACGAAGGCCCCTTCACCTGGCTGGCCGACCTGCCGCACAGCCCTTGGTTGGCCCAGCCCGAGTTCGCGCTGGAACAGCTGGCCGAGCGCCTGCAGACCTATCAGGCAGACTGCCGCCAGTTGCTGGAGCTGGATGAGCAGATTCGCCATCTGCTGGGTGAAATCCATACCGCCGGATTGACCAAGTATCAGTTTGTCGGCGAACCGGAAAGCGAGATTGTTCGTCTCGTTGAATTCGCCCATCACCTGCCGCAGGAAGCCGAAGCCCTGGAAAAGAAAGTACGCTCGGCGGTGGTGAATGTGGCAGCCTGCCTGCGCGAACTGCGCGACGGCCTGTTTGCTTTCAAGCGCCGGATGCGCGAGTTCAACCGCAAGATCAGCGGCCGGCAACTTTCCGATCTGGCAGTGTTCAAGATCGAACCCGAAGACGAAACCATTCTGGTCGAAGCCATCGAACTGCTGATCAGTACCGCCGCCACTGTGGACAGTGGCGAAACCTTCGAACTGTTCAACCAGCAGAGCGTCCTTGACGACGAGCAGCTCAATCGCGCCAAGACCCTGCTGATCGAAGAGGGCAACGCCCGCCATGGCCTGCGTGTGGCCGACCTGTTTCGCCTGCGCTTCTGGGTCGGCAAGGCAGATCGCGAGCCGGAAGCCTTCGATGACCTCGACAGTGCCGCCTCCAATGGCACCGTGCTGATGGCCAAACTGGTGACGGGGCTGGCGATGCTGCATTTGATGCAGGATCAGCGTCGCCCTATCCAGGGCATCTGCTATCTGGACGAGGCACTGGCCCTGGACGCCCGCAATCAGCGCAGCCTGATCGACACGGCGGCGGAGTTCGGCTTCTCGTTGATTTTTGCCTCGCCCGCGCCGCTGACGACCGTGCGCTACTGCGTGCCGATTCACACGCGCAACGGCAGCAACCAGATCAGCCGCCATAGCTGGCAGATCATCGAACCGCTGGATGCCTGAGTATGGATCGAACCCTGCGCACAGCCTTGCTCAAGCTGCATGGCCAACAAACCCTGCCGGCCAGCCATTTCACCGCCGCTCAGCGCAGCGCTCTGGATCGCTTTGCCCGGCAGACAGGAGCGGTAATCTGCCAGCGTCAGGGGCGCGGGGATGTTTACCGTGTCAGCGATCCGCGACTATTCGATATCCATCTGAGCGCACTCTCCCCCCAGGTCGGGATGCTGGCCACGGACGACCTGCCGCTGCGGGCGCAACACATCGCCCACGCGCGCGACAGCAAAGCGCGCAATCATCAGCATGAGTGCTACTACCCCTTGCTCAAGGCCGTTGGCGAAAAGGTTCTCTGGCGGCAAGGCGAACACGGGAGCGAACTGCCACTCAGCCAGCTCACGCACCACTTCGGGGCTACCAGCCTGCGCATTGAAACTGGCGACACCTGGCAAAGCGGGCAGCCGCTCTGGCTGGTGGAGAACCAAGCACTGTTTGACCGCACAGATTGGCTGCCGGGCGGAACCCAGGGGACTCTGTTGTACTACGGTGGACAGCTTGATGGCCGACTCGTCGGCTGGTTAGCGCAGCACCCGCGTGCCAGCCGTGTCGTACTGTTCCCAGATTATGACGGTGTGGGACTGGCAAACTTCGCGCGACTTTACACACAGCTTGGCGACGCCTGCGAATGCTGGCTGATGCCCGACTGGCAAGGCAAGCTGGCACGTTATGGCAGCCAGCGGCTATGGCAGGATACGTTTCGGGAGTTCACCAGTGCTGTTCCGCAGTTACCTGATTATCTGGGCCCGTTAACCGAACAAATGCGCCAATCCGGACGGGCGCTCGAACAAGAAGCGGTCTGGCTATCTGTTCTGTAGATGCCCTTTGAGTAAGCTCGCAATGTCACCTGGGGCCAGGCCAGCCTCTAGGGACCGCCTCAGCGCCAGCTCCAGTTGTTGCCAGCCCTGCGCTGAAGAGACATTACTGCCTAATGTTTCGGTCAGACGGAACATCAGCCCTTCCAGCAGCTCTTCGTCACCCACGTCCGCTGCGGTCTGCTCCGCTAGTGCCAAGAGGACGTTGCGCGCAGATGCCAACGAGTCGATTGGCACCCCGGCCAATGCCGTAGGCGTAGTGATGACACGATCCACCCTGGCGACTGTCGCCAGATCAAGGGCCTGATCGACGCCCGGCTCGATCTTCATGCGGATCAGCACATCGCCAGCCAACAGAAAGCGCGTCTTGATAAGCCCCGGCTGCTCATCCTGAAACAACCACACCGGCTGGTTGTTGGTCTGCAACAGGCTTAGTACGAGCCTGCTGTCATCCAGTGCCCCGCGATCCTGCCACTGGTGCAACACGTCGGTACGCAGGCGGCCGCCTTCCACACCGAGGTGGTGCAGCAGGCCGATCAAACGTTTGGCGGAGATCACCTGTTCCTTGCCACGCAGCCAGACCGAGAGGTTGGCAGTACGGATGCCGGTGGCTTCGGCGATCCGCCCCAGCGTTTCCCCGCGCAGTCGTATCAAGGCGGCGGCAAAGCCTGGCAATTGTTCGTTGGCAATGCTTGGCATGTCGGGCTCTGTGAATTCACTGTAAATCACTATAAGACTTATTGACCGACAAGACGAGCGTGCGGAGTTTGGTGATTCGCGCAAACCACTGTTATAGTAATTTATAGTTAGGCTATTTGAGAGGCCATCATGCGTAAGCCAAAGCAAGCCCGTCCGTTGCGCCTGCGGGAATACGAAGCAGCCATTGCTGCACTCAAGGCGCAGCATCCCTGGCTTGCCCGGCAGATCGTCGAACCCGCGCCAGGGCATCTGGCCGTGGTGGCACATCTGTTTGCTCAGCTGGAATACCTGCTGCCGCCCACAGTGCTCGCACGCAAGGGCTCACTGTCAGTGAGCTGCAACCGGGATCGCCTGGCCATCCATTACCAGCCGCCGCGACGCCACAGCGAACGTGCAGCGGCCGTGCTCGATTTGATTGCCCAGACCAAGCATCTTTCGCAGCAACAATGCCCGGTTTGCGGTGCGCAGGTTGTCGGGGATGGCATCCGTCCGCAACGCTGTCCGCAACACGACGGCATCCAAGGATTGTTTGCCGAAGAAGTGCGCCGCAGCCGCCAGCTCATCGTCGAACAAGGTGTGCAGCAGGTGGTGCGCGACTTGGGCAAGGTAACGAGCGAGGATGCACGTGCCGCCGTGGCAGCTGAAAATGAGCCGGTCTTGAGTGAAGCCGAACCGGAGCAGGTTCAGGAACAGTCGACAGAAGCGGCCAAATCAGAGCCAGCGCCGAGCATCGTCTTTCTCGATGAAGCCGGGCTGGAGGCGTTCGTGGATCGCCACCGACCAAAAGGCGACGACAAGTTCAAGCGCGCACAGGCGATGGCAGAGCGGATCAAGCGGGCGGGCCATGGTAGCCGCCAACTGGGCCTGCTACCCCCGGACTGGAAAGCCCTGCTGGATGAGTTCGCGCAGGCTTTCCCAAACTTCCATGAACTGGCCGAGCTGCTGCGTGATCACTTCGCCTTGTCCAGTCTGGGCGATGGCCGCGTGTCCTGGCCTGCCGTGTTGCTGGTCGGCCCGGCGGGCATTGGTAAAACCGAGGCGGCACGCTGGCTGGCCGATCAGCTCGTGCTGCCGTTTCGGGTCTTCGATATGGCGAGCACGCAATCGAGTTCGCCGCTCGCAGGTTCCGAATCGTTCTGGAGCAATTCCGAGCCAGGCCAGCTCTTTGAGCTGTTGGCCTACCAGCCACTGGCCAACCCGGTGGTGGTACTCGATGAACTGGACAAGGCCAGTAACGGCAGACCGCAATACGATCCGCTGGCAGCACTCTATACATTGCTGGAACCGCGCAGTGCGCGGGATTTCATCGACCTGTCGATCCGCGACTTTGCCATTGACGCCAGTCATGTCAATTGGATGGCGACCGCGAATGAGCTGGAGGCGATTCCGGGGCCGCTACGCTCACGGCTGACGGTGTTGCACATTCAACCACCCAAGCCGGAGCAGGTCAGAAGCATCGCGCAGTCGATTTACAACCGACTCCGCGACGAGTCGAGCTGGGGCACGGCCTTTGCCGAGAGGCTGGATGATGATGTCCTGTCCCGTCTGCAAGCCTTGCCGCCGCGCAGTGTGCGTCTGGTTCTGCAGCGGGCCTTGGGTTCGGCAGCTCGTGATGACCGAGGAGTCGTCCAGGTGCAAGACATCAGGCCGCTGGTGGAGATCAGCCGCCGTGGCGTTGGCTTTGTCAGCGAGGGATGGAATTGAGGTTGGCGATCCAGGCCGCACCGGCGGCCAGCGCATCGGCCTCGCTGGCATAGGTTGTCGATGGGCCGCTGATGATGCAGGGCTCGGTTTCGCCGTCGCCTTCCACTGTCCATAGCTCCCAGGTTCCGTCGTTTTTCCAACTGGGGATGGCGGTGTAGGGTTTGTCTTTCAGCGCAGCCAGCGCGGCATCCACTTCGGGACGGATTTGCAGCTCACCCGAGTAGATATAAGGTGTCGCGCAGCGGGCATCAGATCGGCTCATGTTCCGTACTCCAGAAAAGTTCCAGTAGCGCACTCGCCTGCAGGTAAATACCGGGGTTGCGCGCTTCACTCGGGCCAGCAATGTTGAGAATAGCGATGGGATGGCTAAGCAACCAGCCTTGCCATGCCGTCAACAGATCTTCTGTAGGGTCATGCAAATCGCACAGCAGCAGCGGCTTGCCGTGTCCCGCCGCCAGATCGCGAGTGAGCAGGCTGCCGCCTTCGAGCCTGCCCCGGTAAAGGATCAGTGTGGCATCAGAGTCCAGCACATTGCGTTTGGTGCGCTGGCGGTAGCCGCTGGATTCGGTCTCCAGCAACTGGTAGCGAGCATCCAGTACGCCATCAGCGGCCCGTCGGCCTGCCGGGCACCAACCGCCGTGCGGAATCTGCCGGGCAATGGCGAAATCCAGCGCCGCCCGGTCTACGCCGGTCTGGCCGCCGGAGAGGATGCGCTGAATGCTCACCCTTGCTCCGTTGCGGCGACCGTGCAAGTCACTTGAACCTCTGCGCTGGGCTGATCTGCCGAGAGCTGGCCGATGCGCCCGCGCTGGCTGGCAAGCTTCAGTTGCTTGCGCACCTGTTCCAAGCTGCGCTTTTCGATCACTGCGGTATAGCTCGCACCCAATTCACCATCCGGGTCGATGAACAGCTCGATACGCGTCACCGGCAACCCGAACACTGTGAAGCTGCGTGCCGGTGTCAGCGACCAACTGCCGGGAGCATTGGGCGCAATGCCCTCCAGTACGTGCAACGGCAAGGCTTGACGGCATTCCACGGCGGCGACGATGGCTGGCTCGATTCGCAACCAGTGGTTGAGGTCTGGGGCAGTGCCATCCATCAGCACCACCGGCATGGCTGCCAGTAGAAACGCTTTCATCCCTTGATGTTCCTGATCCAGAAGCGGCGGTCATCGACCGTGAAGTTGGGGTCATAGCCGACCAGCGTCAGCAACGAACCAACATAGTAAAGGCCGAACTGATTTATCAGCCAGCGTTCCATCGCCGGGTCGCTGGGCAGCTTGCTGTACGGTGGGGTTGGCCCGTCACTGCGAACCTGGCCACTGGTTTTGCCAGTGATGGAAAAGCTCTTCCAGGTCAGCACGAAGTTGTTCGACTGTTTCGGCAACTCCGGTGCGCAAAGCGACAGATTGCTGAAGCGCTCGGAGCGCTTGGCATCGTGCCAGAGCACGGCGTCAAAGCGAATGCAATCACTGGCTTTGAGCGTGAGGCTACGGGTCAGCGTCATCTGATCGGCCGGAATTTGCAGATTGCTGATCACCACCTTGGGCCACTCCGGGGCGCGACCGTCGGTAGACAGATTCTGGCGCAGGGCGTTATGCAGCGGAGTGCCCAACAAACTGTTGCGGCTTGCTGCGCTTGCGGGCGTAGCCGCTTGCGACAGACTGGTTCCAATGGATTGTCCCAGTCCGTTCAGGGAATCCAGCGCCCCCTGCATGTCGGTGGTGGCACAGCCTGTCAGCACGAACGGCAGAAGCAACAAGCTCCGGTAGTGTTTCATCGCAGTTCCTCGCGAGGTTATCCGTTGAAGAGGGCATTGAGCCGGGCACACCAGGTTTCCGCCGCCCGGCGGCTCATGGGGAAACTGAGCACTGGTCGTTGCGGATCGGCGGTTTGCAGCTCGATGGCGAAGTCTTTCGCGCGCACCGTGCGCTCGAAGGTCGGCACGCTCATGCCGCTGGCGTTGACCTGACGGCTACCGCCGTTCATCTCCATGCTCTCGACCTCGCGCCAGGTCATCTGCCAGCCGAGCAGCCAGGAGAAGTCGTGCAGTTTGTATGCCTCATTGACCACATCGCAGGCCGCGATCTTGCGATTCCGGGAGTCAAAAACAAGGAATGCCGGCGCGGGATAACCCAGGAGATGTCCAGCATCGAATGACAGCCCCTGCTGGGCGTTGAGCTTGGCGACAAGGGCCTGGCAGCGGGCCTGCAGACGTGCCAGAAAGCGGAAGGACAGCGTGAAGATCGCCAGCGAAATCAGTAGATACAGCGCCCATTCGCTGGTCATCAAGGTCCACCAACTTGGCCTCCCCCACAGAGAGCCAGCTGGCCCCATGTTGGATAGCCCAGCCTGCACGATGATGAGCACAAACACCGCCGCCATCAGCCCAGCTATTCCCGCCACCGGAACTGCCAGCCCCGCCGCCACTCCCATCCCCGCAGACTTCCAGACGCTTGCCATACGTCATTCCCTCCATTTTGTTACTCATAGAGGTCATTTTATGGCGCATGCATTCAATTGTCACTTATAGTACGGGTACTTATCGGGCGTAGCCCTATAGAGGGGGTACTCATAGAGTCATTTCTCTTTAAGAAGAGAAAAATATGGCCCTTGATCCCCGACTACGCTTCGGCCTGAAGCTGATAGAAATCAGAAAGACCAGAGGGTGGTCGCAAGAACGCCTGGCACTGGAAAGTGGCTTGGCCCGTAGCTATTTGGGTGGGGTTGAGCGTGGTCAGCGCAACATCGCATTGCTCAACATCTTCAAGCTGGCCGAGGCGCTGGGGGTGGAGCCTTCAGTACTGCTGGAGGCGCCGGCGGCTGGACAGGAGCCTGCACCGTAACATCGTAGCGCTACGGTATCGTAACGTTACGATGGTCACTGCCTAGTCGCTCGCGGCAGCTATCGCAGCCATCTGCTTTCAAGAATAAGTAAAGTCCACTAAAATGGTACTTACGCAATTTCTTACGCGTTAAGGGTCATAAAAGTGACTTTTCATCTCTCGACTCCCGCTGAGATCCTGCACGCGCTGGGTGTTCGTCTGCGCGAGCAGCGGCTTGCCCAATCGCTTACGCAGCGTGAACTGGCGCAAATGGCCGGACTGTCCTTGGGGGCGTTGCGCAAACTCGAAAGCGACGGTCAGTGCTCGCTGGAAACGCTGGTCCGTGTCGCGCAGGCACTTGGCTTGCTGGAGGCGCTGGACGATCTCTTTGTACTCAAACGGCAATCCATCGCCCAGATGGAGCAGGTGGACCTTGTGAGCCGCCGCCAGCGTGCGCCGCGTAAGAAAACATCATGAAGCTGCTTACCGTACATTATTGCGGCTGGGGAGAAGACTGGCCGTTGGGACGCTTGGCCGATGACGGTCAATCCCTGCTCTTCGAATATTCTCCCGAGGCCTTGTCTCAAGGCTTGGAACTGTCGCCCTTGCACCTCAAGCTGCGTGCGGATGCCTACGGAGGTTTTCCGATCCATTTGCATCGCCTTCCGGGCCTGATCGCCGATAGTCTGCCTGACGGCTGGGGTTTGCTGCTGATGGATCGGTTGTTCCGTCAACACGGCTTGCGCCATCCCGGGCCACTGGACCGGCTGGCCTTCATTGGTGAGCGCGCGATGGGCGCGTTGCGCTTCGTTCCGGCAAGCGACGCCGGCGCCCACGAGCCCGACTGGTCCTTGCTGGCGCTGGCCGAGCAAAGCCGTCTCGCGCTCGCGGGCGAGGCGGGGGCAGCCCTGCGCGAGCTCGCGCTCACCGGCGGCTCACCGCAAGGGGCTCGCCCCAAGGCCTTGGTGCAGTACGACGCAATGACCGGGCAAGTCAGCACCCGTCCGGATGCGCCCGGCAGTCCCTGGCTGGTCAAGTTCCCGGCGCAGAACGAACACAAAGAGGTTTGCGTCATCGAGCAGCTCTATGCCGAGTTGGCTCGGGACTGCGGACTGGATGTGCCCGAAAGTCGTTGGTTCGACCTTGGCCCCGAACTGGCCGCCTTCGGCGTCGCGCGCTTCGACCGGGAGGGAGGGCAACGCGTCCCGGTGCACAGTCTGGCTGGATTGTTGCAAGTGGATTTTCGCCTGCCCGGTGCCACCGACTATACCGCCTTCCTGCGGGCTACCCGTTTCCTGACGCGCGACGAGCGCGAAGTGGAGAAAGCCTACGCACGAGCCGTCTTCAATGTGCTTTTCCACAACCGTGACGACCATCCCAAGAATTTCGCGTGGCGTCTCGGGCCTGACCGGCGCTGGCGTCTGGCTCCGGCATTCGACCTGACCTTCAGCGAAGGCCCGATGGGCCAGCATCACCTGGACGTTTGCGGCGAAGGTGCTGCCATCGAACGCCGGCATTTATTGCGTCTGGCGGAGGAAGGTGGCGTCCCAAGGAAACGGGCGGAAGAGGTCATCGAACGGATGTTGCTGCAGGCAAGCTCATTGGGTGAGCGGTTGGAGCGTGCGCCGATCAGGCAGATGCTGGCGCAACAGATAAAATCCAGTATTGATGCCTGTCGCCGGCGTCTGGAAAGCTGAATCCGAGCCGGCGCAACGGCGCCAGATCACGGTTGAACGTACTCAATGCTGAGTTTCTTGAGTACAAACATGAGTATGTTTTTTTAATGGAGCAGCATGGTGAACTGTTCATTCAATGACTTGCAGTCACAATCGCTGTTCAACGTCTGACCCGCACTTCGGCTGGCAGCGCCCGCTTGACGGGCACAAAGGCCCAGGAAAGCCCACGGTGCCTGGTGTGCATGCGCGGGAGCCAGCACCCGCGCTGCCGCACTTGCTGAAGCTGTGGCGCGCCGTGCGTCCCCTCGCGTGACCCCCGGCGCCGGGTGCGAGTGGCGCGCCCGTATGCCGTGCGATCAGGGATACAGCCAGCGTACCCAGTCGCCCGGCACCAGGTACAGCAGGCCGGCCGTCATGCTGGCATAGCGGAAGAACTTGCCAATCGCCATGTAAGCCAGGCAGGGCCAGAACGGCATGCGCAGCCAGCCGGCCACGGCGCACAGCGGGTCGCCCACCACGGGCAGCCAGCTCAGCAGGCAGGTCTTGGGCCCCCAGCGGCGCAGCCACACGCGGGCGCGCCGTTCGGTGCGGCTCAGTTCGCGGGCGGGCTTGGCGGGGGGCTGCGCATGGCCCGCGTGGCGGTGCCGGCGCGCGGCGTCCCAGGCGCGGTGCGCGCCCAGGCCCATCCACCAGCTGACCGCGCCGCCCAGCGTGTTGCCGGCCGTAGCCACCAGGATCGCGGGCCAGAGCAGTTCGGGGTTCAGCTTGACCAGGCCGAACACCGCCGGCTCCGAGCCCACGGGCAGCAGCGTGGCGGAGATGAAGGCCACGATGAACACCGTGCTCAGGCCGAATTGGGGCAGAGCCAGCAGGTCCAGCAGTTGGTGCATCCAGATTTCCATAGCAGGGCTGCAAGTGTAGGGGCAGCGGTGCGCTGGCTGCGTCGCCACCCGCGGGCGCAACATGCGCAATCCCAGTGCTGGCTTTTCGGTTGCTGAAATTTTGGGCAGGTAGAATCCGCCCCTTCGCCCACACACCCCCAGCCCGCCCGTACCGTCCATGCAGATCGGCCCCATTCCCTTGGCCAACCGCCTGTTCGTCGCCCCCATGGCGGGCGTGACGGACCGGCCGTTTCGCCAGCTGTGCAAGCGGCTGGGCGCGGGCTATGCGGTGAGTGAGATGGTGACCTCGCGCAAGGACCTGTGGAACAGCCTCAAGACCAGCCGCCGCGCCAACCACGAGGGCGAGCCCGGCCCGATCGCGGTGCAGATCGCCGGCACCGACGCGGCCATGATGGCCGAGGCCGCGCTCTACAACATCGACCGCGGCGCACAGATCATCGACATCAACATGGGCTGCCCCGCCAAGAAGGTCTGCAACAAGTGGGCGGGCTCCGCCCTGATGCAGAACGAAGCCCTGGCCGTGGAGATCGCCGAGGCCGTGGTAGCCGCCTGCGCACCGCGCGGCGCGCCCGTCACGCTGAAGATGCGCACCGGCTGGTGCCAGCAGCACAAGAACGCCGTGGTGCTGGCGCGCCGCTTCGAGGACGTGGGCATCCAGATGCTCACGGTGCACGGCCGCACGCGCGAGCAGGGGTACAAGGGCCAGGCGGAGTACGACACCATCGCTGCCGTGAAGGCCGCGGTGCGCGTGCCCGTGGTGGCCAATGGCGACATCACGTCGCCCGAGAAAGCCCGGGCGGTGCTGGCCGCCACAGGCGCCGACGCGGTCATGATCGGGCGCGCGGCCCAGGGCCGGCCGTGGATCTTCCGCGAGATCGGCCACTACCTCGCCACTGGCGAGCACCTCGCGCCGCCGCTGGTGGCCGAGGTGCGCCGCCTGCTGCTGGAGCACCTGCAGGACCACTACGGCCTGTACGGCGAGGCCAGCGGCGTGCGCAGCGCGCGCAAGCACATCGCCTGGTATGTGCGCGCGCTGCCGGGCGGCGAGGCACTGCGACAACACATCAACACCATCGAGGACTGCGCGGCGCAGTGGCAGGCGGTGGCCGATTTCTTCAGCGCGCTGGGCGCGCAGATGGACCGGCTGCCGTCCGCACACGACGGCGCCGACGCGGTCCCGCCCGTGAGGGAAACAGAGCATGAGCCGGAACAACATTGAACAATGCGTGCGCGAGAGCCTGCAGGGCTACTTTCGCGACCTGGGCGGCGAGACGCCCGACGGCGTGTACGACATGGTCGTGCGCCTGGTGGAAAAGCCGCTGCTGGAGGTGGTGATGAGCCACGCCGACAACAACCAGTCCCGCGCCGCCGAATGGCTGGGGCTGAACCGCAACACGCTGCGCAAGAAGCTGGTGGAGCACAAGCTGCTCTGATGTTGCTTCTAAAAGAATAGCTGGTGGCGCTTTCCCATCAAGCGCTACAGCCCGATTTCATCAAAACCATCACGAGTCCCCCATGAACGCACTCCTCTCCGTCTCCGACAAGACCGGCATCGTCGAATTTGCCCAGGCACTGCATGCGCTGGGCATCCGCCTGCTGTCCACCGGCGGCACCGCCAAGCTGCTGGCCGAGAGCGGCCTGCCCGTCACCGAGGTGGCCGAGGTCACGCAGTTCCCCGAGATGCTGGACGGCCGCGTGAAGACGCTGCACCCCAAGGTGCATGGCGGCCTGCTGGCGCGCCGCGAGCTGCCTGCGCACATGGCGGCGCTGAAGGAGCACGGCATCGACACCATCGACCTGCTGGTGGTCAACCTGTACCCGTTCGAGGCCACGGTGGCCAACGCCGGCTGCACGCTGGCCGACGCCATCGAGAACATCGACATCGGCGGCCCCGCCATGGTGCGCAGCGCCGCCAAGAACTGGAAGGACGTGGGCGTGGTCACCTCGGCCGACCAGTACGACGCGGTGCTGGGCGAGTTGAAGGCTGCCGGCAAGCTCTCCGACAAGCTGCGCTTCGCGCTGTCGGTGGCGGCGTTCAACCGCATCGCGCAGTACGACGGCGCCATCAGCGACTACCTGTCGTCCATCCAGTTCGACGAGGCCAAGCTGTCCGAGAGCTACGTGCCCGAACGCGCGCTGTTCCCCGGCCAGAGCAACGGCATCTTCACCAAGATCCAGGACCTGCGCTACGGCGAGAACAGCCACCAGCAGGCCGCGCTGTACCGCGACCTGCACCCCGCGCCCGGCTCCATCGTCACCGGCGTGCAGCTGCAGGGCAAGGACCTCTCGTACAACAACATCGCCGACGCCGACGCCGCCTGGGAATGCGTCAAGAGCTTCAAGCTGCCGGCCTGCGTGATCGTCAAGCACGCCAACCCCTGCGGCGTGGCCGTGGGCACGAGTGCGCTGGAGGCCTACAGCAAGGCCTTCCAGACCGACCCGACGAGCGCCTTCGGCGGCATCATCGCGCTGAACCGCCCCGTGGACGGCGCGGCCGCGCAGCAGATCGCCAAGCAGTTCGTCGAAGTGCTGATGGCACCCGACTTCACGCCCGAGGCGCTGGAGGTGTTCAAGGCCAAGGCCAATGTGCGCCTGATGAAGATCGCGTTGCCCGCCTCCGGCGGCGCCACGGCGTGGGAGCAGGGGCGCAACCTGATGGACGCCAAGCGCGTGGGCTCGGGCCTGCTGTTGCAGACCGCCGACAACCATGAGTTGCAACTGCCCGATGTGAAGGTGGTGACCCTCAAGCAGCCGACGCAGGAAGAGATGCAGGACCTGCTGTTCGCCTGGAAGGTGGCCAAGTACGTCAAGAGCAACGCCATCGTGTTCGTGAAGGGCGGCATGACCATGGGCGTGGGTGCGGGCCAGATGAGCCGGCTGGATTCGGCGCGCATCGCCAGCATCAAGGCGCAGGCCGCGGGCCTGTCCCTGCAGAACACCGTGGTGGCCAGCGACGCCTTCTTCCCGTTCCGCGATGGGCTGGACGTGGTGGTCGACGCGGGCGCGACCTGCGTGGCTCAGCCCGGCGGCTCCATGCGCGACCAGGAGGTCATCGACGCGGCCAACGAGCGCGGCGTGGCCATGGTCTTCACGGGCGTGCGCCACTTCCGTCACTGACACGCGCTGACCACGCCGCATGCCGGTGGACCCAGACCCGCTGCACGACGACACACCGCTGCCCCGGCCCCGCTGGCTGGGCTGGGCGCTGGTGGTGTTCATGGTGCTGGTGGTGCTGGGCGTGCTCAACGTGGGCTGGCGCATCCTGCAGCCGGGGCCCGCAGCCCAGGCGCTGGACGCCGCCCAGCAGGCGCACCCGGAACGGGCCGCGGGCCGCGCGCTGGTCGAGGCATCGGATTGCCTGCGCTGCCACGGCCTGGAGCGGCACGCCGTGGGCCCGGGCTTTCGCCAGATCGCCGCGCGCTACGCCGGCCGCAGTGATGCGGCCGCGTACCTGGCCGGCAGGATCCGCGAGGGCAGCGTGGGCGTATGGGGCCGCACGCTGATGCCGCGCCATCCCCAGATCACCGAGGCGCAGGCCCTGCAGATGGCGCAGTGGCTGTTGGCGCTGCCGCCCGCCGAGGGTGGTGTGCTATTGAATCAATAGCTGTTAGCGCTTATTAGACGGGCGTTAGAGTCAGAAAACGCTGTAAACCACTCGCGTGGACGGCGGCACCGCTTGCGCCGTCCCGCTCACACCTTCAGCAGGCTGCCCGGCGTGCCGGCCTGTACGGCCAGCGTGGTCTCGGCGCTGGTGGTGAACTGGCGGCTGGTGATGGTGTTCACGTACACCCACTGCGCACGGCATTCGGTGGCCGTGGCGGTCACCACCATGTAGCCGCGGCGCGCGGTGTCGCAGTACTTGAGCGGCTCCACCAACTGCAGCAGCGCCGCCGACAGCGTGGCCGGGTTTTCATTGGGCAGGTATTCCTCGAAGCCCGGTGAACTCACCGACGAGGTGGCGAACTCCACGCCCACGGGGTTGCCGTTCATGTCGTTCAGCTCGCTGGCCCAGGCATTGTGCGTGTCGCCCGCCAGCACCACCAGGTTCTTGTTCATGGCGCGAGCCATGCCCAGCACCGTCTCGCGGGCGGCCTGGTAGCCGTCCCACGCGTCCAGGTTGTAGGGGATGGAGGGCTGCGCCAGGATGGCTTGCTCCTCCGGCGTGAGCGTGGCGGGCGCCGTGCGCGCCTTGGCGACGATGGCCGCGTAGCGCGACACCGTCACACCGCTGCCGGGCTGCAGCGTTTCCATGAGGATGGGCGCGGGGATGTTCATGCGGCCCATCAGCACCTGCTGGCCCAGTACCTGCCAGGTAGCGCTGGAGGCGGCCATCTGCTGCTGTAGCCATTGCGTCTGCGCGGTGCCCAGCAACTGGCGCGCGGGATTGCCCACGGCCGCGGTGAAGCCCGCTGCGTCGAAGCCGCCGGGCTTGAAGAAGGCGGTGTAGTCGACCTGCGCATCGCGTCCCACCACGCGCGTGTCCAGCATGTGCAGCGCCAGCAGGTTGCCGAAGGCGAAGCTGCGGTAGATGACGTCCGGCTGCGCGTTGCGTGTGGGCATCCACTCGTGGTAGGCCTGCAGCGCCACGGCCTTGCGCGCGGCGAAGCTGCCTTCGGCGGCTTGGTGGTTTTCCGCGCCGTTCATCCAGGTGTCGTTGGCGATCTCGTGGTCGTCCCACACGGCGATCATGGGCGCGGCGGCGTGCAGCGCCTGCAGGTCGGCATCGGTCCGGTACTGGGCATGGCGCGTGCGGTAGTCGGCCAGGCTCAGGATCTCGTTGGCCGGCTGGGACAGGCGGCTCAGCGCCGCCGCGTTGCCCGAGGCGTAGCCGCCCTGGCCGTATTCGTAGAGGTAGTCGCCCAGGTGCACGGTGGCGTCCAGGTCGCCGCGCCGGGCGGCATCGGCGTACACGTTGAAGTAGCCGGCCGGGTAGTTGGCGCACGAGAACACGGCCAGCTTCACCTGGGCCACGCTGCCCGTGGGCAGGGTGCGGGTGCGTCCCGTGGGCGAGGTGGCCTCGAAGGCCTTGAAGCGGTAGTGGTAGGCGGTGGCGGGCTTCAGGCCCGTGGCGTCCACCTTGACCGTGTAGTCGCGCGCGGCGCTGGTGCGCACCTCGCCGCGCGCCACGATGCTGGCGAAGGCGGCGTCGCTGGCCACCTCCCACTGCACGGGGATCTCGGCACTGAAGTCGGCGGGCGGCGTGACGCGCGTCCAGAGCATGACGCGGTCGGCCAGTGGGTCGCCGCTGGCCACGCCGTGCGCGAACTGTACGGTGGGTGCGTCATCGTCGCCGCCGCCACAGGCCGCCAGGGGCAGGGTGCCCAGCGCGGCGGCGCCCAGCGTGATCTGCCGCACGAAACGGCGGCGCCCGCCGTCTGCGGCGGGCGGGGTGCTGGCGTGCGCAGCCTGCAGGAGGTTGGTGAGGGGCTTGGAATCGTCGTGTCGCTGCATGGCGGGCGGGTGAAAGGTGATGAACCCGCCAAGGCTCGCAGCAAGGGATGACGGTTTCATGAACCACCGTCGCGCACGCGTCAGTGCGCCCATCCGCCGGTCACCCGCAAGGATGGTCGCGGGCGAGTAAGCACGTTTTATGCCTCCAGCGCTTTCCCATCATGCGCTGGAAGCTATGAAAACTATAGCTTCTGGAACACGTCGCGCGCCACGGCCACGGTGTCGGCGATGTCCTGCTCGGTGTGGGCGGCACTCACAAAGCCGGCTTCGTAGAGCGCCGGGGCAATGTAGACGCCGCCGTCCAGCAGGCCGTGGAACAGCGTGTTGAAGCGCATGCCGTCGGTGTTGAGCACCTCGGGGTAGTTCTGCGGCAGTTGCGACAGCAGGAAGAAGCCGAACATGCCGCCCTGGGTGTCGCCGCAGAACGGCACACCCGCAGCGCTGGCAGCGCCCGCGAGGCCGTCGATCAGGGCGCGGGTGCGGGCGCCCAGGGCGTCGTAGAAACCGGGCTTGGCGATCTCGCGCAGCGTGGCCAGTCCGCAGGCCGTGGCCACCGGGTTGCCCGACAGCGTGCCCGCCTGGTAGACCGGGCCCAGCGGCGCAAGCTGCTCCATCACGGCGCGCGAGCCGCCGAAGGCCGCCAGCGGCATGCCGCCGCCGATGACCTTGCCGAGCACGGTGATGTCCGGCTTGAAGCCCGGGATGGCCTGGGCGTACAGGCTTTGCGCCCCGCCCAGCGCCACGCGAAAGCCGGTCATGACCTCGTCGATGACCAGCAACGCGCCGTGCTGCGTGCACAGCTCGCGCGCGCGGCGCATGAAGGGCACGCTGGCGCGCACGAAGTTCATGTTGCCGGCGATGGGCTCCATGATCACGCAGGCGACGTCGGGGCCGTGCAGCGTGAAGGCCTCCTCCAGTTGGGCCACGTCGTTGTATTCCAGCACCAGGGTGTGCTGCACCACCTCTTGCGGCACGCCGGCGCTGGTGGCGTGGCCGAAGGTGGCCAGGCCCGAGCCGGCCTTGACCAGCAGCGAGTCGGCATGGCCGTGGTAGCAGCCGTTGAACTTGATGATCTTGTTGCGCCGGGTGGCGCCGCGCGCGAGGCGGATGGCGCTCATGCCGGCCTCGGTGCCTGAGCTGACCAGGCGGATCATCTCCATGGACGGCACGTGGCGGATGATTTCCTCGGCCAGCTCCACTTCACGCTCGGTTGGCGCGCCGAAGCTGAAGCCCTCCAGGGCTGCTTTCTGCACGGCCTCCAGCACGGCCGGGTGGCCATGGCCCAGGATCATGGGTCCCCAGGAGCCGATGTAGTCGATGAAGCGCTGGCCGTTGGCGTCCCACATGTAGGCGCCCTGGGCACGCGTGATGAAGCGGGGCGTGCCGCCCACGGCGCGGAAGGCGCGCACCGGCGAATTCACGCCGCCGGGGATGAGCGCCTTGGCACGTTCGAAAAGGGGGAGATTGAGATCAGTGTTGTGTGTCATGGGGTGGCAAATCGAAGCCCTCCACGACCGCGGAGGGAGATACGTCGTCGTCGGTGTCCTCATCGTCGGGCTGGGCCCAGAACATGCGGTCGGGCAGCACATGGCCCATGCCGGGGCGGAATCCGTGCTGCAGGCAGCCGTCTAGGTAAGTGAGCGCTTCGCTCGTGGCCTCGCCCAGGTCGCTGCCGGTGGCAATGAGCGCCGCCAGGGTGGCCGACAGGGTGTCGCCCGCTCCGATGAAAGTCACTTCAAAGCGTTCGAAGCGCCCGCTGCCCAGCACCGTTTGCGGTGAGGCGAGCACATTGTCGATGTGCCGCTCCGCCGCGGGAATGCCGGTCACCAATAGATAGGGCACGCCTATCTCCGCGACTGCCATGGCCAGGTCGCGTGCCGAGGGTGGGCGCTCACTGCCCCAGTCCGGCAGCAGCCAGCGCCACAGGGTGCTGTGGTTTCCAACCAACACCGATGTCTGCGGCAGCAACAGCTCGCGGAAGGCGTCGTGGTACTGGTCGATCAGGTCGTCCTGCCACCACGACAGGTCCGGCATGAAGGCGATGACGGGCACGTCCGCATAGTCGGCGGCGATCTCGGAGATGGCGCTCAGGTTCTCGGGGCTCCCCACGAAGCCGACCTTGATCGCGTGCAGCGGCATGTCTTCCAGCACGGCACGGGCCTGCTCGGCGACCGTCTCGTCTTCGAAGGCGTAATGGTCGAATATCTCGGCGCTGTCACGCACATAGGTCCCGGTCACCACCGGCGCGACATGCCCTCCGACCGAGGACACCGCCGAAATATCGGCCGCCAATCCTCCCGCGCCGCTGGGGTCGTTTGCATTGAAAACCATCACGCAGATGGTGGGGGCGGTGGATTCGCTGTCATCCGCCGTCAAGCTTTGGCTGTCGGGTGCTGAAGGGGTATTCGATTGCATGGGTGGGTGCCAGCGTAACCGGTGGCACGAAAGCTGCATCCGGCAGTGATGACTAGATACAATCGTTGCATTCTATGTGAAGGCCCCTTAAGCTGTGACGGACCCAAAAACTTGGATGTGTTTGATTTGCGGTTGGATATATGACGAAGCTGCGGGCTGCCCCGAGCACGGCATTGCCCCCAACACCCGCTGGGCAGACGTTCCCATGAACTGGACCTGTCCCGAATGCGGCGCCCGCAAGGAAGACTTCGAGATGGTCGAGATTTGAGGCGCGGCTCCTGCCAGCGTTGTTTTTTCGTTCCTCAGGAGCAGCGAGAAATTGGCTACGACGACGACCGGTCCCACCTTCCGTGTCCTGGTGGTGGACGACAGCAATACCATACGGCGCAGCGCCGAAATTTTCCTCAAGCAGGGAGGGCACGAGGTTTTATTGGCCGACGATGGTTTCGATGCCTTGGCCAAAGTCAATGATTACCAGCCTCAGCTGATTTTCTGCGACATCCTCATGCCCAAGCTGGATGGTTATCAGACCTGCGCCATCATCAAACGCAACGCGCGTTTTGCTGATACGCCCGTGGTAATGCTTTCATCCAAGGACGGGGTTTTCGATAAGGCGCGCGGCCGCATGGTCGGTTGCCAGGAATATCTGACCAAACCATTTACCAAAGACCAGTTGCTGCAGGCTGTGCAGCAATTTGGAAATGCCCAATAAGGAGTTTTGTAATGCCGATTCAGAAAGTTTTGGTCGTGGACGACTCGAAGACCGAGTTGATGTTTCTGACCGACTTGCTGCAGAAAAAGGGCATGCAAGTGCGTACCGCCGAGAATGCCGAAGAGGCATTTCGCCGTCTGGCCGAGGAAAAGCCGGACCTGATCCTGATGGACGTGGTCATGCCCGGCCAAAACGGTTTCCAGCTGACCCGTGCCATTACCCGCGATCCGCAGTATGCGGATGTGCCCATCATCATGTGCACGAGCAAGAACCAGGAAACCGATCGCGTGTGGGGCATGCGCCAGGGCGCGCGCGGCTACATCACCAAGCCAGTCGATCCTGCAGAACTGCAGGCCAAGATCGACGCGCTGAACTGAGGCCGGCTGCATACCCATGGCTAACCGCGAAGCCCTGAAAGAGCTACAGACACGACTTGCCGCCCGGCTGCAGGCTGCCAGAGGCGAGGGTGTGTCCGTGTCGTCCTGGTTGGCCGTGGAGTCTGCCGGACGCTATTTCCTTCTTCCCCTTGGACAATCGGGGGAGATCTTCCCCTGGGGCGGGGTGCAGCCCGTTCCGTATACCCAACCGTGGTTCCTGGGCGTGGCCAACCTGCGTGGCGCGCTCACCGGCGTGGTGGATCTAGCGGGCCTCCTTGGCGCCGCGCAGATGCGCACGGAGCAGGCCTTGGCAGAGTCCAGCCTGCTGGCCTTCAATGGTGCGCTGGACGTGAATGCCGCCTTGCTCGTGGACCGGCTGTCCGGCCTGCGGGGAATGGAGGCCTTCGTCGCCTCCGAGCCGCCGGAGGCCGATGCGCCCCCCTATTTCGGCACCACCTATCTTGATGCACAGGGCACGCGTTGGCAGGAATTGAACCTGCACGCTCTTTCCCAGCATCCCGCTTTTCTCAGCATCAGCGCTTGATTATTTCTGTAAGGCAGCACCATGTCCGTCGTCAATCCATTTGGAAAATTGTTTAACCGCAAGCCCGCCGACCCGGATGCTGAGCTGAACCCCACTGACTTGGCGCAGCACCCGGCGGGCGGACTGCTTGCCGATGCGTACCAGACCGATGGCATGGCCAGCGTGCAGGGCGATCCCGGCGATGCGGCGCAATATCCCGAAGGGGAGTTTGCGGATGAAGACTTGGTCTCGCTGCCTCTGCTGGGCCGCGCAACCACTGCCGTCCACCAGCGCCGCCTGCTGATGCTGCTGGGTGTTGGCTTGGTGGTGCTCGCCTTGATTGCCGGCTGGGTGCTGCAGCAAGCCAACCGCTCGGCGCAGCAGCTGACGGCGACCGGCCAGTCGCTGATGCAGTCGCAGCGGCTTGCAAAGTCCGTGTCGCAGGCCTTGGTGGGCAGCCCCCAGGCCTTCCCCGAAGTGGTGGAGAGCTCGGGCGTGCTGGCGCGCAACGTGCGCGCACTCAACGGGGGCGACAACGAACTGGATGTGCAGGCACTGGGTGAGCCTTTCCGCCCCGAACTGGATGCCATCACGCCGTTGGTGGAGCGTGCCGAGCGCAACGCGGGCGTGGTGATGGGTCAGCAAAAGATCCTGACGCAGGTGGGCGACGCTCTGCGTACCATCAACCGCCAGTCCTCGGACCTGCTGGAGATCGCGGAGACGGTCTCGTCCCTGAAGCTTCAGCAAAATGCGCCGGCCTCCGAGATTTCTGCCGCAGGCCAGCTGGTGATGTTGACCCAGCGTATCGGCAAGTCGGCTAACGAGTTCCAAACGACGGAGGGCGTGAGCCCCGAGGCGGTGTTCCTGCTGGGCAAGGACTTGAACTCCTTCAAGGAAATCGCACAGGGCATGCTGGACGGTAGCGCCGACCTCCGCCTGGCTGCCACCCGCGACGCCCAAACCCGCGAGCAACTGGAGTCGCTCATCAAGCTGTATGAGCAGATGCGTACGCAAGCCGGCGCCATCCTGGGCAACCTCCAGGGTCTGGTATCCGCACGTGAGGCGCAGTCGGCCATCCTGGCAGACAGCGAACCGCTGCGCCGTCAACTGGAAGGTCTGCAAAGCAAGCTGTCGGCACAATCGGGCATGGGGGCGGGCCAGTTCGCCGCGCTCGCCGTGGCCGGTATCTTCGTGCTGCTGTGCGGCGTGGGTATTTCGCGCGTGCAGCTGCTGGACAGCCGCAGCCGCCAAGCCACGGCCGAAGCGCAGCAGCGTGATGCCAAGCGCCAGGAACAGGAAGCCAAGCGCATCAACGACGCCAACCAGGCGGCCATTCTGCGACTGATGAACGAACTGCAATCGGTCGCTGAAGGGGACCTGACGCAGGAAGCCACCGTGACGGAGGACATCACGGGCGCCATCGCCGACTCGGTGAACTACACGGTGGAAGAACTGCGCCAACTGGTGGGCAGCGTGCAGAAGACGGCAACCCGGGTGGCGCAGACGACGGCCATGGTGGACAACACCTCCACGGAGCTGCTCGCAGCGTCCACCGAGCAGCTGCGAGAAATCCGTGAAACGGGCCGTTCGGTGCTCGAGATGGCAAGGCGTATTAACGACGTGTCTTCGCAAGCGCAGGAATCCGCCTCGGTGGCCCGCCAGTCGCTGCAGGCCGCCGACCAGGGTCTGCAGGCCGTGCAAAACGCCATCGGTGGTATGAACGCCATCCGCGACCAGATCCAGGATACGTCCAAGCGCATCAAGCGCCTGGGCGAGTCATCCCAGGAGATTGGCGAAATCACCGAGCTGATCTCGGACATTACCGAGCAGACCAACGTGCTGGCTCTGAACGCGGCCATCCAGGCTGCCTCTGCCGGTGAAGCCGGTCGCGGCTTCTCGGTGGTGGCGGAAGAAGTGCAGCGTCTCGCGGAGCGCTCCGCAGACGCCACGCGCCAGATCTCGGCGCTCGTGAAGGCCATTCAGACCGACACCCAGGACGCGGTGGCCGCTATGGAGCGTTCCACCCAGGGCGTGGTGGAAGGAGCGCGTCTATCGGACAGCGCAGGAACGGCGCTTTCGGAGATCGACCGCGTGTCGCGGCGGCTGGCCGAGCTGATTGAGCAGATCTCATCGTCAGCCTCCCGCGAAGCGGACCTCGCCAACGGCGTGGCAGACAACATCCAGCATATTTTTGCGGTGACGGAGCAGACCGGAGAAGGTACCCGTACGACTGCGCAGCAGGTGCGTGAACTGTCTCACGTGGCCGAGGAACTGCGCCAGTCGGTGGCGCGATTCAAGATTGCCTGACGTCTTCCATTAACGAACTTGCTCCGGATCAGCCGGGGACGAATCCATGTCATCTGTTGACGCCGCAAACGCACAGGGCGCCGATTGGGCCCAGGGCGAGCAGGATCTTGGGCCGCTCGCATGGGTGCTCGATGAACTGCGCAAATCCTTGGATGGTGCCGTCAAGGCCATGCGCCGTTTCGTGCGCGATGCCGAGATAGCGCGGGAGTCCGATCTCGCCTCACTGGACGCGGGGCCCTTGCGCATCGCACGCCAGCAACTCCACCAGGCCAGCGGCGCGCTGGAGATGGTGGGGATGGCGCCTCCGGCCCTGGTGTTGCGCGCCATGGAAACGGCGGTCCAGCGGTTCGTTCAGCGGCCGGAGACCTGCAGCGATGATGCAGCGGCCGTCATCGAGCGCGCCAGCTTTGCCTTGATCGAATACCTGGAGCATGTGCTCGCAGGCAAGTCCGTGTCGCCGGTGGCGCTGTTTCCCCAGTACCGCGAGGCGCAGACGCTGGCGGGGGGCGAGCGGGTGCATCCAGCGGACTTGTGGCCCGTGGAGCGGCGCTTCCATGATCCTGACGTGCCGGTTGCCGCTGCGCCGCTGCCCTATGGATCGGAAGCGCGTGCGCGGCTGGACAGCGCGGTACTGCGGCTGGTGAAGAATGCGGACCCGGGCGCCGCTGCAGACATGCAGACAACCTGCCTGGGCTTCGCCGCGGCGCAGACCGACCGCCAGGCTCGCGCTTTCTGGAAGATCTGTGCAGGCTTTTTCGAGGCGTTGGCGCAGCAGGCACTCAATCCGGACCTGTATGCCAAGCGCGTCGCTTCGCGCGTGCTGATGCAATACGCCACCTTGGCCAAGGGGGACACGGCGATCAGCGACCGTCTGGTGCAGGATCTTCTGTTCTTCTGCGCCCAGGCCGTGGTGCCTGCGACGGCGGATGCAGCTTCCCGCATGCCGGTACTGACGGCCGTGCGGCGCGCGTTTGATTTGAATCGCTACCAGCCGGTGGACTATGACCAGCCGCGCTTCGGTCTTTTCGACCCTGCCATTCTTGCGCAGGCGCGCAAGCGCATTGCCGCGGCCACGGAAACCTGGTCCGCACTTGCGGGTGGAGACCGCAACAAGCTCAAACCGGCAGCGGACCAGTTCAGCCTGGTGTGCGATTCATTGCGCAAACTGCACCCGGACAGCGAAAGCCTGGCACTGGCCCTGACGCGTGCCCTGGAGGCCACCACGCGGTCGGGCGAGCCTCCTTCGGCAGCGCTGGCCATGGAAGTGGCCACCTCTGTGCTGTATCTGCAGGCGTCCTTCGAGGAACTGGATGCCGCCCAGCAGTACATGGCGGAGCGAGCTGCGCGGCTGTCCGAGCGACTGGACAGCGTGGTTGCCGGCGGGGAATCGCAGCCTCTTGAACCCTGGATGGAAGAGCTGTATCGCCGCGTCAGTGACCACCAGACCATGGGTAGCGTGGTCGGTGAACTGCGTGCGACTCTGGCAGAGGCAGAGAAGTCCATGGACCAGTTCTTCCGCAGCCCGGAAGACATGACCCTGCTTGCCTCCGTGCCTGGCAGCCTGCAGCAGATGCGCGGCGTGCTGTCCGTGCTGGGACTGGATCAGGCCTCCTTGGCCGTGGTGCGCATGCGCGACACGGTCGAGCGCATGCTGACCAACGACCTGCCCGAGGAAGAGCGCCCGCAGGTTTTCGAGAAACTGGGCAACAGCCTGGGAGCGCTGGGCTTTCTCATCGACATGCTGAGCTACCAGCGTGCCATGGCGCGCAAGCTCTTCGTTTACGACGAAGAGCTGGGCGAGTTGCGTGTCCTCATGGGGCGGGCGCGTGCGCAACTGCCTCATCCGGGCGCGCATGATCAGGAAGCGCCTGCCGTACCCGCGTTGGAGCTCCCATTCCCCGACGCACCCGAACCCGCGGCGGCGGCTGTGGTCGAGAGCGCCACGCCGTCTGCACTGGCGGACATTGATTTTTCGCTGCTTGACGTGGACGTGGCGACGTCGGAAGGCGCCGTTTCGGCGGTGGTCGCTCCGGAAGAGCCCGCGCTTCCAGTGGTTCCTTCGAGCAACGTCGCTGCCGCAGCCCTGCCGGAGGACGATGGCGAGGATGAACTGCTCGACATCTTCCTGGAAGAGGCGCGCGAAGTTGTCGCCACCGGCTTGTCGGCCATCGACGCGCTGCGTGCTGCACCGGGTGACCTGAGCGAGCAGACCACGCTGCGGCGGGCCTTCCATACCCTCAAGGGTAGCTCGCGCATGGTGGGGCTGAACGAATTTGGTGAAGCCGCGTGGTCCATGGAGCAGACGCTCAATGCCTGGCTGGCCGAGCAAAAACCCATCAAGGAAGCGCTGCTGCAACTCTCCTCCGAGGCGTTGGGCGCCTTTGGTCGATGGGCCGATGACATCGCAGCAGGAGCTGCCGACCCGTGGAAGGCCGAAGCCTTCCGGGTTGCGGCGGATGCGATGCGCACGGATGGCACGCTGCTGCCACTGGGCGTGCCCTCCTCCGATTCCGCGGACACCACTGCGGCCTTGGCGCCGCAAGTGCCCGCAGAACCGCTGCTGCCTGACGAGCCCGTGTTGTCGGTGCCAGACCTTCCGGAGCCCGCGGCCGAACCACAAGCATTTGCCATTGAACCGCCTGCACCGCTCGAAGCTGTTGACGCCCACGCCAACGCTGCCGCGCTGGAGTTTGATCTGGTGCTGCCGGATGTCGACGTGCCGTCTCAGGACGCGACGGCGGGCCATGAGGAAGTGGGCGGCGACTTTGTCGACACCTTCATCGATGCGGATGAGGCCGACCAGGCCGTGTTGCCGGTGGAGGAGGTGCCCGCAGCTCCCGAGACGGTGACGGAGGAGGTGGATTTCTCCCTGTTCGAGGCTGCGCTGCAAGCCACCGATGCGCCAGCACAGGAGGTCGGCCAACCCGCTTCAACAGTAGCGGCTGACACGGTGGCGGAGCCGGCGGATAACGCATCCGCGGTGCGGCAGGACGAGACATTCTTTATCGGCACGGATGGCGTCCAACCCGAGTTCATCCTGGACGAGCAGCCAGCGGCGGACGTACCGTCTGCGCAAGCCGCCGAAACCGCGGTTGGGACGGACGGTCCGGTGGAGGAAGCGGTCGACGAAGCGGTCAAGGTCATCGAGCACCTGCGCATCGGCATACCGCTGTACAACGTGTACCTCAACGAGGCCGACGAATGGTCGCGCCGCCTCGTGACTGCGTTGCAGGAATGGTCGCTGGAATTGCACCAGCCGCTGCCGGACAGCGCGGTGGCGTTGGCGCACTCGCTGGCAGGCAGCTCTGCCACTGTCGGGTTCTCGGCACTGTCCAATCTTGCGCGTACCCTGGAACATACGCTGCAGCATGTTCAACTGCTGCAGCAGGGTCTCCCCGAGCATGCGCAGGCATTCAACGCCGCTGCCGAGGACATCCGGAGGTTGCTGCACCAATTCGCCGCAGGCTTCCTGAAGGAGCCCAGCGCCTCGGTGCTGGAACAGCTCAACGAGATCCTGCAGACCGAAGTGATCAGCGGCATGGTGTCGCTGGAAGACCGTGCTTTCGCCGAGGCAGAGGCACAGGCACAGGCACAGGCACAGGCACAGGCACAGGCACAGGCACAGGCACAGGCACAGGCATTTGAGACGCTGGAGCCGGCTCCGGCAACGCCTCAGGGCACGGCGCATGCGACGGCCGTCGACGAGCCGACTGCCCCATCGCCCGTGGTGGCGCCTACGCTCCCCGTAGGCCACGACCGCGTGATTGGCGATACTGCCGCGCCTGCCGTGTCGACCACCGTCGATATCGATGACGACATCGATGCGCTGGACAACATCGACCCCGATCTGTTCCCCATTTTCGAGGAAGAAGCGGTTGAACTGTTGCCCACGCTGGGTGGGGCGTTGCGCCAGTGGTCGTCCCGGCCGGAGAACCTGGGCGCACGCAGCGAACTGCTGCGCGCCCTGCACACCCTCAAGGGCAGTGCGCGCCTGGCAGGCGCGATGCGGCTTGGCGAAATGGCGCACCGCATGGAAACGGCCGTGGAGCAGATCGACACGGAAACCGTGGCGGCCGCAGACATTGAGCCCTTGCTGGTCAACTTCGACGCGTTGCAGGCGAGTTTCGACGCGCTGCGCGCAACTGGAGCGGAGCCGGCGGTACCGGCCGCTGAGCATGGACAGGACGCACAGGTGGTCCAATCCGCTCCCGCTCCAGGGCTTTCCCAGCCGCTCGCTCCGCCCGTTGCGTTGCGTGCGCCGTTGGGTGCGGCCCCTGCGCCGGCCCCCCTGCGTGCGGCAGGTGGGCATTCCGTGCGCGTACGTTCGCAACTGCTCGACCGGCTGGTGAACCAGGCTGGCGAAGTGATGATCGCGCGTTCGCGGCTGGACGTGCGCATGTCGCAACTGCGCAGTTCACTGACCGATTTGTCGGGCAACCTGGAGCGCCTGCGCCAGCAGTTGCGTGACATCGAGGTACAGGCGGAATCGCAGATGCAGTCCCGCTTGGCCCTGTCCAAGGACATGGCGGCGGGCTTCGACCCGCTGGAATTCGACCGCTTTACCCGCGTTCAGGAACTGACGCGCATGATGGCGGAGTCGGTCAACGACGTGGCCACCGTGCAGCGCAACATGCAGCGTGCGATGGAAGACGCCGAAGACGATCTGATCGCCCAGGGACGCCAGGCACGTGAGTTGCAGCGCGACCTGCTGCGCACGCGCATGGTGGAGTTCGAGGGCATCTCGGAACGCCTCTATGCGGTGGTGCGCCAGGCATCCAAGGAAACGGGAAAGCAGATCAAGCTGGACATTTCGGGCGGTTCCATCGAAATGGACCGCGGCGTGCTGGACCGCATGACCCCTGCTTTCGAACACCTGCTGCGCAACTGCGTGGGGCACGGCATCGAGGAACCCGAGACGCGCGCTGCTGCCGGCAAGGCTCCTGTGGGCTCGATCTCCATCGACTTGCGGCACGAGGGCAACGACGTGTCGGTGGCGTTCCGCGACGACGGGGCAGGCCTGAACATCGCCCGCATCCGGGACAAGGCCGTGGCGCAAGGGTTGATTGCGCCCGATGCGCAGCTGAGCGATGGCGAGGCGGCCAACCTGATCTTCATGCCGGGCTTCTCCACGGCGTCGGAGATCACGGGCCTTTCCGGCCGTGGTATCGGCATGGACGTGGTGCGCTCGGAGGTGAATGCCCTGGGTGGCCGCATCGAGACCTCTACCGAGGCGGGCAAGGGAACGTCCTTCCGCATGGTGCTGCCGCTCACGACAGCGGTGACCCAGGTGGTGATGCTGCGCGCGGGCAACCTGACCATCGGCGTGCCAGCCAACCTGGTGGAGATCGTGCGCCGTAGTTCCGGCACCGAGCTCGACGCTGCCTACGCCAGCCATACCTTCTCGGATGGCCTGGAGAATCTGCCCTTCTACTGGGCGGGTGCATTGCTCCAGTCGTCCTCGCGCAGCACGGAGGTTACGGGCAAGAGCCGCCCCGTGGTGATCCTGCGCAGCGCGTCGCAGCGCATCGCGATGCACGTGGACGAAGTGCTGGGCAACCAGGAAGTCGTGGTGAAGAACCTGGGGCCGCAGCTGTCGCGTCTGCCAGGCCTCGCGGGCATGTCCGTGCTGGCTTCGGGCACCGTGGTGCTGATCTACAACCCGGTGGCGCTGGCCACGGTGTACGGCGACCAGGTGCGCGCGGCCACGCACGCACCGGCGGTGGACCAGGCCGGCGCGGTGGTGGCTGCCGAGGGCGGCACGCCCGCCGCTTCGCTGTTGGTGCCGGTGCAGCAGGTGCCGTTGATCCTGGTGGTGGACGACTCGATCACCGTGCGCCGCGTCACGCAGCGCCTGCTGCAGCGCGAAGGCTACCGCGTGGCCCTGGCGGCCGACGGCCTGCAGGCGCTGGAGCGCCTGCAGGAAGAGCGCCCCGCGGTCGTGTTGTCCGACATCGAGATGCCGCGCATGGACGGTTTTGACCTCGCGCGCAACATCCGCTCCGACGCTGCGCTGCAGGACCTGCCGATCATCATGATCACTTCGCGCATTGCGCAGAAGCACCGCGACCATGCGATGGAACTCGGCGTGAACCACTACCTGGGCAAGCCCTACTCCGACGAGGAGCTGATGAGCCTGGTGCGCCACTACGCCAGCCTGAACACGGAGGCAGTGACCGCCTGACGGCGACGCAGTCCAGTGTCACCCAGGCCCGGCAGGCTGCACGCCTGCCGGGCCTTGTCTTTTGTGCGCCGGGGCGATGCCCTCGGATAACGGGCCGATGCGGTGGTTGGCCGTAAAATTGCCGCATGCCTGCCGATACCGCGCCCATGAATCTGACGCACCACTTCCTGATCGCCATGCCGGGCGTGGAAGATGCCTCTTTTTCGCGCAGTGTGGTGTATTTGTGCGAGCACAGCGAGCGCGGCGCGCTGGGGTTGATCATCAACAAACCCACGCCTATCAGCCTGGAAGGGCTGTTCGAGAAGGTGGACCTGTCCCTCGGGCGAGAGGATCTCACGCTGCAGCCGGTATTCCAGGGCGGCCCGGTACAGACCGAGCGCGGCTTCGTGCTGCACGAGGCCATGCGCGGCCCGCAAGAGAGCGAGGACGAGTCGCCCTACGCCTCCACGATGACGATCCCCGGCGGGCTGGAAATGACCACTTCCAAGGATGTGCTGGAGGCGTTGGCCCATGGTGCGGGCCCACGGCGCGTCCTCGTGACGCTGGGCTACTCGGCCTGGGGCGAAGGTCAACTGGAGTCCGAATTGGCCGAAAACAGCTGGCTCACCGTGGGTGCGGACGTGTCGGTCATCTTCGAAACGCCTGTGCAAGAGCGCTATGACCGTGCCCTGGGGTTGCTGGGCCTGCAGTCGTGGATGCTGTCGCCCGAAGCGGGGCATGCATGAGCGGCCAGCCTGCTCCAGCCGTCGTCCCCGCGCATTTCCAATCCTTTCTGGCTTTCGATTACGGGCTCAAGCGCACCGGCGTCGCCGTGGGTACGCGCATGCTGCGCAGCGCCACGCCCCAGGGCACGATCCGCGCGGAGGGCGATGCCCGCTTCGCCCAGGTGGCCGAGCGCATCCGCGAGTGGCAGCCCGATGCCCTGGTGGTGGGCGTGCCGCTGCATCCCGACGGGGCTGCCCATGAGAACACCGCCCGTGCGCTCAAGTTCGCGCGCCAGCTGCGCGGGCGCTTCGGCCTGCCGGTCTTCGAGGTTGACGAGCGCTACAGCACCACCGAGGCCCTTTCTGCGGGCGCGGCTGATGCCGACGCCGCGTCGGCCTGCATCATCCTGGAACAGTTTTTGAGGAACCTGCCATGAGTTCTGCTACGACCCCGCCGGGTGCCACGCGCCCGGGCCATCTCACGCTGGATGCCGAGGCGCTGTACGCCGAGCTGCTGCGCGGCGTGCGCATGCTGCGCGAATCTGACACCTACTTGGCGGGCATCGCCTCGGGCGGTGCTTGGCTGGCCGAGCGTCTGCAAAAAGACCTGGGCTTGCCGGGCCAGGCCGGGGTGCTGTCGTCTGCCATGCACCGCGACGATTTCTCCCAGCGGGGCCTGGCCTCCAGCGCGCAGACCACGCTGCCGTTCGACGTGAATGGTGCGGACATCCTGGTGCTGGACGATGTGCTCTACACCGGCCGCACCATCCGCGCCGTACTCAATGAGCTGTTCGACTACGGCCGCCCGGCGCGCGTGCGCCTGGCGGTGCTGGTGGACCGCGGCGGCCGCGAGCTGCCGGTGGCCGCCGAGTTCGCTGCGGCGCGCGTGGCGCTGCCGCCCACGCAATCGCTGGCACTGGCCCGCAGCGAGGCCGGCGCTTTCCATTTCGACGTCAAAGAGGTCTGACGGTGCTGTACAAGCGCAACCCCCAACTCAACAAGAACGGCGAGCTGATCCACCTGCTGTCGATCGAGGGCCTGCCCAAGGACATCGTCACGCACATCCTGGACACGGCCACCAACTTCGTCAGCGTCCAGGAGCGCGAGGTCAAGAAGGTGCCGCTGCTGCGCGGCAAGAGCGTGTTCAACCTGTTCTTCGAGAACAGCACGCGCACGCGCACCACTTTCGAGATCGCGGCCAAGCGCCTGTCGGCCGACGTGTTCAATCTGGATATCGCGCGCAGCTCCACCGCCAAGGGCGAGACGCTGCTGGACACCATCGACAACCTGAGCGCCATGGCGGCGGACATCTTCGTCGTGCGCCACAGCGAATCGGGCGCGCCCTACCTGATCGCACAGCATGTGGCACCGCACGTGCACGTGGTGAACGCCGGGGACGGCCGGCACTCGCACCCCACGCAGGGGCTGCTGGACATGTACACCATCCGCCATTACAAGAAGGACTTCTCCAACCTCACGGTGGCCATCGTGGGCGACGTGCTGCATTCGCGCGTGGCGCGATCGGACATCCATGCCCTGACCACTCTGGGCGCAGCCGAGGTGCGCGTGGTGGGCCCACGCACGCTGGTGCCTTCCGACATGGCGCAGATGGGCGTGCGGGTGTTCCACAACCTGGAGGAAGGCATCAAAGGCTGCGACGTGGTCATCACACTGCGCCTGCAGAACGAGCGCATGAGCGGTGCGCTGCTGCCTTCCAGCCAAGAGTACTTCAAGAGCTTCGGACTCACGCCCGAGAAGCTGCGGCTGGCCAAACCCGATGCCATCGTCATGCACCCGGGCCCCATCAACCGCGGCGTGGAGATCGACTCCGCCGTGGTGGACGGTCCGCAGGCCGTGATCCTGCCGCAGGTCACCTTCGGCATCGCGGTGCGCATGGCGGTCATGTCCATCGTGGCAGGGAATGAAGCATGACCTCGCTGAGCCGCTTCGCGCAATCCCCCCGGGGGACGCCGCGAACGCGGCGGGGCGGCCCTTGCACGGCGGCCCTGACCTGGGTTGCGCCAGTTTCATGGGGTGTGGGTGGCGCACGGCGCCATGGATCACCAGCATGACTTATTTGCTATTGTGTTGATAGCTGCTAGCGCTTGTGGGACGGGCGCTAACGGCCAATTTGGCTTAGAACCATGAAAATCCTCATCCAGAACGGCCGCGTCATCGACCCCGCCAGCGGCCTCGACAAGGTGTGCAACGTGGCGCTGGCGGCGGGCCGCATCATCGCGGTGGACCGCGAGCCCCAGGGTTTCACGCCCACCCGCGTGATCGATGCCAGCGGCTGCCTGGTGCTGCCGGGTCTGGTGGACCTGGCGGCGCGCCTGCGCGAGCCGGGGCATGAGCATGAGGGCATGCTGGAGTCCGAGATGGCGGCGGCCGTCGCGGGTGGCGTGACCAGCCTGGTCTGCCCGCCCGACACCGACCCGGTGCTCGACGAGCCTGGCCTGGTGCAGATGCTCAAGTTCCGCGCCGAGAAGCTGCACCAGGCGCGGCTGTTCCCCTTGGGCGCAGTCACGCGCGGGCTGGCCGGCGAGGTGCTGACCGAGATGGCCGAGCTGACGGAGTCCGGCTGCGTGGGCTTCAGCCAGGCCGAGGTGCCGCTGACCAGCACCCAGGTGCTGCAGCGCGCGCTGCAGTACGCCGCGACCTACGGCTACACCGTCTGGCTGCGCCCGCAGGAACTGCACCTGGGCAAGGGCGTGGCCGCCAGCGGCCCCCTGGCCACACGGTTGGGCCTGTCGGGCGTGCCCGTGGCGGCGGAGACGATTGCACTGCACACCATCTTCGAGTTGCTCAAAACCACGGGCGCGCGCGTGCACCTGTGCCGCCTGTCCAGCAGCGCGGGGGTGGATCTGGTGCGGCAGGCCAAGGCGGCCGGCCTGCCGGTGAGCTGCGACGTGAGCATCAACTCGCTCATGCTCACCGATGCGGACATCGGCTACTTCGACAGCCGCGCGCGCCTCACGCCGCCGCTGCGCCAGCAGCGCGACCGCGATGCGCTGGCCGCGGCGCTGCTGGATGGCACCATCGACGCGTTGGTGTCCGACCACACGCCTGTGGACGAGGATGCCAAAGCTTTGCCATTTGCCGAGGCCGAGCCCGGCGCGACGGGGCTGGAGTTGCTTCTGTCCGTGGCGCTCAAGTGGTCGCAGGAAGGCGGCGCGCCGCTGCAGCGTGCGCTGGCCGTGGTCACCGCAGAGCCCGCGCGGGTGCTGGGCACGTCGCTGGGCACGCTGCAGGCCAGCGTGGGCCGCATTATCGAAGGCGGGGTGGGCGACCTGTGCGTGCTGGACCCTGCGGCGCATTGGACCGTGCAGGCCGACGCACTGGCCAGCCAGGGCAAGCACACGCCGTTCTCGACCTATGAACTGCCGGGCCGGGTGCGCTGCACGCTGGTGGGCGGCCAAGTCGCGTTCGAGCGCGGCTGAGCGACGCCGGCACACGCACATGCTGCGGGGATTACGGGCCTGCTGGCGGGTGTTGCGGCTGGTGCTGCACGCTGCACAGGGGCTGCTCGTGGTGGCGTTGCGCTTCCCACGCCTATCGGTGGAGCAGCAGCAGGCGCGGGTGCAGGCGTGGGCGCTGGGCCTGCTGGCCTGCGCGGGGGTCACGCTGGAGGTGCGCGGCACCCCGCCGAGCCAGGGGCCGGTGCTGCTGGTGGCCAACCATCTGTCCTGGCTCGACATCCCGGTGATGCATGCGGCGCGCTACTGCCGCTTCATCTCCAAGTCCGACGTGCAGGCTTGGCCCATCGTCGGCACGCTCGCCACGGCAGCGGGCACGCTGTACATCGAGCGCGCGTCGCGGCGCGATGCCCTGCGCATGGTGGGCAGCATGCGGGATGCCCTGTTGCGGGGCGAAATACTCGCGGTGTTTCCCGAAGGCACGACCGGCGACGGGCGCACGCTGCTGCCCTTTCACCCCAACCTGCTGCAGGCTGCACTGCAGGCGGACGTGCCCGTGCAGCCCATCGGCCTGCGCTTCGTGGACCGCGCAAGCGGCCAGACCACCCACGCCCCGAGCTATATCGGCGACGAAACGCTGGTGGGCTCCATCTGGCGCACGCTCACCGCGCCGCCCATCACGGCGGTGGCGCATTTCGGCATGCCCGAGCGTGCGCAGGGGCGCGACCGCCGGGTGTGGGGCCAGGCATTGCATGCCGCAGTGGACGATCTGCGCCAACGCTGAATAGCCTCCTGCTGTCGCCAAAAGTGCACATGTGTGTGCAACGGGGCTGTAACGGTCTGTTTACATCCATCGCATCGACATGCGCCTGCAGTATGGTGCGCCTCTTTGCCAATAACCGAGGGAGGGATGCATGCAACTGATGGAGCGCGTGAAGGGGATTTTGCTCAAGCCCCGCGAGACCTGGGCCGCCATTGATGGAGAGCCTGCCGATACGGCACGCCTGTTCACGGGCTACCTGATGATCCTCGCGGCCATTCCGGCCGTCTGCGGATTCATCGGCATGTCGCTGATCGGCATGGGAGGCTTTGGCTTCAGCATGCGCGTGCCGGTGCTCGCCGGGCTTGCCAACATGGCCGTGTCCTATGTGTTGAGCCTGGTCGGCGTGTATGTGCTGGCCCTGGTCATCAATGCGTTGGCACCCACGTTCGGCGGCACCCAGAACCAGGGACAGGCGCTCAAGGTCGCGGTCTACGCCAGCACGGCCGCCATGCTGGGCGGCGTGTTCAGCTTGTTGCCGGCGCTGGCCATCCTGGGCTTGGTGGCGGCGCTGTATTCGCTGTACCTGCTGTACCTGGGCCTGCCGCTGCTGATGCGCAGCCCGGCTGCGCGCGCCGTGCCCTATACGGCGGTGGTCGTGGTGGTGGCCATCGTGCTGGGCATCGTCATTGCGGCCATCGGTTCGCTGTTCATGCCGCATGGCCCCGCCATGTGGGGCAGTGCGGGCGGCCCGGCCGTGGTCATCGACACGCCGCGTGGGCAGGTCACGCTGGATACCGCCAAGCTGGAAGAGGCCGGCAAGAAGATGGAAGAGGCTGCCCGCCGTATGGAGCAGGCGCACAAGAGCGGCGATACCCAACAGATGACCGAAGCCGCAGGCCAGGCGATGGCGGCGGCCATGGGAAGTGCCAAGCACCAGACGGTGGGGGTCGATGCGCTCAAGGCCGCGCTGCCCGCCAAGCTGGGATCGCTGGAACGCACCAGCTATGAGGTCCACGACGGCGCTGCCACAGGCCTGCCGACCAGCCAGGCGGAGGCCGAGTACGGCAACGGTGACAAGGTTGTGCGCATTTCGGTCGTGGATGCGGGTGCATTCGGCCAGTTGGCCCAACTGGCAGGCATGGTGCAGGGCGAGCGCGAGAGCGACGGCATCGTGGAAAAGACCTGGCAGGAGAATGGCCGCACGTTGCACCACAGCTACGCCAAGGACGGCAGCCAGGCGGAACTGCGCGCGGTGCTCAAGAACGGCGTGGTGGTCACGGTGGAGGCCGAGAACCTGCCGTTGAAGGACGTACAGGGCTTCATGGGCCAGATCGACCTGGCCGCGCTGGAGAACCTGCCGCGCAAGGACAAGTCCTGAGCCTGGCGCCCCCCGACGGCAGGGGCGCTTGAGGGGGCCGCGGTCAGCGTGCGGCGCTCTCCCGTGCGAACGCCACCACGTGGTCGACCTGGGTGCGGATGCCGATCCATTCGCCCATGGCATGGTCATGGTGGCTGGGCACGTGGGCCATCACGGTGAGGCCGTTGGCCAGTTCCAGCGTGTACAGAAATTCCGAGCCGCGGAAGGCCTTGCGCACGATGCGCGCCCGCACGGGTGAGCTGTCGTCATGCACCACGTCGTCGGCACGCAGCAGCACGTCGCATTCGCCGCCGGGGTAGCTTGCCGGCAGCAGGCAGCCGTCGATGTCGGTCAGGTCGCCCAGCGGGGTGCGCGCCACCACATGGCTGCCCTGCTGCACCAGCGTGGCGGGGGCGAACACGCCATGGCCGATGAAGTCAGCCACGAAGCGCGTGGCGGGGCGGTGGTAGAGGGAGTAGGCATCGTCCCACTGGTGCAGGTGGCCGCCCTCCAGCACGCCGATGCGGTCGCCGATGGCGAAGGCCTCCAACTGGTCGTGCGTGACGAACAGTGCCGTGGCGCCGGCGGTCTTGAGGATGCTGCGCACCTCGTGGGCCAGTCGCTCGCGCAAGTCCACATCCAGGTTGGAAAACGGCTCGTCCAGCAGCATCAGCCGCGGGCGTGGTGCCAGCGCGCGCGCCAATGCCACGCGCTGCTGCTGGCCGCCCGAGAGCTCGTGCGGAAAGCGCGCCTCGCTGCCCTCCAGACCCACCAGAGCCAGGGACTCGCGCACGCGTTCAGCCTGCTCCGCGCGGGGGAGTGCGTGAATGCCGAAGGCCACGTTGCGCCCGACGCTGAGGTGCGGAAACAGCGCATAGTCCTGGAACACCATGCCCATGCGCCGCTGCTCGGGGGGCATGCTGCGCCCCGGTGCGCCCACCACCTCGCCCCCCAGGCGGATGGCTCCTTCGGCGACGGGTTCCAGCCCCGCCACCGCGCGCAGCAGGGTGGTCTTGCCGCAGCCCGAGGGGCCGATGAGCACACCGATCTCGCCGGCGGCCAGGCCCAGGGTCACGCCGCGCACGGCGGCTTGCGGGCGGTTGGCGTACCGCACGTCCAATTGAGACACTTCCAGAAACATGGCGTGAGTTTAGGGCGTGTCCTGCCCTGAATGACCCCACGCCGCAGCGCCGTACTGTGCAGGCGTGGCCCCGCGCTGCGCCGCCTGGGGCGCGCCGCACCAGGGCCCACATGCCGGCGGGGGCGCGGCCGACCTGCGGCCCGCGGTTGCGTAGAATTGTTCCCATTTGCATCACAACTGCCAGGGTTCACCGGGCAGGCGGTGGATGCGCTCTCTTCGCCTTGCACCTCGCTACCGGCCGTCCCTTGCTGCCACGAATCCGCCGCGCCCTGCGCTCCACTTCACTGATCCTGTTGGCCTTGCTGCTCACGCTGCCCCTGCTGGCCGTGCTGGGGGCTTGGCTGCCCTGGGGCGAGGGCGGCGCGCAGTCCGGCGCCATCCTGCGCGCCATGGCCACCACGGTGCTGCCGGGGTACCTGTGGACCACGCTGTGGCTGGGTCTCGCCGTGGCCGTGGGCGCGGCCGTGGTGGGCACGGCCTGCGCTGCGGCGGTCACGCTGTTCGACTTCCGTGGCCGGCGCTCGCTGGAGTGGCTGCTGCTGCTGCCCCTGGCCATGCCGGCCTATGTGACGGCCTACGCCTATACCGACTTCCTGCAGTTCAGCGGCCCGCTGCAGGTCTGGCTGCGCGCCACGTTCGGCCTGGAGGGCCGCCTGCTGCCCGAGGTGCGCAGCCTGGGCGGTGCGGTGTGGGTGTTCATCTTTTCGCTTTACCCCTACGTGTACCTGCTGGCGCGCACGGCGCTGGGCGAGCGTGCGGCGCACCTCATGGAGGCGGCGCGTCTGCTGGGCGCATCGCCCGCGCGGCGCATCCGCAGCGTGGCGCTGCCGCTGGCACGCCCGGCGGTGGCCGCGGGCGTGGCGCTGGTGCTCATGGAGACGCTGGCCGACTTCGGCGTCGCGGCGTACTTCGGCATCCAGACCTTCACCACGGGCATCTACAAGGCCTGGCTGTCCATGGACGACCGGCTCGCCGCAGCGCAGTTGGCCACCGTGCTGCTGGTGCTGGTGGTGCTGCTGCTGCAGCTGGAGCTGCGCGCGCAGCGGCGCATGCGCTTTGCCACGGGCGGCGTGGGCCGCGCCGGCTCGACCGAGGCGCAGCCCACGCGGCTGCACGGTGCAAGCGCCGTGGCGGCGTGGCTGGTGTGCGCCCTGCCAGTACTGATGGGCTTCGTGGCGCCGGTGCTGTTCATGCTGCGGCCGCTGGCGGCCGACTGGTCGGTGCTGCCCTGGTCGCGTTTCATCGAATGGGCGGGCAACAGTGTGCGGCTGGGGGGCATTACGGCCGTGCTGGCCGTGGGCATTGCCCTGGTGCTGGCGTTTGCCGTGCGCCGCCGGCGCGATGCGCTCACGCGTGGCGTGGTGCAGCTGGTCAGCCTGGGCTACGCCGTGCCCGGTGCGGTGATCGTCGTGGGTCTGCTGCTGCCCGTGGGCTGGATGCAGGCCGCGGCGCCCGGCTGGGGGCTGCCCGCGATCATCACCGCCACGGCCGTGGGCATCGTCTGGGCCTACCTGGTGCGTTTTTGCGCGGTAGCGCTGCAGTCGGTGCAAAGCGGCTACGCGCGCGTCTCGCCCAGCCTGGACGACTCGGCGCGCATGCTGGGCGTGGGCAGCCTGGGCGTGCTCACGCGCGTGCATTGGCCGCTGCTCAAGCGCTCCACCGCGGCGGCGGCGCTGCTGGTGTTTGTGGACGTGATGAAAGAGCTGCCGGCCACCATGGTGCTGCGCCCCTTCAACAGCGACACCCTGGCCGTGGTGGCCTACCAGCTGGCCCGCGACGAGCGCCTGGGCGAGGCCGCGCTGCCCTCGCTGGCGCTGGTGGCCGTGGGGCTGGTGCCGGTGATCCTGCTGAGCCGCACGCTGCGCGCGTCGTCGCGCTGACCCGGCGCCGCCTCATTGGACACCGAGGCGGCCCGGTACGGCCCAGCGTGGCGGCCTACACTGCGCGCATGACCCCTGCCGACATCACCATCTACCACAACGCCCGCTGCAGCAATTCGCGCGGCGCCTTGGCGCTGCTGCGCGAGCGCGGCATCGAGCCCACCGTCGTGGACTATCTCGCCCAGCCGCTGGATGCCGTCCAGCTCACCGCCTTGGTGGCGCGCCTGGGCGTGCCCGTGCGCGAAGTCATGCGCACCAAGGAGGCCGCCTACACCGCGCTGGATCTGGCCGACCCGGGCCGCACCGATGCCGAGCTTATCGCCGCCATCGCCGCGCACCCGGTGCTGCTCAACCGCCCCATCGTCGTGACGCCGCGCGGTGCCCTGCTGTGCCGCCCGCCCCAGCGGGTGCTGGAGTTGCTCTGATACCGGGCCATCGGAATTTCGGGTATTTCGGTTAAATTGGCCTGTAACGCTTATGTTTAAAGCGCTAATAGCTATTAAATAAATAGCAAAAAGACCCATTCCCTGGCGCCGCGCCGCTTTCCTACAGTCGCGCGCGGCGCCGGGCCGATATGCTGGGCGGCATGCTGCCTGTTCCGGGCCGTGGGAGAGCGCCATGACACCACCCGTACCGCCAGAAGAATGCGCCCCGCATGCGGGGCCCATGCATGCGGTCGCTGGCCGTGCGGCCGCGGCGCGCGCTGTGCAGCAATGGTCGTTGGCGGGCCCTCGCCGCGTGCTCCACCCCCGCGCATGATCCGCGTGGCCGTGCTCTCGGGCCTGGGCCACGCGATCTTCGTGGCCGTGGGGCTGCTGGTGTACGTGATGGGCACGCGCATCGGCCACCAGCGCCGCCACCCCTCGGCCGCGATGGGCTGGGTGCTGGGCATCGTCACGTTTCCCTATCTGGTCGTACCGCTGTTCCTCTTGTTCGGCACGCGCAAGTTCGCGCGGCCCGCGCGCCGCCCGCACGGCCCGCCGCTGGAGGCAACGGAAGGCGGGCCGCCCTGGGCCACGCGGCTGCTGGCCAGCCTGGAGCTGGCGCCCGCCGTGCGCAATGCGCAGGTGGTGCTGCATGCCGACGGCACGCAGGCGCTGCAGGGGCTGCTGGCCACCATTGCGTCGGCCCGCCACCGGCTGGACCTGTGCACCTACGTGTTTGCCTACGACGAGGTGGGGCGCGAGGTGGCGCGCGCGCTGCTGGACTGCGTGCACCGCGGCGTGCGCGTGCGCCTGCTGGTGGACGCCTTGGGCAGCATGCGCACGCCGCCCGGCATGCTGCGCGCGCTGCGGCGCCAGGGCCTGCAGGTGCGCCGCTTCATGCCGCTGCTGCACAACCCGCTGCGCGGGCGCACCAACCTGCGCAACCACCGCAAGCTGGTCGTGGCCGACGGCGAGCGGCTGTGGAGCGGCGGACGCAACCTGGCCTGCGAGTACTTCATCGACCGGCCGGGCCACCCCGCCTGGGCGGACTTGAGCTACGAGGTCCATGGCCCGCTGGCCGCGCAGGCGCAGGCCCAGTTCGCCACCGACTGGCGTGTGGCGCGCGGCCTGGTGCTGCGCCGCCGCCGCAAGGCGCGGAGCACCGCCGCGCCGGCGCTGCCCGCGCCGCCTGCACACGGCCCGTTGGCGCAGTGGCTGCCCAGCGGTCCCGACCATGCCGACGACACCGTGCATGCGCTGCTGCTGGCGGCTGCCTACCATGCCCAGCGGCGCATCGTGGCCGTCACGCCGTACTTCGTGCCCGACGACGCGCTGCTGGACGCCTGGTGCCTGGCCTGCCGGCGCGGCGTGCAGGTCAGCGTGGTGGTGCCGGCGCGCTCCAACCACCGCCTGGCAGACCTGGCCCGCGAGCGCGCGCTGCGCCAGCTGGCCGCCGCGGGTGCGCGGGTATGGCTGTCCCCGGCCATGGTGCATGCCAAGGCGGTGCTCATCGACGACGAACTGGCTCTCGTCGGCTCGCTCAACCTGGACGCGCGCAGCCTGTTCCTGAACTACGAGGCCATGACCGTGTTCTACGGCCCGCAGGAACTGCACTGGCTGGCGCAGTGGAGCGACCAGCTGCTGGCCCGCGCGCGCCCCTACCACGCGCGTGCGCCCTCCTGGCTGCGCGACGTCATCGAAGGCGTGGTGCGCTCGGTGGGTTTTCAGCTCTAGGCGGCTGCCGCGCCCGTTCAGGGCAAAGGCATGCCGGCGCGTTCGCTGCTGGGCGGCGCCGCTGTGATGGGGTAGTCGTGGTGCGCCGGTTGCCTGGCGCGGGTGCGCCGCACGTCCCTTCGGACCCATGGGGCGTGGGATGCGCGATCGGGGCCGTGCAGTGATGCGGTGGCGCCCTCGTCCGACACGCCTGCGGCCGGCTGGCGGGCACGCCCGCAGCCACCTCCACACTACAACGGGGGTATCGGGCGCACGCAGCGTGCGTCCACCACTGTTTTAAGGAGTGCGCCATGAACGCCACCGATCCGCGATTTCCCCAGAACCCACCCATCGACCCCGACCTGGCCGAACAGGCACGACCCGGCCACGGCGTGCCGTCGCAAGACCCGGAGCCGCAGGCACAGCAGCCCCTGCCGCCCGAAGACCAGGAGCGTGAATCCAAATCGGTGCTGATGGGCGGTGGCGCGATGGCGGGCGCAGCTGCCGGCGCGGCCGTAGGCGCTGCCACGGCGGGGCCGGTGGGCGTCTTTGTGGGCACCCTGGCGGGCAGTGTGGCGGGGGCGCTGGGCGGCGCTGCGGCGGGCCGGCTGGTGGACACCGACCCCACCGCACCTGAAACCGACCCCAAGTCTGGGACGGATGGCGAGCGCTAGATCCTGCGCCGGCATCTGCCCGGAAAGTGGTCCCTCCGACAGGAATCGAACCTGTATCTAGCGCTTAGGAGGCGCTCGTTCTATCCATTGAACTACGGAGAGGGAGGCAAGATTGTAAGGGCGGTGCCATGCCGCCCTTATGCTATTTATTTAATAGCTGCATGCGCTTGAAGGGAAAGCGTTACGGCCGATTTTTGGCATAGAACTTCAGTCGTAGCGCACCGTGTAGATCAGGTCCACCGCGCTTTGCATGCCCGTCTGGCCGCGCAGGGTAAGGTGCTGCGACAGGTCGTAGAAGATGTACAGCGTGCCCAGCACGCCCGAGAGGCTGCGCTCGTAGGTCACGTACAGGTCCTTGGACAGGCGTTTGCCGAAGGTGAGGGCAGCGGCGCTCGCGTCCTCGCCCGTGCCGGGGCCCTTGAAGCCGATCTCGTCCAGACCTACGCGCTTGGCGATACCGCCGGTGCCGCTGCCGGAGCCCCCGCCCAGCAGGGCCAGCGCGGCCTGCTGCAGCAGCGCGGCCTCGGCGCCGCCGCTGGCGGCGCTGCGGCCCAGCACCACCCACGAGAGCTTCTCGGCATCCGGCAGGTCGGGGTCGGCATACAGGCGCACGCGCGGCGACTGGGCCGTGCCGGTGACCTGCACGCCGGCGCGCACGCTGATGTTGGGCCGGATGGCCAGCACGTCCAGCGACGGGTTGTCGTAGGGGCCGTTGAAGCGCAGCAGGCCCGTCTCCACGTCCAGCGCCTGGCCCCAGGCGCGGTAGCGGCCCTGCACGGTGCGCACCTCGCCGGTCACGCGCGGCGGGGCGCCGGCCGTGCCGCTGCTGCGGATGTCCAGCTGCCCCGTCAGGCGTGTGGTGATGCCGTGGCCCTGCAGGGCGAAGTCGTTGCCCAGGTCCAGCGTGACGGCGATGTCGGGCGGGCGCGCGGCCTGCACCTGCCCGCCGGCCTCGGCCTTCTGGGCCTGCTGCGCGTCGCGCGCGGCCTTGGCGGCGGCTTGCTTGTCCAATGCGGCGGAGCGCACCACCACGTCGCTGCCCAGCGTGGGCGCGCCCGCCTCGGGCAGGATGATGGTGGCGCGGTCGGTAGTGAGCTGGCCGCGCAGCGTGAATTGCCCGCCCTGCAGCCGCGCCGTGAGGTCGCCCGAGACGCTGACCTGCCGGTCGGCGCGCACCAGCAGCTGCAGCGCCCGCGCCTGCGCGCGCAGGTCCATGCGGATACCGGCGCCACCTGCGCCTGCCGCGCCCCACGATACGGTGCCGCCGCCGGTGAGCGTGCCGCCGTCCTGCGGCGCCGCGGTGCGGTTGCCGCTGTAGCCCGCGATGCGTGCGCGGCTGCCCTGGCCGCCGTGCAGGCTCAGCTCGGTGATGGTGAGCCGGTCGCCCTGCAGCGCGGCGCGCAGGCGCCCGTCCTGCAGGTCCACGCCGTCCAGCAGCGAGCGGATGGCGAACTGGTCCGCCGCCAGCTGTCCGCTCCACTGCGGCGCGGTGCGCGTGCCGGACAGGCGCGCGTCGGCGCTCAGCGTGCCGCGCACGCGCCAGCCCGGCGGCGCCAGAGCGGACCACACGCCCACGTCGGGCAGTTCGGCACGCACGGTGGCGGCCAGTGGGGCCTCGGCGGGCCAGGTCCAGCCGTCGGGCGTGCGCGCCAGTTGGGTGCTGCCTTCGGCGTGCAATTGGCCGGCGCGCTCACTGTCCCAGTCCAGTCGGGCACGCAACGCCGGGCCTTCGGCGCTGACCGTGAGTTCGGCCCGGCGCACGCCGGCGGGCGTGCCGCGCGCGGGCACGGCCTGCGCCGCCTGGGCGCCCTTGCCCTGGCCGCTGCTGTGCACCACGGTGGTCGGCGTGGCATCCAGCGTGAGGATGCGCAGATCGCCGCCGCTGCGCCGCAGGCTGGCACTGGCGCGCAGCGTGTCGCCGGCGTCGATGTCCCAGGTGCCGTCCAGCAGCAGGTCGCCCGCCAGGCCCGCCCGCTCCAGCATGCCGTCGCCGTCCATGCGCCAGGCGTTGACCCAGTCCAGCGGCAGGCCCTTCAGTTCGCCCTGGCTGCGCAGCTGCAGGGCACCCTGCGCGCCCTGGGCATAGCGCAGGGGTTGCCAGCGCAGTTGCAGATGACCGGGCCGCGGCCCTTCGACGAAGGCCTGGCCGGCGCCGGCCTCCACCACCAGCTGGGGGAACTGGCGCAGCTGGATGGCCACCGGCTCGGCCAGGCGCAGCTTCCACGGGCCGGGCTGGCCGGCCGCGTCGGCCTGCATCTGCAGGGATTCCAACTGGGCCTGCCATTGGCCCGCGCCGCGGCTGGCCGCCGTGGCGCGCAGGCGCAGCTGGGCACGCTGGCCCGTGAGGGTGGCGCTGCGGGCGGAAGGGCCCTCGTCAGGCTGCGGGCCGTGGCGCAGCTCGCCATCCCAGTCGAGCGCGGCCCGCGCCAACGAGCCCTGCAGCGTGGCGGTGGTGCGCCGCAGCTCCAGCGTGAGCGGGCCCGCGTCCGTGCCGGGCTGGGGTGCGCGCGCGATCTGCAGGCGCGGCGCGGACAGCTGGGCCTGCAGGTCAAAGCGCTGCGGCGCGGTTGCGGCAGCCACGGCCGTGCCTGCCGGCAGGCCCGCGGCCTGCAGTTGGCGCTGCAGGTCGTGCCAGCCGCCGCGCCAGGTGGCGGCCAGCGTGGCGTTGCCGTCCAGACTCCAGCCCGCCAATGCAGCGGGCAGGCCCGGCAGGCCCTGCAGCCAGCGCTGCGCGCGTTGCGTGTCCGTCATGTGCAGGGCCAGCGTGCCATTGCCGCGCTGGGGTGCGAGTTGCCCGTCGAACTGCGCGCTGGCGCCGGGCAGCGTGGCCTGCAGCGCGCCTTGCACGGCCGGTCCCGCCAGGTCGATGCGCAGCGCCTGGGCGCGCACTTGCGCCCGCAGGGCGTCCAACTGCAGACGGGCGATGTCGATCCGATCGCCCTGCCACTGGCCCTGCACGGTCAACTGGTCCAGGCGCAGCGGCGCGGGGGTGCTCGCCTTCGCCGCGGCCGTGGGGGCGGGGCGGCCGGCGGCGCGCAGGTCGGCGCTGAAGCGCACGGCGCCGCCCTCGGCAGCATCGCGGCTTTCGGCGCTGGCGGTGCCGTTCACGGGCGCGGCGTCCAGCAGGGTGTGCAGCGCCGCAGGGTTGAGGGCGCGCACCTCGGCTTGGCCCTGCAGCGCGCGCGTGGCGGGTGTGTAGGCGCCCTGCAGTGCGACGCTGCCGCTGCCCACCCGCGCCAGCGATTCGGACACGGTCCAGGTGGTGCCGTCGAACGCGGCGCGGGCCTGCAGTGTGTCGACAGGCAGGCGCTGCTGGTCCCACGGGCCGGGCAGGGCGTTGCGCAGCGCGGCCTGGAACTGCCAGCCGGGCGCGTTGGCCTCGGCGGGCTCCAGCGCGGCGGTGCCGCTGAGCTGGGTGGCGGGCGCCTGCGGCCACAGCGCGGCGAGGTCCAGGGCCTGCACCTCGGCCGCGGCCTGCAGCAGCGGTTGGTCGGCCCAGGGGGCGATGCGCGCTTGCAGGTCGGCGCGCAGCGGTGGATGGGTGGGGCCTGCGCCATCGGTGCCGCGCAGCTGGGCCGTGAGCTGGATCTGTGCGCCCGCGCCGGCCAGCGTGCCCTGCGCGCTGGCCTGGGCCAGGGCCTGCAAGGGTTGCGCGCTGCCGGGCACCGGCGTGCGCAGCGTGCCGTTGAGCGTGGCGGTGAGCGCCATGGGTGCCTGGGCCTGCAACGTGGCCAGCAGCGCGTAGCGGCCCTGGGCCAGCGTAACCTGGTCCACCGCCAGGCGGTGTTGCTCGCCGTCGTAGCGGTAGGTGCCCTCCAGTTGCTCGGCGACGGTGCTGCCGGCCCAGTCGATGCGGTCCGCGTGGAAGGGCAGCTCGATCCGCAGCGGCAGCACCAGCTGCTGCAGCGGCGGGGTGGGCGGCTCCTGCGGACCGGGCGCGTCCTGCGGCGTGATGAGCACCTGCGCGGCCCGCACTTCGCCCAGGCGCAGTTGGCGGCGCAGCAGCGGCGCGACGCTCCAGGCGATGCGCGCGTCGTGCACCTCCACGGCCAGCGTGGGGCTGCTCCAGCGCAGCCAGCCAATCGTGCCGCCCGAGCGCAGCGAGCCGCTCACGTCGCGCGCCTGCAGGCTCTGCCCCTCGGGCAGGTATTGCGCCGCGCGCGCCAGTGCGCTGGCCAGCGAGGTGTTGCTGCCGGCCCACCACCACAGCCCGCCCAGCAGCACCAGCGCCGCCATGAGCAGGCCCCCCAGCGTAGCCAGCACCCAGCGCCCGGCGCGGCGGCGCGGCCGCCGCCGCGGCGTGGGCGTCGCGCCTGCGGCGTAGGGCTGGTGGCTGGAGGGGTGGGTCATGGAGGTTCAAAAACAATAGCTGCTAGCGCTTGCCAGCAAAGGAATTCGAAACGAAAACCATCAGAATCCCTTGTGTATCAAGCGCTGGCAGCTCACTTTTTTGCATATCAGAACGTGTAGCCCAGCCGTAGGTGCAGCCGTACCTGGTGCGTGTGCAGGCCATAGGCCAGGTCGGCCTGCAGCGGGCCCACCGGGCTTTGCCAGCGCAGGCCTGCACCCACGCCCACGCGCGCCGTGAGATCGCCAGGTGTGTCGGCCACGGCGCCGGCGTCGATGAACAGGGCGCTCTCAAAGTCGGTGCGGTTGCCGCGCACGGTGATGGGGCGCTGCCATTCGGCGCTGCCCACGGCCATGTAGCGCCCGCCGAAGAGCTTGTCCGCGTCGGTGCGCGCGCCGATGCTGCGGTAGCCGTAGCCGCGCACGGTGGTGTCGCCGCCGGTCAGGAACAGCTGGGTGACGGGGATGTCGGCGCCGTCGCGCGCCAGCACCGCGCCGCCCTCCAGGCGCAGCGACAGGCGGCTGCCGCGGCGCACGTTGTTCCCCAGGTCCACGCGGCCCAGGCCGACGAAGGACTGCCAGCGCAGCAGCGTACGCACGAAGGGGTCGCGCTCCGGGCGCAGCGTGGTGCCCACGCCCAGCTCGGCCGCCAGGCCCCAGCCGCGCGTGGGGTTGGTGTTGTTGTTGAAGTAGCGCCCCGTCCAGCCGTAGTTGGCGGAGATCGCGCTGCTGGACGGCGGCGCGTCCTCGCCGCCGTTCTTGGCCGTGTCGTGCTGCAGGAAGTAGCTGCGGTCGATGCGGTCCGTGCTCTTGGTGCGCCCGGCGCGCAGCCGCGAGCTGTCCACGTCGTAGCTGCCCGTGGCCTCGCGCTGCAGCTGCAGGCCCGCGAACCAGCGCCAGCCGTTCGCATGCGGCAGCCCGGTCCAGTCGGTGGACAGCAGCTTGCGCTTGTTGTCCACCGCCACCTTGCTCACGGCGCGCCAGCCCAAGCCCGGCAGGCGGTTGTGCGTGTGGTCCATGGACAGGCGCGGTCCGCTGTCGGTGGAGATACCGACGCCGAAGACCATTTTTTGCAGCGGTGCGTCTCGCACCTGGGCAATCACGGGGGCGGACTGCGGGTCGCCGTGCTCGGTGTCCAGCGTGAGGAACACCGCGTCGTAATAGCCGCTGCTGGCCAGGCGCTGCTGGGTGTCCAGCAGGCGCGCCTCACTGTAGTCCTCGCCCGTGGGCAGGCGCGCAATGCGGCGCAGGCCCTCGTTGTCGTAACGCTCGCCACCCTGGATCTGCAGGGTGCCAAAACGGTAAGCCGGGCCAGGCGCGTAGGCCACCTGCAGCTTGGCCTCGGCGCGGTCGGCGTCCACCTCGGCGCGGCTGCTGGCGATGCGCGCCGTGGGGTAGCGGCGCGCCTGCAGATCGCGCAGGCCCTGGTTCTTGGCACTGTCCCAGCCCTCCTGCGTGAACGGCTCGCCGGGCGGCAGCGACCAGCCGCGCTGCAACCGGGCCTGGCGGCGCGCGAGCTCGGTCGCGTCGGCACCCTGGCCGTCCTCGCCCATCAGCGTGATGTCGGCACTGGCGATGTGCGTGCGCGGGCCGGGCGACACGTTGACCAGCACGGTGCGCGGGGGCGCGTCGGCGTCGGTGGCCTGCTCGCGCAGCTCGATGGTGATCTCGGGACTGAAGTAGCCCTGCGTGGCCAGCAGGTCGCGGGCGTTCGCGTCGGCCGAACCCAGCAGCCGCGTGAGTTCATGCGCCTGCAGGTCGGGCAGTTGGCGAAAGCGCTGCAGCTCCAGATGGCGCGTGAGGTACTCGCGCAGGGTGTCGTCCTCCACCTGCACATCCAGCGCGAACGCATGGGGGCCGGAGTCCGGGACCGCCTCGGAGGTGATGGAAGAGGGTGCGTCGTGCGGCGCGGGGGAGGGGCGCTGCAGCAGGCTGCAGCCCTGCAAGAGGGCCAGGCCGATCAGCAGAAACAGCAACGCCGACCACCGGGCCGGCGCTGAGCTTGGCTTGGTCATGCGGGCTATTTTGACAAAAGCCGCATCGTTTCTTCGAGGCCTTTGAGTGACAAAGGGTACATGCGATCGCCCATGAGCTGCTGGATGATGCCAATGCTCTGGCGGTACTGCCACACGCCCTGGGGTTCGGGGTTGATCCACGCGAACCGGGGGAAGGCGTGCGTGAGGCGCTGCAACCACTCTGCGCCGGGCTCTTCGTTGTTGTATTCCACGCTGCCACCGGGCTGCAGGATCTCGTACGGGCTCATGGTGGCGTCGCCCACAAAGATGAGTTTGTAGTCCTTGTTGTACTTGCGGATGATGTCCCAGGTCGGGAACTTCTCCGCGAAGCGGCGGCGGTTGTTCTTCCACATGAAGTCGTAAACGCAGTTGTGGAAGTAGTAGAACTCCAGGTGCTTGAACTCGCTCTTCACGGCAGAAAAGAGTTCCTCCACGCGCTGGATGTGCTCGTCCATGGTGCCGCCCACGTCCATCAGCAGCAGCACCTTCACGTTGTTGTGGCGCTCGGGCACCATCTTGATGTCCAGCCAGCCCGCGTTGGCCGCCGTGGCGCGGATGGTGTCCGGCAGGTCCAGCTCCAGCTCATGCCCCTCGCGCGCGAACTTGCGCAGGCGGCGCAGCGCCACCTTGATGTTGCGCGTGCCCAGCTCCTGCGTGTCGTCGTAGTCGCGGTAGGCGCGCTGCTCCCACACCTTCACGGCGCTCTTGTTCTTGCCCGCGCCGCCGATGCGGATGCCCTGCGGGTTGTAGCCGCCGTGGCCGAAGGGGCTGGTGCCGCCCGTGCCGATCCACTTGTTGCCGCCTTCGTGGCGCTCCTTCTGCTCCTCCAGGCGCTTCTTGAGCGTCTCCATCAGCTCGTCCCAGCCCATCTTCTCGATGGCGGCCTTCTGCTCGGGCGTCAGCTCGCGCTCCAGCATCTTGCGCAGCCAGTCGGCGGGGATCTCCTTGCGGAAGTCGGCCAGCATCTCCACGCCCTTGAAGTAGGCCGCGAACGCGCGGTCGAACTTGTCGAAGTGCTTTTCGTCCTTCACCAGCGCGGTGCGCGCGAGGTAGTAGAAGTCGTCCAGGCTCCAGGCATCGTCGGACTTGGGGCCGACCACGCCGGCCTGCAGCGCCTCCAGCAGCGTGAGGAATTCCTTCACGGACACCGGCAGCTTGCCGGCGCGCAGGGTGTAGAAGAAGTCGATCAACATGAAACAGGCCTCCAGCGCTTATTCAGCGGGCGCATGGCGCTGCAGAAGGTATAGCAACTGCGCGCGCGCTTCGGGCCATTCGCCGCTGCGCATGCTGTACATCACCGTGTCGCGGATGGTGCCGTCGCGGCGCAGCGCATGGCCGCGGATCACGCCGTCCTTCTTCGCGCCCAGGCGTTCGATGGCGCGCTGCGATGCAAAGTTGAAGTTGTCCGTGCGCCAGCCCACTACGTGGCAGCCCAGCGTGTCGAAGGCATGGCCCATCATCAGCAGCTTGGCAGTGGTGTTCACATGCGTGCGCTGCACGCTCTGGCGATACCAGGTGTAGCCGATCTCCACCCGCTTCACGGCGGGCAGGATGTCGTGGTAGCTCGTCGTGCCCAGCACGCGGCCCGTGGCATCGTCGAGCACGGCAAACGCGAAACGGTTGCCCTCGTCGCGCATGCGCAGCGCCGTCTCGATGTAGGCGCGCGTGTCCTGCGGCTCGGGCACGCTGGTGACGCGCAGTCTCCACAGCTCGCCGTCGGCCGCGGCGGCGGCGAGGCCGGCTTCATGCGCCAGGGCCAGGGGCTCCAGCCGCAGGCCGCTCTGGCGCAGGGTGACGGGCTCGACGAAGGCCATGGACGGTTGCTCCTTGCTCATTCTTTCCGCGCGCTGCGGGCCGCACGCCAGCGCCGTGCCAGGTGCAGGCCCAGCCCGCCCCCGATGCCCACCAGGGCGATGCCTGCAATGCTGGCCGCCCCGTAGCCCTCGCTGAAGATATCCATCCCCAGCAGCAGGCCCACGCCATAGCCCGCGAGCGCGCCGCCCACGAACCCTATCGCGTCGGACGCACCTTCCATCAGAAGCCGCTGTGCAGTGCTCATGACGGGCTCTGGCTCAGCGGTTGCGCTGGTTCATGAAGACCAGCTTCTCGAAGAGGCTCACGTCCTGCTCGTTCTTGAGCAGCGCGCCCACCAGCGGCGGCACGGCCACCTTGTTGTCGGCGCTTTGCAGGGCTTCGAGAGGGATCTCCTCGGCCACCAGCAGCTTGAGCCAGTCGATGAGCTCACTGGTCGAGGGCTTCTTCTTCAGGCCGGGCAGGTTGCGCACGTCGTAGAAGGTCTTCATCGCCACGGTGAGCAGTTCGCTCTTGAGCGTGGGGAAGTGCACGTCGACGATCTTCTTCATCGTCTCGGCCTCGGGGAACTTGATGTAGTGGAAGAAGCAGCGGCGCAGGAAAGCGTCGGGCAGCTCCTTCTCGTTGTTGGAGGTGATGAACACCAGCGGGCGGTGCTTGGCCCGGATCATCTCGCGCGTTTCGTAGCAGTAGAACTCCATGCGGTCGAGTTCGCGCAGCAGGTCATTGGGGAATTCGATGTCGGCCTTGTCGATCTCGTCGATCAGCAGGGCCACCGGCTTGTCGGCCGTGAAGGCCTGCCACAGCACGCCCTTCACGATGTAGTTGTGGATGTCCTTGACGCGCTCGTCGCCCAGTTGCGAGTCGCGCAGGCGGCTCACCGCGTCATATTCGTACAGGCCCTGCTGCGCCTTGGTGGTGGACTTGATGTGCCACTGCAGGAGCGGCATGTCCAGCGCCTGGGCCACTTCCTCGGCCAGCATGGTCTTGCCCGTGCCGGGCTCGCCCTTGACCAGCAGCGGGCGCTGCAGTGTGATGGCTGCATTCACCGCGAGCATCAGGTCCTGGGTGGCAACGTAATTCTGGGATCCTTGGAATTTCATGGGCCTGGGAATAGGGAAATCGTTGATGAAAGGGCTTGACAAGCGCTGGCTATAATCGTCCACGAACTAGAACGCGGAGACAACCAATCGCCTGATTGTGCGCGCAAAATGAAGAAGACACTGACCACGATATTCGGCCTGTCTGTCGCTTGTGCGACCGGTTTTCTCCATGCCGAGGAGATCAAGGGAGATGCCAAAGCTGGGGCGCAAAAGATCGCCATGTGCATCGGGTGCCACGGCATCCCGGGCTACCAGGCCAGCTTCCCCGAAGTGCACAAGGTGCCGATGATTTCCGGCCAGGGTGCCAAGTACATCGCCTCCGCACTCGACGCCTACAAGAAGGGCGATCGCAAGCATCCCACCATGCGCGGCATCGCCGATTCGCTATCCGAGCAGGACATCGCCGATGTGGCGGCCTACTATGCCGAGCACGGCACGAGCGCCGGGGCACCCGCCAAGCCCTCGCGCGAACCCAATGCCCAGGTGGCGCAGCTGCTGCAAAAGGGCGCTTGCGTGTCCTGCCACGGCGAGAACTTCGCCAAGCCCATCGACCCGTCCTATCCCAAGATCGCGGGCCAGCATGCGGACTACCTGTTCGTGGCGCTCAAGTCGTACAAGACCGACAAGGGCGCGTACGTGGGCCGCAGCAACGGCGTGATGGCCGGCATCGCCAAGCAGTTTTCCAACGCCGAGCTGAAGGCGCTGGCGGGTTACCTGGGTTCGCTCGATGGAGACCTGCAGGTCGTTCCGCAACCGCGCTTTCGCTGACCGTGGCACGCACCCGAAGAAGCCCGCCAACGCGGGTTTTTTTACGCCCGGGTGAGGCACGCGGGCCGGGTTCCCTTATCTGGCACGCCCAGGTGCGGAATGGTTGCCCCGGAGGGAGGGACTTCCTACAATCGGCACTATGCGTTTCCTGGTTTCCACCCCGTGCGTCCGTATCGCGCGGCTTGCATCTGCAGCCGTCGTGATGGCGCGCGCCATGCGCAGGATGGGTGTTCTGAAACCAGCTTCGCCGGCCGCAGATCACTAGGCCCGGCGGTTCTCCACTCCTTTCATCCAAGCGTCACGCGTACCGCCGGGCAGCCAGCTCCGGTGCGCTGGGGCCTGCTTGCCGCGCGCGCCGCCGTGCGGCACCCCGGATGCGCACCTTCTCTTCCCGCCGATGACGCGCCGCTGACGGTCGCTTTGTGCGCCGTTGTTCCCGCTTGTTGACCAGGAGTTTTGACCATGCGCCTTCAGACCATTGTGGCCCTCACCGATTTCTCGACCGCGGCGGAGCATGCGCTTGACCGTGCCGCGCTGTTGGCTGCCGAGCACAAGGCGCGCCTGCATCTTCTGTTCGGTGCGGAGCAGCCGGACCCGAAGTTCGTCGACCCGCAGGCGCGGCTGGAGCAGCGCGCGCGCCAACTGGCGCGCCGCCACGACCTGCCGGTCAAGGCCCTGGCGTACCGCGGCGCCGGCGTGGTGGATGAGGTCTTGCGCGCGGCCGAGGGCGCCGACCTGCTGGTGCTGGACAAGCGCGCGCACCAGGGCGTGGAGCAGTTGTGGCGCGGTGGCACGTTGAGCCAGATCCTGCGGCGCAGTCCGTGCCCCGTGCTGGTGGTGCAGCGTGCGGCGCGCGAGGCTTATGCGCATGTGCTGCTGGCCGTGGATTTTTCGCCGGCGGCCGATGCCATGGTGCGCTACGCGAGCGGGCTGGACACTGCCGCTGCGGTGGAGCTGTTCCATGCCGTAGACCTGCGCGATGAGGCCAAGCTGCGCAGTGCCGAGGCATCGGCCCAGGCCGTGCGCGCGTGGCGCGCGCAAATGCAGCGGCATGCGCACGACCGGCTGGTGCGGCTGTCCGATGCCTTCGAGGCGCGGCGCAATCGTGTGGGAATGACCGTCGGCATGGGCGATGTGGCGCGGCAGGTGGCCGTGCAGCAGGAGCGCTCGGGCGCGGAGCTGGTGGCGCTGATGCACCGGCGCCGGGGATGGATGCTGGATCTGCTGCTGGGCAGCGTAGCCCAGCGGCTGCTGGGGGGCGTGGGCTGCGACGTGCTGGTGTACCCGCACGACTACGCAGGCGCCGCACCGCGCGGCACCACGGCTCAGCCCCGCGTGGCGCGCCGCTGGACGCAGGCGATATAGGCGTCGCCGTCGGGTGCCCGGCCCGCGCGCTGGGCCTCCCACAGCATGGTGCCCAGGCACTCCATGGCGGCGTGGTGCGCGTCGTGCAACGATCCCAGGCGCGCGGCCAGCAGTTCCACGGCCTGGCGGATGCCGCGCGGCTGGTCGATGCTGCACTGCTCGCTGATCGAGAGGTGCATCGACAGGTGCAGGAAGGGGTTGGTGCGGTCCGGCGTCTCGTCGTAGTTGCGCGCAAGGGCGGTGTCCACATCGGCCAGCTCGGGCTGGTACTCAGGATGCTCCGCGATCCACAGGCCGGCCAGCGTCTCGATGGCCTCCATGGGCTGGCCGGCCTGCTGCTTGGCATGCGTGGCGCAGAAGAAGCGGCGTACGTCGGCTTGGGTGGGATTGAACATGGATTCCAGAGTAGCATGCAACGCGGCGGCTCTGCCGCAGGATGTCGCGGTGGCCTCCTACGCCGGCGGGGTTACGCCCGGCTCTACAGTAGCAGCGGGCGCCGCTGGCGGTTGCCAACCCTACGACCAACATAAAAAAGAGGTGGACACCATGACGGGCATGCGCATTCTGGGCGTGATCTTGCTGATTCTGGGCCTGGCCGGGTTCTTCACCGGGGGCTTCAGCTTCACCAAGGAAACCACGCAGGCCCGCATCGGGCCGCTGGAGCTGTCGGTGAAGGAAAAGGAATCCGTCAATGTGCCGCAATGGCTCAGCATTGGCGCGATCGCCGTGGGCGCCCTGGTGCTGGTACTCAGCATGCGCAAGCCCTGACGCAGGTTCCATGGCCGCGCACGGTTCGCGCCGTGCGCGCGGGTGTTGGCCCAGGTCCTACGTGCGTCAGGGCCGGCGCGTGCCCAGCATGCGCGAGATGGTCTGGGCCGTGGCCAGCAGTTCGGGCAGCAACTGCTCGCGCAGCATTTCGGTGCTGGTGCGATTGGCCTGGCCGCTGATGTTCAGGGCCGCCACCACCTGGCCCGCCCGGTTCTTGAGTGGCGCTGCCACCGAAATCAAACCCTCTTCCAGTTCCTGATCCACCAGGCACCAGCCCTGGGCGCGTGCCTGGGCGATGCGCGCGAGCAGCGTCGCATCGTCCAGCACCGTGTGGCGCGTGAACTGCTGGCGCGGCAGCGCGGACAGCCGGGCGCGCAGGTCCTGCTCGGGCAACTCGGCCAGCAGCACGCGGCCCAGCGACGTCCAGAACGCCGGCAGGCGTGAGCCCACGGCCAGGTTGGTGCTCATGATCTTGTGGGTGTGTACGCGCAGCACATAGACGATGTCCAGCCCGTCCAGTACGGCGGCGGAGCAGGACTCGTGCACGCGGTCGGTGAGGGCCTCCATCAGCGGCTCGGCCAGGTCCCAGATGGGCATGGAACTGAGGTAGGCAAAGCCCAGGTCCAGGATGCGCGGCGTGAGGCGGAACAGCCGGCCATCGCTCTCTAGATACCCGAGCGTCTGCAGCGTCAGCAAGATGCGGCGCGCGCCTGCGCGCGTCAGGCCGGTGCGTGCCGCGACTTCGCTCAGGGTCTGCTGCGGCGCCGCCGCGCTGAAGGAGCGGATCACCTCCAGCCCGCGTGCAAACGACTGCACGTAGCTATCCCCCGGCTTGTGGGTATTACTTACGGAAAGGGGAGTGTCATCCATGGCTGTTCGTCCTAAAATTCATTATACGAACATTTGTTCTATATACGAACAAAGTGACACGATCACGACAGCCGGCCCGGGCCGGCTCCTTTTCCCCTCACTGGACCAGCAACACATGATCAACAAGATTGCGGATTCCGTTGCCGAGGCGCTCGCGGGCGTGCAGGACGGCGCCACCGTACTGATTGGCGGCTTTGGCACTTCGGGCAACCCCATTGAACTGATCAACGGCCTGATCGCCCAAGGCGCGCGCGACCTCACCGTGGTCAACAACAACGCCGGCAACGGCGATGCCGGCCTGGCCGCGCTGCTCAAGAGCGGGCAGGTGCGCAAGATCATCTGCAGCTTCCCGCGCCAGGTGGACAGCTATGTGTTCGACGAGCTGTACCGCAGCGGCAAGATCGAGCTGGAACTGGTGCCCCAGGGCAACCTGGCCGAGCGCATGCGCGCCGCGGGCGCTGGCATCGGCGCCTTCTTCTGCCCCACGGCCTATGGCACGCAGCTGGCCGAAGGCAAGGAAACCCGCGAGATCAACGGCAAGCACTACGTGCTGGAGTACCCCATCTACGGCGATGTGGCCTTGGTCAAGGCCGAGAAGGGCGACCGCTGGGGCAACCTGACCTACCGCATGTCGGCGCGCAACTTCGGCCCCGTGTGCGCCATGGCGGCCAAGTACACCGTGGCCACCGTGCACGAACTGGTGGAGCTGGGCGAGATGGACCCCGAGGCCGTGGTCACCCCCGGCATCTACGTGAGCAAGGTCGTCCAGGTGCCGCGCGTGGCCACCCAGGCCGGTGGATTCAAGAAGTAAAGCCCGTTCAGCCCAAGGAGATACAGCGTGAGCAGCTATCAAAAACGAACCAAGGACGAACTGGCCGCACGAGTGGCACAGGACATCTTCGACGGTGCCTATGTGAACCTGGGCATCGGCCAGCCGACCCTGGTGGCCAACCACATCCCCGCAGGCCGCGAGGTGGTGCTGCATTCCGAGAACGGCATCCTGGGCATGGGCCCCGCACCCGCCAAGGGCCAGGAGGACTATGACCTGACCAACGCCGGCAAGCAGCCCGTGACGCTGCTGCCCGGTGGCTGCTACTTCCACCATGCCGACAGCTTCGCGATGATGCGCGGCGGCCACCTGGACATCTGCGTGCTGGGCGCCTTCCAGGTGTCGGCCACGGGCGACCTGGCCAACTGGAGCACCGGCGAGCCCGGCGCCATTCCCGCCGTGGGCGGCGCCATGGACCTGGCCGTGGGCGCCAAGTCCACCTGGGTGATGATGGATCTGGTCAGCAAGACCGGCGAATGCAAGGTGGTCCAGGCCTGCAGCTACCCCCTGACGGGCCTGGCCTGCGTCAAGCGCATCTACACCGACCTGTGCACGCTGGAATGCACGCCCCAGGGCCTGCGCCTGATCGACACCGTGCCCGGCCTCTCGCACGAGGAACTGGAGCGCATCGTCGGCCTGCCGATCCAGCCCGCACAGCAATAAGTACCAAAACGGCCTCCAGCGCTTGATGCACAAGCGCTGGCAGCTCACTTTTTTGATATTCCCCTCGGAGACACCATGAGCAACGCCCGCCAAGCCTTCATCTGTGACGCGATCCGCACCCCCTTCGGCCGCTACGGCGGCGCCCTCTCCAGCGTGCGCACCGACGACCTGGGCGCGTTGCCCATCAAGGCGCTGATGGAGCGCAACCCCGGCGTGGACTGGGCGGCCGTGGATGACGTGCTGTATGGCAACGCCAACCAGGCCGGCGAGGACAACCGCAACGTGGCGCGCATGTCCAGCCTGCTGGCCGGCCTGCCCATCGACGTGCCCGGCGCCACCATCAACCGCCTGTGCGGCTCGGGCCTGGACGCCGTGGGCTCCGCCGCGCGCGCCATCAAGTCGGGCGAGGCGCGCCTGATGATCGCCGGCGGCGTCGAATCCATGAGCCGCGCGCCCTTCGTGATGCCCAAGGCGGAAAGCGCCTTCAGCCGCAGCAACGCGGTGTACGACACCACCATCGGCTGGCGCTTCGTCAACAAGCTGATGAAGGCGCAGTACGGTGTCGATTCGATGCCCGAGACGGCCGAGAACGTGGCCGACGATTTCAAGATCGAGCGTGAAGCCCAGGACCGCATGGCCCTGGCCAGCCAGCAAAAGGCCGCCGCCGCGATGGCCGCCGGCTACCTGGCCAAGGAAATCGTCAACGTCGTCATTCCCCAGAAGAAGGGCGACGCCGTCGTGGTCAGCCAGGACGAGCATCCCCGCGCCACCACGCTGGAGGCGCTGGCCAAGCTCAAGGGCGTGGTGCGCGAGGGCGGCACCGTCACGGCCGGCAACGCCAGCGGCGTGAACGACGGCGCCTGCGCGCTGCTGCTGGCCGATGAGGCGGCCGCCCAGCAATACAACCTGGTGCCCCGCGCCCGCGTGGTGGGCATGGCCGTGGCCGGTGTGGCGCCGCGCATCATGGGCTTTGGCCCCGCGCCCGCCGTGCGCAAGGTGCTGGCCCAGACCGGCCTGACGCTGGACCAGATGGACGTGATCGAGCTGAACGAAGCCTTCGCCGCACAGGGCCTGGCCGTGCTGCGCGACCTGGGTGTTGCCGATGACGACAAGCGCGTCAACCAGTGGGGCGGCGCCATCGCCCTGGGCCACCCGCTGGGGGCCTCGGGCGCGCGCCTGGCCACCACCGCCGTGAACCAGCTGCACACGCTGGGCGGCCGCTACGCGCTGTGCACCATGTGCATCGGCGTGGGCCAGGGCATCGCCGTGGTGCTGGAGCGCGTGTAAGCGCGCGGCGTGACCCGAGGAGCGAGCATGAACAAGCAAGAACGCTGGGTGGACGTGCAAGGCGGGCGCCTGCGCGTGTGCGTGCAAGGCCCCGAGGGCGCCCCGGCCCTGGTGTTTTCCAACTCCCTGGGCACCACGCTGGAGATGTGGGACGCGCAGGCCGCGCGCTTCGCCCAGGACTTCCGCGTGGTGCGCTACGACACGCGCGGCCACGGCGCGAGCGTGGTGACACCTGGCCCCTACACCTTCGAACTGCTGGGCGGCGACGTGGTCGCGGTGCTGGATGCGCTGCGGATCGAGCGTGCGCACTTCTGCGGCATCTCCATGGGCGGCTTCACGGGCCTGTGGCTGGGCGTGCACCAGCCCCAGCGCCTGCTGAGCCTGGCCGTGTGCAACAGCGCCGCCAAGATCGGCACGGCCGAAGGCTGGCAGGCCCGCGCCGCGCTGGTGCGCGAAAAGGGCCGTGACGCCATGGCGGAGCTGGCCGCATCGTCACCCGCGCGCTGGTTCACCCCAGCCTTCTGCGCGGCCGAGCCGGACGTGGTGCTGCGCGCGCAGAGCTGGATTGCCGGCATCGCCCCCGAGGGCTATGCCGCCTGCTGCGAAGCCCTGGCGCTGGCCGACCTGCGCTCGCAGGTCGGTGGCATCGACGTGCCCACGCTGATCGTGGCTGGCAGCGCCGACCCCGTGACCACCGTGGCCGACGGCCGCTTCATGCAGGCGGCCATTGCCGGTGCGCGGCTGGCCGAAGTGCCGGCTTCGCACCTGTCCAACCTGGAAGCGCCGCAGGCCTTTGACGAGGCCCTGGCGCAGTTCCTGCGCGGCTGAGACCGCAGGTAGCGATGCAGTGCGGCTTGCTGCGCTGCCCACGCCGCTCCCTTCCATTCATCCAATCCTAGAGAAAGAGGAAACAAGCATGACCAACCTTCGTCACACCACCCGCCGCACGCTGCTGGCCTCCCTGGCCGTGGCCGCCGCCGGCGCGCTGCCCCTGGGCGCCCTGGCGCAGAACTTCCCCACCAAGCCCATCACCATCATCGTGCCATTCTCGGCCGGCGGCACCACCGACATCCTGGCGCGCATCGTGGGCCAGGGCCTCACCACCGAGCTGGGCCAGTCCGTCGTGGTGGACAACAAGCCCGGCGCGGGCGGCAACATTGGCGGATCGCTGGCCGCCAAGGCCGCAGCCGACGGCTACACCCTGTTCATGGGCACGGTGGGCACGCACGCCATCAACCAGTCGCTGTACAAGAAGATGCCCTTCGACCCGGTGAAGGACTTTGCGCCGCTGTCGCGCGTGGCCACGGTGCCCAACCTGCTGGTGGCCCACCCCAGCCAGCCGTTCAAGACCGTGAAGGAAATGATCGCCTACGCCAAGGCCAACCCCGGCAAGATCACGTTTGGCTCGCCCGGCAGCGGCGCGTCGCCCCACGTGTCGGGCGAGCTCTTCAAGAGCATGACCGGCACCGACCTGCTGCACATCCCCTACAAGGGCAGCGCCCCCGCCATGACCGACCTGCTGGGCGGCCAGACCTCCGTCATGTTCGACAACATGCCCTCGGCCATCCAGCACGTGCGCTCGGGCAAGCTGCGCCCCATCGCCGTGACCACCGCCAAGCGCTCGCCCGAGCTGCCTGACGTGCCGACCATCGCCGAAGCCGGCGTGCCCGGCTACGAGGCAACCTCCTGGTTCGGCATGTTTGCGCCGGCCGGCACGCCCAAGCCGGTGCTGGACAAGCTGCACGCCGCGCTGATCAAGGTGCTGAACCAGGCCGACGTGAAGAAGAAGATCGCCGAGCAGGGCGGTGACGTGGTGGCCGAGACCCCCGCGCAGTTTGCCGCCTTCATCAAGGCCGAAAGCGTGAAGTGGGGCAAGGTGGTGAAGGAGTCCGGCGCGACGGCCGACTGACCCTTCGCTGAGCGGTTCAGCCGCTTACCCCTCCCTCACACGGGGTGTGGAGGGGTAGCGGTAATCTGCTATTGATACGAGAGCTTGTAGCGCTTGATAGGCGGGTGCTACAGGCTCTTTTGTTATGGAGCCTTGGGTGCCTGGGGCACATCGGGCGGCAGGCCGGCGCCAGCCTCCGCCGCGGCCATGCGTTCCTGGCGCTCCTTGGCCATCTGCTCCACCAGCTGGGCGCGGCCCTGCTTGGCGACGGCGATCATGGCCTCGCGGTCGTTGTGGTGCTCGTACATGCGGTTGGACAGCGCGATGTTGTGCGCGCGGAAGCGCTCGGCCAAGGTGTCGGCCTCTTGCGGCGACAGGCCGTTGAGCTCCAGCACCGTGCGTGCGGTGCGCAGGCTGGACTCGAACACCTCGCGCTCCACATGCTCCACGCCCAGATCGCGCAGCGCGTGCCAGTGCGTCACGTCGCGCGCACGCGCCACGATCTGCAACTGGGGAAAGTGCTTCTTCGCCAGTTGCACGATCTTGAGCGACTGCTCCGGCGCGTCCACCGCCACCACCAGGATGCGCGCATGCTCGGCGCCGGCCATGCGCAGCAGGTTCACGCGCGTGGCGTCGCCATAGAACACGCGGTAGCCGAAGGTGTGGGCCACCTCCAGCATCTCCACGCTGTGGTCCAGCACCGTGGCGGGCACGCCCTGCGCCAGCATCATGCGCGCCACGATCTGCCCATAGCGCCCGAAGCCGGCAATGATCACCGGGGCCGACTGCGGCTCGGAGATCTCCTGCACCTGCGGGGCGGTCTTCAGCGTGGCAAAGCGCTTGAGCAGCACCCGGTCCAGCAGCACCAGCAGCAGCGGGCTGATCAGCATGGACAAGGCTACCGCGCCGATCAGCAGCGACGCCATCTCGGCCGGAATCGCGCGAAAGCCCGCGCCGGCCTGGAACACCACGAAGGCGAACTCGCCGCCCTGCGCCAGCAGCAGCGTGAACACCGGCCGCTCCTGGTAGGGCATGGCGGTCACGCGCGCCAGCGTCCAGATCACCAGTGCCTTGATGCCCAGGAAGCCCAGCAGCAGCGCCAGCATGCCCCAGGGCGTGCGCAGGATCACGCCGAAGTCGATGCTCATGCCCACCGCGATGAAGAACAGGCCGAGCAGCAGTCCCTTGAAGGGCTCGATGTCGGTCTCCAGCTCGCGGCGGAACTCGCTGTCGGCCAGCAGCACGCCGGCAAGGAACGCGCCCAGCGCCATCGACAGGCCCACCGAGAGCATCAGCATGGCGATGCCCACCACCAGGAACAGCGAGGTGGCGGTGAAGATCTCGGGCGTCTTGCTCTTGGCGATCCAGCGCAGCAGCGGGCGCAGCGCGAGCCGCCCGCCGAGCACGATGGCGCCCACCACGCCCAGGATCTTGGCTGCCTCCAGCAGCAGATCCTGCACTTCGTGCGGATGGTCCAGCTCGGCCGCGCGCGCGGCCACGCCCAGCAGCGGCAGCAGCGCCAGGATGGGGATCGCCGCCACGTCCTGGAACAGCAGGATCGAGAAGGCCTTCTGCCCGCTGTCCGTGCGCATCAGGTTGCGCTCGTGGATCACCTGCAGTGCGATGGCGGTGGACGACAGCGCCAGCCCCAGCGCACCCACCAGCCCAACGCGCCATGGCAGCCCGAAGGCCCAGGCCGCGGCCCACAGCAGTGCGGCGCAGCCCACCATCTGCGCCGTGCCCAGGCCGAAGATGGGGCGGCGCAGGCTCCACAGGCGGCTGGGTTGCAGCTCCAGCCCCACCAGAAACAGCATCAGCACCACGCCGAACTCCGCGAAATGCAGGATGTCCTGCACATTGCTCACCAGCGCCAGGCCCCAGGGGCCGATGGCGATGCCCGCGGCCAGGTAGCCGATGATGGCGCCCAGCCCCAGCGCGCGGGCGATGGGGACGGCGATCACGGCCGCGGCGAGATAGGTGAATCCGTAGGTGAGCCAGACGGGGGCTTGGGCCATGGTGTGCAGGAAGAGGGCGCGAAAAGTGATGCGGGGAAGTGCGTGCGCCGCACTCGGGCGCGGGCAGAAATTGTGCACCCGGCCCGCGGGCGGCGCAGGAGCGGGGGGCCGCCGGGCGGGCAGGGTGCCGTGGATGCTCTGTTTTTGATAGCTGTTAGCGCTGGATGGAGAAGCGCTAGGCCGCGTTTTCATGCCGGACGCCCGAGGACCGCCGCGCAGCGTGCCGGCTGCGTCGGCCGATAGAATCGCCGCATTCCTTCCCCCCTCATTTCCCAACGGACCATGACATGGACTGGCATACCTGGATGGCTTTTTTTGCGGCGTCGTGGGTGATCGCCATCTCGCCGGGCTCGGGCGCCGTGCTGTCCATGAGCCACGGGCTGTCCTACGGCGTGCGCAAGGCGGGCGCCACGATCCTGGGGCTGGAGCTGGGCCTGCTGCTGATCCTGGTGGTGGCCGGCGCCGGCGTGGGCTCGCTGCTGGTGGCGTCGGAACTGGCCTTCAGCATCGTCAAGGTGCTGGGTGCGTGCTACCTGATCTACCTGGGCTTCATGCAGTGGCGCGCGGGCGCCGCCGGCACGCTGCAGGGCGACCTGCAGGCGCAGCCCGCGAGCTGGCGCCGCCGCGTGCTCACCGGCCTGCTGACCAATGCCACCAACCCCAAGGGCATCATCTTCATGGTGGCCGTGCTGCCGCAGTTCATGACCGACACCCGCCCGTTGTGGAGCCAGCTGCTGGTGATGGCTGTGACCATGGTCTGTGTGGACCTGGTCGTGATGAACAGCTACGCCGCAGGCGCCAGCGCCCTGCGCACCCTGATGCGCAGCGGCCGCGCCATGCGCACGCAAAACCGCGTGTTTGGTGGCCTGCTGATGCTGGTGGGCGCAGGGTTGTTTTTCGTCAAGCGCGGCACACAGCACGGGTAGTCGGTGGTTTGCTATTTTTATAATAGCTATTAGCGCTTGATGGGCGCGCGCTAAGGCCTGTTTTTGCTTATGTGGAGCCAGCGGCCGTGACCGCCGGCACTACGATGCGGGCTGGCCCCGCGCGGGTACGGAACACAGGAGGCAGGCATGACCGTGGTCGCAGTAGCAAATCCCAAGGGCGGCGTGGGCAAGTCCACGCTGGCCACCAACATCGCCGGCTACTACGCCAGCCGCGGGCATGCGGTGGTACTGGGCGATGTGGACCGCCAGCAGTCCGCGCGGCTGTGGCTGCAGCAACGCCCGGCCGCGGCGCGCCCCATCGGCGCGTGGGATGTGGAGCCCGATCGCTTCGACAAGCCGCCCAAGCATGCCACCCACGCCGTGCTCGACACGCCCGCGGGCCTGCACGGCTGGCGCTTGAAGGACATGCTCAAGCTGGCCGACCGCATCATCGTGCCGCTGCAGCCCAGCGTGTTCGACATCTTCGCCACGCGCCAGTTTCTGGACGAGCTGGCCGCGCACCGTCGCAGCGCGGGCGTGCCGATCGGCATCGTGGGCATGCGCGTGGACGCGCGCACCATCGCGGCGGACAAGCTGCATGCCTTCGTGGACAGCCTGGGCCTGCCGGTGCTGGGCTACCTGCGCGACACGCAGAACTACATCCACCTGGCGGCGCACGGCCTGTCGCTGTTCGATCTGTCGCCCGGCCGCGTGGCGCGCGACCTGGAGCAGTGGCAGGGCATCTGCGCCTGGCTGGACGGCGCCTGACGCGCGCGCTGGCCGAGTTCCGGCGCCTGGGCTGTCGCGGTGCCGACAGGCGCCCGCGCGCGCAGGCCGCTACAGTGGCCGCATGAAAACCTTCCGCAGCTATTCCGAAGTGGCCTCCTGCGTCGGGCAGGAAGTGGCCGTCACCGACTGGGTGGAAGTCACCCAGGCGCAGATCGACCGGTTTGCCGACGCCACGGGCGACCACCAGTGGATCCATGTGGACCCGCAGCGCGCAGCGCAGGGGCCGTTCGGCACCACCATCGCGCACGGCTTTCTGACACTGTCGCTGCTGCCGCGCTTCATGGAGGCATCGTTTGCCATCACCGGCGCGCGCATGGGCGTGAACTACGGGCTCAACCGGGTGCGCTTCCCCGCTCCCGTGCCCGTGGGCAGCCGGCTGCGCGCGCACATGGTGCTGGCAGCGGCCGAGCCCGTCGCGCCCGACGGCATGCAGATGACCTGGGAGGTGACCCTGGAGCGCGAGGGTGGCGACAAGCCCGTGTGCGTGGCCGAGGCGCTGGTGCGCAGCTACGGCGCACCCGCCTGACGGGGCTGCGCCGGGGGGGCTGCCGGTCCGGTTCAGGCAGGCTGGGTCTGCGTGGGCGGAATGAGAAAGCTGTTTTGCCGCCACGCCTCGTAGACCGCCACGGCCACGGCGTTGGACAGATTCAGGCTGCGCTGGTTGGGCAGCATCGGCAGGCGCAGGCGCTGCGCGGGGGGGAACGTCTCGCGCAGTTCCGGCGGCAGGCCGCGCGATTCGGCACCGAACACGAACCAGTCGCCTGGCAGGAAGCCCGTGTCGTACACCGACTGCGTGCCATGGGTGGTCAGCGCGAACATGCGCGACAGGTCGGGCTGCATGTCGCGCAGCAGGGCCGTCCAGCCCGGGTGGCGGCGCACCTCGGCGTACTCGTGGTAGTCCAGTCCCGCGCGGCGCATGAGAGGGTCTTCCATGGAGAAGCCCAGCGGTTCCACCAGATGCAGCATGCAGCCGGTATTGGCGGCCAGGCGGATCACGTTGCCGGTGTTGGGCGGAATCTCAGGCTCGACGAGGACGATGTGAAACATGGTGGCTATTGTCGGCGGCCCGCGGGTGGCAGGCTGACGGATGAGGCGGCAGATGGTAATGAATCGTATACCGGCGGCCATGCCCGCGCGTCACGGCGTGCGGGCCAGCACCAGCGCGCAGACCTGCAGCGCACCCGCATCGCGCAAGGGCGCTGCGGCCGCATGCAGCGTGGCGCCGGTGGTCATCACGTCGTCCACCAGCAGCACCCGCTTGCCGGCCAGTTGCGCGGCCCGCAGCGGGTCGGGCACGAAGGCGCCGCGCAGGTTGCGCAGCCGTTCGGCACGCGCCAGGTGGCTCTGCGCCTCGGTATCGCGCACGCGCAGCAGCATCCGCGCGTGCACCTGTGGATGGCCCAGCGCGCGCGCCAGCAGCAGGGCCTGGTTGTAGCCGCGCTGGCGCAATCGCTCGGGTGACAGCGGCACGGGCAACACCAGGTCGGCCTGGGCCAGCGCTGCCTGCGCGCCTGGGGCACGCGCCATCAGTTGCGCCAGGGCGCCGGCCCAGCCGGGCTCCGCATGGAACTTGAACTGGGCCAGCAGGTCGGCCCAAGGAAAGGCGTAGCTCACCGCGGCCACGCAGGCATTCAGCGGCGGAGGGTGGCGCAGGCAGTCGCCGCACTGCGCGACGCCGTGGGGCAGCAACCGCGCGCAGGTGGCGCAGCGCGGGAGCGGCGGAGCAAACTGCATGCGGCAGGCGTCGCACACGGGGCGCGCGGGCCAGGCATGGCAGACCGCGCAGCGGCTGGGCACTGCCGCGCCCATGCGGGCCAGGCCGCGCGATATCCCTGCCAGGTGCGTGGCCAGATGCGTGAATAGCATGGGCTCAATATACTCGCGGCCATTTGCGGCCCGCCATGTCCGAACACCTTCCGCCCACCATCGACCCGGTTGCCGCTGCACGCTGGCATGCCATGGTGCCCGAGGTCTCGCCCTGGTTGCACGAAGAGGTGGCGCAGCGCATGCAGGAGCGGCTGCAGTGGATAGTGCAGGCGCCGCAGGCCTGGTGCGACTGGGATCCGCTGCGCGGCGGCGTGCAGGGCCATGGCCTGGTGGGGCAGCATTTCGAACAAGCCACCAGCCATATCACCGAGACTTCATCACCCGCGGGGGAGGCGCTGGCGCGCGTGCGCTTCGCAAAGCCCTGGTGGAGCCCCGCGCGCTGGTCCGCGGCGGCGCCGCGCTTCGGGGTGCCGCCCGAGGGCAGCGTCCAGATGCTGTGGTCCAACATGGCCCTGCACATGGCGGCGGACCCGCAGGCGCTGATCACCCAGTGGCATCGGGCACTGGCGGTGGACGGTTATCTGATGTTCTCGTGCCTGGGCCCTGACACGCTGCGCGAGCTGCACGCGCTGTATGCCGAGCTGGGCTGGCCCGCCGCCGGCCACGCCATGACCGACATGCACGACTGGGGCGACATGCTGGTGCATGCGGGGTTTGCCGAGCCTGTCATGGACATGGAACGCATCACGCTCACCTTTGCCACGCCCGAGCGGCTGCTGCAGGAGCTGCGCGGCCTGGGGCGCAACCTGCATCCGCAGCGCTTTCCCGCGTTGCGCGGGCGCCACTGGCGCCAGCGACTGGAAGAGGCGCTGGCCCAGCGGCTGGCCGATCCTCGCCATGAGGGGCAGCTTGCATTGACCTTCGAGGTCGTCTACGGCCATGCCTTCAAGCCCGCGCCCCGCGTGCGCGTGGAGGGCAGCAGCGCGGTGTCGCTGCAGGACATGCGCGCCATGCTCCACGCAGGACGCACGCTGCCGCGCTGAGGGGGCTGCAGCGCAATTTGCGCTGTCAATGACCTCAATCAATGCAGGCTACAATTCTTTAAGATTGCAGATTCGGAACTCTCTTGGCGCGCCTGCATCGGGTGGTCGCCCGCGGCCGGCGTCGCGTCTTCTGGAGTTCTGATGGCGCCACGCGGCGCCCTCAGGCCTCCTTTCTGCGTCACTTCTTGGCAGTGTTCTCTCGGGACTAACGTGTATTGCAGCCATGTCCCGTGCTGGGCATGCTGAATGCGATCAAGAGAGTCCGTGTTGGATTGCGGAGACAACAGGCTGCCAGGAAAGCGGTCTGGACTGATTGGTGAAAGCGGGTGCACGGCATGCCCGCATGGCTTTGTGCGCCGCCTGACCCCACGCAGGCGCGCACCGAGGGATTGGTCAATTGGAGCTTAGAAGTAAGTGAGAACTATGAAGAGCATTTCCAACAAGCTGGCTTCTGGGCTGCTGATGGCCGGAGCATGGGTGGGCACGGCGGCCCATGCGGTTCAGAGCCTGCCCGGCGGCCCGGCGGTGAACCAGCTGAACTTGCACCCCCCCGTGACCAAGATCGCCGAGGAGCAGCACTTCCTGCATTGGATGATGCTCATCATCTGCACGGTGATCTTCGTCGGCGTGTTCTCGGTGATGTTCTATTCGATCTGGAAGCACCGCAAGTCGCGCGGCGCCCAGGCCGCCAATTTCCACGAGTCCGTCACCGTCGAGGTGGTCTGGACGGTGATCCCCTTCATCATCGTGGTTCTCATGGCCCTGCCGGCCACCAAGGTGCTGGTGGCGCAAAAGGACACGACCAATGCCGACCTCACGGTGAAGGTGACCGGCTACCAGTGGAAGTGGGGCTACGACTATCTGTCGGGCGAGGGCGAGGGCCTGTCTTTCATCTCCACGCTGGACAGCAGCCATCGCCGGATGTCCGACAGCGGCAACGTGGCCAACGCGCCAGCCGACTACCTGCTGAAGGTGGACGCACCCCTGGTGGTGCCGGTGGGCAAGAAGGTGCGCGTGATCACCACGGCCAACGACGTGATCCACGCCTTCATGGTGCCGGCATTCGGCATCAAGCAGGACGCGATCCCCGGCTTCGTGCGCGACACCTGGTTCCGCGCGGAAAAGGTGGGTGACTACTACGGCCAGTGCGCCGAGTTGTGCGGCAAGGAGCACGCCTACATGCCGATCCACGTCAAGGTAGTGTCCGCACAGGAATACACGCAGTGGGTGGATGGCGAGAAGAAGAAGGCCGCCGCCAAGCTGGACGATCCCAGCAAGGTCTGGACGCTGGACGCGCTGCTGCCGCGCGGCGAGAAGGTCTACGCTGCCAACTGCGCCGCCTGTCACCAGGCCAACGGCAAGGGGGCCGGCCCCATCAAGCCGCTGGACGGTTCGGCCATCGTCACAGACGCCGACCACGCCAAGCAGATCCAGGTGGTGCTCAAGGGCGCTGCCAACGGCGCCATGCCCGCCTGGGCGCAGCTCAGCGACACCGATCTGGCCGCCGTGGTGACCTACACCAAGAACGCCTGGTCCAACAAGACGGGTCAGCTGGTGCAGCCGTCTGAAATCGTGGCCCAGCGAGGCAAGTGAACCGCAACGCCCAACGCATTGAGGAATCGAACATGAGCGCAGTTCTGGACAATCACGGGCACGCCGGCGGCCACGCACACGACCACGGTGATCACCATCACGGCCCCACCGGCTGGCGCCGTTGGGTGTTTGCCACCAACCACAAGGACATCGGGACGCTGTACCTGCTGTTCTCGTTCACCATGCTGATGATCGGCGGCGTGCTCGCGCTGCTGATCCGTGCCGAGCTGTTCCAGCCCGGGCTGCAGGTGGTGAACCCCGAGCTGTTCAACCAACTCACCACCATGCACGGGCTGATCATGGTGTTCGGCGCCATCATGCCGGCCTTCGTGGGCTTTGCGAACTGGATGATTCCGCTGCAAATTGGCGCGTCCGACATGGCGTTTGCGCGCATGAACAACTTCAGCTTCTGGCTGCTGATTCCGGCGGCGCTGCTGCTGGTGGGCTCGTTCTTCATGCCCGGCGGCGCACCGGCTGCGGGCTGGACGCTGTATGCGCCGCTGACGCTGCAAATGGGCCCGTCCATGGACGCCGGCATTTTTGCCATGCACATCATGGGCGCCAGCTCCATCATGGGGGCGATCAACATCATCGTCACCATTTTGAACATGCGCGCGCCGGGCATGACGCTGATGAAGATGCCCATGTTCGCCTGGACCTGGCTGATCACCGCCTACCTGCTGATCGCCGTGATGCCGGTGCTGGCAGGCGCCATCACCATGACGCTGACCGACCGCCACTTTGGCACCAGCTTCTTCAACCCCGCCGGCGGCGGCGACCCGGTGATGTACCAGCACATCTTCTGGTTCTTTGGCCACCCCGAGGTGTACATCATGATCTTGCCGGCCTTTGGCATCGTCAGCCAGGTGGTGCCGGCGTTCAGCCGCAAAAAGCTGTTCGGCTATGCGTCGATGGTGTATGCCACCTCGTCGATTGCCATCCTGAGCTTCATCGTCTGGGCGCACCACATGTTCACCACCGGCATGCCGGTGACGGGCCAGCTGTTCTTCATGTACGCCACCATGCTGATCTCGGTACCCACGGCGGTGAAGATTTTCAACTGGGTGGCCACCATGTGGCGCGGCTCCATGACCTTCGAAACGCCCATGCTCTGGGCCGTGGGCTTCATCTTCGTGTTCACCATCGGCGGCTTCACGGGCCTGATCCTGGCCATGGCGCCGATCGATATCCAGCTGCAGGATACCTACTACGTGGTGGCCCACTTCCACTACGTGCTGGTGGCCGGTTCGTTGTTCGCCATGTTCTCGGCCTACTACTACTGGAGCCCCAAGTGGACGGGCATCATGTACTCGGAGACGCGCGGCAAGATCCACTTCTGGGGCTCGCTGATCACCTTCAACATCACCTTCTTCCCCATGCACTTTCTGGGGTTGGCGGGCATGCCGCGCCGCTATGCCGACTACCCCATGCAGTTTGCCGACTTCAACGCGCTGGCGTCCGTCGGGGCACTGGGCTTTGGACTGATGCAGGTGTACTTCTTCCTGTTCGTCGTGCTGCCGGCCATGCGCGGGCGGGGCGTGAAGGCGCCGCAAAAGCCCTGGGAAGCCGCTGAAGGCCTCGAATGGGAAGTGCCGTCGCCCGCGCCATTCCACACCTTTGAAGTGCCGCCCAAGCTGGACGCTACGGCCACGCGGGTGATCGGCTGACATTGCGGGAGATCGCCATGACCACGCCGGAGCAAAAAAAATCCAACCTGCGCATGGCGCTGATCCTGGCGTCGGTGGCGGCGGTGTTCTTCATCGGATTCATGGTGAAGATCGCCTGGCTGCATTGACGAAAGGGCGGGACCATGGGTGCGCGTAGCGAGAACCTGAAGATGGTGGGCAAGCTGGCCGTGGTGACGATCGGCATGTTCGCCTTCGGCTACGTGCTGATCCCGATCTACAAGCACATTTGCGAGATGACGGGCATCAACATCTTGTCGCTGTCGGAGCGGCAGGTGCCCGGCAACGGCACGGCCGGCCGCAACGCCCAGGTGCCCGCCAACAGCCAGGTGGACAAGACCCGCCTCATCACTGTGGAGTTCGATGCGAACGCGCGTGGTCCGTGGCAGTTCCGGCCCGCGCAGCGCTCCGTGCAGGTGCACCCGGGCGAGCTGGCCACGGTGATGTACGAGTTCCAGAACGTGCAGGACCGCCGCATGGCCGCGCAGGCCATCCCCAGCTATGCGCCGCGCCAGGCGGCCGCCCACTTCACCAAGCTGGAGTGCTTCTGCTTCAACCAATACACCCTGGAGCCCGGCGAGAAGAAGGAATGGCCCGTGGCCTTCGTGATCGACCCGCGCCTGTCCAAGGACGTCACCACGATCACGCTGTCCTACACCTTCTTCGAAGTCGGCGGCAAGACGCCGGCCGCGCCCCAGTCCACGGCCGCCGCACTGCCGGCGACTTCCGCGGAGGCCGGTTCATGAGCCCCACGCCCCCGCGTCCGCCGCGCAAGGGATCGCTGTTGCGCACCCTGCGTGCCGTGGCATGGTCGCTGATCGGGTTGCGCAAGGGGGATCAGTACCAGCGCGACCAGGAGATGCTGCAGCCGCTGCACATCGTGTTCGTGGGATTGGTCGCTCTGTTTGTGCTGGTGCTGCTGCTGATCGGACTGGTGAACTGGATTGCTTGAGGCCTGCCGCCGCTGATAACAACGAGACAACCGAGAACTTTGAGAACGAGGAGCTGAAATGAGTGCATCTACCCACGGCACGACGCCTTACTACTACGTCCCCGCGGAGTCTCGCCACCCCGTGCTGGCGGCGGCGGGGTTGTTCTTTGTCCTCCTCGGCGCGAGCCAGTGGATCAACGGCCATGACTGGGGCAAGTATTCGCTGGCCTTCGGCCTGGCGTGGTGGCTGTTCGTGCTGTACCAGTGGTTCCGCGATGCTGCGCGCGAGAGCGAGGGCGGGCTGTATGGCCGCAAGATCGACATCTCGTACCGCTGGAGCATGAGCTGGTTCATCTTCTCGGAGGTGATGTTCTTCGGCGCTTTCTTCACCGCGCTGTGGTGGGCGCGTGCGCACTCCGTGCCGGCCCTGGGCAGCCTGGACAACGCGCTGCTGTGGCCCGACTTCAAGGCGGTCTGGCCCAGCCTGGCGGCCGGGGCGACCGCCTCGCCGGCCAACACCGTGGAGCCGTTCCAGACCGTGGGCCCATTCTGGCTGCCCACCATCAACACCGCGCTGCTGCTGACGTCGGGCGTCACGCTCACCATCGCCCACCATGCGCTGCGCGAAGGCCAGCGCGCCAAGACCATCGCCTTCATGTGGGCCACGGTGCTCCTGGGCTTTGTCTTTTTGTGCGTGCAGGGCTACGAGTACTTTCACCTCTACACCGACCTGAACCTCAAGCTCACCTCAGGCGTGTTCGGTTCCACCTTCTTCATGCTCACGGGCTTTCACGGTTTCCACGTGTTCGTGGGCATGCTGATGCTGCTGTTCATCACGCTGCGCCTGCACAGCGGCCACTTCACGGCCGAGCGCCACTTCGGCTTCGAGGGCGCGGCCTGGTACTGGCACTTCGTGGACGTGGTCTGGCTGGGCCTGTACATCCTGGTGTATTGGATGTAATCCCGTCTCCGGATCGGGAAAAAGCGCCGCAAGGCGCTTTTTTTACGCGGAGGTGGTTGCTTCAAAAACAGGAGCTGCCTGCGCTTGATAGATAAGCACTTTGGATATAAATACTATTGAAAGCCCTGTGCACCAAGCGCAAGGCGCTCACTTTTTTGATGGCCATCGGCGTGCGCCTCAGCGCACTGCGGCGGGCAGCCCGGTTGGCTGGATGTACCCCAGCTTCCAGGCCAGCAGCAGGCACAGGAACAGCACGATGGACAGCCCCACGCGCAGCCCCAGCGCGCGGGCCATGCGCTTGCCCTGCTGCTGGTCGTCGCCCTTGCCGCGCATCATGAAAAACAGCGCCGAGCCCAGGCTTGCGATGATGGCGAGAAACGCCAATGCCACCAGAATCTTCATGAGGCCCATTATCCGGTGAACCCTGCCCGACAACCCTTCGGCCTGCGCTTCTGGCTGGTGACCCTCGCGGCGCTGGTCGCCATGGTGGTGACCGCGTCCCTGGGCCGCTGGCAGCTATCGCGTGCCGCGCAGAAGACCGCGCTGCAGGCGGCCATGGACGAACGCCAGTCCCGCGCACCGCTGCAGGGTGCCGAACTGGCACAGGCGCTGCAGTCGGCATCGCAGGAGGCCACCGCGCCGCTGCTGCACCGCCGCGCCGAGCTGCGCGGCCAGTGGCTGCCCGAGGCCACGGTGTTCCTGGAGAACCGCCAGATGTACGGGCGTCCGGGCTTTTTCGTGTTCACGCCCCTGCAACTGGCGGACAGCCCGCGCGTGGTGCTGGTGCAGCGCGGCTGGGCGCCGCGCAACTTCCTGGAGCGCACGCGCCTGCCGGAGATCACCACCCCTGCCGGACCAGTGCAGTTGGAGGGGCGGCTCGCTGGCCCGCCGGCGCGGCTGTACGAGTTCACCCCCACCGCCCAGGGCGAGGGGTCTTCGCGCATCCGGCAGAATCTGGACCTGGCCGCCTATGGGGCCGAGACCGGCCTGGCGCTGGCGCCCCTGACCGTCGTGCAGACCGGCGCCGCCAGCGACGGGCTGCAGCGCGACTGGGCGCCCATCGACAGCGGCGTCGACAAGCATTACGGCTACGCATTCCAATGGTTCGGGCTTTGCTGCCTGGTGGCAATCCTCTATGTCTGGTTCCAATTCGTCCGACGCTTCCTTCGCCCAGGCCGCCAGCGTGGTGCCTGAGACCGGCGGCCAGCAGCCGCTGGGCCTCACGGTGCACAGCCTGCCCCAGGCCGGCGATGCCATGGCGGCGCTGCAGCGCTCGCGCAGCGGCCGCTGGCAGATGCTGGGGCTGTTGCTGGTGTGCGCGGCGCCCGTGATCGCTTCGTACTTCACCTATTACGTGCTGCGTCCCGAGGGCCGGCGCAACTTTGGTGAGCTCATCGAACCCCAGCGCGCCTTGCCCGCGCAGGCCGCAGCCACCGCATTGGACGGCACGGCGCATACGCTGGGCGAGCTGCGTGGCCAGTGGCTGCTGGTGAGCGTCGCACCCGGCGCCTGCGACGACGGCTGCCGCAACAACCTGTACCTGCAGCGCCAGTTGCGCGAAACCATGGGCCGCGAGAAGGAGCGCATGGACTGGGTCTGGCTGGTGTCCGACGGCGCCGTGCCCCCGGCGGAGATCGCCCCCGGCCTGCAGGGCGCCACCGTGCGCCGCGTGGATGCCGCCACCTTGGCCACCTGGCTGCAACCCGCGCCCGGCCATACGCTGGAAGAACACCTGTACGTCGTAGACCCGCAGGGCCACTGGATGATGCGCTTTCCCGCGCGGCTGGACCGCGCTGGCGCGGCCAAGGCCAAGCGCGACCTGGACCGGCTGCTGCGCGCCTCAGCATCATGGGACCAGCCGGGCCGCTTGCAGGAGGCCCCGTGACGGACATGCAGCCGCTGTACGACCTGGCGCCGGCCCTGGAGCTGATGGCCCTGGGCATCGTGATCGCCCTGGGCCCGCTGGCCTGGGTGTGGTGGCGCGGGCGGGGCGGCACACCGGTGCGGCGTCTGCAGGCGCTCACCGTGCTCACGCTGTTCCTCACCTTCGACCTGGTGCTGTTCGGCGCCTTCACGCGTCTGACGGACTCCGGCCTGGGCTGCCCCGACTGGCCGGGCTGCTACGGCAACGCCAGCCCGGTGGGCGCGCGTGCGGAGATCTCCGCCGCACAGGAAGCCATGCCCACCGGCCCCGTCACCCACGGCAAGGCCTGGGTGGAGATGATCCACCGTTACCTTGCCACCGGCGTGGGCGTGCTGATCATCGCGCTCACCGTGGGCGCGTGGCGCCAACGCCGCGCAGCCGCACAGTTGCCTCAGTTGGCAGGGGCGGCGCCCGCGCTGAGCCCCTGGTGGCCCACCGCCACGCTGGTGTGGGTGTGCCTGCAGGGCGCTTTCGGCGCGCTCACGGTGACCATGAAGCTGTTCCCGGCCATCGTCACGCTACACCTCATCGGCGGGCTGGTGCTGTTGGCGCTGCTGTGCGTGCAGGCCGTGCGCCAGACGCAGATGACGCAGGGCGTGGTGCCCGTGGCGCTGCCACGCGGCCTGCGCTGGCTGCTGGGCGTGACGGCGGCGCTGGTGGCGCTGCAGGTCGTGCTGGGGGGCTGGGTCAGCACCAATTACGCGGTGCTGGCCTGCACCACTTTCCCGCAGTGCCAGGGCAGCTGGTGGCCCGACATGGCGTTTGCCGAGGGCTTTCAGGTCTGGCGCGCGCTGGGCCTGCTGCAGGACGGCAGCCACATCAGCTTCGCCGGGCTCACGGCCATCCATTACGTGCACCGGCTCGCGGCCTACCTGGTGCTGGCGGCGCTGGTGGTGCTGGCCTGGCGCCTGCGCCGCGCGGGCGTGTTGCGCGACCCGGCGCGCTGGCTCGCAGGCCTGGCGCTGCTGCAGTTTGTCACCGGCCTGTCCAACGTGGTGCTGGACTGGCCGCTGGTGGCCGCCGTGCTGCACACGGGCGGCGCTGCCGCGTTGGTGGTGGTGCTGACCTGGGCGCTCACGGCCAGCCGCGGCACCGCCGGCGCCACGGCTTCGCAGCCGCGCGCCGGTGCCGATTCCGTCGAGAGAGTTTCCGCATGAGTGCCGCTCCTGCTCCCGCCCCCGCCGCCGCAGCGCCGCGCGCTCTGCCGTCGCGGCTGTCCCAGTTCTACGCGCTGACCAAGCCGCGTGTGGTGCAGCTCATCGTGTTCTGCGCCTTCATCGGCATGGTGCTGGCCGTGCCGGGCATGCCCAGCGGCGCGCAGTGGGCGTTGATGGCCGTGGCCAGCGCGGGCATCTGGCTCGTGGCTGGTGCGGCGGCGGCGTTCAACTGCATCGTGGAGCAGGGCATCGACGCCAAGATGAAGCGCACGGCCTGGCGCCCCACGGCCAAGGGCGAGCTGTCCAACACGCAGACGCTGCTGTTCTCGGCGCTGCTGTGCGCGGCGGGCTCGGCGCTGCTGTACTGGTGGGTCAACCCGCTGACCATGTGGCTGACGTTCGCCACGTTTGTCGGCTATGCGGTGATCTACACGGTGATCCTCAAGCCGCTCACGCCGCAGAACATCGTGATCGGCGGCGCCAGCGGCGCCATGCCGCCCGTGCTGGGCTGGGCCGCGATGACTGGCGAGGTGGGCCCCGAGGCACTGATCCTGTTCCTCATCATTTTCCTGTGGACGCCGCCACACTTCTGGGCACTGGCGCTGTACCGCGTGGAGGACTATCGCAAGTCCGGCCTGCCCATGCTGCCCGTCACCCACGGCAACGAGTTCACGCGCCTGCAGGTGTTTCTCTATACCTTGATCCTGTTCGCAGGCTGCCTCATGCCTTTCGTGTACGGTATGAGTTCGTGGATCTACCTTGCAGCCGCCGTGGTGCTGAGCGCGGGCTTTTGCCTGTACGGCTTCCGGCTGTGGCGCGACTACTCCGACACGCTGGCGCGCAAGACCTTTCGTTTCTCGCTGATCCACCTGAGCCTGCTGTTCGCGGCGCTGCTGGTGGACCACTACCTCCTGTGAAGCAAGCTTATGGATAAACGTGATGCTCTGAAAAAAATAGCTGCTGGCGCTCTCTGGATGGGCGTTGCAGGCACTTTTGCCGCGTGTTCTCCGAAGGCGCCCAAGTTCCAGGGGGTGGACCTCACGGGTGCCGAGTACGCGCGCGACCTGCAGTTGACCGACCACAACGGCCAGCCGCGCAGCCTCAAGGACTTCGCGGGCAAGGTGGTGGTGGTGTTCTTCGGCTACACGCAATGCCCGGACGTTTGCCCCACGTCGATGTCCGAACTGGCCGACGTCAAGCGCGCCCTGGGCGCGGACGGCGACAAGCTGCAAGGCATCTTCGTCAGCGTGGACCCCGAGCGCGACACGCCCGAGGTACTCAAGGCCTACATGGCCAACTTCGATCCCAGCTTCCTCGCGCTGCGCGGCACGCCCGAGCAACTGGCCGCCGTGGCCAAGGACTTCAAGATCTACTACAAGCGCGTGGAGGGCCAGACCCCCACGAGCTACACCATGGACCATTCCGCCGGCAGCTATGTCTATGACCCTGCCGGCCGCCTGCGCGTGTACCACCGCTACGGCAGTGGGGCACAGAGCCTGGCGGCCGACGTGCGCGCTCTGCTGGACGAAACCCGCTGATTCCACGCGCTCCACGCGCCCAGGGGCTGGCGTGTGGCAAAAACCACATTGCCCGTAGGGCCTGAATTGACGTGTGCGTCACCTTGGGTGGCGATAGGCGCCAGGAGAGCGTCGCGCCTGCCTAGAGTGCACAGTGGCTGGCCGCCAGGCGCATCGACGGTGATGGCGCAGGCGCCGGCCACGGCCTCAACCTACCGACGCCCTACCGACGCGCCATGGATTCCTTTGCCCCTGCCGCCCGCCCCCGGTCCGAGGACGGCGTGACGCACCCGCCGCCCCATCGGACCGATGACGCCGCCGACGACAGTGCGGCGGCCTTCCTGCAGCGCATCGGCAGCCTGAGCGCGGGAACGCTGGAGCGCGCTGCCATGGATGCGGCGCCCGACGGCATCGTGCTGGCCGACCGACAGGGCCGCATCCTCATGGTCAACGCCCCCATGGAGACCATCAGCGGCTACACCAACGCGCAGTTGTGCGGCCAGTCCATCGACCTGCTGGTGCCGGTGCACGCGCGGCCCGAGCATGGCCAGCATATGCAGCGCTACCACCAGTCTCCCAGCCGCCGGCCCATGGGCATGGGGCGCGACCTGTGGTTGCAGCGACGCGACGGTAGCCAGGTGCCGGTGGACATCGCCCTCGGCCATTCCTCCTCCCACGGGGGTACGGTGGTGGCTTTTGTGCGCGACGTCTCCGACCTGCGGCGCCTGGAGGCGCGCATGCACTACCAGGCCACGCACGACACGCTGACCGGCCTGCTCAACCGCTGGAAGTTCGGCCAGCGGCTGGAACAGGCGATCGCGGAGCAGGCGGGAGCGCAAAGCCCGCCCTTCGCGCTGCTGCTGCTCGATCTGGACGACTTCAAAGCCATCAACGATGGCTACGGCCATGCCGCCGGCGACCAGGTGCTGCAGGAGGTTGCGCGGCGCCTGCGGGGTGCGCTGGGCACGGGCGACATCCTTGCGCGCCTGGGCGGCGACGAGTTCACCGTGCTGTTGCCCGGTGTGGCCTGCGCCGCGCAGGCCGAGGGCGTGGCCGCGCGGCTGATGCAGGCGCTGTGCGTGCCCTGCCGCGTGCAGGGGTTCGAACTGAACTTCGGCGCCAGCATGGGCATCGCGCTGTGCCCGCAGGATGCGGGCGACGCCGCCACGTTGCTGCGCTATGCCGACATGGCCATGTACCACGCCAAGCACCGCGGGCGCGCCAACTTCGCGTTCTACGCTCCGTCCATGGGCCGCAAGATGGCCGAGAAGATCCAGTTGCACGACCGGCTCAAGCTGGCCCTGGCCTACGGCGGGCTGACGCTGCATTACCAGCCGCAGGTCGATGTGGCCACCAACCGCATGGTGGGTGTGGAGGCCCTGCTGCGCTGGCACGACCCGCAGCTGGGCGAGGTGTCGCCCGAGCGCTTCGTGCCCGTGGCGGAGGCCACGGGACTGATCCTGGAGTTGGGCGCCTGGGTCATGGCCGCGGCCTGTCGCCAGATCGCGGCGTGGGAGCGCCAGGGCATGCGTTTGCGCGTGGCAGTGAACCTGTCCGCCCAGCAGCTGCGGCAGACAGACCTCGTCGAGCAGGTGGCGCGCAACCTGCGCATCCACCATGTCCCGCCCGAGTTGCTGGAACTGGAGGTGACCGAGTCGGAAGCCCTGGCCGACCCCGAGCAGGCCTGCCAGGTGCTGAACGAGCTGCGCGCGCTGGGCGTGGCCGTGGCGCTGGACGACTTCGGCACGGGCCACTCGTCGCTGGCCTACCTCAAGCGCCTGCCGGTGTCGCACATCAAGGTGGACCGGGAATTCATGCGCAACGTGCCTGCCAGCGGAGGCGACACCACGCTGGTGCGCGCCGTGGTCGCGCTGGCGCACACCATGGGGCTGCGGGTGGTCGTGGAGGGCGTGGAAACGCACGAGCAGCTGCAGTTTTTGCGCGAGATGCAGTGCGCCTGCTACCAGGGCTGGCTGTTTGCCAAGGCGCTGGCGCCCGACGACGTGGCCCTGCTGTACGCGGCCGGTGCCGACGTGGCGGCGGAAGGTGCGCTGGGCTGAGGTGCCGGCAGCGACGCTGGCTTACAGCGCGGCGTGCACCGGCGCTTGCGCCGCAGGGGTGGTGCGCGCAGCCGCACGCGCCTGGTACAGGTTGGCCGCCGAGCGGCGGCCGCCGCGCGTGAGCGCCAGCAGCGGCGCGCGCTGGATCTCGCAGTGCCAGCGGTCGCGCCGCAGCACGCCTTGCTCCTGCGCCAGCAGCGCCAGGGCGCGCGCCACGGACTCGCGCGTGGTGGCGAGCAGGGCAGCCAGCACCGTATGGCTGGGCAGGCGCACCAGCGTGCTGCGCTGCAGCTCGGCCAGTTGCAGCAGCGCGCCCGCCAGTTGGCCCACCACGCCGCGGATGCGGGCGATGCGGCCCCAGTCGGCCAGGCGCGCGTTGGCGTTCAGTTGTTCGCGCGCCAGTTCCAGCAGGAATTCGCCTTGGAACTGGCGACCGGCCCCCAGCAGGGGCGCCAGGTCCAGTTGGCAGACGCGCCCCGGCGTGACCGCCACGTAGGACAGGTCCGCCGGCTGCTGCAGCAGCGCGGGGGCGCCCAGGGCCTCGCAGCAGCCCGCCATGCCTACGGGGTGCTCCACTCCATCGTCGCCGCGGCGTTGCACCAGCAGCGTACCGATCTTGACCACCTGCACACTGTGGATGCTCTCGCCCTGGCGCTGCAGCATCTCGCCCTTGCGAAAGTGCCGTTCCGTCAGGTGCCCGCGCCAGCCCGCGCGCGTTTGCGGGTCCAGGCGGCCCAGCAGGCACTGCTGCTGGCAGGCGCAGTCGTTGCAGGTATGGCCGCCGGAGGACGGATGGTCGGTCATGAGTACAAGCCAAAATGGGCTTCAGCGCTTGTCTGGTAAGCGATGGAAGCTATGAATACCGTAGCGCCTCGCGGAGGGCCGGTCAACGGCCTCGAGTGCTGGGGATTGGCGGAGAGTGTGCAAGGCGGGGCCGTCCTGCCCCGTGACCTAGGTCAACGTTTGGGACCAAGTGCCTGCACTGCGCGCCCCCGGCCGCGCCCCCGGCCGGCCCTTACCGGCGTGGCCGCCGCGCTGCGGCGGTGCGCGGTCACTCGGCGCGGATGCCCTGTTCGCGGATGACGCGGCTCATGGTGGCCGTGTCGGCCTGGATCCGGTTGGCCAGCCCCTCGGCCGACGAGCCAATGGCCTGCCAGCCCTGCTGGAACAGCTTGGCGCGCACTTCCGGGCTGCGGGCGATCTCGCCGATCACGCGGGACAGCCGTGCGCGCACCGGGGCGGGCATGGACGCGGGTGCGGCAAAGGCGTTCCAGATCTCCAGCTGGAAGTCGTGCACGCCGGCCTCCGCCAGGCTGGGCACCTCAGGCGCCAGCGTGCTGCGGCCCGCGGAGGTCACGCCGATCAGGCGCAGCTTGCCCGCCCGTGCCTGGGCCTGCGCGAGCGCGGGCGGCAGCAGCGCCATTTGCAACTGGCCACCCAGCATGGCGGTGGCTACCTGCGGGTAGCCGGGGTAGGGTACGTGCACCGGTGCAATGCCGGTGCGCGCCTTGAGCAGCTCGGTGCCCAGGTGGCCTACGGTGCCCACGCCGGGGGTGCCGTAGCTCCAGCGGTCGCCCGCGGTGCGCGCGGCCTGCAAGAAGGCGCGTGCGTCGGCGCCCGCGGGCACGTCGGGCTGGTTTACGGGAGCGGTCAGGACCAGGGGCGATACGCCGATCAGCGACAGCGGCGCGAAGTCCTTCATGGGGTCGTAGGGCACGTGCGCGTTGAGCAGCTTGGCGATCGTCAGGTTGCCGTTGATGAACAGGCCGATGGTGTGGCCGTCCTGCGCCTTGGCGACCGCATCGGCGCCGATGTTGCCGCCCGCACCCACCTTGTTTTCCACGACCACGGGTTGGCCCAGGGCCTGGGACAGTGGCTCGGAGAAGGTGCGCGCCGTCAGGTCGGGCGAAGAACCCGGTGGGAAGCCCACGATGATGCGCAGGGGCTTGGCGGGCCAGCCGGGGGTGGCGGGCGCGGCATCCTTCTGGGCCACGGCGGCGCCGCAGGCCGAAGCCAGGGCCAGTGCCAGCAGGCCGCGGCGGGCGAGGGGGTGGGGGAACATGGGTGGCGATCTCCAGGTCTGGGCCGGGCAGCCAGGTGCGGCCCCGCCGGCAAAGAAAAAGGCGCGTAGCCGGTGAGGGCTGCGCGCCTGGATTATCTGCCCGCGATCCGGGCTGCTGGGCGAAGGCTCAGGCGTACTCGGCCAGCGCCTTCTTCATCTTTTTCATGGCGGCCACCTCGATCTGGCGGATGCGCTCCGCGCTCACGCCGTACTCGGCCGCCAACTCGTGCAGTGTCATGCCGCCCGAGCCATCGTCGTTCACCTGCAGCCAGCGCTGCTCCACGATGCGGCGGCTGCGTGCGTCCAGGCTGTCCAGGGCGGTGGCAATACCGTCCGTGGCCAGCGCGTCACGCTGGCGCGACTCGATCATGGCGGTGGGCTCATGGCCCGCGTCGGCGAGGTAGGCGATGGGGCCAAAGGCCTGCTCGCCGTCGTCGCTGGGAGCGGGGTCCAGCAGCACGTCGCCACCGGACAGGCGCGTTTCCATCTCGATGACTTCCTCGCGCTTCACGTTGAGCTGCTCGGCCACCAAGTCGATCTCGTGGTCGGATAAGGTCTCGCGGTGCGTGTCGGCGTCCAGCGCGTCGGCCTTGAAGCCCTGCTTCATGGAGCGCAGGTTGAAGAACAGCTTGCGCTGCGCCTTGGTCGTTGCCACCTTGACCATGCGCCAGTTCTTCAGGATGTACTCGTGGATCTCGGCCTTGATCCAATGCATGGCGTAGCTCACCAGGCGAACGCCCTGGTCAGGGTCAAAGCGCTTGACGGCCTTCATCAGGCCCACGTTGCCCTCCTGGATGAGGTCGCCATGCGGCAGGCCGTAACCCAGGTACTGGCGCGAGATGGACACGACCAGGCGCAGGTGCGACAGCACCAGGCGGCTGGCAGCCTCGACATTGTTGTCATCCTTGAGCTGGCGCGCGTAGCGCTGCTCCTCCTCCTGCGTGAGCAGGGGAAGGCGGTTGACGGCGGAGATATAGGCGTCCAGGTTGCCCAGCGGGGGAACCAGCGCCCACGGGTTCGCGGGCGAGAGGGTCGTCACGGAGGTTGCAGTCTGGAGTGCCATATCGGTAGTCCTTTCTTCCATGCAAATCATATTAGCACTCCATTGGATAGAGTGCTAAAGGCATAGTTCCCCTACGGATGTAGGAAATAACCACCAAGAGGCGCAACGACGGCCCTTAAAACGCAGGTGCGGCTGCTTCCCCGCGCGTCAAGGGCCGTTGTGCAGTTACGCCTTGTGCCAGACTTCGATCATGACATCTTCCCCAGACGCCCAGATCGCCGTTGTGACCACCACCGTGGGCGACGCCGCCGCCGCACACCGACTGGCCAGCGGCGCTGTCCAGGCGCGCCTGGCCGCCTGCGTGCAGGTGGAGGCCATCACCTCGCACTATGTCTGGCAGGGGGTGCAGCAGGCGGAAGCAGAGTGGCGGCTGGTGTGCAAGACGCTGTTGTCTGCCGCGCCCGCCTTGCGGGACTGGCTGCGTGCCCAGCACCCCTACGAAGTGCCGCAACTGCTCACCCATGCCGTGCAGGCAGAGCAGGACTATGTGCTGTGGGTGGCGCAGCAGGTGGACCCGGCCTCGATAGCCGGGCCTGCTCAAGCGCCGCGTTGAAGCAATGGCTGGCGGATGCCGCCTGCATCCGCCCACAGGGGGTAACTATCTCAGGTCAGCAGGGCCTGGGCGAATTCGCGTGCGCTGAAGGTCTCCAGGTCTTCCACTTTCTCGCCCACGCCAATGAAGTACACGGGCACGGGCCGCTCCTGCGCGATGGCGGCCAGCACGCCGCCCTTGGCCGTGCCGTCCAGTTTGGTGACGATCAGGCCGGTGAGTTGAAGCGCGTCGTCGAACGCGCGCACCTGCGCCAGGGCGTTCTGGCCGGTGTTGCCGTCGATCACCAGTAGCACCTCGTGCGGGGCGCTGGCATCGGCCTTGGTGACCACGCGGCGGATCTTCTTCAGCTCTTCCATCAGGTGCAGCTGCGTAGGCAGGCGGCCGGCGGTGTCCACCAGCACCACATCTTTGCCGCGCGCGCGGCCGGCGGTAACGGCGTCAAAGCTCACGGCGGCAGGGTCGCCCCCTTCCTGGCTGACGATCTCCACCGTGTTGCGCGTGGCCCAGACACCCAACTGCTCGCGCGCCGCGGCGCGGAAGGTATCGGCGGCGGCCAGCAGCACGCTCTCGCCATGGTCGGCCAGGTGCTTGGTGAGCTTGCCGATGGAGGTGGTCTTGCCCGCGCCGTTCACGCCGGCCACCATGATCACGGTGGGTGTGTGCTCGCCGATCACCAGCGGCTTTTCCAGCGGCCGCAGCAGGTCGGCCAGCGCATCGGCCAGCAGTCCCTTTACGGCAGCAGGCTCGGTGGTCTTGGTCTCTTTCACGCGGCGCTTGAGGTCCTCCAGCAGGTGCTGTGTGGCTTTCACCCCGGTGTCGGCCATGAGCAGGGCTTCCTCCAGTTCGTCGTACAGCGCGTCGTTGATCTGCGTGCCCGTGAAGACGGTCGCGATGCTGCTGCCGGTCTTGCGCAGGCCGGATTTCAGCCGGTCCATCCAGCCCTGGCGTGCGCCCCCGGGCTTCGGGGTGGGCTCGGGGACGGCAAGGGGCACGTCGATGGCTGCGGGGGCGCCGGCCGAAGGGGCAGCCGGCTCCGCCACGCTGGTGGCGCCTGCGCCAAAGGGCTTGCGCAGCCAGCCGAATGCTCCGCCACTGGCGGGGGCGTCGGCTGCGGGCGGCGCCGCAGGGCTGGCCACGTCCTCGGGTGCAAGGGCGGGTTCGGCGGGGGCGGGCGATTTTTTCTTGAAAAAACTGAACATTGGCGGGTTCTTAGAATCGCAGCCATTCTATGAAACGCGCTATCACCCTTGTGGGCCTGCTGGCCTGTCTGCACGCCTGGGCGCAAAACCCGGCGCATGTATCCCAACCTGCTGCGTCTGCCGCGGCGGCGCACGCCCAGGCCACCACGGCCAGCGGTGCGCAGCAATTCACCCTGAAGAACGGCATGCAGCTCATCGTGCAGCCCGACCGGCGCGCGCCCACGGCGGTGCACATGGTCTGGTTGCGCGTAGGCGCCATGGACGAGGTGGACGGCACCTCGGGCGTGGCGCATGTGCTGGAGCACATGATGTTCAAGGGCTCGAAGGCCGTGCCGCCGGGCGAGTTCTCGCGCCGCGTGGCGGCGCTGGGCGGGCAGGAGAACGCCTTCACCAGCCGCGACTACACCGGCTACTACCAGCAGATCCCGGCCGGGCGGCTGGCCGACGTGATGCAGCTCGAATCCGACCGCTTCGCCCACAACCAGTGGCCCGACGCGGAGTTCACCAAGGAGATCGAGGTCGTCAAGGAAGAGCGCCGCATGCGCACCGAGGACCAGCCGCGCGCCGCGCTCATCGAGCAGCTGTTCGCCTCCACCTTCATCGCTTCGCCCTACCGTCGCCCGGTGGTGGGCTGGATGAGCGATCTGGACTCCATGACCCCCGACGACGTGCGCCGCTTTTACCGCGACTGGTACGTGCCCGGCAATGCCGCCGTGGTGGTGGCGGGCGACGTGGACCCGGCGCAGGTGCTGGCCCTGGCGGAGAAGACCTACGGCACCATTCCCGCACGTGCCCTGCCGGCGCGCAAGCCGCGCACCGAGCCGGCGCAGCAGGGCCTGCGCCGCATCGCCTTCAAGGCGCCGGCCGAGCAGGCCTACGTGGCGCTGGCCTTCCGCGTGCCGGGTGTCACGCGCCTGGAGGACATGACCGATGCCGACCGTGACGGCCTGGCGCTGCTGGTGCTGTCGGCCGTGCTCAGCGGCTACGACGGCGCGCGCCTGGAGCGAGCCCTCACGCAGGGTGCGGACCGTGTGGCCGACGGCGCGGACAGCCAGGCGTCCATCCTCGGGCGCGGACCGGCGCTGTTTCTCATGACCGGCGTGCCCGCCGCGGGCAAGACCTCGGCCCAGGTCGAGGAGGCGCTGCGCGCCGAGGTGGCCCGCGTGGCGCGCGAGGGCGTGAGCGAGGCCGAGCTCTCGCGCGTGAAAACGCAGTGGGCGGCCTCCACCATCTACGCGCGCGATTCGCTTTACAGCCAGGCCAGCGATCTGGGCAGCAACTGGGTGCAGGGCCTGCCGCTGGACGCGGACGAGCGCATGCTCAAGCTGCTGCGCGCGGTCACGCCGCAGCAGGTGCAATCCGTGGCGGCGCGTTACTTCGGCGACGATCAGCTCACCGTTGCCACGCTGCTGCCCCAGCCCGTGGCGGCAGGCACCAAGCGTGCCGCCCCAGCACCCGACGCTGCCGGTGGCCGCGTGCATTGAGCCAAGGTGTCAGCGATGTACAAAACTCTTAAAACGATAGCTGCTCGCGCCTTTCTGATAAGCGCTGGAGCCATTTTTTATACCCAATCCGCGTGGGCGCTGCTGCCCATCCAGCACTGGACCGAGCCCAGCGGCGCGCGCGTGTGGCTGGTGGAAAGCCCGGCCATTCCCATGGTGGATGTGCAGGTGGACTTCGATGCCGGCGCGCGCCGCGACCCTGCGGCCCAGGCGGGCCTGGCCGCGGCGGCCGCGCTCATGAGCTCCAAAGGCGTGACCGCGGGCGGGCCGAACGAGCCCCCGATGGACGAGAACGACCTGGGCGAGGCCTGGGCCGACCTGGGCGCCAGCTTCGAGGCGGGCGCCGAGCGCGACGGCCTGGCGTTCTCGCTGCGCTCGCTGACCGAGCCCGACTTGCTGGACCGTGCCGCGCGCCTGGCCGCGCGCCAGCTGGGCCAGCCCAGCTATGCACCGGACGTGTGGCAGCGCGAGCGGGCGCGCTGGAGCGCCGCCATCAAGGAGGCCGACACACGCCCCGGCACCGTGGCCAGCAAGGCCTTCAACGCCGCAGTGTTCGGCGGCCACCCTTACGGCCAGCGCGCCACGGCCGAGACACTGAACAACATCCAGCCGGCCGATCTGCAGGCTTTCCATGCCCAGTACCTGCAGGCCTGCCGTGCGCGGGTGAGCATCGTGGGAGCCCTCACGCGTTCCCAGGCGCAAACGTTGGTGCAGACGCTGCTGTCGCGCCTGCCTGCGCCCCAGGCCGGGGCCTGCGCGCCGTTGCCACCCGTGGCCGAGGTGCAGCCGCTGGCACGCGCCGTGCAGGTGGATGTGCCCTTCGCTTCGGCACAGGCCCATGTGCTCATCGGCCAGCCGGGCTTTGTGCGCCGGGATCCGGACTTCCTCGCGTTGCTGGTGGGCAACCACATCCTGGGTGGCAGTGGCTTCACCTCGCGCCTGACCAATGAGGTGCGCGAGAAGCGCGGCCTTTCCTACAGCGTGGGCAGCAGCTTCTCGCCTGGCCTGAACGCCGGGGCCTTCGTCGTCGGCCTGCAGACCCGGCCCGATCAGGCCGCCCAGGCCGTGCAGGTCACGCGCGACGTGCTCGCGCGCTTCGTGGCCGAAGGACCCACCGAGGCCGAACTGCGCGCCGCCAAGGACAACCTCGTCGGCGGCTTTGCACTGCGCATCGACAGCAACCGCAAGCTGCTGGCCAACGTGGTCAACATCGCCTGGAACGACCTGCCGCTGGACTACCTGGAGCACTGGACCGACCGCGTGGAGGCCCTCACCGTGGCCGACATCCGCGCCGCCCTGCAGCGCAAGCTGCAGCCCGAGCGCATGGTGACCGTCATCGTGGGCGCGCAGCCGGCCGCCACGGCAAAGGCCCGGCCATGAACCGGCGCGCCGCGGCGCCAGCCGCCCCGCGCACAGCCCGGCGTTCGGCAGTGCGTGCGCCCGCCAAGGGCGCCGGCGAGGTGCGCATCATCGGCGGGCAGTGGAAACGCACGCGCTTGCCCGTGCTGGACAAGCCCGGACTGCGCCCCACGCCCGACCGCGTGCGCGAAACGCTGTTCAACTGGCTGGGCCAGGACCTGACGGGCTGGCGCTGCCTGGATGCCTTTGCCGGCACGGGCGCCTTGGGTTTCGAGGCCGCATCGCGCGGCGCGGCCAGCGTGCTGCTGGTGGAGGGCGACGCCGCACTGGCCGCACAGCTGGAGACGCTGCGCCAGCGCCTGCAGACGAGCGCCGTGCGCGTACATCGGGGCGACGGCGTGGCCGCGCTGCGCCAGTGCGCGCCGGCCAGCATGCACCTGCTGCTCATCGACCCGCCGTTTGGCGGCGAGCTGTTCGCCCCCGCGCTGCAAGCAGCCGCACAGGCCGTGGCGCCCGACGGCTTCATCTACCTCGAGGCGCCCGCAGCCTGGACGCAGGAGCAGCTTGGCCCGCTGGGGTTGGTGCTGCACCGGCACCTGAAGGCGGGGGCCGTGCACGCGCACCTGCTCCACAAAGCCTGATTGCTATTGATATAGGAGCTGCTAGCGCTTGTTGGTAGGGCGCTGAAGGCTGATTTGGCTTCAATCGCCCATGGGCAGGCCTGCGCTGCATAATCCGCCCCACGGAGCCCGTGCGGGCTCCGCCACTGCAAGGAGACCCCACGCCATGGCGCATGTGCTCGCCGTTTATCCCGGAACCTTCGACCCCATCACGCTGGGGCATGAGGATCTGGTGCGCCGCGCGGCAAGACTGTTCGACCGCGTAATCGTGGCCGTGGCCATTGCCCACCACAAGAAAACCCTGTTCAGCCTGGACGAGCGCATGGAGATGGCGCGCCAGGCGCTTGCCGACTGTCCGCAGGTGCAGGTCGAGTCCTTCGAGGGGCTGGTGACGGAGTTCACTGCCGCGCGCGGCGGCACGGCCATGGTGCGCGGGCTGCGCTCGGGCACGGACTTCGATTACGAGTTCCAGCTTGCCGGCATGAACCGCGCGCTGGTGCCCGGTGTCGAGACGGTGTTTCTCACACCCGCGAGCCAGTACCAGTTCATCAGCAGCACGCTGGTGCGCGAGATCGGCACGCTGGGCGGCGACGTGGCGCAGTTTGTCTCGCCCGGCGTGCACGAGCGCCTCTTGCACAAGCTGGGCCGCACCGCCGCGGCGTGATCAGCGCCGCGCCACGGTGTCGTGCACGAAGCGCAGCTTGCGCAGCGCGCCCGTGGACAGGGCAAACGGATAGGCATCGCGCTGGCCCATGCTGCGGTTCAGGCTGTTGAGCAGCAGCGTCAGCGGCATCCACGCCGAGACCATGGCATCAAAACCGGGCGCCGGCTGTGCAAACGGGTCGGGCATGGCGTAGTGCTGCGCGTGGTCGGGTGTCGTGCCGGGAATGGCCATGCGGGTCTGAAAGCTGGCGGCCGTCTCCAGCAGATCGACCAGGTGCAGGTAATGCGCCCACGTCTCGGCCCAGTCCTCCCAGGGGTGCGCGGCGGCATAGGCGCTGACGTGCTGCGGCTGCCATTGCGCAGCGGGCAGGGGGGCACGCTGGTAGTGCGCCTGCAGCGCCTGGGCGTAGTCGCGCCGCTCGTCGCCGAAGAGTGCGCGGAAGGCCTCCACATGCCCGGCGCGCAGCACCAACTCTTCCCAGTAGTAGTGGCCGGATTCATGCCGCAGGTGACCCAGCAGCGTGCGGTAGGGCTCATGCATGGCCTGGCGCCGGCGCGCGCGCTCGTCGTCATCGGCCTCGGCCACGTTGAGGGTCACGACACCCTGGGCATGCCCCGTCATGACGGGCGGCGCGCCCGCCACGTCCGCCAGGAATTCATACACCGGCCCGGGCTGCTGCGTGCTCAACAGTCCCAGGCGCGCCAGCGTGTAGAACAGGTGCCGCTTGGCGCTCTCTATCTGCGACCAGCGGCGCAGGTTGTCGGGCACGGACAGGTCCGGCAGCACGCGCGTCCGGCGGCAGGCGGCGCACAGCCCGCCATGCGCCTGGGCATCTGCGGCCGGTAGCGCAAAGGTGCAGGCGCCATAGGTGGTGCGGTTGGTGCATAGCTGGTACTGGGCCGGCGGCGCAGCACCGTCGCTGCCGCGTGTAGTAACGCGCTGCCAGGTGCGCGACAGGGCGTGGTCGCCGTCGTCCGCAGGCGCGAGCGCCAACATGGCCATGTCTTCGGGAGAGAACGCCAGCGTGCAGCCGCAGTGCACGCATTGCACGCTCTCGAAGAACACGAGGGAGCCGCATTGGCCGCAGTGGAACAGTCGCATGCGTAGGGATTCTGACGCAGGTAGTGCGCGTCACCTGCCAGTGAAAAAAAAACGCCGCCCAGAGGGCGGCGTTCCTGCGCAGTCGTGTGCGTCACGGGCGCACGACGATGCTGTTGCGCACCTCGCGCACATGCTTGGTGTTGCGCGCGATGGCTTCGGCGCGGTCCTTCTCGGCCTGGGTCTTGGCAAAGCCCGAGAGCTGGACGGTGCCGTTCAGCGTCTCCACGCTGATGGCGGTGGCAGAGACGCTCTTGTCCTCTGCCATCTTGGCCTTCACGGCGGTGGTGATACCCGCGTCGTCCACGTAGGAGCCCACGGTTTGCTGGTTGCGTGCTACCGAGCAACCGGTGGAAACGATGGTGGCACCTGCAAGCAGGGAAAAGGCGATGGCACGTGCGTATTTCATGGTTGTGTCCTTGGGTTATGGTTGAAAACACGGGTGCTGGGATAACCCCGCTGCGGCCTGTTGCACCCTCCGGTGGCCTCAACGGTTGGGAAAGGGAGGCTAGCGGTGCAGCCAGTCCTTCAGTTCATCCGCATGCTCCTCCTCGTCGGCCAAGATGCCTTCGAGCATGCGCCGCGTGGTGGGATCCTTTTCGCCGATCAGCTGGATCATCTGGCGATAGGCCTCCACGGCGATGCGCTCCGCCACAAGGTTGGCGCGCACCATGTCTTGCAAATCGGACGACTCATCGTATTGCGCATGGCTGCGCGACAGCAGCGTAGAAGGGGAGAAGTCCGGCGATCCGCCCAACTGCACGATGCGTTGGGCGAGCAGATCGGCATGGGCTGCCTCCTCGTTGGCGTGCACCAGGAACTCTGCCGCGATCGCCGGCGACTCGCGGCCGTCCGCCGTGAAATAGTGCCGCTTGTAGCGCAGCACGCAGACCAATTCGGTCGCCAGAGCGTCGTTGAGCAGGGCAATGATGGCATCGCGGTGTGGGCCGTACGCGGGCGTGACTGCGCCTTCGTCCAGATCCGCGGTGGCTGCCTGGCGCAGCGCGGCTTCGTCAAGCTGAAGCGGGCTGGCGTGGGTATCGCTGTGCATCATCGGGTCGGTTCCTGCGGTGGTCTCAATAACGCTCGCTGCGGTGCCGTGTCCACATCAACGCAGTGGCAAAGGCGGCGCCCACGGCTGCGGCGATCAGCAGGGACTTGCCGGGTTGTTCGGTGACGTAGCGGTTCGTGGCGTCCGCAGCCTGGTGGAACTGGCGCCGAGCGCGTTCGCCGGTGTGCGCGCAGTACGAAATGCCGCGCGTGGCCAGGTCCTGCGCCTTGGCGGCCAGGTCGTCGATCATCGGGTCCACGCCCTCTTGCATGCGCTGCATGCGGGTCTCGGCCTTGTCGATGGACTCATTGGTCATCCGGCGGGTGGACTGCAGTGTTTCGGACGCCTTGTCGAACACGCCTTCGGCCACGTTGTGCGCCGTCTCTGCCGCCTTCTGGGTGGTGGTTTGGATCGTCATTGGGGGATTTCCTTTCTGTGGTGGCATCTGCCTGGCGGGCCAGGTTGATGGGGCGTCAGCCCCTCTTCAACAAGCTGAGCACGAAGGTCACAACAGCCATGATCACGAACACGAAGAACAGGATCTTCGCGATGCCCACGGCACCGGCGGCGATGCCGCCAAATCCGAACAGGGCGGCCACCAACGCGATGACCAGGAATACCACTGCGTAATGCAACATAACCAGCTCCTTGTTTTCGGCGCGGTGCGCCGGGTGGTTGCGAATGCGCCTGAGCACATGGCTTGACTGTAGGGAGGCTGGCGTTGCATGAGTGCCGGTGGCTGGCGCACCCCGCTGTAGGACGCCACCGATCAGATGAGCAGCCCGGACGCAGGGCTGCGAACGCGTCAGGTCAGCGTGTGCGGCAGCACGGCGCTGACCAGGGTGCCCTCGCCGGGCGTGGACGTGACCGTGAGCTTGCCGCCCGCCGCCTCGACACGGTGGCGCATGCCGAACAGACCATGCGCGTCGGGGGCGATGCTTGAGATGTCGAACCCGTCGCCGTCATCCCGCACCTGTACCGATACATGGTTGGGATAGCTGTGCACCGACACCAGCACCTTGCGCGCGTTGGCGTACTTGCTGATGTTGGTCAGCGACTCCTGCACCAGCCGGTAGACGGTGAGCTGCGCTGCGTCGGACAGCTTGGCGGACTCCAGGCTGGTGTCTATCTGCAGGTTGCTGCGCTGCGCGAAGTCGCGCGTGAGGATTTCCAGCGACGTGTTGAGCCCGAGATTGGAGAGCGACGAAGGGCGCAGGTCCTCGATGATGCGCCGCTTGAGCGCGATGCCGCTGTTGAGCGTTTCGGTGAGGTGCTGCACGCGCTCGGCGTTCTCGGGGGTGTGCAAATCGATGCGCGACTTCAGGCGCGCCACGTCCAGCTTGGCGGCCGTGAGCAAAGCACCCAGCTCGTCGTGCAGCTCGCGCGCCAGGTGTGCGCGCTCTTCCTCGCGTACTTGCTGCAGATGGCTGGCCAACTCGGAGAGCGCGGCAGTGCGTTCACGTACCAACTGCTCCAGTCGGTCGCGTTCGCGCGCCAACACCTCCTGTTCGCGCGCATGCGCAGCCTGCAAGGCGCTGGTCTGGCGCAGGTACAGGTAGAACGCCAGCAGCCCCACCACCGCCACGGCGGCGATGCCGATGCGCGAGAGCATCAGCGAATGCAGGATCTCCTGCGTGCTGTGTTCCGTTTGCTGGGCGCTGCGCGCCACCAGTCGGGCTGCGATCGCCCGAATGGCATCCATGTTCTCCTTGCCCACGTCGGTGGAGAGCACGAACTTCCAGGCGTCGTCGTTGTCCTGGCGGCGCAGCTTGAGGCTGAGGTCGAGTTCGGAAAGCTTGCGCGTGATCTGCTGCGACAGCTGGGAAAAGTCGTCCAGGTCCTGCGGTGCGCGCCGGTAGGTCTGGCGCAGCTCATCAAGGTTGGTATTGATGGTGGCGACCGCCTGCTCGTAGGGCTGCAGATAGCGCTCGTCGCCAGTGAGCAGGTAGCCGCGCAGCCCCGTCTCGGCGTTGAGCATGTTCTGCAGCAGCCGGTCGAGCGCAGCGCGCGTGGCGTGCGAGCGAGCCAGGTCGCCCACGGCCGCGTGCGAGCGCATGTACCCGGTTTCGTTGATGCCGACCAGCAGGGCCACAGCCAGCAATGCCAGCGGCAGACTGACGGCGATCTTGCGCAAACGGGACCAACTCATGCTTGGGCTTCTCCACGGGGACTGGCAGGGCACGGTTGAAAATGCATATCATCGGCTTGCGCTGCCATGCTAGTGCAATGCAGAGCAGATGGGCAGATCTTCAGACCATACCTTACCGGGGAGCAAGGCGCTCTCCTCTTGAAAGAAGGCTCAATGATCAAGATTGGCATTGTGGATGACCATGCGATAGTCCGTGCCGGGCTGCGCCAATTTCTCTCGGAACATGTGGACCTGCGGGTCGTTGGCGAGGCAAGCAACGGCAGGGAAGCCATCGATCTGGTGCGCGTTCACGAGATCGACGTGCTGGTGATGGACCTGTCCATGCCCGGCCAGAGCGGCTTGGATGCGCTGGCCATGCTGCGCGCCAAGGCGCCCGACATGGGCATTCTTATCCTCAGCGGCTACCCCGAGGAGCACTATGCGATCAATCTGATCCGCCAGGGTGCGAGCGGCTATCTGAACAAGGAATGCGAGCCCAAGGAGATCGTGGAGGCCATCCGCACCATCGCCCTGGGTCGCCGCTACCTGACCCCGTCCGTGGCTGACCTGCTGGCCCAGCAGCTCAACCGCAAGGACGATGCGCCGCCCCACGAGCAGCTGTCGGAGCGCGAGTTCCAGGTGTTCCTCAAGCTGGCCAAGGGCGAGACGGCGGGTGACATCGCCAAGTCGCTGTCGCTGAGCGTGAAGACCGTGAGCACCTACCGCACGCGGCTCATGGAAAAGATGGGGCTGTCCTCCAACAGCGATCTGACGTACTACGCGCTCAAGAACAAGCTCATCGATTGAGCGCAAAGCGCACAAAGCACAAGGGCCAGTCACTGACTGGCCCTTGTGCTTTGTGCAGAGGTTTGAGAGTAAGGATGGGCGCGTGTCAAAGTGCAGATGGGGCCCGCGCAGCGCCGTCAATTGGTGGCCGCTGAACTAGCGGCTGCCCGCTGCGTGCTGTTGCTGTGTTCGATGCAATAGTCCACCAGCGCCTCGATCTCGTTGGATTTGTCAAACACGGCGTCCACCCCCAACTGCGCACAGCGCATGCGCACGTCAGGTGTCGCGTAGTTGCTCAGCACCACCATCTTCTGCGCTGAAAGGCGGTTGCGGCAGGCGGCCAACACGCCCAGCCCGCTGCCTTGGCGCAGGAACAGGTCCACGATCGCCAGATCCCACTGGGAGGTGTGCGAGGTAAGCCACTCCTTGCCCTCGTCCTCCGTCTCGGCGATGCCGACGGCTTCCACCTCCGCCAGTTCTTCGAGCGTTCCGATCAGGTTTTCGCGGATGGTGGCGTTGTCTTCGACGATGTACGTGCGCAGTTTCACGGTGCTTCCTGTTCGGCCGGGAACGAAAAATAGGGCATCGGCGCTACTGTATGAAAACAGGCTGGCGGATTCTGCCAGCAGCCGGGTGCAGTGCCCGTAGGTGCATTCCTACCGGGCGGGTGCGTGCAGGGATCCGCATACGGGGCAGGCCGGGTCGCGCTCGGTGCGCACTTCGGTCCACTGCATGTCGCGCCCGTCCAGCATCAGCAGCCGGCCTGCGAGCGAGCTTCCGACCCCCACAAGCAGCTTGAGCGCCTCGGCCGCCTGCATGGTGCCGATGATGCCCACCATGGGGGCGAACACGCCCATGGTGGAGCACTGCACTTCCTCGAACTGCGCCTCGGGAGAGAACAGGCAGGCATAGCAGGGCGTGTCATCCCGGCGGGGGTCGTACACGGAAATCTGCCCGTCGAAGCGAATGGCCGCGCCTGCCACCAGGGGCTTGCGTTGGCGTACGCACGCGGCGTTGATGGCCTGGCGCGTCTGGTAGTTGTCCGTGCAGTCGAGCACCACGTCTGCGGCGTTGACCAGCCCATCCAGCGCGGCGGCGTCCACACGCTGGCGCACGGTGCGCACTGAAACCAGGGGGTTGATGGCCTGCACGGCCTGGGCCGCGGAGTCGACCTTGGGCGTGCCGACGCGCGCCGTGGTATGGGCGATCTGGCGCTGCAGGTTCGTGAGGTCCACCATGTCGTCGTCCACCAGCGTCAGGGTCCCCACGCCTGCGGAGCCGAGAAACAGCGCGGCCGGCGAGCCCAGACCGCCGGCACCGATGACGAGTACGTGGGCTGCCAGGATGCGTTCCTGCCCCTCGATACCGATCTCGTCGAGCAGGATGTGGCGGGAATAGCGCAGCAGTTGATCGTCGTTCATGGGGTGGTGGGCGTGAAAAAGGCCGGGCTCCGCGGGAGTCCCGGCCTGGTTGCCAAGAAAGACAGCGTCAGTTGTCCTTCTTCTCTTCCTTGCGTTCCGTGAGGGTCTTGCTGGCCAGCACGGTGCGGCCCTTGAGCTGGTTGAGTGCCTGGCTGAGCTGGAAGTCCTTGTCCGAACCGTACTCGGGCAGCTTGCGCTCGGACACGGGCTTCTTGGCCTCTTCCTCGAGGCGCTTGCGGGCCTCCTCGCGCGCCTTCTCGCGGCCGGCGTCCTTCGCTTCCTCGCCCTGGCCGCTGGTCAGGTGTTTTTCCAGGTCGGCTTCGCGCATGCGCAGCGATGCGTAGATGTCGCCCTCGGCGGTCTCGTCGAGCATGACGTCTGGCACGATCCCCTTGGCCTGGATCGATTTGCCCGACGGCGTGTAGTAGCGCGCCGTCGTGAGCTTGATGCCCGTGTCGGGGCCCAGCGGCCGCACGGTTTGCACCGAACCCTTGCCGAAGGTCTGGCTGCCCATGATGGTGGCGCGCTTGTGGTCTTGCAGCGCCCCCGCGACGATCTCGCTGGCCGAAGCCGAGCCTTCGTTGACCAGCACCACCAGGGGCACCGTCTTGATGGCGGCGGGCAGGCGCTTGAGCGGGTCGCCGCTGCCCCGGCGCAGATAGAACTCGGGCGAGGCCTTGAAGGTGGCCTTGCTCTCGGCCAGCTGGCCGTTGGTGGAGACCACCGTCACGTTCTCCGGCAGGAAGGCAGCCGACACGGCCACGGCTGCATCCAGCAGGCCGCCGGGGTCGTTGCGCAGATCCAGCACCAGCCCCTTGAGGCGGGGATCCTGCTTGTAGACCTCTTCGACCTTGCGCACGAAGTCGTCCACCGTGCGCTCCTGGAACTGCGACAGGCGGATCCAGGCGTAGCCCGGCTCGACGATCTTGCCCTTGACCGATTGGGTCTTGATCTCCTCGCGCGTGATCGTGACGGGAAAGCTGCGGCTCTCGTCGCGGCGCAGGATGGTCAGCGTCACTTGCGTGTTCGGCTCGCCGCGCATGCGCTTGACCGCGTCGTTGAGGGACAGGCCCTTCACGGCCGTATCGTCGATTTTCGTGATGAGGTCGTTGGTCTTGAGCCCCGCGCGGTCGGCGGGGGAGCCCTCGATGGGCGAGACGATCTTGATCAGGCCGTCTTCCTGGGTGATTTCGATGCCCACGCCCACGAAGCGGCCGGTGGTGCCTTCGCGGAATTCCTTGAACGACTTCTTGTCGAAGTACTGCGAATGCGGGTCGAGGCTGGCGACCATGCCACCGATGGCATCGGTGATGAGCTTGCGGTCATCGACCGGCTCTACATAGTCGGTCTTGATCAGGCCGAACACGGCCGAGAGCTGCTGGATTTCCTCCAGCGGCAGCGGGGTCATGGCGCCGCGTGCCACGGTCTGCAGCGAGACGGTCGTGAGCGCTCCGGCCACCACGCCCACCGATATCCATCCAGCAATTTTGAGTTTGTGGCCCATAGAACACCTCTACCGATTCAATATACACCTTGGAAGGGCTGCGGCCTGGGCAGTTCCTTCAGGATCTGCCTATTTTTCAAGCAAGACCGCGCTACGCTTTCCAGAAGGCGGCGGCTCAGGCCTTGCCTTGCGATGCCACCGCGGCTGCGGCCTTGGCGGCGGCCTCGGCGTCGCCCAGGTAGTAGCTGCGCAGGGGCTTGAGTTCCGCGTCCAGCTCGTACACCAGCGGAATGCCGTTGGGAATGTTCAGGCCCACGATGTCCTGGTCGGAAATGTTGTCCAGGTATTTGACCAACGCACGGATGGAGTTGCCGTGCGCTGCGATCAGCACACGCTTGCCCGAGCGGATCGTTGGCGCGATGGCTTCGTTCCAGTAGGGCAGCACGCGCGCCACCGTGTCCTTGAGGCACTCGGTCAGCGGCACCTGCTCGGGCGCCAGGCCCGCGTAGCGGATGTCGCCACGCTCGCAGCGCGGGTCGGTGGGCTCCAGGGCCGGCGGCGGCGTGTCGTAGCTGCGGCGCCAGACCAGCACTTGCGCGTCGCCATACTGCTTGGCCATGTCGGCCTTGTTCAGGCCCTGCAGAGCACCGTAGTGGCGCTCGTTCAGGCGCCAGCTGTGCTCCACGGGCAGCCAGGTGCGGTCCATCTCGTCCAGGCAGTGCCACAGCGTGCGCGTGGCGCGCTTGAGCACACTGGTGTAGGCCAGGTCAAAATCGTAGCCCTCGGCCTTGAGCAGGCGGCCGGCATTCTTGGCCTGCTCGATGCCCGTGGGGGTCAGATCCACATCGGTCCAGCCGGTGAAGCGGTTTTCCAGATTCCACGTGGATTCGCCGTGGCGGATCAGAACGAGTTTGTGCATGGTGTCCCTTGGGGCTTCAGGTCAAAAACCCGACATTCTAGAATTGCGCGGTTTGCATACCCCAAGGAACCCCGTGAATTTCGTTCTCGACAATTGGTATTTGATCTTCCTCGCGCTGGCCTCGGGCGTCATGCTGCTGCTGCCGGCGCTCAAGGGGGCCGGGGCCGGTACCCTGGGCACGGCGCAGGCCGTACAGCTCATCAACCGTGAGAAGGCGGTGGTGATCGACGTGTGCGAGCCTGAGGAGTTCGCCGCGGGCCACGTGGGTGGCGCCAAGAACATCCCGCTGGGGCAGTTGCAGGAGCGCCTGCCGCAGGTGGCCAAGAACAAGGCCGTGCCCATCATCCTCGTCTGTGCCAAGGGCGCCCGCGCGTCGCGGGCTGCAGGCATCGCCAAGGGCCTGGGCTACGAGAAGGCGCAGGCGCTGGCCGGCGGCCTGGCCGCTTGGCGCGAGGCCAACCTGCCGGTTGAAAAGGCCTGAGGCGCCCGCATCTACCAGCATTGTTCGTTACGCAGAAAGGTCGCCGTCCATGCAAGCCGTGAAGATGTACACCACCGCCGTGTGCCCCTACTGCATCCGCGCCAAGCAGTTGCTGAAGCTGAAGGGTGTGGAGCAGATCGAGGAAATCCGCGTGGACACCGACCCCGCCGCGCGCCAGCACATGATGGAGATCACCGGCCGGCGCACCGTGCCGCAGATCTTCATTGGTGACACCCACGTCGGCGGACACGACGACCTCGTGGCCTTGGACAGCCGTGGCGGCCTGGTGCCGCTGCTGGGCGCCTGAGCCTTTGCCGCCATTGGCGCGTTGCATAATGCGCCCCATGTTGCCCGCTGCGGGAGCCTCTCCCGGGCGGGCTTTGTTTTGACCGAAAGACCGAGACCACCATGGCCGAAGAAACCCCCGTGTTCCAGATTCAGCGCGTGTACCTGAAGGACCTGTCGCTGGAGCAGCCCAATTCGCCCGCGATCCTGCTGGAGCAGGAGCAGCCCAGCGTGGACATCCAGTTGGGGGTCGAGGCCACACCCGTGGTCGAAGGCATCTTTGAAGTGGCCGTGACCGCCACCGTGCAGACCAAGATCAAGGACAAGACTGTGTTCCTGGTGGAGGCCAAGCAGGCCGGCATCTTCGAGATCCGCAACGTGCCCGAGGACCAGATGGGCGCCATCATCGGCATTGCCTGCCCCCAGATCATCTACCCCTACCTGCGCGGCAACGTGGCCGACACCGTGACGCGTGCGGGTTTTCCGCCCGTGCACCTGGCCGAGATCAACTTCCAGGCCATGTACGAGCAGCAACAGGCCGCAGCCGCCGAGGCTGCCACCAGCACGGCCCAGTAAACGGCTTCTTGGTCGTAACGGGTGTTAGATCTGTTTCAGGCTCTAGCGCCCGCCTGATAAGCGCGAGTAGCTATGAAAATAGTAGTCCTTGGCGCAGGCGCCTGGGGCACTGCCCTGGCCATGAGCGCGGCTGCGCACGCAGCCTGCCATGAGGTGACGCTGTGGGCCCGTGACGCACCGCAGGCGCAGGCCATGCAGGTGAAGCGGCAGAACCCGCGCTACCTGCCCGGCCTTGCGTTCCCGCCCGGGCTGCACGTGGCGTCGGGTGACATGGGCGCGCTGGCCGCGGACGCCGACCTCGTCGTCGTCGGCACGCCCATGGCGGCGCTGCGCGGCATGCTGGAACGGCTGGACGGCTGCGCGGCGCCCATCGCGTGGCTGTGCAAGGGCTTCGAGGCCGGCACGGGGCTGATGGCGCATGAAGTGTGCGCGCAGGTCGCACCGCGGCTGCACAGTGGTGTGTTCAGCGGCCCCAGCTTCGCCCAGGAGGTCGCCACCGCCCAACCCACGGCCATGGTGGCCGCCAGCCCCCGTGCCACGGTGCGCGATGCGCTGGTGCTGGCCTTCCACGGGCCCGCGTTGCGCGTGTACGCCAGCGAGGACATCGTAGGCGTGGAAGTCGGCGGTGCGGTCAAGAACGTATTGGCGATTGCCACCGGCCTGTGCGACGGGCTGCAACTGGGGCTGAATGCGCGTGCGGCATTGATTACCCGCGGTTTGGCGGAAATGACCCGCTTAGGCCTTGCCCTGGGCGCGCGGCCCGAGACCTTCATGGGCCTGTCGGGCCTGGGGGATCTGGTGTTGACTGCTACGGGCGACCTGTCGCGCAACCGCCGTGTGGGGTTGTTGCTGGCCGAGGGGCGGACCTTGGCACAGGCGGTGGAGTCGCTGGGCCATGTGGCTGAGGGGGTGTACAGCGCCCGCACCGTGGTACAGCGCGCGCGTGCGCTGGGCGTTGAGATGCCCATTGCGGAGTGCGTCGTGGCGCTGCTCGACGGTGAACTGCGCGCTGCCGAGGCGGTGGCCCGGCTCATGGAGCGCGAGCCTACCGTCGAGCGCCATTGATGCGCACACATCTCCAGTGAACAGCAAAAAGCGGCCCGCAGGCCGCTTTTTGTCGTGCGCGGTTCAGGGTGCTTGGGTCACACGACACCGAACAGCATCAGCAGCAAAACGATACTCAGCGGGACACCCAGAAGCCAAAGAATGATCGGCATGTACGCCTCCTATAGGGATGGTTGAAACATGCCTTCACCTTAGCGATGGGCCAGACGCCCCGATGTCCGTCCAGGCTGCCACGCCGCGTAGGTCATCGCGGTCCTGTGCTTGTGCGAGTGCGCCTACGCACGGGCCGCCGCCGCGCGCGGTCTCAGAACTCCAGGTTGTCGATCAACCGCGTGCTGCCCAGGCGCGCTGCGCCCAGTGCCACCAGCGTACCGGCGGCGGCGCCTGTAGCGGGGGGCTGAAGATCGTGGCGCTGGCGCACGGTGAGGTAGTCGGGCGCCCAACCTTGCTGCGCCAGGGTCTGCAGGGCCTGTTGTTCCAGGGCGGCCAGCGGGGGGGCGCCGGGTGCCTGCGCCGCCTGGGCCAGCGCGCGCAGCGCCGCGGACAGTTGCACGGCCTGGGCGCGCTCGGCGGTGCTCAGGTAGCCGTTGCGTGAGCTCAGGGCCAACCCATCGTCGGCGCGGGCCGTCTCGCCTGCCACCACCTCTACGGGCAGCGCGAACTGCCGCACCATGCGGCGGATCACCATGAGCTGCTGGTAGTCCTTCTTGCCGAACACGGCCGTGCCGCCGCCGCTGGCGAAGAACACTGCGGAAAACAGCTTCATGACCACGGTGCACACGCCCGTGAAGAAGCCTGGGCGGAAATGCCCTTCCAGGATGTCGGCCAGTTGCGGGTCGGGCTGCAGCTTGAAGGTCTGGGGCTCGGGGTAGAGATCGCTCTCGCGCGGCGCGAAGACGATGTCGCAGCCCGCGGCCTCCAGCTTGGCGCAATCGGCCTCCCAGGTGCGGGGGTAGCTGTCGAAGTCCTCGTGCGGGAGGAATTGCAGGCGGTTCACAAAAATGCTGGCGACCAGCACGTCGCCCAGCGGCCGGGCCTGGCGCACCAGGGCGATGTGGCCGTCGTGCAGATTGCCCATGGTGGGCACGAAGGCGGGGCCCTTGCCGGGGCGGCCTGTACCGGGATGCGCGGCGATGGCGGCGCGCAGTTCGGGAATGGTGCGGACGGTGATCATGGGTGAAGGTGTTTGGTCAGTTCCAGGCGTGCAGTGCGTCGTCGGGAAAGCGCCCTTGCTTGACGGCCTGCACATAGGCCTCGATGGCGCCGCGCACGCTGCCCGCGCCTTGCATGAAGTCGCGCACAAACTTCGGGTTCTTGCCCAGGTTGATGCCCAGCATGTCGTGCATCACCAGCACCTGGCCGGCCGTGCCGCTGCCCGCGCCAATGCCGATGGTGTGGCAGCGCGGCAGTGCCTGGGTGAGGTCGCTGGCCAGCACGGCGGGCACCATCTCCAGCACCAGCATGGCGGCGCCGGCGTCCTGCAGCTCCAGGGCGTGGCGGCGCAGTTGCTGCGCGGCCTGGTCGCCCTTGCCCTGCACGCGGTAGCCGCCCAGGGCGTGCACGGTTTGCGGCGTCAGGCCCAGGTGGGCGCACACGGGGATGCCGCGCTCGACCAGAAACTGCACCGTGGGCGCCGTCCAGCCGCCGCCCTCCAGCTTGACCATGTGCGCGCCGGCCTGCATCAGCCGGCTGGCGCTGCGCAAGGCTTGTTCGCGCGATTCGTGGTAGCTGGCAAACGGCAGGTCGGCCACCACCCAGGCCGTGCCCTGCACGCGCTGCAGGCCGCGCACCACGCTTTCGGTGTGGTAGGCCATGGTGTCCAGTGCAACGCCCACGGTGCTGGGCAGGCCCTGGCAGACCATGCCCAGCGAGTCGCCCACCAGGATGCATTCCACGCCCGCGGCGTCGGCCACGGCGGCAAAGGTGGCGTCGTAGGCCGTGAGCATGGTGATCTTCTCGCCGGCTTCGCGCATCTGCGCCAGGCGCGGCAGGCTCACGGGGCGGCGCTGGGGCAGGGGCGATGCGGGCGGCAGGGTGCCATAGGGCGTGCCGGCGGCGGCTGCAGAGGTGTCGGTCATGGCGCTCTTGGTAGTGGCATTGCAAAAGTCCGGCGAGTCTATGCGATCGATGCGGCTATGCTCGCCCCATGACAACGAGAGAAGACTTGTTCGGCGCCGACGCGCTGGCGGCCCTGGCCCGTGCCGACGTGGCCCGCGCCCTGGCGGAAGACGTGGGCAGCGGCGACCTGACCGCCGCCCTGATTGACCCCGCGCGCCGCGCCCACGCCCGGGTGCTGGTGCGCGAGCCGGCCGTGCTGTGCGGCCAGCCCTGGGCCGAGGCCGCGCTGCGCGCCCTGGACCCCACGGTGCAGATCACCTGGCATGTGGCCGAAGGCGCGCGCTGCGCCGCCGACCAGGTGGTGCTGGAGATCGAAGGCCAGGCCCGCGCGCTGCTAAGCGCCGAGCGCACCGCGCTCAACTTCCTGCAACTGCTGAGCGCCGTGGCCACCAAGACCCGCACCTATGTGGATGCGGTGGCAGGCACGCGCGCGCAGATCGTGGACACCCGCAAGACGCTTCCGGGCCTGCGCCTGGCGCAGAAGTACGCCGTGCGCACAGGCGGTGGCACCAACCATCGCATCGGCCTGCACGATGCCGTGCTCATCAAGGAAAACCACATCGCCGCGGCCGGCGGCGTGACGGCCGTGCTGCGCGCGGCGCAGGCCGTGGCCGCGCAGGCCGCGTTCATCGAGATCGAGGTGGAAACGCTGGCGCAGCTGACCGAGGCGCTGGACGCCGGCGCCAAGATGGTGCTGCTGGACAACATGCCGCTGCCCATGCTGCGCGATGCCGTGCGCATCAACGCGGCGCACCCGGGTGGCGGGGCCATTTTGGAAATCTCGGGCGGCGTCACCCTGGAGGGGCTGCGCACCCTGGCAGAAACGGGCGTGGACCGTATTTCGATTGGCACCCTGACCAAGAATGTGCAGGCGACGGACTTTTCCATGCGCCTGCAAGAGATCGCCTGAGGAGGCCGCCATGACCACGATACCCATCAAAGACGTGGAGTACGAGCAGCCCGTCGCGGGCGCCGATGGCGCGGTGTGCTCCACCCGCCATGCCTGGGCGCGCGTGCCGCCCGAGCCCTCGCCCGCCGAGCGCGCGGCGCTCAAGGACCAGATCCGCCGCCTGCTCAAGGAAAAGAACGCGGTGATGGTGTCGCACTACTACGTGCACCCCGATTTGCAGGATCTGGCCGAAGAAACTGGCGGCATCGTCAGCGACAGCCTGGAGATGGCCCGCTTTGGCCGCGACCACCCGGCGCGGACACTGGTGGTGAGCGGCGTGCGCTTCATGGGCGAGACGGCGAAGATTCTGAGCCCGGACAAAACCGTGCTCATGCCCGACCTGGACGCCACCTGCTCGCTGGACCTGGGCTGCCCGATCGACGAGTTCAGCGCGTTTTGCGACGCGCACCCCGACCGCACCGTGGTGGTCTATGCCAACACCAGCGCCGCCGTGAAGGCGCGTGCCGACTGGCTGGTGACCAGCAGCTGCGCGCTGGACATCGTGCGCGCGCTCAAGGACGCGGGCCACAAAATCCTGTGGGCGCCCGACCGCCACCTGGGCGACTACATCCGCCGCGAAACCGGCGCCGACATGGTGCTGTGGAACGGCGCCTGCATCGTGCATGACGAGTTCAAGGCCTTTGAGCTGGAAGCCCTGAAAAAAGAGCACCCCAACGCCAAGGTGCTGGTGCACCCCGAAAGCCCGGCCGACGTGATCGCGCTGGCCGATGCCGTGGGCTCCACCAGCGCCATACTGAAGGCGGCGCGGACGCTGGATGCGCGTGAGTTCATCGTCGCCACCGACAACGGCATGATGCACAAGCTGCGCAGCCTCAACCCGGACAAAGTCTTCTACGAGGCTCCCACCGCCGGCAACAGCGCTACCTGCAAAAGCTGCGCCCACTGTCCGTGGATGGCCATGAACGGCCTGGCCGGCGTGGCCCATGCGCTGCAGACCGGCGCAGGGGCCATCACGGTGGACCCTGCGCTGATTCCGCGCGCGCGCCAGCCCATCGACCGCATGCTGGCCTTCACGGCAGCCCTTCACAGCGGGCAGCCCGCGGGCGCACTGGTACCGCATATCGGCGCGGCTTGATGCTTTTGTTTTGATAGCTGCTGGCGCATGTCTTTTCTGCGCTTCGCCCTGATTTCATGCTTACCCCGTCGCTGATCGATTTTGCCGACCCGCGCGACGCCGCCGCGCCGCGCCTGCGGCACGCCTTTGCCGCGCCGCGCCAGGTGCTGGCCGCCCGGCGGCTGGACGAAGTGCGCGGCGTGCTCGATGCGGTGCACGCTGCCGCCGCCGCTGGCCGCTGGTGCGTGGGCTGGCTGCGCTACGAGGCCGCGCCCGCGTTCGACCCGGCGCTGGTCGTGCGGGCCGACGCGCAGGAGGAGGGCGCGCCCGCGCTTGCGTGGTTTGCGGTGCATGACGCGCCGGCGCCCTGGCCCGCCGAGCCAGCGGGCGGCGCGGCGCACATCGACTGGGAGCAGGCCCTGCCGCGTGCAGCGTTCGATGCTGCGCTGGCGCAGATCCAGCAGGGCATTGCCGCGGGCCGCTACTACCAGGTCAACTACACCGCGCCGCTGGTGGGCACTTGGCTAGGCACCCGGCAGGGCGATGCTCGGGCGCTGTTTGCGGCGCTGCAGCGCGCCCAGCCCGGCGGCTATGCGGCGCACATCGACGATGGCGCCGGCACGCAGGTGCTGTCCGTCTCGCCCGAGCTGTTCTTTGACTGGCATGCGGCTCCGGGCGGCGTGGGCGACATACTCACCCGCCCCATGAAGGGCACCGCCCCACGCGGCGACACGCCCGGGCAAGACGCCGCCCTGGCCGCCGCGCTGCGCGCCAGCCCCAAAGAGCGTGCCGAGAACGTGATGATCGTAGACCTGCTGCGCAACGACCTGTCGCGCATCGCCCAGCCGCACAGCGTGCGCGTGCCCCGCCTGTTCCATACCGAGCCGCTGCCCACCGTCTGGCAGATGACGTCCGATGTGGTGGCGCGCACCCGCGCGGGCACGCGGCTGGCGGATGTGTTTGGCGCGCTGTTTCCGTGCGGCTCGGTCACCGGCGCGCCCAAGGTGGAGGCCATGCGCGCCATTGCCGCGCTTGAAGCGGCCCCGCGCGGCGTGTACTGCGGCGCCGTGGGCGTGGTGCGCCCCGACGCGGCGGGCGGGCCGGGCGCGATTGCCGCCACCTTCAACGTGCCCATTCGCACCGTGGAGCTGCACCCGGGCCAGGCCCGCTGCGGCATTGGCAGCGGCATCACGTCGGGCGCCACCGCAGAGGCCGAGTGGAACGAATGGCGCCACAAGCGCGTCTTTGTCGATCGCGCCAGCCAGCCCTTTGACCTGCTGGAAACCCTGGCGCTGGTCGATGGCCAGTTGCGCCACCTGGCCGACCACCTGGCCCGGCTGCAGGGCGCGGCCGCGCACTTCAATGTGCCGTTTGACGCCGCTGCCGTGCAGGCCAGCCTGCAGGCGCTGGCGGGCAGCCACCCCACGGGGGCCTGGCGCGTGCGCCTGCTGCTGGACGGGCGCGGCCAGCCGCGCGCCGAAGCCTTTGCCCTGCAGCCCACGCCCCAGCCGGTGCGCCTGCAGCTGGCCGATCGCCCGCTGGCGCAGGCACACAGTGAATTTGTGCGCTACAAGACCACGCGCCGCGCGCACTACGCGGCGTTTGCGCCCAACGCGCCCGGCGTGTTTGACACGGTGCTCTACAACGAAGCGGGCGAGATCACCGAAACCACCTTCGGCAACATCGCGCTGCTGCTGGACGGCCGCTGGGTCACGCCGCCGCTGGCCTGCGGCCTGCTGCCCGGCGTGGGCCGCGCCGTGGCGCTGCGCGAGGGCCGCCTGACCGAGGCCGTGGTGCGGCTGCAAGACCTGCCGCGGGTGCAGGGCCTGGCGTTTGTCAACAGCCTGCGGGGGTGGCTGACGGCTCGATGGGCGTCATGACTGCTGAAGCTGTGGGCTCCTGCCCTTGCCAATCAAAAGCGCGCAGCAATCAATGCCAGTCTTTCATCATCCAGTCATTGCCGCGAAAGCGGCAACCCAGTGTCCCTCCAGAAGGCCACAGAAAGCAGCCGTACCGGCTTTTTTGCAACAAAATGGAACTATTTCCACCAGTCTATGCGCTGGCGCTGCGGCTGCGGAGCCTTGACGGCTTGCTGCCTTGATCTGCGCCGCGCGGCATTCTTGAGCGCATGAGTCGATCTCTTCTTCACGCTTCGTTGCCGGCCCGACATCACCAGGCGGGCTTTTTGGGGGGGCGCAGTTCTGGTATTGCTGGTGTTTGCCGCTTACTGGGCCCAGTTGCTGGGTGACCACCAGGCGCGTCTGCAAGCGGCAGACAGTGATGCCCGCACGCGCGCAGTGCAGTTGTCAGCCAATGCGCAAGCCCATGTCAGCTCGCTGGTGGCCGGCCTGGAATACGTGGCCAAGACGCTGGCATCCACCTACGAGAGCGACCCCAAAGGCGCCTTTGTGCTGGCCGAGCGCACCGCGCGCAAGACCTTTGCGCACGACAGCATCACCCAGATCGGGGTGGCGGATGCGGAGGGGCGCATCGTGTATTCCAGCCTGGGCAAGCAGCCTGAAGGCGTGTCGGTGGCCGACCGCGAGTATTTCCGTGTGCAAGCACAGGGCGGACAGCCGCGGCTTTTCATCAGCCGGCCGCTGGTGGGCCGGGTGTCGGGGCAGTGGCTCGTGCAACTGTCCTACCCCATCATGCGGCAGGGCCGCTTTGCTGGCGTGCTGGCGCTGTCGGTGGCGCCCAGCCACTTCTCTCAGGGCTTTCACGACCTGTTTGGCAATGGCAGTGACGTGGCCATTCTGGTGCGTGACGACGGCAGCTACCTGACCATCTCGCATCCGCAGTTTGACGTGCTGGGCAAGTCGGTGCCGCAAGACCGGGGCTTCATCACTTCGCCCCAGGCGATGCACGGCGAGTACCGCGCCACCAACCCGATGGACGGGGTGGATCGCTATTACGCCTGGAGGCGGCTCAAGGCATACCCGCTGGTGGTCATCGTCGGGCTGGATCGCGATCGCGCCCTGGCGGCCGCGCGCAGTGCCAATCAGCAAAGCCTTTGGCGCAGCGGGGTGGGCAGCGCCGTCATCCTGGCGGCTTTGCTGGGCTTTGCGCTGCTGTTTCGGCGTACGCAACAAGACCGCGCGTTGCTTCAGGAAAACCGCCAGCGCTATTTGCTGGCGCTGGAGGGCGGCGCGCTGGGCGTGTGGGACTGGAGCCTGGCCAGTCAGCGCTTCAGCGTGGACCAGCATCTGGCCGGGGTGCTGGGCATGGCCCCTGACGGCATACAGCACAGCATCGAGGGTCTTCAGCCCCTGGTGCACCCCGACGACTGGCCCGCACTGCAAAGCCTGCGCGAGCAAATACGTCGCGGGCAGATCGACAGCTTTGCCCGCGAGCTGCGCATGCGCCACCAAAGTGGCCAGTGGCGCTGGCTGGACGTGCGCGGCAAGGTCAGCCAGCGCAACGCGGACGGACTGGCAGCGCGGGTGTTTGGCACCTTTTCTGACGTGACCGCCCGACGCGACGCCGAGGCCGCGCAGGCCGAACTGCAGGCGCGCCTGGCCAAACTGGTGGCGGCTGTGCCGGGCGCGGTGTATCAGTTTCGCCTCTGCTCCGACGGGCGCATCAGCTTTCCGTTTCTCAGCCCGGGCGTCATCAACGTGTATGGCGTCACGGCCGAGCAAGCCATGCAGGGTGACGCGCAACAACTGCTGCAGAATTTGCACCCTGAGGATCTGCAGCGCGTCAAGGAGGCCACGGCGGTGTCCGCGCGCGACCTCACGCCCTGGGAATGCGAATACCGCTACCTGCATGCCAATGGCGAGGTGCGCTGGCTGGCGGGCTATTCCCAGCCTGAGCGCGAGCCCGACGGCTGCACGCTGTGGCATGGCTATGTCCACGACATCACCGAGCAGCGCGCCACCCATGAGGCCCTGCGCCGCAGCGAAGAGCGCCTGCGCCTCACAACCGCCGCGGTGCGCGACGGCCTGTGGGAATACGACACCGCCAGCGGCTGCATCGAGTTTGATGCCCGCAGCCATGAGATCCTGGGCCATGCCGGCCGCGCCAACTGCATGGACTTTGCCGACTGGTGCCACGCCATCCACCCCAACGACCGCCCGCAGGTGCTGGCCGAGCTGCACCAGCAGGTTCAGGCGGGCGAGCCCTTTGCCCTGGAGCTGCGCCTGGGCACTGCCAGCGGCGACTGGTGCTGGGTGGAGCTGCGCGGCCAGGCGGCGCCCCTGCAGGACGCTGATGGCGAGCGCGTCATCGGCACCCTGACCGACATCACCCAGCGCCGCGCCGATGAGCACCTGCGCCGCGCCCTGCTGGACAACGCGGGCGCAGCCCTGGTGGTCACCGGCAACGACCGCGTCGTTCGGCTGGCCAACCAGCGCGCCGTGGAAGTCTTCGCGCCTGAAGGGCAGACCCTGGTGGGTGCCAGCATGCGCGTGCTGTACCTGGATGTGGCCGACTTTGACCACGCAGCCCGGCATTACTCTGAGATGCGCGAATATGGCAGCACCTGGGGCGAATACCTGTTGCGCACGGCCGAGGGCGAGCAGCGCTGGTTTGCCCTGAGGGGCACGCTGTTCGACCCGGACCAACCCGAGGGGCAGATCATCTGGACCCTGGTGGACACCACCGACCGCAAGCTGGCAGAGCAGGCGCTGACCAAGGCGCGTGCCCACCTGTTGGCAGTCATTGAACATGTGCCCGGCGGCGTGCTGGTGCACAACCTGGCCGGTGTGGTGGAAGTGGCCAACGAAGAAGCCTGCCAGCTGCTGGGGCTGCGCTCGCCGGCCGGCGCGCTGGTGGGGCTGGATGCCCAGGCATTGCAAAGCTTGATGCCGCCCGAAGTCCTCGGTCACTGGCAGGCGGCCCAGCAGGGCGCCCAGGTGGCAGAGTTGCGCGACGGCCGCACCCTCAAGTTCGAGCAGATACCCATGCGCAGTGCCGGCCAGGTCATCGGCCAGCTGTGGATCGTGCGCGACATTACCGAGCGCCGCCGCCACGAGCAGACCCTTCAGCACCTGGCCACAACCGACGCCCTGACCGGCCTGGCCAACCGGCGCGCCTTCATGGCGCGGCTGGAAGCCGAGCTGGAGCAAGTGGCTGAGGGCGGTGCGCCGGGCATGGTCGTCATGCTGGACCTGGACCATTTCAAGCGCATCAACGACACCTACGGCCACGCCGCCGGCGACCGCGTGCTGGTGCGCCTGGCGCAGATACTGCGCGGCCAGGGCTTGCGCCAGAGCGACCTGCCCGGGCGCCTGGGGGGCGAGGAATTTGCAGTGCTGCTGCCGGGCACCACGCCGGCCAATGCGCTGGCCGTGGCCGAGCGTCTGCGCCTGGCGCTGGAGCAAAGCGGCATTGACTCGGGCGAAGGTCACATCATCCGCGTCACCCTCAGCGCCGGCCTGGCACCGCTGGCTGGCGACGCCGAGCACAGTCTGGCCCTGGCCGACGCCGCGCTGTACGAAGCCAAAAACACTGGCCGCAACCGCGTGGTGCTGGCCGGCGTGCCCTCACCGGCCACCGCCTGAAGGACACCCATGACGCCCAAGACCCTGTCGGGTCCCCTGTACCGCCTGATCGAGCAGACCCATGACTATGTGCTGGATGAACTGGCCGAGGGGCTGACCTTGGCGCGATCGGGCTTTCGCACGGTGCATCGATATCCCGAGCGCGTCATCAAGGAGGCGATCACCAATGCCGTGATTCACCGCGACTACCGGCTCAATCGCGACATTCAGATCCGTATCTTCGACAACCGGCTCGAAGTGCTGAGTCCGGGGCTCCTGCCAGGCCGCATCACCGCCGCCACGATTCACAAGGCCGAATCGTTCGCCCGCAATCCCTTGCTGGCCAGCAATCTGCGGGAGTTTCCGGAGCCTCCAAATGTGGATGCCGGCGAAGGGGGCCGCATGATGTTCAATGTCATGCGCGCCAACAGCCTGTACCCGCCACAGTAGCGGGAACTTCGTGAGCAGACCCAAAAGGCCGTCATGGTGACCATGCTGAATGAAGAACGGCCGCCCATCTGGGAGCAGGTCAACGACTGGATGGATCGCCATGGGCCGATCAGCAACGGCCAGGTGTGCGCCATTTCGGACTTGGACACGTTGAGAGCCTCCAAGCTGCTGAGGCGCTGGGTGGAGCAAGGCTTGCTGGTGCCGGACCCCACCAAGGCCAAGCCCAAGCGCAACATGGTCTACCTCAAACCCGTCGCCGCGACCGGGAACGAGCCGGGTTTATTTGCCGGCACCGTGGATAACAACCCGGACGATATCGTTAACTGATTGAAATCATTGATGTTTTCAGAACGTTAATTATCCAGAGTGGGCAAGAACGACACACATGGGCCCTGCCGGACCGGAGGTCGTTTCTTATCCGTCGATCGGAAAAACAACCTGATGACTTCACCTAAGCAATTGAATTGATTGGATCTTTTCCGATCTTTGTTTTCCTGCGCCATCCGAATGAACACCTCCTCCTTCATCCAGAAAGTCTGGAACTTCTGCCACACGCTGCGCGACGACGGCGTGGGCTACGGCGACTACCTGGAGCAGCTGACCTATCTGCTGTTCCTGAAGATGGCCGACGAGTACGCGCAGGAGCCCTACAACCGCGACACCCGCATCCCCGCCCGGTACAACTGGGCCAGCCTGCGCAGCAGAACCGGCGAGCCGCTGGAGGCGCACTACCTGGCCACGCTGCACGCGCTCGGCCAGCAGCCCGGCATGTTGGGAGCGATCTTCTTCAAGGCGCAAAACAAGATCCAGAACCCGGCCAAGCTCTCGCGCCTGGTGCAGATGATCGATGAGCACAGTTGGGTGGGTATGGACGCCGACACCAAGGGCGACCTGTACGAGGGCCTGCTGCAGAAGAATGCCGAGGACACCAAGAGCGGCGCGGGCCAGTACTTCACGCCGCGCCCGCTGATCCAGGCCATGGTTGAGTGCGTGCGCCCCGAGCCGGGCAAGACGATTGCGGATCCGGCCTGCGGCACGGGCGGCTTCTTTCTGGGCGCCCACCAATGGCTGACCCGCCCCGGCGCCACCCTGAACAAGGCGCAGAAGGCCTTCCTGCGCGACCAGGCCTTTCACGGCCATGAGATCGTGCCGGGAACGCGCCGTCTGTGCCTGATGAACCTGTTTTTGCACAACATTGGCGAGCTGGACGGGGAGCCTGCGGTGGAGCGATCGGACGCGCTGATTGCCGAGCCGCAGCGCAAGGCGGACTACGTGCTGGCCAATCCGCCCGTCGGCAAGAAGAGCAGCATGACCATCACCAACGAGGAAGGCGAGGAGGACCGCGACGCGCTGACTTACGAGCGCCAGGACTTCTGGGAAACCACGTCCAACAAGCAGCTCAACTTTTTGCAGCACATCGTGAGCATGCTGAAGGTGGACGGCAAGGCGGCGGTGGTGCTGCCTGACAACGTGCTGTTTGAGGGCGGCGCGGGCGAGCGCATCCGGCGCAAGCTGCTGGAAAACTGCAACGTGCACACCATCTTGCGCCTGCCCACGGGCATCTTTTATGCGCAGGGCGTCAAGGCCAACGTGGTGTTCTTCGACAACGCGCCCAAGGATGGCCGCGTGCACACCGACGGCGTCTGGTTCTATGACCTGCGCACCAACAAGCACTTCACGCTGAAGACCCGGCCGCTGCGGTTCGAGGATCTGCAGGATTTCATCACCTGCTACCACCCGGAAAACCGCCATCAGCGCATCGCCACCGAGCGCTTTCGGTATTACCGCTATGACGAGCTGATCGCCCGGGACAAGGCCAGCCTGGACATTTTCTGGCTGAAGGACGAGGGTCTGGACAACCTGGATGATTTGCCGGCGCCCGAGGTGCTGCAGCAGGAAATCATCGAGCATCTGGAAGCCGCGCTGGCCGCCTTTCGGGACGTGGCCGCAGGCCTGCCGGGGCAGGGCGCTGCCACGCGGTGATGCAGCATCGGCCCAACGCGACCCAGCGCGACCCAGCCCAACGCGCCGCTACCGCCCCTGCCAAGCCGCCTGCTGCGCGACAAACCCATCAAACGCGCTGAGCAGCGGCGCAAACGCATCGGCGCTGCCTTCCAGCTGCGCCAGCGCCGCGCAGGTGGCCTCCAGGGTCGATAGCTGGTGAGGCTGGCGCGCTATGCGGACGCGGTAGCGCGAGACCGGCAGCGCGCGCAGCGGCAGTCGTGGCAGTTGCTGCAGCAGCGGGTTCAGGTGCAGCATCTTGCGGCTTTTGCGCCAGGTGCCGTCCAGCACCACCAGGCGCAGCCGCTCGGGCGTTTGCAGCAGCGCCGGGTTCAGCGGTGGCGGGGTGGCCAGGCCCAGGGCGGCATCGTGCGCCGATTCGGGGTACAGCAGCAGTGTCTGGCGCGGGGGCTCGGGTGCGTGGTGGGCGGTGAAGGGTGCGGTCAGCCAGTGCTGCAGCACGGTGGCGTCAAACTGTTCGCCCACCACCACGCGGCTGTGCGGCAGGCACAGGCGCAGCAGGCGGGCCGTACCCTTGGCCTGGTGCACCTCCAGCGGGTGCTGCAGGATCAGCACCTCGGTGCGGTGCGGCACCGCAGCCGTCCAGCGGCAGATGCACGCCCTGGGCGGACGCAGGCAGGCGGGGCAGCGGGGGCGCTGGGTCATCGTGAAACAGCGCCGCAGGCCGGGTGGGGATCAGCGCCGCAGCCCCGCGGCGTGCAAGCCATGGCGGTCACGGGCGGCTTACAGCCGCTCTTTGACGTAGGACGGACGATCCATGTCCACGATTTCCACACTCAGCTGCACCATCACGCCGGCCGGCCTGGGCGACAGGCGGCGCAGCACCTGGGCCACACGCTCGGACAGGTCTTTCTTGGCCTCGGGTGTGCGGCCCGACAGCAGGCGCAGCTGCGCATGCACGAAGGCGCGGTGGGCCGGCGCGGTGCCCACTTCGAACTGCGGCACCGCCGTGATGCGGCTCTTGAGGTCGGCCTCGTCGGCCACTTCGGGGCTGGCGCAGACGGCGGCGTTGAGTTCGGCCAGCGCCTGGGCTTCGGGGAAGCCGGCGAGGTTGCGGGAGTATTCGACGATCAGGTGGGGCATGGACAACCTTTGCGGGTGGTGAAAAAGTCAGGCGCGCCGGGGGCGCAGTTCGGCCAGGGCCTGCAGCAAGCGTGCCACATCTGCCGGGGTGTGGGCGGCCGACAGCGCAATGCGCAGCCGCGCCGTGCCCTCGGGCACGGTGGGCGGGCGAATGGCGGGCACCCACAGGCCGCGCGCGCGCAGGCCCTCCATCACGGCCAGCGCTTCGTCGTTGGTGCCGATCACCAGGGCCTGCACGGCCGTGCGCGACTCGCCCAATTGCCAGTGCGTGCCCTGCAGCAGCGGCGCCAGGCCGCCCCGCAGCTGTGCAATGCGCGCGGCCAGTTGCTCGCGGCGCCAGCCCTCGGCGGCAATCACCTGCAGGCTGGCCTGCAGTGCGCGCGCCAGTAGCGCGGGCGCGGCGGTGGCAAAGATGTAGCTGCGTGTTTTTTGCACCAGCCACTCGATGAGCGCGTCGGGCCCCGCAACGAAGGCCCCCGCCACGCCCGCGGCCTTGCCCAGCGTGGCCATGTACAGCACGCGCGGCGAGGCTGCTGCGCCGGTCAGGCCCGCCTCGGCCAGCGTGCCGCGCCCTTCGGGGCCCAGCACGCCGAAGCCGTGGGCGTCGTCGATCAGCAGCAGCGCATCGTGCCGCTCGCACAGCGCCAGCAGAGCGCGCACGTCGGCCACGTCGCCGTCCATGCTGAACACGGCATCGGTGATCACCAGCTTGCGCCGCGCGGGGCTGGCCGCCAGCAGGCGGCCCAGCGCGGTCAGGTCGGCGTGCGGGTAGCGGTGCACCGTGGCGCGCGACAGGCGGGCGCCGTCGATCAGGCAGGCGTGGTTGAGCTCGTCAGAAAACAACGCATCGCCCGCGCCCACCAGCGCGGGCACGATGCCCACATTGGCCGCAAAGCCCGCGTAGAAGTACAGCGCACGCGGCAGTTGCACGAAGCGCGCCAGGTCTTCTTCCAGAGCGGCATTGGCCTGGCTGTGGCCGCTGACCAGCGGCGAGCCGCCCGAGCCCACGCCAAACTCGCGTGCGCCCGCGCAGGCGGCTTCAGCCAACGCCGGGTGGCTGGCCAGACCCAGGTAGTCGTTGCTGCAAAACGCCAGCATGGGTGCGCCGTCCACCAGCAGGTGGGCGCCTTGTGCGGGCACCACGGCGCGGCGGCGCCGGCGCAGGTGGGCGGCGTCCAGCGCGGCGATGCGTGCGGGGAACTCATCGATCCAGGAGGTCATGTCCAGTCAGGGGGCAAGTGGTAGAGCGCGGCAAGGGCGCGTGCGTCGGGCTGGGGCTGGTGCGGCAGCTCGGCCAGCAGCGGCGCGCCCAGGTGCTGGCGCAGCCAGGCGATGTTGTCGTCGGGCGCCAGCATGTGCGGGTCCACCCGGTTGGCAACCCAGCCCGCCAGCGTCAGGCCGCGCGCGCGAATCGCTTCGGCGGTGAGCGCGGCATGGTTCAGGCAGCCCAGGCGCAGGCCCACCACCAGCACCACGGGCAGGCCCAGGGCCTGGGCCAGGTCGGCGCCGGTCTCGGTGTCGGACAGCGGCACATGAAAGCCGCCCGCGCCCTCTACCACCACGGCGTCGGCCAGCCGGGCCAGTTGCCGGTAGCTGTGCATGATGCCCGGGATGCTGATGCGCACCCCGGCGCGCGCGGCCGCGATGTGCGGCGACAGCGGGTCGGGCAGCAGCACGGGGTTGTCCAGCGCGGGCGGCACGGCCACGGTGGAGGCGGCGCGCAGGGCAATGGCGTCTTCGTTGGCCAGCTGGCCGCCGTGCAGCTCGGCGCCCGCGGCCACGGGCTTCATGCCCACCACGCGTGGGTGATGGCGCGCCAGCGCGTGCAGCAGCCCGGCCGATGCCAGGCTTTTGCCCACGCCCGTGTCGGTGCCGGTGATGAACAGGCCCCAGGTCATGGCAGGCGCTCCTCGGTGGGGGCTGCGGCACCGGCTTCCTCGGCCAGCGTGGCGTTCAGCGCGGCCAGTGCGTTGACGGCCAGGTGCTGCACGGCCTCGTCGTCCAGCACGTAGGGCGGCATGGCATACAGCGTGGTGCCAATGGGCCGCAGCAGCAGGCCGCGCGCCATGGCGTGGCGGTGGTAGCGGCGGGCGAAGTCGGGCAGGGTGGTGTGCACGTCCCAGGCCCAGATCATTCCCTGGCGGCGCGCATGGCGCACGCGCGGGTGCTGCGCCAGCGGCACGCAGGCCGCGTCGATGGCTCGCGCCAGATGCACGTTGCGCGCCAGCGCATCGGTCTGCTCGAACAGCTCCAGCGTGGCCAGCGCAGCGCGGCAGGCCAGCGGGTTGCCGGTGTACGAGTGCGAGTGCAAAAAGCCGCGCGCCACGTCGTCGTCGTAGAAGGCGGCGTAGATGTCATGCGTGGTCAGCACCGCCGACAGCGCCAGCGTGCCACCCGTCAGCCCTTTGGACAGACAAATGAAGTCCGGCCGTATGCCCGCCTGCTGGTGCGCAAACATGCTGCCCGTGCGGCCAAAGCCCACGGCGATCTCGTCGGCCACCAGGTGCACCTCGTAGCGGTCGCACAGCGCGCGCGCCTGGCGCAGGTATTCGGCGTCGTGCATGGCCATGCCGGCCGCGCACTGCACCAGCGGCTCCAGGATCAGCGCGGCGGTGGTGGCGTGGTGCTCGGCCAGCCAGGCCTCCAGCGCGGCGGCGGCGCGTAGGGCTACTTCACGCGCCGATTCGCCAGGCTGCGCGGCCCGCGCATCGGGGCTGGGCGCGGTGGCGGCCAGGCGCACCAGCGGCGCGTAGGCCGTGCGGAACAGGGCAATGTCGGTCACGGCCAGCGCGCCCACGGTTTCGCCGTGGTAGCCGCCGGCCAGCCCCACGAAGCGGCTCTTGTCCGGGCGGCCCTGGTTGCGCCAGTAGTGCGCGCTCATCTTGAGGGCGATCTCGGTGGCGCTGGCGCCGTCGCTGCCATAAAACGCATGGCCCAGGCCGGTGAGCGCGGCCAGGCGCTCGGACAGCTCCACCACCGGCGCGTGCGTGAAGCCTGCCAGCATCACATGGTCAAGCCGCGCCAGCTGGTCGGCCAGTGCCGCCTGGATGTGCGGGTGGCCGTGGCCGAACAGATTGACCCACCAGGAGCTGATGCCGTCCAGATAGCGCCGGCCGTCGCTGCCATACAGCCAAGGCCCCTGGGCGCGCGCGATGGGCACGGGCGGCTCGGCCTCGTGGCGCTTCATCTGCGTGCAGGGGTGCCAGACGCTGGCCAGGCTGCGCGCGGCCAGGGTGTCGGTGGTGTGGGTGGTGGCCTGCACGGCGGTAACCCTAGAAACGGCAGTTGGGCGCGCTTGCCAGCGCCGTGATCGACGTGGCAGGCAAGGCGCGACGACGCGGCGGGCTCATGCCCGCAAGAAGGAGCAACGCCGCATGGCGCGGCGAGCGCGGTGCTGGCGAGTGCGTAGCGCGCTCACCACGCAGGTGAGTCGTGCCGAAGCGGCAAAAGTCAATACACATGCGGCTTTCCTGATGGTGGCAAGCGGTCAACTGCCGTTTCTAGGGTCAGAGCGCCTGCGTGGGGACGTGGTGGCGCAGCTCGGTCTGGCGGTTTTTGTCATCGACAAACACCAGTTGCGGCTGATGCGCGGCGACATGGTCTTCGTGCACCTGGGCAAACGCGGCAATGATGAGCAGGTCGCCCACGGCGGCGCGGCGCGCGGCCGAGCCGTTCACCGAGATCATGCCGCTGCCGCGCTGGCCCTTGATGGCGTAGGTGACGAAGCGCTCGCCGTTGTCGATGTTCCAGATGTGGATCTGCTCGTTCTCGGCGATGTTGGCCGCGTCGAGCAGGTCTTCGTCGATGGCGCAGGAGCCTTCGTAGTGCAGCTCGCAATGGGTGGCGGCCACGCGGTGGATCTTGGACTTGAGCAGGGTGCGGAACATGGGGGCAAATCTCCTTGAACGTGAAAAACGTGGGGGCGGTGGCGCGGCGTTCTATCGCACCGGCGGCACCAGGATGGTGGGGGCGGCCGGGGCGGCCATGCCCGGCCAGTCGCGGCTGAAGTGCAGGCCGCGGCTTTCATGGCGCATTTGCGCGCTGCGCACGATCAGGTCGGCCACCTGCACCAGGTTGCGCAGCTCCAGCAGGTCGCGCGAGATGTGGAAGTGCGCATAAAACTCGTGAATCTCATCCTGCAGCAGCGCAATGCGGTGCGCCGCGCGCTCCAGGCGTTTGTTGGTGCGCACGATGCCCACGTAGTCCCACATGAAGCGGCGCAGTTCGTCCCAGTTGTGGGAGATGACCACCGACTCATCGGCGTCCTGCACGCGGCTGTCGTCCCAGCGCGGCAGCGCCGGAATCTGCGCGCGGGGTGCGGCCGCGATGGCCTGCGCCGCCGCGCGGGCAAACACCATGCATTCGAGCAGCGAGTTGCTGGCCAGGCGGTTGGCGCCGTGCAGGCCGGTGCAGGCCACCTCGCCCACGGCGTGCAGGCCGGGCAGGTCGGTGCGGCCGGACAGGTCGGTCAGCACGCCGCCGCAGGTGAAGTGCGCCGTGGGCACCACGGGAATGGGCTGGCGCGTGATGTCGATGCCCAGGCGGGCGCAATGCGCCAGGATGTTGGGGAAGTGCTCGTGCAAAAAGGCCGGGCTTTGGTGCGAGATGTCCAGGTGCACACAGTCCAGGCCGTGCTTTTTCATCTCGAAGTCGATGGCGCGCGCCACCACGTCGCGCGGGGCCAGCTCGGCGCGCGCATCGTGCTGGGGCATGAAGCGCGTGCCCCCGGCCGATGGCGGCAGCAGCAGCCGCCCGCCCTCGCCGCGCACGGCCTCGCTGATCAGGAAGGACTTTTCGTGCGGGTGGTACAGCCCCGTGGGGTGGAACTGGATGAACTCCATGTTGCCCACCCGGCAGCCCGCGCGCCATGCCGCGGCAATGCCGTCGCCCGTGGCGGTGTCGGGGTTGGTGGTGTACAGGTACACCTTGCCCGCGCCGCCGGTGGCCAAAATGGTGTGCGGCGCGCAAAAGGTCAGCACCTGGTCGGTGGCCTCGTCCAGCGCGTACAACCCCAGGCAGCGCGTCTGGCCAGGCAGGCCTAGCTTGGCGCTGGTGATCAGGTCCACCAGCGTGTGGTGCTCAAATACCGTGATGCCGGGCGTGGCGCGTACCACGTCGATCAGCGTTTTTTGCACGGCGGCGCCCGTGGCGTCGGTGGCGTGCACGATGCGCCGCGCGCTGTGGCCGCCTTCGCGCGTCAGGTGCAGCGCGCCGCCTTCCTGCGAAAAAGGCACGCCCAGGCCTTGCAGCCAGCGAATGGCGGCGGGCGCGCTTTCCACCACGAAGCGCGTGGTGGCCAGGTCGCACAGGCCGGCGCCGGCTTCCAGGGTGTCTTCGATGTGCGCGGCAAAGCTGTCGTCGTCGGCCAGCACGGCGGCAATGCCGCCCTGGGCCCAGCCGCTGGAGCCGTCTTGCAGCTGGCGCTTGGTGATCACGGCCACGCGGTGCGTGGGCGCCAGGTGCAGCGCGGCAGACAGGCCCGCCAGGCCGCTGCCTACGATGAGAACGTCGAAGTCATGAGATGCCATAGAAGGTATCAGTTGCCGTTGAGACGGGCGCTGCGCCATGCCAGGGCCACCGTGGAACTGGCTTCGCCAGGCCGCCGGTGGCGTCCCCCTCCCGCGCAGCGAGAGAGGGGAAGCGGCGCAGCCGCTCAGGGGGTGTCATACGGGTGTATAGGCCAGGCGCACGTAAATCGGTGCGAACGCCTCGGCCTGGGTGATTTCGATCAGGGTTTCCTTGGCCAGCTCCAGCAGGGCGATGAAGGTCACCACCAGCACGGTGCTGCCTTTTTCGGGCTGGAACAGATCCTCGAACGGTGCAAAGCGCCGGCCCTGCAGCGCCTTGAGCACATGGCTCATGTATTCGCGCACCGACAGCTCCTCGCGCGTGATCTTGTGGTGCTGCACCAGCTTGGCGCGCCTCAAGATGTCGCGCCAGGCTTCCTGCAGGTCGGTCAGGCTCACGTCCGGAAAGCGCGGCTGCAGGCTCTGCTCGATGGTGACCTGCGCGCGGAGGAAGTCGCGGCCGTACTGCGGCACCTGGTTCAGGCGCATGGCGGCCAGCTTGATCTGCTCGTACTCCAGCAGGCGGCGTACCAGTTCGGCGCGCGGGTCCTCGGGCTCGGCGCTGCCTTCCTGCTTCTTGGGCGGCAGCAGCATGCGCGACTTGATCTCGATGAGCATCGCCGCCATCAGCAGGTACTCGGCCGCCAGCTCCAGGTTGCGGCTGCGGATCTCCTCCACGTAGCCCAGGTACTGGCGTGTGACATCCAGCATGGGGATGTCCAGGATGTTGAAGTTCTGCTTGCGGATCAGGTACAGCAGCAGATCCAGCGGGCCTTCGAAGGCCTCCAGGAACACCTCCAGCGCGTCGGGCGGGATGTACAGGTCCTGCGGCAGGGCGAACAGGGGCTCGCCATACAGGCGCGCCAGCGCCACCTGGTCCACCACCTGCGGCAGGCCGTCGCCAGAGGCCGGCGGCGCACCGTCGGCGGCAGTCGCGGCGAGACGCGGGGCGGCCATGGAGCTTACTATTTATTCAATAGCTGCCAGCGCTTGCTGCATGGGCGCTGGAGCCTGATTTGATGTGTAGCGCGCTCAGGAGCGCGACTGGTACACGTAGGGCTGCTGGGGGATGCGCCCGGCGTTGTAGTCCTGCCAGGCATCGCGGTCCACCTGCTTGTCCCACAGCAGGGCGCGGCCGGCCTGCTGCTGGGCATCCAGCTCGGGCTTCTGGGCCTTGAGCTGCTTGATGAACTGGGTGGTGTCGGATTCGTAGTCGGGGCGGCGAAAGAAGGACATGGTGCGGTGCGTGAGCCTCTTGGTAACCGCGCATTTTAGCCCCGGCCCCTGGGCGACGGCCCGTGCGGCAGGCCCGCGGACGCTCTACAGTGCAGCCTGTGCGCCGCGACCGGGCGGCCGATCACCATGAGGATGGACCTACCGATGGCTTTACACCACTGGCTCAAGGGCGCGGGCGCCTCCGTGCTGGCCGTGCTCACCCTGCTGGCGGGCTGCGACGAGCAGCGCATCCGCGAATTGGAAGAGGGCGTCTCCACCGAGCAGGACGTACGTGCGCGCTTTGGCGAGCCCGAGCAGGTCTGGCAGGAGGCCGACGGCTCGCGCACCCTGGAGTACAACCGCCAGCCGGCCGGGCGGCGCAACTACATGATCACCATCGGCACCGACGGCAAGATGAGCGCGCTGCGCCAGGTGCTGGCACCGCACCACTTCGCCAAGGTGCAGCCCGGCATGACGCAGGAGCAGGTGCGCCGCCTGCTGGGCAAGCCTGGCAAGCAGGTGACCTACGAGCTCAAGCAGGAGACCGAGTGGGACTGGCATTGGACCGACGCCCCCGCGCAGGAGAAGCTGTTCACCGTGGTGTTCGGCGCCGACGGGCGCGTGCTGCGTGCGGCCAGCACCGAGAAGCTGCACGACGGCCCTTGAGCCGATCCTGGGCCGCCTCCTTGGAGCCGCCCTGAAATGCGCGAGCGGGGAGGGACGGGCGCGGGCGTCCAGCAGACCTAGGGTTTTCCATGAGATGATTGCGCCCCGGCGCCACCAGCGCCGCCCGCAGGATGCTCAGGAACCACACCATGGCCAGCCGCACCGCACACACTTTGCACGCCCAATCGTCTCTTTCCGCACTCGCGCCCGCTGGCGCGCACGTTCCCTCTTCCAACGCCACCCTGCGCCACGGCCCGTTCGAGGACGCCCAGGCGCTGTTCGCCGGCTCGCTGTTCGTCGGGCTGGCCATGCTCATGTACGCCCAGGCCGGGCTGCTCACGGGCAGCACGGCGGGGCTGGCGTTCGTGCTGCACTACGCCACGGGCTGGTCGTTCGGCGCGGTGTACTTTCTCATCAACCTGCCGTTTTACTGGTTTGCCTGGCGCCACCTGGGGCGCGCCTTCACGCTCAAGACCTTCGTCTGCGTGGCCATGCTGTCGCTGGTGATGGTGCTGGCGCCGAACGTGTTCCACATCGACTACCTGCACCCGGCGTTCGCCGCGGTGGCCGGAGGGTTGCTGATGGGCACGGGCGTGCTGTTCCTGGCGCGCCACCAGTCCAGCCTGGGCGGCGCGACCATCGTGTCGCTCTACGCGCAGCAGCGCCACGGCATCCGGGCTGGCAAGGTGCAGTTGGCCATCGACTGCTGCGTGGTGCTGCTGGCGCTGTGCGTGGTGCCATGGCAGCGCGTGGCCTGGTCGGTGCTCGCCACGGTGGTGATGTGCGTGTTCCTGTGGGTCAGCCACCGGCCGGGACGCTACCAGGGCGGTTGATGCCGTTGATATGAAAAAGTGAGCTGCTCGCGCTTTTCTGGAAAGCGCTAGAGGCCAAAATCATTCATATAAAGAAAGCCCCGCGGTGCGGGGCTTTCTTGCGTGGGGCTCTCGGCCGCCTCACGGCGCGATCTTGCGCTTGAGCGCGCGCGCCACCTGCGGCGGCAGGCTGGGCAGGGCGCGCAGCAGCCAGGGCAGCACCTTGCGCTTCGGGCCGGCGAGCGACTCGGGCACCAGTGCTTCGATCAGGTGCGGCCCGGGGTGCGCCAGCGCGTATTCCAGCGCCTGGCAGAAGTCCTCGGCCGTGCTGGCGCGCACCGCATGCACGCCCATGCCCTGCGCGAGCTGGGCGAAGTTGAGTACCGGGCCCTTCAGGTCGAGCTGCGACTTGGCCTTGGGGCCCGCTTTCTCAGCGCCCACGCGCTCCAGCTCCACGTTCAGCACCGAGTAGCTGGCGTTGTTGAAGATGACCGACACCACATGCAGGTTTTCACGCGCCATGCTCCACAGCGCCTGGAGGGTGTACATCGCCGTGCCGTCGCCGATCAGTGCGATCACCGGGCGGTTGGGGCAGGCGATGGCCGCGCCCACGGCATTGGGCAGGCCCTGGCCGATGGCGCCGCCGGTCAGCGTGATCAGGTCGTGGCGCGGGCAGCCCGCCGTCATCACGCCCAGCATCAGGCCGGAGGTGATGGCCTCGTCGATGAGGATGGCATTCTCGGGCAGCAGGTGGCCTACGGCCTTGCACACCTTGGGCGCGGTGAGCGGTCCGCGCGGGCGGCCGGGGCGCTGCGCCGGGGCCAGGGGCGGCTGCGTGGCGCTGGCGCGCAGCGCGGCGGACAGCTTGTCCAGGCTTGCCGCCGCGTCCTGCGCCGGGCTGCACAGGGTGTGCACCGTGCAGCCCGCGGGCACCAGGTCGCTGGCCTTGCCGGGGTAGGCGAAGAACGAGACGGGCGACTTCGCATCGACCAGCACCAGGTGCCGCGCGCCCGCCAGTTGCACGCCGGCCAGCTCGGCCAAGTAAGCCACGCGCTCCACGGCGGGCAGGCCCGCGCCGCGCTCCATGCGGGTGGGAAACACCTCGGCGAGCAACTGCACGCCGCTGTGGGCCGCAATGCGCGCGGCGCTGCGCAGCGCCCCCTCGCGCAGCGCGTGGCCGCCCAGCAGCAGCACGGTCTTCTCACCCGCGCGGATGGCCTGCATGAGGGTCTGAGCCAGGGCCTGCACCGCCTCGTCGCTGGCGGCGGCGGGCGCGGGCACCTCCGGGGGCGGGCAGGGCTGGCCGCCCTCGCCCCACGACACGTCGGCCGGCAGGACCAGCGTGGCCACCTGGCCCGGCAGGCCGCGCGCGGCAGCAATGGCATCTGCCGCGTCCTGGCACAGGTCCGCAGTGCTTTGCGCGGTGCGCACGAAGCCGGGCGAGACGTTGCGCGCCACGGTCTCGATGTCGGACTGCAGCTGCGCGTCGTACTGCGTGTGGTACGTGGCGTGGTCGCCCACGATGTTGACCACCGGCACCTTGCCCTTGCGTGCGTTGTGCAGGTTGGCCAGGCCGTTGCCCAGGCCGCAGCCCAGGTGCAGCAGCGTGGCGGCGGGCTTGCCGGCCATGCGCGCGTAGCCGTCGGCCGCGCCGGTGGCCACGCCCTCGAACAGCGCCAGCACGGCGCGCATGCGCGGCTCGCTGTCCAGCGCGGCGACGAAGTGCATCTCGCTCGTGCCAGGGTTGGTGAAGCAGACCTCGATGCCGGCATCGGCCAGGGTCTTGAGCAGGGCTTGTGCGCCGTTCATGGGAATCTCCTTGCTTCTTTATTCATAGCTGTTAGCGCTTGATGGGTAAGCGCTGGAGCCGTTTTTCATTACCAATCCGTGTCGAGGTGCTGGGGGCCGATGTCGGCCACGCGCGTCACGCCCGCCAGCGTCATTGCCAGCAGCAGCTCGCGCTGCCACTGGGCCAGCAGGGTGCGCACGCCCGCCTCGCCCTGCGCCGCCAGCGCCCACACCCAGGGGCGGCCGATGAGCACGCCGCGCGCCCCCAGGGCCAGGGCCTTGAACACATCCACGCCGCTGCGCACGCCGCCGTCCACCAGCACCTCAGTCTGCGCGCCCACGGCCTGGGCGATGGCGGGCAGCTTGGCGGCGGTGGAGGCCACGCTGTCGAGCTGGCGCCCGCCGTGGTTGGAGACGACGATGCCGTCCGCGCCCACCTGCACGGCGGCCTGGGCGTCCTGCACGTCCAGGATGCCCTTGAGCAGCAGGCGGCCCTTCCATTGGCCGCGCAGCCAGTCGATGTCCTGCCACGTCACGCTGGGGTCGAACTGCGCGTCCACCCAGGCCTTGAAGGCGCCCAGGTCGCGCGCGCCGGGCACTTGCGCGGTCAGGTTGCCAAAGCGCATGGGCTGGCCGCGCAGCGCCACGTCCCGCACCCAGCCGGGGCGCGCCAGCACCTGTGCGGCGCGGATGAGCGCCGGGCGCGCGCCACTCGCGGCCATGCCGTGGCGGATGTCGCGCAGCCGCATGCCGGGCAGGGGTAGGTCGACGGTGAAGACCAGCGTGCGGCAGCCGGCGGCCCAGGCACCGTCCAGCAGTGCGCGCACGGCGCCGCGGTCGCGCAGCATGTAGAGCTGGAACCAGGGCGGTGCGTCGGCGGCGGCCGCCACCTCGGAGATGGGGCAGATGCCCACGGTGGAGAGCGTGAATGGCACACCCGCCGCGTGTGCCGCGCGCGCGGCCTGCGCTTCGCCCCGGCGCGCGGCCATGCCCGCCAGGCCGATGGGTGCCAGCGCCAGCGGCAGTGCGCAGGGTTGGCCTGCCAGGGTGGCGCGCGTGTCCACCTGGGCCACGTCCACCAGCACGCGCTGGCGCAGGCGCAGGGCGGCGAAGTCCTGCACGTTGGCGGCCAGCGTGCGCTCGTCGCTGGCGCCGCCGTCGATGTAGTCGAACAGAAAGCGCGGCAGGCGCTGCGCGGCCCGGTGGCGCCAGTCGGCGACCGATGCGGGGTAGTGGGTCATGCGCCGGCCCTCCCGGTGATGGCGCGCGCCGCGGCGCGTGCGGTGAGGATGCAGCCGGGCAAAAAAGTGCCTTCCAGCGAGCGCTTGCCGTTCGCACCGCCGCCGCCAAAACCTGCCGCCTCGCCCACGCAGTACAGCCCGTCGATGGGCTGGCCTGCGCCGTCGAGCACGCGGCTGTGCAGGTCCGTTTGCAGCCCGCCCAGGCTTTTGCGCGTGATGAGCTGCATCTGGATGGCGATGAACGGCCCCGCGCCGGGCTTTTGCAGCGGCGCGGGCGCGCAGGTGCGCAGCCGGTCGGGGCCCCACTGGCGCGCGTGCAGGATGCGGCGGATCTGGTCGTCGTTGTGCAGCTTGGCGCCGTGGGCAAAGTTGGCGTCGAAGGCGTCGGCCGTGGCCTGCAGTACCTCAGGCGCCACATCGAGCGAGGCGGTCAGCGCGTTCATCTTCGCGGCCAGCCCGGCCAGCGTGTCGTCCACCAGGAAATGCGGGCTTTGCCGCTGCATCTGGCGCACCAGGCGGTGGTTGCCCAGCAGCGTTTCCTTAAGGAACTGCGGGAATTGCCTGTCGCGGATGCGCTGGTTGTGCTCGGCGCCGGAGATGGCGAACTCCTTGGCCGCGATGCGCCAGTTGAGCAGGTGCCAGGTCCAGGGCTTTTCCTGCGCGGCCACACGCTGGCACAGCCAGTGCGTGTCGAAGCCGGTGACCAGCGGCGCGGGGCCGATGCGCTCGCCCCGGTGGTTCAGCCACAGCGCCGACTTGCACGGAATGGCCGACAGGCCGTGCCCGTCGAAATGCGGGAACGGGTGTGGAAAGCCCGCCGCGTAGTTCCACATCTCGCCCGCGTGCGTGATCTGCGCGCCCAGGCGGGCGGCGTGGCGGTGCAATTTGCCATCGGCGAAGGGGTGCGCACCGTTGAGCATGGCGGCGGGGCGCGGCCGGCCTTGGGGCCAGTTGGCACGGGTCTCCTCGTGCCCGCCGTTGATGCCGCCCATGGCCAGCACCACCACCGGGGCGTGCAGGCGTACTTCCTCGCCCGTGGCTTCGTTCACCGCCACGGCGCCGGCGATCCGTCCGTCCTGGTGGTCCAGTGCCGTGACGCGGTGGCCGTGCAGCAGTGTGAGCCTGCTGCCTTCACCCGCACGCCGCAGCGCCGCGATCAGGCACCGCGTGAGTTCGCGCGAGGTGCCCCAGACGATGTGGTAACGCGGCAGGCTGTTGCCCTCGCCGTTCAATCCACGCTCCACCCAGTTCACCGCGGGCATGAACTTCACGCCCTCCTGCAGCAGCCAGTCGTGCACCTGCGCGCGCGAATGCTCCACGTAGTGGCGCGCCCAGGCGCGGGGCCAGTGGTCGTCAGCGTCCAGCTCGCCAAAGCGCAGCCAGTCGGCCAGCGCACGCTCGGGCGTGTCGGGGATCTTCATCTTCGCCTGCAGCGGCGTGCCCACCAGGGCCATGCCGCCGAAGGCCCACAGCGCCAGGCCGCCGAAGCGTTCGGGCGTGTCGCGGTCCACCAGCGTGACGCGCTGGCCCGCGCGCAGCAGCTCCAGCGCGGCCACGATGCCGGCCAGACCGCCGCCAATGACGACGGTGTCGGAATGTTGGGTTGCCATGCGGCTGTCTCCTTGCGCGCTCTGTGTGGCGCACTGCCGGCCAAGATAGCGGCATATCATGGCGCGGCATAGACTTTGGAGGCCACAGAAATTGACCTTGCAGGCCAGCGTTTCGATGAGTTGGGTGAACACCGTGCTGGCCGCCGCCGAGCGCGCGGGCGTGGCGCGCGAGCGCCTGCTGGCGCAGGCGGGCATCGTGCCGGCCGAGCTGGCGCACGAGCGCTGGCCCATTGACCACATCACGCGGCTGTGGCGCGCAGCCGTGCACTGCACGCAGGATTCGGGTTTTGGCCTCAAGGTGGGGGCACAGGTGGGGCCGGGCAGTTTCAATGTGGTGAGCTACCTGCTGCAGTCCGCGTCCAGCCTGCGCGCGGCCATTGCCGCGGTGCAGCAGTACCAGCGCCTCATCAGCGACGGCGGGCGTTTCCAGATGATCGCGGGCGAAACCGCCAGCTGGGTGGTGTACCACCCGCGCCAGGGCGCGCTGGCATTCAGCCCGCACCAGATCGAGGCGGTGCTGGCCGCGGTCGTGGCGTTTGCGCGGTGGGTCACGGGACAGGTGGTGCGTCCGCGGCAGGTGCAGTTCAGCCAGGCACGCATCGGGCCGCTGGCGGGTTACCGCGAGGCCTTCGGCTGCGCCGTGGAATTCGAGCAGGCCTTCAGCGGCGTGCTGCTGGACAACGCGCTGCTGGACGCGCCGCTGCCCCAGGCCGACGAGCAGCTCGCGCGCCTGCACCGCGAACATGCGACGACACGGCTGGCGGCACTGTCAGCGCCGGCCGACCTGGCACAGGCGCTGCGCGCGTGGATGGCCGATCAATTGCAAGCGCCGCTGCACGGCAAGGCGCCCGAGCGCGCCCAGGCCGCGGCAGCGCTGGGACTGAGCGAGCGCACCCTGGCGCGACGCATGCAAGCGCTGGGCTTGAGCTACACCGCCGTACTGGACGCGGCGCGGCACCAGGCCGCACTGCACGCGCTGGCGCAGGCGGACCGCCCGCTGGGCGAGATCAGCCAGTCGCTGGGGTTCGCGGAGCCCAGCGTGTTCAACCGGGCCTTTCGCCGCTGGACAGGCTGCACACCGGGGCAGTGGCGGCAGGCCGCACGGCCACCGGGCGAGCCCTCGGCGTGACCATGCGTACGTCCTGTGGCGGGCGCCGCCAGGCAACGCGCGCAGCGGCTACGGCAGCGCCTCAGGCGTGGGTGCCGCCTGCTCCTGCGGCGGGGCATCCGGCAGCGGCTGCGGTGCGCCGCCTTCGCGGTAGCGGATGGTGATGCCGCTGTGGTCTTCTTCGTCTTCGGTCATCGCGTCATAGGCCTTGCCCACGCCTTTACCGACAACCTTGGCCGTGCCCACGGCGGCGTCGGCCGCCAGCCCCACGGCGGTCGCCGTGACACTGACGGCGGCTGCACCCACCGCCACCACCGTGCACCCCGAAAGCAAGGCGCACAAAAAAACCCCTGCAGCCGCAAGGCGCAGGGGCTGGCGCGATCGCCGAGGCTGGGGCATCAGTGGATGCGCATGCCCGGCTGCGCACCGGGGAAGGGCTCCAGTACGAAGATGCCGGGGTGCGCCTTCTCGTCGGCGTGGCTGGCGGCCAGCACCATGCCCTCGCTCAGGCCGAACTTCATCTTGCGCGGCGCCAGATTGGCCACCATCACCGTGAGCTTGCCCTGCAGGTCCTCGGGCTTGTACATGCTGGCGATGCCGCTGAAGACGTTGCGTGTCTGCCCTTCGCCCACATCCAGTGTCAGGCGCAGCAGCTTGGTGGAGCCTTCCACGGCCTCGCATTTCACGATCTTGGCGATGCGCAGATCCACCTTGGCAAAGTCGTCGATGGTGATCGTCGGGGCGATTTCCTCTCCGCCGGGGATGACCTTTTCGACTGCGGGAGCCGGCGGCTCGAACAGCGCGTCCAGTTGCTCCTGCGTCACGCGCTGCATCAGGTGCTGGTACTGGCCGATCTGGTGGCCGGCGCCCAGGGGCTGGGCCACTTCGGCAAACTGCTCGGGCGGCACGATGAGAAAGCGGGCCACCTCGGCCGCCACCTGCGGCAGGATGGGCTTGAGGTAGATCGTCAGGATGCGGAAGGCCTCGATGCAGGTGGTGCAGACGTCCTGCAGGCGCGCCTCCATGCCTTCCTGCTTGGCCAGCTCCCAGGGCTTGTTGGCGTCCACGTAGCTGTTCACGCGGTCGCACAGCAGCATGGTCTCGCGCACGGCGCGGGCCGTGTCGCGCGCCTCGTAGGCCGCAACGATGGGGCCGGCCTGTTCGCGCAGCTGCGCCAGCAGCGCCTGGCCATCGGCGCTGACTTCGCCCAGCTTGCCGCCGAAGCGCTTGAAGATGAAGCCCGCGGCACGGCTGGCGATGTTCACGTACTTGCCGATCAGGTCGGAATTCACGCGGGCCATGAAGTCTTCGGGGTTGAAGTCGATGTCTTCGTTCTTGCCGTTGAGCTTGGCGCCCAGGTAGTAGCGCAGCCACTCGGGGTTCATGCCCAGGGCCAGGTATTTGAGCGGGTCCAGCCCCGTGCCGCGGCTTTTGCTCATCTTCTCGCCGTTGTTCACGGTCATGAAGCCGTGCACGCAGATCTTCGTGGGCGTCTTGCGGCCGCTGAACTTCAGCATGGCGGGCCAGAACAGCGTGTGGAAGGTGATGATGTCCTTGCCGATGAAGTGGTACTGCTCCAGCTGCGGGTCGGCCATGTAGGCGTCGTAGTCCTCGCCGCGCTTTTTCAAGAGGTTCTTGAGCGAGGCCAGGTAGCCCACGGGGGCGTCCAGCCACACGTAGAAGTACTTGCCCGGCGCATCGGGGATCTCGATGCCGAAATAGGGGGCGTCGCGGGAGATGTCCCAGTCGTCCAGACCTTCGCTGGTCGTGCCGTCGGGATTGGTGCGCGTGCCGAACCATTCCTTGATCTTGGCGGCCACCTCGGGCTGCACATGCTGGCCGTTCTGCGTCCACTCGGTCAGGAACTCCACCGCGCGCGGGTCGGAGAGCTTGAAGAAGAAGTGCTCGGAGGTCTTGAGCACCGGCTTGGCGCCCGACAGCGCCGAGTACGGGTTGATGAGGTCTGTGGGCGCGTAGACCGAGCTGCAGACCTCGCAGTTGTCGCCGTACTGGTCCTTGGCATGGCAGCGCGGGCACTCGCCCTTGATGAAGCGGTCGGGCAGGAACATGTTCTTCTCGGGGTCGAAGAACTGCTCGATGGTGCGCGTCTCGATGAAGCCGGCGGCCTTCAGGTCCAGGTAGATCTGCTGGGACAGCTCGTGGTTCTCCGGGCTGTCGGTGTTGCTCCAGTTGTCGAAGGCGATGTGAAAGCCATCCAGGTATTGCTTGCGCCCGGCGGCGATGTCGGCCACGAACTGCTGGGGCGTCTTACCCGCCTTCTCGGCGGCAATCATGATGGGCGCGCCATGGGCGTCGTCCGCGCCAACGAAATTGACCGCGTTGCCCTGCATGCGCTGCGCGCGCACCCAGGTGTCGGCCTGGATGTACTCCATGATGTGGCCGATGTGGAAATTGCCGTTGGCATACGGCAGGGCGGTGGTGACGAAGATCTTGCGTGCGGTCATCGGGGGCGGCTCTCCAGTCGCCTCGGGTTTCGAGGCGCAACCCTCGATTTTAGGGCGTGTCAGTTCCGCGGCGCCCGCACGGGATTGCCGTGGTCCTGCCAGCCGAAGAAGGCGCAGATCTCGCTGCGCCGCGCCATCGCGTCCCCGTGGCCCAGTGCCATGAGCTCTTGCGTGTAGCCGCGCTCGAACAGCAGGTAGCTGGCCAGCGCGCCGGTGCCCGCGTCGGGCCGGTCGGCACGCACGCCCAGCGCGCTGAGCAGGGTGCGGATGGTCCCCGGCAGGTCGCACACATGCCGCGCCGCCATCTCGTCCAGGTTGCGCGAGGGGGCGAACACCAGCAGCTCCAGCGGCCGCAGCGGGCTGTGGCTGCGCGCCTCGGGCGGAATCAGCGCCAGCGTCTGGTTGATGCGCTGGGCGCGCTCGATATCCACCGACAGCGCATCCAGAAAGATGTTGGACAGCGTGTGGCCCGCCACCTGGGCCAGCGCGGGGTAGGGCTGCTGCGTGCCAGCCATGCAGGGGCGCGGCGGCTCATAGGTGCGGCTGGTGCCCACCACCAGCAGGCGCCGCGCACCCAGGTGGATGGCGGGCGCCAGCGGCGCGGTCTGGCGCATGGAGCCGTCGCCGAAGTATTCGGTGTGTCCGTCGATGGCCAGTGGCGCTGCCGGGAACATGAACGGAATGGCCGACGAGGCCAGCAGGTGGTTGCGCGTGATGGGGCCGCGTGCGGACTTGCGCAATGAGCGTACCCAGGGCTCCTGGGCGTCTCCGGCGTCAAAGAACGCCACGTGCTGGCCCGAGCTGTAGCTGGACGCGGTCACCGCCAGGGCGCGCAGGTGGCCCGCACGGATCAGCCGCGGCACGCGCGCCAGCGGCACCAACTGGTCCAGCAGTTGCGCGAGCGGCGCGTTGTCCAGCAGCGAGTGCGGGCGCATGCGGCTCCAGCGGGTGAGAGCCCAGCCCAGCGACAGCAGCGTGAGCCAGCGCGCGCCGCTGCGCATCACGCTCAGGGAGTCGGCGCGGTACACCTGTCGGGCATGGAACTGGGTCCACACGCGCGCCAGGCGCCGCACCGTGCGGTCGAACTGGTCCGCGCCACAGGCCATGGCCGCCGCGTTGATGGCGCCGGCCGAGGTGCCGGTGAGGATGCCGAATGGCCCCGGCCCGCGCCGCTCGCCGCAAGCCAGCCGCAGGTCGGCAATCGCCTGCAGCACGCCCACCTGGTAGGCGGCACGCGCGCCGCCGCCCATCAGCACCAGGCCGGTGTGCGCAGGGGCAGGGGAGTGGGTCATGGAGCCACGCGGCTTGGGTTGCGCCCTGTTTTTTTAACCTGCGGGCGTGGCCTTGAGCAGCAGGGCAGCCAGGGCATCGCCCTCCAGCAGCACCACGCCATGCTCGCGCGCAAAGCTGCGTGCGGTCTCGCTCACGGTGCCGGTCAGCGCCACGTACACGGCCTGCGCGCCTTGCTGCTGCGCTTGGGCGTGCAGTTCACGCAGGGGTTCCACGCCATGGGTGGCGGCCTTCCAGCGGCGCGCGGCCACCAGCACCGCGCGGTCGCCCTGCGTGATGCGCAGGTCCGCGTGCAGGCCGGCCAGGCGCTGCACCTCGTGCCCCTCGGTGCGCCATGCGCGCTCCAGCGTGTTGGCGAAATCCTTCCACGGCATGGCGGCAGCGGCCTGCAGGGCACCCTGAACGCGCGCGGCGCTGGGGGCGCGCCACTGGCGCCACGCGGCGATGCAGCCGATCACGGCGATCGGCAGCGCGCCCATGGCGGCGAACGGGGCGATGTCCCTCGGCAGCAGTGCGCCGCAGACAAGCACGATGGCGGCGGCGATGGCAAAGCTCACCCACCAGGGCGAGCGCAGCAGGATTGCGAAGCCCGAGTTCGGGGCCATCTTCAGTTTCACAAAGGAGTCCTTGAGGAATGAGGTGGGTTTGAGCCTAGCCGAAGGCGGCGTGTTCCCGTACGAATCGCCGGGATTTCATGTACGCGAGAGGGTTTCAAAAATGATAGCTGCTTGCGCTTGTCCATAAAGCGCTACAGCCTGATTTGACGCCGAACTATTCCAGCGCCAGCACGGCCTGCGCCACGCTGGCGATGCCCTCGGGCGACAGGTCCGACGCGCCCACGCGCTGGCGTGTCTCCCAGTGCGTGAAGTTGCGCGCCTGCGAGCGTCCGTAGTGCGGGTCGTAGTGCAGCAGCATCAGCTCGGCGAACAGCGCGGACAGCTCCCCCGCCCGGGCCCAGGCCTGCCAGCGCTGCACGACTTCCTTGCCCTGCAGCTCGGTGAGCGTGCCCAGGCGCTTGGCCAGTGCATCGGGGTCGTCGCCTAGGTAAGCGTAGTCGCGCAGCAGGTAGGCCAGGCGCTCTTCGGGCGTGGCTTCGATCTCGATGCACGCGGCGGCGCGCAGACGTTGCACCAGCGGCACGGGTACCGTGAGGCGGCCGATGCGCGCGCTCTCACCCTCCACATACACGGGGCGGGACAGGTCCAGCGCCTCCAGTGCGGTGGCGATCTGTGTCTCGAAATTCTTTTGCGACGGCTGGGGTACGCCCGGCAGCGCGCCGAGCAGTGAGCCCTTGTGGCGGGCGCAGTGCTCCAGGTCCAGCACCTGCGCGCCCATGCCGGCCAGCTGCTGCAGCACGCGCGTCTTGGCGCTGCCGGTGGCGCCCACCAGCACGCGCAGCTCCAGCTGCGGCACCAGGGTTTCGATCTGCGTCATCACATGGCGGCGAAAGGACTTGTAGCCGCCGGCGAGCTGCTGCGCGTCCCAGCCCACCAGGCGCATCCACTGCACCATGGAGCCGCTGCGCATGCCGCCGCGCCAGCAGTAGACCAGCGGGCGCCAGTGCGCAGGCTTGTCGGCGAAATGCGTGCGCAGGTGGTGCGCCAGGTTGGCCGCCACCATGGCCCCGCCCACGCGGCGCGCTTCGAAGGCGCTTTGCTGCACGTAGATGGTGCCGACGATGGCGCGCTCCTCGTCGTTCAGCACCGGGCAGTTGATCGCGCCGGGGATGTGGTCCTCGGCGTATTCGGCGGGCGAGCGCGCGTCGATGAGGGCGTCGAACTGGTGGCGGTCTTCGGGACGGATGGGGCGGTGGTGGGACACGGGAATGCGGTGCTGAACAAAGCCGGGCAGGTGCGAATCTGGGATGATGCGCGCGGCGCGCCCGCGGCACACTTTTTTGCGTCGGGGCAGGCGCCATTGTCCGTCACCGCGCTTTTTCCCTGTTTGCCATGAATGCTTCAGCACCCACCACCGCCCCTTCCCATCCGCGCCTGACCTCGCTATCGCATGGCGGCGGTTGCGGCTGCAAGATCGCGCCGGGCGTGCTGTCGCAGATCCTGCAGCAAAGCGGCGCGGGCGCCGTCATGCCGCCCGAGTTGATGGTGGGCATCGAGACCTCGGACGACGCGGCCGTGTACCGACTGAACGAGAGCCAGGCGCTGGTGGCTACCACGGACTTCTTCATGCCCATCGTGGACGACCCATACGAGTTCGGCCGCATCGCTGCCACCAACGCGCTGTCCGACGTGTACGCCATGGGCGGCAAGCCCATCATGGCGCTGGCGCTGGTGGCCATGCCGGTGAACACGCTGCCGCTGGACGTGATCGGCGCCATCGTGCGCGGCGGGCAGGACGTGTGCCGCGCGGCGGGCATCCCGATCGCGGGCGGCCACACCATCGACTCGGTCGAGCCCATCTACGGCCTGGTGGCCATGGGCCTGGTGCACCCGGACCGGGTGCGCCGCAACGCCGGCGCCCAGCCGGGCGACGTGCTGGTGCTAGGCAAACCGCTGGGCGTGGGCGTGTATTCGGCCGCGCTGAAGAAGGAGCAACTGGCCGACGCCCACTACCGCGAGATGATTGCCGCCACCACGCGCCTGAACACCCCCGGCCCGCTGCTGGCCGAGCTGCCCGGCGTGCACGCCATCACCGACGTGACGGGTTTCGGCCTGGCTGGCCATGCGCTGGAGGTGGCGCGCGGCGCGGGCGTCACGGTGCAGATCGACTGGGCGCGCGTGCCGCTGCTGCCCGGCGTGGCGGACCTGGCCGCGGCGGGCTTCGTGACCGGTGCCAGCGGCCGCAACTGGGCCGGCTATGGCGAGGGCGTGGCGCTGGACGCCGGCCTGCCGGCCACCGCACAGGCGCTGGTGACGGACCCGCAGACCTCGGGTGGCCTGCTGGTGGCCTGCGCGCCGGACAGCGTGCAGGACGTGCTCGCGGTGTTCGCGCGCGAGGGCTTCGCGCAGGCGGCGGTGATCGGCAGCGTGCAGGCGGGGCCGGCACGGCTGGAGCTGCGTTGAACACGCCGCCGGGGTCGCCGCCGCAGCTGGCTACTCCGGCGGGGCAGGGGGGATTGCGCGAGCTGTCGCCGGCCTACTTCGGCCTGGTCATGGCCACAGGCATCGTTTCACTGGCTGCGGACATGCTGGGCCATCCCCTGCTAGCGCGCGCGTTGCTGGCCCTGAATGCCGTGCAGTACGTGGTGCTGTGGGTCTTGTATGTACTGCGGGCCTGGCGCTATCCCCGGCGTTTCTTTGGCGACATGGTGGACCACGCGCGCGGGACCGGCTACTTCACCATGGTGGCTGCCACGGGCATCCTGGCCAGCCAGTGCATCGTGCTGCTGGGCCATGTGCCGCTGGGCTTCGCGCTATGGGCGCTGGCGGCGCTGCTGTGGCTGGTGTTGACCTACACCATCTTCACGGCCTTCACCATCCGCCGGGACAAGCCCCCGCTGGACCGGGGCATCAGCGGTGCCTGGCTGCTGGCCGTGGTGTCCACGCAGGCGCTGGCCGTGTCCAGCGCCCTGCTGGCCGCGCGCATCGGCCAGCCGCTGCGGCTGGAGCTCAACCTGCTGGCGCTGTCCATGTGGCTGTGGGGCGGCATGCTCTACATCTGGATGATGGCGCTGATCTTCTACCGCTACCTGTTCTTTCCCTTCTCGCCGGGCGACTTGTCGCCGCCGTACTGGATCAACATGGGGCCATGGCCATTTCCACGCTGGCCGGCTCGCTGCTGATCCTGAACGCGCCACAGGCGCCGTTCCTGGTGTCGCTGCTGCCGTTCCTCAAGGGCTTCACGGTGTTCTACTGGGCCGCGGGCACCTGGTGGATTCCCATGCTGGTGCTGCTGGGCATCTGGCGCCACGGCGTGCGCCGCTTTCCGCTGCGCTACGACCCACTGTACTGGGGCGCGGTGTTTCCGCTGGGCATGTACGCGGCCTGCACCTGGCAGATGGACCAGGCCATGGCCTTTGGGTTTCTGGATGCGCTGCCCCGGCTGTTCTTTGCCGTGGCGCTGCTGGCCTGGCTGCTGGCGTTCATCGGCATGCTGCGCAGCGTGGCGCGCCAGCTGCGTGGGCTGTAGGTAAACAAAGGCACAGGCGCGCCAGTGCCAAGGCCGCTTGGCTAGACTCCGGCTTTCTCTTCAGCAAACCACACAACCATGGCACTCACAGAACAGGCATTGTTGGCGGCGATCGCCGGCGTCCAGGATCCGCACACGGGCAAGGACTTCGTGAGCACGCGCGCGGTGCGCAATGTGCAGATCAACGGCGGCGATGTCGCCTTCGACGTGGAGCTGGGCTACCCCGCCAAGAGCCTGGTGCCCGAGTTGCGCCGCCAGTTCATCGCCGCTGCCAAGGCAGTGGCGGGCGTGGAGAACGTGTCGGTCAACATCAACACCAAGGTGATCGCGCACGCGGTGCAGCGGGGCGTACAGCTGCTACCGCAGGTGAAGAACATCATCGCCGTGGCCTCGGGCAAGGGCGGCGTGGGCAAGAGCACCACGGCCGCCAACCTGGCCCTGGCGCTGGCCGCTGAAGGCGCCCGCGTGGGCGTGCTGGATGCCGACATCTACGGCCCCAGCCAGCCCATGATGCTGGGCATCAGCCGCCGCCCGGAGAGCGAGGACGGCAAGACCATGGAGCCGCTCGAGAACTACGGCGTGCAGGTCATGTCCATCGGCTTCCTGGTGGACCAGGACGAGGCCATGATCTGGCGCGGCCCCATGGCCACGCAGGCGCTGGAGCAGCTGCTGCGACAGACCAACTGGAAGGACCTGGATTACCTCATCATCGACATGCCGCCGGGCACGGGCGACATCCAGCTCACGCTCTCCCAGCGCGTACCCATGACCGGCGCGGTGATCGTCACCACGCCACAGGACATTGCGCTGCTGGACGCCAAGAAGGGCATCAAGATGTTCGAGAAGGTGGGCGTGCCCATCCTGGGCATCGTGGAGAACATGGCCGTGCACGTGTGCAGCAACTGCGGCCATGTGGAGCACATCTTCGGCGCCGACGGCGGCAAGAAGATGGCCGCCGACTATGGCATGGACTACCTGGGCGCGCTGCCGCTGGACATGCACATCCGCCTGCAGGCCGACAGCGGCAAGCCCACCGTGGTGGCCGACCCTGACGGCGAGGTCGCGCAGATCTACAAGAAGGTGGCGCGCGATGTGGCCGTGAAGATCGCGCAGCAGGCCAAGGACTTCTCCAGCAAGTTCCCCACCATCTCGATCAGCAAGAACACTTGATCTGCCAGGGCGCGTTGCGGCTCAGCGCAGCGCGAGCCGCGCGCCCGCGCCTTCCTCTGCTCCGCCCATCACGGGCAGCGGCTTGCCGTCCGGTGCGCGCACCGTGCTCAGCAGCGCCACCACGCGGGCCTGCGTCTCGGCGGGCAGTGGCGCAAACCCGGTGCCGGCCACCGCGCGGTCGCCCATCAGGAACGAGCGATAGAAGAAGTTGAGCGCGCGTGCCGTGCGCACGGGCGCGGCGGGCTTGCTGTCGATCACGATGTAGGTGGCCGACACGATGGGCCAGGCCATGGGGGTGTCCACGTCCACCAGCGGCGGCGCGTTCAGGCCGTCACGAAACAGGTTGGCGCCGCGCACGGCGGCGCGGTAACTCGCCACCGAAGGGGTCACCCATTCGCCGCGCCGGTTACGCAGCGCGACGGCGGCGGGACCGTCGCCCACCACATAGTCCGATGAGACGTAGCCCAGGGCACCGGCGGTGGCCTGCACCGCCGCCACCATCTTGCTGGAACCCTCCACGGCCTGGATCGCGCCGCCGGCGGGCCAATTCGCACGTCCGTCCTTGAGGGGGATGGCGCTGTCGTCCGCGGCCGCGGCCAGCCGCAGGTAGGCGAGCAGCACTTGCGTGGTGCCCGAGCCGTCGGCCCGCACGACGCGCGTGATCGGCAGGTTGGGCAGCTTCAATTCAGGGTTCAGCGCGGCAATCGCCTTGTCGTTCCAGTGGTCGATGCGTGCGGCGAAGATGGCGGCCAGCACGTGCGCATCCAGGCGCAGCCGCCCGCTGGCTACGCCCGGCAGGTTCACGACTGGCACCACACCGCCCACCAGCGTGGGGAACTGGATCAGGTGATGCTGGGCCAGCTCCTGCTGCGACAGGGGAATGTCGGTGGCGCCGAAGTCGACCTGCTGCGCCTTGATCTGCTGCACGCCTTGGGTAGAGCCGACGGCTGCGTACTGGACCTTGGTGCCGCGCTCCTGCGCATAGTGGCTGGCCCACTGGGCATACACCTTGGCAGGAAAGGAAGCGCCCGCGCCACGCAGGGTGATGTCTTGGGCCAGTGCGGGTGCGGCCAGGCCCAGGCTGACCAGCGCGGGGGCGGCGATCAGCGCGATACGCGATCGGAAAGTCGTTTGCATAGCGAGAAAGCGTCGGAAAGAGTGGTAGAGCAGGGCCCGCATGCGCCGCAATCCAGGGGTGCGGCGGCGGGGGCCTGCAGGGCCGGGCGGGAGCCAGGAGCGGAGCGCGGCTTTGAAGGGCGCGAATCTTACCGGCCTTTGCAAGGAGGCGGGACGGTTGGATGAGATGCCAGCGGGAGCGGGATGGGACCAAGGTGCCGAGGGCAAGCGAAGTGCGCGCAGGCAAGCGCGGGGCGGCGTGCCAGACAGCAGGGCCCGGCCTTAGTCCTGCCCGGTGGGACGGCGTGCATTGACGCCGCGGGGGGCGCGGCGCACACTGCCTGCGCTTCCTTTTCCCCGCGATTCCATGATCTCCCGACCCGAATTCACCGCCGTGCCCGTGGCCACGGCAGACGATCTGCGCGAGCGCCTGCGCCGCAAGGCCCACCTCAAGGGCCGCCAGCCCGAGGCCTCTGCCTTGACCGAGGTGCAGACGCTGATCGGCGCGCGCCCGCCCGAGGGCTATGCGCGCGACCGGCTTATCGAGTACCTGCACCTGATCAATGATCGCCACGGCGCGCTGTACGAGCGGCACCTGGTGGCGCTGGCGCGCCTGATGAACCTGCCCATGGCCGAGGTGTACGAGGTGGCAAGCTTCTACCACCACTTCGAGGTGCTGCGCGACGCCGACGGGCCGCCGCGCCTGGTGCTGCGCGTGTGCAACGGGCTGTCCTGCTGCATGGCCGGGGCCGACGCGTTGCTGGCCGAACTGCCCGGGCGGCTGAGTGCCGCGGGCCATGGCGACGTGCGTGTGCAGGCCGCGCCGTGCGTGGGCCGCTGTGAGCAGGCGCCTGTGGCCGTGGTGCACCAGTGCCCGGTGCCGCGTGCCACGCTGGGCGCGGTGCTGGAGCGGGTCGATTTGATGCCGGATCGGGCTCAGGCCCAGCACCCTCAAGCGCCGACAGCTCCTGTTTTTGAAGCGCTGCCGCAAACGGCGATCACGCGCGGGCCGGAGGCGGTCGCGCCGCCGTGGGTGGGGTTGGCCGCCTATCGGGCGCGCGGCGGCTATGCGTTGGCCGCCGGCCTGGCGCAGGGGCGCGTGCCGGCCGACGGCGTGCTTGCGGCCATGGAGGACTCGGGCCTGCGCGGCCTGGGCGGTGCGGGTTTTCCGGCGGGGCGCAAGTGGCGCATCGTGCGCGAGCAGGCGGCCCTTGCCGGGCGCCAGGCCGCCCCAAGCGAGGCATCGGCCCCCTCGGCGGGCAGCGGACCACGCGAAGCGGGGGAGCGTGGGGGCGTGGCCCTCATGGCGGTGAACATCGACGAGGGTGAGCCCGGCACGTTCAAGGACCGCACTTACCTGGAGCGCGACCCGCACCGCTTCCTGGAGGGTGTGCTGGTGGCTGCACAGGTGGTGGGCACCGCAGAGGTGTACATCTACCTGCGCGACGAATACCACGGCTGCCGCGCCCTCCTGCAGACAGCGATTGCCGAACTGCAGGCCGACCCGCCGTGCGCCTTGCCGCGCATCGAGCTGCGCCGCGGGGCAGGCGCCTACATCTGCGGCGAGGAGTCCGCGATGATCGAGAGCATCGAAGGCAAGCGCGGCGAGCCGCGTATGCGCCCGCCCTATATCGCCCAGGTGGGGTTGTTCGGCCGGCCCACGCTGGAGCACAACTTCGAGACGCTGTACTGGGTGCGCGACATCGTGGAAAAGGGCCCCCAGTGGTTTGCCAGCTTCGGCCGCCACGGGCGCAGGGGGCTGCGCAGCTTCAGCGTGAGCGGGCGGGTGAAGGAACCCGGCGTGAAGCTGGCGCCCGCGGGCATCACGCTGCGTGAACTGGTGGATGAATACTGCGGCGGCATGGCCGACGGGCACGTGCTGTATGCCTACCTGCCCGGTGGTGCGTCGGGCGGCATCCTGCCGGCCCGTCTGTCTGATGTGCCGCTGGACTTCGACACGCTGCAGCCGCACGGCTGCTTCATCGGATCGGCGGCCGTGATCGTGCTCAGCCAGCACGACCGCGCGCGCGATGCGGCACTGAACATGATGCGTTTTTTTGCGCACGAGAGCTGCGGCCAGTGCACGCCGTGCCGCGTGGGCACGGCCAAGGCCGCGCAGCTCATGCAGGCGCCCGTGTGGGACGGCGACACGCTGGATGATTTGGCGCAGGTGATGCAGGACGCATCGATTTGCGGCCTGGGCCAGGCGGCGCCCAACCCGATCCGCTGCGTGCAGCGCTACTTTGCGCACGAGGTGCAGGCATGAGCCCTCAATCCGCCGCCATACCGTTCGATCTGGACGGCCAGCCGCTGCAGGCGCAGCCCGGCGAATCCATCTGGCAGGCCGCGCGGCGCCACGGCGTGCAGATCCCCCACCTGTGCCACACCGATGGCCTGCGGCCCGACGGTAACTGCCGCGCCTGCGTGGTGGAGATCGAAGGCGAGCGCACGCTGGCGCCCAGCTGTTGCCGCGCGCCCACGCCTGGCATGCGCGTGCACGCCCAGAGCCCCCGCGCGCTCAAGAGCCAGCAGATGGTGCTGGAGCTGCTGCTGTCTGATATGCCGGAGACCGGCCACAAGTGGAACGACGCTGCAAAAACAATAGCTGGTAGCGCTTGCCAGGAAAGCGCTGGAGCACAATTTGACCAAGTACCAACGCCCCCGGGGCAGCATGGCGAGTTGAGCGCCTGGGCCGATGCGCTGGGCGTGGCCGTGCGTCCCGCGCTGGCCGCGCTGCGCCGCGCGCAGCCCGCGCCCGACCTGAGCCACCCGGCCATGGCCGTGCACCTGGACGCGTGCATCCAGTGCAACCGCTGCGTGCGCGCCTGCCGCGAGGAACAGGTCAACGACGTGATCGGCTATGCGCTGCGCGGAGCCGACAGCAAGATCGTCTTCGACCTGGACGACTCCATGGGCGCCAGCACCTGTGTGGCCTGCGGCGAATGCGTGCAGGCCTGCCCCACGGGCGCGCTGAGTCCCAAGACCCACATCGGCCCGCAGAAGGTGGACCGCACGGTGGACTCGGTCTGCCCGTTCTGCGGCGTGGGCTGCCTCGTCACCTACCACGTGAAGGACGAAAAAATCGTGCGCGTGGACGGCCGTGACGGCCCGGCCAACCGGGGCCGCCTGTGCGTGAAGGGGCGCTTCGGCTTTGACTACGCGCACCACCCGCAGCGCCTCACGGTGCCGCTGGTGCGCAAACCTGGCGTTCCCAAGGACTGGCAGGGCGCTGTGAGGCCCGAAGACTTGCGCGAGGTCTTCCGCGAGGCGACCTGGGACGAGGCACTGCAGCGCGCCGCAGGCGGACTGCGTGCGCTGCGCGATGCGCACGGCCCCAAGGCGCTGGCGGGGTTTGGCTCGGCCAAGGGCAGCAACGAAGAGGCCTACCTGTTTCAGAAGCTGGTGCGCACCGGCTTTGGCAGCAACAACGTGGACCATTGCACGCGCCTGTGCCACGCCTCCAGCGTGGCGGCGCTGCTGGAGGGCGTGGGCTCGGGCGCGGTGAGCAACCCGGTGAGCGACGTGGCGCATGCCGAGGTCATTCTGGTGATCGGCTCCAACCCCACATCCAACCACCCCGTGGCCGCCACATGGATGAAGAATGCCGCCCGGCGGGGTGCAAAGATCGTGCTGGCCGACCCGCGCGTGACCGACATCGGGCGCCACGCCTGGCGCGTGCTGCAGTTCCGGCCCGACACCGATGTGGCCGTGCTCAACGCGCTGATCCACACGGTGATCGAGGAGGGCCTGGCCAACGAGGCCTTCATCCGTGACCGTGCGCTCAACTACGAGGCCCTGCGAGAGAACGTGCGCGCCTACAGCCCTGAGGCCATGGCGCCGCTGTGCGGCATTCCCGCGGACACGCTGCGCGAGGTGGCGCGCGCGTTCGCCACGGCCAAGGCGTCGATGGTCCTCTGGGGCATGGGCGTGAGCCAGCATGTGCATGGCACCGACAACGTGCGCTGCCTGATTGCCCTCGCCACCGTCACCGGGCAGATCGGCCGGCCCGGCACGGGCTTGCATCCGCTGCGCGGCCAGAACAACGTGCAGGGCGCAAGCGACGCGGGCCTGATCCCGATGATGTTCCCCAACTACCAGCGCGTAGAGAACGCCGAGGCGCGCGCGTGGTTCGAGCAGTTCTGGGGCTTGCCGCTGGACGACGCGCCGGGTTACACCGTGGTCGAGATCATGCACAAGGCCCTGGCCGATGAGGCCGACCCGCACAAGGTGCGCGGCATGTACATCATGGGCGAGAACCCGGCCATGAGCGACCCTGACCTGAACCATGCGCGCCAGGCGCTCGCGAGCCTGTCGCACCTCGTGGTGCAGGACATCTTCCTGACCGAAACCGCCTGGCTGGCCGACGTGGTGCTGCCCGCCAGCGCCTGGCCCGAGAAGACCGGCAGCGTGAGCAACACCGACCGCATGGTGCAGCTGGGCCGGCGCGCGCTCACGCCACCGGGTGACGCGCGGCCCGATCTGTGGATCGTGCAGCAGATGGCGAAGGGCATGGGCCTGGCCTGGGACTACGAGGGCGCAGAAGCTGGCGTGGCTGCCGTCTATGAGGAAATGCGCCAGGCCATGGCCGGCGCCATCGCCGGTATCAGTTGGGACCGGCTGGAGCGCGAGTCCAGCGTGACCTACCCCTGCCTCTCGGTCGAGGATCCGGGCCAGCCCATCGTATTCACCGAGCGCTTTCCCACCCCCACGGGCCGTGTGACGCTGGTGCCGGCCGACATCATCCCGGCCGACGAGCGGCCCGATGCCCACTACCCGCTGGTGCTCATCACGGGCCGCCAGCTGGAGCACTGGCATACGGGCAGCATGACGCGGCGATCGGCCGTGCTGGACGCCATCGAGCCGCTCGCCACGGCCTCGCTGCACGGCGACGAACTGGCGCGCCTAGGGCTGGCGCCGGGCGACTGGGCGGCGATCCGCTCGCGCCGTGGTGCCGTGCAGGTGCGTGTGCGCCGCGACGACGGCACGCCGCGCGGTGCGGTGTTCATGCCGTTTGCCTATGTGGAAGCGGCGGCCAACCTGCTCACCAATGCGGCGCTGGACCCGTTCGGGAAGATTCCCGAGTTCAAGTATTGCGCCGTGGCCGTGCGGGGCATTGCGCCGCCGCAGGGGCAGGGCGGCTGACTCCGGCGTACAGTGGCGCGCATGTCCTCCCGCCCCTTTATCTCCGTTGCTGTGGTCATGCGCCGCGAGCACCTGAACAACCGCTGGCAGCCCTGGCGCTGGTCCCTGGGCGAGGTCGTGCCGCATGAAGACGTGTTTGGCACCACGCCCCGCCTGTTGCGCCAGAGCGAGGCCGAGGAGCACTGGCTGTTCCCCGGCTTCGCCGTGGAGCTGTTCCGCGACGATGTCGAGGGCTACCACCTCAATCTGAGCGCGCCCGAGCCCTGTTGGTTCGTGCACTGGCGCATGGACGAGGAGCCCGGCGCGGACGGGCACCAGCTGGCGCGCCCGGTCGATGTGAGCCTGAGCTACCACGACGCGGGCCGATGGCTGGATGCGCAGGAAAACGTGGACCAGGTGCCCGCGCCCGGCCCGGTGCGCGAATGGCTTCAGGCCTTCGTGACGGAGCACTACCAGCCCGAGCCCAAGCGCCGCCGCCGGCCCGAGAGCTTCCGCCCACTGACCGACCGGTTCGGCAACCCCGCTTCCATCTCCACGGGCAAGACGCGCGGAGGCGGCGGTGGCGGTGGTGCGCCGGCAGAAGGCGAGGGCGGTCATGGCTGAGGGCTTCCTGGGCCGCTGGTCGCGGCGCAAGCAGGAGGCGCGAGACCCCGAAACCGCTTCCCAGACCGAGGTGGAGGTTGCTGCGGCGCCCGATCTGCCGCCGCAGCGTGAAGCACCTATGCAGCAGCCTGCCGCACAGCCAGCAGCGCAACCGGCAGCCGCAGCGCGGCCGTTGCCCACGCTGCAGGACGTGCAGGCGCTCACGCCAGAGTCCGACTTCTCCAGTTTCGTGACGCGCGGCGTGGCGCCGGAGGTTCGCAACGCCGCCATGAAGAAGCTGTTCAGCGACCCGCACTTCAATGTGATGGATGGGCTGGATGTCTATATCGACGACTACACCCAGCCCACGCCGCTGCCGCTGAGCACGCTGCGCCAGCTCGCCAGCGCCAAGGTGCTGGGGCTGGTGCAGGAGGACGCGCCGCAGGAGCGCGCCAGCGCGGCAAAGGCCAGCCAGGGTGCTGGGGTGATCGCGGCGCCGCAGGCCGCGGGCGGCCTTGATGTGGCACAGTCCGGCGTATGCAACACCATTCCTAGCCCGCAGGCGCCGGATGCTGCACCGCAGCAGACCGCGCCCGCCAGCCACCTACCCGATGCCCAAGACGCTGATATGCGATTGCAACCGGACCATGCCTCTGGACCCCAGGGCACTGGGAACGGCTCTGCATGAGGAGCTGACGCTCCACTCCACCCTGTGCCGCCGCGAGGCCGGCGCCTTCCAGCAGGCCGTGCGCAGCGGCGAGACGGTGCTTGTCGCCTGCACCCAGGAACAACGCTTGTTCACCGAACTGGCCGAGCAGACTGAAGGGGCCACTTCGCCCCTGCGCTTCGTCAACATTCGCGAGACCGGCGGCTGGAGCCGCGATGCGCGCCAGGCCGGCCCCAAGATCGCTGCGTTGCTGGCGGCGGCCCATCTGCCAGAGCCCGAGCCTGTGCCCACCGTGAGCTTTCGCAGTGGTGGACGTCTGCTGATCATCGGCGCGCTGGATGCCGCCGAGCGTGCGGCCACGCTGCTGGCCGACGTGCTGGACGTGACGCTGTTCGCGCAAGGCCCCGGTGATGCCGGTGGCCGGCAGGAGCGGCGCTTTCCCGTGCTGGGCGGGCGCGTTGTGTCACTCAAGGGTTGGCTGGGGCGATTTGCGCTGCAATGGACGGCGGACAACCCCATCGACCTGGACCTGTGCACGCGCTGCAATGCCTGCGTGACCGCCTGCCCCGAGAACGCCATCGGGCTCGATTACCAGATCGACATGACGGCCTGTACCGGCCACCGCGATTGCGTGAAGGCCTGCGCGGTGGCGGGTGCCATCCGCTTCGAGCGCGAGGCCGAGGTGCAGTCGCAGGACTTTGATCTGGTGCTGGACCTGCGCCCTGCCGGCGCCGGGCCCACCTTTTTGCAGCACGCGCTGCCGCAGGGGTACTTCCGCTGGGACGGGCACGACCTGCAAGCGCTGCTGCGCCTGCGCGACCTGGTGGGTGAATTCGAGAAGCCCAAGTTTTTCAGCTACCGCCAGAAGCTCTGCGCCCACAGCCGCAACCGTGGGGTGGGCTGCAATGCCTGCGTGGACATCTGCTCGGCCGAGGCCATCAGCAGCGACCCCGTGCGCCAGCAGGTGGTGGTCAATCCACACCTGTGCGTGGGCTGCGGCGCCTGCACCACGGTCTGCCCCACGGGCGCCATGGGCTATGCCTACCCGTCCGCGCAGGACATGGGCACGCGCATCCGTACCCTGCTGTCCACTTATGCCCAGGCCGGCGGCCGCCAGCCCAGCCTGCTGCTGCACAGCCAGGAGAGCGGGCAGCAGCTCGTGCATGAACTGGGGCGCGCGGCCCAATTGGGCGTGGCCCAGGGCGTGCCCGCGCACATGATCCCCGTGGCGCTGTGGCATACAGCCAGTGTCGGTATCGATCTGTGGCTCAGTGCCATCGCGCAGGGGGCGACACAGGTGGCGGTGCTGTTCACGGGGGACGAGGCACCGCAGTACGTGGAAGGCCTGCAGTCCCAGATGGCGGTGGCGCAGGCGTTGTTGCACGGCCTGGGCTATACGGGCACGCATCTGCATTGCGTGCATGCGCGCTCCGCGACCGATCTGGATGCGGGGCTGCGCGCGATCGGCGGCGCGTGTGGCAGCGTACCGGCGCAGGCCGCCCGCTTCACGCCGACCAATGACAAGCGCGCCACGCTGGAGCTGGCGCTGGATCATCTGGTGACCAATGCCCCCGCGCGCGAGTTGCCCGAGGCCATTGCGCTACCCAAAGGGCCATCTCCGTGGGGTACGGTGGTCGTGGACAAGGACCGCTGTACGTTGTGCCTGAGCTGCGTGAGCGCCTGCCCCGCCGGCGCGCTGCAGGACAATCCGCAGGCACCGCAGCTGCGCTTCACTGAGCAGAATTGCGTGCAATGCGGCCTGTGCGAGCGCACTTGCCCCGAGAACGCCATCGCGCTGCAGCCGCGCATGCTGCTCACGCCGGAGCGCGGCCAGCCGCGCGTGCTGAACGAGACCCAGCCCTATGGCTGCATCCGCTGCGGCAAGCCTTTCGGCACGCTGCAGGCCATCGAGGCCATGCTGGGCAGGCTGGCCGACCACCCGATGTTCCACGGTGAGGCGCTGGAACGCCTCAAGATGTGCGGCGACTGCCGCGTGATTGACTTGTACTCCGCCCAGAACGAAGCGAAAGTGACCGACCTGTGAGCAGCCCCACCACAGCCCACCTCACCGCCCCGGCCACCACCTCCGCGCTGGATGAGGAAACCGCGCGCGCAGAGTTGTACGGCCTGTTGGCCCAGCTGTACTACGCCTCGCCCGATCCGGCCCTGCTGGATGCGTTGCGCGTCGCCGTGACCGAGGCGCCCGCCAGCGGCGCCTTTCTGCAGGAGCCTTGGCAGCAGCTCGTGGCCGTGGCACGAGAGCTGACGGACGGCGCGGTGGCCGACGAGTACGACGCGCTCTTTGGCGGCGTGGGCAAGCCCGAGGTATTCCTGTACGGCTCGCACTACCTCAGCGGCTTCTTGAACGAGAAGCCCCTGGCGCGGCTGCGCACCGACCTGCAGCGGCTGGGCCTGGCCGCCCGGGAGGACATGCCCGATACCGAGGACCACATCGCCTACCTGTGCGAGGTGATGCGCTACCTGATCGCTGGTGACGATGGGGGCGTGTGCCACCTGGAGTCGCAGCGCACCTTCTTTGCCGCGCATATCCAGCCTTGGGTGCTGCAGTTGTGTGATGTGCTGGAGCAGCAGCCGCGGGCGCGCTTTTACGCCGTCCTGGCGCGGTTTACGCGCGCCTTCGTGGCTGTGGAGGCGCAGGGCTTCGACATGCTCGAGTAAGCGGCGCCGCACCTAGCGCGGAACGTACAACAGTGCAGCACGCCCATCGCCAAAGGCGAGCCCGGTCCTCGGGTGACGTTGCCGCATTGTGACCAATGTCATAGACTGTATGCATGCGGCTTCATACGCCGCGATTTTTTCCGTTTTCTTGCCAGCATTCCTGGAGACAAAAATGCAGGACCGCCAGCCCGCCCCTTCCCGTCGTCGTTTCTTTGCAGGTGCTGCCACCGTCGGTGCCGCAGCTGCTTCCGTGGCCGTGCTTGCGCGCATGGTGACCACCCCGCAGGCTGTGGTGGAACAGGCCCCGCGCCCTACCCCCGAGCGGGGCGGCGGCTACCATGAGTCGGACCATGTCCGCCACTACTACAACACCACCCGCATCTGATGCGGCACAGCGGGGTTCGCCATGTTGCTGACTAAAAAATCTTCCCATGCGCCGCAAGGTGCACAGGCCTCTTCCTCTTTCGTGCACAGCTTGCGGCGCGGACTCTCGCAGGCGCTGCCCACCATGGACCGCCGCGCGTTCCTGCGCCGCTCGGGCCTGGGGGTAGGCGTTGGCATTGCAGCCTCGCAACTTACCCTGGTCAAGAAGTCGCAAGCGGCTGAAGGCGCCAAGGTGGGCCTGGGCGACAGCAAGATCGAAGTGCGCCGCACCGTGTGCACCCATTGCTCGGTGGGCTGTGCTGTGGATGCCGTGGTCGAGAACGGCATCTGGGTGCGCCAGGAACCGGTGTTTGACTCGCCCATCAACCTGGGCGCCCACTGCGCCAAGGGGGCGTCAGTGCGCGAGCACGGCCACGGCGAGTACCGCCTGCGCTACCCGATGAAGCTGGTCAACGGCAAGTACGAGCGCATCAGCTGGGACACAGCCCTCAATGAGATCACCGCCAAGATGCTGGAGCTGCGCAAGCAAAGCGGCCCGGACAGCCTGTACGTCGTCGGCTCGTCGAAGCACAGCAACGAACAGGCCTACCTGCTGCGCAAATGGATGAGCTTCTGGGGCAGCAACAACTGCGACCACCAGGCGCGCATCTGCCACTCGACGACGGTGGCTGGCGTGGCCAATACCTGGGGGTACGGTGCGATGACCAACTCGTACAACGACATGCAAAACAGCAAGGTCGCTCTGTACATCGGCTCCAACGCGGCTGAAGCCCACCCCGTGAGCATGTTGCACATGCTGCATGCCAAGGAAACCGGCTGCAAGATGATCGTGGTGGACCCACGCTTCACCCGCACGGCCGCCAAGGCCGACGAGTACGTGCGCATCCGCTCGGGCACCGACATTCCTTTCCTGTTCGGCCTGGTCTATCACATCTTCAAGAACGGCTGGGAAGACAAGAAGTACATCCATGACCGTGTCTACGGCATGGAAAAGGTGCGCGACGAGGTCATGGCCAAGTGGACACCCGACAAGGTGGAAGAGGCCTGCGGCGTCAAAGAAGAACAGATGTTCAAGGTTGCCAAGATGCTGGCCGACAGCCGCCCTGGCACCATCGTATGGTGCATGGGCCAGACGCAGCACTCCATCGGCAACGCTATGGTGCGTGCCTCCTGCATCTTGCAGCTGGCCCTGGGCAACGTGGGCAAGAGCGGTGGCGGCACCAACATCTTCCGCGGCCACGACAACGTGCAAGGCGCGACTGACGTTGGCCCCAACCCCGATTCACTGCCCGGCTATTACGGCCTGGCCGAAGGCTCGTGGAAGCACTTTGCCAACGCCTGGGGGGTCGACTTCGAGTGGATCAAGGGCCGCTACGCCACGCCCGCGATGATGACCAAGAACGGCATCACCGTCTCGCGCTGGATCGACGGCGTGTTGGAGAAGAACGAGCTCATCGACCAGGATTCCAACCTGCGCGGCGTGTTCTTCTGGGGGCATGCCCCCAACTCGCAGACGCGCGGCCTGGAGATGAAGCGTGCGATGGACAAGCTCGACCTCTTGGTCGTGGTTGATCCCTATCCGTCGGCCACCGCCGCCATGGCGGCCATGCCCGGCAAGCCCGAGGACTTGAACCCCAACCGCGCGGTGTACCTGCTGCCCGCGGCCACCCAGTTCGAGACCAGTGGCTCGTGCACGGCATCCAACCGCTCGCTGCAGTGGCGCGAGAAGGTCATCGAGCCTCTGTGGGAAAGCCGCTCCGACCACATGATCATGTACCAGTTCGCGCAGAAGCTCGGCTTCGACAAGGAACTGGTCAAGAACTACCAGATGCAGAAGGTCAAGGGCATGGACGAACCCGTGCCCGAGGACATCCTGCGTGAGATCAACCGCTGTGTCTGGACCATTGGCTACACCGGCCAGAGTCCGGAGCGCCTGAAGGCGCACATGAAGAACATGCACATGTTCGACGTGAAGACGCTCAAGGCCAAGGGCGGCAAGGACAAGGAAACCGGCTACGACTTTACGGGCGACTACTTTGGCCTGCCCTGGCCGTGTTTTGGCTCGCCCGAGATGAAGCACCCGGGCTCGCCCAACCTGTACGACACCAGCAAGCATGTGATGGATGGCGGCGGCAACTTCCGCGCCAACTTCGGCGTGGAACGCGACGGCGTCAACCTGCTGGCCGAAGATGGCTCGCACTCGGTGGGCGCCGATCTCACCACCGGCTACCCCGAATTCGACCATGTGCTGCTCAAGAAGCTGGGCTGGTGGGCCGACCTCACCGAGGCGGAGCAGAAGGCGGCCGAGGGCAAGAACTGGAAGACCGACCCCTCGGGCGGCATCATCCGCGTGGCGATGAAGGTGCACGGCTGCCACCCGTTCGGCAACGCCAAGGCGCGCGCGGTGGTCTGGAACTTCCCCGACCCCATTCCGCAGCACCGGGAGCCCATCTACGGCACGCGTCCGGATCTCGTGGCCAAGTACCCCACGCACGATGACAAGAACGCGTTCTGGCGGCTGCCCACGCTCTACAAGAGCCTGCAGCAGAAGAACGTGGCCGACAAGGTGTATGAGAAATATCCGCTGATCCTTTCGTCCGGCCGTCTGGTCGAGTACGAAGGTGGTGGCGAGGAAAGCCGCTCCAACCCCTGGCTGGCCGAGTTGCAGCAGGAAGCGTTCGTGGAAATCAACCCCAAGACCGCTGCCGACCGTGGCATCCGCAACGGTGAGCGCGTTTGGCTCAGCACCCCCACGGGCGCGCGCCTGAATGTGCAGGCCCTGGTGACCGAGCGCGTAGCGCCCGACACCTGCTGGATGCCATACAGCTTCTCAGGCCGCTGGCAGGGCGCCGACATGCTGGCGTATTACCCCAAGGGGGCAGCGCCTCTGGTGCGTGGCGAGGCCGTGAACACCGCGACAACGTATGGCTACGACGTCGTGACCATGATGCAAGAAACCAAGACCACGATCTGCAACGTGGAACGCGCATAAGGAGGCAGCGATGGCACGGATGAAATTCATTTGCGACGCGGAGCGTTGCATCGAGTGCAACAGCTGCGTGACGGCGTGCAAGAACGAGCACGAGGTGCCCTGGGGTGTGAACCGCCGCCGCGTGGTGACCCTGAATGACGGCGTGCCCGGTGAAAAGTCCATCTCGGTCGCCTGCATGCACTGCAGCGATGCGCCTTGCATGGCGGTGTGCCCCGTGAACTGCTTCTACCGCACCGAAGAAGGTGTGGTGCTGCACGATAAGGATGTCTGCATCGGCTGTGGCTATTGCAGCTATGCATGCCCGTTCGGTGCGCCGCAGTTCCCCTCGCAGGGCACTTTTGGTGTGCGCGGCAAGATGGACAAGTGCACCTTCTGTGCCGGTGGTCCCGAGGAGCACGGCAGCCAGGCCGAGTTCGAGAAGTACGGACGCAACCGTCTGGCCGAGGGCAAGCTGCCCGCCTGTGCCGAAATGTGCTCCACCAAGGCGCTGCTGGCCGGTGACGGCGACGTGGTCGCCGACATCTTCCGCACCCGCGTGGTCCAGCGCGGCAAGGGCGCCGAGGTCTGGGGCTGGGGCACGGCCTATGGTTCCAAGCAGGCCGGCCAGCCGCCGGCGGGAGCAAAGTCATGAAGACGCGTGCATGGCATGTTCTGGGCGCCCTGGGCGCAGCCGTGGCCCTGACGGCCTGCGGCGAAAAACCGCAGACCGGCGGCGGTGTGAAGTACGACGCACCGCCCTACGCGGGCACGGGCAGCAACTTCACTTCTCCCGACTGGAAGGCGGGCGATGCGGGCAGCTGGGAGCAAAAGCTCAAGACCCGCATGCAGTACGGCCAAAACGAATACAACCGCGTGCGGTGATGCGAGGTCTGCCATGAAACACCTCTTGTGTGCATTGCTGCTCGCCAGCGGTGCCGCGTGGGCGCAGGCCCCGGCGGCGCCCGCCAGCGACGCGGCAGCGCCCGCGGCGGCAGACGCTGCCCCTGTGCCGGCGGCGGTTGGTGCCGTCAAAAGCCAGAACATCTTCGACGTGAAGCCCGATGCCAGTGAGGAGCCGGGCTACGCCCAGCAGACCAACGGTGAGCGTGCCAAGGTTCAGCCGGGCAACAACGCGCCCATGTGGCGGCAGGTGCGAGATGGGGTGACGGGCTACAGCAGCCTGCCGGCGAGCCAGGCCCCTGAGGCCGGCAACCTGATCCAGCCGTTCGCGCAATACCCCGGCTCGCGCTACACCACGGCAGGCCAGGCGTGGCGCGAGGTGCGCAATAACTGGATCATTCCCTACGGCGCGGCCTTGCTGGGCATCACCGTGCTGGCGCTGGCCATCTTCTTTGTGACCAAGGGCACCCTGGGCCACGCGGATGCCGAGGCTGGCGGTCGCCGGATCGAGCGCTTCACGCCCTTCGAGCGCGCGGCGCACTGGTCCAATGCGATCGCCTTCGTCACGCTGGCCATCACGGGCATCCTGATGGCGTTCGGCAAGTTCTTCCTGCTGCCCGTGCTGGGTGCACAGCTCTTCGGCTGGTTGGCGTACGCGGCGAAGAACGTGCACAACTTCATGGGCCCGCTGTTCGCCGTGTCGCTCACGGTGATCATCATCACTTTCATCAAGGACAACATCGCCAACCGCGCGGACTTCGTCTGGCTGTCCAAGGCAGGTGGCATGTTCACCAACAAGGAAGTGCCGTCGCACCGCTTCAACGCAGGCGAGAAGGGCATGTTCTGGTGGGGCATCACTATTCCCGGTGTGTTCGTCGTGCTGTCGGGCCTGGTGCTCGACAAGTTGATCCCCGGCTGGGGCCTGCTGCGCGGAGAGATGCAGATCGCCCACATGGTGCACGCCACGCTGGCCCTCTGGATGATGGCGCTGCTGCTGGGTCACATCTACTTGGGCACGATCGGCATGCGCGGGGCCTACAAGGCCATGAAGACCGGTTACGTGAGCGAGGCCTGGGCGCGCGAGCACCATGAGCTGTGGGCCGATGATGTCCGCAGCGGCAAGATTCCCGCACAGCGCAGTGGTGCGGCTCCCGCCGCGCAAACCACGCCTTCCCACCCCGCCGTAGGAGGAACCTCATGATTTTTGCAGCAACTCTCGTGCGCCGCTGCACAGCGGGTCTGGCGCTGGCGTCGTTGGCCGGCGTGGCAGCCGCCAAGCTGCCGCCCCTGTCGCCCGAGGCACAGGCCAAGGCGGCAGAGACCGCCTCCAAGGCCGCATGGTCCGGCAAGGTGGACGCCTATAAGCTGTGTCAGGCACAAGACCGCGTGGTGGCGCACTACCGCCGCACCGCGCCGAACGCCGCGCCTGCGGTTTCTGCCCCCGCGTGCCTTGATCCGGGTCCTTTCAGCTACACGCCGCCGGAGGCCAAGCCGCTAGAGGCCGCGGGTGCTCACTCGCCTGCGGGCACTGCCACCAGCCCCCCCAACACGGCCGTGCCGGCCGCCGCCGCGTCGGCCCCCAAGAGCTGACCGAGCCGCCAGTCCGCGGTGCCTGGAGGCCCGTGGGCCGGTGACCGTGGCCTCTGTCCTGCACGCCCCGCCGCGCTCTGCGCGCCGGGGCGTCGTTACGTGTACGCTGCTCCCATGACGCCAACGTCCCAACCACAGACCCTCTCTCGCCATGCCAGTGTGCCGCGGCTCACGCAGGCGGTTGCGCCGCTCACCCATGCGGTGCAAGCCATCAATGAAAGAGGCGAGCGCGAAGAGCTGCACATTCCCGCCGAACGCCCGCTCACGGTGTACGTGGATCGGCGCGAGCTGGTCACGCTGATGACGCTGGGCGCACACCCTGAGCTGCTGGTGTTGGGATACCTGCGCAACCAGCGGTTGGTGGATTCCGTGGAGGAGATCGAGTCCATCACCGTGGACTGGGAGGTCAACGCCGCCGCCGTCGCCACGCGCCGCGGCATCGCACGCATCGAAGAGCGCACCGCGCGCAAGGTCGTCACCACCGGCTGTGGCCAGGGCAGCGTGTTCGGCGGCTTGATGGACGAGGTGGCCGGCATACACCTGCCTCCCGCGCAACTGACGCAGGCCGAGCTGTACGGTATCGTCAACGCCATCCGACTTCAGGAATCCACCTACAAGTCCGCTGGCTCGGTGCACGGCTGCGCCCTGTTCCAGGGGCCGCAGATGCTCGTCTTTGTGGAGGACGTGGGACGCCACAATGCCATTGACACCATTGCGGGCTGGATGTGGATGCAGCAGCCTGCCGAGGCCATGCAGGGCAGCGACAAAGTGTTCTACACCACGGGTCGCCTCACGAGCGAGATGGTCATCAAATCCGCCCAGATGGGGGTGCCCATCGTGGTGTCGCGCAGCGGCATGACACAAATGGGGCATGCGGTGGCCAGCCAGCTGGGGCTGTGCGCCATCGGACGTGCGACCAATCGGCGCTTTCTCTGCTACAGCGGGGCGGATCGGCTGGTGCTGCAGCCAGAGTTGGCACAGGCACCGCCTGTACCCGCTGCGTAGCGGCGCAAGGGGCCCTATGTGGCCAATGGCGGGCACTGAGGTACACATAGTGCGGTGGCATGATGCACGCCATGCCCGCATCCCCAGCCTCCGCATCTTCGCAAGACTCGGCAACCGGCCGCATCGCTGTGCCATGGGCTCGCCTGGGCTGGCGCACGCTCTGGCGTGATCTGCGCGCGGGCGAGTTGCGCCTGCTCATGGTCGCCGTGACGCTGGCCGTGGCAGCGCTCACCTCGGTGGGTTTCTTTGCGGATCGACTTCAGGGTGGCCTGGCGCGCGACGCACTGCAACTGCTGGGCGGCGACGCAGTGGTGGCCAGCGACAACCCCACGCCCGTCGCGTTTGTGGAGCAGGCACGGGCGCTGGGTTTGACGGGCGTGACCACCCTGAGCTTTCCCACCATGGGGCGCGCGCCCGACCTGCAGGGCGGCGCCAGCCGGCTGGTGGCGCTCAAGAGCGTGGAGCCGGGCTACCCGTTGCGCGGCCGCCTGCAGGTGGCGGACGCCCCTCAGCGCCCCGGCATTCCCACACAGAGCATTCCGGCGCAGGGCGAGGTCTGGGTGGACGCTCCGCTATTGGAGTCGTTGGCGCTCCAGTTGGGTGACTTCCTGCTGCTGGGGGACACGCAACTGCGCATCACGCGCATCATCACGGTGGAGCCCGACCGCGGGGCGGGCTTCATGAACTTTGCCCCGCGCGTGATGCTCAATGCGATGGATCTGCCCGCTACCGGGCTGGTGCAGCCCGCCAGCCGCATCACTTACCGCTTTGCGGTGGCCGGCACACCGGACGCCGTCAAGCGCTTCACCGCCTGGGCCAGTGCGGCGGCGGCCGAGCCGGGCATGCGCGGCGTGCGTGTGGAGTCGCTGGACAGCGGCAGGCCTGAGATGCGCCAGACGCTGGACCGCGCGCAGAAGTTCCTCAACCTCGTGGCGTTGCTGGCGGCGTTGCTCTCGGCCGTGGCCGTGGCGCTGGCCGCCCGCGGCTTCGCCAACGAGCATCTGGACGCCGCCGCGCTGCTGCGCGTGCTGGGCCAGAGCCAGCGCACGATCGCCGGCGCCTACGTGATGGAGTTTGCGCTGGTCGGCCTGTTCGCCAGCGCGCTGGGTGTGCTGCTGGGCTTTGCGGTGCACCATGTGTTCGTGCTGCTGCTTGCGGGGCTGGTGGAATCGGCACTGCCTGCGGCCAGCCTCTGGCCCGTGGCCTTCGGCGTGGGCGTGGGCCTCACGCTGATGTGCGCCTTCGGCCTGCCGCCGGTGCTGCAGCTGGCGCAGGTGCCGCCGCTGCGCGTGATCCGGCGTGACCTGGGGAATGTGCGGCCCACGTCCCTGGCTGTGCTGGGCCTGGGCGTGGCGGGGTTTGCGGCGCTGCTGCTGGTGGTCAGCCGCGACTGGAAGCTGGGCGCGATCGCCGTGGGTGGTTTTGCCGCAGCCGCGCTGCTGTTTGCCGCGCTGGCCTGGGCGGCCGTGGGGCTGCTGCGCAAGAGTGTGCGCGAGACCACGGCGCCGCGCTGGCTGGTGCTGGCCACGCGCCAGATCGCCGCGCGCCCCGCCTATGCCGTGGTGCAGGTCAGCAGTCTGGCGGTGGGGCTGCTGGCGCTGGTGCTGCTGGTGCTGCTGCGCACGGACCTCATCGCCAGCTGGCAGCGTGCCACGCCGGCCACGGCGCCCAACCGTTTCGTGATCAACATCCTGCCGGACCAGGCCGAGGCCTTTCGCCAGATGCTGCAGCGGGCGGGCGTGGCGCAGTACGACTGGTACCCCATGTTCCGCGGCCGGCTGGTGGCCATCAACGACCGCCCGGTGGGCATGGACGACTACGAGGACGACCGCGCCAAGCGCCTGGTGGACCGTGAGTTCAACCTCTCCAACGCCCACGACGCGCCGGAGCACAACCCCATCGTGGGCGGGCGCTGGACCCCTGACGAGCACGGCGCCGTGAGCGTGGAGGAGGGTATCGCCAAGACGCTGGGCCTCCAGCTGGGCGATCGACTGCGCTTTGACATCGCCGGCGTGCAGAGCGAGGCGCGCATCACCAGCCTGCGTCAGGTGGACTGGAGTTCCATGCGTGCCAATTTCTTCGTGATGTACCCGGTGGCGCAGATGCCCGACGTGCCCTACACCTACCTGGCCGCCTACCGCGCACCGCAGCAGCCGGGCTTTGACAACGCGCTGGTGCATGCCTTCCCCAACATCACCAACGTGGACATGAGCGCCACGCTGGCCCAGGTGCAAGGGGTGCTGGCGCAGGTGATCCGCGCAGTGGAGTTTCTGTTTGCCTTCACGCTGGCGGCAGGGCTGGTGGTGCTGTTCGCGGCCGTCACCGCCACGCGCGAGGAGCGCGCACGCGAATTCGCCATCATGCGTGCCGTGGGCGCGCGTGCCAGCCTGCTGCGACAGGTGCAGCGTGCCGAATTGGCCGGCGTGGGCCTGCTGGCGGGCTTCCTGGCCAGCTGTGTGGCCGTGGCCGTGGGCTGGGCGCTGGCGCGCTATGTGTTCGACTTCAGCTGGACGGCCCAGTTCTGGGTGCCGATCGCCGGTGCGCTGGCGGGTGCGCTGCTGGCGCTGGCGGCGGGTTGGTGGGGTTTGCGCGAGGTGCTGCGCCGCCCCGTGGTACAGACGTTGCGCAGCGCAGCGCAGGAGTGAGGAGGGCCATGCCGCAACACGACACGCCGCATTGGGAACCCGACTGGTCGCAGGCGCCCGAGGGCTGGGATTGGCTGGCGCAGGACGAAGACGGGCGCTGGTACTGGTACCGCACGCAGCCGCAGGTGGGCGTGGGCGGCGGCGTGTGGCGCTCCAACTCGCGCAACCAGCAGTACGCCGGCCAGGGCCTGCCCAACCCGGCCTGGGACGCCTCGCTGCGCCATCGTCAACAATGATTTTGATAGCTGCCAGCGCTTGCTGGTATTGCGCTGGAGGCCAATTTGCTTATTGACGCAGACGAGAGTGCCGATCTGGCTGCCGCGCTGTGTCGGGCCCTGGGCGTGGCCGAGGGGGGGCCGGTGGAGCATGTGCAGACGCACCTATCGCATCTGCTGCTGACCCCCACGCATGCCTACAAGCTCAAGAAGCCGCTGCACCTGCCCTTTGCCGATCTCCGCACGCTGCAGGCGCGGCGCCATTTCTGCGGCGAGGAACTGCGTCTTAACCAGCGCCTGGCGCCCATGCTCTACCGGGACATGCTGCCGGTGGTGGGCAGCGCCAAGGCGCCGCGCCTGGGGAGCGTGGAGGAAGCCGGCAACGCTATCGACTGGGTGCTGCGCATGCGCCGCTTTCCCGCGGGCAGCGAGGCCGACGCCCTGGTGCGCGCCGGCGCGTTGCTGCCCGCGCAGGTGGACGCGTTTGCCGCGCATCTCGCGCGCTTTCACGACGGCGCACCGGTGGCACCGCCGGATGGCGGCTGGGGCACGGCCGTGCAGGTGGAGCAGGCCATCACCGGCGTGCTGGACACGCTGGCGCCGTTGCTCGGCGAAGCCGAGAGCGCGCGGCTGGCGGCGCTGCGCATGTGGTTCAGCGAGCGCCAGCCCACGCTGGCCCAGTGCTGGGCCGTGCGCCACGCCACGGGCCATGTGCGCGAAGGCCATGGGGACCTGCACCTGGGCAACGTGGTGCTTTTGGAGGGTGCGCTCACCGCCTTCGACTGCATCGAGTTCAGCCCGCCGCTGCGCTGGATCGACACGCTGGCCGATGCGGGTTTCTTCAGCATGGACCTGCATGCCCATGGCCGGTCGGACCTGGCCTGGCGCTTCCTGGACGGCTACCTGGCGGTCACGGGCGACTATGCCGGCCTGGCCGTGCTGCGCCCCTACGAGGTCTACCGCGCGCTGGTGCGGGCCATGGCCGCGCGCCTGCGTGCTGCGCAGGGTCTGGCGGGGACATCGGGGCCGGACTATCTGGCTTGCGCTGAACGCCTGGCCGCGCCGCTGGCCCCCCGCATGCTGATCACCTACGGACTGTCGGGGTCTGGCAAGTCCACCGTCGCCGCCGCGCTGCTGGAGCAAGGCGCCGTGCGCCTGCGCTCGGATGTAGAGCGCAAGCGCCTGTATGGCCTGGCGGCGCTGGACAGCTCCGCCGCGCGGGGTGTGGACATCTATACCCCCGAGGCCTCGCGGCGCACCTTCGCGCACCTGCGCCAGCAGGCGCGCGCCGTGCTGCAGGCAGGCTACCCGGTGATCGTGGACGCGGCCTTCCTGCACCGGCGCGAGCGCGACGCCTTTCGCGCGCTGGCAAGCGAATTGGGCGTTCCGTTCACCATCCTGCATTGCCATGCGGACCCACAGCAACTGCGCGAGCGCGTGCTGCGCCGCAGCGCGGCCGGCACCGACCCGTCGGAGGCCAGCCTGGCCGTGCTCGCGCGCCAGCAGGACAGCGCCGAGCCACTGGCGCCCGACGAGCAGGCACAGGTGCTGGATGTGGCCACCGACCGGGCATGGGATGCGGTGGCGCTGTGCGGCCGTTGGCAGGCGGCGGGTCGTGGCGCGGAGGGCGGTGCTTGATGTGTGTCAACATGCCCCGTATCGCCAGTGGCATGCTGAAACCATGAACACCACCCCTCTCTCCGATTCCCAACGCGAACAGCTGCGCGGTGCGCTGGAGCAGCGCAAGCAGCAATTGCTGGCCGAACTGGGCGAGGCCCAGCGCGACACGCTGGCCGTGGCCACCAACCGCGCCGATGCCGAGCGGCTGGACGACCGCAAGGACCAGGCCGACCGCATGGCGCAAGCCACCGTGCGCGACGCCGAGGCCACGCGCGACCACGACGAACTGGTGGCGGTGCGCGCGGCCCTGGCACGCCTGGCCGACGGCAGCTATGGCGAGTGCACTGACTGCGGCCAGCCCGTGGGCGTGGCCCGCCTGCTGGCCCAGCCCGCGGCGGCGCGCTGCATTGCCTGCCAGTCCAAGGCCGAGGCGCGCGGCGAGCGTTGACAGCCCTGAGGAAGCGGCGCCGGCGCCGGCCCGCTTTCTACAATGGCGCGTATGTCAGCACCTGATCCCGCGCCGTCCGCCCCCACGCCTGCCACACCGTTCGAGCGGATCGGCGGCGAGCCGCGCATCCGCCAACTGGTGGACCGTTTCTACGACCTCATGGACCTGGAGCCCGGCTACGCCGAGCTGCGTGCCAGCCACGGCACTACGCTGGATGACGCGCGCGACAAGCTGTTCTGGTTCCTCTGCGGTTGGCTGGGCGGGCCCGACCATTACCAGAGCCGCTTCGGCCACCCGCGCCTGCGCGCGCGCCACATGCCGTTTTCCATCGGCATCCTGGAGCGGGACCAGTGGGTCGCCTGCATGGACCAGGCCATGGGGGAAGTGGACGTGCCCGACGATCTGCGCGCGCGCCTGAACGAGAGCTTCATGGGAACGGCCGACTGGATGCGCAACCGCGGCGGTTGAGATAGCTATTGATTCAATAGCTATTGGCGCTTGTGGCAAGCGCGGTGAAGACGGATGCGACATGTGGACCCGCGGCGTCACATGCCTGTCAAACCCGCCCTACAGACTCTGGCGTTTTATCCACCACCAGGGTCTTCCATGCAGGACACTTTCTTGCGCGGCCAGCCATTTGCCGCGCGCCTAGCCTTTGTTTTCCCCCGTCGCCATGCGCTGGGCGCGCTGGCCTGTGCCGCGCTGCTGGCCGCCTGCGGCGGCAACGACGACGATGGCGACAGCTCCGCCGCCACGCCCGCCACGGCCACGCTGGCCGTGCTGGAAACCACCGATCTGCACTTCAACGTGCGCAGCTTCGACTACTTCAAGCTGGCTGAGGACAAGACCTACGGCTTCGAGCGCACGGCCACGCTGGTGCGCGCCGCGCGCAAGGAGTTCGCCAACACCCTGCTGGTGGACAACGGCGACACCATCCAGGGCACGGCCCTGGCCGACTACGAGGCCACGGTCAGCCCCATCCCCTGCACGCAGCAGCTGTCCATGTACAAGGCCATGGGCGCTTTAGGCTTTGACGCGGGCACGCTGGGCAACCATGAGTTCAACTACGGCCTGCCGTTCCTGAACCAGGTGCTGGGCGGCGGCCTGGAGGTGGACGGCGTGGACGCCACCAAGAAATGTGCGGGCAACGGCTATCCCGCCGTGCTGGCCAACGTGTACAGCAGCAAGACCAAGAAGCCCCTGGTGCAGCCCTACACGGTGCTGGAGCGCACGCTGGTGGCCAAGTCCGGCGACGGCAAGGAGGTCCAGCTGCCCATCAAGATCGGCGTGATCGGTTTCACCACGCCGGGCATCATGAACTGGGACAAGCGCTTCCTGGAGGGCAAGGTCTACACCGAAGGCGCCGTGGAGGCCGCGCAGAAGTACGTGCCCGAGCTGCGTGCCAAGGGTGCCCAGCTGGTCGTCGCGCTGCTGCACGGCGGCCTGGACGCCAGCAGCTACTCGCCCACCATGGAGAACCCGGGCCTGCACCTGTCCAAGGTGCCGGGCATCGACGCCATGGTCATGGGCCACCAGCACAGCGTGTTCCCGGACCTGTCGGCCAAGCCCGCCTTCACGCAGGCTGGCGTGGACAACAAGGCCGGCACCATCAATGGCGTGCCTGCCGTGATGGCCAGCTCCTGGGGCAAGGCGTTGGGCGTGATCCAGCTTGCGCTGAAGTGGGACGGCAAGGCCTGGAGCGTGGACAAGGCGGCCAGCAAGAGCGAGCTGCGCAACATCCAGACCAAGGACGCCGCAGGCGCCAACGTATTCGTGGCCGCCGACCCCGCCGTGGCACCGCTGGTCGAGAGCCAGCACCAGGCCGCCATCAACTACGTGAAGACGCCGATCGGCAACACCGACTTCCGCATGAGCACGCTGTTTGCCGACGTGGGCGACCCCGGCGCGATCCAGATCGTGAACCAGGCGCAGCAGGCCTACGTGGCGGCCTACATCCAGGCCAACCTGCCGCAGTACGCGCAATTGCCCGTGCTGTCGGTGAGCGCGCCGTTCAAGTCGGGCTTCCAGGGCGGCAAGGACTTCACCGACGTCGCGGCCGGCCCGCTGGCCATCTACAACGCGGCCGACCTGTACCTGTACCCCAACACCGTGTACGCAGTGAAGGTGAACGGCGCCGACATCAAGGACTGGCTGGAGGCCGCCGCCAAGCGCTTCAACCAGATCGACCCCGCCAAGGCCGGCGAGCAGGCGCTCATCAGCACCTTTCCCGGCTACAACTTCGACATGTTCACCACCGCGGACGTGCAGTACGAGATCGACGTGACGCAGCCCGTGGGCAGCCGCATCAAGGCCCTGACCTACAAGGGCCAGCCCATCGATCCGGCGCAGGAGTTCGTGATCGCCACCAACAACTACCGCGCCACCAGCGGCAAGAGCTTCATCCCGAAGCTGGACGGCTCGGCCACCATCTGGGCCTCGCCGGATGCCAACCGTGACGTGGTCATCGAGTACGTGCGCAAGAACCCGCAGGTCACGCGCGTGGCGAACGGAGCGGCCAAGAGCTGGCGCTTCACCCAGGTGACGACCGCGGGCGACGTGGTGTTCAGCTCCGGCGCGGACGCGCTGCCCGTGGCCCAGGCCGCGGGGCTGGCCGGCGTGTCGCTGCTCGCGGCCGATGACGGCTCGGGCAAGGGCATGGCCAAGTACAAGATCGACCTGTCCAAGTAAGCGCTGCGCGTCCCCCCGCACGGGGGCTGGCCCACGGTGGTGCACGCCCCTGTGGGCCTTTTGCTTCTAAAACAATAGCTGATGGCGCTTGATGGATAAGCGCTGGAGGCTGTTTTGGCTTGAAGTGCTGGTCGTCAGCCGCCCGGCCTGCGCCGCCCGGGCTGCAGCAGCACCACCAGCGCGCCCGCGCCGCCGTCCAGCGGCCGCGCCTGCACGAAGGCCAGCACCTCTTTCTTTTGCACCAGCCAGCGTTGCACCCGGCCCTTGAGCACCGGTGTGCGGCCGGGCGACCCCAACCCCTTGCCATGTACCACGCGCACGCAGCGCAGGCCCGTGCGATGGGCCAGTCGGATGAACTCGCCCAGCGCCTCGCGCGCCTCGTCGGTGCGCAGGCCGTGCAGGTCCAACTGGCGCTGGATGCTCCAATGCCCTCCGCGCAGCTTGCGCGTCACGTCCAGCCCGATGCCCGGGCGGCGAAAGCTGAGCTGGTCGTCCACGTCCAGCAGCGTGGTCACGTCGAACTCGTCGCTCAGCGACTCGCGCAGCACGCGCTCTTCATCCAGCGCGCGCTGCACGGGCAGGGGCTCGGGCGGCTCGGGCGTGGACCAGCGCCGCTCGTGTCCCCGCTTGAGCGGCTGCACGGGGCCCACCGCATCGGCGAACAGGTGGCGCTCGGCGCGGGCGCGCCGCTCGGCCTCGCGGCGCAGGCGCTCGCGCTCGGCCCGCTGCTGCGCGGCCTCCTGCAACGCACGGCGCAGGGGCTTGAGGTCGGCGAAGGAACGGGCGGTGAGGGCGGCGTTCATGGGCTGGCGGTGGTTGTACCGCATCGTCCATGCCCGCCCTGGGGGTCCAGGTATTCGGCGGCAATGAACTGCGTGACCTGCGCGGGGTTGAAGTTGTCGTCGCTCACGAAGACCAGCACGCAGCTGCCCGCCGTGCTGCCGCCTGCGCCACCGCCGGGCAGGGACGGGCCCCAGGTCATGCCCTCCAGGTTGTCCACATCCAGGCCCAGGGCGGCGAAGTCGGCCACCAGGGTCTTGGGGGGGCTGTGGTGGTTGGCGGGGGTGAGCGCATCCAGCGCCAGCGTGTCGCTGCCCGCGCGCGTGTCGATGCGGTACAGCCGCGCGGCAAAGCCGGCGCCGGCGCTGTAAGCGCGCTCCAGCACCAGCAGGTGGTGCGCACCGTCGGCCAGGATCTCGCTCACGCCGTTCATCTGCGGTCCCCAGGGCAGGCGGCGGGCCTGCGGCACGGCGTCGGGCGGGTAGGCGATCTGGCGCAGCGCTTGGCCGCTGACCAGGTCGATGGCCGTGATGCGCACCGGCGCACCGCCCGATGCGGGCGTGGCCGGGGGGCCGTCCTGGCGCCAGGGCAGTTCCATGGACAGCCATGCGGTGCGGCCATCGGGCGCCAGGGCGAGGCCCTCCAGCGTGCCGTTGCTGCGCGGTCCGCTGCCGGCCTGGGGCGTGAAGCGGGCGGGCAGGGCGACATCGCGCACGGCCGCGCCGTCGGCGCGGCTTACGCGCAGTTGCGGGCCGAAGCCGCGGCTGAAGTCGCCCTCGCTGGTCCACACGAACTGCGCGCCGCCAGGCAGCCAGCGCACGGCTTCCGCGTCGGGCACGTCCATGCCGGGGTGCGCCCTCAGCCACGGCGCGTAGGGCCGGCCGCCGGCATGCAGCAGCGTATGCACGCCGGTGAATTCGGGCGGGGCGAGGGCGGTGGCGTCGTAGCGCAGCCGGGCGGTGTAGATGCGCGCCGGGTCATGGCTGGAGCGGTCGTCGCTGATGAGCAGGTAGGTGTCTTGCGCGGCGTTGTAGTCGATGCCGGAGAGGCCGCCCACCGTGGTGCCGCCATAGCGGGTGAGCGGCGGCACGGTGGCAGTGCCGATGAGCCGCAGCAGCGGGGCCTGGGCCGGCGGCTGCGGGGGCGGCAGGCGCGTGGCCAGCGGGGCGCAACCCGCCATGGCCAGCAGCAGCGCCTGGGCCAGTACGCGCCGCGCGCGCCCCGGTGCGCTCACACCAGCCCTTGCTCGGCCATGGACAGGGCCGCGCCTGGCGCCACGATCACATGGTCGAGCACGCGCACGTCCACCAGCGCCAGCGCGGCCTTCAAGGTCTGGGTCAGCGCCTCGTCGGCGCGGCTGGGCTGCACGCTGCCGCTGGGGTGGTTGTGCGCCAGCACCACGGCGGCGGCATGGTGGTGCAGGGCGCGCAGCACCACTTCACGAGGGTAGACCGAGGTCTGCGTGAGCGTGCCCCGGAACAGCTCTTCCATGGCGATCAGGCGGTTGCCGCTGTCCAGGAACAGCACGGCGAACACCTCGTGCGTGCGCCCCGCCAGGTGCAGCTGCAGGTAGTGCTGGACGGCCTGCGGGGAGTCGAACACCTCGCGCTCGCGCAGCTGCTGGGCCATGGCGCGGCGGGCGAGTTCCAGCACGGCCATCAGCTCGGCGCGCTTGGCGGGGCCCAGGCCCTTGATGCGCTGCAGGTCCTGGCTGCTGGCGTGCAGCAGCCCGGCAATGCCGCCAAAGCCGCCGCCGGCGCTGCGGCCCGTGGCGGGGTCGCGCACGGGATCATCCAGCAGCTCCTGGGCCAGCTGCAGCACGCCCTTGCCCGCCAGGCCCGTGCGCAGCAGGATGGCCAGCAGCTCGGCGTCGGACAGTGCTGCGGGGCCGCGTGCGAGCAGCTTTTCGCGGGGCTGGGCATCCAGCGGCAGGTCTTTGAGGGGCATGGCGCGGTGGGCGCCGCCCCGGCATACGGCCGTGGGGGCTTGCCCGGTTTTCTACAATGCCGGCAGTTTATCGAGAGCTTTCATGACCGCAGACGCCTTCGCATCCTCGTCCTCCGTGCCCACTGTGCAACAGGGCTCGTTCCTCACGCTGCACTACCGCCTGGCCGGCCCGGCGGGTGACGTGATCAATACCTTCGAGGACAAGCCCGCCACGCTGTCGGTCGGCACGGGCGAGCTCTCGCCCGCGCTGGAGCAGCGCCTGATCGACCTGCCCGAGGGCGCGCGCGCCACGTTCGAGCTGGCCGCGGGCGAGGCTTTCGGCGAGCGCAACCCCGACATGCAGCAATGGGTGGCCAAGAAGCTGCTGAACGAGCTGGGCGACCCCCACGAGGAATACACCGTGGGCGACGTGGTGCAGTTCCCCACGCCCGACGGCACGGGCCAGTACGCCGGCGTGGTGCTGGAGGTGCGCGAAGACGGCGCCGTGCGCTTTGACTTCAACCACCCGCTGGCGGGCGTGCCCGTCACCTTCGAAGTGCTGCTCATCGGCGTGCTCTGAACGGGACGCCGCCATGCAAAAACCCCAGGAAATCGTTCTGGCCGAGCCGCGCGGCTTTTGCGCGGGGGTGGACCGGGCCATCGAGATCGTCGAGCGCGCCATTGCCAAGTTCGGCGCGCCCATCTACGTGCGCCACGAGATCGTGCACAACACCTACGTGGTGAACGACCTGAAGGCCAAGGGCGCGATCTTCATCGAGGACCTGGACGAGGTGCCGCCCGGCGCCACGCTGATCTTCTCGGCCCACGGCGTGAGCCGCGCTGTTCAGGACGAGGCGCGCGCGCGGGGTTTCACCATCTTCGACGCCACCTGTCCGCTGGTGACCAAGGTGCATGTCGAGGTGGCCAAGCTGGCCAAGGAAGGCTACGAGTTCATCATGATCGGCCACAAGGGGCACCCCGAGGTCGAGGGCACCATGGGCCAGTTGGACCATGGCATCCACCTGGTGGAAGACGTGGCCGACGTGGCCCGCGTGCAGCCCGCGCAGACCGAGAAGCTGGCCGTGGTCACGCAGACCACGCTCAGCGTGGACGACGCGGCCGAGATCACCGCCGCCGTGCGCGCGCGCTTTCCCTCCATCCGCGAGCCCAAGCAGCAGGACATCTGCTACGCCACGCAGAACCGCCAGGACGCGGTGAAGCTGCTCAGCCCGCAGGTGGACCTGGTGATCGTGGTGGGCAGCCCCACCAGCTCCAACAGCAACCGCCTGCGCGAGCTGGCAGCGCGCCTGGGCACGCCGGCCTACATGATCGACAGCGTGGACGAGCTGCGCCACGAGTGGTTTGACGGCATCTCCCGCGTGGGCCTCACGGCCGGTGCGTCGGCACCCGAGGTGCTGGTGCAGGCCGTGATCACGCGGATCAAGGAACTGGGTGCGGTGGCCGTGCGCAAGCTGGACGGCATCGAGGAAACCGTGAAATTCCCGCTGCCCAAGGGCCTGAAGCTGGACACCGCGACGGGCCTGGAGATCACCGAGCGCCCGCCCGAAACCGGACCGGGCGGACACTGAACGCACTTCTTCGCCCGCTAAAGCCGGGCGTCGCGGGGCTGCGCGAACCCTGTGTGCGACATTGTTGCTTCAATGTTTATAGCTACTCGCGCTTGATGGATAAGCGCTGGAGGCATATTTGGCATCTATGTGGCAATGCCTGCGCGTGGGTGGGGCATGTGGCACCGGATGGCCAATCCCCCGCAGAATGTGGGCCTCTTTACAATTTCCGCTTCTTCACACCGTGGGGGCACGCTGGGCCCCCTGCATATGGAAATAGCAATACTGTTCGCCCTCATCCTGCTCAATGGCGTGTTCGCCATGTCCGAGCTGGCTTTGGTCTCCGCGCGCAAGACGCGCCTGCAGAAGCTGATCGATGAGGGCGATAGCGGGGCGATCGCCGCGGCCAAGCTGGGCGAGAACCCCACGCGCTTTCTCTCCACCATCCAGATCGGCATCACTTCGATCGGCGTGCTCAACGGCATCGTGGGCGAGGCGGCCCTGGCCAAGCCGCTGGGCGAGTGGCTGCTGGGCCTGGGGGTGGAGCCGCAACTGGCCGGCTACCTGGCCACGGGCCTGGTGGTGGTGCTGATCACCTACTTCTCGATCGTTGTGGGCGAGCTGGTACCCAAGCGGCTGGGCCAGAGCTACCCCGAGACGGTGGCGCGCGTCGTGGCGCGCCCCATCAACTGGCTGGCGCTCGCCACCAAGCCCTTCGTGCGCCTGCTGTCGATCTCCACCGAGGGGCTGCTGCGCGCCCTGGGGGTGAAGGAGTATTCCGCCAGTGCCGTGACGGAGGACGAGATCCACGCCGTGCTGGCCGAGGGCACGAGTGCCGGCGTGATCGAGTCCCACGAGCACCAGATGGTGCGCAACGTGTTCCGCCTGGACGACCGGCAGATCGGCTCGCTCATGGTGCCGCGCGCGGACGTGGTGTTCCTCGATGTGGAGGAGCCCTTCGAGGAGAACCTGCGGCGCATCGAGGAGTCCGACCATGCACGCTTTCCGGTGGTGCGCGGCGGCATGGAGAACATCCTGGGCGTGCTCAACGCGCGCCAGTGGCTGTCGCGCACGGTGCGCGACGCCCAGGCGCGCGACCTGACGACCCAGCCGCTGCAGACGGCGCTGTACGTGCCCGAGACCATCAATGCCATGGAACTGCTGGACAACTTCCGGCAGTCCGACGTACAGATGGCCTTCGTCATTGACGAGTACGGCGAGGTGCAGGGCATCGTGACCGTGCAGGACATCATCGAGGCCATCACGGGCGAGTTCCAGCCGCGCGACCCTGAAACCTCTTGGGCCGTGGAGCGCGAGGACGGCAGCTGGCTGCTGGATGGCCACATTCCCGTGCCCGAACTCAAGGACCGCCTGCAACTGTCCACCGTTCCCGAAGAGGACCGCGGCCGCTACCAGACCCTGAGCGGCATGGTCATGTTGCTGACCGGCAAGCTGCCCAAGGTCACCGACACGGTGCAATGGGAGCGCTGGCGCTTCGAGGTGGTGGACATGGATGGCAAGACCATCGACAAGGTGCTGGCCTCCCGCCTGCCCGATGAGGAAGTCAGCGCCGATCCTGCGAGCGGCGACTGAGGCTCAACTCCACAGGTCCAGCGGCGGGTCCGCCGCCACCGCGCGCAGGATGTCGGTGCGCGAGATGAAACCCGCGAGCAACCCGCGCTCATCCGTCACCGGCAGGCCGGGCAGGCCGGTGTCCAGCAGCACGCCCGCCACGCGGCGCAGTTCCGTGTCCGCAGCCACCGTGGGCACGGGACTCACCATCACTTCGGAGACCGGCCGGCGCGCGAGCTCAATGGCCTGCTTGACCGCGCCGGGCTCGGGCAGCAGGTCCAGGGGCGCCATGTCGGCGCGCAGCAGCAGGCCCACCACTTGGCCCTGATCATTCACCACGGGGGCCTGTGCGATTTCGTGCTCGGCCAGCGTCTGCCATGCATCGTTCACGCGCTGATCGGGGGCCACCGTGAGCGCGCCCCTGGTCATCACGTCGCCCACGCGCGACAGCGGCTGACGCGGCTGGGCGGGCCCCTGCTCGGTCTGCACATAGGCCGATACGGCCTCCAGCAGGCGCAGGGGCTTGGGCGTCGCCGTCTGCGCCGTGGCGTGAGGTGCTGCGGTCGCAACAGGTGCCGCGTCGCTGTCCAGGGCGCGCGTGCGCAGGGCCTGGGGGCGGTGCACGCGCCGCACAGGCGCCACCTGCGCCAGCTTGTCCGGTCCACCCCGGTAGATTTGCCCCGAAGGGCCGAACACGAAAAACATGGCTTTGCCTCCTGACCCCTGGCCAATGCACCCGCATTGATGGTGCATTGCCATGTTATCGGCGCGAAACGCCGCGGCTTTCGCCCCAGTACGCTCTTAGCATGCCGGGCTGCGCCACTAAAATCGCCGCCTATGCTAGACATCCTCCTCCTTCGCAAAGACCTCGCATCGGCCGTCGCACGGCTGGAAACCCGCAAGAAGCCCCAGGCCTTCCTGAATGTGGAGGCGTTCCAGGCCCTGGAGTCCGAGCGCAAGACCATCCAGATGCGCACCGAGGAGTTGCAGTCGCAGCGCAACCAGCTGTCCAAGCAGATCGGCATGCTCATGGGCAAGGGTGAGAAGGACGCCGCCGAGGCTGCGAAAGCCCAGGTGGCCGCGATCAAGGCGGAACTGGACGGTTCTGCCACCCGGCTAGATCAGATCCAGGGCGAACTGCAAACGATGCTGGCCGCCGTCCCGAATCTGCCGCACGAGAGCGTGCCCGTGGGCTCGGACGAGAGCGCCAACGTGGAGGTGCGCCGCTGGAGCCCCGATGGCCAACAGCCGCGCAGCCTGGGCTTCACCCCCAAGGACCATGTGGACCTGGGCGAGCCGCTGGGCCTGGACTTCGACATGGGCGTGAAGCTCTCGGGATCGCGCTTCACGGTGATGAAGGGGGGCATCGCGCGCCTGCACCGGGCCCTGGCGCAGTTCATGCTGGACGTGCAGACCCAGGAGCACGGCTACACCGAGTGCTACGTGCCCTACGTCGTCAATGCAGACTCGCTCAAGGGCACGGGCCAATTGCCCAAGTTCGAGGGCGACCTCTTCGCGGCCCAGAAGGGCGGTCAGGACGCTGAGCCCGTACCCGACAACGCGCAGCTGTACCTCATCCCCACGAGCGAGGTGCCCCTGACCAACTTCGTGCGCGACGAAGTCTTGGCCGAGGCCCAGCTGCCGCTCAAGCTCACGGCCCATACGCCCTGCTTTCGGTCGGAAGCCGGCAGCTACGGCCGGGACACGCGCGGCATGATCCGCCAGCATCAGTTCGACAAGGTCGAGATGGTGCAGATCGTGCATCCCGACAAGAGCTACGAGGCGCTGGAGGAAATGACCCGCCATGCTGAGGCTGTACTGCAGAAGCTGGGCCTGCCCTACCGCGTGATGAGCCTGTGTACGGGCGACATGGGCTTTGGCGCCGCCAAGACCTACGACCTGGAAGTGTGGCTGCCCGCCCAGAACACCTACCGTGAGATCAGTTCGGTGAGCAACTGCGAAGCCTTCCAGGCCCGCCGCCTGCAGGCGCGTTTCAAGAACGCGCAGGGCAAGAACGAGCTGGTGCACACCCTCAACGGCTCGGGCCTGGCCGTGGGCCGCACGCTGGTGGCGGTGCTGGAGAACTACCAGAACGAGGACGGCAGCGTGACCATTCCCGAGGTGCTGCGCCCCTACATGGGCGGCCAAGCCACGCTGCCGGTCTGAAATTTCCTGCTAGAATCGCGGGCTTCGACACACAGGAGAGGTGGCAGAGTGGTCGAATGTACCTGACTCGAAATCAGGCGTGGTGGCAACATCACCGAGGGTTCGAATCCCTCCCTCTCCGCCAAACTAAAAAGCCTTGCAAGCCAGTCGCCTGCAAGGCTTTTTTCTTGGTGCGTCCCTTCTGGGGCCAGCTCTTGTGACCAAATTTCGAGCGATTTTGCCCCCGGGGCCTTGCTGAGCTAGCGCCAGTAGCTATTTAAATAATAGCAACGGGCGCCGGGATTCATTCCTGCGCAGCTGCCAGAGCCAGCAGCGCTGCCTCCACCTCTGATGCTGGCACGCCGTCCACCGGCGTCAACAGGGGGGCCAGGGCCTGCAATGCGCCGGCTTCCTTTTGCAGCCGAGCGATGGACTGGCCGGCGTCGCGCGGGCCGTCGAAACCCGTGCTTTGCAGCAGCAAGCGGCCGTCGGCAGCCACCAGCTTGAAGTAAAACTTGCCGTCGGCCTCGCGGTATTGCTTGAACGCGGGCAGGGTGGCCTTGCTGGTCTTCTGCGTGGCCGGTGCAGGGTGTGCGACGGCGCTCAGGCTGCGCAGGCCTACGGCGGCGCGCAGGCGCTGCAGGAAGGGGGCGGCGATGGCGCGGGCGCGCTTGGCGCCGATTTGCAGGGCAGCCTCCACCTTCTCGGGATGGGCCATCAGGTCGTCATAGCGCGCGCGCATGGGCGCGATTTCGCGGTCGATCCGCTCGAACAGCATCTGCTTGGCGTCGCCCCAGGCAATGCCGTCCGCATAGGCGCGCCGCATGGCGGCGGTCTCTTCGGGTGTGGCGAAGGCCTGGTAGATCTGGAACAGGGCCGAGCCCTCCACCTGCTTGGGCTCGCCAGGAGCGCGCGAGTCGGTGACGATGGAGCCGATGAGCTTCCTCAACTGTTCGCGCGTCGAGAACAGCGGAATGGTGTTGTCGTAGCTCTTGCTCATCTTGCGCCCGTCCAGGCCCAGCAGCAACGCCACGTTGTCCTCGACGGCCGCCTCGGGCAGCGTGAAGTGTTCGCCGTAGAGGTGGTTGAAGCTGGCCGCCATGTCGCGGGCCATCTCGATGTGCTGGATCTGGTCGCGGCCCACGGGCACCTTGTGGGCGTTGAACATCAGGATGTCGGCCGCCATCAGCACGGGGTACATGAACAGCCCTGCGCTCACGCCGTCGTCCAGGTCGCGGCCGGCTTCCTGGTTCTTGTCCTGTGCGGCCTTGTAGGCGTGGGCGCGGTTGAGCAACCCCTTGCCGGTCACGCAGGTCAGCAACCAGTGCAGCTCAGGAATTTCAGGGATGTCGGACTGACGGTAGAAGGTGACCTGCTGCGGGTCCAGTCCAGCGGCGAGCCAGCTGGCGGCGATCTCCAGCGTGGAGCGGTGTACGCGCTCGGGCTCCTGGCACTTGATGAGGGCGTGGTAGTCGGCCAGGAAGTAAAAACTCTCTACGCCTGCGTTGCGACTGGCGGCCACGGAGGGGCGGATGGAGCCCACGAAGTTGCCCAGGTGCGGCGTGCCCGAGGGGGTGATGCCGGTGAGGAAGCGGATGGTCTTTGGCATGAGGGGGATCAGAGAAGGAGCCGGTCAGCGCAGCAGCGCGACCAGTGGCGACAGCATGAGGTTGATGGCGCTGTAGCCCAGCGCCATCAGGGGGCGCAGCCACAGCGCGCCCACGACGCCCGCCACCACCAGTGCAAGCACGATGAAGAAGCCGTAGGGTTCGATGCGCGAGAGAAAATGGGCTTGCTTCCACGGCAGCAGGCCGACGAGGATGCGCCCCCCGTCCAGGGGTGGCAGCGGAAACAGGTTGAACGCCCACATTACGAGGTTGACGGCAATGCCGGCGCGCGCCATCTCCAGGAAGAAGCGCTCCTGTGTGCCGGTGGCGACCAGCGCGACCAACAGCAGCGCCCAGCCGATGGCCTGGATGAAGTTGGATGCCGGACCCGCCAGCGCCACCCAGATCATGTCGCGCTTGGGGTGGCGCAATTGGCTGAAGTTCACCGGCACGGGCTTGGCATAGCCAAACAGAAACGCCCCCGAGGTGGCGAAATACAGCAGCAGCGGCATGAGCACGGTGCCCACCGGGTCGATGTGCTTGAGAGGGTTGAGCGTGATACGGCCCATCATCAGCGCGGTGTTGTCGCCAAAGTGGCGGGCGGCATAGCCGTGCGCGGCTTCGTGCACGGTGATGGCAAACAGCACCGGCAGGGCGTAGATGAGGACGGTCTGGATAAGGTCGGTCATGGGCACCCGCCGATTGTCGCCCATGCGCGCTGCGGCTTCCTGTCTGACAGCGCACGGGCAGTTGTCCGACACTCGCATGCTGGACAGGCGGTCACTATGCACGGCAGTGGCGCGCGTTCCCACGGCGCGTCGGCCAAACAACAAGCTAGAGGAGGCCACCCCATGCATGCCTGGTATCTGCCTGTGAAGGTGTTTGCGCTCGTTGTGGTGCTGCTGATGGTCGTGGCCATGGCCTACGCCGGCACCATGGCCGTTATGTACTGGTCTGGCATCGGCGTGTGAAAGGGAGGGCCCCATGAACAAGCGCCAGACGCGTCTTTTCGCCATCGTCGCCACGGGCATCTCGGCGGCGGTGTTCCTCCTCCTCACTTTTGACAGCCACCGCAAGTTCGATGCGCTGACCAATGCCGAGTCCATCACTCCGGCGGTCGTGCACGGCAAGGATGTCTGGCACAAGAACAACTGCATCAACTGCCACACCATCTTTGGCGAAGGCGCCTACTACGCGCCCGATCTGACCAAGATCACCAAGCTGCGCGGCGAGGCTTATCTGAAGGCTTACCTGAAGGATCCTTCCAAGTTCTACGACGAGCAGCGCCACCGTCGCCTGATGCCCAAGCAAGACCTGAGCGACGAAGACATTGCCGGGCTCATCGCCTTCTTCGACTGGGTCAGCAACGTGGACAACCAGGGATGGCCGCCGCGGCCCATCCTCGTGACGGGCTCCACACTGCCGGGGGCTGACCGCAGCGCCGCGCAGCAGGCGGACGACGCGAAGATCGAACGGGGCGGCATCGCTGCGCCCCCCGGTGCGCGCCCGCTGTCGGGCAACGAGGACCCGATTGCCCTGGGCGAGCGGGTATTCCGCACGGCCACGCCCGCCTGCACCGCCTGCCACTCCACCGCGCCCGGCGTGAACATGGCCGGGCCGTCCCTCGCAGGTGTGAAGGGCCGCACCGAGGCACTGCTGGGCTCGTCCGACTACAAAGGCCAGGCCAAGGATGTGGCGGCCTACTTGCATGAGTCCATCGTTTCGCCCAGCGCGCACCTGGTGCCCGGGCCCATGTACTCGGCTGATGGGACCTCTTTCATGCCCACGACCTACGCCAAGGACCTCACGGCCGAGCAGATCGACCAGCTCGTGGCCTACCTGATGTCCATGAAGTAAGCACGCCCGCAGCCATCGCCGGAGTCCGCCATGAGATACAAGTCCCAATCCGTCGCCTACTGGTACTTCGCCGTGGCCGTGGCCCTGTTCGGGCTGCAGCTGGTGTTCGGCCTGCTGTCGGCCACCAAGTACCTGGGGCCGGATCCGCTGCTGTACATCCTGCCGTTCGACGTGACCAAGATGATCCATACCAACATCCTGATCGTCTGGGTGTTGTGCGGCTTCATGGGGGCCACGTACTGGATGGTGCCCGACGAGTCGCGCACCGAACTGCACAGCACACGGCTGGCCTACATCCAGCTCGTGCTGTGGACGGTGATGGGCGTGGCCACGGTGGTGGGTTACCTGTTTCGCTGGGGCACGGGCAACAAGCTGCTGGAGCAGCCGCTGCCCTCCAAGATCGTGATCGTGATCGTGATGCTCATGTTCCTCTACAACGTCGGCATGACGATCCGCAAGTCCGGCCGTTTCACGACACCGGAGGGTGTGCTGCTGGGCGGCCTGGGCCTGGCGGCGGTGCTGTACCTGCCGGCGTTGCTGGAGTTTCACAACTACACCGTGGCCATCTTCTACCGGTGGTGGACCATCCACCTGTGGGTGGAGGGCGTGTGGGAGATGATCCAGGGCGGCTTCCTCGCGTACCTGCTGATCCGCCTGTCGGGTGCCGACCGCGAGGTGATGGAAAAGTGGCTCTATGTCATCGTGGGGCTGGTGTTCATTGCCGGCATCCTGGGTACGGCGCACCACTATTACTGGGTGGGCGTGCCGCAGTACTGGCTGCCCATCGGGGGCTTCTTCAGCGCACTGGAGCCCGTGGCCCTGGTGGGCATGGCCATGTATGCCTACTTCGCCATGCGCCGCTCGGGCATGGCCCACCCCAACAAGCTGGCGCTGCACTGGACGGTGGGCAGCGCCGTGTTCACGCTGTTCGGTGCCGGCCTGCTGGGCCTGGCCCACACTTTCCCCAGCGTGAACAAGTGGACGCACGGCACCCTCATTACCGCCATGCACGGGCACGCGGCGTTCTACGGAGCCTACGCGATGATCGTGATGGCCATGATCAGCTATGCGCAGCCGGCCCTCACACGCAGGCCCGAGGAAGGCACCGCCATGGGCTACCTGTCGTTCTGGATGCAGCTGGCGGGCATGTTCGGCATGACGCTGTCGTTCGCCACCGCGGGCATTGGGCAGGTGTACCTGGAGCGCATCATGGGCATGGGCTACCTGGATGCGCAACTCAAGATCCAGGTGCACTTTGTCATGCTGGTCATCACCGCGTCCATCTTCGCGATTGGCGTTGCGTTGTTCATCATCGATTTCTTCCGCCACCCGCTGCGGCTGGAGGTCAGCGCCAGCGATCCGGTGGACCGTCCCCTCGATACGCACCGTGCTGCAGCGATTTGATCTACAGGGCGGGGCGGGGATGGCCCGCCCGGCAACGTCCCCTGCGCCGGAGCCCCCCTATTACCTGCCCAGCGGCGACGAGATCGAGGTCTTCGCGCAGTGCCACGCGCAGCGCCTGGCCGTCATGCTCAAGGGGCCCACAGGTTGCGGCAAGACGCGCTTCGTAGAGCACATGGCCTGGCGCCTGAAGCGCCCGCTCATCACCATCGCCTGCCATGACGACCTGAGCGCCAGCGACCTGATCGGCCGCTTCCTCATCCAGGGCAGCGGCACCGTGTGGCACGACGGGCCGCTGACCCGCGCTGTGCGCGAGGGCGCGCTGTGCTACCTGGACGAAGTGGTGGAGGCGCGGCAGGACACGGTGGTCGTATTGCACCCGCTCACCGACCACCGGCGCATCCTGCCCATCGACAAGACGGGCGAGGTGGTCGAGGCCGCGCCCGGCTTCGGGCTCATCGTGTCGTACAACCCCGGCTACCAGCGCATGCTCAAGGACCTGAAACCCAGCACGCGCCAGCGCTTCGTGGCACTGGACTTCGGCTTTCCCGCGCCTGAGGTAGAGGCGCGCATCGTCGCGCAGGAAAGCGGCATTGCCGAGCCCGAGGCGCGCGCGCTGGTGCAGCTTGCCACGCGGCTGCGCGCACTGCAGGATCGTGGCTTGGCCGAGGTGCCCAGTACGCGGCTGTTGGTGGCGGCCGCGCAGTTGGCGGTGCGCGGCGTGGACCTGCGCCGCGCCTGCCTGCACGCCATCGTGGCGCCGTTGTCGGACGAGGCATCGCTGGTGGGCGCCATGCGCGACCTTGTCGACGCCACCTTCGTCTGACCATGGCCGAGGCCGAGGACGTCATCACCGACGCGGCGCGACATGCCACGATCTATGCCCAGGCGCTGTGGCGCCGCCACCGCCCCCCGCCGGCCGGCCCACCCCGGCTGCATCTGGCCGATGTGGCGCCGCGCCTGGACCTGCTGGTAAGCGCCGCGCTGGGCATCCGCCTGCAGCTGCGCGCGGCGCAACCGCCTGCGCCGCCTACCTTCCTCTCGCGCTGGATGCAGCGTGCAGAGGCCCCCAGCCAGCGCGACGCCGTGCCCGCCACCGACGGCGCCAACCTGTGGCTGCCCCCCGCGCTGACGGATATACCCGGCGCGCAAGCGGGGAGGGACGGGGCGCTCACCGCCGACGAGCGCTACCGCACGCTGGCGCTGATGCACGGTATGCGCGCAGTGCGGGGGGCGCCGGCATACGCTGCCCAGGCGGTGGACGGTTTCGAGCGGGCGTTGTTTGCACTGCTTGAAGCCCATGCCGCCGACCACGCGCTGGCCCTGCGCCTGCCGGGCATGGCCGCGCCACTGGCGCGCCTGCGGCAGGCCATGCTGGCAGCGCGCCCGGCCGTGGCGGCGCTGCCGCCGCACCTGCAACCGCTGGAGTCGCTGGCGCACGCCCTGCTGGCCGGCCCACCCGCGGGCGCCGGGCCTCCCGGCCTGATGCCATCGCTGCCGGCCCCGGCGCCACAGGTGCTGGCGCATGCACGTGCCCTCGCTTCGCGCCTGCGCCCGGCCGCGGCCCCCGCGCGCCAGCAGCGCTGGTGCATGGTCGACGAGTGGCTGGGCGAGCTGCGCACGCCGGCTACCCCCGCGCCTGCGCACGCCACGGCGGACGGCGCAGAGGATGCCTCTGGCACGACCCATGCTGCCCGTCTGGCGCGCCGTCCGCAGGTGCGCCAGGCGCTTCCCGATGAGGACGACGCGAACGGTCCCGGTGCATGGATGGTGCAGACCGCCCAGCCGCACGAGCAGGCCGCGGACCCCATGGGCATGCAGCGCCCGAGCGACCGCGACGCCAGCACGGCGGCGGAGGAGTTCGCCGATGCGCTGTCCGAACTGCCCGAGGCGCGCCTCGTGGCCACGCCCGGCCGTCCGAAGGAGGTGCTGCTGTCCGATGACCCGCCGGAGCATCTGGCGCGCCAGGCGCGGGCGGGCGGTGGTGCGGCCGCCGCGCCGGGCGTCGACGTTCTGTACTACCCCGAGTGGGACGGCGCCAGCGGCAGCTACCGCCGCCCCGGCGCCGCCGTGTGGTTGCACGACGCAGCCCCGGGCGCGCCCGATTGGTTGGAAGCCACGCTGCATGAGCGCCGGGCCATGCTGCACGCCGTGCGCAGGCGGTTCGAGCTATTGCGCAGCCGCCGCGTGGCCGTGCGCCGCCAGCTCGACGGCGACGAGATCGATCTGGAGGCTTGCATCGAGGCGCGCGCAGACTTTGCCGCGGGCCTGCCGCTGCCCCAGCGCCTGTACCGCAGCGAGCGCCGCCTGCACCGCGACCTGGCGGTGCTGGTGCTCATGGATGTGAGCGGCTCTACCGACGGCTGGGTGGCGCCGGGCCGGCGGGTGGTTGACGTAGCGCGTGAGGCGCTGCTGCTGGTGAGCATGGCGCTGGACGGCATGGGCGCGCCGTTTGCGGTGCAGGCGTTCTCCGGTGAGGGGCCGCAGGGGGTGGTGGTGCGCAACGTCAAGCGTTTTGACCAGCCCTACGGGCGAGACGCTGCGCTGCGCATCGCCGGTCTGGAGCCCGAGCACTACACGCGCGCCGGCGCCGCGCTGCGCCATGCCGCCAGCACGCTGATGCGCCAGCCGGCCGCGCACCGCCTGCTGTTGCTGCTGTCCGATGGCAAGCCCAACGACATCGACGCCTATGAAGGCCGCTATGGACTGGAGGACATGCGCCAGGCCGTGACCGAGGCGCGGCTGCAAGGCATTGCGCCGTTTTGCCTGACCATCGATCGCCAGGCGGCCCGCTATCTGCCCATGGTGTTCGGTGCCCATCACTACGCGCTGCTGCCCCGGCCCGAGGAACTGCCGCAGGTGCTGCTGCAATGGCTGCGCCGGCTGGTGGTGGTGTGATTGATTGCTACAATTTTGGTAGCTATTGGCGCTTGCTGGACGGGCGCTAGAGGCCTGAAACGTTCTGATTCTTCCGTCGGCGCATTGCGCCACTGTGACAGGCACCAAGCCCGGGCGCGCGCCCTTAAAGCCCCAGCTTGGCCAGGCTGCCGCCACCTTCGCGCACCACGATGGGGTCGCCGCCGGTATTCATGGGCGTGAGGTCCAGCACCGTAGTGGGCTCCAGCGGGCAGCCGCCCGCGTCGAGGATGCCATCGAGCTGCTTTTCAAAGCGCTCGCGGATCTCCTGCGGGTCGTTCAGCGGCTCGCTTTCGCCCGCTGGGATCAGTGTGGTGGCCAGCAGCGGCGCGCCGTGCAGCTCCAGCAGCATCTGCAGGCCCTTGCGGTCGGGCACGCGCAGACCGATGGTCTTGCGCTGCGGATGGCTCACGCGGCGCGGCACTTCCTTGGTGGCGTCCAGGATGAAGGTGTAAGGCCCCGGCGTGGCCAACTTCAGCAGGCGATATTGGCGGTTGTCCACATGCGCGTAATTGGCCAGTTCCGACAGGTCGCGGCACAGCAGGGTGAGGTGGTGCTTGTCGTTGATCTGCCGAATACGACGAATCCGGTCCACGGCGTCCTTGTCGTCCAGGCGGCAGACCAGCGCGTAGCTGGAGTCGGTGGGCACGGCCAGGATGCCGCCGCTCGATAGCAGCGTGGCGGCCTGCTTGAGCAGGCGCGGCTGCGGGTTGTCGGCGTAGATCTCGAAATATTGGGCCATGGAGGGGCGCGGCGGTCAGCCGGCAGTGGTGCGGGGGGCGCGCAGGATGCGATCGGACAACAGCTCCCACACGGGGGTGAGCTGGCCTGGCAAATCCGGCAGGGCGCCCAGATCGGTGTGTGATTCGTTCGGGCTGTGGAAGTCGCTGCCGCGCGAGGCGGCCATGCCGAACTCCTGCGCCATGGCGGCGTACACGGGATATTCGGATGGCGTATGGCTGCCGGTCACCACTTCCACGCCCTGGCCGCCGTGCTGCTTGAACTCGGAAAACAAGGCGTATTCCTCATTCGCCGTGAATCGGTAGCGTGCAGGATGGGCGATCACGGCCATGCCGCCGGCCTCGCGGATCCAGCGCACCGCATTGCCCAGCGTGGCCCAGCGGTGGGGTACGTAGCCGGGGTTGCCCTCGGTGAGAAAGCGCCGGAACACTTCGGAGGTGTCGTGGCACACGCCGGTCTCCACGAGGAAGCGGGCAAAGTGCGTGCGCGAGACCAGTTCAGGGTTGCCCGCGTAGCGCAACGCCCCTTCGAATGCGCCGCGGATACCCACGTGCGCGAGTTGCTGCGCCATCTCCTGTGCCCGTTCGCTGCGCCCGCCGCGCGTGGCCGCGAGGCCCTGGGCGAGTTGTGCATTGTCCGGGTCGAACCCCAGTCCCACGATATGCACCGTGGTGTCGGCGAAGGTGACCGAGATCTCTGTGCCCGTGAGGTAGTCCATGCCCAGCGCGTGCGCGGCGGCGGCGGCGCGGTGCTGGCCGCCAATCTCGTCATGGTCCGTCAGCGCCCACAGCGCTACACCGTTGGCATGCGCACGGGCTGCCAGCGCTTCGGGGGTGAGGGTGCCGTCAGACACCACGGAGTGGCAGTGAAGGTCGGCATTGAGGAGGATGGACACGATTTCATTTTAGGGGGAGCTCGCAGGGCATGTTGTCGTGGTGGTTACAACACAGTGACAAACGGGTCGGACTGCAGGCAGTGACGAATATTTGTAATCAAATGTGCATAAATGCGACAATATGAGCCTCTTTTTGTCCAGGCTGCCGGGTTGTTGCGCCCGTGTGCCTCCTCCGTGTGCCTCCTTCCACCGCTATGGCGCCACGACGCCCCTGATTGCGTAGAACATGAACTTCAACCATTTCCCCGTCGCCCGCAAACTGTGGGGACTCGTCCTGGGGCTGCTGGTCTCCATGCTGCTTTTGCTGGCGGGCCTGTTGGCCTACACCGCCCAGCTCAATGATGAGGCGGCGCGCATCGTGCAGGCCAACGAAGACCGCATCAGCCTGGCCCTGCGCTGGAAAGGGCTGACCACGCTGGCCGTGGACCAGTCCGTGAGCGCGCTGGCCTCGGCCGACGAGACCCTGGCGTCGGGCCTGCAGAAGAAAGCCAAGCAGGGGATCGAGGCCATCAATGCCCTGCAAAAACAGGTGGAGGCTGTGGCCTTCTCTGCGGAGGACAAGGCCCAGATGGAACGCGTGGCCGCCGCCCGCAAGGTGGTGCTGGACGCGCTGGCGGAGGCCACCAAGGCCCGGGCCGAAGGCGACTTCGCCCGCACGCTGACCCTGGTGGACAGCAAACTGCTGCCCGCCGTGGAGCGCTATGTGGGCGAACAGGACGCCTTCGTCCAACTGCAAGAACGCCAGCGCGACGCCGCCAAGCAAGAGGCCCAGGCCTTGCACCAGCGCGCCATGTGGATGGGCGCGGGCATCGCCGCGGTGGTGGTGGTCTTGGGCCTGGTGCTGGCGAATCTGCTCGTGCGCTCCATCACGCATCCCCTGGAGCGGGCCGTGGGGCTGGCTAACGCGATTGCCGGTGGCGACTTGACGCAAGACGTGCACGATGACCGTCGTGACGAACTGGGCCACTTGCTGCGCTCGCTGTCGGCCATGGGAGCACGTCTGCGCGGCGTGGTGGGCGAAGTGCGCTCGGGCGTGGAATCGGTCTCGGCGGCGTCCAGCCAGATCGCCACGGGCAACCACGACCTGTCTGCGCGAACCGAGCAGACCGCGGCCAACCTCGAAGAGACGGCCGCCAGCATGGAAGAGCTCACCGCCACCGTCACCCAGTCGGCCGACACCGCGCGCCAGGCCAACCAACTCGCCGCCAACGCCGCGCAGGCCGCAGAGCGTGGCGGCGAAGTGGTGGGCCAGGTGGTCACCAGCATGCAGCAGATCACCGAATCCAGCCGCAAGATCGCCGACATCATCGGTGTGATCGATGGCATTGCCTTCCAGACCAACATCCTGGCGCTGAACGCCGCCGTGGAAGCCGCACGCGCGGGCGAGCAGGGCCGCGGCTTTGCCGTGGTGGCGGGCGAAGTGCGCAGCCTGGCGCAGCGCAGCGCCGAGGCCGCCAAGGAGATCAAGCAGCTCATCACCACCAGCGTGGACAACGTGCAATCGGGCTCAGCCCAGGTGGAGCAGGCCGGCCAGAGCATGCAGGACATCGTGCACAGCGTGCGCCGCGTGAGCGACCTGATCGGCGAGATCACCGCTTCGTCCACCGAGCAGCGCGACGGCATCGGCCAGGTGAACCAGGCCGTGGCGAACCTGGACCAGATGACGCAGCAAAATGCCGCGCTGGTGGAAGAGTCCAGCGCCGCCGCCGCCGCCCTGCATGAACAGGCGCAGCGCCTGGCGCAGGTAGTGGCCGTGTTCAATGTGGGCAATGGCGCCGTCGCGGCGCCCCGCAGCCCGGCCCGCGTGGCGCCGCCAGCGGTAGCGCCCGCCCCAGTCAAGACACCGGCCGCAACGCCGGCGCGCGCGACGCTGGCCAAGCCCACACCGACAAAGGCTGCCGCCAAGGTGTCCACCCCCCAGATCGCGCCGGCCAAGACGCCTGCGGCATCGGATGCGGATGGCGAATGGGAGAGCTTCTAAGCTCTAAAAAATAGCGTCATTGGTACGTCCCGTCCCCAGTCGGGACAAAAAAAGCGCGGCCTGTGCCGCGCCTTTCGCCATCTATATGCCGCTTTGGACGTTACGTGGTCATGGCTTGCTGTCTGCTCCGTACTTGGGAGAGCGAGGCCCATGCAATAGTCCTCCCGGACGGCCGGCATACAGCAGTCGGCCGTTTGCGACCTCGGCGATCTGCACACTGCGGTCTGACAAGGTTTCCACAATCTGGTCAATGAGCGCAGACACCAGCATGCCCACCAAGCCACCGCTTGAACTCTTGTTTTCTGCACTCGAGGCTGTTGCCTCCCCGGACCACAGTTGCTCGCCCGTTCACATTGCAGGCGACTCCAGTCCCTCCACCAGAAACTGCACCCGCCGCTCGCCCCGCCACTCGTTCACGTCCAGCCGGAAGGCCAGCAACGCCCGTTCGGGCAGCGGGTCGGTGTGGCCGAACCAGATGGCGTCCACGGGCTGGCCCTGGTGCAGCAGCTTGATAGACAGGTGGTTGCGCGCCTCGCCCACCAGGCGCTGGCTCAGCACCTGCACTTCCTCGCTGAAGGTAGGCGGCGCAAAGCCCTGGCCCCAGACCTCCCGGTGCAGCGTGTCCACCAGTTCCGCACGACAGTATTCCGGGGCCAGCGGGCCGTCGGTTTCCAGCCGGCGCGTGAGCGTCGCGGCATCCAGCCATTCCTGTGCGACCTGGGCGAAGGCCTGCTCGAAGAGGTCGAAATGCTCCTCGGCCACGGTGCAGCCGGCCGCCATGGCGTGGCCGCCGAACTTCAGGATCACGCCGGGGTGGCGCTTGGCCACCAGGTCCAGCGCGTCGCGCAGATGAAAGCCGGGGATGGACCGCCCCGAACCCTTCAGCTCATGCTCCTTGCCCGGCGCGCTGCTGGCAGCGAACACGAAGGTGGGGCGGTGCAGCTTGTCCTTGAGGCGCGAGGCCACGATGCCCACCACGCCCTCGTGAAAGTCCGGGTCGAACACGCTGATGGCGGGCGGCGGCTCCTCGCCTTCGTCGAACAGGCTCTCCGCCAGCAGCAGGGCCTGCTCGCGCATGCCGCCCTCTAGTTCGCGCCGCTCGCGGTTGATGGCATCCAGTTGCCGGGCCAGGTCGGCGGCGCGTGCCGGGTCGTCGGTCAGCAGGCATTCGATGCCCAGCGTCATGTCGGCCAGGCGCCCCGCGGCATTGATGCGGGGCCCAAGGGCAAAGCCGAAGTCGAAGGTGGTGGCGACGGGGGCCTTGCGCCCGGCGGCGTCGAACAGGGCCTGGATGCCGGCCTGCATCTGGCCGGCGCGGATGCGCTTCAAGCCCTGCGCGACCAGGCGGCGGTTGTTGTTGTCCAGGCGCACCACATCGGCCACGGTGCCCAGGGCCACCAGCGGCAGCAGCGGCTCCAGCTTGGGTTGCGTGGCCTTGTCGAATACGCCGCGCGCGCGCAGCTCGGCGCGCAGCGCCATCAGTACATAGAACATCACGCCCACGCCGGCGATGGACTTGCTCTCGAAGCCGCAGCCGGGCTGGTTGGGGTTGACGATGGCGTCGGCCGCGGGCAGTTCGGGGCCGGGCAGGTGGTGGTCGGTGATGAGCACCGTCAGCCCCAGCGCCTTGGCGCGCGCCACGCCCTCGATGCTGGCGATGCCGTTGTCCACGGTGATGAGCACGTCGGCGCCGCGCTCGTGCACGCGCTGCGCGATGGAGGCGGTGAGGCCGTAGCCGTCCACCACGCGGTCGGGCACCAAATACTGAACATGGCGTGCGCCCAGCAGGCGCAGGCCGCGCACCCCCACTGCGCACGCAGTGGCGCCGTCGCAGTCGTAGTCGGCGACGATGAGCAGGCGCCGGTCCTGGCTGATGGCATCGGCCAGCAGCGCCGCGGCCTGCCGCACGCCCATGAGGGTGTCCGGCGGCAGCAGGCGGGCGAGGGCGTCGTCCAGCTCCTCCTTGGCGCGGATGCCGCGCGCCGCGTACAGGCGTGCCAGCAGCGGGTGCACGCCGGCCTGCTCCAGCGCCCAGACCACGCGCGGTGGGATGTCTCTGGCTACTATTTTCATAGCTGCTCGCGCACGCTGGAAAAGCGCTGGGGCTTAAAAAGACTCTGAATGCGCTGGCCCAGGCTGCGCGGCGCCGTATGCCAGGACTGTGCGCCGCGTTCGCCGCACAGCGTGAGGCGCGCCGCGCCGCCGCCCGCCACATGCGCGGCCAGGCGCGCCACGGGGCCGGCGTCCAGCGCGGCCCAGGCCTGGCGCCAGGCGTGCCAGTCCTCGCGCAGCGCAGCGTCCAGCAGGGTGGTGGGCATCTCGGGCGCCGGCACGGGGGCGGGCGGCTGGAGCAGGGCGCCTGCGCCGTGCACCCAGAAGGCATTGACCGGCGGCAGGCCCTGGGCCGCGCGCGCGTCGTTGAAGGGGTGGGTGTACAGCAGCATCTGCATCTCGCTGTGCAGGCGGTGCAGCAGGCGCGCGCGGGCGGGGTCGGGCATCCAGGCGCGCACGTCGCGCTGGATCACGCGGTCCAGCGACGCGGTGGGCAGGTTGTCGAACACTGCACCTTGCGCGACCCAGCGCGTCGGCTGGTCATAGGCGAGCGTGATGCCGTCCTCGGCAAACCAGGGCGCCACAATGGCGAGCAGCGCGCGCGAGGCGGCCTCGTCCAGCTGCAGCCGCGCCGGGTCGCCCAGCGTGACATGGTCGGCACCGACCTGCCAGTGGCAAGGGGTGATGAAGGCCCAGGCGCTGGTGGTTGTGCCGGGCGCACTGAACTGCTGGTGCTGGTGCCACGCGGCCCAGGGCGTGGTGCCCTCGCTGGTGGCGGGCAGGCCGTGGTGGCGGGCCAGGGCGCGTTCGTGGGGCGGGGCGAAGTCCGTCTCGGCGCCGGCGTCCAGGCCGGTGCTGGACAGGCGGGCCAACAGCCGGTCCAACTGGGGCAGTTCCAGGCCTTCAAGCGCCTGCTGGCATCCCTGGGCCGGGCTGGCGGCCAGCGGGATGAGTAAATGGGGCATGTCCGACATAGGGGTGTATTGTCCCGGATGCACCCGATGACGGTGGGCGCAAAACCCACAGCGTCATGCAAGCGTCACAAGTGCAACAGAGACTGGATCGCTCACTTTTACGGCCAAGGATGCCCATGTCTTCTCACCGTCTTCCCCTGATCATTGCGATGAGTGCCTCCCTGCTGGCGACCGCCTGTGGCGGCGGCGACGACCCCGCACCGCTGCCGACGCTGAGCGGCCAGGCTCCGCTCGTGGTGGGGCACCGCGGCGCCTCGGGCTACCGCCCGGACCACACGCTGGAGAGCTATGCGCTGGCCATCCAGATGGGGGCGGACTTCATCGAGCCCGATTTGGTGGCCACCAAGGACGGCCACCTGGTGGCGCGCCATGAACCCAACATTACCAGCACCACCGATGTGGCCAGCCGCCCCGAGTTCGCCAGCCGCAAGACCAAGCGCATGGTCGACGGCGTGGAGGAAGAAGGCTGGTTCGCCACCGACTTCACGCTGGCGGAACTGAAGACCCTGCGCGCCATCCAGCCGCTGGCCGAGCGCGACCAGTCCTATAACGGCAAGTTCCAGATCCCCACGCTGCGCGAGGTGCTGGACCTGGCCAAGACCGAGGGCGGCAAGGTGGGCCGCGTGATCGGCGTCTATCCCGAGACCAAGCACCCCACCTACCATGAAGATGCGGGCCTCAAGCTCGAAGACCGCCTGCTGGCCATCCTGGCCGAGTACGGCTACACCAAGAAGGATTCGCCGGTCATCCTGCAGTCGTTCGAGACGGCCAACCTCAAGTACCTGCGCACCAAGACGCAGGTGCGCCTCATCCAGCTGGTGGATGGCAACGACTACGACTTCAAGACCGGCGCGGTCACCTTCGAGGCGCCATATGACCGCCCCTACGACTGGACACGCGCGGGCCGCAAGGACCTGTTCGCTTCCATGGTCACGCCGGCGGGCCTGGCCGAGATCGCCAAGTACGCCGACGGCGTGGGCCCCTGGAAGCCCTACATCGTGCCGGTCAAGGGCACCTTTGGCACCGACGGCAAGATGGTCGACGTGAACAAGGATGGCGCGGTCAACTACGCCGACGCTTCCAGCAGCACCCCCACCAGCCTGGTGGCCGACGCACACAAGCTGGGCCTGATGGTCCACACCTGGACCATGCGCAACGAAAACCGCCGCCTGGCCTTCGACTACAAGGGCGACCCCCAGGCCGAGTACCTGCAGTTCTACCGCCTGGGCGTGGATGGTGTGTTCTCCGACTTTGCCGACACCGCGGTGGCTGCGCGCAAGGCCTATCTGACGGAAACGGGCCGCTGAGCCGCGGGCCGGCGCCGCGCAGGGCAGGCGGCCTTGGCGCGTCAGCCCCTGCTGCACCCGGCTTGCGCTGAGGCCGCCGCGCGTTGCTGCCCTGGGCCCGCGCCGCGGGCCCGGGTCGATGACACAATCGCGCTTCCATGCAAATTCCCTACGAACTGGCCCTGGGCTGGCGCTACACCCGGGCAGGCCGGGCCACGCGGCGCAACGGCTTCATCTCCTTCATCTCGGGCGTGTCCATGCTGGGCATCTCGCTGGGGGTGGCGGCACTCATCATCGTTCTGTCCGTGATGAACGGCTTTCAGAAAGAGGTGCGCGACCGCATGCTCAGCGTGGTCTCGCACATCGAGATCTTCGCGCCGGGCGGTGCAGCGCTGCCCGACATGCCGCGCACGCTGGCCGAGGCGCGGGCCAATCCGAACGTGGTGGGCGCCGCGCCCTTCGTCGCCGCCCAGGCGCTGCTGGCGCGTGGCGAGGACATGAAGGGCGCGCTGGTGCGCGGCATCGACCCCGCGCACGAGGCCGAGGTGACCGACCTGGCCGCCGAGAATCTGGAGGGCCTGAAGGCCCTGGTGCCGGGCGAGTTCCGCGTGATCCTGGGCAGCGAACTGGCGCGCCAGCTGGGCGTGCGCGCGGGTGATGCGGTCACGCTGATCGCACCGGCCGGCCAGGTCACGCCTGCGGGCGTGGTGCCGCGCCTCAAGCAGATGACGGTGGCGGGCACCTTCAATTCGGGCCACTATGAATACGACTCTGCGCTGGTGATGCTGCACCACGAGGATGCCGAGCGCATCTTCCGCCTGGAAGGGCCGACCGGCGTGCGCCTGAAGCTCAAGAACCTGCACGACGCACCCGAAGTCACGCAGCAGCTGGCGCACAGCCTCTCGGGCAACCTGTTGATCCGCGACTGGACGCAGCAGAACCGCACCTGGTTCGCGGCCGTGCAGCTGGAAAAGCGCATGATGTTCATCATCCTCACGCTGATCGTCGCGGTGGCGGCATTCAACCTGGTGTCCACGCTGGTGATGACCGTGACCGACAAGCGCGCGGACATCGCCATCCTGCGCACGCTGGGCGCCAGCCCCGCCAGCATCATGGGCGTGTTCATGGTGCAGGGCGCCATGGTGGGCGTGATCGGCACGCTGGCCGGCCTGCTGCTGGGCTTGGGCGTGGCCTTCAACATCGACGTGATCGTGCCCGCCATCGAGCGGGCGCTGAACGCCAGCTTCCTGCCCAAGGACATCTACCTCATCAGCAAGATGCCCAGCGACCCGCAAAGCAGCGACATCGCGCCCATTGCCGTCATTTCCCTGATCCTGGCCTTCGTGGCCACCCTGTACCCGAGCTGGCGCGCCAGCCGCGTGAACCCCGCGGAGGCGCTGCGCTATGAGTAATGGGCAAGTGGTGCTGCAGGCGCAAGGCCTGACCAAGCGCTTTACCGAGGGCCGGCTGGACGTCACCGTGCTCAAGGGCGTGGACCTGGCAGTGCACGCCGGCGAGACGCTGGCCATCGTGGGGGCGTCGGGCTCGGGCAAGAGCACGCTGCTGCATCTGCTGGGGGGGCTGGACGCGCCCAGCGCCGGCACCGTCACGCTCCAGGGGCAGGCGCTGCAGGCGCTACCGCCCGCGCAACAGGGGCGCCTGCGCAATGCGCACCTGGGCTTCATCTACCAGTTCCACCACCTGTTGCCCGAGTTCAGCGCCCAGGACAACGTGGCCATGCCGCTGCGCATCCGCCGCGAGCCGTACGCGCAGTGCATCGAGCGGGCGGTGCGCATGCTCCAGGCCGTGGGCCTGGGCGAGCGTGTGCACCATCGCCCGGCGGAACTGTCGGGTGGCGAGCGCCAGCGCGTGGCCATTGCCCGGGCGCTGGTCACGCAGCCGGCCTGCGTGCTGGCCGACGAGCCCACCGGCAACCTGGACCGCGCGACCGCCGATGCCGTGTTCGCCCTCATGCTGCAGCTTGCGCGCGAGCAGGGCACCGCCTTCGTGATGGTCACGCACGATGAATCGCTGGCCGCGCGGTGCGACCGCGTCGTGCGCTTGGTCTCCGGGGTTTTGAGCTAAAACGGCCTCCAGCGCTTGCTGGACAAGCGCTGACAGCTATATTTTCAATAGTAAATCAGGCCGTCGCGGCGGGCGCCTGCGCGGGTGCGCACTCGTCGAACGCGGCCACGGCATTGGCTGCGTACATCAGCGCGGGGCCGCCGCCCATGTACACCGCAATGCCCAGCACCTCGTGCACCTCGGCGCGCGTGGCGCCCAGGCGTGCCAGCGCTTGGGTGTGAAAGCCGATGTAGCCATCGCAGCGCGCGGCCACGCCAATGCCCAGCGCGATCAGCTCCTTGGTCTTGGCGTCGATGGCGCCGCCCGCGAGAGCCGCCTTGCCCAGCGCGTTGAAACCTTGCATCACCTGCGGAACGCTGTTGCGCAGCTCGCTGACGTTGCTAGAGATTTCGCGCGTGAGGGCCTTGTAGTCGGTGGACGAGGTCATGGTGGAACTCCTGGTGGTGAAAGGAATGCGCCTGCTCGGCGCTGTTGACACGTTTATTAGTATCTACTAAATTAGCATAGGTTAATTTAGATATTTATCAACAAGGAGCGCAGGTGGCCACTACCGCCGACCTGGAATTCATGCAGCAGGGCGCCGCGCGCGCCGCTGCGCTGCTGCGCGCGGTGGGCAACGAGCACCGGTTGCTCGTGCTGTGCCTGCTGATCGAGCAGGGCGAGGCCTCCGTGGGTACGCTGCTGGAGCAGGTGCGCCTGAGCCAGTCCGCACTGTCGCAGCACCTGGCGCGCATGCGCGACGAGGGGCTGGTGACCTTCCGCCGCGACGCGCAGACTCTGTACTACCGCATTGCCGACCCGGCGGCGGAAAAGCTCGTGGCTGCGCTCAAGGACATCTTCTGCCCCTGAGCGGCCGCGTCGCTGCGCAGAGGTACCGTTTTTTTCGTCAACTAGGAGAAGTGTCATGAAACACAACGTTGGGGGTTGGGACCGCGGGCTGCGCATCGCGGTGGGTCTGGTGCTCATCGGCCTGGCGGCCACGGGCACCGTGGGCTGGTGGGGCTGGCTGGGCGTGGTGCCGCTGCTGACCGGCCTGGCGGGCACCTGCCCTGCGTACTCGCTGCTGGGCATGAACACCTGCCCGCTGAGCAAGAAGGGCTGATGGGCACAGCAGCTCCTGCGGTGCCGATGCGCCGCCGACCGATCCGCAGAGTATTGGCGCTGAAACGCACTGAGACACTGCGGACCGGCGCTGGGGGCGTGCGGTGGCATGATCCGGCGCATGGACGTCTGGATCGACACCCATTGCCACCTGGATGAATTTGCAGATCACGGCGGCGCAGCGCTCGCAGATGCCGAGCGTGCACGCGCCGCGCAGGCCGGCGTGGCCCACTGCGTGCTGCCCGCGGTGGAACTCGCCAATCTGCAGGCCGTGCGGGACCTGGCGCACCGCCACGGCGACAGCTATGCGCTGGGCATCCATCCCCTGTTCACTCCCGTCGCCGGCGACGAAGACTTGCCCGCCCTGGCGCGCGCGCTGGAGCAGCACCAGGACGACCCGCGCCTGGTGGCCGTCGGCGAAATCGGGTTGGACCTCTTCGTGCCCCATCTGGACAGGGGACGCCAGCAGCACTTCTACCGGGCGCAGCTGCAGTTGGCGCGCCGGTTCGACCTGCCCGTGATCCTGCATGTGCGCCGCTCGGCGGACCAGTTGCTCAAGGCGCTGCGCGAGCTGCCGGTGCGCGGCGGCATCGCCCATGCCTTCAACGGCAGCCTGCAGCAGGCGCAGGCCTTCATCGATCTGGGCTTCAAGCTGGGCTTTGGCGGCGCGGTCACCTTCGACCGTGCGCTGCAGTTGCGCCGCCTGGCCACCGAACTGCCGCTGGACGCGCTGGTGGTGGAGACCGATGCGCCCGACATTCCGCCGCACTGGCTCTACGTGACCGCGGCCGAGCGCGCCGCTGGCCGCCCGCCCGCACGCAACACGCCTGCACAGTTACCGCGCATCGGTGCGGTGGTGGCGCAGCTGCGCGGCATCTCCAGCACAGAACTGGCCCATGCCACGCGCGCCAACGCTTGCGCAGCGTTGCCACGGCTGGCTGAACTGTTGGCATAGGTTTGAGTGCTTTCGGGCTCAAAGGCTTATGCAGCAAGCGCTAGCAGCTATACAAACAATAGTAATGGAGGGCCGGTGGCTGCGCAGAAAAAAACGGTTGTGCTGTCTGCCGGTCGTCTGGTCGGCCTGCCGCCCGTGGTGGGCTCCGGCACGCGGGTGCTGGTGCTGGGCAGCTTCCCCGGTGTGGCGTCGCTCGCCGCGCAGCAGTATTACGGCCATCCGCAGAACCACTTCTGGCGCATCCTGGCGGCGCTGTGGCCGCAGCATCCGCTGCCGGGCCGCGACCAGTACGCCGCGCGCTGCGACTGGCTGCTGGCCCGCGGCCTGGGCCTGTGGGACGTGTATGCCGCCTGCGAGCGCGAGGGCAGCCTGGATACCAGCATCCGCAACGCGCAGGTCAACGACTTCGCCGGCCTGCATGCCCGCGCGCCGGGGCTGGCCGCCATCGCCCACAATGGCGGGGAAAGCTTCCGCCACGCCAAGGCCGTGCGCGCCAGCCTGGGGCTGAAGGCAGATGCGCCGATGCCATCGCTGCGCCTGCCATCCACCAGCCCGGCCAACGCGTCGTGGAGCTTCGAGAAAAAACTGCACGCCTGGGGCGAGGCCCTGGCGACTTTTGGATTGGTATAACGATTTGACCCGCAAGAAAACCGCCGCCACCGAACTGCCCGAGGTGAGCGTCTCCGATGATGGTGAAGTGCGCCACCTGCACCTGGGCACGCCGTGGATCCAGGGCTCCATGCGCATCGCGCAGCCGTTCGAGATCGAGCTGGAATACGTGCAACGCATGATGGCCTGGCTGCTGTTCGTGGAGCCCGCCAGCGTGGCCAAGCGCCACGCGATGCAATTGGGCCTGGGGGCCGGTGCCATCACCAAGTTCTGCCGCAAGAAGCTGCGCATGTGCTGCACCGTGGTCGAGCTGAACCCGCGCGTGGAGGCCGTCTGCCGCGCCTGGTTCAAGCTGCCGCCCGACGGCCCCATGCAGCGTGTGGTGCTGGCCGATGCGGCCCAGGAAATCAAGAAGCCCGAATGGCATGGCACGGTGGACGCGCTGGCGGTGGACCTGTACGACCATGAGGCCGCCGCGCCGGTGCTGGACAGCGCGGAGTTCTATGCCGACTGCCGCGCGCTGCTGACGCTGGACGGCTGCCTCACGGTGAACCTGTTCGGCCGCGCCTCCAGCTACGAGCGCAGCCTGGACAAGCTCGCCGAGGCCTTTGGCGCCGACGCGCTCTGGGCCTTCAAGCCCACGCGCGAGGGCAATACCGTGGTGCTGGCCCAGCGCACGCCCACGCGGCCTAAACGTGCCGAGCTGCTGGCCCGCGCCGAAAGCGTGCAGGCCCGCTGGGACCTGCCGGCCACCAAGTGGCTGCGCGTATTCAAACCGGTTGCCTGACCTCTGCCGCCTCCCGCACCATGACTGCCGAAGCATTGCCCGCATCCCCCCCCACGGCCGCCGGCGGGGCCACCGGCCCGTTGCAGTGGCGGCTCATCGTCGATTGGCTGCGTGCCGATGGCGTGATCACCGCCGAGCAGGCGCAGCGCACCATCGCACGCTGCTCGCAGGCCGAAAGCAGCCAGCACCCGCTGGTGCGGCTGGGCAACGTGGCCATGCTGCGCGCCAGCGACGGCAAGCCGCTGGACGTGGACATCCTCACCGAATACGTGGCCCAGCGCTGCGGCCTGGCGTTTCTGCGCATCGACCCGCTGAAGGTGGACGTGGGCCGTGTGGCCGACGCCATGAGCGCCAGCTACGCCGAGCGCCACAAGGTGCTGCCGGTGCAGGTGACCTCCAAGGAGGTGGTGGTGGCCACGGCCGAGCCCTTCCTGCATGACTGGGTGGCCGAGGTGGAGCGCCAGTCCCGGCGCACGGTGCGGCGCGTGCTGGCCAACCCCCAGCACATCACGCGCTACACGGCGGAGTTCTACGCGCTGGCCAAGTCGGTGCGCGAGGCGCAGAAGGCCGGCGGCGGCGCCGCGGGCAGCAGCTTCGAGCAGCTTGTGGAGCTGGGCAAGACCAACAAGCAGCTGGACGCCAACGACCAGGGGGTGGTGCGCGTGGTGGACTGGCTGTGGCAATACGCCTTCGACCAGCGCGCGAGCGACATCCACCTGGAGCCGCGCCGCGAGCAGGGCGTGATCCGCTTTCGCATCGACGGCGTGTTGCATGCCGTCTACCAGATGCCCATGGGCGTGCTCAATGCCATGGTGGCGCGCGTGAAGCTGCTGGGCCGCATGGACGTGGTGGAAAAGCGCCGCCCGCAGGACGGCCGCATCAAGACGCGCAACCCGCGTGGCGACGAGGTGGAAATGCGCCTGTCCACGCTGCCCACCGCTTTCGGCGAGAAGATGGTGATGCGCATCTTCGACCCCGACAACGCCGTGAAGGATCTGGACGCGCTGGGTTTCACCGCGCACGATGCGCAGCGCTGGGAGCAGCTCGTCAAGCGCCCGCACGGCATCATCCTGGTGACCGGGCCCACGGGTTCGGGCAAGACCACCACGCTGTACTCCACCCTTAAGCGCGTGGCCACCGAGGAGGTGAACGTGAGCACGGTGGAGGACCCGATCGAGATGATCGAGCCCAGCTTCAACCAGACGCAGGTGCAGCCGCAGCTGGACTTCACCTTCGCCGAAGGGCTGCGTGCCCTCATGCGCCAGGACCCGGATGTGATCATGGTGGGCGAGATCCGTGACCTGGCCACCGCCGACATGGCCGTGCAGGCCGCGCTCACCGGCCACCTGGTGTTCTCCACCCTGCACACCAACGACGCGCCCAGCGCCGTCACGCGCCTCATGGAGCTGGGCGTGCCGCCGTACCTCATCAACGCCACGCTGCTGGGGGTGCTGGCGCAGCGCCTGGTGCGCACGCTGTGCCGGCACTGCCGGCAGGTGGACGAGGCGGCCGACCCCGAGGCACTGGCCGACATGATCCGCCCCTGGAAGATCAACGGGGGCTATCGCGCCTACAAGCCCGTGGGGTGCGTGGAGTGCCGCATGACGGGCTTTCGCGGCCGCATGGGGCTTTATGAACTGCTCACCGTGAGCGAGGCGCTCAAGACCCAGGTGAACCAATCGCCCTCCATCGACGCGCTGCGCCGCCAGGCCGTGCAGGACGGCATGCGCCCGCTGCGCCTGGCGGGCGCGCTGCGCGCGGCCGAAGGCGTGACCACGTTCGAGGAAGTCATCGCCGCCACCCCGCCGCTCGAGTAGCACCCACACCTCTGCCATCGCGGCGCAGCAGATGCGCCTTTCCGCCGCATGCATCAGGCGCGCGCCCATCCTTCACAACGCGGTGGAAGGCGGTATGTCCGCGCTCCTGCGGCGCAGGCCCGGCCTGACCAGGGCCCTCGCGCCACCTTCGACGCCGCGCAGCGGTCGGTGCCGTGCTAAGGGCAGTTCCGGGGGTGTTGCCTCTAGGGAAAACTTGTATCTACCGGTAGGTGGAATCCACATCGAGAAACGCTGCCCGACACTCCACAATCGCCCGTCGCGTTCCTTTTGGGAGACATTCGTGAAAATCAAGAGTCAGAAAGATTTCTTTTCCGGCCTCATGTTCCTCGTCGTCGGCGGTGGTTTTGCCTGGGGCGCCACCACCTACAGCGTAGGAACCGGCGCCCGCATGGGCCCGGGCTACTTCCCCCTGCTGCTGGGCATTCTGCTGGGCATCATCGGCGCCGTCATCATGTTCAAGGCCACCGTGGTTGAGACGGTGGACGGCGACAAGATCGGCAAGTGGGCGTGGAAGCAGATCTTCTTCATCATTTCCGCCAACCTGTTGTTCGGCGTGCTGCTGGCGGGCCTGCCCAGCTTCGGCGTGCCGGCCATGGGCCTGATCGTTGCCATCTACGGCCTGACTTTCGTGGCCAGCCTGGCGGGCAACCAGTTCCACTTCAAGGAAGTGTTCATCCTGGCCACCATTCTGGCCGTGGGCAGCTACGTGGCATTCATCTGGGGGCTGGCTCTGCAGTTCCCCGTCTGGCCTAGCTTCATCGTGGGTTGATTCGGAGATCTAGACCATGGAATTGTTTGAACACCTCTCGATGGGTTTTGGCGTCGCGTTTACGTTCCAGAACCTGATCTACTGCTTTATCGGCTGTCTGCTGGGCACGCTGATCGGCGTGCTGCCCGGCGTGGGCCCCGTGGCCACCATCGCCATGCTGCTGCCCGCCACCTATGCGCTGCCGCCCGTGGCCGCGCTGATCATGCTCGCTGGCATCTATTACGGCGCGCAGTACGGCGGCTCCACCACCGCCATCCTGGTGAACCTGCCGGGCGAGTCGTCCTCCGTGGTGACCGTGATCGACGGCTACCAGATGGCGCGCGCGGGCCGTGCAGGCCCGGCACTGGCGGCTGCCGGCATTGGCTCGTTCTTCGCGGGCTGCGTGGGTACGTTGATCCTGGCGGCCTTTGCGCCCCCGCTGACGGAAGTGGCCTTCAAGTTCGGCCCCGCCGAGTACTTCTCGCTGATGGTGCTGGGCCTGATCGGTGCCGTGGTGCTGGCTTCGGGCTCGCTGCTCAAGGCCGTCGCCATGATCGTGCTGGGCCTGTTGATGGGCCTGGTGGGCACGGACGTGAACTCCGGCGTGGCCCGCTACAGCTTTGACATCCCCGAGCTGACCGACGGCATCAGTTTCACCGTGATCGCCATGGGCGTGTTCGGCTACGGCGAAATCATCGCCAACCTGTCCAAGCCCGACGACGAGCGCGAAGTGTTTGCCGCCAAGGTGCACGGCCTGTTCCCCACGGCACAGGACTTCAAGCGCATGCTCCCCGCCATGCTGCGCGGCACGGCCCTGGGGTCGTCCCTGGGCATCCTGCCCGGCGGCGGCGCGCTGCTGTCGGCCTTCGCGGCCTACACGATCGAGAAGAAGACCAAGCTCCATCCCGGTGAGGTTCCGTTCGGCAAGGGCAACATCCGCGGCGTGGCGGCTCCCGAGTCGGCCAACAACGCGGGTTCGCAGACCTCTTTCATCCCGCTGCTGACGCTGGGCATTCCGCCCAACGCCGTGATGGCGCTGATGGTGGGTGCCATGACCATCCACAACATCCAGCCCGGCCCGCAGGTGATGACCAGCAACCCCGAGCTGTTCTGGGGCCTGATCGCCTCGATGTGGATCGGCAACGCCATGCTGGTGATCCTGAACCTGCCGCTGATCGGCATGTGGATCAAGCTGCTCTCCGTGCCTTATCGCTGGCTGTTCCCGTCCATCGTGCTGTTCTGCGCGGTGGGGGTGTACTCCACCAACAACAACACGTTCGACGTGTGGATGGTGGGCGGATTCGGTGTCATCGGCTACCTGTTCTACAAGCTGGGGGTGGAACCCGCTCCCTTGCTGCTGGGCTTCATCCTGGGCCCGATGATGGAAGAAAACCTGCGCCGTGCGCTGCTGCTGTCGCGTGGCGACTGGAGCGTGTTCGTCTCGCGCCCCATCTCTGCCGGCCTGCTGGCGGCCGCGGCCCTGCTGCTGGTCATCGTGCTGCTGCCCGCGGTGAGCAAGAAGCGCGAGGAAGCGTTCGTCGAGGACTGACGCAGATGGCCGCCCTGGCATGTGCCAGGGCACCCCTTGCAAGGCGCCCCTTTCCGGGGCGCTTTTTTTATGCGTGGCGGCGACGGGGTAATGGCGCAGATGCTCCTGAAAGGGGCGCTGGTGGCGCTTGGACGACAAGCGTTGAAAGGGTGAGGGATGCTTTGGTGGGAGGCGCGTTCCGGCCTGCCTCCAACGTAGCTGCCGGCTACGCAGCCGCGTGTCGCGCCGACAACCGCCGCGCGGTGCCCGCCCGCTGCGATGCCGCGGTCGCCGGTCTTCCTGGCGGGCGGTGCGGTGTATCTCGTCTACAGTGGCGGGCTGGTGCGGCGACGCATCGGGTGAACGCGCTGAAGGAGCAGGTACTGGACGCCAGCGCCGGCTGCCTGGGCGGCACCCGACGGCGCTGCAGCCGCTGCTCAGGCGCACCGCAGAGAATCGCCTTCCAGCACACGGGCCCTGGCATGGCGGCACACAGGAGCATGATCGGTGCAACACCCGTCATGGCCGCGCGCGTCTGACGGTTCGGTTGATGGTCATTCCCTGGGACGGAGGACGGGTTTTCGTGCCCCGCGCGGTGTTCGACGCGGGCGGTGGTCCTGATGCGGGTGTGGGCAGTGTCCACTATGATCGTTTCAAATTGTTTTGCAGGAACCGCCTCCGGCGGCGATGGAGCACGGTATGGATCTGGGTATCGCGGGTAAATGGGCGCTGGTCTGCGGGGCCAGCAAGGGGTTGGGCCGCGGCTGCGCCGAAGCGCTGGTGCGCGAGGGCGTGAACGTGGTGATCAACGCCCGCAATGCCGGCGAATTGCAGCGCACCGCTTCTGATTTGATAGCTATTGGCGCAGATGCATCGGGCGTTGGAGGCCAAAATGGCAGCCAACCCACGGTGCTGGCTGCGGCGGCCGACATCACCACCCCAGAGGGGCGCGCAGCCGTTTTTTCCATAGCTGGCGGGCCGGGCCGGGACTTCGACATCGTGGTCACCAACGCCGGCGGCCCCCCGCCCGGCGATTTCCGCGAGTGGGACCGCGATGCCTGGATGCGCGCGGTGGATGCCAACATGCTCACGCCCATCGAACTGATCCGCGCCACGGTGGACGGCATGGCGCAGCGGGGCTTTGGCCGCATCGTCAACATCACCTCCAGCGCAGTGAAGGCCCCCATCGACATCCTGGGCCTGTCCAATGGCGCGCGCAGCGGCTTGACCGGCTTTGTGGCCGGCGCGGCGCGCAGCGCCATTGCCGCGCAGGGCGTCACCATCAACAACCTGCTGCCGGGCAAGTTCGATACCGACCGGCTCGCGGGCACCCTCCAGGCCGCGGCCGGCAAGACCGGCAAGAGCCTCGATGAAGTGCGCCGCGCCCAGCAAGGCGCCATCCCGGCGCGCCGTTTTGGTACGCCGCAGGAGTTCGGCGCCATCTGCGCCTTCCTGTGCAGCGTGCACGCGGGCTATATGACGGGGCAGAACGTATTGGCTGACGGCGGTGCCTATCCCGGCACCTTCTGAGGAACGCGCCAGACCACAACGGGCGAGAACGCGCCGACCGACCGCCATGCCCCGCGCCGCGATGGGGGCGGGCGGGTGCAGGGTTCAGGTGCCGAAAGGGTGTTGCATGCAACTGCTGGGACGACCGATGCGCTGCCCCGCACTGCGCGGGCGGCTGGCCTTGTGGGGCGCGGCGCTGCTGTGCGCGGCCGCGCACGCTGGCGCGCCGGACACGCCCGCGGCCGATGCCGCGCAGTTGCGCCTGCGCGTGGTGGGAGGGCTGGCCGGCGTCACGCAGTACACGCAACTGGAGGCGCCCTTCTGGACGCGCGATTTGCCGCGCCTGAGCGAGGGCCGCTACCGCGCCGATATCGTGCCCTTCGACCGTGCCGGCGTTCCGGGCATGGAGATGCTGCGCCTCTTGCAACTGGGCGTGGTGCCCTTCGGCACGGTGCTCATGAGCTCCCTGTCGGCACAGTACCCCCAGTACACCGCCGTGGACCTGCCGGGGCTGAATCCGGACCTGGCGACGCTGCGCGCTTCGCTCGCGGCCTTCCGTCCGTACCTGGAGAAAGCCCTGCGCGAGGAGCATGGCGTGGAGCTGCTGGCGGTTTACGTTTACCCGGCGCAGGTGCTGTTCTGCAAGGACCCGCTGCTGGGCCTGGATGACCTGCGCGGGCGGCATGTGCGGGTGTCCTCGGCCGCGCAGGGCGATTTTTTTGCGGCGCTGGGCGCCAAGCCCCAGCGCGTGCCCTTCGCGCAAGTGGTCAAGAGCATGGAGACGGGCGCCAGCGAATGCGCCGTCACCGCCAGCATGTCGGGCAACATCCTCGGTCTGCACGCACATGCGGCCTATCTCTATCCCATGCCCATCAGCTGGGGCATGGCGGTGTTTGCGGCCAATCGCGCGGCCTGGCAGGCGCTGCCCGCCGATCTGCGCCAGCTGCTGCAGGCCGAGCTGCCCAAGCTGGAGACGGCCGTGTGGCTCAGTGCCCAGGGCGAGACCGAGCAGGGCCTGGCCTGCAATGTCGGGAGCCCCAGCTGCACCACCGGGCGCCAGGGCGCAATGGCGCTGGTGCCGGTGCGCGCGCAGGACGAGGCGCGGCGCGAGACCATCTTCAACACCGTGGTGCTGCCGCGCTGGGTCCGGCGCTGCGGAGCCCGCTGCCGTGATATCTGGGATCGCACCATCGGTCCTGCGCGCCGCATGAGTGCGCCGGTGCAGCCATGAAGCCCATGCCCGGCAGGCGCCTGCACCTGATCACCTGGGGGGTGGTGGCTGCGCTGCTCGCAGGGCTGGCGGCGGCGGTGGCCGTGCTGCTGTGGCATACGCGCGCGGACGCGCTGGACGTTGCCGAGGCGCGCGTCACCCGTTTCGCCGCGGGGGCGGAGGCGGGCATGAACCGCACGCTGCTCTCTTTCGACGTGCTGTTGGCGCATACGGAAGAGCTGCTGGACCTGCGCGCACGCGACCGTGCAGGCCTTGACGTGGCGGCGGCCGACACGCTGCTGAGCGGCGTGGCGCGGCAGAACCTCCTGCTGCGCTACGTGGCGCTGCTCGATGCGCGGGGCGCCGTGCTGGCATCTTCGGCGTCCACCGGCGAACTGGGCGGCGTGGAGCTGCCCGAAGGCTTCCTGGCGGCCGCCCTCGCGCCCGCGGTGGCCACGCTGTCCGTCAGCCAACCCGTGGTGAGTCCTACCAGTTCCGAGCGGGTGCTGTACATGGCGCGCCAGTTGCGCATGGGCGACGGCACGCCGCTGCTGGTCGTCGCGCAGGTGCCGACGGAAGCACTGGTGGCGGTGCTGATGCAGGGGCTGGAGGTTCCCGACATGGAATTGACGCTGGAGCGCACGCAAGGCGTGCTGCTGCTGGGCGTGGAGGCGCCACAGGGGACCGTGGAGCGCCAGGAGCGCGCAGCGCCGGCCCTGCAGGAAGGCGGCGCGGACGATGGCGTGCACGCATGGCAGGCCAGCGCACGGCTGTCGGGCAAGCCGGCCATGGTGGTGGCGCGTCCGCTCATCTACCCCGATCTGTGGGCCACCGTCAGCCTGCCGCGCGACGCGGCGCTGGCGGGCTGGCGGCAGGAGGCGCTGACGGTGCTGTTCGGCGCGCTGCTGTTTGCGGCCACGGTGGTGGCCGCGGGAAGCGTGGTCGCCCTGTACCTGCGGCGCATGCACAGTGCGCGGCGGGTGGTGGCGCGCTCCAAGGCCACGCTGGACCAGGCGCTCGAAGCCATGGTGAGCGGCTTCGTGTTGCTGGACGCACAGCGCTGCGTGGTGCAGTGGAACCTGCGCTTCGAGGAGATGTTCCCCTGGCTCGTCAGCACCATCGGGGAGGGCGTGCCGTTTCGCCGCGTACTGGAGACGACTGTGCACTACCACCTGCCCGGCGCGAGCGCGGAGGAAAAGCGCGCTTGGGTGGAGGAGCGCCTGCAGCAGCAGTGCACGCCGCGAGGCGGGGTGGAGCAGCTTTTGCCCAACGGCCATTACGTGCAGATCACCGAGCGCGCCACGGCTGATGGCGGCGTGGTCATCATCTACCACGACGTGACCGATCTGCGGCTGGCCACGGCCGAAGTGGAACACCTGGCGTTCTACGACCAGCTCACCGGCCTGCCCAACCGGCGCCTGCTGCTGGATCAGCTGGGCGACGCCAGCGCATCGGCGGTGCGTACGGGCACGCATGGCGCGGTGCTGTTCATCGACCTGGACCATTTCAAGACCCTTAACGACACCCTGGGCCACGAGATCGGGGACTACCTGTTGCAGCAGGTGGCCCGCCGCCTGGAAAGCGGCGTGCGCGTGGGCGACATCGTGGCGCGCCTGGGCGGGGACGAATTCGTGGTGCTGCTGGCCGGCCTGGCGACCGAGGCGGAACGCGCCCGCGAGCAGGTGCGCGCCGTGGCCGAGAAGGTCGTGCAACTGCTGGCGCAGCCCTATCCGATCGCGGGACAGAGCTACCACGGCAGCTGCAGCGTGGGCGCCGCGCTGTTCGGCAGCGTACTGCAGACTGCGGCCGAAGTACTCAAGCAGGCGGACATCGCCATGTACCAGGTCAAGGCGCAGCGCGGCAACGCGGTGTGCTTCTTCGACCCTCGCATGCAGGTGGCGCTGAGCGCGCGTGCGCGGCTGGAGTCGGACCTGCAGGATGCGCTGCGCGAAGGGCAGTTCCTGCTGCACCTGCAGCCCCAGTTCACGCGCGACGGCGCCGTGGTGGGGGTTGAGGCGCTGCTGCGCTGGCAGCACCCGGAGCGCGGCCTGGTGCTGCCTGCGGAATTCATCGGCGTGGCGGAGGACAGCGAGCTCATCGTGCCCCTGGGCCGCTGGGTGCTGGCCAGCGCCTGCGAGCTGCTGGCGCGCTGGCAGGCATCGCCGCGGCTGCGCGAGCTGTCGCTGAGCGTGAATGTGAGCGCGCGCCAGTTCCGCAGCCTCGACTTCGTGGAGCAGCTGTCGCAACTCTTGCTGCGCAGCGGCGCACCGGCGCACCGGCTGGAGTTGGAACTTACCGAATCCCTGGTGCTGGAGGACGTGGAAGACTCCATCGCCAAAATGCACCAGCTGCGCACCAAGGGTGTGCGTTTCGCCGTGGACGATTTCGGCACGGGCTACTCTTCACTGGCCTACCTCACGCGGCTGCCCTTGCATCGGCTGAAGATCGACCGCACTTTCGTGCACCACCTGGGCGAGAGCCGCAGCGACGATGTGGTGGTGCAGACCATCCTGGGCATGGCGCGCAACCTGGATCTGGAAGTGGTGGCCGAGGGGGTAGAGACAGAGGAACAGCGCAGCTTTCTCGCGCTGCATGGCTGCGACGTGTACCAGGGCTACCTGCTGGCGCACCCCATGCCGGTGGAGGTGCTGCAGGCCCGCTACGGCGACGCGCCGCAGGCGCAGCCCGCAGCAGCGCACTGACGCCTGTGCGCGCGCCGGCCTAGGCCCTGCGCGACGACACCACGATGCCACCCACGATCAGCGCGAACGCCAGGGCGTGGTACAGGTGCGGCGCTTCTCCGAGGAAGACCGTGGACAGCACCGCCGCGAACAGCGGTGTGAGGTTGATGAAGAATCCCCCCACCACCGGCCCCGCGCGCTGCGCCGCCACGCCCCAAAAGCGATAGGCCAGGATGGCCGGGCCCACGGCGATGAAGGCCAGGCCAGCGGCCAGCGGCCAGCCCCAGGTGATCTGCGTGGCGCCCAGTGACCATTCCACGCCCGCAAAGGCGCCCGACCAGCCCAGTCCAAAGATCATCTGCGCCATGAGGAAGGCCGCCCAGTCGCCGCGCAGTTCGCGCGGCTCGCTGGTGCGCACCAGCAGCCAGCTGTAGAACGACCAGGAGATGGTGGCCGCCACCATGTACAGGTCGCCCGGCACCAGGCGCAGCGCCAGCAACTGCTCCCAGCTGCCGCGGCTGAGCACCAGCACCACGCCGGCCACCGACAGCAGCACTCCCGCTATTTGCCTGCGCGAGGTCGGCACGCCGAAGCACAGCGCGCCGATGATGAGCATCCATACCGGCATGCCCGAGCCCACCAGCGTCACGTTCAGCGGCGTGGAGGTCTGCAGCGCCAGGTACTGCAGCGCGTTGTAGCTGCCGATGCCCAGCAGGCCCAGCAGCGCATAGCGGCGCCAGTGCGGCCACAGCGGGCTGCCGGGGCGCAGCACCTGCCAGGCCAGCGGCAGCAGCAACGCAAACGCCAGCAGCCAGCGCACGAAGTTCAGGGTGATGGGCGGGATCAGCGTGTTCAGCGCGCGGCCAACCACGGCATTGCCGGCCCATAGCAGCGGCGCGGCCATGAGCATCGCAATCGTGCCCGGTGAGAGTCGTTGGGTCATAGGGGCAGCAACTGTAAGCGAAAGACGTGACAGTCGGCGTCCTCCCGTGTGTGTCCCGCGCACGGCAAGGGCTGGCAAATCATGGCAGCATCTGCGGCGTTCGCTTGCAATCATTCCAGGAGACCCATTCCCATGACCCTCGCCGTTCAGATCCGCCAGCACGGTGGCCCCGAAGAACTCCAGATCGTTGACGTGCAGGTCGGCGAGCCCGGCCCGGGCGAGGTGCGCATCCGCCACCGCGCGTTGGGCCTGAACTTCATCGACGTGTACCACCGCACCGGCCTGTACCCCTTGAACATGCCGGCCAGCATCGGCATGGAGGGCGCGGGTGTGATCGAGGCGGTGGGCGAGGGCGTCACGCACCTGCGCGTGGGCGACCGCGCGGCCTACGCCAGCCAGCCGCCCGGCAGCTACTGCGAAGTGCGCGTGATGCCCGCCAAGTGCGTGTGCAAGCTGCCCGATGCGATCAGCTTCGAGACCGGTGCGGCCATGATGCTCAAGGGCCTGACCGCCCAGTACCTGCTGAAGAAAACCCGCCCCGTCGAAGGGCTGGAGCCCGGCGACTTCGTGCTGTTCCACGCGGCCGCGGGGGGCGTGGGCCTGATCGCCTGCCAGTGGGCCAAGGCCCTGGGCCTGCAGCTCATCGGCACCGCAGGATCGGACGCCAAGTGCCAGCTGGCGCTGGACAACGGCGCGGCCTATGCCATCAACTATGCCAAGGAAGACTTCGCCGCCCGGGTCAAGGAGATCACCGGCGGGCGCGGCGTGAAGGTGGTGTACGACTCCGTGGGCAAGGACACCTGGGACAAGTCGCTGGATTGCCTGCGTCCCTTCGGGTTGATGGCCAGCTTCGGCAACGCGTCGGGCCCCGTGGCGCCGTTCGCACCCGGCATGCTGGGCGCCAAGGGCTCGCTGTACGTCACGCGCCAGACGCTGTTCAGCCACATCACCACGCGCGAGGCCACGCAGGCCATGGCGGACGACCTGTTCGCCGTGGTGGCCAGCGGCCAGGTGAAGATCCACATTGCCCAGCGCTATGCGCTGCGCGACGTGCAGCAGGCGCACCGCGACCTGGAGGCGCGCAAGACCACGGGCTCCACCATCCTCACGCTGGAATGACGGCGCCCAGCCAGCCGGCGCCCGCCTGGGTGGCCGCCGCACGCCGGCAGGCGCATTGCCCGCCAGTGGCACCGCGCGTGCCGCTGCTGTTGGGGCGCGAGTGCGTGGGGTCGGTGGATGCCGCGGTTTTTGACCAGATTGGCATCCAGAGGTTACTGGACAAGCGCTGGCAGCTATCACAAGTAGAGCATCAAGGGCAACCCGCCTGGGCCCTGCCGGCGCAGGAGGCCACGGCGGCGCTGAATGCGCTGGCCCATGCGCTGCGCACGGCGGGCTGCTGCGGCCCCTGGCGCGACGAGCAATTGGCCGTGTGCACGCCCGATGGCCGGCGCCTGGCGACCGTGGAGCGCGGGGCCGTGCGCGTGCTGGGCCTGGCCACGCAGGCCGTGCACCTGGTGGGCCGCACGGCGGGGGGCGCCCTGTGGGTGCAGCAGCGCTCCTTCACCAAGCCCAACAACCCCGGCCAGTGGGACACGCTGATGGGCGGAATGGTGTCCGCGGCCGACAGCCTGCATGAAGCCCTGGCGCGCGAGACATGGGAGGAGGCCGGGCTGCGCCTGGAGCAACTGCAGGCCCTGGCAGCCGGCGGCCATGTGCAGTTTGCGCAGCCCAGCAGCGAGGCGGGTGGCACCGGCTACATGGTGGAGCGCATCGACTGGTTCCACGCCACCGTGCCCGAGGGCGTGGTGCCGGTGAACCAGGATGGCGAAGTGGCGCACTTCGAATGCCTGCCCCATGGCGAGGTGCACGAGCGCCTGGCTCAAGGGGCGTTCACGCCGGAGGCGGCGCTGGTGCTGGCCGGTTTTTACGGATGGTGATTTGCTATCAAAACAATAGCTGTTACCGCATAATGGACAAGCGTTAGACAGCGATCTCATTCGTTAGTGGAGCGCCGCCGCGGCGGTTGCCTGTGCAGCGGACTGGAGAACATGCGGCGCGCCGACGCCATAGGGGCACATGCCCGACAATCCAGGCCTCATGCCTGCGCCGGCAGGCTCGCCGCACTACGGCACGCTTTCTCCACCGCTCTTCGCACACCATGGCCCGTTCCCGTCTGCTGCCCGACAACTTCACCCTTGCCCTCGTGGCCACCGTCACGCTGGCCAGCCTGCTGCCTGCATCCGGCGCCGTGGGCGCGTTTTTCGAGAAGGCCACCGTGGGCGTGGTGGCGCTGCTGTTCTTCATGCACGGCGCCAAGCTGTCGCGCGAGGCCGTGATCGCGGGCATCGGCCACTGGCGGTTGCATCTGCTGGTGGTGGCCAGCACCTTCATGCTGTTTCCGGTGCTGGGCCTGGTGCTGCGGCCGGTGCTGCAGCCGCTGGTGACGCCCGAGCTGTACACCGGCGTGCTGTTCCTGTGTGTGCTGCCGGCCACGGTGCAGTCGGCCATCGCCTTCACGGCAGTGGCGCGCGGCAACATGGCGGCGGCCATCTGCAGCGCCTCGGCCTCCACCCTGCTGGGTATCGTGATCACGCCGCTGTTGGTGGGCGTGGTGCTGCCGCAGGCCTCGGGCACGGTGCAGCAGGACGTGCTGGGCAGCATCGGTCGCATCATGCTGCAGCTGATGCTGCCCTTCGTTGCGGGGCACCTGCTGCGGCCGTGGATCGGCGGTTTCATTGGCCGCCACGCGGCGACGCTCAAGTACGTGGACCAGGGCTCGGTGCTGCTGGTGGTCTACACCGCATTCAGCGCAGCCGTGGTGGGCGGCCTGTGGCGCGAGTTGCCGCTGCCCGCGCTGGCCGGCCTGCTGGTGGTGTGCGCGGTGATCTTGGGCCTAGCGCTCACCGCCACCACTTGGCTGGCGCGGCGCCTGGGTTTTTCCAAGGAGGATGAGATCACCATCGTGTTCTGTGGCTCCAAGAAGAGCCTGGTGAGCGGCGTACCCATGGCCAAGGTGCTGTTCCCCTCGGAGGCCGCGGGCGCCATCGTGCTGCCGCTGATGGTGTTCCACCAGATGCAGCTCATGGTGTGCGCGGTGCTGGCGCAGCGCTACGCCCGGCGCGCCTGACTACAGCCGCTCGTCGGGCATCGCCGGGGCGCCTGCCGCCTTCGCATGCAGCGGGCGGATGGCGGCATTGGCTTCCAGCACCGGATAGGCCACCGAGCACAGCAGCGAGTTGATGCGCTTGAGGTCGCTGATGATGTCGATGTGCAGCGAGCTGGTTTCTATGCTCTGGATGGTGTTTTCCGCCAGCCGGTTCAGGTGGGTTGCGGCGTAGGCCAGTTCCAGCTCGCGGAAACGGTTTTTTTCCTCCAGCAGCTTTTGCGCGTCGCGCACATTGCTGGTCAGGAACACGCTCATGGCCAGGCGCAGGTTGGCCACCAAGTGGTCGTGCATTTCATTGATTTCCTGCAGGCCGGCGTGCGAGAACTGGCGCCCCTTCTTGATCTTCTTGTCCTCCACGTCCTGCAGCACGCGCTCCACCAGATCGCCGATCTGCTCCATGTTGATGGTGAAGCTGATGATTTCGGTCCAGCGCCGCCCCTCGCCTTCGTCCAGCTCGGAGCGCGAGATCTTGGTCATGTAGTACTTGATGGCCGAGTACAGGCTGTCCACCTGGTCGTCCAGGGCGCGCAGCTCCTGGCCCAGCTTCTGGTCGTCGGTCTGCCACACGGTCTTCAGGCCGCCCAGCATGGTCTCCACCAGGTCGGCCAGGTGCAGGGCTTCGCGCGCGGCGCAGGAGATGGCCAGCGAGGGCGTGGACAGGGCCGAGGCGTCGAGATGGTGCGGGCGCGACAGCGCGGCCGACACCTCCTCCTTGGGGGTGATTTTCTTCACCGCGGTGGCGATGTGGCCGGCGATGGGCAGGCACAAGAGCGCCACCATGAAGTTGAAGGCCAGGTGAAACAGCACCACCTGGCCGGCCTTGTCGGGCACCAGGGCCTGGATATGGGTATGCCACAGGCCGATGAGCGGAATCATGACCAGCGCCCCCACCATCTTGAACAGCAGGTTGCCGATCGGCACCTGGCGCATCTGCAGGCTGGAGCGCAGCGTGGTGAGCACGGCCAGCACGCCGCTGCCCAGGTTGGCGCCCACCACCAGGCCCAGTGCCACCTCGGTGGGAATGCCGCCCGAGCCTGCCAGCGTGGCCACCAGCAGCACCGTGGCCAGGCTGGAGTAAGAGATCACGGCCAAAATGGCGCCGGTTAGCACCTCCAGCGTGATGTCGCTGGTCAGCGTCATGAGCAGGGCGCGCACCACCTCTGACTGCGTCAGCACCAGTGTGGACTCGGTGATCAGGCGCAGCGCCAGCAGCATCAGGCCCAGGCCGATGAGCACGCGCCCCACGCGCCCCGGCTTGGCGTCCTGGCGTGCGACGAACAGCACGACGCCGACAAAAATGCACAGCGGCGAGAGCCAGGACAGGTCCAGGGAAAACACCACCGCCATCAGCGCCGAGCCCACGTCGGCGCCCAGCATCACGGTCAGCGCCGCCATCAGCGAAATCATGCCCTGGCCCACGAAGGCCGACACGATCAGCGCCGTGGCGGTGCTGGACTGCACCACCGCCGTCACCCCTATGCCCGAGAGCACGGCCAGCAGCCGCGTGCGCACGCCGCGCGCGATCAGCTGGCGCAAATTGGCGCCGAAAACGCGCAGGATGCCGGTGCGCACCATCTGGATGCCCCACACCAGCAGGGCAATGGCGGCCAGCAGATTCAGCAGGTGCTTCATGGGCGGGCTCAGAACTCCTTAAAACGGTCCCGTGGAACCGTGAAACAGTGCAGCATACCCGTGATCGGGCGCCGCCACGGCGCCCAGGGGGATGCCTTCAGCCGGCGCGGCGCACGCGCAGCAGTTCGTCCAGGATCAGGCAGGCCGCGCCCACGGTGATGGCGCAGTCGGCCACGTTGAAGGCCGGGAAATGCCAGCCGCGCAGGTGAAAGTCCAGGAAGTCCACCACGTAGCCATGCTGCAGGCGGTCCACCACGTTGCCGATGGCACCGCCCAGGATGCTGGACAGCGCGAAGCAGAACAGCTTCTGCCCCGGGTGGGCGCGCAGCTGCCACAGGATAAAGACCGCCGTTGCCAGCGCAATGCCCGTGAACAGCCAGCGCTGCCATCCCCCGGCATCGGCCAGGAAGGAGAACGCCGCCCCGGTGTTGTGCGCCCGCACGATGTTGAAGAAGCTGGTCACGTAGGTCGCGTCGCCCAGGCGGTAGTAGCCCAGGATCAGCGTCTTGGTGAACTGGTCGGCAATGACGAGCAGCACGGCCCAGGCCAGCCAGGGCCACAGGCTGGCGCTGCGGGATGCGGCGGCGCGCGCCATCAGGCGTGCACCCGGTTTTCACCGGCGCCATGCAAGTTGCTGTCGCAGCGCCCGCACAGCGTGGGGTGCTCGGGATTCTGGCCCACGTCGGCACGGTAGTGCCAGCAGCGCTCGCACTTGGCATCGGAACTGGCCGCAACGCTGATCTGCAGGGCGCTGCCAGCTACCAAATGTGTAGCTGAAACGATGAGCACGAACTTCAGGTCGTCGCTCAGGCTGGCCAGCAGCGCATGGTCGTCGGGCGCGGCAGTGAGCGTGACCACAGCCTGCAGCGACGAGCCCACGGTGCCGGCAGCGCGCACGGTCTCGATCTCCTTGTTCACCGCGTCGCGGATCTCACGCAGGCGTTCCCACTTGGCGGCTAGGCCCTCGTCGGCCGTGGGAATGGTCTGGTAGGTCTCCAGGTAGATGGTCTCGGACTGGCCGAACACCTTCCACGCTTCTTCGGCCGTGAAGGACAGGAACGGCGCCATCCAGCGCAGCATGGCATGGGTGATCTGGTAGAGGGCGGTCTGCGCGCTGCGGCGCGCCAGGCTCTTGGGCGCCGTGGTGTACAGGCGGTCCTTGAGCACGTCGAGGTAAAAGCCCCCCAGGTCTTCCGAGCAGTACAGCTGCAGCTTGGCGACCACGGGGTGGAACTCGTACACCTTGTAGTGCGCCAGGATGTCCTGCTGCAGCTGCGCCGCGCGCGAGAGGGCGTAGCGGTCGATCTCCAGCATCTGCTCGAACGGCACGGCGTCCTGGGCCGGGTCGAAGTCGCTCACGTTGGCGAGCAAGAAGCGCAGCGTGTTGCGAATGCGGCGGTAGGCGTCCACCACACGTGCCAGGATCTTGTCGTCGATCGCCAGGTCGCCCGAGTAGTCGGTGGCGGCACACCACAGGCGGATGATTTCGGCGCCCAGCTTGCCGCTCACCTCCTGCGGCGAGACGGTGTTGCCCAGCGACTTGCTCATCTTCTTGCCCTGGCCGTCCACCGTGAAGCCGTGCGTGAGCAGGCCGCGGTAGGGTGCGCGCCCGAAGATGGCGCTGGCCAGCAGCAGCGAGCTGTGGAACCAGCCGCGGTGCTGGTCATGGCCTTCGAGGTACAGGTCGGCCTCGGGACCCTCGTCATGGTGCATGGTGGGGTGGGTGCCGCGCATCACATGCCAGAAGGTGGAGCCGGAGTCGAACCACACTTCCAGGATGTCGGTGCTCTTGGTGTAGTGCTTGGCGTCCTCCGCGCCCAGGATCTCCTCGGCCGTCACACGGCTCCAGGCTTCGATGCCGCCCTGCTCGACGATCTCTGCGGCCTGGTCGATGATCTCCATGGTGCGCGGGTGCAGCTCGCCCGAGTCCTGGTGCAGGAAGAACGGGATCGGCACGCCCCAGCTGCGCTGGCGCGAGATGCACCAGTCGGGCCGCCCGGCAATCATATCGCGCAGGCGGGCCTTGCCGTTGTCCGGGTAGAAGGCCGTGTGCTCGATGGCTTCCAGCGCGATCTGACGCAGGGTCTGTGCGGGTTTCTGCGCCGGGTCGGTGAACACGCCCTCGCCCTCGTCCATGCGCACGAACCACTGCGCCGCGGCGCGGTAGATCACGGGCGTCTTGTGGCGCCAGCAGTGTGGGTAGCTGTGGGTGATGGTGGTGGTGTTCAGCAGGCGGCCGGCGACCTTGAGTGCGTCGATGATGACGGGCACGGCCTTCCAGATGTGCTGGCCGCCGAACAGCGGAAAGTCCGCCGCGTAGGTGCCGTTGCCCTGCACGGGGTTCAGGATCTGATCGTAGGCCATGCCGTGGGCGACGCAGGAGTTGAAGTCGTCCACGCCATAGGCGGGCGAGGAGTGCACCAGGCCCGTGCCATCGCTGGCAGTGGCGTAGTCGGCCAGGTACACAGGCGACAGACGCCGGTAGCCCGCGTCCATGTCGTACAGCGGATGCTCGAACTCCAGGCCCGCGAGCTTTTCGCCGGGCACCACGGCCAGGACCTGGCCCGTGAGGCCCCAGCGCGTCATGCAGGCCTCGACCAGCGATTCGGCCACGATGAACAGGCCGCGCTCGGTGTCCACCAGCGCGTACGGCAGCTCGGGATTGAGGTTCAGTGCCTGGTTGGCGGGGATGGTCCAGGCGGTGGTGGTCCAGATGACCGCGAAGGCGTCCTTGGACAGGGCGGGCAGGCCGAAGGCAGCGGCCAGCTTGGCCGGCTCATGTGCCTTGAACGCCACGTCCAGCGTCTGGCTCTGCTTGTCCTGGTATTCGATCTCGAACTCCGCCAGCGACGAGGCGCAGTCGAAGCACCAGTACACGGGCTTCAAGCCACGGTACACGAAACCGCGCTCCATGACCTTCTTGAGCGCGCGGATCTCGCCGGCCTCGCTCGCAAAATTCATGGTCTTGTACGGGTTGTCCCAGTCGCCCAGCACGCCCAGGCGCTTGAAGTCCACCATCTGCTGCGCGATCTGCTCGGTGGCAAACGCGCGGCCCTTGGCCTGCATCTCGTCGCGCGGCAGGTTGCGGCCGTGCAGCTTTTCGATGGCGTTCTCGATCGGCAGGCCGTGGCAGTCCCAGCCCGGCACGTAGATCGCGTCAAAGCCCTCGAGCTGGCGCGCCTTGATGATCATGTCCTTGAGGATCTTGTTGACTGCATGGCCGATGTGCAGCTGGCCGTTGGCGTACGGCGGGCCGTCGTGCAGGATGAACTTCGGCGCGCCGCTACGCGCGTCGCGCAGCTTCTTGTAGATGCCCTTGTCGTCCCATTCCTTGACCCAGCCCGGCTCGCGCTTGGGCAGGTCGCCGCGCATGGGGAAGGGCGTGTCGGGCATGTTCAGCGTGCCGCGGTAGGCACTGGCGGGGGCGTTCTTGGGGTTGGAATCGGACATGGGAACCTTCAGGTCAAGGGCGTTCCGGGCGTGGCCCGAAAGGCAAACACGGGGGCAGGACAAGGGCGGGGCTGGCGCGGCCCGCCAAGCGCTGGCGGGGCGAAGGCGGCCCCGTCAAATTCGGTCGCGGGTGGTCTGGCGACGGGTCTCTGCGTGGGAGGATGCGAAGTACGCGCGGGCGTCATCGCAGTCCTTGGCGATGCCGGTTGTGAGGGCGCCCAGGCTGTCGTACTTCAGCTCGTCGTGTAGTTTGTGCAGGAGTTCCACGCGCACGATTTTACCGTAGGCCCCCTCGGCCCCCAGGTGAGCGGGCCACTGCAGGCAATGCGTCTCCAGCAGCACGCGCCCGCCGTTCACGTCGCTCGGGTCCAGCGACGGGCGCACGCCCAGGTTGGCCACACCGGGCAGGGGCTCGGCGTCCAGCCCGTGCACCAGTACCGCGAAGATGCCGCTGGCGGCCGGTTTCCAGTGCGCAAAGCGCAGGTTCAGCGTGCGAAAGCCGTCCTGGTGGGGCCCGCTGGCGGCGGAGCGGCCCAGCGACCGGCCCAGCTTGCGTCCATGCACCACGTGGCCAGAGATCGCGTACGGGCGCCCCAGCAGGCGAGTGGCTTCCTCCATGTCGCCGGCGCCCAGGGCGTCGCGCACGGCGGAGCTGGAAACACGCAGCCCGTGCACCTCGTAGCTGTTCATGCGCGCCACCTCGAAGCCGCGCTCGCGGCCGGCGGTGTCCAGCATGGCGTAGTCCCCCGCGCGCTGGGCGCCGAAGCGGAAATCGTCGCCCACCAGCAGGTAGCGCGCCCCCAGGCCGCCCACCACCACATCGTCGATGAAGGCCTGGGGTGCCTGGCGTGCCAGCTTTTCGTTGAACGGCAGCACGATGGTCTGCTGCACGCCGCAGCGCGCCAGCTCGGACAGCTTGTCGCGCAGCGTGCCGATGCGCGCGGGCGCGAGATCCGGGCGCTTGTGCACCCCGGCGAAGTAGTCGCGCGGATGCGGCTCGAAGGTCAGCACGCAGCTTTGCACGCCGCGGTGCTGCGCCTCGCTGTTCAGCAGGGCCAGCATGGCCTGGTGGCCGCGGTGCACGCCGTCGAAATTGCCGATGGTGAGGGCGCAGGCCGGTGCCACCTCCGGGTGATGGAAGCCGCGGAAGATCTTCATCGCAGTGCTTTTCTTTTGATAGCGGCTGGCGCAAGTCCATCAAGCGCTTGACGCCAATTTGTCATGAAAAAGAGTATATTGTGCGCTACCGGCTGCGCTGCACAGTGCGACCGGCGAGACATCAACGTTCCGATTCTTGTGTTCCATGGCAGGAGGCGTGTTGTGAAGGTCTTGAAGCTGTCGGCCCAGGGGCTGCCGCAATCCTGGATAACGCTGGAGCAGGCGGTCACGCACTACGCCGCGGGCGAGGTGCGCTGGGAGATCGGCGCGCAGGTCGCGCTGTTTCGCGGTGGCCATAACGCCATCACCGGCGAGCAGTCACAGATCGCGGTGAGCAGCATCATCGGTACGCGTGGCGTGCCGAACATCAACCCCTTCGACCTCTACCCCAGCCTCACCAACGCCAAGCTGTTCGCACGCGACCGCAACGTGTGCGCCTACTGCGGAGGGCATTTCCAGGAACAGGACCTGACCCGCGAGCACATCGTGCCGTTTGCCAGGAACGGCGTGGACCACTGGATGAACGTGGTCACCTCGTGCCGCCCCTGCAACCACCGCAAGGGCCCGCGTACGCCCGAGCAGGCGCATATGCCGCTGCTGTACACGCCTTACGTACCCAGCCTGTGGGAAGACTTCATCCTGCGCAACCGGCGCATCCTGGCCGACCAGATGGAGTTCCTCATGGCCCACGTGCCCAAGTCGTCGCGGCTGTTGAGCTGACGCAGGCAGCATCCGAAAAAACGCGGCCAGGGGCCGCGTTTTGGGTTGAGGACGGGCCCTTAGGCAAACACCCCCGCCGTGTCCTGCATGCGCGCGCTCACCTCGCCCAGGTGGTGCAGCGTGTCGCCCCACGACATCTCCAGCTGCGTGAGCGTCTTGAAGTAGTGGCTGATGATGTACTCGTCTGTCACGCCGATGCCGCCGTGCAACTGCACCGCCTGCTGGCCGACGAAGCGCATGGACTGGCCCAGTTGCACCTTGGCGCGGGCCAGGGCGCGGCGGCGCTCGCCGGCTTCCTCGCCCAGCTTCAGGCTGGCGTAGTAGCTCATGGAGCGCGCCAGTTCCAGCTGCATCTTCATGTCGGCGATGCGGTGGCGCAGCGCCTGGAAGCTGGCGATGGGCACGCCGAACTGCTTGCGCTGGTTCATGTAGTCGGCGGTGATGGCCAGGGTCTGCTCCATGGCGCCCACGGCGTAGGCGCAGGCGGCGGCAATGCCGGTGTCCACGGCCAGCTCCAGCGCGGCCAGGCCGTCGGCGGTGGCGAGTGTGGCGGGCGCCTGGGTCAGCGACAGTTCGGCGGCGCGGCTGCCGTCCTGCGTGAGGTAGCCGCGCGTGGCCACGCCGGCGGCGCTGCGTTCCACCAGGAACAGCGCGATGCGGCCATCGAGCTGTGCGGGCACGAGGAAGGCGTCCGCCTGGTCGCCCGCCGGAACTACGCTTTTGATAGCTGTGAGCGCATATCCACCGGGCGCTGCAGCCGCTTTTGCCTCGCAAACATCGAGGCGGTAGCGGGCCTTGCGCTCCTGGTGGGCCAGCACCACCAGGGCTTCGCCGCTGGCGATGCGCGGCAGCCAGGCGGACTGCACGTTGTCGTCGGCGCACTCGCTGAGCACGCGGGCCGCAATGAACGCATGCGCCAGCGGCTCCAGCACGATGCCGCGGCCCAGCTCTTCCATGGCCACCATGGCATCCACGGCGCCCTGGCCCAGGCCGCCGTGGGCCTCGGGCACGGTGAGGGCCGTGAGGCCCAGTTCGGCCAGCTCGTTGTAAGCGGCGCGGTCAAATCCGCCCGCGGCCACGATGGCGCGGCGGCGCTCGAAACCGTAGCCCTTGTCCACCCAGCGGCGTACGGCGTCGCGCAGTTGCTGCTGGTCGTCGGAGAAATTGAAATCCATGGTTATCTCCTTAACCCAGCACGGTCTGAGCGACGATATTGCGTTGCACTTCATTGCTGCCGCCGTAGATGGTGGTCTTGCGCAGGTTGAAGTAGGTGGAGGCGAGCGGGGCGTTGGCGGCCACGCCGCCAGGGAAGTCGCCCTGCCAGCCGGCTTCCATGGCTTCCTCGATGAAGGGCAGGGCGAACGGGCCGGCGGCCAGCATCATCAGCTCTGCATAGCGCTGCTGGATCTCGCTGCCGCGGATCTTCAGCAGGCCGGCGATGTCCAGCGGGTTCTTGCCGCTCTTTTCCATCGACAGCACGCGCAGCACCAGCATCTCCAGCGCGACGATGTCCACCTCCAGCAGCGCGATCTGGTCGCGAAAGCGCATGTCGTCCCACACGCCCTCGGCCTTGGCGATGCGCTTCAAGCGCTCCAGCTCGCGCTTGGCGCGGTTCACGTCGGCGATGTTGGTGCGCTCATGGCTGAGCAGGTGCTTGGCGTAGGTCCAGCCCTTGTTCTCCTCGCCGATGAGCTGGTCGGCAGGCACCTCGACGTTGTCGAAGAACACCTCGTTGACCTCGCACTCGCCATCCAGCAGCTTGATGGGCCGCACGGTGACGCCGGGCGACTTCATGTCCAGCAGCAGGAAGCTGATGCCCGTCTGCGGCTTGCCCTCCGTGCTGGTGCGCACCAGGTTGAACATCCAGTCGCCGTACTGGCCGAGCGTGGTCCAGGTCTTCTGGCCGTTGACGATGTACTTGTCGCCCACGCGCTCGGCGCGGGTCTTGAGGCTGGCCAGGTCCGAGCCCGAACCCGGCTCGCTGTAGCCCTGGCTCCACCACACCTCGCCGCTGGCGATGCCGGGCAGGAAGCGCTGCTGCTGCTCCTTGCTGCCAAAGGCCATGATCACGGGCGCCACCATCACCGGCCCGAAGGGCACGATGCGCGGCGCGCCGGCGAGGGCGCATTCCTCTTCGAACAAGTGCTTTTGCACGGCGTTCCAGCCGGGTCCGCCGAACTCCCGGGGCCAGCCGTAGCCCAGCCAGCCCTTGGCGCCGAGGATCTTGGCCCAGCGCTGCATGTCGTCCTTGGTCAGGCGCAGGGCGTTGTGCACCTTGTGTGCGATGTCCTGGGGCAGGTGGGTGCGCACCCAGGCGCGAATTTCCTCGCGGAATGCCTGCTCTTCGGGGGTGAATGCAAGGTCCATATGCTGTCTCCTGTGAAGCCGCCGTTGTAGCACGGGCGTGCTTTTCAACCCTGTCCGAACCGTGACAGGGGCGGGGTCTTGGCGAGGTCAGTGCTCGGCCACGCCCAGTTGCTCGCACAGGCGCTGCACCGTGGCGCGCAGCGTGGCGACTTCTTCCTCCAGGGCCTGTACGCGCTGCGCCAGTGCGCCGTCTTCCTTGCTGCGTGACGTGGGCGATGCGCTGGCCATCTGGGCGGGGCTGGCATCCACCGGGCCGCACAGCAGGTGGGCCCAGCGCGGCTCGCGCGCGCCCGGCGCCCGTGGCAGCAGCGTGACCAGCGGCCCGCCCTTGTCATCGGAGCGCGACTGCAGCTCGTCCAGGAAGGCCTCGACCGAGGAGATATCGGCAAACCGGTGCCAGCGCTCGGCATTGATGCGCAGCTCGCCCGCGGTTTGCGGGCCGCGCAGCATCAGCAGGCCCAGCAGCGCGGCGGACTGGTCGGGCACGCCCACGCCGCGGGTGAAGTTGTGCTCCCAGCGCGCCACGCGCGCGCCGCCGATCTCCAGCACCAGCGTCTGCTGGCGCAGATCATCCAGCGCCTGCTGCACCTCGCTCTCGGTGAGTTGCATGACCGGATCGCGGCTGCTCTTTTGGTTGCAGCCGGCCAGCAGGCTGTTGAGGGTGAGGGGATAGCTGTCGGGCACGGTGCGGGACTTTTCCAGCAGCGTGGCAAGCACGCGCGCTTGCGGCGCGGTCAGGGGGCGGGTGCGGGCGTCAAAGGGCATGGGCAGGGGATAATTTCCGGCAAATGAAGAACATCGTGATTTTGATCTCCGGCGGCGGCTCCAACATGGCGGCCATCGTGCGCACCGCGCAGCAGCAGGACTGGGCAGGACGCCACGGCATCCGTGTGGCCGCGGTGCTGAGCAACAAGGCCGATGCCAAGGGCCTGGCGCTGGCGCGCGAACAGGGCATTGCCACCCAGGTGCTGGACCACAAGGCCTATCCCTCGCGCGAGGCGTTCGACACCGCGCTGGCCCAGGCCATCGATGCCTACGATCCGTCCTTGGTGGTGCTCGCAGGCTTCATGCGCATCCTCACCCCCGGGTTCGTGGACCACTTCGCGGGCCGGCTGGTCAACATCCACCCCTCGCTGCTGCCGGCCTTCACGGGCCTGCACACGCACCAGCGCGCCATCGACGCTGGATGCAGGTTCGCCGGCTGCACGGTGCACGAGGTCACGGCAGAACTGGACGTGGGCCCCATCCTGGACCAGGCGGTGGTGCCCGTGTTGCCGGGCGACACGGCCGACGCGCTGGCCGCCCGCGTGCTCACGCAGGAACACCTGATCTATCCACGCGCCGTGCTGGCGCATTTGCTCGCAAATCGATAGCTTTTAGCGCTGATGGGGCGTGCGCTGGAGCGTGATTTGCTTGCAAGCCGCCCGGGCGGCACGCTCACAGCGTGCGCGCCACCTGCGCGCCGCCGCCATCCTGCAGCAACGCGCGCGCCTGCCGTGTCTGCGCGGTGTCGGTCGGGTGCACCACCACCGCCCAGCGGCCCTGCTCCAGGGCTTCGCGCACCTCGGTGATCAGCCCCACGTGGTCGGGGCGCATGGTGACGAGGCCGCCGGCCAACAGGCCGAAGGTGGTGCAAAAGCCCACCACGGCGATGAAGGCCAGCAGTGGGCTGCTGGCGATCAGCGGGGTGCCCGAGCGCAGCAGCCACGCGTACAGCAGCAGGCCGACCACGCCGCCCGCGAAACCGGTCACCACGTGGGCGCGGATCATCGTGCGGAAGATGCCACGCTGCTCCGGCTCCAGCGTGCGGCCGAAGTGCTCGGCATGGTCTTCCCGCGCATCCTCCGGCCCCAGCATGCGCACCTGGCCGGGCGCCATACCGGGCAGGCTTTGCAGCCGCGCCACCATCGCCTGTGCGTCGGCCCGGTCGTTGAACACGGCGGCCACCTTGGTCAGCGACCGCTCGCCAAACATTCCCTGTAGCAGATAGTCCATGAAAGGCTCCTTTCCGCGGCGCACGGCTCGCCTGCGCACGCCGCCGCTTGTCGTCCTGACTACACCGTAGTGCCCGCCTTTGGGCACCGGCGTAGGACAAGGGAGGGCAGGGGTGCCGGGCCGCGCGCGCAGCCAGTAGGTGGTATTTGCTATTGAAAGAGGAGCTGCTACCGCTTGATGGACAAGCGCAAGGGCCGTATTTGGCTTCAATCCTCGGGTGTGCCCGCGCACGCGGCGAAGCGCGGCTGCTCGCGGCCATCGACCACCACCGTCCCGTTGAACATGGCGGCCGGGCGCACCCACAGGCCCTGCTCGCCGTACAGCGCGCGGTACAGGGTCATGGGCTCCAGCGTCTCGCTGTGGCGTACCGTGCCGAGCACCTCGTACAGCCCGCCTTTGTAGTGGCGGTAGCGGCCGGGGGGTGTGCAAACCAGGGGTGGCAGTTCATCGTTCATGGATAGCATTCGCGGTGGGAAAAATACGCATCACAACGGGAGGGTGGTTGATGGAGAAGGCGGACTTCATACACATGGTGCGCATGAGCGAGATGGCCAGCGCCGACGACAGCCGTGCCTACCGCCGCGGCGTGGCCGCCTTTGCGGCGCTGGGCTACGCCTGGGTGCTGGGCTGCCTGGCGCTGGCCGTGGGCATGCTGGTATGGGTGGTGCCCCAACTCCTCCACGGCAAGTTCCGCTTCGCCTGGGTATGGATTGTGATGGCCGCGTGCGGCCTGTTATGGCTGAGCCTGCGTGCGCTGTGGGTGCCGCGCAGCCCGCCCCAGGGCGTACAGATCACCGCGCGTGAGGCGCCGGCACTGTTCGATGCGCTGGAGCGCATCCGCCGCAAGATCAAGGGGCCGCCCATCCACGAGGTGTATCTGGACGACGACTTCAACGCCAGCATCCGCCAGGAGGCACGCTGGGGCATGCTGGGCGGTGCGCGCAATCAGCTCACGCTCGGTCTGCTGCTGCTCATGGCGCTGGACAAAAAGCGCCTGCTGGCGGTGCTGGCCCACGAGTACGGCCACCTGCGTGGCGACCACGGGCGCTTTGCGGCCTGGATCTACCGCACCCGCCTGAGCTGGCACCGCCTGCACGAGGGCATGCAGGACGATGCGGGCCCCATGGCCGTGGCCACGCGGGCGTTCCTGGACTGGTACTGGCCGCGCTTTGCCGCCAAGACCTTCGCCCTGGCCCGCCAGGACGAATACGAGGCCGACCGCATCGCCGCGCGCCTGCTGGGCCAGGATGAGGTGGCCGCCGCGCTCACCGAGGTCGAGATCAAGGGCGCCTGGCTGGGCGAGCAGTTCTGGCGCCAGCACTGGCAGGGCGCGCTGTCCCAACCGCTGCCCGCCGGGCCCTACGGCGCCCTGCAGCGCCTGCTGGCACTGCCGCCGGAGCCGGCCTTCGCCCAGATGGCGCTGCGCGACGCGGTACGGCGCCTGAGTGGCGTGGACGACACCCATCCCGTACTGCGCGACCGGGTGGAGGCGCTCACGGGTGGGCGCCCCACGCTGCCGCCGTGGTCGCAGCGCGGGGCGCTGTCGCTGCTGGGGGCGCAGGCGCGCGGCTGGCTGGCGCACTTCGATGACCAGTGGTGCAAGGCCAACGCCACGGTGTGGAAGCAGCACCACGCCCGCCTGCAGCGGGCGCAGGAGCGCGTGCGCACCCTGCAGTCCACCCAGGCCGGCAACAGCGCCACCGAGACCGTGGAGCTGGCGCGGTTGATGCGCCGGCTGGACCCGCAGGCCGCCGTGCAGCCGCTGTACGAGCGCGTGCTGGCGCGCGAACCCGCCCATGTGGGTGCGCTGCTCGGGCTGGCCGACAGTCTGCCGCCACAGGACGCCGCGGCGCGCCTGCGCTGTTGCGAGGCATTGTGGGACGGCAGTCCCACCCATCGCTGGGGTGCGGCCCGGGGCGCGGTGCAGGCGCTGGAGCAGCGTGCCGAGGCCGGTGGGGACTATGACGCCGAGGCCCTCAAGCGCTGGCGCGAGCGCGTGCGCCAGGCGGAGGAGGTGGAGGATGCCGCCCTGGAGGAGCTGTACGACACGCCCTTCTTCCAGCGCGTGAGGCGCCACGATCTGAGCGCGTTCGAGCTCGGCGAGCTGCAGGCCGAATTGGCCCTGCACCGCGCGGTGGCGCGCGCCTGGCTGGTGTGCAAGCAACTGCGGGCCATGCCCCAGCGGCGCACCTACCTGCTGTTCGTGCAATTGCACGGTCTGGATGCGCAGGCGCGCTTTGCCCTGTGTCGCCGTCTGGAAAGCGAGCTGGAACTGCCGGGACAGCTGCTGGTGCTCGCGGCCGGTGACACGGCGGCGTTGGAGGACATCGAGCGCCAGGCGTTTGAGCCCGTGCACGCCGGGCCCGGAGGGGCTTGAGGCGGCGGCGGATGATGCGGGCGCGAGATGGGACAATCACGCCATGCATCCCAAAGCCCTTGTGGACGCCTGCGCGGAACTCGTCAGGCTGGTCCTTACTTTTGAACACCCGGCCGACGCCGTGGTCTCGCGCTACTTCCGCGAGCACCGCGGCCTGGGCCCGCGCGAGCGCGCCACGCTGGCCGAAACCGTCTACAACGTCCTGCGCAAGAAGCTGTTGTTCGAGCAGCTCGCGCGCTCGGGCGCGGGCCCCAAGGAGCGGCGCCTGGCCATCCTGGGCTTTCACGGCCCGCGCGACTTCGTCAAGAGCGCACTGACAGAGCAGGAAAAGTCCTGGCTGGACCAGTGCGACGCCGTGCGTCCTGAAGACCTGCTGGCGCCGCACCGCCACAACCTGCCCGAATGGCTGGTGGCGCCGCTCAAGGAGCAGCTGGGCGAGAGCGGCTTCTGGGCCCTGGCCGACAGCCTGGCGCAGCCGGCGCCATTGGACCTGCGCGTCAATGCCTTGAAGGAAAAACGCGACCAGGTGCAGAAGGAGCTTGCGCAAGCAGCTATCAAATCGATAGTGACACCCTACTCTCCCTGGGGACTGCGCATCGCCGGCAAGCCTGCGCTCACCAAGCTGGACGCGTTCACGCGCGGCGCCATCGAGGTGCAGGACGAGGGCTCGCAGTTGCTCGCGCTGCTGCTGGACGCCAAGCGCGGCGAGATGGTGGTGGACTTCTGCGCCGGTGCCGGCGGCAAGACGCTGGCCATCGGCGCGGCCATGCGCAGCACGGGGCGGCTGTACGCCTTCGACGTGTCGGCCCACCGGCTGGAGGCGCTCAAGCCCCGCCTGGCGCGCTCGGGCCTGTCCAACGTGCACCCCGCGGCCATCGCCCACGAGCGCGACGAGCGCGTCAAACGCCTGGCCGGCAAGATCGACCGCGTGCTGGTGGACGCCCCCTGTTCGGGCCTGGGCACGCTGCGCCGCAACCCCGACCTGAAGTGGCGCCAATCGCCCGAGGCGCTGCGGGAGCTGGCCGGCAAGCAGACCGCCATCCTGGAAAGCGCGGCGCGCCTGGTCAAACCTGGCGGGCGGCTGGTCTATGCCACGTGCAGCGTGCTGCCGCAGGAAAACGAGGCCATTGCCGAAGCCTTCGGCGCGGCGCATGCCGATTTCGAGCCGCAGGACGCCGGCGCGCTGCTCACGCAGCTGAAGGTGCCCGATGCCGCCCGCCTGTGCCATGGCGGCGCCAGCGGCACTGGATATCTGCGGCTGTGGCCTCATCTGCACCAGACGGACGGTTTCTTCGCTGCCGTCTGGACCCGCCGCGCGTAACTTTCCTACGCGTTGGCACGCAACGCGAAGCCATCCTGGCGGCCGGGCATGTTCCGGTCCGCGGAGACGGCGCCCGACAATGTGGAACGCCGCCGGCTGTGCGGCGGTATTGGATAGTGGATCGAGGTTTGTATGTTGTTTGATAGCGCCGCGTGGAATACCGCGCTCGACTGGCTGGCGCATGGCGTGTGGGACCTGGCCTGGTGGCAGATCGTGCTCTACACCCTGGCCACCACCCACATCACGATCGCGGCGGTGACGATCTTCCTGCACCGCTCGCAGGCGCACCGTGCGCTGGACCTGGGGCCTGTGCCTGCGCATTTCTTCCGCTTCTGGTTGTGGCTGGGCACGGGCATGGTCACCAAGGAATGGGTGGCCATCCACCGCAAGCACCACGCCAAGTGCGAGACGCCCGACGACCCCCACAGCCCGCAGACGCGCGGCCTGCGCGCCGTGATGTGGCGCGGGGCCGAGCTGTACCGTGCCGAGGCGGCCAACGCCGAGACGCTGAAGAAGTTCGGCCATGGCACGCCGGACGACTGGATGGAGCGCAACGTCTACAGCCGCTTCACCTGGCAGGGCGTGGGGCTGATGCTGGTCATCAACCTGGTGCTGTTCGGCGCCGTGGGCGCCGCCGTGTGGGCCGTGCAGATGGCGTGGATCCCGTTCTGGGCCGCGGGCGTGGTCAACGGCGTGGGCCACTATTGGGGTTACCGCAACTTCGAGGCGCAGGACGCCTCCACCAACCTCGTGCCCTGGGGCCTTGTGATTGGCGGTGAAGAACTGCACAACAACCACCACACCTATCCGACGGCCGCGAAGTTCTCGGTCAAGCCGTACGAGTTCGACGTGGGGTGGCTCTACATCAGCGCGTTGCAGCGCCTGGGCTGGGCCAAGGTCAAGAAGGTGCCGCCCAAGCTGCGCCTGGGCGCCGTGAAGCCGGTGGCCGACGAAAAGACGCTGGAGGCGCTCATCGCCAACCGCTACGAGGTCATGGCTGGCTATGCACGCGGCGTGCGCCAAGCCTGCAAGGACGAGATCGCCGCGCTCAAGGCGCGCAAGGCCGACGTGTCGGCCCTCAAGCGCGCCAAGCGCTGGCTGCACCGCGACGCCGAGAAGGTCCCTGCGCAGGCCCAGCCGACGCTGGCCGAAGTGCGTGCGGCGCACCCCGTACTCGACAAGATGGTCACCATGCGCGAGGAGCTGCGCCAGCTCTGGCTCAACACCTCGCAGTCGCGCGATCAGCTGACCGCAGACCTGCAAGCCTGGTGCCAGCGGGCCGAGGCCAGCGGCATCGCGGCGCTCAAGGAGTTTTCGCTGAAGCTGCGCGCGGTCCACGCCTGAGCGACGCGGCGGCTGGCTCTTCTGACCGCAGTACCGCGGCGACCCGAAAGGGTGCCGCGGTTTTTTATGCCCACGCTGGACATGAAAAAAGCCGCCGGGCGCAACGCCGGGCGGCTTTTTGACAGGAGCCGGGCCGAATTACTTCAGCTTGGCTTCCTTGTACTCGACGTGCTTGCGAGCCTTGGGGTCGAACTTGATGATCGACATCTTCTCAGGCATCGTCTTCTTGTTCTTGGTGGTGGTGTAGAAGTGACCGGTTTCGGCCGTGGACACCAGCTTGATCTTTTCGCGTCCGCCTTTGGAAGCCATGGTTGTTCTCCTTGAGGAAATTAGGCTTGGCCACGGGCACGCATGTCTGCGAGCACGGAGTCGATACCGTTCTTGTCGATCAGGCGCAGAGCGGCGCTGGACACGCGCAGGCGCACCCAACGGTTCTCGCTTTCCACCCAGAAACGGCGGTACTGCAGGTTGGGCAGGAAACGGCGCTTGGTCTTGTTGTTGGCGTGGGAGACGTTGTTTCCCACCATGGGCTTCTTGCCCGTTACTTCACATACGCGTGCCATCAGGACACTCCGATAGTTGCAACGGCTGCCGGCGCTGAAGTCCCGCGAGAGCAGGAGCGTGCCGGTCAGCCTCACCTCGCCAGTTTGAACGGGTGGCGGTAACCCGGTCGCCGCAGCCTTTGCGCTGCAACTTGCAGGCGCAGGCTTTGGCAAAGCCGCGCATTATAGCCCGAATATCAAAAAGCCCCTGCATGCCGAAACCTGCAGGAGCCGGGTGGGCAGGGCTTAGTGCGTTATTCCTGTTGTTCCAGGAAGCGCTGCGCGTCCAGCGCGGCCATGCAGCCCGTGCCGGCGCTGGTGATGGCCTGGCGGTACACATGGTCCTGCACGTCGCCGGCGGCGAACACGCCCGGCACGCTGGTCTGCGTGGCAAAGCCCTTGAGGCCGCCCTGGGTCACGATGTAGCCGTTTTCCATCGCCAGCTGGCCCTGGAAGATGTCGGTGTTGGGCGCATGGCCGATGGCGATGAAGCAGCCTTGCAGCGCGATGTCCTCGGTATGGCCGTCTTCGGTGTGCTTGAGGCGGATGCCGGTCACGCCGGTGGCGTCGCCCAGCACCTCGTCCAGTGTGAAGAAGGTCTTGAGCTCGATCTTGCCGGCCGCCACCTTCTCCATGAGCTTGTCGATCAGGATGGGCTCGGCGCGGAACTTGTCGCGGCGGTGCACCAGCGTCACCTTGCGAGCGATGTTGGACAGGTACAGCGCTTCCTCTACGGCGGTGTTGCCGCCGCCGACCACGCACACGTCCTGTTCGCGATAGAAGAAGCCGTCGCAGGTGGCGCAGGCGGACACGCCCTTGCCCATGAAGGCTTCCTCGGAGGGCAGGCCCAGGTACTTGGCCGATGCACCCGTGGCGATGATGAGCGAGTCGCAGGTGTAGGTGCCGCTGTCGCCCGTAAGGGTGAAGGGGCGCTTGGACAGGTCCACCTGGCTGATGTGGTCGAACACGATCTGCGTTTTGAAGCGCTCGGCATGTTCCTGGAAGCGCTGCATCAGCTCGGGGCCTTGCACGCCGTTCACGTCGGCGGGCCAGTTGTCCACCTCGGTCGTGGTCATGAGTTGGCCGCCCTGGGCCAGGCCCGTGATGAGCACGGGGTTGAGGTTGGCACGGGCGGCATACACCGCAGCGGTGTAGCCCGCCGGGCCGGAGCCGAGGATCATGACTTTGGCGTGTTGGGTAGTGGACATGGCTGAAAAGTAAGGTTTTGTTATGCCGGGCGACCGGCGTGCCCCGTAAGAACCTGGGGCCGGGCCCCCCAGTATCAACCGGTCCGCGCGGGCGCCTGCGGTCGGGTTTTCAATCGCGGCCATTGTAAGAAGCCATGAATAACACGGCCGGGGCGGGCGTATCGGCCTTTGCGCTGGCGCAGCGCGGTGACAAAAAGGCGCGCAGCCGGCAGGCCTGGGGCGGGCTGCCGCACGCAGCGCACGGCACACAGACGCGTCGTCGGCATGGGGTAAGCTTGCGCGCTCTTATCCCATGACGTACTCCCTCAACACCCTGAACGCTTCTTCCTCCAGCAAGTCGGCGCCACGCACCGGCGCGGCGCGCTTCGGCCATGAGATCGGCCTGGTGCTGGGCCTGCTGGGCCTGGTGTTCTGGCTGCTGGCCCTCGTGAGCTATTCCGCGCAGGATGCGGCCTGGTCCACATCGGGTGCGGGCAATGGACAGCCGCTGTCCAATTGGGTGGGCAGGCTCGGGGCGTGGCTCGCCGACGGCAGCTACTTCGTGCTGGGCTTTTCCGTCTGGTGGTGCGTCGCCGCGGGCGTGCGCGCCTGGTTTGCGTCGCTGGCGCGCTGGATGCGCGGCGATGGCGCCGCAGGCCACGCGCCGTGGCAGCGCCGCGGCGTATTCTGGGGCGGCCTGGCGCTGCTGCTGTGTGCCAGCACGGCACTGGAATGGTCGCGGCTGTACCGGTTCGAAGCCCTGCTGCCCGGCCATGCGGGCGGCATGCTGGGCTATATGACGGGGCCGCTGGCCGTGCGCTGGCTCGGGTTCACGGGCTCGGGCCTGGCCGGCGTGGTGGTGGTCGTGCTGGGCGCGGCGCTGGTGTTCCGTTTCTCCTGGGGGCATCTGGCCGAGCGCCTGGGCGGGCGCATCGATGCGCTGGTGCAGCGCGGCCGGGCGCGGCGCGAGAAGGCCAAGGACGTGGCCGTGGGACGGCGCGCCGCGCGCGAGCGCGAGGAAGTGGTGCAGGAAGAGCGCCACGAGATTGAGGTGCAGCACCCGCAGCCTGTCACCATCATCGAGCCCGTGCTGTCCGATGTGGTGCAGAGCACCCGCGTGGTGAAGGAGCGCCAGAAACCCCTGTTCAGCGAGATGCCCGACAGCAACCTGCCGCAGGTGGACCTGCTGGACGCCGCGCAGGCGCGCCAGGAGACGGTGTCGCCCGAGACGCTGGAGATGACCAGCCGCCTGATCGAGAAGAAGCTCAAGGACTTCGGCGTGGACGTCACCGTGGTGGCCGCCATGCCCGGCCCGGTGATCACGCGCTACGAGATCGAGCCCGCCACGGGCGTGAAGGGCTCGCAGATCGTGAATCTGGCCAAGGACCTGGCGCGTTCGCTGTCGCTGGTGTCCATCCGCGTGATCGAGACCATTCCTGGCAAGAACTTCATGGCGCTGGAACTGCCCAACGCCAAACGCCAGACCATCCGCCTGTCGGAGATCCTGGGCTCGCAGGTCTACCACGACGCCAAGAGCCTGCTGACCATGGGCCTGGGCAAGGACATCGTGGGCGCGCCCGTGGTGGCGGACCTGGCCAAGATGCCGCACGTGCTGGTGGCGGGCACGACGGGCTCGGGCAAGTCGGTGGGGATCAACGCCATGATCCTGTCGCTGCTCTACAAGGCCGAGGCGCGCGACGTGCGCCTGCTGATGATCGACCCCAAGATGCTGGAAATGTCGGTTTACGAGGGCATTCCGCACCTGCTCGCGCCGGTGGTCACCGACATGAAGCAGGCCGCCCACGGGCTGAACTGGTGCGTGGCCGAAATGGAGCGCCGCTACAAGCTCATGAGCAAGCTGGGCGTGCGCAACCTCGCGGGCTACAACACGAAAATAGATGACGCCAAGGCGCGCGAGGAGCACATCCCCAACCCCTTCAGCCTCACACCGGAGAGCCCGGAGCCGCTGGAGCGGCTGCCGCACATCGTGGTGGTGATCGACGAGCTGGCCGACCTGATGATGGTCGTGGGCAAGAAGATCGAGGAGCTCATCGCCCGCCTGGCGCAGAAGGCGCGCGCTGCCGGCATCCACCTGATCCTGGCCACGCAGCGCCCCAGCGTGGACGTGATCACCGGCCTGATCAAGGCCAACATCCCCACGCGTATCGCTTTCCAGGTCAGCAGCAAGATCGACAGCCGCACCATCCTGGACCAGATGGGCGCCGAGGCCTTGCTGGGCATGGGCGACATGCTCTACATGGCCAGCGGCACGGGCCTGCCCATCCGCGTGCACGGCGCCTTTGTCTCCGATGACGAGGTGCACCGTGTCGTCAGCTACTTGAAGGAACAAGGGGAGCCGGACTACATCGAAGGGGTGCTCGAAGGCGGTACCGTCGAGGGCGACGACAGCGGCTTCGGCTTTGGCGACAGCGAAGGCGGCGGCGAGAAGGACCCCATGTACGACCAGGCCGTGGAGGTGGTGCTGAAAGACCGCAAGGCCAGCATCTCCTACGTGCAGCGCAAGCTGCGCATTGGCTACAACCGCTCCGCGCGCCTGCTCGAAGACATGGAGAAGGCCGGCCTGGTGAGCGCACTCACCGCCAGCGGCCAGCGCGAGGTGCTGGTGCCCGCGCGCAGCGAGTAAAGCTGCCTGGGCACGCTCCCTGGCCCGCTGTCCACGCAACCGCTTGCATGGAGAAATGGTGTTGAAGAAAGTATTTGCTGCGATTTTGATAGCTGCTGGCGCTGGTTGCGCCTGGGCTGACGGCCTGAAAAGCCTTGAAACCTTCATGAAGACCGCCCAGAGCGGCCGGTCCGAGTTCACGCAGACCGTGACCTCGCCGCCCAAGGACGGCCAGGCGGGCCGCACCAAGACCTCCAGCGGCAGTTTTGAGTTCCAGCGTCCAGGGCGCTTCAAATTCCATTACCGCAAGCCGTTTGAGCAGCTCATCGTGGCCGATGGGCAGACCCTGTGGCTGTACGACGCGGACTTGAACCAGGTGACCCAGCGCACGCAATCCAAGGCGCTGGGCAGCACCCCCGCGGCGCTGCTCGCGTCCGCACCCGACCTGGCGGCGCTGCGCGCCGACTTCGCGCTGGAGTCGGCGCCCGAGCAGGACGGCCTGCAGTGGGTGCTGGCTACGCCCAAGGCCAAGGACGGCCAGCTCAAGAGCGTGCGCGTGGGCTTCGCGGGGGAGCAACTGGCGGCGCTGGACATCCTGGACAGCTTTGGGCAGCGCTCGCTGATCCGCTTCACCGGCATGCAGCTCAACCCGGCGCTGCCGGCAGGCACCTTCCAGTTCAAGCCGCCTGCGGGGGCGGATGTGCTTTCGCAGTAAATGCTTCTGTTTCGATAGCTGCTAGCGCTTATAGGGTAAGCGCTAGAGCCCTGTTTTGCTCTAAACCGCCAGCACGGTCGCCACGCGTGCCCGCACCAGCGGCAGCAACTCGGACTCGAACCACGGGTGGCGCTTGAGCCAACCGTTGTTGCGCGGGCTGGGGTGCGGCAGGGCCAGGACGGGCGCATCCGGCAGGGTGCAGGTGCCGCGCACGGTTTCCCCCAGCGGCTGCCCGCGGCACGCGGCCAGATGCCAGGCCAGCGCGTATTGGCCCACGGCCACGGTCAGCGCGATGTTCGGCAGCCGTGCCAGCAGCGGCACGCGCCACGCGGGGGCGCATTCGGGGCGGGGCGGTGCATCGCCCGAGGCGCCACGGCCCGGATAGCAAAAGCCCATCGGCACGATGGCCACGCGCGCCGGGTCATAGAACGTCTCCCGCGTCAGCCCCAGCCACGTGCGCAGGCGCTCGCCGCTCGCGTCATCAAAGGGGATGCCCGAGGCATGCACCTTGCGCCCCGGTGCCTGCCCCACGATCAGCAGGCGCGCGCGTGCATCGGCCTGCAGCACGGGACGCGGGCCCAGCGGCAGGAAGGGGGCGCAGATCGTGCAGGCGCGCACGCGGCGCAGCAGCGCGTCCAGCGGCTCGTTGGGGGGCACTTCGACGCTCGGCGCTTTGGCCCGCGGCATTTCGACACGCGGCATTTCGACGCGCGGCAGGTCGTTGCCCGGCAATGCGTTGCGCGGCAATGCGTTGCGCGGCAATGTGTTGCCCGGTGGCTTCGCCATCAGTCTGCGATGCGTGCGCCGGCTTCGGACAGCAGCGCGCGCAACACCGAGCGGTGGCAGCGCGCCTCGTCTTCGCAGTAGCAACCCACGGAGAAATTGTTGTGCTGCGACAGCGCGGCCAGCAGCGCGATGGTGTGGCGGTTCTCCGGCGTGGCCATCTCCTGGCGGAACTACTGGGTGAAGGCCGCCCATTCCTTGGGCGTCTGCGCGGCCTGGGCGAGCTTGACGGTCTCGGGGCTGGGCGAGAGGTTGGGGTACCACACGTCATACCAGTCCTGCGCCGCGAACTGTTCCTTGGGCACGCCGCGCGGCGGGCGGCGCACGGTGCCGATGCGCGTGCCTTCATCGCGTGCGCGGGGAGTGCCGAGGCGGACGATGCGGATGGGCATGGTGGGGTACAGATACGGGCGACAGGAAGAGCTAACACCTGAACTCAGCCGCGCTGCACAGTGGCGGCAACGCATGCTAGCGTAGCGCATGCACGCGACTGCTGCCACGAACCAACGTCTAATACTCGCGGTAAGCCACGCCGGATCGAGAAGCACGGAGGGCACCCGCAAGCGGAGTTTGCCGGCGTCGGCTTGTCCAATTGGTCAGGCAGCCCGGGCCATGCCAATTGTTAGGCATACGCTACCCAACCACGGAACGTAAGAGCGGCGTAGAACAAGGAAACGCGCTTGAAGCCGGCTTTGCGCATCAGTTCTTCGTCCTGCATCGGCGACAGGATTTCTCTTCGGTGCTAACGGCCAAGGTAAGCCGCCCGCCGAAGGCGGGTCGGCTTGAACGCCGGGTTAGACCCGAAGGCCAAAAGGAAGCGCCCGGACTTGGACAAGGGCGCAGCCCACCAAAAAGCGCTGGGCCACGAAAGCGGCGCAGCGCTGCAAGAATGATAGCTGGTAGCGCTTGCTACACAAGCGCTGGAGGCCAAAAAGGCTTGAAATCCTTTGGAACAGGGCCGAGCGCTGGAACGAGTAGCTGTGCGCATAAAGCGGGTGATGGGGCTAACGTTGGAATTGAGCGGCTGCCAACCAGCGTAGCTGGTTGGCAGCCCGCTGCAATGACGGGTTAGGCAGTAGCGCGGCATAAGCACTAGCGGTTGCGATCAGAGAGCCAACGTTCCATGTCGGAGATTGGGCTTTCGTGTTGCGTGTCGATTGGATTTTGAATGCTGACTAACCTGAACGTCCTTTCCTCTTTTCGCAATTCGCAGTATCCAACGAGGTATTCTGGTGACTCAGCTGGATAGACGGCGATCAAGTTAACAGTACGTATGGTTATTTCACCTTGAGAGTTGGTGTATGTGAAGCGGATCTGACCTTGAGTTAAGAGTCCCTCAGTTTTTATCTTGTCTTTGAAACTGCCATAGCGGTGATAGTCGAGCGGTTAGTCCGATGTGATTGTGATCGCTCCGACTTTCTTGATGAAAACCGGAAGCTTGACTGTGGGGGACCTTTTGCGACTTTGCTTCTTGGGAACCGGGTCAAAAAACTTTCCCGACTCGATCAACCGATTCAAATTTTCGACCGCTGCATCCAGATTGCTATAGAGCTTTGCCATGCGACGCTCCTTGGCAGCCTGTTCCTGCTTGGCCTTGGTCGCTGCAGACACTGGACGCCTTGGTTTGGATGTTGGCATTAGCGTTGGGTTTATAGATGCCCGAACGGACAGGGTTGATGCTTTCTGAGGCCTAACGCCTTGAGTTCAGCCGACGCCGTAGGCGGTCGTCTGCGACGAAATGTTAGATTTTATCTGCAACTTCCCATCCTTTATGAGTAAGCTCAAAGACTTGGCCTTTATGACCGCGTTCGACGACTAGACCCGATGATATAAGCTCATCTAAAGCAGATTCCCATTTTGCGCTCTCTCGCCCTGAATTACCACCAAGCTGCTCCCCTCCAACTTGAATTGTTTTCCCTCCAATATAGGAAACTTTTAGTATTAATCCATCTTGATACGTGCTCGCCAATTTGAGTATATTCTTTGCTTCATTGGTTAGTTTGTTTTCAATGGAAATAGAGGTGCTGCCTACGCTAGGAATTCCAACCAAGCCAAGCGTGGGGTGAGTTCCAATTAGGCCTCTTAAGTATGGATTTTTGGCTAGAGAAACTTGTAGCTGTTTTGAGAACTTACGCTCTAATTCCTCAGGCGTATCAAATGTTTCAATAAGACCTTTGGACTTTAATAAATCTCGAAATTGTTTTACTTTTTCATATTGATCTGCATTAATACTTTCTGGGGCAGCCGGCTTCGAAGAGAAATATATCATTGCAGGCTTTCCTGCTTTGATATGGTTATCTATTTCCTCGACTGTACCGCTAGAGAAGTCGCCGGTGGGTGTTCCAAGTCTAGTCCAAAATACGCCAATTAATAAATCGCAATTTTTTAAAATTCGGCTATTTATTAACTCTTGTGCTCGGGTGCTAATTTCCGGGGATGAATGTGTATCCCAGCCTACTGCCGTCAATATTGCATGAGTTGATTCGGCGTTTACGTCATTCCAATCATGTATCACTCGTCTAATTAATTCTCTTTCTTCAACGACATCGCCGGGGGAGGCAATCATTACAGGAATTACGGTTGCTTGATAGGCCATGATTTGATTAATAAAAAATCTAACGGGCTAGGTAAGCCGCCCGCAGTATGCGGGTCGGCTTGAGCGCCGGGTTAGGGCTGAGTCTGAATTGCATGAACAATAAGCTCACTCCCGCCAACTTCAATGGATTTTTTCCAGACATGTTTTTTGTTTTCAATGGCTGAAAAATCTCCGCTATACGCTTTGTGCGCCAGTTCTTGTTTAAGAGCTGGGCTGAGGTTGGAAATACTTTCAACCCAGTTAATAAAGCCTCGAAAGTTGCTGTGACTGCTTTGTGCAACGTGTGTCGAGCCTTTGAAGGAAATGACATAGGTATACAGCGGCATTCATCCCCTAACGTTTGAATTCACCGGCCTGCGCGGCTTTTCGCGCAGGTCCGGTGGAATGAGAGGTTAGCCATCGCCGCGCACTGCACGAAGGCGCCTTTCTTCATCGATTGCCATTAGCTCTTTCCCTTTCGCAATCTGCTCCTCAGTGGGATCAGGCAATTCTTCAAACCAGCGTTCCCATCTGGCCGCGAGTGCATTCAACGAGATTTCATCTGTGCGCCCTCGGTGAATGTGTGGTTTGACGAGGGCATACAGTTCTGGGGCAAGTTCCTTCTTTTCCATCACGCGCTTAAATACCCAAAGATGAACGTCGACAAGCTCAAGCCCTCCACTGGTTGCACTAGACGAAAATGAGATGGGAGTTTTCGGCATGCCACTGAAATCGATTGCCGGAAGGCCTGGGCCGTTAACTGCCGGAATCCCACTCATTGCAGCGAAGTATTCAGAGAGAGACTTCTGAGCTTTGTTGAATTGAGACTGTTGGTCAACGATGATCGCGGCTTCCTTCTTCCGTTGCTTCTTCAGGCGAGAGGCAATGCCATGCATTACTGACTGGAAACCAATGATGTTGGGCGTGACCTGTAGCCGATCTTTCTTGCTCTTGGTGTTGTAGTAGATCTCGGACGGATTTTTCTCAGCCCATGTGAGGACATCGGAGATAAGCTGCCGGGATCGAGCATCGGGTAGTTCTCCTACCCGGGAACGCAAATCCATGCAGACGGACACAAGTGCTGCTTCCGCTTTTGCATCATCAATTTCAATCCGAGCCTCCCATGCGCGCTTGGCAAGGTCTTCGTCGAATAATGTCGCCAGTTTGAGTAGCAGTACATAGCGCATTGGTGTCCAGTAACCCGACCAAGTAATAGCGGGATTATTTCCATGGTCAAAGACTTGGTCAAAAAAGCAAATGATCGCGTGATCTGGCTTTGCAACCCGATAAAGGTCAAATCGAAAGTCGAGTCTTCGTTGGATTGCAGCGAGCCCTTCAATCAAAGGTACTAAACCACCGTTGCCAAGTTCATTTGCATGAAGGCGCGTCACTTGCGCCTGACGCCTTAATTTTTGAAGATGTTCCTCGGCCAGGAAGTCGACGTTGACCTGACTGGAAAGAACGCCGTAGTACAGCATTGGCTGGTCGGGGTCGAATAGGTTGGGGCCGGTGTGCCCGCTCTCGTCAACGTAGAAGTACAAGAGGCATCCTCTGTAATGTGATGGCTAACGGACAAGATAAGCCGCCCGCAGTATGCGGGTCGGCTTGAGCGCCGGGTTAGACCCAAAGCGCAAAAACGAAAGTGACCGCACAGGCCACTGACTACGAAAAAAAGAGCTGCCTGCGCTTGCTGTACAAGGGCTAGAGGCCAAAAAGGATTGAAACTGGCGCAACCCACGCAGGCGAAGCCCGAGCGAACGCCAAACACCCAGCGGATAAACGCTTGGGAGGGTAAATGGCGCTTGAATATTCATGGGCTGAAATGAGCAGGAATAAAAGGCAGGCTAACTAGAATTAGATCTCTGCATGCTATCGACCGGCCGCGGCCTAAGTCAAGCAGGCTGTCAAGCCTCTCCAAAAACGCCCATGGCAGCGGTAATTTAGACCGCCTAAAATTTCACGGATGGATGCGCCTTCCGTTTCATGCCAACCCGCCGTGCGACAGCCGCCCCGGCTGCTGGAGTCGATGCGCGAGCGCATCCGGGTGCTGCACTATTCCATTCGCACCGAGCAGGCTTACGTGGATTGGGCGCGCCGTTTCATCTTGTTCCATGACAAGCGCCATCCGCGCGAGATGGGGGCGCCGGAGGTCACCTCTTTTCTGACCCAACTGGCTGTTGAGCGCAATGTGTCCGTCTCTATGAGCAAGGGCGGGCGCGGGGTGTTGAGCCCGCTCGATACGCTATGAGTCGCGCTTCCCCGCTTGCCCACCAGCCCTTGGCCGAACGCCTGCGTCCGCGTTCGCTGGCCGAGGTCATTGGCCAGCAGCATGTGCTGGGGCCGGGCATGCCGCTGCGGCTGGCGTTTGAATCGGGCCGCCCGCACAGCTGCATCCTGTGGGGGCCGCCCGGCGTGGGCAAGACCACGATTGCGCGCCTGATGGCCGAGGCGTTCGATGCGCAGTTCATCAGCATCAGCGCCGTGCTGGGCGGCGTGAAGGACATCCGCGATGCCGTGCAGCTGGCCGAGAGCGCACGCGACGGGCTGATGCAGCAGCGCACCATCGTCTTCGTGGACGAGGTGCACCGCTTCAACAAGAGCCAGCAGGACGCGTTCTTGCCGCATGTGGAAAGCGGCCTGTTCACTTTCGTGGGGGCGACCACCGAGAACCCTTCGTTCGAGGTCAACTCGGCCCTGCTGTCGCGTGCCGCGGTCTATGTGCTGCAGCCTCTGGGCAGCGACGACTTGAAGCAAATTGTGGCCAAGGCCCAGGCGCTGCAAGCGCTACCAGCTATTGAAAATGCAGCGCTGGAGCGCCTCATCGCCTATGCCGACGGGGATGCGAGGCGCCTGCTCAACACGCTGGAAACCCTGGAGGTCACCGCAAGCCAGGCGGGCATCGAGCGCATCGAAGACGCCTGGCTGCTGCAGGTGCTGGGCGAGCGCATGCGCCGCTACGACAAGGGTGGCGAACAGTTCTACGACACCATCAGCGCGCTGCACAAGTCGGTGCGCGGCTCCGATCCTGATGCTGCGCTGTACTGGCTGGTGCGCATGCTCGACGGCGGGGCGGACCCCCGCTACATGGCGCGGCGCATCGTGCGCATGGCCTGGGAGGACATCGGTCTGGCCGATCCGCGCGCCATGCAGATCGCGCACGACGCTGCGCAGACCTACGAACGCCTGGGCAGCCCGGAGGGCGAGCTGGCGCTGGCGCAGGCCGTCATCTACCTCGCCGTGGCGCCCAAGAGCAATGCGGGCTACATGGCCTACAACAAGGCCCGCGCCTTCGTGAAGCAAGACGGCACGCGCCCCGTGCCGCTGCACCTGCGCAATGCGCCCACCCAACTCATGAAGCAGTTGGACTACGGCAAGGACTATCGCTACGCGCACGACGAAGAGGGCGGCTTTGCCGCGGGCGAGAACTACCTGCCCGATGGCATGGATCCGCCGGGCTTTTACGCACCGGTGCCGCGCGGGCTGGAGATCAAGATCGGCCAAAAGCTCGATGAACTGCGCGCGCGCAATGCGGCCGCGCAGGGTGGCCCCGACGCCATGCCCCCAGACGCCTAGGCTTCGAGTGGCTGTGTGAGGGGCTAGCGGCGGGCCGACCACGGTCCCGTTGCACGGCATTGTTCAGCCCAATCCATGACCATTGGGAATAAGCGCATTCCCTGATCGCGTCGCAATCATCAATATTCCTAATGCGCGCGGCACCCGCCTGATGGGCCCTCCAATCAAGGGAAAACCCCGTCCAAACGTGGTAGGGACGGCGTGTTTCCTCTGACTGCAATTTCTTCACAAACCCGCGCAGACCTTTGCCTGGCGGTTTTTTTGCTAGATGGCGAACGGGCCCACAAGGCTGCATCGATTCGCGGTGCTTGGCTGGTGTGCACGTCAATAGTCGATACAAAGGACTCAACATATGGACATCTTGCTGCAGCAGATCATCAATGGTCTGGTTCTGGGCAGCATGTACGCCTTGATAGCCTTGGGCTACACCATGGTGTACGGCATCATCCAGCTCATCAACTTCGCGCACGGGGAAGTGCTCATGGTCGGCGCGCTGACCAGTTGGAGCTGCATCGGCCTCATGCAGGAGGCCATGCCGGGCGCGCCCGGCTGGCTCATTCTGCTGCTGGCCACGCTGATCGCCTGCGTGGTGGCGGCGGTACTCAATTTCACCATCGAAAAAGTCGCCTACCGGCCGCTGCGCAACAGCCCGCGCCTGGCCCCCTTGATCACCGCCATCGGCATGTCGATCCTGCTGCAGACGCTGGCGATGATCATCTGGAAGCCTAACTACAAACCGTACCCCACGCTGCTGCCCACCCAGCCGTTCCAAGTGGGCGGCGCGGTGATCACCACCACCCAGGTGCTGATCCTGGGCGTGACGGTGGTGGCGCTGGCTTCCATGGTCTACCTGGTCAACTACACACGGCTGGGCCGCGCCATGCGCGCCACGGCGGAGAACCCGCGCGTGGCCGCGCTCATGGGCGTGAAGCCCGACATGGTGATCTCGGCCACCTTCATCATCGGCGCGGTGCTGGCCGCCATCGCCGGCATCATGTGGGCCTCCAACTACGGCACGGCGCAGCACACCATGGGCTTCTTGCCGGGGCTGAAGGCGTTCACCGCGGCGGTGTTCGGCGGCATCGGCAACCTGGCTGGCGCCGTGGTGGGCGGACTTCTGCTGGGGCTCATCGAGGCCATCGGCTCCGGCTACATCGGCACCCTCACCGGGGGCGTGCTGGGCAGCCACTACACCGACATCTTCGCCTTTATCGTGCTCATCATCATCCTGACGCTGCGCCCCTCGGGCCTGCTGGGTGAGCGTGTGGCCGACCGCGCCTGAGGAGCCAACGACCATGAAAAACCTCAAGATCCAATGGATCCTGGGCGGCATTGCGCTGCTGGTTCTGCCTTTGGTGCTGCAGTACTTCGGCAACGCCTGGGTGCGCATCGCTGATTTGGCCCTGCTGTACGTGATGCTGGCGCTGGGCCTGAACATCGTGGTGGGTTACGCCGGCCTGCTCGACCTGGGGTACGTGGCCTTCTATGCCGTGGGCGCCTACATGTTCGGCCTGCTGGCCTCGCCGCACCTGACGGAGAACTTCGCCTGGTTTGCCGCCAATTTCCCCGACGGGCTGCACATGTCGCTGTGGATGGTGATCCCGCTGGCCCTGGTGCTGGCGGCATGCACCGGCGTGCTGCTGGGCATACCGGTGCTCAAGCTGCGCGGCGACTACCTGGCCATCGTGACGCTGGGCTTTGGCGAAATCATCCGCATCTTCATGAACAACCTGGACCACCCGGTCAACATCACCAACGGCCCCAAGGGCCTGGGGCAGATCGATTCGGTGAAGATCTTCGGGTTGGACCTGGGCAAGCGGCTGGAGCTGTTCGGCTACGACATCAACTCCGTCACGCTGTACTACTACCTGTTCCTGTTCCTGGTGCTGGTCACCATTTTGGTGTGCTATCGCCTGCAGGATTCGCGCATTGGGCGCGCGTGGATGGCCATCCGCGAAGATGAGATCGCCGCCAAGGCCATGGGCATCAATACCCGCAACATGAAGCTGCTGGCCTTTGGCATGGGCGCTTCGTTCGGCGGCGTGGCCGGCGCCATGTTCGGCGCGTTCCAGGGCTTCGTCTCGCCCGAGTCGTTCAGCCTGATGGAGTCGGTGATGATCGTTGCCATGGTGGTGCTGGGCGGCATCGGCCACATTCCCGGCGTGATCCTGGGTGCCGTGCTGCTGTCCGCGCTGCCCGAGGTGCTGCGCTACGTGGCCGGCCCGCTGCAGGCGATGACCGACGGGCGGCTGGATTCCTCCATCCTGCGCCAACTGTTGATCGCCTTGGCCATGATCATCGTGATGCTGCTGCGCCCGCGGGGCCTGTGGCCCGCGCCCGAGCATGGCAAGAGCCTTGCGCAGAAGTCCTGACACCACCGGTAGAGCAACAACATGGCAGATACATCGAAAGAAGTGGTGCTGAAGGTCGCGGGCATCTCCAAGCGGTTTGGCGGCCTGCAGGCGCTGTCCGACGTGGGCATCACCATCCAGCGAGGCCAGGTCTATGGCCTGATCGGTCCCAACGGCGCGGGCAAGACGACGTTCTTCAACGTCATCACCGGCCTGTACACGCCCGATGCGGGCAGTTTTGAACTGGCGGGCCAGCCCTACGAGCCCCGCGCCGTGCACCTGGTGGCCAAGGCGGGCATTGCGCGCACCTTCCAGAACATCCGGTTGTTCGCCGACATGACGGCGCTGGAGAACGTGATGGTGGGGCGGCACATCCGCACGCATTCCGGGCTCTTCGGGGCCATCTTCCGCACCAAGAGCTTCAAGGAGGAGGAGGCGGCCATCGCCAAGCGCGCGCAGGAGCTGCTGGACTACGTGGGCATCGGCAAGTACGCCGATTTCAAGGCGCGCACGCTGTCGTACGGCGACCAGCGCCGCCTGGAGATCGCGCGCGCCCTGGCCACCGATCCGCAACTGATCGCGCTGGACGAACCCGCCGCCGGCATGAACGCCACCGAGAAGGTGCAACTGCGCGAGCTGATCGACCGCATCCGCAACGACAACCGCACCATCTTGCTCATCGAGCACGACGTGAAGCTGGTCATGGGCCTGTGCGACCGTGTCACGGTGCTGGACTACGGCAAGCAGATTGCCGAGGGAACCCCTGCCGACGTGCAGAAGAACGAAAAAGTGATCGAGGCCTATCTGGGCACCGGCGGGCACTGAAGGACGCAAGACATGGCCGAAAAATCCAACAAAGTTCTATTGCAGGTCAAGGGCCTGAAGGTGGCCTACGGCGGCATCCAGGCCGTCAAGGGGGTGGACTTCGAGGTGCGCGAGGGCGAGCTGGTCACATTGATCGGCTCCAACGGGGCGGGCAAGACCACCACCATGAAGGCCATCACCGGCACACTGGGCATGAACAATGGCGACATCGAGTACCTGGGCCAGAGCATCAAGGGCAAGGGTGCGTGGGACCTGGTCAAGCAGGGGCTGGTGATGGTGCCCGAGGGGCGCGGCGTGTTCGCGCGCATGACCATCACCGAGAACCTGCTCATGGGCGCCTACACGCGCGACGACAAGGCGGGCATTGCCGCCGACATCGAAAAGATGTTCACCATCTTCCCGCGCCTGCGCGAGCGCAAGGACCAGCTGGCGGGCACCATGTCCGGTGGCGAGCAGCAGATGCTGGCCATGGGCCGCGCGCTGATGAGCCAGCCCAAGGTGCTGCTGCTGGACGAGCCCTCCATGGGCCTGTCGCCCATTATGGTGGACAAGATCTTCGAGGTGGTGCGCGACGTGTACGCCCTGGGCGTGACCATCGTGCTGGTGGAGCAGAACGCCAGCCGCGCGCTGGCGATTGCCGACCGCGGCTACGTGATGGAGTCCGGCCTGATCACCATGGCCGGCGGGGGACGGGATCTGCTCAGCGATCCGCGCGTGCGCGCCGCCTACCTGGGTGAGTGAAAGGGCGGCCGCTGGCCGCTGGAACAGGCACCGCTGCGGCGGTGCTTTGTTTTTTATAGCTACCAGCGCTTGATGGATATGCGCTAGAGTGTGATTTGGCTTGTAAAATCCGCCGCGCCATGCACGCCCTGCAATCCCTGCCCATCCCCCTCCAGACCATCCTGCTGCTGGTTGCCAGCAACATCTTCATGACCATGGCCTGGTACGGCCACCTGAAGAACCTGGCCACCGCCCCGTGGTACGTGGCGGCGCTGGTGAGCTGGGGCATCGCCCTGTTCGAATACCTGTTGCAGGTGCCGGCCAACCGCATTGGGCATACGCAGTTCAGCGTGGGGCAGCTCAAGATCATGCAGGAGGTGATCACGCTGACGGTGTTCGTGCCCTTCGCCGTGTTCTACCTGAACGAGCCGCTCAAATGGGACTACCTCTGGGCGGGTCTGTGCCTCGTCGGGGCGGTGTATTTCATCTTCCGCAGCGCGTAGGAGCCGAGCCGCGCAGGCCCTGCCGGGGGGGCGCCGGTCTCTGCGCATCCGCTTTGACCTGGTGCGCCGGGCGGCTGTCTGGCGCCGGTTAAACTCGCGGTTTTCGCAGATTTGTCACGTTTTGGTCATCTCTGCGTCACATATACCGCCAGAAGGTTCGATCAGGAGTCGGCATGTTGTTTGGAAAGCTGTTGCCCCGCGAGGGCAATTTTTTCGAGATGTTCAACCAGCATGCAGACCGCATCGTCGAGGCCGCGCGGGCGTTCTCGCAACTGGTGGCGAACTACAGCGACACCCACCTGCGCGACCAGTACAACCAGGACGTGGACAACGCCGAGCGCGCCGCCGACCGCGTGACGCACGAGGTCAACCGCACGCTGCACAAGACCTTCATCACGCCCATCGACCGTGAGCAGATCCACTCGCTGATCAACACCATGGACGACGTGGCCGACCTGATCCAGGACTCGGCCGAGACCATGGCGCTGTACGACATCCACCACATGACGGACGAGATCAGCCGCCTGACGGACCTCAGCCTCAAGTGCTGCGAGCGCGTGCAGGACGCGGTGAAGCTGCTGTCGCGCATTGCCGATCCGGCCGTGGCCGAGGCCGCGCTCAAGACCTGCGAGGAAATCGACCGCCTGGAGGGCGACGCCGACCGCGTGCTGCGCAGCGCCATGAGCAAGCTGTTCCGCGAGGAGCCGGACGTGCGCGAGGTCATCAAGCTCAAGGCCATCTACGAGCTGCTGGAGACCATCACCGACCGCTGCGAAGACGTGGCCAACCTCATCGAGGGCATCATCCTCGAGAACTCCTGAGGCGCGGCCGCAGGCCTGCGCTTCGCATTCCTGGCAGGGCTCGCCCCCTCATTCCCAGCATGGAAACAGTACAAACCGCCCTGTGGATCGTGGTCGTGCTCGTGGCGCTCGCCATCGTGTTCGACTTCATGAACGGGTTCCACGACGCCGCCAACTCCATTGCCACCGTGGTCTCCACGGGCGTGCTCAAGCCCACGCAGGCCGTGGTCTTCGCGGCCTTCTTCAACTTCGTCGCCATCTTCGTGTTCCACCTGAGCGTGGCGGCCACCATCGGCAAGGGCATCGTGGACCCGAGCGTGGTGGACACCCACGTGATCTTCGGCGCGCTGGTGGGGGCCATCACCTGGAACGTCATCACCTGGTACTACGGCATCCCCAGCAGCTCATCGCATGCACTGATCGGCGGCATCGTGGGCGCGGTGATCGCCAAGACCGGCGCGGGCGCACTGGTGGCCAGCGGCATCTTCAAGACCGTGGCCTTTATCTTCGTGTCGCCCATGCTGGGTTTCCTGCTGGGCTCGTTGATGATGCTGATCGTGGCCTGGGTCTTCCGTCGCACCAGTCCGAACCGCGTGGACAAGTGGTTCCGCCGGCTGCAGCTCGTCTCCGCCGGGGCCTACAGCCTGGGCCACGGCGGCAACGACGCGCAAAAGACCATCGGCATCATCTGGCTGCTGCTGATCGCCACGGGCTACGCCTCGGCGGGCGATGCCTCGCCCCCCATGTGGGTCATCATCTCGTGCTACGCGGCCATCGGCATGGGCACCATGTTCGGCGGCTGGCGCATCGTGAAGACCATGGGCCAGAAAATCACCAAGCTCAAGCCCGTGGGGGGCTTCTGCGCCGAGACCGGCGGCGCGATGACGCTGTTCATCGCCACTGCGCTGGGCATCCCCGTGTCCACCACCCACACCATCACGGGCGCGATCGTGGGCGTGGGCTCCACCCAGCGCGCCAGCGCCGTGCGCTGGGGTGTGGCCGGCAACATCGTCTGGGCGTGGATCCTGACCATCCCCGCCAGCGCCTTCGTGGCGGCGATCGCCTATTGGGTGAGCCTGCAGCTCTATTGACGACCTTTGCGGGGGCGGCGGAGCCGGTGGACGCCAGTTTTATGCCGCAGTGCGCGGCGCCCGCGATCTGCCAGGCTGGAGTGATTTTGCTATCGTTTTAGTAGCTGCTCGCGCTTGTCCATCAAGCGCTAGAGCCTGATTTCATTGTGAAATCTTGCGCGCTTCCTCGATCTGGTATTCAAAGTAGCGCTGGAAACTGAAGGCAATGCTGGCCATCAGCACGGCCGTGCCCACCAGCAGCGATGTCGCAATGGCAAACACCGTGAACCAGTGCGTCCGCCCCGGCGCGGCGTCGGGCGCCGCAGCGGGGTTGAAGCGCGCGTTCCACCGCTCGGGCGTCATCAGACCGTAGAGGATCGCGCGCAGTGCGCAGCCTGCGATCGTGAATCCCAGCAGCGGAATCAGCATCCAGCTCAGTTGGTCGTCCTGCCCCCATTGCTGCACGCGCTGGATGCCGTACACGCCCAGGGCCGTGGGGATCGGCAGCAGCCAGCCGATCCAGTCGCCCAGTCCGTACAGGTAAAAGCGGTGCAACCCCAGCGGGCCGCCCAGGAACGCCAGCCACGCGGCAACAGTCTTGTTCTTCATGGCCGCGATTATTGGCGCGCCTTCATTCGGGGGCGGTGGTATCGCCCGCCCCCAGGGGCTTTTCCATGAGCACGATGTCGCGCCAGGCGCCGAACTTCCAGCCCACGGAGCGCATCACGCCCACATCGGTGAAACCTGCGGCCCGGTGCACGCCGATGGAGCCCGCATTGGCCGAGTCGCCGATCACCGCCAGGAGTTTGCGCACGCCGGCGGCCTCGGCCTGCATGGCGAGGGCCTCCAGCAGCTGCCGTCCCAGGCCCCGGCCGCGCGCCGCGTCGGCGATGTAGATTGAATCCTCGGCAGAGAAACGGTAGGCCGGGCGGGGCTTGAACCAGTTGCAGTAGGCAAAGCCCAGGACCTGGCCCGCTTCTTCGGCCACCAGGTAGGGCAGGCCCTTGGCCAGCACATCCGCGCGCCGCGCCGCCATGTCCTGCGCCGTGGGCGGGTCGATCTCGAAGGTGCCCGTGCCGTGCAGCACGTGGTGGGTGTAGATGGCGGTGATGGCGGCGACGTCTTCGTCCCGGCTGGCGCGGATGAGGGGCATCTTTTTTGTGTTGTGGATATAATCGCGGACTTTGCAGCGTGTCGCTGGCCGGGTGGCCAAGTCGCGTGTCTCAAACGCCGCAAAACAGAGCGCAGCCACTGCTGTGTAACCACCCGAAGGATTCATTATGGTCGTGATTCGACTCTCCCGCGGCGGCTCCAAGGGCCGTCCGTTCTTCAACATCGTCGTTGCCGACAAGCGCGTGCGCCGCGACGGCCGCTTCATCGAGCGCCTGGGCTTCTACAACCCTTCTGCCAAGGAAGGCGAAGAAGGCCTGCGCATCGCCCAGGACCGCCTGACGTACTGGAAGGGCGTGGGCGCACAACCCTCTCCCACCGTGGACCGTCTGATCAAGCAAGCCGCCCAGAAGGCCGCCTGATCGTTCGCACTCCCGAAAAGGGCGGGCTCCGTTGGTGCAACTGACGGACCCCGCCTTTTTTCTTTGCCTCACCCTCGCATCCCGCCGCCATGCCCCAGCTGCCTGTCCTGGAACCCGCCGAATTGCCCTCCGACGCCGTGGAGGTGGGCCGCATCACCGATGCCTGGGGCGTGAAAGGGTGGTTCAAGGTGCTGCCCTACAGCAGCAACCCCGAGGCCCTGCTCGCCGCCAAGTCCTGGCTGTTGCAGCCGGCGGAAAAGGGCGCCAAGAGTTTTTTTACCGGCACCGTGCTGCTGCCCATCCGGCAGGCGCGCACGCATTCGGACTCGGTGGTCGCCTGGGCGCAGGGTGTGGACGACCGTGACGCAGCAGAGGCGCTGCGCGGCGCGCGCATCTTCGTGCCCCGCGCCAACTTCCCCGCGGCGGGCGATGACGAGTACTACTGGGTGGACCTGATCGGCCTGCCTGTGGTCAACCGCGAGGGCGTGGCGCTGGGCACCGTGCGCGACCTGCTGCCCACGGGGCCGCAGACCACGCTGGTGCTAGCCTACGAGCACGAAGGCAAGCCGCACGAGCGCATGATTCCCTTTGTGTCGGCCTATGTGGACAAAGTGGACCTGGCGGGGCGCTGCATCACCGTGGACTGGCAACCCGACTATTGAGGCGGTTGTCCGCGTGCCATGCGTTTCGATGTCATCACCCTGTTTCCCGAGCTGTTCGAGCCGTTTCTTGCCAGCGGCGTGACGCGGCGCGCCTACGCGTCGGGCCAGGTAGAGGTGCGGCTGTGGAACCCGCGCGACCATGCGGAGGGCAACTACCGCCGCGTGGATGACCGGCCCTTTGGCGGCGGCCCCGGCATGGTCATGCTGGCCGAGCCGCTGGCGCGCTGCCTGGCCGCCATCCGCGCCGATCGCGCCGAGGGCGAGCAGGCGCGGGCGCCCCTGGTGCTGTTCTCCCCCATTGGCCGCCGGCTGGACCATGCCGCGGTGCAGGACTGGTCCGCTGGCGCGGGTGCCATCTTGCTGTGCGGACGCTACGAGGGCGTGGACCAGCGTTTCATCGACGCCTATGTGGATGCGCAGATCAGCCTGGGCGACTTCGTGCTTTCGGGCGGCGAGATCGCGGCCATGGCGCTGCTGGACGCCGTGGCGCGCCTGCAGCCGGGCGTGTTGCACGACGAGGGCAGCCACCAGCTCGACAGCTTCAACCCCGCGCTGGACGGGCTGCTGGACTGTCCGCACTACACGCGCCCCGAGGAATGGGCCGGCCGCGCCGTGCCCGCGCCGCTGCTGTCTGGCCACCATGCGCAAATCGAGCGCTGGCGGCGCGATCAGCGCCTGCTCATCACCGCGCGCCACCGCCCGGACCTGCTGCAGGCCGCGCGCGAGCGCGGGCAGCTCACGCGCGCGGACGAGGCCCTCTTGGCGCAAAACGCAAGCTTGCTATAATCGCCTGTTCTCGATCCTCTGGCCGGCCGCTGTGGGCCTGAACCATAGCCACAAAGGCGCCAATAGGGGCGCCCTGCCAATCCTGGCGCGGACATGATCGTCGGAAACCAACCATGAACCTGATCCAGATCCTCGAGCAGGAAGAAATCGCCCGCTTGAACAAGACCATTCCCTCGTTCGCGCCTGGCGACACCGTCATCGTGAACGTGAACGTGGTGGAAGGCACCCGCAAGCGCGTGCAGGCCTACGAAGGCGTCGTGATCGCCAAGCGCAACCGTGGCCTGAACAGCGGCTTCACCGTGCGCAAGATCTCCAGCGGCGAAGGCGTGGAGCGCACGTTCCAGACCTACAGCCCGCTGATCGCCAGCATCGAAGTGAAGCGCCGCGGCGACGTGCGCCGCGCCAAGCTGTACTACCTGCGCGAGCGCAGCGGCAAGTCGGCGCGTATCAAGGAAAAGCTGCCTTCGCGCGTCAAGGCAGCTGCAGTGGCCGCATAAATACGGCTGCGCTCACCGCGCGACTCGAAACCGCTACAGTGCGAAAGCCTGTAGCGGTTTTTTCTTTTTGAACCCCCGTGAGCTCTCATCGTCCTGTCGGCGCGTCCTCTGCGGCGGCCCTGCCTTCGCTGTCCTCGCTGCCTCACTTCGATCCGCGCACCGTGCCGCTCGTAGGGGTGGACGACCATTTACCCGCCGTGCCCCCGCATGCACAGACGCCGGAGGCACTGCGCCTGCGCTTTGCCGCGCCGCCGCCCTGGACCCCTGAGGTGCAGCGCGAGAAGAAGTTCGCGGAACGCGAGCCCGCGCACGCCGCCGTCCTCGTGCCCATCGTGCTGCGCGATCGGCCCACGGTATTGCTCACCGAGCGCACGGCGCACCTGTCCACGCATTCCGGCCAGGTGGCCTTTCCGGGGGGGCGCACCGATCCCGAAGACCGCGATGCCGCCGCCACCGCGCTGCGCGAGGCGCAGGAGGAGGTAGGCCTGGAGCCGCACTGGGTCGAGGTGCTGGGCAACCTGTCGATGTATGTGACGGGCACCTCGTTCCTCGTCACGCCAGTGGTCGCGCTGGTGCGGCCGGGCTTCGCGCTCCAGCCTAACCCGTACGAGGTGGCCGACGTGTTCGAGGTGCCGCTGGACTTCCTGCTCAACCCCGCGCACCACGAGCGTCACCGGCTGCAGTGGCAAGGCGCGCAGCGCGAATGGTTCGCCATGCCCTACCAGGACGGCGCGACGACGCGCTACATCTGGGGTGCCACGGCTGGCATGCTGCGCAACTTCTACCGTTTCATGATGGCCTGAAGGGGGCGCCGCAGCGAGGCTGCCGCGCTGTCGCCCGTGGTGTTGGGCCTTGTAACAAGCGCCAGTATGATTGCTGCATGAGTTTCTTTGCCATCCTGTTCGCATTGCTGATCGAGCAGGCGAGACCGCTCGCGCGCAGCAACCCCATCCATGCAGGACTGCGTGCCTGGGCGGTGTCGGTGAACCGCAACTTCGATGCGGGGCAGTCGCACCACGGCTGGGTGGCCTGGGGACTGGCCGTGCTGGTGCCACCGCTGGTGGTGTTGGCGGTGCACCTGGCGCTGCTGCACTGGCTGGGGTGGCCGTTCGCCCTGGTCTGGAACGTGGCCGTGCTCTACGTGACGCTGGGTTTTCGCCAGTTCAGCCACCATTTCACGGGGATACGCGACGCGCTGGAGGAGGGCGACGCGGCCGATGCGCGGGCGCGCCTGGCGCAGTGGAAGCAGGTGGAGGTGAGCGAGCTGCCACGCAGCGAGATCGTGCGCCACGTGATCGAGTACTCGGTGATTGCGGCGCACCGTCATGTGTTTGGCGTGCTGGCGTGGTTCTCCATCCTTGCGGCGCTGGGGTTGGGCCCGACCGGGGCGGTGCTCTACCGCCTGGCGGAGTTCGTGTCGCGCTACTGGGGCGCGCGTGCGCGCGAGGCGACGCAGCCGCCCAGCGAGTCGCTGCAGCAGGCCGCGGCCCAGGCATGGACGGTGATCGACTGGCTTCCCGCACGGCTGACGGCGTTGTCTTTTGCCGTGGTGGGCAGCTTCGAGGAGGCCATCGAGGGCTGGCGCTTCCACGCACAGCGCTTCCCCAACGACAACGATGGCGTGGTGCTGGCGGCAACCGCCGGGGCCATCAATGTGCGCCTGGGCGGCGAGGCGCTGCGCAGCCGCGCAGGTGCGCAGGTGCAGCCGGGCTTCGAGGTGGACGCCGACATTGGCGACAGCGACAGTACTCCTGGCCGCGAGCCCGAGGTAGGCCACCTGCGCAGCGTGGTGGGGCTGGTGTGGCGCTCGGTCGTGGTGTGGATGCTGCTGCTGGCCTTGCTCACCTTCGCGCGGCTGCTGGGGTGATGCTCCTTATTTAATAGCTGTCAGCGCATGCTGTATAAGCGCAAAAGCCACTTTTTGCTTCAAACTCAGTAGGGGCTCTCGCTCAACTCCGCGAACAACTCGCCATAGATGCGGTAGCGCTGGGGGCTGATGGCCTGCGCGTCCTGTTCGTCACGCACCTGGGCCTGCACCGCGCACCCGGGCTCGTGCAGGTGGGTGCAGTTGTAGAAGCGACAACCCTCGGCATGGGCTGCGATGTCGGGCATGTAGCGCGCCAGATCGGTGGGCGCGAGGTGGCGCAATCCAAATTCCTGAAAGCCGGGCGAATCGATGAGCGCCGTAGTGCGCTGCGGGTCGATCCAGTACAGCGTGGTGGTGGTGGTGGTGTGGCGGCCCGAATTGAGGGCCTGCGAGATCTCGCCCGTCTGCGCCGAGGCGCCGGGCACCAGCAGGTTGACCAGCGTGCTCTTGCCGGCGCCCGAGGGGCCCAGCACCAGCGTGGTCTTGCCGGCCAGCAGGTGCATCAGCATGTCGCGGTCCACCGCCCCCGATTCGCTGAGTGACAGCGGCAGCACGCGGTAGTGGTGCTGCGTGTCCTGCTCGCCCCCCATATGGCGGTAGGGCCACAGGCGCTCCCAGGCGCGCGCGAACGGCTCGACCAGGTCGCTCTTGTTGAGCGCGATCAACGGCGTGATGCGCGCCGCTTCCGCGGCGATGAGGGCGCGCGCGAGTTGGCTTTCGGAGAACACAGGCTCGGCCGCGATCAGGATCAGCACCTGGTCCAGGTTGGCGGCGAACGACTTGGTGCGCACCTCGTCCTGGCGGTACAGCAGGTTGCGCCGCTCCAGCACCTTTTCGATGGTGCCCTCGTCGCCATGGCCGCGGCCCTGGCCGGGCGCGGCGGGCTGCCACAGCACGCGGTCGCCCACCACGGCCTGGCTCTTCTTGCCGCGCGGATGGCAGATGCGGCGCTCGCCGCCCGCGCTCTCCACCACGCAATGGCGGCCGTGGCTGGCGACCACCAGGCCTTCAAGGCGCGCAGGGGCTTGGGCCATGGGCTCAGGGTGCGAGCAGTGCATCGATGCGCGTCGCGCAATCGATGTCGGTCGCCGAAATGCCGGCCACATCATGCGTGTTCAGGCGCACCACGCAGCGGCCGTAGTGCACCGACAGATCGGGGTGGTGGTCCTGCGCATGGGCAATGAAGGCCACGGCATTCACGAAGGCCATGGTCTCGTGGTAGTTGGCGAAGCGGTAGGTCTTCTCGATGGCGACATCGGCGCCGTCGCCGGACAGTTGCCAGCCCGGCAGATCGACCAGTTTTGCTACTATTTCAGTAGCTGTGAGCGCGCGCCTGGTTTGTGTGGACCAGTCTTTCTTGGGGAACATAGAATTCATGGCTGCAAGGCCACGGGCAGACGCGCCAGGCGCTCCGTGGCGGGAGGGTGGGAGTAGTAGAACTTCGCAAACACCGGATCGGGCGTGAGCGTGGAGGCGTTGTCTTCGTAGAGCTTGAGCAGGGCGGACGCCAGGTCGTCGCCGCTGCTCTGGGCCGCAGCGTAGGCATCGGCCTGAAACTCATGGCGCCGCGAGAGCTGCGCCAGTACGGGCGTGACGAACAGCGTGAACACGGGCGCTGCAAGCAGGAACAGCAGCAGCGCCAGCGCGTCGTTGGGCGCGGCGCCGGGCACGCCCGGCAGCATCAGGTTGGGTTGCACGCCCAGGCCCGTGTAGAACCACGTGCGCGTGGACAGCCAGCCCAACAGCGCAAAGCCCGCCAGGCTGATGGCGAACATGCCGACCAGGCGCCGCGTGATGTGCTTGTGCTTGAAGTGGCCGAGTTCGTGCGCGAGCACGGCTTCCACTTCGCCGGGCGACAGCTGTTTGAGCAGCGTGTCGTAGAACACCACGCGCTTGGCCTTGCCCACACCGGTGAAATAGGCGTTGGCGTGCGCGCTGCGGCGGCTGCCGTCCATCACGAACAGGCCCTTGGCTGCGAAGCCGCAGCGCTGCATCAGCGCGGTGACGCGCGCCTTGAGCGATTCGTCCTCCAGTGGCTGGAACTTGTTGAACAGCGGCGCGATGAACAGCGGGAAGACCACCATCAGCAGCAGATTGAAGCCCATCCACGTGCCCCAGGCCCACAGCCACCACAGCGGTCCGGCGGCACCCATGAGCCACAGGATCAGCGCCGCGATCGGCAGGCCGATCACCGCGCCCAGCAGCGTGGACTTGAGCAGGTCGGCCAGCCACAGGCGCGGGGTCATCTGGTTGAAGCCGAAGCGCTGCTCGATCACGAAGGTCTGGTACAGCGCGACGGGCAGGTCGACGGCACCCCCGATGAGCACGAAGCAGGCCAGCAGCGCCAACTGCTGCAGCATGCCACCGCCCAGCCAGGACAGCAGCGCCTGGTTCAGCGCATCCAGCCCACCCAGCAGCGTCCAGCCCAGCACCACGGCGGTAGTCAGCGCCATTTCCAGCAGGCCGAAGCGCGCCTTGGCAATGGTGTAGTCGGCCGCCTTCTGGTGCGCGGCGAGCGGAATGCGGTGGGCGAAGGCCGTGGGCACGGCGCCGCGGTGCTGCGCCACGTGGCGGATCTGGCGTGTGGCCAGCCACAGGCGCAAGGCAAGGCCTGCGAGCAGCAGTCCGGCGAACACCAGTGTGGTCAGGTGGGATGGCGAGAGGAGGGAGGCGGAAGGAGGCTGCATCTGCGCGCGAGTTTAGGCCATCGGCGACAATTCCCGGCATGTCTGACACTGCCAACCCTACTGTTCCCGCGCTTGCCAAATCCGACCAGAACCTCGTCTGGCTGGACTGTGAAATGAGCGGCCTCAACCCCGAAACCGAACGCCTGCTGGAGATCGCCGTGGTCGTCACCAGTGCCGACCTCACGCTGCGCGTCGAAGGGCCGGTGTTCGCCATCCACCAGGCGGACGCGGTGCTGGACGGCATGGACGCCTGGAACAAGGGCACGCATGGCCGCAGCGGCCTCATTGACAAGGTGCGGGCCTCCACGGTCACCGAGGCCGATGCCGAGCGCGAGCTGCTCGCCTTCCTGTCGCGCTATGTACCCAAAGGCGTGGTGCCGATGTGCGGCAACAGCATTGGGCAGGACCGGCGCTTCCTGGTGAAGTACATGCCCAAGCTGGAGGCGTTCTTCCACTACCGCAATGTGGACGTGAGCACGCTGAAGGAGCTGGCCAAGCGCTGGAAGCCCGAGGCCTACAGCTCGTTCAAGAAGGCGCAGCGCCACACGGCCCTGGCCGATGTGCACGAGTCCATCGATGAACTACTGCACTACCGCACGCATCTGCTGGCCGTTTGATCCCCGTTTGCGGGAAAACCCGAATCGTGCGACAATTGCAGGCTTGCGTGAAAACGACTCCCAAACCCGACTGAAGGTTTGGCCGCATCGCGCAGCCCTTGCGCATCTCCCTTCTCACAATGGGTTGCGGGCCTTGAACGGTTTCCAGCGTTCCAGTGCCTGCGTCAATGACCCACCCGCCCAGCTCTCACTGCTGGTGCAGGTTTCGTTGGATGGTTGATGTTTTGATGAACCACTGACGAAGCCGCCGCGGGTTGCACCCGCGCGCTTCATACATACGACATGACAGACACCATGCACGTGCAGGGCGAGATCGCGCCTGCCCAATCCCCTATGGCCGCTTCGATTGAGGCGCCTGTTTCTCCGACCACCGCCGCGCCCGCTCTGCCCGCCGGCTTCATCGAACTGGGCCTTGCGCCCGAACTGGTGCAGGCTGTGGCCGACCTCGGCTACACCGAGCCCACGCAGGTGCAGACTCGCGCGATTCCCTTGGCCATGGGCTCGGGCGATGACGCGAGCTTCATCGATCTGATGGTCTCCAGCCAGACTGGCAGCGGCAAGACTGCGGCCTTCCTGCTGCCCGTGCTGCACACGCTGATCCGCCAACAGGCCGAGGCCGAAGTCGCCGAGCGCGCCGCTTTCGAGCGCGCCGCCGCCGAGGCGGCCGCGCGTGGCGAGGCTCCCCCGAAGCGCCCCAAGCGCAAGAACCCCACGCAGGCGCGCAACTTCAAGGCGGCGACGCCCGGTGCGCTGGTGCTGTGCCCCACGCGCGAACTGGCGCAACAGGTGGCGCACGATGCCATCGATCTGGTCAAGCACTGCAAGGGCCTGCGCATCGCCAACGTGGTGGGTGGGATGCCCTACCAGTTGCAGATCGCCAAGCTGCAGAATGCCAACCTGGTGGTGGCGACGCCGGGCCGCCTGCTGGACCTGCAGCGGTCGCAGCAGATCAAGCTGGACCAGGTGCAGTTCCTGGTGGTCGATGAGGCCGACCGCATGCTGGATCTGGGCTTCTCCGACGACCTGGCCGAGATCAACCAGCTCACCGCCCAGCGCAAGCAGACCATGATGTTCAGCGCCACCTTCGCGCCGCGCATCCAGCAGCTCGCCATGCGGGTGATGCACGACAACGGCGCGTCGGTGAAGAAGATCCAGATCGACACGCCGCAGGAAAAGCACGCCAACATCAAGCAGATGCTGTACTGGGCCGACAACGCGCAGCACAAGCGCAAGCTGCTGGACCACTGGCTGCGCGATGCCTCCATCGACCAGGCCATCGTGTTCGCCAGCACCCAGGTGGAGTGCGATGGTCTGGCCAATGACCTGCAGCAGGAAGGTTTCAGTGCCGTGGCTTTGCACGGCGCCCTGAGCCAGGGCCTGCGCAACCGCCGCCTGATGGCGCTGCGCAATGGCCAGGTGCAGATCCTGGTGGCGACCGACGTGGCCGCGCGCGGCATCGACGTGCCGACCATCACCCACGTCTTCAACTTCGGCCTGCCCATGAAGGCCGAGGACTACACGCACCGCATCGGCCGTACGGGCCGCGCCGGCCGCGACGGTTTGGCCGTGACCTTTGCCGAGTTCCGCGACCGCCGCAAGATCTTCGACATCGAGGGCTACAGCCGCCAGCAGTTCAAGGCCGAGGTGGTCGCAGGCCTGGAGCCTACCCAGCGCTTCCCGCAAGGCGGCCGCGCAGACTTCGGCGGTCGTGGCGGGCGTGATGGCCACCGTGGCCCGCGCGAGCAGCGCTTTGGCCGCGGCGGCAGCGAGCGCGGCTTTGGTGATCGTGGTGGCTATGGCGACCGTGACCCACGTGGCAGCTTCGGCGACCGTGGCGGCTTCAATGACCGTGGCGGCTTTGCCGACCGCGGCCCGCGCGGCGCAGCCCCCCGCTCTGGCGAAAGCTATGGCGCACCGCGCGGTGGCGATCGTGGCAACAGCTTCGGCGGCCGCCGCGACGGTGAAGGCTATGGCCGCAAGAGCGGGTTTGGCGAAGCCTCCCGGTTTGGTGACGCCGGCCGCCATGGTGGTGGCCGCGGTGACGCTGCAGCACCCCGCGCAGACTTTGGCCGCAAGCCCGCGTTTGCCAAGCCGCAGGGCGCGGGCAAGCCGTTCGTACCCCACGGTGCCGGCAAGCGCCCGGCGCGCAACGACCGCTAAGCCGGCAGCGCGGACCCCATGACAAGCCAGCCCTCTCGTCCAGGGCTGGCTTTTTTATTGCGCGCCAACTCCCCGCGAAACGCACCGGGGCCGCGCAGGAGATCAACAACCCGTTCGTCCGGGCCGGGGCCGTGAACCTCTCGGAAGGCAGGCTATTGCGGCTTGAGGGGTGAGTTGCTGGACGTGGCCGTGCACCGGTCCGGGGCCGGGGAGGTAGACGCAGAAGCTGCACGACTGCGGCGCCAGGGGCGCCGGTCGCCGCGGCACACGGGGCCGCGCGCCGCTCTCAGCCCACGTGCATGGTGTGGCGGCCGATGTCCGGCCAGCGGTGGTGCAGGTAGATCCAGGACACCAGCCCCACCAGCATCAGCAGCAGTGAGGCCGCCGCCAGCGCCAGGGCCGAATGCATGACCAGCGGCGCCACTACGCCCGCCACCAGGCCGTTGGCCGTGGCGCCCACGAATGCCTGCAGCGACGAGGCCATGCCCCGGCGCTGCGGGTACAGGTCCAGCACCAGCAGCGTGACCACGGGCACCATCAGGGCCCAGCCGAACGAGAAAATGCCGATGGGCCACAGCGCCCACGACACATGCGGCGCCAGCGCCAGGTTGGCGCCCAGGTTGAGCAGCGCCATCGCCAGCATGATCACGAAGCCGTGGCGGATCTGGCGCTTGGGCGGGATGCGACCGGCCAGCCGGCCGCTGGCCCAGGCGCCGCCCATGATGCCGGCGATGTTGATCACGAAGAACCAGAAGAACTCCGTGGGCCCCAGGCCCAGCAGCTCACCCAGGAAGGCCGGGGCCGACAGCACGTACAGGAACATGCCGTTGAACGGCACGCCGCTGGCCAGCGCCAGCAGGATGAATCGTGGGCTGGTGCCCAATTCCCAGTAGCCGCGCAGCAGGTGGCCCATGTGGATCGGCTGGCGCTTGTGCACGGGCAGCGACTCGGGCAGCAGGCGCCAGTTGGCCACCCACAGCAGCACGCCCACGCCCGTCAAAAACCAGAACACGCTGTGCCAGCCCAGGTGCACCGACAGCCAGCCGCCCACGATGGGCGCGATGGCCGGCGCCACGCCGAAGAAAATCGTCACCTGCGCCATGACGCGCTGCGCCTGCGTGGGCGGGAACATGTCGCGGATCACGGCGCGCGACACCACAATGCCCGCGCCGGCCGACAGGCCCTGCAGCGCCCGGAACGCTACCAACTGTCCGATGCTCTGCGACAGCGCGCAGCCCAGGGAAGCGAGCGTGAAAACGGCCAGGCCCCACAGCACCACGGGCCGACGCCCGAAGCTGTCGGACAGGGAGCCATGGAACAACGTCATGAAGGCGAACGCGAACAGGTAGGCCGACAGCGTCTGCTGCATCTGCACCGGTGTGGCCTGCAGCGCGCCCGCGATGGCGGGGAAGGCGGGCAGGTACGTGTCGATGGCGAACGGCCCCACCATGCCCAGCAGAGCCAGCAGGATGGCCAGTGCCCAGCGCGGCGCGCGCCACAGGTGTTCCGCGTCAGAGTGCATGGTGTGGGAAATCGGGGGAGGGCGCGCAACGCAGGCGCCGTGCAAAGCGCCGCATTATCGGCCAAGCCCCTCGTCCGCGCCCGCGATGGGTGCGTGTGGAAGCTATGCTATTGATAGCTGTCAGCGCTTGCTGTGCAAGCGCTAGAGGTCTAAAAAGCCTTCAGCCGTACCGGATGAGTCTCAATGGCCGCCGTGCGGCTTGCCATGGCCCATGGCCGGTGCGGCCGTGGCGCTGACGGCGCGCACGGGCGCCTGCAACTCCTGTGTCGTGCGTTGGCCATCCTTGGCTTCGAAAACCAGCGTCAGGGGCACGGTCGAGCCTTGGGCGACGGGCTGCTTCAGGTCCAGCAGCATGATGTGGTAGCCGCCGGGCTTGAGTTCTACGGCCTGGCCGGCTGGCAGGTCCAGCGCGGGCAGCGGGCGCATCTTCATCACGTTGTCCACGAGCTTCATTTCATGGACTTCGGTGACGCCGGCCACCGGGCTGCTGGCGCTGACCAGTCGGGCATCCTGCGCGGCCGTCAGGCGCATGAAGGCGCCGGTGGCCTTCTGTTGCGGCACCGTGGCGCGCACCCAGGCGTCCTGCACGGTGACCTGGGCGTGGGCTGCGCCGGCCACGAGCAGGGTGGCGGCGATGGCGAAGCGGGAGACGAGCGATTGGGAGAACATGAAAAATCCTTGAATAAACGATGGGGCAGGCGGTCAGCGCTGCCGTGGTATGCGAGAAGAGTGAGGGTGCACGGTGGCCCGTGCCCGCCGTTTTCAAAACGGTGCGAGGGCGAGTGGCGCCGCAGGCGGGGCGCGCGGCGGGAAAGGCGCGCGGCTGAGCGCCGGTACATGGGTCTGGCGCACCACATCCGCAGATGGGACATGCGGGAGCTGCTGCAGGCCGCGCCACGGGGGTGCATCCAGAGCGGGCAGCAGGGGCGGCAGGCACAGGGCGCAGTCCAGCGCATGCGCGGGGTCGGAGGCATCGTTGGTGCCCACCGCGCTGTTGCCGGCGGCAACCCAGCGCTCCTCGCCCGAGGCGGTGCAGACGCGCTCTAAATGGCCTGCCTGCACGAAGGGCGCTGCCGTCGCCACGCCCAGCGACACGGCAAAGCACGCCAACAACAGGCGTGCCAGGTGACGGGCGTTGCGCAGGATGTGCATGGTGGGCGCATTATCGGTGGGTGAGGGCGCGCCGGCCAGCCGCCAGCCACCCAAGTTGCGGCCCTGTGGCCAGGGCGTCAGAACGTGCGCGTGCCGGGCGCGGCGAGTTGACGCAGCTGGTGTGCATCGCACAGGCGCCAGGTGCGCCGCTCGCCGCGGATCCAGCCTTTGGCCTGCCACTGGGCGAGCAGGCGGTTCAGCGTCTCGGCGCGGATGCCCAGGCGCGCCGCCAGGTGCCGCTGGCTGGTGGGCAGCTCGACCGGCTCGCCGCCCTCGCTGCACCGCGCCACCAGGTAGGCGGCCAGGCGCTGCTGCGCATTGCTGCTGGTGAGCCAGTCCACCTCGTTCACGCAGTGGTACAGGCGCAGGCTCAGCGATTCCAGCAGCCGCAGCGCCAGCAGCGGGTGGCGCTCGCACGCCGTGCGCAACGCCTGCCGGGGAATGCGCCAGACCCGCGTGGCGCCTTGCGCGCGCGCCGTCATCGGATAGAGCCCGTGCGGCATGAACATGGCCGCCTCGGCCACCCACTGCCCGGGGGTGAAACAGTGCAGCATGCGCTCCTCGCCCGTGGCGTCATAGCGCAGCACTTCCACGGCACCCTGCGCGACCAGCAGGCAGTGGCAGGCGGCTTCGCCTTCGTGGAACAGCGTTTCCCCATCGGGGTGCGTGCGCGCGAGGGCATGCTGGGCCAGATCCTGCAATGCCGGCGCCGGCAAGCCCTGCAGCAGCGCGTTCGCAACCAACAGGCTGCTCGCCTCTCTGAAGCCGCTCTGTTGCGCGTCCGCCGCGCCGCCCGGGGGCCGCGATGGGCGCCAGGGGTGCGATGGGCCTGAATAGGTGGGGAGGAGAAGGCCCGCATCAAGCGGGCGAAGGGGCGGGAGAGCCGGGCTGGCGTGGAGCCCAGATCGCCATGAAAAAAGCCGAATCCGCGCTGCGGATTCGGCTTGGCTGTCTTTGGTGGGCCCTGAGTGACTCGAACACTCGACCAACGGATTAAGAGTCCGCTGCTCTACCAACTGAGCTAAGAGCCCTCTCTTTTCAGAGGTGCCGCGTTGCAGCACAGCCATGGATTATGCACCATTTTTTTGCCTCGCTGCGACGTCGGCCGAAAAATTTACATCAACAGGTGCTCGCCAGCGTTGTCGCCGCCCAGGATCACGTAATTCACCTTGCGGATGTCCATGAGCTTTTTGCCGCCCGAATAGCTGATGGAGCTCTGGATGTCCTGTTCCATCTCGGTCAGGGTGTCCGCCAGCTTGCCCTTGATGGGCTCCAGGATGCGCTTGCCCTCGACGTGCTTGTACTCGCCCTTGTTGAAGTCGGATGCCGAGCCGTAGTACTCCTTGTACAGCTCGCCGTCCACTTCCACGGTCTTGCCGGGCGATTCTTCGTGGCCCGCGAACAGCGAGCCCACCATCACCATCGTGGCGCCAAAGCGCACGCTTTTGGCAATATCGCCGTGGCTGCGGATGCCGCCGTCGGCAATGATGGGCTTGGTGGCCACGCGCGCGCACCACTTCAGCGCCGACAACTGCCAGCCGCCCGTGCCGAAGCCGGTCTTGAGCTTGGTGATGCACACCTTGCCGGGGCCGATACCTACCTTGGTCGCGTCCGCGCCCCAGTTCTCCAGGTCGATCACGGCCTCGGGCGTGCCCACGTTGCCGGCGATCACGAAGGCCGCGGGGATCTTGGCCTTCAGGTACGTGATCATGTTCTTCACGCTGTCGGCGTGGCCGTGCGCGATGTCGATGGTGATGTACTCGGGGCAGATGCCCTCGGCCACAAAGCGGTCCACCGTGTCGTAGTCGGGCTGCTTCACCCCGAGCGAGATCGATGCGAAGCACCCTTGCGCATGCATGTCCTTGACGAATTGCACGTTGTCCAGGTCAAAGCGGTGCATGACGTAGAAGTAGCCGTTCTGCGCCAGCCAGGTGCAGATCTTCTCGTCGACCACCGTCTTCATGTTGGCGGGCACCACGGGCAGGCGAAAGCGGCGCCCGCCCAGCTCCACGCTGGTGTCGCACTCCGAGCGGCTTTCCACGCGGCACTTGCGCGGCAGCAGCAGGATGTTGTCGTAGTCGAAGATTTCCATGAGGTTCCAAGCTCCTGTAGAGGTCGCGCGCGAGGGATTTCGCGGGCGATGGGGCGCTTGGCCTGAAGACCGGTTTCGCGGATGGACCGGTGGCTGCGGCCTCATCGAACCCCGCTGTGCGCGGGCACAAAAAACCGGGCGTCAAGAAACTTGGGCCCGGTGCGCGATTGTAGGTCCTTTGCCCGGCTTGTGGTGCTCACTCGTCCTGCGCTGCGTGCACGCAGGCGATGATGGCGCGGGTGGCGGTGCGCTCGAGCGCCTGCATGTCGGGGCCTTCGGGTGCGGCCATGCAGGCGTGGGCCACCAGACCGTAGAGGAGGGTTTGCGCGCCCAGGGCGGCCGTGGCCGGGCTGTGCCCCTCGGGCCAGTCGTTTGCGGTCTTGATCGCGTGCGCCCAGGCCTGCACGAAGCGTTCGTACATCGCGAGATAGGCCTGCAGGCTGGAAAAGTGGCGCTCCAGCAGGTAGTGCGCGGCCCACTCCCGGGGGGGGCGCTGGTGGCGCGCGAGCACGGCCCGCACGATGGCCTGCACCTTGATGGCCAGCGGCGCGCCTTCGTGCTCGGCGCCTGCGCCGCGCAGTGCCGCCAGCAGCGCCTTGCTGCGCAGGTGCAGGCTCACGCGGGCCAGATCGTCCATGCTGCTGTAGTAATCGTAGAAGCTGCCGATGGCCGTGCCCGCGACGAGCGAGACCTCGCGCACCGTGACGGCGGCGTAGCTGCGCCGCTCCACCAGAACCTGAACAAAGGCCTCGCGCAGGGCGCGCGCGGTGTGGCGCGCGCGCTCCTGCCGCGGCCTGCGACGCGTGCCCGGCGCGGCGGCTGGCGCGCGTTTTCGCGTGGCCTGGTTAGAAGAGGTTCTGGAGGGTTTCATGGACCGTCGAATCCGAACATGTTTCGGGGCTGTGCCGCCTAGAATTTTTCTGTGTTGCCGACGGGTTTGCGGGGGCCTCCCTTGGACCGGCCGGAGCCTGAACAAAACCGCCATCCAGGCCGGGCCCGGGTGGCATTACAGGAGAAGCGCATGTTGGGGATCCACCCGGACAATCAGGTGCCGGAACTCAAAGACTATAACCTCTACACCAGCGACCCGCCGCTGCAGGCTGCGGTGCAGCGCGGCGGCGCGACCTGGCGCACGCAGGAACTCGTGCGCCAGGGTGCCGAGTATGGCGCGGCCGACACCTTGCGCGCGGGGGAAGAGGCCAATACGCACCTGCCCGAGCTGCACATCTATTCACCGACGGGCGCGCGCATCGACGAGGTGCGCTTTCACCCGGCGTGGCACCGCATGATGGCGATCGCCCGGCGCAACGGCATCTGCAACCTGCCGATGTTCGATGCGCGCCCCTCGGCCTGGGTGGCGTATGGCGCGTCGATCTACATGCATTGCCAGGTCGAGGCCGGCTCCACCTGTCCGAGCACGATGACCAAGGCGAGCATTCCCCTGCTGAGAAAAAACGCCCCGCTCTGGGCGCAGCTCGAATCCAAGCTCGCATGTGACGAGTACGACGCGCGCGACGTGGTTTCTCTGGACAAACCCGCACTCACCATCGGCATGGGCATGACCGAGAAGCAGGGCGGCAGCGACTTGCGCACCAATACCACCACGGCCGTGGCCGCCGGCAGTGGCGCCTGGGGCGATGAATACCTGATCAACGGCCACAAATGGTTCTTCTCGGCGCCCATGTGCGACGGGCATCTGGTGCTGGCCAACGCCCTAGAGGGTGGTCTGACGTGCTTTTTCGTGCCGCGCTGGCGCCCGGATGGAACGAAGAACGGCGTGCACATCCTGCGCCTGAAGGACAAGGTGGGCGATCGCTCCAACGGCAGCGGCGAGGTGGAATTTCATGACGCCTGGGGCGTGCGCGTGGGCGAGCTCGGGCGCGGCATTGCCACGACGGTGGAGATGGCCAGCCAGACGCGCCTCGACTGCGCGCTTGCGGGTGCGGGCCTGATGCGCCAGGCACTGGTGCAGGCGCTGCACCATGCGCGCCACCGCTTTGCGTTTGGCAAGGCGCTGGTGGACCAGCCGGCCATGACCGTCCTGCTGGCCGACATGGCGCTGGAGGCGCAGGCCGCGCTTCTGCTGGCGATGGATCTGGCCGAGCGCCATGGCAGCGATGAAGCCGCCGACGTGACGTGGCGGCGCATCCTCACCCCGGCGGCCAAGTTCTGGAACTGCAAGCGCTCGGTGGCCTTCACGGGCGAGGCGATGGAAGTCTTTGGCGGCAATGGCTACGTGGAAACCGGCCCCATGGGGCGGCTCTTCAGGCAGGCGCCGGTCAATTCGATCTGGGAAGGCTCGGGCAACGTGATGTGCCTGGATGTGCTGCGCGCCGTCTCGCGCGAGCCGCAGGCGGCGTTGCAGTTGCTGCAGGACCTGCGCGCGCAGCTGGGCGCAGAGCCACGCGTGGCGGCACGCCTCGATGGCCTGCAGGCCGCCTTGCGCGACCCCGAGCAACTGGCGCGGCGCGCGCGCTGGTTCGCGCAGGAGCTGGTGCTGGTGGCGCAGGCCGCCCTCATGCTGCGCCATGCGAGCGCGCAGGCCGCCGCGGCCTTCGTCGCCAGCCGCTTCGGCGGCGACTGGGGCATGGTGCTGGGCGCCGACTGCGGCACCAGCGATCCGGCGGCGCTGCTGCGTGAAGCCTGGGTCGAGTGAGGGCCTGAAAGAGATTTTCATGCGAGGAGACCCATCAAGATGATCGATTTCGTTTCGGTACTGGACCAGCACGCACGCACGCGAGGCCATGAGCTGGCCTTGCGCGCCGACGGGCGCGACTGGACTTACACGCAACTGGCCGAGCAGACGCGCCGCGCGGCGCACGTGCTGGCCGACGCGGGTGTGGTGGCGGGCGAGCGCATCGCCATCTTCACGCTGAACACGCCGGGGTTCGTGTTTGCGCTCTTCGGCGCGTGGCGCCTGGGCGCGGCCGTGGTACCGGTGAACCACAAGCTGCAGGCGCCGGAGGTGCAGTACGTGCTGCAACACAGCGGCGCGCGCGTGGCCGTGGTCGACGCCGCCCTTGCGCCCGTGGCGCGGCGTGTGCAGACCGGGGTGCGTTGGCTCGCGACGGCGGGTGATGCCGAGGGCTGGGCGTCGCTTGACGCGCTGATGGCTCAGGCCGAGCCATATGGGGCCGAGCACCCCGCGCCGGCGGGCGATGTCCTGGCTGAAGTCCTCTACACCTCGGGCACCACGGGCCGGCCCAAGGGCTGTCTGCACAACCACGCCAATCTGTTCCAGACCGCGGTGTGCGCGGCGGCATCGGTCTCGCTCACGCCATCGGACCGGGTGCTCACGGCCATGCCCATCTGGCATTCGTCGCCGCTCAACAACTGGTTCCTGGGCGCGCTGCTGATTGGCGCCGCCAATGTCCTGCTGCGCGAATACACGCCGCAGGCGTTTGCCGATGCGCTGGTGCGCGAGCGCATCACCTTCACCTTCGGCGCGCCGATCGCCTTGCTCGCGCCGCTGCAGGTGGTGGCTGGCATAGGTGAATATGACTTCGGCGCGATGCGCATGTGGGCCTGCGGCGGCGGGCCGCTGAGCGCCGACAACACCCGGCGCCTGATGGCGGGTTACCGTACCAGCCGCCTGATGCAGGTCTATGGCATGACCGAATCGGGGCCCCTGGGCGCGGTGCTCTATCCCGAGGAGGCCGAGCGCAAGGCGGGCTCCATCGGCCGCTGTGGCAATCCCGGCGTACTGCTGCAACTGCGCCGCCCCGATGGGCGCCCGTGCGCGGCGGGGGAAGTGGGCGAGATCCACCTGCGCAGCGCGTCGATGATGGAGGGCTATCTGGACGATCCGCAGGCCAGCACGGCGGCGTTCACCGAGGACGGCTGGTATCGCAGCGGCGATCTGGCGCGCATCGACGAAGAGGGCTACATGTTCATCGTCGATCGCATGCGCGACATGATCGTGACCGGCGGCGAGAACGTCTACTCCAGAGAAGTGGAAGACGCGCTCTCGGGGCATCCCGATGTGGCGCAAGTGGCCATCATTGGCCGTCCGCATCCGGACTGGGGCGAGACGGTGACGGCTATCGTCGTACCCAAGCCGGGTGTGGCGTTGCGGGAAGATGAACTCAAGCAGTTCCTGGAGCCGCGTCTGGCGCGCTACAAGATTCCGCGCATTTACGAGTTTCGCGCCGAACTGCCCTGCACGCCCAGCGGCAAGGTCCAGAAGCACTTGTTGCGTCACGTAGCGTCCATCTGACACGGGAGCATCCGGGCATTTTTACAATGCCTGGATGTTTCCTGATTCGTCCGTGCCGGCTGTTGCCGCACCCTTGCTCGCCCACCTCAACCCCGAGCAGCTCGCTGCCGTCACGCTGCCCGCGGGCCATGCGCTGATTCTTGCCGGCGCGGGTTCGGGCAAGACGCGCGTGCTCACCACGCGCATCGCCTGGCTGCTGCAGACCGGGCAGGCCTCACCCGGCGGCATCCTGGCCGTCACCTTCACCAACAAGGCCGCGAAGGAGATGCTCACGCGCCTCGCCGCGATGCTGCCGATCAGCGTGCGCGGCATGTGGATCGGCACGTTCCACGGTTTGTGCAACCGCATGCTGCGCGCGCACCACAAACTAGTGGATCTGCCGCAGACTTTCCAGATCCTGGATGCGCAGGACCAGCTTTCGGCCATCAAGCGCCTGCTCAAGGCGTACAACGTTGACGAGGAGCGTCACCCGCCCAAGCAGGTCGCGTGGTTCATCAACGGTTGCAAGGAAGAGGGGCTGCGCCCGGCGGGAGTGCCCGCGCCCAATGAAGAGACGAAAAAGCGCGTGGAGCTTTACCAGCTCTACGAGGCGCAGTGCCAGCGCGAGGGCGTGGTCGATTTCGCCGAGCTGCTGCTGCGCTCGTACGAGCTGCTGCGCGACAACGACCCGGTCCGCGCGCACTACCAGCGGCGCTTCGCGCACATCCTGGTCGATGAATTCCAGGACACCAACCGCCTGCAATACCTGTGGCTCAAGCAGCTCGCTGGCGACGTGGTCGATGGGCGGCTGGTGACCCAGGGCAGCGTGATGGCCGTGGGCGACGACGACCAGAGCATCTACGCCTTTCGTGGCGCGCGCGTGGGCAACATGCAGGACTTCGTGCGCGAGTTCGGCGTGGGCCAGCAGATCAAGCTGGAGCAGAACTACCGCTCCTACTCCAACATCCTGGACAGCGCGAACGCGCTGATCGCACACAATAGCCGGCGCCTGGGCAAGAACCTGCGCACCGAGCAGGGACCGGGGGAGCCGGTGCGCATCCACGAGGCCGAGAGCGACCTGATGGAGGCGCGCTGGCTGGTCGATGAAGTCCGTGCGCTGGCGGCGGGCGGCATGGCGCGCCAGCAGATCGCGGTGCTCTACCGCAGCAATGCGCAAAGCCGGGTCCTCGAATCTCAGCTCTTCAATGCGGGTGTGCCCTACCGCGTCTATGGCGGCCTGCGCTTTTTTGAGCGCGCCGAGATCAAGCATGCGCTGGCCTATCTGCGCCTGCTGGAGAACCCGCACGACGACACCAGCTTTGCCCGCGTGGTGAACTTTCCGCCGCGCGGTATCGGCGCGCGCACGCTGGAAACCTTGCAGGACAGCGCCCGCGCCAGCGGCTGCTCGCTCTGGGATGCGGTCAGCAGCGTGCCGGGCAGCGCGGGCGCGAAGCTCGGCGGCTTCGTTGCGCTGATCGACGTGATGCGCGAGCGCAGCCAGGGGCAGACGCTGCGCGCCATCATCGAGCAGGTCATCGATGAAAGTGGCCTGGCCGCGCACTACCGTCAGGACAAGGAGGGCGAGGACCGGCTGGAAAACCTGCAGGAGCTGGTGAGCGCGGCCGAGAGCTTCGTGATGCAGGAGGGCTTTGGCCGCGACGCGGTGGCGCTGCCGCTTGATGAGCAGATGGCCACGCTCAGCCAGAGCCCGGCGAGTCAGGGGCTGAATCCGGACGTGCCCATTGATGGCACGGCGATTGACGAGCCCACGGGCGAGACGCTCTCGCCGCTCGTGGCCTTTCTCACGCACGCGGCGCTGGAGGCGGGCGACAACCAGGCGCAGGCCGGGCAGGACGCGGTGCAGCTCATGACGGTGCACGCGAGCAAGGGGCTGGAGTTCGATGCGGTCTTCATCTGCGGACTTGAAGAAGGGTTGTTTCCACACGAGAACGCGATGAGCGACCGCGATGGCCTGGAGGAAGAGCGCCGCCTGATGTACGTGGCCATCACCCGCGCGCGCCAGCGCCTGTACCTGAGCCATTCGCAGACGCGCATGCTGCACGGGCAGACGCGCTACAACGTCAAGAGCCGCTTTTTTGATGAGCTACCCGAGGAGGCGCTCAAATGGATCACACCGCGCCAGGCAGGGTTTGGATCTTTTGCTCCTGATTCAGGAGCTGCTCGCGCTTACCAGTCGGGCGCTAGAGGCCAATTTGGCTTCAAGACCGAAGTATTCGCCAGTCCCCCCGTACCCCCGGTCAAGGCGGCGCCGGGCCATGGCCTGCGCGTGGGGCTGGCGGTGTTCCACACCAAGTTCGGCGAGGGCAAGGTGCTGGCCATCGAGGGCGCGGACGCCGACGCGCGGGCGCAGGTGCACTTTCCGCGCCACGGCACCAAGTGGCTGGCGCTGTCGGTGGCCAAGCTCACCATCGTCGAATAAGCGCTCGCCCAGAGATCGCTGCCTTCTGTCTTGCTTATTCAAAAGTAACTTGAAATTTCCCCGACATCGGGAGGCAGCGCGGGCTTCACGCCCAGGGAATGCCGCGTGGGGCTTGAGACGTATGGGGCCAGCGCATGTCCCTCATCGATTTTTCGGGATAACTTTTGATTACAGGAAACCCCGCTGGCACGCATTGCCGCGAATAAATTGCTCCTTGGGAATGAACGCCGCCAGTGCCCTGTGATGCGCGTTCACTGTCAAGCACCACGCAAGGAGTAGAGATGGGGATGGAACAAAGAGGAACCCTGGGTTGGATGGCGGTGGCCATGGCGACGTTGTGGCTCGCGGGCTGCAAGGATCCGGCGGGCACGGCGGCGGTGCAGGCCTCCACACCGACTCCGGCCACGGCTCCACCCTCCGCCACGGCTGCGGCGCCGGCGGCAACAACCACGGCGGCGCCTGCCGCAGCAGCGGTGGTTGCGGCTCCCCCTAGTGCTGCTCCGGCCGCGCCACGCACCTTGCCGCTGGGCGTGCAAGGCGTGGCACCGGCGGGGGTGACGGTGCGCGTCAAGAGTGTGCAGATCGGGGGGGACGCCACGGTGCTGGATGTGAGCATCTCCTTTGCCAACCGCATCACCGATTCCACCATGCTGGCGCTGGCCGATACCTACCTGCAGGACGAAAGCGGCGCGCGCCTTCACGTCAAGCGGCCGGACCACAACCGGGACATCACCATCCGCGAAGGCCAGACCCTGGATGGGCAACTGGTTTTCCTGGGCCGCGTGCTGCCCACCGCGCGCACGCTCAAGCTGGTCTTCAATGACGGCAACGATGGCGACAACATCGTGGCGCCGGGGCTGTCCATGGACCTGCCGCTGCAGGCGGGCTGATGGCGGTGCGGTGTTCGCCAGCCTGGCGGGCTGTCCTGTGGGCCGCGTGCTGCGCCGCCGTGGCCTCAGCGGCGCAACCATTGGAAGTGCGGCGCAGCGGCCAGTCGCTCGCGGCGACGCCCACCCATTTGCAACCAGCGGACGCTGCCCCGCTGACCCAATTGCAGCCGCACGTGACGCATGGCGGCCTGGTGCCGCGCGAGACCGAAACCCGGCTGCAGGCGGCGGCAGGGCCGGCCACGCTGCTGCGCGCGGCCGAGGTGCCGCCGCAGCGGCTGGAGCAGACCCGCGCGCTGCTGGTGGAACTGCAGGCCCAGCCCACGCCCGAGCAGGCCATCTCCATCGACCTGCCTGCCGATGTGTTGTTTGACTTTGACAAGGCCGAGTTGCGCGCCGATGCCGCGCGCTCGCTTGACAAGGCGGCCGAGCTGCTCAAGAGCTACCCCCAGGCGCCCATCGACGTGGTGGGACACACAGACGGCAAGGGGGGCGATGCCTACAACGACGCCTTGTCGCAGCGCCGCGCCGCCGCCGTCGCCGCCGCGCTGCAGTCGCACACGGGGCGGCCGATCGCCACGCGCGGCATGGGCAAGCGCCAGCCTGTCGCGCCCAATACCACGCCGGATGGGCGGGACGATCCCGATGGGCGCCAGCGCAACCGGCGCGTGCAGATCGTGATCGGGGCATTGCCGGTGCGGTAGGGGATGGGGCCAGGGCCCGCGCGTCGCTCAGGCGCTGTGGGCCTGTGTGTCCTCGCGTGTGCACGGAAGGCCCGGTGTGCGAAGCGGTGTCTTGAAGATGTCATGTACACGTCATGCGGGCGCAACAGACGTACTCCAGGATCGCGGGACCTTGATTGCCACTACCGAGTCCAACGACCCATGAACACCACGATCGTTTCCGAGTACGACGACAATGAAATCGTCAACCATTCGTCCAACCAGCACATCGACAGCGTCCTGGCCGCGCGCCTGAGCCGTCGCAGCGCCCTCAAGGGCGGTGTCGGCGCCACTACTGCGGCTCTGCTGGGCGGCGTGAGCCTGAGCGCCTGCGGCGGTGGAAGCGACGATGACGAAACTCCCGCACCCGAGCCGATCCGCCTCAACTTCAATGCCGTCGCCAAGAGCAACGCCGACCTGGTAACGGTACCCGAGGGCTACCAGGTCAGCATCCTGCACGCCCTGGGCGACCCGATCCACTATGGCGACGAGTCCTGGAAGGACGATGGCTCCGAGACGGCCGAGTCCTATGACCGCCGCATCGGCGACGGCCACGACGGCATGTACTACTTCGGCATGTCCGACGACGGCAAGTTCGACCCCAGCCGCTCCGACCGCGGCCTGCTGTGCGTGAACCATGAGTATGTGGTTGCGCCTTATGGTCTGCATCCCACGGGGCGCATCACGGTGGACGGCAAGCGCCCGGCCGAGCAGGTGGACAAGGAAATCCGAGCTCACGGTGCCAGCGTGGTGGAAGTCAAGCGCAAGAGCGGCAGCAACGAGATGGAGATGGTGCGCGGCTCCAAATACAACCGCCGCATCACCTCGGCCACGCCGATGGACTTTGGCGGCCCCGCCGCCGGCAACGCCAAGCTGTTCAACAAGCTCTCGCCGGACGGCAAGCAAGCCTTCGGGATGAACAACAACTGCGCCAACGGCTACACGCCCTGGGGCACCTACCTGACGTGCGAGGAGAACTTCCTGAACGTCATCGGCCGTGCCGCCGGCGACGACGCCCAACGCTCCGCCACCGAAATCGTGGCCCTGAAGCGCTATGGCTTGCCCGAGAACCGCAAGAGCCCTTACCTGTGGGACACCGCCGAGGGCGAGCAGTACCAGCGCTGGAACAGCAAGGTGAGCGCCGCCAGCGCCGCTGAGGACTATCGCAACATCTTCAACACCTTCGGCTGGGTGGTGGAGATCGACCCCTTCCGCCCCGACAGCAAGCCCGTCAAGCGCACGGCGCTGGGCCGCTTCAACCATGAAGGGGCATGGCCAGCACCCGCCAAGGCCGGCGAGCCGATCGTCATCTACTCTGGCGACGATGCGCGCAACGAGTACGTGTTCAAGTTCGTGTCCGATGCCAAGTGGGATCCGAAGGACATCAACGGCGGCGTGGCTGCCGGTGCCAAGTACCTGGACAAGGGCACGCTGTACGCCGCCAAGTTCAACAACGATGGCAGCGGCGAGTGGCTGGAACTGACGTTCGGCAAGAACGGCATCGACGCCACCAACGCGCTGTACCCGTTCGCCGACCAGGCCGACGTGGTCATGCACTGCCGCCTGGCGGCCGATGCCCGCGGCGCGACCAAGATGGACCGTCCCGAGTGGGGTGGCGTGAACCCGTTGAACAACGAGGTGTACATGACCATGACCAACAACTCGCAGCGCACGGCCGCCACGCTGAACGCTGCCAACCCGCGCGTGGGCAACACCAATGGCCACATCATCCGCTGGAAGGAAGAGGGCGGCCAGGCGGGTACCAAGTTCCAGTGGGACGTGTACCTGTTCGGCGCGCGCAGCGACAACAAGCAGAGCGAGAACCTGTCGGGCCTGACCGCCGTGAACGATTTCTCCAGCCCCGACGGCCTGCATTTCGACCAGCGCAGCGCCAATGCCGGCGGCCTGCTGTGGATCCAGACCGACGACGGTTCCTACACCGATGTGACCAACTGCATGATGCTGGCCGCCATTCCCGGCAAGGTCGGTGACGGCGGCAAGGTCACCACCAAGGAGGGCCAGGCCACGATCATGGGCTCCAAGCCCACCGAGGCCACGGTGCGCCGCTTCCTGGTCGGCCCGTTCGACTGCGAGATCACGGGCGTGGTGGTCACGCCCGACGGCAAGACGCTGTTCTTCAACGTGCAGCACCCGGGCGAGGATGCTGAGAAGGCCAACTTCGCCACCAGCACCTTCACCAGCTACTGGCCCGGCAACCAGCCTGGGATCACCAGCAGCCACAAGGGCCTCAAGCGTCCGCGCTCGGCCACCGTGGTGGTGACGCGCAAGGACGGCGGCACGATCGGTATCTAACCGGCTTGCACGGGAGCCGTCTCTCGCCTTGCGCGCAGGACGGCTCCGCGGTACTTCCAACCCGCCTCTGGCGGGTTTTTTCTTGCCTGTTCAGGGCGAGGGCGCGGGTGGAGCTTGTTCGCTGAGGAGCAGTCACCCCAAGCGCAGTGGTTGGCTCGGGGCACGCCCGGGTGCGCCGAAGCGCGGGGACTCGGCCCGCTCCGTCGGACTATCTGGAAGCACGGGACCGGGCGGAGCGCCCCGACGACTCCGCTGGCGCAGCTTTATGAATCCTGCTCGGGTGACGCCGCAGCGGACGAGTCGCCGTGGTCGTGGTGGGGCGCGTCGAAGCTGTCGCGGAACGTGAACACCACCGACGAGAAGAACATGGCGGCCAGCATCATCGCCGTCGCCACCATGATGCCGCCGGCCATGCCGGCGCCCAGGCCGATGGCGCTCAGCATCGTGACCAGCAGGCTGATGACCACGCCTGCGCCGAGGAACACGCCCATCCACGACAGCCCATACACCGTGAAGGCCCCGAAGTTGCGCAGGCAGGCGACGATGCTGAAAAACAGCGCCTTCACGGGCGGCACGTTGTGCCAGTGCACCAGGCCAGGCGCGTGCCAGAACAGCAGCGACAGCGGCACGTACAGCAGCAGCGACAGCCACATGGCCGCCTGGAAGCTGCCCGACTCGGCCATCTCGCGCGTCAGCGGCTCGCCGCCCAGGTACACGCGTGCGAACTGCCCGCCGTCCACCAGGGCCGACAGCCCCATCAGGCTGAGGAAGCCCACGGCGTAGAGCGCGCCCAGGGTCAGCATATGGTTCAGCCGCTGCTTGCCGGTGCGAAACGCCACCAGCAGCAGTGCGGGCGTGGGCACGCGGTCCTGGCTGGCCTCGGCCGCGGCCACCATCATGGCCAGCGTGGCCGAGGGCAGCAGGCCCAGCGCCACGGCGGGACCGATCAGCGGCAGCATGGTGGCCAGCGACATCGCCGCCATGGTCATGAAAAACAGCGCGGCCAGCGCCATGGGCTGGCGCCAGAACACGCGAATGCCCAGGCGTACCCATTCCAGGCCCGTGCGCGCGGGGACGATGTGCAGTTTCATGGATTGGAAATCGAAGGTGGAGCGCCGCGGCAGCGGTGCGGGCGCATGGGGGAATTTACCCCAGTTGCCGCTGCACAGGCCGCAGCGGTGGATGAAACCAACGGTTATGTGTGGAGTGGCTGTTGTGGGGCGCGCGGCGCACCATGGCGGCTACAGAGTCACCGGATGGGCCGCGCGCTGGCGCAGCACGCGCTCAAAGTGTGTGGGGTCGTGGGGCTTGAGCATGGCGGCCTCGCGCGGCAGGTAGAAGTCCCACAGGCGCGAGATCCAGAAGCGCAGCGCCCCGGCCCGCAGCATGGCGGGCAGCAGGGCGCGTTCAAGCACGGTGAGCGGGCGCACGGCCTGGTAGGCGTCGATCATGGCCTGGGCGCGCGGCGCGGCGTGCGCGCCGGTGGGCAGGTCGATGCACCAGTCGTTCAGGCACACGGCCAGGTCGAAGAGGAAGGTGTCCACGCCCGCGAAATAGAAGTCGAAGAGACCCGTGAGTTCCTCGCCTTCGAACATCACGTTGTCGCGGAACAGATCGGCATGGATGGGGCCGCGCGGCAGCGCCGCGTAGGCGCTGGAGGCCGCCACATGGTTCTGGTAGGCCAGTTCGGACTGCAGCAGCGCCGCCGGCTCGGCGCCGATGTGCGGCAGCACCACCGGCACGGTCTCGTTCCACCAGGGCAGGCCGCGCAGGTTGGGCTGCTGGCGTTCATAGCCGTTTGCGGCCAGGTGCATGCGCGCCAGCATGGTGCCCACGGCCGCGCAGTGCGCTTCCTGGGGGCTGAGCTGGCTCTTGCCGCGCAGCTTGGTGGCCAGCGCAGCGGGCTTGCCGCACACCTGGTGCAGGATCTCGCCATGCTTGTCGGCCTGCGGGTCCGGCACGGGGATGCCCGCGTGCGCCAGATGCTTCATCAGGTGCAGGTAGAAAGGCAACTGCTCTGCGGTGAGGCGCTCGAACAGCGTGAGTACGTACTCGCCCTGCTCGCAGGTGACGAAGTAGTTGGTGTTCTCGATGCCGCCCTCGATGCCGCGCAGCTCAAGCAGCTTGCCCAGCTGCAGCCGGCGCAGCAATTCGCGCGCCTCTTTGGTGGAGACTTCGGTGAAAACGGCCATCGGTCAGTACGTCAGTGCACGCGGCGTGCTGAAAAAAGCGGGGGAAGGAGCGGGCGATACGGGCCGCCCAGGAATGCCGCGTTGGCTGCGGTCAGAAATTGCGCAAGTTCCACACGCGCGGTGCGGTCACGGTGTCCGACTCGTTGAAGTTGCCGGGGCGTGCGCGGGCTCCGTCGTTGGAGCGCACTTCATACGCGGGCAGCGGCGTGCCGGTCTTGGGTTGCACGGTGATGCTCTGCGTCTGCCCGCCCACGCGCAGCTCTTGCACGCGGCTGCCGGCGTCCTCCACCACGATGTGCTCTACGCGCTGGTTGTGGCGCCCTTCAGCCTGCTGCTCTCTTTCCAATAGCTGGCCGCGCCCGTCCGCACTGGGCTGAATGGCATTTTGGCTTGCATTCTGAGCCAGGGCGGGAGCACTGGCCAGGGCCAGCAGCAGGAAGGTGGAGTGGAGAGCGCGCATGGCGCGATTGTAGGCGCCGTGCGCCGGCGTGCGCGCTCAGCGCTGCGGCGGGCAGGTGCTGGCGCTGCAGGCCTGCGTGTACTTGCCGATGAAGGTGCGGAAGTTCTTGCCGAGCTTGCCCATCTCCTCGCACACATCGCCGCGCGCATCGAAGGCAAAGCCCTGCGTGCCGGCGGCGTTGAACAGCTCCACGCGCGTGAGGCCCAGGCGCGCGAACTGCGCAGGGTCGTGCCACTGCTGCGCGCAGATGTTGTGGAAGACGAAGGTGTTGTACACCAGCTCGGTGACCTCGGGCTTGTTCATCTGCGCGCGCAGCACGCCGCCGTCAAACTGTGCGGCACTGATGCCGTGCAGCGACTTCTGCATCGAAGGCGGCACGTTCTTGAAGTCCGGGTTGGCCCACGCCAGGGTGGTGGTGGCGCAGGCGACGAGTGCGAGCAGGTGGTGTTTCATGGGGCAGCCTTGGGGAGAGGGGAGGGCGCGGCGCACCGCCGAGCCACGGCGACGGATTGTGCCGCTTTCCACTGCACCTGCCCGTGCGCGGGGTGCTGATTGCGATGGCGGCCACGGCCGATGAGCGTGGGAGAATTCGCCGATGACACGCCCCAAGACCCTGGTGCTGGTGGATGGCTCCAGCTACCTGTACCGCGCATTCCATGCCATGCCCGACCTGCGCGCCGTGCCGGGCGATCCCGCCAGCGCCCCCACGGGGGCCATCCGCGGCATGATCAACATGCTGCAGGCGCTCAAGAAAGAGGTCCCTGCCGACTACGCCGCCTGCGTTTTCGATGCCAGCGGCCCCACTTTTCGCGACGCGCTGTACCCCGAGTACAAGCAGCACCGCGCGCCCATGCCCGATGACCTGCGTGCGCAGATCGAGCCCATCCACGAGGTGGTGCGGCTGCTGGGCTGGCCGGTGCTGTGTATCCCCGGCGTGGAGGCCGACGACGTGATCGGCACGCTGGCTGCTACCGCGGCCGGCCAGGGCATGCAGGTGGTGATCTCCAGCGGCGACAAGGACCTGAGCCAGCTGGTGAACGAAAACATCACCATCATCGACACCATGAACGGCAAGAAGCGGGACGTAGCCGGCGTGACCGCCGAGTTCGGCGTGCCCCCGACGCTCATGGTGGACTACCAGGCCCTGGTGGGCGATGCCGTGGACAACGTGCCCGGCGTGCCCAAGGTCGGCCCCAAGACCGCCGCCAAATGGCTCACGGAATACGGTTCGCTGGATGCGCTGCTGGCCAACGCGGGCGCCATCAAGGGCGTGGCCGGCGAGAACCTGCGCGGGGCGCTGGACTGGCTGCCCACCGCGCGCATGCTGGTCACTATCAAGACCGACTGCGACCTGGCGGGCCACCTCGATGGTCTGCCTGCTATCGATGCGATAGCTGTTGGCGCTGAGCAGGCGGACGCGTTGCGCGATTTTTATCAAAAGTATGGCTTCAAGAGCCTGGCACGAGCGCTGCCGTCCGCGGTGGTGCCGGATGCTGGCGCCAGCGGAGACCTCTTCGCCACGCCCGACGCCAGCGCCGTCGCCGTGCAGGCGCAACAGCGCGAGGTGACCTACGACACCATCCTCACCTGGGAGCAGCTCGACGGCTGGCTCGCGCGCCTGAAGGCCGCGCCGCTGGCGGCGCTGGACACCGAGACCACGTCGCTGGACGAGTTGCGGGCCGAGATCGTGGGCGTGTCCTTCAGCGTTGAGCCCGGAGCCGCCGCTTACATCCCGCTGGCGCACAACGGCCCTGACGCGCCGCCGCAGCTGCCGCTGGCCGAGGTGCTGGAGCGCCTGCGCCCCTGGCTGGAAGACCCGGCCTGCCCCAAGCTGGGCCAGCACGTGAAGTACGACCGGCATGTGTTCGCCAACCACGGCATCCAGGTGCGCGGCTATGCGCACGACACCATGCTGCAAAGCTACGTGCTGGAAGTGCACAAGCCCCATGGCCTGGCCAGCCTGGCCGAGCGCCACACGGGCCGCACCGGCATCAGCTACGAAGACCTGTGCGGCAAGGGGGCCAAGCAGATCCCGTTTGCACAGGTCCCGGTGGACAAGGCTGCGGCCTACTCGTGCGAGGACTCCGACCAGACGCTGGATGTGCACCGCGTGCTATGGCCCCAGCTGCAGGCCGACGACAAGCTGCGCGGCATCTACGAGCTGGAGATGGCCTGCAGCGAGACCTTGTTTCGCATCGAGCGCAATGGCGTGCTGATCGACGCGGGCAAGCTGGCCGCCCAGAGCCACGCGCTGGGCCAGCGCATCCTGCAGCTGGAGCAGGAGGCGTACGCCATCGCCGGCCAGCCCTTCAACCTGGGATCGCCCAAGCAATTGGGTGAAATCTTCTTCGACAAGCTGGGCATGCCCGTGGTGAAGAAGACCGCCACCGGCGCGCGCAGCACCGACGAAGAGGTGCTGGAGAAGCTGGCCGAGGACTACCCGCTGCCCGCCAAGTTGCTGGAACACCGCAGCCTGTGCAAGCTCAAGGGCACCTACACCGACAAACTCAGCACGCTGGCGGACCCGCGCACCGGCCGTGTCCACACCCACTACGCGCAGGCCGTGGCCGTCACCGGGCGGCTGTCCAGCAACGAGCCCAACCTGCAGAACATCCCCATTCGCACGCCGGAGGGCCGGCGCGTGCGCGAGGCCTTCGTGGCACCCGCGGGCCGCGTGATTGCCAGTGCCGACTACAGCCAGATCGAGCTGCGCATCATGGCGCACATCAGCGGCGACGAGGCGCTGCTGCACGCCTTCCGCGAGGGCCTGGACGTGCACCGCGCCACGGCGGCCGAGGTGTTCGGCGTGGCGCTGGACCAGGTCAGCAGCGAGCAGCGCCGCTACGCCAAGGTCATCAACTTCGGCCTGATCTACGGCATGAGCAGTTTCGGCCTGGCCAAGAACCTGGGCATCGAGACCAAGGCGGCGGCGGCCTACATCGACCGCTACTTCCAGCGCTACCCCGGCGTGAAGCAGTACATGGAAGAGACCAAGGCCCAGGCCAAGGCGCGCGGCTACGTGGAGACCGTGTTCGGCCGGCGCCTGTACCTGCCGGAGATCAACTCGCCCAACGGCCCGCGCCGAGGCGCGGCCGAGCGCGCCGCCATCAACGCGCCCATGCAGGGCACGGCGGCCGACCTCATCAAGAAGGCCATGGTGGCCGTGCAGGGCGAGCTGGACGCGCGCAAGCCCGAGGTGCTCATGATCATGCAGGTGCACGACGAACTGGTGTTCGAGCTGCCCGAGGGCGAGGTGGACTGGCTGCGCCGTGAGATCCCGCGCCTGATGGCCGGCGTGGCCGCGCTGCAGGTACCGCTGCTGGCCGAAGTGGGCGTGGGGCCCGACTGGGACAAGGCGCACTGATAGCGCTTGTCGCCCGGTGGCGCGGTGGCGCGGGCGGGTCGCATGCGCAAAACGGCCATTGCCGCTACATTGGCACGCCATGCCTCCTGGCCAGCGCCGGGGGGCGTCCGTCCCCCAACCCTTGCCACCCCTTGCCAGGAGCCTCCGTCATGCACAGCGATCTCCAGAACGACTTCGATGCACTCGTCCCCGGCCGTAGCACGGCAGCGGGCGCCAGCCGCCGCACCGCGCTGGGCGTCATGCTGGGGGCCGGCTATGCCGCCGCGGCCGCGCCGGTGATGGCGCAGACAGCGGTCTCCACCCCGGCCGACGGGCTCACGGCGGGGGAGGTGCACTTTGCGGTGAACGGCTTTGACGTGCGCGCCTACCGCGCGGCGCCGCAGGGCAAGACGGGGCTGCCCGTGGTGCTGGTGATTTCAGAGATCTTCGGCGTGCACGAGTACATTGCCGACGTTTGCCGCCGCCTGGCGCACGAGGGCTACCTTGCCGTTGCCCCCGACCTGTTCGCGCGCCAGGGCGACCCGCGCGCCTACAGTGAAGTCGCCAAGCTCATGAGCGAGCTGGTGTCCAAGGTGCCCGATGCCCAGGTCATGGCCGACCTGGATGGCGCCGTGCAATGGGCCGGAGCCCATGGCGGTGACCTCCAGCGCGTGGGCATCACCGGCTTTTGCTGGGGCGGCCGCATCACCTGGCTCTACGCCGCGCATGGCCCGGTGAAGGCCGGGGTGGCCTGGTATGGCCGTCTGGTGGGGCAGGCCAGCGCCCTGAATCCCAAGCACCCCGTGGACCTGGCGCCCATCCTCAAGGCACCCGTGCTGGGTCTGTATGGTGAAAAAGATGCCGGCATACCTCTTGACACGATTGATAAGATGAAAAGCGCCCTGTCAGAAGGGTCTGCCGCAGCGAAAGCCTCGCGGTTCGTGGTCTACCCGGACGCGCCGCATGCCTTCCATGCCGACTACCGCCCGAGCTCTCGCAAGGAAGCCGCGCAGGACGGCTGGAAGCGCACGCTGGCCTGGTTCAAGCAGCACGGCGTGGCGTGAGCCGCGGCAGCCAGCACGCACACAAGCCCTTCGGGGCTTTTTTTGATGGCGCGGCGAGAGTTTGGTTTTGAATGAATGAAATTGGCACCTAGGCCAATAAGAGAAAGCGCAAGCAGCTATGACATTAATAGCGATCATCCTGGCCACGTTGGCCGCGGGCATTGGCAGTGTGTGGGTGGCGGCGGCGCTGCTGCGCCTGGGCATGGGCACGCGCCAGCGCGTGGGGCCGCAGCATCTGCTGAGCCTGGCCGCGGGCGCGCTGCTGGCGACCGCCTTCATGCATCTGCTGCCCGAGGCGTTCGAGAGCCAGGCCAGTGCGCACGACCTGTTTGCCACGCTGCTGCTGGGGCTGGTGTTCTTCTTCCTGCTGGACAAGGCCGAGCTGTGGCACCACGGCCATGAGCACAGCCCGTCCGAGCGGCACATCCATGGCCAGGGCCACCACGACCACCACCCTGACCACGCGCACGACCACCACCATGGCCCGGGCCAGCACGGGCATGGCGGCTGGGCGTTGCTGACCGGTGACAGCGTGCACTGCTTTGGCGACGGCTTGCTGATCGCCTCGGCCTTCATGGCGGACATGCGGCTGGGCGTGGTGGCCGCGCTGTCGGTGCTGGCGCACGAGGTGCCGCACCACATTGGCGACCTGGTGGTGCTGCGCCACAGCATCCGCCACCGCAACGCGGCGCTGCTCAAGGTCTCGCTGGCGGGCGCGCTGACGGCGCTGGGCGGCCTGGTGGGCTACTACCTGGTGGGGCTGTGGGACGGCGGGCTGCCGTATTTCCTGGCCATCGCCTCCAGCAGCTTCGTGTACGTGGCGCTAGCCGACCTGATTCCGCAACTGCAAAAACGCCTCTCGGCCGCGCAGACGCTGGCGCAGATCGCCTGGCTGGCGGCCGGCATCGCGGTGGTGACCTTTGTGAGCGGGCTGGCGCACGCGCATTGAGCACGGCAGGGTGTTCGCCGGTGTGCGCGCCGCGCCTGCCTGTCCGGGGAGGACCGCGGCGCCAGTCCAAGGGCCGGCGGCCGCGCAGAGGGTGCAGGCGTGTGGGCGCCTGAAACGCCGCAGCCGTATCAACCCGTGGCCAGCGCCTCGCGCACCCCGGCCACCTGGCGGCGCGAGACCGGCAGGGGCTCGGTGAGTCCGTGCAGGCGCACGGCCCAGCCTTCGCCCTCCTCGGCGTCGTAATAGCGCTCCAGCGCGCGCATGGCGCGGCGGGCCACAAGCGTGCTGCGGTGCACGCGCAGAAAGTGGCCCGCGTGGCGCGCCTCCAGGTCGGACAGCGCGCTGTCGATGACGAAGCTGCGCGTGAGGGTGCGCACCGTCACGTATTTCTGCTCGGCGCGCAGGAACAGCACGTCGTCCACCGGCACGCGCTCGGTGCGCCCGCGCTCCTGGATCAGCAGCACCTCGCAGCTGGGCGCCGGCAGCGGCGAGCGCGTGGGAGCGGCGCTGGGGGCCGCGGCGCGCTGCGCCTTGGCCAGTGCCTGCTGCAGGCGCTGCAGGCGCACGGGCTTGGTGAGGTAGTCCACGGCATCCAGTTCGAAGGCCGACAGCGCATGGTCCGCGTGGGCGGTCACGAACACGATGGCCGGCGGGTGCGGCAGGCGCTGGATGTGGTGCGCCAGTCCCAGGCCGTCCTGGCCCGGCATGTGGATGTCCAGCAGCACCACGTCCACCGCGCGGCCGCCGCTGGCCTCGAGCTGCGCCAGCGCGTCCGCGGCGTGCGCGGCCTCCGTCACGCTGTGGCGGGGGTCGCAGTCGGCCAGCAGCGTGCGCAGGCGGCTGCGGGCCAGGAGTTCGTCGTCCACGATCAGGATGTGCATGGGGCGTCGACTGTAGTGGATGTGGCGTGCCGCGTGGCCCGGGGATTCAGGGTGCGGGCAGCGAGATGCGCACCTGGTACAGGCCGCCCTGTACGCCGGCGCTGAAGTCGCAGTCCACGTCGTGCAGCAGGCGCAGGCGGTCGCGCACGTTCGCCTGTGCGATGCCGTGGCCGCGTGGCGCGTCCTCGGCCGTGGGGCGATCGGTGGGCAGGGTGTTGGTGATGGTCAGCACCACGCGGCCGCCGCGCCGCTCGGTGGCGATGCGCAGCTTGCCCCCGCGCGCGCTGGGCTCCACGCCGTGCTTGACCGCGTTTTCCACCAGCGGCTGCAGCAAGAGCGGCGGCAGGCGCGCGGCGTTGGCGCGCGCATCCAGCACCCATTGCACGCGCATGCGTTCGCCAAAGCGCACCTGCTCAATGTCCAGGTAGCGGCGTGCCAGCACGATCTCTTCCTCCAGTGTGGCGGACTCGCCCTGCTCCACCAGGGCGTGGCGGAACAGGTCGCTCAGGTCTTCCAGCAGCGCCTCGGCCTTGGCGGGTTCGTCGCGCACCAAGGCGATGGCGCTGTTGAGCGTGTTGAACAGGAAGTGTGGACGGATGCGCGCCTGCAACTCGGTCAGGCGCGCGGTGGTGGCGGCGGGTGTGCGGGCGCGGGCGCGCATTCTCAGCGCGGTGACCAGCAGCGCCGCCAGCAGCGCGCCGCTGGCGGCGCTGGCCAGCCACGGCGGCGGGGCGCCCGCGGGGCCGCTGGCCAGGGCCAGCATGGCGCAGGCCAGCAGGCCGGCCAGTGCGCCCAGCAGCACGCCGGCGGCGTACTGCAGCGGCTCCTGCAGGCGCTGCAGCGCCGTCTTGAGGCTGCAGGCCGTGATCAGCCAGGCGAGGGTGGCCGGCAGCGCGCCGCCCGTGAGCAACGCCAGGCGCGCCAGCCATTCCGCCAGGCTGCCCGCGCCGAACAAGGCGCCCACGCCCAGCACCAGTTCCACGAACAGCACGGCGCGCAGCACCACGCCCACCTGGCAGGCGTCGAACACCAGCGCGCGGCCGCGTACCGCACTGCGCGGTGCGGCTTCGGGCAGGGCGGCGGGGCGGGTCGATAAAATTTGCGTCTCTTGCATTGCGGCATCCGGGCGTTCCGGGTGTCGAAACCCCCGGATTATTGCCCCCATGTCCTCTTCTTCCGCCTCGCAACCGTCCCACGACCAGCTCGCCACCAAGGCCCAGGCCTGGTCGGCCTTGTTCTCCGAGCCCATGAGCGATCTGGTCAAGCGCTATACGTCGAGCGTGTTCTTCGACAAGCGCCTGTGGCAGGCCGACATCGCGGGCAGCCTGGCCCATGCCGAGATGCTGGCCGCGCAAGGCATCATCAGCGCGCAGGACCACGCCGACATTCAGAAGGGCATGGCCCAGATCACGCAGGAGATCGAGTCCGGGGCGTTCGAGTGGAAGCTGGACCTGGAGGACGTGCACCTGAACATCGAGGCGCGCCTGACCCAGCTGGTGGGCGACGCCGGCAAGCGCCTGCACACCGGCCGCAGCCGCAACGACCAGGTGGCCACCGACGTGCGCCTGTGGCTGCGCGGCGAGATCGACCTGATCGAGGGCCTGCTGAGCGAGCTGCAGCTGTCGCTGGTCGAGGTGGCCGAGCAGAACGTCGAGGTGATCCTGCCCGGCTTCACCCACCTGCAGGTGGCGCAGCCCGTGAGCTTTGCGCACCACCTGCTGGCTTACGTGGAGATGTTTGCACGCGATGCCGAGCGCATGCGCGACGTGCGCCGCCGGGTGAACGTGCTGCCGCTGGGCTCCGCCGCGCTGGCCGGCACTACCTACCCGCTGGACCGCGAGCGCGTGGCCAAGACGCTGGGCATGGAGGGCGTGTGCCAGAACAGCCTGGACGGCGTGAGCGACCGCGACTTCGCCATCGAGTTCACGGCCGCCGCCAGCCTGTGCATGGTGCACGTGAGCCGCCTGTCCGAAGAACTCATCATCTGGATGAGCCAGAACTTCGGCTTCATCAAGATCGCCGACCGCTTCACCACCGGCTCGTCGATCATGCCGCAGAAGAAGAACCCCGACGTGCCGGAGCTGGCGCGCGGCAAGACCGGCCGCGTGGTGGGCCACCTGATGGGCCTGATCACGCTGATGAAGGGCCAGCCCCTGGCCTACAACAAGGACAACCAGGAAGACAAGGAGCCGCTGTTCGACACGGTGGACACGCTGAAAGACACGCTGCGCATCTTCGCCGAGATGATCGGCGGCCAGATGAACCCCGCCACCGGCTGCAAGGACGGCGGCATCACCGTGAACGCCGAGGCCATGCGCGCCGCGGCGCTCAAGGGCTACGCCACGGCGACCGACCTGGCTGACTACCTCGTCAAGAAGGGCCTGCCGTTCCGCGACGCGCACGAGACCGTGGCCCACGCGGTGAAGGCCGCCGTGTCGCACGGCGTGGACCTGTCGGAGCTGCCGCTGGCCGTGCTGCAGGGCTTTCACCCGGCGATCGAGAAGGACGTGTTCGATGCCCTGAGCCTGCAGGGCTCGCTGAACGCGCGCAACACCCTGGGCGGCACCGCGCCCGCGCAGGTGCGCACGCAGCTGGCGCGCCACCGTGCGCGGCTGTCCGCCTGATTGCCCGTCAAAAATAGGAGCTGGCAGCGCTTGATGTAAGCGGTTTTCAGTATGTTTTGATGCTGAAATGCTTTACTGGCAGGCGCGAGCAGCTCCTGAATTTGTACCGACCTGCCGCCCCAGGAGAGCCACCATGAACCTGCACCGCCGCCACCTGCTGGCCAGCGCCGTTGCCGCCAGCGTGCTGCCGGCGTTGCCCGCCTGGGCCGACGGCACCAAGCCGGTGCGCATCCTGGTGGGCTTTCCGCCCGGAGGCGGCTCGGATGCCATCGCCCGCCTGCTGGCCGACAAGCTCAAGGACGTGCTGGGCATCCCCGTGGTGGTGGACAACCGCCCCGGCGCGGGCGGGCAGATCGCGGCGCAGGTGCTCAAGGCCGCGCCGGCCGACGGGACCACGCTGTTCCTCACGCACGACCACACCCTCTCCATCCTGCCGCTGGTGGTGAAGAACCCCGGCTTCGACCCGGTGAGCGACTTCGTGCCCGTGGCGGGCTTTGCCACCTTCGTGAACGCGTTCGCCGTTTCGGGCGGCACGCCCGCGCGTTCGTTCAACGAGTATGTGCAGTGGCTCCAGGCCGCGCGGGGCGGCCAGGGCGCGGTGGGCGTGCCGGCGCCGGCATCCACGCCGGAGTTTCTGGTCAAGCTGCTGGGCCGCAAGTACCGGCTGGACCTGGTGGCCGCGCCCTACCGCGGCAGCGCGCCCATGATCGGCGACATGCTGGGCAACCAGATCGCGGCGGGCGTGGGATCGGTGCAGGACTTCATCGAGCACCACCGCGGCGGCAAGCTGCGCGTGGTGGGCGTGCTGGGCACGCAGCGCCAGGCTGCGCTGCCCGATGTGCCCACGTTCGACGAACTGGGCCTCAAGGGCTTCGAGGACCTGCCGTACTACGGCATCTACGCGCCGGCCGGCACGCCCGGCGCTTTCATCGCGCAGTTCTCCGCCGCACTGGCGCATGTGCTGGCGCAGCCCGCGGTGCATGAGCAGCTCACCACCCTGGGCCTCACCGTGGGCCACATGGCGCCCGGGCAACTGGCCGCGCGCCAGAAGGCCTACACCGCAGCCTGGGCACGCATCATCCGCAACAGCGGCTTCACGGCGCAGTAGGCGTGCGGTAGCTGCGCGGTAGCTGCGCGGTAGCTGCGCGGTAGCTGCGCGGTAGCTGCGCGGTAGCTGCGCGGTAGGGGCGCACCCCGGCCGCTGCCCCGCAGGCCAGCGCAGGCCCGCGTTCACGCCAGCGTGCGCACCTGCGGCTCGCGCGCCCACTGGCGCGTCTGCGCGGCGGCGATGAAGCCCTGCGCGTCGGCCGGGTCCACCACGCCCGCGTCGGGTTCGATGCCGCCGGCCTGCAGGATGGCCTGCGTGCCCTTGCAGGCAGCGATGGCCTTGAGGTGGCCGAAGGCGTCGCGGAACCAGTCCACCGCCACGGCCTCGCGCGCCAGCTGCGCGCCCATCTCCGGCGAGAGCACTGAGGCCACCGCGTCGAACACCGCCGAGGGCGTGCCTGCCAGCTGCCCGTCGGCAGGCAACTGCGTGCCGTCCTTGAGCAGCGCGCCACCCACCTTGGGCGCGACGATCTTCACCTGCGCGCCCGCCTTCTCCAGCGCCTTGCGCAGGTTGGCCACGGTGGTGCCGTTGGAGCCGTCGGCCACCAGAATGCCCACGCAGCGGCCCTGCAGCGTGGGCTTCATGCGGTCGATGATGCGCAGGGCGGGCGAGGGCGGCAGGTCCTGCACCGGCACGGCCAGCGGGGGGGCGGGCGGCAGCTGCGGCAGCGCCAGGCCATCGGCCACGCGCTGGGCCAGCTGCGGGTCGATGTGCAGCAGATGGCCCACCACGCCTTCGCGCACGTGCAGCGTCTGTACCTTGGACAGCTCGAACACCAGCGCCGACGCCAGGTGCGCCTGCTCCAGCGGGCTCTGGCTGCGGTAGAACATGCGCGCCTGGCTGTAATGGTCGGCAAAGCTCTCGGGGCGGATGCGCCCCTTGCCGCTGCCCTCGTCGGTCTGCGCCACGTGCCGAAAGCCTGCCGCCTGCGATGCGCGGGGCGAGTCGGCCTGCAGGCTGCTGGGCTCGTAGTTCACGCGGCCCTGCGGCACGAGCATCTGCATGTGGCCGTCGCGCTGGTTGTGGGCGAAGGGGCACTTGGGCGCGTTGATGGGGATCTGCACAAAGTTGGGGCCGCCCAGGCGCAGCAGTTGCGTGTCCAGGTAGCTGAACAGGCGCCCCTGCAGCAGCGGGTCGTTGCTGAAGTCGATGCCCGGCGGCAGGTTGGCCGGGCAGAAGGCGACCTGCTCGGTCTCGGCGAAGAAGTTGTCGGGCCAGCGGTTGAGCACCATGCGCCCGATGGGCCGCAGCGGCACCAGCTCTTCGGGGATGAGCTTGGTCGCGTCCAGGTGGTCGAAGGGGAACGTGCCGGCCTCTTCCTCGGTGAACAGCTGCACGGACAGCTCCCACTCGGGGTAGTCGCCCGCCTCGATGGCCTCGAACAGGTCGCGGCGGTGGAAGTCGTTGTCCGCTGCCTGCAGCTTCATCGCCTCGTCCCACACGGTGGACTGAATGCCCAGCTTGGGCCGCCAGTGGAACTTGACGAATGTGCTCTCACCCGCGGCATTCACCAGCCGGAAGCTGTGCACGCCAAAGCCCTCGATCATGCGCAGGCTGCGCGGAATGGTGCGGTCGCTCATGATCCACATCACCATGTGCATGGATTCGGGCATGAGCGAGATGAAGTCCCAGAACGTGTCGTGCGCGCTGGCGGCCTGCGGGAAGGCGCGGTCGGGCTCCATCTTCACGGCGTGCACGAGGTCGGGGAACTTCATCGCGTCCTGGATGAAGAACACCGGGATGTTGTTGCCCACCAGGTCCCAGTTGCCCTCGGGCGTGTAGAACTTCACGGCAAAGCCCCGCACGTCGCGCGGCGTGTCCACCGATCCGGCGCCACCGGCCACCGTGGAAAAGCGCGTGAACACGGGCGTGCGCGTGCCGACTTCGGTCAGTACCCGTGCCGTGGTGTAGTCCGCGAGGGAGTGGGTGAGCTCGAAGAAACCGTGCGCTGCGGAACCGCGCGCGTGCACCACGCGCTCGGGAATGCGCTCGTGGTCGAAGTGGGTGATCTTCTCGCGCAGGATGAAGTCTTCCAGCAGCGCCGGCCCGTGCGGCGAGGGGCGCAGGGTGTTCTGGTTGTCGGGCACGGCAATGCCCTGCTGGGTGGTCAGCACCGGGTGCTGGCCGGCGGCCTGCTGCTGCAGTTCTCCGGCATGGCCGCGGTAGCTGTCCGCATGGGCCGCGGCCTGGCGGGCGGGTAGGGGTTGCTTGGTGGCGGGGGTTCGTGGCATGGACGCTCCTTGGGCGAAATGGCGGTGGGTGTTGCACGGTGCCGCGCTGCGGCGAGCCGCCATGTTTCGCGCGGTTTTGCGGCGCCTGGGTAGGACTTGCGCCCCTTCGCGCGTCGTCATGCGCCACCGCGCGGGACGGGGTCTGCCCAGCCTGTAAGCGCATGCAACAGCCGCGTGGCGCATGGAGCGCTTTGATACGCTCGGCCAAAGCACTGCAGGGGGGATCTCTTGAATACATGGATACGGTGGGTTGCCGCGGGTGGCGCACTGCTGGCGGGCGGCGCGCAGGCGCTGCAGGTGAGCAGCTTTTCGCCCCAGGGCGAGGTGGCGCAGGTGCGCCAGGTGGTGGCGCGGTTTGACGCGGCTGCCGTGCGCTTTGGCGACCCACAGGCGCCGGCTCCCTTCACGGTGCAGTGCAGCGACGCCGATGCGGCCAAGGGCACGGGCCGCTGGACGGGCGAGCGCGAATGGGTGTTCGACTTCGCGCGCGACCTGCCGCCGGGCGTGCGCTGCACGGCCACCGCCAGGTCGGGGTTCAAATCGGCCTCCGGCGCAGAGCTGTCGGGCGCGAAAAGCTATCAGTTCAATAGTGGCGGCCCGTTTGTCCGGCGCATCCTGCCCGGCACCTACCAGTCCATCGACGAGGAGCAGGTGTTCGTGCTGCAGCTGAACGGCGCGGCCACGCAGGACAGCCTGCGCAGCCATGCCTGGTGCGCGCTGGACGGCGTGGGCGAGCGCGTGCCTGTGCGCCTGGTCGAAGGTGCGCAGCGCGGGGACATCCTCAAGGCCCTGGGGCTGGACAAGCGCGCCGCGCAGGCGCCGCTGCAATACGCCACGCTGGCATGCAACCGCCGCCTGACCTCGGGCACGCGCATGCAGCTTGTCTTCGGCAAGGGCGTGGCCACGCCCAGCGGCGTGGCGAACACGGTGGAAAAGCGCTTTGCCTTCCAGGTGCGCGAGCCCTTTGCCGTGGAGTTCCAGTGCGAGCGCGAGAACGCCCAGGCCGCGTGCCTGCCGATCCGCCCCATGGTGCTGTCGTTCAACGCACCCGTATCGCGCAAGATGGCGGCGGGCATACGGCTGAAGTCCAGCTACGAGACGCTGCTGCCGCGCTTTGAGGGCGAAGGGGAGGGCACGGCCGCGCAACCGGGCGATACGCTGGTGAACGCCGTGCGCTTTGGCGTGCCGCTGGCCGAGAGCACGTCCTTCACGGTGGAGCTGCCGGCGGACTTTCGCGACGCCGCGGGGCGCGCGCCGCGCAATGCGGCGAGTTTCCCGCTCAAGGTGGCCACGGGCGGCATGCCGCCGCTGGCCAAGTTTGCGGCGGCGCCTTTTGGCATCGTCGAGCGCTTTGCCGAAGGCCCGGCCGAGGACCACCCGCCCGCGCTGCTGCCCGTGACGCTGCGCAAGGTGGAACCCGCGCTGCGCGTGCAGGGCCTGCAACCTGCGTCCACCCCCGAGGCGCCGGCAGGTCGGGTGCGCACGCTGCAGCCTGGTGGCGATGCGGAGATCATCGCCTGGATGCGCAAGGTGCGCCGCTACCACGGCGCGCTGGTGGAGCGTGGGCAGGCCCGCAGGGACGGCGTGAGCACCCTGCCCCAGCCGCTGCAGGGGCAGGAGAACAAGGAGTACGTGCAGACCCGCATGCTGTCGCTGCTGGCCGGCCAGAGCGGCGCCAAGGCGCTGGAGCTGCCCCGCGCCGCGGCAGCGGACCCGCGGCCGTTCGAGGTCGTGGGCATACCGCTGGCGCCGGGTTTCCATGTGGTGGAGGTGGCGTCGCAGGCGCTGGGCGGCGCGTTGCTGGACGAGCGCCACGGCGCCGGCCGCACCATGTATGTGCGCACGGCGGCGCTGGTGACCAACCTGGGCGTGCATTTCAAGCTGGGCCGCGAGAACGCGCTGGCCTGGGTGACCACGCTGGACAAGGGGCAGCCCGTGCAGGGCGCGAGCGTGCGCGTGTCCGATTGCCGGGGCCGCCTGCTGGCCCAGGCGCAGACCGATGCGCAGGGTATTGCGCGCTTTGACGGACTGTCGCCCGAGCCGCCGCGCTGCGGCGACGCAGACGGCTACGACGACTACGGCGATGGCTCGCAGGCCTACTTCGTGAGCGCGCGCCACCGCGGCGCGGACGGGGTGGAGGATCTGGCCTTTGCCTGGAGCGACTGGCAGCGCGGCATCGAGCCCTGGCGCTTCAACCTGCCCACCAGCAGCGACCCGCGCCCGGATACCGTGGCCCACACCATCTTCGACCGCACGCTGCTGCGCGCGGGCGAGACCGTGTCCATGAAGCACGTGCTGCGCCTGCAGAACCGCCAGGGCTTTGCGCTGCCGCAGGAGCGGCCGTCGGAACTGGCGATCACCCACGTCGGCAGCGGCCAGCAGTTCACCCAGCCGCTGCAGTGGCGCAAGACGGGCACGGGCGGTCTGTCGGCCACCAGCGAGTTCGCGGTGCCGCCGGCCGCCAAGCTGGGCTTGTACCAGGTGGAACTGCGCGGCGCTGACGTCAATGGGGGCGAGCGCTCGTTCGAGTCCGGGAGCTTCCGCGTGGAAGAGTTCCGCCTGCCGGTGCTGGAAGGGCGTATCGCGCCCGCGGACAGCAAGCCGCTGGTGCGCGTGCGCTCGGTGCCGGCCGACGTGCGGGTGGGCTACGTGTCTGGCGGCCCTGCCGGCCAGTTGCCGGTGCGGGTGTCGGCCATGGTGCGCGGCAAGTTCCTGCAGTTCGGCGACTTCGACGCCTTCAGCTTCCAGCCGCCCCGCAAGCGCGGCGCGCAGGCGGGCGATGACGACGAGGAGCCCGCGGCGCGGCAGGACGCGCGCGTGGTGGCCGACAAGCTGGCGCTCACGCTGGACAAGAGCGGCGCGGGTCGCGTGACCATCGAAGAACTGCCCCCGGCCCGCCAGGCGCAGGACCTGGTGCTGGAGGCCACCTATGCCGACCCCAATGGCGAGGTGCAGACGGTGCGCAGCACGCACACGCTGTGGCCGGCCGCCGTGGTGGCGGGCGTGAAGACCGAGGGCTGGGCATCGGCTGCGAGCCGCGTGCGCTTCCAGGCGCTGGCGCTGTCGCTGCAGGGCCAGCCCCAGGCCGGAGTGCCACTGGCCGTGCAGGCCATCGCGCATGTCACCACCACCAGCCGCAAACGCATGGTGGGGGGCTTCTACAGCTACGACAACAAGACCGAGACCAAGGACCTGGGCACCGTGTGCACCGGCAAAAGCGACAGCCGCGGCCTGCTGCTGTGCGACGCCAAGCTGGACGAGCCCGGCGAGGTGGAGCTGGTGGTCACCGCGCGCGACAAGGACGGCAACGAGGCCCAGGCCGCGTCCTCCGTCTGGGTTACGCGGCGCGGCGAGCTGTGGTTTGGCGGCGAGGACCATGACCGCATCGACGTGCTGCCCGAGAAGAAGAGCTACCAGCCCGGCGAGACCGCGCGGCTGCAGGTGCGCATGCCGTTTCGCCATGCCACTGCGCTGGTCAGCGTGGAACGCGAGGGCATCATCGACACGCGCGTGGTGCAGCTCAATGGCCAGGACCCCACGGTGCAGGTCCAGATCGGGCAGGACTGGAGCCCCAACGTCTACGTGAGCGTGCTGGCCCTGCGCGGGCGCCTGCGCGAGGTGCCCTGGTACAGCTTCTTCACCTGGGGCTTCAAGGCGCCGCGCGAATGGTGGAACGCCTTCTGGTACGAAGGCCGCGAGTACGTCGCCCCCACGGCCATGGTGGACCTGTCCAAGCCCGCCTACCGGCTGGGCGTGGCCGAGCTGCGTGTGGGCCATGCCGCGCACCAGATCGCGGTGCAGGTCAAGGCCGACAAGGACAGCTACCCGGTGCGCGGCAAGGCGCAGGTCACCATCACCGCCACGCTGCCGGACGGCAAGCCCGCTGCCGGCGCCGAGGTGGCGCTGGCCGCCGTGGACCAGGCGCTGCTGGAACTGATGCCCAACACCAGCTGGAATCTGCTGGAGGCCATGCTGCAGCGCCGGGCGTGGGGCGTGGAGACTTCCACCGCGCAGATGGAGATCATCGGCCGGCGCCACTACGGCAAGAAGGCCGTGCCTGCGGGCGGCGGCGGCGGCCACACGGCCACGCGCGAGCTGCTGGACACGCTGCTGCTGTGGCGGCCCGCCATTCAGCTGGACGCGAACGGCCGGGCGCAGGTGACCGTGCCGCTCAACGACGCGCTCACCACCTTCAAGGTGGTAGCGGTGGCGGATGCGGGAACGGGCCTGTTCGGCACCGGTGCCATGCAGATCCGCGCCACGCAGGACCTGCAGATCATCAGCGGCCTGCCACCGCTGGTGCGCGAGGAGGACCAGTTCCGCGCGCAGCTCACGCTGCGCAACACCACCAAGGCGGCGATGAAGGTCGAGGTCACGCCGCGTGCCACGCTGCTGCAGCTGAACCAGCAGACCGTGGAGATCCCCGCGGGCGAGTCGCGCGAGGTGGCGTGGTCCGTCACCGCGCCCGCACAACTGGCCCAGACGCGCGCCCAGGCGCTGCTGTGGGAGATCGAGGCGCGCGATACGGTGAGCGGCGCGCGCGATGCGCTCAAGGTGACCCAGCGGCTGGTGCCGGCCGTGCCGCTGGCCGTGCAGCAGGCCACGCTGGTGCAGCTGGACGGCAGCTTCCAGACCGAGGCGGCGCCGCCCGCCGGCGCGCTGCAGGGGCGCGGCGGCCTCAAGCTGGCGCTGCAGCCCCGGCTGGCCGAGGGCCTGCCCGGCGTGCGCGACTGGTGGGCCAACTACCCGTTCGCCTGCCTGGAGCAAAAGACCAGCAAGGCCATCGGCCTGCGCGATGCCGCGCTGTGGCGCAGCGTGGCCGCGCAGATGCCCACCTACCTGGACGGTGACGGCTTGGCCTACTACTTCCCGCCGAGCGAAGGCAGTGCGAACCGGGGCAGCGACACGCTCACCGCCTACCTGCTGGCCGCCACACACGAAGCGGCCGCGCTGTACCCCGAGTTCACGCTGCCTGTTGAAGTGCGCGAGGCCATGGAGCGCGGGCTGACGGCCTTCGTGGAAGGGCGCATCCAGCGCGACTTCTGGAGCCCGCGCAAAGATCTGGACCTGCGCAAGCTGGCGGCCATCGAGGCGCTGTCGCGCACGGGCCATGCCCCGGCGCGGCTGCTAGAGAGCATCACCATCGCGCCCAACCAGTGGCCCACGCATGCGGTGATCGACTGGATCAACGTGCTCAAGCGGGTGCAGGGCGTGCCGCAGCGCGAGCAGCGCCTGGCCGAGGCGATGCAGATCCTCAAGGGCCGCCTGTCCTACCAGGGCACCAAGCTGCTGTTCAGCACCGAGCAGCACGACTACTGGTGGTGGCTGATGCAGAACGGCGACGTGAACACCGCGCGCCTCATGCTGGCCGTGCTGGACGACCCCGCGTGGAAGGACGACATGGGGCGCCTGGCCAGCGGCTTCATCGCACGCCAGCAGGGCGGCGCATGGCACACCACCACAGCCAACCTGTGGGGCGGGCTGGCACTGGAGAAGTTCAGCGCCCGCTTCGAGTCCACGCCGGTGGCCGGCACCACCCGCGCCACGCTCGGCGATCACAGCGCCAGCGTGGACTGGGCCAAGGTGGAGCCGGCCAAGGCCAGCGACGCCACGGGCGCCGCGCACCAGACCCGCTGGTTCGGCGCGCCCGCGGCGCCCGGCATGCTCAAGAACAACGGCATGTTCCTGCCGTGGGGTACGGGCGCCGGCGCGGCGCAGCCGCTCGTGGTCACGCACCAGGGGCCGGGCAAGCCGTGGCTCACGCTGCAGTCGGTGGCGGCCGTGCCGCGCCAGCAGCCGTTCAGCGCGGGCTACACCCTCAAGCGCACGGTCACGCCGGTTGAGCAGGCCGACAAGGCATTGCCCGCGGGCAGCTACTCGCGCGGGGACGTGCTGCGCGTGACGCTGGAAGTGACCGGCACGGCCGACATGACCTGGGTGGCGATCACCGATCCCATCCCCGCAGGGGCGACCATCCTGGGCAGCGGCCTGGGACGCGACTCCGAGATCGCCACGCAGGGCGAAAAGCGCGAGGGCCGGGGCTGGCCCGCGTTCGAGGAACGCGGCTTCGAGTCCTTCCGCAGCTACTACGAGTACCTGCCCAAAGGCACGGTGACGATGCAGTACACCGTGCGCCTGAACAATGCGGGCGACTTTGCGCTGCCGCCCAGCCGCGTCGAGGCACTGTATGCGCCCGAGATGTTCGGTGAGGCACCCAATGCACGGGTGAAAGTGGTGCAACGCCCGTGACTATTCAATGCATAGCTGCTGGCGCTTGACGGACGGGCGTTAGCGGCAGTTTTGGTGCAGAACCGCCACGGACCGATCGACGGGCCGTGGCGGGTGGGCGGGTGGCCCGCCGCGGCGTGCGGGTGCGTAACGCCAGCGTCACAAGCGGTCCCTACACTGCCGCGATGTCACTGATCGAACTTGATGCGGTTGCCAAGTCCTGGGGGAGCACCACGGCATTGCAGTCCATGAACCTGCGCATTGAGCCCGGTTCTTTCTGCGTGCTGCTGGGACCCTCGGGCTGCGGCAAATCGACCACGCTGCGCATCATTGCGGGGCTGGAGTCACCCACGTCGGGCAGCGTGCGCATCGACGGGCAGGACGTCACGCAGCTGCCGCCGGCGCGGCGCGGCATCGCGATGGTGTTTCAGAACTATGCGCTGTTTCCGCACCTGAGCGTGGCGCAGAATATCGGCTTTGGCCTGGCGGTGCGCAAGGTGCCCAAGGCCGAGGCCGCGCAGCGCGTGGCGCATGCGGCCGAGTTGCTGGGCCTGGCCCCGCTGCTGGAGCGCCGACCCGCACAGTTGTCCGGCGGGCAGCAGCAGCGCGTGGCGCTGGGCCGCGCCCTGGTGGCCCAGGCCCGCGTGTGCCTGATGGACGAGCCGCTGTCCAACCTGGATGCGCAATTGCGCCAGGAGATGCGCACCGAGCTGCGTGAGCTGCAGCAGCGCCTGGGCCTCACCGTGGTGTACGTGACGCACGACCAGGCTGAGGCCATGAGCATGGCTGACCAGGTGGTTCTGCTGCACCAGGGGCGTGTGGAGCAGTGCGCACCGCCGCGCGATGTGTACGCCGCGCCCGCTTCCATCTTTGCCGCGCGCTTCATCGGCACGCCCGCCATGAACCTGGTGCGCCTGGAACAGGGCCGCATCGCGGGCACCGACATCGCCGTGGGTCGCACGCAGGCGCACTGGCTCGGCCTGCGCCCCGAGGCCGTGGCCCTGGACGATGGCAGCGGCGGGTCGAGCGGCGTGGCCGCCGCCGTGCACAGCCAGGAATACCTGGGCGCGGATGCCGTGCTGCGCTGCGCCATCGGCACCGAATTCATCACCGTGCGCGCGCCGGGGCAGCACGCCCCCGCAGCCAACGGCCAGGGTGTGCGCCTGCGGTGGTGCGGGCACGACCAGCATTTCTTTGACGCCCAGGGCCAGCGCCTGGCGGCTTGAGCCACTTCTTACACAGCCTGCGCCGCATGCGCGTGCACGGCGCTGCCTTTCGTTTCCTCTCCCCACTCTTTCCAGACCCCAGGAGCTTTCGCAATGCAACGCAAGATGTTTTTGAAGACCTTGGCTGCGCCCGCCCTCGCGGCCATGGCGCTGTGTGCCGTTACCGCCCATGCGCAGGCCCCGGTGGAGGTGCCGTTCTACTACCCCGTGGCCGTGGGCGGCCCCATCACCAAGGTGATCGACGGCTACGCGGCCGACTTCAACAAGGCGCATCCGCAGTACAAGGTGGTGCCCATCTATGCCGGCACGTACCAGGAGACCATCGTCAAGGCGCTCACCGCGCACAAGTCCGGCAAGGCGCCGGCCACTTCGGTGCTGCTGTCCACCGACATGTTCACGCTGATCGACGAGGACGCCATCGCCCCCATCGACGACTTCGTGAAGACCGACGCCGATCGTGCCTGGCTCTAGGGCTTCTACCCGGCCTTCATGGCCAACAGCCAGACGGGCGGCAAGACCTGGGGCGTGCCGTTCCAGCGCTCCACGGTGGTCATGTACTACAACAAGGACGCGTTCAAGGAAGCCGGCCTGGACCCCAACAAGGCACCCCAGAATTGGAAGGAGCTGAAGGAAGCCGCGCGCAAGCTCACCAAGAAGGATGCCAGCGGCAACGTGACACAGTACGGCATCCAGATCCCGTCCACCGGCTTTGCCTACTGGATGCTGCAGACGCTGACCACGCCCAACGACGTGCTGCTGGCCAACGGGGCCGGCACCCAGGTCACCTTCGACCACCCCAAGGTCATCGAGGCGCTGGACTTCTGGGTCAACCTGGCCAAGGAAGGCGTGCACCCCAAGGGCGTGGTGGAGTGGGGCACGACGCCCAAGGACTTCTTCGAGAAGAAGGCCGCGATCATCATCACGACCACGGGCAACCTGACCAACGTGAAGAACAACGCCAAGTTCGACTTCGGCGTGGCCCAGATTGCCGGCAACCTGCGCAAGGGCTCGCCCACGGGCGGCGGCAACTTCTACATCTTCAAGAAGGCGCCACAAGAGCAGCAGCAGGCCGCGTTCGAGTTCGCCAAGTGGATCACCCAGCCCGAGCGCGCCGCGCAGTGGAGCATGGACAGCGGCTACGTGGCCGTGTCGCAGGCCGCCTATGACACACCCGCACTCAAGAAGTACGGCCAGGACTTCCCGCCCGCGCTGGTGGCGCGCGACCAACTGCCGGTATCGGTGGCCGAGTTCTCCACGCACGACAACCAGCGCGTGACCAAGGTGCTCAACGACGCCATCCAGGCCGCGCTGAACGGCACCAAGACCTCGGCGCAAGCGATGAAGGACGCTCAGCGCGAGGCCGACCGCATCCTGCGCAGCTACAAGTAAGGGTGGGCCTCCCATGCCGGTGATGCGCAGCACGCCGGATGCGGGCAGCAGCCAGCGTGCCGTGCACGCCTGGCTGATGCTGCTTCCGGCCCTGGTCCTGTTGGTGGCCTTCACGCACTGGCCCACGCTGGCCACGCTGATCGACAGCTTCCATTCCACGCCCCGCGGCGGCCGTGCGGGGGTGTGGGTGGGGCTGGAGAACTATGCGGCCATGGCGGACGACCCCGTGTTCTGGCAGGCCGTGCGCAACAACCTGTGGTTCGCCGGCGCGACCATTCCGCTGTCCATCGGGCTGGCGCTGATCATGGCGCTGTGGGTGAATGAACGCATGGTCGGGCGCACCTGGGTGCGCATGGCGTACTTCACACCCACCGTGCTGCCGATGATCGCCGTGGCCAACATCTGGCTGTTCTTCTACACGCCGCAGTACGGGCTGCTGGAGCAGATCACCGGCCTGCTCGGGCTGCCGTCGCGCAACTGGCTGGGCGACCCGGCGACGGCGCTGGCCTGCGTCACGGTGGTGGCGGTGTGGAAGGAGGCGGGCTTCTTCATGATCTTCTACCTGGCCGCGCTGCAGACGCTGAACCCCAGCCTGAAGGAGGCTGCGGCCATCGAGGGTGCGTCGCGCTGGTACTTCTTTCGCCGCGTGCAGTGGCCGCTGCTCCTGCCCACCACGCTGTTCGTACTGGTGAATGCGGTGATCAACGCCTTCCGTCTGGTGGACCATCTCTTCATCCTCACGCGCGGCGGGCCGGACAACGCTTCCACGCTGCTGCTGTACCACCTGTACGAGGTGGGCTTCAAGTTCTGGGACACGGGCTATGCCGCGGCGCTCACGGTGGTGCTGGTGGTGGCGCTGGCCGGCGTGGCGCTGGTGCAGTTCTTCGTGTTCGACAAACGGGTGCATTACCAGTGAAACAACCCCCTGAGCGGCTGCGCCACTTCCCCCTTCTCTCACGCCTTCTCTCACGCTGCGCGTGGGACGGAGGAAGCTGCCCGTGCGGCGGGGTGGCCCTTGCACGGCGGCCCTGGCTTGGGTGGTGCCGGTTTCATCCCATAGGAGGGCGCGACGCGCCATGAAAACCAATACGCTGTACGAGGTCACCCTGCTGGACACCCTGGCCGCCTGGACGCTGGCCCTGCTGTGGCTGCTGCCGCTGGCCTATGCGGTGTGGACGGCCTTCCACCCCGCGGAGTACGCCACGCGATTTGATCTGCTGGCGCCGTGGACGCTGGACAACTTTCGCCGCGCCTGGGAGGCCGCGCCGTTTGCGCGCTATTTCTTCAACACCACCGTGCTGGTGGCGATGATCCTGGCCGCGCAACTGGTGCTGTCCACGCTGGCGGCCTATGCCTTCGCGCGCTATCGCTTTCGCGGCCAGAACGTGGCCTTCGCGCTGGTGCTGGTGCAGCTCATGGTCATGCCCGACATCCTGCTGGTGGAGAACTACAAGACCATGGGCCGCCTGGGCCTGGTGGACTCGCTGGTGGCCATCGGTCTGCCGTACTTCGCCTCGGCGTTTGCCATCTTCCTGCTGCGCCAGACCTTCATGGGCATTCCCAAGGAGCTGGATGAAGCCGCGCGCGTGGAGGGTGCCAGCGCCCTGCAGATCCTGTGGCGCGTATACGTGCCGCTGGCGCGGCCGGTGTACACCGCGTTTGCGCTGGTGTCGGTGAGCTTTCACTGGAACAACTTCCTGTGGCCGCTCATCATCACCAACAGCGTGGAATCCCGCCCGCTCACCGTGGGGCTGCAGGTGTTCTCGTCGGTGGAGCAGGGCGTGGAATGGTCGCTCATCACCGCGGCCACGCTGATGTCCACCGCGCCGCTGCTCATCGGGTTCATACTCTTTCAGCGCCAGTTCGTGCAAAGCTTCATGCGCGCGGGCATCAAGTAGCAATTCAAACCAAATCAGCCTCCAGCGCCCGTGCAGCAAGCGCGAGCAGCTCTGTTTTCAGGAGTAAACCATGCAGCTCGTCACCTGGAACACCCAGTGGTGCCGCGGCCTGGACGGCCGCGTGGACCCCGCGCGCATCGTGCAATACGCAGTGGCGCTGGGCGATGTGGATGTGCTGTGCCTGCAGGAGATCGCCGTGAACTACCCCGGCTTGCGCGGTGCGCCCGTCGACCAGGTGGCGCAGGTGCAGGCCGCGCTGCCCGCAGGCTGGCAGGTGTTCTTTGGCGCCGCGGTGGATGAGTGGACCGCCGCGGGCCGCCAGCGCTTTGGCAACCTGATCGCCACGCGCCTGCCCGTGCTGCAGCTGCAGCACCACCCGCTGCCATACCCGCCCGATGCCGGCGTGCGCAGCATGCCGCGCCTGTGCAGCGTGCTCACCGTGCAGGACCCCGCGCTGGGCCCGGTGCGCGTGATGACCACGCACCTGGAGTACTACTCCAAGCCCCAGCGCATGGCGCAGGCGCTGGCGCTGCGTGCGCTGCACCTGCAGGCCTGCGCGCAGGCCGCGCAGCCGCCGCAGGGCCTGGCCGACGGCTCGCCGTTCCAGCCCAAGGCGCACACGCCCCATGCCGTGCTGTGCGGCGACTTCAACCTGCAGGCGCACGAGCCTGAATACGCCGTGCTGGCCGCTGCGCTGGCGGACGAGGAGGGCGCGACCGCGGGCCAGGCAGGCCAGCCCCCGTTGTGGGATGCATGGCGACTGCTGCACCCCGACGCGCCGCAGCCGCCCACGTTTTGCGTGTTCGACCAGACCTATGCGCCGCAGCCGCTGGCCTGTGACTTCATCTGGGTCAGTGATTCGCTGAGGAGCCGGGTGCGCGCGGTGCGGGTCGATGGCGTGACGCAGGCATCAGACCACCAGCCCGTGCTGCTGGTGCTGGAATGAGTGGCCGCGCGGTCAGGCCGGCTGTGATGCGGCGGGCTGCTGCTGTGCAGGCGCCTCGCCGGCCGAAGGCGGCTCCCACTCGGCCCAGTCGGGGCCGAACAGCTCCGCCGGATGCTGGCTGCGTTCCGATCCGTTGCCGCACTGCATGGCATCGGCGGCGCAGTAGCGGTCGCAGCCCCAGCACGTGCGCTCGGGATGTGCGGGGTTCAGCGGAAACTTCTTGGCCATGGGGCAGGGCAGTTATCAAGGGGATGCAGTCACTGTCGTTACCCGACCCCGGTAGGGTTTTGATGTACATCAAGCCATTTCCGCGCGGGGCAGCTCGTACGATGCAGCCCTTTGGATGAATCACCCCGCCTGAACACGCCATGGGACTGCTGCAAACCGCCAAGCAATGGGCGCGTGCGCTCAAGCGCGACGTGCTCGTCGTCTACCTGGCTGCGCGCGATCCGCGTAACCCCTGGGCGCTGCGCCTGCTGGCGCTGGCCGTGGCTGCCTATGCGCTGAGCCCCATCGACCTGGTGCCTGATTTCATTCCCGTGTTGGGCTATCTGGACGACCTGCTCATCGTGCCCCTGGGCCTGGCGCTGGTGCTGCGCCTGCTGCCGCCGCCGGTGCTGCTGGCCGCGGCGATCATCATCATGCTGTGGGTGCTGCTGGCTGTGCTGCTCTTCGCCTGGTGGCGTGGCCGGTAAGGTCGCGGCAGCGGTGGCGTGTGCGGCTGCGACTATGCTCGGCAGTTGTCCCTCTTCTTCGTCTGAAAGCCTTTGCACATGCTGATGGGTCTAGCCGCCAACCGTTTGCACCACCATACCGAAGACGGTGCGCTGTTCGCCTTCCTGCGCGCCTGCGAGGCGGGCATACGGGAACTGCGGCTGGGCCTGCACACCGTGGGCCGCACCCATGATGCGATCGCCGCCGCCGGCATGCTGCAGGGCTACCGGCCGCTGGTGCGCTACCCCTATGGGCGCGAGGGCGGGTTGATGAAGCTCGTGGCCGAGGTGGTGGGCATGCCCGAGCCGGGCCGCACGCTGGACGGCGCCATCTACCTCATCGACCCGGTGGACCCGTCGTCCATCTTCCCGGAGGCGCTGGCGCTCAAGCGCCAGTGCGTGATCCACGGCAAGCCGTTCCTGTCCACGGTGGCCAGCGCGCGCGACTGGGTGGAGATGGAGCGCATGCATGCCGGCCTGTCGGCCGACCGCAACGCCGACCGCTTCCATGACTACGGCGCGCAGACGCTGGCGCTGATCGCCCACGATGCGATGAAGTCCGCCATGCTGGACTTTGCGGCGCGCAACTTCGAGCTGCTCTCGCGCTTTCGCCAGCGCGTGGCCACGGGCACCACGGGCCAGCGCCTGAACGAACTGGCCTGGGCGCGCGGCTGGCCCGCCGATATGCCCTGGGTGCAGCGCTTCAACAGCGGCCCGCTGGGCGGCGACGCGCAGATTGCCGACTGGGTGCTGCAGCGGCGCTGCCACCGCGCCATCTTCTTCGAGGACCCGCACGTGGCGCGCCAGCACGAGGCCGACATCCAGCTGCTGGAGCGCGCCGTGACCACCGCCACGCACGACGCGGTATGCACCACCTCGCCGCAGGTGGCGCAGCGCTGGTGCGATGCAGCCGCGCTGCGCGCCACGCGGTGATGCGCCTGTGAGGTGGCGACGCGCCCTCGCGGCGGCGTGTCTGGCGCTGGCCAGCACCGTCAGCCTGGCGCTGCCCACGTTCGATGAGGTGCGCGCCGATTTCCGCTCGTCCGAGACCCTGGTGCTTTCGCGCGAGGGCGAGGTGCTGCAGCGCCTGCGTACCGACGCCACCGTGCGCCGCGGCCAGTGGGTGGGCCTGGCCGATGTGTCGCCCGCGCTGCGCCAGGCGCTGGTGCTGAGCGAGGACCGGCGCTTTTACGAGCACAGCGGCGTGGACTGGGCCGCGGTGTCGGCCGCCGCCTGGGGCAACCTGTGGAACCAGCGCACGCGCGGCGCCAGCACGTTGACCATGCAGTTGGCGGGGCTGCTCGACGGCCCGGATGCCGATTTCTTGCGCCAGGGCCCCGGTGGGCGCAGCGTGCCGCAGAAGCTGGGGCAGGCCGTGGCCGCGCAGGTGCTGGACCGACGCTGGCGCAAGGACCAGATCCTGGAGGCGTACCTGAACCTGGTGCCGTTTCGCGGGGAGATCGTGGGCATCGACGCGCTGGCGCGCACGCTGTTCGGCAAAGCCGCGCACGGCCTGGATGAGCGCGAGGCCGCCGTGGCCGCGGCCCTGGTGCGCGCGCCCAATGCGCGGCCCGCATTGGTGGCCCGGCGCGCCTGCGGCGTGCTGCGCGACATGCGACGGGCGGGCCACAGCGGCGCGCGGGGTACCGATTGCGACGCGCTGGACCTGTTCACCACCGCCGCGCTGCAGCGCCGAGCGTTCGACGCCAGCGAGGGGATTGCGCCGCACTTCGCACGCCAGCTGCTGCGCCAGGCTGGGCGCACGCAGGAGCGCGTGTCGCAAGATGGTGCATCGCGGGATGGCACTGCCGCGCAGCGCGTGCGCTCCACGCTCAGCGCGCCGCTGCAGCGCATGGCGGTGGACACGCTCACGCGCCACCTGCGTGAGCTGCGCGGGCGCAACGTGGAAGACGCCGCGCTGGTGGTGCTGGACAACGCCACGGGCGAGGTGCTGGCCTGGGTGGGCTCGTCCGGCCCCTTGAGCCAGGCGGCCGAGGTGGATGGCGTGCTGGCCCTGCGCCAGCCTGGCTCCACGCTCAAGCCCTTCCTGTACGCGCAGGCGATTGCCGAGCGGCGGCTCACGGCCGCCTCGCTGGTGCACGATTCGCCCGCGCACATCGCCACCGCCGGCGGGCTGTACATCCCGCAGAACTACGACCGCCAGTTCAAGGGCTGGGTGTCCGCGCGCACCGCGCTGGCCGCCTCGCTGAACGTGCCGGCGGTACGCACGCTGGTGATGGTGACGCCCGACGCCTTCTTCGAGCAACTGCGGCGCCTGGGGCTGCCGCTGACTGAGTCCGGCGGCTACTACGGCTACAGCCTGGCGCTGGGCAGCAGCGAGGTGCCGCTGCTGCACCTGACCAATGCCTACCGTGCGCTGGCCAACGGCGGGCGCCTGAGCCCCGTGGCCTATGCGCCTGCGCAGCGCCCGGCGTTCACGCCGGCGCTGGATGCCGGCGCGGCCTTCATCGTGGGGGACATCCTGTCGGATGCCAACGCGCGCGTGCGCACTTTCGGCACCGACAGCGTGCTGGCCACGCGCTTCTGGACGGCGGTGAAAACCGGCACCAGCAAGGACATGCGCGACAACTGGGCCGTGGGCTGGTCGCAGCGCTACACCGTGGGCGTGTGGGTGGGCAACGCCAGCGGCGCCGCCATGCATGACGTGAGCGGCACCAGCGGCGCAGCACCCATCTGGGCCGAGGTCATGGGCTGGCTGCACCGCAGCACGCCCAGCCGCGCGCCGCGCCCGCCACAGGGCCTGGTGCGGCAGGCGGTGCGCTTCGGGCCGGGCGACGGCGGCCAGCCGCTGGAGGGTGCGCGGCAGGAGTGGTTCATGGGCGGCACGCAGCAAGCGTTATTTGCTATTGAAAGCGAAGCTAGTGGCGCAAGCGAGACGGGCGCTACAGGCACAAATGATGCAAATCCTGAAGCGGTAGCGGCGCGCATCCTGGCGCCGGCGTCGGGCACCGTGGTGGCGCTGGACCCGGACATTCCGCCCGCGCACCAGCGCCTGCAATTCACGGCGGGCGGTGTGGGCCGCGCGGCGGTGCGCTGGCGCATCGACGGGCGGATGGCCGGCAGCGGCGCGCAGTGGGCATGGCTGCCTTGGCCGGGCCGCCACCGCGTGGAGCTGGTGGACGCCCAGGGCAAGGTACTGGACCAGGTGCAGATCGAGGTGCGCGGCGCGGGCGTGCGCGCGCGGCGCTGACGCAGCGGCACGTGCGAGCCCGGCGCCTGGCGCCCGCGCCCGCGCCCGCGCTGCAAAATTTTCACAGTGCGCTCAAATCCTTCAAGCACGCGGCGCCGGGCTGGGACTACGATCCACGCTTTTCCGTCAACGCACTCACCAAGAGCCTGCCGGACTGGGAAGGCGCCGGCCATTCGCTGGCGCTCCAGGCGCGGCACGCTCGCACAGCCCGAGGGATTTGCCGTGGCCGACCTGTCCAAAATCACCTGCATCGAAGACCTGCGCGTGGTCGCTGAACGCCGCGTGCCGCGCATGTTCTATGACTACGCCGACTCGGGCTCCTGGACCGAGAGCACCTACCGCGCCAACGAAGACGATTTCCACCCCATCAAGCTGCGCCAGCGCGTGGCGGTGAACATGGAAGGGCGTACCACGGCCACCACGCTGGTGGGGCAGCAGGCCAAGATGCCCGTGTGCATCGCGCCCGTGGGCCTCACGGGCATGCAGCATGCCGACGGCGAGATCCACGCCGCGCGCGCGGCCGAGAAGTTCGGCATTCCGTTCACGCTGTCCACGATGAGCATCTGCTCCATCGAGGACATTGCCGAAAACACCAGCGCGCCGTTCTGGTTCCAGCTGTACATGATGCGCGACCGCGATGCGATGGCCCGCATGATCCAGCGCGCCAAGGACGCCAAGTGCAGCGCCCTGGTGCTCACACTGGACCTGCAGGTGATCGGCCAGCGCCACAAGGACATCAAGAACGGCCTGACCGCGCCGCCGAAGCCCACGCTGGCCAACATCATCAACCTCATGACCAAGCCCCAGTGGTGCCTGGGCATGGCCGGCACGCGCCGGCGCACCTTCCGCAATCTGGTGGGGCATGTGAAGGGCGTGTCGGACATGAGTTCGCTGGCCGCCTGGACCAACGAGCAGTTCGACCCGCGCCTGTCCTGGGCCGACGTGGCCTGGGTGAAGGAGCAGTGGGGCGGCAAGCTGATCCTCAAGGGCATCATGGTCGAGGAGGACGCGCGCCTGGCCGTGCAGCACGGCGCCGACGCCATCGTGGTCAGCAACCACGGCGGGCGCCAGCTGGACGGCGCGCCGTCCGCCATCCATGCGCTGCCAGCCATCGTGGATGCCGTGGGCACGCAGACCGAAGTGTGGATGGACGGCGGCATCCGCAGCGGCCAGGACGTGCTCAAGGCCTGGGCGCTGGGCGCGCGCGGCACCATGATCGGCCGCGCCATGGTGTATGGCCTGGGCGCATTCGGCGAGGCGGGCGTGACCAAGGCGCTGCAGATCCTCCACAAGGAGCTGGACGTGACCATGGCCTTCTGCGGCCACACCAACATCCAGAACGTGGACCGCTCCATCCTCGTGCCCGGCACCTATCCCACCGCGCCGCAGAGCTGACGCGCACTATTGTTTTAATAGCTGCTGGCGCTTGGTAGATAAGCGCTGGCGGCCGATTTGGCTTCGGGTATTCAGGATGGCCATCGCCATGGGCTGAGGCGCCCCTCGCCAATCGCAGGGGCTGCGCGGCGATGGCGCTGGCTATGCTCGGCGGCGCATGACCTCCTCCCTGACCGCCGTTGCACCCTGGCTCTGGGTGCCCGTGGTGCTGTTTGCCGCGCTGGCGCAGACCGTGCGCAACACCGCGCAGCGCTCCCTGACCGCCGAGCTGGGCACGCTGCCCGCCACGCTGGTGCGCTTTCTCTACGGCCTGCCGTTTGCCGGCGTGTGGCTGGCGTTGCTGTACGCCTGGCCCGCGCAGCCGCCGGCCGTGCCGCATTTCAGCGCCGCCTACCTGGGCTGGATCGCGCTGGGCGCGTTCTTCCAGATCGCGGGCACGGCTTTCCTGCTGCTGGCCATGGCCGAGCGCAACTTCGCCGTTGCCGTGACCCTGTCCAAGACCGAGGTGCTGCAGGTGGCGCTGTTCGCCAGCGTGTTCCTGCACGAACTGCCCACGCCGCTCGCGCTGCTGGCGATGGTGGTGGCCACGCTGGGCGTGCTGCTGCTGTCGCTGCCCCCGCGCGGACAGCTGCTGTCGCCTGCAGCCTGGCTGAGCCGCCCGGCCCTCTATGGCCTGGCCTGCGGCGCCAGCTTTGCGATCGCTTCGGTGGGCTTTCGGGGCGGGGCGCTGGCACTGGGGGCCGAGACGCCGTGGCTGTCGGGCGCCTGGGGCGTGCTGATCGCGCAGACGCTGCAGACGCTGGGCCTGGGCGCCTGGGTGGCGCTCAAGAACGAGCGGGGCCTGGCGCCGCTGTGGCCGGCGTGGCGCATGTCGCTGGTGGCGGGCAGCATGGGTGCGGCCGCGTCGCTGGCGTGGTTCACCGCCTACGCCATGCAGACCACGGGCGCCGTGCGCACGCTGGGCATGGTGGAGGTGGTGTTCAGCTACCTGGTATCGCGCCGCCTGTTCAGCGAGTCCTTCACGCGGCCCGAGAAGATCGGCATGGCGTTGATGCTGGTGGGGTTGGTGCTGATCTGCCTACAGGGCGTGTGAAGAGAAACATCCCCTGAGTCGCTTCGCGCCTTCCCCCCGCTCTCGCATTGCCGCGCAATGCGGGCAGGGGGACGCCACCAGCGCGGCGGGGCGGCCCTTGCGCGGTGGCCCACGCCGGGGGGCGCGCCAGTTTCCTAGGCGGCACGCCTCGCGCAGCGCGCGACAATTGCCGCCGTGACCGCTACTGCCTCTGATCGCCGCATCGCCCACCTCGACATGGATGCGTTCTACGCCTCCGTCGAACTCCTGCGCTACCCGCAACTCAAGGGGCTGCCCGTGGTGATCGGTGGCGGCCGCCGCCCGCAGGACGAAGCGCTGACCGCTGCCTACGCCGGGCGGCCGGGGGATATTCCGGTGGCGGCGTTTGCGCTGCTGAAGGACTACGCGGGCCGCGGCGTGATCACCACCGCCACCTATGCGGCGCGCCAGTTCGGCGTGGGCTCGGCCATGGGGTTGATGAAGGCCGCGCGCCTGTGTCCGCAGGCCGTGCTGCTGCCGGTGGACTTTGCTGCCTACCGCCGCTACTCCAGGCTTTTCAAAGAGGTAATCCTCTCCATCGCGCCGGTCATGGAAGACCGCGGCGTGGACGAGGTGTACATCGACTTCACGCGAGTAGCGGGCGGCCAGCGCGACGGCGGGCGGGTGCTGGCGCGGCTGATCCAGAAGAGCATCTTCGACGCCACGGGGTTGACCTGCTCGATCGGCGTGGCGCCCAACAAGCTCATCGCCAAGATGGCGAGCGAGTTCAACAAGCCCAATGGCATCTCCATCGTGCAGCCAGGCGACCTGCAAGACCTGATCTGGCCGCTGGACTGCCGCAAGATCAACGGCGTGGGCCCCAAGGCCGAGGCCAGGCTGCTCGCCCACGGCATCCGCACCATTGGCGAATTGGCCCAGCGACCGCTGCCGTGGCTGATGCAGCAGTTCGGGCGTTCCTACGGTGCCTGGCTGCACGACGCGGCCTGGGGGCGCGACGAGCGCGCGGTGGTGACCGAGAGCGAGCCCGTCTCCATGAGCCGCGAAACCACCTTTGAGCGCGACCTGCACGCGGTGCACGACCGCGCCGAACTGGGCCGCATCTTCACCGCACTGTGCGAGCAGGTGGCGGGGGACCTGCAGCGCAAGGGCTACGCGGGCCGCACCATCGGCATCAAGCTGCGCTACGACGATTTCAAGATCGCCACCCGCGACCAGACAGTGGCGGACTTCACCCAGGATGCGGCCACCATCCGCCGCGTGGCGGGCCTGTGCCTCAAACGCGTGCCCTTGACCAAGCGCCTGCGCCTGCTGGGTGTGCGCGTGGGCAACCTGCTGCCCCAGGCAGCCGTTGCCCAGCAGGCGGCGGGTTGGGGCGAGAGCGCGCCGTTGTTCTGATCGGGTCGATGGCACCACGTTGGTGCAAATTTGCTTGACGTAAATCTAGGGGATAATTCATAAAAGTTACACTCGTTTACTCACATTCCTGACAGCCCCGCATTGGGGCCGTTCGTCCTTTCAGAGGTTCTGCATGCGTGTGAACGTCCCGGTCACGGGCCGCGGGTATGACTATCCCGCCGATGAGTTGCTGGTGTCTCTCACCAATACCCGGGGTGAAATCACCCACTGCAATCCCGCGTTTGCGCGGGTGAGCGGCTATTCCCATGAAGAACTCATGGGCCAGCCGCACAACCTCATCCGCCATCCCGACATGCCCCCGGCGGCCTTCAAGGACTTGTGGTCCACCATCGGCCGCGGCAAGCCCTGGACGGGGCTGGTCAAGAACCGCCGCAAGAACGGCGACCACTACTGGGTGCGCGCCAACGTGGTGCCGGTGCTGGAACGCGGCAAGCCCGTGGGCTACATGTCGGTGCGGGTGAAGCCATCGGCCGACGAGGTGGCCGCGGCCGACGCTCTGTATGCGCGCATGCGCGCCGAGGCCCAGTCCGGCCGCATCACGCTGGTGCTGCGCGAGGGCGAGCTGCTGCGCGCCGGCCCACGCGGCTGGGTGGAGCGTCTGGTACGCCTGGGCCTTACGGCCCGCATGGCCGTTACGTTGGCGGTGCTGTCCATCGCGGTACTGTTGCCCGACGTGCTGGGCCTTGCGGGCTGGGCGGCCGTGGCATGGCGGGCCGCCGCGCTGGGGCTGGGCGCGGGCGTCATGCTGAACTACTTTCACCGCCACTTCTCGACCGCGCTGGAGGAGGCCGAGCGGTTTGCCGGCGACATCGCGGGCTGCAACCTGGCCACCACGGCGCGCACCGACTATTCGGCGTCGCTGGGCGCGCTCATGCGCCGTCTGGTGCAGATCCAGATCAACCTGCGCGCCGTGGTGGGCGATGTGCGCAACGAAGTGCAGGGCTTTTCTGCCGCCGCCACGCAGGTGGCGCAGGGCGGACGCGAACTGTCGGCGCGCACCGAAGCGCAGGCCGGCAGCCTGCAGCAGACCGCCGCCGCCATGGAGGAACTGGCCAGCACCGTGGCCCACACGGCGGATGCGGCGGCGCAGATGGCGAGCGAGAGCGAGCGCAATATGGCCGTGGCCAGCCGCGGCGGCGCCGCCATCGCCGAGGTGGCGCAGTCCATGGAGCACATCCGCCGCTCGTCGGCGCGCATGGGCGAGATCATCGGCGTGATCGAGAGTATTGCCTTTCAGACCAACCTGCTGGCACTCAACGCCGCGGTGGAGGCCGCGCGTGCGGGCGAGCAGGGCCGCGGCTTTGCCGTGGTGGCGGGCGAGGTGCGCGCGCTGGCGCAGCGCAGTGCCACCGCCGCCAAGGAGATCAGCGGCCTGATCGGCCAGACGGTGGATGGCATCGCCGATGGCAACCGGCGCATGGCGCAGGCGGGCCGGACCATCGAGGAGATGGTGGACGCGGTGCGGCGCGTGAGCACCCAGGTGCAGGAGATCACGACCGCCACGCGCGAGCAGTCCGAAGGCATCGGCCAGGTGAACGAGGCCATCGTCCAACTCGACAGCGTGACGCAGCAGAACGCCGCGTTGGTGGAGGAGTCGGCCGCCGCGGCCCAGGCGCTGCGCGCAGGCGTGACCTCGTTGGGCCGCAGCGTGGATGTGTTCCGCCTGGGGTGAAGGGCCGTCCAGCGCGTGGCACTTTCGGTGAAAAGGCACGCGCGGCCACTGGCTGCATGGGGCCGTGGCGATGCCGGGCGCTGTGCTGCTACGGGCGCGCTGCTGTCCTGCCAGGGCCGCTTTATTGCCGCGCGGTGCGTACGTTGCGCGGCAGCTGCTGCGGGTGGCTGGTGCGCAGGGGGTTGATGTCCAGACCGCCGCGGCGTGTGTAGCGCGCGTACACGGCCAGCTTGATGGGGCGGCAGCGCGTCCAGATGTCCATGAAGATGCGCTCCACGCACTGCTCGTGGAATTCGTTGTGGTTGCGAAAGCTAACCAGGTACTGCAGCAGGCCGGCCTGGTCGATCTGCGCGCCGCTGTAGGTGATCTGCACGCTGCCCCAGTCGGGCTGGCCGGTCACCAGGCAGTTGCTCTTGAGCAGGTGGCTCACCAGCGTCTCGGTCACCGGGGCCTCGTCATGGTGTGCGGCCAGCAGCTCGGGCGCGGGCTGGTAGCGCGTGCATTCCACGTCCAGGCGGTCCAGCAGCAGGCCGTCCAGCTCGTGGATGGGCTCGCGGTCGAAGGCCTCGGGCAGCAGCAGCGTCACGCCCACGGTGCCGGGATGCTCGGCGCCGCGCCACACGGCTTCGCTCACGTCGGCGCGGATGCGCGCACGCACTTCGGCCTCGCTGGCAAAGCGGGTGTTGTTGAAGCTGTTCAGGTACAGCTTGAACGACTTGCTCTCGACGATGTGGGGCGTCTCGCAGGGAACGGTGATGTGGGCGATGGCCACCTGCGGCTTGCCGCGCAGGTTGAGCCACGACAGCTCGAACGCCGTCCACAGGTCCGCGCCGAAGAAGGGGGCGTTGCCGTCGATACCGATCTCGGCGCGCTTGTCCGCGCGCGGGATGGGAAACAGCAGCGACGCGTCGTACTGGTCGGCATAGGCCGAGGCCTTGCCGAGCTGGGAGTGTTCCGGGGTGTTCATGGTGTGCTATGGATTGGATAGCTGCTAGCGCTTGTCGAATAAGCGCTAGCGGCCCATTTCATTTGAATTCCCGTTCGCGCAGCCATTTGGTGGCGATCCACTTCTCGCCCTCGATCACCGAGGCGCCGCCGTGCAGCGTGCGCGTGCTGGGGTGGGGCCGTTCGTAGCTGAAGAACACCGCATTGCCCTGGCGCGGCGCCACCTCCAGGGGCACGTCGGGGAAGGTGGTGCCGCCGCCCTTGAGCGGGTTGTTCAGGTAGATCACCAGCGTTGCCACGCGCTGGCCGCCGCGGCGCACGATGGTGGAGGTGCCGGGCTGGTCGGGGTCGAAGTAGTCGTAGTGCGGCTTGTATTCCGCGCCGGGGCGGTAGTGCAGCACCTGCAGGCCTTCGCCGTTCTGGATGGGCCAGCGCACCAGGCGGGCGATGCGCTCTTCCAGCCGCTGCACCACGGGCGTCTCGCCGCGCTGAAAGAACATGCCGTCGCTGGTGCGGTCCGCGTTCACCTCTTCGCCGCCGGTGGTGGTCTGCACGGTGAGCGAGCGTGCCATGCGTGGCTGTGCGGCATCGATGATGGCCTGGCATTCCTCGGGCGACAGCAGGTTGCCGAACAGCACCACGCGCGGGTTGGCCATCGACATCAGCACCTCGACCTGGCGGTCGCCCACGTCGATGAAGAGCGGCGCGTCGGCGATGTCGGGCTCGGGCACCGGCACGGCGGGCGGCAGGCCTTGCGGCTGCACCGCGCCGTCCAGATGCGCGCGCAGTACCTCCTCCACCGCGCGCACGGCAACGCTATCGGCCCAGCCCGCGTTGCGCATGGCCTCGATCAGTGCGGGGGTGGCGATGCCGGCGCCGGACTGGTCGAGGATCCACTGGCGCAGCTCGGGCGTAACGGACTGGGAGGAGGCGAGGCTGTGATCGGGCATGGGCTTTCGTTGGGGCAGGGTTTCAGGTGCGCTTAAGGCCCAGCACCTGCAGTTCGGCATCGCTCAAGCGCGACAGCACGTCGCTGCGCAGCGTCTGCAGGCGCTGGTGGTGGCGAAAGTCCAGGTCTACACCCTGCAGCGGCTGCACGCCGTCGGACGCGAGCGCATAAGCCTCGCCGGCTGTCTCGTTCACCAGCAGCCACATGCGCCGCACCTGGCCCCGCTGGCCGCCATGCGTGTGCTGGGCGGCAAACGCCTCCGCATCGGCGCGCCGGGTGAAGGTGGCTTTCAGGAATTCTTCGCGCATGAACGTGATCCACACGCCCCAGCCTTCGCGCACGGTGGCCTCGAAGGGCTGGTCGACGGCTTGGGTGGCGGGGTAGTGCGCGGTTTCGACGGCGTGGTTCATGGGGGGCGTCCAGGAAAGGAGGGGAACCTGTCTAGCTGCCGGCGGCGTGGCGGCGGAACACGAGCCGGTCGGGCTGGGACGAGGCCGGGTGGAAAGCATAGCCTTCCAGGTCGAATTCCTCCAGCCGCCGCGGGGTGGCCGCGCGCTGCTGAATGGCCCAGCGCGCCATCAGGCCGCGCGCGCGCTTGGCGTAGAAGCTGATGATCTTGTACTGGCCGGCCTTGTGGTCCTCGAACACGCATTCGATCACGCGCGCCTTGAGCACCTTGCGGTCCACGGACTTGAAGTACTCCTGCGAAGCCAGGTTGACCACCACCGGCGTGGCGTCCGCGGCCAGGCGCTGGTTCAGGTGTTCGGCGATGCGCGCGCCCCAGAACTGGTAGAGGTTGGCGCCGGCATCGGTCGCCAGGCGCGTGCCCATCTCCAGGCGATAGGGCTGCATGCGGTCCAGCGGCCGCAGCACACCGTACAGGCCGCTCAGGATGGCGACATGCTGCTGCGCCCACTGCAGGTCTTCGAGGGAGAGCGACTGTGCCTGCAGCCCTTCGTACACGTCGCCGTTGAAGGCCATCACCGCCTGGCGCGCGTTGGCGGCCGTGAAGCGCGGCTGCCAGGCCGCATAGCGCGCCACGTTGAGGGCGGCCAGCGGGTCGCTGATCGACATCAGCGCGGCCACTTCCTGCGGCGACTTCTCGCGCAGCACCGCGATCAGGCGCTGTGCGTCGGGCACGAACGCGGGCAGCGTGTGCGGCAGGCCGGCGGGCAGGGGGGTGTCGTAGTCCAGCGACTTGGCGGGCGACAGCAGGAACAGCACGGTCATTACTCCCAATGTGCGAGCTGCCGTGGCTATCAGCTGAATATGCCTCTAAGGCTTATCCATCAAGCGCCAGCAGCTCATTTATCGATAGCATAAAACGCCACCGGGGGCATGACGCCCCCGGTGTTCTGCCATGGCGCGGGCTTAGGCGGCCGCGTTGTCCTGGTCGAACGGCAGCTGCATCGCACCCAGGTCGCGGCGGGTTTCCACCAGCACCAGCGGACCTTCATCCAGCACCACCACGGGCGCACGCTCGCGCGGCACGTGGACGGGCTTGGGCTCGGCCGCAATCGCGGCCTGCGCGGCGGCGATCTTCTGGGCGTCGGAGTTCACCCATTGCAGGCCCGAAGCCTGCGCCACCTGCTGCAGCGTGTCCACGGGCAGCGTGAATGCCTGCACGCGCGGCATGCCACCGGTTGCCGGCGCTACCGCGGTGGCAGCCGGAGCCGGTGCGGGCACAGGTGCCGCTGCAACGGGCGCGGGCGCCGGTGCGGGGACTGGCACGGCGGCCGGGGGTGGCGTCACTGCGGCCGTGGCTTCGGGCGCGGCTTGCGGCGCTGCCGCCGGGGCAGATGCCGGAGCGGAGGCGAAATAGCTGCGGCGTGCGGGGGCGGAGTCTTCCTCGGCCGCCGCAGCGGGAGCGGGGAGGTCCAGGTCCATCAGCGGCGCGGCAGGCGCTTCGGCATCGGCACCGGTGGCGCTGGCCTCGGCATTGCGCGGGCTGCGCTCGCCACGTTCGCGGCGGTCGCGTCCATAGCGGTCGCGCGAACGGCGCTCGCGGCGCTCCTCGCCGGCGGGGGCTTCGGCGCCGGACGTACCAACTTCAGCGCCGGACAGGTCCAGGTCCGGCAATGCGGCCAGGGGCGCAGTGTCGGCAAAGTCGGCGCCAGCGGCGGGGGCGTTGGCGTCGATGGTGCGCGGGCCGCGTTCGCGGCGCTCGCCGCCGCGCTCACGGCGCTCGCCTCGTTCACCCCGTTCGCGGCGTTCACCGCGCTCGCCGGTGCGTGCCGAGCGCTCCTCGGTCACTGCCACGTCGGCATCGGTCGTGACCGGGGTGTTGGCCGGGTCGGCCGCAGACTGCATGGGCGGCTGTGCGTTGCGCTCACCGCGCTCGCGGCCGCCACGGCCTTCGCGCGGCTCGCGGCGGCTCTCGCCTTCCGCGCGCTCGCCACGGCGTTCGCCGTCGCGGCCATTGCGTGGCTCACGCGGTTCGCGGTTCTCGCGGCCCTCGGCGCTGCGCTCGCCGCCACGGCCTTCGCCACGGCGGCCGCGGCCTTCGCCGCCTTCGCGGTTGCCGTTGCGCTCACCGCCACGCTCGCCGCTGCGTTCACCAGTGCGTTCGCCACGGCGACCGCCGCGCTCACCGCGACGCCCTTCGCCGCGTGCGCCGGGTTCCGCGGGCGTCTGCGCGGGGGCGGCCACAGGTGCGGGCGCGGGTGCGGCGCCAAAGCCGAACAGGCTCTTGATCCATGCGAAGAAGCCCTGCTCGGGCGCCGGTGCGGCGGCCGGGCGCTGGGGCGCGGGCGTGGGGGCCGTTGCCGGGCGCTGCTGGCCCTGGCCCTGCGGGCGCGTGGCGCCGCGGGCGGCGCCTTCGGGGCGCGGCTCGGCCACAGGGGCCGGTGCGTCGGGCAACACGCCCTTGATCACGGGCGTCTGCTTGTTGGTCGGCTCCTGCGAGCGGCGCGTGACCTTGGTCTGGTCTTCCTCCACGTCGGCCAGCTTGTAGCTGGCGTCCAGGTTTTCCAGGCGCGGGTCGTCGTGCTTGAGGCGCTCCAGCTTGTAGTGCGGCGTTTCCAGCGACTTGTTGGGGATCAGCACCACGGAGACGCGCTGCTTGAGTTCGATCTTGGCGATCTCGGTGCGCTTTTCGTTGAGCAGGAAGCTGGCCACCTCCACCGGCACCTGGCAGTGCACGGCGGCGGTGCTGTCCTTCATGGACTCTTCCTGGATCATGCGCAGCATCTGCAGCGAGAAGCCTTCCGTGTCGCGCACGTGGCCGGTGCCGTCGCACAGCGGGCAGCGGATGTGCGCGCCTTCGGACAGCGAGGGCTTCAGGCGCTGGCGGCTCATCTCCATGAGGCCGAACTTGCTGATGGTGCCGAACTGCACGCGCGCGCGGTCCTGGCGCAGCGCGTCGCGCAGGCGGTTTTCCACTTCGCGGCGGTTCTTGCTTTCCTCCATGTCGATGAAGTCGATCACGATCAGGCCGCCCAGGTCGCGCAGGCGCATCTGGCGTGCCACCTCGTCGGCGGCCTCCAGGTTGGTGCGCGTGGCGGTTTCCTCGATGTCGCCGCCCTTGATGGCGCGTGCCGAGTTCACGTCCACGCTGACCAGCGCCTCGGTGTGGTCGATCACGATGGCGCCGCCCGAGGGCAGGGTCACGGTGCGCGCGTAGGCGGACTCGATCTGGTGCTCGATCTGGAAGCGCGAGAACAGCGGTGCGTCGTCGCGGTAGCGCTTGACCTTGCCGGCATGCTCGGGCATGACGTGCGCCATGAACTGGTGCGCCTGCTCGTATATGTCGTCAGTGTCGATGAGGATGTCACCGATGTCGCTGTTGAAGTAGTCGCGGATGGCGCGGATCACCAGGCTGGATTCCTGGTAGATGAGGAAGGCGCCCTTGCCGGCCTTGGCAGCGCCATCGATGGCGGTCCACAGCTTGAGCAGGTAGTTCAGATCCCATTGCAACTCGGGCGCGGAACGGCCGATGCCGGCGGTGCGCGCGATGATGCTCATGCCCTTGGGGTACTCCAGCTGGTCCATCGCCTCCTTGAGCTCGGCGCGGTCCTCGCCCTCAATGCGGCGCGACACGCCCCCGCCGCGCGGGTTGTTGGGCATCAGTACCACATAGCGGCCGGCCAGGCTGATGAAGGTGGTCAGGGCCGCGCCCTTGTTGCCGCGCTCTTCCTTCTCGACCTGGACGATCAGCTCCTGGCCTTCCTTGATCACGTCCTGGATCCTGGCCTGGCTGGGTGATACGCCCTCGGCGAAATACTGTTTGGAGATTTCCTTGAACGGCAGGAAGCCGTGGCGGTCTTCGCCATAGTCAACGAAGCAGGCCTCCAGCGACGGTTCCACGCGCGTGACGACGGCTTTGTAGATGTTGCCCTTGCGCTGCTCGCGCCCTTCGATCTCGATCTCGTAGTCCAGCAGCTTCTGGCCGTCCACGATGGCCAGGCGCCGCTCCTCGGGCTGCGTGGCATTGATGAGCATCCGCTTCATGATGCAATTCCTTTTCGTTGTGTCGTGGCGGCCCGCGCGCAGCGCTCTCTCAGGGCTGCAGCGGCGCGTACCGCCGGTTCCAAACCAAACAGGCTCTACACGAGCCGGAAATGCCTGGACTGACGCATCGAAACGAGGGAATTGCCGGGATGCACCACGGCTGCTGGGTTGGCTAACTCAGCAGGCGGGGTGGTGGCGCGTGGATGGGGGCGAGCCGGTCAGCGCGCAGGCGTGCTACCAAGAATGTAGCTGTTGGCGCTTGACCGGCGGGTGTTGGCGGCGATTTGCGTGCACGTGGCAAAGGCTGACGCCCTCGCCACAATGACACCATCCATGCCAGCAACACCCACATGATTTTCGCTTTGATCCGCTGGCCGCTGCGCCCGGGTGGGGTGAGCGGCCAGCTTGGGATTCCGTAGATTCAGTGTTTCGATTTGTCAGCCTGCGCGGTCGACACGCGGGCCTTCGCAGGCAACCGGCCTGCAATCTGCGCGCATGACGCCCGTTGGCATCAACCATGCTGCGCGCCGAGCCGGGCTGGGTCCATTAAACTCCAGACAAATCAACCACTTACACATTCGTCGCGCAGGTGAAACACATTATAGGGGGCAAACCGGCCGCAGGCCGCACCCCGCCGGAAGCCCCGGCGGCCCGCATCGTCGAGGTCGACGCCGAATCCGCGGGCCAGCGGCTCGACAATTTCCTCATCCGCCACCTGAAGGGCGTGCCCAAGACCCACATCTACCGCATCATCCGCAGCGGCGAGGTCCGCCTGAACAAGGGGCGCACCAGCGCCGACGCGCGCGTGGCACCGGGCGACCTGGTGCGTCTGCCCCCCGTGCGCGTGTCCGACAAGGTGCTGGACAAGGCGGAGCGCCCCGCACCCGCGCGCGAATTCCCCATCCTGCTGGAAGACGAGCACCTGATCGCCATCGACAAGCCCGCCGGCACGGCCGTGCACGGCGGCAGCGGCGTGAGCTTTGGCGTGATCGAGCAGTTGCGCCAGGCGCGCCCGCAGGCGCGCTTCCTGGAACTGGTGCACCGGCTGGACCGGGAGACCTCGGGCATTTTGCTGGTGGCCAAGAAGCGCTCGGCGCTCACACATCTGCAGGACCAGTTCCGGGGGCGCGAGACGGGCAAGACCTATCTGGCGCTGGTCACCGGCCACTGGCCCGGCAACAAGAAGGTCATCGACACGCCGCTGCACAAATACCTGCAGGAGGATGGCGAGCGCCGCGTGCGCGTGACCACGCCCGACGACCCGGACGGCATGCGCTCCGTCACCCTGGTCAAGGTGCGCAGCCAGCTCGCGCCGCGCCCCTTGCAAGGCCTGCCGGCGATGAGCCTGCTGGAGGTGACCATCAAGACCGGGCGCACGCACCAGATCCGCGTGCACCTGTCCTCCCAGGGCCACCCGATCGCGGGCGACGACAAGTACGGCGACTTCGACCTGAACCGGCGCCTGCAGAAGCAAGGCTTGAAGCGCATGTTCCTTCACGCATGGCGGCTACAGTTTGACCACCCGGCCAGCGGCGAGCGCCTGGAATTGCGCGCCGAATTGCCGCCCGAACTGACCGCTTTTCTTTCCGACGACCCCGCACATGCCTGATTTCCGCCCGCGCCGATTCGATCTCATTGCCTTCGACTGGGATGGCACGCTGTTTGACTCCACCGCCATCATCGTGCGCAGCATTCAGGATGCGGTGCGCGATGTGGGCGGCACCGTGCCTACGGATGAAGCCGCCGCCTGGGTGATCGGCATGGCGCTTCCGCAGGCTCTGGCCCATGCGGCCCCCGACGTGCCGCGCGAGCGCTATACGGAGTTGGGCAACCGCTACCGCTACCACTACCTGCAGCACCAGGACGACCTGAGCCTGTTCGACGGCGTGCTGCCCATGCTGGAGGGCCTGCGCACGCGCGGCCACCTGCTGGCCGTAGCCACGGGCAAGAGCCGACGCGGCCTGGACCAGGTGCTGCACCAGGTGCAACTGCGCGGCATGTTCGACGGTTCGCGCACCGCGGACGAAACCGCCGGCAAACCGCACCCGCTGATGCTGCAGGAACTGATGGCCGAGTTCGGCGTGGAGCCCGAGCGCCTGCTGATGATCGGCGACACCACGCACGACCTCGAAATGGCCCGCGCCGCGGGCTGTGCCAGCGTGGGCGTGGGCTATGGCGCGCACGACACGGCGGGCTTTGCCGAACTGGGGCCGCTGTGCGTGGCTTCGTCCGTGGCCGATCTGCACCGTTGGCTGCAGGAGCACGCGTAATGGCGACTCCGGTGGAGCAACGCATCGACCTCTGCCCCAGCGAGGCACTGGTGGATGGCGGCCGCGCCGTGGCGTTCGACGTGCGCTACTGCGGCCAGATCTGCCGCGCTTTTGCCATCCGCTATCAGGGCCGCGTGCACGCCTACCTGAACCGCTGTACCCATGTACCGATGGAGATGGACTACCAGGAAGGTCAGTTTTTCGACGACACCGGCCGCTGGCTGCTGTGTGCCACGCATGGCGCGGCCTTCCAGCCCGACACGGGAGCCTGCGCTGGCGGTCCGTGCCGCGGCGGGCTGGTGAAGATCGCCTTGTCCGAGGAAGGGGGCCGGGTGCGCTGGCATACTGCCCTCCATCTGCACACCGTAGAGTTTTGACTCCATGACCGATCCCAACCGCACCGAACCCACGGGATTCGAGGGAAATCCGCCCGCAGCGCCCGACCTGTGGGCGCAACAAGCTACAAAAAATGAAGCGAGCAAGGCCGCAGCCGCCCCCGGCTGGGAGCGCGAGATGCTGGAGAAGCTGGTGCTCGGCACCCTGGCCGAGCAGCGCGCGGCGCGCCGCTGGCGCAACTTCTGGCGCCTGGCGTGGGTCCTGTTGGCGGGCGCGGTGATCTGGGCCGCGCTTTCGCGCGAAATGACCGCCACCAGCAAGAGCACGCCGCATACGGCCGTGGTGGACGTGAAGGGCGAGATCGCCGCGGGCGCCGAGGCCAGCGCCGAATTTGTCGTAGCCGCCATGCGCAGCGCATTCGAGGATTCGGGTTCGCAGGCCGTGGTGCTGCTCATCAACTCGCCGGGGGGCAGTCCGGTGCAGGCGGGCATCATCAACGACGAGATCGTGCGGCTGAAGGCCAAGTACAACAAGCCCGTCTATGCCGTGGTCGAGGAAACCTGTGCCTCGGCGGCCTACTACATCGCCGCGGCGGCGGACGGCATCTTCGTGGACAAGGCCAGCATCGTGGGCAGCATCGGCGTGCTGATGGACGGCTTCGGCTTCACCGGCGCCATGGAAAAGCTGGGGGTGGAGCGCCGCCTGCTCACCGCCGGTGAGAACAAGGGGTTTCTCGATCCGTTCAGCCCCCAGACCGAAACCCAGCGCGCATACGCCCAGGCCATGCTCGACCAGATCCACCAGCAGTTCATCGGCGTGGTGAAGCAGGGGCGGGGCGACAGGCTCAAGGTTACGCCCGAAACCTTCAGCGGCCTGTTCTGGACGGGCCAGCAGGCGGTGGAGATGGGACTGGCCGACCAACTGGGCAACCTGGACTACGTGGCGCGCGAGGTGGTCAAGGCCGAAGACGTGATCGACTACACCCGCCGCGACAACGTGGCCGAGCGCCTGGCCAAGAAGTTTGGCGCCGCGGTAGGCATGGGTGCCGTGAAGGGCCTGGCTGCGCTGCAGTTGCCGCAGCTGCGCTGATATTGGGTTAAATCAGGCTCCAGCGCTTATCTATCAAGCGCTGCAAGCTATTATTTTTGAATTAACCGGGGCCGTACGTGCGGCCTACGCACCGATGGCGAAGACCGTGGGTACGCGGTTGTCCGGCGTGCCGGCGGTGTGGTGGCGCCATTCGCGCACCGTGTGGCTGGCAACTTGCGCATCGGCCAGCGTCAGGCCGCTTGCGCGCGCCAGCCGGGTCTGCGGCTGCAGTCCCTGCAGCAGCGCCTGCCACAGTGCGGCGTTGCGGTAAGGCGTCTCGATGAAAAGCTGTGTCTGGCCCTGCTTGTGGGCCAGAGTTTCCAGCTCGCGCAGGCGTTTGGTGCGCTCGCCTGCGTCCTGCGGCAGATAGCCCACGAAGGCGAAGTTCTGGCCGTTGAGTCCGCTGGCTGCCAGTGCCAGCAATAGCGACACCGGTCCCACCAGCGGTACCACGCGCAGCCCCAGGTCATGCGCCGCGCGCACCACGGAGCTGCCGGGGTCGGCGACGGCGGGCATGCCCGCCTCGCTGACCAGGCCCATGTCGTGCCCTGCCAATGCCGGCGCCAGCAGCGGACGTGCGTCGAACGATGCATGGCCCCGGGCGCCGTGGTCGCCCTTCTTGTGCACTTCGCGCGGCAGTTCGGTGATCTGCTGCGCCTGCAGCGGCGCCCCCAGCGGGTGCAGCGCGTCCACGCGCTTGAGGTAGGCGCGGCAGCTCTTGGCGTTCTCGCAAATCCAATGGGTGAGGCGTGCGGCTTGGCGCAACGTGCCCTCCGGTAGGGCTTCGGTCAGGGGTGCCTGGCTCTCGCAGCCGAAGTCCAGGGGCGCTGGCACCAGATACAGGATGCCCCGAGCCGGGGTCGGGCCAACCGTTGCAGTGCTTTCGCTCATGGCAGCACCAGCCCTGCGGCGCGCAGCATGCGGCAGGTGCGTATCAAGGGCAGCCCGATCAGGGCGGTGGGGTCGTCGCTGTCGATCGCGTCGAGTAACGCGATGCCCAGGCCCTCGCTCTTGGCGCTTCCGGCGCAATCGTACGGCTGCTCGGCACGCAGATAGCGCTCGATCTCGTCGTCCGAAAGGTCACGAAAGCGCACCCGCACCGGCGCCAGGTCCACCTGCTCGAAGCCGCAGTCCTGGCAGACCACCGCCACGGCGGTGTGGAACACCACGGTCTTGCCACGCATGCGGCGCAACTGGGCGGTGGCGCGTTCGTGGTTGCCGGGCTTGCCCAACGGCTCGCCGTCCAGGTCTGCCACTTGGTCGGAGCCGATCACGATGGCCTGCGGATGCAGGCTGGCCACGGCGCGCGCCTTGGCCAGCGCCAGGCGCAGTGCCAGCGCGCGAGGGGCTTCGTCCGGCCGCGGTGTCTCGTCCACCGCGGGGGCAGCCACGTCGAAGGGCAGGCCCAGTCGGGCCAGGAGTTCGCGCCGGTAGCGCGAGGTCGATCCCAATACCAGGGAGCGGGACAGGGGGGAGAAATCCGGCATGCCTGGATTCTCTTACACTGCCCAGCATGACCAAGGAACACTCCCCTGACCGGCTGGACGTCAAGGCTTTTGCACAGGCCGGCGCTCACCTGTCCGGTCATGACACGCTGCTCAAATACAAGCGTCTGGCCGAGGAGGCGCAGGGGCTGCACCCGGATCTGCGCGTGGATTGGGCGGCGGACGGCGAAGTGCGCACCACGCACGGCGTGGGCGGCCAGGTCTGGCTGCGTCTGAAAGCCAGCGCCACCTTGCCGATGACCTGCCAGCGCTGTCTGCATTCCGTGGACGTGCCCCTAGAGGTAGAGCGCGAATTCCGCTTCGTGGCCGATGAAGCCACCGCCGAGGCACTGGATGGCGACAGCGATGAGGATCTGCTGGCATTGAGCCGCGAGTTCGATTTGCGCGAGCTGATCGAAGACGAACTGCTCATGGCCCTGCCGGTGGTGCCGCGCCATGAGGAATGCCCGACAGATGTCACGCTGGCCTCCAGCGACGAGGACTTCGAGCAGGCCAGTGCCGACAAGCCCAATCCGTTTGCAGCCCTGGCAGGGCTTCGCAAGGACAATCCGGACGCCTGAGAAACGGCCCGTTCGGCGGTTTCGATCAAAAACCATTTGAGATATAATCGAGGGCTTCGCGCGAATCCCCTCGTGTCTTCAATGGGCTGATCGCGTTTTTCACCAACCCTTTCAAGACCCTAGGAGCCGATCATGGCTGTTCAGCAAAACAAGAAGTCTCCCTCCAAGCGCGGTATGCACCGTTCGCACAATGCCCTGACGGTGCCTGGCATCGCCGTGGAGCCCACGACCGGCGAAACCCATATGCGCCACCACATCAGCCCCAACGGCTTCTACCGCGGCCGTCAGGTACTGAAGAACAAATCCGAAGCCTGATCCAGGCTGCGCACCCTCCGGGCCCGCTGCTACGAAAAAGGTAGCGCGGGCCTTTGTCGTTTTGGCATGCGCCAAAATGGCCCTTTTATTTAACGGCCGCCTGACGGCTTGACGATTTGCCGATGATCACACTGGCTGTTGACTGCATGGGGGGCGATCATGGCCCCGGCGTCACGCTTCCCGCGTGCCGACAGTTCCTGGAGCATCACCCTGACGCACGCCTGATCCTGGTGGGAGGGCAGGACAGCCTGCAGGGTCTGGCACACGAGCGCGTGACGCATGTCGTGGCGTCGGAGGTGGTCACGATGGACGATGCGGTGGAGGTCGCGCTGCGTCGCAAGAAAGACTCCTCCATGCGCGTGGCCATCCAGCAAGTCAAGGATGGCGTGGCGCATGCGGCCATCTCCGCCGGTAACACTGGTGCGCTGATGGCCATCGCGCGCTATCTGCTCAAGACGCTGGACGGCATCGACCGCCCCGCCATCGCCACCCAGATGCCCAATGCGCAAGGCGGTGCCACTACCGTGCTGGACCTGGGCGCGAATGTCGATTGCACGGCCGAGCATTTGCTGCAATTCGCTGTCATGGGATCTGCGTTGGTGTCGGTGCTGCAGGACAGCGATGAACCGCTCGTAGGATTGCTGAACATTGGCGAAGAGGTCATCAAGGGCAACGATGTCATCAAGAAAGCCGGCGAACTGCTGCGTTCTGCGGCCAAATCCGGCGACCTCAACTTTCACGGTAATGTGGAAGGCAACGACATCTTCAAGGGCACTGTGGACATCGTGGTGTGTGACGGTTTCGTTGGCAATGTGGCACTCAAGGCCAGTGAGGGCGTGGCATCGATGATTGTGGGAGCGCTCAAACAGGAGTTTTCGCGCAACATTTTCACGAAAATTGCTGCCATCGTCGCTTATCCAGTGTTATCTGCCATCATGAGGCGCATGGATCACCGGCGTTACAACGGAGCCGCCCTGCTCGGACTGCGGGGGCTCGTATTCAAGAGCCATGGTTCGGCCGACGCGCTGGCTTTCGAGCAGGCTTTGATCCGGGCGTATGATGCGGCCCGCAACAACCTGCTCGACCGCGTCCGCGCGCGGGTTGCGCATGCGGCGCCTTTGCTGGCAGCCGCAGACGCCCAGCCCGCTTCCTGACCGGCCGTGCCTCCCCCAATGACACGCTATTCACGCATTACCGGCACCGGCAGCTATTTGCCGCCGCACCGGGTAACCAATGATGACCTGGTGGCCCAGCTGGCGCAGCAGGGCATCGAGACCTCCGATGAATGGATCGTGGAGCGCACGGGCATCCGCGCACGCCATTTCGCCGACCGGGACGTCACCAGCAGCGACCTGGCGTTGGAGGCATCGCGCCGCGCGCTGGAGGCCGCCGGTTGCCAGGCGCAAGATCTTGACCTGATCATCGTCGCCACGTCCACACCGGACATGGTGTTTCCCTCCACCGCCTGCATTCTGCAAAACAAGCTGGGTGCCAATGGCTGCCCCGCCTTCGACGTGCAGGCCGTGTGCAGCGGCTTCGTCTATGCACTCACGGTGGCCGATGCCATGATCCGCTCCGGGGGAGCGCGCCGCGCGCTGGTCGTGGGGTCCGAGGTCTTCAGCCGCATTCTGGATTTCAACGACCGCACCACCTGTGTGCTATTCGGCGACGGCGCCGGCGCAGTGGTGCTGGAGGCCTCGGAAGCGCCCGGCATCCTTGCGAGCGACCTGCATGCCGATGGCAGCCATGTCGGCATCCTCTGCGTGCCGGGCAACGTCTACGGCGGCCAGATTCTGGGCGACCCTTTGCTCAAGATGGATGGCCAGGCCGTCTTCAAGCTGGCCGTCGGCGTGCTGGAGAAAGCGGCGCGGGCCACGCTGGACAAGGCGGGCATGACCGACGCCGATATCGACTGGCTGATTCCCCACCAGGCCAACATTCGCATCATGCAGAGCACGGCGCGTAAGCTGAAGCTGTCCATGGACAAGGTGGTGGTCACGGTGGATCAGCACGGCAATACGTCGGCCGCCTCCATTCCCTTGGCACTGGACCATGGCGTGCGCAATGGCCAGGTCCAGCCGGGCCAGACGGTGCTGCTGGAAGGGGTGGGCGGCGGCTTCACCTGGGGTGCGGTGCTCCTGAAAATGTAGCTACTGGCGCTTGCTGTGCAAGCGCTGGAGCCGCTTTTTGTCTTGAACTGTTTGACCATGTCGAAAACTTTTGCATTTGTGTTCCCCGGCCAAGGCTCGCAGTCGGTGGGCATGCTGGACGCTTGGGGTGACCATCCCGTGGTGGCCGAGACGCTGCGCGAGGCTTCAGAGGCGCTCGGCGAAGACGTCGGTGCGTTGATTCATGCGGGGCCCAAGGAGGCGCTGGCCCTTACCACCAACACCCAGCCGGTGATGCTGGTGGCCGGGATTGCGGCTTGGCGCGTGTGGTGCGCTGAGGGCGGGGCACTGCCGGCTGCCGTGGCCGGGCACTCCCTGGGCGAATACTCCGCGTTGGTGGCCTCGGGGGTTTTGAGTCTGGCCCAGGCAGCCCCGCTGGTGCGCCTGCGTGCCGCTGCCATGCAGGAGGCCGTGCCCGTGGGGGTTGGCGCCATGGCGGCCATCCTCGGGCTGGAGTCAGCCAAGGTGATCGCCGGTTGCGCCGAGGCTGCGGCCAGCTTTGGTGCTGGATCCACCGATGTGGTGGAAGCCGTGAATTTCAACGATCCCGCTCAGACCGTGATTGCGGGTACCAAGGCGGGCGTGGAGAAAGCCTGCGAAGTGCTCAAGGCAGCGGGCGCCAAGCGCGCACTGCCACTGCCGGTGTCGGCGCCCTTCCACTCCAGCCTGATGAAGCCCGCCGCAGAAAAACTGCGTGCCGCGCTCGCTGCACTGGAATTGGGCGCTCCGCGCATTCCCGTGGTCAACAATGTGGACGTCGCGGTGCAGCAAGACGCAGATGCCATCCGCGATGCACTCTATCGGCAGGCCTTCGGCCCGGTGCGCTGGGTGGAGTGTGTGCAGGCGCTGAGGGCGCGTGGCGTGACGCATGTGATCGAATGTGGGCCCGGCAAGGTGCTGGCCGGGATGACCAAGCGCATCGACCCCGAACTGGTTGGCGCCTCACTGTTTGACCCGGCCACGCTGGCCGAAACCAAGGAACTGCTGGCATGAGTGAATCCGCCTCTCCCCAGATTGCGCTGGTTACCGGCGCCACCCGCGGCATCGGAGCCGCCATTGCGGCCGAGCTCGCCCAGCGGGGCTTGCGCGTGATTGGTACGGCCACCACGGATGAAGGCGCGCAGCGCATCGCCCAGGCCCTGGCGGCCTACGGCGGCAAGGGCGTCAAACTGAACGTGACCGACGGCGCAGCCGTGGACGCGCTGGTGGATGCCATCGTCAAGGAGCATGGGGGCCTGCATGTGCTGGTGAACAACGCGGGCATCACGCGTGACACGCTGGCCATGCGCATGAAGGACGACGACTGGGATGCCGTGCTTGACACCAATCTCAAGGCCGTTTTCCGCGTCAGCCGTGCGGCTATTCGGCCCATGATGAAACAGCGCTTTGGGCGCATCATCAGTATCACCAGCGTGGTGGGCGCATCGGGCAACCCCGGACAGGCCAACTACGCGGCCGCGAAGGCTGGTGTGGCTGGTATGACCCGCGCGTTGGCGCGTGAACTGGGCAGCCGCGGTATCACGGTGAACTGCGTGGCTCCGGGTTTCATTGCCACCGACATGACTGCCGATCTGCCGGAAGAGCAGAAAAAAGCGCTGAAATCCCAGATCGCCATGGGCGAATTGGGGCAGCCCAGTGACATCGCCCATGCCGTGGCTTACCTTGCATCGGCTGGTGCAGGTTATGTGACGGGACAAGAGTTGCATGTCAATGGCGGCATGTACATGTAATTAAAGTCAGTTGACGCCGTTTTGTCCGTACGGCGGGCTGCTACGGGGCTTTACCCGGAGCGGCTAGAATCGCGGATTCATTCACAACCCCCTGAGGGAAACCATGAGCGATATCGAAGCACGTGTCAAAAAAATCATTGCCGAACAACTCGGCGTGGAAGAATCCCAAGTCACCAACGAAAAAGCCTTCGTGGCAGATCTGGGTGCCGACTCGCTGGACACGGTGGAACTGGTGATGGCGCTGGAAGACGAGTTCGGCATCGAGATCCCTGACGAAGACGCAGAGAAGATCACGACGGTGCAAAACGCCATCGACTACGCCAATACCCACCAGAAGGCCTAAGTCGCTGCCGCCCCGCACTCCCTGGGGCGCGGCATCCCATCAGCAAAGGTTTAGCGCATGAGCCGTCGTCGCGTTGTCGTGACCGGCCTGGGTTGCATCACCCCCGTTGGCAATACGGTGGCCGATGCCTGGGCCAACATCCTCGCCGGGAAATCCGGCATAGACCTCATCACCAAGTTCGATACGACGAACTTTGCCTGCAAGATAGCTGGCGAGGTCAAGGGTTTTGACCTGGACTCCTTCATCAGTGCCAAAGATGCGCGCACGATGGATACGTTCATCCATTACGGTATCGCGGCGGCCGAAGAGGCAGTGCGCGACGCTGGTCTGCCCACGGGCGAGGCGCTGGACGATGAATTGGCCACCCGCATCGGCTGCATCATTGGCTCCGGTATCGGCGGACTGCCGCTGATCGAGAACACGCATGCGGAGTTGACCAACCGGGGGCCGCGCCGCATCACGCCGTTTTTCGTCCCTGCATCCATCATCAACATGGTGGCTGGCCAGGTGTCGATGCGCTTCGGCTTCAAGGGACCGAACCTGTCGGTGGTCACAGCCTGCACCACGGGCCTGCACTGCATCGGCGAAGCGGCCCGCAAGATCGAATACGGGGACGCCGATGTGATCGTCGCTGGCGGTACGGAGTCCACCGTCTCGCCCCTGGGTGTGGGCGGCTTCGCAGCCATGCGTGCCCTGTCCACGCGCAACGATGATCCGCAGACGGCGTCACGCCCCTGGGATAAGGACCGCGATGGCTTCGTTCTCGGCGAGGGTGCGGGGGTTCTGGTGCTGGAAGAGTACGAACACGCCAAGGCGCGTGGCGCGCGCATCTACGCCGAGGTGTTGGGCTATGGCATGAGCGCCGACGCCGGGCACATGACGGCACCCAATATGGATGGCCCGCGGCGTGCCATGGTTGCCGCACTGCGCAATGCCGGCGTGAATGCCGACGAGGTGGATTACCTCAATGCGCACGGCACGTCCACGCCGCTGGGGGATCTCAACGAAACCAATGCCATCAAGGCGGCACTGGGTGACCATGCCAAGAAGATGGTGGTGAGTTCGACCAAATCGATGACCGGGCATTTGCTTGGTGGAGCGGGAGGCATTGAGAGTGTGTTCACCGTACTCGCTTTGCACCAGCAGAAGGTGCCTCCTACCACGAATATCTTCGAGCAGGATCCGGAGTGCGATCTGGACTACTGTGCCAACACGGCGCGGGACATGAAGATCGACATCGCAGTCAAGAACAATTTTGGCTTTGGTGGCACCAACGGAACGCTGGTGTTTCGGCGCGTCTGATTGATCGGGCCTGGCGCGGCGGCCGGCGCGTCCGCGAGTCTCTGGATCATCGTGCGGGCTCGTCCTCCCCAGTGTTTGGCTAACGTCCACCATGCGTGAGTCCTTGCACGCTCCCGCCATTCGCTACCCCTATGGCCGCTCGCTCGTGGTGGCCCGCACCCTTGTCGTGTTGGCGCTGGCCGGCATGGCCTGTCTGTCGGTCTGGTTGCTATCCCATGGACGTCAGCCCGACTTGGCCATGCGCGCCTGGGTTGGTGCTGTGGCCTGGGTGTTGGGTACGGCGGCGGCCTGGCGCTTCTGGCACCGCCTGCCGGAAGGCTTTTTGGTGTGGGATGGCAGCCTATGGTGGTTGGAGACTGGGCGAACGGGCATACGTATGCCCGTGGATCCGTCTCTTAGGGTTCATCTTGACTTTCAGACCATCCTGATGCTTTCCGTGCAAGGGGCATCCCACACACGGCAATGGCTGTGGATGGAATGCAGGAGCGACCCTCTCCAATGGCCGGCTCTGCGGCGTGCGGTATATTCGCGCGCCCGTGGCGGCCCCCTCGCTGGCGCGCCCGCGAAGCAGACAACCGACGGAATGCCACCCCCGCAGGGTGGCGGAGCATCCCACAAGACATGACGACCCCATCGCCCGCGCCCCAAGAGCCCGCCGACAGTGATCTGCGATTGGTCGAGCGCACCGTCGCGGGGGACCAGCGCGCTTATGAACTTCTGGTCATCAAATACCAGCGGCGCATTGAGCGCCTGGTGGGGCGTATGGTGCGCGATACCGATCTGGTGGCCGACATCACGCAGGAAACCTTTCTGCGTGCCTACCGAGCCTTGCACCAGTTCCGTGGAGAGGCACAGTTCTATACCTGGCTCTACCGCATCGCCGTGAACACCGCCAAGAAGGCGCTGGTAGACATGAAACGCAATCCGGTTGTCACGGAGAGCGCTCTTCGTGGCAGCAACGACTCCGAAGATGAAACTTCCTTCCTGGATCGTGAACTAATCAGCGACGAAACCCCCGAAACCGTGTTGGCGGCCCAGGAAATCGCTGCCGCTGTCAATGCGGCCATGGAGGCATTGCCCGAGGATTTGCGGCAGGCCGTGACTCTGCGGGAGATCGAGGGGTTGAGTTACGAGGAAATTGCCGTAGCCATGGAATGCCCCATCGGTACGGTGCGCTCGCGGATCTTCCGTGCGCGCGAGGCAATTTCCGCGCGGGTCAAGCCTTTGCTGGAGAAGCGCTCCGGCAAGCGGTGGTAGGCGTGTGAATGGCAATGGCGCGGTTTGGCGAGTAAACACCATGAACGACGACATGATGATGCGAGAACAGCTGTCGGCTTTGGCCGATGGGGAGTTGCAGGGCGAAGAATTTGCGCACGCGCTCACCTATGCCGCGAACGCCGAGGGGCGGGCGACGTGGCAGCTCTACCATTTGATAGGTGACACCCTGCGCAGTTCTGAAGCAGCGGGCATGGGAGACCTTGAACTCGTAGACCGCCTGCGCACGCAACTGGCGCGCGAACCGGCGCCCCGTTTGGCGGCCGTGGAAGTAGGTCACGTGGCCTCTATGAAGGTGGGGCGGACGAAAGACAACGCAGCCAACGCCGCAGTGTTCCGCTGGAAGGTGGCGGCAGGGTTCGCGTCGTTTGCCGCAGTCGCGGCTGTTGGATGGAGTGTTTATCTGGGCGCCGAAGGTGACGGCCGCCCGGCAGGTGCGCAGTTGGCGGCGGCCCAGTCAGCCATGACGGCCACGGCGCCCGCTCTGCTGGCCACAGCCGCCGGCCCTGATGGGCAACAGGTCATGTTGCGTGATCCGCGTCTGGATGAGTTGCTCGCGGCGCACAAGCAGTTTGGCAGCACGACTGCACTGCAGATGCCGGCAGGCTTCCTGCGGAACGCCACGTTTGAAGCGCCTGCGCGCTAAAGGGTCGGGCTCATCGTTGGAATGTCTAGGCTAGGGAGTCCAGGCGCGTGATTCGGTGGCGAGTAATGCAGTGCTGCCGCAGGTTGCGGTCATGGTGGTTGGTGTGTGGCGGTTTGATGCTCTGTGGCGTGGCTGCGGCGAACTGCATGTCAGGCCCCGCACCAACGACCCCTGGCGAACCACGCGACGTGGCGGAGTGGGTTGCGCGCATGCACCATGCTTCGCTGTTTCGCAGCTACCGTGGCACGTTCGTGGTTCTTTCTTCCAATGGGGCCATGGTCAGTTCCCGGATCTGGCATGCCTGCGAGGGTGCGCGGCAAATTGAGCGGGTCGAGGCGCTGAGCGGAACACCACGGGTGGTCTTCCGGCGCGAAGAGGAGGTCCGCACCTTCCTTCCGCAGGCCCGTGTGGTACGCAGCGAATTGCGCGACGTGCCCGGTGCTTTTCCGCGTGTTGCCGACGCCAAGGGTGTCCATCCTTCGCAGCATTACGCACTGCGGGCGCTTGGGCAGGAGCGCGTGGCCGGGAGGGATGCCGATCGGCTTTTATTCCAGCCCCGTGACGCCTGGCGATTCGGCTACCAGATCTGGGTGGATCGCGTGTCTGGACTGGTTGTCAAGATGCAGACCTTGGACGGCGAGGGGCGGCTCCTGGAGCAGGCGGCGTTTTCGGAACTGAATCTGGATGCCCCGGCGGATCTGTCGCGCATCGAACAGATGATGGAGGACTTGCAGGGGTATCGTCTCGTAAAGGTCCCTCTTCAGCGGACGACGGCCGAAGCGCAAGGCTGGACCATGGGCAAGGCGGTGACCGGATTCGTCTCCCAGGGCTGCTATCGCAAAGACGTGATGGCCATGGCGTCCGGCCCGCTGTTGCAGTGCATTTACTCAGACGGATTGGCCACGCTCTCCGTCTTCGTGGAGCCGTTCGATGCCGCACGCCATGCTGCATCTGTGCGCAGTGCCAGTATGGGCGCCACACAAGTGGTGGGCCGGCAGGTGCACAAAACTGCCTGGGTGACCGCTGTGGGGGAAGTTCCTGCCCGAACGCTCCAGCGGTTCATCGAGTCCGTCCAACGCAAGGACGAATGATGCGTGCCGTTCCCGGTGTACGGGAACCAATGCGCGCCGCTTTCTCACAAACTGCTATTCCCGCTGTTGCGGATTGTCTGGAAAAGAAAGGCTGATGATGACGAAACTCCGTGCAAAGCGCGCATGGTGGCCCTGCGCTATGGCTATCGCCTTGGCAATGGGCGGCGCAGGCTTGGTGGTGGCGCCCGCTTCGGTGCAGGCCCAGCCTGCTGCCGTGGTGCGTGGCTTGCCTGACTTCACCGAACTGGTCGAGCAGGTGGGACCGTCCGTGGTGAACATTCGCACAACCGAGAAGGTGACGGCGAGGCCCTCCATCGGAGGCATGGATGAAGACATGCTGGAGTTCTTCCGGCGTTTTGGTGTCCCGGTGCCCAACATTCCACGCCAGCAGGGGCCGCAGCGTCCGCAGCCCGAAGAGCAGCCGCGTGGCGTGGGGTCGGGGTTCATTCTGAGTCCTGACGGCTATGTCATGACCAACGCCCACGTGGTGGAGGGGGCGGACGAAGTGATTGTGACGCTGACCGACAAGCGGGAGTTCAAGGCCAAGATCATTGGCTCGGACAAGCGCACCGACGTTGCCGTCGTCAAGATCGACGCCACGGGACTGCCCGCGGTAAAGGTGGGTGACGTGGGCCGTCTTAAGGCGGGTGAATGGGTCATGGCAATCGGCTCTCCCTTTGGCCTGGAAAACACCGTGACCGCCGGCATCGTAAGTGCCAAGCAGCGCGATACGGGCGACTATCTGCCCTTCATCCAGACGGACGTGGCCATCAATCCCGGTAACTCCGGCGGCCCTCTGATCAACATGCGGGGTGAGGTGGTGGGCATCAACAGCCAGATTTACTCCCGTTCTGGTGGATTCATGGGTATCTCGTTCGCCATTCCCATTGACGAGGCCATGCGCGTGAGCGAGCAACTGCGTGTGAGCGGTCGCGTGAGCCGTGGCCGCATTGGTGTTCAGATTGGCTCGGTTCCCAAGGATGTGGCGGAGTCCATCGGGCTTGGCAAAACCGACGGCGCGCTGGTGCGCGGCGTGGAGACTGGATCCCCCGCGGAGAAGGCTGGCATCGAGGCGGGCGACGTGATCACGCGCTATGACGGCAAGGCCGTCGAGAAGGCGTCTGACCTTCCCCGCTTGGTGGGCAACACCAAGCCAGGCACCAAGACCCATATCACGGTGTTCCGCCGTGGCGCATTGCGCGACCTGTCGATCACCATCGCCGAGGTGGAGCCTGATGAAAAGGTGGCAGCCAAGGCAGCCGAAGCAGAAGGCAAGGGCAAGTCCTCGACAGCGGCTCAGCAGATCGGCTTGGTCGTTGCCGACCTGACCGCTGCGCAGGCGAAGGAACTGAAGGTGAAGGGAGGGGTGCGCGTGGTCTCTGCCAACGACGCGGCGGCGCGTGCCGGTCTGCGGGCAGACGATGTGATCATCGCGCTGGCTAACACCGAAGTCCGTAACCTCAAGGATTTCGAAGCGGTACTAGCGAAGGCTGACATGGGGAAACCCATCAACGTGCTTTTCCGTCGCGGCGAATGGGCGCAATATGCACTGATCCGCCCCAGCCGTTAGGCAGCGTCGCCAGGGCTCGCTGGAGCCCTGCGATTCCGTAGCGGGGAACGCTCTTTCGCAGGGTTGGTATCAACGGGGCGCTATGTACTTATTGATAGAATAAGTGTGTTTCAAAGGCGCCAATCAATATAACTCCACCTTGAACGTCGCCATGCGGAAAACGCGCTAAGTCATGCACAGGTTTTCCATGGCTTGTTCACTTGTTATTCAGCAATTTGAGATGTGTTGGTTGAATAAGATGTGGATAAGTGCCTCGTTGCAGCCCGGCAACGACCCCGGGCGCTTGTAGGACGCACCCCTTGTCGGGGCCTTTTTGCCTACAATGAAGCTCCAACTATCGCAGTTGCCAAAGATTGTTGGTTCAGGGCGCGTCGCTTGTTTGACGCGCCCTTTTTTCTTGTCATGAGCCTTGCGGTTCAAATACTTGTCGTATCCCGTTGATGAACCACATCAGAAATTTTTCGATCATTGCGCACATCGACCACGGCAAGTCCACGCTTGCTGACCGCATCATCCAACGCTGCGGGGGACTGGCCGACCGGGAGATGGAAGCACAGGTGCTCGACTCGATGGACATCGAGAAGGAGCGCGGGATCACCATCAAGGCACAGACCGCGGCACTGCAATACAAGGCGCGTGATGGCAAGGTCTACAACCTGAACCTGATCGATACGCCGGGCCACGTGGACTTCTCTTATGAGGTGTCGCGCTCGCTTTCGGCGTGTGAGGGTGCATTGCTGGTGGTCGATGCATCGCAGGGCGTCGAGGCGCAGACCGTGGCCAACTGCTACACGGCGCTCGACCTGGGCGTGGAAGTGCTGCCCGTGCTCAACAAGATGGATCTGCCGCAGGCCGACCCGGACAACGCCAAGGCCGAGATCGAGGACGTGATTGGCATCGACGCCAGTGAGGCCATCGCCATCTCGGCCAAGACCGGCATGGGCATCGACGACGTGCTGGAGCAGATCGTCGCCAAGGTGCCTGCCCCGCGCGGCAAGCCCGATGCGCCGCTGCGCGCCATGATCATCGACAGCTGGTTCGACGCCTACGTGGGCGTGGTGATGCTGGTGCGCGTGGTCGATGGCGAGCTGAAAAAGGGCGAGCGCTTCAAGATGATGGCCACGGGCGCCGCCTACGAGGCCAACCAGCTCGGCGTGTTCACCCCCGCCAACCTGCCGCGCGATGCGCTCAAGGCGGGCGAGGTGGGCTTCATCATCGCGGGCATCAAGGAGCTGAAGGCGGCCAAGGTGGGCGACACCATCACGCTGGAGAAAAAGCTGCCCAACAACGCAGGCCCGGCCACCGAGGCGCTGCCCGGCTTCAAGGAAATCCAGCCCCAGGTGTTCGCCGGCCTGTACCCCACCGAGGCCAACCAGTACGACGCGCTGCGCGACGCGCTGGAGAAGCTGCAGCTCAACGACGCCTCGCTGCACTTCGAGCCCGAGGTGTCGCAGGCGCTGGGCTTCGGCTTTCGCTGCGGCTTCCTGGGCCTGCTGCACATGGAGATCGTGCAGGAGCGCCTGGAGCGCGAGTTCGACCAGGACCTGATCACCACCGCGCCCAGCGTGGTGTATGAGGTGGTCAAGGGCGACGGCGAGGTCATCATGGTCGAGAACCCGTCCAAGATGCCCGACCAGGGCCGCATCCAGGAAATCCGCGAGCCCATCGTCACCGTGCACCTGTACATGCCGCAGGACTACGTGGGCCCGGTGATGACGCTGGCCAACCAGAAGCGCGGCGTGCAGTTGAACATGCAGTACCACGGCCGCCAGGTCATGCTGACCTACGAGCTGCCGCTGGGCGAGATCGTGCTGGACTTCTTCGACAAGCTCAAATCCGTCTCGCGCGGCTATGCGTCGATGGACTACGAGTTCAAGGAATACCGCCCGTCCGACGTGGTGAAGGTGGACATCCTGCTCAACGGCGAGAAGGTGGACGCGCTGTCCATCATCGTGCACCGCACGCAGGCCGCCTACCGGGGCCGCGCCGTGGCGGCGAAGATGCGCGAGATCATCAGCCGTCAGATGTTCGACGTGGCCATCCAGGCCGCCATCGGCGCCAACATCATCGCGCGCGAGACCATCAAGGCGCTGCGCAAGAACGTGCTGGCCAAGTGCTACGGCGGCGACATCACCCGCAAGCGCAAGCTGCTGGAAAAGCAGAAGGCGGGCAAGAAGCGCATGAAGCAGATCGGCTCCGTGGAAGTGCCGCAAGAGGCATTCCTGGCCATTTTGCAGGTTGAAGACTGATAGGACGGACGGCAGTGCAAGTCATGCAATACATCACGGCCGCAGTGCTCGCGGCCTTCGTGGGCTACATCGGCGCCTGGTATCTGGGCGCGCTGGAGGGCAATTTCGCGCTGCTGCTGTTCCTGGCCACGGTGGTGACGGGCGCGTACTGGCTGGCCGAGCGGCTGTACTTCCTGCCGCGCCGCCGCCAGGCCGCCCAGGCGCTGGAGGCCGCAGCCGCCCAGCGCCGCGCGGAGCTGGACCGCATGGGCATCCAGAAGGTGGACCAGGCCGACCTGCAGGAGGCCCAGGGCCGCATCCTCATGCAGCCCTGGTGGCTGGACTGGACGGCGGGCCTGTTCCCGGTGATCGCCATCGTGTTCGTGCTGCGCTCGTTCCTGTTCGAGCCCTTCAAGATTCCGTCGGGCTCCATGATCCCCACGCTGCTCGTGGGCGACCTGATCCTGGTGAACAAGTTCACCTACGGCCTGCGCCTGCCCGTGATCAACACCAAGATCACCCAGGGCAGCCCGCTGCAGCGCGGCGACGTGGTGGTGTTCCGCTACCCGCCGCAGCCCAGCATGGACTACATCAAGCGCGTGGTGGGCGTGCCGGGCGACGAGGTGGCCTACCTGAACAAGCGCCTGACCGTGAACGGCAAGCCGGTGGAGACCACGGCGCTGCCCGACTTCTTCGACCGGGACGCGATGCGCTACTTCCAGCAGTTCGACGAGCAGCTGGGCGAGCACCGCCACCGCATCCTCAACACCGCCGAGGTGCCCGCCTTCGTGCAGGGCGCCAGCAACTACCCGTTCCGCGACCAGTGCCGCTACAGCGTCGAAGGCGTGACCTGCACGGTGCCGCAGGGCCATTACTTCATGATGGGGGACAACCGCGATAATTCGCTCGACTCGCGCTATTGGGGCTTTGTGCCGGACGAAAACATCGTGGGCAAGGCGTTTTTCGTGTGGATGAACTTTGGCGACTTCAAGCGCATCGGCGCGTTCAATTAACCAGCATCTTCAGAGGGAGCAACAGGCATGGGACTGCAACACACCGCCACGCGTTCGCGCCAGCGCGGGCTGACGTTCATCGGCGTGATCTTCGTGGGCCTGATCGCGGTGGCGGCGTTTGCCATTGGTGGGCAATCGGTTCCGATTTTTCTGGAATACGTCGCCATCAAGAAGGCCGCCAACAAGGCCGCGCGCGACGGCTCCACGGTGCCTGAAGTCCGCGCCGCCTTCGACCGCGCGGCCACCATCGACAACATCAGCTCGGTGGCGGGCAAGGACCTGGAAGTCACCAAGGTCAACGACAAGGTCGTCGTGAAGTTCAGCTACTCGCGCGAGATTGCGCTGGCAGGCCCGGCGTTCCTGGTCTATCGCTTCCAGGATTCGACCGAAGCCCGCAATTGACAGTGCAGCCAGACAGTCTTTCCTCGCTGCAGCAGCGCCTGCAGCATGCTTTCTCCAACACCGGGCTGCTGCAGCGCGCCGTCACGCACCGCAGCTTCAGCGCCGACCACAACGAGCGCCTGGAATTCCTGGGCGATTCGGTGCTCAGCCTGGCCGTCTCCAGCCTGCTGTTCCGGCGCATGCGCGATCTGCCCGAGGGCGATCTCTCGCGCGTGCGCGCCCTGCTGGTCCGGCAGGACTCGCTGCACCAGATCGCCGTGCGCCTGCAGCTGCCGCAGGTGCTGCGCCTGGGCGAGGGCGAGGCCAAGTCCGGGGGCAAGCTGCGCCCGTCCATCCTGGCCGACGCGCTGGAGGCCGTCATCGGCGCCGTCTATCTCGACGCGGGCTACGAACGCGCCGAGGCCCTGGTGCACCGCCTTTTTGAAGGCGTGGAGCTGTCCCCGCGCCTGCAGGAGGCCGCCAAGGACGCCAAGACCGCGTTGCAGGAGTGGCTGCAGGGCCGCAAAATGAAGCTGCCGCAATACCAGGTCGTCTCCACCACCGGCGCGGCGCACAACCAGGTGTTCCATGTGGAGTGCGCGATTGCAGAGCTGGCCCTGGTGCAGCGCGGCAGCGGCGCGTCGCGCCGTGCGGCAGAGCAGGCCGCCGCCAGCGCCATGCTGGCCCAGTTGAAAGCGAAGAACGTATGAATGCTACAGAAACCGTAGCTGGCAGCCCAGAAGAGACGGGGGCTAGCGGCCAAAATGACCTTGAATCCATGCTCGCCGCCGCACGCCCCGGAGGCGCCCCGGCGGCGGACGCCGCGGGCCAGCGCTGCGGGCTGATCGCCATCGTCGGCAAGCCCAACGTGGGCAAATCGACACTGATGAACGCGCTGGTGGGGCAGAAAATCTCCATCACCAGCCGCAAGGCCCAGACCACGCGCCACCGCATCACCGGCATACGCACGCGCGGCGCGGCGCAGTTCGTGTTTGTTGACACCCCCGGCTTTCAGACCAAGCACAGCACGGCTTTAAATAAGTCGCTCAACAAGACCGTGATGGGCGCCATCGGCGACGTGGACCTGATCCTGTTCGTGGTCGAGGCCGGCAGCTTCACGCTGGCCGACGCCAAGGTCTTGAGCCTGTTCAAGCCCGGCATTCCCACGCTGCTGATCGCCAACAAGCTCGACACCGTGCACCGCCGCGCCGAGATAGCGCCCTGGCTCAAGGGCATGCAAGAGCGCCACCCGTTCGCCGAATTCGTGCCCATGTCGGCCAAGAAGCGTGACGACATCGAGCGCCTGTACGGCATCTGCGAGAAATACCTGCCCGAGCAGCCCTGGTGGTACGCCGAGGACGAGCTCACCGACCGCAGCGAGAAATTCCTCGCCAGCGAGACGGTGCGCGAAAAGCTGTTCCGCTTCACTGGCGACGAGCTGCCCTACACCTCCACGGTGATCATCGACAAGTGGGACGAGGAAAAGAGCAAGCAGCACAAGCGCTTTCTGCGCATCGCCGCCACCATCGTGGTGGAGCGCGACGGCCACAAGGCCATGGTCATCGGCGAGAAGGGCGAGCGCTTGAAGCGCATCAGCACCGAAGCCCGCCAGGAGCTGGAAAAGCTCATGGACGCCAAGGTGTTCCTGGAGGTCTGGGTCAAGGTGCGCTCCGGCTGGGCCGACGACGAGGCGCGCGTGCGCTCGTTCGGCTATGAGTGAGGTGGTTCTGCTAAGTGGTGAATGGTGAGTGGTAAGTCGTGGGTGGTGAATGGGCGCGAGGCGAATCTGCATTCACCACTTACTACTCACCATTTACCACTTACCCTCTCCCCAAAAAAATGGCCTCACGCCGCATTGCCGACGAGCCTGCCTACATCCTGCACAGCTATGACTGGAGCGAGTCCAGCCTGATTCTGGATGTGTTCACGCGCCACTACGGCCGCGTGACGCTGGTTGCCAAGGGGGCAAAAAAACCCACCTCCAACTTCCGCCCTGTGCTGCTGCCGCTGCAGCCGCTGCGCCTGGCCTGGGGCCTGGCGGGCGAGGTCGGGCGGGGCGAGATCCACGCGCTCAAGGGCGCGGAGTGGGTTGGCGGCCACGTCATGCCGGTGGGTGATGCGCTGCTGTCGGGCCTGTACCTCAATGAGCTGCTGCTGCGCCTGCTGGCGCGCGAGGACACGCATGCGGCGCTGTTCGATCTGTACGCCGGCGTGGTGCGTGTTTTGGGCAGCGGCGAGCATGGCGACGCGCTGGAGCCCGTGCTGCGCGCCTTCGAGCTGCTGCTGCTGCGCGAGATCGGCCTGCTGCCCGCGCTGGATGCGGAGACCGCCACGCTGGGCGCCCTGGCCGCCCAGGGCCGCTACGCCCTGGTGGCCGAGGGCGGCCTGCGCGCCGCGGCCGGCGGCGACCGCGCCGCGCTCACGGGCGCGCAGTGGTGCGTGCTGCAGCAGGCGCTGGATGCGGCCGCCGCCTACCCGGCCACGCTGCGCGCCGTGGCGCCGGTGGCCGCCGAGCTCAAGCCCCAATTGCGCGCGCTGCTGCAATACCATTGCGGCAGCCCGCTGCTGCGCACCCGCCAGCTCATGATGGATCTGCAATCGCTATGACCACCTCCGCCTACCCCCGCACCGCCCTGTCCGTCAACGTCAACAAGGTCGCCCTGGTGCGCAACACGCGCCACCTGGGCATTCCCAGCGTCACGCGCGCCGCGCGGCTGTGCCTGGAGGCGGGCGCGCAGGGCATCACCGTGCACCCGCGCCCGGACGAGCGCCACATCCGCGCGCAGGACGTGGACAAGCTGGCCGAGCTGCTGCGCAGCTGGCCGCAGGCCGAGTTCAACATCGAGGGCAACCCCACGCAGAACCTGCTGGAGTTCATCCGCCGCGTGCGCCCGCAACAGGCCACCTTCGTGCCCGACAGCGAGGGCCAGTTCACCAGCGACCACGGCTGGAGCCTGCCGCAGGACGCCGAGCGCCTGGCCCCCCTGGTCGCCGAATGCCGCAACCTGGGCGTGCGCGTCAGCCTGTTCATGGACGCGGAGCCCGGGCAAATGGCGGCGGCCCGCGCCGTGGGCGCCGACCGCGTGGAGCTTTATACCGAGCCCTACGCCGCCGCCTGGGGCACGCCCCAGCAGGCCGCGCAGCTGGCGCGCTACCGCGACGCGGCCCAGGCCGCGCTGGATGCGGGCCTGGGCGTGAACGCGGGCCACGACCTGAACCGCGACAACCTGGCCGACTTTCTGGCCCACGTGCCCGGCGTGCTGGAAGTCTCCATAGGCCACGCGCTGATCGCCGACGCGCTGGAGCTGGGCTATGGCGACGCGGTCATCGCCTACCAGCGCTGCATAGACCAGGGCATGGCCGAGCGGAACTATTGATTCAATAGCGCAAAGCCCAGGTAGAACAAGGGCTGCAGGCTGATTTCTTCATAAACCCATGATCTACGGCATAGGCACAGACATCTGCGACGTGCGCCGCATACGCGAAAGCCTGGCGCGCCACGGCGACCGCTTTGCCGAAAAAGTGCTGGCCGACGGCGAGCTGGCCACCTGGCGCGCCCGCTCGGCACGCTGGCCCGAGCGCGGCGTGCGCTACCTGGCCACGCGCTTTTCCGCCAAGGAGGCGTTCAGCAAGGCAATTGGCTTGGGGCTACGCATGCCCATGACCTGGCGCGCCTGCGAAGTCGCCAACCAGCCCAGCGGCCAGCCGGTCATCGTGCTGCACGGCGCGCTGAAGGACTGGTTCGACGCACGCGGCCTGCGCGCCCACCTCAGCGTGACCGACGAGAGCGACTACGCCGCGAGCTTTTGCGTGGTCGAGAAAGATTGAAGCCAAATCGGCCTCCAGCCCTTGTTAATCAAGGGCTGGGAGCTATCAAAACCATATCAAAACGATCACAACGATCACAACGATCAAAGCGAAAGTAAATACCGCATGACCGAACACGCTCCCCTCATCATCGACGTGGCAGGCACCAGCCTCAGCGCCGCCGACCGCCGCCGCCTGGCCCACCCGCTGGTCGGCGGCGTGATCCTGTTTGCGCGCAACTGGGAGCATCGCGCGCAGCTGCTCACGCTCACCGCCGCCATCAAGGCCGTGCGCGAGGATTTGCTGATTTGCGTGGATCACGAAGGCGGGCGCGTGCAGCGCTTCAAGACCGACGGCTTCACCCACATCCCGCCCATGCGCGCGCTGGGCGAGCTGTGGCTGGACGACGGCAAGGGCGCCAGGCACCGCGAGGGCAGCGGCGCCCTGCGCGCCATGGACGCGGCCACGGCCGCAGGCTACGTGCTGGGCGCCGAGCTGCGCGCCTGCGGGGTGGATTTCTCCTTCACCCCGGTGCTCGATCTGGACTACGGCGCCAGCGGCGTCATCGGCGACCGCGCCTTTGCCCGCGACCCGCGCGTGGTTGCCATGCTGGCGCGGGCCCTCATGCAGGGGCTGCTGCAGGCGGGCATGGCCAACTGCGGCAAGCATTTCCCCGGCCACGGCTTCGTGGCGGCCGACTCGCACACCGAAATCCCGGTGGACCGGCGCAGTCTCAAGGCCATCCTGCAAGACGACGCCGCGCCCTACCCGTGGCTGTCCACCGTGCTCACCAGCGTCATGCCCGCGCATGTCATCTACCCCCGGGTGGACGCCCGCCCGGCGGGCTTCTCGGCCAAGTGGCTGCAGGACATCCTGCGCAGCCGCCTGCGCTTTGACGGCGCCATCTTCAGCGACGACCTGAGCATGGAGGGCGCGCGCCGCCTGGACGGCCAGGTCGTCAGCTACACCGACGCCGCCGTGGCCGCCCTCAACGCGGGCTGCGACCTGGTGCTGCTGTGCAACCAGAGCCTGGGCGACGGCGCCGCGGTGGATGAGCTGATCGCCGGCCTGGACGCCACCCAGGCCCAGGGCCGCTGGCCTGCCAGCGCCGCCAGCGAGGCCCGCCGCCTGGCCCTGCTGCCCGAGACCCTGCCCCAGCCCTGGGACGATCTGATGGTGCAGCCCGCCTACATGCACGCGCTGGACCTGCTGCCATGAAGGGCGAGTACATCCCCCTGAGCCGCTGCGCGGCTTCCCCCTTCTCTGGCATTGCTGCGCAATGCGGAAGGGGAACGATGCCCTCGCTGCGGGGCGGCCCTTGCTCGGCATCCCTGGCGTGGGCCGCGCCGGTTTCACGCGCTGCGGGCGGTGCGCGGCGCCGGGGAGGGCTGTCATGACGCTGCGCGTAGGTGTGCTCACTGGCGGAGGCGACTGCCCCGGGCTGAACGCGGTGATCCGCGCCGTCACCAAGTCGCTGATCCGCCAGGGCGGCTGCGAGGTGCTGGGCATCGAAGACGGCTTCGAGGGCCTGATGGGCGCCACGCCGCGCACCCGGCCGCTGGTGTGGGACCAGGTGTCGGGCATCCTGCACATGGGCGGCACCATTTTGGGCACCAGCAACAGCGCCAACCCCTTGAGGGACGCCGCCACGCTGGCCCAGGTGGGGCGCAACGTGCAGGCCCTGGGCCTGCAGGTCGTCGTGGCCATCGGCGGCGACGGCACCATGAGCCTGGCCCACGGGCTGGAGCAGGTGGGCCTGCAGTGCGTGGGCGTGCCCAAGACCATCGACAACGACATCGCCAGCTGCGAGCGCAGCTTTGGCTTCGACACCGCCGTCGCCACGGTGGCGGAGGCGCTGCGCCGCGTGGAGAGCACCGGCAACAGCCACCACCGCGTGATGATCGTCGAGACCATGGGCCGCCACGCGGGCTGGCTGGCGCTGGAGAGCGGCATCGCAGGCGCGGCCGACATCATCCTGTTGCCCGAGATCGACTACGACCTGCAAACCGTCATCGCCCACTGCCAGGAGCGCGAGCAGCGCCAGCGCTACAGCATCATCTGCATAGGCGAGGGCGCCAAGCCGCGCGGCGGCAGCCAGACGGTGCGCGAGCGCATCGCCCACAGCCCCGACCCGGTGCGCCTGGGCGGCGTGGGCCACGTGCTGCGCCAGCAGCTGCAGCCGCACCTGAAAAGCGAGGTGCGCGCCACCGTGCTCGGCCACGTGCAGCGCGGCGGAGACCCCACGCCGTTTGACCGCGTGCTGGCCACCCGCTTCGGCCACCACGCGGCGCAACTGGTGCTGAACGGCGCCCTCGGCCGCATGGTCACCCTGCAGGGCGGCCAGATCGGCAGCGTGCCCATTGCCGACGTGGCCAACACCCAGCGCAAGGTGCCGCTGGATCACGAGCTGATCACCACCGCGCGCGACATCGGCGTGTGCCTGGGGGATTGATTTGCTTCGTTTTCAGGAGCTGCTAGCGCTTTATCTGTAAGGGCGTGAACCTGATTTGGTTTGTGCTCTTGTAAGGCTGCTGCTAACGTCTTATGCCCGCAACCTCAGCGCATTGAAAACCACCGACGCCGAGCTCAGGCTCATCGCCAGCGCTGCGATCATGGGCGACAGCAGCCAGCCGGTGAAGGGGTACAGCAGCCCGGCCGCGATCGGCACGCCGATGCCGTTATAGACAAAGGCGAACATCAGGTTCTGGCGCATGTTGCCCACGGTGTCGATGGAGATGTCGCGCGCCGCGGCGATGCCGCGCAGGTCGCCCTTGACCAGCGTGATCTGGCCGCTGTTCATGGCCACGTCGGTGCCGGTGCCCATGGCGATGCCCACGTCGGCCTTGGCCAGGGCTGGTGCGTCGTTGATGCCGTCACCGGCCATGGCGACGACGTGCCCCTCCTTCTGCAGCCGCTCCACCAGGGCCAGCTTGTCGGTCGGCTTGACCTCGCCATGCACTTCGTCGATACGCAACCTGGCGCCCACCGCCCGGGCCGTGGTCAAGCCGTCGCCCGTGGCCATGACGATGCGCAGGCCGCTGTCGTGCAGCGTCTTGATGGCGTCGGCCGTGGTGGCCTTGATCGGGTCGGTGACGGCCAGGATGCCGGCCAGCCGACCGTCCACGGCCAGGTGCATCACGCTGCCGCCCTCGCCGCGCAGGCGCTCGGCGTCCGCCTTGATCGCGTCGGTGGCCACGTTCTCCTGCTGCATCAAGGCGGTGTTGCCCAGCGCCAGGCGCTTGCCTTCGACCGTGCCGCGCACGCCGATGCCGCTGCCCGATTCGAAGTCGTCGGCCTTGCTCAACGCCAGCCCCTTGCCCCGGGCGGCGCGGACGATGGCATCCGCCAGCGGGTGCTCGCTGCCCTGATCCAGACTGGCGGCCAGGCGCAGCACTTCGTCAGTCGTGTAGCCGGGGGCCGCGACGGCAGTGTCGAAGGCCGGCTTGCCTTCGGTCAGGGTGCCGGTCTTGTCGACGATCAGCGTATCCACCTCGCGCATCTTCTCGATGGCGCCGGCATCGCGGAACAGAATTCCCTGCGTGGCCGCGCGGCCGGTGGCGACCATCACCGACATCGGCGTCGCCAGGCCCAGCGCGCACGGGCAGGCGATGATCAGCACCGCCACGGCGTTGATCAGGCCGTACACCCAGCTCGGCTCGGGGCCGAGGAAGCCCCAGGCGAAGAAAGTCGCGATCGCGATCAGCACCACCACGACCACGAACTTGCCCGCCACCACGTCGGCCATGCGCTGCATTGGCGCTTTCGAGCGCTGGGCATTGGCCACCATCTGCACGATCTGCGACAGCATGGTGGCGGCGCCGACTTTCTCCGAGCGCATCACGAGTGCGCCGCTGGTGTTCAGCGTGGCGCCGATCAGGCTGTCGCCGGCGCGCTTGGTCACCGGCACGGGCTCGCCGGTCAGCATGGATTCATCGACGGCGCTGCTGCCCTCGGTCACCACCCCATCGACGGGCACTTTCTCGCCGGGCCGCACGCGCAGCAGGTCGCCGACGTGGACATGGTTCAAAGGCACGTCCTCCTCGCTGCCGTCGGCATTGATGCGGCGCGCCGTCTTGGGCGCCAGGCCGAGCAGCGCCTTGATCGCCGCCGAAGTCTGCGAGCGCGCTTTCAGCTCGATGATCTGACCCATCATGGTCAGCGAGATGATGACGACGGCCGCCTCGAAATAGACGGCGACGCGGCCGTGGGCGACAAACGAGTCCGGAAACACCCCCGGCGCCAGCGTGGCGACCACGCTGTAGACAAAGGCGGCGCCGGTGCCCAGGCCGATCAGCGTCCACATGTTGGGGCTGCGGTTGACGATGGACTGCCAGCAGCGCGCGAAGAAGGGCGCACCCGCCCACAGCACCACCGGCAGCGACAGCACCAGTTCGACCCAGGTCTGGGTTCGCATGTCGAACCAGCCGAGCTTGTGGCCGAACATGGCCAGGATGGTGACGATGACGGTGAGCGGCAGCGTCCACCAGAAGCGGCGCTGGAAATCGATGAGTTCGCTGTTGTCCTCCTCGTCCAGCGGAATCACCGGCTCCAGTGTCATGCCGCAGATCGGGCAGTTGCCGGGATGGTCCTGCCGGATCTCGGGATGCATCGGACAGGTGTAGATGGTGCCCGCCGGGGCCTCCTGAGGCGGCGGAGCCGCGGATGCCGGGGCCTGCGCGCCCGCCGCATGGCCGTGGTGATCGTGGCCCGAAACCGGCTGCCCCTCGGGAACCAGGTTCATGTGGCAGATCGGGCAGTTGCCGGGATGATCCTGCCGCACCTCGGGGTGCATGGGGCAGGTGTAGATGGTGCCAGCCGGGGCCTGTTCGCCCGCAGCACGATCGTGGTGATGCAGATGGTCGTTCATGCCAGTTCCTTCGTCGATTTACCTCGATTCTTGACCTTGCCATCATGGAAAGGTCAAGTCCCTCTTACCCCTCTTACTTCTCTCGTCCGCCCTACGTCCGGATGGCTATTGGCGCAAGGACTTGCTGTACTGGACATTGATGTCATCGTGACGCTGCCGCACCTCGGGCGGCCATTGCGACTTGATCCATGACAGCACGGCCACGATCTCATCGTCGCTCAATACGCCATCGTATATGGGCATGGCCGTGCGGTAGTCGGGCTGATTGATCAGCCGGGCCAGTCCCTGCTGGGTGATGGCGAACAGCTGCTCGTCGGGATGGTGCCAGGTGTGGCCGCTCGCGTCGTGCGGCGGAGCCGGCAAAAGGCCATCGGGACCGCGGTCGCGCCAGTCGGGCTGGCCCTCGCCCTTGGCGCCATGGCAGGCCGCACATTGCTGTGCGTAGATGCGGGCGCCGACGCGCAGCACCTGGGGATCATCCGGGCGCAGGCTGTGCAGAGGCAGTGCCGCCTGCCGGGTGCTGGCGCGCAGGGAGAAGTAACCCGCCCCCGCGACCAGCAGCAAGGCCAGCAATCCTGCGGCTCCCAGGGCCAGCGGTTTCAACGTCATGGCAAGCACCCTGTTCTCATTTTTGCGGCCTGGTTCTGGTTATCGGATGCATTGCTCAAGGCTGCGTCGTGCCTTCTCACTGAGAAAGACAACGCGGCACACGGCATGCATGCTCCCAAACGCCATCAGGACTCCCGGATGCCATGCGACGATCCTGTGTGCGCCATGGTCTGGTCTCAGCTCTTGTCCGAGTTTTGCCCAGCACCGTGGCCGGGCGCGCCGACGCCACCGCCGTGCCCGCCATGGCCACCATGGCCCTTGTGCATGAAGACATGCATCAGCGGGCAGGCCAGCAGCAGGGCATAGGGCCACCATTGCTCCAGGTGGGCGCGGTGCTCAGTCCATAAAAAATACCCGGCGACGGCGCCGAGCACGAGCAGGCCCAGGGCATGGCGCGAGCGCCAGAACCCGCCGGGCTGCCCACCCTGCGGATGGGATGCATGGTCATGGGTCATGATCGACTCCTCACTTTGCGGCGGGCCTGGAAGGGGCGGAGGCGGGCGGCATGGGCATTCGATCCATCATCATCTGCATCATCGACTCCATCATGTCCATGCGCTTCTCCATCCATTGGTTGTGGCGCTGCATGTCGGGCATGCTTGCCGGTGCGCCTTCAGCCATCTGGCCGCGCATCATGCCTATCATCTGCATGCCGCCCTGCATGGTCTTCATGTGTTCATCCATCAGCGCCTGCCGGGCCTCCGGCGTCTTCGCCTCGATCATCTTCTGGTGCATGTCTCGCATGGCTTGCATTTGCGCATCCATGTTCTGCATGGTTTCGGCGTTGGGCGGATAGGGCGTCATGCCAGGTGATGGCGCAGCGGCGGCGGCCTGTCCGGGATGGTGAGCGCCGTGGTCGCTGCCCATGGGTGCCTGTGCCTGGGCGCTGGCCAGCGTTGCAAGCGCCAGCAGCAGACCGGCGGAAAACTTGGTCATGGAAGTCATCATCAGCTCCTTCGGATAAAGCATCAAACCGTTCACGTGTGACTCTGGAACACGCGGCTGCTGCCGTCGCGCAGCACCAGCAGCGTGTCGTATCTGTCTCGGCGGCCACCGTAGGCGGCGCCGTCCATTCCCGGCGAGCCGACGGGCATCCCTGGGGCGGCCAGCCCGAGCGCCTGCGGCTTTTCGCGCAGCAGGCGCTGCACGTCGGCGGCTGGAACGTGGCCTTCCACGACGTAGCCGCCCACCAGTGCCGTGTGACACGACCCATACTTGGTAGCAAGGCCAAGGCGGGCGCGCACGGCGTTGTTGCCGGTGTCGTGGACCGTGGCCTTGAAGCCGTTCTGTTCCATGTGGGTGATCCAGTCGCCACAGCAGCCGCAGTTGGCGTCCTTCCAGACTTCGAGTGCCACGCCGGCACGACGCGCCTGAGCGTGGAGCGAACCGGCGACCAGCATGCCCAGGCCTGCTGCGGCCCATTGGCCCAGCTGGCGACGGCGCAAAGCGAAGGTGGTCATGTCATTTCTCCTGTGCTGTGCCCTGGCGTTCAAGGCGTCACCTTGACCTGGCCGACCATGCCTGCTTCGAGGTGCCCCGGCACGGTGCAGGCGAAGTCCACCGTGCCAGCCTGGGTGAACTGCCAAACCATGCCGCCGCGCTGGCCTGGCTTCAGGAAGACCTGGTTCGGCTCCTTGTGCACCATGCCGGGGTTGGCCTGCATTTCCTTGGCGTGCGCCTTCAGCTCGTCCAGCTGGCCGAGCACCATTTCATGATTGACCTGTCCGTTGTTGCGCACGAAGAAGCGGATCGTCTCGCCAGCCTTCACGTCGATGGCGGCGGGCGTGAACCGCATGTCGTCGCCGAGCACCACCTCGACCGTGCGGGTGACTTTCTTCGGATCACCCGGCTGGCCGGACATGGTGGCGTGCTCCTCGGCCGTCATGTTGCCGTGCGAGGCCGGCATGGCGTGGCCGTGGCCGTGGTTGTCGGCAGCCAGCGCGGCCACAGGAAATGCCGCCGCCAACAGCAGCGAAGTCAATGCATGTTTGTTCATCAGGTACTCCTTCGTGAGTCGTTCAAGAGATGTTCAGAACCAGAAACTGAGGCCGGCCACCCAGCGGGTCTGGCTGACGCGGCCGCCCTCGGCACGGGCGAAGTCGCCGGTGCGGCCGAATGACTTTTGCCATTCGACTCCGACGTAGGGCGTGATCTGGCGTGTGATGTCATAGCGCAGGCGCATGCCGACAGTCGCCGTGCTCAAGCCTTTTCCACGGCCGTTTTCCCGGTCGTTCTTGCCGTAGAAGGTCCATTCGGTTCGCGGTTGCAGGGCCAGTTTCTGGGTGAGGCGCCAGTCGTATTCGCCTTCCAGCCGCAAGGCCGTGCGCCCGCCATTGCCCAGGTAGGCAGTGGCGCCCAGTTCAAACCAGTACGGCGCCAGGCCCTGGATGCCGACGGCCAGCCATTGGCGGTTTTTGCCTTCGCCCTTGTCGAAGCGCACACCCAGCTGGGTGTCCCAGTAGGGGGCGACGGCATGGCCCCACAGCAGTTCGGTGCGCGAGTCGTGGAGCTTGCCCTTGGCGACTTCGCCTTCCGCCTTGACGACCAGGTGATCGAAATCGCGCCCGAAGCGGCCCTGCAGGTCGTAGGCGGTGAAATTGCCCCCGTGGCGTGTCCAGGCGCGCTCCAGGCGATTGACGCGCAGATTGCCGAAAGCGTGCTGATCCGCCAGTTCGAGGCGCGTCACGCCGTCTGGCACATGCAGGCCTTGACCGCGCTCGAAGCCTTCGGAGTAGGCGTTGGGGTCGCGCGCGTCCGCAGGAGGGCTGCCACCCTGCATCTGCATGCTGCCGTGATCCATGGGCGCGGTGTCCGCGCCGGGCATGGCTGGTGCGTCGGGCATCTTTTGCGTTGCCGAAGGGGCGGTAGCCGATCCGGGCGCGCTGGGGTGGCCACCGTGCATGTCGTGCATACCGCTTGGTGGGTGCCCCTGCGCCCACGCGGCCGAGCCGCCGGCGAGCAACAGGAGTGCCAGGGCCAGCGAGGTGGTTTGTGCCATGGGTGTGCGATCCGTCAATGATTTGGTTTCGAGGGCGTTCATGCGACCACCACCTCCCGGAACATGCCCATGTCCATGTGGAACATCAGGTGGCAATGCCAGACCCATCGGCCCAGGGCGTCGGCGGTGACCAGAAAGCTCACCCGCTGCGCCGGTTGGACGGGAATGGTGTGCAGGCGCGCCAGAAATTCACCTTCCGGCGATTCCAGCTCGCTCCACATCCCGTGCAGGTGCATGGGGTGCGTCATCATGGTGTCGTTGTGCAGGATGACGCGCAGCCGCTCGCCGTAGCGGAAGTGCAGCGGTTTGCTGTCGGCGAATGCCAGGCCGTCGAGCGACCAGGTGTAGCGCTCCATGTTGCCGGTCAGGTGCAGTTCCATCTCGCGCTCGGCGCCGCGTGCATCGAGCGGGCCACCGATCGTCTTGAGATCGGCCAGGTTCAGCACCCGCCGCCCGTTGTTGCGCAGGCCGACGCCGGGGTCGTCGAGGTTGGTGCGCGGCATGTCCACGCGCATGTCGGTGCCGGGGCCCCACTCGGTGCGCGCGTGGCGTACCGTGGTGCCGGGCTTTTGCAGCGGGCTGGGCGCCATGGAATGTGCCATGCCGGGCATGCTCCCGTGGTTCATTCCGGCCATGTCGCCGTGGCTCATTCCAGCCATCGAGCCATGGCCCATCGCGGCCATGTCGTGGCCGCCGCCGTGGCTCATGCCGCCCATCATGTCGGCCATGGTCAGCCATTGCACCGGGTCCAGCGCGGGGACGGGCGCGCTCAAGCCCTGGCGAACGGCAAGCGTGCCGCGCGCGAAGCCGGTGCGATCCATGGATTGCGCGTAGATGGTGTAGGCGTCGTCCTTGGGCTGCACCAGCACATCGCAGGTCTGGCCGGGGCCGAAGCGAAACTCATCGACGGTCGCGGGCTCCACGTCCTGGCCGTCCATCTGCACCACGGTGAGCTTGAGTCCGGGGATGCGCAAGTCGTAGAAGGTGTTGCCGGAGCCGTTGATGCAGCGCAGGCGCACGCGCTCGCCGGGCTTGAACAAGGCCGTCCAGTTGGCGCCCGGCGCACTGCCATTGACCAGGTAGCTGAGCACGGTTGAAGACAGGTCGCCCAGGTCGGTCGGGCTCATGCGCATGGCGTTCCACATGTCGCGATCCTGGAGCGTGGCGCTCAGCCCGCGCGCCCGCACGTCGCGCAGGAAGTCGCGCATCGCCGGGCGGTTCTGGTTGAACACGTCGCCCTGGGCCTTGAGCATGTTCAAGGCGTGCATCGGGTCGCTGCCAGTCCAGTCCGAGAGCAGCACCACATGCTCGCGGTCGGCGCGGATGGTCTCGCCGCCGCGCGGCTCCACGATCAGCGCGCCATAGATGCCGGTCAGCTCCTGCATGCCGCTGTGGGAGTGGTACCAGTAGGTGCCGCTTTGCTCCAGCTTGAACTGGTAGGTGAAGGTCTCGCCCGGCGCGATGCCGGCAAAGCTGATGCCCGGCACGCCGTCCATCTGGAACGGCAGGATGATGCCGTGCCAGTGGATCGAGGCTGCTTCGCGCAAGCGATTGGTGACCCGGATCGTCACCGTCTCGCCCTCGCGCATGCGCAGCGTGGGGCCGGGCAGGCTGCCGTTGATGGTGGTGGCAATGCCGGTCCGGCCATCGAAGTTGACGGAGGTTTCCGCCAGCGTCAGATCAAACTGGGGGCCGCGCAACTCGGGCGGCGTGCCGGTGCGCGCGGCGGGGAGATCGCTTTGCGCCCACGACGCGGCGGGGGCCAGGGCACCCAACGTGCCGTACATGGCCAGAATCTGTGCGAACCGGCGCCGCGTCGGGTGCGGAAGGTTGGGAAAGAGTGTGGGGTGAGGCATGGCAGCCAGTTTCTGACCCAGCCGCCGACACCAGGATGACGCGCCGATTACATTTTTATCATCTACGCCGGCGTCGTACAGATGAAGGCACACTCGGTCTCACACTCGGCCCTGAACCATGAAAATCCTGATCGTCGAGGACGAAACCAAGACCGGCGACTATCTGCGCCAAGGCCTGTGCGAGGCAGGCTACAACGTGGAACTCGCACGCAATGGTCCCGATGGCCTGCACCTGGCCTTGACGGGTGACCATGACTTGATCGTGCTCGACGTCATGCTCCCCGGCCTCGACGGCTGGCAGGTCTTGGGTGCGCTGCGCCAGTCGGGCAGAAAGGGCACACCGGTGCTCTTTCTCACGGCACGCGACACGGTGGAGGATCGCGTCAAGGGGCTGGAACTCGGCGCTGACGATTACCTGGTCAAGCCATTCGCCTTTGCCGAATTGCTGGCGCGGGTGCGCACCTTGCTGCGGCGCGCCGCAATGAACACGACGGAGGGCGAAGCGGCCACCCTGCAGGCCGCCGACCTCACGTTGGATTTGCTGCGCCGACGTGCGACACGCAGCGGTCAGCGCATCGAACTGACGGGCAAGGAGTTCGCGCTGCTGGAGTTGTTGCTGCGCCGCCGTGGCGAGGTGCTGCCGCGTTCGCTGATCGCTTCCCAGGTCTGGGACATGAACTTCGACAGCGACTCCAACGTGGTCGAAGTCGCCATGCGGCGCCTGCGCGCCAAAGTGGACGATGCGTTTCAGCCCAAGCTGATCCGGACCGTGCGCGGCATGGGCTACGTTCTGGACGACGAGGCGCCCGCTTGGTGATAGGGGGCCGCGCCTCTCTCGGCACCCGGCTGACCCTTCTGGTGGCGGGCCTGGCCAGCCTTGCGCTGGGGGTACTCGGCGGCGTGACGATGTGGGCGCTCGACGCGCATTTCGAGGCGCAGGACCGCGGCACGCTGCACAGCCATTTGCAGCAGGCACGTACGTTGATCGCGCAGGCAGACTCCGCCGCGGCGATGACGGCGCTGCCCGCCCGGCTTGACTCATCCTTTGCCAGCCATCATGACCTTGCAGTGCGCGTGCAGGCCCCTGACGGGTCGGTTTGGTTCGAGCAGAACGCCAGTGCCATGCCGGCCACGCTCATGCAACAGGTCGGTGTGACGCACCCGGTTCCAATAATCACCTGGCGTGAAGGCGAGCATGCGTGGCGCGGAAGCGCCATGCTGATGACCTCGGCGCTGGACGGCGCTTCGCCGCTCACCGTGGCCATGGCGCTCGACATTCATCATCACGAAGCCTTCATCGCCAACTTTCGGCGCGCGCTGATTGGATACGTCCTGCTGACGGGTCTGGGCTGCGCGCTGCTGGCGTGGTGGGCGGTGCGACGGGCCCTGAAACCGTTGCACCTCATGGGCAGGAAAGCGGCACGCATCGGATCGGGCGACCTCGACGAACGCATGCCCGTCGAAGCCGTGCCTGCGGAGCTGGCGGAGCTGGCGAGTGCGCTTAACGCCATGCTGGAGCGGCTTCAAGAATCGTTTGAGCGCCTGACCCGCTTTTCCTCCGACATTGCGCATGAGCTGCGTACCCCTTTGTCGAACTTGCTGACGCAGACCCAGGTCACCCTTGGCCAGGCGCGTACGAGCGCGGAGTACCGCGAAGTCCTGGCATCCAATGCCGAGGAGTTGGAACGCCTGGCACGCACGGTGGCCGATATGTTGCTGTTGGCCAAAGCGCAGCACGGTCATTTGCTGCCCTCGCGCGAACCTGTCGTGTTGGCCGATGAAGTACACGCGCTGTTCGACTTCTACGAAGCGCTGGCGGAAGACCGTGGCGTTGCACTGCGCCTGCAAGGCGCGGCCACGGTGCCGGGTGACCGCCTGATGCTGCGCAGAGCGATGAACAACTTGCTTTCCAACGCTCTGCGCTATACCCCGCGCGGTGAGGCGATCGATGTGCGGATCGAGCGGCATGGAGATCGAGTCAGCGTTGCCGTACGAAACGCGGGTACGCCCATCCCGCCGGCAGTGCTGTCAAGGCTGTTCGAGCGCTTTTACCGAGCCGAATCCGATCGCAGCCACGAAATCGGCGCCAGCGAGGGGGCCGGCCTGGGTCTGGCGATCGCACAAGCCATCGTTCAGGCGCACGGGGGCAGCGTCAGAGCCTTCAGCGAACACGATGGGAATGTTTTTGAGATAGTGCTGCCGGCACGGGCGAGCCCATAGTGGGCGGTTCGGCCGCATGGTCCCGCTGCAGCATGAGCCGATCACCGCGGTGCGACATCGGCATGTGCCTGGGGGAGTAGGGGTGGTTTGTCCGGGTGCTGCATATTCAATAGCTGTCAGCGCTTTACCCATAAGCGTTAGAGTCCAATTTTCCTGATATTTTCTCTGGGGCCGTGCCACCATGTATTCGTCCACCTTCATCTTTTCCACCAAGCAGTTCGACGATGCCTTTCATCGGCTTGATCAGGAGATTGCCGCGCTGGCGAAGTCCATCCCCGGATACCTGGGCGAGGAAGCCTGGGAGAACCCCACAACCGGCCTTATTTCCAATGTCTATTACTGGGAGTCGCTGGAAGCGCTGCAGCAACTGGTGCAGCACCCCAAACACCTGCAGGCCAAACAGGCGCAAGCCAATTGGCTGGAGGGTTATCAGGTGGTTATCTCGCAGGTGTTGCGGATTTATGGGGATTCAAGGCTTGATGATCGGCTGCCTGTCACCCGTTGCGGCGGGTGAATGCGCAGTCGGTCTAGCAGCTTGGATTGGTGGGTACGCTCAGGGCATAACGTTGCAGCGCTTTGTCTTATCCGACTACATCTCGTAAGATCACTGTCGTTTAATTCTTATTTGGAATATGCAGAAGACCATGAATCCCACAGAGTGCGCTGTGGCTTTTGTTGACCTATTCGTTCCGGAAGCAATTTTTATGGGTAATCCCCTCCCTGTCGTACCTAATTTTCTGATCAAGCGGACGACCTATGACTGGCTATGCCAGTCTCTATCCGCTGTTTGGTGTCAACGTTATGCTCAATAGAAAGTCATATGAATCTGTCCCAAAAATCAGATGCTGAAATCCTGTCGATTGCCAATCCAATCATGGATAACTTGATGGATGCGTCGACGGAAGTTGATTACGAGAGGCACATTCAGGATTTCACGGATCGCCTGAAAGGGGTTCTGTCAGAAGAACGTCTGGTGTGGATTTGCCAAGAGTATCAAAGCACCAAGGGGTTTTTCACCAATCGAGATTTCGTGGCGATTTTCCGGCGGCCTGAATCGGTGGCTATCGTCTGGAGGCAAGGGTTCAGCAAAATTCCAGGTGAGTTTGTGGCGGAGATGGTTCTGGTTGAACAGGGCGGAAGGTATCTTGTTGACCATGTGATGGTTTTTTAAGCCGAGGCAACTGTTCGTTGTGGTTTTTGTTTGCGGTGGGTGAGGCATTCATCCACGCCAGCTGCGGCCAGCACGGTGGTGAGCAGCGGGCCGCGCAGGGTGTGGCGCTTTTCATCGTGTTCCAGCGTGGGTTGGATGGTGACGGCGGCCATGCGCTGCGGGGCGGCGGCATCCAGCACATGGGCGTTGGTAAACTGGATGCCAGTGCTTGCCCATCATCTGGTCGATGACTGGGTTGATGACCGGGGCAAGCTGCAGGTGCAGAACGCAAAGTCGAAATCTATCCCGGGTTACCGAAGGCTGGCATGATGGGCTCGGAAACTTCCGATTCATTGGTTTTGCCAATAGTGTTTAATTTTCCGGATTGACCGTCGATGATGTTGAGCTTTTTTCGTATCCTCGGGAACGTGGCGTTGCGTTCGGTGTTAGTGTGCCGGGCCATGGCCCGCTGGATGCCGAGTCCAATGCGTTTTCTTGGGTGGAAGGCATTTGAACGGCAACTGCTGGTGTACCAGGTTCCGGCAGGAAGTATCGCGCTTGCGAACGATCTGTCGGTCGCCAAGTGTGTGCTCGTGGACAAGGATGGGAATTTCCCGAAGAGCACGCACCTGGAGGCGATGCTCCAGCCCTTGATCGGGAAGGGGGTTTTCGGCCAGCCGGGTGGGGGTGAGGTTCGCACGCGTCGCAGAACTTATTTGAAGACCCTCACCAGGGTTACGGACGCCGAGGTCGCGCAGGCCGCAGCGGTGCTGACTAAACGCTACATTGCAGATTGGGATGCTGCGGGAGGGGTCATACCAGTGCCGCGCGAGATGTCGCGCTTGACCATTGATATTGTGACCACGGTGATCTTCGGGGATTGTTTCTCAGTCGCCGAGAGCCTGCGATTTGTGGATCTTTTCTTCGAATACCACAAGCGCTGCAACCCTTCGGTGGTCTTCTGCACTGCGGGCGGTGCTGCGCAGGAATCGCGCTTCCTGGAAAACGTTCAGCTCAGCACGATTGGCCATGAAATGCGCGAGATCATGCGCCATCGCTTCGTCATGCCTTTGCTGGGAGTCTCGGGGGAGGGGGGGCTGCCGGGATTGCATTTACCGCCATTTGTGGCGGCCTTGATGGAAGAAGCGGGCGATGTGCCCCGGGAAAAACTGGCCGAACTTTTGCTCGATGAGGTGTCGGTGATGATTCTCGCCGGGCATGAGACTTCCGCATCGGTGTTGAGCTGGTTGTTATGGGAGATCGCGGGCGATGTTTCGCTGGTGGATGGCCTGCGCGCGGTTGAGACCGACGGGGAGGCTTATGCTAGGGCGGTAGAGAACCTAATCCATGAGGGGCTGCGGCTGTATCCGCCAATTGCCTTCTACTTCAGGGATATCAAGGAGAGCGTTGAATTTCGTGGAAAACAATTGCCCGGAGGAAGTTCGATTGCCATCTCCCCTTGGACTATTCAGCGCCACAAGGAGAACTGGGAAACTGCTGCCCAGTTTTGCCCTGCTCGTTGGCTCGGTATAGGGGAGAAAGGGGAGCATGCCAAGCTGCGCTTCCAGCCATTTGGCTATGGCGCGCGATTTTGCCCCGGCAAGTCTTTTGCCGAAGCAGAACTCAAGGTCATCCTATCGGAGTTACTGGCCCACCACCATGTCGAGCGCGTGAGCAAGCGAGTGCCCAAGCCACTGGGCAACCTGACTTCGCGGCCAGACTATGATTTCCGCTTACGGTTTTCCCCTCGTGCCGGATTGCGATGAAGAGGTCATGTCCCTGATTTCGGCGTAGTCGGGCGAACTCTCGCAGGCCTGCTTGTCCTGAAGCGCGGGCGCATGCTGGCCATTGAGTGCCAAGGCGAGCATTCCCTGGAACAGGGTACGCATTTTCTCGCCACCGCTGTGCTCGGAATCCTTGAAATGCTGCCCGCGAAACGCATTGAGCATGCCGAAGTGGCCCCAGCTTTCCCCGAAGTCCTCGGCATAAATGAAGAAAACCTTCTCCGACTCGATGAATGACCTGGGCAGGCTCCGGATATCGGGCCTGAGAAACGAGTATTCGCTGGAAAGCAGGACGAACACGTAGCCAAGCTCCGACTCATTGACGTCGATCAGAGTTCCAATGTCCGATATTGAGAACGGGTCGAAGAGCAGCGCATGATAATGAAGCGGAACGCCTCTGAATTGGGCCGCCTGCTTGATGGCGTCTAAGCTGCCGCGCAGAATGTCGGGGCGCCCGCCCATGCTGTAGTGAATACCTATGAACTCCGTGCCTGGGCCTGTGATGGCATGCTGGTAGATGGGTGTCAAATCGCGATCCGGCAGTTCCAGCATTTTTCCGGCGAAGCGATACTCGGTCAGGATGGTGCCGGCTTCAACGGCAAGACTGCGATCCCAGTGCAGACCGAACAGAAGCAGGCCGGGATGGACGAAAAGCGTGTTGCGGCGGTTGACGGAGTTATCGGCCAAGGGGGCAATCGCTGCATGGCAGCGGACGGTCGTTCTGGGTAGGTTCCGAACCATCCTGATTTCGTCGGAAGTTTCTCCGGGGAGTAAGCGTGATTGTTCTATCCTCCCTGTCGAGCAGGCGGACAGCGAGAGTGAGAAAAAAAGTAATACAGCCAGTTTGCAGTGGGTTAGGTAGTGCGAATGCATGACTGGTTCACTCTGGCATATTCAGCCCTGATCATTAATTTTGATCTGTTGATTTCGACGCAATCCTGCCCCTCCGATTTCTGTTCAATTTTGACCCCATCTATCTGTTGGAGTGTAGTCGTGCCATGTGGCTGTGGATAAGTTTACTTCCCGTTAATGTCATGCTGAACAGCCTCGCGAATCCAGGGGCGGTTCGGAGCGGCTTGATTCAGGCGGTGAAAATGACCGCGCCGCCGGTCAAGCCCCCAGATACGCCTTGCGCACGTCCGCATTGGTGAGCAGGGCGGCGCCGGTGTCCTCCAGCACCACGCGGCCGTTTTCCAGCACGTAGCCGCGGTCGGCGATCTGCAGGGCGCGGTTGGCGTTCTGCTCCACCAGAAACACGGTCACGCCCTCGGCACGGATGGCCTGGATGATCTCGAAGATCTGCGCAATGATCAGCGGCGCCAGGCCCAGCGTGGGCTCGTCCAGCAGCAGCAGGCGGGGCTTGCTCATCAGCGCGCGGCCGATGGCCAGCATCTGCTGCTCGCCACCCGACATGGTGCCGGCACGCTGCGCTGCGCGGTCCTTCAGGCGCGGAAACAGCTTGAACACGTGTTCCATGCCCTCCTCAATGGCAGCGCCGTCCTGGAAGAAGCCGCCCATCTTCAGGTTCTCGACCACGGTCAGGTTCGAGAAGATGCGGCGTCCCTCGGGCGAGACGGCGATGCCCTTGCGCATGATGAGGTGCGTGGGTTGCTGGGTGATGTCCTCGCCCTCGAAGCGCACGGTGCCGCCGCTGGCGCGCGGCGTGCCGCACAGGGTCATGAGCAGCGAGGTCTTGCCCGCGCCATTGGAGCCGATCAGCGAGACGATTTCGCCCTGGTTCACGTGCAGGCTCACGCCATTCACGGCGCAGATCGCGCCGTAGTGCGTGGACAGGTTTTCTACTTGCAGCATGGGCTGGGCCATCACGCTTCCCCCAGATAGGCCTTGATGACCCGTTCGTCGTTGCGGATGGCGTCGGGCGTGCCCATGGCGATGGGCTTGCCGTATTCCATGACCAGGATGCGCTCGGAAACGCCCATCACCAGCCCCATGTCGTGCTCGATGAGCAGCACCGTCACGCCGTACTGGCGGCGCAATTGGTCGATCAGCGCCTGCAGGTCCTTCTTCTCCTGCGGGTTCAGGCCCGCGGCGGGCTCGTCCAGCATGAGCAGGCGCGGCTTGGTGATCATGCAGCGCGCGATCTCCAGGCGGCGCTGGTGCCCGTAGGCCAGGTTGCCGGCCTCGCGGTTCACGAACTCGCGCAGGCCCATGACGTCCAGCCAGTGCATGGCTTGATCGATCTTCTCGGCCTCGCTCCGGCGATAGCTTGCCGTATTGAACAGGCCCGCCAGCAGCGGCGCCTGCGACTGGTGGTGCTGGGCCACCAGCAGGTTCTCCAGCACCGTCATGCCCTTGAACAGGCGCACGTTCTGGAACGTGCGCACCACGCCCTGACGCGCGACCTGGTGGCTGGTGTAGCCCGCGATGGCCTGGCCCTGCAGCGCGATCTGGCCGCTGCTGGGCTGGTAGAAGCCGCTGATGCAGTTGAACACCGTGGTCTTGCCCGCACCGTTGGGGCCGATGATGGCAAACACCTCCTGCGGTTTCACGTCGAAGGCCACATGGTCCACCGCCAGCAGGCCGCCGAAGCGCATGCACAGGTCCTTGACCTCAAGCAGGGGGGCGCTCATGCGGGCACCTCCACATGGTGGCGTTTCATGGGCAGCAGGCCCTGCGGGCGCCACACCATCATCAGGATCATGACCAGGCCGAAGATCAGCATGCGGTACTCGGAGAATTCGCGTGCCAGTTCGGGCAACACGGTGAGGATGATGGCCGCCACGATCACGCCCAGCTGCGAGCCCATGCCGCCCAGCACCACGATGGCCAGGATCAGCGCAGACTCGATGAAGGTGAACGACTCGGGGTTCACGATGCCCTGGCGCGCCGCGAAGAACGCGCCGCCGAAGCCCGCGAACATGGCGCCCAGCGTGAAGGCCGAGAGCTTGATCTTCATGGGGTTCAGGCCCAGCGACCGGCAGGCGATCTCGTCCTCGCGCAGTGCCTCCCAGGCGCGGCCGATGGGCATGCGGATCAGGCGGTTGCTGATGAACAGCGTGACCACCGCGAGCAGCAGCGCCATCAGGTACAGGGCGATCACCATGTGCAGGGAGTTGAACTCCATCCCGAAGAACTGGTGGAAGGTGGTGCCGCCCTCCACGGTGGGCGAGCGCGTCATCTCCAGGCCCAGCACGGACGGCTTGGGAATGCTGGAGATGCCGTCCGGCCCGCCCGTCCAGTCGGTCAGGTTGACCAGCAGCAGCCGGATGATTTCGCCAAAGCCCAGCGTCACGATGGCCAGATAGTCACCCCGCAGGCGCAGCACTGGAAAGCCCAGCACGAAGCCGAACAGCGCCGCCGCCGCGCCGGCCAGGGGAAGGGCTTCCCAGAAGCTCCAGCCGGCCCAGTGGAACAGCAGCGCATAGGTGTATGCACCCACGGCATAGAAGCCCACGAAGCCCAGGTCCAACAGGCCGGCGAAGCCCACCACGATGTTCAGACCGAGGCCCAGCATCACGTAGATCATGGCCAGCGTGGCGATGTCCACGGCGTTGCGGCCGGCGAAGAACGGCCACGATGCCGCGATCATCAGCGCCACGAAGATCAGCACCTTGCGCTGGCCCGGCGCCGCCTGAGGCAGGCTGGGCAGCGACAGCTTGGGCAGCCGCGTACCCAGCAGCGGGCGCAGCAGCTGCACCACGAACACGGCGAGGCACCCCCACAGCAGCGTGCGCCACTCGGGCACGATGATGGTGCGCGTGCCTGCGCGCTCCAGGTGCAGCGTGAAGATGGGCAGTACCACGATGGCCGCCAGAAAGGTGGCGATCAGCGCGTTCTTGAGATGGGAAGAAAAACCGGTGGCGTGCATCAGACTTTCTCCACTTCAGGCTTGCCCAGCAGGCCCGTGGGGCGCACCAGCAGGATGAGCACCAGCAGGCCGAAGGCCACGATGTCCTTGTACTCCGACGAGATGTAGGCGGCGGCGAAGGTCTCGGCCACGCCCAGGATCACCCCGCCCAGCATGGCGCCGGGAATGGAGCCGATGCCCCCGAGGACGGCCGCCGTGAACGCCTTGATGCCTGCGATGAACCCGATGAAGGGGTTGAGCTTGCCCACGGCGAGTGCGATCAGCACGCCGCCCACGGCCGCCAGCATGGCGCCCAGGATGAAGGTGAACGAGATCACGCGGTTGGTGTCGATGCCCAGCAGGTTGGCCATGTGCATGTCCTGCGAGCAGGCGCGCGAGGCGCGGCCCATGCGCGAGTGCTGGATGTACAGCGTGAGCGCAATCATCAGCACCACCGCCACGGCGATGATGAGGATGCGCGAGTAGGGCACGTAGACCTCGAAGCCGCCTTCACTGCCAAAGCGCAGCGCGCCGGGGATCAGCGAGGGCACGGCCATGTCGCGCGCGCCCTGGCCCAGCGCCACCCAGTTCTGCAGGAAGATGGACATGCCGATGGCCGAGATCAGCGCCACCAGGCGCGGGCTGCTGCGCAGCGGCTTGTAGGCCACCTGCTCCACCACGAAGCCGTAGACGCCCGTGATGGCCACCGCTACCACCAGCATCAGGGCGATGATCGCCCACACCGGCAGACCACTCTGCACGCCGACGGCCGACAGCGTGACCAGGCCGATGTAGGCGCCGATCATGTAGATGTCGCCATGGGCGAAGTTGATCATTCCGATGATGCCGTAGACCATCGTGTAGCCGATCGCGATCAGCGCGTAGATGGCGCCCAGCGAAAGACCATTGAACAGCTGTTGTACCAGCTGGGGTATGAGATCAGACATGCATGCCACCCCTCAACAGGAAAAGGCCCCTCCAGGGGCCGAATGCAATGGACCAAGGGTGCGTGGCTTGCGCAACGCACCCTTGGGACGGGGAGGTGGGTTTACTTGGCGGCCAGGCTCTTGCTGCCGTCCTTGTGCCACTGGAAGACCTGGAAGTCGAAGCTGTTCAGGTCGCCCTGCTTGTTCCAGGACACGGGGCCCAGCACCGTTTCGATGGTGCTCTTGTGCAGGTGGTCGGCCACCTTGGCAGGGTTGTCACCCACGGCCTTGATGCTGTCCAGCAGTGCCTGGGTGGCGGCGAACGAGGTCAGCTGGAAGGCGCCGGACGCATTGCGCTTCTTGTCCTTGAAGGCGGCCACGACGGCAGCGTTCTTGGGGTTGGCAGCGAAGTCGGCCGGCAGCGTCACCAGCATGCCTTCCACGGCGTTACCGGCAATGGCGTTCACCTCAGGGTTGCCCACGCCCTCGGGGCCCATCATGCGCACCTTCAGGCCTTGCTCGCCGGCCTGGCGCAGCAGCAGGCCCATCTCGGGGTGGTAGCCGCCGTAATACACGAAGTCCACGCCAGCGCTCTTGAGCTTGGTGATGACGGCGGAGTAGTCGCTGTCGCCGGCGTTGATGCCTTCGAACAGCGCCACGGTGATGCCGGCCTTCTTCAGGTCGTCACGCACGGAGGAGGCGATGCCCTGGCCATAGGACTGCTTGTCGTGCAGCACGGCGACCTTCTTGGGCTTGGCCTTTTCGGCGATGAACTTGGCAGCGGCAGGGCCCTGTTGGTCGTCACGGCCGATGGTGCGGAAGATGAAGTGGTAGTTCTTGCCGTCGGTGAGCGCCGGGGAGGTGGCCGACGGGGTGATGACGACCACGCCCTCGTTGTTGTAGATGGGAGCGGCAGCGATGGAGGCACCCGAGCACACCGGGCCGATCACGTAGCCGATCTTGGCATTCACCACACGGTTGGCGGCCACGGGGCCTTGCTTGGGTTCGCAGGCATCGTCGATGGAGACCAACTCGATCTTCTTGCCGCCCACGCCGCCAGCGGCGTTGGCCATCTCGACGGCCGTTGTCACGCCTTCCTTGACCATGTCACCGTACTGCGTCAGCGGGCCAGTGGTGGGCATCACCATGGCGATCTTGACTTGCGCATGCGCGGTGGAGAACAAAGCGGCACCGGCCAGACCCAGTGCGGCAACGACGGTGTGCATGCGGAATGGAATGCTCATAGGACTCTTTCAACTTTGGGTAAAGCGGTCTGAAAAATCAACAGGCCCCGGTGGGGGCCTGAGACGTAGGCCGCAAAGATTAACGGGATGTGTGGCGTTGGCAACAGGGTAACCGGGGGTGGCCCTGCCGGAAGGTTTTTGCTAGGGCTGTTGCCGAAAGACGGGCAGCGTTGTCCGCGGGGCTTACGGCGGACTGACATGCGCGGGGGCGATAGGGTTTTGCCCGTCACCCGGGGCGCAGTGACCGCGCTGTGCGGCCGTGGGGTGCCCGAATATATGTCAAAAAGGCCTGCAGCGCCCGCCCATCAAGCGCGGACAGCTATATTTTGATGAGCATCAACCCCGTCGATGTACTTGGGCCATCAAGGGAAGCTCGCCGGCTTGGGCGCGGGCGTGCTGGCGGGCTCGCGAGCGGTGGCGGCGCAGGCGGCGGAATCCGGAGCAGGATGTAGCCGTGACTCCGGCACCGGCGTGCCGGCACGCCAGCGGCGCACCACGCGCTGGAAGATCAGTGTGTTGGGAATCTGCAGCAGCGTGCCAGGCTCGGGGGCGGTGGCGTCCTCCAGCGTGGTGTAAAGCAAGTTGATGTCCATCACGCGGCCCAGGGCGCCGGGCTTGTCGGCGGTGTCCAGCAGTTCGATGTGGTCTCCCACGCGGAACGGGCCGACGGTGAAGATCAGAAAGGCGCAAAACAGATTGGACAGCACGCTCCATGCCGCGAAGAACGCCACCGCGCCCACTGTGGCGAAGCCGGTGAAGGCCGTCCACAGCACGGCCGCTGACACCCCCAGGCGCTCCAGCACCAGCAGGCCGGCGCTGCCCAGGATGAGCCAGCGCACCACGGCGTTGATGGGTGTGAGCAGTTCGTGCGGGAACTGGTAGTGGTCGCTGGCCCGCATGATGATGCGCAGCAGCAGGCGCTGCAGCAGCAGCGCGGCCAGGACGATGAGCACAATCTGCACACCGGGCACGATGATGTCGAGCCAGTCGTGCATCCAGACGGGGAGGGCGGTTTTCAGTCGCGGCAGCATGTCATGGGCAATGAACGGGTGGGCAAGCGCTGGCGCGGCTCAAATCTGCCGCTGCTCGATGGTGTCCATCTGCATCTCGAAGCTGAAGAAGCGGTCCCGGCCCTGGGCCTTGGCGGCATACAGGGCCTCGTCGGCGCGCATGAGCATGGTCTCGGCGCTGGTACCGTCGTCGGGCACGCACGTGGTAATGCCACCCGACAGCGTGAGCGTTTCGCCGTTGGGCGAGCCCGGATGGGCGATGGCGCGGGCCTTCAACAGCTTGCCCAGCGCGCGCGCGAACGTCATGGCGCCCGAGCGCGGCGTGTTGGGCAGGATGAGTGCAAATTCTTCGCCGCCATAGCGCGAGGCCACGTCGCGCGGGCGCATGCAGACGTCGTGCAGCACGCGGCCGACCTCCTTCAGGCAGGCATCGCCCTGCACATGGCCCAGGGTGTCGTTGTATCTCTTGAAATGGTCCAGGTCGCACAGCATCAGCGTGAGCGGCACTCCGTCGCGCCGCGCGGCGAGGATCTCGCTGTGCAGGATGCGGTCGAAGCCGCGGCGGTTGACCAGCCCCGTGAGCGGGTCCATCTCCACCATCTCGTTGAGGTGCTGGTTGGCCACGTGCAGCTCTTCGGTCAGTTCCACGAGGCGCCTGCGCATGTCGCGCAGCCGGCGCATGGCGCGCAGCTTGGCGGCCAGAACGATCGGCTTGACGGGCTTGACGAGATAGTCGTCTCCGCCGACTTCGATGCCGCGCCACACATCCAGGTCGCCATCCAGCCCCGAGAGGAAGATGATGGGCGTCCAGCCGCCGGGTTCTGCCTCGCGCATGCGCTGGGCCACCCAGTAGCCGTCGTTGCCGCCAGGCAGGCGTATGTCCAGCAGCACCAGGTCGGGACGCCGCAGCTTGAACAGCTGTAGCGCCGCGTCGGCCGAGGCGGCCTCCAGTACCTCTGACACCCCCACATGGCGCAGCTCGCCTGCCAGTGTGGCGCGCACGGACGCCTGGTCCTCCACCAGCAGCACGCTGAAGGGCTCATGCAAGAACTGCGGAAATGCGTTGGCGCTGGCAGGAGGGCTCATGAGGTGGTGCGGTAGAGGCCGCTGGTGCGGCGGGATGTCAGCGTGGCCACGTGCGGCCACGCATGCCCACGGGTCAGTGCTCGCGCCGCAGGGCCGGGAACAGGATCACGTCACGGATGCTCGGGCTGTCGGTGAGCAGCATCATCAGCCGGTCGATGCCGATGCCGCAACCACCTGTGGGCGGCATGCCGTATTCCAGCGCACGTACGAAGTCGTGGTCGAAGAACATGGCCTCGTCATCGCCGCTGTCCTTGGCCGCCACCTGGGCGTTGAAGCGCGCGGCCTGGTCCTCGGCGTCGTTGAGCTCGGAGAAGCCGTTGCCGAACTCGCGGCCGGTGATGTAGAGCTCGAAGCGCTCGGTGACCTCGGGGCGCAGGTCGTTGGCGCGCGCGAGCGGGCTGATCTCGGTCGGGTGCTCCATGATGAAGGTGGGCTGCCAGAGCTTGTCCTCCACCTCCTCCTCGAAGTACAGCACCTGCAGGCTGGCCAGCGAGCGCGTGGACAGGCGGTCCTTCTCCTCGGTCATGCCGAGCTTCTTGAGCGCGCTCACGAGCCAGGCTGCGTCGTCCACGTGCGCGCCGGCTTCGGTGTACTGGTAGATGGCCTCGCGGATCGTCAGGCGCGCAAAGGGCTGGGACAGGTCCACCGCGCGAGCGCCGTAGGTCAGCTGCAGCGTGCCCGTGGCCTTGAGCGCCGCGTCGCGCACGAGCGCTTCGGTGAAGTCCATGAGGTCGCGGTAGTTCCAGTAGGCCGCGTAGAACTCCATCATCGTGAACTCGGGGTTGTGGCGTACCGAGATGCCTTCGTTGCGGAAGTTGCGGTTGATCTCGAACACGCGCTCGAAGCCGCCCACGATGAGGCGCTTGAGGTACAGCTCGGGCGCGATGCGCAGGAACATCTCCTGCTCCAACGCATTGTGGTGGGTGACGAAGGGCTTGGCGTTGGCGCCGCCGGGAATGGGGTGCAGCATGGGCGTTTCCACCTCCAGGAAGCCGTGCTCCATCATGAAAGAGCGGATGCTGCCCACCGCCTTGCTGCGCGCGACGAAGCGGCGGCGCGCGGCCTCGTCGGTCATCAGGTCCACGTAGCGCTGGCGGTACTTGACCTCTTGGTCGGCCACACCGTGGAACTTGTCGGGCATGGGGCGCAGGCTCTTGGTGAGCAGGCGCAGGCGCGACACCTTGACCGATAGCTCGCCGGTCTTGGTCTTCATCAGCGTGCCTTCGGCACCCAGGATGTCGCCGAGGTCCCAGCGCTTGAAGTCGGAATAGGCTTCTTCGCCAATGGCGTCGCGTGTCACGTAGAGCTGGATGCGCCCGCCGGTGTCACCCAGCGATCCATCCTGCAGGGTCGCGAAGCTGGCCTTGCCCATGACGCGCTTGAGCATCATGCGGCCGGCCACGCTCACTGTGATCGTCTGGGCTTCGAGCGCTTCTCCATCCAATGTGCCGTACTGCTGCTGCAGCACTGCGGCATGGTGCTGGGGCTTGTAGTCATTGGGAAATGCCACGCCTTGGCCCTGGGCCTGGTTCTCGCGCAGAGCCTTGAGCTTTTCACGGCGTTCGGCGATGAGTTGGTTTTCGTCCTGGGGGGCTGGTGCAGGAGTGGCTTCAGTGGACATGGCGGAGTGCTGGCTGGAACTTGGGCAGAAACCCTCTATTTTGCCATCCAGGCCGACAGCATCAGCAGCCCAGTGGTGCAAAGGCCGGCGAGCCACCACAGGTGCACCTGCGGCGTCCAACCCAGGGGGGCGAGCAGCACCATTATCTGCATGATATTGAAACCTATGGTCAGCAATGAGTAGCGGCGCGCCAGTCCCTGCTGGAAGGGCCGATGGCTCAGTGCCGCGAAGATGCATGCGCTACCCTGCCACAGCATGATGGGCAGGATATAGGGCAGCAGGCCCTGCCATGTAGGCGCCAGCAGTGTGGTCTGCAGTACGGCGGCGCTCCCCAGACCGATCAGCCCTGTGACCAGGGCAGCTCCCATCCCTACGCCCAGCGACTTCAAGCGTGAGGGCCGCGCTTGTGCCAGCAGCACTTGTGACCAAGCCGCGTGCACGATGGCGGGCATTAAGCCGAACAGCCGTAGCAGCACTGCCAGATAGCTGGCGTCCGCCGTGCCATGCTGCCGCTGCCAGGCCAACACCAGAGCTACGCCGGCCACGGCATCCATTACCGCGTGCGCCATGCGCAAGAGAGCGCTGCGGCCGTCGGATTGCCTTGCTGCGGATTGAGGTGGATGGTCGGTGCGGCTACCGTGAAGCAACCAGAGCGCCCCCACTGCATAGCCGCACGCCGCCGCGGCCAGTAGGCCGGTGGCGTTGTCAGCGTTTCCACGCATACCCAGCCCGGCGGCCAGCGCCAGCGCCAGCAAGGGGGGGGCTGTGCGTACGCAGGCGGCGGACATCGGTGATGCCGTGCGCAATACCCAGGGCTGGGCCAGGTACCAGCCCATTTGCAACAGCGCTAGCAGCCCGGCCCAGGCCACCACGGTGGTCAAAGGGAGGACGGGACTCGACCACCATAGGGCTGCGGCCACCAGGGGCAGCAGCAGTATCCAGCGCAGCAGGCTGGCGCGCAGAGCAGCACGAAGCGCCCGCTGTGGGGGCAGGTGTGCGTCGGCAAGGAACTGAAGTGGGCTTTGTGCCAGTGCCAGCGTGACCCAGAAAAACGCCACTTGTGCTACGACGGCGAAGTGGCCTGCCGCCGTGGGCGTGAAGAAGTGGAGCATGGCCGCACCCATGAGCGCTTGTGCGATCAGCGCGATCAGGCTGGCTCCGGCCATCAGCAGCGAGGTGTGGTTCACGGGCACAGCCCCAGGCGGCGCCAGAGTGCCAGTCGTTCAAGTACGCGCGGCCATGCCAGTGTGGATACATCAGGCACCACGCAGCCAGCGATGTCTGGTATGGGCAGGTAGGCAAAGCGCGCTCCGTGCCGCGCTTCAAAGGCCCGCACCCAGTCGTAGTCGGTGCTGACCACTGGCAAACCTGCCGCGCAGTATTCGATGAGTTTGGTGGACGTCTGTTGGCTGTACGGCAATTGGTCAGGAACCAGGTTCAGTCCGTAGCGCGCGCGGCGCAGCAGGGTGGATACCTGACCGTGCGGAACGCGACCCGTGACGTGCCCCAAGGTGTGCAGTGTTTTACGCAGATCGACAGGCGGCTCGCCAATCAGCAGAGTGCGCTGGCCTGCCTGTTGTAGTGCGGTCAAGAGTGGCACAAACTGCCGCAGGCGTTGCATGTCCCCCAGATAGACTCCGTCGAACTCGGGCGCAGCCCGTCTCGCACACGTGGCAAGAAAGGACGGCTCCACGCCCATGTCACGGAACTCGTACGGCACGCCGTCGGAAAATCCCAGCCGATCGCGCACCCAGGTATTCTGGAAAAGGCGGTACTGCGGCACGGGCTGCAGGGCGCGCTTGGCCCGGTCCTTGACCTTAGGCCAGGGCGGTACTGAAGCCGATGCGTATTCATGGATGTGAAAGGCATGGCTGAGCCGCCGCGCCGCGTCGTGCGGCACGCGGCCGCACATCCACCAGCAGATGACCGCATCTGCAGGCACGCTCGCAGGGCGGGAATGCACCTGCGCGCTGTGCCCCAGCGCCGCAAGGAAGTCGCCATATGCCGCCAGTTCGGGCAGGTAAGCGCTGCCGGGGTGAATGAAGTGGATCAGCACGCCGCCTCCTGCAGCACGCGTTGCCAGTTATGCGAAAAGCGCTCAGGACTGTAGCGGCGCAGCACCTGGGCCATGTCGTGCGCCAGCTGTTCGGGTGGCATGGCGCACACGGTTTGCACGGCGCGAGCGAGCGCAGCCGCGCTGCAGTCGTGGGCCAGCGCATAGGGCATGTCTGGCCCCAACATTTCGCGCAGCGCGGGGATAGGCAGGCCTACGCAGGGCCTGCCAGCGGCCAGCGATTCCAGCGCTGCCATGGGGCAGCCTTCGTAGAGCGATGCGAGCACGGTAACTTGCCATGGGGCGTACACCGAGGCCTGTACGAGGTGAAAAGGGCGCAACTCCAGCCGGCCGACTTGCTGCAGGTCAGCACCGGCTGCACACAGCGCCGGTTGTGAAGGGCCATCGCCTACCATGCAAAGCCGATAAGTAGTCGGCAGCAAGCGCAGCATCTGCACCAGCAATTCGGGCTGCTTCTCCGGCGCAAGCCTGCCCACGAAACCCAGGTATTGCGGTGACGCGCCCATTGGCGCGGGCTGCCAATCAGGATGGGCGTTAGGAATCACCTCCAGGCGTTGCCCTGCCGCTGCACCGCCCGTGAATTCAAGGAACGAGTCGCGTGTGTGGGCTGAGACGAACACCACCCAGCGTAGTCGGCGATACAGCCAGCGCAGCCAGGCGCGTTTGGCAGCACTGGCATGGGCGTGCTCCAGCACCTCCTGCGTGGGGCCGTGAAGCCATGCCACCACGGGCCGGCGCAGCAGCATGCCCAGCAGCCAGGCTGCATAGGACGGCAGAAAGCCGTTCGTGGCTACGATGATGTCGGCCCGCCAAACGGCACGCAGTAGCGCTCCGATGTGCGTATTGCGCAGAGCCAAGGCGACCGGTATCTGGCCTGCGCACCGCAGTGCATTCGCCAGCGTCTGTGTGGCGGTGTGAATACCGCCAACGGCCATGTCTTCTTGCAACAACAGGATGTAGCGCGTGTGCATTCTGGTGGAGGGCGCGCCAATAATCGCACGATGCCACACATTGAAACCTATTTGCTGGGCGAGGCTTTCAGCGACGATTTGCCTTTCAGGCCGGGGATTATCGGACATGCCCAGCCACGCGGTGATTTGCTGGCCGGCTGGGTCGCGCAGCAGTGCGTGCTGCATGTGGGCTTTGCCGACCATGCACCACTGATTGCACGTCGCGCCTCCGACGGCAGTTGGTTGCACGCGCTTCTCAGCCGCAACGCACGGATTTGCCATGGTATCGACATCAACGCCACCGCTGTGGACACGGCGCGCAGCCTGGGTTTTGACCACGTGCAGCAGCTCGACGTGTTCGCTCCCGAGGCCCCGCAGGTGCTGGCCCGGTGTGCGCCCGACATGGTGCTGGTGCCTGATGTAATTGAACACCTGCCTGACCCCGCCGCGTTCCTGCGGCGGCTGGCGCAGTGCCTGCCAGAGGCGGAGTTCGTCGTCAGTGTGCCCAATGCGTTGTCCCTGCGCAATGCGCTTCACAGCGTGTGCGGGGTGGAGCATGTCAACACCGACCATCGGGCGTGGTTTTCACCCTTCACCCTACTGAAGGTGCTGGCGGATGCAGGGCTAGTGGGCGCCGAACTGCACAGCTGCCAGGTGGCGGCGCCGGGGACGATGAAGGGACGCCTGTTGCATCGGCTGGCAGTGCGCAGGCCGTTGTGGGCGGATGTGCTGGTTGCGCGAGTGAAGGCACGTTGACAACTAGCGCGCTCCGAAACCTGTGAGCACCGTGTGCACCGTCTTGTAGGCAATGAGCAGATCCAGAGCCATGGAGCAGTGCGTCACGTAATACAGGTCATAGCTCAGCTTGATAGCGGTCTGCTCGGCGCTATCGGTATAGCCATGCTGCACCTGCGCCCAGCCCGTGAGACCGGGGCGCATCAAGTGGCGGTAGGGGTAGGCGGGCATGGCTGCGGCAAAGTGGTGCGCGAACTCTGCCTGCTCGGGACGCGGGCCGATCAGGCTCATTTCTCCGCGCAGTACGTTCCAGAGCTGGGGTAGTTCATCGAGCCGCGTGCGGCGGATGAAGCGGCCAACTGACGTGATACGGTCGTCCTGCTGTTTGGCGAACTGAACGATGTGGCTGGCAGGCTCGTGACGCATGCTGCGCAGCTTCCATATGCGGAAGCTGCGTCCGTGGCGACCCATGCGCTGCTGCGAGTACAACATGGGGCCGGGTGAATCGAACTTCACTGCCAGCCCCGCGGCCATACACAGCGGAACCCATAGCGGCACCGTGATGAGGGTCAGGCCCAAGTCCAGCATGCGCTTGGCGATGTCGTAAGCAGGGTAATTGGTCAGTTGCCATAGATCTTGCTCGCCCAGCGTCCCGGTGATTTTGCGGCCCGACAGCATTTCCGCTGCCGCTTCTGCGCTGTAGAGAGGGATGCGCTGGAGTTTGAGCTCGCTGATCCACTGTTGGCGTTGCGGGTCGGGATCAGCCAGCCGGTCTAGCACCACACCGTCCACGGCTACGCGCTGTTTTCGCGCTGGTAGTCCGGCCACCCAGCTGGTCAGGCGCAGTCGGTCATCGCCTTGCTCCTGCGGGCGCAGCATTTGGCGCAGGACGTAGGGTAAGTCGGCATCCACGTAGGCCAGGTGCAGCGTACGACGGGTCCCCCACAGCGCATGCCCGCACAGCAGCCAAGCCAAGGCCAGCATGTAGGCCATCAATACGGCGCCGCGCGAATAGGGCGCTTGCAGCAGTGCAAAGCCCAACGGGGTGAGCAGAAAGGCCACCGTGATCACCACCAGCAAAAAGCCACCCTGCTCCCGCGGCGGTAGATGGGCACCCTGGTGCAGCCAGCGTGTTGCCAACAGGTAGGACACCGCACACCACAGCACGGTGGCGGGGAACAGCGGTGTGACCCAGCCTGCGTGTTGCATCTTGTGCGCTATGGCGTAACCCAGCGCTTGAGGCAACAGGCCGAGCAGGCTCCACCACAACAGCGCGCCATCACGCCGTGCCGGGTCGGGTTCGGCGCAGGGTCGGGAGGTGACAACAGGCTGGGTCATGCACGGACTTGGGTGTAGATGGCGAGTATGGCCGACGCCATGCGTTCCGGGGCATGATGTTCTTCGTAATGGCGGCGGGCCATTCGGCCCATTTGCTCGCGCAGCGCGGGGCTGCGGATTAGGCGCTCCATGGCTTGAGCGATGGCCTCCACGTCATTGGACACCAGGAATCCGTATTGTTCGGAGGGGAGCAATTCCGCCATCCCAGGCAGTCGACTGACCACGACGGGCAGCCCCGCCCGCATGGCTTCGATCACGGAGATGGGAAGACCTTCGTGGTCAGACAGCAACACGAAAAGGTGGTGATGCGCGAGGCGCTGGGGCACATCATCCACGTCGCCCACGAAACTCACTTGAAATAAGCCCAACCCGGATGCCAGCGCCTGCAAGGCCGTGCGATCCGGGCCATCGCCAATGATGCTAGCGGCTACCTCATGCCCCAGGCCATCGCGCAGCCGGACCAGGGCATGCAGGAGCAGGTCGGGGCGCTTGGGTGCGGCCAGCCGGGCTACCATGGCGACGCGCACGGGTTCCAGCCCAGGCTGAGCGCGTTGGCTATTGTTTTCTAGGGCATTGGGTATGACGGTCAGCCGGTCAGCGCGAATCGGCAAACCTCGGGCAAGTTGTCGCTCGTGCTGCGATACACACACCATGTGCTCCGTCCAACGCGCCAGCAACCATTCACAGCACCACGCCACTGTGCGGCGTACCCGGGGTACTTCGGGTTTGAAAGCGAAGCCATGCACTGTGTAGATCACGGGCTTGCGGCACAGTCTGCCCGCCAGGCGTGCGACTACGCCCGATACGGCGCTGTGCGCGTGCAAGATGTCGGGTTCGTGCTCGCGGATCAGGGCGCGCAGTTGCAGTACCGAACGGAACAGATGCCAGGGCGCCAGCGAATTGCGCAGGCTTGGCAGGCGGTAAATCGGCAGTCCCAGCGTGTGTAGGTCGCTTTCGAGCGGCGTGGGACACGTGCCGCCAATGACAGCGCTGAAATGGATGCGGGAGGCCAGAGCCTGGCACAAGGTGCGCACATGGGTCTGGGCACCTCCTCGTTCGCCCTTGGTGATCACTTGCATCACCTTCAGTTTGGCCTGCATGCAACGCTAGCCAGAAATGCCGGTACGTTCCAGGATGTCACTCACCAGCTCCAGCCGCACCAGCGGGTTGTTCAGTTGCATGAGCTGCTGCTTGAGTTCCAACGGAATGGGCAATAACTCGCACCAGCGATTGGCAAGCCAACCGCAGTCTTGGAGATCTGTGCGTGAGGGCTGTGCGTGTGCGGCTGGTCCCCCGGCTGCTCCTGCCGCCTGCTCGCGCAATGACGACAACACCTGCGTCAGTGTGCTAGCTGCACGCTGCAAGTCTGGGGGAACTTGGACCGGCGTGTCGCAAGGGATCTGTTCCACGTTGGCGGTCCACAGCCCGTGGGGCAGCAGTTGTTGGCGCACGACATGAAAGCGGGCGATCCCCCGGCAACGTACGTGCATCAGCCCCGCTTGCAGTTCTTCTAAATGCTCGATCATGGCCAATGTGCCGACGCTGTACAGGCTTTCCGGCAGGGCTCCCGCCTGGCGCACCTCATGGCCGCGGGCCAGGGCCACGACGCCGAAGGGGGCACCCGTGCGGTGGCATTTGCGCACCATGTCCAGGTAACGCACCTCGAACACACGCAGCGGTAGAACACCACCGGGAAACAGCACGGTGTTGAGCGGAAACAGGGGCAGGGAGGTCAGCGTGAGGGGATCGGACATGGCGGCATGCGTAGCGTCGCTATCATCCCACGTTGAACCCGTGTGCGGCGCACCGCAACGGGGTCGACCTATTTGCTAATTGGCCATGCTGTTTCAAATTCTGTCTTTTCTCCTCGACGTTGCCAGCGGCCTGCTTACCGGGGCTTGCCTGTTGCGGCTGTACATGCAGCTGCAGCGGGTGTCGTTTGCCAATCCCGTGGGCCGTCTCGTGTTTGCCCTGAGCGACTGGCTGGTGCTGCCACTGCGCAAGCTCGTTCCGTCGGTGGGGCGGTGGGATCTGTCCTGCCTTGCGGCGGCGCTGCTGCTGCAACTGGTCCAGTATCTGCTGCTGTGGCTTCTGGTGGGCGGGGGGATGGGACTGGCCTGGCTGCCGTGGATGGCGCTTTTTGGCCTGGCGCGCGTGGCCGTGTCGGGACTGATGGGCTTGCTGATCGTTTATGCCGTGCTCTCGTGGGTGCAGACGCGATCGCCCATCAGCGATGTGATCACCCGCCTGTGCGAGCCGTTGTTGCGCCCCGTGCGCCGTGTTCTACCGCTACTGGGCGGGGTGGACCTGTCGCCGCTGGTGGTGCTGGTACTGCTGCAGGTCGTGATGATCGTGCTGGGGCATCTGCAGGCCAGCGTCATGATGTAGCGACACTGTTCTCAATAAAAAATAGCTGCTAGCGCCCGTCCACCAAGCGCTAGCAGCTATTGTTTTTGATGTCCGAGGTTCAGGCTACCGCGTCGGCCGGCAGGCGCTGCAGCATGGACAGGCATTGCGCCACGGTGTGGCGCAGTTCGCGGCGGTCGCAGATGAAGTCCACAGCGCCCTTGGTCTGCAGGAACTCCGCGCGCTGGAAACCCTCGGGCAATGTGACGCGCACGGTGGATTCAATCACGCGCGGACCGGCAAAGCCGATCAGGGCCTTGGGCTCGGCAATCACGATATCCCCCACGAATGCGAAGCCGGCCGACACGCCACCCATGGTAGGGTCGGTCAGCACGCTGATGTAGGGCAGGCCTTTCTTGGCCAAACGGGTGAGGGCCGCATTGGTCTTGGCCATCTGCATCAGGCTGAGCAGGCCTTCCTGCATGCGTGCGCCGCCCGTGGCGGTGAAGCAGATGAAGGGCACCTTCTGCTCGATGGCGGTTTCCACGCCGCGAACGAAGCGCTCGCCTACCACGGAACCCATGGAGCCGCCCATGAAATCGAATTCGAAGCAGGCCACTACGACGTTGATGCTCTTGACCGCGCCGCCCATCACGATGAGCGCGTCGGTCTCGCCGGTGTTCTCCAGCGCCTCTTTCAGGCGTTCGGGATACTTGCGGCTGTCCTTGAACTTGAGAGCGTCGACCGGCAGCACTTCCTGGCCGATCTCATAGCGTCCCTCGCCGTCCAGGAAGGCGTTGAGCCGCGCACGGGCACCGATGCGGTGGTGGTGGCCGCACTGGGGACAGACGTTTTCGTTGTGCTCCAGATCGGTCTTGTAGAGCACGTTCTCGCAGCTCGGGCACTTGATCCACAGGCCCTCGGGCATCTGGCGACGCTCGGTAGGGTCGGTCTGCTGGATTTTGGAGGGCAGGAGTTTTTCGAGCCAGGACATAGGTTTCCTCTGTTCAGATCGCGGCTGCGCGCGGGCCGTGGCCGGCGCGCAGGGCCGTCATTATGCGTCCAGCGCCTTGCGCACCCCGCGCAGAAAGTCCACGGTGATACCGACCACTTTCTCATGGGGCTGGTCTTCGATGAGCTGGATGATGCGGCTGCCGATGACCACCGCATCGGCCACGCGGCCGATGGCCTGCGCGGTGGCGGCATCGCGAATGCCAAAGCCCACGCCGACGGGGATCTTCACATGCTCGCGGATGCGCGGCAGCATGGCCTCGACGGCGGCCGTGTCCAGCGCGCCGGAGCCGGTCACGCCCTTGAGTGAGACGTAGTAGACGTAGCCGCTGGCTACGCGAGCCACCTGCTGCATGCGTTCCGCCGTGGAGGTAGGTGCCAGCAGGAAGATCAGGTCGATGCCGTGGCCGCGCAGGTCGGCGGCGAACTGCTCGCACTCCTCGGGCGGGTAGTCCACGATCAGCACACCGTCCACGCCGGCTTCGCCCGCGTCGCGGGCGAAAGCGCCCTTGCCGTGGCGCTGCTCGTAGCGCTCCACCGGATTCGCGTAGCCCATCAGCACCACGGGCGTGGTGCTGTTGCGCAGGCGGAAGCTGCGCACCATCTCCAGCACCTGGGCCAGGCCCACGCCCAGTGCCAGGGCCTTCTCGCCCGCCTTCTGGATGACGGGGCCGTCGGCCATCGGGTCGGAAAAGGGCACGCCCAGTTCGATCACATCGGCGCCGGCCTCGACCATGCCGTGCATCAAAGCCGGTGTGATGTCGACGAAGGGAAAGCCTGCTGTGACGTAGGGGATGAGCGCCTTGCGGCCCTTGGACTGCAGCTCTGCAAAAGTGTCAGCGATGCGGCTCATGCGGCGGGTCCTCCCTTGACGGTCAACCCGCGCATGGAGGGACGGTCGTAGAAGTCCACGCCAGACAGGTCGGCCACGGTGCCGATGTCCTTGTCGCCGCGGCCGGACAGGTTCACAAGGATGGATTGCTGGGGCGTCATGGTCTTGGCGAGCTTGAGCGCGTAGGCCACGGCGTGGCTGGATTCCAGGGCCGGGATGATGCCCTCGGTGCGGCACAGGTAGTGAAAGGCTTCCAACGCTTCCGTATCGGTGATGCCCACGTACTCGGCTCGCTTGATTTCCTGCAGCCAGGCGTGCTCGGGGCCCACTCCGGGGTAGTCCAGCCCGGCGCTGATGCTGTGCGTCTCCGTGATCTGGCCATTCTCATCTTGCAGGATGAAGGTGCGGTTGCCGTGCAGCACGCCACTGGAGCCGCGCTGCAGGCTGGCGGAATGCTTGCCGCTGTCCAGGCCTTCGCCTGCGGCTTCCACGCCGATCAGGCGGGTTTTCTCGAACGGGATGTAGGGGTGGAAGATGCCCATGGCATTGCTGCCACCGCCCACGCAGGCCACGACGGCGTCGGGTTGCTCGGCGGCGATCTTCTGTTCGGCCAGCATGATGGGCATCTGCGTGAGGCATTCCTTGCCGATCACGCTCTGGAAGTCACGCACCATCATGGGATAGGGGTGGGGGCCTGCCACGGTGCCGATGATGTAGAAGGTGTTGTCCACGTTGGCCACCCAGTCCCGCATGGCCTCGTTGAGCGCATCTTTCAGCGTCTTGCTGCCCGACTCGACGGGCACCACGGTGGCGCCCAGCAGCTTCATGCGGTAGACGTTGGGGCTTTGGCGCTTGACGTCCTCGGCGCCCATGTACACCACACACTCCAGGCCATAGCGCGCGCAGATGGTGGCGGTGGCCACGCCGTGCTGGCCGGCGCCGGTCTCGGCAATGATGCGCGGCTTGCCCATGCGCTTGGCGAGCATGGCCTGGCCGATCACGTTGTTGATCTTGTGTGCGCCGGTGTGGTTCAGGTCTTCGCGCTTGAGGTAGATCTGCGCGCCGCCCATCTCGCGGCTGGTGCGCGCCGCGTGGTAAACCGGTGAGGGGCGGCCCACGAAGTGCGCAAGCTCATAGTGGAATTCCTTGAGGAACTCCGGGTCGTTCTGGTAGCGCGCATAGGCTTCGCGCAGTTCGTTGATGGCGTGCGTCAGCGTCTCAGAGACGAAGCTGCCGCCATAGGGGCCAAAATGGCCCGAAGCATCGGGTTGGGTATATGCAGGCATTTACAAATAAGGAACTGGTGCCGCATCGGCCGCGCGTACGGCGGCGATGAAGCGGTCGATCTTGCCGGCGTCCTTGATCCCCTTCAGGGGCAGACCATCGGGGCCCGTGGCCTCCACGCCGGAACTGACATCAACGGCCAGCGCCCGGCAACGCGGGCGCACTTGCCGTATGCCATCGGTCACGTTTGCAGGCGTGAGTCCACCAGACAAAACGAGATGACAGTCGACGTTTGTTGGAAGGAGTGACCAATTGAATGCCTTGCCACCGCCGCCATAGCCCTCGACATGGGCGTCGAGCAGGATGGCGCGGGCGTGAGAGTGATCGTGGGCGTATTTTACGAGGTCGAACCGTGCCGCACCTTCGCCCAGGGGAATGCGCGCGGCGCGCAGGAAGGGAATGCGGCCCCCGTCGCTGGAGCGCAGGCAGTCCTCGGGCGTTTCGTCACCATGGAATTGTGCTGTAGCGCCCGGTACAGCATCGCAGGCAGCTATCACATCAGTAGCACGGGCATTGACGAACAACAGCACTGGCGTGACAAAGGGCGGCAGCCGCCGGGCCAGTTGCGCTGCGCGCTCTGGGGTGACGGCGCGCGGGCTCGCGGGATAGAGCACGAAGCCGACGGCGTCGGCACCGCTAGCGACGGCCGCGTCCACGTCCTGCTCGCGCGTGAGGCCGCAGATCTTGATGCGTGTGCGCGCGGTGGAGTGGACGGGGGTGCTCAGTGGCGCGGTCGGGCTGCTCATGGCAGCCAATCATACGCAGCCGTGCGCGTCGGCAGGCCCCATTCCGCGCCGTATACCGGGCCCTGGAAGTACAGGCCATCGGGCGAAAAGGTAGGAGCAGCCGCGTCGCGCGACCGCGCCTCCAGCACCGTGCGCATCCATTCGGGCGGATACAGCCCCTGGCCGATGGCGACGATGCAGCCCATGATGTTGCGGATCATGTGGTGCAGGAACGCATTGCCTTCGAATTCAAAGCGCCAGTAGCAGGGGACACACCCGTGGGTGCCGGTGGACTCGCCCGCTGGCGGAGCCCGGCGTGTGATGTCGATGCGGTGCAATGTCTTCACCGGCGACTTGGCCTGGCAGGCCGAGGCGCGAAATGACGTGAAGTCATGCTCGCCCAGCAAATGCTGCACGGCCTTGTGCATGGCCTGCTCATCGAGGGCATGAAAGACCCAACCCACGCGCCCGGCATCAACGCTGGGGCGTACGGGCGACTGCAGCAATACGTAGGCATAGCGCCGGGCCACGGCGCAGGCGCGCGAATGAAAGGCATCGGGAACGGGTTGCGCCCACTGCACGGCGATGTCCGCCGGCAGGAAGGTGTTGGTACCGCGGACCCATGAAAACGGCGCACGCTGCAGTTCCGTATCGAAGTGCACCACCTGCATCAGCCCGTGCACGCCGGCGTCAGTACGCCCGGCACAGATCGTGTGCACCTCCTGCGTGGCAAAGCGGCCAAGGGCCGCTTCCAGACGGTCTTGCACCGTGTTGCCAGAGGGCTGACTCTGCCAGCCGTTGTACGCCTGGCCGTTGTAACTGACGCCCAGGGCCATCCTCATCGGATGCTCCTTTCGGAGGGCAATGGCACGTCAGCGCGGCACTGGCCGCGTGCCCACCGCCGCATGGACATCAGCCCAGTTCGGCGAGCAGTCGCTGGGCGCGGGCCTTCAGCTCACCAGACGATTCGGCGATGACCTCTTCCACCAGGGCCCGCGCGCCTTCGCTGTCGCCAATGGTGTTGAACTCTTCCGCCAGTGCGAGCTTGGTGGCCAGAGGGTCGTCCGGCAGCGCGTCGGCAGCGGAGGACGCTGCCTTGGCGGCGACCGAGGGTGCAACAGGAGCGGCCGCCGTGGGGGTGTCAAGGTCCAGCGACAGATCGCCGAGGTCGAACTCCAGGGATTCCGAGGTGGCGGCCTTCGCGTCGCGGCTGGTCAGGGGGGCGACGCCGGAGTCCATCAGGGACAAGTCATCGTCCAGGTTCAACGGAAGAGGCTCGCTTTGCACGTCGGGCTCTGTCGTCGCCTGCGGCGTCACCGCTGGCTCGTCCCAGGAGGCCTGGGGTAGTTCCAGGTCGCCCAGATCCAGGGACGGTACGGGCGCCTGGGCGGCCGGCACTACCGGCGGGGCTGCGGCGGTGTTGTTGGCTGCGGCCATGGCAAACGTGCTTGGCGCCGGGGCCGGGGCCGACGGTGCTTCGTGCAGATCGAGATCCAAGTCCAGATCGAGGTCTGGCAGCACAGAGTCCGGTCCGCCCGTGGGTGCCGCGGGAGCAGTTGCTGCGCCCAGCGTGCTTGCAAAGGCCGCGGTCGATGCAGCAGCCGCTGTGGCGCTGGCGGCAACGGCAGGACGGCCACCGGGCTGGTACAGCGGATTTTCGGGGTCGAGCATACGGCCCAGGTCGGACACGCGGGTCCAGTCGGGCCCCTGGCCGTTGGTGAGCCGGAACACGTCGTTGGCGACGGACTCCAGCGCCTTGCGGTCCTGGCGCTTGGCATAAATCTCGGCCAGTTTGGCGGGGATGGAGACGCGCTCCGGATGGTGGCGCAGCGCCTCCTTGAGAATTTCCTCCGCCTGCAGGTCACGGCCGTAGGCGAGGTAGACGTCGGCTTCCGCCACCGGATCCACATCGCCACCGGCATCCAGTTGGCTGGGCGAATAGGTCATGGACGAGGAGCCGGTCGTGAGTTCGCTGTTGGCCGTGTCCACACGCTGACCGCCACTGGCGCCGAAGAAAGAATCCGGCTGCAGGCTACTTTCCGAGAACGAACTGTCCAGGGCACCCTGGTTGCGGCGGCTTTGGACCACGCGGTAGCCGCCATAGCCCAGCAACGCAAGTACGAGCGCCAGTGCGCCTCCTGCCAGCAGCGGGTCCTCCGTGAGGGCATCCAGGAAGCTGGGCTCTTCGTAGGGAACGGGCTGGGGGGCTGGACGCGGGGCCACGGCGGCGGGAGCGGGTGCTGCGGCAGAAGCCTGGGATGCTGCTTCGGCGGGAACAGCCGCCTCGGCGGCAGAGGCCTCGGGCGCTGGTGCGGCAGCTTCTGCCGTAGCAGTGCTCATGTCGGCGCTTGCAGCCGCGGTAGCGGGTGCGGGCAACCCCCCGGCGGCGGGTACTGCCACCGCCGGCTGGCTGGCAGGGGCGGAAGGCGCCGTGGCTCTTGGCGCAGCTGCGCCAGCGCCGGCTGGCGCGGAGGCGCCGCTGAGCTGGTTCAGGTCCGAGATGTTCTTGGACAGCTCTGCCATGCGGGCGCTGTTCTGTTCGGCCTGCTTGTCGCGGGCCATCTGCTCCTCGGTCTTCTGGGCCTGAACGCTGCCTTTGGAGAGAGTGAGCTTATCGGGGCCGGCAGCGGCGGGCTTGCTCTCGTCCACCTGGGTCTGCACAGTGCCGCGCGCGGAGCGCTCTGCGGCTGCAACCTCGGCCTTGGGCGCTGTCGCTGCCATGCGGCGACGGAATTCATTGAAATCGCGGCTTTGCGCGGCGACGATCTTGCGAGCTTCGGTGGCGTCCGTGGCTTGCGCCTCCGTTTCGCTAGGCATCTGCAGCACTGCGCCGGAACGCAGACGATTCACATTGCTGTTGACGAACGCGTCCGGATTGGCGCGCATCATTGCTACCAGCATCTGGTCCAGCGAGACGCCAGCGGGGCGATGGGCTTCCGCGATGCGGCCGGCCGTGTCCCCGGGGCGCACGCGAATCTCGTCACCGCCAGCGAACGCGGGTGCCTCTGCGGGGGTGGGACGGCCGGCTACGGCGGGTGCGGGAGGGGTTGCTGGGCGTGCGGCAGGCGCGGGCGCCGCGGTGGTGGCGGGGGCGCGCGGCGCAGTTGCCGCGGCACGGGGTGACGTTACCTGAGGTGCGGCGGTCACCGCCGCCTGCGGGCGGCTCGCCGGCGGGTCGAACAGCATCGTGTAGCTACGCACGATATGGCCGGAACTCCAGGTCGCATCGATAACCAAATCCACGAAAGGATCGTTGACCGGGCGGGTACTGCTCAAGCGCAGCACCATGGAGCCATTCGTGCGGCGGTGCAGTTGCACTTGCACGCTATGCGCAGCGGGGGAATATTCCATGCCCTGGCTGCGGAAAACTTCAGGGCTGGCGGTGCTCACGCGCAGCGATTCGGCCTCGGCAGCAGTGATCTGGGGCAGTTCGATTTCCGCGCGCAGGGGCTCGCCAAGCGCCGACTGGACATTCACGCGGCCCAGGGCGAGAGCACTTGCATCGGTGGTGTAAAGACCAGCCGAGAGGATGGCCGCGGTGGCCAGGACAGAAAATTTCCAGCGATGCATGTGTGCGACGAATGAAGAGATGGATGGTGCCGAGGGGGCGGTATTTTTCTGGTCGTGATCGAGCCGCCCAGGCGCGTGAAAATATGTAAAAAGCACCATAGCATCAATGTTTTGCACTGACAAGCTGAGGTGTCGCGCCACGTTTTATACGGTGCGGGAAGAGGCCGGGACGGCCTTATTCCTGTTGGTAATGGACAACGATCGGTAACGGGCCGTATCAATCTATGACCTCGAAAAAACGCCACCCGAAGGTGGCGTTGAATCTGCGTCAGGCGTCTAGCAGGATGCGCAGCATGCGGCGCAGCGGCTCGGCGGCGCCCCACAGCAACTGGTCGCCGATGGTGAACGCGCCCACATACTCCGGACCCATGGCCAGCTTGCGGATGCGGCCGACGGGAATGGTCATGGTGCCGGTGACGGCCACGGGAGTCAGGTCCTTCAGCGTCGCCTCACGCGTATTGGGAACCACCTTCACCCACTCGTTGTCGGCAGCGATCATGGCCTCGATGTCGGCTACGGGCACATCCTTCTTGAGCTTGAAGGTCAGTGCTTGGCTGTGGCAGCGCATGGCGCCTACGCGCACGCAGAAACCGTCCACCGGCACTGCGGCGGTGTTGAAGCCTTCCCCCTGGCCCAGGATCTTGTTGGTCTCGGCCATGCCCTTCCACTCTTCCTTGGACATGCCGTTGCCCAGGTCCTTGTCGATCCACGGGATGAGTGAGCCGCCCAGCGGCACGCCGAAATTGGCCGTCTCCGCGCCCGACAGGCTGCGCTGCTTGGCGATGACCTTGCGGTCGATTTCCAGAATGGCGCTCTTGGGATCGTCGAGCAGGGCCTTCACCTCGGCATTCAGCGTGCCGTACTGCGTCAGCAGTTCGCGCATGTGCTGCGCGCCGCCGCCGCTGGCCGCCTGGTAGGTCTGGGTGCTCATCCACTCGACGAGCCCGGCCTTGTACAGCGCACCCACGCCCATCAGCATGCAGGACACGGTGCAGTTGCCGCCAATCCAATCCTTGCCGCCGTTCGCCAGTGCGTTCTTGATGACGGGCATGTTCACCGGGTCGAGCACGATGACCGCGTTCTTTTCCATGCGCAGGGCAGAGGCGGCGTCGATCCAGTGGCCGTTCCAGCCGGCCGCGCGCAGCTTGGGGTACACCTCGTTGGTGTAGTCGCCGCCCTGTGCGGTGAGGATGATGTCGCAGCGCTTGAGCTGTTCGATGTCGAACGCGTCCTGCAGCGTGGTCTCGTTCTTGGCCTGGGCGGGCGCCTTGCCGCCTGCGTTCGAGGTGGAGAAGAACAGGGGCTCGATCAGATCGAAGTCCTTTTCCTGCGCCATGCGGTCCATCAGGACCGAGCCGACCATGCCGCGCCAGCCGACCAAACCTACCAACTTGCTCATTTCATCGCCCTTTCAAAGTAAAAAACAGTACGCACGCGACCGGTGGCTGCTTTCTTCCGCCCCCGGCTCGTCTAGGCCAGGGAGGGCGCACGACGATGCCGGAGCTGGATCAGCCCGTAATGGTCGTGGTTTTGGTGATTGCGCGCGCAGCCTTGCGTGCCTTGGCGGCAGAGGCGGTGTTCAGGGCGAACGGGCGGGCGGCAAACATAGCTGGGCATTGTAGCGGAACCCATGCAGGCCCATGGCTGGGCATGCCGCCATCGCCGCTGCGCTGCGGTCATCCCCGCTGGATGGACACCCCGCCATCCACCAGCATGGCTGTCCCGGTGACGAACGATGCCGCGTCGGACGCCAGGTACAACGCGGCCTGGGCAATCTCCCGGGGCTGCGCCAGGCGCTTGAGTGCATGCAGTTGGGCGACCTGGGCCAGCGCCTCGGGTGTTCCGTTCATGGTGCGCGCCATGGGGGTGAGGGTGCCGCCGGGCAGCAAGGCATTCACACGGATGGCCTTCGCTCCGAACTCCGTGGCCAGTGCCTGGGTCAGGCCGATCAGGCCGGCCTTGCTCGCGGCATACGCGGCCGTGCCCGCAAATGCGGCGGTATACCCCACGAAGGTGGAGGTGAGGATGATTGAACCACCTCCGCGCGCCAGCATTGCGGGAATCTGGTGCTTGGCGCCCAGGAAGGCACTGGTGAGGTTGGTCTCCAGGGTGTCGCGCCAATCGCTCGACTGCACGTCCGGCGTGGGTTGCAGCGGCCCCATGGTGCCCGCGTTGTTGAAGGCGATATCGAGGCCGCCAAAACGCTCCACGGCAGTGGCGACGAGCGCTTGTGCGTAGGCCTCGTCGCGCACGTCGCCGGCCACTGCCGCAGCCGACCCTCCCTGCTGGGTGATGGCAGCGACGAGTTGGTCCAGCTCCGCTTGGCGCCGTGCGCCCACGACGACGGCCGCGCCGGCCTCCGCGAAAAGCAGGGCCGCTGCGCGGCCGATGCCGGAACTGGCGCCGGTGACGATGGCGACGCGATGGGAGAGGGACGGTTGGGACATGGGACGCTCCTTCGGGTTGGGTGAAGGAAGAGTCTCCCGGCCCGTGGGCGATGCGTCTGGCCGGATCCGGACTTGCGATGCCGCGTGGCCGCTTGTGCTGCTTGCGCGCCACGAAAAAGCGGCCCCGAAGGGCCGCTGTCGCGTTGTGCGGGAGGCCGCCCGTCAGGCAGCGAGGGCCTTCACCACGGCATCGCCCATCTGCGCCGTGCCCACCTTGGTGGTGCCGTCGCTGTAGATGTCAGGCGTGCGCAGGCCTTGGGCCAGCACCTGCTGCACCGCGGCTTCGATGCGGCGCGCGGCTTCTTCCTGGTTCAGGCTGAAGCGCAGCATCATGGCAGCGCTGAGGATGGTAGCCAGGGGGTTGGCCACGCCCTTGCCGGCGATGTCGGGGGCGCTGCCGTGGCTGGGCTCGTACAGGCCTTGCTTCTTGTCGTTCAGGCTGGCCGAGGGCAGCATGCCGATGGAGCCGGTGAGCATGGAGGCTTCGTCGGAGAGGATGTCGCCGAACATGTTGCCGGTGACGATCACGTCGAACGCCTTGGGCGCTTTCACCAGCTGCATGGCCGCGTTGTCCACGTACATGTGCTGCAGCTCCACGTCGGGATAGTCCTTGTGCACCTCGGTCACGACGTCCTTCCAGAACTGGAAGGTTTCCAGCACGTTGGCCTTGTCCACGCTGGTGACCTTCTTGTTGCGCTTGCGCGCGGCCTCAAACGCGACGCGGGCGATGCGCTCGATCTCGGGCTTGCTGTAGCGCATGGTGTCGAATGCTTCCTCGGCGCCGGGGAAGTGGCCGTCAGCGGCGGTGCGACGCCCGCGCGGCTGGCCGAAGTAGATGTCGCCGGTCAGCTCGCGGATGATGAGGATGTCCAGGCCGGCCACCAGTTCAGGCTTGAGGCTGGACGCATGCGTGAGCTGCTCGTAGCAGATCGCGGGACGGAAGTTGGCGAACAGGCCCAGGTGCTTGCGCAGGCCCAGGATGGCCTGCTCGGGGCGCAGCGGGCGCGCCAACGTGTCGTACTTCCAGTCGCCCACGGCGCCGAACAGGATGGCGTCGGCACTCTGGGCGAGATTCAACGTGGACTCCGGCAGCGGGTGGCCCGCGGCCTCGTAAGCGGCGCCGCCCACGGGTGCCGTCTCCATCTCCAGCTTCAGGTCCAGGGCTTCGAGCACCTTGACGGCCTCGGCGACGATCTCGGGGCCAATGCCGTCACCCGGCAGAACTGCGATTTTCATGGTCATTCACTTCTGTTTTGATAGCTGTTGGCGCTTGATGGATAAGCGCCGGAGGCTGTTTTTGCTTGTAATCAATCGGTCAGGGCCGGTGGTGGGTCACGCGGCCATGGTGTGGCTCAGCCACGGCTTGCTGGCCAGGCGTGCGGCTTCGAACGCGCGGATCTTGTCGGCATGGCGCAGCGTCAGCCCGATGTCGTCAAACCCGTTGAGCAAGCAGTACTTGCGAAACGGCACCACGTCGAAGGGGATCTCCTCGCCCTGGGGACGCACCACCACCTGGCGCTCCAGGTCCACGGTGAGCTGGTAGCCGGGGAAGGCGGCCGCTTCGTTGAACAGCTGGTCCACCGTGGCTTCGGGCAGCACGATGGGCAGCAGGCCGTTCTTGAAGCAGTTGTTGAAGAAGATGTCGGCAAAGCTCGGCGCGATGATGGCGCGAAAACCGTATTGGTCCAGCGCCCAGGGCGCGTGCTCGCGGCTGGAGCCGCAGCCGAAGTTCTTGCGCGCCAGCAGGATGCTCGCGCCCTGGTAGCGCGGCTGGTTCAGCACGAAGTCGGGGTTGGGCTTGCGCTGGGATTCGGGCACGCCCGGCTCGCCCTTGTCGAGGTAGCGCCACTCGTCGAACAGGTTGGGGCCGAAGCCCGTCTTCTTGATCGACTTGAGGAACTGCTTGGGGATGATGGCGTCGGTATCGACGTTCTCGCGGTCCATGGGGGCGACGAGGCCCTTGTGGAGGGTGAATTTCTGCATGGTGGTGTGTCCGGAAAGAAGTGGCGTTGGGGCCCGCGGGCTTACTGGCCGTTGGTCCAAGTGCCGGCCTTGATCTGTGCGCTGGAGGTTTCGCAGGCCTTGCGCTTGTCCTGCAGCGCATCGGCGGTCAGGTTGTAGTAGTAGGCATCCACGGGCTGACCCATCAGCCCCTTGCAGGCGCCGCTGGCCGGGCGCGGGCACTGCGGCAGGTAGCTCACCTTGCCGGGCTTGCCGCCCAGTTGGGCGGACATCTGCGCCAGGCCGCCGCAGCTGCCCTTGATCTGGTCGTCGGGCACGCCGGCGGCGAATTCCATGCAGTCCTTGACCTGCGTGGTCTTGCCACTGAAGGTGATGCTGCCTTCGATGACGCAGGCGCGGTTGGCGGCCCACGACAGGGCGGGGCTGGCTAGCAGCAGCGTGGTGGCGAGGCAGGCGAGGGCTTTCTTCATGCGGAGCTCCTGGGATGGCGGTGTGGAGGGGCCTACTTGGCGGCGCGTTCGATGGCGCTGCCGGCGCGCTGCACGTCCTGGCCCATGCCCTTGACGGTGTTGCAGCCGGCCAGCACGAAGGCCAGCGCGAGCAGGGCGGCGAGAGACTTTTTCATGGTGGGAGGCTCCTTAAGCGAACTGGCGGATGTCCACGAAGTGGCCATGGATGGCGGCGGCCGCGGCCATGGCGGGGCTCACGAGGTGCGTGCGCCCGCCCGCGCCCTGGCGGCCTTCGAAGTTGCGGTTGGACGTGGAAGCGCAGCGCTCGCCGGGCTCCAGGCGGTCGGCATTCATGGCCAGGCACATGGAGCAACCGGGCTCGCGCCATTCAAAGCCCGCGGCCTTGAAAATCGCATCCAGCCCCTCGCGTTCGGCCTGTTCCTTCACCAGGCCCGAGCCAGGTACCACCATGGCCAGCTTGATGTTCTTGGCGACCTTCTGGCCGAGCTTCTTCACCACGGCGGCGGCTTCGCGCATGTCCTCGATGCGGCTGTTGGTGCACGAGCCGATGAACACCTTGTCCACGAAGATGTCATCCATCGGCTTGCCGGGCTGCAGACCCATGTAGGTCAGCGCACGTTCGATGGCGCCGCGCTTGGACGGGTCCTTCTCATTGTCCGGGTCGGGCACCACGGCGTCGATGCCCAGCACCATCTCGGGGCTGGTGCCCCAGGTGACCTGCGGCACGATCTCGGCGGCGTTCAACTCCACCACCGCGTCGAACTTCGCGTCGGCGTCCGAGTGCAGCGTCTTCCAGTACGCCACGGCCTGGTCCCACTCCACGCCCGTGGGTGCGAGCGGGCGGCCCTTCACGTAGTTGATCGTCTTGTCGTCCACCGCCACCAGGCCCGCGCGCGCGCCGGCTTCGATGGCCATGTTGCACACGGTCATGCGGCCTTCCATGCTCAGGTCGCGGATGGCTTCACCGGCAAATTCAATCGTGTAACCCGTGCCGCCGGCGGTGCCGATCCTGCCGATGATGGCCAGCACGATGTCCTTGGCCGTGATGCCAGGGGCGACCTTGCCATTCACTTGGACCAGCATGTTCTTGGCCTTCTTGGCCAGCAGGGTCTGCGTGGCCATCACGTGCTCGACCTCGCTGGTGCCGATGCCGTGGGCCAGCGCGCCGAACGCGCCGTGGGTGCTGGTGTGGCTGTCGCCGCAGACCACGGTCATGCCCGGGAGGGTGGCGCCGTTCTCGGGGCCGATCACGTGCACGATGCCCTGGCGCTTGGACAGGAAGGGGAAGAACGCCGCCGCACCGGACTCCTGGATGTTCTTGTCCAGCGTGACGATCTGCTCCTTGCTGATCGGGTCGGCAATGCCGTCGTAGCCGCGCTCCCAACCGGTGGTGGGGGTGTTGTGGTCGGCCGTGGCCACGATGGAGCTCACGCGCCAGACCTTGCGGCCCGCCTCGCGCAGACCCTCGAAGGCCTGCGGGCTGGTCACCTCATGCACCAGGTGGCGGTCGATGTAGAGCACGGCGGTGCCGTCCTCTTCCGTGTGGACGACGTGCTCGTCGAAGATCTTGTCGTACAGGGTGCGTCCCATGGCAGTCTCGTTTCTTGGGTTCAGTGGGGTGGTGAGAATTCTAGGTGGGGGTGTCGCCGTCCTCGGCGGGCGTCGCGGCAGGCGCGGGCGCCAGGTGTTCGACCAGCAGCCGTGCCGTGACGGGCAGGGCCTCGAAGTCGCGCGCCACCAGGCGCAGCGCGCGCCGGGCCCAGGGTTCGTCCAGCGGCACGGCGGCCAGTTGCCCCACGCCGCGCATCAGCGAAAACGCCCGGTCGGGCAGCAGGCCTACGCCCAGGCCGTTGTCGATCATGCGGCACATCGCGTCCAGGCTGGTGACCTGGATGCGCTGGCGCAGCGGGCGCGCGGCCTGCGCGGCGGCCTGGCGCATGGCCAGGCTGATGCTGCTGCCCGCGTGCAGCCCGACGATGTCCCAGTCCAGCACTTCTTCAAAGCGGATCGATGCGCGGGTCGACAGGGCGTGCGTCTGGGGCACGACCAGCACCAGCCGGTCGCTGCGGTAGGGGCGGCTTTGCAGGCCTTCGTGGGCGGCCGTGGCGGGCACGTTGCAGATCCCCAGATCCGCCGCGCCTTCGTGCACGGCCTGCAGCACGTCGGGCGAGAGGTGCTCCTGCAGATCGATCTTGATCTGGCTGTGTGCCTGGGCAAACGCGCCCAGGTCCTCGGGCAGGAACTGCACGATGGCCGAGATGTTGGCGTGCATGCGCACATGGCCGCGCACGCCGTCGGCGTACTCGGAAAGCTCACCCTGCATGCGCTCCAGCCCGAACAGCACGTTGCGCGCGTGGTGCAGCAGGCTTTCGCCAGCGGGGGTCAGCGTCACGCCGCGGCTGTGGCGGTACAGCAGGGCCGTGTCGACCGCAGCCTCCAGGTCGGACAGGCGCTTGCTCACCGCCGAGGCGGCGATGAACTCCCGCTCGGCCGCGCGGCCGATGCTGCCCAGTTCGCAGACGGCCACGAACAGTTGCAGCGAGGTGAGGTCAATGCGGCGCGCAAAGCTGCGCTCTGAGCTTTTCATCGGGGGGGTGGAGCGACTTCTCGTTTGACGAGGTGAGTCCTCTATTTTCCCGTGTATATTTGCCGGTTGTCATCGCGATACGCGATGGCTCACATGCCGCCGGATGGGGCATAGCGGCGGATTTGCTATGAAAAATATAGCTTTCAGCGCTCATCAGATAAGCGCTGGAGGCTGTTTTGGCTCTTGTTTTAGAGCGTCACGCTGTCGCCATGCTCGGGAACCTCCACGGGGCAGCCCAACGCGTGGTCGATGCGCTGGCGCAGCATGTCGGCCGCAGCCATCTCCCCGTGCACCACATACACCTGCCGGGGTGTGGAGGGCATGGAGCGCAGCCAGGCCACCAATTGGTCGCCATCGGCGTGGGCCGAGGCCGTGGCCAATTGCACCACCTCGGCGCGGATGGCCACGTCGCGCCCGTGGATGCGGATGGTTTTTTCGCCCGCGGCGATGCGGGCGCCGCGCGTGCCGCCCGCCTGGTGCCCGGTGAGGATGATCATGTTGCGATGGTCGCCCGCGTGCAGCGCCAAATGGTGCAGCACGCGCCCGCCGGTGGCCATGCCGCTGGCCGACAGGATCACGCGCGGCCCGTGCAGGCGGGCCAGCGCCTTGGATTCGTCCACGCTGTGCACCAGCGTCGTGCCGCGCGCCATGGCGTGCAGTTCGGATCGGTTGATCCGGGTCTCGCTCAGGTGGTTCTGGAACAGCTCCGTGGCGCTCACGGCCATGGGGCTGTCCAGGTACACGCGCAGTCCGGAAGGCACTTCGCCGCGGGCCTTCAGCTGGGCGATGGCGTACATCACCGTCTGCGCGCGCCCCACGGCGAATACCGGCACCACCGCCACGCCGCCGCGTGCAGCCAGGCGTGCCAGCGCGGGCCCCAGCTCGTCCAGCACCGTGCCGGGTGGGTGGCTGCGGTCGCCGTAGGTGGACTCGATGAGCACGGTGTCGGCCGCGGGCGGCGCGTCGGGCGCATGCATCAGCAGGTCGTCCGGGCGGCCCAGGTCGCCAGAGAACAGGATGCGCCGCCCTCCCACCTCCAGCAGCACGCTGGCCGCACCCAGGATGTGGCCTGCATTCTGGAAGGTGGCGCGCCAGCCGCGCATGGGCTCGAAGGTCTGGTGCGTGGGCTGCACTTGCAGCAGCGACAGGCAGTGCTGCGCGTCCAGGCGCGTGTACAGCGGCAGGGCGGGTTCGTGCTTGCTGAGCTTGTGCCGGTTGAGGAAAGCCGCGTCTTCTTCCTGCAGATGGCCGCTGTCGGGCAGCAGGATGGCGCATAGATCGCGCGTGCCGGCCGTGCAGAACACCGGCCCGCCAAAGCCGTCCTTGGCCAGCAGCGGCAGGTAGCCCGAGTGGTCCAGGTGGGCATGGGTGAGCAGCACGGCGTCAATGTCCTGCGGCGCCACCGGCAGCGGGTTCCAGTTGCGCAGGCGCAGCGGCTTGTAGCCCTGGAACAGGCCGCAGTCCACGAGCAGCGCCTGGCCGCCGTGGCGTACGAGGTATTTGGAGCCGGTGACGGTGCCGGCCCCGCCGAGGAAAGTGATGCTGACGGACATGGAATGGCTTTGTGAAGTGACGACCGTCAGCGTAGCAGGCGGCGCTACGCGGGTGTTTGATGCAAACGCACCCGCAACGCGGCGTAGCCGGCGTCCGGGGCAGTGGCCCGCGTAGGCGCATGGCCTGCGGGCAGTGCGATGGCGCTGGTGCGCGCCAGCAACTCCTCCATCAGCACCCGCAGTTCCAGCCGCGCCAGCGGCGCGCCGGGGCAGACGTGGATGCCTGCGCCATACAGCAGGTTGAGCGCGGGGTCGCGGTCCATGCGGAACTCATCCGGGTCGCCGAACACGCGCGGGTCACGGTTGGCGGCGATCCAGTGGATGGACAGGCGCTCGCCCATCGGCACGGGGCAGCCGCCCAGCGTCACGTCGCGGGTGGTGATGCGGCGGTTGGCCACGAGCGGGCCGTCGATGCGCAGCACCTCGTCGATGGCCGTGGGCAAGAGGCCGGGCTGCGCGCGCAGGCGTTGCTGCCAGTCGGGGTGGCTCGCCAGCCAGTGCAGCAGGATGCCGATGGAGGCCGCAATCGTGCCGACCTCGCCCACCGTCCAGTTGCGCAGCACGCTGGCAAGCTCGCGCAGGTCCAGCAGGCGGCCCTCCACACGGGTGTGCATCAGTTCGCTGGTGATGTCCTGCGTGGGCGGCGCCTCCAGGCGGGCCTGGCGCACGCGCCCGACCAGGTCTTCGAACTCCTGCGCAACGGCCGAGGTCTGCGTGCGGTCGCCCGAGCGGGTGGCGGCCTGGCTGCGGCGCAGCCAGCCGAGCAGCTCGTCTTGCAGCAGCGTGGGCCAGCCGAGGAACGCGGACTGCACGCGCACCGCGAAGGGCAGGGCGAACTCGTGGGTGATCTCCAGCTCGCCGCCCAGGGCCAGGGCCTCCTGCACCGTGGCGGCCGACAGCGCGCGACACACGGGCTCGAAGTGCGCCATGCGCTCGGGGGCGAAGAACGGGTCGAGCGCGCGGCGGTACTGCGTGTGCAGGGGCTGGTCGTAGCCATTGGGCACGGCCGGGTGGGCGGACACCGCACTGCTGAAGGTGGCATGGTCGCCGAGCACCTGCATGACCTCGGCGTGGCGCAGCACGGACCAGTGCTGCGCGTCGCTGTGCGCCAGCGGGCAGCGCTCGCGCAGCTGGTCGTAGGCGGCGCGCTGGTCGCGCAGGACTTCGGGGGCTTGCGGGTCCCAGCGGGGCGGTGTCGTGGTCATGGCAGTCTCCTTGGAAGGCTTCCTGCGGCTTCGCCCACCCGGCGAGGCGATCGCAGTCGGGTTCTACAGTCCCAGCGCGTCGGCCAGCGCGTTCATGCGCTGGCTCACGCCGACATCCATGGCCATGGGGCGGCCCCATTCGCGCTGGGTCTCCCCGGGCCATTTGTTGGTGGCGTCCAGTCCCATCTTGCTGCCCAGGCCTGCCACGGGCGAGGCGAAGTCCAGGTAGTCGATGGGCGTGTGCTCGATCAACAGGGTGTCGCGCGCCGGGTCCATGCGTGTGGTCAGGGCCCAGATGACTTCCTTCCAGTCGCGCGCGTCCACGTCCTCGTCCACCACCACGATGAACTTGGTGTACAGAAACTGGCGCAGGTGGCTCCACACGCCCATCATCACGCGCCGTGCATGGCCCGCATAGGCCTTGCGGATGCGCACTACCGCCATGCGATAGCTGCAGGCCTCGGGCGGCAGGTAGAAGTCGATGATCTCCGGGAAGGCGCGCTGCAGCAGCGGCACGAACAGTTCGTTGAGCGCCAGGCCCAGCATGGCCGGCTCGTCGGGCGGCTTGCCCGTGTAGGTGCTGTGGTACAGGGCGTCCTGGCGCTGCGTGATGCGCTCGACGGTGAACACGGGGAACTCGGCGCACTCGTTGTAGTAGCCAGTGTGGTCGCCGTAGGGGCCTTCCAGCGCGTGCTGCCAGCCGCTCTTGTCGTTGGCATCGGGATGGATGTGGCCTTCCAGCACGATCTCGGCGCTGGCCGGTATCGACAGCGGCACGCCTAAAGCGGGCGCCACCTCGGTGCGCGCGCCGCGCAGCAGGCCGGCGAACTGGTATTCCGACAGCGTGTCGGGCACAGGCGTGACGGCGCCCAGGATGGTGGCCGGGTCGGCCCCGATGGCCACGGCCACCGGGTAGGGCTGGCCGGGGTTGAGCCGGCAGTGGTCGGCAAAGTCCAGCGCACCGCCGCGGTGCGACAGCCAGCGCATGATGAGCTGGTTCTTGCCCAGCAGCTGCTGGCGGTATATCCCTAAGTTCTGCCGTGCCTTGCGCGGCCCGCGCGTGATGGTGAGACCCCAGGTGACCAATGGCGCCACGTCGCCAGGCCAGCAGTGCTGGATGGGCAGGCGGGTCAGGTCGACGTCGCTGCCCTCCCACACCACCTCCTGGCAGGGCGGGCGGCGCACGGTGGCCGGGGCCATGCTCCACAGCGTCTTGAGCAGGTCGCGCTTGCCCCACAGGTCCTTCATGCCGCGCGGCGGCTCGGGCTCCTTGAGCTGCGCCAGCACCTCGCCGAAGGCGCGGATCTCCGGCAGCCCCGCCACGCCCAATGCGCGGGCCACGCGCCCGGGCGTGCCGAACAGATTGGCGAGCACCGGCATGGTATGGCCCGCGGGGTGCTCGAACAGCAATGCGGGGCCGCCCGCGCGCAGTACGCGGTCGGCCAGCGCGGTCATTTCCAGGTGAGGGGATACGGGCTCGGCAATGCGGCGCAATTCGCCCGCGGCCTCCAGCTGGGCCATGAAGTCGCGCAGGTCGCGGTAATGCATGCTTTGAATGAAATCAGGCTCCAGCGCTTATCCAGCAAGCGCTAGCAGCTATTGTTTCAGGAGTCCAACGGCAGGCCCTGCCATTGCGGCGCCAGGGCATGCTCCAGCCCCAGCAGGTCCAGCACGCGGGCCACGCTGTGGTCCACGATCTCGCCCACGCTGGTGGGGCGCTGGTAGAACGCGGGCATGGGCGGGCACACGATGCCGCCCATCTCGGTCACCGTCGCCATGTTGCGCAGGTGCACCAGGTGCAGAGGGGATTCGCGCACCATCAGCACCAGGCGACGCCGCTCCTTGAGCACCACGTCGGCCGCGCGCGTGAGCAGGTTGTCCGCCAGGCCGTGGGCCACGGCCGCCAGCGTGCGCATGGAGCAGGGCGCCACCACCATGCCGTGCGCGGCGAACGAGCCGCTGGCAATGCTGGCGCCCACGTTGGCGAGGTCGTGCACCACGTCCGCCAGCGCCTCGACGCTGGCGCGGTCCATGTCCAGCTCGTGGCGCAGGTTGCGCCAGCCGGCGTCGGAGACGACCAGGTGCGATTCCACGTTGGGCATGTCCTGCAGCGCCTGCAGCAGGCGTGCGCCATACACGGCGCCGCTGGCACCCGAGATGCCCACGATCACGCGGCGGGGCGGCTGGCTCATGCGGCGGCCTTGGAGCGCAGGGGATGGTCGTGCAGGTCGGCCTGGATGCGCGCCAGCACCTGGGCGGCCTCGGCCGGGTCGAAGTCCTGGTGGTTGCGCTTCTTCACGCCGTACTCATGCAACTGGAAGTGGCGTGCCGGCGTAATGCCGTGGCGCGCCAGGCTGCTTTTCACGCACACCAGGGGGCAGCCGTCGAGCGCGATGATGGGACGGCCCGAGCGCGCCAGCTTGACCAGCTTGGGCACGTCGCCCCCCACGCCAGCGATGCACGACATCTCCGCCACGCCCTCACGGTCCAGCCGCACGGCGACATGGTTGGCCAGCTGCGCGGCGCTGGAGCAGCCGGAGCAGGAATAGACCAGCGGGTGGACATCGCAAGGGGCAGGTTCCGTCACGAACGACCTCCAAAGAAGGGCGGAAGAGGCGGCAATTGTTGCGCAAGCTGCGGGGCCCAGCGCGAGAGCACGGCGCGCGGCGCCCAGTGGCGCGGGTCGAGCACGGGCAGGTCGATGGCGTCCAGCGCGTTCTTGACCACCAGGCCCAGCTCGGTGTCGCCCTCCATCACCAGGCGGCGGTTGAAGAACAACGTGTCCGGGTCCTGGCGGCGTTGCGCCAGCAGCACGAAGTCCTGCGCATTGGCGCTGATCGCGAGGTCCGGGTTGCCCTGCGGCGCGCTGGGCGCAAAGCGTTGGCCGTTCCAAGTGAAGTCGAAGGCCACGCGCGCGTCGCGCACGCGGATGGACAGGCGCTTGTCCTTGAGCAGGTCCTTCACGTCCTGCGGCAGGTGGCGCGACAGGGCCAGGTTGATGGCCGTAACCAGCAGGACCGAGCCCGGATAGGCGGGCAGACGCGAGAGCACGGCGCCCACGGGGCGCGGCAGGGTGAACGGTGCGGGTGGGGTAGCGGTCATGGCTTGAAGGAGTAAGTGCGGTGGCTCAGGATGTCACGGCGGGCTGCACCAGATCCAGCCCGGGCTTGCCGTGCCAGTAACCGTTGCAGGGGGCCTCGGGCATCAGGGGGCGCATGCGGTCAAGGGCACCTGCATCGGGTTGGGGCGCCTTGCGGGCCGCGTCGAAGGCGGCAATGACCTCTGCCATGTGCTGCGATTGGGGGGACAGGCGCAGCAGTTCCACGCCCAGCGCGCGCAGCGCAGGTACGTCCTGGATGAGGTTGTGCACGCGCGCCGACTGGGTCTGGATGCCGTTGAGCACCAGGAAGCCCTCGCCTTCGCGGGTGGCCAGCAGCTGGCCGTCCGGGTGCTCGATGCAGCGAAAACCGCAGTCGTCCTTGGGCAGGTTGTGGTGGCGTGCCGTGAAGCAGCGCGCCGAGAACGCCAAGGGCATGCGGCCGTAGGCGAAGACTTCGGTCTCCAGCCCCGCGGGCTTGTGCTGCTGCAGCACGGCCAGGTCGGCCTGGCGCATCTCCAATGGCATGACCCAGCGGCTGGCGCCCAGGCCGACCATCCAGTTCAGCGAATCGGCATTGAACAGGTTGAGCTGGGGGCCGGCGACGAAGGCGCGCTTGCCTGCGAGCTGGTGCACGGCGCCCATGTCGTTCGCCTCGATGAGGAATTCCTCGTCCTGGGCGATCTTGTGCATGGCGGATACGTCGGAGGTGGACTCCAGCAGCACCATGGTGGAGAGCACCGCCTGCTTGCCGGCGTCGCGCAGCATGCGTGCGATGTCGATCCAGTCGCTCTGGCGCAGCTCGCGGCGGCGCGAGCACACGGCTTCGCCAAGGTAGACGACGTCCACCGGCGTCTCGGCCATGGCCTGGTAAAAATCAAAAACGGTATCGCGCGGCCAGTAGTACTGCAGCGGGCCCAGGGCTAGTTTCATCTTGATGCTCTCAGTTCTTCAGGGGGCCAAGCGCAGTCCCCGCCGCATAAATCGGCGTGACCCAGGCCCAGGCTGCCGGGCAACGGCACAGGGGGGTGTTCTTCGCACTTCATTTCCAGGGGCGGTGGTAGGCGCCCAGCGTGTGCTGCTGGCCCTCGGCCACCTGGTCCAGGCTGGCCATCCAGGCGGTCTTGGGGCTGTACAGGTGGCCTTGCGCCATGCAGTGGTCGATGGCCTCGCGCCAGACCTTGGTCACCTGGGCCACGTACGCGGGGCTGCGCTGACGGCCCTCGATCTTGAAGGCACGCACGCCCATCTTCACAAGCTTGGGCAGCAGTTCCAGCGTGTTGAGGCTGGTGGGTTCCTCCAGCGCGTAGTAGTTGCTCTCGTCGCCCACGTCGAAGCGGCCCTTGCACAGCGTGGGGTAGCCGGCGTTCTCGCCGTTGCCGTAGCGGTCGATGAGCACGCCATTCAGGCGCGACTCCAGGCCCTTGGGCGTCTCCTGCCAGCGCACGAACTTCGCGGGTGAGCACACGCCGTGCGTGTTGGGCGACTCACCCGTGGCATAAGACGACAGCGCGCAGCGCCCTTCGACCATCACGCACAGGCTGCCGAAGGCGAACACCTCGATCTCCACCGGCGTGCGGTCGATCACCTGGCGCACCTGCTCCAGCGAGAGCACGCGCGGCAGCACGGCGCGCTGGATGCCGAACTGCTGGTGGTAGAAGTTGATGGCGTCGTGGTTGGTGGCCGAGCCCTGCACCGACAGGTGCAGCCGCAGCTGCGGATGGTGGCGCATGGCGTATTGCATAAGGCCGGGATCGGCCATGATCACGGCGTCGATCCCCCAGGCGGCCGCGCGGTCCAGGGCGGCGCGCCAGGGGGCGGGGTTGGCGGCCTGCGGGTAGGTGTTGAGTGCCAGCAGCACCTTGCGCCCGCGCGCATGGGCGTAGGCAATGCCGTTCTGGATGGCCGCCTCGTCAAAGTTCAGACCCGCGAAATTGCGTGCATTCGTCGCGTCGCGCAGTCCGAGGTAGACACAGTCGGCTCCGCCGTCAACGGCCGCCTTGAGTGCAGGCAGGCTGCCGGCGGGGCAGACCAGTTCGGGTGCGGAAGGGATGTCGGGGGAAGTCGGTTGGCGGGCTGGGTCGGTCACGGGGGCGCTCTTTCGGCTGGCTTGTGCGCGGATCGTCTGATCCTGCGCAGGCTGCGTACCTTAGGTCGCGGTGAATACCCATAACCTGATTTTTGTCAACGATGGGCCGGTCGTTCCTGAATAAACAGATCGGGATTGACCAAAGCCCAGGCAAAAAAAGGCCCGCTGTCCGCGGGCCTTGTCCAGGGGGTCAGCTGAAGAAGCTCTTGAGCCGGTCGGTCCAGCTCTCGGTGGACGGCGAATGCTTGGCACCGCCCTTCTTGAGCGACTCGTCCAGTTCCTTGAGCAGCTTGCGCTGGTGCTCGGTGAGCTTGACCGGGGTTTCCACGATGATGTGGCAGTACAGATCGCCGGGGTAGCTGGAGCGCACCCCCTTGATGCCCTTGCCCCTCAGGCGAAACTGTTTGCCGGCCTGTGTGCCTTCGGGGATATCGATGGCCGCCTTGCCCTGCAGCGTGGGCACCTCGATCTCTCCACCCAGCGCCGCGGTGATGAAGCTCACCGGAACCTGGCAGTGCAGATCGTCGCCGTCGCGCTCGAAGATGTCGTGCTTCTTGATGCGGATCTCGATGTACAGGTCGCCCGGCGGCCCGCCATTGGTGCCCGGTTCCCCGTTGCCGGTGGAGCGGATGCGCATGCCGTCGTCGATGCCGGCGGGGATCTTCACCTCCAGCGTCTTTTGTTTCTTGACCCGGCCCTGGCCGTGGCAGGCCGTGCAGGGCTCGGGAATGATCTTGCCCGTGCCGCGGCAGTGGGGGCAGGTCTGCTGCACGCTGAAGAAACCCTGGCGCATCTGCACCGTGCCAGAGCCCTGGCAGGTGCCGCAGGTCTTGGCGCTGGTGCCGGGTTTGGCGCCGCTGCCGTGGCAGGTCTCGCAGCTTTCCCAACTGGGAATGCGGATCTGCGCTTCCTTGCCCTTGGCGGCTTCCTCCAGCGTGATTTCCATCGCGTAGGAGAGGTCGTTGCCGCGGTACACCTGCCGGCCGCCGCGCCCGCGCGCGCCGCCGAACATGTCGCCGAAGATGTCTCCGAAGGCTTCGGCAAAGCCACCAAAGCCCTCGGCGCCACCCATGCCGCCACGCATGTTGGGGTCTACGCCCGCGTGGCCGTACTGGTCGTAGGCGGCGCGTTTCTGTGCGTCGGACAGGATCTCGTAGGCTTCCTTGGCCTCCTTGAACTTCTCTTCGGCAGGCTTGGCAGCATCACCCTGGTTGCGGTCAGGGTGGTACTTCATCGCGAGCTTGCGATAGGCTTTCTTGATCTCATCGTCCGAGGCGTTCTTGGGAACGCCAAGGACCTCGTAAAAATCTCTCTTGGACATGGGCAATCTTCAGGCCGGTTGGGAGCACGAACGCCGCGCGAACCCCGGCTGGCGGGGCCCGACGCGGCGGCTAGGCACGGGATGCGCTGGCGCGATCAGCCCTTCTTGACTTCCTTGACCTCGGCATCCACCACGTTGTCGTCCTGCGCGGCGGCGCCGGCGGAGCCACTGGCGGCAGCTTGCGCACCCGCAGCCTCGGCCCCTTGAGCGGCCTGCGCATCGCCGTACATCTTCTCGCCGAGCTTCTGGCTGGCAGCCATCAGTGCGGTGGTCTTCTCGTCGATGGCGGCCTTGTCCTCGGTCTTGAGGGCAGCTTCCAGGTCCTTGACGGCGGCCTCGATCTTTTCCTTCTCACCGGCGTCCAGCTTGTCGCCGTGCTCGGACAGGCTCTTGGTCACGGTGTGCACGGCGGCCTCACCCTGGTTGCGGGCCTGCACCAGCTCCAGCTTCTTCTTGTCGTCGGCGGCGTTGAGCTCGGCGTCCTTCACCATCTTCTGGATCTCGTCCTCGGACAGGCCGGAGTTGGCCTTGATGGTGATCTTGTTCTCCTTGCCCGTGCCCTTGTCCTTGGCGCCCACGTGCAGGATGCCGTTGGCGTCGATGTCAAAGGTCACTTCGATCTGGGGCGTGCCGCGCGACGCCGGGGGAATGCCTTCCAGGTTGAACTCGCCCAGCAGCTTGTTGGCGCTGGCAATCTCGCGCTCGCCCTGGAACACCTTGATCGTCACGGCGGGCTGGTTGTCCTCGGCCGTCGAGAAGGTCTGCGCGAACTTCGTCGGGATCGTGGTGTTCTTCGTGATCATCTTGGTCATCACGCCGCCCAGGGTCTCGATGCCCAGCGACAGCGGCGTCACGTCCAGCAGCAGCACGTCCTTGCGGTCGCCCGACAGCACCTGGCCCTGGATGGCTGCGCCCACGGCCACGGCTTCGTCGGGGTTCACGTCCTTGCGGGGTTCCTTGCCGAAGAATTCCTTGACCTTTTCCTGCACCTTGGGCATGCGGGTCATGCCGCCGACCAGGATCACGTCGTCGATGTCGGACACGGAGATGCCGGCGTCCTTGATGGCCGTGCGGCAGGGCGCGATGGTGCGCTCAATCAGGTCTTCTACCAGCGATTCCAGCTTGGCGCGGGTCAGCTTGATGTTCAGGTGCTTGGGACCCGAGGCATCGGCCGTGATGTAGGGCAGGTTGATGTCGGTCTGCGAGGAGTTCGACAGCTCGATCTTGGCCTTCTCGGCGGCTTCCTTCAGGCGCTGCAAGGCCAGCACGTCCTTGGACAGGTCCACGCCCTGTTCCTTTTTGAACTCGCCGATGATGTAGTCGATGATGCGCTGGTCGAAGTCCTCGCCGCCCAGGAAAGTGTCGCCGTTGGTGGACAGCACTTCGAACTGCTTTTCGCCATCGACGTCGGCGATCTCGATGATGGACACGTCGAACGTGCCACCACCCAGGTCATACACGGCGATCTTGCGGTCGCCCTTGTCCTGCTTGTCCAGGCCGAAAGCCAGCGCGGCGGCGGTAGGCTCATTGATGATGCGCTTCACATCCAGGCCCGCGATACGGCCGGCGTCCTTGGTGGCCTGGCGCTGAGCGTCGTTGAAGTATGCGGGAACCGTGATCACGGCCTCGGTCACCGGCTCGCCCAGGAAGTCCTCGGCGGTCTTCTTCATCTTGCGCAGCACTTCCGCGGAGATCTGCGGGGGGGCCAGCTTCTGGCCGCGCACTTCCACCCAGGCATCGCCGTTGTCGGCGCGGGTGATGGTGAAGGGCATCAGGTCGATGTCCTTCTGCACTTCCTTTTCCTCGAACTTGCGGCCGATCAGGCGCTTGGCGGCGTAGATCGTGTTCTTGGGGTTGGTCACGGCCTGGCGCTTGGCCGAGGCGCCGACCAGAATCTCGCCGTCTTCCTGGTACGCGACGATGGACGGCGTGGTGCGCGCGCCTTCGCTGTTCTCGATCACGCGCGTGTTGTTGCCTTCCATGATGGCCACGCAGCTGTTGGTGGTGCCCAGGTCAATACCGATGATTTTTCCCATGTTTTTCTCCGTGATGTCTGAAATGGCTGGATAGCCAGTAACTTGTGGATAACTTGCCCGTCTTCAAGCGGCGGTGCTGAGATTTATTTACTTGGGCGCGGCCACCGTGACCAGCGCAGGGCGCAGGACGCGGTCAAAGATCAGATAGCCCTTTTGCAGCACGCTCACGACGGTGTTGGCTTCCTGGTCGGCGGGCACCATGCTGATGGCCTGGTGCTGGTGCGGGTCGAACTTGGTGCCGGCCTCGGGGTTCACGATGACCACCTTGTTGCGCTCCAGCGCCGACATCAGTTGGCGCAGGGTGGCGTCCGAACCCTCGCGCAGTTGCTCGGCCGTGGCGTTCTCGATGGCCAGGGCGGCGTCCAGGCTGTCGCAGACAGGCAGCAGGCTTTCGGCGAAGCTCTCAATGCCGAACTTGCGGGCCTTGGCTACCTCATCCTCCGCACGCCGGCGGGCATTCTCGGCCTCGGCCTTGGCGCGCAAAAATTGATCGGCCAAGTCGGCGCTCTTGGCTTTGAGCTCGGCCAGTTCGCCCTGCAGGCGGTTCAGTTCGTCGGCGGCATTGGCGGACATCGCCGCTTCAATCTCTTCAGGAGAGGGAGGGGGATTCTGGTTCTCGGACATGTCGACTCGGGTTGAATTGGAATGCTTGTGCGCGCCAGTTAGGGGCGCATCCGCGGTTTTCAAGCGCGAATGGTGCAAATGGCGTTCTTTGCGTGCAACGCGGGGGCTTTGGCGTGCCGCGTGCAGGAGTGTGGACGGTGCGCAGTGTACAAGGTGAGCGCGCGTTGCTATAATCTCGCGCTTTGCCTTGCCACACCGCTACACGACGCGGCGGGTGGTGTCATCCAAAAGGAGTTTGCATGCGTCACTACGAAATCATTTTGTTGATCCATCCGGATCAGAGCGAACAGGTTCCGGCCATGCTGGAGCGCTACAAGGGCATGATCGTTGCCGGCGGCGGCCAGGTGCACCGTGTGGAAGATTGGGGTCGCCGTCAACTGGCTTACCTGATCAACAAGCTGGCCAAGGCCCACTACCTGTGCCTGAACATCGAAGCCGACCAGGCTGTGATGGCCGAACTCGAGCACGCCTTCAAGTTCAACGACGCCGTGCTGCGTCACCTGACGGTGCAGAAGAAGAAGGCCGAAACGGGCGCGTCCTCCATGATGAAGACCGTCGAGCGCGAAGAAGCACGCAAGGCCAGCCAGGCCGAGTTTGCCGCTTCGAACGAGCGCTGATCGACCAGCCTGTCAGCCAGGAGGTGTGAACAACCATTGGGTCCTGACAGCCTGTATCGCCGAGGTCCAGCCTCTGCGCTACACGCCCGCCGGCCTGCCGGCGCTGGATATACGACTCGAGCACGAGTCGCTCCAGCGGGAAGCCGGGGCGGATCGGCAGGTCAAGGCCAGCGTGAAAGCCCTCGCATTTGGCGCTCTTGCGGAGCGCCTGGCCCGGCAAGCACTGGGAAGCGTCTGGAGGTTCCAGGGCTTCTTGGCCACGGGGCGCAGCGGCAAGGGATTGGTGTTCCACATCCAGGATATTCAACAAGATTAATTTTCAAGAGGTCCGAAAATGGCCACGTTCAAGAAATTCAACAAGGACAAGCGCCCGAAGCGCAACACCCAGTCGCTGCTGTTCAAGCGCAAGCGCTTCTGCCGCTTCACGGTCGCAGGCGTCGAAGAAATCGACTACAAGGATGTCGACACCCTGCGTGACTTCATCGCCGAGAACGGCAAGATCATCCCCGCGCGCCTGACCGGCACGCGCGCGATCTACCAGCGCCAGCTCAACACCGCCATCAAGCGCGCCCGCTTCCTGGCCCTGTTGCCCTACAGCGACCAGCACAAGATCTAAGGAGCACGATTACCATGCAAATCATCCTGCTCGACAAGGTCGTGAACCTCGGTAACCTCGGCGAGATCGTCAAGGTCAAGGACGGTTACGCCCGCAACTTCCTGATCCCTACGGGCCGCGCCCGCCGCGCCACCGAAGCCGCCAAGGCCGAGTTCGAGGCCAAGCGCGCCGAACTTGAAAAGGCCGCCGCCGAGAAGCTGGCTGCCGCCCAGGCACAAGGCGAAAAGCTGGCCGGCACCACCGTCAAGCTGACGCAGAAGGCTGGCGTGGACGGCCGTCTGTTCGGCTCCGTGACCAACCATGACATCGCCGAAGAGCTGAACAAGCAAGGCTACAACGTGGTGAAGTCGCAAGTCCGCCTGCCCAACGGCCCGATCAAGGTCGTGGGCGACAACACCGTCACGGTGGCCCTGCACACCGACGTGGCCGTTGAAGTCACCGTGTCCGTCTACGGCGAAACGGCCTGATCGGTTCGCACCCCTGGCTCTGCCATACAAAGCCGCCCTTGGGCGGCTTTTGTTTTTTCACCCGCACCTGTGCACCTGCTGCCCACTGCCTTTGCACGCCTTATCCACAGAGTTGTGCAATGACGGGCGTGGCACCGCCCGCTAGCATCGTCTGCTTGCCCTCCTGAAAGCCCCTGAGTCCCATGTCTGCCGTTGTGCCCACCCTTCCTGACGGTTATGCCGTCCCATCGCTGGATCGCGAGGTGGCCCAGTTGCGCGTTCCGCCCCATTCCATCGAGGCAGAGTCCAGCGTGCTGGGCGGCCTGTTGCTGGACAACATGGCGTGGGACCGCGTGGGTGACCTGCTGGTGGATGGCGATTTCTACCGCCACGAGCACCAGCAGATCTACGCCGCCATCGGCGCGCTGATCAACGCCAGCAAGCCTGCGGACGTGATCACGGTCTACGAGCATCTGCAGGGCATGGGCAAGGCCGAGGAGATCGGCGGGCTGGCCTATCTGAACAGCCTGGCCCAGTACGTGCCCAGTGCCAGCAACATCCGCCGCTACGCAGAGATCGTGCGCGAGCGCGCCATCCTGCGCAAGCTGGTGACCGCCAGCGACGACATCGCCACCAACGCCTTCAATCCCCAGGGCCGGCCGGTGGAGCGCATCCTGGACGAGGCTGAGCAGAAGATCTTCGCCATCGGCGAAGAGGGCTCGCGGATGAAGCAGGGCTTTCAGTCGCTTGACTCGCTCGTGATCGACCTGCTGGACCGCGTACAGGAGATGGCCGACAACCCCATGGACGTGACCGGCGTGCCCACGGGCTTCGCCGACCTGGACCGCATGACCAGCGGTCTGCAGGCAGGCGACCTGGTGGTGCTCGCGGCGCGCCCTTCCATGGGCAAGACCTCGTTCGCCGTGAACATTGCCGAGCATGTGGCGCTCAACGAGGGCCTGCCGGTGGCCATCTTCTCGATGGAAATGGGCGCCGCCCAACTGGCGGTGCGTATCGTGGGCTCGATCGGGCGCGTGAACCAGGGCAACCTGCGCACCGGCAAGCTCAGCGACGAGGAGTGGCCGCGCCTGACCGAAGCCATCGAGCGGCTGCGCACCGTGAGCCTGCACATCGACGAGACGCCGGGCCTGACCCCATCCGAGCTGCGCGCCAACGCGCGCCGCCTGGCGCGCCAGTGCGGCAAGCTCGGCCTGATCGTGGTCGACTATCTGCAGCTCATGAGCGGCTCGGGCAGCAACAGCTCCGACAACCGCGCCACTGAGCTGGGCGAGATCTCGCGGGGCCTGAAGATGCTGGCCAAGGAGCTGCAGTGCCCGGTGATCGCGCTGTCGCAGCTCAACCGTTCGGTGGAGCAGCGCACCGACAAGCGTCCCATGATGAGTGACCTGCGCGAATCGGGCGCCATCGAACAGGACGCGGACATCATCATGTTCATCTACCGCGACGACTACTACAACAAGGAGTCCAAGGAGCCGAACATTGCCGAAGTCATCATCGGCAAGCAGCGTAACGGCCCCACGGGCACGGTGAAGCTGTTCTTCCAGAAGAACCAGACGCGCTTTGAGAACCTGGCGGTGGGCGCAGGTGACGATTACTATTAAGATTCAAAAATGGCTCTAGCGCTTACTGAGTAAGCGCTAGCAGCTATTTATTTAATAGTGATTGAGCGGTCTCAACGCGACAGTGCCCAGGCGAGCAGCGCCAGCGTGCATACGCCGAGCCCGCAGACGGCGAGCAGCAGGTGCAGGCTGCGCCGGCGCAACCCATCGACTGCGCGCACCAGTTGGGCGTTCTGCTCGGCCAGCGATTCGATCAGCGCGGCGGACGCGCGCTGGTCTTCCTCCAACTGGGCCATCCGCGCTTGCAGTACCGCCAGTTGATCGGGCGTGCTGTCGATCCGCTGCGCGGGCGCCTCGGGCGGCGGGGCTTTGCGCGTGTTGCTGATGAGTTTGCGCGCGGCCTGCATGATCTGGGGCGTGGCCTCGATCACGTCGCCCCAGGGCACAAGCTTCAGCGCGGACATCCAACCCACGGCCATCAGAGTACCTCGCTGGCGAAGTCGGCCAGGCGCGAGCGCTCGCCGCGCGCGAGCAGGATATGCCCGCTGTGCGGCCAGCCCTTGAACCGGTCCACCGCATAGGTCAGGCCGGAGGAGCCTTCCGTGAGATAGGGCGTGTCGATCTGTGCCAGGTTGCCCATGCAGATGATTTTGGTGCCGGGGCCCGCGCGGGTGACCAGCGTCTTCATCTGCTTGGGCGTCAGATTCTGCGCCTCGTCGATGATGACGTACTTGTTCAGAAAGGTACGCCCGCGCATGAAGTTCATGCTCTTGATCTTGATGCGGCTGCGGATCAGCTCATTGGTGGCCGCGCGGCCCCACTCGCCAGCATTGCCCCCGTCGCCCTTGGCAAGAAATTCCAGGTTGTCGTCCAGCGCGCCCATCCAGGGGCCCATCTTTTCTTCCTCCGTACCGGGCAGGAAGCCGATGTCCTCGCCCACGCTCACCGTGGCGCGGGTCATGATGATCTCGGTATAGCGGCGCTCGTCCAGCACCTGGGTCAGGCCCGCGGCCAGCGCCATCAGCGTTTTGCCGGTGCCGGCCGTGCCGGTCAGCGTCACGAAGTCCACGTCGGGGTCCATGAGCAGGTTCATGGCGAAGTTCTGCTCGCGGTTGCGGGTGTTCACACCCCAGACCGTATTCTTGGACGAGCCATAGTCCTTGAGCGTCTCCAGTACCGCCGTCTTGTCCCGGATCTCGGTCACGCGCGCATACAGGCTGGGCTCGCCCGGCGCCTCGAAATACACAAACTGGTTGATCATCAGCTGCGCCACCACGGGGCCGCTGATGCGGTAGTACATGTGCACGCCGCTCTGCCAGCTTTCGACGTTCTTGCCGGCCTTGGTCCAGAAGTCCGTTGGCAGCGCAAGGCTGCCCGAATAGAGCAGGTCGCCGTCTTCCAGCGTCTTGTCGTTCTGGTAATCCTCCGCGACCAGGCCCAGGGCGCGCGCCTTCACGCGCATGTTGATGTCCTTGGACACCAGCACCACCTCGCGCGGCGCATGCAGCTTGCGCAGCGCTTCCACCACGCCCAGGATCTGGTTGTCGGCCTTGCCCTGGGGCAGGCTGGAGGGCAACTGGTAGTTCAGCGGGGCAGTCTGGAAGTACAGGCAACCGCCGGCGGCGCGCTGGCCCGTGGAATCCAGGCGCAGGCCCAAGGCCATGTCGGCGCTGCCATGCGCTGCCGCCAGCGCATCCAGCGTACGGCTGGCCTGGCGGCCGTTGCGGGCCACTTCGGTCATGCCCTTCTTGTGGCCGTCGAGTTCCTCCAGCACGATCATTGGCAGGAAGATGTCGTGTTCTTCGAAGCGGAACAGGCTCGTGGGATCGTGCAGCAGCACGTTGGTGTCGAGCACGAACATTTTCTTCGGCCCGGCAGCACGCTTCTTGCGCAGTGCAGCGTCCGGTGCGGCGCGCGGCGCGGCAGCCGGGGGCACTGCGGTGACGGGGGGCCTCATGCGCACTGCGCCCTCATCCGCAGGGCGTGCGCGCGAATGGGCGGGTGCAGCAGATACCCCTGCTTTGGTCGAGCGGCCTGCACCGGATGGGATGGCGGTATCAGGTGCGGCGGCTTTCTTGGCGGCGCTGGTCTTGGTGGCCGCGCGCTTGCGAGTGGGAGCGGCCGCTGTAGCGGGCGGGGCCGCGGAAGCCTCCGCGGCCTCGTCATCCTCGAAAACCGTCATGCGATAGGCGTCTGGTTTGAGCAGGGCGGCGCGCTGGGTCGGGGCGGGGGGCAGGGGCATTGCAGGGAGCCTTGAGGAAAGTAACGTTCAAAAAGCACAAAGCCGCCTAGGAGACCGAGGCGGCTTTGGATTGCGGGGAGCGTGTTGCGTTTCTCAGCAGCATTGACCCATTATGCATGCTCCCCGTGACGGCCCACGGTAGAGCCGTCAGGTGTTCAGGCGGCTTTCTTGACAGGGGCTTTGATCGCCTTCACGGCCTTCAATACCTCGTCCACATGGCCGGGTACCTTCAGGCCGCGCCATTCCTGCACCAGAATGCCTTCGGGATTGACGAGGAAGGTGCTGCGCTCGATGCCCTTGACCTTCTTGCCGTACATGATCTTGTTCTTCACTACGCCGAACATGTGGCACATCTTCTCTTCGGTGTCGGCGATCAGCTCGAAGGGCAGCTCCAGCTTTTCCTTGAAGTCGTCATGCGACTTCATGTTGTCGCGCGACACGCCGAAGACCACGGCACCGGCCTTCTCGAAATCCTTGAATTTGTCGCGGAACTGCATGGCCTCGGTGGTGCAGCCCGGGGTGTTGTCCTTCGGGTAGAAATACAGAATCAGAATCTGGCCCTGGTGCGAGACGTTGGAAACCTTGATTCCGCCAGTCGCGTTGGCTTCAAATTCAGGAAGGGGTTTGTTGACAACGATCGCCATGGCACTTCTATCTCTCACGAATTAGTCGAAGAAAAGCCGGGGGAGTGGGGGTGTACTCTTTTTTGGGTGGTGCCCCCGACCGCAACAGGCTATTTTACCCCGAAACCCCCTCCAGGAGAAACGGCCGCCCTGGCACCCGGATACGGCGACAGGGGAAATCTGCCGTTACTCGGTTTCCAACAGCAGGGCTGCGACCACGTTGCGCCCTTCGCCTGCCAGGACGTTGTAGGTCCGGCAGGCGGCCTGGGTGTCCATGGTTTCCAGGCCGATACGCCGCGCCATTAGTGGCTGCAACCAGGCGGGCGGTGGAAAGCGGTTGCGCAGGCCACTGCCGAAGATCACCACCTCGGCGTCCAGTTCGGCGAGTTGCGCGAAGTGCGCGGCAGTCAGGTCCTCGAAGCGGCGGCAGTTCCAGGCGATGCGCTGGCCGCGCGCACCGATGATGACGCTCTCGGTCACCCGATCGGCGTCCACGCCGATCCAGTCCGGCCCGTAGGCGGTGATGGACTGGGTATCGGGGCGTTCGGGCTGGAATTTCATGGGCGTTGCGGAGGCTGCCCGCACCCTGCGCGGTTGTGCGGCGGCCGGGGCCGTGGGTGGAACTGTGGTCAAATTATAGGTTTCACCGAGGCGCCCTGCGCCCGGCGGGGCCGCAGCCCCACTTGTGCCCCTCTCCTCACGCCTGCCCGCACATGAAGCCCATCCGCAAATCCGCCAAGCTCAACAATGTTCTCTACGATGTCCGGGGCCCCATCGTGGACGCGGCCAAGCAGATGGAGGACGAGGGCCAGAAGATCATCAAGCTGAACATCGGCAACCTGGCGCCGTTCGGCTTTGACGCGCCCGAGGAGATCCAGCAGGACATGATCCGCAACCTGCCCAACTCGGCGGGCTACTCGGACAGCAAGGGCATCTTTGCGGCGCGCAAGGCCGTGATGCACTACAGCCAGCAGCAGGGCGTGGCCGGCGTGACGCTGGACGATATTTACCTGGGCAACGGCGCGAGCGACCTGATCACCATGGCCACCAACGCGCTGCTCGACGACGGCGACGAGCTGCTGGTGCCCGCACCCGACTATCCGCTGTGGACGGCGGCGGCCAGCCTGTCGGGCGGTCGGCCTGTGCACTACCTGTGCGATGAAGACAACGGCTGGATGCCCAGCCTGACGGACATCCGCGCCAAGATCACCCCGCGCACGCGCGGCATTGTGGTCATCAACCCCAACAACCCCACGGGCGCGCTGTACTCGGACGAATTGCTCAAGGGCATCGTGCAGATCGCGCGCGAGCACAACCTGGTGCTGTTTGCCGACGAGGTGTACGACAAGGTGCTGTACGACGGTGTCAAGCACACGGCCATGGCCAGCCTGTCGACCGACGTGGTCACGCTCACCTTCAACTCGCTCTCCAAGGCCTACCGCTCCTGCGGCTACCGCGCCGGGTGGATGGTGATCTCGGGCGACAAGACGGCCGCGCGCGACTACATCGAAGGCATCAACATGCTGGCCAACATCAAGCTCGGCTCCAACGTGCCGGGCCAGTGGGCCATCCAGACCGCGCTGGGCGGCTACCAGAGCATCAACGACCTGGTCAAACCCGGCGGGCGCCTGTGCCGCCAGCGCGACCTGGCCTACGAGCTGATCACCGCCATCCCCGGCGTCACCTGCGTCAAGCCGCAGGCGGCGCTGTACATGTTCCCCCGCCTGGACCCCGAGATGTACCCCATCGCGGACGACCGCCAGTTCTTTATGGAAGTGCTGCGCGCCACGCGGGTCATGCTGGTGCAGGGCTCGGGCTTCAATTACCCCGACAACCAGCACTTTCGCATCGTGTTCCTGCCGCACGAAGACGACCTGCGCGAGGCCATCGGCCGGCTGGCGGGCTTCCTGGCCGCCTACCGGCAGCGCCACGCCAAGGCGGCGTGAACTTCATTTTTGATAGCTGCTGGCGCCCGTCAATAGGGCGCTGGGGCCTTTTTTGACGGGTAACCCTGATATGAAACCGATCCAAGTGGGCCTGCTGGGCATTGGCACCGTGGGCAGCGGCGTGTTCAACGTCCTGTCGCGCAACCAGGAAGAAATCCGCCGCCGCGCCGGCCGCGGCATCGAGATTGCTTGTGTGGCCGACCTGGACACCGCCCGCGCACGTTCCATCGTGGGCGAGAACGCCCGCGTGGTGGTCGATGCGCGCGAAGTGATCGCCAACCCTGAGATCGACATCGTGGTCGAGCTGATCGGCGGCTACGGCATCGCCAAGCAGCTGGTGCTGGAGGCGATCGCCGCCGGCAAGCATGTGGTGACGGCCAACAAGGCCCTGCTGGCCGTGCACGGCACGGAGATCTTCAAGGCCGCGGCCGAGAAGGGTGTGGTGGTCGCCTACGAGGCGGCGGTGGCCGGCGGCATCCCGATCATCAAGGCGCTGCGCGAAGGCCTGGCGGCCAACCAGATCCAGTGGGTGGCCGGCATCATCAACGGCACCACCAACTTCATCCTGTCCGAGATGCGCGACAAGGGCCTGGACTTCGACGTGGTGCTCAAGGAAGCGCAAGCGTTGGGCTACGCCGAGGCCGACCCCACCTTCGACATCGAGGGCGTGGACGCCGCGCACAAGGCCACCATCATGAGCGCCATCGCCTTCGGCATTCCGGTGCAGTTCGACAAGGCCTACGTGGAGGGCATCACCAAGTTGTCCGCCGTCGACATCCGCTATGCCGAGCAACTGGGCTACCGCATCAAGCTGCTGGGGATCGCCAAGCGCCGCCAGGGCGACGCGACCAAGCGCACGCCCGATGGCGTGGAGCTGCGCGTACACCCCGCGCTGGTGCCGGCCAAGCGCCTGATCGCCAATGTCGAAGGCGCGATGAACGCCGTGGTGGTGCACGGGGACGCCGTGGGCACCACGCTGTACTACGGCAAGGGCGCGGGCAGCGAGCCCACCGCCAGCGCCGTGATCGCCGACCTGGTGGACATCACCCGCCTGATCGAGGCCGACCCCGCGCACCGCGTGCCGCCGCTGGCCTTCCAGAGCCACACGCTGCGCGAGGCGGGGCAGGAGCTGCCCGTGCTGCCCATGGCCGACGTGGTCACCAGCTACTACCTGCGCATCCGCGTGGCCGACGAGGCCGGCGTTTTGGCCAAGATCACCGGCATCCTGGCCGGCGCGGGCATCAGCATCGACGCCGTGCTGCAGCGCGAGGCCGACGAAGTGGGCGGCGAAGGCAGTACGCAGACCGACCTGATCATCCTCACGCATGACACGCGCGAGGGCGACATGGACGCCGCGCTCGCCCAAATCCAGGGCCTGCCCACGGTGCTGGCCAGCATCACGCGCATCCGCAAGGAAGAGCTCAACAACTAAGAGGGGCTGCACGCCATGCTGTACCTGTCCACCCGCGGCCACGCGGACCGCAAGCATTTCTGCGACATCCTGCTCGAAGGCCTGGCGCCCGACGGCGGCCTGTACCTGCCCGAGCGTTACCCGCAGATCAGCGACGCCGAGCTGACCGCGCTGCGTACCGCCTATCACACGCAAGGCTATGCCGAGCTGGCCTTCCGCATCCTGTCGCTGTACATCGACGACATCCCGCCCGCGGACCTGAAGCGCCTGTGCGAGAAGACGTACACCGCCGAAGTGTTCGGCACGGGCGAGATCGTGCCGCTGCGCCACCTGGAAGACGGCCTGTGGATCGAGGCCCTGTCCAACGGCCCCACGCTGGCCTTCAAGGACATGGCCATGCAACTGCTGGGCAACCTGTTCGAGTACGAACTGGCCCGCCGTGGCGAGCAGCTCAACATCCTGGGCGCCACCAGCGGCGACACCGGCAGCGCGGCCGAGTACGCCATGCGCGGCAAGCAGGGCGTGCGCGTGTTCATGACCAGCCCGCACGGTCGCATGAGCCCGTTCCAGCAAGCGCAGATGTTCAGCCTGCAGGACGCGAACATCCACAACCTGGCCATCGAAGGCGTATTCGACGACTGCCAGGACATCGTCAAGGCGGTGAGCAACGACCACGCTTTCAAGGCCCAATACAAGATCGGCACCGTCAACTCGATCAACTGGGCGCGCCTGCTGGCGCAGGTGGTGTACTACTTCGCGGGCTACATCCAGGCGACGGAGACGAACGGCCAGAAGGTCAGCTTCACCGTGCCCAGCGGCAACTTCGGCAACATCTGCGCCGGCCACGTGGCGCGCCAGATGGGCCTGCCGATCGACCGCCTGATCGTTGCCACCAACGAAAACGACGTGCTCGACGAGTTCTTCCGCACCGGCGCCTACCGCGTGCGCGGCGCGGCCGACACGCACGAGACCAGCAGCCCCAGCATGGACATCAGCAAGGCCAGCAACTTCGAGCGTTTCGTGTTCGACCTGCTGGGGCGCAATGCGGAGCGCACGCGCCAGCTGTTCGCCGAGGGCGTGGCCAAACAGGGCTTCTTCGACCTGGGGAGCGACCCCGCGTTCCGAGACGCACGCGCCAAGTACGGCTTCGAGAGCGGCAAGAGCACGCACGCCGACCGCCTGGCCACCATCCGCGACACGTACGAGCGCTTCGGCCAGATCATCGATACCCACACCGCCGACGGCGTGAAGGTGGCGCGCGAGCACCGTGGCGATCCCGCCGTGCCCATGATCGTGCTGGAGACGGCCCTGCCCATCAAGTTTGCCGAAACCATCCAGGAAGCCCTGGGCCGCGCACCCGAGCGCCCGGCCAGGTTCGAGGGCATCGAGCAATTGCCCAAGCGCCTGCAGGTGCTGGCGGCCGATGCCGAGCAGGTCAAGGCCTATATCGCAGCCCATTGCGATTAGGGATCAAATCGGCCTATGGCGCTTATCCATCAAGCGCTGGTAGCTATTAATAGATGAGTGAAACTGAAGGAGTGGCGGGATGAAGGTGGTTGGCTTTGCCGGCTATTCAGGCAGCGGCAAGACCACGCTGGTGGAGCAGCTGATTCCCGAACTGCGCCTGCATGGCCTGCGCGTGTCGGTGGTCAAGCATGCGCACCACAAGTTCGACATCGACCATGTGGGCAAGGACACCTGGCGCCACCGCGAGGCCGGCGCCTACGAAGTGGCCGTGGCCTCCGACCGGCGCATGGCGCTGATGCGCGAATTCGAGCAGGAGCACACGCCCAGCGTGCACGAACTGCTGGCGGAGCTGGATCCGCGCGTGGACTGGGTGCTGGTGGAAGGCTTCAAGGAAAGCGACCTGCCCAAGATCGAGATCTGGCGCGCCGCATCACCCGATTACCGCGAACGGCCCGCTCTCTATCCGCACGATCCCTGCATCGTCGCCGTGGCCACCGACGCGCCGCTGCCGCCGGTGCCCACCGCGCTGCCGGTGCTCAACCTGGACGACCCTCACGCCGTGGTGCAATGGCTGCTGGCTCAGGGCGCGCGTTTTGACTATGTGCCCGACCGGGCGGAGGCCTGCGAATGAAACCCCAAGCGCGTGCACCCCTCAAGCCACTGGACGAAGCCCTGGCCGAACTGCTGGCGCAGGCCGCCCCGCTGGCAGGCACCGACACCGTCAACACCTTCGACGCCGACGGTCGCGTGCTCGCGCAGGCCGCCACCTCGCCGCTGCAGGTGCCGCCCAACGACAACAGCTCGATGGACGGCTACGCCGTGCGCTGCGCCGACGTGCCGGCAGCGGGGGTGGAGTTGCCGGTGGCGCAGCGTATTCCCGCGGGCGCCTTCGGCGTGCCGCTGGCGGCGGGGACGGCGGCGCGCATCTTCACGGGCGCGCCGGTGCCCGAGGGGGCCGATGCCATCGTGATGCAGGAAGACTGCGAGGCGCTCGACGGGGATCGCGTGCGCGTGAATGCCGTACCGGCCCAGGGGCAGTGGATTCGGCGCGCGGGCGAGGACATCACCCGGGGTGCTGAGGTGCTGGCCGCTGGCACGCGCCTCACTCCCGCAGAGCTGGGCCTGGCTGCCAGTATCGGCTTGGGCACCCTGCAGGTGGCGCGCCGGCCCCGCGTGGCGCTTTTTTCCACGGGCGACGAACTCGTCATGCCGGGTGATGTGCCGCCCGCGCAGATGAAGCCCGGCGCCATCTACAACAGCAACCGTTTCTTCCTGCGCGCCATGCTGCTGCGCCTGGGCTGCGAGGTGAGCGACTTAGGCATCGTGCCCGACCGGCGCGAGGCCACCGTGGCCGCGCTGCGCGAGGCTGCCCAGGGACATGACCTGATCCTGACCAGCGGCGGCGTGAGTGTGGGCGAGGAAGACCACATCAAGCCGGCGGTGGAGCGCTTGGGCACGCTGCAGCTCTGGCAGATCGCCATGAAGCCGGGCAAGCCCTTCGCCTACGGCCAGATTCCCCACGCGGGCGGCAGTGCACACTTCATGGGCCTGCCGGGCAACCCCGTGTCCAGCTTTGTCACTTTCGGCCTGCTGGTGCGCCCCTTCCTGTTGCGCCTGCAGGGCGTGCGTGATGTTGCTCCTAAAGCGATAGCTGCTACGGCTGGATTCGACTGGCCCCGGGCCGATAAACGCCGTGAATTCCTGCGCGTGCGCCAGTGCGCCGATGGCACGCTGGAGCTGTTTCCCAACCAAAGCTCGGGCGTGCTTACCTCGGCCGCCTGGGCGGACGGCGTGGTGGACAACCCCGCCGGCCAGACCATTGCGCGCGGCGACACCGTGCGCTTCCTGCCATTTGCGGAGTTGCTGTCATGACCACGCCCTTCACGATCACGGTGCGTTACTTCGCCTCCATCCGCGAGGCCGTGGGCATGGGGCAGGAGACGGTGCAGACCGGCGCCACCACGCTGGGCGCCTTGCGCGATGAACTCATCGCCCGTGGCGAGCCCTGGGCCACCTGCCTCTCGCGCGGGCGCGCCGTGCGCGTGGCCCTCGACCAGACCATGGCGCATGACGCCACGCCGCTGGCGGCAGGCGCCGAGGCGGCGTTCTTTCCGCCCGTCACGGGCGGCTGACGGCGTTCAAGGCTGCTGCACCGCCAGGGCGGGCAGCTCGGGGCTGCGCCACCCCAGCAACTCGGCCAGGCGCAGCGTGATCCAGCGCGCCTCGGCCGGGGTCACGCCCGCGTCCGGACCGGCCAGGCCGGCGTGGATGCCCAGCAGCACCCCTTCTTCCGACCGCGCACCGCCGTGGTACAGCTGCTGCGCCTGTTCCACCAAGTGGCAGGCCAGGTCCTCGCACCACTCGTAGCGCGCCCGCACCTCGGCGGCAGGCGCCTGCAGGCGTGCGCGTGTGTCGCTGTACAGCGCGATGAAGGAGGGCGGGACCAGGATCTGGTTGTCGTCGTGCATCTGCCTATTGTCTGGCACGGCGCAAAAACACAGGCGCCGCTCTTGCCGGAGACGGCGCCCGCGCGGGTCTGGAGCGGATCAGCGCTTTTGCTGTGCCGGGGGCGCATCGTTGCGCGTGAACAGCCAGACGAAGAAGCCCCCCATGCACAGCATGAAACCGATGCCTATGGCGCTGAACAGGCCCACCTCGGTGGTGAAGAGTTGCTTGAGCAGTTGCATGGCGTTTCCTCCGTCGTTATGTGATGGAGCCATTGCAGCGCAGCCCGGCGGAAGCCCCTTTGAGACAAGTCAAAAATCCGGGTATACCCCACTATTGTCGTCAAGTACCTTCAATCAGGCACGAACAGGCGCTCAAAGCGCTGCTGGTCGCCTTCCAGCTCGAAGGTCACGAGCTGGCCCATCTTCGCGTCAGCCTTGCGGTGGGCGGAGAACAGGCTGTAGCGGCCCGCCAGGTCGAAGCTGGGCAGATCGACCAAGGCATAGGGGTGGGGCACGAAAGTCTGGAACTCAAACACCACACGGTGCGCATTGCGCGGCGAGGGGTAGAGCAGGTAGTCGTCGGTGGTGATAGTCTGCAGGGCCATGGTGTGCAAGTGTGGGGTGGGCGTTAAAGTGCCGTCAATCCCGCAATTCTGCCGCTGACCACTGCCATGCACCGCGTTTCCATCCAGACCCATGACTTCGACGTTTCCACCGAGCTGGCGGCGCTGCGTGCGCGGGACGCGCGCGTGGGGGCGGTGTGCTGCTTCGTGGGCACGGTGCGCGACCGCAACGAAGGGGACAGCGTGGCCTCCATGGAGCTGGAGCACTACCCGGGCATGACCGAGAAATCCATCGATGCCATGGTGGATGCGGCGTTTGCACGTTTTGACCTCTATGGCGTGCGCGTGATCCACCGCGTGGGGCTGCTCGCGCCCTTGGACCAGATCGTGATGGTGGCCGTGACCTCGGCGCACCGCGGCGAGAGCTTTCAGGCCTGCGAGTTCGTCATGGACTACCTCAAGACCCAGGCGCCGTTCTGGAAGAAGGAGCAGACGCCAGATGGTGCGCGCTGGGTGGATGCGCGCGTGAGCGACGATGCGGCGCTGGCGCGCTGGGGCATCGCCGCGCCGCCCCAGGTGGGCTGACTTTTATCGTCCGGCGGCTTGAAATCGAGGCCCCGGAGCCCTAGCTAGTGACAAGTTGGAGGTTTCACATGCGTCTCGATAAATTCACCACGAAGTTCCAAGAAGCGCTGTCTGATGCACAGTCGCTGGCCCTGGGACATGACAACGCCTACATAGAGCCCGTGCACATGCTGGTGGCCATGCTGCGCCAGGATGAAGGCCCGCGCGCGCTGCTGCAGCGTGCCGGCGCCAATGTGCCGGGCCTGCTGGCCGCGGCCGAGGCCGCCGTCAAGCGCCTGCCCCAGGTGCAGGGCCAGGACCAGGTGCAGGGCAGCCCCGAGCTGGGCCGTGTGCTGCAGGCCACCGAGAAGGAGGCCATCAAGCGCGGCGACCAGTTCATCGCCAGCGAATTGTTTTTGCTGGCGCTGGTCGACAGCAAGGGCGAGGCCGCGCAGCTGGCCAAGGACAACGGCGTGACCCGCAAGAGCCTGGAGGCGGCCATCGACGCCGTGCGTGGCGGCCAGAAGGTGGACAGCGCCGAAGCCGAGGGCCAGCGCGAGGCGCTGAAGAAATACACGCTGGACCTGACCGAGCGCGCCCGCCAGGGCAAGCTGGACCCGGTGATCGGCCGCGACGACGAGATCCGCCGCGTCATCCAGGTGCTGCAGCGGCGCAGCAAGAACAACCCCGTGCTGATCGGCGAGCCCGGCGTGGGCAAGACCGCCATCGTCGAGGGGCTGGCCCAGCGCATCGTCGAGGGCGAGGTGCCCGAGACGCTGAAGAACAAGCGCGTGCTGGTGCTGGACATGGCCGGCCTGCTGGCGGGTGCCAAGTACCGCGGCGAGTTCGAGGAGCGTCTGAAGTCCGTGCTGAAAGAAGTGGCGCACGAGGAAGGCCGCATCATCCTCTTCATCGACGAGATCCACACCATGGTCGGCGCCGGCAAGGCCGAAGGCGCCATGGACGCGGGCAACATGCTGAAACCCGCACTGGCGCGCGGCGAGCTGCACTGCATCGGCGCGACCACGCTGGACGAGTACCGCAAGTACATCGAGAAGGATGCGGCGCTGGAGCGGCGCTTTCAGAAGGTGCTGGTGGACGAGCCCAGCGTAGAAGACACCATCGCCATCCTGCGCGGCCTGCAGGTGCGCTACGAGGCGCACCACGGCGTGGACATCACCGACCCGGCCATCGTGGCCGCGGCCGAGCTGTCGCACCGCTACATCACCGACCGCTTTCTGCCCGACAAGGCCATCGACCTGATCGACGAGGCCGCGGCCAAGATCAAGATCGAGATCGACTCCAAGCCCGAGTCGATGGACAAGCTCGAGCGGCGCATGATCCAGCTCAAGATCGAGCGCGAGGCGATGAAGAAGGAGACCGATGAGGCCTCGCAAAAACGCCTGCAGCTCATCGAGGAAGAGTTGGGCAATGTGGAGCGCGAGTACGCCGATCTGGAAGAGGTCTGGAAAGCCGAGAAGGCCAGCGCGCAGGGCTCCGAACAGATCCGCAAGGACATCGATGCCATCCGCACGCAGATCGACGACTTGAAGCGCAAGGGCGACTTCAACAAGGTCGCCGAGCTGCAGTACGGCACGCTGCCCGAGCTGGAAAAGCGCCTGAAGGAAGCGCAGGACAGCGAGGCCGGCGGGACCGGCACCAAGCACAAGCTGCTGCGCACCCAGGTGGGTGCCGAGGAAATCGCCGAGGTGGTCAGCCGCGCCACCGGCATTCCCGTGGCCAAGATGATGCAGGGCGAGAAGGACAAGCTGCTGCACATGGAGGAAAAGCTGCACGAGCGCGTGGTGGGCCAGGACGAGGCGATCTCCGCCGTGGCCAACGCCATCCGCCGCTCGCGCTCGGGCCTGTCGGACCCCAACCGGCCGCTGGGCAGCTTCCTGTTCCTGGGGCCCACGGGCGTGGGCAAGACCGAGCTGTGCAAGGCGCTGGCCGGGTTTCTCTTCGACAGTGAAGAGCATCTGGTGCGCATCGACATGAGCGAGTTCATGGAAAAGCATAGCGTCGCGCGCTTGATTGGCGCGCCTCCCGGCTATGTGGGCTATGAAGAGGGCGGCTACCTGACCGAGGCTGTGCGCCGCAAGCCCTACAGCGTGCTGCTGCTGGATGAGGTGGAAAAGGCACACCCCGACGTGTTCAACGTGCTGCTTCAGGTGCTGGACGACGGCCGCCTGACCGATGGCCAGGGGCGCACCGTGGACTTCAAGAACACGGTGATCGTGATGACCAGCAACATTGGCTCGCACCTGATCCAGGCCATGGTGGGCCAGGATGCCGAGGACATCAAGGAAGCCGTGTGGGGGGAACTCAAGGGCCATTTCCGACCCGAATTCCTCAACCGCATCGACGAAACGGTGGTGTTCCACGGCTTGGATGCCAAGCACATCGAAGCGATTGCACGCATTCAGTTGCGTCTGCTGGAGTCGCGGCTGGCCAAAATGGACCTGGCCCTGCAGGTGTCGCCGGCCGCGATGGGCGAACTGGCCAAGGTGGGGTTCGATCCGGTGTTCGGGGCGCGTCCGCTCAAGCGGGCCATCCAGCAGCGCATCGAGAACCCGCTGTCCAAGCTGCTGCTGGAGGGGCGCTACCCGCCCAAGAGCGTGATTCCGGTGGATGTCGATCCTGTGACAGACCCAGGGGTATTCCACTTCGGCGAGGCCCGCCCCGCGGGGTGAGGTCTACCATTGAACGAGGGCGCGGGCCTTTCCCGCGCCCTCATCTGCCAGAAAGGGGCATGGTTTGAACGACATTGTGGCCGGCGCGATCCGGTGGACGTTGCAGCTCGTGGTCGTCGCCATGGGTGCACTTTTTTTCCTGAGTCTGCTGGCCGCGGCCGCCGTTCTGGCACTCGTGTGGGGCGCACGCGCCGTGTGGGCGCGCCTCACGGGCCGCCCGGTCATGCCCTGGGCGATGCGCATGAACCCGCGCGAGGGGTGGAGCACCGTGTACCGCAGCACGGCGCGCTGGACGGCGCCCGGCCCGACGGCGCATGCCCCGCAGCGCAGCACGGACGTCACCGACGTCGTGCCGCGCGAAGTGCATTGATTGCTATTGAAAAATGAGCTGCTGGCGCTTGCTGGATGAGCGCTGGAGGCTTAAAAGGCTATAACACTCTCCACCCCGTGCATTCAGCCGTTGGGCGGCCCGTATTGCGCGATCACCTGTTGCTCGGTGAGCGTCGGCATCTGGTTCGCGAAGGCGTAGTACGCGGGCTTCTTGTCGATGTAGATCTGGCTGGCCAGTTCGAAGTCCTGCGTCTCGAAGGCCCCGGCGGGAATGAAATATTCGCCCGTCGCCAGCAACTTGTAGTACAGGTGTGTTCCGCAGCGCGTGCAGAAGGCCCGCTGTGCCCAATCAGAGGACGCATACACGCCGATATGCTCCTCACCCGTGAACTCCACCTCCGGCCCGCAATGCACGGCCAGCAGCGGCCCGCCACCCCAGCGGCGGCAGAAGCCGCAATGGCAGGCGCCGATTTCCTTGGCCACGGGGGACGTGAAGTGGACTGCGCCGCAAAGACAATGACCGTTCATCTCGTGTTCCTTTCAAGCGGAAGGGCAGGGGCGCATCTTACGGGGGCAGGGCAGCAACACAATGTCACGCGCGGCTCGGTCTGGCGGTGGGGTGGCGAGCCCTATCATGCACGGCATGAGCCCTGATGACATCCGCCACCTGTTCGACCTCCAGCGCCAAGCCAGCCGCGCCCACCCCGATGTGCCCTTGATGGTGCGTCGAGAGCGCTTGCTGCGGCTGTCCAAGATGCTGGACGAACATGGGCCGGTGCTGGCGGCGGCGGTGCAGGCGGACTTTGGCATGCGCTCGCAGCGCCTGACGGAGGTGGCCGACCTCTTCGTGCTGCGCGCGGAACTGGGGCATACGCTCAGGCATCTGGCGCGCTGGAGTCGGCGCACCAGGGTGCGCACGCCGCTGTTCCTGCAGCCCGCACGCGGCTGGATAGAGCGCCAGCCGCTGGGCGTGGTGGGCATCATCTCGCCGTGGAACTACCCGGTGCAGCTGGCGCTGGGGCCGGCCATTGGTGCGCTGGCCGCGGGCAACCGGGTGATGCTCAAGCCGAGTGAGCTCACGCCCCACACGTCGGCCCAACTGGCCGCGCTGGTGGCACAGTTCTTCGCGCCCGAAGAGTTCTGCGTGGTGCAGGGCGACGCGGCCACGGCCGCGCTCGTGGCATCGCTGCCGTTCGACCATCTGGTGTTCACCGGCTCCACCGCCGTGGGGCGCAAGGTAGCGCAGGCGGCGGCGGCCAATCTCACGCCGACCACGCTGGAGCTGGGCGGCAAGTCGCCGTGCATCATCGATGCGGACTGCGACATGCAGGAGGCCGCGCTCAAGATCGCCCATGGCAAGCTGCTCAACGCGGGCCAGACCTGCATCGCACCCGACTACGTGCTGCTGCCGCGTGGCAACGAGGCGGCCTTTGCCGAGGCGTTCCGCGTGGCGGTGGCGCGGCTGTTTCCGTACTTCGAGGGCAACCCGGACTACGCCTCCATCATCAGCACGCGCCACCTCGCGCGGCTGCGCACCATGCTGCAGCAGGCCCAGACGCACGGGGCGGAGGTACACGTGCTGCAACCCGTGCCGGGCGCACCCCCGCCACCGCCTCCGGGTATCGGCGACGGGGTGGGGCGGCAGATGGCGCCAACGCTGGTGTTCGGTGCCAGCCCGAACATGCAGCTCATGCAGGAAGAGATCTTCGGGCCCGTGCTGCCCGTGCTCAGCTACGAGCGCCTGGACGATGCCATTGCCCACATCAACGCCCACCCGCGTCCGTTGGCGCTGTATTGGTTCGGGCGCAGCGAGGCGGTGCGCGACGATGTGCTGCGGCGCACCGTGAGCGGCGGCGTCTCGGTGAACGACACGCTGATGCACATCGCGCACGACGCGCTGCCTTTTGGCGGCGTGGGTGACAGCGGCTGGGGCGCCTACCATGGCGAGGCGGGCTTTCTGCGCTTTTGCCATCAGAAGTCAGTGCTGGCGCAGTCGCGCTGGTCGCTGGGACACTTGCTATACCCGCCCTATGGCGCGCGTTTCGACCAGGTGATGGCGCTGCTGCGCCGCCTGATGTAGCGCGGCGTGGCCGTGGCATGCGCGCTATGCCACAGATGGCCGCGTTTGCGTGCAATGGTGGGGTTGGCAAGGTGGAAACTGCGGGGCATGAGAGGCGAAGCGGCATTTGCGCGAAAATGCTGGGTTTTTCGCTTTTCACCTGCTTTCGTTTTCCCATGTCCAGTATCCAGGTTCGTCCCGCCACCCTTCGCGATGCCAAAGCCATTGCCCAGGTTCATACCTCCGCCGCGTTGGAAGCTTACCGAGGGCTGCTGCCTGACGATCAGTTGAAGTCCATGTCGTCCGTCGAGAAGCGCCAAGCCTACTGGCGCGAGGCGATCGAGTATTGCGAGCCCCAGGTCCAAGTGGCCGTGGACGGCGACAAGATCGTCGGTTTCGTCGGCTTCGACCGCTCGCGTGATGAAAAGACGCGCAACACCACCGGTGAAATCTGGGCCATCTACGCGGCCCCCTCGCATTGGAACAAGGGGGTCGGAGTGGCCCTGTGGGACGCAGCCCGCGACGGTCTGCACGAAGAAGGCTGCACCACCGTAACCGCCTGGGTGCCACTGCGCAACGAGCGCGCCCTGCGCTTTCATGAAATGGCAGGCTTCAAGCGCGAGATGACCACCGCCAAGACGGCAGTGGTTGGCGGTGTGAAGATTGAGGAAGTGCGCCTCAAGCGGCCCATCAACTGACAGGGCGGGGCTGCGGCATGGCAAGCAGCTTTGCGGCAGCGGCCTGACCGCTGTGCGGTGCCACGCCAGTACACCCATTCAGGGCAGTAACTGCACCAGACGCTCGCGCACGCTGGCGGCGCGGTCATGGCCGGCCAGGTTCGTGATTTCATCCAGCAGTGCTTCGCCGACCTCCAGCATGCTGTCGCGGTCACGGGCATTGCGCAGTGCCTCGTGAAACTCGCGTGCCAGGTCGGCATTGCGGCGCGCAAACATGCGTTCGTTGATATCAAACAGATACATGCGCGTGCCAGCCAGCGAGCGGGTCGCGCTGGGCGCCGGTATGTCGGCTGCGCTGGTGCTCTCATCGCTCTGGCTGACGTGTTCAGCGCCTGATGTGAGGGCGTGTGCAGTTGCTGGGGCAGGCGCTGGAGCTGGAGCTGGAGCCGTTATCGGAGCCGACGCAACTGCTGGCGCCGGAGCATGCGCAGTGCTGAAGGCCAAGTAGCCCTGGTGGATCAGCCCTTGCACAATTTGCGCGCCCATGCCGTTGTACATGGCCTGCAAGGATTCGATGGGTCGGCCATCGGCCATCAGCAGCAACGAACGCTCGCGCAGGCTCAGGGTGCGAACACCCGGCGAGAGTTCCTGGCGTGCCTTGTCGGTTTTCTGCAGCATGGGAGTATTGGAAGCGGCCACACAGAGCGGCCAAGTGGCCGGATTACACCGCTAGCCTGTTACGTAACGATGACCCTGCCCAGCGTCGGCGCCATTGAGCGTGCGGGCGGAGTGCTTTTTGACTACAGTATTGATAGCTGCTGGCGCTTTCTGCACAGGCGTTGGAGGCTGTTTTGAATCATATTTTTTAGCGTGCCCGCCCAGCTGTCATGACCCTATTGCTGGCCCCGATGGAGGGGCTTTTGGACTTCGTGTTGCGTGACGTGCTCACCCGGGTGGGCGGCGTGGATCGGTGCGTGTCCGAGTTCATCCGTATCACTGGCAGCCTGTTGCCCGACAAAGTGTTCCTGCGTTACATACCCGAGCTGAACCACGGCGGCCGCACGCTGGCAGGGGTGCCCGTGCGGGCGCAGCTGCTGGGATCGGACCCGGTCAGCATGGCCGAGAACGCGGCCCGGCTGGCAGAGCTGGGTCCGGAAGGCATTGACCTGAATTTCGGTTGCCCCGCCAAGACGGTGAACCGCCATGGGGGTGGCGCGGCCCTGTTGCGCGAGCCCGAGCGCATCGCGGCGGTGGTGGAGGCGGTGCGCCGCGCCGTGCCCGCGCATGTACCGGTGTCCGCCAAGATGCGCCTGGGCTACGACGATGCAGGCCTGGCGCGTGAATGCGCGCAGGCCATGGCACGCGGCGGCGCCTGCGAGCTGGTGGTGCATGCTCGCACGAAGGCCGACGGCTACCGCCCACCCGCGTACTGGGAGCAGATCCCCGCGATTCGCGAGGCGGTGGGCATTCCGGTGGTGGCCAACGGCGAGATCTGGACCGTGCAGGACGCACTGCGGTGCCGCAGCGTGTCGGGCTGCGACGCTCTTATGCTGGGCCGCGGCATCGTGGCAGACCCGGGCCTGGCACTGTCTATCCGCGCTCACGACCGCGGTGCGCCTGCACTGGGCCTGCCCTGGGAAGACCTGCTGCCGCACATGGAGCGCTTCTGGCATCTGGTGTGCGAAGACCTGGAGCCGCGCCAGCGCGCCGGCCGGCTCAAGCAGTGGCTGAACCTGCTGCGCCGCCGTTACCCGCAGGCGCAGGCCGCGTTCGACGAGGTGCGCGTGATGACCGACCAGCAGGCCATTACCGCGTGGGTGGCGCGCGTCTGCGCTGGGGCATCTGTCACAGCAGGTGGTCGGGCGCCAGCGGCCCCAGCAGCTTGAGCAACAGCCGCAAGGCCAGGCTGCTGTCGGGGTCGGTGTGCGCATCCTCCAGGCCGCTGCCCTGCGGCGCGCGCCAGACCAGGTCACCGTCGGCGCTGCGTTGCAGGTGCCACGCCCCCTCGCGCATGGCGGTGTCGATCTGCTGCGCAGCTTCGGCGGCCAGGGCGCGGCTGCGAATCAGCAGGGCGATCTCGGTGTTGTGCAGCTGGGAGCGCAGATCCAGGTTCATGGAGCCGACCACCACCATGCGGCCGTCCACGACCATGACCTTCGAATGCAGCATGGAGCGCGAAGCCCCCACCGCGCTGGCGCCCGAACTGCCAAAGGCCGAGCGCAGGCCGGCCTGCTCGCTGCGCAGTTCGTACAGCTCCACACCCATGGCCAACAGGTCTTCGCGGTGGCGGGCATAGCCCACGTGGGCAATGGGCGCGTCATTGGACGCTAGCGAATTGGTGAGCAACCGCACACGCACGCCGCGCTGGCGCGCACGTGCAAAGGCGCGCTTCATGTCGTCGCCTGGAACGAAGTAGGGTGAGATGATGAGCAGCTCGCGCCGTGTACGGTCCATGAGGGTGAGCAGCCCGTCCACCACCGTGTCCCCGCTGGACACGGGCGCTGCGGGCGCCGGCGGTGCCTGGGGCGTGTCGCTGGCTTCCGGATGGGCGCCCGGCGTTGTGCCCACGCGTATCGCGGCGGACGGTGGCGGTTCGTCACCCTCCAGCGGAATCTTGGTCGGCTCGTCCACCAGCATGGCGGCGGGCGCCCATATGAAATCGACGGTGCGCAGGTCCATGGGCTGCGTGTCCCATTGGGGCGATGAGGCGCGGGGGCGGTCTGCAGGGGCGGTGGAGCCGGGCGAGCCGGCTTCCGCGCCTGCCTTCTCGCCACTGCTGCGCACCTGCGCACGCAAACGGTCCAGCTCTTCTCGGCTGACGAGCGACTGCACGGGATAGGCGCGCGGGTTGTTCCAGTAGCTGTCAAAACTGCGCGACATGTCGGCCACGATGGGGCCGACGGCCAGCACGTCCAGGTCAACAAAATTCTCGGCCTCTGCCTTGCCGAAGTACGCGTCGCCCAGATTGCGCCCTCCGGTCACGCCCATCATGTTGTCGGCCAGGAACAGCTTGTTGTGCATGCGCTGCTGCACACGCGAAAAATCGCTGACCGCGCCCCACATCCGGCCCAGGAACGATGCGCGGGGGCCCGCCACCGGGTTGAACATGCGCATTTCGATGTTCGGCTCGAACGCCATGCCCATGACCAGGGCGTTGCGCCCCGTGCTGTGGAAATCGTCGAGCAGGATGCGCACGCGTACGCCGCGCCGCGCTGCGTTCACCACGCTGCGCAGCAGGTGCGCGGAGCTGGCATCGGCATGGATGGCGTAGTACTGCAGGTCCAACGTCTTCTGCGCCGATTGCACCAGCGCGAGCCGGCTGCCATAGGCCTCCTGCGGGCCGCTCAAGAGGGAGAATCCTGACGCATGGCGGGCGCCTGCCTTCTGTCGCAGCTGTTGCACTATGGTGGCTAACTCCGTAGGCTCGCCCGCCGTGTCCAACGCCATGGACACGGGCCGGTCCACATCCTTGGGCAACCCACCGCAACCGCCGAAGGACAGGACCAGCAAAGCCATGATCGGCCAGCGCGACCAGGTGCGATGGCGAAGGTGGCGGAGCAGGTCTATGAAGGACATCGAACGCAATAAGGTGAGGTGACGACAGGGGTATAGCGCGAAACTCGGCAGCGCGACTGTCGGACAACGGCATGCAAGCACGCGGGCGTGTGGTGCATCGCCTGGACTGCGCAGGGCGGGATTCAGAAGTCCGCGTGCCCCGCGATGCGGGCCACCACCCGTAAATCGGGCCCCACCTGCTGCACGGCTTGGAATTGCATCGGAATCCCGTCGGCCAGCGTCTGCAACGGCCCCCAGTTGGACAGGCCCTGGGCTCCCTGGCCCAGCATGATCGGGGCCAGATAGAGCAGCAATTCATCCACGAGCCCTTCCCGCAGGAAGGAGCCGTTGAGCTTGTGACCGGCCTCCAGGTGCAGTTCATTCACGCCTTCGCGGGCCAGGTTGCGCAACAGGGCGGGCAGATCCACCTTGCCCTGGTCATTGGGCAGTTCGGTGATCGTGGCGCCGCGTGCCCGCAGCGCCGCGGCGCCAGCGGCATCTGGCCGGGCGGTGTAGATCAGTACACGCCGGTCGGCAACGTCGAAAAGCCGGGCATTCGCAGGCGTCTGCAGCAGGCTGTCGACAATCACCAGATGCGGCTGGCGTGGGGTGGCGATCTCCCGCACATCGAGGCGCGGATCATCCGCCAACACGGTGCCGATGCCTGTCAACACGGCGCAGGCGCGGGCACGCCAGGCATGCCCGTCGGCACGGGCCGCCGGGGATGTGATCCATTGGCTGGTGCCATTGGCCAATGCGGTCACGCCATCGAGCGAGGCCGCGGCCTTCATGCGCACCCAGGGGATGCCGCGCACCATGCGGCTGAAGAAGCCGATATTCAGTTCGCGCGATTGCGTACCGCCGGGGCCCACCTCCACCTGCACTCCCGCAGCCCTCAGCCGCGCGAACCCTTGACCCGCCACCAGCGGATTGGGGTCGGCGATGGATGCCACTACGTGTGCAATGCCGGCCTGAATGAGCGCATCGCAACAGGGGCCGGTGCGCCCCTGGTGTGCGCACGGCTCCAGCGTGACGTATGCGGTGGCGCCGCGCACGTCGCATCCCCGCGCGGCTGCGTCACGCAAGGCCATCACCTCGGCATGGGGTGCCCCTGCGCGCTGGGTAAAGCCCTGGCCCAGCATGTTGCCGTTAACGTCGGTGATGACGCATCCCACGCGGGGGTTGGGATTGGAAAGAAAAAGCGCCTGGGCGGCGAGCCCAAGCGCTTGGTTCATGGAGGGGGAAATCTCAGTCATGGCGCCGCGATGGTAGCGCCCTGGGCTGAATTTATTTGCCCCAGCAGTCGGGGTCGTAGCCGCTCTCTCCGGACTTCTTACCGGCGGCTCCCCGCACGCCGGTATTGCTGAGGGTATAGGTGCCGCATTTGTCCCCTGTCTGTGCGCCTTTGGGTGTCGCCGTCAATACATAGGCTGCGGTGGTATTGCCTGCTTGAAAGGCAATGTCGTAGCGCTTGGTGTTATCGGCGGTCCACGTGAGGGCGCTTGGCAGGCTGGTGGGGTAGGTCCCGGTGGCAGTGGCTGCCCGTTCCAGCCATTGTTGAGCTTGCAGCAAGCCCGCACGGGCATCGGCGCGGTGGCCTCGCCGTACGTATTCGGTATAGCTCGGATACGCGATGGCCGACAAAATGCCGACGATCGCCACCACGATCATCAGCTCAATCAGAGTAAAACCTCGGTGCTGGTATTTCATGTTTTCATCGTCCAGTCAGAACACATGCGAGGCAGTGAGCCGACCTCCCTCACGAGAGAAACAACTGCCCCGCGATCCATGCGTTTCACTTGAGCTGCCGCCAATTGGGGCGCAGGGACATTTCGGGCATGCGGCGCATCTTCTCCTCGACGAGGTCGGAACCCGTTCCGCCCGGCTTAGGCTGCCGGCCTCGCATGTGGATGCGATTGTCCTTCGTGATCATCGTCAGAGCCCCAGGCGGCATGCTATAGCGTGCCAGTCCAGTGGGGCCATCAATGATAGGCACGCGCGGTGCTTGGCCATCCATGATGTTGATGAAGGTCACATACTGGGTTTCCTTGACCACGGCACCCCCTTCACAGCTTTCGACAGAGGGATCCAGACGAGAGCCCTTTGCGGGGATTTGTGACGGGACCACAAGCAGATTGCTGCCGTCATAGAACTGCATCGGCTTGAGCAGGCGCTCGCGCGTCAGCGGGAAGTCCATGAACCAGCCCTTCTTTTCCGCCCAGTTGATGGTAGTGGCGTTCACTTTCCAGAACTGCCGCCCATCGCGGGTCTGCGCCACAGTACTGGGTACCGTGGTCTGGACCAGTTCGTCTTGCGATACGGCACGGGGCAGATCGGCACTGGACTTGACCAGTTCACCGCAGACACCGGAGGTGGTCGTGCAGACGTTGATCCGTCCGGTGGGTTTTTCATTGGGTGCGGTACCCGTCATCTCGCGGACGTAACGGGTGTTGTCCAGGACGGAGTACAAAGTCTGCTGCTGCAACTCAGCCTGGTCGAGCTTGGTGATGTTCCGGCCCGTGCCAAAGGCGACCATCATCCCTCCCACAGGCAGAGTCTTGTCCACACCGCCTTCGGTGACGGTCTTGGTGCGGTCGTTCACCCGTACCGAGGGGGCAGCGGTAATGGATTGCCGGGTGGAACTGTTCGTGTTGGCAGAGTGGCCAGTGCCTCGATTCGCAATGAACAGTGGCGTGCCGGCAGGTTTGCCTTCCCAACTGGCGACACCCCAACTGCTTGAATCTTTCGTGTTGATGAGGAACTTCCAAAGGTTGCCCTTAAGGTCCCCTGCGTATACGACATCGGGCTTGCCATCACCACTAATGTCTACGAGCCGAGGAGCTGAAAGGCCGTTTCCGCTGTCCGTTGCTACCGCCGGGATGCGCAGAAGTTCTTTGTCGCCGTCGAGGTACTGGATTAACAGTACAGGCCGTCCGTTGGCACTGTTGTACCCGTTACCCATGACGACGGCCCAGCGGTTGTTGTTCAGCCGCACGATTTGCGTGGTGCGTTGGGGGTTGGCATCATCCAGCACCGGTTTGGCAAAGATGTGTCCCAGATCGTCGATGGCATCATTGTTCACCGGTGTCGTACTGGCGGGCAGCGTTTTGTCCATCACAACCAGGTTGTTGGCATTGGCCTTGGTGAAGCTGCTGGCGCCGCCATCGGTGGTGCCTGGGTTCGTCACATCCAGAACAAAGTAGCCTCTGCCACCGGCCCCGAGGGTGCCCACCAAGAGCGTTTTCCACGCGCCATCGAATACGTCGCCGGTCATCGGCGAGCCGTCGACGAAATACTGGTGGTTGTTGTTGAAGGAGGGATTAGTGAGCTTGGGAAGGTCACGCATCACGCCGCGCGGGACATAGGCGAGGCGTTCCGTTCCATCCTTCGCTGTGAACCCGTGCAGCATCCCATCATTTCCACCTACATACAGCATGGGCTCGCGTTTGGCCCAGGTACGCGTGAATGCGGCATAACCTTCCATCGCGTAGTTGCTGACAGGAGCACCCACGTACCAGACTTCTGAATTGACGATGCTGCCCTGCCGGCTCCAGCGCTGCCTGAACGGCTTGTCCGTAGTACAGCCGGAGCTAGGGCACTCCAGGCTGCGGTCACCCCGCAAATAGGCTATACGGTTGGTACCGCTTTCCCCTGTAGTCCCTGAGGGCCCTCCATCTGCTCCGGTTGCTTTGAGGAGGGTTTGCTGAGCCTCGCTGAGGCTGGCCCATTCGAAGGATGTGCCCCCGATTTCCTCGGTACTTCCACTGGGAATCGCGTCGCTCCAAGTAAGCACCAGGCGATTGGAAACATTGAACGATGGGTCATCAAGCTTGTCTGCAGTGGTCTTGCCTTCCCAGGCTTGTTCCGTGGAACCATCGTCGCTTTTGAAGGTTTCGGCTGAGACGGCGCCACGCCAGCCTTCTTTGGGAACGTAGCTCGCAGTGAAAATGCCTACGTCGTTCTGCGAGGCGTTGCTACCGCTGGTGGCGGTGGAGCCTCGGTCGGGCTCGGTTTCGGCGTTGATGGTGCGCACGATCTGCCTGAACGCCTCCTTTAAGTCTTCGCCCTTCTCCACAGCGTAGAACTGGCCGCGGCCGTTGATAGCTGAGTGCCACATGTCCTGGCCCTTGTCACTGAGGGCCCTCCACTCGTAGGTGCCGTTGGCGTACTCGGCAAAGTCGCCATCGAAACCATAGGGAAGCGTGGATTTTGGAGGGGTGATGGTATTGGAGCCTGAGGTGGTTTTGTAACTGAGCTGGGGCAGTGCGTCGGCGCTGAATCCGATGGTGAAGGTAGTCAGGTGCGCCCAGTCGGCGGGGTTGTAGCGGGGGTTCCAGAATTTCTCCAGTGTGGCCGTTGCTCCGGTAACGTGATTCTTGAAGATCTCCGTAGGGGGCGCGTTCTCGTAATCGGGCAAGGGCGTTACCTTGCCATGGAGGCTGGTTGCGGGTTGCAGCGGATCGGCCCAACTCATGAAAGCCCAGTCGGCGACGGTTGAGTTCTGCTTGTCGCGGTAGGGCCGCGTTTGCGATGAGGTAACGTCATACGTCTTGCCGTTCGGCAAGGGCTTGTTGTTCATAGTCGAGTCCGAGCCATAGCCGTCGTAGTTGGGCTTGGAAGTGTCGGGCGCGATTGCGTGACTGCTTTGCCATCCGCCATCGGTCAGCAGAATGTGGTAATTGCGTCGGCAGCCCAAGGGCTTGTTGTCGTTCTTGGCATCCGCCAGTTTGGTGCCGGGCACGTCGGCCCAGGGGCCGTTTTGATGAAGGGATGCGCGCATGTACTGGTCGGCATTGCGCACCATTTGGGGGGTTGGGGTAGTGCCTAGGCAGGTACCGCTATAGCGGTCGACGTAGTCGAGGAAGGTGGCGCGGTGGGTACTGTCCAGTATGCGCATCAGGTTCTTGCTGCTCGCAGAGGACGCGGCGGCGGTGCTCAGGTGCTGGAGGGCGAGGCCAGAGACGTAGCCGCAGCCGGAGGACTTGTCGTGGTTGTAACTCATGCCCATGGATTGCCAGGCCAAGCGGATTTTTCCGTTGGGCAGCAGGGACTCGTCGCTGAACGTTTCCTTGAGGGCATCTTTCAAAACCTTGGCGCGTGTGCCCAGACCCGCGCCCGCACTGCTGCCCATACTGCCCGAATCGTCCAACGACAAAATTACGTTCGGTGCCACATACGGCTCCACAGTGCCTGGCGGCGCTTGTGCAAAATCTAACGCGGCCAGCGCGCTCTGTGACGAGAGAGCGGCGCCAATCAAAACGGCCAGTGGTGTTTGTCGAAAATGGCGGCGGGCGCTTGCATGGAAAGGCATGGCGTTCTCCGTTGAAAATAGTACTGAAATCTGGCTGTAGGGCTTGTCTGTCAAGCGCTAACAGCTCCTATTTCTATAGCTCTTAGTCTTTGAGTCGGTGCCGCACGTATGTCTGTTGCACCACCACCCGCGTATTGGCCTTGCGCCCCTGGGCCATGGCGGTGATGCGGTAGATGACGTTGGGCTGTACGTTTACTGCCAGGTAGTTGGCGCCGATGCCTGCGATCAGGTTGGCGTTGGCAACGTCGGGCAGGTAGGGCAGCACTTCGATCCAATACCAGCCGCCCTGGCCTGTAGCCGTATTTCGCAAAATGGGGTTGGCGGGTGAATCGTCATTGCCCACTTTGGCGCCGGTGTAGGTGCCGTAGCGCGTGCCCACGGCCTGCATTGCGGCAAGGCCGGTATTGGCATCGTTGTCGTTCCAGAAATCTTGGTAGCCCGTACGCTTGAGGCACAGGCCATCCTTGCAGCGCGGCCCGGTATTTATGCCTTCGAGAGTGGCGAGGAGTTCTGCAACGTCTTTCGCCTCCACGGGAATCTTGGCAACCGAACCCAGACGGCATACGGGCGCAGAGCCCGTACACACTGTGCCATCTGCGCGTTCTCCCCGAATGTCCAGCTCCGCGTCTTGCAGCAGCGCCTGGGCTGCTTCCATGGCGCGCTGGTAGTCTGCATCGTTGCCCACGACCAGCTCGTTGAAGAGCGAGGTGCGTGACGCCCACAGCGCCAGCAACATGGAGAGCATGACGAAAACAAGGACCACGAAGAGTGCGACACCGCGCTGCGCGCCTTGGGAGCTGCGTGGGAGTCGATGTGTAGGCATGCGCTGGTGCATGGTGAATGTGCCCGACATTGGTTAAAGCACCGCGCCTGTTTGGCCTTGGCCGCGCAACTGGGACACGCTGCGGAAAGCGAGATGCAGGCGACGTGCCCGTTCGCCCGTGAGCGTGCTGTAGGCCACGGGACCGGAACATCCTGTATAGGTACTGCCCGCCGGAAGGTCGATGGGCTCGTTTCCGTACAACTCCAGGCAAACCTCTACAGCCTGCACCTTGGCCCATCCATTGGTGGCTGATTCCACTGCACTGTGGCTGGCCACGTATTCGACTTGCGGGATGCCGGGGGTGGTCGTGATGTCCTGCATCACGTAGCGCACCTGAAAGGCTGCCACATTGCGAACAATGGGCTCGTCATCAGCGCCGCCATCGCCGCAGCGCAGTACGCCGTCTTGCAGCCGGAAGTTGCTGCGTGTGACTGTGGTTCCCGCGCGGCCTAGGCAATTGAATGCCTGATGGGCCTGATATTCGGGGGCAGCGCCCGTGGTGACTTTCTCTGTGAAACTCGCAAAGCCGAATATGGGACCGCCGGGCTTGCCCGATGGCGTGTAGAAACCGACTGTGTCGGTGGCTGGGTCCCAGCCGGCGTCGCTGCCTGACGGGGGTGTGCGCGCCTCGAGGGCGACTGGCACCACATGTTCCAAGGTGTCGCTTGCTCCCGCCATCGCTCCAGAGGGGAATAGATCCAACTTGAGAGAACCGGCTTGGCGGATTTGCTGGCCGATGACGCGCATGGCGTAGGAGCCTTGCTGCTGAATTTCGCTGGCGTCACTGACTGTGCCACTGACGCCGCGAGAGACCATGAGCGCTCCCATTGCCACGGCGACGGTGAGCAGCCCAATGATGAGACCGACGAGCAGTTCGATGAGGGTGACGCCGCGTTGGCGCTGCGGAAAAGGTGCTGCAGAACGTGTCATGCCAATAGCCTTGTGATGTCGTCCTGGAGGGTCAGGCCCCGGCACAGAAGTGCCAAGTCGAGCCGGCCCAGATATCGGGGGCACAACGTGCACTGATGGGGATGTACTGAAGGTGGCAGGTAAAGCTGGCGTCGCCACAGCCGGTGTCCAGCGTAGTTTTGCCAGTGCCACTCACGAAACTGCCGTCAGCCTTTTGAAGCTTGCTGGCATCAATGTTGTTCTTGTATTTCTTTTTATCCTCCTCAGTGCCGTCGATTTGGCGCTCGTTCTCCCGCCAACGGAGCATGATTCCCAGTTGCCTTTGGTTGCCCGCAGCTCCATCTTCCCCTTTAGTGAGAAAGACCACGCCGTCTCCGGCGGGAAGAGTGTTGCGAACCAAGGTACGCCAAGCCCACAGGTCGTAGGCGGCCAGCTGGGCTGGTGTGCATTTGGCTGTGGTGCAGTTCACGCTGGGAGCAGTCAATGCGGACCCCCAGCTATCGGCCACATAGCTGGCGGCCGCACCGCCTGTGGGGTTGACGGCGTTGAGCGCGTTGGGGTGAACCTTGAGCCGTTCGCTCAGGTCCTCGATGAGCCGGATGGCTTGAGCTCTACGCACAGTGGTTTGCGTGTCGCTGAGCGTACGCATCTGAACACCTACGACACCCAGGATTCCCAGGGCAGCAACCACGATCGCGACCAGAGACTCAATCAGGGTGATGCCGCGCTGGCTTCTGGGGCGGAAGGAGACGGAGAGGGTCAGGGCGTGCACGGAAGTTCCTCCGATCGAATGGTGCGAATACGTCCGCCTGCGCTCATGCAAACGCCGCGGGCAGCAGGGTGACTGACTGATTGATCGAGTGGCACGATGCTGAAACCCACCCAGGTGCCATTCACTAGTCCCCAGCGATTGAGCTTGATGGCGGTGCCACCGCCCGTGCGGGTGACCTGGACCCTGGATGGAGTCTCATAGCGCTGCAACACTGGCTCTGTGGAACTGCATGTGCCATTGCCGTTCGTGTCTTCGCAAACGAACCATCCGCAGTCCCAGTCGGCGTTTCCGGTCGCGGTGGTGCAGCCATTGGTGTTGTTGGCAATCTTTTGGATGAGCACGTTTCCTCCGCGCTTGATGGCTTCCGAGCGGGCGTAGTGCAGTGTGGACTTCAACATGTCGGTGGTCTGCGTGATGCGCCAGCGCTCAATGAGCGCAGAGAAACTGGGAGCCGCCAGGGCTGCAAGCACGCCCACGATAGCGACGGTGACCATCAATTCGACGGCTGTGAATCCCTTGTTCCTGAGTCTTTTGGCGTCGCGGGTGTGCTTTGCTAAGAGAAAGGAGGGCATGTGGATACCTCGTCATAGTCGAGCCTTCACATGGGAGTCAGCAGGTGGCAGCCTGCCGTTTGATGGCCGCTCCGCCGTTAATGCACAAGGACGCAGCGGAGGAGTCATTGCTGAGCTTGCCCTGGGGGACCAGGCGAAAACCGAAGGTGGACACGCCCGCACCTTTGTTCATGCGCCCCCATCGGTCTAGCGTGATGGTGCCCCCTGCAGGGTCCGGCGTGACGGAGACACGATCGGGAGCATTGGACGTTTGCAAGGTGGTGCTTGCTGAACACGCGCCGGCACACACTGACCAGCCTGTGGCCCAGTCGGCGCCGCTTGTTGCGACGACTGTGATATCCCCGCCACGCTTGATGGCCTCGGATCGCGCGTAATACAGTGTGGATTCCAGGCCGTTGGCTGCCTGCCGCACGCGCCATCTTTCAATGATCGGAGTGAAACTAGGCGTAGCAAGCGCTGCAAGGACGGCCATGATGGTCACCACCACCATCAGCTCGATGACGGTGAAACCGCGTTCGGCAGTCTGAGGCCAGTGCTGTCTGGAAGGTGCGTGCGGGAGTTGCATGCCGGCATGCTAGGCAGAATTCATTGCATGTGTTTGGAACGAAGGATGAGCGGGGGGTTAGTGCCGACAGACGGCGCATTGAGACGTGTGGTCAGCAGATCCGATGTCCGACAAAGCATGAGTTAGCGCGAACCGCGCGGCTTCCGTGTATCGCTTGTATTCACGTTAGGCTCACCCCATGCCGCTCTGGACTCTGGATCCTTTCCTCCTGGCTTGCGCCCTGCTGCTGGCGCTGGCCATTGACGGCCGTTGGGGCGAGCCCCCTGCTGCCTTTCACCCCGTCGTGTGGATGGGGCGGGCGCTGGGGTGGGCCGGTATGCGCATCGCGCCGCTGCAGGCCACAGGTCGGGATATACGGTCTTTTTGCGCTGCAGCGATTTTCTGGTGCGCGCTGGCAGCTATCGTTTTAATAGTATCCGGCGCTTTGCAGTGGGTCGCCTTCGCGTTGCTTCCCGTCTGGGGTGCAGCGCTCGTTGTGGGATTGCTGCTGAAACCTTTGCTGGCCTGGCGCATGCTGCGCGGGGAAGTGCTGGCGGTGGAAGATGCGCTGGCGCAGTCGCTGGATGCGGGGCGCGAGCGACTGTCCTGGCTGGTCAGCCGTGATGTGCAAGGGCTCGATGCGGCGGCCGTGCGCGAGAGCGCCATTGAATCCCTGGCCGAGAACCTCAGCGACTCCGTGATTGCGCCGCTGTTTTGGTTCGTGCTGCTGGGCCTGCCCGGTGCGGCGCTTTACCGCTTTGCCAATACGGCCGACGCGATGTGGGGATACCCCGGCATGCGCGGCGGGCGCTACTGGCAATGGGCGGGCAAGTGGGCGGCGCGTGCGGACGATGTGCTGTCCTGGCTGCCCGCGCGCATCACGGCGGTGCTGTTGTGGGGCATCTCGCGCGGCAGTGGCGCCCGCTGGACTGATCTGCGCGCGCAGTCGCGTCTCACGCCGTCGCCCAACGGCGGGTGGCCCATGGGGGCGATGGCGCTGGCGTTGGGGGTGCGCCTGTCCAAACCTGGTGTGTACGTGTTGAACGCCCCCGGGCGTGCGCCCCAGGCCGCGGACACGCAGCGTGCGGTGCATTTGGCATCAAAAACACTGCTAGCGCTTGTGGTGCTTGCGGTAGCAGCTCTGTTATTGATAGCTATAGTGCACACCCATGTCTGACCATGCGCCACAGCACGGCGGCCCGGATGCGCTGGGCGTGCCGCTGCATGACTTCTCCACCAACGCCAACGCCTGCGGTCCTTGTCCGCAGGCCATCGCGGCGCTCCGGCAGAGTGACTTCATCCACTACCCCGACCCGGCCTACACCGCGCTGCGCGCGCAGATTGCCACGTTCCACGGCGTGGCGGTGCAGCGCGTGGTGCTCTCCGCCAGCGCCAGCGAGTTCATTCATCGCATCACCGCGCACGCGGCACGCAGCGGCGCGCGCCAGGTCGTTGTGCCCGCGCATGGCTACGGCGACTACACCCGCGCGGCCCAGGTGTGGGGGCTGGACTGCCGCCACACACCTTCTTCTGAGCCGGCGCTGCACTGGGCGTGCGAACCGGCCAGCCCGTTGGGAACGACCGATGCTGCACTGGCGGCGTGGTGCGCCCCGGCCCCTGTCGGCGTGTTGCGCATACTGGACTGCGCCTATGCACCACTGCGCCTGGAGGGAGCCACCACCGTAGCGCCTGATGTCGCCTGGCAGATGTGGACGCCCAACAAGGCGCTGGGCCTGACCGGCGTACGCGCGGCCTATGCCATTGGGCCGAGTGCCGCGGTCGCCGATGGCAGTGTCGCCGCTGTGCAGGCGCTGGCGGCCTCCTGGCCGGTCGGTGCCGACGGTGTTGCCCTGTTGGCGGCCTGGGTCCGGCCGGATACGCAGGCATGGCTCGCGCAATCGCTGGCGACCCTGCGCGAATGGAAGGCCGCGCAACTGGCGCTGTGCGCGGCCCTGGGCTGGGCCGTTGCGCCGGGCAGTCTCGCCAACTTCTTCACGGCATGTCCGCCGGTGCAGGATGTGGGGACCTTCCTGCAGTGGCTGCGCGCGCGTGGCGTCAAGCTGCGCGACTGCACCTCGTTTGGCCTGCCCGGGCATGTGCGCCTGGGCGTGCTGCCACCGCAGTCGCAGCGGGCGTTGGAGGTATCGTGGCGCCTCTACAAGGAATCGCAATGAACAAGACCCGACCCGGGCCGGCGCGCTGCGTCATGGTGCTGGGCACCACCAGCGGTGCGGGCAAGAGCTGGCTGGCCACCGCGCTGTGCCGCTACTACAGCAACCAGGGCCTGAAGGTGGCGCCTTTTAAGGCGCAGAACATGAGCAACAACGCGCGCGTGGTGGCTGCACCGGGCGAGCAGTTCGGCGAGATTGGCAGTGCCCAGTATTTCCAAGCGCTGGCAGCGCGGGCCGTGCCCGACGTGCGCATGAACCCGCTGTTGCTCAAGCCCGAAGCCGACACGAAGAGCCAGGTGGTGCTGCTGGGACAGGTGAGCGATGAGCTTTCGCAACTGCCATGGCGCGGCCGCAGCCAGCGTGTGTGGCCGCAGATCGCGGCGGCGCTGGACGCACTGCGGGCCGAGAACGACGTGGTGGTCATCGAAGGCGCGGGCTCGCCGGCAGAGATCAATCTGCACGCCAGCGACGTGGTCAACATGCGCGTGGCGCGCCATGCTGAGGCGCGCTGCCTGCTGGTGACGGATATCGACCGCGGCGGCGCCTTTGCCCACCTGTTTGGCACATGGGCGTTGCTGCCCGAGGAAGAACGCGCGCTCATCGCTGGCTTCGTGCTCAACAAGTTCCGGGGCGACGAGGCACTGCTGGCGCCAGCGCCGCAAATGCTGCAGGACAAGACCGGCGTGCCCGTCGTCGCCACCATTCCGATGCAGTGGAACCATGGCCTGCCCGAGGAGGACGGCGTGTTCGACATGCGCTCCACCGCCGTCGGTGCCGTGCATACGCGCATCGCCGTGGTGGCGTATCCGCGCATCAGCAATCTGGACGAATTCCAGCCGCTCAAAAATGTGCCGGGTGTGCGTCTGTCCTGGGCGCGCAGCCCCGCGGATGTGGAGGGCGCCGACTGGATCGTCCTGCCCGGCAGCAAGGCCACGGCGGCTGACCTGGCCTGGCTGCGCGCACAGGGGTTGGACGCGGCGATTGCTGCCCATGCGGCACGCGGTGGCCGTGTGCTCGGAGTCTGCGGTGGACTGCAGATGCTCGGCGAGGCGTTGATCGACACCGTGGGGGTGGACGGCAATGGCCCAGGCCTGGGCCTGCTGCCGTTGGTGACGAGCTTCGAGGCCACCAAGACCGTGCGGCCCACGCGCCAGTGCTTCGGCGCCGTACAAGGCGCCTGGCGGCATCTTGCCGGCGTGGCTGTGCAAGGCTATGAAATCCACCACGGCCAGACTGCTCAGCACCCGGCCATGGCAGCCAGCGGCGATGTGGCGCGCGAAATCATGCCCGGGTTGGCGTGGCAGAACCCCGGGGGCAATGTGCTGGGCCTGTACCTGCACGGCCTGTTCGAGGACGCAGCCGTGCTGCGGGCACTGTTCGGTGCCGATGCTCCGACACTGGATGCGGTGTTTGAGGGGCTGGCCGCCGGCATCGCACGGCACTTCGAGCCCAGGGCGTTGGATGCCCTCGCTGCGCAGTAAAGGACGATAACTGCGGTTGAATTGCGGTTGTTATCATCCCCGTCCTCAGGTGCCCGCTGCCGCAAGGCAAAGGGAGAATCGGGAAGGCGGTTGGAGTCCGCCGCGTGCCCAACGCTGTAAGGAAGATGACCCCCGCTCAATGCCACTGGCCGCCAAGGCCGGGAAGGCGCGGCGGGTCAGATGAATCCAAGCCAGAAGACCGGCCTGAACGTTCATCGCGCTGCAAGGCCAGGCAGCGTGCGACCTATTCACGCACAGGGGACTGCCATGAATACCGCGCAGGCGCAAGCCACGCAAAGCGTTCACGCCTTTACGCAAGAGGCCCGCGACGCCATTTACCGCACCATCTTTTCACGCCGTGATGTGCGCGGGCAGTTTCTGCCCACCCCGGTACCGGACGAGGTGCTCAGCCGCATCCTGACCGCGGCGCACTATGCGCCTTCCGTAGGCTTCATGCAGCCATGGAACTTCCTGTTGGTGCGATCGCAGGACACCAAGCGCCGGGTGCATGGTGCCTTCGCCAAGGCCCATGCCGAAGCGGCCGGTATGTTCGAGGGCGACAAGCGCGCGGTATACCAGCGTCTCAAGCTCGAGGGCATTCTGGAGTCGCCCATCGGCCTCTGCATCACGTGCGACCGCGAGCGCACCGGTCCGGTGGTGGTAGGGCGTACCCACATGAAAACCATGGACCTGTACAGCAGCGTCTGTGCCGTGCAAAACCTGTGGCTCGCCGCGCGCGCCGAGGGGCTTGGGGTGGGATGGGTGAGCATCTTTCACCAGGCTGACCTGCAGCAGGCGCTGGGTATTCCCAAGGGCATCACCCCCATCGCCTACCTGTGTGTCGGCTATGTCAGCCACTTCCATGCCAAGCCCGAACTGGAAACCGCTGGCTGGCTTCCGCGCCTGCCCGTGGAAGACCTGGTGTACTTCGAGCAATGGGGGCAGCGCGACGACCAGCAGCCGCTCATCGCGCATCTGCGGTGCGACCAGGCTGCGGCGCAGTGCAGTCGCCAGACCGCACCGGCATAAGCCAGCCACAACGCATGGGGCCCGCCCCGCAATACGGCCACCTCTTGATGTGCGCCCCGTGAGTCGGGGCCGCGCTGGACCTTTTTTGACAATCGAAACACGCCATGATCATCGACCTGCCTTTCATTGCTGACCTCACCGATCGGCCGTTGACCCAAGCCCTGCAGCACAAGCTGGACAACAAGACCAAACCACTGGGTGCGTTGGGGCGCCTGGAGCAACTCGCCCTCCGTCTGGGCCAGATCCAAGGTACCGAATCACCCATGCTGCAGGCGCCGCAGATGCTGGTGTGCGCGGGCGACCATGGCCTGGCGGCCAAGGGCGTATCGGCCTACCCGAGCGACGTGACCTGGCAGATGGTCGAGAACTTTCTGGCAGGCGGCGCAGCCGTGAGCGTGCTGGCGCGCCAGCACGGCCTTCAGCTCACCGTGGCCGACTGCGGCGTGGCGCGCGAAGTACCCGCGCGCGACGCCGTTCCCGATGCGCCTCGCCTGGTGCACTGCCGTGTGGCGGCGGGCACGCAGGACGCGAGCGTCGGCCCTGCGATGACCGAGGCGCAGTGCGCCCAGGCGCTGCGCAACGGCATGGATATCGTGCGCGCCATGCCCGGCAACGCGCTGCTGCTGGGCGAGATGGGCATCGGCAACACGTCCGTGGCGTCGCTGTTGTTGGCGCGTCTGGCAGGCGTGCCGCTGGCCGAGTGCACGGGTGCCGGTACGGGACTGGATGCGGCAGGCATCGCGCGCAAGCAGGCCGTGCTGGAGCAGGCGCTGGCGGCCAACGCCGGTGCTAGGCAGCCCTTGGAGGCCCTGGCCGCCCTGGGTGGTTTTGAAGTCGCCACGCTCACCGGCGCCGTGCTGCAGGCCGCCGCCGAGCGTCGTGTGATCGTGGTCGACGGCTTCATCACCTGCGCGGCTGTGCTGGTGGCCGTGCGCCTGGCGCCTGCCGTGCTGCAGCGCTGTGTGTTTGCCCATCGCTCCGGCGAACGGGGCCATGGCCACATGCTGCAGGCTTTGCAGGCGCAGCCGCTGCTGGACCTGGGGCTGCGCTTGGGAGAAGGCTCAGGTGCCGCTCTGGCTTGGCCGTTGCTGGAGTCGGCATGCCGCGTGCTGCGCGAGATGGCGAGTTTTCAAGCGGCCGGGGTGGACGGAGCGATGCGCTAAGTGTCTTGCCGGCACTTGCCATCTTCAGGATGGGCGCATGAGGAATTCGACGGGGCTGTGCAACCAGAAGCGGTCCTATCACGCACCGGTAAATAGTTAAATACTGTTGATCTAATTTGCCAATTGATGAAAAAGTAGTAAGAATCTTCTCTACCAAGTGACCTATTGAAACCCTGGTACTACACGTCCGACCAGCCCGACCTCAAGGCCGGGGACTACATGGTGGACCAGTTCTTCCCCTTCGTCATCGAGCGCGACCGCTATGGCCTGCGCGTGCTGCCGGAGAACCTGGGCAACCTGCAGTATTTCGAGTTCGGGGCGGATGAGGAGCTGACATCCAAGGAGGTGCTGGAAAACGCGCGCTACCAGAAGGTCGTGCGTGACGGCTTTGCCTCGTTCTTCTTCCACCCCTTCCTGGCGGTTGAGTCCCAGGCGCAGAAGTATGACGGGCGCGGTTATACGCACCTGAAGGAAATCGTGGATGGCCTGACGGCCATGGGCTACACGTGGACCTCACCCAGCCGCCAGCGCAAGCCCTGACCCTGACACGGCGCGCGGCCATGGTGGCTATGCTGCCGTGCGCGGTGTCTTGGCCGCCGTCGTCCGGCGCGCCATTGCGCCACCTCGGCGGCATGGTGTGGCAGCCCAGCCTGCGCACGCTGCGCCCCCAGGGCAACTGGGCGCAACTGGGCGTTCGCCGCCTGTTGGTGCAATGGACGGCGGTGGATTCACAGGCTTTTGTGCCGGGCACCGGCCTGCCTCCGATCGCGGCTGAGCTACCCGACTGGGAGCGCATCGCCGCCGAGCCCTGGGCCCAGGAGGTGATCGTGGGACTGGCGGCCATGCATGGAGAGGCGCAGGCACGTGCCTCGGTGGCGCTTCTGGTGGAGCAGGCGCACGCCCTGGTGCCCATCGTGCAGCGGCTCCCGCTGAAGCTGGGTGGCTGGTATTTCCCCCTGGAGGTGGATCCCACCTGGCTGCCGGGGCCAGAGTGGTCCCAGGGCCTGGCGCAGTTGCCACGCCCGCTGTGGATCAGCGCCTATGACAGCGCCAACCTTGGCCCGCACGCGCTGGCGGACTGGATCGAGCGCTGGCTGCCGGGCGACGTAGGGGTGTTCTTCCAGGACGGCGTGGGCGTGCATGCGCGCAGTCCGGAGGTTGCGCTGAAGTACTTGCAGGTGCTGACCTACCGCCTGGGGCAGGCGCGCGTGCAGATGATTGCCGAGGCTTTTCGCCCCGCGCCAGAAGGCGGGTTCCGCAGCGCCACGGCGGCGGAGTTCCTGCCGCAGATCGATGCCTACAAGGGGTGGGAGGTGCTGGCCTTCGACGGCCCGCACTACCTGGGAGAGCCGCTGGTGGCTGAGCTGGTGGCGCAGGGCGTGCGCTGATGCCGGCGGCTGCCGCGGCAGCACCCCGCAAGGTTGATCAACCCGCGTTGAACGGCGCCGGCGTCTTCGGCTCGTAGTCGCACCAGGGTGCGACCACGCATTCCCAGCAGCGCGGTTTGCGTGCCTGGCACACGTAGCGGCCCAGCAGAATCAACCAGTGGTGGGCGTCCACCAGATACTGCGGTGGCACGCGCTGCAGCAGCTGCATCTCCACGGCCAACGGGTTCTTGCCGGGCGCCAGGCCGGTGCGGTTGCCCACGCGGAAGATGTGCGTGTCCACCGCCATGGTGGGCTGGCCGAACGCCACGTTCAGCACCACGTTGGCGGTCTTGCGGCCCACGCCGGGCAGGGCTTGCAGCGCCTCGCGCGTGCGCGGCACCTGGCCGCCGTGCTGCTCCACCAGGATGCGGCAGGTCTGCATCAGGTTCTTCGCCTTGGTGCGGTACAGGCCGATGGTCTTGATGTAACCCTCCAGGCCGTCCAGGCCCAGCTCCAGAACGGCCTGCGGCGTATTGGCGACGGGAAACAGCCGGCGCGTGGCCTTGTTCACACCCACGTCGGTGGCCTGCGCCGACAGCAGCACGGCGGCCAGCAGCTCGAATACGTTGGTGTATTCCAGCTCGGTGTTGGGCTGCGGGTTGGCGGCCTGCAGCGCCGCGAAGAAGGGCTCGATGTCCTGGGGCTTCATGGGCGGCGATTGTCGCCGGCTGAGGGGCGCGCCGCAGGAAAGCTGCGCGGCAATTGGCGACAATGGGGGCTACCGTCTTTCACCCATCCACCCGATTGCCGTCCATGCCGCTTGCCTTTGCCGACCGCCTGAATAACGTTGAAACCTCCGCCATCCGCGAACTGTTCAAGCTGCTGGGCAAGCCCGGCATCATCAGTTTTGCGGGCGGCTTCCCGGACAGCGCCATGTTCGACGTGGCCGGCATCCGCGCCGCCAGCGAGCGCGTGCTGGCCGAGGAGCCCGGCGCCGCGCTGCAGTACGGCGCCACCGAGGGCTACCAGCCGCTGCGCGAGCAACTGGCCACCTTCATGCAAGGCAAGGGCGTGGCGGGGCTGGCGCCCGAGCAGCTCATCGTCACCACGGGCAGCCAGCAGGCGCTGGACCTGCTCGGCAAGACCATGATCGACCCCGGTGACAAGGTGATCGTCGAGGGCCCCACCTTTCTTGCGACCATCCAGTGCTTTCGCCTCTATGGCGCCGAGGTGATCAGCGCGCCCGTGGACGGCGAGGGCGTGCAGCCCGATGCGCTGGAGCGGCTGATCGTCGAGCACCGCCCCAAGCTGGTCTACCTGATTCCTACCTTTGGCAACCCCAGCGGCGCCACCTTGAGCCTGGAGCGCCGCAAGCGCGTGCTGGAACTGGCTGCGCGGCACCAGGTGCTGGTGGTGGAGGACGACCCCTATGGCGACCTGTACTTCGGCGAGGCGCCGCCGGCCAGCCTGCTGGCGCTCTCGGCCCAGGTGCCGGGCAGTCGGGAGTGGCTGGCGCACTGCGGCAGCCTGAGCAAGGTGCTGTCCCCCGGCCTGCGCGTGGGCTGGCTGATCGCACCGCCCGAGCTGCTGGCGCGCGCCGTGATGTGCAAGCAGTTCAGCGATGCGCATACCAGCACCTTTGCCCAGGCCACGGCCGCGCAGTACCTCAAGAGCGGCGCCATGCCCGCGACGCTGGCCCATGTGCGCGCCGTGTATGCCGAGCGCGCGCAGGCCATGGGCGATGCGCTGCGTGCGGAACTGGGCGACGCGGTGGAGTTCGTGCAGCCGCGCGGCGGCCTGTTCCTGTGGGTGCGCCTGACAGGGGCGCGCGGGCTGGAGCGTGATGCCGGCGCATTGGCCAAACGCGCGATCGACAAGGGCGTGGCCTTCGTGCCCGGCACGCCGTTCTTCAGCCAGAACCCCGATGCGGCCACGCTGCGCCTGTCGTTCGCCACGGCCGATGTGGCCAAGATCCGCGAAGGCGTGGCGCGCCTCGGGCAGGCGCTCAAGGGTTGATGGCGATGGTGGACGCACGCACGCAGGAGCGGGTGGAGGCGCTGGAGGTCAAGGCCGCCTTCACCGAAGACCTGCTGGACCAGCTTAACCTGACCATCTACCGCCAGCAGCAACAGATCGACGAGTTGGCGCGCACCGTGGCGCAGTTGCGCCAGCAGGTGCCCGAGGGGGGCGGCGCCACCGTGCGCAGCCTGCGCGACGAACTGCCGCCGCATTACTGAGGTTTACGTCAAATTGGCCGCTAGCGCCCGTCCATCAAGCGCTAGCAGCTCTTATTTATATAGCGAAGGCTGCCCCATGCAATACCGCTTTCTTGGCAAGAGCCAGCTCCAGGTGTCCACGCTGTGCCTGGGCACGATGATGTTCGGCGACCAGACGGATAAGGCCGAGGCCGCTTCCATCGTGGCCCACGCGCGTGCGCATGGCGTGAACTACATGGACACGGCCGACGTGTACACCAAGGGCGCGTCCGAGCGCATGCTGGGCACGCTGCTGCAGGGCCAGCGCCACGACTGGGTGTTGGCCACCAAGCTGGGCAACAAGATGTCTGAACGGCCCAACGAGGGCCGCTACTCGCGCGCCTGGATGCTGCGCGAGGTGGAAGCCAGCCTGACGCGGCTGCAGACGGACCATGTGGACATCCTCTACCTGCACCGCGACTACGAGGGCATGGACCTGGAGGAGCCGCTGTTCGCCATCGATGCGCTGCTGCGCGCGGGCAAGATCCGCTACTGGGGCGTGTCCAATTTCCGCGGCTGGCGTATTGCCGAGCTGGTGCACGGTGCGCGCCGCATCGGCATGCCCGGCCCCGTGGTGTGCCAGCCGTACTACAACCTGCTCAACCGCATGCCCGAGGTGGAGATCCTGCCGGCCTGCCAGCATTACGGGCTGGGCGTGACGCCCTACAGCCCCGTGGCGCGCGGTGTGTTGACCGGCAAGTACCTGCCAGGCCAGGCACCCCAGCAAGGCACACGTGCCGGGCGCGGCGACCGCCGCATGGGCGAGACCGAGTTCCGCGAGGAGTCGCTCCAGATCGCCCAGCAGCTCAAGCTGCATGCCGAGGCCCGGGGCATCACGCTTGCGCAGTTCGCCACGGCCTGGGTGCTGGCGCACCGCGGCGTCAGCTCCGTCATCGCCGGGCCGCGCACGCTGGCGCAGTGGCAAGACTACCTGCCGGCGCTGGACTATGCGGTCACGCCCGAGGACGAGGCGCTCATCGACAGCCTGGTGGCCCCCGGCCATCCGTCGACGCCGGGCTTCACCGACCCGGCCTATCCGCTGCAGGCGCGCCGCGCCTGACGCCCGAGGACCGGCGCCATGTATCCCTACGTCTTTGCATTGCACCTGCTGGCCGCCACCGTCTGGACCGGCGGCCATCTGGTGCTGGCATTCACCGTGCTGCCGCGCGCGCTGCGCCAGCGGTCGCCCCAGGCGCTGCTGGACTTCGAGCAGGGCTACGAACACGTGGGCATGCCCGCGCTGCTCATCCAGGTCGCCACCGGGCTGTGGATGGCCTTGCAACTCGTGCCCGACTGGGGGCGGTGGTTCAGCCCTGATGCGCCACTGGAACGCGCCGTGTCGCTCAAGCTCGCGCTGCTGGCCGCCACGCTGTTGGTGGCCGCCCATGCGCGGTTGCGCGTCATTCCCACGCTGAGCGCACGCACGCTGCCGCTGATGGCGTGGCACGTGGCGGCCGTCACGCTGCTGTCGGTGGGCTTCGTGCTCACGGGCATCGCGTTCCGCTACGGTGGACTGGGGATGTGATGGAAGGGGCGGGTCCCGCGGTGCCGGGCTGCGATGCGCGGCGCCTGCAGTTGCTGCTGACGCGCGAGATGCCGTTTGGCAAACACCGTGGCACGGTGATCGCCGATCTGCCCGCCAACTACCTGCATTGGTTCGCCCGCGAGGGGTTTCCGCGCGGCGAGATCGGCCAGCTTCTCGCGCTGATGTACGAGCTGGACCATAACGGCTTGCGCGATCTGCTGGCCCCGCTGCGCGCTGCGCCAGGGCGGTGAGCGGCAGTCGCGGGCCGCTTTCACGCTTTTTACGCAAGGGCGCGGAGCGCCGCCATGCGGGCCCCGTCCGCGCCTACCGGCTCACGCCCGTTGGCGCGCGCCGCTGACGGGCATCAGCCGCCGCTGCACGAACATGCCGAGCCGCTGCCGCAGCCCTGCGAGGCGCCGGCCTCGAACTGCGGGAACAGCACGTTGTTCTCCAGGTGGATGTGGTTCACCAGGTCGTCGCTGAGCTGCGCGAGGCCCGCATACAGCGCGCGCCAGGTGTTGCAGGCGCCCATGGGCGGGGTGATGTCGTTGGTCAGGCGCGCGATCTGCTCCAGTGCCTCGCCGTGGTCCACGTGCTCGCTGCGCATCATGCCGATGGGTTGGGTCACGAAGGCGTTGCCGCCGCTGCGCAGCATGGGGAACAGGATGGCTTCCTCCTTGTGCATGTGGGTCAGCAGCTCCTGCTGCATCTCTTCCAGCGCGTCGGCCAGGCCGTGCGGCGTGTTGGGGTTGTCGCGGTGCACGGCTTCCACGCGGCGCGCCATGCGCACCAGCTCGGGCAACTGGGCGCGGTGCACCTCGTGGTAGCGCGCGACGATGTGGTCGATCAGTTCCGTGGGTGTGCCCGCGTCGGGCAGCTCGTTGGGGCGTTGCAGGGCGGAAAGCTCATCCACCACGGCCTGCAGGTCCAGGCCTTTGTCCGCGGCCGCCTGTTCCAGCGGCACTTGGCCGCCGCAGCAGAAGTCCAGCTTCAGGCGGCGGAACACGGCGGTCGCGCCAGGCAGTTCAACGGCAATCTGGCCGATGGCCTGACGGGGGTCGAGGGAGGGAGATGTGGCGGTATTCATGGGGCTTCCTTAAAGGTTCACTTGTGATGAATATTTTATTCATTAAAATCCACATAGAGTGAATCTTTGTGTGAACCCTTGGTGCAACCATGCGACTGACCCAGTGGACCGACTACACGCTGCGCGTGCTCATGTACTGCGCCGCCTGCCAGGAGCGCGAGCAGCCCGTGACCATCAGCGAGGTGGCCGAGGCACACGGCATCTCGCGCAGCCATCTCACGAAGATCGTGCAGCAACTCGCGGCCCAGGGGCTGCTGGACACCACGCGCGGGCGTGGTGGCGGCATGCGCCTGATGAAGCCCGCCAGCGAGATCAACCTGGGCCAGATCGTGCGCATGACGGAGACCGACTTCGACATGGTCGAGTGTTTCAATGCCGAGTTGAACCAATGCCGCATGAGCAGCCACTGCCGTCTGCAAGCCGTGCTGTCCGACGCCACGCGGGCCTACCTTGCAGTGCTGGACAGCTTCACCGTGGCCGATCTGGTCACCCCGTCCATCGCTGCGCAGCGGCAGGGCGGGGCGGCGCTGGTGCAGTCCATGCGCTGGGTGCCTGGGTTGCCCATCACCCGCCCCGAGACATTGGCATAGAAACAGGCTCCAGCGCTTTACCTGCAAGCGCGAAGCGCTCTACTTTTTGATGATTCAGGCCGCCAGCGGCGGCTCCAGCCACTGGCGCGCCGCCGCCATCACGCACTGGGTGAGGCGCTCCAGCGCCACCTGCGCCGTGCGCGGGTGGGCCCAGTACAGCGGCACGTCCATGGCGGTGTTCGGCAGCAACTGCACCAGACGGCCCTCGGCCAGTTGCTGGCCGATCAGCGTCAGCGGGTGCATGCCCCACCCCATGCCCACCTCGCAGGCGCGCACGTAGCCAAAGTTGGACGGCAGGAAGTGCCTGGGTGCATGCGTGCGCGACGTGAGGCCGTGCGCCTGCATCCATTGGTCTTGCAGCCGGTCCTTGCGGTCGAAGGTCATGATCGGCGCGCGCGCCAGCGTGGCCGCCGTCACACCGTCGGCAAAGTGCCGCGCAATGAATCCGGGGCTGGCGGCGGCCACATAGCGCATGGTGCCCAGCGGCCAGGTGTTGCAGCCGGCGATGGCCGTGCCCGTGGCGGTGACGGCGGCAATCACCTCGCCCTGGCGCAGCCGCTCGCCCGTGTGCTCCTGGTCGTCGATGCGCAGGTCCAGCAGTTCGTTGCCGCCCGCGGTGAAGGCGGCCATGGCGTCCATGAACCAGGTGGACAGCGAATCCGCGTTGACGGCCAGCTTGAGCGTTGGTGCCGGCGCGGGCATGTCGGGCAGCAGGTCGGGGTTGGTACGGCGCAACTGGTTTTCCAGCAGCGCCACCTGTTCCAGGTGCAGGCACAGCCGGCGTCCGGCGTCGGTGCCGGTGCAGGGGCTGCCGCGCTGCACCAGCACCTGTCCCACGCGCTCCTCCAACTGCTTGATGCGCTGCGACACGGCCGATGGCGTTACGTGCAGGCGGCGCGCCGCCCGCTCGAAGCTGCCTTCGCGCACCACGGCGGCCAAGGCTTCCAGTCCAGCGTAGTCCAGCATTCAGTTTTACTTAATATCGGTTAGAAGTTTGAAGTGTACTTAAATGAATGCGCGGCCTACCATCAGGCGCATGTTCACTCAACACGCCGCCGCTTCCTCCTGGCTCACGGGCTTCACCGTGTGCCTGTCGCTCATCGTCTCCATCGGAGCGCAGAACCTGTACGTGCTGCGCCAGGCGGTGCAGGGTCAACACGTGCGCGCCTGCGTGGCGTGGTGCGTGGCCAGCGACGCGCTGCTGGTGGCGCTGGGCGTGGCCGGCATGGCGCAGGTGCTGGGCCGTTCGCCCACGCTGGCGCATGCGCTGCAACTGGGCGGGGCGCTGTTCCTGCTGGCCTACGGCTTGTTTGCCTGGCATCGTGCTTTCTTCGCACCGGACGCGGGGCTGAACGCCTCGGGTGGCGAACGCGTGGCGCGCGGGGTGCTGGGCGTGCTCAGCGGCCTGGCCGTCATCACGCTGCTCAACCCGCATGTGTACCTGGACACGGTGGTGCTGATCGGCTCCATCGGTGCGCGCCAGGATGGTTGGCTCAAGTGGGTGTTCGTGCTGGGGGCGGCGTCGGCCAGCCTGACCTGGTTCGTGGTGCTGGCCTTCGCCGGGCGGCGCCTGCAGGGCGTGTTTGCCAACCCGCGCGCCTGGCGCGTGCTGGACACGCTGACGGGCGCGATGATGTTCGTGCTGGCCTGGTGGGTGTGGCAGGGTGCCTGACGTCGTGCCCCACCCATGAAAAAAGCGCTGCCGCGGCAGCGCTTTTCTTCGTACAGCGTTGCCGCTGCGCGGTGCGCGGTCAGAACGCGGGGACCACGGCGCCCTTGTACTTGTCCTGGATGAACTTCTTCACCTCGGGCGTGTGCAGCGCCTTGATCAGCTTGGCGATGTTGGGGTCGTTGGCGCGGTCGGCACGGGCCGCCACGATGTTGGTGTAGGGCGAGTCGGCGCCTTCGATGAACAGCGCATCCTTGGTGGGGTTGAGCTTGGCTTCGATCGCGTAGTTGGTGTTGATCAGGGCCAGGTCCACATCGGCCAGCGCACGCGGCAGCAGCGGGGCTTCGAGCTCCTTGAACTTGAGCTTCTTGGGGTTCTTCACCACGTCCAGCGGCGTGGGCGTGAGGCTCTTGGGATCCTTCAGCTCGATCAGGCCCTGCTTGGCCAGCAGGATCAGCGCGCGGCCGCCGTTGGAGGGATCGTTGGGAATGGCCACGGTGGCGCCGTCCTTCAAGTCCTTCACGTTCTTGATCTTGCTGGAGTAGGCGCCAAAGGGCTCCACGTGGATCTTGCCGTTGGGCACGGCCACCAGGCTGCTCTTGCGGTCCTTGTTGTAGCTGTCCAGGTAGGGCTGGTGCTGGAAGAAGTTGGCGTCCAGCTGCTTGTCCTCGACGGCGGCGTTGGGCTGCACGTAATCGCTGAATTCCTTGACCTGCAGGTCCAGGCCCTGGGCCTTGAGCTGGGGCTTCACGAAGTTCAGGATCTCCGCGTGCGGCACGGCCGTGGCGGCTACCTTGAGCACGTCGGCGGCTTGCGCGCCCAGCGCGGCAGCGGCCAGGGCAATGGCGGACAGGGTTTTCTTCAGCATGGAGAACGGTTTCCTTGTAGCGGTGACTTGAGAGCACCGCCCTGTGCAAGAGGGCGATGGCCAGGGTGTGAAGTGTAAGCGGGACGACTCAGCCGCAAGTCGTTTTTATTTTTATATTCATATATGGAATGGGTTCTTTATCCTATGAAATTTTGCCAAAAAACCATTCAAGCGCTTATTTAAAAAGCGCTAACAGCTATGAATATGAGAGCTTCAATGGGTTGCCGTATGAGACTCAGCGCAGCACTTCCAGCAGCCGGTCCAGTCCACCCTGGTTGATGGCCACGCGGGCCTGTGCGCGCACGGCGGGCTTGGCGTGGTAGGCCACGGACAGCCCGGCCGCGCCCATCATGGGCAGGTCGTTGGCCCCGTCGCCCACGGCGATGGTCTGGCGCGCGTCGATGCCCATCAGCGAGGCGACCTCCAGCAGGGTGCGCCGTTTTTCCGCGCCGTCGCAGATGTCGCCCCAGGGTTGGTCCACCATGCGGCCGGTGAGCAGGCCGTTCTCGATCTCCAGCACGTTGGAGCGTGCGAAGTCGATCCCCAGGTGCGCCTTCACGCGGTCGGAGAAGAAAGTGAATCCACCCGAAACGAGCAGCGTGGCCAGCCCCGCGGCCTTGGCGGCGGCGATGAGTTCGGCCGCGCCGGGGTTGAAGCGCAGGCGCTCGGTGAACACGCGCTCCAGGTGGTCCGTGCCCACGCCCTTGAGCAGCGCCACGCGCTGGCGCAGGCTTTCCTTGTAGTCGGCGATCAGGCCCTGCATGGCGGCCTCGGTGATGGCAGCCACCTCGGCCTTGCGGCCGGCGGCGTCGGCGATCTCGTCCACGCATTCGATGCTGATGAGCGTGGAGTCCATGTCGAAGGCGATGAGCTTGTAGTCGGCCAGCCGCAGCGGCGGCGTGATGCCCTGCACGACGAGACCTGGGGCAAATTCAAAAGGAGTCTGGGACATGGAAGCGGAGTAGAGCGGATGCGAAAAAGAGGGATTGTCGTTCAGGGCTTGGGCAGGTACAGCTGGTCGGACCAGGTGGCCAGCCACCCGGGCTTGAAGGCCACGAACACCGCGCACAGCATGCCCGTGACCATGCCATCGCCCCAGGCCATGAGCCAGCGCGCCACCAGCGACAACTGCTCGCCCACGCCCGGCAGCACATGGCCCGCCCATTGCGACAGCGAGCCTGCCACGAACACGCACAGCGCCGTGCCCAGGAAGCCCCGGCCCAGCACGTAGATGAAGATGCGCACGCCGGTGAGCGCACGCGCGCCCGCCAGGCGCCGCAGCAGCACGCCCACGAGCAGCGCGAGCGTGGCGGGGACGATGCCCTGCCACACGGCCAGGCCCAGCGCGTCGCCCCAGCCCAGGCTGGGCGAGACCAGCGCGGCGATCGTGCCGACGGCCAGCAGGGCCGGAACCGCCAGCGGCCAGCCCAGCATGAGCAGCACCAGGCAGGCGCCTGACCACTGCAGCTGCAGCGGCATGCGGTGCAGCGTAGGCAGGGCCCAGGCCCAGGGCAGCAGCACGAGCGTGGCGAGCAGCGGCGTCCACAGCGTGGCAGGTGCGCCATGGGCCTCGTGCGCCAACGGTTTGCGGCTGCCCAGCAGCCGCCAGGGCCGCGCGGCCAGCGCGAAGGCCAGTGCCAGCAGGGCGAGGGCGGCTTCCAGTGCCATGGATCTGCCTAGGCGGGGACGGCGGCCTGCGCCTCGGCCAGCGGCTGGCCCAGGCTGCGCAGCACGTCGCGCACCATCTGGGCGCGCGCGGCGGGGTCGGGCAGCTCGCGTTCGATGCGCAGCTTCTCATTGCCCGCCAGCTTGATGTGCTTGTTTTTCTGGATCAGGTGGATGATGGCCATCGGGTCCACCGGGGGCTGCGGCTTGAAGGTGATGGTGATCACGCCGGGGGCGGCATCCACCTTCACGACGCCGTAGGGCGCGGACAGCACGCGCAGACGGTGCACGTCGATCAGCGTCTGCGCCTGCGGCGGCAGCTTGCCGAAGCGGTCCACGATCTCTTCGAGCAGGCCATCGATCTGGTCGCCGGTCTTGGCCGTGGCCAGCTTCTTGTAGAACGACAGGCGCAGGTGCACATCGCCGCAATAGTCGTCGGGCAGCAGGGCCGGGGCGTGCAGGTTGATGTCGGTGGCGGCCTGCATGGGGGCGAGCAGGTCGGGCTCCTTGCCGGCCTTGAGCTGCTTCACGGCCTCGGCCAGCATCTCGTTGTAGAGCTGGAAGCCGATCTCCATCATGTTGCCGCTCTGGCTCTCGCCCAGCACCTCGCCCGCGCCGCGGATCTCCAGGTCGTGCATGGCCAGGTAGAAGCCGCTGCCCAGCTCCTCCATCTGCTGGATGGCGTCCAGGCGCTGCTGCGCCTGCTTGGTCAGGCCGTCGATGTCGGGCACCATCAGGTAGGCGTAGGCCTGGTGGTGGCTGCGCCCCACGCGCCCGCGCAACTGGTGCAGCTGCGCCAGGCCGAACTTGTCGGCGCGGCTGATGATGATGGTGTTGGCCGTGGGCACGTCGATGCCGGTCTCGATGATGGTCGAGCACAGCAGGATGTTGTAGCGCTGGGCCACGAAGTCGCGCATCACGCGCTCCAGCTCGCGCTCGGGCATCTGGCCGTGGGCCACGGCGATGTGCGCCTCGGGCAATATCTCTTCGAGCTTCTGGCGCCGGTTCTCGATGGTCTCGACCTCGTTGTGCAGGAAGTAGCACTGGCCGCCGCGCTTGAGCTCGCGCAGCACGGCCTCGCGGATCACGCCCGTGCCTTCGTTGCGCACGAAGGTCTTGATGGCCAGGCGCCGCTGCGGCGCGGTGGCGATCACGGACAGGTCGCGCAGCCCCTCCAGCGCCATGCCCATGGTGCGCGGGATCGGCGTGGCGGTGAGCGTGAGCACATCCACCTCGGCGCGGAACTGCTTCATCGCCTCCTTGTGGCGCACGCCGAAGCGGTGTTCCTCGTCGATGATGAGCAGGCCCAGGTTCTTGAACTGGGTCGATTCGCTGAGCAGCTTGTGCGTGCCCACGACGATGTCCACCGTGCCGTCGGCAATGCCTTTCACGGCGGCGGTGATCTCCTTGCCCGAGCGAAAGCGCGAGACCTCGGCCACCTTCACGGGCCACTTGCTGAAGCGGTCGCTCAGCGTGCGGTAGTGCTGCTCGGCCAGCAGCGTGGTGGGCGCCAGGAACGCCACCTGCTTGCCCCCGGCCACGGCCACGAAGCAGGCACGCAGTGCGACCTCGGTCTTGCCAAAGCCGACGTCGCCGCAGACCAGCCGGTCCATGGGGCGCGGGCTGATCATGTCCTGCACCACGGCGTGGATCGCGGCCTTCTGGTCCGCGGTCTCCTCGAAGCCGAAGTCGTTGGCGAACTGCTCGTAGTCGTTGGGCGAGTAGCGGAAGGCATGCCCCTCCCGCGCGGCGCGGCGGGCGTAGATGTTGAGCAGCTCGGCCGCGGCGTCGCGCACCTGCTCGGCGGCCTTGCGCTTGGCCTTTTCCCACTGGCCGCTGCCCAGCTTGTGCAGCGGGGCCTCGTCGGCAGACACGCCCGTGTAGCGGCCGATGAGTTGTAGCTGACTCACAGGCACGTAGAGCACGGCCTTGTCGGCGTATTCCAGGTGCAGGAACTCCTGCAGCGCGGGGCTGCCGTCGGGGTTCTTGTTGCCCACATCCATGTGGATGAGGCCGCGGTAGCGCCCGATGCCGTGCTGGTTGTGCACCACGGGGTCGCCCACCTTCAGCTCGGACAGGTCCTTGATCAGCGCTTCGACGTCGCTGGCCTGCTCCTGCTTCTTGCGCCGGCGCGTGGTGGAGCCAGCGGCGAACAGCTCGGTCTCGGTGACCAGGTCCAGGCCTTCTTCCATCCACGCGAAGCCCGAGGCCAGCGCCGCCGTGGCGATGCCCACACGTTCCTCGGGCGTGGACTGGAACTCAGCCAGCGAGTCGAAGGCCGGCGGGTTCAACCCCGAGGCCCGCAGGAAATCCAGCAGGCTCTCGCGCCGGCCGTCGCTTTCAGCCAGCAGCAGCACGCGCTGGCCGGTCTGCCCGGTGGCGCGGATGTGCGCCTGCAGCCGCGCCAGCGGGTCCTCGGCGCCGCGCACCACGGACAGGTCGGGCAGCTTCTGGAACTGCGCGTTGTCCGCCACGTCTTCCACACCGGGGCGCAGCGACAACTGGGCATGCTGGTTGGCCTGGGCGTAGAACTGCTCGGCGCCCAGGAACAGCGCCTCCGGCGGCAGGGTGGGGTGGTCCGGGTCGCCCTGGATCAGGCGGTAGCGGTCGCGCGTGTCCTGCCAGAAGCGCTGGAAGGCTGTCTCTAGGTCGCCGTGCAGCACCACGGTGGCTTCGTTGCCCAGGTAATCGAACACGGTGGCCGTCTCATCGAAGAACAGCGGCAGGTAGTACTCGATGCCCGCCGTGGCCACACCGTTGCCCATGTCCTTGTAGATGCGGCTGCGCGTGGGATCGCCCTCCAGCAGCTCGCGCCAGCGCTGGCGGAACTTGGCGCGCGCCGCGTCGTCCATGGGGAACTCGCGCCCGGGCAGCAGGCGCACCTCGGGCACCGGGTAGAGGCTGCGCTGGCTGTCGGGGTCGAACGTGCGGATGGAGTCGATCTCGTCGTCGAACAGGTCCACCCGGTACGGCACGGCCGAACCCATCGGGAACAGGTCGATCAACCCGCCGCGCACCGCGTATTCGCCATGGCCCACCACCTGGGACACATGCTGGTAGCCCGCGAGCGTGAGCTGGGCGCGCAGCTTGGCCTCGTCCAGCTTCTGCTTGACCTTGAAATGGAAGGTGTAGCCCGCGAGGAACGACGGCGGCGCCAGCCGGTACAGCGCCGTGGTGGCCGGCACCAGCACCACGTCGGCGCCCGTGTCCTTGTCGCGCTGCTGGATGCGCCAGAGTGTGGCCAGCCGCTCGCTGATCAGGTCCTGGTGCGGCGAGAAGCTGTCGTAGGGCAGCGTTTCCCAGTCGGGAAACAGCGCGCAGCGCAACTCGGGCGCGAAGAAGGCCATCTCGTCGATGAGGCGCTGGGCGTCGGTTGCATCGGCGGTGACGATGGCGGTGGTGCGGCCTGCGGCCTTTTCACGCTCGCCCAGGCGGGCCAGCAGCAAGGCGTCGGCGCTGCCCACGGGGCGGGGCAGGGTGAATCGTTTTCCGGGGGAGAGTTTGGGCAGCTGCATGCAGGTGGCGTCGCCCCATGGTGTGGGATAGGGCGCAGGACACGGAGCAGTGTGCGCCACGAGGCTCAAGACGACGACCGGGGATTTTAGAATGCCCGCCCATGACCGACCTGCTGCCGCCCACCACCCCTGCTCGCCCTGTGGCCGGGCGCTTCTGGGGGCTGGTGCCCTGCGCCGGCACCGGCACGCGCGCCGTGCGCAGGGGCGGGCAGGACGGCCCCCCCGTGCTGCCCAAGCAGTACCACACGGTGGCGGGTCACCCGATGGTGCTGCACACGCTGGCGGCCTTTGCGGGCGTGGCGCGCCTGGCGGGCACGCTGGTGGCCGTGGCCGCGGGCGACACCTTCTTCGACGGTCACCCCCACCCGGCCTTCTTTGCCGTGCCCTGCGGCGGGCCCGCGCGCGCCGACACGGTGCTGGGCGGCCTGAAGGCCCTGCAATCGCGCGGCGCGCAGGATGAGGACTGGGCGCTGGTGCACGATGCGGCGCGCTGCCTGGTGACGGCGCAGCAGATCGATGCGCTCATCGACGCCTGCCAGCACGACAGCGTGGGCGGGCTGCTGGCGCATAAGCTGGCGGACACGCTCAAGGTGGCGAGCGACGGCCCCGGTGGCGTGCGCGTGGCAGCCACCGTGGACCGCAGCGACAAATGGCTGGCGCAGACGCCGCAGATGTTCCGCATCGGTGCGCTGCGCCATGCGCTGGAGCGGGTGGGCGCCACCGCCACCGACGAGGCCAGTGCCATGGAGGCCATGGGCCTGCGCCCGCGCCTGGTGCCTGGCGGCGCGCAGAACTTCAAGGTGACCTACCCCGAGGACTTCGCGCTGGCCGAGGCCGTGCTGGCCCAGCGCATGCACGGCGCCACGCTGGAGCGCTTTGGCGGCGAACGCGGCGCCGCGGCGAGCGACCCGGTCAAGACTTTCTTTTCTTCCAAGGCATGAGGGCGGCGAACGCAATGGGCATGAATTTCAGAATCGGCGAAGGGTGGGACGTGCATGCGCTGGTGCCCGGGCGGCGCCTGGTCATCGGCGGGGTGGAGATCCCGCACGCCATGGGCTTGCTGGGCCATTCCGATGCCGATGTGCTGCTGCATGCCATCACCGATGCGCTGCTGGGCGCTGCGGCGCTGGGCGACATCGGCAGCCACTTCCCCGACACCGACGCGCGCTTCAAGGGCGCGGACTCGGTGGCGCTGCTGGAGGAGGCGGCGCGCCGCGTGGGCGACACGGGCTACGCCATCGGCAACATTGACAGCACAGTCGTTGCGCAGGCGCCGCGCCTGGCGGCGCACATCCCCGCCATGCGCGAGCGCATCGCCGGCGCGCTGGGCCTGGTGCTGGACCAAGTGAACGTGAAGGCCAAGACCGCCGAGCGCCTGGGCCCCGTGGGGCAGGGCCTGTCCATCGAGGCGCGCGCCGCCGTGTTGCTATTCAAAAAATAGCTGCTTGCGCTGGAAGAGTGCCGGTTTCCGGCAGGAAACGCTGTAAATCAGCCACGCAGCAAGCGCTGGCTGCTATCAATTTTGCTGAGATGGCGGCACACCGCTGCGCGGTGGCAGGTGGCGCTTGATCTGCGGGCGCTGCAGGCGCTGCTGGGGGTCCTGGCCCTGCCGTAGATTCATCGCGCGCTGCAACTGGATGTGGGCCACCAGCCCGCCCGAGCCCGAGTTGGCCAGCGCGAAGATGCCCCCCATGCGCTGCACGGTCTTGTCCACGATCGACAGGCCCAGGCCCGCGCCGGCCGCGGCCGTGCGCGCGGAGTCGCCGCGAAAGAACGGTTTGGTGAGGTTGGCCAGTTGCTCGGGTGGTGCGCCGGGCCCGTGGTCGCGCAGCTTCATCAGCACCCACTTCTCGCGCGCCTTGGCGGCGATGTCCACGGTGGTGATGCCGGTTTCGCGGTTCTTGCCGTAGCGACGGGCGTTCTCCAGCAGGTTGGAGATCACGCGCGCCAGCTCCACCTCGTCGGCCATCACGATCAGGTCCTCGGGCACGTTCATCGAGATCTGCAACTCGCGGTGGTCCTGCACCGCGTACACGCAGGACGACACCACGCCATGCAGGTTGACGGGGCTCAGGGCCACCGTGGTGTCGGGCCGCGCATAGTCCAGGAACTTGTCGATGGTGGCGTCCAACTGCACGATGTCGGCCACCATGTGCTCGCGCGCCACGTCGTCGGTGACGCTCATCTCGGTTTCCAGGCGCAGCCGCGCCAACGGCGTGCGCAGGTCGTGCGAGATGCCGGCCAGCATCACCGCGCGGTCCTGCTCCAGCTTGGCGAGCTTTTGCGCCATGCGGTTGAAGCCGATGTTGACCTCGCGGATCTCGCTGGTCACGGCCTCTTCGTCCAGGCGGCTGTTGGCAAAGTCGCCGTCGCGCACGCGGTTGGCCGCGTCGCTGAGCTGCTTGAGCGGACGGTTGATCAGCCGCGCGATGACGGCGGCACCCGCCAGCGACAGCGCGCCTGCGGTGATCAACCAGATCATCCAGGTCTTGCCGCCAGCGGCACTCAGGCGCGAACGGTCCATCAGCATCCAGTTGGGGTCGCCATTGATGGTGAAGCCCACCCACAGCCCCTTCTCGCCATTCACGCTGGCGGCCACGATGGTGCCGGGCCCCAGGCGCTGGGTGAGTTCTTCGGTCAGGCGCGAGCCGAGCGGGGAGGGCGAGAGCAGCTCGAACTTGTCACCCGGCTCGCGCGGCAGGATGCGCACGCCCTCCTGGTCGGCCATGGTCTTGAGCAGCGACACGCGCGCGATGGCGTCGGAGTGAATGAGCGCCGCGCGGCTCAGGTTGACCAACGATGCAATCTGCTGCGCCGTCTGCAGAGCGCGGGGCTCGAACTCCAGCGCGCGCAGCGTCTGCAGCCACGCCATGATGCTGCCGATCAGCAGCACCGCCAGCAGGAAGAAGGTGCGCCAGAAGAGGTTCAGCCCCACGCGCGCACGCTGGGCCCGCCGGCTGGCGGACGTTTCCAGCGGCGCGGGGCTGGTGGCATCGGAAGGCGCGTCGTGGGTGGCGCTCATGTCAAGGTGGCGTGCAAGCGGTCATGCAGGGCACGGCGTGCCGATGGAGTGGGCCGCCGTTCCTTTCGGATGGGATGCCCTGGTCAGTTCGTGCCGTCCGGCACGAACACGTAGCCCACACCCCAAACGGTCTGGATGTAGCGCGGCGCGGCGGCGTCCACCTCGACCAGCTTGCGCAGGCGCGAGATCTGCACGTCCAGGCTGCGGTCGAACGGCTCGAACTCGCGCCCGCGCGCCAGCAGCGCGAGCTTTTCGCGCGACAGCGGCTGGCGCGGGTGGCGCACCAGGGCTTTCAGCATGGCGAATTCGCCCGTGGTCAGCGGCAGTTCCTCGCCGTTCTTTTGCAGCGCGCGCGTGCCCAGGTCGAAGGTGAAGGGGCCGAAGGTCACCACTTCGTTGTCGCCCGACGGTGCGCCCGGGGCCTCCTGCGGCGGGCGGCGGCGCAGCACGGCGTGGATGCGGGCCAGCAGTTCGCGCGGGTTGAAGGGCTTGCCCAGGTAGTCGTCGGCGCCCACTTCCAGGCCCACGATGCGGTCCACGTCCTCGCCCTTGGCGGTCAGCATGATGATGGGCGTGCGGTCATTGGCCGCGCGCAGGCGCCGGCAGATCGACAGGCCGTCTTCACCCGGCATCATCAGGTCCAGCACGATCAGGTCCACGGTCTCGCGCAGCAGGATGCGGTTGAGGGCCTTGCCGTCTTCCGCGACCATAACTTCAAAGCCTTCCTGGGTGAGGTAGCGGCGCAGCAGGTCGCGGATGCGCGCATCGTCATCCACCACGAGAACTTTGTCGGTACGGTTGGTTGTTGAAGCCATGCTTTCTTTCCCAGTCCAATTTGTAACAGAGCCGATTCTGACCAGCTTGCGAACGGAAAGTCCGGTTTTACCCCGGGGTCTGACCAACTGTTACAGGTTTTGCGACACCTCGCAACGACATTACCCGGCATTCATGCCAGCGCTGCGCTGACGCGGTTAGCGTCGGTCCTGGGGCATGCTGCACATGCCCGTACAACGTCAACCCAAGAAAAGGAACACCATGCAAAGAACTATAAAAACAATAGCTGCTTGCGCACTGATGGCGGGCGCTGTGGCCGCTTACGCTCAGAATCCTTTGGCGCCGCCGCAGAACGTGCTGCAGCTCTCCGCATCGGGCACGGTGCAGGTGCAGCAGGACTTGCTGGTGCTGACGCTGGCCGCCACCAAGGAAGCCGCGGACGCCGCAGGCGTGCAAACGCAACTCAAACAGGCGCTGGACGCCGCGCTGGCCGAAGCCCGCCGCGCCGCCCAGCCGCAGCAGATGGACGTGCGCACGGGGGCCTTCGGCATGTACCCGCGCTACGGCAAGGACGGCAAGATCACCGGCTGGCAGGGCCGCGCCGAGCTGGTGCTGGAAGGGCGCGACTTCCCGCGCATCACGGCCACGGCGGGCAAGATCCAGAGCATGTCCATCAGCCAGATCGCATTCGACCTGTCGCGCGAGGCGCGGGCCAAGGTGGAGACCGAGGCCCAGGCACAGGCCATCGAGGCCTTCAAGGCACGCGCCTCCGAACTGGCGCGGGGCTTTGGTTTTGGCGGCTACTCGCTGCGCGAGGTGGCGGTGAACAGCAATGAGATGTCGCCCGGCCCGCGCCCGCGCATGATGGCCATGGAGGCCAAGGCAGCATCCTATGCGTCCGACGCTCCCGTGCCTGTGGAGGCCGGCAAGGCCCAGGTGGTGGTGACGGTGGCTGGCTCGGTGCAGCTCAAGTGACCCCAGCGGCCGCTATCAGCCATTTTGGACTGCAGCGCCCGCCAATCGGGCGTTACCAGCTATCTTGTTGATAGCGATCTTACTGCGCCACCCAGCCGCCGTCCATATTCCATGCCACGCCGCGCACGTTGTTGGCGGCGGCCGAGCAGAAGAACACGGCCAGTTCACCCAGCTCTTCGGGTGTGGTGAACTGCATGGAGGGCTCCTTCTCGCCCAGCAGCACTTTCTTGGCTTCTTCATTGGAGATGCCCAGCGCGGCGGCCTTGGCGTCCACCTGCTTTTGCACCAGCGGCGTGAGCACCCAGCCGGGGCAGATCGCGTTGCAGGTCACGCCCGTCGGGGCGGTCTCCAGCGCCGTCACCTTGGTCAGGCCCACGATGCCGTGCTTGGCCGCCACGTAGGCCGACTTCTGCGCCGATCCCACCAGGCCGTGTACCGACGCCACGTTGATGATGCGGCCCCAGTCATTGGCCAGCATGCCGGGCAGTGCCAGGCGCGTGGTGTGGAAGGCGCTGGTCAAGTTGATGGCGATGATGGCGTCCCACTTCTCCACGGGGAAGTCCTGCACGCTGGCCACGTGCTGGATGCCGGCGTTGTTGACCAGGATGTCCACGCGGCCGAACTGGGATGCGGCGTACTTGAGCATGTCCTCGATCTCCGCGGGGCGGCTCATGTCCGCGCCGTGGTAGGCCACGCGGGCGCCTGCGGCCTCGCCGGCGGCCAGCACCTCGGCGCGCGGACCGTCCACGTCGCCAAAGCCGTTGAGCACGATGTTCGCCCCCTGGCGCGCGAGCGCCTTGGCGATGCCCAGGCCGATGCCGCTGGTGGAGCCGGTGACGAGGGCGGTTTTGCCGTTCAACATGAGAGTCTCTCCGAATGAATTAGGATGCAGCGCAGGCATTATCGAGCGCTGCATGACGGTACCGTTTCCATGATTCAACCTACGCTGAAATACGTACCGTGCCCCGGCCCCGCGGCCGCCGGCCACCCGGAACAAGGCCATCGCATGGCCTACTGGGAGTGGAACGAGACGGGCGACGCGGCCCATCCCCATGTGATCATCTGCGTCCACGGGCTGGCACGCCAGGGGCGGGACTTCGACACCCTGGCACGCGCGCTGGCCCGCCATGCGCGCGTGGTCTGCCCCGATGTCGTGGGGCGCGGACGCAGCCATTGGCTGGCCGATCCGATGCAATACCAATTGCCGGTGTACGCGGCCGACATGCGGGCCTTGCTGGTCCAGCTGCATAGCCAGGGCCCCATCGCCACCCTGGATTGGGTGGGCACGAGCATGGGCGGGCTCATCGGCACGGGCCTGTGCGGCCAGCCGGGAGTGTTGCCGGTACCCGTGCGGCGCCTGGTGCTCAACGATGTGGGACCGCGGGTGGAGTGGCAGGCGCTCGCGCGCATCGGCCAGTACCTGGGCCAGCCCGCGCATTTCGCGACGCTGCAGCAGGCGGCCGACGCGCTGTGGGCGGTGTCGCGCAGCTTCGGGCCGCACACACCTGCGCAGTGGCTGGAACTGTCTCGCGCCATGGTGCGCGAGGCGCCCCAAGGGGGCTTGGCCCTGCACTACGACCCGGCGATCGCCGTGCCCTTTCGCGCCCTCACGCCCGAGGCCGCGCTGGCGGGTGAGCAGCAGCTATGGCAGCTGTACGACCAGATCCCGGCCCAGGTGCTGCTGCTGCGCGGCGCGGACTCGGACCTGTTGTCCAGCGCCACGGCGCGCGAGATGACCGCGCGCGGCCCGCGTGCGCGGCTGGTGGAGTTCGCCGGCGTGGGCCACGCGCCGACGCTGGTGCAGCCGGACCAGGTGGCCGTGGTCGCGCAGTTCCTGCTGGAGCGGCAGGAGGAGTTGACAGCATGAAGAGCAGTTCCATCGGCCATCTGCCCATGGGGCAGGGCGCGGCCGCCGGGCCCCGACCCGAGGCGGTGCCGCAGCTCATCGCAGCCACCGCGCAGGCGGGACCGGAGCATGCCGACGCCCTGGTGCGCGCCCGCGCCTTTGCCGAGCCGCTCTTGATCGGCGAAACGTTGGAAACCGGAGAGAACACCCTCGTCCATGCCGATGCGGTGTCCGCCATCCTCAAGCACCTGGGCGGCTCGGAAACCATGCAGGCGGCGGTCTATCTGGTGTATGCCTGCTCGCACCTGAACAAGCCCGAGGAAGTGATCACCAAGGCCTTCGGTAGCAATTTCGCCGCGCTGGCGCTGGAGACCACCAAGCTCATGCGCGTGCAACTGCAGGCGCGCGAGGCGCAGGTGACGGGCCAGCAGGTGGACGATGCGGCCACGCAGACCGAGAACGTGCGCAAGATGCTGCTGGCCTTCTCGCGCGACCTGCGCGTGGTGATGCTGCGCCTGGCGTCCCGCCTGCAGACGCTGCGCTTTTATGCCGCAGCCAAGCGCCCGGTATCGCCGGCCATCGCGCGCGAGGCGCTGCAGGTGTTCGCGCCGCTGGCCAACCGCCTGGGCATCTGGCAGATGAAGTGGGAGCTGGAAGATCTGGCCTTCCGCTTCCTGGAGCCCGAGACCTATAAGGAGGTGGCCCGCCTGCTCGACGAGAAGCGCGTGGAGCGCGAGCTGTACATGGAGCAGGTGCGCAGCCGTCTCGAATCCGAGCTGCGCGCGCGCAGCATCAGTGCCAGCGTGCAGGGCCGGCCCAAGCACATCTACAGCATCGTCAAGAAGATGCGCGGCAAGTCGCTGAACTTCGACCAGGTGTTCGACATCCGTGCGCTGCGTGTGGTGGTGCCGAGCGTCAAAGACTGCTATGCCGCTTTGAGCTGGGTGCACAGCCAGTTCAAGCCCATCGAGGCGGAGTTCGACGACTACATCGCCCGCCCCAAGCCCAATGGCTACCAGTCGCTGCACACCGTGGTGCGCGACGAGGCGGGCAAGGCCATCGAGATACAAATCCGCACCCAGGCCATGCACGACCATGCCGAGCATGGCGTGGCCGCGCACTGGGCCTACAAGGAGGCGGGCACCAAGGGCTACGCCGGCGTGTCGGCCAGCAGCGAGTACGACGCCAAGATCGCCGTACTGCGCCAGCTGCTGGCGTGGGAGCGCGACCTGGTGGGCTCCGCCAGCCGCAGCGGGTTGTTCGAAGACCGCATTTATGTGCTGACCCCGGACGCGGCCGTGGTGGAACTGCCCCAGGGCGCCACGCCCGTGGACTTCGCCTATGCCGTGCACACCAGCGTCGGCCACCGCTGCCGGGGCGCGCGTGTCGACGGCAACATGGTGCCGCTGAACACGCCGCTGCAGAACGGCCAGACGGTGGAGATCATCACCGTGAAGGAAGGGCGTCCTTCGCGCGACTGGCTCAACCCGGAACTGGGCTACCTCACCAGCAACCGCGCGAAGGCCAAGGTGCGCGCGTGGTTCAACGCACAGGCCACCCATGCCACGGTGGCGCGCGGCCGCGAGCTGGTGGAAAAGCTGCTACAGCGCGAGGGCAAGACGGCCCTCAAGCTTGACGACCTGGCGGTGCAGCTGGGCTTCAAGTCGGCCGAGGCCTTGTTCGAAGTGGTGGGCAAGGACGAATTCTCGCTGCGCAGCATCGAGACCCTGTTGCGCCCACCCGAGCCAGCGGTCGACGAGCCTGACGTGCTGCTCAAGAAGGCGCGCACACCCGACGGCGCGCCCAAGGGCGGCGTGCTGGTGGTGGGCGTGGATTCCCTCATGACGCAGTTGGCCAAGTGCTGCAAGCCCGCGCCGCCCGATGAGATCCGTGGTTTCGTCACGCGCGGCAAGGGCGTGAGCGTGCACCGCGCCGACTGCAGCAACTTCCGCGAGATGGCGGCGCGCAATGCGGAGCGCGTGATCGACGTGGAGTGGGGAAAGTCGCAGCGCGCTGCCGGAGAAGCCGCCGTCTACCCCGTGGACGTGGCGGTGGAAGCCTCGGACCGCCAGGGCCTGCTGCGCGACATCTCGGAAGTGTTCGCCCGTGAGAAGACCAACGTCATCGGCGTGCAAACACAGTCCGTCAAGGGAACGGCATGGATGACCTTCACCGTGGAGGTGTCCGATGCGGGGCGGCTCAACAAGGTGCTGGGTATCGTGGCCGCGGTGCAGGGGGTGCGGTCGGCGCGCCGGCGATGACGGCCGCCAGGGCCGAGGCGGCATTTTTTGCTGCTATACTCCCGCTTCTCGAACAAACACAGGCGCGTAGCTCAGCTGGTTAGAGCACCACCTTGACATGGTGGGGGTCGTTGGTTCGAGTCCAATCGCGCCTACCATTTCTCTCTGCTGAAGCCACCCAGACTTCAGCATGCAAAGAGAGAAATTCTGTACAAAACGCCGCTCGACAGAGCGGCTTTTTTGTTTCCGGATCCCCCGCATTCCGCCTGGAGCAGGCGGTCGTGCAAGCCATCAGGGTATTCCTGCGCGCTGCGCGGGTGCGGCCTGCCTAGAATCTGCTGCACTGCAATACAAGCCATGACGGGCCATGTACCCGAGGAGCCGCCTGTGCCAGACAAGAACCCAGCACCTGACCCAAAAACCGCCCAGCGCGTGATCAAGAAGTACCCCAACCGCCGGCTGTACGACACGTCCACCTCCACCTATGTCACGCTGGCCGAGGTCAAGCAGCTGGTGATGCAGGGCGAATCCGTCGTGGTGCGCGACGCCAAGACCAGCGAAGACCTCACGCGCAGCATCCTGCTGCAGATCATCCTAGAGGAGGAGGCAGGCGGCGCGCCGATGTTCAGCGAGGCGGCGCTGGCCAACATCATCCGCTTCTATGGCCACGCCATGCAGGGCTTCATGGGTGCGTACCTGGAAAAGAACGTGCAGATGTTCACCGAGATCCAGGCCAAGCTGGCCGAGCAGTCGCAAGGCCTCACGCCCGAGATGTGGACGCAATTCATGAATCTGCAGTCGCCCATGATGAAGGGGCTGATGGGCAACTACGTGGAGCAGTCGCAGAACATGTTCCTGCAGATGCAGGACCAGATGCAGAAGCAGACCGAGCAGATGCTGGGCGCGTTTGGCCTCAAAAAACGCTGAGCCTGGCAGAACTGGGAAAATGCGGGGATGAGCCAAGCACTCTCCCCCGCCAAGACCCCCAAGATCGGGTTCGTCAGCCTCGGCTGCCCCAAGAACCTCACCGACTCCGAACTCCTCCTCACGCAACTCAGCGCCGAGGGCTACGAAACCTCCAAGACCTTCGAGGGCGCAGACCTCGTCATCGTCAACACCTGCGGCTTCATCGATGAAGCCGTGAAGGAAAGCCTGGACACCATCGGCGAGGCCCTGGCCGAGAACGGCAAGGTGATCGTTACCGGTTGCCTGGGCGCGCGCGCCGGCGAGACGGGCGGCAATCTCGTGAAAGAGGTGCACCCCAGCGTGCTGGCCGTGACCGGGCCGCATGCAGCACAGGAAGTGATGGAGGTTGTTCACACGCATTGTCCCAAGCCGCACGACCCCTTCCTTGACCTGGTGCCGGGCAGCTTCGGCGAGGCGGGCATCAAGCTCACGCCGCGCCACTATGCCTACCTGAAGATCAGCGAGGGCTGCAACCACCGCTGCACCTTCTGCATCATCCCCTCGATGCGCGGCGACCTGGTGTCGCGCCCGGTGGGCGATGTGCTCAAGGAAGCCAAGGCGCTGTTCGAGGGCGGGGTGAAGGAACTGCTGGTCATCAGCCAGGACACATCGGCCTATGGCGTGGACGTGAAGTACCGCACGGGCTTCTGGGACGGCAAGCCCGTCAAGACGCGCACGCTGGAGCTGGTGCAGACGCTGGGCGAGATGGCCGCCACCTACGGCGCGTGGGTGCGCCTGCACTATGTCTACCCCTACCCGAGCGTGGACGACATCATTCCGCTGATGGCGCAGGGCTTGGTGCTGCCGTACCTGGATGTGCCCTTCCAGCACAGCCACCCCGACGTGCTCAAGCGCATGAAGCGCCCCGCCAGCGGCCAGAAGAATCTGGAGCGCATCCTGCGCTGGCGCGAGGCCTGCCCGGAGATCGTGATCCGCAGCACCTTCATCGCGGGCTTCCCCGGCGAGACGGAAGAAGAGTTCCAGCACCTGCTGGACTTCGTGCGCGAGGCGCAGATCGACCGTGCGGGCTGCTTTGCCTACAGCGACGTAGAGGGCGCCGCTGCCAACGAGCTGCCGGGCATGCTGCCCATGGAACTGCGCGAGGAGCGCCGTGCGCGCTTCATGGCGGTGGCGGAGGAAGTCTCCACCGCCAAGCTGCAGCGCCGCGTGGGCCAGACCATGCAGGTGCTGGTGGACCAGGCCGTGGGCCTGGGCAAGAAGGGCGGCGTGGGCCGCAGCTACGCCGATGCGCCCGAGATCGACGGCGTGGTGCACCTGCTGCCGCCCGAGAAATTCAGCAAGACCTACAAGGTGGGCGACTTCGTGAAGGCGCGCATCGTGGGAACGCAGGGGCATGACCTGGTGGGCGTGCCGGTGTAATCAACGGCGGCCATACAGCGCCCACAAAAAAGGGAACGTGCGAACCACGTTCCCTTTTTTTTCCGGGCGCCCCGCCAGCGGGGCGCGGAGTTCCGTCAGACGCCGACGGCCAGCAGCTCCACGTCGAACTTCAGCGTGGCGTTGGGCGGGATCACGCCGCCGGCGCCGCGTGCGCCGTAGCCCAGGGCTGCCGGGATGATCAGTGTGCGCTGGCCGCCGATCTGCATGCCTTGCACGCCCTCGTCCCAGCCCTTGATGACCATGCCCGCGCCCAGGGGAAACTCGAACGGGTCGTTGCGGTCGCGGCTGGAATCGAACTTGGCGCCTTGCTGGCCGTCGTTGTAGAGCCAGCCGGTGTAGTGCACGCGCACCGACTGGCCGCGCGTGGCCTGCGCGCCGGTGCCGACGACGGTGTCTTCATACTGCAGGCCGGAGGCGGTGGTGGTGAATGCCATGGTGAACGGTTCCTTGATTTGATTCAAAAAAGATAGCTGTTAGCGCTTATCCAATAAGCGCTAGGGGCCAAAAAGACCACAACCCGCACACGGCGGGCTGGTGGGGGCCGAAGGGCTTGCGGGGCGCTTTACTTCTTCACGCGCGCGGCGGACCAGCGGGTGGCAAAAGCCTGCACATCGGACAGGCGCTTGAGCAGATCCTGGCCCACGGGGGTGACGGTGTAGCCGTCGCTGCCGTGGTCCAGCAGCCCGCACTCGCGCAGTTCCTTGATGCGGGTGTTGAGCGTGTTGGGCGTGATGCCGCCTACGCTGTCTTGCAGCAGGCGGAACGTCTGCGGATGGCCGTCGCGCAGGGCCCACAGCACGCGCAGCGCATAACGGCATTCGAGTTTCTCGAACAGCTGGTTGACGGCGGCGTTTTCCTTGGAGCTCATGAACGCTTCTCCTTGCGCATAGGGTGGTGGGGTGCCGCGCCGCGCAGGGGCGGAGCGGCGGTGGTTGCAAAAAACGATAGCAATATAGCCTGGAAATGTACCTGCTACAAGTTTAGTAGCTCGTTGCGTCCGGCTGACATGTGCAAACCCTGAAAAATGGGGTAGCCATGCGGCTCACTCCGGCGCCCTGCGCACGAGGTGCTCCACCAGCAGCCGGGCGGCGGGTGACAGGCCATCCTCGCTGCGAAAGCAGATGGCAAAGCGCCGCCGTGCCCAGCCGTCGGCCAGCGGAATCACGCGCACGCCGGTGGCGGCGGCAAACGGCTCGGCCACTTCGCGTGGGATCACGCTGATGGCCAGGTTGGCGCGCACCACGCGCAGCGCAGCGTCGAAGTTGGACACCTGCACGCGGTGTGCCAGCATCTTGCCCTCCACGGCCGCGGCGCGCGCCAGCAGCACCTGTACGGCGCTCAGCGCCGGCATGCTGACGAACTCATGCCCCAGCACGTCGGCAAAGCGCACGCGCGCTGACTGGGCCACGGGGTGATCGGGGTGCGCGACGATGGCCAGATGGTCGTGGCGGTAGCTGCGGGTCTGCAGCCCCTGCAGGTCCGCCGCGTCCCAGCAGATGCCCACGGTGGCGCTGCCCTCGCGGATGCCGCGCACGACCTCGGGGCTCACGCGCTCCTCCATGCTCACCTGGATGTCGCGGTGCGCGGGGTCCTGCAGGAACGCTGCTACGTCGTCGGCCAGCGACTCGGCCATGACCGAGGCGGTGACCAGCATGCGCACCTGTCCGCGGATGCCGGTGTTGAACGCGGCCATGTCGCGCTCGATGCGCCCCACGCTGGCCAGCATCTCGCGCGCATGCTCCAGCAGCGCCTCACCCGCCGGGGTGGGCGCCACGCCATGCCGGCGGCGCACCAGCAGGCGCGCGCCCACGGTGTCTTCCAGTTGCGCCAGCCGTTTGCTGACGGCCGAGCCCACGATGGCCTCCTGCTGCGCGGCACGCGCAATGTTGCGGTGCTCGCACACGGCGACGAACAGCTTGAGCGAGAGCAGGTCGGGCAGACGCATGAAAATTTCCGTTTGGGAACGCTTGGGGTTCCTAAATTGAGGTTTCGTAGTGTGCTGGAATTTTTAAAATCCACAACGGCACTGACGCACATCAACCCTCCAGGCAATTCCATGGCTTCGCTACCCACCCTCTGCGACCCGTGTCCCGGCCACGCCACCGTGCGCGAGGTGGGCCTGCGCGATGGCCTGCAGAGCATCGCCACCACGCTGCCGACAGCACACAAGATCGCGTGGCTGGACGCCGCCTACGCCGCAGGCCAGCGCGAGATCGAGGTCGGCTCCTTCGTGCCCGCGCGCCTGCTGCCGCAACTGGCCGACACCGCCGAGGTGCTCGCGCATGCGCTCACGCTGCCGGGGGTGGTGGCCTCGGTGCTGGTGCCCAACCTCAAGGGGGCCGAGCGCGCCATCGACGCGGGTGCGCACTGGATGATCGTGCCGCTGTCGGCCAGCCATGCGCACAGCCTGGCCAACCTGCGCAAGACGCCCGACGAGGTGGTGGCGGAGGTGGCCCGCATCCGCGCCACCCGCGATGCAGCGGGCAGCGTGACGCGCATCGAGGGCGGCGTGGGCACGGCCTTTGGCTGCACGCTCCAGGGCGACGTGGCCGAGGACGAGGTGCTGCGCCTGCTGCAGGCGCTGCTGGATGCCGGCGCCGACCGCGTGAGCCTGGCCGACACCGTGGGCTATGCCGATCCGGCCGGCGTGCAGCGCCTCTTCGAGAAAGCGCGCGCGCTGGTGGGCGACCGCCTGGCCGCCGCGCATTTCCATGACACGCGCGGCATGGGGCTGGCCAACTGCTACGCGGCCTGGCAGGCGGGCATCACGCGCTTCGACGCCTGCCTGGCCGGCATTGGCGGCTGCCCGCATGCGCCCGGCGCCAGCGGCAACGTGACCACCGAAGACCTGGCTTTCATGCTGGAGCGCATGGGGCTGTTCACGGGGCTCGACGTGGCCGCGCTGCTCGCACTGCGCCAGCGCGTGCAGGGCTGGCTCGTGGGCGAGACACTGCATGGCACGCTGTGGCAGGCCGGTCTGCCGCGCCACACGGGCGCTTCTGTTTCCACCCTGGCGCAGCCTGCCTGAGCGGGCGCGCCTGTTTTTAGCTTCTTCTTTGGGACACCATGAATTCCAACGCTTCCTCTTCTCCCCGGCTGCCCCTGGAGGGCCTGCGCGTGGTGGAGTTCACCCACATGGTCATGGGCCCCACCTGCGGCATGGTGCTGGCCGACCTGGGCGCCGAGGTCATCAAGGTCGAGCCCGTGGATGGCGACCGCACACGCCACCTGCTGGGCGCGGGCGCGGGCTTCTTTCCCATGTTCAACCGCAACAAGAAGAGCATCGCCATCGATCTGCGCAGCCCCGCGGGACTGGAGGTGGCCATCCGCCTGGCCTCGTCGGCCGACGTGGTGGCGCAGAACTTCAAGCCCGGCGTGATGGCCAAGTACGGCCTGGACTATGCGGCCCTGTCGCGCCTGAACGAGCGCCTGGTGTATGTGAACCACACGGGTTTCCTGCCCGGCCCTTACGAGCACCGCACGGCGCTGGACGAGGTGGTGCAGATGATGGGGGGGCTGGCCTACATGACCGGCCGCCCGGGCGACCCGCTGCGCGCCGGCAGCAGCGTGAACGACATCATGGGCGGCATGTTCGGCGCCATCGGCGCCATGGCGGCGCTCATGCAGCGCCAGCAGACCGGGCGCGGCCAGGAGGTGGACTCGGCGCTGTTCGAGAACAACGTGTTCCTGGTCGGCCAGCACATGATGCAGTACGCCGTCACCGGCCAGCCCGCCGCGCCCATGCCCGACCGCATCTCGTCCTGGGCGGTGTACGACGTGTTCAGCGTCAAGGACGGCGGCCAGATCTTCCTGGCCGCGGTGAGCGACGCGCAGTGGCAGACCTTCTGCGACGCCATGGGCTATGCCGACCTCAAGGCCGACCCGCGCTATGCCACCAACAACGACCGCGTGCGCGCGCGGCCCACGCTGTTGCCCGAGCTGCGCCAGCGCCTGGCCGCCCACACGGCCGATGCACTGGCGGCGGTCTTCGAGCGCCATGGCCTGCCGTTCGCACCCATCCTGCGGCCCGAGCAATTGTTTGACGACCCGCACCTCAACGCCACGGGCGGCCTGGCCGAGATCACCCTGCCCGACGGGGAGCGCGCGGGCGGCACCGCACGCACCACGCTCATGCCGCTGCGCCTGGACGGCCAGCGCATGGGCGTGCGCCTGGACCCACCGCGGCTCGGCCAGCACACGCAGGATCTGCTGGCAGGCCTGGGCTACACGGCCGAGCAGGTGGTCGCGCTGCGCGCGTCCGCAGCCGTGGCCTGAGGGGTATCAATCGGGCCACGGCCTTGTGCATGCGTGGCCCGCCAATCCCTGAGTCCGCGCTTTCTGAGACCCCTATAAAAACCACCGGAGACACCCATGCCCCTTGATGCATTCCCCGCACCCCGCCGCCTCACGCGCCGCCAGGCGCTGGCCTGGAGTGCTGCCCTCTGTGCGCCCGCGCTGGCGCATGCGCAGGGCCCCGGTGCGGCCGACCGGCCGCTGCGCGTGATCCTGCCGCTGTCGGCCGGCTCGGGCGCGGACGGTGCCATCCGCGCCATTCAGGCCAGCCTGTCCAGGGCGCTGGGCCAGGCGGTGGTGATCGAGAACCTACCCGGCGCGGGCGGCATCACGGGCACCACGCAGCTCGTGCGCGCGCCCAAGGACGGCTCGGTGATCGGCCTGGTGTCCAACAACCACGTGGTGAACCCGCATGTGTACCCATCGGCGCCTTTCGATGCCATCGAGGACATCACGCCCATCACCGTGATCGGCGCCACGCCCTTCGTGCTCGTCGCCCATCCCTCGGTGCAGGCCCGGAACGCGCGCGAACTCATCGCGCTCGCCAAGGCCAAGCCCGGGGTGCTCAACTACGGCTCATCGGGCAACGGCACCATCCTGCACCTGGGCGCGGCCATGTTCGTGGACCAGGCGCAGCTGGACATCAAGCACATCCCCTACCGCGGCATGGGCCCGCTGATGAATGACATCCTGGGCGGGCAGGTGCAGCTGGGCGTGGTGGCCGTGGCGCCGGCGGCCGCGCACATCAAGTCCGGCAGCCTGCGCGCGCTGGGCGTGACCACGGCCGCCCGCGTCCCCTCGCTGCCCGGCGTGCCCACCCTCGCCGAACAGGGCCTGCCGCGCTATGAACTGGAGGGCTGGATCGCCGCCGTGGCGCCTGCCGGCGTGCCCCCGGCGGACGTGGCGCGGCTGTTCCACGGCTTCAAGGCCGCGCTGGCCATGCCCGAGGCGCGCGACGCGCTGGTGGCGCAGGGCTACGAGATCAAGCTCACGCCGCCCGATGTTTCGGCCGCGTTCTTTCGCAGCGAACTGGCGCGCATGGGGCAGGTGGTGAAGAGCGCCAGCGTGAAGATGGACTAACTTCGCTATCGTTCAAGGAGCTGTCAGCGCTTGCTGGATAAGCGCTACAGCCACCTGCGTACCCTGGATCGATAGGCGCCAAACTCCGGCCCGAACTTCTGCGCCAGCACCCGCTCTTCCGGAATGATCTGAAAGCGTGTGATGTAGGCCACGAACGCCGCCACGCCCAGCAGCGCCAGCGGCGCACCCAGGTACACCGTCCATGCGAGCAGCAGGAGGGCGAGGCCCACGTACATCGGGTTGCGCGTGACGCGGTACACGCCGCCCACCACCAGCGCCGAAGCACCGCCCGGCCGCAGCGGGTTGACGGTGGTGCGCGCGCGCCGAAACGCGTGCAGGCCGGCCACGTCGAACGCCAGGCCCACCAGCGCGAGCAGGACGGCCGCCGCGGTGCGCGGCGCGCTGTCCGTCACGCCGCCGCTGGCCTGCGCGGTGAACCACATCGCCACGCCGGCAAGGGCGGCGACGAGCGGCGGAGGGATCTTGTGTTCAAGCCAGTGCATGGGTGTGGGCCGCCGGACGCCCGGCGGCGGAAAAGGTGGAGGGTGCACGCGCAGCCAGTGTAGGCCGGTCCCGAGGCGGCGCCCAGCCCGCGGTGCGACGCGTCTGCGTTGTGGCGATTCAGGATGTTTTTGGCCTCCAGCGCTTACCTATCAAGCGCTGGCAGCTATGTTTTTTGATGGTCCTGGGGGCCATGCACGACACTGGCCTCGGCCATGCGTACCAGCACCAGCAGCGCGCGGTTGACCGGCGTGGCGACACCCAGCGCGGCGCCGCGCTGCACCACGTAGCCATTCAGGTGGCCGATCTCGGTGGGGCGGCCCCGTGCCAGGTCCTGCGCGGTGGAGGACCGTTGGCCCGCCATGCTCTGCGCGATGCCGCGCACGGTCGCGTGGATGTCTGCGGGAAGGTGCACCCCGTCCGCCTGCGCCACGGCCAGGCATTCGGCCACGACGTCGGCGATCACATCGGTCGCGCCGTCCTGCTGCACCACCCAGCCGTAGGGCTGCTGCACGATGGCCGACAGCGCGTTGTAGGCGCAGTTGATGACCAGCTTGGCCCACAGGGCGCTGCGCACGTTGTCCGACACCTCGGCGGGGATGCCCGCGTCGCACAGCTCCCGCGCCACGCGCGCGCTGGCGGGCGACGGGCCGATCACCAGCTCACCCCGCCCGAAGTGACGCACGTGCCCAGGCCCGGCCATGGCTGTGGCCACATACACCACGGCGGCCGCCACGGGGTGCGCCGCGCCCAGCACGGCGCGGGCGCGCTCGTCGTTGTCCACGCCGTTTTGCAGCGTGAGCACCAGCGCGCCCGGTGCCAGGTAGGGCTGCATCTGGCGCGCCGCTGCCTCGGTGTCGGTGGACTTCACGCACAGCAGCACCACGTCGGCGCCACGCACGGCGCTGGCATCGGTACTGGCCTCCAGTGGCACATGGGTGTCCTGCGTGGCGGTTTGCAGTCGCAGGCCGTGGGCCTGGATCGCCTGCACGTGGTCCGGGCGGCCGATGAGCGTGACCGCGTGGCCCGCACGCGCCAGCAGGGCGCCAAAGTAGGAGCCTACCGCGCCTGCGCCCATCACGGCGAAGCGCAGGCGGCCGGTGTGCGAAGGGGTGTTCAGAGGCATGGCGGGCAGCTTTCAGGAAGGACGGGACGGCCATTGTCCACCGATCGGGCGTTCCATGTTTTGCTATCAAAAATATAGCTGCTAGCGCCTGCTGCATAAGCGTGAAAGGCTGATTTGGCTTGAAATCCTGACGCGCAATAAAAAACGCCCCGGCCGAGCGGCGGGGGCGTTGGCAGCGCGAGGTGTGCGCGGAAGATGCGTGGCTTACAGCGAGTCGATGAAGCTGCGCAGCTTGTCCGAGCGGCTCGGGTGCTTGAGCTTGCGCAGCGCCTTGGCCTCGATCTGGCGGATGCGCTCGCGCGTCACGTCGAACTGCTTGCCCACTTCTTCCAGCGTGTGGTCGGTGGACATTTCGATGCCGAAGCGCATGCGCAGCACCTTGGCTTCGCGCGGGGTCAGGCCGTCGAGGATGTCCTTCACCACGTCGCGCAGGCCGGCCTGCATGGCGGCGTCCACGGGTGCGGTGTTGTTGCTGTCCTCGATGAAGTCGCCCAGGTGGCTGTCGTCGTCGTCGCCGATGGGGGTTTCCATCGAGATCGGCTCCTTGGCGATCTTCATGATCTTGCGGATCTTGTCCTCGGGGATCTCCATCTTCGCGGCCAGGATGGACGCATCGGGCTCGAAGCCGAACTCCTGCAGGTGCTGGCGGCTGATGCGGTTCATCTTGTTGATGGTCTCGATCATGTGCACCGGGATGCGGATGGTTCGAGCTTGATCCGCGATGGATCGTGTGATCGCCTGGCGGATCCACCACGTGGCGTAGGTCGAGAACTTGTAGCCGCGGCGGTATTCGAACTTGTCCACCGCCTTCATCAGGCCGATGTTGCCCTCCTGGATCAGATCCAGGAACTGCAGGCCGCGGTTGGTGTACTTCTTGGCGATCGAGATCACCAGGCGCAGGTTGGCCTCGATCATCTCCTTCTTGGCGTCGCGCGAGCTGGCTTCACCCGCGTTCATGCGCTTGTTGATCTCCTTGAGCTCGGACAGCGGCACCACCACGCGCGCCTGCAGGTCCATCAGCTTTTGCTGCAGTTCCTGGATCGGCGGGATGTTGCGCTGCATCACGGCGCTCCAGGGCTTGCCGGCGGCGGCCTGCTTCTCGACCCACTGCAGGTTCAGCAGGTTGGCCGGGAAGTCCTTGATGAAGGTCTCCTGGGGCATACCGCACTTGTCCACGATGATGCGGCGCAGCTCGCGCTCCATCTTGCGCACGTCGTCCACCTGGGCGCGCACCATGTCGCACAGCTTCTCGATGGTCTTGGCCGTGAAACGGATGGTCATCAGCTCTGCCGAGATCTCGTGCTGCACCTTCATGTACGCGGGACCGCCATAGCCGTCCTTGTCGTAGATCTTGTGCATCTTCTCGAACAGCGCGCGCAGCGTGTCGAAGCGGCGCAGGGCCTCGTTCTTGAGCTCTTCCAGCTTCTTGGTCAGCGCCTTGGAGCCGCCCTTGCCGTCGTCGTCGTCTTCCTCGTCGAACTCGTCGAAATCTTCCTCGGCCACGTAGTCGTCGGCCTCGTTGGGATTGGAGAAGCCGTCCACCACGGTGGAGATGACGACCTTGCCCTCGCGGATTTCCTCACCCATGTTGAGGATCTCGGCGATGGTGGCGGGCGAGGCGCTGATGGCCTCCATCATGTCCATCAGGCCGCCCTCGATGCGCTTGGCGATCTCGATCTCACCTTCGCGCGTGAGCAGCTCCACCGTACCCATCTCGCGCATGTACATGCGCACGGGGTCGGTGGTGCGGCCGAATTCCGAGTCCACGGTGGACAGGGCGGCCTCGGCTTCTTCCTCGGCCTCCTCCACGGTGGTGGCCGTGGGGGTCACGTTGTTCTGGAACAGGGTTTCCGCGTCGGGCGTTTGCTCGTACACGGCCACGCCCATGTCGCCCAGCATGGCGACCACGACTTCCATGGTTTCGGCGTCCACCAGCTTGTCGGGCAGGTGGTCGGAGATTTCCACCTGCGTGAGGTAGCCGCGCGTCTTGCCCAGCGTGATCAGCTTCTTGAGCTGCGAGCGGCGCTTGGCCATGTCCTCTTCGGACAGCACGGTCTCGTCCAGGCCGAACTCCTTCATCAAGGCGCGTTCCTTGGCCTTGCTGATCTTCATGCGCAGGGGCTTGGCCTTCTCGACCGGGGCGGCTTCGGCGGCCTCAACCACCTCGGCTTCGGGCTCGCCTTCGAGGTCGGACTCGATGTCGGACAGGTCGGCGTCGTCCTCCAGGCCTTCTTCCTTGGCCTTGGGCTTGCGGCCGCGCTTGGCAGGGGCCTTGGCGGCAGCGGTGGTGCCGGCGGCCTTGGCGGGGCGGCCGGGCTTCTTCTTGGGCGCCTCTTCGGCGACTTCGGGCTCGGCAGCAGCCGCCTTGGCGCGCGCGGGCTTCTTCTTCAACAGTTCATCAGCGGCTTTTTTCAGCTCGGCAGCAGTTTTCGGCGTGGACACAGTCTTGACTTTCGGCGCAGCCTTGGGCGCGGCGGCAGCGGCCTTGACAGGGGCGGCTTTCGCGGGCGCCTTGGCGGCGGCTTTCACAGTGGTTGCGGCTTTGGAAGCGGCCTTCGCGGGGGTGCCAGAGGCAGACTTGGGCGACTTCGCGGACTTTTGAACGGGCATGGACAACCTCAGGGTCAAAAACGGACACACAAAGAAAACACAAGCGCCAAGGAACCCGGCGCGGGCAGGCACGGCGAAGGCAGGGGCCTTCGCGGTTCGAGGGGCAAATCCTCAGGGGCAAGATGTCTGGGCGAACATTTGGTGTGCAGTCCTTGCGGTGGGGGAAGGCGGTGGTGCGCGTTTGTCACGGTTGCCTGGTCCGGAGGTGCTGCTGTCGCTCTTGCCGACAAACCGTACATTATACCGGCGCAGCAAAATTCAAGGGGCTTTGTCAAGCCCCCGAGGTCATTTTGTAAGCCCATCTTCCAGCGCGCGGCGGCGCTCCTGCAATTGCCGGTAGCGCTCGATGGCCGCCGGGTCCTGCGAGGCCGCGGCGATCAGGGCGTTCTGCTGCAGCTTGATGGCTTCGATGAGCATGCGGTTGAGCAAGCCACGCAGTTCGGCGCGCAACTCGGTCTCGTCCCCCTCGGTCTGGGCGTGGGAGCCAGTCATCACCCGCTCGGCCAGAGCCTGGCAGTCATGGCCTGCCAAGGCCTCGCGCAGCACCGCCCAGGACTGGGGTCCGTGCTCGTGCAATTGCCCTTCCAGCCAGACGAACAGCGCGCCGTGCGGCGCGGGCTGGTCGCACAGCAGCGTGTGATCTTCGTGCGACAGCTCTTCGAGGAATTCCATGTGCGACAGCAGCAGGCGCGCGGCATGGTCGGCGCGCCCCGTGAGGGGGCGGCGCGGCAGCGGCGGCTGTGGGGGGCGCTGCTCTTCGCGGCGCCAGCGCCCGCCCTTCCATTCGCCGCCCTTGCGCCAGCGGCGTGCGGGCTCGCCACCGGCGGGGCTGCCGTATTCCATGCCCGGCGGTTCCTGCCCCCAGGGCGGCTCGTCGCCGAAGGGGGCGCCGTCGTGCGCGGGCGGGTGCGCGGCGGAGCCGGAGCGCGGGCTCTCCTGCGCCCAGAGCTGGGCCAGATCCGGCGCGGGCAACTGGCCCAGTTCGCCCAGCTCGGCCAGCATCTGGCGCTTGAGGGCGCCGTCGGGCAGCTGGCTCCAGAGCGGGCGGGCGTTGGCCAGCATGTGGGCGCGGCCCTCGGCCGTGCCGAGATCGCAGCCCTCCCGCGCGGATTCGAGCAGGAAGCGCGACAGCGGCATGGCGTCGCCCACGTGGCGCGCGAACGCCTCGGGGCCGTGGGCGCGGATGAAGCTGTCGGGGTCGTGCTCGGGCGGCAGGAACAGGAACTTGATGCTGCGCGTGTCGCTGGCGTAAGGCAGGGCGCCGTCCAGCGCCTTGCGCGCCGCGCGCCGCCCGGCGGCGTCGCCGTCGAAGCTGAACACCACCGTGTCGGTGAAGCGGAACAGCTTGTGCACATGCTCGGGCGTACATGCCGTGCCCAGCGTGGCCACGGCATTGGGAAAGCCCAGTTGCGCCAGCGCCACCACGTCCATGTAGCCTTCGGTAACCAGGGCGTAGCCGTGTTCGCGGATGGCGTTGCGCGCCTCGTACAGGCCGTAGAGCTCGCGGCCCTTGTGGAACACCGGGGTTTCGGGGGAGTTGAGGTACTTGGGCTTGTCGTCGCCCAGCACGCGCCCGCCAAAGCCGATGCACTCGCCCTTGACGTTGCGAATGGGGAACATCACGCGGTCGCGGAAGCGGTCGTAGCGCTTGCCGTCTTCCTCGTTCACGATCACCAGGCCGCTTTCCTCCAGCAGCGGGCTGTCGTACTCGGGGAACACGCTGGCCAGGCCCCGCCAGCCCTCCGGCGCGTAGCCCAGGCCGTAGCGCTTGGCCACCTGGCCTGATACGCCCCGGCCCTTGAAATACTGGACGGCGCGCGGTGACTCGCGCAGGTGGCGTCGCCAGGCGTCGCCGGCCTTCTCCAGCACGTCGGTCAGCGTGGCCTGCTTCTGGCGCTGGGCGGCGGCGCGTTCGCGGTCCTGGGGCGAGGTGTTCTCGTCGTCGGGCACCTGCATACCGATCTGCTGGGCCAGGTCCTGCACGGCCTCGCGAAAGCCCATGCCCGCGTGGTCCATGAGAAACCCGATCGCATTGCCGTTCTTGCCACAGCCAAAGCAGTGGAAGAACTGCTTGGACGGGCTGACGCTGAATGAGGGCGATTTTTCCCCGTGGAAGGGGCACAGGCCCATGAAGTTGGCGCCGCTCTTCTTGAGCTGCACATAGCGGCCGACCACATCGACGACGTCAACGCGCGCAAGCAACTCCTGGATGAACGACTGGGGGATGGACACCGGGGTATTTTCCATCAGCCCGCCGCCAGCTGGCTTTGCTCTAATGAACGGGTCTTGCATTCCCGGCCTGAACAAGAAACAAAGGAGCCCCGCACGTGACCAGCATGTACGACCAGAATCTGCCGCGCACCGAAGCCAACCATGCGCCGCTGTCGCCCCTGTCCTTCATCGAACGCACGGCCGAGGTTTACCCCGACCGCCTGGCTATCGTGCATGGCGAGCTGCGCCAGACCTGGGGGCAGACCTACGCGCGCTGCCGCCGCCTGGCCAGCAGCCTGCGCCGCGCGGGCATCGGCAAGAACGACACCGTGGCCGTGATGCTGCCCAACACCCCGCCGATGGTGGAGGCGCATTTCGGCGTGCCCATGGCGGGTGCGGTGCTCAATGCGCTGAATACCCGGCTGGACCCGGAGACCATCGCCTTCATGCTGGACCACGGCGAGGCCAAGGCGGTGATCGTGGACCCCGAATTCGCCCCCGTGATGGCCAAGGCGCTGGCGCTGCGCCAGTCGCAGGCGCCGCTGCTGCTCATCGACGTGGAAGACGCCTTCTACGGCCCGGCCGCGCAGCGCCTGGGCACGCTGACGTACGAGGACTTCCTGGCCCAGGGTGACGCGCAGTTCGCCTGGGAACTGCCCGGCGACGAGTGGGACGCCATCGCACTCAACTACACCTCGGGCACCACGGGCAACCCCAAGGGCGTGGTCTACCACCACCGCGGCGCGCACACCAATGCCGTCAGCAACGTGCTGGAGTGGGACATGCCCAAGCATGCCGTCTACCTCTGGACGCTGCCCATGTTCCACTGCAACGGCTGGTGCTTTCCCTGGACGGTGGCGGCGCGCGCGGGCGTCAATGTGTGCCTGCGCCGGGTCGAGGCGCAGGCCATCTTCGACGCCATCCGCAACCACGGCGTCACACACTACTGCGGCGCGCCCATCGTGCATGGCCTGCTGGTCAACGCGCCAGCGGCGATGAAGGAGGGCGTTCCCGCGGGCGTGAAGGCCATGGTGGCCGGGGCAGCGCCGCCGGCCTCGATGATCGAGGGCATGGAGCAGATGGGGTTCGACCTGACCCATGTGTACGGCCTCACGGAGGTGTATGGCCCGGCCACCGTCTGCGCCAAGCACGCGGCCTGGGACGCGCTGGACATCGGCGAGCGTGCGCGCCTCAATGCCCGCCAGGGCGTGCGCTACCACCTGCAACGCGCGGCCATGGTGCTCAACCCAGACACCATGGAGCCCGTGCCGCACGACGGCGAGACCATGGGCGAGATCATGTTCCGCGGCAACATCGCCATGAAGGGTTACCTGAAGAACCCCAAGGCCACCGAGGAGGCCTTCCGTGGCGGCTGGTTCCACAGTGGTGACCTGGCGGTGCAGTACCCCGACGGCTACATCAAGATCAAGGACCGCAGCAAGGACATCATCATCTCGGGCGGCGAGAACATCTCCTCCATCGAGGTCGAGGACGTGCTCTACCGCCACCCCGACGTGCTGGCCGCCGCCGTGGTCGCCAAGCCCGACCCCAAGTGGGGTGAGACGCCCTGTGCCTTCGTGGAGCTGAAGGCGGGCGCGCAGGCCACGCCCGAGGACATCGTGGCGCACTGCAAGAAGCACCTGGCGGGCTTCAAGGTGCCGCGTGCCGTGGTGTTCGGCGAGTTGCCCAAGACCAGCACCGGCAAGATCCAGAAGTTCGAGCTGCGCAAGCAGGCGGGATCGGCCGCGGCCATCGACGTCTGACGTCCGCCGAGGGCCGGCGGCGGCGGCCAGCGCCACGGCCTGGCTGCTAACCTTCCGCGATGCGCGCGTCCCCTTCGCCTTCTGCCGGCGCACCCCCGCTGTGGCTGCTGGTGCTCATCACCCTGAGCGGCACCCTGGCCATGCACATGTTCGTGCCCGCGTTGCCGGACGCGGCGCGCGCGCTCGGCGTGGGGCCCGCGGCGGTGCAAGCCACGATCAGCATCTACATCGTCGGGCTGGCGCTCGGGCAGCTGGTCTACGGCCCCTTGTCCGATGCGTTGGGACGGCGTCCCCTGCTGCTGGGCGGGCTGGCGCTGTACGCGGCGGGCAGCATCGCCGCCATGCTGGCGCCGACCGCACCGGCCCTGATCGCTGCGCGGTTCATCCAGGCGCTGGGCGGCTGCGCCGGGCTGGCGCTGGGGCGCGCCATGGTGCGCGACACCAATGGCCCGGTGGAGGCCGTGCGCGCCCTGGCACTGCTCAACTTGATGATGATGGTCGGCCCCGGCATGGCGCCGCTGGCGGGTTCGGGCCTGGTGGCGCTGGGCGGCTGGCGGGCGGTGTTCGTGGCACTGGCCTTGGCCGGTGTGGCGACGCTGCTGCTTTCCTGGCGCAAGGTGCCCGAAACGGGTACGCCCACGGGCCGTGTGAGCCCGGGTCGGCTGGCACGCGCCTACGCCGCGCTCTTGCGCTCGCCCACCTTCGTGGCCTATGCGGTGGGCGGTGGTTGCGCGACCACGGCGGTGTATGCCTTCATCGCGGCGGCGCCGTTCATCATCACCGAGCAGTTGGGGCACCCGCTGCGCGACGTGGGCATTGCCCTGGGCGTGGTGATGGTGGGCATGGCGATCGGCAATGCGCTCACGCGGCGCCTGGCACTGAGCATGCGGCTGGGCCGGCTGCTGGTGTGGGGCAACGCGGTGAGTGTGGCCTGCGCGCTGGTCTTTCTGGCGCTGGAGCTGCTGGGCCATCTGACGCTGGAAGCCACCGTGGGGCTGATGCTGCTGTTCGTGCTGGGTGCCGGCATGGCCAGCCCGGCGGCGCTGTCCAAGGTGCTGACGGTGGATGCGCGCCACGTCGGCGCGGCTGCCGGGTTGTACGGTTTTGCGCAGATGGCGCTGGGCGCGCTGTTCACCCTGCTGGTGGGCTGGGGCTCCAACCCGGCGCTGGCCTCGTCCTGCGTGCTGCTGGGCGCGGCGCTGGTGGGGCAGGGGTGTCTGCAGTTCGCGCTGCGGCGCGAGAAGCGGGTGCGCGGCGAGCGGGTGCGCGGCGAGTAGACGGGGTTCCCGGAGTGAACCCTGAACGCTATTGTTTTAATAGCTGTTGGCGCACGTTGACTGGGCGCTGCAGGCCCATTTGACTCAATTTTCTAAATTGGCCCGTCGGCGAGGCGCTGCAGCTCGGCCCAGGTGGTGGCAGGCAGCGGTACGCCGTCCTTCAGCGACCGTGCGCGCTGGCGGTAGCGGCGCTCGCCGGGCTGGCGCGTCTGGCCCGCGGCCGCCATGGCCTGCACCAGGTCTTCGCAACGCTGCGCAAAGCTGCGGCCCGCGCTCTTGGCCGGGTCGATGGCGATGATCAGCTCGCCCGTCCAGGGCGTCTGTGCGCCGGGGTGGCCGCTCCAATCGAACTCGAACGAGAAGTTGCCACCCGTGAGCGCGGCCGCGAGCAGCTCCACCATCATCGACAGGGCCGAGCCCTTGTAGCTGCTGTGCACGCCGCCGAAAGGCAGCAGCGCGCCGCCGTCCAGGATGGCGCGCGGGTCGTTCGTGGGCTGGCCGTGGCGGTCCACGCCGTGGCCGTCGGGCAGCAGGCGGCCCTCGCGCGCGGCGATCTGCACGTCGCCGTGGGCGATGGCGCTGGTGGCCAGGTCGAACACCAGCGGCTCATGGCCCGCGCGGGGCGCGGCAAAGGCAATGGGGTTGGTGCCGAAGAGCGCCGTGGTGCCTCCACTGGGCACCACGCAGGCCATGCTGTTGACGAGCGCCAGCGCCACCAACCCGTCGTCAGCCAGCGGCTCCACGTCGGGCCACAGCGCCGCAAAGTGGTGCGAGTTGCGGATTTGCAGGGGCGCTTTGCTTCCAAAAGCATAGCTTCTCGCGCTCTCCCACTATGGGGTTAACGGTGTTTTTGCTTCAATCTTCGCATGATCCGCCCCGCTGGGGCGCGTGTGGTGCGCATGCCGCTAAATGCCGAGTGGGTCCTGCGTGCTGCGCCGCAGTAATTGCAGGGCCATACCCCACCACCATGCTTCGCAATTCGTAGCGTCCTGCGCCAGATATGCACGGCATTGCACAGGTGCGGTGCGCTGGAGCTGCGCAGGTGTGCACTGCGCAAAAAGCGGCGGAACGCCGTGGTGGGGTGCGCGATGCTTCGCGTAAACCCTCTTTGGCGTGCGTTTGCAACCCGCCAAAGATGCGGGTCTGGATTGTCCAGGCATCCCAATCAAGGAGTGAAGTAGATGACAGAGCAGACCAAGACCCCAGGCCGCCGAAACCTACTCAAGGGTGCTGCGGTTGCCGCGGGAGCCATGTCCGTGCCCATGATCAGCACGGCCCAGACCACGGTGTTCCGATTCCAGAGCACCTGGCCCGCCAAGGATATCTTTCACGAGTTCGCGGGAGACCTGGCCAAGAAGATCAACGACATGGCGGGCAGCCGCCTGAAGATCGAGGTGTTGCCCGCGGGTGCCGTGGTGCCGGCCTTCCAGTTGCTGGATGCCGTGGCCAAGGGCACGCTGGACGGTGGCCACGGCGTGGTGGCCTACTGGTACGGCAAGAACCAGGCCGTGGCGCTGTGGGGCTCGGGCCCGGCCTTTGGCCTGGATGCCAACGGTGTGCTCGCGTGGCATTACTACGGCGGCGGTAAGGAGCTGCTCGACGAGATCTACAAGAGCCTGAACCTGGACGTGGTCTCCAAGCTCTACGGCCCCATGCCCACGCAGCCGCTGGGCTGGTTCAAGAAGCCGGTGGCACGCGTGGAAGACCTCAAGGGCCTGAAGTTCCGCACCGTGGGGTTGGCCGTGGACGTGTTCACGGAGATGGGTGTGGCCGTGAACCCGCTGCCCGGCGGCGAGATCGTGCCCGCGCTGGACCGCGGCCTGCTGGATGCAGCCGAGTTCAACAACGCCTCCAGCGACCGCGTGCTGGGCTTTCCCGACGTGGCCAAGAACTGCATGCTGCACAGCTTCCACCAGTCCAGCGAGCAGTTCGAAGTGCTGTTCAACAAGAGCAAGTACGACGCGCTGTCGTCGGAGCTGAAGGCGGTCATCGACTACGCCGTGCAGGCCGCCAGCGCCGACATGAGCTGGAAGGCCGCCGACCGCTACGCCAAGGACTACGCCGAGATGCAATCCAAGCAGGGGGTGAAGTTCTACAAGACGCCGGACGCCATCCTGCGCGCGCAGTTGGCCGCCTGGGACAAGGTCACGGCCAAGAAAGCCGAAGAGAACGCCATGTTCAAGAAGGTGATGGACTCCATGCGCACCTTTGCGCAGAGGAGCGGCCGCTGGAAGAACGACACCGACGTCGACTTCAAGATGGCCTGGAACCACTACTTCGCGCAGCGCAAGAGCTGATGCCGCGGCAGGCCCGGCGGGCCTGCCTTTCATTCTGACGAGGGCCGGGGGCGCGCGCAGGCGGTGCCGCCCGGGCCAGCGTGTATCCGTTCATTGCCCCGCGGGGCCGCAGCGTTCTCTTCCAGCCATGCAAAAACTCTTACTCGGCATCGATGCCGTGTCCACCTTCATCGGCAAGGCGGCGGCCTGGGCCGTCGTGGGCCTGACGGCCCTGATCTGCTGGGAGGTCTTCTCGCGCTACGCGCTGAACAACCCCCATGCCTGGGTGCTGGACGCACAGATCATGCTGTACGGCACCATGTTCATGCTGGCGGGCGCCTACACCCTGGCCAAGAACGGCCACGTGCGCGGCGACGTGCTGTACGGATTCTTCAGCCCGCGCGTGCAGGCCGGGCTGGACCTGCTGCTCTACATCCTGTTCTTCCTGCCGGGTGTGCTGGCCATGACCTGGGCCGGCTGGACCTATGCGCAGGAATCGCTGGCCATCCGCGAGCAGACGTTCTCCGCCACGCCGCTGCCGCTGTACCCCTTCAAGTTCGTGATTCCCCTGGCGGGCGCCGTGCTGCTGCTGCAGGGGCTGGCGGAGATCGCGCGCTGCGTGATCTGCCTGCGCCAGGGCGCGTGGCCCCGGCGCGGCGAGGACGTGGAAGAGGTGGACGTCGAGAAGCTCAAGGAGATGGTGCACGTGAACGACAGCGACCTGCAGGTGCCGGCTCCCGCATCCGCCGCACAGGGGGGCAAGCCATGAAGATGCGCAAGGAACTGTGGTTCGGCTTTGCCATCATGGCGCTGGTGGTGGCCGGCGCCGTCGGGATGCTGCTGGGCGTGGAGACGATCACGCGCGGCCACCTGGGCTTGCTGATGCTGTCGCTGGTGGTGGTGGCCATCATGCTGGGTTTTCCCACCGCGTTCACGCTCATGGGCATGGGCATGATCTTCACCTGGCTGGCGTACGACCGCGACATCACGCGCACGCTGGACCTGATGGTGCAGGCGGCTTACAAGAGCATGGCCAACGACGTGCTCATCGCCATTCCGTTGTTCGTGTTCATGGGCTACCTGGTCGAGCGGGCCAACCTGATCGAAAAGCTTTTCAAGAGCCTGCATCTGGCCATGGCGCGCGTGCCGGGTTCGCTGGCCGTGGCCACGCTGATCACCTGCGCCATCTTCGCCACCGCCACGGGCATCGTGGGCGCGGTGGTCACGCTGATGGGCCTGCTGGCGCTGCCGGCCATGCTGCGCGCGGGCTACAGCACGCCCATGTCGGCCGGCGCGATCACGGCGGGCGGCTGCCTGGGCATCCTGATTCCGCCGTCGGTGCTGCTGATCCTGTATGGCGCCACGGCGGGCGTATCGGTGGTGCAGCTGTACGCGGGCGCCTTCTTCCCCGGCATCATGCTGGCGGGCCTGTATGTGATGTACGTGATCCTGATGGCCAAGCTCAAGCCGGCCTGGGCGCCGCCGCTGTCGGCCGAGGAGCGGCAGGTGGTGCTGCCGGCCATGACCGCCGCGCTGCCCGCCGAGACGCAGCAATATGCCCCCGTGCGCTTGCTGGATGCCCTCAAGGGCAAGCGCAATGCGCAGGTACCCACGGCCTATGTGCTGCGGCAACTGGCACTGGTGGTGATGCCGGGGCTGCTGTTCGTACTGCTGGCCACCAGCAGCTGGCGTGCGGTCACCACGGTGTCGGTGGAGGAGGCGTACAGCATCCAACCCATCGGCTTCAACGACAACTCGTCCCGGGTGGCGTCGGAGTTTGGCTTGCAGGAGCCGCCGGTGGAGGGCGGTCTGCAAGAACCGCCGCAGGAATCCACGGGCCTGCAGGAGCCTCCGGGCGCGGACAGTGGTGCGCTGGCCGAGCCCCCCGGCGCCGAGCCCGCGCAGTCCGCCCCATCCGCCCAATCTGCCCAATCTGCAGTGGGGGAGCCACCCGGCTCCACCGCAGGTGCCACGCCCCAGGCCGCCACGCAACCCGCGCCCACCTGGTGGTGGGTCATGTTTGGCGTGCTGGGTGCGGCCACCGCGCTCTTCTATCTGTTCCTGAGCTTCGCGCGGCTGGAAATCTTCAAGATGCTGCTGGGCTCGTTCTTCCCGCTGCTGACACTGATCATGGCCGTGCTGGGCTCCATCGTGTTCGGTCTGGCGACGCCGACCGAGGCGGCGGCCATGGGGGCGTTCGGCGGCTTCGTGCTGGCCGCGGCCTACAAGCGTCTGAGCATGGATGTGGTGCGCGAGTCGGTGTACCTCACGGCCAAGACCTCGGCCATGGTGTGCTGGCTGTTCGTGGGCTCGGCCATCTTCTCCGCGGCCTTCGCGCTGCTGGGGGGGCAGGAGCTCATCGAGCAGTGGGTGCTCTCCATGAACCTGAGCAAGATCGAGTTCATGGTGCTGTCGCAGGTGGTGATCTTCCTGCTGGGCTGGCCGCTGGAGTGGACGGAGATCATCGTGATCTTCATGCCCATCTTCATTCCGCTGCTGAGCCACTTCGGCGTGGACCCGCTGTTCTTCGGCCTGCTGGTGGCGCTGAACCTGCAGACCGCCTTCCTGTCGCCGCCCGTGGCCATGTCGGCGTTCTACCTGAAGGGCGTGGCGCCGCCGCATGTGACGCTCAACCAGATCTTCCTGGGCATGCTGCCGTTCATGGGCATCCAGGTGCTGGCGATCGTGCTGCTGTATGTGTGGCCGCAGATCGGTCTGTGGCTGCCGCAACTGCTCTACAAGTGATGCCGGGCCGGGGACTGCGGTCCCCGCCTCATGGCGTCAACGCGCCGCGGCCCTGCGGCGCGTGAAGTTCCACCACGGCAGCACGCGGCTCATGGCCAGCACTTCGCCGCAGTGCATGGGTGCATAGCCGGGCATGGCAGCCATGCGCCGTTGCCAGGCAGGGGTCTGCAGCAGTTCGCGCAGCGCGCGCGTGGCCGGCTGCTCCAGTGAGGACTTCAGGCAGGCCAGGTGGTAGCGCTCGTACACCAGCGGCACGAAGTCCAGCCCGCGCGCACGCGCCGCCAGCTCGATGCCCATGCCCACGTCGGCACTGCCAGCGGCGATGGCCTGCGCCAGCGCGGCGTGCGAGGGCTCATCGCGGTCGTAGCCCTCGATCTCTGCGGGTTCCAGGCCCGCCTGCGCGAGCAGGTCGGTCAGCAGCACCCGCGTGCCCGTGCCCAGCGGGCGGTTGACGAAGCGCGCGCCCGTGCGCGCCACGTCCGCCAGCGAGGTCAGGCCCAGCGGGTTGCCGCGCGCCACGATCAGGCCCTGCGCGCGGCGCGCGAAGCCGATCACCTTGTGCAACCCCGGCTGCAGCAGCGGGCGGTAGGTCTGCGCGGCCAGGGTATCCATGCCCGGCTCCTCCAGCGTGTGAAAGCCGGCGATGGTGCACCGCCCTTCGTTGAGTGCGCGGATCGCGTCCACGCTGCCGGTGAAGCGGATGTCCAGATGCAGCGCGCCGCCCTGGCCCGCGTGGGCGGGCGCGGTGGCGAACGCACGCAGCACGGACAGCGCATCGTCGTGGCTGGCATACAGCGTGAGCACGTGGGCATGTTCGTCGAACGCCACGGCAAACGCGCGCTCCAGATCGGCGCGCAGCGCCTCGATCTGCGGCGCGAGCCGCGCCTGCGCCTGGCGCTCGGCCCACAGCAGCTTGGTGCCGAATTCGCTGAGCTGGGCGGACTGGCCCTTGCCCCAGACGATGAGCTCGCTGCCCAGTTGTTCTTCCCAGCGCTTGAGTGCGCCCCACACGTGGCGGTACGACAGGTCCAGCGCGCGCGCCGCGCCCGAGATGGAGCCCTGCTGCGCCACGGCCTGCAGCATGTCGAGCAGGGGATTGCGGATCAGCGCGTCGTCCGCGTCGCGGTCGAGCGTGTAGTGGAGTTGGATCCTATGCACAAGTTTTCATATCGCCGGGTATTGGATTGCTGCATACGATAGCCCAACCCATGTCCACAATGACCCAGAGCGTCGCCACGGCGCTGCACCTCATCACCTCCGCCGATGCCGCCTTGTGGACCATCGTCGTGCGTTCGCTCGCCGTGAGTGCCACGGCCTGCCTGCTCGCCTGCGGCGCGGGCGTGGTGCTGGGGGCATGGCTGGGCGTGGCGCGCTTTGCCGGGCGCGACGCGGTGCTCGCGGTGCTCAATACCCTGCTGGCCGTGCCCTCGGTGGTGGTGGGCCTGGGCGTGTACCTGCTGCTGTCGCGCACCGGCCCGCTGGGCAGCCTGGGCTGGCTGTTTTCTTTCAAGGCGATGGTGCTGGCGCAGGCGCTGCTGGTGTTGCCCGTGGTCACCGCGCTTACGCGCCAGGTGGTCGAGGACGTGGACCGCCTGCATGGCGAGCAGTTGCGCTCGCTGGGCGCCGGCACCCTGTTGCGTGCCCTGTTGGTGGCCTGGGACGAGCGCTATGCGCTGCTCACGGTGCTGATCGCCGCATTCGGCCGCGCCATCTCGGAGGTGGGCGCGGTGATGATCGTGGGCGGCAACATCGACGGCTTCACGCGCGTCATGACCACCGCCATCGCGCTGGAGACCAGCAAGGGCGACCTGCCGCTGGCGCTGGCGCTGGGCCTCGTGCTGCTGGGCGTCGTGTTGTTGCTCAACGTGGGCATTGCGCTGCTGCGCCGCTGGCGTGAACGCGTGGATGGTGCCGCCGTGGGCGGCCTGGCCGGGGTGGCCGCATGAGCGCGCTGCCGTCGCCTGCCTTGCGCCAGGCGCAAAGCCCTGAAGGCGCGTCCGTTATCGATCCGCCGCTGTTTGCGCTGCGCGACCTGACCGTGCGCTACGGCGCGGTGCAGGCGCTGGCCGGTGTCAACCTGCGCGTGCTGCCCGGCGAGCGCGTGGCCTTGGTGGGCGCCAACGGCAGCGGCAAAAGCACGCTGCTGCGCACGCTGCACGGCCTGGTGCGCCCCAGCGCGGGGCAGCTGCGCAGCGATGGCGCGCCGCGCGTGGCCATGGTGTTCCAGCGGCCCTTCGTGCTGCGCACCAGCGCGCTGAACAACGTGGCGCTGGGCCTGTGGCTGCGCCGCGTGCGATGGCAAGAGGCGCGTGCGCAGGCGGCCGCCGCACTGCAGCGCGTGGAATTGCAGGCCATTGCCCGACAGAACGCGCGCACCTTGTCGGGCGGGCAGCAGCAGCGCCTGGCCTTTGCGCGCGCTTGGGCACTGCGGCCCGACGTGCTGCTGCTGGACGAGCCCACCGCCAGCCTGGACCCGCACGCCAAGCGCGAGATCGAGGCCCTGATGGCCGACTTTGCCGCCAGCTACGGCAGCGCCGGCCCGCAGCAGCCGCTGACCATGCTGTTCAGCAGCCACAACCTGGGCCAGGTCAAACGCCTGGCCAGTCGCGTCATTTACCTGGAGCACGGCCGCATCCTGGCCGATCTGCCGGTGCACGACTTTTTCAACGGCCCCCTGCCGGAGGCCGCCCGTCTGTTCGTCAAAGGAGAAATAGCATGAAAAATCACAAGCGTTTTTGGCCTCTAGCGCTTACACAGACTGCGGTAGCAGCTATTGCTTTGGTAGCGTATGGCAGCGCTGCGGCGCAGGCCATCACCCTGGCATCGACCACCTCCACCGAGCAATCGGGCCTGTTCACCCACCTACTGCCGGCCTTCAAGCAGGCCACCGGCATCGACGTGAAGGTGGTGGCCGTGGGCACCGGCCAGGCGCTGGACATGGCGCGCCGCGGCGACGCCGACGTGCTGTTCGTGCATGACCAGGTGGCCGAAGAAAAGTTTGTGGCTGACGGCTGGGGCGTGAAGCGCTACCCGGTCATGTACAACGACTTCATCCTCGTGGGCGGCAAGGGCGACCCGGCCGCCACCAAGGGCAACGACATCGCCGCCGCACTCAAGAAGGTTGCCACGGTCAATGCCGAGTTTGTCTCGCGCGGCGACAAGAGCGGCACCCACGCCGCCGAGCTGCGCTACTGGAAGATCGCCACCGACGGCGTCAAGGGCAACGGCTACAAAGAGTGCGGCTGCGGCATGGGCCCGGCGCTGAACATCGCGGCGTCCAGCGGCGCATACGTGCTATCGGACCGCGGCACCTGGCTCAACTTCAAGAACCGCGACAACCTGGCGGTGCTGGTGGAGGGCGACAAGCGCCTGTTCAATCAGTATGGCGTGATGGTGGTGAACCCCGCCAAGCATCCCCACGTCAAGCAGGCCGAGGCGCAAAAGTTTGTGGACTGGGTGATCTCGCCCGCCGGCCAGAACGTCATTGCCAGCTACAAGATCAACGGCGAGCAGCTGTTCTTCCCGAATGCCAACCAGTGAGTAAGGCCGCGCTTTGGTTTGCGGGCGTTACTGCGGGTTAATGGGGGTTAGATTCCAATTCTTTTTTGGCTTTTGGGTCTGAAAGTGGCTTTGGCGCTTGCTCTGTGGGCGTGAGTAGCTATTGTTTTTGAGTCGATGTGGGGTGTTTTCATGTCGCTGGCCGGGATATGCGCCCGGCCAACAACATCAAAAACAATAGCTACCCGCGCTCATCCCACAAGCGCTGCAGCCACTTTTGACCAATCAACTCCAATTTAATTGGAATCTGACCCCCATTAACCCCCGGGTCGCACGAAGCAGGTTGCCGCATTGACGGCGCAACCGCCTCAATCCACCAGAGCTACACCCTTGACCTGCGCAAACACCTCATCGCCCACGACTAGCGCCAGCGTGCGGCAGGAGCGCAGCGTGATGCGCGCCAGCAGCGTGGTGCCCGCCACGTCCAGCGCCACCAGCACCTGGCCGGGGCCGTCGCCCGCCAGTTGCGTGATGCGCGCGGGCAGCAGGTTCAGGATGCTGCTGTCCGCTGCGCGGGTGCGCGCCAGGCTCACGTCGCGCGCCAGCATGCGCAGGCGCACGGTCTCGCCCACGGCGCGGGGGCGGCCGCTGGCCAGCTGGATTTGACCGCCGGCTATGGCCACTGTGAGTAGCTGGTCGCGCGCGTCGTGCGCCAGCACACGGCCTTGCACCAGTGCGGCGGCCGCGTCGCCGTGCGCCAGGGGCAGATCCAGGCGCGCCATCAGCTCGGCCGTGGGGCCCTGGGCGGTCACGCGGCCGGCCTGCAGCAGCACCATGTGCGATGCCAGCCGGGCCACTTCGTCGGGCGAGTGGCTGACATAGATCACGGGAATGTCCAGGCTGCGCTGCAGGCGCTCAAGGTAGGGCATGACCTCGGCCTTGCGCGCCGCGTCCAGCGCGGCCAGGGGTTCGTCCATCAGCAGTACGCGGGGGCTGGTGGCCAGGGCGCGGGCGATGGCCACGCGCTGGCGCTCGCCGCCCGACAGGGTGTGGGGCATGCGTTGCAGCAGCGCGCCCAGGCCCAGTAGCTCTACGGCTTGCTCCAGCGATACGCGGCGGCGCGCCGGGGGCTGGCGGCGCAGGCCGTATTCCATGTTGCTGCGCACGTCCAGGTGCGCAAACAGGCTGGCTTCTTGAAACACGTAGCCCAGCGCGCGCCGGTGCGTGGGCAACCATTGGCGCGTGGCGTCGTCCTGCCAGGCCTGGCCGTTGACCTGCACGCTGCCGCGTGCGCGCTCCAGCCCGGCCAGCGCGCGCAGGCAGGTGGTCTTGCCGCAACCCGAAGGGCCGAACAGCGCCGTTACGCCGTGGCCCGGCAGCTGCAGGTGCACGTCCAGCGTGAAGTCAGGGCGCTGCAACATCAGTTGGGCCTGAATGCCTTGAATGCCTGGCGCTGGTGTCATCGCGCCCCCTTGGGCTGCAGCCAGTGCAGCAGCATCAGCACGATGAATGAGAACGCCACCATGCCGCCCGCCAGCCAGTGCGCCTGGGCGTATTGCATGGCCTCCACATGGTCATAGATTTGCACCGACACCACACGCGTCACGCCGGGGATGTTGCCGCCCAGCATGAGCACCACGCCAAATTCGCCCACCGTGTGGGCAAAGCTCAGGATGGCCGCGGTGACAAAGCCTGGCAGCGCCAAGGGCAGAGCGACGGTGAAGAACCGGTCCAGCGGGCTGGCGCCCAGGGTGGCAGCGACTTCCAGCGGCCTGCGCCCCAGCGTCTCGAACGCCCGTTGCAGGGGCTGCACGGCAAATGGCAGTGAATACACCAGGGAGCCGACCACCAGCCCCGGGAAGGTGAACGGCAGCCGCCCCAGGCCCAGCGTCTCGGTCAGTTGCCCGATGGCGCCGCCCGGCCCCATGCTGACCAGCAGGTAAAAGCCAATCACTGTCGGCGGCAGCACCAGCGGCAGCGCCACCACGGCGCCCACCGGGCCGCGCCAGCGCGATGGTGTGTGCGCCAGCCACCAGGCCAGCGGCGTGCACAGCACCAGCAGCAGCACGGTGGTGGTGCCGGCCAGCTTCAGCGTGAGCCAGATGGCGGCCCAGTCTTCGGGGGACAGTGGCAGAAGGTGCATTGCTGCTGGACTAAAGGGTTGCTTGGGTTTAAGGGAAAAACGGCTCTAACCCTTGTCGGATGGGCGCAAGCTGCTTCAAAAAGAATAGCCGTAAGACTGAATGATGGCGCGCACCTTGTCGCCGCGCAGGTAGTCCATCAGCGCAGCGGCGGCGGCGTTGCCCTGGCCGGGCTTTAGCACGATGGCGTCCTGGCGGATGGGCGCGTGCATGCTGGCGGGCACCACCCAGGCCGAGCCCTCGCGCAGCCGGCCGCCTTCCATGACTTGCGACAGCGCCACAAAGCCCAGCTGTGCATTGCCCGACGCGGCGAACTGGTAGGTCTGGCCGATGTTCTCGCCGGTGACCATACGCGGCTGCACCTGCGCCGTAAGGCCCAGCTTGTCCAACGTCTGCACGGCCGCCAGGCCGTAAGGGGCCAGCTTGGGGTTGGCGACGGCGATGTGCCGCCAGTCGCTTTGCTGCAGTACCTTGCCCTCGGCATCCACGTAGCCGGCCTGTTTGCTCCACAGCACCAGCCGGCCGATGGCGTAGGTGAAGCGCGTGGCGCCATTGCCCAGGCCTTCGCGGGCGATCTTTTCGGGCGTGGCGTCGTCGCCTGCCAGCAGCACGCCAAACGGCGCACCGTTGGCGATCTGCGCATAAAACTTGCCCGTGGCGCCAAACGACAGCACGGCCTTGTGGCCCGTGTCGCGCTGAAACTGCATGGCAATCTGTTGCATGGGCGCGGCAAAGTTGGCCGCCACGGCCACCGATACCTCTGCGCCGTGGGCCGCCGAGGCCGCCAGCAGCACTACGCCTGCAAGGGCTTTGCCCATCGATGAAACCGCCATCAGCACCACCTCGCTATTCCATTGATGAATAGCGGGCAGTATAGCCAGCGCCCTGTGGCGGGCGGCATGATGCAGGCATGCACCAACATCCCTCCTTTCTGGATGCCTTGCGCCACGACATGGCCGACAAGCGCATCGACATCCTGCGCCAGATCGGGCAGGGCGGCTCCATCTCTCAGGCCGCGCGCGCCGTGGGCGTGAGCTACAAGGCCGCGTGGCAGGCGCTGGACACGCTCACCAACCTGGCCGGCGCGCCGCTGGTGGAGCGCGTGGTGGGCGGCGTGGGCGGCGGCGGCGCGCGGCTTACCGCCGCCGGCGATCAGCTGCTGGCAGCGGCCGATGCCATGCAGCAGGCGCGCACCGTGGTGCTGCAGCGGCTCGATGGCAGCGAGGTGGCGCAGGCGGTTGCCGCGCGCCTGGCCTTGCGCACCAGCATGCGCAACCAATGGCCTTGCATCGTTCAGGGGATGCATGCCAGCGGGCAGATCGTGCGCGTGCACTTGCGCGGTGCGGGTGAACTGGCTGCGTCGGCCGACGGCCTGGCGGTGTATTCGCGCATCACCCGCGAGAGCGCCGAGCTGCTGGGCCTGCGCCCCGGCGTGCCCGTACAGGCCCTGTGCAAGGCCACTGCGGTGCGCGTGCTGCCGGCAGCCGTCGCGCCAGCGGCGCCCGGTGCCAATCACTGGCCTGCGCGGGCCACGCGCGTGTCACGTGGCGAGCTGGGCGACGAGGTGTCTGCGCAACTGGATGCGGGCGTGCAGATGGTCGGATTTGCGGCGCCGCAATCGCGTCTGCGCGTGCGCTCGCGCGTCGTAATGGCGGCGGATGAGTCGGCTATCGTCCTGGCGTTTGAGGGCGCATGAATGTCCCGCACAACCCCGCGTATGACGGGGTGATGACGTGTTGTTACGTAGGTGTTGCTACATAGGCATTTGTCCCAGTTATGTCGCAAGGTGTGTCCCCTTAGGATGCGATGCAACATAAACACGGAGTCGGACTGTGTCGCACACCTTGTGCGGTAAGGGTCTGGTGGCAATGAGCGACGTCATACTGAAAACTTCTCGCCTCACCAAGGAATTCAAGGGCTTCACCGCGGTCAGCGACGTGAGCCTGAGCGTGCGCCGTGGTTCCATCCACGCACTGATCGGCCCCAACGGCGCAGGCAAGACCACCTGCTTCAACCTGCTGACCAAGTTCCTGGAGCCCACCTCGGGCACCATTCATTTCAACGGCAACGACATCACCCGTGAGCAGCCTGCGCAGATCGCGCGGCGCGGCGTGATTCGCTCGTTCCAGATCTCGGCGGTGTTCCCGCACCTCACGCTGATGGAGAACGTGCGCCTGGGCCTGCAGCGCAAGCTGGGCACCAGCTACCACTTCTGGCGCAGCGAGCGCAGCCTCGGCCAGCTCAACGACCGCGCCATCGAACTGCTGACCGAGGTGGGCCTGCAGGAGCTGGCCGACGAGGTCACCGTCAACCTGCCCTATGGCCGCAAGCGCGCGCTGGAGATCGCCACCACGCTGGCCATGGAGCCCGAGCTCATGCTGCTCGACGAGCCCACGCAGGGCATGGGCCACGAGGACGTGGACCGCGTCACGCAGCTCATCAAAAAGGTGTCGGCCGGCCGCACCATCCTCATGGTGGAGCACAACATGAAGGTCATCGCGACCATCGCCGACCGCATCACGGTGCTGCAGCGCGGCGCCGTCCTGGCCGAAGGGCCCTACGAAGAAGTCTCGAAGAATCCACAAGTCATGGAAGCGTACATGGGCACGACCGACGGCCAACTGCAGGGAGCGCACTGAAATGGCCGGCACCCCCGCACTGGAAATCAAGAACCTCGAAGCCTGGTACGGCGAGTCGCACGTGCTGCACGGCGTGGACATGGTCGTGCAGCCCGGCGAGGTGGTCACCCTGCTCGGGCGTAACGGCGCGGGGCGCACGTCCACGCTGCGCGCCATCATGGGCCTGACCGGCGCACGCAAGGGCTCGGTCAAGATCAACGGCGTGGAAACCATCAACATGCCCACGCACCGCATCGCGCACCTGGGCGTGGGCTACTGCCCCGAGGAGCGCGGCATCTTCTCCAGCCTGTCGTGCGAGGAGAACCTGCTGCTGCCTCCCGTGCTCAAGACCGGCACGCAAGGCATGCCGGTCGACGAGATCTATGCCATGTTCCCCAACCTGGCCGAGCGCAGGAACAGCCAGGGCACGCGCCTGTCGGGCGGCGAGCAGCAGATGCTGGCCGTGGCGCGCATCCTGCGCACCGGCGCCAAGCTGCTGCTGCTCGACGAAATCTCCGAGGGCCTGGCGCCCGTGATCGTGCAGGCGCTGGCCCGCATGATCACCATGCTGCGCGAGAAGGGCTACACGGTGGTGATGGTGGAGCAGAACTTCCGCTTCGCCGCGCCGCTGGCCGACCGCTTCTACGTCATGGAGCACGGCCAGATCGCCCTGCAGTTCGGCGCCGACGAGCTGCAGGCCAAGATGCCCGTGCTCAACCAGCTGCTGGGCGTCTGACCGACCCCTTTCCCATTCGTTTCGCACCCACCAAGGAGACAACAATGCAAAAGACACTCAAGACACTGGTCGCAGTGATGGGGGCCGCCGGCCTGGCGGTATCCGCCATGCAGGCCCATGCACAGGACAAGGTCAAGATCGGTTTCATCACCGACATGTCCAGCCTCTACGCCGACGTGGAAGGCAAGAACGGCGTGGTAGCGATCCAGATGGCCATCGACGACTTTGGCGGCAAGGTGCTCGGCAAGCCCATCGAGCTGATTTCCGCCGACCACCAGAACAAGGCCGACATCGCCGCCAGCAAGGCGCGCGAATGGATCGACACGCAGAACCTGACCATGCTGTTTGGCGGCACCAACTCCGGCACCGCGCTGGCCATGGCCGAGGTGGCGAAGGATAAGAAGCGCGTCTATTTCAACAACGGCGCGGGCTCCTCGGCGCTGACCAACGCCCAGTGCAGCCCCTACACCGTGCACTACGCCTACGACACCGTGGCACTGGCCAAGGGCACCGGCGGCGCCGTGGTCAAGCAAGGCGGCAAGGACTGGTTCTTCCTGACGGCCGACTACGCCTTCGGCCAGGCGCTGGAGAACGACACGGCCGCGGTCGTGAAGGACAACGGCGGCCGCGTGCTGGGCAGCGTCAGGCACCCGCTGAACGCATCCGACTTCTCTTCGTTCCTGCTGCAGGCGCAAAGCTCCAAGGCGCAGATCCTGGGCCTGGCCAACGCGGGCGGCGACACCATCAATTCCATCAAGGCCGCCAAGGAATTCGGCATCACCAAGACCATGAAGCTGGCCGGTCTGCTCGTGTTCCTGACCGACATCCACAGCCTGGGCCTGCGCAACACCGAGGGCCTGCTGCTGACCACCAGCTGGGACTGGAACCTGAACGACCAGACGCGCGAGTTCGGCAAGAAGTTCTTCGCCAAGACCAAGCGCATGCCCACGGACATCCACGCGGCCGACTACTCCGCCACCATGAACTACCTGAAGGCCGTGCAAGCCGCCGGCACTACCGATGCCGACAAGGTCATGGAGAAGCTCAAGTCCACGCCGATCGACGACTTCTACGCCAAGGGCACGATCCGCGCCGACGGCCGCTTCGTGCACGACATGTACCTCATGCAGGTGAAGTCGCCCTCCGAATCCAAGGAACCCTGGGACTACTACAAGGTCGTGGCCAAGCTGCCCGGCGACCAGGTGTTCACCACCAAGGCCGAGAGCAAGTGCGCCCTGTGGAAGTGAGTTGAGCCACGGCCCCGGGCACTGCCCGGGACCGCGCGCGTCGACGTTGCAAACCAAAGCATGAAAGACAAAGGAGACACCACATGAAAGCGAAGCTCACGACATTGGCGTTCGTGCTCGGGGCCGCGGGGCTCATGGCGTCGACCGCGCACGCGCAGGACAAGGTCAAGATCGGCTTCATCACCGACATGTCCAGCCTCTACGCCGACGTGGAAGGCAAGAACGGTGGCGTGGCCATCCAGATGGCCATCGACGACTTTGGCGGCAAGGTGCTGGGCAAACCCATCGAGCTGCTGACGGCCGACCACCAGAACAAGGCCGACATCGCCGCCAGCAAGGCGCGCGAGTGGATCGACACCCAGGGCCTGACCATGATCTTCAGCGGCACCAACTCCGGCACTGCGCTGGCGCTGGCCAAGGTCGCGGAAGAGAAAAAGCGCGTGATGATCAACAACGGCGCGGCGTCCTCTGCGCTGACCAACGACCAGTGCACGCCCTATACCGTGCACTACGCCTACGACACCGTGGCCCTGGCCAAGGGCACGGGCGGTGCCATCGTCGACGGTGGCGGCAAGAGCTGGTTCTTCCTGACGGCGGACTATGCCTTCGGCCACGCGCTCGAGGCGGACACGTCCAGGGTCGTCAAGGAAAAGGGCGGCACGGTGGTGGGCGCGGTGCGCCACCCGCTGAATGCCTCCGACTTCTCGTCCTTCCTGCTGCAGGCGCAGAACTCCAAGGCGCAGATCCTGGGCCTGGCCAACGCCGGTGGCGACACGATCAACTCGATCAAGGCGGCCAAGGAATTCGGCATCGGCAACAGCATGAAGCTGGCCGGCCTGCTGATCTTCTTCAGCGACATCCACAGCCTGGGCCTGCGCAATACCGAAGGCCTGCAGTTCACCACCAGCTGGTACTGGGACCTGAACGACGAGACGCGCAAGTTCGCCGACAAGTTCATGGCCAAGACCAAGCGCCGCCCCACCGAGATCCAGGCTGCCGACTACTCGGCCACGATGAACTACCTGAAGGCCGTCGAGGCCGCCAAGACCACCGACGCCGACAAGGTGATGGAGGCCTGGCGCGCCATGAAGATGAACGACTTCTTCGGTTCCGGCTACCTGCGTGCCGACGGCCGCTACGTGCACGACATGTACCTCATGCAGGTGAAGTCGCCGTCCGAGTCCAAGGGCACCTGGGACTACTACAAGCTCATCAAGAAACTGCCGGGTGAACAGGTGTTCACCACCAAGGCCGAGAGCAAGTGCGCGCTGTGGAAGTGATCGCGCTGCTCTCCTGATCCGACTCCCCTACATCAGCGTTCAGTTCCCATGGAAATTTTTGGTGTTTCATTGCCGGCCATGCTGAGTCAGCTCCTCCTGGGGCTGGTCAATGGCTCGTTCTACGCGATCCTCAGTTTGGGGCTGGCCGTCATCTTCGGCCTGCTCAACGTGATCAACTTCGCGCACGGCGCACTGTTCATGCTGGGGGCGCTGATCACCTGGATGGCCATGAACTACTTTGGCATCAACTACTGGGTGATGCTGGTTGCCGCTCCGCTGATCGTGGGGGTGGTTGGCGTGATCATCGAGAAAACGATGCTGCGCTGGATCTACAAGCTCGACCACCTCTACGGCCTGCTGCTCACGCTGGGCCTGGCGATGATCATCGAGGGCGTGTTCCGCTCCATGTATGGCGTTTCCGGTCTCGGGTATGACACCCCCGAGCTGCTGGAGGGCGCCAGCAACCTCGGCTTCATGATCATGCCCAACTACCGCGCCTGGGTGGTGGTGGCCTCCATCGTGGTCTGCGTGGCCACCTGGTACGTGATCGAGAAGACCAAGCTGGGCGCCTACCTGCGCGCGGGCACCGAAAACCCGCGCCTGGTGGAAGCCTTCGGCGTCAACGTGCCGGTGATGATCACGCTCACCTACGCATTCGGCGCGGCGCTGGCGGCCTTTGCCGGCGTGCTGGCGGCGCCCGTGTACCAGGTCACGCCGCTGATGGGCCAGAACCTCATCATCGTCGTGTTCGCGGTGGTGGTGATCGGCGGCATGGGCTCCATCATGGGCTCCATCCTCACCGGCCTGGGCCTGGGCGTGATCGAGGGCTTCACCAAGGTGTTCTACCCCGAAGCCTCGTCCACCGTGGTGTTCGTCATCATGGCCATCGTTCTCCTCATTCGCCCCGCCGGCCTGTTCGGCAAAGAGAAGTGATTCCAGGGGCTGCACGCATGAACTCGAAACAACTCGCCCCCATTGGCTATGGCCTGCTCCTGCTGGGCCTGATCGCCGCACCCTTCCTGGGTGCCTACCCGGTCTTCGTGATGAAGCTGCTGTGCTTCGCACTGTTTGCCTCGGCCTTCAACCTGCTGCTGGGCTACACGGGCCTGCTGTCGTTCGGCCACGCCGCCTTCCTGGGCGGTGCGGCCTACGTGACGGGGCACTCCATCAAGGTCTGGGGCGCCACGCCCGAGATCGGGCTGCTGCTGGGCCTGCTGAGCGGCGCGCTGCTGGGCCTGGTGATGGGCTTCTTCGCCATTCGCCGCCAGGGCATCTACGCCACCATGATCACGATGGCGCTGGCGCAGATGCTGTTCTTCGCCGCGCTGCAGGCGCCCTTCACCGGCGGTGAGGACGGCCTGCAGGGCGTGCCGCGCGGCAAGCTGTTCGGCGTGCTCGACCTGTCCAGCGACCTGACCATGTACTACGTGTGCCTGATCGTGGTGGTGGTGGCCTTCCTGCTGATCGTGCGCACCATCCACTCGCCGTTCGGGCAGGTGCTCAAGGGCATCAAGGAAAACGAGCCGCGCGCCATCTCGCTGGGCTACGACACCAACCGCTTCAAGCTGCTGGCCTTCGTGATCTCGGCCGCCATTGCGGGCCTGGCCGGCGCGCTCAAGACCCTGGTGCTGGGCTTCGCCACGCTGTCCGACGTGCACTGGAGCGCCTCCGGCCACGTGGTTCTGATGACGCTGGTGGGCGGCCTGGGCACGCTGAGCGGCCCGCTGGTAGGCTCCGCCGTGGTGGTGCTGCTGGAGAACAAGATCGGCGAGCTGGGCACGCTGCTCGCGCAGCTCACGACCATTGATTGGTTCAACACCCTGGGCGAGTCGGTGACCATCGTCACGGGCCTGATCTTCGTGGTCTGCGTGCTGGCCTTCCGTCGCGGCATCATGGGAGAGATCATCGCCTGGCTGGAGCGCCGCCGCACAGGGGGCAGCGGCAGCCACTGACGCCCTCGTCACCGCATGCCGGCTGGGCCAAGCCCCAGGCCGGCGGCACCCTCGGCCATGCGCGGCAACCGCCCTGCATGGCCGCTTTGTTTTTGATAGCTGGCGACGCTTGTTGTGTCTAGGTTTTAGATACAAACCGGGTGGAAATGCCCAAAAGCAAAGCGCTGGCAGCTATCACATGCATAGCGACAGGCCGCGCCGTCAGCCCAGCCGCAGGCGCTGCGCATAGCCCGTCATTTCCAGATAGCCGCGCCCCACCTCGGGGCAGGCCGGTTCGCCCGCATCGCCCCGCGCCCGCGCTGCATGCAGCGTGCACAGCCCTTCCCAGTAGATCGCGCCGGTGGAGCTGCGGCTGTCCAGCTCCTGCGCGTCCAGCAGCGCACGCACGATGAAGCCGCCCGCGGGCGTGTCCACGCGCCACTGCACTGGGTAGCGCGCGCCGCTGGCCGGGCTGTGCCAGTGGCGCAGCGGGGAGAACACCACGGCCTCGGACGCGAACACCTGCGCGGCGTCCGCTCCTGCGGGCCGCCAGGAACCCCCGGTCCAGAGCGTGCTGCCGTCGGCGCGCCGCAGGCGGAACGCGGTGAGTGCGGCGCCGTCGTGCAGGTTCATGCCGATCCAGTCCCAGCCCACGGCCTCGGGGTGCATCAGCGCCTCGCTCCACTCATGGTCCATCCAGGCGCGGTTGGCGGGCGCGGCCAGTGGTTGCACCGGCATGCGCCGGCCCGCGAGGGTGATGGCGCCCGTCACGGCCAACTGGGGCTGGCTGTAGTAGTAGCTGGCCTGCGCCGCGTCGGGCCCTTTGCGCGACAGGCCTGCCTGGCCCTGCAGCAGCACGGGCTGGGTGCTGGCGCAGTCCAGCTCCAGCGCAAATCCTTCTGCCTGCGCGCGCACCTCGTAGCGGCTGCCGCCCGGCGCGCTGCTGGCATGGCGCGTGAGCGACCAGTCGCGCAGGCGCACCTGCGTGTCGCCCTCCAGCGCCTCGGCAATGCCGAAGCCCGCGCGGGCAATGCGCTGGTCGTGCAATTGGCGACGGCCTTGCACGTCGGTCAGCGCCGCGTGCGCAAACACGAGCTGGCGCGCGGCGAAGGCCGACTGCATGCCCTGCGTGGCCTCCACGCGCGTGCGAAAGAAGGTGATCTGAAAGCCCCACAGCCGCTCGTCGGCCTGCGCATGGCCGGTGATGTACCACCACTCGGTGCGCAGATCGGGGTGGCTGCCGTGGTCGCGCGGGAAGGCCAGCGTGCGCGGCGCCAGGGCCCATGCAGGAGAGCCCCAGCCGGTGGCACTCCAGCCCAGGGTGCTCTGGGCTGTGAGCACCAGCAGCGCGCGGCGCCCGACCATCAGGCCAGCAGCGCCTGCAGCCGCCCGTGCGCGGCCGCGCAGTCGCCCAGGCAGCGCTGCACCCAGGCGTCGTCGTGGTAGGTGGGCAGGTAGCGCTCGCCCGCGTCGCACAGCAGCGAGAGGATCGACCCCTGCTGCCCCTGCGTGCGCATCTCCTGCGCCAGCCGCAGCATGGCGACGAAGTTGGTGCCCGTGGATGGGCCGACGCGCCGCCCCAGCAGGGTGGACAGCGCGCGCATGGCGGCGACGGAGTCGTCGTCGGCCACTTCCTCCATGCGGTCCACCAGCGTGCGGATGAAGCTCGGCTCCACGCGCGGGCGGCCAATGCCTTCGATGCGCGAGCCCGGCGCGGTGAGCGTGGCATCGCCCGTGCGGTGGTAGGCGCTGAACACCGAACCCGCCGGGTCGGCCACGCACACCTGCGTGGCGTGGCGCTGGTAGCGCACGTAGCGGGCGATGGTGGCGCTGGTGCCGCCCGTGCCCGCACCCACCACGATCCAGCGCGGCACCGGGTGGCGCTCGCGCTGCATCTGGGTGAACATGCTCTCGGCGATGTTGTTGTTGCCGCGCCAGTCGGTGGCGCGCTCGGCGTAGGTGAACTGGTCCATGTAGTGGCCGCCCGTGTCGGCGGCGATGGCGCGCGCAGCGTCGTACACGTCGCCCGCACGCTCCACGAAGTGGCAGCGTCCGCCGTAGAACTCGATCAGCGCGATCTTCTCGGCGGAGGTGCTGCGCGGCATCACCGCCACGAAGGGCAGGCCCAGCAGCCGCGCGAAATACGCCTCGCTCACGGCGGTGGAGCCGCTCGATGCCTCCACGATGGTGGAACCCTCGCGCACCCAGCCATTGCATAGCGCATACAGGAACAGCGAGCGCGCCAACCGGTGCTTGAGGCTGCCCGTGGGATGGGTGGATTCGTCCTTCAAATACAGGTCGATGCCGGCGCTGGCGAACGCCGGCAGCGGCAGCGGGATCAGGTGGGTGTCGGCGCTGCGCTGGTAGTCGGCCTCGATGCGGGCGATGGCCTCGTGCAGCCAGCCGCTGCCGGCCGCCGGGGCGGAAAGAGAGGAGGGGGACAACATGGCCCGCATTGTCGGCGACTACCAGTCTTCCTTGACCGCCATCACCGCGTCCCGCCCCGCGGCCAGGCGGCCTGCCAGCCAGGCGGTCAGCGTGCCTACCGCCACCACGGCCAGGGCCAACGCGCCCAGGCGCGGCCAGGGAACGGCCAGGTCCATGGTCCAGTGAAAGCTCTGCGGGTTCACCACATGCACCAGCACCGCCGCCACGGCCAGGCCCAGCAACGTGCCGGCCACTGCGCCCACGGCCGTCCAGGCCGCGCCCTCGCCGGCGACCACCGCCAGGATCTGCCGCCGCGTGAGCCCCAGGTGGGCCAGCAGCCCGAACTCCTTGCGCCGCGCCAGTACCTGCGCGCTGAAGCTGGCCGCCACGCCGAACAGCCCGATGCCGATGGCCACCGCCTGCAGCCAGTAGGTGACGGCGAAGCTGCGGTCGAAGATCGCAAGCGACCGTGCGCGGATCGCATCGGCCGAGGTGAATTCCAGTGCATCCGCCGCCGAGGCGCCCAGACTCTCGCGGGCCTGCTCCAGCACCTCGCTGCGCAGCGCGCCGGCCTCGCGGCCCGGCGCGGGCCACAGCGCCAGGTCGCTGGCGCGCGCGTCACCCGTCAGGCGCGCGAAGTCCTGCAGGTCCAGCGCGATGGCGCCGTGCTGGCGCACATAGTCGCGCCACACACCAGCTACGAAAAATATAGCTGCTGACGCTTTTCCAGACTGCGCTGCAGGCCTGAAAACCTCTGAAAGCCGCGGCCAGTCCGCGCCTGGGCGGGCGCCGTACAGGTCCACCACCGCCTCGCTCACATACACGCCGACGCGCCCTGGCGGCACGGGGCGCGCAGGGTCCACCAGTGGCAGAGCGCGGGCCGGATCGCCCTCCAGCGGCCGGGCCAGCAGCGCGACGGGGGCGCGGTCGGGTGCCAGTTGCAGGCTGCTGGTGCGCAGCGCCTGCACGCGCGCCACGGCGGGCAGGCGCGCCACGGCATGGACGAAATCCGGGGGAAGCACCGCGGCCTCGTCGCCGCTGACGCCGCCGGCCGCGCGCAGGTACAGCGGCGCGGGCAGCACGCTGTCCAGCCACTGGCTGACCGAGCCGCGAAAGCTGCCCACCATCACCGTCAGCGCCACGGCCAGGCTCAGCGCCGCCACCACGCCGCCCACGGCCACGGCGGCGCTGGCGCGCATGCGGCGGGCGCGCTCCAGCGCCAGCAGGGCCAGGGCATGGCCCGCCGCCAGCGGCTGCAGCCGCGCCAGCAGCGCCTGCACCAGCCAGGGCAGCAGGGCAATGCCGCCGATCAGCAGCAGGCCTACCGCCACGTAGGCCGCCAGCGGTATGCCAAAAATGGGCGGAAGCTTTGCCAGTAAAGCGCTAGCAGCTATCAAAACAAGACCGATCCAGGCGCGCGCGCCGCGCCCGGCCTGCGCACCCAGGCCCTTGAGGGTCTGCGCCGGCGGCAACTGCTGCGCATGGCGCGCGGGCCACCAGCCGCCGATCAGTGCGGCCGCTACGCCCAGCAGGCCGTAGAGGAGCGCTGCAGGCGTACTCCACTGCAGCGCAGGCTGTGCACCGGTGAAGTAACCGCCGCCCAGGTCGCCACCCAGCAGGGTGAGCGCCAGCGCCGCCAGCGCCGTGCCCAGGGCGATGCCGGCCACGCTGCCGATGAGGCCCAGCGCGCAGGATTCCAGCAGCACCAGCGCCTGGCGCTCGCGCGGCGTGGTGCCCAGCACGGCCAGCAGCGCGAACTGCGGCGCACGCTGCGCCACGCTGAGCGCCAGCACCGAATACACCAGGAAGCCCCCGGTGAACAGCGCCACCAGCGCCAGCACCGTGAGGTTGACGCGGTACGCGCGCGAGAGGCTGTCCACCCGCTGCACATCGTCCTGCGGCGCGGCGAACTGCACGCCCGCCGGCCAGCCGGGCAGGGCGGCCAGCGCCTGCTGCACGCTGGCGGGCGTGCTGCCGGGGTGCAGCCGCAGGTCGATGCGGGTGAGCTGCCCCGTGCGGCCGAACAGATCCTGCGCCGCACCGATGTCCATCACCGCCAGGGGCGCGCCGCCCGCAGCCACCGTGCCCGCCACGCGCACGGGGTGCGTCGCCAGGCCTGCCTGCAGTGTGATGGCCGGGGTGTGCGCGTCGATGGCGCCCAGGCCCAGCGCCTGTTGCGCCGCAGGGTTGAGGAACACGCTGGCGGGCGCCAGCATGGCCAGGCGGTCGGCGCCGTCGTAGGCACGCGGCGCCAGGGCCGGCGCCATGGCGGGCAGCAGCAGCGCATCGGCGCCCAGCACGCGCAGCGCCACGGGTGTCTGGCCGCGGGTCGCGGACGCCCGTACCGGCACTTCCAGCCACGGGCTGGCCAGGCGCACCTGCGGCTGGCGGGCAACCTCGCCATAGAGCGATTCGGGCAGCGCGCCGCGTGTGGCGCGCAGTTCCAGGTCGGGCTGGCCGTTCACCGCGCGCACGGCCTGGGCGAATTCGTCCAGCGCCGACGCATTGATCACATGCACTGCGAACCCCAGCGCCACGCCCAGCATGACGGCGGCCACGGCGGCTGCGCTGCGCCAGGGGTGGTGGCGCAGCGCACGCCAGGAGAAGGTGCGCAGCAGGGCGGTCAGCATGCCGCGATTGTGCGGCCCGCGGCGCGTGGAGTTGCGCTGCATCAAATTCAAACGTGCGGGGGTTCTTGAACCGCGGCGCGACAGCGCCTATATAGCCTGAAGACGGCGGGGGATGACCTCGCCGGACGGATGGCCCGTGCGGGCCGCTTCACCTTGTTCTCGAAAGAAGGAGTTTCATCATGAATTCACTGGTCACCCGTGGCAGCTTGTTTGACGATTTCTTCAAGGACTTTGCGCCGGGCTTCTATGTCCGCCCGTTGCACGGCGATGGGCTGCCCACGCCGTCGCAGATCAAGATCGATGTGAAGGAGGATGACGCCGCCTACACCGTGCAGGCGGAAGTGCCGGGCGTACCCAAGGAAGACATCAATGTCTCCATCGACGGCAACGTGGTCAGCCTGCGTGCCGAAGTGCGCCAGCATGACGAGAAGAAGGAGGGCGAAAAGGTGCTGCGCAGCGAGCGCTACTATGGTGCCGTGGCTCGCAGCTTCCAATTGCCTGTGGATGTGGATGCGACCCAGGCCAAGGCCAAATACGACAACGGCGTGCTCACGCTCACCTTGCCCAAGAAGCAGGGCAACAAGACGCAGCGCCTGATGATCGACTAAGCAGTTCCTGCCGGGCGGATGCCCTGTGCCGTGAGGCGCAGCGCCCGGTTCGCCCGCGCCGCGGCGGCCTGCGAATGGGTCACCAGCACCAATGCGGCGCCGTGCTCGCGGGTCTGGGCGATGAGCAGATCCATGACCAGCGCCGCCGTGGTGGGGTCCAGGTTGCCCGTCGGCTCATCGGCCAGCAGCAGAGCGGGGCGGTGCACCAGCGCGCGGGCAATGGCCACGCGCTGCAGCTGCCCCCCGCTGAGTTGCTGCGGCAGCCGCTCGCCCAGGCCTTCCAGGCCCACGGCGGCCAGCATCTGCTGCACGCGCTGCGCATCTGGGCGGTTGAGCAACATCAGCGGCAGGCCCACGTTCTGCGCCACGTCCAGATGCGGCAACACATGGAAGGCCTGGAACACGAACCCCACGTGGGCGCGACGCCACAGGGCGCGCTGCGCGTCGTCCAACTGCCCCAGGTCCACGCCCTCGTGCAGCACCTGGCCGGCATCCCAGTGGTCCAGTCCCGCCAGGCAGTTGAGCAACGTGGACTTGCCCACGCCCGAGTCGCCAACGATGGCGACGAACTCTCCGCGCTGCACCTGCAGATCCACGCCTTCGAACACCGCCTGCCCGCCGTAGCGCTTGGCAAGGCCGCGCACCTGCAGCAGGGACGTGGGTTGGGGGCTCATGCGCTGCCACCCCACACGCGCGCGCGCACGGCCTGCACCAGTTGCGCAGTGGCGTCGGGCGCGTCGCAGGCGATCGAATGGCGCTGGGGCATGCTGCGCAGCCAGGTGATCTGGCGCTTGGCCAACTGGCGCGTGGCGGCAATGCCGCGCTCGGGCAGGCTGGCCATGGGATGCAGGCCGTCCAGCGATTCCCAGGCCTGGCGGTAGCCCACGCAGCGCATGCTGGGCAGCTCGGCGTGCAGGTCGCCGCGCGCACGCAGGCGCAGGACTTCGTCCAGAAAGCCGGCGGCCAGCATGGCGTGAAAGCGCTCGGCAATGCGCCCATGCAGCCAAGCGCGGTCGTGTGGTTCCAAGGAAAAAAGGCTTGCAGCGCTCATCGGGCGGTCGCTGGCTGCTACGGTTTTGGTCGTGTGAAAGCTCGACAGCGGCCGGCCCGAGACATGCCACACCTCCAGTGCGCGCTGGATGCGCTGGCTGTCGCCGGGTGCCAGGCGCGCGGCGGTCGGCGGGTCCACGCGCGCCAGTTCGGCATGCATGCCGCTCCAGCCGATGGCGGCGGCCTGGGCCTCCAGGCGCGCGCGCACGGCGGCGTCGGCGGGCGGCATGTCGTCGATGCCGTCAAACAGCGCCTTGAAGTACAGCATGGTGCCGCCCACCAGCAGCGGTAGCGCGCCGCGCGCGCGGATCTCGCCGATCAGGCGCGTGGCGTCCTGCACGAACTCGGCCGCGCTGTAGGCCTGCAGCGGGTCGCGGATGTCGATCAGGTGGTGCGGCACGCGCGCCTGCTCGGCGGGCGTGGGCTTGGCGGTGCCGATGTCCATGCCGCGGTACACCAGGGCCGAGTCCACGCTGATGATCTCCACCGGCAGGCGGGGCGCGAGCGCGTCGGCAATGGCAAACGCCGCCGCCGTCTTGCCCGAGGCCGTGGGCCCGGCCAGTGCGAGCGCGGGGATGTGGTCAGCGGGCATGGGCAACCTCCTGCGGGGCATGGCGCTGCACCAGCGTCCAGGCAATGGCGGCCAGCAGCAGCGACCACAGGGCCACGCCTTGCACCAGCGGCCACACGCTGCCGTCCAGCGCCCCGCCCAGCCACTGGCCGATGGCGAAGCCCGCCAGCATCATCATGAAACCATTGAGCGCCGAGGCCATGCCCGCCGCCTGCGGGAACGGTCCCACCGCGCCCGACTGCCCGCAGGGCTGGTGGATGCCGTGGCCCACCATGTAGAGGTAGAACGGCGGCAGCAGCGCGGCCACGCTGTGCCAGCCCAGCGCGGCGGCCAGCAACATCAGCAGGCCGCCGCTGGCCGACAGCGCGCCGGCGATGGCGACCGTGCGCTTGAGGCCCTGGCGCGCCAACAGCCGCCGGCACAGCAGCGTGCCCAGCAGGTACGCCACGGCCGTGGACAGCAGCGCCAGCCCGTACTGCGTGCGCGAAATGCCCAGCACGTCGAGATAGACAAAGGACGAAGCAGCCAGGAAGGTGAACAGCCCGCCATAGCTGGCCGTGGTGAGCAGCGAGAACGCCCAGAACGCGGGCGTGCGCAGTATCTGCGCCGCGGTGCCTGCCAGCATGGCGGGGCGCAGGGCGTGCGGGTTGCGCTGGTGCAGCGTCTCGGGCATGCGCATCGCCACCAGCGCCAGCGTGCCCATGGCGTAGCCGGTGAGCGCCAGCAGTGCCGCGCGCCAGTTGAACCATTCGGTCAGCAGCCCGCCCAGCGGCGCGCACAGGCAGGCCACGAACCCCAAGCCGGTCAGCGCCTTGGACATGGCGCGTGCGCCCGCCAGCGGCGTGTACAGGTCGCGCACGATGGCGCGCGCGCACATCACCACGGCGCCCATGGCGACGCCCTGGGCCGTGCGCCAGGCAATGAGCACCGCCATGGACGGCGCCAGCGCCGCGCCCACCGCCGCCAGCGTGTACATCGCCAGCCCGGCGAGCAGCACCGGCCGGCGGCCGAATCGGTCGGACAGCGGCCCCCATGCCAGTTGCGAGCAGCCAAAGGCCAGCAGCAGCGCGGACAGCGTGAGTTGGCCTGCGGCCACGGGTGCGTTCAGGCTGCGCGTGAGCGCGGGCAGGGCGGGCAGGTACAGATCGGTGGTGACGGGCTGGATGCTCAGCAGCAGGGCCAGCACCAGGATGGCCAGGCCGGGAGGCACAGGCACGGGTACCGGAGGCGCCTGCTGCGGGCCGATGGCGGCGGACGGGACGGACATGATGCGCGCGAGGGTAGCAGAGTCGATGGCGCGGCAGACCCAAGGCCCCGCACCCCCGCCGGGGCTTGGATCGGTGCGCAGGGCAGGCCCAACGCATTTGGATGAAAATGGCCTGTACCGCCCTATGGACAAGCGCGAGCAGCTATGAAAAACATAGTCCACTGCGCGCATTCAGCTTCGAGCAACGCCGTGACCTCCACCACCCGCATTCCCTTGCTTATCCTCAACGGCATGACGCCGCAGCACCTGGACCAGATCGGCCAGCGTTTTGACGTCTGCTATGCCCCCACGCCCGACGCGCGCGCCCAGGCCATCGCACAGCAGGGCGCGCGCTTCAGGGCGGTGCTGACCATCGGCGCCGTCGGTCTCACGGCGCAGGAGATCGCCGCCATGCCCGCGCTGGAGCTGGTGTGTGCCCTCGGCGCGGGCTACGAGAACGTGGCGCTGGACGCCGCCCGCGCGCGCGGCATTGCGTTGGCCAACGGCGCGGGCACCAACGACGACTGCGTGGCCGACCATGCGTTCGGGCTGCTGATTGCCATCGTGCGCGGCATGCGCACCCTGGACCAGCAGTGCCGCGCCGGCGTGTGGCGCGACGCGATCGGCCTGCCGCCCAATGTCTCGCGCAAGCGGCTGGGCATCTTCGGGCTGGGCACCATCGGCCACAAGATCGCGCGCCGCGCCGCAGGCTTTGACATGGAGATCGGCTACCACAACCGCAGCCCGCGCGCGGAGGTGCCGCACCGCTACTTCCCCAGCCTGCAGGAGCTGGCCGCCTGGTGCGACGTGCTGGTGTGCGCCACGCCGGGCGGGGCGTCCACGCGCCACCGCGTCAATGCCGAGGTGCTGCAGGCGCTGGGCCCGCAGGGCTACCTGGTGAACATCGCGCGGGGCAGCGTGGTGGACACGCAGGCCCTGGCGGCTGCGCTGCGCGAGCGCCGCATTGCCGGCGCGGGGCTGGATGTGTACGAGAGCGAGCCCGCGCCGCCGCAGGAGCTGGTGGGCCTGGACAACGTGCTGCTCACCCCGCACGTGGCCGGTTGGTCGCCCGAGGCCGTGCAGGCCAGCGTGGACCGCTTCCTGGCCAACGCCGAGGGCCACTTTGCGGGCCGCGGCGTGGTCTCGCCGATCTGACCGCGGACTACAGCGCCGCGCGCAGGCGCTCGGCATAACCGGCCAGCACGGCGGCTGGCGGCTCCTGGCGTGGCCAGGTGAAGGTGATGCCGTCGTCCTCGTGGCGCGGCACCACGTGCAGGTGCACATGCGCCACGGTCTGCCCGCCCAGCGCGCCATTGGCCTGCAGCAGCGTGAGCCCGGGCGGGTCGAAGGCGGTGCGCACCGCCAGCGCGACGCGGCGCGCGGTCTGCATCAGCGCCGCGGCCTCTTCGGGGGTCGTGTCGAGCAAGGTGGCCGCATGCCGTTTGGTAGCGACGAGGACATGGCCCGGCGTGACCTGGCCGATGTCCATGAAGGCGATCGTGAGCGCGTCCTCATAGACCTTGGCACTGGGGATCTCGCCGGCCACCAGCCGGCAGAAGATGCATTGGCCGGGCGGCGAGGTGTCAACGAACATGGGCACGGGCGGTCTCTCCTGTAGGTTGGAATATCCAGGTTGGCCGCGGATGGGGATGCGGCGACCCTGTCGCGCTGGAGTGTAAGGACCTAGGGCCTGTTCACACTATTTTTGCCAGATGCGTTGCGATCAAAAAGGGCCAGGCGCAAGGCGCCAAACGAAGCTGGGGTGCTACCCCAGCGAGGCTTGGCAACGCCGCGAATGGCCCTTTTTGATCGCAACCCGGAGGGAACGGAGTGAAAACCGCGCCATTCGTCGTTGCCCTCCTAGCCAAGGCCCCGGCCTTGGCGTCGTCACGCGCCTAGATTGGCGCGGTTTTCACGCCATTCGCACTGGCAAAAATAGTGTGAACAGGCCCTAGTGCACGCCGGCCCGGGCCCGCGGCGCGGCGCGCGCCGCATCGATGGTCGTCAAGGGCGATTGCAGTCAGACCAGCCCGCCTGGGCCGGCGTCGCGCCAGGCGATGCCCGCGTGCGACTGCTTGGCATCGCGCTTGGCCAGCGCCGCGAGGTTGGCCACCTCTTCGGCATGCTCCATGCTGCCCGGCGACACGCGCACCGCGCCGATCGACAGCGTGGTGCAGCGAAAGAAACGGTTCACGCCATGCCGGTCCTCGGCCCAGATGCCGCCTTCCTGGCGCGCAGATTCATCGAACAGGGCGATGGCCTCGCGCGCGAACGAGTCCACGATGCGCTGGCAGCGCGCCAGCCAGTCGCTGCTCTGGAACAGCAGCATGAAGTCGTCACCGCCCACATGGCCCACGAAGTCGGCCCGCGGGTCGCAGTGCGTCAGCGCCAGCCGCGCCACCAGGCGGATCATCTGGTCGCCGCGCCAATAGCCGTAGTGGTCGTTGAAGGGCTTGAAGTGGTTCAGGTCGGCGTAGCAGGCGACGAAGGCCGCGCGGTGGTCCAGCAGGCGCTGCATGTGCAGGCTGATGGGGATGTTGCCGGGCAGGAAGGTGAGGGGGTTGGCGTGGCGCGCGGCCTCGATGCGCGCTTCGGTCACGCCGCGCACCAGTTGCTCGCCGGTGCCCAGGCCCGCGTAGCGCCCGTTGTCGGTGACGATGAAACCGTCGTTGAGGTAGCGCTGGTCCTGCGAGGTGAGGATGCCCACCAGATGCTCCACGTCGCAGTCCATCTCCACCACGCGCGGCGACGTACTGGCGAACGCCATGCAGGGCTTGCGGCCGTGCACCTCGCGAAAGTACAGCGTGGCGTAGTGGTTCATGAACTCTTGGCGGTTGATGAGCGCCACGGGGCGTTCGCCCTCCAGCACCGCAATGGCGTGCAGATCGCCATGCGTGCGAAACAGCTCGGCCACCGCGTCGTTGCTGGTGCAGGGCGTGACGGTGGGCGCCTGCGCCATGAGCAGGTTGCGCAGGATGCCCGGGCGCATGGGCTGGCCGCCGTGCGGCAGCACGGCCACGCGGCGGTCCCGCAGCACGGCCAGCGCGGGCGGCTCGATCGCCAGGCGAGCGGTATGCGCGGGCCGGCCCAGCAGGTAGCCCTGGCCGTAGGAAATATCGAGGTCGCGCAGCGCGCGCAGCTCGTCGCTGGTCTCGATGCCTTCGGCCACCAGCGTGGTGCCGAACACTTCGGCAATGCCGCGGATCGCCTGCAGCATCTGCAGCTTCTCGGGGTGCTGGCCGATGTCGCGCGTGAAGTACTTGTCGATCTTCACGAAGTCGGGGCGCACCTCCGACCACAGGCGCAGGCTGGAATGGCCGTCGCCGAAGTCGTCCAGCGCCAGGCGCATGCCACTGGCGTGCACCTGGCGCAGTGCGTCGCGCAGCGGCACCAGGTCGTGCACGCGCTCGTGCTCGGTGATCTCCAGCACCACCATGTGCGGGGACACGCCCAGCCGGCGCACCACGTGGGCCAGAGGCTCCGCGCCGCACAGCCCGACGCCCCAGACCAGCGCGTCGGCGCTGATGTTCACGAACAGCCGGCCCGGCGTGGCCTGCTGGCCCCATTGGGTGAGTGCCTGCGCGACGCACAGCAGTTCGAAGTCGTGCAGCAGGTCTTCGGCGCGTGCCTGGGCCAGCAAGGCGTCGGGCGACTGCAGCGGCGAGTTTTCCGGGCCGCGGATCAGCGCCTCGTGTGAATAGATGTTCCCCTCGCGCAGGTCGGCCAGGGGCTGGAATACGCAGTGCAGCCCACCCGCGCGCAGCAGCCGCGCCAGCGGCCCTTCGCCCCGCCGCACCCTGGGTGACAGCGAAGGCAGCAGTGCGCGCAGAGACAGCCGCGGAGCATCAGGCATCGGTAGCAATTGGTAACTGTTAAAAGGGGAGCGTAGGCCTTCCGGGTGACAGGCCCGTGACGCGCATGCGCCTGGCAAGGGCGATGGCTGGTATTGAATTAATAGCTGCTGGCGCTTTGTCCGTAAGCGTCAGGGCTACTTTTCATTGGTATTTGCAGGCGAAAAAAAGCACGCGGCGCCATGCGCCGCGTGCCGTGCAGTGGCCGACAGGGCCGGCTTCGTCAGAACCGGTGGCGGATGCCCACGCCGAAGCTGTTGCCCGTGGACTGGTTGGTGATCTTGTCGTTCATGTACATCGCGTACACGTCCGTGCGCTTGGACAGGTTGTAGTCATAGCCCAGCGTGAAGGTCTTGCGGTCCAGGTCCGAGTCCGTCAGCTCGGTCTTGACCCAGGAAGCCAACAGGCTGCCGCCGCCCAGCGGGGCCGATGCGCCGACCTGCATCGTCTTGGCCTTGCCGGGGCTGTTGTCGGCCTTGGTCTGGCCGTAGCTCAGGTACGGCTTCACGACGTTGAAATCGTAGGCCGCGGCCAGCATCCAGTCCTTCTTGGTCGTGCCCAGGTAGGTGCCCTGGCCGGGGTTGCTGATCTGGTCGCGCTCGTATTAGCCAGTCAGCGTCAGCGGGCCGCCGAAGTAGAAGAAATTAGCGCCGACGTTCTTCTTGCCGTTATCGCCCGGCAGTTCGCCGAACTGGTACTGCAGGTTGGCCTTGAAGCCGCCGATGTCGGGCGTGCTGTAGGCGATCTGGTTGCTCCAGCCTGTGTCGGACGGGGTGGTGGCCTGCCAGCCGGAGGCGTTGAACAGCGGCACGTTCTTGTGCAGGATCAGCGGCGAGAACGTGAACGAGTCGCCCAGCGGGTTGCCCACCACGGACGGCAGGAAGTTGGGTGCCATCCAGCGGCCCAGCAGCACGGAGCCAAAACTGCCCGACAGGCTCACGTTGGCGTCGCGCGAGAAAAACGTATCGCCCGGAAAGCGGCCCTGCGTGCCGGCATCCACCTGGATGAACGAGGTGAGCTGGAAGTTGGCCTTCAAGCCGCCGCCCAGGTCTTCGGAGCCGGTGAAGCCGAACCACGAGGTAGTCATGCCACCGCTATTGACCACCGAGCGGCGGTCGGCGTCGCCGGCCATCTTCATGGAGCCGACGTAGACGTCGGTCAGACCCGAAAGCGTGACGGAGGTTTGGGCGTGCGCCGTGGCCGCGCACAGCGTGGCGGCGGCAATAGCGATCAAATGGCGGTACATGGGTTCTCCTCTGTAGGGCGAGGATGCGCGGCTGGCGCAGGGGTTGTTATGACGGTTTCGTGTCAGGCAGCGATTGTGGTCAAGCAAACATCATGCCGCCAGCCTTTTTCGTGTTTTTGCAACACTGCGAACGCAAGTTGTTGCGCCCGGACCCGCCGGAACGGCGCGTGAGGCGGCCCGGCACGCCGGCGGTTGCACGTTCACTTTTGATTTCGCTCAAAGCAGGACGGGCGGTGCGCCGGCACAGTGGCGGTCATGTTCCCCCTACCGTCCTCCGACCAGTCCGCACAGATCGAGGTGGCCACCGCGGGCGAGGTGCTGCGTGAGCGCCACCAACAACCTGCGTCCGTGCTCTACCTTGACAGTGGCCGCGTGCTGCTGGGCGTGCGCGAGGACGGCGTGATGCGCCACCAGCTTGGCGTGGTCGAAGGGCCGTTCTGGCTCGACGCCGCCACCGCGCTGCTGGAGCAGCCCTGCGCCGTTGACATGGTGGCGGACACCCGCGTGCAGTTGCGCCGGCTGCCGCTGGAGGACTTCAAGCGCACCTTTGATGAGTTGCCCGTGGGCGCACAGGCGCTGCTGCGCGACATGGCCACCGGTTACTGCCAACAGACGGAACTGGCCGTGAGCCGCCTGGCCCAGGACGCAGAAGCCCGCTGCGCCCAGTGGCTGCTGCGCCATGCGCAAAACAGCGAAGACGGCGGCTTGCGCGTCACGCTGCACCAGCGCAAGCGCCTGATTGCGGCGCAGTTGGGCATTGCGCCCGAGACGCTCTCGCGTGTGCTGCGCCATCTGCGCGAGCACGGCCTGATCGTTGGCACGGGCAACGTGCTGAGCCTGCCGCAGCCCCGCGCGCTGCAGCTGGTGGCCGGCGCCTGAGCACACGCTGGGCACTCCGCCCGATGGGGCCGCTGCGGCGGCCCTTTTGCATCCAGTTGTTACCACCCTCTACCTGAAGGCCTGAGGCGTCAGGGTTTTTCCCGCGCCGTCACAGGGTTCCACCCAGTCTGGAGCCGAGGGTGCCTGCGTATATTGGTTCGAGCCTCTGGTGAGGCAGTCCCCCTACGACCATGGTCCGCGCCTTCCTCGATCCTCTCGTTTCAGGCGCTTCGAACGCGGAGCGCCCATGACACCGCCCGAGCATGTTGCCGCGTGGGAAGACGTGGCGCCCGAGCGGGAGCCTGAAGGCTTCGCATGGCTGCCCGGTCCGCTGGTGGGCAAGCTGCTGGCGGTGGCGGCGCTGGCCATCGTGCTCTCCGCAATGCTCACCGTGTGGGTGCTGTCGCGCGCCGCGGGCCAGGAGGTCATGCAGCGCCTGGTCAGCCAGCAGAACGACGAGGTGGAACTGGTGGCGCGGTTGCTGGCCAGCAAGATCGAGCAGAGCCAGAAGGTGCTTGCCACCGTGGCCGAGGGCATCACCCCCGAGCTGTTGGAGTCCCCCGCGTCGCTGGAATGGCTGCTGCAGCAGGGCCTGCCGGCCGTGCGCTTCTTCGACGCCATCCAGGTTGCGCGCAAGGACGGCAACCTCGCCATCAACCTGCGCTATGGCAAGCTGGAAAAGGCTTCGGGTCTGGACCCGGGCGAGCGCGATTACCTCGTGCGCACGCTGCTGGACGGCAAGCCGCTGGTGTCGGGCCTCATCGGCGCCACGCCGGCCGAGGCGCGTGTGATGTTCACCATGCCGCTGCTGCGGGGGGAGGGGCGCGTCATCGGGGCCGTGGCGGGTGTGCTGCGGCTGCAATCGCAGGGACTGCTGCCGCATTCCCTGGCGCTGCCTGCCCGCAGCGACTCGCAGCTGGTGGTGTTCACGCGCGATGGGGTGATCCTGGCGCACCCCAATATGGAGCGCGTGCTGGGCCAGGTGGCCGATGAGCCCGGCCTGGGCGAGGCCTATGCGCGCTGGCGCCGTGCGGACGATGCGCCGCTGGCCGGCCGCGCGCAAACCACCGTGCAGGCGGACCACGTGGTGAGCTTGGCCAGCGTGCCCATGCCGCAATGGGTGGTGGCCCGGGTGAGCGCTTCGCAGGCCGTGCTGGCGCCAATGCAGGGTGTCCAGCGCCGGGCCTGGGCGCTCGCGGCCGCGGCCACGGCGCTGGTGGCCCTGTTGGCGCTGGGCGCCATGCTGTGGATCGCGCGCCCGCTGATCCTGCTACGCCAGCGTGCCCGAGCGCTGATGGACGCAGAGGCCGCTGGTGCGCCGGCGAGCGGGTCCGCCGGGCATGACGGCCCATGGCCGCACAGCCCTGGCGAGGTGGACGATGTGGTGCGCGTCTGCACCCGGCTGCTGGAACACCGGCGGCTGCAACAGCGCGGGTCGGAAGCGTCGGCGCGCCAGCTGCGTGCGGTGCTGGCGCACGTGCCGCTGGGCATCGTCGTCAGCCGCGACGAGCAGGTGGAGGTCGTGAGCCAGCAGGCCGGCCGCATGCTGGGCTATGCGCCGGCGCAGCTCCAGGGGCGCCGGCTGACGGATCTGCTGGCTTCGCCGCCCGGCGCAGTGGATGTGGCCCAGCAGGTGCGTGCGCGGTTTGCGGCCCACGGCAGCTTCGATGGCGAACTGCCGCTGCTGCGCAAGGACGGCAGCACGCTGTGGGTGCGCGCGCAGGGGCAACTGGTGGAGCCCGGCGTGCCGGCCAGCGGCCTGGTGTGGACGCTGGAGGACTTCACTGCGGAGCGTGCAGCGCGCCAGCAGCAGTCCTGGGAGCGCGCCCACGACCCCTTGACCCAACTGCTCAACCGCACGGAGTTTGAGTTGCGCCTGCAGATGCTGCTGGACGCGCGTGCTGCGCGGGGCCCGCGGGGTGTGCCGGAGGAAGACGGCGGGGTGCTGCTGTTCATGGACCTGGACCATTTCACCGTGGTCAACGACGTTGCCGGCCATGATGCGGGCGATGACGTACTGCGCCATCTGGCACGTCTGCTCGAATCGGAAGTGCGGCACAACGGCTGGGCTGCGCGCGTGGGCGGCGACGAGTTCGCCATCGTACTGCCGGGCAGCTCCTTGGCGCGCGGGCAGGCCGTAGCCGAGCAGTTGCGTGCCGCCGTGCAGGCGTGGGAGCCCGCATATGGCGGGCGCAGCTTCACCCTGGGCCTGAGCGTGGGGCTGGTCCCGCTGGCGCCTGGTGCGCACGGTGTGGCGGCGCTGCTCTACGCCGCCGACATGGCCTGCTACCAGGCCAAGCGCGCCGGGCGCAACCGCATCGCCGTAGGCAGCGTGCAGGTACCGGCCTGAACGGCTCGGCTGGCATGGCCTCACACGGCGGCGGGTTACTCCAGCCGGCCTATCGCGCGCAGCACGTTTTCTGCCGTGGCGGGCGCGGTCAGTTGCACGGGCGTGCGCGCATCGGCGCCGCCGTCCCCCCGGGCCGCAGCGACTGCATTGCGCAGTGCTTCGTACACGCTGATGGCCAGCATGAACGGGGGCTCGCCCACGGCCTTGCTGCCGCCCACGTTGTCCTCGCGGTTGGGCTGGTGCCACAGCTGCACGCGCAGGTGCTCGGGCACGTCGCCCGTGGCGGGGATCTTGTAGGTGCTGGGGGCGTGCGTGGCCAGGCGCCCTTCGTCGTTCCACACCAACTGCTCGGTGGTAAGCCACCCCATGCCCTGCACGAAACCGCCCTCGATCTGGCCGAGGTCGATGGCCGGGTTGATGCTGTGGCCCACGTCGTGCAGGATGTCCACGGCCAGCACGCGGCTCTCGCCGGTGTGGGTGTCGATGGCCACCTCGGTGCAGGCGGCGCCATAGGCGAAGTAGTAGAAGGGCCGGCCGGTGAGCGTGGTCTTGTCGTAGTGGATCTTGGGCGTGCGGTAAAAGCCGTCGCTCCACAGCTGGATGCGGTTGGCGTAGGCCTCCTTCACCACGTCCTCCCAGCGCCGCGTGCGCTTGGGGGATATGACCTGTCCACCCGCGAAGCGGATGGCGCCCGCGCCGCAGCCGTCCAGCCCGCAGACGAACGCCGCCAGGTTGTCGCGCACATGGCGCGCCGCGAACTGCGCGGCGCGGCCGTTCAGGTCGGTGCCGCTGCTGGCAGCGGTGGCGCTGGCGTTGGGCACCTTGGCAGTGTCGCTGGCGGTGACCAGCACGCGGGAGAGGGGCACGCCCAGCTCATCGGCCACGATCTGCGCCACCTTGGTGTGCAGGCCCTGGCCCATCTCGGTGCCACCGTGGTTCACCTGCACGCTGCCGTCGGTGTACACGTGCACCAGCGCTCCAGCTTGGTTGAACAGCGTGGCCGTGAAGCTGATGCCGAACTTCACCGGCGTCAGGCCCAAGCCGCGCTTGAGCACGGGGTTCGCGGCATTCCATGCCGAAACGGCCTCCTGCCTTTGCCTGTAGAGCGCGGACTGCTCCAATTGCGGTAGCAAATCGTGCAGGATGTTGTCCTCCACGGTCATCTGGTAGTGGGTCACGTTGCGCTCATGCAGCCCGTAGAGGTTGGCCATGCGCACGTCCAGCGCGTCCCGGCCCAGGGCGCGGGCGATGTCGCCCAGAATGGTTTCGATGGCGATCACCCCCTGCGGCCCGCCAAAGCCGCGGAACGCGGTATGGCTTTGGGTGTGCGTCTTGCAGCGGTACGAGGCGATCTCCACATGTTCCAGGAAGTACGCGTTGTCGCAGTGGAACACCGCGCGGTCGGCCACGGGGCCCGACAGGTCGGCGCTGAAGCCGCAGTTGGCGGCCATCATCAGTTTGAGGCCGGTGATGCGCCCGGCGTCGTCAAAGCCCACGTCCCATTCGTAGGCGAAGGGGTGGCGCTTGCCGGTGACCATGAAGTCGTCGTCGCGGTCCAGGCGCAGCTTGACGGGCCGGCCGAACTTGTGCGCCGCCAGCGCCGCCCACACGGCCAGGTGGCCGGCCTGCGTTTCCTTGCCGCCAAAGCCGCCGCCCATGCGCCGGCACTCCACGCGCACCGCGTGGCTGTCGATGCCCAGCGCATGCGCCACCCAGTGCTGCACCTCGCCGGGGTGCTGGGTGCTGGAGTGGATCAGCCACTGTCCCTGTTCCTGCGGCAGGGCATAGGCGATCTGACCCTCCAGATAGAAATGCTCCTGCCCGCCGACTTCCAGACGCCCCTGCAGGCGGTGCGGCGCCTGCGCCAGCGCCTGGGCCGCGTCGCCCCGGCGCACGTGCACGGGCGGTAGAACATAGCTCTCGGCGGCCAAGGCGTCCTGTACGGTGAGGATGGCGGGCAGGGCGGTGATGCTCAGCTTCACCTGCCGCGCCGCGCGCCGCGCCTGCATCACCGAATCGGCCACCACCAGGCCGATCACCTGGCCGATGTGTTGCACCGTAGCCTGCGCGAACACCGGCTCATCATGGGCGAACGCTGCCAGTACCGGATCGCCCGGAATGTCCTGTGCCAGCACCACGCCGTGCACGCCCGCGAGCTGCAGCGCGGCTTGCGTGTCCACGCTTTCCAGCCGCCCGTGCGCCACGGTGCTGAGGATGGGGGCGGCGTAGAACGTGCCCTTTACCTCGGGCAGGTCGTCGATGTAGTGGGCGCTGCCCGCCACCTGTGCGCGTGCGCTCTCGTGCGCGTGGGGCTGGCCCATGGCGGGCTGGCCCATGGCGGGCTGGCCCATCGCGGGTTGGGTCATGGCCGGTGGGTTGCCAGCGGCCGCGCGGCCAGCGGTCGTGCGCGCAGTGGGAGCGTGGTCGTCATCGCGCTTCATGGCGTGGCCTCCAGCGTCAAAGGTTGCAGGCGTTCCAGCGCTGGTGTCTCCGCACCGTCGCGGGTCTCGCGCCAAAAGCGGCGCACCAGCGCGCCCAGTACCTCGCGGCGGTAGGTGCCGCTGGCGCGCATGTCGCTGATGGGGTTGAATTCGGCCTGCAGCACGGCGGCGGCGCGCTCCGCCGTTGCGACGGTCCAGGGCTGGCCGGTGAGCGCAGCCTCGGTCTGGCGGGCGCGCGCCGGGGTGGCGGCCACGCCGCCCGCGCCGATGCGCGCCTGGGTGATGGTCTGCCCTTCGATGCGCAGCTGGATGGCCAGGCACACGGCAGAGATGTCGTCGTCGAAGCGTTTGGAGACTTTGTACGCCGCCAGCCGCTGGTCCGCCAGCCGCTGGTCCGGCGTGGGCAGAGGTAGGTGGATGAAGGTGAGCAGCTCGTCTGCCGCCAACTGGTTCTGCCGGTAGCCGGTGTAGAAATCCTCCAACGGCATGCGCCGGCTGACGCGCGTGCTGGCCAGCTCCACCTGCGCCCCCAGCGCGATCAGCAGCGGCATCGAGTCGCCAATGGGCGAGCCGTTGGCCACGTTGCCCCCCAGCGTGCCGCTGTTGCGCACCGGCAGGCCCGCAAAGCGTGCGGCAAAGTGGTGCAGTTGCGGCCAGCGGGCCTGCAGCGCAGAGAAGGCATCGGTGAGCGATACGGCAGCGCCCAGCGTGAGCAGGCCGTCGTGCTCGACCACGCCGGTCAGTTCCGCGGCGCGCGTTACGTCCAGCAGGCGCGGGAAGCGGCGGTGCTGCTTGGTGATCCACAGGCCCAGGTCGGTGGCGCCGGCCACCAGTTGCGCGTCGGGGTGGGCGGCGCGCGCGGCCAGCAGATCAGGGAGCGTGGCGGGCGAGATATAAGAGAAATCGGCCTCTAGCGCTTGCGGGGTAAGCGCGAGTAGCTCCAATTGTTGTAGCAATGCGGTTTCATCCACCTGCACGCGCGGCAGTTGCTGCATCTGCTGTGCGGCATCCAGGATGGGGCGGTAGCCCGTGCAGCGGCACAGGTTGCCCGACAGCGCCTCGGCCGCCTGTGTGCGCGTGATGCCCCGGCCCTGGCAGACCTCGTTCTGGTACAGGCCGAACAGGCTCATGGCAAAACCCGGCGTGCAAAACCCGCACTGCGAGCCGTGGCATTGGACCAGCGCCTCCTGCACGGGGTGCAGTGCGCTGCCCTTTGGGTCGGACGCGGGCCGGATCAGCGGGTCGTGCGTCAGGTCCTCCACCGTCCACAGCGCCATGCCGTCGATGGAATGGGCCAGGCGGATGCAGCTGTTGACGGCCTGGTAGTGCATGCGGCCCTGGCGCGCCTCGCCCAGCACCACGGTGCAGGCGCCGCAGTCGCCTTCGCCGCAGCCCTCCTTGGTGCCGGTGGCGCCCAGGTCCTCGCGCAGAATCTCCAGCAGGGTGCGGTCGGGCGCGATGCCGTGCAACTGCACGGTCCGGCCGCGGCGGACGAAGCGTATGGGGCGGGGCATTGTCATGTACCCAAGGGTATGTCGCAGGCGCCGGCTTGACCATAGGGCGGTACACATAACCCCGCCGGCGTGGTTGGTGGCCGACGGTTTGCTATAAAAAAAGTAGCTGCTTGCGCCCGGTGGGTCGGCGCCGCATGCTGTTTTGATTCCAGGCAGCCGTCCAAAAAACTAGGAGACAATCGCAGGATGAATCCCTCACCCCCTTCTGCCCCCGCCACCGGCGCGCCGCGGCTGCAGCTGACGGGCATCACCAAGCGATACCCGGCCGTGGTGGCCAACGATGGCGTATCGCTCACGGTGCAGCCCGGCGAGGTGCATGCGGTGCTGGGCGAGAACGGCGCCGGCAAGTCCACGCTGATGAAGATCATCTACGGCGCCGTGAAGCCCGACGAGGGCCAGATGCTGTTCGACGGCCGCCCGGTGCAGGTGCGCAATCCGCAGGAGGCGCGCCAGCTGGGCATTGCCATGGTGTTCCAGCATTTCAGCCTGTTCGACACCCTGACCGTGGCCGAGAACGTCTGGCTGGGCCAGGACAAGAGCGTGCCGCTGGCCGAGGTGGAGCGCCGCATCCGTGCCACGGCCTCCGAGTACGGCCTGGGTATTGACCCGCTGCGGCCCGTGCACACGCTCTCCGTGGGCGAGATGCAGCGCGTGGAGATCATCCGCGCGCTGCTCACGCAGCCCAAGCTACTGATCTTGGACGAGCCCACCTCGGTGCTCACGCCGCAGGCGGTGGACAAGCTCTTCGTGGTACTCAAGCAATTGGCCAGCGAGGGCTGCAGCATTCTCTACATCAGCCACAAGCTGCATGAAATCCGCGCGCTGTGCACGGCCTGCACGGTGATGCGCGGCGGGGTGGTCACCGGCGTGTGCGACCCTTCGCAGGAGTCCAACGCGTCGCTGTCGCGCATGATGATCGGCGCCGAGCCGCCGGCCCTGGCGCACCGTGAGGTGACCACGGGCGGGGTGGTGCTGCGCGCCAGTTCCTTGAGCCTGCCGGCGGCCGACCCCTTCGGCGTGCCGCTCATCGACATCGACCTGGAGGTGCGTGCGGGCGAGGTGGTGGGCATTGCCGGCATCTCGGGCAATGGGCAGAAAGAGTTGCTCTACGCCCTGTCGGGCGAGGACCAGCGCGCCGCGCCCGCCATGGTGCAGGTGGCGGGGCCGCAGGGGCTGGTGCCCGTCGGCCGCATGAACCCGCGCCAGCGCCGCGCGCTGGGCCTGCACTTCGTGCCCGAAGAGCGCCTGGGCCGCGGCGCCGTGCCCAGCATGGGGCTGGCGCACAACCTGCTGCTGACCCGCACCGATGCGGTGGGCGCTTTCGGCTGGCTGCGCATGGGGCAACTGCAGGCGCAGGCGCGCGCCATCATCGCGCGCTTTCAGGTCAAGGCGGGCGGGCCGAATGCGGCGGCCAAGTCGCTGTCGGGCGGCAACCTGCAGAAATTCATCGTGGGGCGCGAGATCGACGCCGGCCCGCGTCTGCTCATCGTCTCGCAGCCCACCTGGGGCGTGGACGTGGGCGCGGCCGCGCAGATCCGCGGCGAGATATTGAAGCTGCGCGACCAGGGCTGTGGCGTGCTGGTGCTCAGCGAGGAGTTGGACGAATTGTTTGAAATCTGTGACCGGCTGCACGTGCTGGCCAAGGGGCATCTGTCGCCGTCGGTGCCACGCGCCGAGGCGACGGTGGAGCGCATCGGCGAATGGATGAGCGGCCTGTGGCACGCCGAGGTGCAGGCGCACCTGCGCGCGACCAGCGCACCCGAGGAGGCCGGCCATGCTCAAGCTTGAGGCGCGCCCCGAGGCGTCGCGCCTGTTCGTTTTTGGCTCGCCGCTGCTTGCGCTGGCGATCACGGTGCTGATCGGCGTGCTGCTGTTTGCGGCCCTGGGCAAGGACCCGGTGCGCGGGCTGCAGGTGTTCTTCTGGGAGCCGATCAAGTCGCCCTATGCGTTGGGCGAATTGGCGGTGAAAGCCACCCCGTTGCTGCTCATCGCGCTGGGACTGGCGGTGTGTTTTCGCTCCAATGTCTGGAACATTGGCGCGGAGGGGCAGTTCGTGATCGGCGCCGTGGCTGCGGGCGGCGTGGCACTGCTGGCCGACAAGGCCACCGGTCCGTGGATCGTGCCGGCCATCCTGGTTGCCGGAGTGCTGGGGGGCATGGCGTGGGCGGGCATCACGGCGCTGCTGCGCGACCGCTTCAATGCCAACGAGATCCTGGTCAGCCTGATGCTGGTGTACGTGGCGACGCTGGTGCTGGGCTATCTGGTGTACGGCCCGTGGAAGGACCCGATGGGCTTCAATTTCCCGCAGACCAAGATGTTCGAGCCCGTCACGCAGATGCCCAAGCTGTTCACGGGGTCGCGCTTGACCATAGGGCTGCCGCTGGCGCTGCTGGGTGCGGCGCTGCTGTGGGTGTTTCTGTTCCGCATGCGCGCGGGCTTCGCGCTGCAGGTGGGCGGGCTGGCGCCGGCGGCGGCGCGCTACGCGGGCTTTTCGTCGCGGCGCGCGCTGTGGACGGCGCTGCTGATCTCCGGCGGCCTGGCGGGCCTGGCGGGGGCGCTGGAAGTGGCCGGACCCATTGGCCAGCTCACGCCGTATGTCCCGGCGGGCTATGGCTTTGCGGCCATCATCGTGGCCTTCGTAGGGCGGCTGCATCCGGTGGGCATGGTGCTGTCGGCGCTGCTGATGAGCATGTTCTACATCGGCGGCGAACTGGCGCAGTCGCGCATGGGGTTGCCGAAGTCGCTCACGGGCGTGTTCCAGGGCCTGCTGCTGTTCACGCTGCTGGCATGTGACACCTTGATTGCCTACCGCGTGCGGTGGGTGGGTGCCAGGGGAGGGCGCGCGTGATGGAATCGTACGCATTGCTGCTGGGCAGCACGCTGAGCGCAGGCACGGTGCTGGCCATCGCCGCGCTGGGCCTGCTGATCAACGAGAAGGCCGGCATCGTCAACCTGGGGGCCGAGGGCATGATGCTGTGCGCGGCCATCGCCGCGTTTGCCACCGTGGTGCACACGGGCAGCTTCACGCTGGGGCTGCTCGCGGGCATGGCGGCCGGCGCGGTGCTGGCGGCGCTGTTCGGCGTGCTGGTGATCTGGTTCAACACCAACCAGTACGCCACCGGCCTGGCCCTGAGCCTGTTCGGCGTGGGCTTCTCGGCCTTCGTGGGCATCGGCTATGTGCAGGCCAAGCTGCCGGACACGCCCAAGTTCGCCTGGCCGGTGTTGGGCGATCTGCCGGTGGTGGGCCAGGCGCTGTTCAGGTTGCACCCGCTGGTCTATCTGACCGTGGTGCTGGTCGCGCTCATGGTGTGGTTCCTCTACCGCACGCGCGCCGGCCTGGTGCTGCGCTCGGTCGGCGAGTCGCCCGAATCCGCCCACGCGCTGGGCTACCCCGTGCGCGGCATTCGCCTGGGAGCCGTGGCGGCGGGCGGTGCGCTGTGCGGGCTGGCGGGCGCCTTCATCTCCACCGTGTACACGCCGCTGTGGGTGGAGGGCATGGTGGCCGGGCGCGGCTGGATCGCGCTGGCGCTGACCACTTTCGCCACCTGGCGGCCCGCGCGCGTGCTGCTGGGCGCCTACCTGTTCGGCGGCGTGACCATGCTGCAGTTCCACCTGCAGGCCACGGGCGTGCAGGTGGCCAGCCAGTTGCTGTCCATGCTGCCCTACGTGGCGACCATCGTGGTACTGGTCCTCATTTCGCGCAACCCGGCCTGGATTCGTGCGAACATGCCGGCCGCGCTCGGAAAGCCGTTCCATCCGGGCAGCTGACCCCGTTTTCCATCCATAAAACCCATCGCAATGAACGTACTGAACAAACGATCCCTTTTAAAGGCTGTGGCCCTGTCGGCTGTGGCCCTCGCCACGCTGGCGGCCTGCGGTAAGAAGGAAGAGGCGCCTGCCGCCGCACCGGCACCGGCCGCCGCCCCCGCGGCCGACAAGCTGAAGATCGGTTTCATGTACGTGAGCCCCATCGGCGATGGCGGCTGGACCTACCAGCATGAGCTGGGCCGCAAGGCGATCCAGGAGAAGTTCGGCGACCGCATCGAGACCTCGTTCGTCGAGAGCGTGCCCGAGAGCGCCGACGCCGAGCGCGTGATGCGCGACATGGCAGGCCAGGGCAACAAGCTGATCTTTGCCACGAGCTTCGGCTACCAGGAGTTCGTGCAGAAAGTTGCGGCCGACCTGAAGGACGTGAAGTTCGAGCACGCCACTGGCTACAAACAGGCCGACAACGTCGCCACCTACGACACCAAGACCTTTGAAGGTGCATACCTGGCCGGCATCGTGGCGGGCGGCATGAGCAAGACCAAGACCGTGGGGGTGGTGGCCTCGGTGCCGATCCCCGAAGTGGTGCGCAACATCAACAGCTTCGTGCTGGGCGCGCAGAGCGTGGACCCGTCGATCAAGGCCAAGGTGGTGTGGGTCAATGAATGGTTCAGCCCGCCCAAGGAGGCCGAGGCCGCCGCATCGCTGCTCAACGGCGGCGTGGACGTGATGTACCAGAACACCAACTCGCCGGCAGTGCTCAAGGCGGCAGAGGAGCGCGGCGCGCGCGCCTTCGGCAAGGACGGCGACATGAGCGCCTATGCGCCCAAGGCGCACCTGGGCTCGGCCGTGATCGATTGGGCGCCCTACTACACCAAGGTGGTCGAGGACACGCTGGCCGGCAAGTGGCAGGGCGGCGCGCACTGGTGGGGCGTGAAGGAGGGGGCGATCGACCTCTTGAAGATTGCTGACGACGTGCCGCAGGAGATCAAGGACCGCGTGGCCAAGGCCAAGGCAGGCATGCAGGACGGCAGCTTTGCCGTCTGGACCGGTCCCATCAAGGACAACGCTGGCAAGGAAGTGCTGGCCGCCGGCACGGTGGGCGATCTGAAGTTCCTCTCCGGCATCAATTTCTACGTGGCCGGCGTGGAGGGCAAGGTGCCCGGCACCGACGGCAAGTGACAAACACGGGCGCGCCCCTCAAGATGGGCGCGCCTTTTGCTTTGAAACCTGGGTCCGCTTTCACATTCCGACGAAAGAAAAACCATGACTGATCTGCGCAAACGTTCCCTGTTCCAGATGGCTGCACTGACGGCCGTCGCCGCCACCGCTTTGGTGGCCTGCGGCAAGAAGGAGGAGCCGGCTCCGGCGGCCCCCGCGCCGGCTGCGGCACCAGCGGCTGCGGCCGGCCCGCTGAAGATCGCCTTCGCCTACGTGGGGCCTGTGGGCGATGGCGGCTGGTCCTACGCGCATGACCAGGCGCGCAAGAAGCTGGAGGCCGAGTTCGGCGACAAGATCCAGACGTCGTACGTCGAAAGCGTGCCCGAAGGCCCAGATGCCGAGCGCGTGCTGCGCGACATGGTCACGCAGGGCAACAAGCTGATCTTCGGCACCACGTTCGGCTACATGGACGTGATCCAGAAGCTGGGCGCCGAGTTCAAGGACGTGAAGTTCGAGCACGCCACCGGCTACAAGACCAGCGACAACACGCGCATCTACGACAGCCGCACCTACGAGGGCGCGTACCTCGCGGGCATCATCGCGGGCGCCATGACCAAGACCAATACGCTGGGCGTAGTGGGCTCGGTGCCGATTCCCGAGGTGATCCGCAACATCAACAGCTTCACGCTGGGCGCGCAGAGCGTGAACCCGCAGATCAAGACCAAGGTGGTCTGGGTCAACGAGTGGTTCAGCCCGCCGAAGGAGACCGAAGCCGCCACTTCGCTGATCAATGGCGGCGCCGACGTGCTGTTCCAGAACACCGACTCGCCCGCCGTGCTCAAGACCGCACAGGAAAAGGGCAAGCGCGCCTTCGGCTGGGACAGCGACATGACAGCGTACGGCCCCAAGGCCCACCTGGCGTCGGCCATCATCAACTGGGCTCCGTACTACACCAAGGCCACCAAGGACGTGCTGGAAGGCACCTGGACCACCGGTCAGCACTGGTGGGGTGTGAAGGAAGGCGCGATCGACCTCGTCTCCATCGCCGAGGACGTGCCCGCCGAGGCCAAGGCCAAGGTCGATGCGGCCAAGAACGGCCTGAAGGATGGCAGCTTCGTGATCTGGAAGGGCCCCATCGTGGACAACGCGGGCAAGACCGTCCTCGACCAGGGCGCAGTGGCTGATGACAAGTTCCTCACCAGCATCAGCTTCTACGTCAAGGGCGTGGAGGGCCAGGTGCCCGGCGGCGACAAGAAATAAGCGGCCATTGCCGCACCAGGCGGCTTTCTTTGCGGAGATCGTCCGCCCGGTACAACGAGCCACCCTTCGGGGTGGCTTTTTTGTCGGTATGGCCATGCCCGCCGTTGCGGGCCGGGAGGTGTTGCACATGGGCGCCGACAAGGCATCATCGGCCTACCGCCGCGACGTCCCGTAGGTTGCGGCCTCATTTTTTGGAGCCTGCCGATGTTCAAGGTCCCGCCCATTCCCGCCGAACGCCTGCCCGGCCTGCTGAGGGCCATGCCCAAGGCCGAACTGCACATCCACATCGAGGGCTCGCTCGAGCCCGAGATGATCTTCGCGCTGGCGCAACGCAACGGTGTCCCGCTGCCCTACGCCAGCGTGGAAGAACTGCGCCGTGCCTACGCCTTCACCGATCTGCAGAGCTTCCTGGACATCTATTACGCAGGCGCCAGCGTGCTGCTGCATGAGCAGGATTTTTACGACATGGCCCGCGCCTATCTTGCGCGAGCAGCTATGGATAACGTAGCGCATGCGGAAATCTTCTTCGACCCGCAGACGCACACCGCGCGGGGCGTGCACATCGAGACCGTGATCAACGGTCTGCACCGTGCCTGCGCGGACGCGCGCAGCAGCCACGGCCTGTCTGCGTCGCTCATCCTGTGCTTTCTGCGGCACCTGAGCGAGGAGGATGCCCTCGCCACGCTGGAGCAGGCCCTGCCGCTGCTGGACCGCATCGTCGGCGTGGGGCTGGACAGTAGCGAGCGAGGCCACCCGCCCGAGAAGTTCGCCCGCGTGTTCGAGCGCTGCCGCGCCCTGGGCCTGCATGTGGTGGCCCATGCGGGTGAAGAGGGTCCGCCGGCCTATATCTGGAGCGCGTTGGACGTGCTGCAGGCCGAGCGTATCGACCACGGCGTGCAGGCCGTTCACGACCCGGCGCTGATGCGCCGACTGGCCGATGAGCGCATACCGCTCACCGTGTGCCCCTTGTCCAACCTGAAGCTGTGCGTGTTCCCGCGCCTGGCCGATCACAACCTGCTGCAGCTGCTGGAGGCGGGGCTGGCGGTGACCGTGAACTCCGACGATCCCGCGTACTTCGGCGGTTACGTCAACGACAACTTCACGCAGCTCTTCGCGGCGGTGCCCGGGCTCACGGCGCGCCATGCCTACCAGTTGGCGTGGAACAGCTTCGAGGCCAGCTTTGCCGCCGAAGCCGACAAGCGCGCATGGCACCACCGGCTCAAGGAGTGCTTCGAGCAGTTCACGGAGAACGACTGAGGTACCGCAGGGCGTGTCGCTCGCGCGCAGCCGGGTGCTAGGCATTCCGCTGCGTTGCGTCTATCCTGCGTTGGCCCGGGCCGGGGGACCGGCAGGGGTGCACCACAACAAAGGAGACAACGCATGCAAGAGAGAGTCACTCGTGCTGCGGCGCCACGCGCGCTGTTGGCGACGGCGGTCCTGGCCCTGCTGGCCGGCTGCGGGGGCAACGACGATGCGGACGACGCGCCGCTGGCGTACCAGGCGGAGATCCGCCGCACCGCGATGGGCGTGCCGCACATCAAGGCCTCCAACTGGGCCGGCGGTGGCTTCGGTATGGGGTATGTCCAGGCGCAGGACAACCTGTGCACGCTGGCGGATGCGTTCCTCACCTACCGGGGCGAGCGCTCGCGCTACTTTGGCGGCAGCGCTCAGCTGGTCTACAACAGCACCATCGGACGCCCGCGCAACATCGACTCGGACTTCTTCCACCGCCATGTGATCTCCGCCGACGTGGTGCAGAAGATGGCCGCGGCGCAGCCCGAGAATCTGCGGCAGATGGTCGAGGGCTTCGTGGCCGGCTACAACCAGTACGTGGACGTTGCCAAGAAAGGGACGGCCCACGCCGCCTGCCGCAGCGAGGCATGGGTGCAGCCCATCACGCAGGAGGACGTCTGGCGCCGCATGTACGCGGCCAACCTGGCGGGGGGGTACAGCAATTTCGTGGAGGCCATCGCCAATGCCGTCGCCCCTGCCGCAGCCAAGGCCGGCGCGGCGCAAGACGCGCAGACCGCCCCGTCCCTGGACCAGCGCCTGACCACACCTCCCGCCCTGCAGGTGGGCGGTGACGCGGGCATCGGCAGCAACATGTATGGCTTTGCGCCGGCGGCCACGGGCGAGTCCAGCGGCGTGATGTTCGGCAACCCCCACTGGTACTGGAAGGGGCCGGACCGGTTCTACCAGGCCCAGGTCACGATCGCCAATCAGGTGAACGTCAGCGGCGTCGGATTCCTGGGCGTGCCGCTGGTGCTGATCGGCTTCAACGACAACGTCGCCTGGAGCCACACGGTCTCCACGGCGCGGCGCTTTGGCTTCTTCCAGCTGCAGCTGCAGTCGGGCGACCCCACCACCTACCTGCGTGACGGCCAGCCGGTCAAGATGGCGCCGCACAGCATCACCGTGGCCAGCCGCAATGCCGACGGCACGCTGAGCGATGTGACGCGCACGCTGTACACCTCCGAGTACGGGCCGTTGGTCAACCTGGCGGGGCTCAACCCCGCTCTGGCCTGGAGCCAGAGCACGGCCTTCGCCATCCGTGACATCAACGGCGAGAACTTCCGCACATTCCGCAACTGGATGCGCTGGAACCAGGCGCGTTCGCTGGAAGAGTTCATGGCCATCCAGAAGGAAGAGTCCGCGATTCCATGGGTCAACACGGTGGCCGTGGGGCGTGGCAGCGCGCGGGTCTGGTACGCGGACATCGGCGCGGTGCCCAACGTGTCGCCCGAGCAGGTGGCCGCGTGCACCACGCCGTTCGGCGCGGCCGTGGGCGCGGCGCTGCCCAACGTGCCGTTCTTCGACGGCTCGCGCAGCGCCTGCGACTGGCAGACCGATGCGGACTCCAAGCAAAAGGGCGCCATCGGCCCGTCGCGCATGCCCAGCCTGTTGCGCGAGGACTATGTGGGCAACATGAACGACAGCTACTGGCTGTCCAACGCGAATGCCCCGCTCACGGGATACCCGGCCATCTTCGGTCCCGCGGGCACGGCGGCGTTGACGCTGCGCACGCGCCTGGGCCACACCATGGCCCTGGAGCGGCTGGCCGGCACCGACGGCTACACCGGCAACAAGGCCAGCGCCGCCATCGTGCGCGACATGGTGCTGAACAGCCGCGTGTTCTCGGCCGAGCGGTTCAAGGACGAAATCCTGACGCTGATCTGCACGCCCTCGCAATGGATGGTGAACGGTGCCACGGTGGACGCCACGCAGGCCTGCGCCACGCTGCGTGCGTGGGACAACCGCGGGAACAAGGAGTCCCGGGGCTCCCATCTGTGGGACGAGTTCTGGACCCGCGTGCCCACCACCGGGCTGTACTCGGTGCCCTTTGACGCGGCCGACCCGCTGAATACCCCGCGCGGGATCAACGTGGCGGCCGTGACCGCGCTGCGCCAGGCCATGGCCACGGCCATCAGCCGCGTGGGCCAGAGCGGGTTTGCGCTGGATGCACCGCGCGGCGAAGTGCTGTTTGCCACCAAGGGCGGTGCCAAATTGCCGCTGTACGGCGGCTGTGGCGGCGTGGGCTACTTCACCATCACCTGTTCCGAGAACGACATCACGGCGGGCGGCTACAGCATGGACGGGCAGCCGCATGGCAACTCATACGTGCAGGTGGTGAGCTTCCCCTCCGGCGGCGTGCAGGCCCACACCTTCCTGACGTTCTCGCTGTCCGACGACCCGGCATCGCCGCATTTCGGCGACTACACCAAGGCCTACAGCGCCAAGCAGTGGGTGCGCATGCCGTTCTCGGAGTCCGAGATCACGGGCCACCCGGACTACCGGACGACCACCGTCTCCGCCAGCGCCAAGTAACGGCGCGCAACGGCGCGCAACGGCGCGCCGGTGCCATGCGCACCGGCCGGGACGACCCTCCGTGCAAAGGCCCCGCCATGCGGGGCCTTTGTTCATGGAGCGCCGGGGAGGCGGCAGTTCACAGCGCGGTGCGCAGCCGCCAGATCTCGGGGAACAGCACCACGTCCAGCATCTTGCGCAGGTAGCTCACGCCGCCGGTGCCGCCGGTGCCACGCTTGAACCCGATCACGCGTTCCACCGTGGTCACGTGGCGAAAGCGCCAGAGGCGGAAGGCATCTTCCAGGTCGGTGAGCTCCTCGCCCAGCTGGTACAGGTCCCAATACCTTTGTGGATCGCGGTACACGGTCAACCAGGCCTGCTCCACGGCTTCGCTGGCCTCGTAGGGCTGGCGCCAGTCGCGCGCGGTATGGCTGGCCGGCACGGGCAGGCCGCGGCGCGCCAGCAGGCGCAGTGCTTCGTCGTAGAGCGAGGGCGCCTCGTAGGCCGCCTGCACCTGGGCCAGGCGCTCGGGGTGGTGGGCATGGGGCTGCAGCATGGCGCGGTTCTTGTTGCCCATGGCGAACTCGATGCACCGGTACTGGTAGCTCTGGAAACCGCTGGACTGGCCCAGGTACGGGCGCATGGCGGTGTACTCGGGCGGCGTCATGGTGGCCAGCACATCCCAGGCGTGCACCAGCTGCTCGAGGATCTTGGACACGCGCGCCAGCATCTTGAAAGCGGGTGGCAACTCGTCACGCGCGATATGGGCGATGGCCGCGTGCAGCTCATGCAGCATGAGCTTCATCCACAGCTCGCTGGTCTGGTGCTGCACGATGAACAGCATCTCGTCGTGCGCGGGCGACAGGGGCTTTTGCGCGCCCAGCACGCTGTCCAGCTGCAGGTAGTCGCCATAGCTCATGCTGTGGCTGAAGTCGAGCTGTGCGCCCTCCTGGCGCACGATGGCTTCGGTGGCGCCGGAGGATGCGCTGGGGTGGTGGGGGCAGGTCATGGTCAGGTCACGGCGTTGAGGTGATTGAACTCGGGCTTGCGCCATTCGCCGGATTCCAGCACCTGGCGCAGGTGCTGCACGGCATTCCACACGTCTTCAAATCCGACATGCAGCGGCGTGAAGCCAAAGCGCAGGATGTCCAGGTGCTTGCCGCCGTCACCCTTGCGGAAGTCGCCGACCACGCCGCGCGCGATCAGGGCCTGCACGATGGCGTAGGCCCCGCTGCCGACGCCCTGAACGCCCAGGCCCTCGCCACGTGTCAGGCACACCTGCGAACCGCGCGCCGCATGATCGCGCGGCGTCGCCAGTCCCAGGCCGTGGCCGGCGCAGTGCTCCTCGACCAGCGCGATGAATAGATCGGTCAGTGCGAGCGACTTGGCGCGCAGCGCCGCCATGCCGCCCAGAGGCTCGGCGGCGGTAAAGATGTCCAGCCCGCACTGCAGGGCCGACAGGCTCACGATGGGCTGCGTGCCGCAGAGGTAGCGTGCGATACCCGGTGCGGGCTGGTAGTCGGGCGTGAAGGCGAAGGGCGCGGCATGGCCGAACCAGCCCGACAGCGGCTGCGCAAATGTCGCACCCGGGCGGTCCGCCAGGCGCGGGTGCACCCACACGAAGGCGGGCGCGCCAGGGCCGCCGTTGAGGTACTTGTAGCTGCAGCCCACCGCATAGTCGGCATTCGCGTCCAGCAGGTGCACGGGCACGGCGCCCGCGCTGTGGCACAGGTCCCAGACGCACAGAATGCCGTGGGCGTGCGCCTGCGCGGTCACGGCCGCCATGTCGTGCATGGCACCGGTGCGGTAGTTCACGTGGGTGAGCAGCAGGACGGCGACCTGGGGCGTCAGCCGCGTGGCGATTTCCTCGGGCTCCACCAGCACCAACTCCAGTCCGTACTCCTGGCACACGGACTGGGCGATGTACAGGTCGGTGGGGAAGTTGCTGCGCTCGCTGACGAGCTGGGTGCGACCGGGATGGTCCGCGCGGGCCACGCGCGCGGCAGCCGACAGCACCTTGTACAGGTTGACCGAGGTGGTGTCGGTGAACACCACCTGGTCCGGCCCCGCGCCGATCCAGGGAGCGAACTGGTTGCCCAGCCGCTGCGGCAGGCTGACCCAGCCAGCCTTGTTCCACGAGGTGATGAGGTCCTGTCCCCATTCCTGCTGCACTACATGGGCCACGCGCGCCGGCGTGGCGCGGGGCATAGCGCCCAGGGAATTGCCGTCCAGGTAGATCACGCCCTCGGGCAGGCTGAAATGGTCGCGCAGGCTGCGCAGCGGGTCCTGCGCATCGCGTGTGCGGCACTCTTGCAAGGTAGTCATGTGGTTTTTGCTATTAATAAAGTAGCTATTGGCGCTTGCTGCATGAGCGTTAGAGGTCAAAACGGCTTAATGGTCATGCGCGCGGCGGCAGCGCACGCAGCACGGCGCGCACGGGCGATGCGTCGGCCGTGGTGAGCTTGAGCGGCAGTGCGATGAGTTCGTAGTCGCCCTCGGGCACATCGTCCAGCACCAGGTTCTCCAGCACGCGCAGGCCACGCCGGCGGATCACCTGGTGGCTGGGCAGCGGCTTGCTGTCGGCGGGGTCGATGCTGGCGGTGTCGATGCCCACGAGCACTACGCCGGCGTCGGCCAGGCGCTCGATGGTGTCGGGCGCGTAGGCCGTGAGGCCCGCGTCCCAGCGGTCCACGGGCATGCGGGCGTAGGTGCGCACCAGCACCCGCGGCGGCAAAGTGCCCGTCATTGCATGGGCAATGTGGGTCCATTCGATGAGCGGCCCACAGTCCAGCGCATGCACCACGCGGCAGGGGCCGATGAAGGCTTCCAGCGGCAGGGCGCCGATGGCTGCGCCGTCCGCTGCGTAGTGCAGGGGCGCGTCAGCGTGCGTGCCCACGTGGGGCGAGAGCGTGAGTGCACTCACGTTCACCGGGCAGCCGGGGCCCAGTGTGGCGCTCCACTGCTGCTGGTAGGGTGTATCGCCCGGGAACACCGGGCTACCCGCATGCACGGGGGCAGAGATGTCCCACAGCGCGGGCGATGGCGTGGAGGTGGCGGTCATGGCGCGCATGCTATGCGCGGCGGAGGGGCGGGTAAATGGTTTATCCCTGATGGGTGACTCATTTGGATAATCCATTCTCACAGAGACATTTTTGGGTTAAATCATGCAAGCCGAGATCGACCGTACCGACCGCCAGCTGCTGCGCGCGCTGCAGGACAACGCCCGCCTGACCTCCGGCGAACTGGCCGAAATGGCGCACCTGTCGCAGTCGCCCTGCTGGCGGCGCGTGAAGCGGCTGGAGGACGCCGGTGTAGTGCGCGGCTACCACGCGCAGCTGGACCGGCGTGCGGTGGGGCTGGGTGTGATGGCTTTCGTGATGGTGGGCATCGACCACCAGACGGAGGCGCTGTCCGTGGCGTTCGAGGAGGCGGTGTGCGCCATTCCCGAAGTGGTGCTGTTCCACGGCATCTCGGGCCCCGCGGACTTCCTGCTGGTGGTCGTGACGACCGACCTGGACGCGTATTCCGAGCTGCTGCAGCGGCGCCTGCACCGCCTGCCGGGCGTGCGCCAGGTACAGACCTATTTTTCGCTGCAGGAGTTCAAGGGGCGCATCGGCGGATTGCCCGTGTGAAAGCGGGTCCTGCGGCGTTCAGAGCACCAGCCCGTCCAGTGCCGGCAGATGGTGGCGCTGGCGGGCGCGGTTGCAGGCAGCGCTGCCGGCTTCGAATTCGCGGCAGGGGGAAGGGCGCCACTCGTAGATGCCGCAGGCCGCGCGCTGGCCCACCTGGCCCGTGAGGGCCGCGCAGCGCGGCTGCGCATGGTCCGTGCCGCGCATGCGTGCAGTGTGGTCCGTGACCGGCACCACCAGCCCATCGGGAACGCAGCCGCCCAGCTCCTCCGTCTCGTGCACCGAGAAGTCCACGCGAAAGCTGGCGCAGCAGGCGCCACAGGTCAGGCAGGGGTGAAGAGTGGTCATGGCGTGCGTCGCAGGGGGTTGTCATTGTGACGCGCTACAGGTCCTGATGTGCATCAATCCAGCAGCGTGCAGTTCCATTAGAATGAGAATTGCTTTTATTCATTGACTGCAATACAACATGCTTCACACGGGGAATGACGCCGCGCAGCCGCGGGGGCTGGACACCTTGCCGCATGGCGTGCCGGCCACGGTTGCCGGGCTGCTGCCGGCGCAGGATGGCCGGTCGCAGGCCATGGTGCTGCGCCTGATGGAGATTGGTTTCCTGCCCGGCGAGCCCGTGCGCGTGATTGCCCGGGGCTTTCCCGCGGCCGACCCCCTGGCCGTTCGCGTGGGCCAGGCCACTTTTGCCCTGCGCCGCCATGAGGCGGCCCTGGTGCAGGTGCGCGTGGATGCGCTGGAGGCCGCGGCATGAGCACGGCGGCATCTCCCCTGCACATCGCGCTGCTGGGCAACCCCAACTGCGGCAAGACGGCGCTGTTCAACGTGCTGACCGGCGCACGCCAGAAGGTGGCGAACTACGCGGGCGTCACCGTGGAGCGCAAGGAAGGCCTGTTCACCACCGCCAGCGGCCGGCGCGTGCGCGTGCTGGACCTGCCCGGCGCCTACAGCCTGCACGCGCAGAGCCTGGACGAGGCCGTCACCCGCGATGTGGTCACCGGCCGCCGCCCAGGAGAGGCCATGCCCGAACTGCTGGTCTGCGTGACCGATGCCACGCACCTGCGCCTGAACCTGCGCCTGGTGTTGGAGGCGCGCGACCTGGGCCTGCCCATGGTGCTGGTGCTGAACATGAGTGATATGGCGCAGCAGCAGGGCATCCAGATCGACCGCGAAGTCCTGGCGCGCGAACTGGGCCTGCCCGTGGTGACCACCGTGGGCGTGCGCGCCGACGGGGCGCGCGAGCTGCTGCAGTGGCTGGACACGGCCACCCCGCAGGCCACCCCGCAGGCCGCCCGCGGCGCCGCCGTGGGCACGCAGGCGCCACCGCCCGTCAATGCGCTGGAGGAAGACCGCCCGCAGCGCGTGCAGCAATTGCACCAGGAAGTGCGCCGCATCATGGGGCTGGCCGTGCGCGAGCCCGCGCTGCGCCTGCAGCGCGACGACCGCATCGACGCCGTGGTGCTGCACCCGCTGTGGGGCATGCTGCTGCTGGCGGTGACGCTGTTCCTGATGTTCCAGGCCGTGTTCAGTTGGGCAGAGGTGCCCATGGGCTGGATCGAAGGCGCCACGGCCGCCGTGGCCGAATGGCTGAACGCCCACATGGCCGAGGGGCCGCTGCGCAGCCTGCTGGCCGACGGCGTGATCGCCGGCGCAGGCGGGGTGCTGGTGTTCCTGCCGCAGATCCTGATCCTGTTCTTCTTCATCCTGGCGCTGGAGGAATCCGGCTACCTGCCGCGCGCGGCCTTCCTGCTGGACCGCGTGATGGGCACCGTGGGCCTGTCGGGACGCTCGTTCATCCCGCTGCTGTCCAGCTTCGCCTGCGCGGTGCCGGGCATCATGGCCACGCGCTCCATTCCGGACTGGCGCGACCGGCTCGTCACCATCCTCATCGCGCCGCTGATGACCTGTTCGGCCCGTCTGCCGGTGTACGCGCTGCTCATCGCGGCCTTCATTCCTGATCGCACGGTGGCGGGGCTGTTCAACCTGCAGGGGCTGGTGCTGTTCGCGTTGTACCTGGGCGGCATCGTGAGCGCCATGGCCGTGGCGGCCGTTGCGCGGCTGGCGCGGCGCGGCGACGGCGCCACGCCGCTGCTGATGGAGCTGCCCGCCTACCGCTGGCCCAGCGTTCGCAACCTGGCGCTGGGGCTGTGGGAGCGCGCGGGCATCTTCCTGCGCCGCGTGGGCGGCATCATCCTGCTGGTCACCATCCTGCTGTGGTTCCTGTCGTCGTACCCTGCGCCGCCGGCGGACGCCACGGGGCCGGCCATCGAATACAGCTTTGCCGGGCGCATCGGCGCCGCGCTGGAGGTGATCTTTGCGCCCATCGGCTTCAACTGGCAGATCAGCATCGCCCTGGTGCCCGGCATGGCCGCGCGCGAGGTGGCGGTGAGCGCCCTGGGCACGGTGTACGCGATTGCCGCTTCGGCCGACGACACCGCCGCGCAGCTCGCGCCCATGCTGGCGGCGCAATGGTCGCTGGCCACGGCGCTGTCGCTGCTGGTGTGGTTCATCTTCGCGCCGCAGTGCGTCTCCACCATCGCCGCCGTGCGCCGCGAGACCAACGGCTGGCGCTGGCCGCTCGTCATGACGGGCTATCTCTTCGCACTGGCCTATGCGGCCAGCTTCATCACCTACCGCGTGGCCCTGGCGCTGGGCGGTGGTTGAAAACCGTCACCAAGGAGCAGAACCATGTGGCAAGACATTCTCACCGCCGTGATCGTGGCCGTGGCCGCCCTGGCGCTGCTGTGGCGCTGGCTGCCACAGCGCTGGCGCGCCCGCGCCGCGCGCGTGCACCCGGCACTGGCGCCCATGGCCAAGACCGGCAGCAGTTGCGGGGGCTGCAATGCCTGCGCCGGAGACCGCTGCGCGCCGGCACGCAAGCCCTGAAGCCGGGATAGCCCTGGTCGCGGGCCCAAAAGCATAGCTGCCGGCGCTTGCCAGGCAAAGGTTTCAGTATCAAAACTATCTGAAATCATTGCCTGGAAAGCGCCAGCAGCTCTTCTTTTTGAAGAACCACTTCAAGCGGCCTGCGGCCACTCCTGCGTGTCGCCCTCCGTCAACGGCGGCAGGCCCAGCTTGGCGCGCGTGTCGTGGCAACCGTAGGAGGCGAACGGAAAGTCGCGGCACGGCTGGGGACGCTGGTCGTAGATGCCGCAGCCGATGCAGCCGTTGTCCAGGTCGGCCAGTGCCACGCAGCGCACGGGGTGGCGCTCGGTGCCGTTCATGCGGTAGCGGTTGCCTCCGGCCTCATGGGCCAGGGCGTCGGGCACGCGCCCGCCCATGGACTGCAGTTCATAGACGGAGAACTCCACGCGGTAGTTCTGGCAGCATGCACCGCAGTGCAGGCAGGGGTGGACGGGGACGGACATGCAGGTTCCTCGGGTTCTGGTGCATCGGCAACAGGCCCCATCCCAGGTGCGACGCGCAGCCGGCACCGGGGATCGCGGGCGATCAGGGGGAGCGATGGGAGGGCGGGCATGCGCTGGGGCGCCTGCCGCGCAGAACCGGGCCGCTAGGTGTGGCCCTGGAGGAACTTCAGGTAGAAGGTATGAATGCGCACCTGCAGCGCATGCACGCGTGCCGCCATGCGTCGGGCGGCCGCGTGCAGTTCAGGCGCCAGCGGGCGCTGGCGGGCGGGGCAGGGCGGATGGCCCGGGCGCGTGGGGTGGAGTTGCGCGGGGGCCATGGGTGGGATGCGGGATGGGTTTAGACGCGACCGAGCAGCAGGTACTCCATGAGTGCCTTCTGCACGTGCATCCTGTTTTCCGCCTCGTCCCAGACGACGGACTGGGGGCCGTCGATCACGTCGGCCATCACTTCCTCGCCGCGGTGCGCGGGCAGGCAGTGCATGAACAGCGCGTCGGGCTTGGCCACGGCCATCATCTCGGCGTCCACGCACCAGTCGGCAAAGGCCTTGCGGCGCGCTTCGTTCTCGGCCTCGTAGCCCATGCTGGTCCACACGTCGGTGGTCACCAGGTCGGCGCCGCGGCAGGCATCCATGGGATCGGCAAAGACCTTGTAGCAGCCCGCGCGGTGGGGCTTGCCGCCGAAGGCGAGCTTCTCGTCCACCTCGTAGCCGCCGGGGGTGCTCACGTGCACGGTGAAGCCCAGCAGATCGGCCGCCTGCAGCCAGGTGTTGGCCATGTTGTTGCCGTCGCCCACCCAGGCGACGACCTTGCCCGCGATCGAGCCGCGGTGCTCGATGTAGGTGAACAGGTCCGCCATGATCTGGCAAGGATGGAACTCGTTGGTCAGGCCGTTGATGACGGGCACGCGCGAGTATTCGGCGAAGCGCTCGATCTTGTCGTGGCCGAAGGTGCGGATCATCACCAGGTCGGTCATGCGGCTGATCACGCGCGCGCTGTCCTCGATGGGCTCGGCGCGGCCCAACTGGCTGTCGCCCGTGGTCAGATGCACCACGCTGCCGCCCAGCTGGTACATGCCGGCCTCGAAGCTCACACGCGTGCGGGTGCTGGCCTTCTCGAAGATCATGGCCAGGGTGCGGTCGGCTAGCGGGTGGTACTTCTCGTAGCTCTTGAACTTGCCCTTGATGATGGCGGCGCGCGAGAACAGGTAGTTGTATTCGTCGGCGGTGAAGTCGGTGAATTGCAGGTAGTGCTTCATACGCGGTCGATCTTCTTCATTCAGACAGGAAGGTCTGCACCAGGGGTGTGAGCAGGGCGACGATCTCGTCGGCCTCTGCGCGCGTGAGGGTGAGCGCGGGCACCAGGCGGATCACGCGCTCGGCGGTCACCGACAGCAGCAGGCCGGCCTCGGCCGCGCGATCGATCAGCACGCCGCAGGGGCGGTCCAGCTCCATCCCGATGATCAGGCCCTGGCCGCGGACTTCGTTCACGCCAGCGGTCTCACCCAGTGCGCGCTGCAACTCGGCCTTCAGGTGGGCGCCCACGTCCGCGGCGTTCTGCAGCAGGCCGTCTTCTTCCATGATGCGGATGGTCTCCACACCCGCGCGCATGGCGAGCGGGTTGCCGCCGAAGGTGGAGCCGTGGTTGCCCGGCTTGAGCACCTGCGCGGCGGCGCCGTGCGCCAGCACTGCGCCCACGGGAACGCCCGAGCCCAGGCCCTTGGCCAGCGTCATCACATCCGGGACAATGCCGGCCCACTGGTGGGCAAACCACTTGCCGGTGCGGCCCATGCCGGCCTGCACCTCGTCAAGCATCAGCAGCCAGCCGTTGGCGTCGCACAGTGCGCGCACCTGCTGCAGGTAGTCGGCGCGCATGGGATGCAGGCCACCTTCGCCCTGGATGGGCTCCATCATCACGGCGACGATGTTGGCGTTGCCTTCGGTGGCCTCCTGCAGCGCCTCGATGTCATTGGGCGCTACGCGCAAAAAGCCCTCCAGCAGCGGGCCGAAGCCGTTGCGCACCTTGGGGTTGCCTGTGGCGGTCATGGTGGCGATGGAGCGCCCGTGGAAGGCATGGTCGTAGACCACGATCACGGGTTTTTCGATGCCCTTGTCCACGCCGTACTTGCGCGCGATCTTGATGGCAGCCTCGTTGGCCTCCAGGCCGGTGCTGCAGAAGAACACATTGGTCATGTGCGCGCGCTCGGTCAGCAGCTGGGCCAGCTTTTCCTGTCCCGGCACATGGTAGTAGTTGGAGGTGTGGATCAGCTTGGCGATCTGGTCCTGCAGCGCCGGCACCAGCTTGGGATGGTTGTGGCCCAGCGTATTCACGGCGATGCCGCCCAGTCCGTCGAGGTACTGCTTGCCGTTCACGTCCCACACACGCACGCCCTGGCCTCGCTCCAGCGCGATGGGTACGCGGCCATAGGTGTTCATCACGTGGGGCGAGGCAGCCTCGACAAATGCGGTCATGCGGACATCTCCTGACAAGAGAGGGAAACGGGGAACAGCCCCAAAAAGGGAAATGCGATTCTAGGGGCTGCCCCCGCGCGCACCATTGAAGATTGCGCATCACAGTCATGCGCTGCGCTTGCATTCAATGCTGGCAGGCGGTGCTGGGGCATTGGAGGGTAGCTCTTATATAAGAGTTAGAATCCGTGCCACGCCGACGCACAAGGTCGGCGCCCCTTACACGACCCGAACCCGATGGTTGCTCCCTCCTCCAAAGAAGTCTTCATCCAAGGCATTACCCTCGAAGGGAGGACCTTTCGGCCCAGCGACTGGGCCGAGCGCCTGGCGGGGGTCATGAGCCAGTTCCGCCCCGGCGGTGCCGTGCCTGGCAGCCACCTGAACTACTCCCCCTGGTGCATTCCTACCAGCATGAACGGAGTGAAGTGCGTGGTGGTCCACCGCGACCTGCAGGCGCACGAGCCCATGGCGTGGGACTTCGTGCTCAACTTTGCCAGAGACAACAACTTGCAGGTCGTCGAAGCCTGCCTGCTCCCCGATCCCAAGGCCTGACAACACAGGCCTTTTCTTTTGGGTGGGCGTGTGTGCCCCCGGGGTGCTGTGCCGAGCAGCGCCGGGCACAAAAAAACCGCCCGGAGGCGGTTTCTCTGCTTTGCTGACAGCGCACCCGTTACAAACGGCGGGTGGCGAGCCACCCGGGCTGTTGGCCTGCGCGGGGCAGGCGGTGAATTTAGGCGGCTGCCAGAGCCAAGGCTTTCACCTTGGCGGACAGGCGGCTCTTGTCGCGAGCTGCCTTGTTCTTGTGGAAGATGCCCTTGTCGGCGATGGTGTCCAGCACGGACTGGGCCTTGGCGAACAACTCGGTTGCCTTGGTCTTGTCACCGGCCAGAACAGCCTTCTCGACGTTCTTGACGGCGGTGCGGTACTTGGAGCGCAGCGAGGTGTTGGCTGCGTTCAGCTTGAGGCCTTGGCGGGCGCGCTTGCGGCCCGATGCCAGGCGGGGGTTCTTTTTCTTTGGCTTTCCAGATGCCATGGTATGTGTTCCTTGTGTCTGAGGATGTTGTCAGCAAAGCCGGCCATTATAGCGCAGCCGCCATTTCGGGCGTGGCGCGACGCCAAACGCATACACTTGCGCCGGTGTCCCTGTTCAAAGCCGCTTCCACCGTATCGCTGTTGACCCTGGCCTCCCGCGTGACGGGCCTGGTGCGTGATCTGCTCATGGCCTCGATGTTCGGCGCCAACGTTCTGACAGACGCTTTCAACGTCGCTTTTCGCATTCCCAACCTGTTTCGCCGCTTGTTCGCCGAAGGGGCGTTCAGCCAGGCCTTCGTGCCCGTCCTGGCCGCGCACAAGGCGCAGCATGGCGATGAGGACACCCATGCACTTGTGAACGCCGTGGCCACGGCGCTGTTCTGGGCGCTGCTACTGACCTGCGTGCTGGGGGTGGTAGGAGCGCCGCTGCTCGTGTGGGCGCTGGCCAGCGGGTTGCGCCAGAGTCCGGAGGGGTTCGACGCCGCCGTGTTCATGACGCGCTGGATGTTCCCCTATATTGGATTCATGTCGCTGGTGGCCCTTTCGGCGGGCGTGCTCAACACCTGGAAGCGCTTTGGCGTGCCGGCCGCCACACCCGTGCTGCTGAACCTGTGCATGATCGCGGCCGCTTGGCTGGGCGCGCCACAACTGGCGGCGCGGGGCATAGAGCCCATCTACGCCATGGTGGGCGGGGTGATGGGCGGCGGGGTGCTGCAACTGGCGGTGCAACTGCCCGCATTGCGCCGCCTGGGGCTGCTGCCCCGCATCGGCATGACCTGGGGCAGGGTACGCAGTGCCTGGCAGGACCCAGGCGTGCGCCGCATTCTTACCCTGATGGCGCCGGCGTTGCTGGGCGTGGGGGTGGCGCAGATCTCGCTGATGATCAACACGCAGATCGCGTCCTATCTCACGCCGGGCAGCGTGACATGGCTGTTTTATGCCGACCGCCTCATGGAATTTCCCACGGCCCTGCTGGGCGTGGCGCTGGGCGTGGTGCTCACGCCGCAGTTGTCGGCCGCCAAGGCTGCGGGGGATGGTGAACGCTACTCGGCCATGCTGGACTGGGGGCTGCGCATCGTGGTGCTGCTGGCCGTACCCTGCGCCGTGGGACTGCTGACCTTCGCAACGCCGCTGGTGGCCACGCTGTTCCACCATGGTGCGCTGAACGACGGCGACGTACGGCAGATCTCCGTGGCGCTGGCAGGCTATGGAGCGGGGTTGCTGGGCCTGGTGGCCATCAAGGTGCTGGCGCCGGGTTACTACGCCAGCCAGGATATCCGCACGCCCGTGCGCATCGCCATCGTGGTGCTGGTGGCCACGCAGATCATGAATGCCGCGCTGGTGCCCCTGCTGGCGCACGCGGGGCTGGCGCTGTCCATTGGCCTGGGTGCGCTCATCAACGCCCTGTGGCTGCTCACGGGGCTGCTGCGGCGGGGAAGCTTTCGCCCCCGCGAAGGCTGGGGCCGGTTTGCGCTACAGGTGATTGCCGCTAGTGCGCTGCTGGCCGTGTTCCTGCTCTGGGCCTCCCACCACTTCGACTGGCTGGCGCTGCGAGCGCACAGCTTGCAGCGTGCGGGACTGCTGGCGCTGCTGCTCGCCGCATCGGCCGCGCTGTACTTTGGCGCGCTGTGGGCCTGCGGGCTCAAGCTGCGCCAGCTGTTGCGCCGCTGAAGGGAGAGGGCGCATGGCGTTGAGCTATTCCGTTCCCACGCCGCTGGAGTATTTCGCGTCGCTGGTCCAGGTGCCGCAGGGCGGCGCCATCGCGTTGCTGGAGTCGGCGGCCTGCATCGCGCAGGACGAATATCCGCGCCTGGATGTGCAGCAGTTCCTGGACGAGATGGACCGCCTGCAGGCGCGGCTGCAGCGGCGCATTGCGCAGGATGCCGAACCGCTGCTGCGGCTCAATCTGCTCAACCAGTTTTTCTTTGGCGAACTGGGCTTCGCGGGCAATCTCAACGACTACTACGCGCCGGGCAACAGCTATTTGCACGTCGTGCTGGAGAAGCGGCGCGGCATTCCCATCTCGCTGGCGGTGCTGTGGCTGGAGCTGGCGCAGGGCGTGGGCCTGCGTGCGCACGGGGTGGCCTTTCCCGGGCATTTCCTGGTCAAGGTGCTCATGCCCACGGGCCAGGTCGTGATGGACCCGATGACGGGGCTTTCCCTCTCGCGCGAAGCGCTGGGCGAGCGGCTGGAACCTTTTCGCCGCGGACACGGACCGCTGGAGGACGAAGCTCCGCTGGGCCTGTATCTGCAGGCCGCCACGGAGCGGGACATTCTTGCGCGCATGCTGCGCAATCTGAAGGAAATCCACCGCGCGCGCCAGGACTGGAGTCGCCTGGTGGCGGTGCAGGACCGGCTCATCGTGTTGCTGCCCGATGCCTGGAGCGAGTGGCGCGACCGCGGCCTGGCGTATGCGGAGAGCGGCGCATCCCTGCAAGCGCTGGAGAACCTGGAGACCTATCTGGCCCACGCTGCGGGTGCCGAAGATGCCCCTGCGATCGCACAGCGCGTGAAAGAATTGCGCCGTTTCTGATCCAGGCCAAGCGTGCCATGTGACAAAAACATGGCAAAAGCGCACCATGTCATGTGCTGGACACGAAGAGTTGTCACCATCTTCTGCCTGCTGAGAAGGTACCAGTCATGCCGCATATATCCGAGATCAATTCCCACGAACTCATGGAACGCATCGCCGACGATCTGGCCGACGGCTATGACGAGGAGTTGGAGCTGGAGATCGAGGACCGCGCCTTCGATGAGCACGGACTGCAGGCGCCCGTGGACCGGCTGGCACGCCAGCAATATTTCCGGGAGCTGTTCCGCCTGCAGGGCGAGCTGGTCAAGCTGCAGGACTGGGTGCAGCACTCAAGGCAGAGGGTGGTGGTGATCTTCGAGGGGCGCGACGCCGCCGGCAAGGGCGGGGTGATCAAGCGCATTACCCAACGGTTGAACCCGCGCGTGGTGCGCGTGGCGGCGCTACCTGCGCCCAATGACCGCGAGCGCACGCAGTGGTACTTCCAGCGCTATGTGGCGCACCTGCCTGCGGCAGGCGAGATCGTGCTCTTTGACCGCAGCTGGTACAACCGCGCGGGCGTCGAGAAAGTGATGGGCTTTTGCACGGAGGAGGAGTACGAGGAGTTCTTCCGCAGCGTGCCGGAGTTCGAGAAGATGCTCGTGCGCTCAGGCATCCGGCTCATCAAGTACTGGTTCTCGATCTCCGACGAGGAGCAGCACTTGCGGTTCCTGGGGCGCATCCACGACCCGCTCAAGCAGTGGAAACTGAGCCCCATGGACCTGGAGAGCCGCGTGCGCTGGGAGGAATACACCAAGGCCAAGGAGGCGATGCTGGAGCGCACCCACATCCCCGAGGCCCCATGGTGGGTGGTGCAGGCCGTGGACAAGAAGAAAGCGCGCCTCAACTGCATCGCCCACTTGCTGGAGCAGCTGCCGTATGCCGATGTGCCGCATACCGAGGTGGTGCTGCCCGACCGCGTGCGCCACCCGGACTACCTGCGCCAGCCCACACCCGGCAGCATGATCGTGCCCGAGCGGTACTGACGATTGGCGATTGGGCGGGTGATCCTGTCCACGCCAAGGCAAGCGGAGGCCGGGGGAGCCGAGCGCCTTGGGGCGCTCGGACGTGCCTTTAACAGGCCGTTGAAAAAGTGCTTTTCGAACGCATCAGGGACGCTGAGTGCGAAGACACGAGCTGCCCAGACGCGTCTGCGCAGCGATTGCAACGGCCCATCTGGCCGGTTTGCAGGCCCTCCCGCCCATTTCGGGCGCACGTATCCCTGGGCTCACGCATGATGCGCGTCCCACCAGCCGCCGATGCTGCCCATTCGCACAAGGTTGTAGGTGGCAAAGCACAGCAGCGCCTGGCCCGTGAGCTTGGCCTGACCGATCAGCTTGGTCTTTGCCAGACCACCGACGGTCTTGATCCAGCCAAAGGCCTCTTCGATGCGCTTGCGCACCTTCAGGCTGGTCTTGTAGCCCTCGTGCCGTGTCACTCGCGCATCCACCGCCGAGTGTTTGTCCTTGGCCGCCACGTGGGGCGTGACTTTGAGCTTTCTGCAGCCTTTGATGAAGGCCTTGCTGTCGTAGCCCTTGTCGGCACCGACCGTGGCCCGTTTGTTCCTGTTGCCCCGACGCTCCAACATGGCCAGCGCCGCCTCGCGCTCGGCCGTGCCGCTGGCGTGGGTGATCTCGACATCCACGATCAGCCCGTTGCGGTTCTCCATGAGGATGTGCCCCATGTGGCACAGGCGGGATTTGTCGCCCTGGCTCTTCTTGAACAGCCGGGCATCGGCGTCCGTGGTGCTCTCGTGGGTGTCGTTGCAGCGCTCCTGCCCCTTGAAGTCCACCTCGGGGTTGCGCCCAGGCGGCGTGCCGCTGTCGTCGTCTTTGCGCTTGAAGCTCTTGTGCGAGGCCCAGGCGTCAATGAGCGTGCCGTCCACGCTGAAGTGCTCGTCGCTGGCGAGCTTGCCCCACTGGGCACTGAGCTTGACGCGCTCGAAGAAGGCGCGGGCGAGGTCTTCGTTGAACAGACGTTCGCGGTTGGCGCTGAAAGTGGAGTGGTCCCAGACCTTGTCTTCGATGTTCAGGCCCACGAACCAGCGGTACAGCAGGTTGTAGTTGATCGCTTCGACCAACTGGCGCTCGCTGCGGATGGAGAACAGGATCTGCAGCAGCAAGGCCTTGAGCAGCATCTCCGGTGGCACCGATGGGCGGCCACGGCGGGCGTACACCGCTTCGAACTCGCGGTTCATGGTTGCCAGCAGCGCATCAACCACCGCGCGCAACTTGCGCAGCGGGTGTGCCTGCGGCACGCGCTCTTCAAGGCTGATGTAGCTGAACATCGCCCCCTGGAAATCTTGACTGCCTCTCATCGTCCTCGTCTGGGTCGTTCACCGATGGCTTCAGATCGTAGCGGCCAACGCGGGCGTCGGCGGGGGATTTTTCAACGGCCTGTTAAGCGGCCTTGACGGCCAATACCGGGCAATCGACGTTGAGCAAAATCTCCTGAGCCATGCTGCCCAGCAGCAGCTTGCCGACGGGCGAGCGTTTGCGCAGGCCGATCACCAGCACGGATACCTGCAGCGCCGCGACCATTTCCTCGATCTCCTCGATGGTGCTCTTGCCGCGCACGAACTGCTTGAACTCGGCCTCGATCGGCAGCGTGGCCAGGCGCTCCTCCACACGTTCGGCCTCGTAGCCGTTGACGATGCTGGGGTCTTCCTGGCGCCCGCCGGGGCCGGCGTTGACGACGACCAGGCGTTCATTGCGACGAGTGGCGATTTCGATGCCCTTGTCCAGCGCGGCCCGGCCTTCGGGGCGTGGAACGTAGGCGACGAGAATGGTCATGCAAAGTCTCCCTTATGGCTGTGATGACGATGTGTCTGGCGCACTGCGCGCCAGCCGCCAGAATAGCCCAACATCGCAGGCGTTGGCGAGTGTCATCCCGGGTGCGGGGCGCGCGATGGGGGCCAGGCGCCGCGCCGGACGCGGGAAGAGGTTTTGGGGGTGAAAAAGCCCTGCAGCGCTTGCTGGACAAGCGCGAGCAGCTATGGTTTTTGCGGCGCGGCGGTTATACCAGCCGCGCGGCTTCCAGCTCTTTCTTCAGGTAGGCGTAGAACAGCGGTGCCGCCACCAGCCCCGCGGGGCCGAAGACGGCTTCGGCCACGAACATCACCGACAGCAGCTCCCACACGCCCATGTGGGTGCGCCGCCCCACGACCTTGGCGTTGATCACGTACTCGGCCTTGTGGATCAGGATCAGGAAGGCCAGGCAGGCCACGGCCGCAACGGGCGATACCGACAGCCCCACCAGCGTGATGACTGCGTTGCACAGCAGGTTGCCCACGATGGGCACCAGGCCGGCCACGAAGGTCAGGGTGATCAAAGCGGGGGTGTAGGGCAGTTCCAAGTCCCACAGGGGCAGCACCAGCAACAGGAACAGGGCGGTGAGCAGCGTGTTGAAGGCGGCAATCCAGAACTGCGCCGCGACGATCTGGCGGAAGGCCTCTCCCATACGCGCGATGCGCAGCACCAGCTCTTGTGCCAAGGGGCCGCGTGAAGCGCCCACGCTGCGTACGGCGGCCAGTGCCCCGATCAGCAGGCCCACATAGGCATACAGCAGGCCCGTGAGCCAGGCGCGCCCCGCCATGGCCAGGGCGCCAGCCTTGGCGGCCAGATAGGCGGCGATGGTGCGCTGGATTTCGGCGGCGCCTTCGGGCAACTGGGCCGCGATGTCGGTGGGCAGCTTCAGCCGCAGTTCCAGCACGGTGCGGGCCAGGAAGTCCAGCAGTTCGCGGTATTGCTGGGGGGCGTCGACGATATAGGTGCGCGAATGCGACAGCGCCAGCGCCAGCAGCACCAAGGGAGACAGCATGACCAGCGTGGCGGCTGCCGTCTGGCCGCGGGTTGCCATGCTGTTCGCCGTGCGCGACGGGAACCACGCCAGGCGTGGCGCCAGCCAACGCGTGAGCAGAAAACCCAGGCACACGCACAGCAGCCCGGGCAGCAGCCCGCGCAGCATCACGAGCAGCAGCGCGGCGCCCATCAGCACGTAGCTGGCGATCACCACGCCCCGCGTGGCGGGCGCGAATGGCGGCCTCAGGGCGGCAGGCGTGGCGGCGGAGCCTTGCGGCGGCTGACCCGAAGGCATCGTGCCAATCGCGCTGGATCAGCCCACGACGACGGCGGCGCCGTCGCCACGCTCGGCAATGGCGCCGATGGCGTACACCGCCTCGCCCAGCGCGCGCAGCGTGGCGGCCGTGGCATCGGCGGCCTCCGCCGGCACGACCACCACCATGCCGATGCCGTTGTTGAACGTGCGGTTCATCTCGATGTCGTCGATGCCGGCGGTCTCTTGCAGCCAGGCGAACAGTTCGGTCTGCGGCCAGCTGCCGGCCTTCAGGTGGGCGGCCGTGCCTTCGGGCAGTACCCGCGGAATGTTCTCCAGCAGGCCACCACCGGTGATGTGGGCCAGGGCCTTGATCGGATGCTGTGCCAGCGCGGCCAGCACGTTCTTCACGTACAGGCGCGTGGGCTCCATGACGGCGGCCTTGAAGGGCTTGCCGTCCAGCGTGTCGGGCAGCGTGCCGGCGGCCGCGGCGCGCTCGATGCACTTGCGCACCAGCGAAAAACCGTTGGAATGCACGCCGCTGGAGGCCAGGCCCAGCACCACGTCGCCGGGTTTCACCGTCTGGCCGGTGAGGATCTTCGACTTCTCGACCGCGCCCACGGCAAAGCCGGCCAGGTCGTATTCACCGTCGGGGTACATGCCGGGCATCTCGGCCGTCTCGCCGCCGATCAGTGCGCAGCCGCTCAGCTCACAGCCACGGGCGATGCCCCCCACCACTGCGGCGGCGGTGTCCACGTCCAGCTTGCCGCAGGCGAAGTAGTCCAGGAAGAACAGAGGCTCGGCGCCCTGTACCAGCACGTCGTTGACGCTCATGGCCACCAGGTCGATGCCCACGGTGTCGTGCATGTTCCACTCGAACGCCAGCTTGAGCTTGGTGCCCACGCCGTCGGTGCCCGAGACCAGCACCGGCTCCTGGTAGCGCTTGGGCACCTCGAACAGCGCGCCAAAGCCGCCGATGCCCGCCATCACCCCCTCGCGCAGGGTCTTCTTGGCCAGCGGCTTGATGCGCTCGACCAGCGCGTCGCCTGCGTCGATGTCGACGCCGGCGTCTTTGTAGGAGATGGGAGTGGAGGGGACAGAGGAACTCATGGGATGTGCGTCAGTGCTGAGGGCCGCGGTCGGCGGGCCGGAAAGCGGGGATTTTAAGGGTCCGCCCGGGCGGGTCGCGAATGCCCCCGCGCGGCGGGCTGCGCCGCACGCGGCCCGGGCTCGGGTCGTCTGGGCCATCGACGCACTAAAATCGCGGGTTGCACGCCCTGCGTGCCACCCGCTTTCCGGGTGCCTCCGTGGTTTCGCGGCGGTGAACCGCGACGCGTCCCCTACCTTGCCTCCCATGCCATCCACTCCATCCCGTTACGGCCCGGCCAGGCTCCGCATTGCGCGCGGAGGCCGGGGCGCGCCGCATTTGCGCGGGTGGCGCTCGCCATGAAGCAGCTGGCCCTGGACATTGGCCTGGTGACCGGCCCCACGCTCGACAACTTCCATGCCGGCCCCAACGCGCAGGCACTGCAGCACCTGCGGCTGGCGGTGGCCGGTGGCGCCGCGCCGCGCTCGCCCGTGCCCACCTACCTGTGGGGCGAAACGGGCACCGGCAAGTCGCATCTGCTGCGGGCCACGTACGAGGCGCTGCGCGGGCAGGGCGCCAGCGTGGGCTGGCTCGACGCCTCCGTGGCGCTGCCCTCGGCCTTCGACGAGCGCTGGAGCGCGGTGCTGCTCGAGGAAGTGCACCTATACACCACGGCGCAGCAGGCGGCGGCTTTCAACTGGTTCGTCAACGCCATCAACCCCACCGAAGGAGCACCCCGCTGGGTACTGGCCGCGGGCGACCTGCCGCCGGCCGACCTGCCGCTGCGCGACGACCTGCGCACACGGCTGGGCTGGGGCCACGTGTTCCAGCTCCAGCTGCTGGATGAGCAGGAGCGCCGCGCCGTGCTGCGCCAGCAGGCCGATGCGCGCGGCATCTTCCTGGCCGATGAGGTCATGAACTACATGCTGGGCCGCTTTTCGCGCGACCTGGGCAGCCTCATGCAGCTGCTGGACCGGCTCGACAGCTTTGCGCTGCGCACGCAGCGCGCCGTCACCGTCCCGCTGCTCAAGACCATGCTGGAGACCGAGTAGCGCGAGGCCATCGGTGCAGGGCGCTTTCATCCACCCATTGCAATCAACGCATGACCTTTGACACGCAGGTACAACGCCGCCGACTGGCCCTGTTCGACCTGGACCACACCCTGCTGCCCCTGGATTCGGACTACGAGTGGGGCGAATTCACCATCCGCCTCGGCTGGGCCGACCGCGAAGAGTTCGGCCGGCGCAACAAGGCGTTCTACGACGACTACGTCGCCGGGCGGCTGGACGTGCACGACTACGTGCGCTTCGCCACCGACGCCATTCGCCAGCGCGGCGCCGAGGCGGCGGCCCTGGCGCACGCGCAGTTCATGCGCGAGGTGATCCAGCCCGCGCTGCGCGAGGAAGCGCGCGCGCTGGTGCAGCGCCACCGCGACGCGGGCGACGAGGTGCTCATCATCACCGCCACCAACGAGTTCGTCACCCGCCCCATCGCCCTGGCGTTGGGCGTGGATCAGCTGGTCGCCGTGGAGCTGGAGCGCGGCGACGACGGCTGGATCACCGGCGGCATTCGCGGCGTGCCCTCCATGCGCGAGGGCAAGGTGCAGCGCATGGAGCAATGGCTGGCCGAGCGCGGCCTGCGCTGGACGGACGTGGACAGCACGTTCTACAGTGACTCCATGAACGATGTGCCGCTGCTGGAAAAGGTGGATCATCCCGTCGCCACCAACCCCGATCCACGCCTGCGCGCACTGGCTTCCCAGCGCGGCTGGCGCATTCTGGACCTGTTTCCCCCACACCCATGATCAAGACCTTCATCGACAAACTGCTGGGCAAGGGCGCCGCCGGTGCGGGCCGTGGCACACGCGGCCGCTTTGGCAAGCGTGCGGAAGTGCCCGCCGCGGTGCACGGCATCAACCCCGAACTGGTGGACCGCCGCGCCAGCGACGTGGTGCGCACACTCAAGCAGGCGGGCTACGAGGCCTACATCGTCGGCGGCGCGGTGCGCGACCTGCTGCTGGGCCTCAAGCCCAAGGACTTCGACGTGGCCACCAACGCCACGCCCGAGCAGGTCAAGGGCCTGTTCCGGCGCGCCTTCATCATCGGTAAGCGCTTTCGCATCGTGCACGTGGTGCACGGCCGCGGGCGCGAGCATGAGGTGATCGAGGTCTCCACTTTCCGTGCCTACATGGACAACGCGGCAGCCGAGCAGGTGGGGGGCAACGAAAAGACCAGCAAGGCCCAGCTGGCCGGCATGCACCATGCCGTGGACGCCAGCGGCCGCGTGCTGCGCGACAACGTCTGGGGACCGCAGGACGAGGACGCCACGCGGCGCGACTTCACCGTCAACGCCATGTACTACGACCCAGAGACCGAGGTCGTGGTGGACTTCCACAAGGGCATCGAGGACGCCAAGAAACGCGTGCTGCGCATGATCGGCGACCCGGCCACGCGCTACCGCGAGGACCCCGTGCGCATCATCCGCGCCGTGCGCTTTGCGGCCAAGCTCAGCCCGCTGGGCTTTGCCCTGGAGCCCAAGACCGCCAAGCCCCTGGTGGAGTGCGAGCCGCTGCTGCGGGAGGTGCCGCAAAGCCGCCTGTTCGACGAGATGCTGAAGCTGCTGCAGACCGGCCACGCACTGGCCTCGATCGCGCAGCTCAAGTCCCTGGGGCTGGCCACGGGCATCTACCCGCTGCTGGACGTGGTGGTGGACCGTTCCAGCCACCCGTTCGTGCAGGCCGCGCTGGCCGACACCGACCGCCGCGTGGGCGAGGGCAAGCCCGTTGCGCCCAGCTTCCTGCTGGCCTGTGTGCTGTGGCAGGACGTGAAGGCCGGCTGGGAGCAGCGCCTGGGGCGCCAGCAGCCCTTCCCGGCGCTGCAGGATGCGATCGACGATGTGTTCGACAAGCGCATCGGCGATGTCTCCGGCCGCGGCAAGCTGGCGGCGGACATGCGCGAGATCTGGGTCATGCAGCCGCGCTTCGAGAAACGCTCGGGCAGCACGCCCTTCGGCATGGTGGCGCACCTGCGTTTTCGCGCGGGCTTCGACTTCCTGCGCCTGCGCGCGGACGTGGGCGAGGTGGAGGAGGCGCTGGCCGAGTGGTGGCAGGAATTTTCGCTGGCCGACGATGCGCGCCGTGAGGACATGATCGAGCAGGCGCGCGAGGAGCAGCGCGCGCGCCAGCGCAAGGCCCAGCCCACGGTACGGCGCGTGCCCAAGGCCGCGCCAGTCGCCACGGACGACGCCGAGCCCCCGCGCAGGGCCAGCGATGCCGGTGATTCCCTGGCCGAGCCAGCGGCAGAGGACGCTGCTGCGCCCAAGAAGCGCCGCCGCCGTCGCCGCAAGCCCACGGGCAGCGGTGCATCCGAGGGTGGCGCGCCCGCGGGCGAGGCGTGACCCCGCCTTCCGTGGCGGCCAGCGCCTGGGTGGGCCTGGGCGCTAATCTGGGGGATGCGCGCGGCGCGCTGCGCGACGCGGTGCGGGCGATGGGCGCGTTGCCCGGCACCCAGGTGCGGCAGGTCTCGTCGCTGTACCGCAGCGCGCCGGTGGATGCCGGCGGGCCCGACTATCTCAATGCCGTGGCGCAGTTGCAGACCACCTTGGCGCCACTGGCGCTGCTGCATGCCCTGCAGGCCATCGAGCAGGCCGCGGGGCGCGAGCGCCCCTACCGCAACGCGCCACGCACGCTGGACCTGGATCTGCTGTTGTACGGGGAGGAGCGCCTGGACGGCGCCGAACTCACGCTGCCCCACCCGCGCATGGGCGAGCGGGCCTTCGTGCTCCTTCCTTTGGCGGAACTGGCGCCCGGCCTGGCCCAGACGTGTGGCACAGCCGCCCAGCGCGCCCTGGCCAGCGGCCAGCGCATCGAGCGCCTGGCCGAAGCCACCGAATGGCTGGGCGCAAACTCCTGAATTAATAGCTGCTTGCGCTGGTCGTGCGGACGTTTGAAGGTGAAAGCACCTGCAAACCGCCATATGGAAAGCGTGAGGCGCTCTTATTTTTGATGTGAGCGCGCCGCCGATTGCGAGGCGTCACCGCCGTGGCGGCGGGTGCGGCAGCGCAACAGGGGGCGCCGTTGGGGCGGCTTGGCCCCAGGCTGACGACGACACGCCCGGACAGTCGCGCCGTGCGCCGCCCGCGGCACTCCGGTGGCACCCGGAATGCCGCGTTCCGGTCAGTCCACCTTGGCGCCGGAGGCCTTCACCACCTGCTGGTACTTGGCGCGCTCGGCGGCCATGAAGGCGTCGAACTGCTCGGGCGTGGTGGCCACGGGCTCGGCCATCAGCGCGGAAAAGCGCGTCTTGGTTTCCGGTGCCTTGAGTGCCTCTGTGAAGGCCTTGTTGAGCTTGGCGATCACGGGCTTGGGCGTGCCGGCGGGTGCCACCAGACCCCACCAGGTGTCGATGGCAAAGCCCTTGAAGGTTTGCGACAGCGGGGGCACGCCGGGCAGCATGGGGCTGGCTTCCAGCGAGGTGACGGCCAGGGCCTTGAGCTTGCCCGACTTGATGTTGGGCGCGGCGGCGGCCAGGTTGTCGATGTTGAAGTCCACCTCGCCGGCCAGCAGGGCCAGCTGCGCGGGGCTGGCGCCGCGGTAGGGGATGTGCAGCGCGAAGATGCCGGCCTTCTGCTTGAACATCTCGCCCGCCAGGTGGCCGGCGCTGCCGTTGCCGCCGCTGCCGTAGTTGAGCTTGGCGGGGTTGGCCTTGGCGTAGGCGATCAGGTCCTGCAGGGTGTTGATCTTGAGCTGCTCGGCCCGTGCGGCGTTGACCACCAGCACGTTGGGCACGCGCACCATCTGCGTGATGCCGGCGAAGTCCTTGGCCGCGTCATAGGGCATGCGGTTGTACAGCCAGGGGTTCACGGCGTGCGTGGCCGTGGCGGCGATGCCGATGGTGTGCCCGTCGGGCGCGGACTTGGCGATCAGATCGGCGCCGATGTTGCCGCCCGCACCCGCCTTGTTGTCGACGACCACCACGCCGAGCGTGTCGCGCACGCGCTCGGCCAGCGCACGCGCCGTCACGTCCAGCGGGCCGCCAGGCGCGTAGGGCACGACCAGGCGGATCGGCGCGTCCTGCGCGTGGCTCAGGGGGGCTGCGAGTGCCACGCCAATGGCAGCGGCCGAAAGAAGAAGGTGTCTGCGGTTCATAGGCCTCCATTGTGCAAAAAATGGAAGACGCTTCCGTGGCGCCGCAATGCTGCCCTGTCCTACGAAAAGGCGCGGCGCATCTTTCTACGATGGGCCCGGGCCTTGCCTGCCCCCACCCATGAAAGGACTGACATGCTGGACGCCCCCACCATCCTGGACGAATCACGCTACTCCCACTGCATCGCGGCCTGCAACGCATGCGCTGCCACCTGCGATTTCTGCGCCGCGGCGTGCCTGCGCGAGCCCGACCCGCGCCACATGGCCAAGTGCATCGCGCTGGACATGGACTGCGCCGACATCTGTCGCCTGGCCGCTGCCACCATGGCCCGCGAGAGTCCGCACGTGAACTATGTCTGCGAGCTGTGCGCGCGCATCTGCGAAAGCTGCGCACAGGAATGCATGAGCCACGCGGCGGATCATTGCCAGGACTGCGCGGAAGCCTGCAAGCGCTGCGCCAGCCTGTGCCGCGACATGATCGCTTGAGCGAAGCACGCTCCCTGAGCGGCGGCGCTTATCGCGGCCCTGTTGCAGCACTTCGCGGTGCCGTGCGCCGCGGATCGCGCACGGCGCCCGTGGTCTGGCAGATCCCGTTCCACGACACCTGCTGGCCGGGCGCAACGCCCGTTGCGTGGCGCAGGGTCGTGCGCGGTGCGCCGCGGGGAAGCGCCCGTCAGCCGCCGTGCTTGTCGGCCTCGGACGTGAACGCGTCGGCGTAGAACTCGTCGGGCGGCAGGCCACGCTCCGCGCTGTAGGCGGCGCGGGCCGAGTCCACCACGATGGGCGCGCCGCAGGCATAGACCTGATAGCCCGAGAGGTCGGCAATGTCCTCCATGACCGCCTGGTGCACGAAGCCCGTGCGGCCAGCCCAGCCGTCCTCGGGCAGGGCGTCGGAGACCACGGGCACGTAGCGCAGGTTTGGCAGCGCGGCCAGGCGCTCGCGGATCCAGCCGTCCATGTACAGGTCCGCCGGGCGGCGCCCGCCCCAGTAGAGCGTGGCCGGGCGCGTGATGCCCTTGTGCTGCATGTGTTCGATCAGCGCCTTGATGGGCGCAAAGCCCGTGCCCGAAGCCAGAAACACCATGGGCTTGTCGGAATCCTCGCGCAGGAAGAAGCTGCCGAAAGGGCCCTCCACGCGCAGGATTTCCTTCTCCTTCATGGCGTTGAACACATGGTCGGTGAAGCGCCCGCCGGGCATGTGGCGGATGTGCAGCTCCACGCCTGGCGCGCCTTCCTGCGTGTGGGGTGCGTTGGCCATGGAGTACGCGCGGCGCGCGCCGTCACGCAGGATGAATTCGATGTACTGGCCTGCGTGGTAGCGGAAGGTGTCGGCCGCGGGCAGTTGCAGGCGCACCTGCATCACATCGTGCGATGCGCGCGTGAGCGCCGCCACGCGCACCGGCAGCTTCTTGATGGGATAGGCGCTCTCGTCGGTCACCTGGCGCGATTCCAGCACCACGTCGGTCAGCGGCTGGGCACAGCAGGTGAGCACGAAGCCGGCTTCTTCCTCCTCGGTGCTCAGCGCCTTCTGTTGGTGATCGCCGTGCACCACCGAGCCGCTGAGCTTCTTGCACTTGCACGAGCCGCAGGCACCGTCCTTGCAACCGTAGGGCATGCCCACGCCGCCGCGGATGGCCGCGGACAGGATGGTTTCGCCAGCCTGCGCCTCGAAGGCACGGCCACTGGGCTGCACGGTGATCTGGAATGCGGTCTCTGCGCTGGTCATGACAGTGGGTATCCTTGGAGTTGTCTTCAAGCAAACCGACCGATTTTGCCCTCAATCCAAAACCCTCTCGGCGCCCTGCCGGCGCGCTTTCGCCGCCAGCGCGTGCTCATCATTGGCTGCGGCGACGTGGGGCTGCGCGTGGTGCGCAGCCTGACCGGACCCCAGGGCGGGAGTGGCCGCCCGCGCGTGCTTGCGCTCACGTCCTCGCCCACGCGCGTGCCGCAGCTGCGTGGGGCGGGCGTCACGCCGCTGCTGGGCAATCTGGACGATGCGGCCACGCTGGCGCGCCTGGCGGGCGTGGCCACGCGGGTGCTGCATCTGGCGCCGCCACCTGGCGAGCGCGAGGTTGGTCCGCGCTGGTGGCTGGACCCCCGCAGCACGGCGCTGGCGCGTGCGCTGCGCCGGCGCACGCTGCCGCAATCCCTGGTGTATGCCTCCACCAGCGGCGTGTATGGCGACTGCGCGGGGGCCTGGGTGCCCGAGTCGCGGCCCGTGGCGCCCGCCACGCCGCGCGCGCAGCGCCGCGTGAATGCCGAGCGCGCCATGCGTCACCTGGGTCGTGCGGGCGTGCCCGTGAGCATTCTGCGCGTGCCCGGCATCTACGCCCCTGACCGTGAGGGCGGCACGCCCGAAGCGCGCCTGCGCCGCGGCACGCCCGTGCTGGCCGAGCCTGACGACGTCTATACCAACCACATCCATGCGGATGACCTGGCGCGGGCCTGCATGCTGGCGCTGTGGCGCGCTCGTGCGCAACGTATCTACAACGTGGCAGACGACAGCCAGCTCAAGATGGGAGACTACTTCGACTTCGCGGCCGACCTCTATGGCTTGCCGCGTCCGCCGCGCGTGCAGCGCAGTACCGCGCAGGAGCAGCTACCGCTGTCGCTGCTGAGTTTCATGGGCGAATCGCGGCGGTTGACCACTACGCGCATGGCGCGCGAACTGCGCCTGCGTTTGCGCTATCCGACCGTGCGCGAAGGGCTTCAGGCACCGCACCCTTAGCGGGGGTAGGTGTTGCCCTGCTTGTCGTAGCAGCGAAACACGTTGCAGTGCGTGATTTCGCGCCGCGGCGGCGGCGCGGGCCGTGGTGGCACCACCACCACCGGCGGGGCGTAGTAGGGCGAGGGATAGACGGTGCGGCTGGAGCGCGCGCTCTCCGCGCGTGCATAGTCCGCCGGACTCAGGCACGCGAGGTCAGCCTGGCGCTGCGCCGCATCCAGCCGCGCCTGCTCGTCGTACATGCCGCGGCCCATGGTGGAGAGCACCTCCTGCAGGTTGCGCCGTGCGCGCTGGCAGTCTACGGATTGCGATGGATCGGCCGGGGTGGCGCGAGGGCGCGCTGCACGCGTCGCGGGCTCGGCGTCGCGCTGTTGCTGGCGCTCCCATTGCTGTCGCTCCTGCTTGCGCTCCAGGGCTTCGGCGGCTTGCTCGCGCTCCTGCTGGATTTCCTGGGGGGTCTTGCGGGCTTCGACTTCGCGTGCGGACTGGCCGCGGCCGCAGTCGCCATCGGTGTAAGTCACCTTGCCCGTGGCCGGGTCGGTGCAGCGCACCACCTGGGCCATTGACGGCAGGGGCAGACAGGTAACCAGCGTCAGCGCCAGCGCGGCACTGACGGTGCCAAGGGAGCCAGGCAGGGCTCGGGTCATGGGCGGCCTTCAGCGCCAGTCGGGGCGCGGGTTGGGGCGGTCGCCGGGCTGGGGCTGGAATGCCTGGTTGCGTCGCTCCCGCTCGGCTTCGCGCTCCGCGCGGCGGTCACGTTCGAACTGCAGCTGCCGTTCGCGTGCCACGTCGGGGTTGGGGTGGCGCAGCAGTTGGTCTTCCTTACGGCGCTGGTCCCAGTCGCGGCGGCGTTCGGCCTCCCAACGTTCGGCGTCGCGGCGGCGTTCCGCTTCGCGCCGGTCGGCTTCACGGCGGTCCGCATCGCGGCGGCGGTCGGCTTCGCGACGACGGTCCGCCTCACGGCGTTCGCGCTCCTGGGCCTCGCGCCATTGGCGCTCACGCGCTTCCCGCCACTGGCGCTCGCGCCACGCGTCTTCACGCCAGCCGGAAGGCGGCGGGGGGTAGTCGCGCCAGCCTAACGGCGGGGCGGTATAGATCACGCCGGGCTGCTCGTACACCGTCATGGACGATGGCGCGGGATAGTAGCCGCCCCCATCGTAGTAGGGGTCACCCGGCACAGCCGCGCAGCCGACAGCCAGCGAGGCGAACACGCCGGCGGTGAGGATGCGCACAGAAGTCCAACGCGAAAGAGGCATGGAGAGGTCTCCCGGGTAAGCACGCCGGGCGGTCCGGGCCGGCGCTGTGATGGTAAAAGCGGTGGTCTCGCTGCCACCTCTTGTGTGTCAGACGCGCGTCGGGCCATTTTGGTTGACCCTACCGGACCGGCTTTGTCAGGCTTTGCCGCCTCTTCACCATTGTGACGGGGTGTTTCGCCGCCAGCGCAGGGCCTGGCGGCCGCGCGGCGCGCGATGATTCCGCCTGGCGCAAGAGCGCCGACGCTGCCTATCCGTGCTGTTGTGCTGCGGGCACGGAGCCGTCGGCGCGCAGGCGGAACAGGGCCACGGACTGCACCAGTTGCTCGGCCTGCAGCTTCAGGCTGTCGGCGGCGGCTGCGCTTTCCTCCACCAGTGCGGCGTTCTGCTGCGTGGCCTGGTCCATCTGCGCCACGGCATCGCTCACCTGGTGCACCCCGGCGCTTTGCTCCTGGCTGGCGGTGCTGATCTCGGCCACGATGCCGCTCACCCGCTGAATGGCTGTCACCACCTCCGTCATGGTGGCGCCGGCTTGGCCGACCAGTGCGGACCCCTGCTCCGCCCGCTCCACGCTGGTGTGGATCAGTTGCTTGATCTCCTTGGCCGCGGCGGCCGAGCGCTGGGCCAGCGCGCGCACCTCGCCGGCCACCACGGCGAATCCGCGGCCCTGCTCGCCGGCGCGTGCGGCCTCCACCGCGGCGTTCAGCGCCAGGATGTTGGTCTGGAAGGCAATGCCGTCGATGACGCCGATGATGTCCGCGATGCGGTGGCTGCTTTCGTTGATGCCCTGCATGGTGGTGACGACCTGGGTCACCACTTCGCCGCCCTGGCTGGCGACCTGCGAGGCGTTGGCGGCCAGCTGGTTGGCCTGGCGCGCGTTGTCGGCGTTCTGGCGCACGGTGGAACTCAGCTCCTCCATGGAGGCGGACGTTTCCTCCAGCGCGCCGGCCTGCTGCTCGGTGCGGGCCGACAGGTCGTTGTTGCCCTGGGCGATCTCGGTGCTGGCCAGTGCCACTTGGCGCGCGTTGACTCTTTCTTGTATTTTGTTTCAATAGGTAATTGCCCTGTAATGCTTGGGCATGTCAGGAAGGCCTGCCGTTGCACTCATGGCGCAAACGAAAAAGCCCCGCGGGTGGCGGGGCTGGTGAGGGTGGAGGCGGTGCGCGCTTGTATCTTTAAACCAGACCAGCGCGGTAGAGTCTGAACGCCGTTGAGGCGGCCAGACCGGCCCGTGCAGTTTGGTAGGCGCTGGGGTGATAGAGCCCGTGACTGAGTACAGAACGCATGGCCGCCGCGCTGGTCTTCGTGAAGCCCGAACGGTTACGCGCGCCTTGATTGAGCGCGCATGCACAAGCAAGGGATCTGAAGATCATGTCTGTTACCTCAGTGACGGTGGGCATCGACGTGGCCAAGGCGCACGTGGATGTCTGTGTGCTGGGTGCCAAGAGCAGCGCCCAGCGGTTTGACAACGATGCCGAAGGCCACTCGGCGCTGGCGGCTGTCCTGCAGCCCCTGGACGTGGGTCTGGTGGTGATGGAGGCCACCGGCGGCTACGAGGCCGCGTTAGCGTGTGCCCTGCAGGCCACAGGCCTGCCCGTGGCGGTCATCAACCCGCGCCAGGCGCGCGACTTCGCCAAATCCATGGGACGCCTGGCCAAGACCGACGCGGTGGATGCGCGCACGCTGGCCGAGCTGGCAGCGGTGCTGCTGCGCCGCGACGATCTGCAGCGCTTCTTGCGCCCCCTGGCCGATGAGCGCCAGCAGTGGCTCGCGGCCCTGGTCACGCGCAGGCGCCAGTTGCTGACCATGCTCCATTCGGAGCGCCAACGGCTGCAGATCACGCCCAAGAAGCTGCACGCCAGCATCGAGGCCATCGAGGCGGCGATCAAGGCGCAGCTCGATGAGATCGAAGAGCAGATGGTCACGCATGTGCGCGAGCACTTTGGGGAGCTCGACACGCTGCTGCAGTCGGCTGCGGGAGTCGGCCCGGTGGCCAGTGCCACGATGATTGCCGAGCTGCCAGAGCTGGGCCGGCTGAACCGGCGCGAGATCGCTGCATTGGTGGGCGTGGCGCCCATGGCCAATGACTCCGGCGGCAGCAAGGGCAGGCGGCGCGTACAAGGCGGGCGCTTCGAGATCCGCCGCGTGCTGTACATGGCAACGCTCACGGCCACCCGCTACAACCCGGCCATCAAGGCCTTCTACGAGCGTCTGAAGGCCGCTGGCAAGTTGCCCAAGGTCGCCCTGGTCGCTTGCATGCGCAAGTTGCTCACCACGCTCAACGCCATGGTGCGCACTGGAAAACCTTGGGACAAGTCGCTTCATTGCGCTTGACTTCGAAGACGGTTACTCAGTCCATGGTGAGCTTCTGCTTGTCCACCACGTTTTTGTAAGCCGTGTACTCCGCCTTGATTTCCTGGGCGAACTTCGCCGGCGTGTCGGCCACGATCAGCGAGCCCGTGTCCTCAATGCGCTTGCGCACCGCAGGGTCCTTCAGCACCTTGTGCACTGCGGCGTTGACCTTGTCCACGATGTCCTTGGGCAGACCCTTGGGTCCGATGATGCCGTAATAGGCCATGCGGTTCACGTTGGGCAGGCCCACTTCGGCCAGTGTGGGCACGTCGGGCAGCACGGCCAGGCGCTGCGGGGCGGCCACCACCAGGGCGGTCAGGCGCTTGTCCTTGATGAAGGGCAGGGCGGACGGCAGGTTGTCGAAGATCAGCGGGATCTGGCCGGCGACGGCGTCGTTCAGTGCCGGGCCCGAGCCGCGGTAGGGCACGTGCACCAGCTGGGTGCCGGTCTCCAGCATGAACATTTCCATCATCAGGTGGCCGATGCTGCCGGTGCCGGGCGAGCCGAACGAGTACTTGCCTGGAGTCTTCTTGACTTCGGCCAGGAAGCTCTTGTATTCCTTGCCGACGAACTGCGGGTTGGCCGCAATCACGTTGGGCGTGGCGGCGATGTTCACGACCGGGGTGAAGTCGGTGAACACGTTGTAGGGGATCTTGGGGTTGATGGCCGGGTTGGTGGCCGTGGTGGACACGGTGGCCACGCCCAGGTTGTAGCCGTCCGGCGTGGCGCGCGCGGTTTCGGCCGCACCGATGGCGCCGCCGCCGCCGCCCTTGTTCTCCACCACCACGGGCTGGCCCAGCTCGCGGCCCAGGGGCTCGGCCACCACGCGGGCGATCAGGTCGGTGGTGCCGCCCGCGGCGAAGGGCACCAGCAGGCGGATGGGCTTGTTGGGGTAGCCGGACTGGGCCTGGGCGGCCGTGCCGAGCAGGGCCAACAGGCCCAGGGTGAGTGCGCTGCGACGAATCATGCTTTTATCTCCTGTTATCGATGTGGTGAAGCAATGGCGTGCCAGTGATGGCGGGAAGGAAGCACCGGCGGGGCCGGTGCGGGAAAAGGGTCAGATGGCACCCCCCGCTTTGAGCGCTGCGATGGCCGAAGCATCCAGGCCCAGGTCGCGCAGCACCTCGTCGGTGTGCTGGCCGAGCGCGGGTGGCGCGCGATGGTAGCTGACGGGCGTGCCCGACAGCCGCATGGGGTTGGCCACCGTGGCCACGTGGGCGATGCCGTCGCCGGCGTCGCGGGGCAGCTCCCTGCGGATGCCGCGCGCGCGCACCTGTGGGTCGTCGAAGGCCTGGGCGATGGTGTTGATGGGGCCGCAGGGCACGGCCTTGTCCTCCAGCAGGGCGATCCACTCGGCGGTGCTGCGGGTCTGCAGGACGGGCTCCATCAGCGCCAGCAGCGCAGCGCGGTGCTGCACGCGTGCGGTATTGGTGGCAAAGCGTGCGTCCTGTGCCCATTCGGGGTGGCCGCACGCCTGGCAAAAGTGCGCGAACTGTCCGTCGTTGCCGATGGCCAGCAGCACGTTGCCGTCGCGGCTGCGAAAGTCCTGGTAGGGCGCCAGGCTGGGGTGGATGTTGCCGGCGCGTCCGGGCGCCTGCCCGGTGGCCAGGTAACCCGCCGCCTGGTTGGCCAGCACGGCCATGCCCACGTCGAGCAAAGCCATGTCGATGTGCTGCCCTTCGCCGGTGCCGTTGCGGGCGTTGTCGCGCGCGTTCAGCGCGGCCAGGATGGCGTTGCTGGCGTACAGGCCGGTGAACACGTCCACCACGGCCACGCCGACCTTCAGAGGCCCGCCACCGGGCTGCCCGTCGGCATGGCCGGTGATGCTCATCAGGCCGCACATGGCCTGCACCATCAGGTCGTAGCCGGCGCGTTCGGCATACGGCCCGTCCTGGCCGAAGCCGGTGATGGAGCAGTAGACCAGGCGCGGGTTCAGCGCCTTCAGGCTGGCGTAGTCCAGCCCGTATTGCGCCAGACCGCCGACCTTGAAATTCTCGACCACCACGTCGGCCTCGGCGGCCATGCGGCGCAGCAGCGCCTGGCCCTCGGGATGGGCCATGTCCACGGTGATGCTGCGCTTGTTGCGGTTGCAGGCGGTGAAGTAGCTGGCCTCGCGCGTGTCGCGGCCAGCGTCGTCCTTCAGGAAGGGCGGGCCCCAGTGGCGCGTGTCGTCACCGGCCTGGGGGCGCTCGACCTTGACCACGTCGGCGCCCAGATCGGCCAGCATCTGGGTGCACCAGGGACCGGCGAGCACGCGCGAGAGGTCCAGCACCTTGATGCCGGCAAGCGCGCCGGCGGGGGCGGTGGGTGGGGTCATGGCTGCAGAGTGGGTGCTATGAAAAAGTGAGCTGCTTGCGCTTGTCCATGCTTGATTTGGTATTTAAAACAATTTGAAATCAAGCGTGGCCAGGCGCAGCGTGCTCCTATTTTTGAGGTGCGCCGCGGCGCTTGCCTCAGTTGGCGAACGCGGCGATGCCCGTCTGCGCGCGGCCCAGGATGAGCGCGTGCACGTCGTGCGTGCCCTCGTAGGTGTTGACCACCTCCAGGTTCACCAGATGGCGCGCCACGCCAAACTCGTCGCTGATGCCGTTGCCGCCCATCATGTCGCGCGCCAGGCGGGCGATGTCCAGGGCCTTGCCGCAGTTGTTGCGCTTGATCAGCGAGGTGATCTCCACCACGTTCTGGTGCTCGTCCTTCATGCGGCCCACGCGCAGCGCGGCCTGCAGGCCCAGCGTGATCTCGGTCTGCATGTCGGCCAGCTTTTTCTGCACGAGCTGGTTGGCGGCCAGCGGGCGGCCGAACTGCTTGCGGTCCAGCGTGTACTGGCGCGCGGTGTGCCAGCAGAACTCGGCCGCGCCCATGGCGCCCCAGGCGATGCCGAAGCGTGCGCTGTTCAGGCAGGTGAACGGGCCCTTCAACCCGCGCACTTCGGGGAAGGCGTTTTCCTCGGGCACGAACACGTCGTCCATCACGATCTCACCGGTGATGGAGGCGCGCAGGCCCACCTTGCCGTGGATGGCGGGGGCGGACAGGCCCTTCATGCCCTTGTCCAGGATGAAGCCGCGGATCTGGCCCACGGTGCCGGATGCCTCCACTTCCTTGGCCCAGACGACGAACACGTCGGCCACGGGGCTGTTGGTGATCCACATCTTGTTGCCCTTGAGGCGATAGCCGCCGTCCACCTTGTAGGCGCGCGTGGCCATGCTGCCGGGGTCGGAGCCGTGGTCGGGCTCGGTCAGGCCGAAGCAGCCGATGAATTCGCCGGAAGCCAGCTTGGGCAGGTACTTCTGCTTCTGCGCCTCGGAACCGAACTCGTTGATCGGCACCATCACCAGCGACGACTGCACCGACGCCATGGAGCGATAGCCCGAGTCCACGCGCTCGATCTCGCGCGCCACCAAGCCGTAGCTCACGTAGTTCAGGCCGGCGCCGCCGTATTCGGTGGGGATGGTGGGGCCCAGCAGGCCCAGCTCGCCCATCTCGCGGAAGATGGTCACGTCGGTCTTCTCGTGGCGGAACATGTCCAGCACGCGGGGCGCCAGCTTGTCCTGGCAGTAGGCGCGCGCGGCGTCACGGACGGCGCGCTCGTCCTCGGTGAGCTGCTGGTCGAGTTGGAAGGGGTCGTCCCATTGGAAGGCGGTGCGGGTCATGGTGTCTCCAGTGCTGGAATGCGGGGTGGGTGGTAGGACCCAAGCATGCACAAGGTGCATTGCTTGGTTAACGGAGGTGATCGTATGGCGTCTGAGTAAGTGACGGCAAGCGAGTTATTCGCATCCAGATATTTGATTTAAGAATATCTGGCTAAGATGCTGCGATGCGACGACACCTGCCATCCACCCAGGCGCTGGCCTGCTTCGAAGCCGCTGCGCGTCACGAGAGCTATACCCGGGCCGCGCAGGAGTTGGCGCTGACGCAAAGCGCGGTGTCGCGCCAAATCCTGGCGCTGGAGGAGCAACTGGGCGTGCAACTCTTTCGCCGCACGCGCCACGGGGTGGTGCTCACCCCCGCGGGGCGGCATTACGGGCAGCAGGTGGCGCGCTGGCTGCAGGGGCTGGAGCGCGACACGCTCGACGTCATGGCCCACCAGGGGCATGGCGGCGCCATTTCGCTTGCGGCAGTGGCCACCTTTGCCACGCGCTGGCTGATCCCGCGCCTGCCTCTGCTGGCCGCGCGCCACCCCGAGATCGTGGTGCACATCGAGACGCAGACCCGGCCCTTCCTGTTCACCGATACGGCCTTCGACGCGGCGCTGTACGCGGGCACGCCCGAGCAGGTCGCCAACTGGCCCGGCGTGCAGGCGCAGCTGCTGATGCAGGAGGACGTGGTGCCCGTATGCAGCCCGCGCCTGCTGGAGACGGCGGCGCAGCAACTGGGCATGCCGCGCGGCACGGGCCGTGCACACCAGGGCCTGCCGCCACCGGCGCTGGCGCGGCTGCCGCTACTGCAGCAAAGCACCCGGCCCTATGGCTGGCGACAGTGGTTCGATGCCATGGGCGTGTTGGATGCGCCGCGCGCGCTGGAAGGGCCGCGCTATGAACTGTTCTCCATGACGGCCGCCGCGGCGGCCCACGGCCTGGGGATTGCGCTGATGCCGCCCATGCTGATCGAGGCCGAGATCGCCCGGGGCGAGCTGGTGGTGGCCTGCCCGCGTCCGTTGCGTGGCGAGCGGGGTTACTACCTCGTGAGCCCCGCGCAGCCCCAGCCGCCGGTGCTGGCCGCGTTCGCTGGCTGGCTGCAGGACATGGCGGTGGCCGGGCCGCTGGCGTAGCCGCTCTTCAGCATCTGTCGATCAGCGTCCACCCATCAACGCGACGCATACCGGCACCAGCACGGCAGTGGCCACACCGTTCAGGCCCATCGCCAGCGCGGCGAAGGCACCGGCCGTGGGATGCACCTGCAGTTCGCGCGCCGTGCCGATGGCATGGGCCGTGAGGCCGATGGCAAAGCCGCGCACGGCCGGGTCGTGCACGCGCAGCAGGCGCAGCAGCGGCCCCGCCAGCACCGCCCCCGCAATGCCCGTGATGGCCACGGCCACCGCTGCCAGCGATGGCGCGCCGCCGATGCGCTCCGCCACGGGCAGCGCGATCGGCATGGTGGCGGATTTGGGTGCGAGCGCCATCAGCGTCTCATACGATGCGCCCAGCGCCCAGGCCAGCAGCAGGGCGGAGACGATCGCCACCGTGCAGCCCACGAGCAGCGCCACGCTGATCGGGCGCCAGAGCTGGCGAATGCGCTCGCGCTGCGCGAACAGCGGCACGGCCAACGCCACCGTGGCGGGGCCGATGAGAAAGCTCAGCAGTTGCGTGCCCTCGCGGTAGGTGGCGTAGGGCGTGCCCGTGAGCAGCAGCACCGCCACGACGAGCGCCGTCGCCGTCAGTGGTGGGATCAGCAGCGGGTGTGCGCCGCTGCGCCGATACAGCGCCAGCGTCAGCGTGTAGGCCGCCAGCGTCAGCGCCAGCCAGGGCAGGGGCGACGCCATGAGCCATGCGGCCAGCCCGGGGAGAGACGCGCTCACTGGTCCTGCTCCTGCTCGCGCGGGCGTGCGGCGGCGCTGTCGCGCAGCAGCCAGCGCAGCGTCCAGGCCGTCACCACCAGCGTGATGGCCGCCCCCACGATGCCGGCCACGAGGAACGGCAGCCATTCGCGCGCGATGCGGTCAAAGTGCAACATGACCCCGGCGATCGCCGGGATGAACAGCAGCATCATGTTCTGCAGCAAGCTGCCCGCGGTGCTCTCCAGCGCCTGCGGGACGCGCCCGTATGCCAGCAGCGCCGCCAGTAGCAGCAACATGCCTGCGAGAGCGCCAGGCAGGGGCAGACCCAGGAGTTGGACCAGAAGTTCTCCCAGCAACTGGAGGATGAAGAGGGCGGTCAGGGCGTAGAGCATTGAAGGCGGGCAGGGCGGCGCGCAGGCGCAAAAACCATGATCATCCCTGATACCCACCGCCCCGCGCTGGCGCTCGGGTGATGCCGCCTCTTTGCGGGAGGTCGGGGGCTCCGCCGGTTGCGCGCAACGGCCATCCGCAATACCCTGGTGTGCAGCGGTCGCCCGGCGAAGCACTCTCCGGTGCAACGTAACGGTCGCCGCACCACTGCACCAGGAGGACTTGCCATGGCTACCGCCCAGCCCCTGTACCACGCGCCCACGTTTGAACCTACCGTGGATGAGATCGCCACGCTGAAGCAGCTCGAAATGGGCCAGGCCCTCAGCGTGCCCGACGCGCTCAAGCACCACCTGTCCGGGCGCTTGCTGGAATGGGCCTACATCGGCAAGACGGCCACGGGCGAGTTCCACATCACCGACCTGGGCCGCCAGCTCATCAAGCGCCAAAACAACTGAGCCGGGTCACCGCTGCGGGTTGGATTCGCCTCCGTCCTACACGGCGTCCAGTGCGGGCGAAGGTACCTTACGGCCACCGCGGCAAACACCCGACGGGTGCGCATCGCAGCTTCGCTGCCATGCCCAGGCGGCGCGGGCCGCGCTTCTCGGCTCCCATTGCGGGAGCCCTTGCGTCCGGTCTGGGCCGAACGCTGTGGCCGCATGCATGGCAAGGGTGGCGTCCTCTTATCGCCGCCCGGCGGCATGTGGCTACCACCCGTAAGCTTTGCCCTTTGGCAGCGTCCCGTGCTGGCCAGTCCTCACGGGGCCCCGCGTACTCGATTGCCGAGGCGCGGGCGGCAGGCACATCGTCCTGCCGCTGCCGCTGGCGCGGTATGCCACAGACCCGGAGATGGCTGACATGATTCACCGCACCGCTCTCGCTCACCGCCAACCGGCCGATCCCCCCGTGGAGCCGGATGTGCCCGCACCGCCCCCGGAGCCCGCTGACACGCCTCCGCGCCTGGGCTGAATGGCGGTACGTACGGGCAGTACGCGCACTTGCGCGGGTGGCTGTCTTACAAGGCAGGCCCCCCCAGGCGCTTATGGTGGACCGCAACTACCGGAGCGTGACATGCCACCTACCAAACCCGCCTCAGGCGAAGTACCCCATTCTTCAGGCCGCAACCGTGTGGCCACCTCCAGGACTGTGACACTGCTGCTCATCGCCGTGGCGGTGATGCTGCTGTTCCTGTGGGCGCCGTGGTAGCGCCGGGAAAGACCGATGGTTTTTTTGCGCTGTTGAACGCGGCATTCGTCTGACAGTGGCCGTGCCCCAGCGTTCCTAACGTGGTGCTTCATGTAACACAGGAGCTTCACCATGAACCGCACCCCTAACCGTCCGGGCGCTGCACCATCCCCGGGCACCACCCCACCGAGCCAGCGCGACGACAAGCGCGCCATTCGCATCGCCCTTGTCACCGCCCTGATCGCGCTGGTAGCCGTTGTCGTATTCAACTTGCGCGCTCCAAAGGATCGCCTGAGCGCGCCCGGCGAAGGGGCTCCCGCAGCCATCCAAGGTGCCCCCGGAATGGCCGGGCCGTCGGTGGATGCTCCCCAGCCCTCAGCGCCCCAGCGCGGCGACACGCCTACCACCCCGGGTCGCGAAGGCATGGGCGCACCTGCCGGGGGCGCGCCCGCGGCGCAGTAGACGATGCGGGCACGCGCATTGCCGCACGACTGACCGGCTACGAATGTGGGTCAAAGAAGGCCGCACGCCACTGAGCGCGTATTCGATCCCACGTAGGCTTCTTTTTCCCGCTGCTCGCTGGTACATGCAGTCAATGGGGCGGCTGCGCAGGATCCTGGCGCTTGTGCGTGACCCAGATCAGAGCGTGCGTATCCACCCCCAGCGCCTGGGCGCGAGCCACGATGGCATCGCGCTGCGCAGCGTCCAGTTGTTTGTCGCGCGCCAGAATCCAGCAGTAGCTGGTATCAGGCCCCAACACCAGCGCCCAGCGGTAGTCAGGGTCAAGCGCCGCGACGTGGTAGCCGCCGTAGAACGGGCCGAAGAAGGACACCTTGAGCGATCCGGTGGTGGGGGCACCCGTGAACAGCGCCCTGCCAATGGCTTCGCGCCATTGGCCCGATGCGGCGGCAAACCCGCGGTTGACCACGCGCACGCTGCCATCCGCCTGGGGGGTGTAGGTGGCGGACACATCCGTCATGCCGCGCTCGAATGAGTGGTCGAGCCGGGCCAGCTCATACCAGCGCCCCTGATAGCGCTGTAGATCGAATGGCGTGACCGCTTCTACGCCCGGCGGGGGGCTGGTGTTTGCACAGCCGGCCATTGCGGCGACGCCCGCCATCCACAGGGCCCACAGGCCTGCGCGGCAGGACGGGATGAGTGCACGCCGCACAGAAAATAGAAAAGCCGAGAGCAGGTACATGTGATGTCCTTGACCAAGTGGTGGATCAGTGTGTGTGGCGCCATTGCGCCACCAAGGGTTGAAGCCCCGTCAGGTGCTGGACGGGAGTGATCCCTTCCAGGGGCTTTTGGTACAGAGCCGTGCACGAGCCGCCGACCCACAACGCGGTGGTGGGAGACAACTGGGCCCGCAACTCACGCAGGCTGGCGTGAACGACTGTCCCGTTATGCACATTGCTGAAGCTCAAAGCCACCACATCCGCCCGATGGGCCACGGCGGCTTGGGCCACGTCGCCCATGGGTGTCTGCGTACCCAGCGAAACACAGGTACAGCCCTCCAGTGCCAGCAGTGCTTCAACCATGAGCAACCCCAAGCTATGCAATTCCTGGGGTAGCGTGGTGAGCAGGACCTTGGGACCTTGCGGTATGGGCAGCGGCGCCAGGGAAGCAATGGCGTTGCGCAGAACCCCGGTGATGACCTCGGTGAAGAGGTGTTCCTCGAAGACCTCGAAGCGCCCTTGCACCCAGGCCTCGCCCACGGCCGTGGTCAGGGGAGCCACCAGGTCGGTGACAAACGGAGCGAGCCCCATGCGCAGCTGCGCGTGACTCAGGGCATGCCGCAGGGCTTGCGGATCGTGCGCTCCGATGGCGTCAAGAAGCGGAGCCAGGGTCGCAGGTGAGGGGAACGCCTGAAGATTTGTCTTGGACAAAGATGAACTGGGGGATGAAGGTCTCTGGTTCAGCAAGGACAGCAGTTCTGCACTGTCCAACCCCACTACCTTGCCGGGCCTGGCCCCTGTGTCGAGCAGGCGGCGAATCAGTTTCAGCCGTTGCACCTGCTCGCTCGGATACAGGCGGTCCCCCGCCCCGTCGCGCAAGGGTTGCGGGAAGCCATAGCGTTTTTCCCATACGCGCAAGGTGTCCTTGGCTACGCCGGTTTCGCGCTCCACGGCGGCGATGGGCAAACCTACGCTATCGGGATGGTCTGGCGTGCTCATGCGCCAACCTTTATGCGGCGTACAGGCCTCAGGAGGGTATCGAAAGTCATGGACAAACTGTGGGAATTGGTGAAATTGTCTAGGACAAAATCTGTTTTGTCTAATACATTACGACCATTGTCTGCGCACAGCGCTGCCTCTGGTATTTCGCCGAGGGTTGGAGTGATCATGAAAATCGCCATCATTGGTTCGGGAATTTCAGGTTTGGCCGCAGCCCACCGCTTGCGGGCGCAGGCGCGTGTCACGGTGTTCGAGGCGGGGCATTACTTCGGCGGCCACACCCACACGGTGGACGTGTGCCTGCCGGACGCGGCCGGAGAATTGGTAACGCATGGCGTCGACACCGGCTTTCTGGTCTTCAACGAACGGACCTATCCCGGGCTGATTGCCTTGTTTGACGAGCTGCAGATACCCACCGCGCGCTCGGACATGTCGTTCTCGGTGCAGGTGCCTGGCGCCGGCGCACTCGGCACCGGGACGCTGGAGTGGAGCGGTGCCAACCTGGCAACCGTGTTTGCCCAGCGCCGCAACCTGCTGCGTCCGCGTTTCTGGGGCATGCTGCACGAGCTGCTGCGTTTCAACCAGCTGTGCACCACCCTGGCGGAGTCGGGCGAAGAGGCCGCGCTGGCCCAGCCCCTGAGCGAGTTTCTGGCGCGGCATGGCTTTGGCACAGCGTTCCGCGACTGGTATTTCCTGCCCATGCTGGGCTGCATCTGGAGTTGCCCCACCGACCAGATGCTGCGCTTTCCCGTGGCCACCATGATCCGTTTCTGCCACAACCACGGGCTGATTCAGGTGAGCCACCGCCCGCAGTGGTTCACGGTGGCGGGTGGCGCACGCCAGTACGTGCACCAACTGCTGCGGGGGCTTGATGCGCGACTGGCCACGCCCGTGGAGCGCATCGTGCGCGATGCCGCTGGCGTGCAGGTGCATGCAGGGGGGCAAAGCGAGCGCTTCGACGCCGTGGTGCTGGCGGTGCACAGCGACCAGGCCCTGCGCCTGCTGGCGCAGCCGACAGAGCAGGAAACCCAGGTGCTGGGTGCCATCCGCTACCAGCCCAATCGCGCGGTGCTGCATACCGACGCGCATGTGATGCCGCAGCGGCGCAGCGCCTGGGCTGCCTGGAATTACGAGCGCGCGGCCAGCAAGGAACGTGAATCGGCGCGCGTGTGCCTGCATTACTGGCTGAATCGCTTGCAGCCTTTGCCTTTTGCAGACCCCGTGCTGGTCTCTCTCAATCCGACGCGTTCGATTGCGGCGGAGAAGGTGTTGGCCGAATTCGACTACGAGCACCCCGTGTTCGATCTGGCCGCCATTGCCGCCCAGGACCAGGTGCCGCAATTGCAGGGCGTGCAGCGCACGTGGTACTGCGGTGCTTGGACGGGGTATGGCTTTCATGAAGACGGCCTGCAGTCGGGCTACCGCGCCGCCGATCTGCTGCTGGAGCAGTTGCGTCAGCGGGAGGCCGCATGAACCTTCCAGTCACCGCGGTCGCCGGCAACCGGCCGCACATCGGCTTCGGTCATGTGTGGCACACCCGGCTGCGCCCGCGCCGTCACCGTTTCATCGTTCCGACCTTCTTCTTGCTGCTGCCCATGCGCACGCTGCGCGCGCAGCCGCAGGCCGCGGGCGTGCTGGCGCTGAACCGGCGGGGTGCTCTGGCGTTTCGCGATGCCGACCACGGCGATGGCCGCAGCCCGCAAGCCGGGGGGGCATTGGCCTGGCTGGAAGAGCTGCTACGCGGCGAAGGCATTACCGATGCGCAGGGTGAGATCTGGCTGCACTGCTATCCGCGCATCCTGGGCTACAGCTTCAAGCCGGTGAGTTTCTGGTACTGCCACCGCCGCGACGGCAGCCTGCGCGCCATCGTGGCCGAAGTGAACAACACCTTCGGCGAGCGCCATGCCTACCTGCTCGACACACCAAGGTACGGCGAGGAATTACGCGCGCGCAAGGTTTTCCATGTGTCGCCGTTTTGCCCGGTGGAAGGCGGCTACCGCTTTGAATTCAAGCGCAGTGGCACACAGGGGCTTGAGTCCACGCGCGTGCGCATCGACTTTGACGATGCCCAGGGCCCGCTGGTGCTCACCGGCGTGGCAGGGCGCCTGCAACCCTTGGACGCCAGCAGCCGCCGCCGGGCGCTGTGGCACTACCCGTTTCTGACGTGGGGCGTCATTGCGCGCATCCACTGGCATGCACTGCTGCTGTGGATCAAGCGTGCGCCCTTGCATTCCAAACCCACGCCGCCTGCACGGCCCGTGACCCGATCTTCCTCGCCGAGCACCTGACCATGAACACCACCACTGTCTCGCCGTCCGCGCTCCCCTTGCCTGACATGCCTACCGCGGCACGCCATGGACTGCGCCTGTTGCAGCGCCTGCAGCGTGGCACGCTCCATCTGGAGCTGCCCGACGGCAACGTCGTGCAATTGGGTAGCGGCCAACACCCGCATGCCAGCATGCGCCTGCACAACTGGAAGGTGTTTGGAGCCGTCCTGCGCTCGGGTGATATTGGCCTGGCGGAGAGCTACATCACCCAGGATTGGAGTACGTCCCACCTGGCCGACTTGTTGCGGCTGCTGATGGACAACCGCGATGCGCTGGAGTCTCTGGTCTATGGCGGCTGGTGGGGGCGGCTTGCGTACCGTCTGCGTCACCTGCTCAATCGCAACACCCGTGCCGGGAGCCGGCGCAACATCCACGCGCACTACGACCTGGGCAACGCCTTCTACACGCTGTGGCTGGACCCGAGCATGAACTACTCCAGTGCATGGTTCGAGGGCAACCTGGGGGGAGACCTGACCCAGGCGCAGCACGCCAAAGTACGCCGCGCCCTGCACAGCGCGGGCGTGCAGCCCGGGCACCGGGTGCTGGAAATCGGTTGTGGCTGGGGTGCCCTGGCAGAGATGGCCGCTGGCGAGTTCCGGGCGCAGGTGACAGGGGTGACGCTGTCCACCGAGCAACTGGCCTGGGGCCAGGCACGCATGCAGGCCGCGGGCCTGGCCGCCCAGGTGGATTTACGGCTGCAGGACTACCGTGATATCCAGGAAGGCCCGTTCGATGCCATCTGTTCCATCGAAATGGTCGAGGCTGTGGGGCAGGCTTATTGGCCTAGTTACTTTGGTGCCATGGCGCGCCTGCTCAAGTCGGGCGGGCGCGCCTGCGTGCAGAGCATCGTGATCGACGACGCGCTGTTCGACCGCTATGTGCGGGGTACCGATTTCATCCAGCAGTACATCTTCCCAGGGGGGTGTCTTCCCAGTCCATCGCGTTTTCGCGCCGCCGCACAGGGCGCGGGGCTGCGGGTGGTGGAGGAGTTTGCCTTCGGCCGCGACTACGCGGAAACCCTGCGCCGCTGGCACCAACGCTTCGTCCAGCAGCGAGCCCAGGTACAGGCCCAGGGATTTGATGCGTCTTTCCAGCGCACCTGGGAGTTCTATCTGGCGTACTGCGAGGCCGCATTCGACGCACGCAGCATCGACGTCGTGCAGTACACGCTGGTGAAGGACTGAAGCGCCCCTCACGGGCAACGATCCCCGCTTTTCATGGCCCCGTACGGCCCCCTTTTTTCAACAAGAAAATCATCATGTTCTTATCTCGAATGACGGTCGCCGCCCGCTTGTACGCGGGGTTCGGATTGATCCTGGTCCTTTTGGTGGTGCTGACGGGTATCGCCCTGGTGAAGGTGAACCGCATTGACCAGGCGCTGCGAGCCAACAACGACATCCACGTGCAGGTGCAGCGCTACGCCATCAACTTCCGTGGTTCGGCCCATGACCGCTCCATCGCCGTGCGCGACGTGGTGCTGAGTCCGTCCCCCGCCGAGCGCGACCGGGAGATCGCCACCATCGCTGCGCTGGCGGACTTTTACGCCCAGTCGGCTGCGCCGCTGGAAAAGCTCATCACCCGCAAAGGCGCAGCCCCTGAACTGGGGCAGTTGTATGCCGATATTCGCAGCGCCGAATCCAAGGCCGTGGCCACCACACAGGCCATCATTGCCCAGGTGCAGGCGGGCGACACCGCTGCGGCACAGACCCTGTGGACGCAGGCCAAGCCGCAATACGTGCAGTGGCTGGCAACGATCAACAAGCTCATCGACTTCAAGGAAGCGCGCATCCAGTCGACCAACCAGGGCGCCATGGACGAGGCGGGTGGCTTCCTCGGCGTCATGTTCTCGGCGCTGCTGCTGGCGTTGGTGCTCAGCGTGGCGGTGGCCTGGAGCGTGGCGCGCAGCATCGTGCGCCAGCTCGGGGCCGAACCCGCAGCGCTGGCCGATGTGGCCAGCCTCGTGGCGCAGGGCAACCTGCAGCCGGTGACCGGCGCCGCCCAGGCGCAGCCGGGGAGTGTGCTGGCATCGCTGGGGGCGATGCAGGCCAGCCTGGCGCGCGTGGTAGGTCAGGTGCGCCAAGCGTCAAACGCGGTCACCGTCGGTTCCCAAGAGATTGCCGGCGGCAATGCCGGGCTGCTGCAGCGCACCGAAGAGCAGGCCGCGAACCTGCAGCAGGCCGCCGCGTCAATGGAGCAGATGACCGCCTCGGTGAGGAACAACGCCGACTCGGCCCGCCAGGCCACGCAGGTCGCAGCCTCGGCCAGTCAGGCGGCTCACAAGGGGGGGGCGGTGGTGGCCCAAGTGGTCAGCACCATGGAGGAGATCACGGCCAGCAGCCACAAGATGGCCGACATCATCGGCGTGATCGACTCGATTGCGTTCCAGACCAACATTCTCGCGCTCAACGCCGCCGTAGAGGCTGCGCGCGCCGGTGAGCAGGGCCGCGGCTTTGCCGTGGTGGCCGGTGAAGTGCGGGCGCTGGCGCAGCGCAGTGCCGACGCTGCCAAGGAGATCAAAGGACTGATCGACGGCAGTGTGGCCAAGGTGGAGCAGGGCGCGCGCCTGGTGGGCGACGCAGGAGCCACCATGACCGACATCGTGGAACAGGCCCAGCGCGTGGCGGGCCTGATTGCAGAAATCAGCACCGCCACCGCCGAGCAGACCGACGGCATTGCCCAGGTGGGCAACGCCGTGACCCATCTCGACCAGGCCACCCAGCAAAACGCGGCCATGGTGGAGCAAAGCGCCGCGGCTGCACAAACCCTGAAACAGCAGGCCGCGCAGCTGGCCGAGGCCGTCAGTGTGTTCCGCTTGGCGCAGGAGGCAGGCGGCGGTGCATTGATGCCGGTGGTGCGCCGCGCTTCCCCCGTGGTGACTGCTGCACCCTCTGCCTTGCGGCTCGGGGGCGAGGCTTCGCCTTCTGTTGCATATTAAAACGATAGCGGCTAGCGCTTGACCCATATGCCCTGGAGCCGAATTTCATCCTTGAAGCGCTGTGCTCTCGCAGGTGGTGCGGCCCTGGTCTTGGCGGCGGCTTCGGCCAATCCCACGGCCGGGCAGGACGGTGGCGCTGCCCCGGCCTGGGTGCGGCAATCCCTCATGGGGGCCACCCTGGCGGGGGAAGGGCAGATGCGGTTTTTGGGCTTGCGCATCTATGACGCGCGGTTGTGGGTCACGCCTGGTTTTGACGCCAGCCGCTTTGGTGCGCACCCGCTGGCGCTGGAGTTGACCTACCACCGGGGCTTCACCGGCGCGGCCATTGCACAGCGCTCGGTGGAGGAAATGCAGCGCCAGGCCAGCGTTCCTTCTGACCAGGCCGAGCGCTGGCAGCAGCGCCTGGCGGCCGTAATTCCCGACGTGCAGCCGGGCGAGCGGCTCACCGGCCTGTACCAGCCGGGCCAAGGCATGCGTCTGTGGCGTGGCAGCCAGGAACTGGCCGCGATTGACGATGCGGAGCTGGCGCGCCTGTTCTTTGGCATCTGGTTGTCACCGCAGACCTCAGAGCCGGGCCTGCGCAGTGCCTTGCTGGCCCGAACCGCCGGCGGAGCGGCCCCATGACTCCCCTGGCTGCCCCCGGGCGTGCGGTTCCGCTGCCTCGTTGGTGGTCCGGACCGGCCTATGGCTTGCTCGGTCTGCCGCTGGCCTTTGTGGCATTGCCGCTGTATGTGGTGTTGCCGCATTACTACGCCACGGAGTTGGCTTTGCCGTTGGCCAGTGTGGGCGCTTTGCTGATGCTGGTGCGCGTGCTGGATGCGGCAGCCGAGCCCCTGCTGGGGCGCTTGAGCGACCGCCTGTACCAGGGCCCGCTGCGTGCGGTCCTGTGGGTGGCTGGGGGCTCGGCCTTGGTGCAGGTGCTGGGGCTGTCGGGGCTGTTCTTTCCCGCAGTGCAAGGACCGCAGCCGTTGGCGGCGTGGATGGTGGCAGGGTTGTTGGTGACCTGCCTGGCGCACAGCCAGTTGGTGATTGCGCACCAGGCCTGGGGCGTGCGTCTGGGCGGCGATGCGCTGCAGCGCAGCCGTGTCGTGGCCTGGCGCGAAGGTCCGGGGCTGATCGGCGTGGTCACGGCCAGTGCGCTGTCGGTGGCCTGGGGAGCCGGGCCCATGCTGCTGGTGTTCGCGCTGAGCTTGCTGGCCGGGTGGCTGGCCCTGTGGCACGCCCCACGCCCTGCAGCGCCTGCGCAGCAGGACTTGCCTGCTGCCTTCGCCTGGGCCACGGTCTGGCAACCCTTGCGCCAGCCAGCCTTTCGTCGCCTGCTGGCGGTTTTTTTGTGCAACGGCATTGCCAGCGCAGTTCCGGCGGCGTTGATGCTGTTTTTTGCCCAGGACCTGCTGCAGGCCACACAGGAGCAGATTGCCTTGTTTCTGGTGCTGTACTTTGTCAGCGGGGCGCTGTCCATGGCTGGGTGGCTGCGCGCGGTGCGCCGCTGGGGGCTGGAGCGCGCCTGGCTGGGCGGCATGTTGCTGGCGGTGGCCTGTTTTGGCTGGACGACGCTTCTGGGCAGCGGGCAGATTGCGGCCTTTGCGTGGATCTGTGCGTTGTCCGGTATCGCCTTGGGGGCGGATCTGGCCTTGCCCGGGGCTTTGCTGGCGCGCTTGGTGGAACGCCAGGGGGCTCAGGGGCGCAGCGAAGGGGCGTACCTGGGATGGTGGAACCTGGCCACCAAACTGAATCTGGCCCTGGCCGCGGGGGCGGCGCTGCCGTTGCTGCAGTGGCTCGGTTACAGCCCCGGCATCCAGGATGCCCACGCGCTGCAGCGCCTCTCTTGGGCTTACGCGCTGCTGCCTTGCGCCCTCAAGCTTCTGGCGGCAGGTTTGCTGTACCACCTGCTGATTCGTCCATCCCCGCCGTTGCATGAACAAGGAGTTTCCCCATGAACACCCGCCGCCACGCCTTGCTGGCCTTTCTCGCGGGCACTGCCGTGTTGACCGGCTGTGCCAGCCCCCAGGTGACCGACTATGCCCAGGAGCGTCCACAGCTGGAGCTGGACCGCTACTTCAACGGCCGCATCCTGGCCCACGGTATTTTTCAGCAGCGAGGCGGCGAGGTGGTGCGCCGCTTCACCGTGGTGATGGATTGCCACTGGGAGGGCCATCAAGGCGTGCTGGACGAGGCTTTCACCTATTCGGACGGCAGCACCCAGCGCCGTATCTGGCGCCTGACCAAGCATGCCGATGGGCGCTACACCGGGACCGCTGACGATGTCGTGGGTGAGGCCCAGGGCCAGACCGCGGGCAATGCCTTCCGCTGGAACTACACGCTGCGCCTGCCGGTGGACGGCAAGGAATATGAAGTGCAGTTCGACGACTGGATGTTCCTGGTCGATGACCGGGTGATGCTCAATCGGGCCACGATGCGCAAGTTCGGCGTCACCCTGGGCGAGGTACTGCTGTCGTTCACCAAGACATAAGGAGCCGCACTGTGCCTTTGAACCCCGCGATCACCGACTGGCGCGGCAAGCGCGTGTGGCTGGTGGGCGCCTCCAGCGGTATTGGCCGGGCCGTCGCAGCGCAATTGCACGCCCAGGGCGCGCAGGTGATCGTGTCGGCACGCCAGCAGGCGCTGCTGGCGGCGTTTGCGCACGAACACCCTGGCAGCCAAGCAGTGGTGCTGGATGTGACCGACGCCCAGGCGGTCCTGGACGTTGCCGTGCGCCTGCAGACCGAGTCACCACTGGACCTGGTGTGCTACTGCGCCGGCCACTACACCCCCATGCGAGCCGACGCGCTGGCGCTGCCCGAGCTGCTGCGCCACCAGCAGGTCAACCTGACGGGCGCGCTGCATGTGCTCGCCGCCGTGGTGCCAGGCCTGTTGGCTTCGGCCCAGGCCGGGCGTGCGCCCCACCTGAGCCTGGTCGCCAGCGTAGCCGGCTGGCGCGGCCTGCCGCAGAGCCTGGCCTACGGACCGACCAAGGCGGCCCTCATCAACCTGGCCGAGACGCTGTTCCTTGATCTGCGCCCGCAGGGCGTGGGCGTGAGTGTGGTGAACCCCGGCTTTGTCGATACGCCCCTGACGCGCCAGAACGACTTCACCATGCCCGCGCTGCTCACGCCGGAGCAGGCGGCCCAGGCCATATTGCGCGGCTGGGGGAGGGGCGCGTTTGAACTGCATTTTCCACGCCGCTTCACGCTGTGGCTCAAGCTGCTGCGCGTGCTGCCGTACCGCTGGTACTTTCCGCTGGTCCACCGTATGACCGGGCTGTGACGTATGCACCCACCTATAGACACCCACGCTTGCGTCGCCCGGCTGGTCCAGCTGTACGAGCAGCTAACCCCAGCGCAGTTGCCCCTACTGGGGGACTACTACGCGCTTGACGCACGGTTCAAGGACCCCTTCAATGATGTGCACGGAGTGCCCGCCATCCGTGCCATCTTTGCCCACATGTTCGAGAACCTGGAGCAGCCGCGCTTTATCGTCACCCAGCGGCTGGTGCAGGACGACCGGGCCTTTTTGCAGTGGGAGTTTCACTTCCGCATGAAGCGCTGGCGGGCACAGGTGCCTCAGTGCATCCACGGCGCGACCCTGGTGCATTTTGATGCCCAAGGCCGCGTGACGCTGCACCGCGATTACTGGGACCCGGCTGAAGAGCTGTATGAGAAACTGCCTGTTTTGGGGGCTCTGATGCGCTGGCTGCGCAAGGCTGGCGCGGCGCCCCTGCCGCATCCTCATCGCTGTTCACCCCCTAGCGACCGTTAGGGTGGAGAAGGGGAGAGGTTCATGCCGATGAACGTCCATGAAGCCACGATGCTCCCCACCACAAAGACGAACACCCCGACGACTTTCGTCATCGGGGTGTTCGAGGCCAAGAAGGAGATGGGGCGACCATCTCGTCAATGGCATAAGACGCGGCGGAGGGCTCTGCGGGAGGTGGTCAGCGTCCAAAACACGGACTCACCCGGATGGTCCGGAGCACTCTAAGGCAATTGCCGCGGCAAGGCCCTATCAGTAGCGGCCACCGCGGTAGCCACCACGGTCTGTGCCGCCGCCAAAACTTGGGCGAGCTTCCATGGGGCGTGCGACGTTGACCGTCAGTGCACGTCCATCGACAGAACGGCCGTTCAGACCGTTAATGGCATCCTGTGCCTCGGAATCGCTGCCCATTTCTACAAAGCCGAAGCCCTTGGATCGGCCTGTATCGCGCTCCATCATCACCTTGGCGGAGGTGACGGAACCAAATTGGGAAAACTGCTGGTGCAGCGATTCATCACGCACGGAATAGGCCAAGTTGCCCACGTACAGTCGGTTGTTCATGTCAGTGTCTTTCTTTCGGGAAATGAAGGGACGGCTTGTAAGCGCATCCCAGAGGAAATGAGTGGGGGAACCAAAATCAATGGCGCCGGCGCGCTGGAGGGGTGGTGCGCGTGCGGTTCTCGATATGCCGAAATGTCACTCGCCCCTTGTTGAGGTCGTACGGAGACATCTCCAGGGTCACCAGGTCACCGGCCAGAATGCGGATGCGGAGGGTGTGCAGAATTTTGTGTAAACGGACAATCCACCGCCGGCGTAAGCCGGCCTGTCCGTAAGCACAATGAACACCAAGAAACACGACGTACCCGAAGAACTGCTGTCTGGCCTGCTGGCCAACTACAAGAAGCCCGAAGACCTCATCGGCGAGAACGGTCTGCTCAAGCAACTTACCAAGCTGCTGGTCGAGCGAGCCCTGGACGCTGAGCTGACTGAGCACCTGGGCCATGAACGCAACGAGGCGGTGGCCAACCCCGCTGGCAACACCCGCAACGGCAAGAGCAAGAAGACCCTCAAGGGCGAGTTCGGCGAATTGCCCATCGAAGTGCCACGCGACCGCCATGGCAGCTTCGAGCCTCAGCTCATCCCCAAGCACCAGACCCGCTGGGCCGGCTTCGACGACAAAATCATCTCGCTGTACGCCCGTGGCATGACGGTGCGCGAGATACAGGCCCACCTCGAAGAGATGTACGGCACCGAGGTCTCACCCAGCCTGATTTCCTCGGTGACAGATGCCGTGGCCGACGAGGTCAAGGCCTGGCAGGCCCGACCGCTGGAGCCGATTTATCCCATCGTCTATCTGGACTGCATCCATGTGAAGGTGCGCGAGGGCGCGGTGCGGGTCAAGGCGGTGTACCTGGCCATCGGCATCACCATGACGGGCGACAAGGAGGTGCTGGGCCTGTGGCTGGCCCAGACCGAGGGCGCCAAGTTCTGGCTGCAGGTGGTCACCGAGTTGCGCAACCGGGGCGTGCAGGACATCTTCATCGCCTGCGTCGATGGGCTCAAGGGCTTCCCTGACGCCATTGAGGCCGTCTTTCCCAAGGCGGTGGTGCAACTATGCATCGTTCACATGGTGCGCCACAGCCTGAACTACGTCTCATGGAAGCGCCGCAAAGAGGTGGCTGCCGACCTGCGCCGCATCTACACGGCCGCCACCGCCGAGGAGGCCGAGCTGATGCTCGGGGAATTCGAGGAGCGCTGGGATGCCGAGTACCTGCCCATTGGCCAGTCCTGGCGCAGGAACTGGAGCCGACTCATCCCGTTCTTTGACTACCCGCCGGAAATCCGCAAGGTCATCTACACCACCAACGCCATCGAGTCGGTGAACATGGGCCTGAGGAAGCTGACCAAGAACCGGGGCTCATTCCCCAGCGATGAGGCGCTGAGCAAGCTGTTCTACCTGGCCCTGCGCAACATCAGCCAGAAGTGGACCATGCCCATCCGGGATTGGAAGGCTGCGCTGACCCGCTTTACCATTCAGTTCGGAGACCGCATCTCCGTCAACTGAAGTCCGAACCGTTTACACAAAAATTCGGACACGCCCGTTGAAGGTCTGCGATGAGCTTGCTGCTTTGGAGAGTGACGGCCGACACTTTGCAAGAAGTGCGGCGCAAGGCGCATCAGCCAGGATGCTGTCAGGCAGGCGCTATCGAAGCAAGCAGTGGGTAGCGCGTTGGCGGATTATTACTCACCGAAATGAAAAAAGCAAACTTAATTCTTGTGGATGTGCCCGATACCGACCAGCAGGCGTCTTAGGGCCCCGGATTGCTGCACAGTCCCCCGCACCTTTGCGCACGACGCTATCGAGGGTTTCGGAGGAAAAAGAAAGGCCGCACGTTCTGGGAACTGTGCGGCCTTGTATGTGGTGCCCGGGGCCGGAATCGAACCGGCACGCCTTGCGGCGGGGGATTTTGAGTGCTGACTTTTCCGATACGCTGGCCTTTGCCAGGGCACGATACAGTGCTTTGCGCTCAGTTCCCCCGAATGGGCCTTAGCGCTGATCATACCTTGGCCTAGTACCGCATTCGACCTGATTGACTTTTGCCCGGCTCCTAGCTGGCTCCTGCGTTCAGGTCGCAACCCAAGGAGATCAGATGGCCAAAATCAAGCTTACCAAGACTACCGTAGACGCAGCGAAGGCTGGCGTGCAGGATATTGAACTGCGTGACACGCTGGTGCCCGGTTTCCTATGCAAGGTGACGCCGACCGGGCGCAAGGTGTTCATGGTCCAGTATCGGACGAATGCAGGAGAACGCCGGAAACCCGCTATCGGGCTGTTCGGGGAGTTGACTGTGGAACAGGCCCGATCAATCGCTCAGGATTGGTTGGCCGAGGTGCGGCGCGGCCAAGACCCGAGCGCACTCAAGGCGGCGGCGCGGCAAGCGCCGACCGTGAAAGAACTGTGCGTGCGCTTCATTGAAGACTATTCAAAGCCGCACAATAAGCCGAGCACAGTTGCCAGCAATCGAAAATACATCTCGCTGCATATTGGCCCCGCCTTGGGCAGCATGAAGGTCCCGGATGTCACGCGCCAGGATGTTGTCGCTCTGATGAAGAAGCGGGAAAAGGGGCCGACGGGGGCAAATCGCGTGCTCGCCTGCCTGCGCAAGATGTTCAATATGGCCGAGGTATGGGGCTACCGGCCGGACGGCTCTAACCCTTGCAAGCATGTCCAGAAGTACCCGGAGAAGGGCAAAACCCGGCTTATTACCGACGTGCAGCTGTCTCAGCTGTATGCATACCTGGAGCGATCTGACGCTGAAGGCTTGGAGCACCCGACCCTGACCCTTGCGATCCGGTTGCAGTTTGAGTGTGCCGCGCGCATGTCCGAGATCCTGACGCTTCGCTGGGAGTGGGTCGATTTCCAGAATCGGCGGATTGTCTGGCCCGACAGCAAGACCGGGGGCATCTCCAAGCCTATGAGCGAGGAGGCAGTGCGCCTGCTGACGAATGCGCCGCGCTTCGGAGAGTCGCCGTTTGTCTGCCCGGCGATTTTCAAGCCCTCGCGCCCACTGCCGAAGCACACCTACTACCAGGGCTGGAAGCGCATCCTCGACCGAGCCGGTGTTCCGCACATCGGAACGCACGGCATCCGGCATCGGGCGGCCACAGACATCGCCAATTCCGGGGTGCCGGTAAAGGTCGGGATGGCGTTGACAGCGCACAAGACGGTCACAATGTTCATGCGGTACGTACACACGGAGGACGACCCGGTGCGCAACGCCGCCGATCTGGTGGCCGCCAGACGCAAAGGCCTGGTGGAGGATGGTCGAACTGCGGCGACAGTGCCCACACCGTCTTATGGCGGTATTGAGGTTCCGGTAGCAGCAACTGGCGTTGTATCGAAAGCGTCGGCGGGAGCCTATCGTCCGTTTCGCCATCGGCGCACCGAGGAGCGGGCAGTGCCGCCTGGGACAAAGCGCACAGAGGCCCAGGCAGGCACAGAGGGAGCTTGAAATGCCTTGCCCCATCACACAAGGTGCCTGGCAAGGCGTCTCCATTCGCGGGCGTACAAATTCAGGTTGCCCGATCTATTCCCGAACGGATATAATTCATGACTGAAAAGCGACGACCATTGTTCTGGGAAGGCTCCTCGAAGAAGGATTTCAAAGAGTTTCCCATTCCAGCCCAGAAGGATATGGGCGTTGCGCTGTTTGTGGTGCAGTTGGGTCGCATGCCGGATTCTTCGAAGCCCTGGAAAGGGCTGGGGTCAGGCGTGTACGAACTGGTGGAAGACCATCGGGGCGATACTTTTCGCGCGGTCTACACTGTGCGGGTAGGTGATGCCGTTCATGTGCTGCATGCGTTTCAGAAGAAGTCCAAATCCGGTATTGCGACGCCGCAGCCGGATGTGGACCTGGTTGAAAAACGGTTGAAGGCAGTTCTTGCCCGGTACGGGCTCAGCGGGAGATGACGATGCGAAGCAAAGACAGCCACAAGGGCACGGACAACGTTTTGACTGATCTCGGGTTCGAGGACGCGGAGGAGTTGTCGGCGAAGGCCGTGCTCGCCGTGAAGCTCAATGAACTAATCGAAAAGCGGAGCTTGAGCCAAACCCAGGCGGCGGGCATCACCGGCATGACGCAGCCTAAGGTGTCACAGGTGCGTCAGTACAAACTCCAGAACATCTCACTCGAACGCCTGATGCAGGCGCTCGTGTCGCTTGATCAGCAGGTGGAGATCGTCGTTCGTCCTGCTCGCCGCGCACACGGCGCAGGCATTACGGTGGCGGCTTGATGTTCAGGCGTGAACAAACGCCAGGCGTGGCGGTGCGATGAAGTTTGCTTACGAAGACTTGAGCGACGACCAGTTTGAGAAGCTGGTCGTGTTCTTGTGCCAGCGCCTGCTTGGCATCTCTGTGCAGGGGTTCGCCAAAGGGCCTGATGGCGGGCGTGATGCGAAGTTCGTCGGGACGGCTGAACTCCATCCGAGCAAGGCTGCCCCCTGGTGAGGTTGCCCCTGAAAAGTGGAGTTCTTAACCCTTGTTGAAGATACCGACAAGGAGTTCAGAGATGAGTGACAAGCAGGTGCGTGCGCAGTACACGCGAGAGTTCAAGCAGGAGGCTGTTCGGCAGGTCCGCTCGGGTCAGGCGATTGCGGTGGTGGCCAAGGTACTGGGCATCCCCAAAGCGAGCCTGGGCAACTGGGTGCGGCTGTCAGCCAAGGGAGAATTGGACGGTGCGGGCGGTGGTGACAAGGGCATCCAAGTCTCGCCCGAGCAGATGGAGATAGCCCGGTTGCGTGCAGAGAATGCTCGCCTTCGCATGGAGCGCGACATCGCAAAAAAAGCCGCGGCGTACTTCGCGCAGGACACGCTGCGAGGTACGCCTGGATTCACCAAATGAGAAAGCTGTACCCGGTGAGTGTGTCCTGCGGGGTGCTGGAGGTCAGCGCGAGCGGGTACTTCAACTGGCTGCGCCGGCGTGAGTCTGGCCACGGTGGACCTGCCCGGCGTCACAGCGACGAAGCCCTGCTGGCGTACATGCGCGCCATCCACGCCGAGGTGAAGGGGGAATACGGCTGGCCACGCATGCACAAGGAACTGCTGGCCCGGGGCATCCGAGTGGGCAAAGACCGGGTGCGCAAGCTCATGCAGCAGCACGGCATCAGGGCCAAGACCAAACGCAAGTTCGTGGTGACCACCGATAGCCGCCACAGCCTGCCGGTGGCGCCCGACTTGGTACAGCGGCGCTTCAACCCCGAGGCGCCCAACCAGCTCTGGAGTGGCGACATCACCTACATCCAAACCGACGAGGGCTGGCTGTACCTGGCTGCGGTCATCGACCTGTTCAACCGTCAGGTGGTGGGCTGGAGCCTGCAGCCGCACATGCAGGCCAGCCTGGTCAAGGACGCGCTGGCCATGGCGTGGTGGCGCCGCAGGCCGCCTCCTGGGCTGATATTCCACAGCGACCGGGGCAGCCAGTATTGCAGCCATGAGTTCCAGGATGCCTTGAAGGGCTGGGGCATGCGTTCATCGATGAGCAGAAAGGGTAACTGTTGGGACAACGCACCGACCGAGAGCTTCTGGGGCCGGCTGAAAACAGCCAGCGTACATGGGTGCAAATTTGCTACCCGTGAGCAGGCCAGGCAGGCGGTGATGGACTGGATGGCCTTCTACAATCACCGAAGGCTGCATTCGTCGCTGGGCTACCTCAGCCCGATGCAGTACGAGCAGCGCTGGTACGAGGCACAGCGTAAAAAGGCCGCGTGAACCGTGGGTTAAGAGCTACACGAAACAGGGGCAAGGTCAGGCGCAGCTTGTTGGTGAACGCAGCCAGTGCACTCTCAGCCGATGCGTCAGGCATCTTGCACAGCAGCACCAGGCGCGTTGAGCGCTCGACCAGCACACCCACCGCCGACTTGTTGCCAGCGCCCTTGATCAAATCCCCCTCCCAATGCCCCGGCATCACGCGATCATTGACCTCGGGTGGGCGAACATGGATAGAGACCATGTCTGGAATCTGACCGCGCCGATGAGAGCCTGCTGAACGCGGGCGGCGTGTACTCTTGCCCTGGCGCAGCAGTGCGATGAGCTGGCGGCGCAACTCGCCGCGTGGGTATGCATAGATGGCGGTGTAGATGCTCTCGTGCGAGGCATGCTTGCTTGGCTCTTGGGGATACATGCGCTGGAGTGTGTGTGTAATCTGCTGGGGCGACCACAGCCAGCACAGCATGGTGGTGACAAGCATCCACAACGCCCCGGAGCTGTGCAGTTTGGGGCATGGCCTGACCTGAATGCGACGCTGCTGGCACAGGCGCTGCGCAGGCGCGCTGTATCCGTCCGGTGACCCCATATTGAACGCGCCGTGAGAAGCGGGCATCGTGCCCACGATTGGAGGATCGTGGAGACGATGGAACAGGTTTCAAGCGAAGGCCGGCCGCGCCGGCGTGAATACAGCAAAGCGTTCAAGGCACAGTTGGTGGCTGCGTGCGCGCAGCCCGGTGCCAGTGTCGGTGGTGTGGCCTTGTCGCACGGGCTGCACGCGAACATGGTGCACCGATGGATTCGGGAGGCGGGCCCTGTGCGCGCTCAACCGGGCGTTTGTTCGGATGCTGAGCCCGGCTTCATCTCGCTGCCGCTGACGGCAATGGCGGACAGCACCCATGAGGAGCAGGCGCTGGCTGCATTACCGCCATCCGCGCCTTTACCGCTGCCGTCTGCGCCAGTCCATGTGCGCCTGCAACGCGGCGAACTGGTGGTCAGCCTGCAGTGCCCACTGGGCCAGTGCGGGGCGCTCTTGCGCGAGGTGTTGCGGTGATCCGGGTCGATGCGGTCTGGATGTCCACGCAACCGCTGGACATGCGCGCCGGCCCCGAGACGGCCCTGGCCAGAGTGGTGCAAGTCTTTGGCGCGGCCCGCCCGCACCACGCTTATCTCTTTGCCAACGCACGGGCCAACCGCCTGAAGGTACTGGTGCACGATGGCTTTGGCGTCTGGCTGGCCGCAAGGCGCCTGAACCAGGGCAAGTTTGCCTGGGGCGATGAGCGCCTGGGTCCTCGGCTCACACTCAGCGTCGAACAACTGCAAGCCCTGGTCACGGGCTTGCCCTGGCAGCGCCTGGGAGAAGACGCTGTGATCACGGTGCTGTGATGTTGGTCGCCCCTGGGGCGGCGTTCAATTCGTGGATATGCCAGTAGGCGGCTGCCCACCCATCAGGGATGATGACGGCCATGAACGAACCGGTGGATCTGCAGAGCATGGACGAGGCGCAAATGCGCCAGATGCTGCAGCACCTCATGAGCGAGCTCAAACACAAGCAGACGCTGCTGGACAAGCTCAGCTACGAGATGGCCATCCTCAAGCGGCTGAAGTTCGCCGCCAAGACCGAGGCATTGAACGCCGATCAGCGCAGTCTGCTGGAAGACGCGCTCGAAGAAGACCTGCAGGCGGTGGATGAGGAGATCGAGCAGCTGCGCTCGGCTGAAGAGCGCAGCCCACGCCAGCAACCCAAGCGCCTGCCATTGCCGGCACAACTGCTGCGCCAGGAATTCACACACGAGCCCGAGGTGACTGAGTGCTGCGGCCAGGCCATGCGCCGCATGGGCGAGGACGTGGCCGAGAAGCTCGACTACACGCCCGGCGTGTTCATGGTGCACCGCCATGTGCGCGGCAAATGGGTGTGCGCGTGCTGCCAGACGCTCAAGCAGCAGCCGGTCGAGGCGCACATCATCGACAAGGGCCTGGCCACCACCGGCTTGCTGGCCCAGGTGCTGGTGGCCAAGTACGCGGACCACCTGCCCCTGTACCGCCAGGAGAGCATCTATGCCCGTGCTGGGGTGCCGCTGGCACGCTCGACCCTGGCGCAGTGGGTGGGCAGCTGCGGCGTGCAACTGCAGCCGCTGGTCGATGCGCTGCGTCAGGAGGTGCTCGCACACAGCATCGTGCACGCCGATGAGACCCCGGTGCAGATGCTCAAGCGCGGCAGCGAGCGCGATGGCAAGACGCACCGCGCCTACCTGTGGGCCTACACCCCGGGGCGGCACGAAGACCTCAAGGCCGTGGTCTACGACTTCTGCGAAAGCCGCGCGGGCAAGCACGCCGGTGAATTTCTCAACGGCTGGCGCGGCACGCTGCTGGTCGATGACTTTGCGGGCTACAAGCAGCTCATGGGCGAGCACATCACCGAAGCGGCTTGCTGGGCGCACGCCCGGCGCAAGTTCTTTGAGCTGCACGCAGCCAACAAGAGCCAGATCGCCGAGCAGGCGCTGGTGCAGATCGGGCAGCTCTACGAGGTGGAGAGGCAGGCGAGCAATGTCGATGGCACCGAGCGGCTGCGAATGCGCCAGCAGCACAGCCGCCCGATCGTGGACAAATTGCACGCCTGGCTGAGCGAGCACCGCAGTAAGGTACCCGAGGGTTCAGCGTAAGCGTCCGGCAAACCCAGGCCTACCGAGGCCGGTGATCAGGCGTCGGCGGGTTTCCAGCGGTGTGGCAGGAGCTCGACGATGCGGCTGGCCTTGTGCGTGGGCAGTCGCGTGAGCACGTCCTTGAGGTAGGCATACGGGTCGTGCCCGTTCATACGGGCCGACTGGATCAGGCTCATGACGGCGGCCGCTCGCTGGCCCGCACGCAGGCTGCCGGCAAACAGCCAGTTGTTACGACCGATGGCAATGGGCCGGATCTGGTTCTCGATCCAGTTGTTGTCGACCGGCAGTTGTCCGTCATCCACGAATCGGGTCAGCGCATCCCAGCGCCGCAGGCTGTAGTCCAGCGCCTTGGCGGTTGCTGATCCGTCGGGCACCTGGCGCCGTTGCAGCGTCATCCACTCGTTAAGAGCGTCCAGGATCGGCCGGGTCTGCTGCTGCCGAACGGCTTGCCGTTGCTCGGTGTCCAGCTCTTTGACGTCCCGCTCGATCTCATAGACCCGGGCGAACTGCTGCAGGGCGAACTCGGCGATCTGGCTCTGGTTGGCCGCGTGCAGGTCGAAGAACTTGCGCCGGGCATGGGCCAGACAGCCCACCTCGGTCACGCCGCTGGCGATCAAGGCCTTGTAGCCGCTGAAGTCGTCGCAGGTCAGGCAGCCCTTCCAGGCCTTGTCGGTGCCGTGGCCCAGGAAGCGCCGGGCGTGTTCGCCCGAGCGGGATTCGCAGAAGTCGTAGACCACAGCCTTGATGCTCTCGAAGGCCCCCGGCGCATAGGCCCAGAGGTAGGCGCGGTGCGTCTTGCCATCGCCGGGCTTGAGCATGGCCACCGGCGTCTCATCGGCGTGTAGCACCCGGTGGCTGAGGATCTCGGTCTTCAGGGCATCGACCAGCGGCTGCAGCCGCACCCCGCAGGTGCCCACCCACTGCGCCAGGGTCGAGCGAGGGATGGCCAGGCCAGCGCGGCCGAAGATCGCCTCCTGCCGGTACAGCGGCAGGTGATCGGCGTACTTGCCCACCAGCACCTGGGCCAGCAGGCCGGTGGTGGGGATACCTTTGTCGATGACGTGCGCCTCGACCGGCGCTTGTTGAATGGTCTCGCACCGGGCGCAGGCCCACTTGCCGCGGATGTGGCGCTCGACACTGAAGACGCCGGGCACATAGTCCAGCTTCTCGGCCACGTCCTCGCCCACGCGTTTCATCTGGCAGCCACACGCGCACGTGGTGGACGTGGGTTCGTGGCGGATCTCGCGGCGTGGCAGGTGCGCCGGCAAGGGCATCCGCTTGGCCTGTCTCTTCTCGGGGGTGGCCGGTGCTTGCGTCTGCGCCAGCGCGTCGATCTCGCTGGCCACGGCCGCCAGGTCCGCTTCGATCTCGTCGTCGAGCAGGCTCTTCTGCTCAGGGCTGAAGCGCTCTGATTGGGCGGCGAACTTCATGCGCTTCAAGAGCGCGTTCTCGTGCGTGAGCTTGTCGATGAGGGTCTGCTTGAAGGCAAGCTCCTGGTCCTTGGCAGCAGCGGCTTGCAGCATGGACAGCAGCGCCGAGCGCAATTGCTCGGGACTCAGACTATCCAGGGATTGCGGCTCTACGACCATGGGCATGACTGTGCCAGCGCCGGTAACGCCACGCCATTGGCACATGCACCGATTGGCAGGCCGCATGTCAGCGATCAGATTCAGAGCACGGTGATGAGGCCACCATCGCCCAGGCGCTGCCAAGGCAACCCGAGCACCAGAGCGTCGAACTGCGAGCGGCTGAGCGTGGTGGTCAACGCACCGTCACGCGGCCAGACGAACTTGCCGCTGTTCAGGCGCCGCGCCGCCAGCCACACCCCAATGCCGTCGTGCACCAACACCTTCATGCGGCTGGCTCTCCGGTTGGCAAACAGGTAGGCGTGATGCGGACGCGCAGCACCGAAGACGGCCACCACACGGGCCAGCGCGGTGTCTGTGCCGGCACGCATGTCCAGCGGCTCGGTAGCCAGCCACAGGGCGTCGATGCGGATCACTTGAGCAGGTCCCGCATCCAGGCCGCGCAGTGCTCGGCCGCGCAGACCGGCCAGGTCAGCGAGATGCTGGTAGCGCCACGGCGCAACTCGATGCGGATGTCTGGGGCCGGCGCACAGCTGGGCGCAGGCAGCGTCACCGGCACGAAGGTGGGAACTTGCATATCTGTGCTGGGGGCATGGGCCAGTCGGCGCCATTTGTGCACGACGTTGGCGTTGATGCCGTGCGAGAGCGCCACGCTGGCCACCGATGCACCGGGCTGGGCGCACTCGGCCAGGATCTGCTGCTTGAGCTCGGCGCTGTGGCGCCGACGGGTCTTGTTCTGGGCTTCGGTCATGGTGTCCACCTATCTGGTTTGGTGGACACCATCGTTGCCGCTTACGCCGCCGCCCTCAAGGGTGGGATGACCGTGCGCTTACGGCGCGCTGGCGTAACTGCCATTGCAGGCGTTGCGCCGCAACTCACGGCTGATGGTGCTTGGGCTGCGGCCTTGAAGGCGGGCTATGGCCCTGATGCTCCAGCCCTGCTGGCGCAGCGATGCCAACGTCACCCTATCTTCTGGCTGCAAGTGTTCGTATCTCTTTCTCATCTGCATACATTACCCTCGGTGAGGGTGTTGCACTTCAGATTTGAGACCGCCCAGCCAAATGGTTGCCAAAGCGGCGACAAGGGCCCCGGGGCCGCATAAAAGCAGGCCCATCTGCAGGGAAAAAATGGCGTCCTCTACGCCATCTGAAAACTGCGGCCTTGTAGCACTCGCGAATTCGAGTTGTTCAGGACATCCCTACCTGGTCGCCCCTGATTTATTCGTAAGCCATTGATTTTGCTGGATATTTTCTTCATTCCGGCGTATAATTTCTCCCGTTCTGATAGCGCATCCGCCTTGATTTCTGGGAGTTTCGTGCCGTGATGTTCACCTGCCCCGCCACCGACGATTTCTTCCGCTCGCGCATCGACCAGATGATCGATCTGCGCCATCCGCTGGCGGTGCTGTCTTCGCGCATGCCCTGGCAGGAGATCGAGGCGCGGGTGGCCCACCTGCTGGTGCGCAAGGCCCACGCCGGGCAGGCCATGCCCGATCTGGATTTGTTCGGCGAGAAGCCCCAGCGCCAGGCTGCGGCCAGCAAGGCCGGGCGCCCGCGCGTGGCGCTGCGCATCATGGTCTCGCTGCTGTACCTCAAGCACGCGTTCAACGAATCCGATGAGGGCGTGGTGGCCCGCTGGGCCGACACCCCGCGCTGGCAGTTCTTCTCGGGCTGCGCGTACTACGAAGACCGCCAGCCCTGCGACGCCACCACCCTGGTCAAGTTCCGTCAGTTGCTGGGCGAAGAAGGCGTGGAAGAGCTGCTGGCGCAGACCATCAACGTGGCCGTTGAACTCAAGCTGATCAAGCCGCAGGAGCTCTCTCGCGTGATCGTGGACAGCACGGTGCAGCACAAGGCGATTGCGCACCCCACCGACAGCCGCCTGCTGGAGACAGCCAGGGTCAAGCTGGTCGAAGCAGCCAAGGGTGCCGGCATCGACTTGAAGCAGACCTTTGCCAAGGAAGGCAAGGAGCTGGGCCGCAAGGCCGGGCGCTATGCCCACGCGCGCCAGTTCAAGCGCATGCGCCGCGCCATCAAGCGCCAGCGCACCATCGTCGGGCGGCTGCAGCGCGAGATCGAGAGGAAGATCGCCACTGGGGCCAGCGCCATCGGGCAAGCCGTGCGCCAAGCGCTCGCCCAGACATTGAGCAAGGCCGCGCGCATCGTGGCCCAGAGCGGCCAGCGCAAGGCGGTGGATGGACAGCCCAAGCTGTACGCCTGGCATGCCCCGGAGGTGGACTGCATCAGCAAAGGCAAGGCCAAGCAGCCCTACGAGTTCGGCGTGAAGGTGGGCATTGCCAGCACGCTCAAAGGCAACCTGATCGTGGGCGCCCGGGCCTTCCACGGCAACCCGTACGATGGTCACACCCTCACAGAGCAACTGGAGCAGGCCACGATCCTGATGCAGGACAGCGATGCAAAACCAGCGACAGCGTTCGTTGATCTGGGCTACCGGGGGGTGGATGCGGACAACCCGGATGTGCACATCGTGCACCGGGGCAAGGCCAAGCGGATCAGTGAGCAGGAAAGAAAGCTGCTCAGGCGGCGCCAGGCTATTGAACCCATCATCGGGCACCTCAAGGCCGATCACCGCATGGGTCGCTGCCACCTCAAGGGCGAACAGGGCGACCGCCTGCACGCGGTGCTGTGCGCGGCCGGCTACAACATCAAGTGGCTGCTGCGCATGATCGTCAAGAAGGGGGTGGCCTTCTTGCAGGTGGTTTTTTTGTGCCTGCTGCAAGCCAGCACACAGGAGCGTTCTTGGCTGGCCGCTGTGATGGACATGCGCTCTTGGGCTGCTGATGCCCGATCAACCCTGTGCACAGCCCTGGCCAACCGGCTGACCTTGGGGGCTGGCAGGCTCTCCCAGGCTTGAAATGAATATTTCAGGGCCGACTACCTGATGACGCTCGGGGCTCCAACTTACTATCGGTATGACCAATACTTGGCATCCAAATTCTCCGTTTTACTGACATCGGTAGTACTCCTAGAGTAGGCAGTGTTTCTCGCAATATGACCAAACTCAGGAGAAGCCAAGAATGGAGACCCAGCTCATAATCGACAATCAGGCCTTGCCTGCGTCCGGCAACGCCACCTACGTCAGACACCATCCAACCACAGACTTGGCTGCGCGCCTGAACTCAGACCTCCAGCGCTGGCGCGGCGTGGTGAAGCAAATTGGATTCACCGCCCAATCATGAGAGGAGACTTCAGCAGAATGCTCAACCGACGTTCGATAATTCATTCAATCGGCGCTATCGTCGCACTTGGTTCCACATCCCGCGCAATGGCGCAAGGGACAAGTGTGCTGAAGGTGATCAACGGGTTCCCGGCGGGTGGCGTTGTCGACACGGTCAGCCGACGTGTTGGTGGAGGCATGGTCAATGCGGGTTACGCAAATTCAGTGGTCGTTGACAACCGGTCAGGCGCTGGAGGGCGCATCGCCTGCACGGCTGTCAAGACCGCCGCGCCCGACGGCCACACTCTGCTGCTGACACCCGACGGGGTGTTGTCGCTTTACCCGTTCATATACAACAAGCTCGACTACGATCCTTTTAGAGACTTCCTCCCAATCTCCGTTGTGGCATTGACCACAGATGCTCTGGCAGTTGGACCCATGGTGCCGGATCAGGTCAAGACACTGAGAGACTACATGGCCTGGGCGAAGGCCAACCCACAGCAGGCAAGTTTCGGCTCTCCGAGCACGGGCTCCTCCTCGCATTTGCTCGGATCATTGCTGAGCAGAGAAGCAGGAGTCCCACTTACCCATGTGGCTTACCGTGGGGCGGCGCCTGGTGTAGCCGATTTGGTCGGAGGGCAGATCAGCGCCATGATCGCCCCAACGGGAAATTTCTTGAGCTTTCAGCGATCGGGTAAGTTGCGGCTTCTAGCCACATCAGGCGTGCGACGCACACCGTTCACACCAGAAACCCCCACCTTCGCCGAACAGAAATTTGGTGACGGCTATCCTGCCGAGGAGCAGTGGTACGGCTTCTTCGCCCCGGCGTCTACACCTGATGACCTGATAGCGAAGGCAAACAAGAGCATCATCCAGTCCCTAGGAAGCAGGAATGTAGCCGAATCACTTGCCAGCTTCGGCCTTGTCGCAAAGGGTTCCAGCGCTGCCGAGATGAGCGAAAGCCTTCGAAAACAGCACGACGTCTGGGGTCGGTTGGTCAAAAAACTCGGATTTACGGCGGAATCGTGACAAGACCTATTCGCAAATTATTTGCGCAGCTCGAGATGCGAAAGAGCGGTATTCCGTTCATCAACACGCGGGACGGCTTGCTGGCATACATCAAGTGCCAGCAGCATTAGGCCAAGGTAATTGCTGAAGCCAAGCTTGAAAAGCTGGACTAACCCTTGCTTTAACGGCACTCGAGCCCGGAATGAGGAGCGTACAACTCGCCTTCCGGGCTTTTTTATGGGTCTTGCTGCGCAAGCTACTGATTCCCGAGTGGAGTCGTCCTAACTGTCGCATCCCGGACGATCATATGGTCGCTTGTTAAACAGATGCGGGTGCGACTGATACCACTGTTTCATGGCCTGCATGGGCGTACTGCTCTTGAGCGCTGATTGCGGCAATTGGTGGTTGTACAGCGCCACATAGCGCAACAAGGTTTGCTCCATGTCCTCGCGGCTGTTGAACCTGTGGGTCTTCAGGACGTCTGCAATACGCCCATTGAACCGCTCCACCATACCGTTGGTTCTCGGTGTTCTGGGCTTGGTCAGCCGGTGCTCTATGCCCAGCTCCTGGCACAGTTGATCGAACTCATGGTTGCCGCTGGGTTCGCGTTCCCGGCTGGCAAACAGGCGGTCTGTGAACTCCTTGCCGTTGTCGGTCAGCAGCTTGGTGATCCTGAGTGGACAGGCCTTGTGCAATGCCTTCAGGAAGGCTTGCGCACTGGCGGCCGTCTTGTTGGTCTTGAGCTGCACAAACACCCAGCGCGTAGCCCGATCAATGGCCACGAACAGATAGCGCCTGCTGCTCTCGTCCTGCATCTGGGGCAGGTACTTCACATCCATGTGCACATAGCCAGGCTCGTAGCTCTTGAAGGCCTTGTGTGCTACCGCAGGCTCCTGGGGTTTGAGGGCGTTGAGGTTGCCCGCGCCATGGCGGCGCAGACAGCGGTCCAAGCCAGAGCGTGAGACATGGGGGCAAATGAACTCGCGCGTGACCGCCAGCAGGTCATCCAGGGGCAGCAGCAGGGTACGCCTGAGGTGGAGCACCACGGTCTCTTGCGCAGGCGTGAGCACGGTCTGCAGGTGATGGGCCGTATGCGAGCGGTCTGCAAAAACATCGCGCTTCTTCCATTTGTAAACCGTCTGCTCAGTGATCCCGAAGCGCAGGGCCAGGACGTTGGCTGGCTCGTTGCTGGCTGCGATCTCGGCACGCACCGCGGGCGTGGTGCGGGCGTTCTTGTGCAGGGCAATCAACATGGCTTTACTCCCTGGGTAGATTGCAAGGACTCTATCAACTCTTGCAGGACCGCTCTGGCCATGAAGAGAGGATAAGAACTCCACTTTTCAGGGGCAACCTCAATCCATGGTTGCCTGAGTCCTGGATTGCCGCGCTGCGCTCGCAATGAAACCATGCTTCATGTTGACAGAAAAAACGATGAAAACAAACCCCAAACAATGGCGCGTCGGACTGGTCGGTTATGGCGAGGTGGGCCGCATCCTGGCCGAAGACCTGCGCGCCCAGGGCATGGCCGTCAGTGCCTATGACCTCAAGTTGGTCAACGCGTCCACCGCCGGGCCCCTGCAGACCCACGCGGCACAGCATGGTGTGGGTTTTCTCGGCTCCAGCGGTGAACTGGCTGCGGGCGCTGACCTGATCATCAGCGCGGTCACGGCCAGCCAGACCGTGCGGGTGGCAGAGGCCTGCGCCGGTTCGGTTCAGCCAGGCAGCTTCTTCCTTGACTTCAACTCGGCGTCTCCCGGCGCCAAGCAGCGTGCTGCCGCCTTGATCGACGCAGCTGGTGGCCGTTATGTGGAAGGCGCCGTCATGACCAGCATCCCGCCGTACCGCATCAAGGTGCCGCTGCTGCTGGGGGGAGCGCACGCCAATGCCTTATGCACGCTGCTCAACACGCTGGGCTTCGCCAGCAAGGTGGCCAGCGACACACTCGGCGTGGCCAGTGCCACCAAGATGTGCCGCAGCGTCATGATCAAGGGATTGGAAGCCATGGTGATCGAGAGCTTCACCACAGCCCGCCACTACGGCGTGGAAGACGCGGTGGTGGCGTCCCTGTACGAGACCTTCCCCGGCATCGGCTGGGAAAAACAGGCGGCCTATTTCTTTCAACGCGTCATCGAGCACGGCCGACGCCGCAGCGAGGAAGTGCGCGAAGTTGCCGAGACCGTGCGTGATGCCGGTCTGACGCCCTGGTCGGCGTCGGGAACCGCCGAGCGCCAGGCCTGGGTGGCCGATCTGGCCGACAGCGGTGTGTTCGGAACCAAAGGCACGCCTGAATTCGCCCGCAGCACCGACTGGCGCGTGGAAGCGGACCGTATGTTGGCGCAGGTCAATCAAAAGAAATAAACCATGAACCAAAGCACTCCCGGTGATTTCACCAAAACCCCCGGCTGGCTGGACTGGTACGCCGGTCCTGCCAAACCCACGTTCAAATTGCCCGCCGGCGCGGTCGATGCGCATTGCCATGTGTTCGGTCCGGGCGCCGAGTTTCCCTACGCGCCTGAGCGCAAGTACACACCCTGCGACGCCTCCAAGGCCCAGTTGTTTGCGCTGCGCGACCACCTGGGGTTTGACAAAAACGTGATCGTGCAAGCCACCTGCCACGGAGCCGACAACCGCGCCCTGGTCGACGCGCTGCTGCACGCCAACGGCAGGGCGCGCGGCGTGGCCACGGTCAAGCGCAACGTGAGTGACGCCGAATTGCAGGCCATGCACGAGGCCGGTGTGCGTGGCGTGCGTTTCAACTTCGTCAAGCGCCTGGTGGACTTCACGCCCAAGGACGAGTTGCTGGAAATTGCAGCGCGCATCAAAGCCTGGGGCTGGCATGTGGTGATCTATTTCGAAGCGGTGGACCTGCCCGAACTGTGGGACTTTTTTACCGCCTTGCCCACCACCGTGGTGGTCGATCACATGGGCCGCCCCGATGTGTCACTGCCCGTCAACGGACCGCAGTTTGAATTGTTCCGACGCTTCATGCGCGAGCACCCCAACGTCTGGAGCAAGGTGAGCTGCCCGGAGCGCTTGAGCCTGACCGGTCCGAAGGCCCTGAACGGCGAGCAAAACGCCTACCGCGACGTGGTGCCATTTGCCAAAACCATCGTTGAAGAGTTCCCGGACCGCGTGCTCTGGGGCACCGACTGGCCACATCCCAACCTGAAAGACCACATGCCCGACGACGGCCTGCTGGTGGACTTTATTCCACACATCGCCACCACCGCAGCGCTGCAGCACAAGCTGCTGGTGGACAACCCGATGCGCTTGTACTGGCCAGAACTGTCTCCGCCTTGATGTGTCATTGCGAGCGTAGCGTGGCAATCCAGGTTTTTATTTGATTCGATCTGAAGGAAATTTATGGCACTCGACAAACCTTACCTCGACGTCCCAGGTACCACCATCTTCGATGCCGAGCAAAGCCGCAAGGGTTACCACCTGAACCAGTTTTGCGTCTCACTGATGAAGCCCGAGAATCGCGCGCGTTTCAAGCAGGACGAGCGGGCCTACCTCGACGAATGGCCGATGACCGAAGAGCAGAAACTGGCCGTGATGGCGCGCGACCTGAACCGCTGCATGGCGCTGGGCGGCAATATCTACTTTTTGGCCCGTATTGGCGCCACCGATGGCCTGAGCTTTCAGCAAATGGCCGGTTCCATGACCGGCATGACCGAGGCCGAGTACCGCGACATGATGTTGCACGGCGGTCGCAGCATTGAAGGTAATCGCTTTGTCGGCGAAGACGGCGACGCCCAGCCCCAACATCAACCCCAGGGCCGTGCTGGCCAGAAAGTGCAGGCCTGACATGGCGCGTATCACCGCTTCCGTTTACACCTCGCATGTGCCCGCCATTGGCGCGGCGCTCGACCTCGGCAAGGACAAGGAGCCTTATTGGCAGCCGGTTTTTGCCGGCTACGAGTATTCCAAACAATGGATGAAAGACAATAAGCCGGACGTGATCTTTTTGGTCTACAACGACCACGCCACCGCGTTCAGCCTCGACATGATTCCCACCTTTGCCATTGGCACGGCGCCCCAATTTCCGGTGGCCGACGAAGGCTGGGGCCCGCGCCCGGTGCCACCCGTCATCGGTCACCCTGAGCTGGCCGCGCACATTGCCCAGTCGGTGATCCAGCAGGACTTTGACCTGACCATTGTCAACAAGATGCCGGTGGACCATGGCCTGACGGTGCCGCTGAGCCTGATGTGCGGCCAACCACCCGCGGATGCGTTTCAATGGCCGTGTCCGGTGATTCCGTTTGCGGTGAACGTGGTGCAGTACCCGGTGCCATCGGGCCAGCGCTGCTTTCAACTGGGACAGGCCATTCGCAAGGCGGTGGAGAGTTATGACCAGGACCTGAATGTGCACATCTGGGGCACCGGCGGCATGAGTCATCAGCTGCAGGGCCCGCGCGCCGGCCTGATCAATCGTGAGTGGGACAACGCCTGGCTCGATCAAATGATTGCCGACCCCGCCGCTTGTGCCCAAGTGCCGCACATCGACTACGTGCGCGAAGCCGGCAGCGAGGGCATCGAGCTGGTGATGTGGCTCATCGCACGCGGCGCCATGGCCGACGTGACCGGCGGCAAGCCGCCCGCAGTCAAGCACCGCTTTTACCATGTGCCCGCGAGCAACACCGCCGTGGGCCACCTGATCATGGAGAATACCTAAATGACAAAACCTATCAAAGTCGCCCTGGCGGGCGCAGGTGCCTTCGGCATCAAACACCTCGACGGCATCAAGAACATTGAAGGCGTTGAAGTGGTCTCACTGGTCAGCCGTGAGCTGGAAAAAACCCGAGAGATCGCGGCCAAATACGGCATTGGCCATGTCACCACCGAGCTGGCCGAGAGCCTGGCGCTGAAAGCGGTGGACGCCGTCATTTTGTGTACCCCCACGCAGATGCACGCCGCGCAAACACTGGCCTGTCTGCGCGCCGGCAAACATGTGCAGGTGGAGATTCCGCTGTGCGACGTGCTCAACGACGGCGAAGAGGTGGCGCAGCTGGCGGCGCAATCGGGCCTGGTCGCCATGTGCGGCCACACCCGGCGCTTTAACCCCAGCCACCAGTACGTGCACAAGGAGGTTACGGCGGGCCGCTTCAACATCCAGCAAATGGACGTGCAGACCTACTTTTTCCGGCGCAGCAACATGAACGCGCTGGGCCAGCCGCGCAGCTGGACCGACCATTTGCTGTGGCACCACGCGGCCCACACGGTGGACTTGTTTGCTTATCAGTGCGGCAGCCCCATCGTCAAGGCCAATGCGATCCAGGGGCCGATTCACCCCACGTTGGGCATTGCCATGGACATGAGCCTCCAGCTCAAAAGTGCCAATGGCGCCATTTGCACGCTGAGCCTGAGCTTCAACAACGACGGCCCGTTGGGCACTTTCTTTCGCTACATCGGCGACACCGCCACCTACATCGCCCGCTACGACGACCTGTTCAATGGCAAGGAAGAAAAGATCGACGTGTCCCAGGTGGCCGTCAGCATGAATGGCATTGAGTTGCAAGACCGTGAGTTCTTTGCCGCCATCCGCGAGGGTCGCCAGCCCGACTCCAGCGTCGCCAGCGTGTTGCCGTGTTACCGGGTGCTGCATGCGCTGGAGCAGCAGTTGGGTGGGTGAGGTAACTCATGTCGGACTGCGGTCAAGTCAAATATACGTCCAGACGCTGGGCGCGCAGGGTATCCGGATGGTGCTCATGTCTCCCGGCCCGGGCTTGCGCCCAGGCCTCCTCCTATAATGAGTTCGCAAGCTCTTTGTCGCTACGCTCGATGATTAATAAATATCGAGATAACGCTGATAATAAGTTTTTTACACTCTGCATTGACCCCATTAACCTCATTCATTATTTGGTTACAAAGGTGTTCAACGGCTATTCTCGAAGCCTTCAGCTTCGGGCTTCGCCCTAAGCAGCTTTCCCCGTTGAAGATCAATTCAAGAATTCCAATTCAAAGAGGGAGGAAACGCAGACTACCCGCTATAGTTAGTCGGCCCTGCAAAATTCATTTTTCAAAATCCAGCCCATGCGGTCTGGCCAAAATTCGGTTTTTCGACCGCCCCGGCGCCGTTGCTCAAACACCAAGTCCCAACGCAAGCATGAGAGCGCTGTAATGTTCCCTTCGTCCATGGCGGTGACAACGCAGCCTGCAACAGGCGCAAAAAAACCGCCCCTATGCCCCGACGGGCAATGGCGCGCAGCAACCAGCGCAGGTTGTAGCCAGCAGCACAACTGATGGAGTGCAAAGCGTCGCCCAGCGCGCCTTGCAGCCAGCAGCGATCCATGCGGTGATCAGACTTCAAGTGGCCTATGGCTGGCTCGATGGCCGGGCGCCGTCTGAGCCAGCCCTTTTGCTTGGTGCTCAGGCGCTTGTACTTGCCCCGGTGAATGATCTCTTTGTCCGGGTTGTCGGCGTCCACGCCGCGAAAGCCCAGATCGACCACGATGTGCTTGAGCTTGACAGGCAAGTCTTGCATCAAGTTCGTTGCCTGTTCCAGGACTGCGCTCAGGATGTGGCCGTCGTAGGGTGCGATTCAAACTGATGTGGTGAGTTGATCATGCTGGTTGTTTGAAATTCGCTGCCAATAGCTGTCCCACTGACGGTTTGCGCGATTGAGCCGCAATGCCAGCATGTGCTCGGCATTGTGCGCACGCCACCAAGCGCCCGGGCGTTTCATGCGCTGTTGAACAATGCATGCCTATCCGGTTGGCACCCAAGGACACTATAGGTGGTAGCTTGACCCGGCGCCAGACGCTACCTGTAGTGGCCGCACCGAGCTTTTGGGCGTTAACCGGATAGGCATGGAACAATGTAGCGGTGGGCGCTTTCAATTTCCCCCGAACCAATGGGTAAATCGCGCTTGATTGCGTCTTGGTAATTGAGTTGGTCTGGTCTGTTGAACAGGTAGCGGTGGCACTGCCTTACCGGGGCCTCGCTGTCCTGAACCTGTGGCGATTCAAGATGCGTTTGCAGCTCGTGCAATACGTCGTTTGCCTGGTTTGTTTTGAGTCGCGTTTTTTGCTTGTCCATCCACGTTTTGTGTTCCTGCCCTGAGCTGATGATGGCCTTGCCGGCTGCACTGAGGTAGTCACACGCATGAAAGAAATCAACCAGGTAGCGGCCCTGTGCACCAAATTTCTTTTCAACCTGATCGGCTATCCATGGCGCTCCATCGCCTACGCCATGAATTGGCGTGCCGGTACCAAAGCCGGCCTGAACAGCACACTCAAAGAGGCATTGCCCGGCTGTGTCAACGTCTCCCAGCAGCGTGCCGGCGAAGGCCAGTGTCTTGCTCCCCTGCGGGTGTGCAAGGCATATTTTTGCCTCTCTCCACTGAAGCTTCTTTCCTTTGCGCTTGTCTGCACTGTTGACATCAGGCTCCATGATGGGCACCATGCCCCCGTCTGTCTGCACAATGACTGCGGTGCTGGTGCCCGGTTGTGTGGGCCAGCCTTGGGGTGGCGGGGCCGACTCAAATATCTTTTTGGCATGGCCCTCGGTGATGCGGGCAATGGTGCTTTCACTCAACACGACGCCATAGTGCTCAACGAGTTTGTCCATGGCTTGGGCAAAGGGTTGGTCAGCACCGAAGTCGGTGACTACGCGCTGTAGCGGGCGTGAGCAGCCGCGGTTGCTGACTTGGGCGCTTTGCGCAAACGGGCGGACTCTTTTGGTGGCGTTGCGGTATTGAGGCTCGTCAATGCAGATGTCACCAAAGGTGGTGTGCCAGCAGAGTTTTTTTTACCCTCGCTCCATACGCCAGCGGTTTGCTTGAGCTCTTGCGAGGTCTGCATTACCTGGCGTGTCGCCCATGATTGAAGCGCAACTTGGCCGGTGCGTCGCATTTCCTCGATTACCCGCATTTCAGCCGCATCGGCAGTCTTGAGCTCTCCCGTCTCATCTTCGACGGCCAGCAGCAGGGACTCCATTCGGCTTCGCAGATCAGGATGCGCCCCTAATCTTCTTACCAACTCCGCGTCACTCATTAATGGCTCAGTCATGTCGTCGCCCCTTGGTTGGATGGATAGATGGCCGAGAATAACGCCACATCAGTTTGAATCGCACCCGCCGTCGTAGGGGTTGCCGGGGAAGGTGCGTGCACCCAGCATCAGGCCATGCTGGTGTGAGACCACCACCGCACTCTTGACACCGAACTCGTAGGGCTTGCGTGCCTTGCCCTTGCCAATGCACTCGACCTCCGGCGCGTGCAGCGCGTAGAGCTTGTTCTTGCTGTGACGCTGTTGCGTGCGGATGCGTTCAGCTCGCGCAAGCCACATCGACAAGTCACTTGCGGCCTTGGGGTGCTCAGGTGCGAAGCCCTCGCCTTGCATTTTGCGTTGCACCTCGCGAATGACGATGCCAAGAATCGTGCGCTGGCGTTTGAGTACGCGTCTGAGACGCCGGAACTGCTTGGCGTGGGCGTAGCCGCCGGCCTTCCAGCGCAAGGCCTTGCCTTCCTTGGCAAAGGTCTGTTTGAGCCCGATGCCTGCGCGCTTGGCGGCACTGACCACCTTATGGCGAGCGATCTCCAGCAAGCGGCTGTCCACCGGATGGGCGATGGCCTTCTCCTGCACAGTGGTGTCAACAATCACGCGCTCCAGGTCTTGAGGTTTGACGGCCTCCATGGCAACGGCCGTGTCGATGGTGGCCTTGAGCAGCAGCTCCAAGCCCTCCTCGCCCAGGTCGCGGCGAAAGCGTCCAATCTGCGTGGCGTCGCAGGGCAGGCGATGCTCGTAGTAATCCATGCCGCTGAAGAACTGCCACAGGATGTTCTCGCTCCAGCGCACAACGAGTTCTTCGTCGCTGAGGTTGAAGCTGTGCTTGAGGTACAGCAGGCTGGCCATCAGGCGAATGGGCAGCTTGGGGCGTCCGGCATTGCTGCGGCGACACGCAGATGGCTGTTGCATCGTTGGCATCATTTTTTCCGCGTTTGCCAGACATCCGATACGGCGCCACGAATTTGGGGGCCATCAGGCGAACTATGTGCCCGTGCTTCTCGAACTCGCGCGCCCAGTGATGGGCACCAGAACACGTTTCCATTCCGATCAGGCATGGCGGCAAGGACGCCACAAGCTCCAGCAGCTTGCTGCGGCGAACTTCAGGGCGGACAAATTCAGGTTTCCCTGAGGGTCCAACGCCGTGGACCGCAAAGACGTTCTTTGCCAAATCAATACAAATAGTCCGTATGTAAGGTTGCAACCCCTTGAATTTTCACACCGCTGACTCTTGCATTCCTAGAGATGTCCATGTAATGCGCGATTAGGTGTGCGGTCGGAACTCGCCGATCAGGGTTTGTACTATGTAGCCATTCTGGCTCTAGCCATACACTACATAGGTTCCTATACATATTCGCCTTGTAATGGGCGCTCATTCGCCCGCAGGAGAGCACCGTTGAAGTCGATCGCCGTAGATGTATTCGTCGTTGGCGCCGGGCCCACAGGTCTGGCCTGTGCTGCGTTGCTGGCCCGCCAGGGCGTTGACATCCTGGTCATTAAAGGCTTTGGGGGAACTCGGATGACGTGCCCGTTGGGCAAAATCGTCCGACGCTCTCAGATCAGACAAGTCCTGCAAAAGATACTTTATAAATTCAAAATATCGAGATTATCATGATAAATGATGATACAAATTAACAAGTTACAGGCGATTTTCTACCTTGGCTCACTAAAGCTCGGTGCATTGGACTGACATCTCAGCTAACTCATATTTCTTACGCATGTAAACGATAACGACACGAATAGATAAGGAACACGATGTACTCACATATCTTAGTACCCGTAGATGAATCAATGCTGTCCGCTGCAAACGTAAGCTCGGCTGTGCGTTTGGCATCTCAACTCGGCGCAAAAATTACATTTTTCCATGCAACTCCAGATCTTTCTGCAACTGGTGAGGGTGCATTGCTAAGAACCATGGCACCCAGCGAGTTCCTTGATGCGGCGATCGGGGATACCAACGCGGTATTGTCAAAGGCCAAGATCATTGCACTGGTCGCAGGGGTTTCGTGTGAAACTGAGCACAAGGTATGTGACCATCCAGCAGAAGCCATTTTGGAAGCAGTCAAACTGCACGGCTGCGATCTAATTGTCATGGCTTCGCGCGGTGTACGCGGGCTTGCGAGTTGGTTGCACAGCTCACAAACAGAACGCGTGCTGAAGAAATCTCCAGTGGCGTTACTGATTACACGTGTAGCTGCCAGTGATCCGATCAAAGCAAGTGAGCGAGCACTTTCTGTCATACAGGATGAACATCGTTCAATTGCTGTGGTGGTGCGGGGCATGCTAGATTTGGTCCAACAAGCCTATGAGCCCGAAGGCAGTTTGGATATTCGCAGCCTTGAAGCCATGTTGGCCTACCTGCAGGCATTTCCGCTACAGAAGCACCATCCCAAGGAAGAGCTCTTTATTCACCGCCGTCTGCGTCAACGTGCACCTGAGAGCGAGAAATTGTTGCTTGAGCTTGAAGCCCAGCATGTCCGTGAACATTCCTTGGTCAACGAGGTCGTTCGTTTGGCGAATGATGTTAAGTCAGGAGACTCTGCGTCTGATCAAGTACTGAAGGATCAAATCCGCACACTGGGAGATGCAGTGTGGGCGCACATGCAGCTTGAGGAGACTGTAGTATTGCCATTGGCGAAAGATCGTTTCCAAGAGTCTGATTGGGATGAGATCGCAGTTGCTTTCGAAGGCAATAACGATCCAAGTTTTGGTGACTTACCCTCTGCGGAGTTCAGTCGATTGTTTACGCGGATAGCGAATTTGTTACCAGCGTAGTAATAATAACTGATACTGGATCGAGAACCAGATTCGCCCGATTGCCATCGGCCGCAATAATGTGCATTCCCGTTTTATGCGAATTCGAGTCCAAACGTTCTGCAAGCAGCAAATCCTCCAGCAACTCAGCCACCGCCACCACCTGCTCGGTGCTCCAGTCATCGTCAATCACCATCGGCAGACCCGATTGCAGACCTGAAGGCAATTGCTAATGGCGTGCTTCATGATTTGACCCGTTTGCGTGTTGCCGCCGACCGAAAACTGAGCCACTTTTTAGAGGTTGTGCCGACCCAAAACTGAGCCAGGTGTTTTACTCGCTCTGCCTACTTTTTGGGCAGGAGCAAACAAGGTGATCACCATGGAAATGTTTGGAAAAGTCAGACGGATGTACAAGCGCGACAAGAGGTCGCTGCGTGAGATAGCCAAAGGCACGGGGCTATCGAGAAACACGATCCGTAAATGGGTGCGCGATGCAAAAGAGGGCGATGAGCCCGAGTACCGGCGCAAGGCGGCACCAGGCAAGCTCACGGCGTTTCACGCGGCGCTGGAGATGGCACTCAAGGCTGATGCATTGCGCACCAAGCAATACCGTCGCACAGCCCGGGCATTGTTTGTCGAAATCAAAAAGCAGGGCTACAGCGGCGGTTACAGCCGCGTCACCGACTTTGTGCGAGAGTGGCGAGGCAACGCTGGCAAAGCCCCCCGCGCCTTCGTGCCTTTGAGCTTTGCGTTGGGTGAAGCGTTCCAGTTTGACTGGAGCACCGAGGGTCTGCTGGTGGGAGGCATCTACTACAACAAGGTCCAACTCTCGCACATGAAACTGTGCGCCAGCAGGGGCTTCTGGCTGGTGGCCTACCCCAGCCAGGGCCATGAAATGCTGTTTGATGCCCACACCCGCTCGTTTGCGGCGCTGGGAGGCATCCCTGGGCGGGGCATCTACGACAACATGAAGACGGCTGTCGATAAAGTCCAAAAGGGCAAGCAGCGTGTGGTCAATGCCCGCTTCACGGCCATGTGTGCGCACTACCTGTTTGATGCCGACTTCTGCAATGTTGCCAGTGGTTGGGAGAAAGGCGTGGTCGAGAAGAACGTCCAAGACAGCCGCAGGCGCATCTGGCTGGATGCCCAAAAGCGCAAGTGGAGCTCTTTCGATGAACTCAATGCCTGGTTGGGCCAGCGCTGTCGCGATTGTTGGAGCGAACTGCGCCACCCTGAGTTTGGCCATTTCAGCGTGCTGGAAATGCTGGAACAGGAACGCCTGGCGATGATGCTCATGCCCACCCCCTTTGACGGCTATGTGGAGAAGTCTGCCAAGGTCTCAAGCACCTGCCTGGTCAGTGTGGATCGCAACCGTTACTCGGTACCCTGTGAATGGGCCAACCACAGGGTCAGCACCCGGCTCTATCCCAGCCGAGTCTACGTCGTCGCTGGTGACTTGGTGGTGGCCAGCCACGAGCGGGCCTCAGACCGGGGTCATACCTGCTACGACTGGCAGCACTACATCGCGCTGGTGCAGCGTAAACCGGGAGCGCTGAGAAACGGTGCGCCGTGCCGACATGCCTGAATCTCTGCAACGACTGCGCCTTGGGCTGATGAAACACGCCGGAGGTGACCGGAGCATGGCGCAGGTATTGGCCGCTGTGCCTACAGCCGGATTGGAGGCCGTGTTGGTGGCAGTGGACTTGGTTGTTGAATCTGGCGCACTCAGTGCCGAGCATGTTCTCAACGTGTTGGCCCGCCTCAATGCCAAGCCTGTGCCAGATTCTGTTGAAACCACCCTGGCGCTTAAGGCACCACCGCTGGCCAATACCCAACGCTACGACAGTCTCAGAGAACTGGGCGCTGATGTACAGGTAGTACAGACCCAGGAGATCAGCCATGCGTTGTGATGTCAGCACTGAACTCAAAGAGCTGCGCCTGCACGGCATGGCGCATGCGTGGGATGAATTGACAACACACGAGGGCAAACCAAATGATGTGGGCATAGGGGGTTTTGCCCACCGCAACGACCACACGCTTTTCTACCGGATAAGGATTCGCAGGCAAGGCCAGCAGGCATGGCTTCTCTTGTTCAAAGGCCTGTCCCACCGTCAGGGTTTTGTCTTCCGGGCAAGGTCGCTCATCGGCGGGGCCAGCGAGAAGCGCAAGAAGATGTGCCGTGACCAGGACAAGACGGCCACGAACGCCATCAGGGGGCGTTTGGCTTTACCGATTTGCAGGTGACCAAAGTGACCCAAGTCAATTTGGCCTTGTTCACCGGTGAGGGTGACCAGTCGCAGATACGCCTCAGGGATGGGGCGGGGTCGATGGTGGGCGATGAGGTGGCGAAAGTGGTCAGGTCCGCCTTGGTAGCCGCGCACTTTGACCATGGCGTACAAGCGGCTGGCCCTGAGGTCAGGGAACTTCTTCAAGGTCTCCAGAATGAACGGCAGGTACCTGTCTATAACGTTTGACTCCTGTCGCGGTTGGCAAATTCTGCGAATAAATCTGCGTTTCCCTAGCACCCACGGGCGATGGCGAGCCGGGCGTGAAAACCATCTGGCTGGGCATGCAGCGCATCCTGGACTTCGCCGCTGGCCTCAGGTTCTCACGTGAGCTTCAGGCGGCACGGCGTTGTGTATAACGAAATGAGTTGAGCCTCCTCAAAACCCGGGGCCGTTCAAAATGACTATCTAGTGCATCTTTAGCCTTATTGGGGTATTCCCTATGGAAATATTCTTGTGCTTCGGGTTAACATCTGTATAGGTTCCTAACCACTAATGATGTTAGGTGGATGAGATGAAGATATGCAACTGCGAATGCGGTGATTGCCAAGCATCAGTTGTAGAGATGCTAATTGAAAGGAAATAAGTGAACATGACTAAGAGCAACGCCACAGCAGGTGATATACAGACCCTGGTACCAATTTGCGCGGCAGATTCGTTGGCGCCCGGCCAGATGAGGGCGTGTGACGTTGCCAATCTTCCGCCGCTGGCGATATATAACCTTGACGGCGAATACCTGGCGACCAGCAATATTTGCACGCACGAGGTCGCACTGCTGACCGATGGTTACTTCGAGGGTGAACTTGTTGAGTGCGCGATGCATGGTGGCAGCTTCAATGTGCGCACTGGCGAGGCGAAAAGCCTCCCATGCAAAGAGCGTCTGCAGGTTTTTTCTGTGGTCGTCAAAGATGGCCAGGTGTTTGTCAAAATATGATGCGCCCTCAAGCAAAGACGGCTATGAGTCCACAAAGCTTTCAAGTCAGAATTGGCGCCGGTGACACGCCCGTCTTTCAGTGTTCCACTGATGAAACGCTACTCGCTGCGGCGCTCAAGGCTGGGCTTGGATTTCCCTATGAATGTCAATCCGGATCGTGCAGCAGTTGCCGCTTTCAGTTGCTGGAGGGCGATGTCAAGGATTTGTGGTCGAATGCGCCGGGTTTGAATGCCGAAGCTCGTGAATGCGGCATGCACCTCGGCTGCCAGAGCACACCAGGTAGTGACTGTCGAATCAAGCTGCGCTTGAAGCCGGGCTATGTCCCGCAGGTGATTCCGACGCGTCAGCATGCGGCGTTGGTCGATGTCGTGCCACTGACGCAAGACATGTTCGAGTTCCAGTTTCGTACGGAGGCTCCAGCTGAGTTTTTGCCTGGCCAGTATGCGCTGCTTCGCTTGCCTGGCGTGGTCGGCACAAGGGCGTACTCGATGAGCAACCTGCCCAATGGCATTGGCGAATGGCATTTCATCGTCAAACGCAAACCGGGTGGTTGTGGAACCGCGGTGCTGTTCGATGTGCTGAAGCGAGGTGATGCTATTGAGTTGGAGGGTCCTTACGGGACGGCTTATCTGCGTACCGAAACCGGTAGAGATGTCGTCTGCATTGGTGGCGGCTCCGGACTTTCTCCGATGTTGTCAATCCTGCGCGGCGCAGTGTGCAATCCGGCAATGACCGAACGGCGCCTGCTGATGTTCTATGGTGGCCGAACGCCGCTGGATCATTGCGTTGCAGACGTGTTTGCGGGTGAGCCTGAGTTGAAGCGACGTGTCGAATTATTTAGCGCGATCTCCGATGTAAACGCTGAGAGTGCCAATTGGGATGGTGAGCGCGGATTGATCCATGAGGTGCTAGCGAAGCACATCGGCCCGAACCCAGGGCAATACGACTTTTATTTCTGCGGCCCGCCACCTATGACGGATGCGGTGCACAAGCTGTTGGTTCTAAATTACCGTGTGCCATCTGAACAACTACATTTCGATCGCTTTGTTTGAGTCGTATGTTTTTCGCCGAAATAAATCTAGTAGGTAATCCCCCGGTTTTGCCGGGGAGGCAAACCGCAATTTAATTTTTAACTAAAGGATAAGTGAACATGGCATGGCTTGAAGGACAAAGCGTTTTTTTGACGGGTGGTGTTGCAGGTCTCGGTCGAGCGCTCGTAAAAAGACTTGTAGAAGAAGGTGCCAACGTCACTGTGTTGGATCGAAATGCACGGGGGCTTGATGAGCTCGTTGAAAGTTTTAAGGGACGGGTCGCGGGCTCGCCCGGCGATGTGCGCAACTTGGCCGATAACCGCAAGGCCGTCGAACTGGCTGTGGAGCGTTTCGGCAAGCTGGATACTTTCATCGGCAACGCCGGCATCTGGGATTATTGTGTCCCCCTTGTCGACCTGCCGGACGATGCCATCAGCGAAGCCTTTGATGAGGTCATTGGAATCAATCTAATGGGCTACGTGATGGGCATCAAAGCCGCAGCGCCGGCGTTGGTGCGCTCCCGAGGGTCAGTTATCTTGACCCTGTCAAGCTCCGCTTTCTATGCAGGTGGCGGCGGCGTGCTCTACACCGTAGCCAAGCACGCGGCAGTGGGACTGATTAAGCAGGCGGCGCATGAGTTGGCCCCCTATGTGCGCGTCAACGGTGTGGCACCTGGCGGGATTGCTTCTGATCTGCGTGGACCGAAGTCGCTTGGGATGGGTGAGCAGTCGATAACCTCTGTACCCTTGGCCGACCTCGTCAAAGACATTGCCCCGATCGGCAGGCTGTCTGACACAGAGGAGTACACCGGTAGCTATGTCTACCTGGCTTCTGCCCGCAACTCAGCACCAGCAACCGGCGTGATCATCAACTGCGATGGTGGCATGGGTGTGCGAAGCGTCCTTGGCCCTGCCAGCGGTGGCAAGGGCTTACTAGAAAAATTCGGCGGCTGAGGGACAACTTCTCGGCATGCCAGTGTTAAGTGGTTGACTTATTACAGGAGAAGCAGATGAGTACCAATCGTACCCAGGTCGACGTGGAATCTCTCGTTGACGTTAAAAACGGCATACAAGCCAAGAGAATTTTTTGGGATCAACAGATCTACGATCTTGAAATTGAACAGATTTTTGGAAAGTGCTGGCAATTCCTCACCCATGACAGCTTGATTCCGAACCCTGGCGATTTCACCACTGGCTACATGGCCGAAGATGAAGTGATTGTCATGCGTCAAGACGATGGATCCGTAAAGGCCTTTCTGAATGTTTGCACTCACCGTGGCGCTCGGCTTGTCGCGGCGGAAGTCGGCAATGCGCGTGCGTTCAGTTGCACCTATCACGGCTGGTCTTTCGGCATGGATGGCGCCTTGAAGGTGGTGCCGATGGAAGAAGAGCTCTATCGTGGGTCTTTGGATAAATCGAAATTCGGCCTTCGGGAAATCCGCGTTGAAAGTTACAGAGGTCTTTATTACGGAAACTTCGACGCTGAAGCGCCCAGCTTGAATGACTATCTTGGTGACGTGAAGTTCTACCTGGATATTTGGATGGATATCAATGGCGGCATTGAGTTGGTCGGGCCGCCAAGTCGATCATTATTGAACTGCAACTGGAAGACGCCCGCCGAAAATTTCGTAGGCGATGCCTACCACGTGGGGTGGACTCACCTCGCATCCCTGATGGCTCTTGGCGGCGAACTTGCGGCAATTGGTGGAAATGAGGCCCCGCCCAACGAAGGTCTTGGTATGCAGGTGACATCGCGATTTGGGCATGGCTTTGGCGTCCTTTGGGATACTGCCCCAGCGGTACATGCTATTAATTCCAAGGCGGGCACTCTCTACCGGGAGTGGTTTGCCAGCAGGAAGCCCAAGATGGTGGAGAAGCTTGGAGCGAAAGTCGGTCGCATTTATGGCTCGCATCTCAATGGCACGATTTTCCCGAACAATTCCTACCTTTTAGGTACCAACACGTTCAAGTTGTGGGTGCCACGTGGTCCTCACCAAATTGAGGTCTTCTCGTGGGCGATAGTGGAAAAAGAGATGCCAGCCGAACTGAAAAATGCCGTGGTATCAGGCATGAATTCGACGTTCGGAATTGCTGGCATGCTTGAAGCCGACGACAGTGACAACATGGAAACCATGACGAAAAACAACCGGGGGCGAATGACCCGTGAAGGGAAGTTGAACTCACAACTGGGGCTCGGTTTCGACAAGTTGGATCCTGACTTTCCTGGGGTGATCGGGCAATCTGCCATTGGTGAAACCTCTTACAGAGGGTTTTACCGGGCCTATAAGGAAATTATGGGCGCCGACAACTGGAAGGCGATCTTGAAATTAGATCCGGATGCCTGGAAGCATGAACTCATAGGTCAATAACAGGTAAATCAGCAATCTAGGAGATGAATATGAACGAACTCATACCAGTGCGTGGATCTGAAAGCGAAGAAGTCGTCAGCACGCTGTATCGAGAAGCTCGGCTGCTCGACCATGAAGAATATCGAGAGTGGATGAAAATGGTTCATCCAGATATCCAATACCAAGCGTACTTTCAACAACTTCGGTACCGAAAGGACAAAAGATACAAGCTTCCTGACAAAGTTTATACGATTGATGAGCGCCATGATTTTTTGGATGCGCGCATCAGGCAATTTGAAACGGGCATGCAATGGTCCGTTGACCCACCGGAGCGGATTCGGAGGTCCTTGTCAAACATCGAGGTTTTCAAGGCCTCAAGTACTGGCAACTATCAGGTTTTCCTCAATGTCTTCGTTGTGCGTAACCGCCGTGTTCATGATGAAACCACCTATTCCTATGGTCGTGAGGAAGAATGGGTCAGAGGTGAAGCAGGATTGCAGTTACTCAAGAGAGTCGTGAGTCTCGATGAGCGGTTTCTTCATGGTAAGAATTTGAACTTCTTCTTGTGATCAATTGAAGACACTGAAAGCATGAACAGCTTTTTAACTTCGTAAGAAAAGCGGACGGTCTACCGTCAACCTCCGCTGGTTCCTGGCTGACCTTCATTTACTCAAAATGCATTATTGATCCGGCACGGTTTATTGCAGAGTCCCGATGCCGTTCAACTTGAGCCTGTCGAGGGGCTTCGACACCTCAGCCCGAGCAAGGTTTACGAATAAAGCCTGCCGGATCAATATGGCAGCTTGTGGCATGGCCGTTTTTCTTCCAGGAAATCCTTCTATGCTTTCCTTCTATTTTGACTTTGTGAGTCCGTTCTCCTATCTCGCCAGCATTCGGTTGCCTGAGATTGTGCAACGCTATGGCATTTCGGTTTCTTACAAGCCGATTGATATTGCATGTGCCAAGCGTGCGATTGGCAACGTGGGGCCGTCTAACCGGGATATGCCGGTCAAGCTCACCCACCTTTCCAGGGATCTGCAACGCTGGGCGCAACGATATGGCACACCGCTGAAGTTCCCTCCAAGCTTCGACTCCCGACGTTTGAATACAGGTTTCTTCTATGCTGCAGGGGAAGCTCGCGAGGCCGAGTATGTACGCCGCGCTTTTCACCTGACCTGGGGTATGGGGCAAGCGTTTAGCGGTGAACCGGTATTGCGATCGATTGCCTCAGAGATGGGTTGGAATGTCGATGACTTTATGCAGTTCACAGATTCCGTGGATGGCGCAAATGAATACAAGCAGTCGATCGACGAAGGGATTGCACGCAGCGTCTTCGGCGTCCCAATGGTGGTGATCGGAGACGAAATGTGGTGGGGAAATGACCGCCTCGATTTCGTCGACGAATACTTGCAATCGCGCGCCTCGAATTGAGATGCGTATGACACCCTCGATCCAACTGTGGCGAGAATCTGGCATTCTTTCTACAAGCGATAACGATGCACCAAAATCTATTTCAGGCGATGGCGAGATCATGCGGTGCAATGCGTCAGCGGCAAAGTCGGCTACGGCGAGGATTAATTTTTTTTGCTAACAAGTCAAATATGAAACACATTCAGTGATGAAATCCTCCTGTTTAACGCTTTCCATCCCGATGAAAATGCGCAAGTCTCTCACTCGCAAGGCCTTAGTGGGAGCTGCTATACGGATGATTTCTGATGGCCGCATGGATAGCGCGACGATCGACGACATCGTCGGCGAAGCGGATGTTGCCAAGGGAAGTTTTTACAAGCATTTTCCGAATCGCGATGCACTCAAGGCGCATGCTCATGAAGCCGTTCGGGCCGAATTGTTTGTGATCATCAATGCGATAAGCGCCGAGGTCGAGGATCCCGCAACATATCTCACGCTGGGTTTGCTGGCTGCGTTTCGTTTTGGGCTGGAAAACAAGATCACGGCACGGGTGCTGCTGCACATGCCTGCAGATGTTGTTAATCCGGCGCGGGCAGACAACGCGCCTATCTTGGCCATGTTTCACCGAGGGATTCAACAGGGCATTTTCAAGCTATCCAGCCTGGACGCCGGTCTGGTTTTGCTGATGGGTTTGACTGATCTTGGTCTTGCTCGTTTGCTGGAAGTGCAAAACGAATTCCTACATCTGCGCGAGGTGATGCAAGGCATCTGCATGGCATTGCTGCGTGGTTTGGGGGTGAACAATCGGCGTGCCGAACGAATCGTCAAGGACGCGATGAAAAAGGTGATCGACTCGCAAGCTATCGTCGCAACCATTCAAAATCAGCACCGTAGCGCGCTCTAGGGAAATCCTGCAAAACCTAAATGGCGACCTGATAGGAGCAGCACAGTCATGGCATCCTCCCAAGCTATGAAGCAAAGCAGCCTTGACCTGAACCTGAGCACCAAAAAGACCCGCAAGCAAGAACTGCTGACCCAGATGGATTTGGTGGTTCCCTGGGCTGCTCTGGTCGAACTCATTGCGCCCTATTACCCCGAAGGCAAGAACGGCCGCCCACCCTTTGCCCTGGAGACCATGCTGCGCATCCACTGCATGCAGCAGTGGTTCACCCTGTCAGATCTGGCGATGGAAGAGGCCTTCTTTGACACCCCGATCTACCGGGAGTTTGCAAGTCTTGATGCCCATGGGAGGGTGCCTGACGAGAGCACCATCCTGAGGTTTCGTCATCGGCTGGAGAAACACAAGCTGGCCGAGCAGATTCTGGCCACTGTCAACGAGCTTCTGGCAGCCCAGGGCTTGCTGCTCAAGGCAGGCACTGCGGTCGATGCCACACTGATCGCAGCGCCTAGCTCTACCAAGAACAAGGACAGAAAGCGCGATCCAGAGATGCATTCGAGCCAAAAGGGCAACGAATGGCACTTTGGCATGAAGGCCCATATCGGCGTGGATGCGGACTCGGGACTCGTGCATACCGTCATAGGCACCTCGGGTAACGTGGCCGACGTTGTAGAGGGCAACAGCTTGCTGCACGGGCAGGAGACAGACGGGTTTGGTGATGCGGGCTACCAAGGTATCGACAAGCGCCCGGATGCCAAGGAGGCAGTGCGGTGGCACATCGCGATGCGCCCAGGCAAACGCAGAGCGCTGGACAAAGAGAACAACCCCGTTGACGCGCTGATAGACCAAGTGGAGAAGATCAAGGCGAGCATCCGTGCCAAGGTGGAGCATCCCTTCAGGGTGATCAAACGACAGTTTGGATACACCAAGGTGCGCTACCGGGGATTGAAGAAGAACACGTTGCAGCTCAAGACGCTGTTTGCGCTGTCCAATCTTTGGATGGTGCGCCATCAATTGCTGGAGGCGCAGGGATGAGTGCCCCTGAAATCAGGCAAATGGCCGCAAAGGCGGTGCAGATGGCCCGCAAGGGCGTGGAAAGTGGTGCGAAGACCCAGGCTAAACGCCATCCATCGCACTATCTGAAACCGGTGACCTTGTAGCACTTACGCATTCGAGTTATTCAGGGCATCCCTAGAACCGATTGTCCCATGACCCAATTTTTCAAATCATCTGGTTTTAATAGCAGAGTTATAAATTCACATAGGAGACTCAAATGATTAAGAAACTCTACGGTGCCCCTGGCGCCTGCTCACTGGCCGCACACATCGCGTTGCATGAGGCTGGTTTGACTTTCAATTACGTCCCTGTCGACCTTCGAACCCGCCAGACCTCGGACGGCCGCAGCCTGGCTGACTTGAACAGCAAGGGATACGTGCCAGTGCTTGAGTTGGAGGACGGGCAGATTCTGACTGAAGTGCCGGTTGTTCTGCAGTACATTGCTGACCTCGCGCCGGAAAAGGGACTGGCGCCACCAGCGGGCGCGCTGCCGCGCTATCGACTGCAGGAGTGGCTCTCTTTCATTAACAGTGAACTTCACAAGGCATTCGTTCCGTTGTTCATGCCGGAGGCCAGCGAAGAAGCCAAGGCACAAAGTCGTACGAGAGTGCTACAGCGGCTGACTTGGGTCGATGCGCAACTTGCCGGGCGGACCTATCTTGTTGGCGAGCAGTTCACGGTTGCTGATGTCTATCTGTTCGTCGTTGCAGGCTGGACGAAGTTAACTGGCATTGATGTTCAGGAACTGACGCGACTGGGTTCTTACCTTGGTCGCATCGCACAACGGCCATCCGTTGAAGCAGCCATGCGTGCAGAAGGGCTGGTCAAGTAGCGCAAATTGCCTTGCACTTTGGATGCAACCCACGCATGAAGCATTTTATAACTCAACTAACTCAACTACAGAACCCGATGAAAATTACCCCCTCCGATATCCGCGGTGTCTTCGGCATCATGCCGACGCCCGCTACCGAGGATGCCAGTAATTGGCAAACGCAGCAATCCGTGAACCTGTCGGAAACTGAAAAGATGGTTCGGCTTTTGAACACGGCCAAGATTGACATCTTGGCGACAACCGGTACGTTCGGTGAGGGTGCCACGCTGACTTGGCCTGAAACGAAGCTCTTTGTAGACTGTGTGGTGCAAACCAACAAACGTTCGCGTCCCTTGTTTGCCGGTGTGACGACCCTGAATACGCGCGACACGATTGAGCGTGCTCGTGCGTTGGTGGACATCGGTGTCGATGGTCTGTTCGTTGGCCGCCCGATGTGGTTGGCTATGGATGACAAGTCTATCGTCCGCTATTACCAGGACATTGCTGCTGCGCTACCTGGCGTACCGATGGTGGCCTACGACAACCCGGTGGCGTTCAAAGGCAAGATTTCCACCGAGGCCTACTTGGAACTGGCAAAGATACCAGAGGTGGTTGCTTCCAAGCACACCGGTGGGCCTGCACTGGCCAAAGACATGCATGCTGTCGGTGAGAAGATGCGGATATTGCCCTTGGCTACTGCGTGGCTGGCTGCAGCCCAAGAATTGCCAGAACTTGCCCTCGCTGCTTGGTCTGGCAGCGTGGCATGCGCACCTACTGTGAACATGGCGCTGTCGCAAGCCATACTGGCAGGTGACTGGCAGCGCGCCAAGGAGCTTTCAGAAAAGTGCAACTGGGCGGAGTCGGCCATGTTTGTGGGCGGAGATTTGGCGGCCTTTATGGACTACAGCATCCAGATCGCTCATTTGCGTTTTGCAGCAGCCGGCCTTGTAAATCCGGGTCCTCCGCGACCGCCTTACCTTGAGTTGCCGGACAACTACCGCGACGGTGCCATCGAGTGCGGTCGCCGATGGAAGCAGCTTGAGAGCGAATTCTCGGCCTGATCTCAACCCCCTATCTCTTTCAATCCAACAGAAAGGTTTATGACCATGAGTGACCATTCGAAACCAGTGACAGAAGACGTCGTTCCGCCGGAACTCCGTCAGTCCTACAAAGACAACAGTATTGTTCCCCTTTGGGAGAGTGTTCCGGCGACAAGCTTTGGAAAGCAGATTGAGGAGGCGCAGATCTGGCGCTGGTCTACCATGTTACCGATCATCCAAGAGACCGCCAAGATGCGCGCCACACACGTACTGGATCGACGCGTGTTGCTGATGACGAATCCGAAGCGACTCCATGTTTGGGATGAGGCAGGCACAGGCCCGCTCATGTTCGACTTTCAGTGTGTGATGCCTGGTGAGCGGGCTGGTGCCCATCGTCATCCGATGAACGCCTTGCGCTTTGTCGTGCAATGCACCGGGGGCGTCAAGTCCATCGTGGATGGCAAGGACTGCGTAATGGAGCCCGGTGATCTCATTCTTACACCTGGTTGGTGCTGGCATGAACATGTCAACGAAGGAAAGGATCCCATCATCTGGCTTGATGTTTTGGATGTGATGCTGCATCACTTTCTGGGCACCACGGGCTTCCAGCCTGGCCCTGCACGCGATGTGCGACCCCAGTTGGCGGACTCGGCATTCACGGCAGCAGGCATCGTGCCTAAGCTCGATGGCAGCGACCATGCAAGCCGTAGCTATTCACCCATCTTCCGCTATCCGTGGGTAGATGCGGTGCGTGCGCTCGTTGCCTCACCTGCGGCACCAGATGGTTCCCGGGAGGTGCGCTACGGCAACCCGCTAACTGGCGGTCCCTCCATGGACCTGATCGACAGCACCTTGCTTCAGTTGGAATCCGGGAAATCGACGCGCAAGTACAAGAGCTCCGCAGCGGCAATGTGCTTCGTCGTCGAAGGCCATGGGGTCAGCCAAATCGGTGAAAAAACTATCGAGTGGTCGCCTCATGATGTCTTCACGATGCCGGCCAACCTGTGGGCCAGCCATCAGGCCAAGGGCGGCACAGCACGCATTTTCCAGGTTTCAACCCGCGAGATTTACCGTCGCCTGGGCCTTTTCACAGAAGCGTTTGGGGAGTGAACCGATGCACACTGAACACGCCTACGCGTTGCCGGAGTGCCGCAATCTGTTCTACGGCGGACGCTTTCATGTGCCGCAAGGAGGCTACGGTCGAACTCTGAACCCCGCGACCCAGGAGGATCTGGGGCCCGTCTCCAACGCCAACGCAGCAGATGTGGATGCCGCTGTACAGGCGGCTCATTTGGCATTTCAGTCATGGCGCCATACGAAGCCAGCGGTTCGTGCTGCGGCGCTGCGGGAGTTCGGTAACAGGCTGCGGACCCACGCTGAGGAGCTGGGTTTTCTGGATGCCATCAACTGCGGCAACCCCGTGCGCGAGATGGCAGCGGACGTGCATTTTGCCGCAACGCAGGTCGACTACTTCGCGGGCTTGGTTCATGAAGCCAAAGGCGACACCCTTCCAATGGGGGATGGCGTGCTCAATTACTCGGTGCGCGAGCCCTACGGTGTGGTCGCGCGTATCGTGGCTTACAACCATCCGCTCATGTTTCTCGCGGCCAAGTTGGCACCGGCCGTCGCGGCAGGTAACACCGTCATCCTGAAGGCTGCGACGCAAGCCCCCTTGTCCGCTTACCGCCTGGCTACATTGTTGCAGGATGTCTTTCCTCCCGGCGTAGTCAATGTGCTTAGTGGCGACACACCGTGCGGACAAGCGCTCGTCGACCATCCTTTGGTCAAGAAGGTGTCGTTGATTGGCTCCACCGCCACGGGCAAATCAATTTTGCGCTCAGCAGCCGAGAAGGTGATGCCCGTAAGCCTGGAGCTGGGTGGAAAAAATCCTCTGATCATCTGTCCAGAGGCGGACATGGACAAAGCCATTGAGGGTGCGGTCAAAGGGATGAACTTCACTTGGGCGGGGCAGAGTTGCGGCTCGACATCTCGCTGCTTCGTTCATCGATCAGTATACGACCGAGTCATTAAAGAGATGGTGCAGAAAATTTCACAACTTTATCGTTGTGGACTGCCAACGGATCCCGCGACCACGATGGGCTGCCTGGTGTCCAAGGCGCAGTACGAAAAGGTCATGTCCTTCATTGATTCCGCTCATAAAGAGGGCGCTCGTCTTGTGTGCGGTGGCGTTCGTCCGAGCGACAAAGCGTTAGACAACGGCTGGTTTGTAACGGCTACCGTGTTTGCTGATGTCACCCCTGCCATGCGTTTGTTCCGCGAAGAGGTGTTCGGCCCGGTCTTGGCTGTGATTCCATGGGACGAAGAGGAAGATCTGCTGCGCATGGTCAATGGGCTGGATTTCGGCTTGACCGCTTCAATATGGACAAAGGATCTGGCCCGCGCCCATCGCCTGGCATCTCGCGTTGAGTCCGGCTATGTATGGATCAATCACGTCAGTGCCCACTTTATCGGGGCAGACTTTGGTGGCTACAAGCAATCAGGTCTTGGGCGTGAGGAGGGTGTATCTGAATTGCTTGCATGGACCCAGACCAAGAATGTTCATGTGGTGTTGTGAAGCGACAACTAGCTTGACATTCACCGCGTGTCAGGCTTTGCGCTTTCTGATCGATGAGGCTATTTGTTGCGCTTCTATGCGAGGTCCTCTACCGTCGACGGCAGTCCGTTTGGTTTCCTTGGCCTGCCTTTCTTCCTCCCGAAGATGGAGCCTGATCGGAGATTCTTTGACTGCAGATTGCAACTCAAACTGCGCGATTGCATCGGCGGCGGCGCTGCGCACTGTGCCCAACATAGTCTTCAGCAATATCTCCTGCGCTTGCGTGAGTCCGCCCAGCAGGATCGAGTTGGCCTCGCCTGCGGCACGCAACAGAGGCGTTTTCAACTTGAGTGCTTTATCGGTGAGGTAGATGCGCAGCTTGCGTCGGTCAAGCGTATCCCTCTGGAAGTGGACAAGGCCCTCTTTCTCCATAGAACGCAGCATTTCAAGCGTCGAAGGCTGCGTTGTGCCAAGTCGGTTCGCCAGTTCTCTCTGTGTCACGCCGTCCGCCTCAAAGAGTGCACGCAGCACGTACCAGCTACCACCACGAATACCGAGTTGGGCAATGCCAGGGTAGAGCAGCCGCTTGACGTGGCGAGCCGTGTCAGAGATAAGAAAACCGAGGCTGCTGTCCAAGTTCTTTGGAAAAACTCGTTCTGCGGAGGGGGTGGCAACTTTGAGGGGGACGCGTTTATTTGTCACTTGAGGGGCGTGCTGGTGAAATAAGAAGCAGGATCATATGACGATTCTCTACTCTCTAATCTTTAGGGAAAATACCTATAGGAACCTAACTAATTTTGGGTTCTAATAACAAACATCATAAATGGGTATTCCGTCACGCACGTCCGGGCAATTTGCCGTAAATAATGGAGCTGTACGGTGCTGGGGTATAGCTTGAATCTTTGTAAAGGAGCTTTTAATGGCAAACGTAACTGAACTGGGTTACTTGGGGATTTCCGTGAGCGATGCTGCTGCATGGAAGAACTACGCGACCGAGGTGATGGGTATGCAACTGGTCGACGAAGGTGAGGCTGATCGTTTCTATCTGCGCATGGACCTCTGGCATCACCGCATTGTGGTGCATACCGGTGGTGATGATGACCTTGCCTATGTCGGCTGGCGAGTTGCGGGTGCGCAAGAGCTGGAGCAGATGGCTGCCAAATTGACGGCTGCAGGTATTGAGGTTCGTCGCGGCACCGAGGCAGAAGCTGCAGAGCGCCGTGTTCTGGGTCTGCTGAAGTTGCAGGATCCTGCTGGCAATGCGCACGAAATTTTTTACTCGCCACTGGTGGATGGGCACAAGCCATTCCACCCAGGACGTCCGATGTTTGGGGGCTTCAAGACAGGTGATCAGGGTGTTGGTCACATCATCTTGCGATCCGTTGATCCGGAGGCGACGATGCGCTTCTTTGCAGTGCTTGGGGTTACTGGAGGCTCTGACTACCTTTTGAAGTTGACAGATGGCACCCCGGTTCGGATTCCTTTCTTGAAATGCAATAACCGTGAGCATTCCGTGGCCTTGATGTTCGGTCCGGCGCCCAAGCGGGTGAATCACCTGATGGTTGAGTACCAGGATATACGGGACTTGGGGCAGACATTGGACAAGGTGCGTAAGCATGGTATCGACATTGCTGTGCAGTTGGGTGTGCATAGCAATGACGGAGCGCTGGGTTTCTATGCGGCCAATCCGTCAGGTTGGTTGTGGGAGCCCGGTTGGAATGGGACATGCGCACCGGCTCAGCAGGAGCACTTCCGCAGTGATGTTTTTGGGCACGACCTCGATAAAGCGCAATACATCGGTGGCATTAATTTTCGCAGCGAAGATTGACGCAAATTTACTCACTTCCAGCGGGAGTGAGTTTCAGGGAATAAGGTCATTAAGGATCGAAGTAAGGAGATTGCTATGGGTGAAGAAATGAAGACTGAATCGAAAAAACCGGATTCTGCTCGCAGTGAGCTTGCTATGAAGTACTTCCAGGCGGAGTATGGCCATTTCATCAATGGTGAATGGGTCGGTGGATCCAGCAGCGAAAAAATCGCGATGATTAACCCTGCCAATCTGGAGGTGCTGTCCTATATCCAGTCAGGCAACGCTGAGGATGTAAACCGTGCCGTGGAGGCCGCCACACAGGCTTTCCCGAAATGGTCTCGCAGCACACCCAGTGAGCGTCAGGCTGCGCTCTATGAAATGGCGCGTCGCCTGCGCGCACGGGCCAATGATTACGCCGCGATGTTGTCGCTCGACAATGGCAAGCCTATCATGGAGGCGCTGCATATCGATATCCCAGCCACGATTGGGCAGTTTGAGTTGTTTGCTGGTGCTGCATTTGGTTTGCATGGGCAGACCATAGACGCGACACAAGGTGTGGCGATTATTCACCGCGAGCCGCTTGGTGTCGTGGCACAGATCATTCCCTGGAACGTGCCCCTTGTCATGATGGCGACAAAGATTGCGCCTGCTCTCGCTGCGGGCAATACCATTGTGCTGAAGCCGGCCGAGTCGGTCTGTTTGGCGGTCATGGAGTTCATCCGTGAGATGGCTGACCTGCTGCCGCCAGGCGTGCTGAACGTCATTACCGGCTACGGGCCAAATGTCGGTGAAGCGCTTGTGACCCACCCGAATGTCCGCAAGGTAGCGTTCACCGGCTCACGCCCGACCGCGCAAAAACTGATGCAATATGCCTCCGTCAATGTGATTCCTCAAACGCTGGAGTTGGGTGGAAAATCGGCCAACATTATTTGCGCGGACGCTGACATGGATGCAGCGGCAGAGTCCGCAGCCATGAGCATCGTGGTGAACAAGGGCGAAATTTGCTTTGCCGCGACACGCCACTTCGTCCATGAGTCAGTGATGGATGCATTTGTGGAGAAGGTTCAAAACATTCTTCGCAAGATTCGTGTTGGCGACCCTATGATCCCTTCGACGCAAATGGGGCCTCAGGCCTCCAGGATGCAGTTCGACAAGGTTCTTGGTTACCTCGATATCGGGCGCAATGAGGGTGCGACAACGGCGATGGGGGGTAAGCGCGCAACGGTGAGCGGATTTGAGCAAGGCTACTTTATTGAGCCGACCTTGTTTACTGATGTGCGCAACAAAATGCGCATCGCTCAAGAGGAGATTTTTGGGCCGGTCGGTGTGGTCATTCCATGGAAAGACGAGGCTCAAGTCATACGCGAGGCTAACGACACTGAATTTGGTTTGGCGGCTGGTCTCTGGACCAAAAACATCACGCAAGCCCATCGCATGGCGCGCGAGATCGAAGCGGGAACCGTGTGGGTCAACCGCTACTTCAACATGATCCCCAATGTACCGTTCGGTGGCTACAAGCAAAGTGGTTTCGGTCGCGAATTTTCACTCGACGTTCTGAGCCACTACACCCAACTCAAGAGTGTGATCGTTTCCCTGCAAGAAGGACCCATTGGGCTCTTTGACCATTAAAACCTTGGTCATTTTCATTTAGTAGGAAAAAGAATCGCTGCGTTACCGCTGTTTACAAGCAATGTGGCGATCATTCATAACCAAAGAAAAAGAGACAGCAAGATGAAGTTCCTAAAATCACGGCGAAAGTACTTGATGCCGTCGGCCCACATTCGTGGCATTGCCGCATTGTGTGGTGGACTCTCCATCGGAGCGACACCTGCCTTGGCTGTTGTGCTTGACACAGGAAATCCTGACTTGAATGTCCGCTGGGACAATACCATCAAGTACAGCGCTGCGCGGCGTCTTGACGAGCCATCATCTGTTCTGATCTCGAATCCAAACAACGACGACGGCGACCGAAATTTTGGCAAAGGACTCATTTCCAGTCGCTTTGACTTGCTGTCGGAATTGGACTTCATCTATAAGAAGAACATGGGTTTTCGCATCAGTGCGGCTGCTTGGAACGATTCTGTTTATGGCCGTTCCAACGCCAACCCGGGTTTTCCCGGTGGCGCGTTCCCGAACCAGACCTCGGTTCCCTACAACCAATTCACTGCCGGCACGCGAGATGTTCATGGCAGTGGCAGTGAGGTACTGGATGCTTTCGTCTTTGGTAAATTTGACCTGTTCGAGCGGAGCGCCTCGGTTCGTGCCGGTCGGCACTCGCTGCTTTGGGGCGAAAGCCTGTTTTTTGGTGCCAATGCCATTGCCGGTGCCCAAATGCCGGTGGATGCGGTCAAGCTTGTTTCCGTACCCGGTACGCCTTTTAAGGAAGGGATTCGTCCCGTCCCTATGGTTTCGGGGCAAGTACAGATCACCCCAGATGTCTCGGTTGGGGCCTACATACAGGTAGCTTCATCCAGAAGTCGTCTGCCCGCTGCAGGTAGCTATTTCTCCAACACGGATTACGCTGTCGATGGCGCTGAAAACATCTTTTTTGGGCCTGGTGCACCCAGCCCACGATTTTCCGATATGAAGGCCAAGGATTCTGGACAGGGGGGGGTGCAGCTGAGGGTGAAAGGTGGTGATATCGACTATGGTTTCTATCTGATTCAGTTTCACAACAAAATGCCACAAGTCGTGCCGAAGCTTGGAATGACTCCGGTCGGGCCGGCTCCGGTGGGCCATTACATCGCGTATCAAGAAAAAATTAAGGCTTTTGGTGCCAGTGCCAGCAAGACCTTTGGCGATTACAACGTTGCAGCTGAGCTGTCTTTTCGCGATAACCAAGACTTGGCGAGTACGCAGGGTTTCGACACGAGCGCGCTCGCGCCGGTCGCAAACAATAACTCAAGCAATCCAGCCTATGCAGTCGGCCGCACGGCCCACTTGAATATCTCGGTGTTAGGCTCCGTGCCGCGTACTCCTCTCTGGGGAGAAGCTACGATTGCTGGCGAAATTGCTTGGAACCGTGTGCTGAAAATCACCAAAAACGCGACCGCCGCGGATCCAAATGCAACACGCGATGGTGTCGCGATGCGAGTCGTCTTTGAGCCGAAGTACCGGCAAGTCCTGCCAGGATTGGATCTAGGTGTGCCTATCGGCATCGGCTACGCGCCAAAAGGCTCCCGGCCACTGGCAATGACACCCAACGCCTGGATCCCTGAAGGGGGAGGGGATATCAGCATAGGACTGAATGGGACTTACCTGGATTCTTGGAACTTCGGTTTGAACTACACCCACTATTACGGTACAGCCCGCACGTTTAACACGGGAGCTAACCAAGCGTTCGGCTGGGGTCAAACCCTTCGGGATCGAGATTTCATCTCGTTCACCGCTCGTTACACATTCTGATTGGAAAAAAAATGAAATTTATGATCAAACCCATTTCCACGATCATTGCTTACGCTTTTTTGGCTGGAGCAGCTTTTGCTGCGGTGTCAGCCGATGAAGCCGCTGCGCTGAAATCCACTTTGACACCCATGGGTGCTGAAAAAGCTGGCAATAAAGACGGTTCGATTCCCGCATGGACCGGTGGCTACACCACACCGACGCCCGGCTACAAAAAAGGTGGTCGCCGTCCAGACCCTTTCGCTTCCGACAAGCCTTTGTACAGTATCACTGCAAAGAATATGGCGCAATATGCAGACAAATTGACGGATGGCACAAAGGCGATGCTGCAGAAATACCCGGACACTTTCAGGGTTGATGTATATCCTTCAAGGCGCACTTATGTCGCGCCGCAATGGTTTTATGACAAGACGTTTGAAAACGCCACAAAGGTAAAGCTGTCGGGTCTCGATAATCCCTATGCTGTGGGGGCCTTGGGTGGCATTCCGTTCCCCATTCCGAAGAATGGTGCTGAGGTGATGGTGAACCATCAGCTTTCCTATAAGCTCGAACAAGTTTACGAAAGGGCGAAGAACTTCACTGTGAACAGCAGCGGTCAGGCTGTCTTGGTTTCACATTATGAAAATTACTTTACTTTCCCTTACAACACCAAGGGTGTAAATGTTGAGGATGGTCAGTGGTGGTACAAAGTCCGTTCGACCAATATCGGTCCGCCCATCCGAGTCGGTGAAGCGGTCATGCAGCACTTCAATGTCAATGAAGATAAAACACTGGGGTGGATTTACCTCACAGGGCAACGTCGCGTGCGCAAGCTGCCGAACGTCTGCTGTGATACGCAGCTCTCGTTTTCAGCTGGTATCCTCACTTTTGATGAGCTAACCGTGTTTGAAGGCGACATGAGCCGCTTTGACTGGAACCTGGTCGGCAAGAAAGAAATACTGGTGCCTTACAACAGCAACCGCACAATGGTGCCAAGCAAGACTGCGGATGTGATCACGGGAGCCCACCTCAACCCTGATCATGTGCGTTGGGAATTGCATAGGGTTTGGGTTGTAGACGCCACATTGAAGCCAGGTAAGCGTCATGTGTCACCTAAAAGTCGTTACTACATTGATGAAGACAGTTGGTATGCCTTGCTTGGAGATCGCTGGGATGCGCAAGGAAAATTGGCGCGCACAATGTATCTCTTGCCCATTGTGGCGCCGGATGTACCCGCTTTCATACGCAGCAGTTTCGGTCTCTATGATCTGATAGGTGGCAACTCTTACTTGGGTAGCCTGTACAACGATGAGTCGGTGCAGATTCGCGTTGAGGAGAAACCATTCCCCGCATCAACCTATTCGCCAGATTCGATGGCTAGTGAAGGTATTCGGTAAAGCTAAAAAGCTTAAGGGCGACGTGTTACATCTGGTGGATCGACCTTCGGTTGGTCGCTCCACTGTTGGCAATGGTGAGCCCGTGAGGCTGATGGAATCCGGATTTGGTTGAGTTGTTTATGTGGTGGAATTCTGATGAAAAAATTTAAGAAAGAGCGCTTTGACATCGGGCGACGCCGCGCCCTGTGCTTTGTAGCTACTGTGCCGCTGGTCAGCATGGAGGCGGTCTGGGCTAACCCCGTGCTTGATGCCTTGCGTCGTCCTGCGTTTGTAGCGCCGCACGTGAGGGGGGGCGTCTTGCTTGATGTTGCCAAGTCTGGCAAACGCATTGTCGCGGTCGGGGAGCGCGGTGCTGTTTTGTTCTCGGATGATGTTGGTGCCACATGGCAGCAGGCGAGTGTGCCAGTCAGTGTCACGCTGACCGCCGTCAACTTTGTAGACGAAAAGTATGGTTGGGTCACAGGTCACTCAGGTGTTGTGCTCGCAACCTCAGACGGCGGTGGAACCTGGCGGCTTCAGCTGGAAGGAAAGAGAGCCGCAGATCTATGGCTTGCAGAAGTGTCGGCAGGGTCAAAGAACGACGATGACAGCGACAAGCGTTTGCAGGCGGCTCAACGCTTGGTGTCGGACGGCCCTGATAAGCCCTTCCTGGACATGCACTTTTTCGATCGAAAGCGAGGTTTTGTGATTGGGGCCTATGGGCTTATTTTTGCAACCGCAGACGGTGGTGAAACCTGGTCGCCCTGGATGGATCGCTTGGACAATCCGAAGGCCCTACACCTTAATGCGCTTGCGATTCAGGGACAGCGCATTCTGATAGTCGGCGAGCAAGGGCTGCTGTTGCAATCCGTCGATGGAGGAAAAACCTTCGTCCGACTGAGCTCCCCTTATCCGGGCAGCTGGTTCGCCGTGGCTGCGTTGCCCGACGGCAAGTGGTTGCTGGCTGGTCTGAAGGGCAATATCTATACGTATAGCCCTGCCGGTTTCAGCCAGTGCGAGGTGCCCACTCCTGTCACGATTGGCTGTCTCTCGCTGATGCATGACGGTAGTGTGCTCGCCCTTGACCAGGCCGGGCAGGCATTGATCAGTCGTGATTCAGGGGGAAAATGGACGTCTGTTTCATGGCCACCAGGCCCACCGTTGACTGCCGTTGTCGAACTTGATGGCAGTCGTCTGCTTGCCAGCAGCTTGCGTGGTGTTCGTGAACTTCCTTTTCCTAAGTGACCCTCATGTCAGTCGTTAACCAAGCAGTCTCAAAGGATGAGCGAACACCTTTGACCGACTTCGATCCACGGTCAGGTTCAGTTATTGAACGGGCTCTTTTCAATCACCGCCAGCTGATCCTCCTTTTCTGCGCGGTGCTGACGGTCGTGCTCGGCTGGAGTGCCAGTAATCTGCGTCTCAACGCGAGCTTTGAGAAGATCATCCCCAGGAGCCATCCCTACATCCAAAACTTCTTCGCTCATCGTCAAGAGCTGGGAGGTCTTGGCAACGCTGTGCGCATCGCCGTCGCCACAACAGGTGAGTCCATCTATGACCCAAACTATCTAAAGGTACTTCAGCAGTTAAGCGACGAGGCCTTTTTGCTCCCTGGCGTTGACAGGCGCAATATGAAGTCGCTGTGGACTCCGAATACGCGATGGGTCGGCGTCACCGAGGAGGGCATGGATGGCGGTCCAGTCATCCCGGATGGCTACGACGGGTCGCCTACAAGCCTTGCCACGGTGCGTTTGAACATCGAGCGCAGCAACGAGATCGGTCAACTGGTCGCGTTGGATCAACGTTCTTCAATCGTCTATCTGCCCTTGTTGTCAAAAGACGCGAACGGTGTTCCACTGGATTACGCTGATTTTTCTGATGCGCTGGAGAAGCTCAGGGTCAAATATCAGAGTGATGGGATCAGTATTCACATCACTGGATTCGCGAAGGTCATGGGTGACCTGATCGAGGGTATTTGGCAGATGCTAGGATTCTTCGTCGCAGCCGTGCTCATCACGACGGCCATGCTCTATGCCTACACGCGTTGCGTCCGCAGTGCAGTGCTGGTTGTCAGTTGTTCGCTGGTTGCCGTGCTGTGGCAACTGGGGTTGATGCCCTTGTTGGGCTACGAGTTGGACCCCTACTCCGTGCTGGTTCCGTTCCTTGTCTTTGCGATCGGCATGAGTCATGGTGCTCAGAAAATGAATGGCATCATGCAGGATATTGGGCGTGGTGCGAATAACTTGGTTGCTGCGCGCTACACTTTCAGGCGCCTTTTTCTTGCGGGACTGACTGCGCTGCTGTGCGATGCCGTTGGCTTCGGCGTCTTGATGGTGATCGATATTGAGGCGATCCGAGATATGGCTTTCATTGCCAGCCTTGGCGTTGCAGTATTGGTCTTCACCAACCTGATACTGTTGCCGATACTGCTGAGTTATGTGGGCGTAAGTCCAGTAGCTGCTCAACTCAGCCTGAAGGAAGAGTTGGCGGACCAGCGGGGCGGGGCACGACATCCGTTATGGAGACTGTTGGACTTGTTCACCCAGCGACGCTGGGCGGCAGGTGTCGTTGCGGTCTCACTGCTCCTTGGTACAGGGGGACTCGTGGTTGCGCAGCGCTTGAAGATTGGCGATTTGGAGTCTGGTGCACCTGAGTTGCGTGCCGACAGTCGCTATAACCGTGACAACACTTACATGACCGCACACTATGGAGCCAGCAGCGATGCCTTTGCAGTGATGGTCAAGACGCCAGACGGCGAGTGCAGCCAATATGACACCTTGATGCGGGTTGATGCGCTGGAGTGGAAAATGCGTGCTTTGCCGGGGGTGGAGGACACGAACTCTTTGGCATTACTGAGTCGGCGTGTGTTGGCAGGGTTGAATGAAGGCAGTACCAAGTGGTATGAGTTGATCAACAGCCAGTCGATGCTCAACACGATCACTTCCGGGGCACCCCGCGGCCTTTACAACGATACCTGCAGCTTGTTGACGCTGACGGCCTACCTGAAGGACCATAAAGCCGACACACTAACTTCCCTCGTCAACGAGGTGGAGGGCTTTGCCAAAGAAAACAACACTGAGCAAGTCCAGTTTCTTCTCGCCGCCGGCAATTCCGGCATTGATGCGGCGACGAACATTGTCGTCAGGGATGCGAACCGCGAGATGCTGTTTTGGGTCTACGGCGCGGTGATCGTTCTGTGTGCGATCACCTTCCGCTCTTGGCGTGCGGTGCTGTGTGCTGTGTTGCCGCTGATTCTGACCTCGGTGCTGTGCGAGGCTTTGATGGTAGCGCTGAACATTGGTGTGAAAGTGGCTACATTGCCCGTGATCGCATTGGGGGTGGGCATCGGGGTGGACTATGCGCTCTACGTCATGAGCATTCTTCTGGCGAGATTGAAGGTTGGCGATAGCCTCTCCGAGGCTTACTACCAATCGTTGCTCTTCACGGGAAAGGTTGTACTCCTGACTGGTGTCACGCTTGCCTTGTGCGTTGTCACCTGGGTGGTTAGTCCCATCAAGTTTCAGGCTGATATGGGACTCTTGCTCGCCTTTATGTTTGTGGGCAACATGATCGGAGCACTGGTGTTGCTGCCCGCGCTCGCACATTTTTTATTAAAACCAATGGTTTTGAAGCCCATCAATTGACGTAAGGCGTTGAAGTTTAACGACGCGGGCTTGGAAGTGTCCGCCTCACGTCAAGCCAAATCCCGGATGGTTCATTGAGTTGGGGTAAAACGACCGTCAGTCGGTCGGGCAAGATGAGTATGTGATGATTGATGTCTTTGGGCTTTCGCAAGATGCCTGAGAATATTATTTGTGGCGGTTTTTAGAATTTTCTTAAATACAAAGGATAAGTTATGGGTAAGTCAGGACTGTTGAATGCATCGGATATTCATGGAGTATGGTCAATTCTTCCGACACCATCCAAACCGGATGCGAGTGACTGGCGTGCGACTAACACCGTTGATCTGGATGAGACTGCCCGCGCCGTTGAAGGCCTTATCGCGGCTGGCGCGAACGGGATTCTGAGCATGGGTACTTTGGGTGAGTGTGAATCGCTAACCTGGGAGGAAAAGAAAGTCTTCATGCAAACCATCGTGGAGACCGCGAGAGGAAGGGTTCCAGTGTTCGTTGGCACCACAACGCTTAATACCCGCGACACGATCGAGCAGACAAGGTACGCCCACTCCATTGGGGCCGACGGAACAATGTTGGGAATACCAATGTGGTGCAATCCCTGCGTTGATATGGCTGTTCAGTACTACAAAGATGTCGCCGAAGCTGTTCCAGAGATGAATATCGCTATCTACGCGAATACCGAGGCTTTCAAATTTGATTTTCCCCGCGCGTTCTGGGCTCGGGTTTCAGAGATTCGGCAAGTCGTTGCAGCGAAATATATCGGTATCGAGTTCCTGCTGCAGGATCTACATCTGACCAAGCACCGCATGAAGCTGCTGCCGCTCGACTACCAATACTATGCTGCGGCACGTATGGATGACTTCGTTGATGCCTTCTGGTCCAGCGGTACCGTGTGCGGGCCATTGGTTTCGACGACGCTTCGCGACAAGGTCATCGCAGCTCGGCGAACCAAAGACTGGACCGATGCCCACGCATTTCAGGGTCGACTTGTGAAAACAGCTGCGCCATTTCCCGAAGATAGCTTCAAGACCTTTTCTATTTACAACGTTGCGCTGGAAAAAGGCCGAATCGATGCTGCAGGCTGGATGAACGCCGGCCCCGTTCGCCCACCTTATAACGACATCTGCCCAGCCAGCTATCTTGACTCCTGGAAAGCCTCAGGGCAACGGTGGGCCGAATTGCACAAGCAACTTGAAACGGAATCTTCGGGGAAATAGTCGAATGCTTGAGAGAAAGGGCAAAGACGATCGACTTTCACTTCGATTTCATGAGTCCTTTCAGCCACCAGGCTAACTGTAACGGCGGTTTATGTCTATGTCGGCCATGAATCCTTCAGGTTCGAGTGTCTTCGGTCTTTCCGGCTTCGAACAGCACCCGGGTCACCCCTTTTTAATGGGCTGCAGCGGCGAGTCCTACCAAACACGTCAACCACAAATGAATCTCGAATCTCTGCTAATCCTTGAACTTGCCGCACTGGGCATCGGTACCGGTTTTCTTGCGGGCTTGCTGGGCATTGGTGGCGGTATGACGCTGGTGCCGTTCATCACCATCATCTTGTCAAGCCGCGGTGTGTCGCCCGATTTGGCGGTGAAAATGGCCATCGCAACCTCCATGGCCATCATCATTTTTACATCCCTTTCGAGCGTTCGGGCCCACAATAAACGGGGTGCCGTGCGCTGGGACATCGTCAAACGGCTGGCTCCCGGCATTGTCGTAGGTAGCCTCATTGGCAGCTTGGGGGTGTTCGCGCTGCTCAAAGGCGCTTACCTGGCCATTTTCTTCGGCCTGTTCGTGATTTTTTCGGCAACACAGATGTTGCTTGACAAAAAAACCAAACCCAGACGCCAAATGCCTGGTACGGCGGGTCAGTTGGCGGCGGGCGGAGCTATTGGCTTTATTTCGGGCTTGGTTGGTGTAGGCGGCGGCACTATCAGCGTGCCCTTCATGACTCGGTGCAACGTGGCGATTCACAGCGCCGTGGCCACTTCTGCAGCGCTTGGAATTCCGATTGCCGTTACAAACGTGCTGGGCTACGTGATCGGCGGGCGAAACGTGCAGGACTTGCCGGTGGGCTCGTTCGGCTACATTTGGTTGCCGGCGTTGGGCATAATTGCCGTGTGCAGCTTCCTCGCCGCGCCGCTGGGCGCCCGGGTGGTACACAGCATTCCCGTAGACAAGCTCAAATTGGTGTTTGCCGGCAGTTTTTACTTACTCGCGGCCTATATGCTCTACAAGGGTCTCAGCACCTGAGTGAGGCTGAGCCTCCTAGTACATTGACACGAAAATAACGGCACATGATTACACTACGAATGTCGCCATTCGGCATAACGAGGAGTGGTCATGCGTCAGACGGAGCTGAACTTGAGCGAGGAGGATCGCTCGACGATCGAAGCCATTCGCAGCAAAGAGGTGCATCAGGCGCGCGAGGTCAATCGAGCCCATGTGCTGTCATGCCTGGACCGCGACATTCCCGAATCTGAGATCATGGCAGTGCTTGGCATTGGCCGCACCGCCGTGTGGCGTGCTCGCGCCGCCTACTTGCAAGGCGGGGTGGAGCTGGCGGTGTTCGACGTGTAACGCTCAGGACGCCCGCGCCAATACGACACCAACGCCGAGGCGCGTGTGATCGCCTTGGCCTGCTCAGCCCCGCCCAAGGGACGCCAGCGCTGGACCATGGTCGAGCTCGAACGGCGCCGCCCGCCAGGAGCCTGGCATGCAATCCGTGAGCCGGGAAACCGTTCGACGCATGCTCAAAAAAACTATTTCTCTTGTTCCTGGCACCGGGTAATGTGGTGCATTGGGGCGTTGACCGAGGAGTACCGTGCTCGGATGTATGTCCTGCTCGAACTGTACGCGCGACCAATATCCAAAGCCGAGCCGGTCATTTGCATCGACGAGAAAAGCCTGCAACTTATCGCCCATAGCCGACCTCCATTGGCCATGGCGGCGAGCAGCCCAACCAAGCATGGCTACGAGTACGTACGCAACGGCACCACCAATCTGTTCGTGGCTGTCGAGCCCAAGGCGGGACAGCGAATCGTATCTGTCACCGAGCGACGAGGAAAGGTTGACTTCGTCGCCTTCATCAAAGAATTGCTCACTGGCGTATACGCCAAGGCACGACGAATTCACTTGGTGCTCGATAACCTGAACTCGCACTTTAGAAAGTGCTTTGATGATGTGCTGGGCAGTCGTGCGGCCGCCAAGCTCCTGCATCGGGTGGAGTTTCACTACACCCCAAAGCACGCGAGCTGGCTGAACATGGCAGAAATCGAGATTGGCATTCTCAGTCGCCAATGCCTGGATCGGCGCATTGCCAATCGTGAATTACTCGAATCCGAGGTTGCTGCCTGGCAGCAAGCCCGCAACGAGAAAGAGCGAACTATCGAGTGGCACTTTACTCGACAGGATGCGGACAAAAAGATGGGTCGAAATTATGTTTCTCAACTTTCGTGTTGATGTACTAGAGCGGCTAATATTTCAATGCAAGACCTGACCCCAACACCCGGATAAGTTCTAAATGGACCGCAAAACAGGACCCAAGCATTTCGGCATGAAAGCGCCTATTGGCGTGGATAAGGACTCAGGGCTGGTACACGCTTTGACAACGACGGCGGCCAACGGCAGCGACATCAGCCAGACACCGGAGTTGATGCGCGGACAAGTATGCGCTGTCTGGTCAAATGCGGGCTACGTTAGCCGGAAGGTGCCACTCAGTGCATTCATACGCGAGGCCTGTTCCGACAGCAGACCCGCCGCTGCGGCACTCTGCTCCACCAGCGCGACATTTTGCTGAGTCAGTGTTTCCACCTGTTCGAGTGCCAAACTCACATCGCGGATATCGTCGTTCTGCTGCCGCGTCGCATCGGTGATCTGACTGATCACGACAGCCACACGCTGTACCGAACCGACGATGTCCGCCATCGTCGCGCCAGCGCTATTCACTAATTTGCTGCCAGACTCGACCTTCTCGACACTGGCGCCGATCAGTGCATTGATCTCTTTGGCTGCGACGGCCGAACGGTGCGCCAACGAGCGCACTTCAGCGGCCACTACCGCAAAGCCTCTGCCTTGCTCGCCAGCCCGTGCCGCCTCGACGGCTGCGTTCAATGCCAGCAGGTTGGTCTGGAAGGCGATGCTGTCGATGACGCCAGTAATGTTGGCGATCTTGCGGCTTGAATCGGCGATGGCCTCCATGTTACCGATCACTTGCTGAATGACTGCGCCACCACGCTGCGCAGCCTGCGCTGCGGCGCTCGCAAGGTCGTCTGCGGACAAGGCTGCTTGCTCGCTTTGTAACACTGCGCTTGTCAACTGCTGCATTGAAGCCGTGGCTTGTTGCAGTCGTGTGGCGGTCAGCTCGGCTCGGTGCGATAGGTCGGAATTGCCTCCTGCCATCTCACTACTAGCCAAGTGGATGCTGTCGGCCGTCATCTGGATGTCACTGACGATGCTCCGCAGACCCCGCTGCATGTCAGTCAAGGCATCGAGCAAGGCACCAACCTCGTCGCGCCGGGTGGTCACCATCGATGCCGATAGGTCGCCTTGTGCTACTGCGCGTGCGAGTACTACCGCCTGGGCCAGTGGTTGGGCAATACTGCGTGAAATGAGTCCCGCTGCCAGCAAGCCGACTACCAGCGCGGCCCCTACCGCCACAGCCATGACGGTCCGCACCTGCCGAGCCGTGGTCTTCGATTCGAGGGCCGCTTCATGCATCGTGGAATTTACGCTTTGCTTGAGCTTGTCGAGCGTGAGGAACCACGCGTCCTGTGACGGACGGAGTTGGTTGATCGTGAACTGGGCCAACTGCTCACGACTGATACCGGCCGTGGCTTTCAAGGAGATTTGGTTCATCGCTGTCAGGGCCCCGCTGCTTGTCTCATTCAGCGTCTTGATCTGCGTTGCAAGTCCCATAGTCTGGTCGCCTTCACGGATCGACGCATCGAGTTCCTTGACGCGTTCCTCGTAAATTTTGGATGATTGCTCCAAACGCTTTACTTCGTAGGCAATATCCTCAGGATCGTCGTTCAGCGACATGGAGGTCACTGACAAGGCCATGTCCGATACTGCCTTCTCCATCGTGCTCACGATTTCCGCACGTCGGTAGTCGAGGTCAACGACATTCTGTGTGCGGGCCGCCAGCGCGCCCGTATAGAACCAGCCGAGCATGCCGATGACGGCCAACAGCAACAGCACCAGTGCGAAGCCGATATGGAGGCGCATGGCAATGCTGAGATGGTTCAGGGCCGAAAATTTCGGCCAAACAAGGCGGGGATGTTGCATTGGAATCATTTTTTCTGTTCGGCTGCCGCTGCAGCTGAGTCCATTTGCTGTGCCAGGTCGTCCGGTAGTTTGTTGTTGATGGCAACGGCGTAGAGCAGCACCAAGGCAACCACCAGCACGCCGCCGAAGATCGCCGCTTTGTGATTTTGCAAGTGAGCCTTTAAACCGCGAAAATTGAACCAGATATGAATGGAGGCGGCCACCACCATGACCAGGCCGAACAGCTTATGTACAGGGTGCATCTGGATGGTGAAAGAGGGTTTTTCAATGACAAACATCAATAGCCCGGATGTTGCCATGGCCAGGAAAGATACAGCCAGTGCGATAGCGGATAGTTTTCTTAACATGTGAAAGTCCTCTGGGGTTAACAGTAAACACGAGGGTAACACGGTGGCTACTAGCTGTCGTAGAGGATGCGGTTGGCGTAGACCAGCGTTTCCACCAGGGCCTCAGTCTTCATCCCGCCTGGCTCATCACCGGCTGGGCATGCTGGCGCTCATGCTCCTGCGCCTTGAGCAGGTCCAATGCGACGTCGACGATCATGTCTTCCTGGCCGCCCACCATGCGGCGCCGGCCCAGTTCCACCAAGATGTCGACCGCCTTCAGACCGTACTTCTTCGCTGCCACTTCTGAGTGGCGCAGGAAGCTGCTGTAGACCCCCGCATAACCCAGCGCCAGTGTCTCGCGGTCCACGCGCACAGGGCGGTCCTGCAGCGGTCGCACGGTGTCGTCGGCCGCATCCATCAGTTTGTACAAGTCACAGCCATGGTTCCAACCCAAGCGGGTGGCGGCGGCAATGAACACTTCCAGCGGGGCGTTGCCCGCTCCTGCGCCCATGCCGGCCAAGCTGGCGTCCACGCGGTCACAGCCTTCTTCGACGGCGACGATGGAGTTGGCCACACCCAGGCTCAGGTTGTGGTGGGCGTGCATACCGGTCTGGGTTTCGGGCTTCAAGGTGTCCTTGAAGGCGCGGAAACGGTCGCGCACGTCGTTCATGCTCAGAGCGCCGCCGGAGTCGACAACGTAGCAGACGGTGGCGCCGTAGCTCTCCATCAGCTTGGCCTGTTCGGCCAGGCCCTTGGGGGTCTGCATGTGGCTCATCATCAGGAAGCCAACGGCTTCCATACCCAGGTGGCGGGCATATTCGATGTGCTGTCTGGAGACATCGGCCTCCGTACAGTGGGTTGCCACACGCACGATGCGGGCGCCGGCGTCATAGGCCGCCTTCAGGTCGTGGACGGTGCCGATGCCGGGAAGCAGCAGGGTGGCGATTTTGGCATGCTTGACGACGCTGGCCACGGCTTCGATCCACTCGACGTCGGAGTGGGCACCGAAGCCGTAGTTGAAGCTGCCGCCTTGCAGGCCATCGCCGTGGGCGACTTCAATGGAGTCCACCTTGGCGTCGTCCAGAGCTTTGGCGATTTGCTTGGCTTGCTCGACGCTGTACTGGTGGCGGATGGCGTGGCTGCCGTCGCGCAGGGTGACGTCGGAGATGTAGATTTTTTTGTCCATGTCAGTTTCTCCTTCAGGCGGCGAGCATGCGAAGAGCCATGTGCTCGGCGGTGCGCAGGCCGGCGCTGGTCATGATGTCCAGGTTGCCGGCGTAGGCGGGCAGGTAGTGGGCAGCACCTTCGACTTCCAGGAAGATGGAGGTCTTCAAGCCGCTCATGCGGGGGCCGACACCGGGGATGTTGATGGGGTGGCTGGGCTCGATGCGGTCGAACTGCACCTTTTGTTTCAGGCGGTAGCCGGGCACGTAGGCCTGGACGGCGGCGGCCATGCGCTCGACCGATTCGGCGATAGCGTCTTCTGAAGCGAAGTCACTTAGGGTGTAGACGGTGTCGCGCATGATGAGCGGCGGCTCAGCGGGGTTCAGCACGATGATGGCCTTGCCTTTGGACGCGCCACCCACTACTTCAATCGCCTTGGAGGTGGTTTCGGTGAATTCGTCGATGTTGGCGCGCGTGCCGGGGCCGGCGCTCTTGCTGGAGATGGAGGCGACGATTTCGCCGTAGTGCACTTTGGCAACACGGTTGACAGCTGCCACCATCGGAATGGTGGCCTGGCCGCCGCAGGTGACCATGTTGACGTTCAATGCGTCGAGGTGGTCTTCACCATTGACGATCGGGATGCAATACGGGCCGATGGCTGCGGGCGTCAGGTCGATCATGCGGATGCCGGGCTTGAGGCTGCGCAAGAAAGCGTCGTTCTTGATATGGGCACCGGCGCTGGTGGCGTCGAACACGAAGTCGATGTCGGCAAAGATGGGCAGGCGCGTCAGACCTTCTACGCCATCGTGGGTGGTGGCCACACCCATGCGGGCGGCGCGTGCCAGACCATCGGAGGTCGGGTCAATACCGACCATGGCTCCCATTTCAATGTTAATGCCGTGGCGCAGGATCTTGATCATCAAGTCCGTGCCGATGTTGCCACTGCCGATGATGGCAGCCTTGAGTTTCTTGCTCATATTTTCTACCTTCAAACCATGCGGCACGAAACACTGCCCAGCGCGCCGATCTGCGCCCGGACCACGTCGCCTGCGACCACGGGCACCATGGGGCCCAAAGCGCCAGAGAGAATGACCTGACCGACCTTGAGGCCCTGGCCCCGTTCAGCCATGGTGCAGGCGAGCCAGTAAGCCGCGCGCAGCGGGTGGCCCAGGCAGGCCGCACCGGTACCCACCGACACGGTCTGGCCGTTCTTGGTCATGGTCATGCCCAGCTCGCCCAGCGAGACTTGGCCCATAGAAAGCGGCTGGTCTCCCAGTACGTACAAGCCGCAGGATGCGTTGTCGGCGACGGTGTCAACGAGCGTGATCTTCCAGTCGGCAATTGCGCTGTCGACGATCTCGATGGCGGGCAGCGCGTAGGCCACGGCGGCCAAGAATTCAGCGTAGCTCGGTGCCGGGCCGGTGAGGTCGCGGCCCACGACAAAAGCCACTTCTGCTTCGACCTTGGGTTGCAGCAGGCGCGCCATGGGTACGTCCTGGCCACTCAAGACTTCCATGTCGTCGAACAGCACGCCGAAGTCGGGTTGATCGACGCCCAGCTGCTGCTGCACGGCCTTGGAGGTCAGGCCAACCTTCATGCCGACAATGCGCCGGCCTGCGGCCAGCTGCGCCTGGGTATTGAGTTCGGCCACGGCGTAGGCGACGTCCAGTCCGGCAATGCCGTGGCTGGTGCTGATGGGGGCGATGGGCGTGCGCGTGACTCTGGCCTGCAGCAGTGCTGACGCCGCTGCTGTGATCGCAGGGTTGTTGTGTGTACTCATGTCATCCTTTTTAAACTGTGCGTTGGAATACGTGGCAGTCACTCTGCCCAGGGCTTGACGATGCTCAGCCAGCGCAGTGCATTGTCACGTCGGAGTTGGCGTTGCGTGGCTTCATCCAGCCCCAGCGCGGCAATGCGTGTGGCAGGCTCGCGGTCCATGATGGCAAAGGGGTAGTCCGAACCGGCCATCACCTGCGTGGGGCCGTAGACGTCCAACAGGTAGTCGATGGCCGCGCCGTCGTACACCAGGTCGTCGTAGAACATCTGCCGCGCAAGGTCGCGTGGCGACTGAGCCATGCACTGGTGCACAGGAGCCATGTGCTCCCAGGCGTGTTGCAGGCGGGGCAGAATCATGGGCAAGGCGCCACCGCCATGACTGAAGGCCACGCGCAGGCGGGGATGGCGCAGCAAGGTGCCCGATGTCATCAGCGAGGCCGCGGCCAGGCCCACCTCGCCGGGAAAGGCCAGCACCTGCTCAAGCAGCGGCGGCCCGACCAAACGGTCCATGCCGCAGGGGCGCAGGGCATGCACGAAAATGGCCGCGCCCAGCGATTCGGCAGCCGCAAAGAAAGGTTCGAAATCGGGATGCCCGATCGGTTTGCCATTGATATTGCTGCCCACCTCCACCCCGGCCAAGCCGAGGTCGCACACCAGGCGATCGAGTTCCCGCATGGCCAGATCCACATCCTGCAATGGCACCGCGCCCAACCCGGTGAAGCGTTGCGGCCGCGCCTGCACCAGCAGCGCGAGCTCATCGTTCATGAACCGCGTCAGCGCCAGCGCATCGTCGGCGTGCAGCCAGTACGACAGAAGCTCGGGCATGGGCGAAACCACCTGATGCGCTACGGCGGTGCGGGCCATGTCGGCCTCGCGGCGTTCCGCGTCCCAAGAAGAATCGGGCACGGTTCGATAGACGCGTCCATCGATCATCACATGCCGCTGGCAAGCCGAGTCGGCCGGCGCCATGGAGGGCCAAGGCACGCCCTTTCGTCGACCCAGAAACGCCGGAAAATGATCTGGAACCCAGTGGGTATGGGCGTCGATCAGTCCACAGGCACACGCGCTCACGTGGCGTCGCACGCGGCTGCTTCGGCCGACAGCCAGACTTGGCCGTCGCGCACTTCCACCGGGTAGGTCTTGATTGCATGCACGCAGGGCGCAGAGGTGGCCGCGCCGGTCCTCACATCGAAGGCGCCCAGGTGTAGGCCGCACTCCACCGTATGGCCCTCCAGGCTGCCTTCATCGGCCAGCGAGGCGTCGCCATGGGTGCAGCGGTCATCGGTGGCATAGACATTGCCGTCGACATGATAGATGGCAATGCGGCGACCGTCTTCTAGGAAAGCGCTGCCTATGGTGCCATTGCACAGATCGTTGAGCGGGCAAAGGGCGGTGGCGTGCATGGGGTTTCTCCTTCGGGCCGGCTTCAGGCCGACTGGGCTTGTTGAACGAGTTGCTTGAGGTTGGCATCGGGTGCGGCCAGCACCTCGGGCGCCAGGGGGCTGCCGGCCGCAAGCAGGCGGCGCAGCAGGTTGAAGTCGCGTGCGGCGTTGATGGCACCAACACCGCACAAGTGGCCCGCCTTCCATTGCAGCAGCACGAAGCTGCCGCTGGCGGGGTCGCCACGCAGGGCATGGGTGTCGCCCTCTGTCAGGCCAGCACACTGTAGGCGCAGACTGCCCTGATCGGACCAGTACCAAGGCGTTTCGTCGTAGGGCTTGGCAGTTGCAGGCTCGACCAGCGCAGCGGCCAATGCCGCGGCCTGGCCCTGGGCGTTGGACCAGGTCTCCATGCGCTCCACCCGCCCACTCAGCGGATGGGCCTGACGCGTGACGTCGCCCACGGCAAACACGCCAGCCACATTGGTGCGGCACCAGCCATCGACAAAGATGCCGTCGTCAGCGGCGATGCCAGCAGCCACGGCCAAACCGTCGTTAGCCAACACGCCTATACCTACTACCACGACATCGGCCTGCAGGACTTGGCCATCGTCCAGCAGCGCGAGGCCGTTGTCGTCCACCGATACGACGGTGCGGCCGAGGTGGATGTCAACCCCCTGGCTGCGGTGGTGCTGCAGCAGGTGCTCGGCAATCAGCGCGGGCGCACTGCGCCCCATCAGGCGCGGCCCTGCCTCCACTACGGTGGCGTGACAGCCCAGTTGCTGCGCCGTGGCGGCCAACTCCAACCCTATGGGACCACCGCCCACCACCAGCAGACGTGTGGCGGCGCCCAGGCGCTGGCGCAACGCGCGCGCATCATCCAGGGTCCGCAGGCTCATCACCCGTGGCGAAGTGGCCAACGCGGGCAGCATGCGTGGCCGCGTGCCGGTGGCAAGCACCAGACGGTCCCAGGGCAGACGCCGGCCATCCTGCAGTTGTACCGTGCGCTGCTCTAGGTCCAGCGCCACGGCCGGGCAGCCGCTGAGCAATTGCACCTCTGGCAAGGGCTCGGGCGAGAGGCGCAATGCAGCCTCATCGCCGTCGATCAGGAATTGCTTGGACAGCGGCGGCCGGTCGTAGGGCGCATGGGCCTCTTCGCCAAGCAGCGTGATAGGCCCGACATGGCCGAGCTTGCGCAGGCCACTGGCCACACCGAAGCCGGCCAGCCCTGCGCCCACAATCACCACCCGGTCGTTATGTGTTTCCATGGCACTCATCAGGCAGGCTGGTAAATGGCAAATACCTTGTTGGAGTTGAACACGTGGGTCTCCACGAAGTTGCTCCACGACAAGGATGCGCCAAGTTCGCCCATGGCGCCCAGCAACGGGCACCAGTTGAGTAATTCCTGCTGGCCGGCGTTCTCGAAGTCTTCGGTGGTGTTGCCACGCCAGACGCCGTGGTTCTGCTCCACCAGCGCACGGTAAAGCACGCGGTCGCTGGGCGTGTCGGGACACAGACGTGACGTGCGGTCGCACAAGAAGGCGTGGGACCAGCTCGACGAAGCGATCAATGCCACACGCCAAGGGGAGTCACGCAAGATGCGTGCGGTGGCCGCGCCCATGTCCATGCAGCGCGCGGGCGATGGACCCGGAGGGTCAAGGTCGAGCTTGTCATCGACGTTGGTGAGGAAGCCGCGGGCCGAAATAACCTTGCGACCGTAGCAATTGATGGGCACAGTGAGGGTCGGGTAGTCCCAGCCTTTGCGGTCGTAATCGAGATAGAGGATGGCGTTGGCGAAGGCGTGAGCCAGGCTCTCGTGGTGCAGCGGCTTGTAGGCATAAGCCATGTCGAAGCCGGCGTCAAGCAGGCCGCAGGTCAGGTACTTTCCGATGTCGCGCCGGCCCTTGAGCCGGTAGTGCATGTCTGGCCCTTCACCCCAGGCATTGGGCTTGCCGTTGGCCATCATCGACGAGCCCTGCGCATGGCGCCAGGGGTAGAGATCCATGTCGTCGTACGCACAGACCGTGAACGGCGGAATGATGTCTTCCTTGAAGTTCTCGTACTGGTCGTCGCCCCAGATCAACACCACATCGGGCTTGAAATCGTCGAGCGCTGCACGCACACGTCTGAACTGCTCGACCAACGCCGCACGGTGAACCGCGGCTGCCGCCACGCCCTGATCGTCGCCCCATTCGGCCTGCATCGCCGGTGCCCAGTTCTGGGCCAGCTTGCGCTCGGCCGGTATGCCGGGGTCTTTGAGCGTCATGCGCAGGATGCTGGCCATCTGCGCATCGGGCGTGGAAAAAGGGGGGTAGTGGGACAGCCCCAGCCCTAGGATTTCTGCCATGTGTTGTCTCCAGTCGTTGGTCTTGTGTGATCTACCTGTGAGGTGCCTGCGCGTCCGATACAGCCCGCTCAGGTGATCTTTTGGCTTTCTTGCCTGCGCGTTCGCGAACGCTCGTCGGCTGCTGCGCGGCATCAATGGACAGCACCATCTGCTTGAGCAAGGCCACCAGTTGCAGGCGCTGCTCACGCGACAGGCCACCCATGAGGTGCTCCATGCGACGCCAGTGGGCGGGCAGGTGCTCGGCCAGAAACGCTTCGCCCTCGGGGGTGAGCACCGCTAGCAGCGAGCGCTGGTCCGACACGTTGAGCTCCCTCCGCACCAAGCCGCGCTCGGCCAGCGTGTTGATGTTGCCCGACAGGTTGTTGGGCTTGACCACCAGCATGGACGCCAAAGCCCCCATGGTGGCAGGCTGCTTCACTCGCTGCAGCGTGGTGAGGATGTTGAACTGCAGCGGTGACACGCCCATGGAGTCGAGCTCATCGGACTGATCGCGATCGAGCACCGCAAACGCCCGGTAAACCGCCAGCAAGACCCACAGCGCCGAGCCATCAAGCTGCTTGTCCAGCGCCGCACTAACAGCGACCTGTTCACTGAGGTAAGGCAAGGGAATCCCCTCCTTCTCGGCTTGCCGCGTCAAGCTCTTGGTTGCTGGTTTCATGAATCACCTTCAAAATTTATTTACTTCATTTTGTGAATAGTTCAAATTATGACATAATTTCTTCTAAGTTGACGCAAGCAAGAGCCACTGTCTGCGACCGACCCACTCACACATTCAGGAGACAGCCGAGATGACACAGACCATTCAATTTCACCCCAGCCGCGCCAGCGGCTCCGACGTGGGCGCCCTGGTGCAGGATGGCCGCGTCCATTCGAGCGCCTTCACCGATGCAGAAATTTTTAAGCTTGAACAAGAACGCATCTTCGAGGGCACCTGGGTCTATATAGGCCACACCTCCGAAGTGCCCAAGCACGGTGACTACCGCGCGCGCCGCATGGGTCGCCAACCGGTTTTGATGATCCGCAACGGCGAAGGCGAAGTGCAGGTGTTGATGAACCGTTGCCGCCACCGTGGCGCGATGGTGTGCGAGGGCGAGGCGGGCAACACCAAGCACCTGCGTTGCTGGTTTCACGGTTGGGTCTACGACGCCAGCGGCAACCTGATGCAGGTGCCGGGCCAGGGCGCCTACGGCCCCGAGTTCGACCAGAAGGCCATGGGCCTGAACAAGCCACCGCGCGTGGAAACCTATCGTGGCTTCGTTTTTGCCAGCCTAAACGCGGATGTTCCCAGCTTGAGCGATCACTTGGGTCCAGCCAAGGCCGTGATCGACCTGATGGTGGACGCCTCCCCCGTGGGCGAACTGCGCGTGGACGCCGGCGTGCACAAGACCGTCTACAAGGGCAACTGGAAACTGGTCGGCATGGACGGCTACCACGTGCACTATGTACATGCGTCGGTGATTGCAGCCTGGAACCGCGACCCGGACTCCGGCATTGCTGCCACCCACCGCGGCGACCCCTTCGATGACGAGTCCGCCAGCCGCACGCGCGACTTGGGACATGGCCATGTGATGCTGGACCTGACCCAGCACCGCATGGGCCACTACGACCAATTCACCGCCATGCTGGAAAAACTGCCCGGTGGCACCGACTACATCGAGACCATGAAGGCCAAGCACGGCGAGGAGCGTTCGCGCCTGCTGATCTCGCTCTCAGGCGATCCGCATGTGGGCATCTACCCCAACCTGCAGCTCATCAACAACCAGATCCGCATCCTCAACCCGATTTCGCCGGAGGAATGCGAAGTGATCATGTTCCCCGTGCTGTTCGAGGGCGTGAGCCCCGAGATCAACGCCTTGCGACTGCGCCAGCACGAGTCCTTCTACGGCCCTGCGGGCTCTGGCTCGCCCGACGATGCCGAGATCTTCGAGCGCGTGCAGAAAGGGATGATGGCCCAGGTCAACCCCTGGCTGGAAATCTCGCGCGGCCTGCACCGCGAAGAACACGGGGCCGATGGCGTTATCACCGGACGCATCTCGGACGAAGTCACGCAACGTGGTCAGATGCGCCAATGGCGCGAACTCATGACCGCCCAAACCGCCCAGTAAGGATCCCAGCAATGAACGCCACCACCACGCACTCGCTCGAATTGGTACACGACATCGAGCATTTCCTCTACCAAGAAGCCGCCTTGGCCGATGAGCACGCCTACAACGACTGGCTGGCGCTGTGGACACCCGAGCTGCTGTACTGGGTACCCTGCAACGCCGACAACATTGACCCGACCAAGAAGGTCTCGCTGATCTTTGACGACCGCCCCCGACTCGAAGAACGCCTGTTCCGCTTGGGCACCAAGCACGCGCACTCGCAGAACCCCCGCTCGCGCCTTTCGCGCATCGTCGGCAATGTGCGGCTGCACAACTTCGACCCCGCCACCGGTGGCGAAGTGAGCTCGCGCTTCAACCTTACCGAGGTGCGCACCGACCGCATCACCGTGTGGGCTGGACGCCAGCACCATGTGCTCGAACGCCACAGCGACACCTGGCTAATGCGCGAGAAGCGGGTCTATCTGGTCAACAATGACAGCGTGCTCGGCAACATGACTTTCATTATCTGAACGCGCAACGACACAAGGAACGAGACCTCCATGACACAAAACAATAACCCCGAGATCGGCCACAGCGTTGAAGCGGCTGGCATACGTACCAACTACCTCGAAGCAGGCAGCGGCGCGCCGCTGGTTCTGCTGCATGGTTCAGGGCCAGGGGTCACGGCCTGGGCCAACTGGCGTCTGGCCATTCCCGAATTCGCCAAGACCCACCGTGTGCTGGCACCTGATTTGGCTGGCTTCGGCTACACCGAGCGCAAGGCCGGCGTGGTCTACAACCTCGACTACTGGGTGCGCCACATCATTGGTTTTCTCGATGCACTGAAGATAGAACAAGCCGATTTTGTTGGCAACTCCTTCGGCGGAGCCCTCACGCTTGCCGTGGCTACGCGCCACCCGGACCGCGTGCGCAAGGTCGTGCTCATGGGCTCTGCGGGCACCGAGTTCACGCTCACCCACGAACTTGACGCAGTGTGGGGATATGAGCCCTCGGTCGAGAACATGCGCACAATCGTGCAGATGTTCGCCTACGACAAGTCGCTGCTGACCGAGGCACTGGTGGCTTCGCGCTACGATGCCAGCATCCGCCCTGGCTTTCACGAGTCGTATTCCAGCCTCTTCCCGGCACCGCGTCAGCGCCACATCGCCGCGCTGGCCACGCCCGAGGACAAGTTGCGTGCGCTGGACAAACCAGTGCTGCTGGTGCATGGCCGCGAGGATCGCGTGATCCCGCTGGACAGCAGCCTGCGCCTGCACCAGTTGCTGCAACGCTCCGAACTGCATGTCTTTGGCCAGTGTGGCCACTGGACGCAGATCGAGAAAAAGGACCGCTTCGTGGGAGTGGTTGAGAACTTTCTGGCTGCCGCCTGAGCGCGCCACGCCAACCATGTCAAAGACATCGAACAAGCCCCTGATCGCCGCCATGATCGGCGACCCAGCGGGCATAGGTCCTGAAGTCTGCGCCAAAGCGCTGGCCAGCGCTGAACTTGACGGCCTTTGTGACAACGTGCTGATCGGCGAGATTGGCGCGGTGCAGCGGGCAGTGCAGGTCTGTGGCATCACCCGCGAGGTACGCCACGTGAGCGCGCCCGAAGAAGCGCGCGGCCAGCGTTTCATCGCCGTGCTCGACCCCGGCGATGTAGTCCCCACCGACTACGCAGTGGGTTCGCCTTCGGCGGCAGCCGGCAAGGCGGTGGTGAACTGGATCGGCCTGGGCCAGCAGCTTGGCCAAATCGGACGCATAGACGGTCTGGTGCTGGCCCCGGTGGACAGCGTCTCGCTCAAGCTCGGTGGCCTGGTGAAGGACATTGATGAACTGCAGCCGCCGGACACCCACATGCTTCGTCTGAACGGCTCGTTGCGAGTGGTCCCCATCACCGAGCACATACGCGTGCGCGATATCGCCGCCACCGTGAAGCAGGCCACCGTGCTCGAACTCATCCGCCGGCTCGACCACCATCTCAGGCGCTGGGGCATGACCGCACCACGCATTGCGGTGGCCGGGCTCAACCCGCATGCCATGTTCGAGGAAGACCGCGAAGAGATCGCGCCCGCCGTCGAGCAGGCCCGCGCCGCCGGCATCGACGCCAGCGGCCCGATCTCGCCCGATGCGGTGTTCCGTCTCAACCTCGAGGGCCGCTACGACGCCGTGGTGACCATGTACCACGACCAGGGCCAGATCGCGGTGAAGACCGCCGCCTTCGCGGGCGCCTGCACGATCTACATGGGCCTGCCCTACGTGATGATCAACGTGCCGCACGGCAGCGCGTTTGACATTGCCGGCCAGGGCAAGGCCCAGCACGACAGCTTGCTGGCCGGCCTGCGAACGGCCGCCGCACTGGCCTCGGGAAGCGCATTCCTGACGACCTGATTACCAGCGTTCACTGACCCGCAACAACAACAGGGGACTAGGAGTCTGGGCGGCAGAAACCCGCCTCGGGGGATGAAAGCTGGCACGAAGCCTGCTGTGTTCAAGAATGAGCACCAGCTACGTCGCCTACCACCCCGAACAACAGCAACTGCTGCCGCCAGCCCTGCAAGACTGGCTCCCGCAGGGCCACCTAGCCTATTTCATCAGCGACACCGTAGACAGCCTGGATCTGAGCGCCTTTCACGCACGCTACGCCAGCGGTGGCTCCCGCAACCAGCCCCTGCACCCGGCCATGATGGTCAAAGTTCTGGTCTACGCTTACGCCACAGGGTGCTTTAGCTCACGCAAGATCGCCCGCAGGTTGCATGAAGACATCGCCTTTCGGGTGCTGGCAGCGCACAACTTCCCCGCCCACCGCACAATCCGGGACTTTCGGGCCCAACACCTGGGTGAGTTCACCGAACTCTTCACCCAAGTCGTGCGCCTGGCCCGGGAGATGGGTCTGGTCAAACTAGGCACCATCGCTGTAGACGGCACCAAGATCAAAGCCAACGCCAGCCGCCACAAAGCCATGAGCTACGCGCGCATGCAAACCGCCGAGACTGAACTCAAAGCCCAGATAGCCGCATTGCTGCATAAGGCGGCCCACACCGATGAGGCCGAGAAGAACGAGCCCGAGCTGGACATCCCCGCAGAGCTAGAGCGCAGGCAAGCTCGGCTGGCCGCCATTGAAGCAGCCAAGGCCCGGCTGGAGGCACGCCAAGCCCAAGCCGATACACAGCGCGGCCGCAGCCACGGCGATGGGCGCAATCCCCGCGACAAAGACGGCAAGCCCAAAGCAGGCCGCCCCTACCAACGCGACTTCGGCATCCCCGAGTCCAAAGCCCAGGACAGCTTCACCGACCCCGACAGCCGCATCATGAAGCGCGCAGGTGGCGGCTTTGACTACAGCTACAACGCCCAGACCGCAGTGGACGAGACAGCCCACATCATTGTGGCCGCCGAGGTGGTGAACACCAGCGCAGATGTACAGCAACTGCCCATGGTGCTGGATGCGGTCCAGACCCACACGGGTGTACAGCCAGCACAAGTCCTGGCCGATGCCGGCTACCGCAGTGAAGCCGTAATGGCCAAGCTGGCCCAGGTCTATCCGGATACCGAACTGGTGATTGCATTGGGACGCGAAGGCAAGGCACGGGCTACGCCCAAAGACGCAAACCGCTACCCGTACACGGTGGCCATGGCGGCCAAGTTGCAAACCGAACAAGGCCAGAAGGACTACCGCAAGCGCAAGTGGATCGCCGAGCCGCCCAACGGCTGGATCAAGAACGTGCTGGGGTTCCGCCAGTTCAGCATGCGCGGTTTGGAGAAGGCAAAAGCCGAGTTCAAGCTCGTGTGCATGGCGCTGAACCTGCGCAGAATGGGGGCCATTCAGGTGGGGTGAGGCGGGAAATGCGAGGCAAAGTGCCGGCTGCGACTTCTGAGCGTGGTTGGGCTGCTTCAACCGCGCCATAGAGATCGGCTGCGGTGAGTGCGTTCACCACAGCCTACGTCGCTGCCAGCCGCTGGGAGGCGATTGGAGTTGGCTCAAAATGTTCTGCTGCCCAGACTCCTAGCAATGAAATTATCTCCCACTTTCAAGATCGCCCGCATGCGCCTGGCCATCGCTGCGGCCCTCGGCACCCTGCTGGTGGCACCTACCGCCTGGGCCCAGGCGAACGGCTACCCCAACAAGCCCGTCAAGCTGATCGTGTCGTTTCCGCCCGGTGGCTTTGCCGACCTGGTGGGCCGTTCACTGGCACAGGCACTCAACCAGGCCTGGGGCCAACCAGTGATCATCGACAACCGACCCGGTGGCGCCGGCATCCTGGCCAGCGAACTGGCAGCCAAGGCCGTGCCCGACGGCTACACGCTGTACCTGGCCACTGACGGCCCGTTCGTCATTAACCCCTACCTCTACAAGACCCTGCCCTACCACCCCATCAACGACTTCATGAACGCCGCGCTGGTGGCCTACACGCCGCTGGCCCTGGTGGTCAACCCGCAGAAGGCCGACGTCAAGACCGTGGGCGAGTTCGTGGCACTGGCCAAGACACGCGAGATGGAAAAGCGGCCGATGGAGTACGCCTCGGGCGGTTCTGGCGGCCCGCATCACCTGTCGATGGAAGCGCTGCGCATGCTGGCCGGAGTGGACCTCACACACATCCCTTACAAGGGCGGCTCACCAGCGTTGGTTGATGTGGTGGGCGGCCAGGTGACGACCATGTTCTCGGCGATCTCGACGGCTGTGCCGTTCGCCAAGGCGGGCAAAATACGCATCCTGGCCACGGGTGGCGCCAGGCGCTCGCCGATGGCGCCTGAGGTGCCGACTTTCGCCGAAGCCGGCTTCCCCGGCTTCGAGGTCGGCGCCTGGGCCGGCGTGGTCACCCCCAAGGGCACGCCGCAGGCCATCGTTGACAAGATCGAGGCTGACGTGCTGAAGATCGTGCGCGACCCGCAGTTCCAGCAGAAGTTGCCGGGCGTCGGTGCCGAGCCCTACCCTGGCACAGCAGCCGAGTTCCGCAAACTCATCGTCAAGGATCAGGCACGCTACAGCAAGCTCATCCGCGACCTCAACATCAAGGGCGACTGAGAGCCGCCGCCGAAAGAGGCAGGACCTGTGACTAAGACACAGAACCAGCCCACCTTGCCGTCGCTGATGTGGATGAACGCCGGAATCGAGCCAGGTCCAGCAGCGTATGCGGCTTGATGGCCGGCCTGCGAACGGCCGCCGCACTGGCCTCGGGAAGCGCATTCTTGTTAACCTGATACCTCGCTTTCACTAACCTACAACAATCGGAGACAAGCCATGAAGACATCCCTCAATTTCAAAGCCGCGCGCACGCGCCTGGCCATTGCTGCCGCCATCGGCGGCATGCTGCTCGCGCCTACCGCCTGGGCCCAGGCGAACGGCTACCCCAACAAGCCCGTCAAGCTGATCGTGCCGTTTTCGGCCGGTGGTTCTGTGGATGCGGCGGCCCGAATTGTTGGTCAGGGCCTGGCTCAGCAACTCGGTCAGCCAGTCATCATCGACAACAAGCCTGGAGCTGATGGCGCAATCGCGACGAACGAGGTGATCAAGTCGCGACCCGACGGGCACACGCTGCTATTTGCGACAAACACCGCCATTCTTGCGGTACCCACTTTGCGGCTCAAGCCCCCTTATGACCCGCTGTCAGCGCTAACACCGGTAGGCTTTTGGAGTCGTCAATCAGCGTTCTTTCTTTTCATGCACCCCAGCGTACCAGCGAATAATCTCAAAGAATTAATTGGTTTTGCGAAGGCCAACCCAGGCAAGCTGAATTACGCCACTGGCAACTCAACTGGGGAGTTAGCATTTGTACAAATGAGGCGCCTTGCTGCTATGCAGGTGACCAAGATCCCGTACAAAGGGGAAGCGCCTGCAGTGCCGGATCTGCTTTCTGGTCGCGTCCAGATCATGCTGGCCTCGACCATCAGCCTCCTGACCATGGCGAAGGAAGGCAAATTAAAGGTGCTGGCGGTCATAGGCGACAAGCGCAACGCATTGGCTCCTGAGGTGCCTACGTTTGCCGAGGCTGGCTTTAGCGGGATCACGGTAATTCCGTGGGGCGGAGTCTTTGCACCGACGGGAACTCCGCGCGACGTAATAGACCGCCTTTCAAGAGAGATGAGTGTGATCCTGCGACGTCCAGAGGTTGTTAAGCAACTGGAACAACAGGGAGTGTCTGTGCAAGATTCGTATCCTGACCCTGACGAAATGAAAAGTTTCGTGAGCTCGCAACTTGATATCTGGAGGCGCCTGGTGGCTGACGAAGGTATCGAACGCGAGTAACTCATCCCGAGTAAGAACTCAATCCTAAATCCGTGACCGCCAAACCAAGCACCGAATATTCATTGAATATCTCCTAGCGCAAAGCCGCCAAGGTACTTGCGAGCTTGCAGCACGTACACGATGGCCTCGAAGACCATGGGTGGGGGGCTTGGCCGGTCGTGACCCGCTTCCAAAATTCATCCTTCACCGCCCACGAGTCCCCGTGCCTGTTGGACATCCATCGCTTCTACCGCATCGATCTGACAGAGTCCACGCAATTTCAACGAGTTGCTGGAACTCACCGCTCGACAGGTTTATCCATGAAACGCATCGAAAAATCAACCGCAGTGATGTCTTTAATCAACGCACCAACAGATATGCGATCAACCCCTGTCTCCGCATAAGTTCTGAGATTTTCAAAGGTCACTCCGCCTGAAATCTCCAGACTACAAAGCCCTCGCGCAAGGTCAACCGCTCTTCGGATTTGATCCAGCGGCATATTGTCCAGTAACACCATGGCGACACCAGCTTCAAGAGCTTCCTCCAATTGGCTGAGCGTTTCGACTTCGACCTGTATGAATTTCGACTGAGCCGACATCCGTTGTGCGGCCTTGAAAGCAGCCGTCAAGCCACCGGCGGCAGCAATGTGGTTTTCCTTGATCAGGATGGCGTCGTAGAGGCCCATGCGGTGGTTCTTGCCGCCACCGCAACGCACTGCGTACTTTTCGGCCACCCGCAGTCCGGGAATGGTCTTACGCGTGTCCAGGATGGCGGCTTGCGTGCCTTCCACTGCCTTAACGTACTTAGCCGTCTTCGTGGCCACCGCGCTGAGGGTCTGCATGAAGTTCAGACAGGTGCGCTCGGCGGTCAACAAATCACGTGCGGGGCCGACGATTTCCACAACTTTTTGATTCGACCCACACCACTGACCGTCCTCGATCATCCACGTGGCAAGCGATGTGGGTGCGACTTGCTTGAGCACCTCCGTCACCCAAGGCTGACCACAGATGACCGCAGACTCACGGCACAAAATGGTCGCCTGCGCCATCTGCTCCGGCGGCACCAGCGCAGCGGTGAGGTCTCCGCTGCCTACGTCTTCTTGCAGCGCGCGGCGAACGTCTTCTTCAACTTGAACGTGAAATTTCTCTGAGTTCATTTTCGATTCGACTTCAGAAGTTATTCCGTTTTCAGATGAGATGCAGTCATGAGGCCCAAGTCGCGACGCAACACCACCGGTTTGCCACCCAGGCGCTGCTTGCACATCCAGTGCGCCAGCGCCGAATCGAGGTAATCGGCGTGGCCGGGGAACCAGCGCGCCAACTCGTCGGCCAAGCGCCGGCATTCGGCAATGTTGCCCTGGGCCAGCAGTTGCCGCACCTGCTCCACAGAGGCCATCACGGCGGCGTGCTCTTCGATGTGGCATGCGCGCGCCGGGAAGTCGGTCTCGACCATCCAGAGGTCCTCGGTCTCGAAGTGCGAACGGGCGTGCGCGACGAGCGCCTCTAGGCAGCGTGGTAGATCCGCGTCCTGCGCGGTCTGCAACGCCTGCACGGTGTCGACGAATTCGCGGTGCACCGCGTCCATTGGGCCATAGCCGAGCAGCAGGGCATCGCTCCACTGCAGCGGTGCGACCGTTGAAGAATCCAAGTAAGTTTTCGTTTCCATATGCCTATTTCTTTTCTATTTACACACCAAGAGCAGTGCCAGCAACGTCAGAAAGGCCCGTAACAGAGGGCCAAGCGTGAGCAACCAATCGATTTTCAGATCGGCGGCCTTGCCGGCCTTGGACATCAGCGCGCGCGCGATCACCTTGCCGTATTCGGCCGGGGCCCTCGCCCACCGGATCGATCACGGTAGTGTGGAATGTCTTGATGACTTCGGGCATCTTGACCACTTCGGCGATGGCCGGAATGTCGGGCGCCTGGGTGAAGCGGGTGGGTGCGTTGCTGACCAGCACCTTGAGCTGACCGCTCTTCACGAAACCTGAAATGGATGGCAGCGCCGCGACCGAGAACTCGACCTGACCACCCACCAACGCGGGGGTGGACTGACCGGAACTGCGGAAAGGCATGTGGCGCACATCCAGGCTCAACGCCGACTTCAAGGCCGCCATGGTTAGGTGGTGGGTGCTGCCAATGCCCGACGAGCCGTAAGTGAACTCACCCGGTTTCTTCTTGAGAAGCGACACGAACGCCTGCAGGGTGTTCACGCCGGTCTTGGGGTGGGCCACGATGAAGCGCTGCGCGCGCGCGATCAGCGACACGGGGAGGATGTCTTTGCTCGATCGGTAGTTGGCGCTCGCTTTGAAATAACTTGAGCAATTCAGAGAAAATTTCACAGCGAAATACCTTTGTAAATTGAACAAATTATTTGTTATTGTTAACAATCCTTTGACGGCCTTGTTGATCTGCGGTGTGTGGACAGCATGGAGCCGTCCGAGACGATGAATGCATGCCCATCGGATGGATTGCTCTTCAGCAGTGCCTGGCAGGCAACCACGCCGTTTCCACCGGACTTGTTGTTCACTACCGCGGCCTGTCCCCGCCGATCCGTCAGGCATTGTGCCACCACGGGGGCCACCGTATCGGGAAGGTCGCCAACAGCGTAGGGCGCGATGAACTTGATAGCCTTTTTGGGGTAGGCGCCCTGGGCCATTGCAGCCAAAGGCGCCAATCCGATTACGAGGGCCATGGCGGCTAGGGTTCTGCGTTGCATGTATTGTCTCCATTCACAAAGGATCGAACCCGGTCGGTCGAGGGAAAGCCCATGGTGCGGGTTGCCCGCCACATGCTACAGAAAGCACGGACTGCGACTTACTGCACAACATGATGACTTGATTTTTTCTTAGCCATCTAAGATAATAATTCTCTCAAACCGCTTAATGCTTGTCAAGGTTGAAAACTCTTGGCCCTGATAATTACTTTTCACATCCACCTGGAGGCATCCCCATGTCCACCGATACCGCCATGCTGCGCTTGCAGGTCGTCCGTGCTGAACCCGCCGCGCGCGGCATTCAGTTGTTCGAGTTTCGTCACCCAGCCGGCGAGAAACTGCCGGCCTTCACTGCGGGCGCCCACATCAAGCTCAGGACCCCCAGCGGCGCCACTCGCCAGTATTCCCTGAGTAACGACCCGGCCGAGCGCGACCGCTACGTGATTGCGGTCAAGCGCGAGGGCAACGGCCGTGGCGGCTCGCTGAGCCTGGTCGAGGGCGTGAAGGCGGGCGCAACACTGGAAGTGGGCGCGCCCGAGAACTTGTTCGAGCTCGACACCAAGGCCAGCAGCTTCGTGCTGATTGCGGGTGGTATCGGCATCACGCCCATGATAGCCATGGCGCGTTCGCTCCTGACCGAGGGCACACGCCGCTTCAAACTCTATTACCTGACCCGTGATGCCGAAGGCACGGCCTTCCTGGACGAACTGCGCGCTCCCGAATTTGCGTCGCACGTGGTGCTACACCATGACCAAGGTGACCCGGCGAACTGCTTTGACCTGTGGCCTGTCCTCGAAAAACCTGGCAGCGCCACCGGCCAGCATGTTTACTGCTGCGGCCCCAAACCGCTGATGGATGCAGTGCGCGACATGACCGGCCACTGGCCCAGCAGCGCTGTTCACTTCGAGAGCTTCGGCGGCGACACCGCGCCCCACGCCGACGACCAGCCGTTTGATGTGCGCCTGGCGCACAGCGGCCTGACCCTCACCGTGCCGGTCGGCAAGTCTATTCTTGATATCGTGCGGGAACACGGCGTGAACGTTCCCAGCTCGTGCGAGAGCGGTACCTGCGGTTCGTGCAAGACACGCTTGATCGAGGGAGAGGCCGATCACCGCGACCTGGTGCTTCTGGATGAGGAAAAGACGGACCACATCATGGTCTGTGTCTCGCGCGCCAAGTCGTCCTGTCTGGTGCTCGATCTATGAGTCCCAGCGCCAATCCCGTTCGCCTGGGCGTGCTGGGCCTGGGCCGCGCCTTCACGCTGATGCTGCCCACATTCATGGCCGATTCGCGCGTAAAATTGGTGGCCGCATTCGATCCACGCCCGGACGCGTGCGCCGCATTCGCGCAAACTTTTGGCGGGCGAGTCCACGAATCGGCCGAAGCCATGTGCGCCGACCCCGATGTGGAGTGGGTTTATGTGGCCACGCCGCACCAGATGCATGCCGAGCAGGTGCAACTGGCTGCACGACACGGCAAACACGTTCTGGTGGAAAAACCCATGGCATTGAGCTTGGCCGACTGCGCCAAAATGATCGATGTCTGCGAAGTCGCCGGTACGCAACTGATCGTGGGTCACAGCCACAGCTTCAATGCACCCGTGCTGCTGGCGCGCCAGCTGATAGACAGCGGCGCGTTCGGCCGGGTCTGCATGGTGCACGCCATGCAATACACTGACTTCCTCTACCGCCCGCGCCGACCTGAGGAGTTGGATACTGCGCAAGGGGGCGGCGTGGTCTTCAGCCAGGCCGCGCACCAAGTGGACATCGTGCGCCTGCTGGCCGGCGGCGAGGTGTCCAGCGTGCGCGCACTCACCGGTCGCTGGGACCCGACCCGGCCCACCGAGGGCGCCTACAGCGCGCTGCTCACGTTTGCCAACGGCGCATTCGCCAGCGCCACCTACAACGGCTACGGCTTCTACGACACCGACCTATTGATGGACGGTGTGGGCGAAATGGGTCGACCCAAGAGCCGCGACGCACACTACCAGACGCGCGTACGCATGAAGACTGTGACCGATGAGGCCCAGGAGGCCGCTGCCAAGACCGAACGCAACTTCGGCGGCAGCCTGTTCACGCTCGCTGCAACCGAAGCGCCCGATGCCTGTCAGCATTTCGGCCCGGTGCTGGTGAGCTGCGAGCACGGCGACCTGCGTTTGACGCCGCGTGGCGTGCAGGTGTTCGATGAAAACGGTTCGCGCTTTGTGCCTGCCGTGGTGCCTGCCGTGCCACGCGCCGAGGTGATCGACGAGTTGTGGACGGTGGCGCGTGAAAGCCGTGTGCCGCTGCATGGCGGGCGCTGGTCGCAAGCGACAGTGGAGGTGTGCCTAGCCTTGCTTGAGTCGCAACGTGCGGGGGAGGATATCATGCTCAAGCACCAAGTGGCACTGCCCCGCCACTGAGCGCCAGGCCCCGATGTCACCTACCGAAAAAACCTACCACTACCTGCTGCGCCATTGGCGCGAAGCCGTCCCGGACGATCGTCTCGCCCACCTCATTCGCGATGTGGCGCGCGCACAGATGCGCGCCCTGCAACTGCGACTGGGCGCACACGGGGTGTCATTCGGTCACTGGACCTTTTTGCGCATCCTGTGGATCAAGGACGGGCTGACCCAGCGCGAGCTCAGCGAACTGGCCGGCGTGATGGAGCCCACCACCTTCAGCGCCATGAAGGCTATGGAAAAAATGGGATTCATTGAACGTCGGCAGTTGCCCGGCAACCGCAAGAACATGCACGTATTCCTCACGCCCTCGGGCCGCGCACTTGAGGACGTGCTGGTACCTCTGGCCGAAGAGGTCAACCACATCAGTGTGAGCGGTCTCCACGAGAAAACCGTCGCCACGGTACGCAAGTGCTTGCTGACCATGATAGAGAACCTGGCGGCCGATGAGACGGTCGCAGCTGAGCCAGCGGTTGCTTCAGAGGGTGCGATAGGCCGCAGTATTGACGAGGTAAGAAGCCCGCCTGCTCGAACTGACAGTCCAAGCCAGTGACCCGAAGAATGCAGGCGCTGCCACCTTGCAGGAGGTGGCAGCGTGAAACATGAACTCAGTCAGATCGCGTAAGTTTCGTACGTCGCCGGATGGAATATCTCGTCGACTGACAACCGGCGCGATGACAAGCCCTGTGCATGGTGATGATGCAAGAAAGCCTCCAGCGTGGCGCGGTTTTTTTCGACACCGTAAGACCAGTAATCATGGCCCATGGTCTCTCGCGCAGCTTTCAGTTGCTCTTCCACAAACGGCAGCGTGACTTTGGTGGCCGAGGTATCAGACAAGGCTTCGAGCGCAGCCGCCTTGGACTGGCTGAAGGCCTTGAACACCGCGCCCGGCAACCAGGGGTGCCGTTCTGCCAGCGTTTTGCGCACCCCCAGCACGTGCATGATGGGAAACACGCTGGTGCGGCGGTAGTAGTCCTTGGCCACCGCGGTCGGGTCGTCGAACAGCCACCCCACATTCGGGTTGGTCAGCACGTGGGTGCTGGGCGGGCGGGGCGCCATGAAGCCGTCGATATCGCCCCGGTCGAGCAAATCGGAAATAGTCACCCCCTCGGGTGCGCTTTCCAGCTTCACGCCCGGGGGCAACTGCAGCGCAATCTTCTCGGGGCGACCTGGTGTCTCGATGCCGCCGCGCACCCAGGTCACGTCCTCCGGCGCCACGCCATAGTCGTCCTGCAGGATGGCGCGAGCCCACACGTTGGCACTCAACTGGTACTCGGGCAGGCCGATGCGCTTGCCCTTGAGGTCTTCCGGCTTCTTGATGCGGTCTTTGCGCACGTAGATGGACGTGTGGCGAAATGCACGCGACAGGAATACCGGAACAGCCACGTAGGGGCAATCGCCCTTGGCGGTCTTAACGGCATAGCTCGAAAACGACAGTTCACTGATGTCGAAATCTTGGCTACGCATCGCCCGGAAAAACATTTCCTCCGGGTTGAGGGTCATGTAGACCGGATCGACACCGTCAATCAATACGCGCCCGTCTAGCAGTGCACGAGTACGGTCGTAGTCGCCCATGGCGACGGAGAGTTGGAGCTTGGACATGCGTTTCCTGATGCCTCAGGCTTTGACGTTGTAGGAAGATTCGAACTCGCTGCGATCCATGCCATCTGCCCACACATAGGTGGTTTCGTATTCGCGCCAATCGGTGGTCTTTGGTACCACGCCCTGGAACGAACAGACGTTCTTCGGAATCGCCTGATCTCCGGTGCCGATGGCCGACTTGCCTGCCTGGAAATCGCGCACGGCTTCCACCATCTGCTTGCGGAACTCGACAACAGCCATGTCGCTGGCACCGAGTCGGTCTTTGGTGCGGTCGGCAATCGGGCCCATGGTCAGCCACATCGCCACATCCTGGTTTGGAAATCCGGTGATCCCTGTGAAATTGCCAGCCTTCATGGCCTGGCGGTTTTGCCAAAATTTGTTTTCTTCGTTTCGCAGAGGGCGGTAGTGCTCGTCCAGATCGACTCCCACGGTCTGATGGAGAAATTTGCGCCAGGTTTCAGTCTCGGGTGTCTGCGATGGGTGGCCCCAGCCGATGAAATAAAACGCCGTGTTGGTGTCATCCATGGGGACGTTCACATTGGCAACGTTGTAAAGATTGTTGGGTGGAATCAACACCGTGTAGGGTGCGACAAACACCGTGGATCGGATGTAATCGTGTGTTGCTGCATTGTTGATAGGGCGGCGAATCGCCGCATATCGAAAGCCGTAGCCATCGCGCTGCACTTGCATACGCGGTGCCTTGTCGGTCGATGGACGCAGCCAGATTTGTCCGGTGGCCTCGGCACCGCTGACACGGGCAGGCACCATATCCGACGAGTGCAGGCTAGAGCTATGGGCCGAGTCGATGGCACCTTCCAGAATTTGTGCATAGTTGCAGGGCAGGTGCACCTTGGCGATGGACACGCGGGTGTTTGCGGTGGGGGCCCAAGGCGGCGGCACAAACTCTGGCACCGCATCAGCCGGGCCAAACCAGGCCCACACAAAACCGCCCCATTCCTTCACCGGGTAGGCCTTATGCTTGACCTTCTCGGCAAAGCCACTGGCTGCTGGCTCGGACACCATCTCCAGCACATTGCCGGCGACGTCCATCTTCCAGCCGTGATACAGGCAGCGCAGGCCACCTTCTTCGTTACGGCCGTAAACCAGTGAAGGGCCGCGGTGCGGGCATTTCTCGTCAAGTACGCCTACACGGCCTTCCGTGTCGCGGAACACGACCAGCTCTTCACCGAGCACGCGCGCCTTCACCGGAGTTCCATCGGCCTCAGCGACTTCCTCGATCAAGCACACGGGCGTCCAATGACGTCGCATCAACTGCCCCATGGGGGCATCGCCGACGACTCGGCACAACAGATTGTTCTCTTCACTCGTCATCATAAAAGCACTCCTCAGAAATGGATGTAAAAAATCAATTATTATTAGATACCTAAGCAATTTATATAAGGGTTAACCCTAATGATGGAAGATGAATCCGTGCCGATGCCGGATTCTTAGAGCCACCCATGTCTTTGATCTTTCGCCGCCTTGAGTGTCTGCGTCAATGCCGAATTGACCGTTCAGCATTGCATTTACCAACTTTTTGGTGACCACTTAATCTCCTGGTAGACAGGTTGCTGGCTATTGAGGTTGCCCCTGAAAAGTGGAGTTCTTAACCCTTGTTGAAGATACCGACAAGGAGTTCAGAGATGAGTGACAAGCAGGTGCGTGCGCAGTACACGCGAGAGTTCAAGCAGGAGGCTGTTCGGCAGGTCCGCTCGGGTCAGGCGATTGCGGTGGTGGCCAAGGTACTGGGCATCCCCAAAGCGAGCCTGGGCAACTGGGTGCGGCTGTCAGCCAAGGGAGAATTGGACGGTGCGGGCGGTGGTGACAAGGGCATCCAAGTCTCGCCCGAGCAGATGGAGATAGCCCGGTTGCGTGCAGAGAATGCTCGCCTTCGCATGGAGCGCGACATCGCAAAAAAAGCCGCGGCGTACTTCGCGCAGGACACGCTGCGAGGTACGCCTGGATTCACCAAATGAGAAAGCTGTACCCGGTGAGTGTGTCCTGCGGGGTGCTGGAGGTCAGCGCGAGCGGGTACTTCAACTGGCTGCGCCGGCGTGAGTCTGGCCACGGTGGACCTGCCCGGCGTCACAGCGACGAAGCCCTGCTGGCGTACATGCGCGCCATCCACGCCGAGGTGAAGGGGGAATACGGCTGGCCACGCATGCACAAGGAACTGCTGGCCCGGGGCATCCGAGTGGGCAAAGACCGGGTGCGCAAGCTCATGCAGCAGCACGGCATCAGGGCCAAGACCAAACGCAAGTTCGTGGTGACCACCGATAGCCGCCACAGCCTGCCGGTGGCGCCCGACTTGGTACAGCGGCGCTTCAACCCCGAGGCGCCCAACCAGCTCTGGAGTGGCGACATCACCTACATCCAAACCGACGAGGGCTGGCTGTACCTGGCTGCGGTCATCGACCTGTTCAACCGTCAGGTGGTGGGCTGGAGCCTGCAGCCGCACATGCAGGCCAGCCTGGTCAAGGACGCGCTGGCCATGGCGTGGTGGCGCCGCAGGCCGCCTCCTGGGCTGATATTCCACAGCGACCGGGGCAGCCAGTATTGCAGCCATGAGTTCCAGGATGCCTTGAAGGGCTGGGGCATGCGTTCATCGATGAGCAGAAAGGGTAACTGTTGGGACAACGCACCGACCGAGAGCTTCTGGGGCCGGCTGAAAACAGCCAGCGTACATGGGTGCAAATTTGCTACCCGTGAGCAGGCCAGGCAGGCGGTGATGGACTGGATGGCCTTCTACAATCACCGAAGGCTGCATTCGTCGCTGGGCTACCTCAGCCCGATGCAGTACGAGCAGCGCTGGTACGAGGCACAGCGTAAAAAGGCCGCGTGAACCGTGGGTTAAGAGCTACACGAAACAGGGGCAAGGTCACTGTCGGTCATCGACCGCTTTCTGGACGTCTTCTCGCGCTACATCGATTCGGGCTTCGGACTGCTGCATGGCGAGGTGGCGTTCTTGACGGCCACGCTGGTCGGTATCGACATGACGCTGGCAGGCCTGTTCTGGGCTATGAGCCATGCCAGTGGGGGTGGTGACGACGTGATAGCCAAGCTGGTCAAGAAGGTTCTCTATGTCGGAGCCTTTGCCTTCATCATCGGCAACTTCAATAACCTGGCGGGCATCCTGTTCCGCTCGTTTGCGGGGCTTGGGTTGGTGGCATCTGGTTCCACGATGACCCAGGCGCAGTTGCTGCAGCCGGGACGGCTCGCGCAAGCCGGTGTGGATGCGGGGCGGCCCCTCATGGCGCAGATCAGCGACCTGACCGGTTTCCCCGAGGTGTTCGCCAACCTGGACGTCATCAGCGTGCTGTTCCTGGCTTGGCTGGTGGTGATTGTGAGCTTCTTTGTGCTGGCGGTTCAGCTGTTTGTGACGCTGATCGAGTTCAAGCTGACGACGCTGGCGGGTTTTGTGCTGGTGCCTTTTGCTCTGTGGAACAAGACGGCTTTCCTGGCGGAGCGGGTGCTGGGCAACGTGGTGTCGTCGGGCATCAAGGTGCTGGTGTTGGCCGTGATCGTCGGTATTGGCTCTGGCTTGTTTGCGGAGTTCCAGACGCCACCGGGGACGGAACCATCGATTGACCATGCGCTGGTCATCATGCTGGCTTCGCTCACGCTGCTGGGTTTGGGCATCTTTGGTCCCGGCATCGCGACCGGGCTGGTATCGGGCGCGCCGCAGTTGGGAGCCGGTGCTGCAGCGGGAACCGTGCTGGGTGCTGCGGGTCTGGCTGTGGCCGGTGGCGCGGCGATTGCCACAGGCGGTGCAGCCGTAGCCGCTGGTGCGCGCATGGCACCTGGGGCGGCACGTGCGGTTGTTGGGGGTGGTGCCAGCGCGGCTCGTTTGGCAAGCTCGATGGCTGCTGGCGCGAAGTCGGCCTACCAGGCGGGTGCCTCCGCATCAGGTGGGGGCGGTGTAGGCGCTGCGGGTGCTGGATTTGCCAATGTGGCGAAGAGTGGTGCGAGTGCTGTTGGCCAGCGGGTTGCGGCTGGCGCCAAGGCCGTCAAGGACCGCGTTGCATCGGCTGTATCTGATTCGGCTGCACCGGCTTCAGCCACAATTGCCACAACTGCCACAACTGGCGCCAACGCAACGACCTCCGACACGCCACCGCCTGCACCGGCCTGGGCGAAGCGCCTGCAACGCAATCAGCGTCTCTCACACGGGGTTTCTACCGCTGCGCACACGCTTCGCTCCGGTGACCACGGCGGGGGCGGAGCCAGTCCGAGCCTGCGCGACGACTCCAACCATTAAGGAGATCACTTTATGTTATTCAAACGACCCCAGGTGCGCTACTCGGACACGCCCGAGCCCGTCACCCCCTACCAGGCTGCTGCGCAGGTCTGGGACAACCGCATCGGCAACGCCCGTGTGCAGGCCAAGAACTGGCGGCTGATGGCCTTCGGTTGCCTGTCGCTGGCTTTGCTGATGGCGGGTGGCTTGGTCTGGCGATCCGCACAGTCCATCGTGACACCGTATGTCGTCGAGGTCGACAGCGCGGGGCAGGTGCGGGCCGTCGGTGAAGCGGCCACGCCGTACAAACCGAACGATGCGCAGATCGCCTATCACCTGGCGCGCTTTCTCACCGACGTACGTTCACTGTCAATCGATCCCATCGTGGTGCGGCAGAACTGGCTTGAAGCCTATGAGTACACCACCGACAAAGGTGCGGCCACGCTGAACGACTATGCCCGCGCCAACGACCCGTTTGCCCACATCGGGCAGAACTCTGTTTCGGTGGAAGTCACGAGCGTGGTCCGTGCCAGCGAATCTTCGTTCCAGATGCGCTGGATTGAGCGAAGCTATTCGAATGGTGCGCCCTCGGGCACGGAACGCTGGACGGCAGTGGTGTCGGTGGTGCTGCAACCGCCCCGGACCGAAGAGCGTTTGCGCCGCAATCCACTGGGCATTTATGTCAACGGCCTGTCCTGGAGCCGTGAACTCGAAGCGACACAAGGAGTAAAACCATGAAACCATTGATCCGTATTTACGCTTTGCCGTTGGTGATGGTCGCCACCCTGGCGACCATCACCGGCTGTGCCACACACGGCAAACCGCCGCCCACCATCACACTGGATGAGCCCGTGGCCGCGCACCTGCTGCCTGAGCTGCCCAAACCCATCGAGGTCGTGACGCTGCCTGAACCGCTGCCACTGCCAGCGCAGTTAAAGCCGATATCGGCAGAAGCGGAGACAAAGGGTGTGCCGGAAGCTGCTGACGAGAAGGTTCGCGTCTCACGGGCCAATCTGGAAGCGCGTGTGGCACCGAGCCGCGAGGGCTACGTCAATGCCATCCAGGTCTGGCCCTATGCCGATGGCGCGCTGTACCAGGTCTACACAAGTCCGGGCCGGGTCACGGTCGTCGCGCTGCAGGAGGGCGAGGAGCTGGTGACGGTGTCAGCGGGAGACACGGTGCGTTGGGTTGTTGGCGACACGGCCAGCGGCTCAGGGGCCAGCTTGCGTGTGACGGTACTGGTGAAACCCACCCGTACCGGTCTGAAGACGAACCTGGTCATCACTACGAACCGGCGCATGTACCTGCTGGAGCTGTCTTCGACGCCGCAGGCCTGGATGGCTTCGGTGTCCTGGGATTACCCGAAGGATCGGATGTTGGCCTTGCAGAAGCAGGCGCAGCAGGCTCAGGCAACTGCACCGGTCGATTCTGGTTTGTCGCTGGAGCAGATCAGGTTCCGCTATGCGATCACGGGTGACAGTCCGCCGTGGAAGCCGCTGCGTGCTTTTGACGACGGGCAGCGGGTGTACATCCAGTTTCCTGGGGGTATTGCGCAGGGGGAGTTGCCGCCGCTGTTCGTGATTGGGCCGCAGGGCGATGGACAGTTGGTGAACTATCGCTTCCGTTCACCGTACTACGTGGTAGACCGGTTGTTCGGTGCGGCCGAGCTGCGACTTGGGGCAGACAAGGCCCAGGTGGTGCGCATCGAACGTACTGATGGCGTTGCCAGCGCGGAACGGAGGAATTGAGCATGAGTACGCCCGCCACACCGCAGGCTGACACGCCGGTGCCCCCCAAGGTCGATCCGGACAGCATGACCCTGCGTGCGCCGCCGCGTCCGGTGGTACGGCTGAACCGGCGCATGCTGGCGCTTGGTGCGGGCACGCTGGCCGCTGCCGTGCTCGGAGGCACCTTGTGGTCGCTGCAGACTCACAAGCGTGAGCGTAACCCGGCCACCGAGTTGTACAACGTGGATCGCGTCTCGCGGGCCGAGAGCCTAGACCAGTTGCCCAAAGACTATTCGAAGATTCCGGTGCCGGTTAAACCCACCATACCTGTGTTGGGGGAGCCGCTGCCGGGTGATTTGGGGCCGGCCATCCTCAGTGCCGAGCGCCAGCGCCAAGCGAATGTATCGGCGGCGTATAACGATCCAGCGCATGCGGATCGTTTGACGCGGCTGCGTGATGCGGAGGAGGCAGCGCGCTCTACGGTGTTTTTTAGGAGCAGTGGCAATGGTGCCAAGTCAGCAGCCACTGTGACCACTGCTTCGGCTGGCAGTCCATCCGTATCGGTGTCAGGCAACCAGCCGTTCAATCCAATGACACCGACGTCTGCCACTGCTCAGGCAGTTGACCCGACCGCTGCGCAGAATCGGCAGGAGCAGAAGGCAGCTTTCGTCGCGAATGCGAGCGACACGGCTACGCGCAATCTGGCCAGTCTGCAGATGCCTGCTTCGCCTTACCAGGTGATGGCAGGGACTGTCATTCCGGCTGCGCTGGTGACGGGTATTAATTCTGACTTGCCGGGGCAGGTCATCGCCAATGTGACGGAGGCGGTTTACGACACGGCCACGGGGCGCTATCTGCTGATTCCACAGGGGTCAAGGCTGATTGGGCGCTATGACAGCCAGGTGTCATTTGGGCAGCGGCGGGTGTTGCTGGTGTGGACGCGGTTGATCCTGCCAGATACGTCGTCGATTGCACTGGACCGTTTGCCGGGGATTGACCCTGCGGGTTATGCAGGGCTGGAGGATGGTGTTGATTGGCATTGGGACCGGATTCTTGCGGGTGCGGCGCTGTCCACGCTGCTGGGTGTGGGTGCCGAACTGGCGGCGCCGGATCGCGGTGGTAGCGATGGCAAGGTGATTGTCGCCATACGGCAGGGCGCGCAGGACACGGTGAACCAGGTTGGTCAGGAGATTACCAAGCGGAATATGAGCATTCAACCGACACTGACGATTCGGCCTGGGTTTCCGATGCGTGTGATGGTGAGCAAGGATTTGGTTTTGCGGCCCTATCAGCCTTTGTTCTTTGTGAGAGGGTCTTCGCAATGAGTACGTCTGTCAGCAAGCTGCGGTTGGGGCCGCTGCCCAAGACTGAAACGGTGAAGTTGACCATTGTGCTGACGACGGCATTGAAGGCTGATCTGGAGCGGTACGCCGCGCTGCATGCACAGGCCTATGGTGAGCCGGTCGATGCTGTCACGCTGATTCCGCATATGCTGGAATCGTTCATCATGCGGGATCGAGGATTCAAGAAGCAGCATGCTGCCGGGCCAGACGCCTTGACTCGAAGGCGAGCTGCCAACGGCTCAACTGGCGCAATCAGAGTTGATGCGCTCCCTGAATGAGGTACAAAAAAATAGGCCCTTCCATCGCTGGAAGGGCCTGTGGTGGTGCCCGGGGCCGGAATCGAACCGGCACGCCTTGCGGCGGGGGATTTTCTTACCACTTCGGCTTTCGCCGCCGACGTTCCCAAAGGAACGGCGTTCGTGGTCTGGAGCACGCCTTCACCATAGCGCTTTCGCGCTTTAGGTGCCCGCCGTCTGCTCTCTACACCTTCCGCTTCTTTTTCAAAAAGCGGCTTGGCTCGGTATTAGCTCGGACTTGCGTCCAGGGCCTTCGCCGAGTTTGACGGGCTTCACCTCAAGAATTTCTTCAAGAGGGCTCAAATTTGGTCTGAGTCCCCTGCGTCTACCAATTTCACCACCCGGGCTTTGAATTCTCTGGACTGGGCCAGAATTTTCTGTTCAACCGTGGTTGATCTTCCATCTCGCCGCAGGCTCAATATGTCAGATCAACGTCTCAATTCTACTTGCTGCCTCTTGGCTTTTCGCCGTGGCTCCTATTTGGCTCCTAGGTCTCAACAAGCCCTTTGGGTCTCTATTCGACCAGTCGCCGCAAACCATTATCCCGCCTAGTGTTGCGTGGTGTTCACGAATTTCAAAAAAAGGTACACAAACCTCTTTTTGAGTCCCCTGCGTCTACCAATTTCACCACCCGGGCAGGCGCGAAAGCGAAGTCGCAAATTATGGCACAGTAACGCGGTATGAAGACCTACCCCACCATTGAAGACGCGATCGGACACACGCCGCTGGTCGCACTGCAGCGCATCGGTGCACAGGACAACGCGGCACGCGGCAATGTCATTCTGGGCAAGCTGGAAGGCAATAACCCGGCGGGTTCGGTGAAGGATAGGCCGGCACTGTCGATGATCCGCCGGGCCGAAGAGCGCGGCGAGATCAAACCCGGCGATACGCTGATAGAGGCGACGTCGGGCAACACCGGCATTGCCCTGGCGATGGCTGCGGCCATCAAGGGCTACCGCATGGTGCTGATCATGCCGGAGGATCTGTCCGTGGAGCGCGCGCAGACCATGAAGGCCTTCGGCGCGGAGCTGGTTCTCACGCCCAAGAGCGGGGGGATGGAATACGCGCGGGATCTGGCCGACCAGATGGTGGCGCAGGGCAAGGGCGTGGTGCTGGACCAGTTTGCCAACCCGGACAACCCCCGCATCCACTACGAGACCACCGGCCCCGAACTGTGGGAGCAGACCGAGGGGCGCATTACCCATTTCGTGAGCGCCATGGGCACCACGGGCACCATCACGGGCGTCGCGCGCTTCCTGCGCGAGAAGAACCCCGCGGTGCGCATCGTGGGTGCGCAGCCGCAGGAAGGCTCGCGTATCCCGGGCATTCGCAAGTGGCCCGAGGAATACCTGCCCAAGATCTACGAGCCCCAGTTGGTGGACGAATTGGTGCTGGTGAGCCAGGACGATGCCGAGGACATGGCACGGCGCCTGGCGCGCGAAGAGGGCATCTTTGCCGGCATCTCCGCAGCCGGCGCCTGCTGGGTGGCGCAGCAGATCGCGCAGCGCGAGGAAAACGCCACCATCGTTTTCGTGGTGTGCGACCGGGGCGACCGCTACCTCTCCACCGGCGTCTTCCCGGCGTGAACGTGAAGATCACAGTGGGCATCAATAGGGCCGCTGGCGCCCGGTAGTCAAGCGCGAGCAGCTATCAATTACGGAGCGCTGTGACGGCCATGGCGCATGCTGGAGGAGCATCGCTATGTCGTACGAAACCCGCTATTGCACCCACTGCGCCACGGCGCTGGCGCCCATCGTGGTCATTGAGGACAGCGGCGAGAAGGAACGCCTGCGCTGCCCCGCCTGCGGCTGGACGCACTGGAACAACCCGACGCCCGTGCTGGCGGCCATCGTGGAGGTGGACGGCCGCGTGCTGCTGGCGCGCAATGCGCTCTGGCCACCCAAGATGTTCGCGCTGATCACGGGTTTCATGGAGGCTGGCGAGACGCCCGAGGACGGCATTGCCCGCGAAGTCAAGGAAGAAACCAACCTGGACGCGCGCAGTGTGCAGCTGGTGGGCGTGTATGAGTTCATGCGCATGAACCAGGTCATCATCGCCTACCATGTACGGGCCGAAGGCGAGGTGCGCCTGTCGCCGGAGCTGCTGGAGCACCGCTTTTATGAGCCAGACCAGCTCAAGTGCTGGCCCGCGGGCACAGGCTATGCGCTGGCCGACTGGCTGCGCTCGCGCGGCCACGAGCCGGTGTTCTTCACCGCCGAGGAAAATGCAGAGCGCCGCCGCGGACTGGACGCGCCGAAGGACTGAGAAAAATGGACATCCACAAGGAAATCGACACCCGGGGCCTGAACTGCCCCCTGCCCATCCTCAAGGCCAAGAAGGCCTTGGCCGACATGGCGAGCGGCCAGCTGCTCAAGGTGGTGGCGACCGACAGCGGCTCGCTGCGCGACTTCCAGGCGTTTGCCCGGCAGACCGGCAACGAGCTGGTCGAACAACAGACCGTGGGCGAAGAATTCATCCACGTGCTGCGCCGTCGCTGAGTGATTAATGGCTAAATAGCCGTCCAGCGCTTGTTGGGCAAGCGCTGGTAGCTATCAAAACAGGAATCCCATGCCCGGGCGGCGGGCAGGGGCACCGTCCCGGCGGTGCGTTACAGCGCCAGCGATTGGAGGTATTCGCGGAACTGTGGGCCCACCTGCGGGTGCTGCAGTGCCAGTTCGACCGTGGCCTCCAAAAAACCTTCCTTGCTGCCGCAGTCGTACCGTTTGCCGGCGTACTGGTAGGCATACACCGTCTCGTGCTGCATCAGGCGCGCGATCGCATCGGTGAGCTGGATCTCGCCGCCCACGCCCTGCGGCTGGTTGCGGATCTCTTCGAAGATGCGCGGCGTGAGCACATAGCGGCCGGCCACGCCCATGCGCGACGGTGCCTTTTCGGGTGCGGGCTTCTCCACGATCTCGTCGACGCGGATCAGCGCGCCGCCGGCGCTCTCGCCCTTGACGATGCCGTAGCGCTTGGTGTGCTCCAGCGGGACTTCCTGCACGGCCAGCAGCGAGCGCCCCTGCTTGGCGAAAGCGGCCGTCATCTGCGCCATCACGCCGGGGCCGCCGGGCTCGCCGGTCATCAGGTCGTCGGCCAGGATGACGGCAAAGGGCTCGTTGCCCACCAGGGGCTCGGCGCACAGCACGGCATGGCCCAGGCCCAGCGAGCGTGGCTGGCGCACAAACAGGCAGTTCATGTCGTCGGGCGCGATGCTGCGCACCAGCGCGAGCATCTCGCGCTTGCCGGCGTTCTCCAGCTCGTTCTCCAGCTCGTACGCGGTATCGAAATGGTCCTCGATCGCGCGCTTGCTGCGGCCGGTGACGAACACCATGTCGCGGATGCCGGCCTCGTAGGCCTCCTCGACGGCGTACTGGATCAGGGGCTTGTCCACCACCGGCAGCATCTCCTTGGGCGATGCCTTGGTGGCGGGCAGGAAGCGGGTGCCAAGCCCCGCGACGGGAAAGACGGCCTTGCGGACACGGGTGGGTGCGTTCAAGTCGGGTGCCTCACGAAAAAGGGTGCCGGGTAAAAACAAGGGCGCCTGCAGCGCCCTTGTCCGGTGATCGGGCTGATCTTAGCCCAGGCGCGCGAGCTGCTCCTCGATGCGCGCCAGCGTGGCCCCGAAGTCGGCCACGCGTTTCTTTTCCTGCTCGATCACGGCCGGCGGGGCCTTGGCCACGAAAGCCTCGTTGCCCAGTTTGCCGTTGGCCTTGGCGATTTCGCCGGACAGGCGCGCGGCCTCCTTGGACAGGCGGGCCTTTTCAGCACCGACGTCGATCTCCACGAACAGCGCCAGGCGGGCGTCGCCCACCACGGCCACGGGCGCGCTTTGCGCTTCTTTTTCCCAGGCCGCGGCGTCGTCAAACACCTTGACTTCGCTGAGCTTGGCCAGGTTTTGCAGCACGGCGGCGTTGGCGCGCAAGAAGGCGGCATCGTCGGCGTTGTCGGCCACGGCCAGCAGCGGCAGGCGCTGCGCGGGCGACACGCCCATCTCGCCGCGCAGGGTGCGGCAGGCGTCCACCGTGTTCTTCATGCGCGCCACGTAGGCTTCGGCGGCTTCGTCGATCTTCGCGGGCTCGGCCTGCGGGTAAGCCGCCACGGCAATGGACTCGCCCTTGAGCCCGGCAATCGGTGCCACTACCTGCCACAGCGCTTCGGTGACAAAGGGGATGACGGGGTGCGCCAGGCGCAGGATGGCCTCCAGCACGCGGATCAGCGTGCGGCGCGTGGCGCGCTGCTGCGCCTCGTTGCCAGTCTGGATCTGTACCTTGGCGATTTCCAGGTACCAGTCGCAGAACTCGTTCCAGACGAAGTCGTAGAGGGTGTTGGCCACGTTGTCCAAGCGGAACTCGGCGAAGCCCTTGGCCACTTCGGCCTCGACCTGTTGCAGCTGCGAGACGATCCAGCGGTCGGCCTGGCTGAAGCGCAGGTAGCTTTCAGTGCAGCCCTGCGCGGTGTCCATGCCGCAGTCGTAGCCCTCGCAGTTCATCAGCACGAAGCGGCTGGCGTTCCACAGCTTGTTGCAGAAGTTGCGGTAGCCCTCGCAGCGCTTGCTGTCGAAGTTGATGCTGCGGCCCAGCGACGCCAGCGCGGCGAAGGTGAAGCGCAGCGCGTCGGCGCCATAGGCGGGAATGCCCTCGGGGAATTCCTTTTGTGTGTTCTGGCGCACCTTGGGCGCGGTCTCAGGGCGGCGCAGGCCCTGGGTGCGTTTGTCCAGCAGCGGCTCCAGCGCAATGCCGTCGATCAGGTCCACCGGGTCGAGCACGTTGCCCTCGGACTTGCTCATCTTCTTGCCCTGTGCGTCCAGCACCAGGCCGTGGATGTAGACATGCTTGAACGGCACGCGACCGGTGAAGTGCGTGGTCATCATGATCATCCGGGCGACCCAGAAGAAGATGATGTCGTAGCCCGTGACCAGCACGCTGCTGGGCAGGTACAGGTTGTAGTCGTCGGTGGCAGCGTCGGTCTGGTTTGGCCAGCCCATGGTGCTGAAGGGCACCAGGGCGCTGGAGTACCAGGTGTCGAGCACGTCCGCATCGCGGGTCAGCGTCTTGCCGGGGGCCTGGGCCTGGGCCTCTTGCTCGTTGCGGGCCACGTACACATTGCCGTCCTCGTCGTACCAGGCGGGGATCTGGTGGCCCCACCACAGCTGGCGGCTGATGCACCAGTCCTGGATGTTGTTCATCCACTGGTTGTAGGTGTTGACCCAGTTCTCGGGCACGAACTGCACCTGGCCGCTGGCCACGGCGTCGATGGCCTTTTGCGCGATGCTCTTGCCGGTGGCGTCGCCCGTGCCTTCTTGGGCCACCTTGTTCATGGCCACGAACCACTGGTCGGTCAGCATGGGCTCGATCACCTGGCCGGTGCGGGTGCAAATGGGCACCATCAGCTTGTGCTTCTTGGTCTCGACCAGCAGGCCCTGGGCCTCCAGGTCGGCCACGATGGCCTTGCGCGCCACGAAGCGGTCCATGCCCTGGTACTTGGCGGGGGCGTTCTCGTTCACCGTGGCCTGCAGGGTGAGCACGCAAATCATGGGCAGCTTGTGGCGCTGGCCCACTTGGTAGTCGTTGTTGTCGTGCGCGGGCGTGACCTTGACCACGCCGGTGCCGAACTCCTTGTCCACGTAGGCGTCGGCAATCACCGGGATCTCGCGGTCGCACAGCGGCAGCTTCACCATCTTGCCGATCAGGTGCGCGTAGCGCTCATCCTCGGGGTGGACCATCACGGCCACGTCGCCCAGCATGGTCTCGGGGCGGGTGGTGGCCACCACCAGCTGGCCGCTGCCGTCGGCCAAGGGGTAGGCGATGTGCCACAGCGAGCCGTCTTTTTCCTCGTTCTCCACTTCCAGGTCCGACACGGCGGACTGCAGTTTGGGGTCCCAGTTCACCAAGCGCTTGCCGCGGTAGATCAGGCCCTGCTGGTAGAGCTTCACGAAGGTGTCGGTCACCACCTTGGAGAGCTTGTCGTCCATGGTGAAGTACTCGCGGCTCCAGTCCACGCTGTCGCCCAGGCGGCGCATCTGGGTGGTGATGGTGTTGCCGCTCTTTTCCTTCCACTCCCACACCTTCTTCACGAAGTCGGGGCGGCCCAGGTCATGGCGGCTCACGCCTTGCTCTTGCAGCTGGCGCTCGACGACGATTTGTGTGGCAATGCCCGCGTGGTCGGTGCCCGGCACCCAGACGGTGTTGTGCCCCAACATGCGGTGGTAGCGCGTCAGGCTGTCCATGATGGTCTGGTTGAACGCATGGCCCATGTGCAGCGTGCCCGTCACGTTGGGCGGAGGCAGCTGGATGGCGAATGCCGGCTGCCCGGCCTGCGCCGCGCCCGTGCCGCGGTAGCCTGCCACGCCGTAGCCGCGCTTTTCCCATTCGGGGCCCCAGTGGGCCTCCAGGGCGGCGGGCTCAAAGGACTTGGAGAGGCTGTTCAGGCCGGGTTGTTCGATCGTGTCGCTCATGGCAATGAAAAACGGCATCCCGTGGGATGCCGCCTGGGCAGTGGTTCGGAGGATGGGGGCATTTTATTCGGTTACCGCCATGCTTCCATACTGATAGCTGCTTGCGCTTGCTGGATAAGCGCTGGAGGCGCTTTTTACTCAGACCCTGTGGTGGGCACGAATTCGGGGCGGTCGTTGGTCTGGGGTTTGAGCGGCGCGCTGGCATGGCCGCCGGCGCGTTCCTTGCGCCATTGCTCCTTGCGCGCCGTCCACTCGGCCAGCCGGGCGTGGGCGGTGGTGCTTTCGCGCTGCATCTGCGCGGTGTCGGCCAGTTGGGCCGACAGCTCCAGCCGGATGCCGTTGGGGTCGAAGAAGTAGATGCTCTTGAAGATGTGGTGGTCGGTCACTCCGAGCACCTGCACACCGTGTGCCTGCAGACGGGTTTTGGTGTCCTCCAGCTCTTGCACGGTGTTCACGCGGAAGGCGATGTGGTTGACCCACGGGGGTGTGTTGGGCGAGGGCTCGGGCTTCACGTCGTCGCCCAGGTCGAAGAACGCGATGAACGAGCCGTCCTGCAGCCGGAAGAAGAAGTGGGTGTAGGGGCAGTACTCGCCCGTGCTGGGCACGTAGTCGCTCTGGATGATGTGGTACAGCGGCAGGCCCAGGATGTCCTCGTAGAAATGGCGCGTCTCCTCCGCGTCGCGCGCCTTGTAGGCGTAGTGGTGCAGCTGCTGGATGGCGGCGGGGGGCGGGAGGGTGTCGTGGGGAGCAGTCATGGCGTTGTCTCCGGGATAGGGCGCCAGGGCGCATGCTGGTATGAAGAACTGCCTGAAATTCTACTATTCGTAATTAATTTGCGTTAAGTGAATCTGAAAAACCGCTGTCCAGCAGGCATGGCGCAGCCGCCGCGGCAAAGGCGGCCGGTGGCTTCAAACGGGAAAGGGGGAGTGGTGCTCAGGCGTTCGCCTGGGCGGCTTTCTTCCAGGCATCCGCGGCGGCCTCTGCGTCGCCGCGCTGCTCGGCCAGCTCGGCAAGATGGCGCCAAGCGCTGGCGCGCAGCGACGCATCGGTAAGCTGCTGAGCGGCCTGGGTGAAGAGTTGCTGGGCCTTGCCCCACAGGTTGCGCTGCAGGCAGGCCTTGGCCGACAGGTATTGCAGACGCGCGTTGCGCGGAGCCGCCTGCTGGGCGGACTCGATGCGCGCCAGCCAGTTGGCATCCAGCGCCTGCAGGCTGCCCTCAAGCGCGCGCACCAGTTTGAGCACCTGGGCATCGGGCAGCGGGGGCTGAGCGGGGTCCGTCATGCGTTCCCACACCGGCAGAAGCCATGCGCGCACCTGCATCGCATCGCCGCCCAACTGGCCCAGGCGCTGCGCCGCATGCACGGCAATCTCGGGCATGGCGCGCTCATGGGGCTCCAGCCCCAGCCAGATGCGCTGCAACTGGGCCGGGTCGTAGGCGCCGTTGATCAGTTCCATTGCCAGGCCGCGCACGATGCTCTCGGCGGCGGCCGGCGAAAAAGCGTGGTGCTTGCCCAGCAGACGGGCGGTTTCCAGCGCCTGCTCGGTCTGGTGCGACAGGCGCGATGCCTTGAGTTTGGCGCGCAGTGCCAGCGTGCGGCGCGCCGTGCCGGCCGGCAGGACGGAAAGGCGCTCCAGCGCGGTGGTGGCGTCGCGCTCGTCCAGCGACCAGCGTGCAGCGCGCAGCTGCGCGCCCTCGCGCAATTCCTGCTCGATGGCGACCGCACGATCGGGAATGTTGTCCAGCGCCTGCTGCAAGTGTGCTTCCCGCGTGGCACGGTCCTGCAGCGCATGCGAGCTTTCCGCGGCCACCATGTGGGCCAGCGTGCGCAGCCGACGGCCATGGGGCAGGGCTTCCTTGGCGTCTTCGAGGGCGCGCTCCTGCGCGATCGCGGATTCCGCGGATTTGCGGGCGCGCAGGAAGCGCCCTCCCAGCATCTGCGACAGCGCATCCAGCAGCGCACCGTGCATGGCACGCTCCTTTTGCAGCAGGCGCCAGCGGCGCGCCTGCATGGGTAGCTCCAGCAGCGCCGCCAGGGCGCGCAGCGCCGCGTACAGCAGCGTGAAGCCGCCGAACAGCAGCATCAGCACCATGTTGAGGGACAGGTCGATGCGGTAGGGCGGCCAGAACAGCGTGACCGTGCCCTGGTTGTTGCCCGCAAACAGGGCGACGGCAACGGCCACACCGAACAGGGCCAGGAACCAGAGTGCTGCGCGCATGGGCAGAGTGTCCTAGGGGCGGGTCAACGGCCGGCCGCGGCCGTGGCCAGCGCGGCGAAGGTGTCCTCCAGCGCGGGCATTTCGACGGTCTTCATGTGCGCCTGCAGCTGCTGCAGGGCCTCGATGGCGTTCTGCGTGCGGCGCGAGGCAGGGTCGAAGTACTTGCCCAGCGCGCTGTAGGCGCCGGCCAGGTCGGCGCGCGCCGAATCCATGCGACGCGCCAGCAGGCCCAGCCGTGCATTGAGCAGCTTGAGCTTGAGGTTCTCGCGCAGGAAGAAGGCCTGGTCGGGGGCGAGCAGGATGGCGTCGGGATGGTCGATGCGGCTCACGCGCACCAGGCCGCGCACCTCGTCGCGCACGCCTTCCCAGGTGCGGTGCAGCGTGGCTTGCCAGCGGGGCTGGCTGGCGGTGCTCGCAGCGGGGGCGGGCGCCGTCGCCTCGCCCGCCGGGCGGCGCATGCTGGCTGCCTGGGCCACGCTGCCCAGCAGGGGCAGCTCGTCCACCTGGCGCACCAGGTCGTCCAGGCGGCCGAGCAGACCCGCAGTGTCGATGACGTTGGCGCGCTCCAGGCGCTCCAGGTCATGGCCCATGGCGCGCAGCACGGGCGCCAGGCGCGGCTGCGATGCGCGCTCCACGCGCTGGCTCGCGCTCTTGAGCGCGGCCACCAGGGGCTGCAGGCTGCCCGTGAGCTGGGCCTGCTGCTGCGCCAGGCGGATGGCGGCTTCCACGTCCACCACCAGGTTCTCGTCGCGCGTGCGTGAGAGGCTTTGCATGAGCTCTTCCAGCTGGCTGCGCTGCAGCGCGACTTCGCTCACGCGGGCTTCGGCCACGGCCAGGCGCGTGGAGGTCTCGCGCGCCAGTTCCTGCGCTTGCTGGGCCATGGTGCGCGCCTCGATGGCCTGGGCGCCGGAGTCGGCCGACTGGCGTGCCAACTGCTCCTGGATGGACGACAGCCGCTGCCACAGCATCACCGAACTGGCCAGCGCGGCAATGGCGATGGCGCTCAGCGCGAACAGGGTCGCGCGGCCGCCGTGGGCCGCGGCGGGCCGGGGAGCGGCGGGCGCCGGTGCGGGCAGCCCGGATGAGGACTCATTGCTCATAAAGCGATTCTATCGAGGCTGCCACTTCATCGAACGCCGGACGGCATTCGTGCACGCTGCCAAAGCCGGCCGCACGTGCGGCCTGCGCGATACGCGGGTGGGTGGTCAGGGCGCGGGCCATGCCCCAGTGTTGCGCGGGCAACACAGCATGCAGGTTGGCAATGGCCTCGGAACTGCTCAGCAGCCAGACCGAGCCGTCGCTGGCGGCCGCTTGCGCCAGCACCAGTTGCTGGGCGTCGAGGCGGGGTGCGCCGCGCTCGTACGCGGCGACGAAGTCCACCGCGCCACCCGCAGCGGCAATCTGCCGGGCCAGCCATTCGCGCCCGTTGCCGCCTTCGGCTGTGGGGGCGTTGGCTCCACGCACGATGAGCACGCGGTCGCCCGGGCCGATCTGCGGCGCGACCACCTGCCACAGGGCTTCGGAGTCAAACTGCGCGGCGTCGGCGTCGGCGCCGGGAGCGTCAATGCGCTCGGGCGCAACCCCGGCCTGCACGAGTGCCGCCACGGTACCGGGGCCGGGAGCCCATACTCTCGTTTTGATAGCTGCTAACGCTTGTCCAGAAAGCGCTAGAGGCATATTTGATTCAAAGAAATACTGCGCCGCGTTGCCGCTCACGAACATCACCGCGCAGTAGCGGTCCACGCATGCCCGGGCCTGTTGCAGTTCCTCGCGCAGAGCCGGGTTGGTCACCGGGCCGATGGCGATGAGTGGCAGCGCCAGCGCGGCGATGCCGCGCGCCTGCAGATCGGCGGCCCACTGCGTGGCCTCGCGCGCGGGGCGCGTGACGATGGCCCGGGGCGGCGGCACGGGCAAGGTCAGAGCGCTCCCACCGCGCCCGCAGTGCGCAGCTGTGCGGCGACGGCCAGTCCCAGCGCGTCGGCCTGCTCCAGCGTATGCACGGGGGCCGCGCCCTCGGCGCGCACCAGCGGCACCCGGGCCGCGACGTCGCCCCAGGCGGCGCGCAGCGAGAGCGTGTCGCCGTCCCACTGGCCATGCGCGGCCAGCGGCATGGAGCAGCTCCCCCCCATGGCGCGGCTTACGGCACGCTCGGCCGTCACCGTGAGCCAGGTGCGCTCATGGGCCAGCGGCGCCAGCGCCTCACGCAGGTCGTGGCGGTCGCCGCGGATCTCGATGCCCAACGCGCCCTGGCCGGCGGCGGGCAGCATCTGCTCGGGCGTGAACACGGCGCGGATGCGTTCGTGCAGGCCCAAGCGCTTCAGGCCTGCGGCCGCGAGCACGATGGCCGCGTACTGGCCCTCGTCCAGCTTGCGCAAGCGCGTCTGCACGTTGCCGCGCAGCGGCTCGATCTGCAGGTCGGGGCGCAGCGCTTGCAGCAGCACCTGGCGGCGCAGGCTGGACGTGCCCACCACCGCCCCGTGGGGCAGCTCGTCCAGCGATGCGTAGCCGGGCGACACGAAGGCGTCGCGCGGGTCCTCGCGCTCCATCACACAGGCCAGGGCGAAGCCCTGGGGCAGCTCCATGGGAACGTCCTTGAGCGAATGCACTGCGATGTCGGCGCGGCCTTCCTCCAGCGCCACTTCCAGCTCCTTCACGAACAGGCCCTTGCCGCCCACCTTGGACAGCGTACGGTCCAGGATCTGGTCGCCGCGCGTGGTCATGCCCAGCAGCGCCACGGCGTGGCCGCGCGCGCGCAGCAAGGACTGCACATGCTCGGCCTGCCAGAGCGCGAGTTGGCTTTCGCGCGTGGCGATCACGATGGAAGGAAGCGAGGGGGAGGGAGTGGTCATTGCGGCGTCTGTCTCGGCCCCCGCAGGCACGGCGGCGGGGCAGCGGGGAATGCTAGCATGCTGCGCTGCAACAGCCGCGCCATTCCATCAACCATCCCATCGGCGCGCCAGGAGACCTTTGCGCATGACCGCCCCCGCCCGCAAGACCGACGCCGCCGCGGCGCCGGCGCCCGCCCGCAAGACCGACAAGGACCTGCCGCTGATCCAGGACATCCGCCTGCTGGGGCGCATCCTGGGCGACGTGATCCGCGAGCAGGAGGGCGTGGCGGCCTATGACCTGGTGGAGCAGGTCCGCAAGCTGTCAGTGGCCTTCCGGCGCGACGCGGACCACGAGGCCGACAAGGCGCTGAAGAAGCTGCTCAAGGGCCTGACGGGCGACCAGACGGTGAGCGTGATCCGCGCCTTCACGTACTTCAGCCACCTGGCCAACCTGGCCGAGGACCGCCACCACATCCGCCGCCGCGCCGTGCACGAGCGCGCGGGCAGCGCGCAGGAGGGCAGCATCGAGGTGGCACTGGCGCGCCTGCGCTGGGCCGGCATCGCGCCGCGCACCGTGGCGCAGACGCTGGCCACCAGCTATGTGGCGCCGGTGCTCACGGCCCACCCGACCGAGGTGCAGCGCAAGAGCATCCTGGACGCGGAGCGCGAGATCGCCCTGCTGCTGACCCAGCGCGACGATATCCAGGCGCGCGCCCAGCTCTACAACAGTGCGAAGGACACGCTCACCCCGCGCGAGCTGGCCGCCAACGAGGCGCAGCTGCGCGCGCGCGTGGCCCAGCTGTGGCAGACGCGGCTGCTGCGCTACTCCAAGCTCACCGTGGCCGACGAGATCGAGAACGCCCTTTCGTACTACGAATACACCTTCCTGCACGAGATCCCCAAGATCTATGCCGAGCTGGAGCGCGAGCTGGGCGGCAACCAGCCCGTGGCGAGCTTTCTGCGCATGGGCCAGTGGATCGGTGGCGACCGCGACGGCAACCCCAACGTGAGCGCCGACACGCTGGCCCTGGCCCTGCGCCGCCAGGCCGAGGTGGCGCTGCGCCACTACCTGACCGAGGTGCATCACCTGGGGCGCGAGCTGTCGCTCTCCAGCAACCTGGTGCAGGTCTCGGCCGAGATGCTGCAGCTCGCCGCACGCTCGCCCGACACCAGCGAGCACCGCCGCGACGAGCCCTACCGCCGCGCACTTACGGGCGTGTACGCGCGCCTGGCCGCCACGCTCAGGGATTTGACGGGCGGCGAGGCTGCACGCCATGCCGTAGCCCCACAGAATGCGTACGCCAGCGCGGGCGAGTTTTTGGCCGATCTGCGCGTGATCGAGGCTTCGCTGCGCTCGCACCGCGGTGCGGCCCTGGTGGGCGAACGCCTGCGCCCGCTGATGCGCGCAGTGGAAGTGTTCGGTTTTCACCTGGCCACGGTGGATCTGCGCCAAAGCTCCGACCAGCACGAGCGCGTGGTGGCCGAACTGCTGGCCACCGCCCGTGTGGAGTCCGACTACGAGGCCCTGCCCGAGCCCGCGCGCCGCGCGTTGCTGCTGCGCCTGCTGTGTGACGCACGGCCCCTGCGCGTGGTGGGGGCGCCGTATTCCGAGCACACGACGGGCGAGGTCGCCATCTTCGAGACCGCGCGCCAGATGCGCGAGCGCTATGGCGACGACGCCATCCGCCACTACATCATCAGCCACACCGAGACGGTGAGCGACCTGCTGGAGGTGCTGCTGCTGCAAAAGGAGGTGGGTCTGCTGCAAGGCACGCTGGACACGGGCGCCAGGGCGGACCTGATCGTGGTGCCGCTGTTCGAGACGATCGAGGACCTGCGCAATGCCGCGCCCATCATGCGCGAGTTCTACGCGATCCCTGGCATCGCGCAGTTGGTGCGCGCCAGCGGGGCCGAGCAGGACATCATGCTCGGCTACAGCGACAGCAACAAGGACGGCGGCATTTTCACCAGCAACTGGGAGCTGTACCGCGCCGAGATCGCGCTGGTGGCGCTGTTCGACGAGATGAACGCCGCCCAGGCGGGCGCGCCCATCCAGCTGCGCATGTTCCACGGCCGTGGCGGCACGGTGGGGCGTGGCGGCGGGCCCAGCTACCAGGCCATCCTGGCGCAGCCGCCCGGCACCGTGCGCGGGCAGATCCGCCTGACCGAGCAGGGCGAGGTGATCGCCTCCAAGTACGCCAACCCCGAGATCGGCCGGCGCAATCTGGAGACCCTGGTGGCCGCCACGCTGGAAGCCACGCTGCTGCAACCCACCAAGTCCGCCACCAAGGCGTTCCTGGAAGCGGCCGAGCAGCTCTCTCAGGCCAGCATGGAGGCTTACCGCGCGCTGGTGTACGAGACGCCGGGCTTCACCGATTACTTCTTCAATTCCACGCCGATCCGCGAGATTGCCGAGCTCAACATCGGCTCGCGCCCAGCCAGCCGCAAGGCCAGCCAGCAGATCGAGGATCTGCGCGCCATTCCCTGGGGCTTCAGCTGGGGCCAGTGCCGCCTCACGCTGCCGGGATGGTTTGGCTTCGGCGCGGCGGTGGATGCCTTCACGCATGCACCGGGCAAGGACCCCAAGGCCCAGCTGGCGCTGTTGCAGAAGATGTACCGGCAGTGGCCGTTTTTTCGCACGCTGCTGTCCAACATGGACATGGTGCTGGCCAAGAGCGACCTGGCGCTGGCCTCGCGCTACAGCGAGCTGGTGGCCGATGCGCGCCTGCGCAAAAAGGTGTTCGGTGTGATCGAGGCCGAATGGCAGCGCACGGCCGACGCGCTCACGCGCATCACGGGGGAAAAGCAGCGCCTGGCGGCCAACACGGCGCTGGCGCGCTCCATACGGCACCGCTTCCCCTACATCGACCCCCTGCACCACCTGCAGGTGGAGCTGGTGCGCCGCTGGCGCGCGGGCCAGGGCGACGAGCGCGTGCAGACCGGCATTCACATCTCCATCAACGGCATTGCCGCGGGACTGCGCAATACGGGCTGAGGTACGGGCGTGGTAGACGGCATCACGGCGCAGTGGCTGCAACGCCTGGGCGCGCAGGTCGCCTGGGCTTACGGCCTGCGCGTGCTGCTCGCGCTGGGCGGCGCCATGGCCTGGAGCTGGGGCACGCACCAGGTGGAGCTGGTGGTGCCGCTGTTCCTGGGCGTGCTCGCGTCTGCGCTGGCCGAGACGGATGACAGCTGGCGCGGCCGCCTGAAGGCGCTGCTGGTCACACTGGCGTGCTTCGCGCTGGTGGCCTTCCCGGTGGCGGCGCTCGTGGACCAGCCGCTGTGGTTCCTGGTGGTGCTGCTGGTGTGCAGCTTCGTCTTCACATTGCTGGGCGCGGTCGGCGGGCGCTACCGTGCGATCGCTTCGGCCACGGTGATCCTGGCGCTGTATGCGGCACTCAGCGTGCCCCAGGGTGCGGGCGACACGCAGCCCTGGTGGCGCATGCCTGCGCTGCTGCTGGCCGGCGCGGGGTGGTACGGACTGTTGTCGTTGGCGTGGTGTGTGCTCACGCCGTTGTTGCCCCTGCGGCATGGCATGGCTGCGCTGTACGAGGAGCTGGGCGCCTACCTGCGGCTCAAGGCCAGCGTCTTCGAGCCCGTGCGCGGCGTGGATGTGCAGCAAAGGCGGCTGGCGCTGGCACAGACCAATGCGCGCGTGGTGGCGGCGCTCAACAGCGCCAAGGAAAGCCTGTTCAGCCGCATGGGCGCGCAGCCGCCCCAGGGACGGCTGCTGCAGCTGCTCAACCTGTATTTCATCGCCCAGGATATTCACGAGCGCGCGAGCTCCTCGCACTACCACTACAACGAATGGGCGGACGTGCTCTTTCACAGCGATGTGCTGTACCGCTGCCAGCGCGTCCTCACGCTGCAGGGCATGGCCTGCACGCAGCTGGGTGAAGCACTGCGCCGGCGCCGCCCGCTGGTACGCGATGCGGGGCATGCGCAGGCACTGGCAGACCTGCATGATTCCATCACCTACCTGGAGCGCCAGGGCCAGAGCGCCTGGCAGCGTCCGCTGCGCTCGCTGCGCGCGCTGGCGCGCAACCTCAGCACGCTGGACGCGCAACTCACCACCGCCACGCTGCCCATGCAAAACGCGGTGCTGGGGGACATCGCATTGTTCGACCGCACGCCGCGCTCGCTGGCCGATGCGTGGGGCCGCGTGCGTGCGCAGCTGCATGCGCGCTCGGTGCTGTTTCGGCATGCGGTGCGCCTCACGCTGGCGTTGGCCGCGGGGTATGCCGCCATGCAGCTCACGGACCCGCGGCATGGCTACTGGATCCTGCTGACCACGCTGTTCGTCTGCCAGCCGACCTATGGGGCCACCGTGTCCCGCGTGGCGCGGCGCGTGCTGGGCACCGCGCTGGGGCTGGTGGCGGGCTGGGCGTTGCTGGAGCTGTTCCCCAGCCCGACCCTGCAGGCGCTCTTGGCCGTGGCGGCGGGGGTGCTGTTCTTCCTTACGCGCACCCAGCGCTACCTGCTGGCCACGGCGGCCATCACGCTGATGGTGCTGCTGTGCTTCAACCAGACCACGGGCGAAGGCTACACGCTCATCCTGCCGCGCCTGCTGGACACGGTGATCGGCAGTCTCATCGCAGCGGCCGCCATGTTCCTGGTGCTGCCTGACTGGCAGGGCAAGCGCCTGGGTGCCGTGGCGGCCGAGGCGCTGGAGGCCCATGCGCTGTACCTGCGCGAGATCATGTCGCAGTACGCCACGGGCAAGGACGACGACCTGGACTACCGCCTGGCGCGCCGCGTGGCGCACAACGCCGATGCGGCCCTGTCTGCCGCCCTGTCGCACATGCTGCTGGAGCCGCGCTGGGTGCGCCGCCACGCGCGCGTGGGCCTGCAGTTGCTGGTGCTCTCGCACACGCTGTTGAGCTATCTGTCGGCCCTGGGTGCGCACCGCGGTCTGCCGGCCGACGTGGCGGCCGATTCGTTGGCAGAGCGCGCCGCCCGTGAGGCCGCGGACCAGATCGAGCAGATGGCCCAGGCGCTGCGCGGGCGGCATGCGCTGGCGCAGGAGGATGGCGCTGCCGAGGGGTTGGCGCTGGCGCTGGAGCAGGCGGCCGATGCCTCCGGCGACGGCCTATCGCTCGTGCAGGCCCAGTTGGCGCTGGTGTGCCGGCAGGTGGCGCCGCTGCGGGCCGCGGTGCGCTCGCTTGCCGGGCAGGGCGCGGCGGCCTGAGGCTGATCTAGCCCGCAAAGCCCGTCTTGTTCCACCCTTGGGGCGCAGGCGCACCGGCTAGCATGGCCGGTCGTCACGCAATACATATTCTTCGATCATGAGAAACCGGGTTTTGGCCTTCTGCGTCCTGGCCGGGCTGGCGGCCGGCTGCGCGCCCCTGCCAACGGCGCCGCACGGCGCGACGCCGGAGGGGGCGCACGCGCCCACGGAGCAACAGGCGGTGAACGCAGTCCGCCAATGGGACGTGCTGGCTGCCGACGTGGCGGCGCATGTGGCCGACCGGCTGCGTGCGTGGCCCGCAGGGCAGCACCCGATCCATGTGGAGATGGCCCCCCAGGCCTCCGACTTTCAGCGCGGCTTTCGCGAGTTGCTGGTCACGCATTTGGTGGAGCGGGGCATCGCCGTAACCACCGAACCCGTAGCCCTGCGGTTGCGGGCCAGCACCCAGCTGGTGCAGCACCACGCGGGTGCGGCGTCCGCGGCGCCGTTGCAGCGCCTGGCCGAAGGTGTGTACGTGCGGCGCAATGCAACGCATGCGGACGCGAGTGTGCCGATGCGCACCGAGGTGCTGGTCGTCACGTCGCTGGAAAGCGAGGGCCGGGTGCTGGTGCGCACATCTGACGTGTACACGATCGCGCAGCCGGACGCACCGCTGTACCAGCGCCCCGCTGCGGCGCCGGGGCCCCTCACGACCTGGCGGGTCGTGCCATGAAGGAGGGAGACCGCATGACGCAACGCATTGGAATACAGCGGCGCGTGCTGCTGGCAGCGGTGCTGACCGCCAGCGCATTGGCCCTGCCGGGCTGCGCACGCTACTACTACGGCGCTGCGGCCAGCAGCGACCCCGTGGACCTGATGGCCAGCAACCACGGCGCCGCGGATGCGCTGTTGCTGCAAGTGCCGCTGGATCCCGATACCCCTGTGTTGGTGGCAACGGTGGTGCAGTTGGACCGGTTGGATGAATCTTCGCGCCTGGGGCGCTTGGTGGCCGAGCAACTGGCGGGCCGGCTGGCCCAGCGCGGCTTGCGCGTGACCGAGTTGCGCATGCGCGAGACCCTGGCGATGCGCCCCGGCCAGGGCGAGCTGCTGCTGTCGCGGCACGCACAGGAGGTGGCGCGCGCCCAGGCGGCCCAGGCCGTGCTGGTGGGCACCTACGCGGTGGCGTCGCAGGCGGTTTACGTGAGCCTGAAGCTGGTGGGCGCGGGCAACGCGGTGCTGGCGGCGCACGACTATGCACTGCCCATGGATGCCAACGTGCGCGGTCTGCTGGCGGGCCGGTAGCCCATTGCCGCGCCGTTATGCTATTTATTTAATAGCTGTTAGCGCCTGATGGGTAAGCGCTAGAAGCCATTTTGACTTGAATTAGTGCAGCGTGAGTGCGCCGGCGCTCTTGCTCTTGCCGGCACGTGCGGGCGGGTTGCACAGGCCGCAGGTGTAGTGGCGGTTCTCGTACAGCTCGGTGACGAATTGGCCGCCGCACTGCGAGCACTTGGTGCGCGTGAGCATGCCGGCATCCACGAACTTCACCAGCCGCCAGGCGCGCGTGAAGGACAGCAGCGGGTCGATCTGCGCCGCGGCCACCTGCTCGTTGTAGAGGCGATAGGCCTTGGTGAGCAGCTCCACCGCGTCCAGGCTCACGCCCTTGGACAGGTATTCGTAGATGTTCAGGAACAGCGAGCTGTGGATGTTTTCCTGCCAGGTGAGGAACCAATCCGTGGAGAAGGGCAGCTGTCCCTTGGACGGCGACTTGCCCGCGATCTCCTTGTACAGGCGGATGAGGCGTTCGTACGACAGCGTGGTCTCGGACTCCAGCACCTGCATGCGGGCTCCCATCTCGATCAGCATGGCGGCGCGTTCGATTTGCTTGGATTCGTTGAGAACGCTCTTGGCGGGTGCGGACATGGCGGGCTTTCGGAAGAAGAGGGAACGCTGGCGTGGGACTTCAGAGCACTTCGGAGACGCGGCTGGCCATCAGGATGTTGGCGTGCAGCGTGTTGGTGGCTTCGCTGGCGGCTTTGCGCGGCGTGTTGTGGCTGGTCAGCAGGCTCCACACCAGTTCGTCGTCCACGCGGAAACTGCACAGCAGCGTGTTGCGTGAGGCCAGCTTGAGCACCTGTGCGGCGGACAGCGATGCCAGAATGTCGGCCGCTTCTTCGTTCAGCCCCAGACGGAACACGGCTTCGGCCTTGTCCTGGCGGATCAGGGTCTGCGCCAGCATCAGGTAAGTGAGGTTGGCTTCGCGGATTTCGGCGAGCAGTTGTTCGGAGGTCATGGGGCAATCCTTTCCAAGAGGGGATCACTGCGTTGCATAACGTTGCATGTGTTGCGTGATCCGATGAAATGGATTGTGAAACCGGGGCAAAAAGAAATTAAGTCGGGGTTCGGCGCTGCGTGGCGTCTGGCGGATGAGCAGCCTTTGTAGGAATTTGCCTTACAGCGGCGTCGGCGTGTGGCGCGTGTTTGCGGTGGTGGTTTCGCCGATACAGGCATGAAAAAACGGGCCGCAGCCCGTTGGATGGAGTGCACGCGGTCGTGCGCAGGGTGGAAGGCACCGTGTCAGGCGCCTGGCGCCTGGCTCAGTCGGCGTCGCCCATCTGGGACTGCAGGTAGTTCTGCAGCCCGACCTTGGCGACCAGTTCGATCTGGGTTTCCAGAAAATCGATGTGCTCTTCGGTGTCTTCGAGGATGTCTTCCAGCAGTTCGCGCGAGACGTAGTCGCGTACGGACTCGCAGTAGGCAATACCTTCCTTGATGGTGGCCTGCGCTCCGCGCTCGGCGCGCAAATCGCATTCCAGGATCTCGGGTACGTCTTCGCCCACCTGCAGCTTGGCCAGGTCCTGCAGGTTGGGCAGGCCGTCCAGCATGAAGATGCGGTCCATCAGCCGGTCGGCGTGCTTCATCTCGCCGATGGACTCGTCGTATTCCTTCTTGGCCAGCTTGTCGAAGCCCCAGTGCTTGAGCATGCGGTAGTGCAGGAAGTACTGGTTGATGGCCGTGAGCTCATTCTTCAGCTGGGCCTGCAGGTGTGCGATGACTTGCGCGTCGCCTTTCATGGGGCTTCTCCTTTCAGTCAGAAAGGGGCATTGTCATGACCCTGGCACCAGGGGGCAAGACAATGCCCCTGCATGCAGGCTTTGCCTGCGTGTGATGCTGAGTCGTGTTCTCGAATGGAATGAGACGATAGTCAATATCAATTCAATTGATGTGTTCAATTTATTGGATTTATCATTCGATCCGGCCTAAACTTCAGTCTTGTTCTAGCCCATCAACCTAAGTAAGAGGAAACAGCAATGTCCGTGCTTAACACCACTATCAAGCCTTTCAAGGCGCAAGCCTTCAAGAACGGCAAGTTTATCGAAGTGACCGAGAAGGACGTCCTGGGCAAGTGGGCCGTGTTCTTCTTCTACCCGGCCGACTTCACCTTCGTGTGTCCCACCGAGCTGGGCGACGTGGCCGACCACTACGACGAGCTGCAGAAGCTGGGTGTTGAGGTGTACTCCGTGTCCACCGACACGCACTTCGTGCACAAGGCATGGCATGACGCCTCCGACACGATCCGCAAGATCAAGTACACGATGCTGGGCGACCCCACCTGGCAAATCAGCCAGAACTTCGACTGCCTGCGCGAAGGCCAGGGCCTGGCAGACCGCGCCACGTTCATCGTGGACCCCCAGGGCGTGATCCAAGCGATGGAAATCACCGCCGAAGGCATCGGCCGCAACGCCGCCGATCTGCTGCGCAAGGTCAAGGCTGCCCAATACGTGGCCAGCCACCCCGGTGAAGTGTGCCCCGCCAAGTGGGAAGAGGGCGCCAAGACGCTGGCTCCTTCGCTGGACCTGGTCGGCAAGATCTAAGCTGGCACCAGCCACGTTCAGCCGCCGCGGCGGCTGACCAAGACGCCCGGGTGCCAGGCGCCCGGGTTTTTTTTGCCCATAACTAGATTGATTAGGAGTAACCCTATGCTCGACGCCAACCTCCAAGCCCAATTGAAAGCCTATCTGGAGCGCCTGCAGCGCCCGGTGGAGCTGGTCGCCACGCTGGACGATGGCGCCACTTCCCAAGAGCTGCGGGAACTGCTCCAGGAGATCCGCTCTCTCTCCGACAAGATCACCGTGGTCGAGAAGAACGACGCGCCCGTGCGCAAGCCGTCCTTCCTGATCACCAACCCCGGCGTGGACACCGGCGTGCGTTTCGCGGGCGTCCCCCTGGGCCATGAGTTCACCTCGCTGGTGCTGGCGCTGCTGCAGGTGGGCGGCCATCCCTCCAAGGAATCGGCGGACCTGCTGGAGCAGGTGAAGAACCTGGACGGCGATTTCCATTTCGAGACCTACTACTCCCTGTCCTGCCACAACTGCCCGGACGTGGTGCAGGCCCTGAACCTGATGAGCGTGCTCAACCCGCGCATCACGCACACGGCCATCGACGGCGCCGTGTTCCAGGACGAGATCAAGGAACGCCAGATCATGGGCGTGCCCACGGTGTTCCTGAACGGCAAGAATTTCGGCCAGGGCCGCATGGAGCTGGCCGAGATCGTGGCCAAGATCGACAGCGGCGCGCATGCCCGCGTGGCAGCCAAGCTCAACGCCATGGAGCCGTTTGACGTGCTGGTGGTCGGCGGTGGCCCCGCCGGCGCTGCGGCCGCCGTGTATGCGGCGCGCAAGGGCATTCGTACCGGCGTGGTGGCCGAGCGCTTCGGCGGCCAGGTGCTGGATACCGTGGACATCGAGAATTACATCTCGGTGAGCAAGACCGAAGGCCCCAAGTTCGCCATCGCGCTGGAGCAGCACGTCAATGACTACGACGTCGAGGTGATGAACCTGCAGCGCGCCAAGGCCCTCAAGCCCGCCGCAACCGAAGGCGGCCTGGTGGAAATCGAACTCGAAAACGGCGCAACGCTCAAGAGCAAGACCGTGATCCTGTCGACCGGCGCGCGCTGGCGCAACATGAACGTGCCGGGCGAGGAGCAGTACCGCACCAAGGGCGTGACGTACTGCCCGCACTGCGACGGCCCGCTGTTCAAGGGCAAGGACGTGGCGGTCATCGGCGGCGGCAACTCGGGCGTGGAGGCCGCGATCGACCTGGCCGGCATCGTCAAGAGCGTGACGGTGCTGGAGTTCGCCAGCGAGTTGAAGGCCGATGGCGTGCTGCAGAAAAAGCTGCGCAGCCTGCCCAACGTGACGGTCATCCTGAACGCCCAGACCACGGAAGTGAATGGCGACGGCAGCAAGGTCACCGGCCTGACCTACAAGGACCGCACGACGGACGAGGCCAAGACCGTGGCGGTCGAGGGCATCTTCGTGCAGATCGGTCTGTTGCCCAACACCGACTGGCTCAAGGGCACGGTGGACCTGACGCGCTTTGGCGAGATCATCATCGACGCCCGGGGCCACACCAACGTGCCGGGCGTGTTCGCCGCGGGAGACTGCACCAACGTGCCGTACAAGCAGATCATCATCGCCGCAGGGGCGGGCGCGACGGCGGCCTTGTCGGCCTTCGACCACCTGATTCGCCACTGATATCTAAGCCAAATTGGCCTCTAGCGCTTACCAGTCAAGCGCTGATAGCTATCAAAAACAAAGCGCCTTTCGGGGCGCTTTTGTTTTGATGCAGGGGCGGTCAGTACTGCAGCCGTTCCGGCCGCACCTCCTGCAGGATGGTGGTCGCGATCTCCTCGATGCTCTTGGTGGTGGTGGACAGCCAGCGAATGCCCGAGCGGCGCATCATCGCCTCGGCCTCGGCCACCTCGTTGCGGCAGTTCACCAGATCGGCGTACCGGGAGCCGGGGCGCCGCTCATTGCGGATCTGCGACAGCCGTTGCGGGTCGATCGTCAGGCCGAAGATCTTCTTGCGGTGCGGCACCAGCGCGGGCGGCAGTTGGCGGCGCTCGAAGTCCTCGGGGATCAGTGGATAGTTGGCCACTTTCAGGCCGCACTGCATGGCCAGGTACAGGCTCGTGGGCGTCTTGCCGCTGCGCGACACGCCGATCAGGATCACGTCCGCACCCGACAGGTCGCGGTGGCTCTGGCCGTCGTCGTGGTCCAGGCTGAAGTTGATGGCTTCGATGCGGTCGCTGTATTCCTTGGACACGCTGATGTCCGAGAAACGCCCCACGCGGTGGTGTGACTTCACGCCCAGCTCGGACTCCAGCGGGCGGATGAAGGTGCCGAACATGTCCAGCAGCATGCCCCTGCAGCCGTCCTCGATGATCTTGAGCACGCTCATGTTCACCAGCGTGGTGAACACGATGGGCTTCTTGCCCTCCAGCTCGGCCGTGTGGTTGATCTGGCGCACCACCTGGTGCGCCTTGTCCTCGGTATCGATGAAGGGCAGGCGCACGTGGCGCGGGCGGATGTCGAACTGCGCCAGGATGGCATTGCCGAAGGTCTCGGCCGTGATGCCGGTGCCGTCGGAGATATAGAACACGGTGCGCGTGTGCGTGGCAAGCATGGGAAAGGAAGAGCGGGAAGGAGAGCGTGGTGATGCGATGGCGCGTGCGCTGCGGTGGGCAGCCCGCCTACAATGGCGCCCATTATTCCCAATTTCTCCCCATGCACCGCGCCGGCCCACAACCACAACAGCAAAGCCGTGGCCGCTGCATGAGCGACGACTGCCCGCCTTCCCTTGACGCGACGGTGGGCGCAGACCGGTTTTTAAACTCTGGAGCTTTCCCATGTCTGCACGTTTCGAGGCGACCGCCCTGGTCGTACCGTTTGAGAACCTGAGAATGAGCGACGTCGAGGTCGTTGGCGGCAAGAACGCCTCCCTCGGCGAGATGATCTCCCAACTGCCCCAGGGGGTGCGCGTGCCCACGGGCTTCGCCACCACCGCGCATGCGTTCCGCGAGTTCCTCAAGTACGAAGGCCTGCACGACCGCATCAGCCAGCGCCTGGCCGCGCTGGACGTGGACGACGTGCGCGCGCTGGCCGAGGCCGGCGCCGAGATTCGCGGCTGGGTGGAAAGCCAGCCGTTCCCCGCCGACCTGGAAAAGGCCGTGCGCGAGGCATTTGCCGCGCTGTCGGCGGGTAACGACCAGGCCAGCTTCGCCGTGCGCTCCTCCGCCACGGCCGAGGACTTGCCCGATGCCTCCTTTGCCGGTCAGCAGGAGACCTTCCTGAACGTGGTGGGCATCGAAGCCGTGCTGCACAAGATGAAGGAAGTGTTCGCGTCGCTGTACAACGACCGCGCCATCTCCTACCGCGTGCACAAGGGTTTTGCCCATGACGTGGTGGCCCTGTCGGCGGGCGTGCAGCGCATGGTGCGCTCCGACCTGGGCGCGGCCGGGGTGATGTTCACCATCGACACGGAAAGCGGCTTCGAGGACGTGGTGTTCATTACCTCCAGCTACGGCCTGGGCGAAACCGTGGTGCAGGGCGCCGTGAACCCCGACGAGTTCTACGTGCACAAGCCCATGCTCCAGGCCGGCAAGCAGGCCGTGATCCGCCGCAACCTGGGCTCCAAGCTGATCCAGATGGTGTTCTCCACGGCGCAGGAAAAGGCCGCCAGCGGCAAGCTGGTGAAGACCACCGAGGTGGCAACCGAGCTGCGCAATCGCTACTCGCTGACCGACGACGAGATCGAGCAACTGGCCCACTACGCGCTGGTGATCGAGCAGCACTACGGCCGCCCCATGGACATCGAGTGGGGCAAGGACGGCACTGATGGCCAGCTCTACATCCTCCAGGCGCGCCCTGAGACGGTGAAGAGCCAGGCCAAGGGCCAGGCCGAGCAGCGCTTCAAGCTCAAGGGCCACGGCCCGGTGCTGGCCGAAGGCCGCGCCATCGGCCAGAAGATCGGCACCGGCCCGGTGCGACTGGTCAACGACATCGCCGAGATGGACAAGGTGCAGCCCGGCGACGTGCTGGTCACCGACATGACCGACCCCAACTGGGAGCCGGTGATGAAGCGCGCCAGCGCCATCGTGACCAACCGGGGCGGGCGCACCTGCCACGCGGCCATCATTGCGCGCGAGCTGGGCATTCCGGCCGTGGTGGGCTGCGGCCACGCCACCGACGTGCTCAAGGACGGCACGCTGGTCACCGTGAGCTGCGCTGAGGGCGACACCGGCCGTATCTACGACGGCCTGCTCGAGACCGAGGTGACCGAGGTGCAGCGCGGCGAGATGCCGCCCATCTCCACCAAGATCATGATGAACGTGGGCAATCCGCAGCTGGCCTTCGACTTCGCCCAATTGCCCAACGAAGGCGTGGGCTTGGCGCGCCTGGAGTTCATCATCAACAACAACATTGGCGTGCACCCGAAGGCCATCCTGGACTACCCCGCCGTGGATGCCGACCTGAAGAAGGCCGTGGAGAGCGTGGCGCGCGGCCATGCCAGCCCGCGCGCGTTCTACGTGGACAAGGTGGCCGAGGGCGTGGCGACCATCGCCGCCGCGTTCTGGCCCAAGCCCGTCATCGTGCGCCTGTCGGATTTCAAGTCCAACGAGTACCGCAAGCTCATCGGCGGCAGCCGCTACGAACCCGAGGAAGAGAACCCCATGCTGGGCTTCCGTGGCGCAGCGCGCTACGTGAGCCAGGACTTCGGCGAGGCCTTCGCCATGGAGTGCGAGGCCATCAAGCGCGTGCGCAACGACATGGGCCTGACCAACGTGCAGGTCATGGTGCCCTTCGTGCGTACGCTGGGCCAGGCCGAGCGCGTCACCAAGCTGTTGGCACAGCACGGCCTGCAGCGCGGCGAGAACGAGCTCAAGCTCATCATGATGTGCGAGATCCCGAGCAACGCGATATTGGCCGAGCGCTTCCTGGAGTACTTCGACGGCTTCTCCATCGGCTCCAACGACCTGACCCAGCTCACCCTGGGCCTGGACCGCGACTCGGGCCTGGAACTGCTGGCCGCCGACTTTGACGAGCGCGACCCGGCCGTGGAGGCGCTGATCCACCTGGCCATCAAGGCGTGCCGCGCGCAGGGCAAGTACATCGGTATCTGCGGGCAGGGCCCCAGCGACCATCCCGACTTTGCCCAGTGGCTGGCGCGTGAGGGCATCACGTCGATCTCGCTGAATCCTGACAGCGTGATCGATACCTGGCAGCAACTGGCGCGCTGACCGCGCCGCAGCCGCAGGCCATGCCCCACCGCCGGTCGCTCACGCAGGAAGAGATCGAGGGGGCGCCTTTTGCCCCCGACCTGCACGATGCACGCCACCTGTGGCTGAAGGCGGGCCTGCTGCTCGTGTGGGTGCTGGTGTCGTTCGGCACCGGCTACTTCGCGCGCGACCTGCAATTCCTGGTGGGTCCATGGCCGTTGAGCTACTGGATTGCCTCCCAGGGGGCAGTCCTGATGTTCATTGGCATCGTCTGCGTTTACTGTGCCGCCATGAGCTACTTCGAACGGCAGGACATGGCGGCGCAGCGCGACGCTGCCACAGCCACATCCCATGATTGAACGCGGCGGCGAGGGGCGCAGCTACATGGCGCGCCTGAACCGCATCGTGGCGCTGTACATCGCGGGGCTGCTGGGGTTCGTGGCCCTGATGGCCTGGGCCGAGCAGCGCGGGTTGTCGCGCCAGTGGATCGGCCCCATCTTCCTGTTTCTCACCGTGATGGCCTACGCCGCCATCGGCGTGTACGGCCGCACCACGGATGCGGACGAATACTACGTGGCGGGCCGCCGCATTCCGCCGTTCTACAACGGCATGGCCGCCGCCGCGGACTGGATGAGCGCGGCCTCGTTCATCAGCCTGTCGGGCGCGCTGTATCTGCAGGGCTTTTCGGGCACGCCGGAGCAGCCGGGCGGGCTGGCCTATCTGTTGGGCTGGACGGGCGGCTTCGTGCTCGTGGCCATGCTCATCGCGCCGCACCTGCGGGCGATGAACCTCTACACCGTTCCGGACTTCTTCCAGGTGCGTTTTGGCGGGCGCTGGCCACGCATCATCGCGGCCCTGTCGGCCGTGCTGTGCTCTTTCACCTACGTGGTGGCGCAGATCTACGGCGTGGGGCTGATCGCCTCGCGCCTGACCGGGGTGCAGTTCGAGATCGGCATCATGCTCGGCCTGGGCGGCGTGCTGCTGTGCTCGTTCCTGGGAGGGATGCGCGCCATCACCTGGACGCAGGTGGCGCAGTACATCGTCATCCTGCTGGCGTTCCTGATCCCGGTGTCGTGGCTGGCGTACAAGCAGCTCGGCAACCCCGTTGCACCGGTGGTGGCGGGAGCACAGATCGGCAAGATCGCCACGCTGGAGGGCGGGCTGCTGGCTTCCGAGGTCGAGCAAGACGTGGTCGCGGCCTACCTGCAGCGCGCCGAGGATTACAAGGCGCGGCTGGCCGACGTGCCCGCCGCACTCGCGCGCGAGCGCGAAGCGGCGCGCGAGCGCATCCAGCGCCTGCGCGCCCAGAACGCCGACGTGGGGCTGATCGTGGCCGCCAGCCGGGATTTGGCCTCCATGCCGCGCGACGAGGCTGCCGCGCGCGATCGCTGGACGCGCGAGATGCGCGACAACTATGAGCGTGCCCGCGCCATGGGCGGCCTGCCGCGCCACAGCCAGGCGTTTGCGGGCGATCCGCAGGGCACCCCGCAGGAGCGCCAGACCTTCGACGATGCGCGCCGCAACTTCCTGGCGCTGATGTTCTGCCTGATGGTGGGAACGGCCGGCCTGCCGCACCTGCTGACGCGCTACTACACGGTGCCCTCGGTGGCGGGCGCGCGCGCGTCGGTCGCGTGGTCGCTGTTCTTCATCGCACTGCTGTACCTGAGTGCGCCGGCGCTCGCCGTGCTGGTGAAGTTCGAGGTCATGAACAACCTTGTGGGCAGCAGCTTCGACCAACTGCCCAACTGGATGGCGCAATGGGCGCGTGTGGACGCCTCGCTGCTGTCCGTGGAGGACGTGAACGGCGACGGCATCGTGCAGTTCGGCGAAATCCGCTTCGGGGCCGACCTCATCATGCTGGCCACGCCCGAGATCGGCGGGCTCCCCTACGTGATCTCCGGCCTGGTGGCCGCGGGCGGGCTGGCCGCTGCGCTGTCCACTGCCGATGGCCTGCTGCTCACCATCAGCAACGCGCTGGTGCGCGACCTGTACCACCAGGAAACGCGCCGCAAGGCGTCGCCCGAGCAGCGGGTGATCCTGACCAAGTTCACGCTGCTCTCCGTGGCGCTGTCCGCGGCGTTCGTGGCGGCGCTCAAGCCGTCGGAAATCCTGCCCATGGTGTCGGCGTCGTTTTCCATCGCCGCATCGGCCTTCGTGCCCGCGATGGTGCTGGGCATCTTCTGGCGCGGTACTACGCGCCAGGGCGCGGTAGCCGGCATGCTCGCCGGCCTGTCCGTCACCGTGTATTACCTGTTGGCGCAGGTGGACAGCGTGCGCGAATGGGTGCCTTCCGCGCTGCTCGTCGATGGCTTGTGGTTCGGCATCCATCCGATTTCGGCCGGGGTCTTCGGCGTGCCGGTAGGCCTGGCTGTGGCGTGGAGCGTCAGCCTGACCACGCGACCCGTCCGCGTGCGGCCGGCTCCCGCGGACGGGCTTTAGCGCGCCGCGCCCCGCGGTTGCGCCCACGGGCGACCTGCGGTTTGACCTCATTCACAAATGGTCACATTCGTGCGACGCTGATCCCGTGCGGCGTTCCATGCCGCTTTTCCATCACGTACCAAGCGAAGAGGCGGGCATGATTCTCGTGAAAACACCGGCTGGGCAACAGGCGCTGAAGGATCGCCAGGGTGCGCTTTCGCCGCGCCAGCGCTCAGCCTTCATCCTGTTCGACGGCAAGCGCACCCTGGACCAGGTGCTGACGGCCACGGCGGCCATGGGCATCTCGCGCGAGGACGTGCAGCTCATGATCGACCAGGGGTTGCTGGAGAGCGGACCGGGAGCGCCGGCACCCGCGGCCGCAGCGCCGGCGGACGGCGCCGAGGTGCAGGTCGATGGCACGGGGCGCACGCAGCGCGAGCGCTATCAAGCCGCCTACCCGATCGCCACCGAACTTACCGCCAGCCTTGGGCTGAAGGGCTTCCGCCTGAATCTGGCGGTCGAGGGGGCTGCGGGGTATGAGGATCTGGCGGCGCTGGCTCCCAAGATCCGCGAGGCCGTGGGAGACGCCAAGTACACCAGGCTGGAGAGGGCGTTGTTCGCGTGAATGCGGCGCTGGGCGTGGCCCCCTGCAGGACCCACCCAGTCCTCAATAAAAAAAGGGAGCGTGCATGACACGCTCCCCTTGCATGAACAGCGTCCGCAGCCGGACGCAAGGTGTTCTTAGACGCGCTTGCGGTACTCGCCCGTGCGCGTGTCGATCTCGATCTTGTCGCCCTGGTCCACGAACAGCGGCACGGCCACTTCGAAGCCGGTGGCGATCTTCGCGGGCTTGAGCACCTTGCCGGACGTATCGCCCTTCACGGCGGGTTCGGTCCAGGTGATCTCGCGCTCCACGCTGGTGGGCAGTTCCACGGAGATGGCCTTGCCGTCGTAGAACACCACTTCGGCCGCCATGCCGTCTTCGAGGTAGCTGATGGCATCGCCCATGTTGGAGGCTTCCACTTCGTACTGGTTGTACTCGGCGTCCATCCATACGTACATCGGGTCGGCGAAGTAGGAGTAGGTGCACTCCTTCTTGTCCAGGATCACGTTGTCGATCTTGTCGTCGGCCTTGAAGACGACTTCGGTGCCCATGTTGGACAGGAGCGCCTTCAGCTTCATGCGCACGGTAGCGGCGCCGCGGCCGCCGCGGGCGTATTCGGTCTTCAGCACGATCATGGGGTCTTTGCCCTGCATGATCACGTTGCCGGCGCGGATTTCTTGAGCGATTTTCATGGCTTGCTTGGGAAGGAAAGGTTGACCGCTCCACAAGTCGGGGCGGGCGGGCGTGGCCCAGGCGTTTGCGTGAACTGGGCCGCCTTCCACCCCGGCGCATGTTCCGCGGCGGGGGCGCCGGCTGGGCACGCGAGTGCCGCCTTCGAATGGCGCAAAACTGGGGATTCTAGCTTTTCTCCGTCACAAACCCTAGTAGTAAGGTCAATAAATCCTGCTGTGCCACCAGCCGCGCACGCGCGGACTGTATACATGCGCGCCATTCGCCCAGGGTCGCCGCGTCCAGCGGCGGCAACTCGCCGCGGGTCTCCAGACCGTTCCAGAGGGCCGACCAGCGCCGCAGCGACGCTGGTGCGTGCAGCCAGTCCAGGAAGGCCAGTAGCTTGGCGTGGTGCGCATCGTCGTGCTGCGGATAGATCTGCCACACGAACGGCTGGCCCGCCCACAGGGCGCGCACCAGTGAGTCCTCGCCGCGCACGAAGTTCAGGTCGCAGGCCCAGAGCATTTCGTCAAAGGCCGGCTGAGGGCAGGGTGGCAGATATGAAATTGATAGCTGCTCGCGCTTGCTGTATGAGCCTTTGAGGCTTTTTTGACTCTCAAACCGCTGCTGCCATTGGCGCACGGCCGCCGTGGCACGTCCGGGCGTGACCAGCAGCCGCACGTCGCTGCGCGGCCGCCATTGCGCCAGCAGCTGGGGCAGGGCGGGTGGTTCGTAGCAGAACAGCGAGATGGCGACTTCATCTGCCCCGATGCCGTGGCCGGCGCGCCAGGCGGCGCGGTCGAATGCGGCCTGGCGCGCCAGCAGGTCTGGCTCACGCAGCAGGCCGCCCGTGCGCTCGGTGAAGCCGGGGTAGTAGAACCAGCGCGTCAGGCCCGCCCCCGGGCCGCTCATGAGCGGAGACGGCAGCCGGTGGCAGCGTTCCACATAGGTCTCGGCCGACAGGTACTCCAGGTTGATCCATAAGGGTTTTGGGCCTGTAGCGTTTGTGTGGTGAGCGATGGCAGCTATGAATTGCGGAGCAATCTCGCAGCCGAAGGCCTCCACCACCACGTCGCCAGGCCCGTCTGCGGGCGCCTGCGTGGGCCAGGGCAGCACCTGTACGCCAGGTGCGCCCTGCGGCGCCATCCAGGCCAGAGCGCTGGCGTCATCCACCCACAGGCGAACGCGGTGGCCGCGGCTGCCCAGATCGGCCGCCAGGCGCCAGCACACGCCGATGTCGCCAAAGTTGTCGATCACCTGGCAAAAGATGTCCCAGCGCAGGTGGGCCGTGGCCTTCGTCATGGCGCCTCCTGGGCGCCGGCGCGCAGGTGGTCCACCAGCAAGCGTGCGACGCTGGACAGCGACTCCTCCGAGCGCACGCACAGCGACAGGCGCCGCCGTGCCCAGGGCTCATCCAGCGTGATGGCGCGCAGGGCCAGCGTGCCGCGGTAGATCTGGGCGCTGCCGCGCGGCAGCACGGCCACGCCCAGGCCGGCGGACACCATCAGGCACAGGGCGTCATAGCTCGTGACCTGGATGCGCAGCTTGAGCGGCATCTCCTGCTCGGCCGCGGCGCGTGTGAGCAGGTTGTTGATGGCGCTGCCCGGATGCATGCCCACGAAGTCGCAGGCCAGGGCGTCTGCCAGGCGCACGCTGCGGCGGCGCGCCAGCGCATGGCCTGCGGGGACGATGAGGACCAGCTCGTCCTCGCGGTAGGGCAGCAGGCTCACGCGCTCGCCATAACTGCCGTGGTTGAGGATGCCCACGTCGGCTGCGTTCTCGGCCACCGATTGCGCCACGGCGGTGCTGATCTGCTCCTGCAGCCGCACATCGACCTGCGGGTGCGCGGCCATGAAGCGCTGCAGTTCGCCCGGGAGGAACTGCGTGATGGCCGAGATGTTGGCCACCACGCGCACGTGGCCGCGCACGCCGGCGCGGAAGTCCTGCATCTGCGTGGCGATGCCGTCCAGGTCGTTGAGCACGCCGCGCGCCAGGTGCAGCAGGGCGTAGGCCGCAGCCGTGGGCTCGGTGCCGCGGTTGCTGCGCGTGAACAGCTCCACGCGCAGCGCGTCCTCCAGCTCGGCCAGGCGGCGGCTGGCGGCGGAGGGCGCGATGTGTTCGCGCGCGGCGGCGCGGGCGATGGCGTTTTCCTCCATCACCGCGACGAACAGGCGCAGGGAGACCGGGTCGAGCTTCATGGGCGGCGATGGTACTGCGGCGGCGGCGGGCCATGCCGGTTTGCGATGGCAGCTTCGCGCTTGAGCGTTTTGCGGCCCGGCCGGGGCGCCGCATCATGCCGCCTGGATTGCAGGAGACATATGACCCCCAAGTACAACACCGCTGCCCCCACGCCCGCGGCACTGGCCGGCGTGCGCGTGATCGAAATGGGCCAGCTCATCGCCGGGCCGTTCTGCGGCAAGACATTGGGCGAGTTCGGCGCCGATGTGGTGAAGATCGAGGCCGTGGGCGCGGGCGACCCCCTGCGCAACTGGCGCCTCATCAAGGAGGGCACCTCCGTGTGGTGGCAGGTGCAGTCGCGCAACAAGAAGTCGGTGGCGCTGGACCTGCGCCAGGCCGAAGCGCAGGACATAGCGCGCCGCCTGATCGCCGAAGCCGATGTGCTCATCGAGAACTTCCGTCCCGGCACCCTGGAGGGCTGGGGTCTGTCGCCCGAGGCGCTGCACGCCCTCAACCCCGGCCTGGTCATCCTGCGCATCTCGGGCTACGGGCAGACCGGGCCGTACCGCGACCTGCCGGGCTTCGGCGTGATCGGCGAGGCCATGGGCGGCCTGCGCCACCTCACGGCCGAGCCCGGCCGCGTGCCGGTGCGCGTGGGCGTGTCGATCGGCGACACGCTGGCCGCGCTGCACGGCGCCATCGGCGTGATGATGGCGCTGTACCACCGCAAGGTGAACGGCGGCGCGGGCCAGGTGATCGACGTGGCCCTGCACGAGGCGGTGTTCAACTGCATGGAAAGCCTGATCCCCGAGTACAGCGCCTTTGGCGCCGTGCGCGAGGCCGCGGGCAGCGCGCTGCCGGGCATTGCGCCGAGCAACGCCTACCCCTGCCAGGACGGCTGGGTGCTGGTGGCCGGCAATGGCGACAGCATCTTCAAGCGCTTGATGGCCACCATCGGCCGTCAGGATCTGGCCGATGACCCGCAACTGGCCGACAACGCCGGCCGCGTGGCGCGCGTGGCCGAGATCGACGCCGCCATTGGCCGCTGGACCGCCGAGCGCACCGTGGCGCAAGTCATGGAGTTGCTGGCCGCCGCACGCGTGCCCGCGGGCAAGGTCTATACCGCCAAGGACATCGCCGAGGACCCGCACTACCAGGCGCGAGACATGCTGCTCACGCAGCGCACGCGCGACGGCTACGAGCTGCAGGTGCCGGGCATCGTGCCCAAGCTCTCGGCCACGCCGGGCACCATCCGCACCAGCGCGCCGCGCCTGGGGGACGACACCGATGCCGTGCTGGCCGAGGCGGGGCTGACGGCCGAGCAGATCGCGCTGCTGCGCAGCAAGGGAGTGATCCAATGACGACCAGCGTGTGGAACGGCGCCGGGCGGCGCATCGAGCTGTGCGACGTGGGCCTGCGCGACGGCCTGCAGATGGAGGCGCAGTTCGTGCCGACCGAGGACAAGATCGCGCTCGTGAATGCACTGTCCCACGCGGGCCTGTCCAAGATCGAGGTGACCTCGTTCACCTCGCCCACGGCCATCCCCGCGCTGCGCGACGCCGAGGTGGTGATGCGCGAGATCGAGCGCCGCCCCGGCGTGACCTACACCGCGCTCGTGCCCAACGCGCGCGGCGCGGAGCGCGCCATCGAGTCGCGCACCGACGAGCTGAACCTGGTCATGTCCGTCAGCGAGACGCACAACCTCGCCAACCTGCGCATGACGCGCGCGCAGTCGTTCGCGGCACTGGCACAGGTGATCACCATGGCGCAGGCGGCGCAGGTGCCGGTGAACGTGTCGCTGTCGTGCGTGTTCGGTTGCCCCATGGAGGGCGACGTGGCGCTGGACGCCGTGTGGGAGCATGTGCAGCGCTTCGCCGACCTGGGCGTTGCGGGCATCACGCTGTGCGACACCACGGGCATGGCCTTTCCCACGCAGGTGGGGCAGGTGGTGGCCGCTGCGCGCGCGCGCTGGCCGGGCATGGCCTTCACGCTGCACTTTCACAACACGCGCGGCATGGGCCTGGCCAATGTGCTGGCGGCCATCGATGCGGGGGCGCAGCGCTTTGACGCATCGCTGGGCGGCCTGGGCGGCTGTCCCTATGCGCCGGGTGCCACGGGCAATGTGTGCACCGAAGAAGTGGTGCATGCGCTGCAGCTCATGGGTTACGACACGGGCATTGATCTGCCGGCGCTGATTGCCACTGCGGCCCGCCTGCCCGCGCTGATCGGCCACGAGGTGCCCAGCCAGATCGTGAAGGCGGGGTGCCGGCTGGACCTGCATCCGGTGCCTGCGGGCTTCGACGCAATCCGCGAGCGCGCGCTGGCGCGGTAGCTTTCACCGCACATCCATAACGACAGGAGACAACCCATGCCTTTGACCACTGCATTCCACGGCCGCAGGGCCGCGCTGGCTTTTGGGGCCGCTGTGGGCGCACTGCTGTGCACCGCGCCCCTGGGCGCCGCCGCGCAGGACAAGTACCCCTCCAAACCCATCACCCTGGTGGTGCCGCAGGCCGCGGGCGGCGCCAACGACGCGATTGCGCGCGTGCTGGCGCAGCGCCTGAGCGAGCAGATGGGCCAGAGCGTGGTGGTGGACAACCGCCCCGGCGCGGGCGGCACGCTGGCCACGGCGGCCCTGGCGCGTGCCAAGCACGATGGCTACACGCTGCTGGTCACGGCCGACAGCGCGCACGTGATCGGCCCGGCGCTCTACAAGAACCCGGGGTTCGACGCCGTCAAGGATTTCGAGCCCGTGGCGCCCGTCGCCACCGCCGGCTATGTGCTGGTGGCGCATCCTTCGTTTCCGGGCAACAACGTGGCGGACCTGATCCGGCTGGCCAAGGCCAGCCCCGGCAAGTACGCCATCGCCTCGGCTGGCAACGGCACGCTCAACCACCTGATCGGTGAGCTGCTGCAAAAGGCCGCTGGCATCCAGTTGCAGCACATTCCCTACAAGGGCTCGGCAGCGGCCGCCACCGACGTGGCGGGCGGGCAGGTGCCGCTGTCCGTGCAGAGCCTGCCCTCGTCGATCGCCTTCATCAAGGCGGGCAAGCTCAAGGTGCTGGGCGTGGTGAACGAAAAGCGCGTCGCCGCGCTGCCCGACGTGCCCACCATCGGCGAGACGCTCAAGGGCTTCGCCCAGGCACCGTGGTACGCCATGTTCGCCCCGGCGGGCACGCCCGCGCCCATCGTCGAGCGGCTGCAGGCCGAAGTGGCACGCGCGCTGGACCACAAGGATGTGGTGGACAAGCTCTCCGTCGTGGGCTGCGAGCCGTTCAAGGGCACGTCTGCCCAGCTGGGTGCGCTGGTGCAGTCCGACCTGCCCAAGTGGGCGCGCGTGGTCAAGGACACCGGCGCCACCGTGGACTGATTCTTCCATCCCGATTTCGCACAACTTTCAACAAGGAGACACAACCCATGATGACCACGCGCATCACACGCAAACATTTCGGCGCACTGGCGCTGGCGGCTTTGGCGCCCCTGGCGCTGTCCACGGCTTGGGCGCAGGGCGGCTACCCGTCGCGCACGGTGACCTTCGTCGTGCCGGCCGCCGCCGGCGGCACCACCGACATCTCGGCCCGCATGGCCGCGCAGGCGCTGGCGCCGGTGCTGGGCCAGTCGGTGGTGGTGGACAACAAGGGTGGCGGCAACGGCGCCATCGCGGCCAACATCGTCAAGCGCGCCGAGCCCGATGGCTACACGCTGCTCATGCAGTACTCGGGCTACCACGTGATCTCGCCCCATCTCACCAAGGCACCGCAGTGGGATCAGAAGGACTTCCAGCCCATCGCCAACGTGATCTCGGCGCCGCAGATCATCGTGGTGCGCGACGGCCTGCCGGTGAAGACCCTGGCCGAGCTGGTGGCCTACGCCAAGGCCAACCCCGGCAAGCTCAACTACGCCTCGTCGGGCAACGGCTCGCTGCAGCACGTGACCGGCGCCATGCTGGAGCAGCAGGGCGGCATCAAGATGGTGCACGTTCCCTACAAGGGCACGGGCCCCGCGCTGCAGGACCTGCTGGGCGGCCAGGTGGACCTGACCTTCGGCACCGCGCCGCCGTTCATGCCCCACATCCAGTCCGGCAAGCTGCGCGTGCTGGCCGTCACGGGTAAGGAGCGCCTGGCCAGCCTGCCCGACGCGCCCACCACGGCCGAGGCCGGCTACCCGGGCGTGAACGCCACCTCGTGGTTCGCGCTGTTTGCGCCCGCAGGGGTGCCCAAGCCGGTCATCGACAAGCTGGCCGCCGACATGAAGAAGGTGGTGGAAGACCCGGCCTTCCGCAAGAAGGCGCAGGAACAGGGTGCCGCGGCCGACTACCAGGGCCCGCAGCAACTGGGCGAGCGCGTGAAGAGCGACTTCGCCGACTGGGCGGGCGTGATCAAGAGCTCCAAGATCGAGGCGGAATAAATCCGCCCTACACTGGGCGCCCTTTGGAATGCGGCGGCACGCCTGGTGCCGCTGCCCGGCGCCCTGATGACGACAGCCCCTCTCGATCTGCCCTACCTGCGGGCCTACGCGCCCGCGCTGCAGGCCCAGGCCCATGCGCTGCTGGCGCAGGGCCAACTGGGCGCGCTGCTGCAGCGCAAGTACCCCGAGGGGCATGCGGTGCGCAGCGACAAGGCGCTGTACGACTACGCCCAGGAATTCAAGGCGCGCCACCTGCGCAACGCGGGCACGGTGAACAAGGTGCTGTTCGACAGCAAGATCCACGTGGTGCGCCATGCGCTGGGGCTGCACACCCACCGCACGCGGGTGCAGGGCGGGCGGCTGGCGGCGCGGCATGAGATCCGCGTGGCCGCGCTGTTCAAGCAGACGCCCGACGAGTTCTTGCGCATGATCGTCGTGCACGAGCTGGCCCACCTGCGCGAGAAGGACCATGGCAAGGCCTTCTACCAGCTGTGCACCCACATGGAGCCGCAGTACCACCAGTTCGAGTTCGACCTGCGCCTGTACCTCACGCACCTGGACGCGGGCGGTGAGCTGCTGTGGTGAAACGCTATTGAAAAAATAGCTGCCAGCGCTTGATAGATAAGCGCTACGGCCCGTTTTGGCTTAAATCTCAGTCGATCTGCAGCGCCGCGCAGTACAGCGCGGGCAACTGTAGCCAGCGCTCGGCTGCCGACTGCAGCGCGGCCAACTGGCCGGTGGTGTAGAGCTGGATATGCCCCGGCGCTGCCGGCGTGCCATCCGCCGCGTGCTCGGGTGCGAGGGCGTGGGCTTGGTCGAGGATGCGCCGGGTCTGGCGCGCCACGGGCGCACCTGTGTCGATGATCTGCACATCCGGCCCCACCAGGGCGCGCAGCATGTCCTTGGCGAACACGTAGTGGGTGCAGCCCAGCACCAGCGTGTCGATCTCGCCCGTTTTCAAGCCAAAAGTGCCCAGCGCGCCCGTGTACTGGACGCAAAGCGCTTCTATTTTTGCCATGGATGCGGCGGCGGGCAGCGGCTCCTCGGTGCTTTGCTCGATGGCGCGCGCCAGGCCGTCGCAAGGCTGCACCGAAAAGCGCGTGCCGGCCGAATGCCCATCGCGCAGGCGCTGAAAGCGCGCGCTGCCCACCGTGCCGCGCGTGGCCAGCACGCCCACGTGGTGCGTCTGGCTGCTGGCGGCGGCGGGCTTGATCGCCGGCTCCACCCCGATGGCGGGCAGGTCGGGCAAGGCGGCGCGCAGTTGTTCCACCGCGGCGGCGGTGGCCGTGTTGCAGGCGACCACCAGCGCCTTGATGCCGTGGTGTTCGCGCAGCCAGCGGGCGATGGCCAGCGTGCGCTGCTGCACGAAGGCGTCGCCCTTGGCGTCCCCATAGGGAGCGTTGCCGCTGTCGGCCAGGTAGACGAAATGCTCGTGCGGCAGTTCGTGGCGCAGCGCCTGCAGCACGCTCAGGCCGCCAATGCCGCTGTCGAACACACCAATGGGACGGGCGGCAAGGGGCGATGTCATGGAAGGCGTGGCAAGAAATCGGGGGAAGGGCACCGCCAGGAGGGGCCGGCGCCGCACGGGCCTCCAGTATGCCCGTGCGGCGGCCGGGCTGCAGGGGTGCGCTCTAGGGCCTGTTCACACTATTTTTGCCAGTGCGAATGGCGTGAAAACCGCGCCAACCTAGGCGCGTGACGACGCCAAGGCCGGGGCCTTGGCTAGGAGGGCAACGACGCGTGGCGCGGTTCTCACTCCGTTCCCTCCGGGTTGCGATCAAAAAGGGCCATTCGCGGCGTTGCCAAGCCTCGCTGGGGTAGCACCCCAGCTTCGTTTGGCGCCTTGCGCCTGGCCCTTTTTGATCGCAACGCATCTGGCAAAAATAGTGTGAACAGGCCCTAGGCCGCGCCGGGCAGTACGTACCCCTGCGGGTGCTGGGGTAGATCGTCCTGGAGGGGCCACCAGCTGCAGCGCGAGGCCACATGCATGTGGAATGCCGGCGCCGTGGCCACGGGCTCGTCCAGCAGGCCTGCGCGGATGCGCACCACGCCGGGCAGGCTGTCGCGCTCGCTGAATACTGGCGAACCGCAGATGCCGCAGAACACGCGCCGCTTGCCGGGGGAGGACTCGAAGCGCCGCAGCAGATCCTGGCCGGCCTGGAACTGCAGCCGATCCACGTCCACCGGCAGATTGGCAGCAAACGCGCTGCCCTGCGCGCGGCGGCACTGCGCGCAGTGGCAGATCTGGATCGGGGCCAGCGGCCCGCGGATCGTGAAGCGCACGCCCTGGCAGAGGCAGGCGCCGTGGTGCAGTGGCTCGGATGGGTTCATGGCAGACGGCGAGGGGGTGTCGGCGTCACTCTACGGCAGGCTCCGCCGGGGCGGCGGTGCGGTGGAACACCAGCAGCCGGTTGTTCGCAGGCATGGCGTGGTCGTGCGCGAGCGCGAGGCCGTGCTGTGCCGCCAGCGCCACGATGTCCTCGAAGTGGCGGATGCCGCTGTGCGGGTCGCGCTGGCGCAGCCAGGCATCAAAGGCGCGGTTGCTGTCACTGGTGTAGGTTCCGCCGTAGTTGAAGGGGCCGTACAGCGCCAGCACGCCGCCGCCAGGCAGGTGGGCACCGGCCAGCGCGAACAGCCGCTGCACCAGCGGCCAGGCCATGATGTGCGCGGTGTTGCTGCTGAATACCGCGTCGAACGGCCCGCTGCCAGGGACGCCCTGTGGCCAATCGCTGTGCGCCAGGTCCAGCAGCAGCGGCGGGCGCAGGTTGGGCGCCGGGTGCTGCCCATGCCAGGCGCGTATGCCTGCGTGGTTGTCCGCCAGGTCGCTGGTCTGCCACACCAAGTGGGGCAGGCGCGGCGCGAAATACACGCTGTGCTGGCCCGTGCCCGAGCCCACCTCCAGCACATGCCGCCGGTCGGCGAAGGCCTGCTGCAGCACGGCGAAGATGGGCGCCTGGTTGTTTTCGCAGGCCTGGGAAAACGGCAAGGGAGGGTGATTCATGGCATGTGTGCTTAAAGCGCCTGTACTTCCACGGTGACGTGCGATAGCTCGTGCACCGGCAGCAGCAGGGCCTTGTAGTGCTGTGCGGGCTGCGGCGTGGCCGAGGCGACGGAAACGATGGCAGCAAAATGGCCCGGGCCGATTTGCCAGACGTGCAGGTCTTTCAGCGTGTCGCCCGTGGCGGCGAGGATGTCCTCGATCTCCTGGCGGACCTGCGGTCCTTCGGCCGGCGCATCCAGCAGCACGCCGCCGGCGTCACGGATCAAACCCCAGGACCAGCGGGCGATCACCAGGGCGCCCACCACGCCCATGGCCGGGTCGGCCCAGAGCCAGCCGTAGCTGCGCCCCACGAGCAGCGCCGCGATGGCCAGCACGGAGGTCAGCGCGTCGGCCAGCACATGCAGGTACGCCGCGCGCAGGTTGTTGTCGTGGCCATGGCGGCCGTGGTCGTGGTCGTGGTCGTGGTCGTGGTCGGCGTGGTGATGGTCGTGCCCGTGATCGTGGCCATGGTGGTGGTGCCCCTGTCCGCCATGCAGCAGGCGGGCGGACACCAGGTTCACCACCAGGCCGATCACCGCCACGGCGATCGCCTGCTCGAAGCGGATGGGCACGGGGTTGGTCAGCCGCAGGAAGCTCTCCCACGCGATGAGCAGCGCCACGATGGCCAGCACCACGGCGCTGGCGAAGCCAGCCAGGTCGCCCATCTTGCCGGTGCCGAACGAGAAGCGTGGGTTGGCCGCATGGCGGCGTGCATACCCATAGGCCAGCGCCGTGATCAGCATGGCACCGGCGTGCGTGGACATGTGCCAGCCGTCGGCCACCAGGGCCATCGAACCGTACAGCTTGCCCGCCAGGATCTCGGCGACCATCATGCCGGCCGTCAGCGCGATCACGAGCCACACGCGCCGCTCGTTGCGCTGGTGCTCCGCGCCCAGGAAGACGTGGTGATGGTCGGCGGGGAAGGGTGCGGGCGCCGCGCCCGCGGTGTGCAGGGTGGAGGAAGTCATTTCAGGTACGAGCGCAGGATGTCCATCATTTCTTCGCCGCCGGTGCGGCGCTCGGCATCGGTGCCGGCGTCCACCACATGAGCCTGCAGGTGGCCCAGCATGACTTCGGTGGTCAGACCATTCATGGCGCCGCGTGCCGAAGCGAGCTGCCGCAGCACTTCCGCGCACGCGGCGTCACCCTCCAGGGCGCGCTCGATGCCCTCCATCTGGCCCTTGATGCGCCGCACGCGTGCGATCAGCTTGTCTTTTTGCCCGTGGGTGTGGGACATGGAATGACTCGAAAATATAGTGTGGGGGGCTATGCTAACCCGGCCGCACGGACCGCGGCGGGAACGCGGCCATTGCGCGCAGCGGGCGCTTGCGCAATATGTTGCTGAAATGGGCTGTAGCGCTTGATGGACAAGCGCTGCATGCTATTTAATCAATAGCGTAAGTCCGTTGACGGAAACATGCCGCGCCCTGCGGGCGGGGGTTACCCGTGCGCGATGCGCGCGGCGATGGCCTCGCCCACCTGCGTGGTGCTTGCCACACCGCCCAGGTCTGGCGTGCGCGGGCCGCTTTTGATGATCTCTTCGATGGCCGCAATGATGGCATCGTGGGCCTGCCGCCCCGCGCCTTGGCCGTGGGTCAGGAAGTCCAGCATCAACGCGCCGGACCAGATCATCGCGATGGGATTGGCGATGTTCTGGCCATAGATGTCGGGCGCCGAGCCGTGCACGGGCTCGAACAGGCTGGGGAAGGTGCGCTCGGGGTTCAGGTTGGCCGACGGTGCCAGGCCGATGGTGCCGGTGGTGGCGGGCCCCAGGTCGGAGAGGATGTCGCCGAACAGGTTGGTGGCGGCCACCACGTCGAAGCGGCCGGGCTGCAGCACGAAGCGCGCGGTGAGGATGTCGATGTGCTGCTTGTCCAGCGTGACTTCGGGGTAGCCCTTGGCGACATCGTCGGCGCGCTGGTCCCACCAGGGCATGCTGATGGCGATGCCGTTGCTTTTGGTGGCCAGCGTCACGTGTTTGCGCGGGCGGCTTTGCGCCAGGTCGAAGGCGAACTTCAGCAGGCGGTTGGCGCCGTGGCGCGAGTAGACCGACTCTTGGATCACGATCTCGCGGTCCGTGCCCTCGTACATGACGCCGCCCAGCGACGTGTATTCACCCTCGGTGTTCTCGCGCACCACGAGGTAGTCGATATCGCCGGGCTTGCGGCCGGCCAGCGGGCAGGGCACGCCCTCGAACAGACGCACGGGGCGCAGGTTGATGTACTGGTCGAACTCGCGGCGCATTTTTAGCAGCGAACCCCACAGCGAGATGTGATCGGGTACGGTCGCCGGCCAGCCCACGGCGCCGAAGAAGATCGCATCCATGCCCGACAGCTGCGCCTTCCAGTCGTCGGGCATCATCTGGCCGTGCCGGGCGTAATAGTCGCAATGCGCCCAGTCGAAGGTGTGCAGTTCCAGGTTCAGACCGAAGCGCCGGGCGGCGGCCTGCACGGCGCGCAGGCCTTCGGGCATGACTTCCTTGCCGATGCCGTCTCCGGCGATCACGGCGATCTTGTGGGTGCGTTGCTGCTGCATGGATGGCTTTTCAAACGATGTAAGCCCGCCATTGTTCACCGAGGAGAGCGTCCGTTCAATGTGCGCGCCCGTGTCTGCGTCTTTCGTGACGTTGGCAGGACGTTCGCCGCTGCACACGGAATGGCGGGGGGACGCCCAGTACGGGGGCCGCGCCCCGCGCAGCCCAGCGGTCTGTCAGCAGTCGGGTCTGTGGGTGTCCAAGCGGCTGTTGAGCGGGGCGTGTGCGGCGCAGCAAAAACGATAGCTACCAGCGCTTGCCAGCGAATGAACTCAATGCCAAATGGGTCTGTGATCGAGACAGATCAAGCGCAAGCAGCTATGAATAGCATAGTGGCAATTAACTGCTCAGCGCGGCCTTCACGGCGGCCGACACCTGGCCCATGTCGGCCTTGCCGGCCAGGCGGGTCTTGACCACCCCCATCACCTTGCCCATGTCGCCGGGGCCCACCGTCTTGCCCAGTTCTGCGCCGACTTCGGCCACGATGGCCTTCACTGCGCCAGCCACTTCGTCGGCCGACATGCGTTCGGGCAGGTAGGCCTGCAGCACGGCCATTTCGGCCTTTTCCTTGTCGGCCAGGTCCTGGCGGCCCGCGCCCTCGAAGGCGGTGATGCTGTCCTTGCGCTGCTTGATCAGCTTGTCCACGATGGCCACGATGGCCGCGTCATCCAGCGTGATGCGCTCGTCCACTTCCTTTTGCTTCATGGCGGCCTGCAGCAGGCGGATGGTGCCCAGGCGCTCGCTGTCCTTGGCGCGCATGGCGGTTTTCATGTCTTCGGTGATCTGGTCCTTGAGGCTCATTGTGTTTCTCCAGTCAAACGGTGTAGAAAACAAAAAACCCGCGCTTGGCGTCCCTAGCGCGGGTTTTGTGGCGTCTGGTGTCAACGCCGGGCTGTGCTTAGTACAGCTTCTTGGGCAGCTGCATGCTGCGCACGCGCTTGTAGTGGCGCTTCACGGCGGCAGCCTTCTTGCGCTTGCGCTCGGCGGTGGGCTTTTCGTAGAACTCACGGGCGCGCAGGTCGGTCAGCAGGCCCAGCTTTTCGATGGTGCGCTTGAAGCGGCGCAGGGCCACGTCAAAGGGTTCGTTTTCTTTTACACGAATGGTCGTCATTAGCTAATGTTTTCCAATAGGTGCCGCTAGCGGGTTTTCGGGAAGATCGGGCCCAAAAGCCATATACGGCGGTTTTCCCCGTCTGTAACTAGTATCCGGCCGACGGGGTCATGCCAGCAGAGCCGAGCATTATAACGGCTCTGCGCTGCCGGGCAAGCGGCTGCCCGGCGCGGGGTTGGGCACAGGCCGCGGCGCATGGCAGGCGCGCGAGTCGGCGGGTGTCTCTCCTCGCGCATGTAGGCCGTAGTCGCGCTGCACGGTGGCCACGCGCAGCCGGTAGTCGGCAAACACGCCTGCGCGGCCCGTCGCCTGGGCCTGGCGGTGCTGCGGCAACGCGCGCCAGCGGGCTACGGCCTCTTCGCCGCGCCAGAAGCTTAGCGACAGCAGCTTGCCGGGCGTGGACAGGCTCTCGAAGCGCTCCACGGAAATGAAGCCGTCAATAGCCTGCAGCGCGGCGCGCAGGTCCGCCGCCAGGTCCAGGTAGGCCTGGCGGCCGTTGCTGCTCGGCTGCACTTCAAAGATGACGGCGATCATGGCTGGGCCTGCGTGGTGGTGGGCAATGCGGGGCGCGCGAGGGTGCCCGCCACCGCCTCGGTGAAGCTGCGTTCCTCGCGCAGGATGAAGCGCTGGCGCTGCGCCATCTCGAAGTTGGCGCGGCCCTCTGGGTCGGCCTTGAGTCGGGCGCGGTAGGCCTCGTAGTCGGCCAGGCTGGCGAAGGCGATCAGGCCCCACGCCTCGTAATTGGTGCCCTCGCTGGGCAGAAAGTAGCCCAGCAGGTGGCCGCCGCAGCGCGGGATGATGCGCCCCCAGGCTTCGGCATAGGCGCGGAAGGCCTCGCGCTGGAAAGGGTCGATCTCGTAGCGGATGAAACAGGTGATGGGCATGGCGTGCTCCTGTGGTGGGTGGATGCCTCCATGGTGCCGGCCGTCGCACGGCCGATGTTTCGTCCCGGAACGAAGCGTGCGCCGGGCTGGCTGCGGCACACTGCGCGCATGAATACCAACCAGATTGCGCATGTCGCGGCCCTGGTGGGCGAGCCGGCGCGCACCGCCATGCTGGTCGCGCTGATGGACGGTCGCGCCCTCACGGCACGTGAATTGGCCGAGGCCGGGCGCGTGTCTGCCGCCACGGCCAGCCGCCACCTGAGCCTGTTGGTGGAGGCCGGGCTGCTGGTGCTGGAACGCCAGGGGCGCCATCGGTACCACCGCCTGGCTTCGCCCGAGGTGGCGCATTTGCTGGAAGGGCTGATGCAGCTGGCCGTGCGGCAGGCGACGGCGCCGCGGCCCGTGGTCGTGGGCCCGCGCGACGCGGCGCTGCGCCAGGCGCGTACCTGCTATGACCATATTGCCGGCCGCCTGGGCGTGGCCATCGCCGCGCACCTGTTGGAGGAGGGCGCCATCGTCTTCGATGACGATGCGGGTGGGCGGGTGACCGGCCGGGCGCAGGCTGTGCTGGCACCGCTGGGGCTGGCCGCGCAGGACGCACTGGCCGCAGGCGCCGCGCGGCGCCCGCCATGCCGGCCCTGTCTGGACTGGAGCGAGCGCCGCCCCCACATGGCCGGGCGCCTGGGGGCGCTGCTGTGCGTGCATTGCCTGGAGCGCGGCTGGCTGCGGCGCGCGCAGGCATCGCGCGCGCTGGAGATCACGCCGCCCGGCGTGGTGGCGCTGCGCAACTGGCTGGGCGTGGTGCGCTGGGGCGAGGTGACCGGCTGACTGGGGTGATGCGCTGGCCTGACGGCAAGCCGCTGGCCCAAGAAGCGGCGAGCCGGTAAACCCCTGATGCGGGTGCAGGGACCGCATGCGGGTTTGGCGGATTTTCAAAAGATTCATAACATATGAATATTAAAAACTCCGCCCCACGGTCATGTCCTCACAACCCGCCATCCTCGACGCGCCCGTCGCCGGTCGCGATGCGCCGCAGGCGCCCGCACTGGAGCAGGCGCTGCAGCGCCCGTACCAGCATGGTTTCGTCACCGACGTCGAGTCCGATTCCCTGCCGCCGGGCCTGGACGAGGACACCATCCGCGCCATCTCGCGCAAGAAGCGCGAGCCGCAGTTTTTGCTGGACTGGCGGCTGGCGGCCTTCGAGCGCTGGCGTGCGATGGAGCTGCCCGACTGGGCGCACCTGAAGATCGAGCCCATCGATTTCCAGGCGCTGAGCTACTACTCGGCACCCAAGTCGCTCAAGAACGCACCCAAGAGCCTGGACGAGGTGGACCCGAAACTGCTGGAGACCTACGAGAAGCTCAACGTGCCGCTGCACGAGCGCGCCCGCCTGGCCGGCGTGGCGGTGGATGCGGTGTTCGACTCGGTCTCGGTGGGCACCACCTTCCGCGAGCAGTTGGCCGAAGTGGGTGTGATCTTCTGCTCGTTCTCGCATGCGGTGCAGAACCATCCGGATCTGGTCGAGAAATACTTGGGGACCGTGGTGCCGCAGGGCGACAACTTCTACGCCGCGCTGAACTCGGCGGTGTTTTCCGATGGCTCCTTTGTTTACATTCCCAAGGGCGTGAAGTGCCCCATGGAGCTGTCGTCCTACTTCCGCATCAACGCGCAGAACACGGGGCAGTTCGAGCGCACGCTGATCATTGCCGAGGAGGGCAGTTCGGTCAGCTATCTGGAGGGCTGCACCGCTCCGCAGCGCGATGAGAACCAGTTGCACGCCGCAGTGGTGGAACTCATCGCGCACGACGACGCGTTCATCAAGTACTCCACTGTGCAGAACTGGTACCCCGGCGACGAGAACGGCGTGGGCGGCATCTACAACTTCGTGACCAAGCGCGGCCTGGCGGCCGGCAAGCGCTCGCGCATCGCCTGGACGCAGATCGAGACCGGCTCGGCCATCACCTGGAAGTACCCCAGCGTGGTGCTGCGCGGCGACGAATCGAACGGCGAGTTCCACTCCATCGCCGTGTCCAACCACTTCCAGCAGGCGGACACCGGCACCAAGATGATCCACCTGGGCAAGAACACCACCAGCCGCATCGTCTCCAAGGGCATCAGCGCGGGCCACGCGCACAACAGCTACCGCGGCCTGGTGCGCGTGAACCCCGGCGCCGCCGGCGCGCGCAACCACACGCAGTGCGACTCGCTGCTCATCGGGCCCGACTGCGGCGCCCACACCTTCCCCTACGTGGACACCGCGCGCAGCGATGCCGTGGTGGAGCACGAGGCCACCACCACGCGCATCTCGGAGGAGCGCCTGTTCTATTGCCAGCAGCGTGGCATCGACCCGCAGGAGGCCACGGCCCTCATCGTCGGCGGCTTTTGCCAGGCGGTGCTGGAAGAGTTGCCCATGGAATTCGCGCTGGAAGCCAAGGCGCTGCTTGCCGTGTCGCTGGAAGGCGCGGTGGGCTGAGATCACAAGATTTGAATAAAAACGGCATCCAGCCCTTATCCATCCAGCGCGAACAGCTATCAAATTAATAGGAATCCACATGACATCCACCACTCCTTTGCTGCAAGTGCGCGACCTGCGTGTGCGCGTTGGCGAGCGCACCGTGCTGCAATCGGTCTCGCTGGACGTGCCCGCCGGCGCGCTCGTCGTGCTGATGGGCGCCAACGGCAGCGGCAAGAGCACGCTGGGCATGGCGCTGGCCGGCCACCCGAGTTACCAGGTGCAGGACGGCCAGGCGCTGCTGGACGGGCAGGACCTGCTGCAGCTGCCGGCGCATGAGCGCGCCCGCGCGGGGCTGTTCGTGTCCTTCCAGTCGCCGCCCGATGTGCCCGGCGTGAAGAACAACCTGTTCATCCGCACAGCGCTGAATGCCGTGCATGAGGCGCGCGGCCAGCAGCCGCTGGACGCGTTCGACTTCCTGGCCAGCGCCAAGCAGACCGCCCAGGAACTGGGGTTGCCACAGGCCATGCTGGGCCGCCCGGTGAACGAAGGTTTTTCCGGCGGCGAGCGCAAGCGCAACGAACTGCTGCAACTGGCGCTGCTGCAACCGCGCCTGGCGCTGCTGGACGAAATCGACTCGGGCATGGACGTGGACGGCGTGCGCGCCGTGGTCACGTTGGTGCAGAAACTGCGCGAACAGGGCACGGCCTTCATCGTCGTATCGCACTACCTGCACCTGATCGAGCAGCTGCAGCCCAACACCGTGCTGCGCTTGGACCAGGGCCGTATCGCCGAGACGGGCGACGTGGAGCTGGCGCGGCGCATCGCCCGCACGGGCTTTGCGCGCCAACCTGCCACGGCGGAGGCATGACACCATGAACAACGCACAAGCCGAGATCCGCGCCGCGCGCGAGCGCCTGCAGACGCAGGGCTGGATTGCCCGGCGCAGCGAAGCCTTTCACCACCTGCCCCCGCCCGCGCTGCAGGACTGGCTGGGAACGCAGGCCGGGGTCGTCGATGAGGCCTCGTTGCCCGCGGGTGCGGGCTGGACGCTGCGCCTGCCCCACGCACAGGCGGCCACCAGCGTCCAGGCGCGTTGGCTGGATGCCCTGGATCCGGCGCAGCGCGCCGAGTTGATGGCAGGGCTGCCGTCGCCAGAGTCCGGCAGTGGGGATGGGGCTGCTGCCCCCTTCACCTGGGCGCACCGCGCCCTGTGCCGCCGGGGCCTGCGCCTGCGCGTGGCCGCCACGCCGGGCCGTGAGCGCGAGCCCGTGCGCCTGGAGCTGCACCACCAGCCCGGCGCCGCGGCCGAGGCGCCCTTGCTGGTGCTGGACGTGGAAGCCGGCGTGCAGTGCGTTCTGATCGAAACCCATGAGCGGCCTGCCGCAGACGGTCTGTCGGCCGTGGCGCAAAACCTGCACGCCCACATCCGTCTGGCGCAGGGGGCACAGCTGCAGCACCTGCGCGTCGCTGCGCCGTTGGCCGACGACCGCGTGGCGCACCACCTGCAGGTCCATGTGGCGTCAGGTGCCGCTTATGCCCAGGCGCTGGTTGCCACGGGCGCCAGCTACCACCTGCAACGCAGCCACATCACGCTGCAGGGCGCGGGCGCCAGCGCGCGGCAGGCCGCGTTGCTGCTGTTGGCGGACGGCAAGCTGGACCAGCAGACGTACACCGACTTGCAAGCTGCACAGGCCGTGAGCCAGGTCGAGACCCTGGCCCTGGCCCAGGGCCGCGCCCACGCGGTGGCGAATGCCTATACGCGCATCGCGCCCGGCAGCGACGGGGCCGATGTGCGCCAGCGCCTGGCCGGCGTACCGCTGGCGGGCCAGCCGCGTTTGATCCTGCGCCCGCACCTGGAGATCCTGCACGACAACGTGCAGGCCGCGCACGGCGCTACCTGGGGCGCGTTGCCCGAGGATGCGCTGTTCTACGCCCGCCAGCGCGGGTTGGATGACGCGGCTGCGCGCGCGCTCATCATCGAAGGCATGGCCCAAGCGTTGCTTGATCGATGCCTGGGGGCCGAGGGGGACGGCATGCTGGCGCAGTGGCTGCAGAGCGGCTGGCTGGCCGGTGCGATCGCCCGCCTGAAGCCCACAGCCGAGGAGGCACACCATGGGTAAACCACATCCTTTGTTGCACACCGGCGGCCTGCCGGTGCAGGCACTGCGCGCGCAGTTTCCGGTGCTGGCGCAGCGCATCCACGGCCAGCCCCTGGCCTATCTGGACAACGCCGCCACCACGCAGATGCCGCTGGCGGTGCAGGAAGCCATGCAGCGCTTCGAACGCCATGACCGCGCCAACATTCACCGCGGCGTGCACACGCTGAGCCAGCGCGCCACCGACGCCTTTGAAGAGGCGCGCGCCACGCTCAAGCGCTTCATCGGCGCGGGCATGCAGCATGAACTGGTCTTCACCAGCGGCACGACCGAGGCGCTCAACCTCGTCGCCCAAGGGTTGTGGGCCGCGGGGCCGGGCAAGGCCTGGCTGCGCCCCGGCGACCGCATCATCGTGAGCGGGCTGGAGCACCATGCCAACCTGGTGCCCTGGCAGCAGGCTGCACGCATGAGCGGGGCGGAACTGGTCGTCCTCCAGCCCGACGCGCAGGGACGCGTGCATGAGGCCGATCTGGCGCCATTGCTCACACCCAACACCCGTGTGCTGGCACTCACGGCCTGCGCCAATGCCACGGGCGAGCGTCCTCCGTATGAGGCGCTGCTGGCCATGGCACGCGCGGCTGGCGCCCTCACGGTGCTGGATGCCGCGCAGGCGGTGGGCCATGCCATGCCCGCTCTGGCGGAGCTGGAGGCGGACTTCATGGCCTTCTCCGGCCACAAGATGTACGGGCCCATGGGCACCGGCGCACTGGCCGGCCGGCGCGAGGCGCTGGAGCGGTTGTACCCGCTGCGCCTGGGGGGCGACATGGTGGAGTGGGTGAGCTACACCGCTGCGGGCTATGCGGCGCTGCCTGCGCGGCTGGAAGGCGGCACGCCCAACGTGGCCGGGGCCGTGGGCCTGGCGGCGGCGGCGCGCTTCATCGATGGTATTGGCCGAGAGGCCATTGACCTGCACGTGCAGACCCTGCGCGCGCAGGCGCTGGCGGGCTTGTCGGCGTTGGAGGGTGTGACGGTGCTTGCCCCGCATGCCACGCAGGCGTCGCTGGTGTCGTTTGTGGCACGCGACGTGCACCCGCACGACATCGGCACGCTGCTGGACGAGCGCGGCATCGCCGTGCGCACGGGCCACCACTGCGCACAGCCGCTGCAGGAGCACCTGGGGCTGGGGCCGACCACGCGCGCATCGTTCGCGCTGTACAACAGCCATGAGGAGGTCGAGCGCTTGATCGCCGGCGTGGCCCAGGCCCTGGAGGTCATGCGATGACTGGATTCACCGGCAACGCCGAGAACGAGCTGTACCAGGAAGTGGTGCTGGAGCACAAGCGCGCACCGCGCAACTTCGGCCATTTGCCGCAGCCCACGCACCAGGCGCAGGGCACCAACCCGTCGTGTGGCGACCGCATTGCCGTGGAACTGCAGCTGCAGGAAGGGCGCGTGCAGGACATCCGCTTCACCGGCCAGGGCTGCGCGATCTGCATGGCCTCTACCTCGATGATGACCGAGGCCGTGAAGGGCAAGGAGGTTGCCGCCGCGCAGGCGCTGCAGCAGCACTTTCGTGCGGTGCTGACGGGAGAGGAGGCGCCTGAGGACGCCCCGCTGGGCAAGCTGGTCAGCCTGGCCGGCGTGCGCCAGTACCCCAGCCGCATCAAGTGCGCCCTGCTGGGCTGGCATGCGCTGATGCATGCGATTGCCGACAACGGCAACGGCCAGAGCGTAAGTACTGAGGAGGAGCCCGCATGACCTACCGCCGCCATCGCGAGGATGTGCTGGTGCGCCGCAACGTGATCGTGGAGGCGATTCCCAGCGGCGAGCCGATCGAACTGGAGGCCGGGCAACTGGCGCAGATCACGCAGGCGCTGGGTTCTTCCTTCACGCTGCTGGTCGAAGGCCAGCTCATGCGGCTGAAGGGTGTGGATGCCGACGCTATCGGCAAGACGCCGCCCGAGACTATCACTGCGCCCGCGGACCTGCCCATCGAGGAACTGGAGCCGCTGGTGTGGGAGACGCTGCGCACCTGCTACGACCCGGAGATCCCGGTGAACATCGTGGACCTGGGCCTGGTGTACCGGCTGGCTTTCGAGCCCTTGCCCGACGATGCCCACAAGGTGCGCGCGCTGGTGGACATGACGCTCACCGCCCCCGGCTGCGGCATGGGCGAAGCGATTGCCGACGAGGTGTGCGACAAGCTGCTGGCCCTGCCGCGCGTGGGCGAGATCACGGTGAATCTGGTGTTTGACCCGCCCTGGGACCGCTCCATGATGAGCGAGGAGGCGCAGCTGGCGCTGGGGCTGTGAAGCAGGGACGATCAAAAAGGGGCAGGTGATACCTGCCCCTTTTGCTTTGGTTGAGTGGCTTTGCCGATCAGCCGCAGCAAGCACCGCCCGAGCAGCAGGAGTCTTCAGCCTCTGCGGCGGCCTGGGTCTTGGATGCCAGTTTGGTGATTTCGATCTGCCACTGTCGGGGGCCTGCCTCCAGGTACGCCCACTGGAACTGGCCGGGTGCACGGCCTTCCAGTTGCATGCGCAGCGGCACGGGGTCGTGGTCGTTCACGATCTGCAGCGACTCGCCCGCGCCCAGCGCGTCCAGGCGGCCAAAGATTTGCGCATGGCGCTCATAAGGAGCGATGGTGCGTACGTCGATCACGGAAACGGTGTTGCTCATGGTTCAACCTTTCGGGTGTGTGTAAAAAAAGGGGGGAGGGAGCTTGCAGTTGTGAGGCATGGGCCGGCATCAGCCGTCCTTGCCGTCCAGACGGGTGCGCATCAGCCAGGGGGTGTAGATCACGAGGTAGATCGCGAAGGCGATGGTCCACAAGCAGGCGGCGCCTTCCAGCGCATAGGCGTACCACGCGGGTTGCACGGCGGGCACCAGCACGCGCAGCACGGCGGCCAGCATCACCAGGGCATAGGCCACCACTTCGCCGCGCGAGGGCTGCAGTGGCCGGCCCGTATGGCCGCGCGCGGTGCGCGTGACCATGCCGATGATCAGCCCGCCGATCACGCCCACGGCAAAGGCATGCACGGCCAGCGACGGCACGACCCAGCCCAGTTGCGCCAGCGCCAGCAGCACGAAGCCCAGGGGCAGCCATGCGTACGAAGCGTGCAGGATCCAGAGGATGGGGCGCTTGAACGTGACCTGCGGATGCCACTTCCACAGCCGCACCGCATGCATCACACCCGCCGCGAGGCTGGCCACCAGCACCACCGGCGCGGGCGCTGCGAACACCCACAGCGCCAGCGCCACGGCCGTGACGGCCAGCAGCGACAGCTCGAACTTGCGCGGCATGTTGATGACCAGGCCGGGCGTCACGTTGCGCGTGAACATGGGCACCACGCGGCCGGTGATCACGCTCACCACCATGAGGATCAGCGCCAGCTCGGCATACAGCGCGCTCACGGCCGGCACCGCCACGATGCCCAGCACCGAAAGATGGAACACCAGGTTGGCCGCAGCCATCAGCAGCAACAGGCAGATCAGCGGAATGTTGCGCTTGTTGCCGGCCTTGATCAGCACGCGCAGCAGCACGGCGGCCACGGCCGGCAGCAGCAGCATGTCCAGCGTGGCATAGACGGCGTAGGGCGCCACCAGCGAAGCCAGCCGCGCGGCCAGCCACAGCAGGGCCAGCGCGCCCAGCAGCGGACCACGGGCCGTCTCCAGGCCGGTCCAGGCCTTGACGGCGGTGAGCAGAAAGCCCACCACCACGCCCGCGGCGAAGCCGAACAGCATCTCGTGCGCATGCCACAGCAAAGGTGACATCGGCAACGGCACCTGGATGCGGCCCAGAAAGATCGCTATCCACAGCGGCACCGCCAGACAGGCCAGCAGGGCCGTGCCCAGGTAGAAGGGCCGAAACCCCAGTCGCAGCAATGGCCAGCCGTGCAGCGGAGCGGCTGGCTGGGCCGGGCGGGAGGCGGAGACGAGCGGGGGCAGGGACATGGCGGGCCTTTGGCAGGGCTTTGGCAGGGCGGTTTTCTTAAGATTCATTTTACATGAATATTAAAAATCGGCCAGAAATTCGCGCGCAGACGGCCCCTAGAGACGGAGGGCGTTCAGTGGAGCGGCAGAGCCTGGGCGCAGGCGTGGGCGCTGGCCCAGGCCCATTGGAAGTTGTAGCCGCCCAGCCAGCCGGTGATGTCTACCACCTCGCCGATAAAGTACAGGCCCGGCTGGGCCTTGCATTCCATGGTCTGTTGCGACAGGGCGCGCGTGTCCACGCCGCCCAGCGTCACCTCGGCCTTCTTGTAGCCTTCGGTGCCCGTGGGGGTGAGCTCCCAGCGCGCCAGCCGCTCGGCCAACCGCGCCAGGGCCTTGTCCGCGGCTTCGTTGATGGGGCGCTGCCAGTCCGCGCTCTGGCTGGCCCAGGCGTCGGCCAGACGGCTGGGCACGAGCGCGGCCAGTTCGTTGGCGATCAGCTTGCGCGAGCGCACCTTGGCTTGGGCCAGTGCGGCCGGCAGGTCCACGCCCGGTGCGAGGTTGATGGCCAGCGGCGTGCCCGGCTGCCAATAGCTGGAGATCTGCAGCACGGCCGGGCCCGACAGCCCACGGTGCGTGAACAGCAGGTCTTCCACGAAGGCCATGCGTTCCTTCTTGGCGCCGGTGCTGATCTCCACCGGCAGCGCCAGCCCGGCAAGCTGCGCGTAGGGCGCCCAGGCCTGGCCGTCGAAGGTCAGCGGCACCAGGCCGGGGCGCTGCGCCACCAGCGGCAGTCCGAACTGCTGCGCCAGCCGGTAGCCGAAGTCCGTGGCACCGATCTTGGGGATGGACAGCCCGCCCGTCGCCACCACCAGGCTGCGCGCTTGCACCGGGCCGCGATCAGTATCGATTTGATAGCTGCCAGCGCTTGTACCGCCTGCCTCATCGGCCAAAAAGACTACATTCTTGACGCCGCAGGGCTGCCAGCGCTCCACGCGCCCCTGGGCGCATTCGGCCAGCAGCATGGCGATGATGTCCTCGGCCGAGCGGTCGGCAAACAGCTGGCCCTTGTGCTTCTCGTGGTAGGCGATGCCGTGGCGCTCCACCAGCGCGATGAAGTCCGCCGGCGTGTAGCGCGACAGCGCGGAGCGGCAGAACTGCGCGTTCTGCCCCACGAAGTGCTTGTGCGGCGCGCGCACGTCCAGGTCGCGGTTGGTGAAGTTGCAGCGCCCACCGCCCGAGATGCGGATCTTTTCGGCCACCTTGTCGGCATGGTCGACGAGCAGCACCTTGAGCCCGCGCTGGCCCGCCTGGGCGGCGCAGAACAGACCGGCGGCGCCGGCGCCGATGATGACGGCATCAAAGAAGGGTGTGGACACGGGCAGCAACCTGGCGGGCAAAGCCGCCGATTGTCGCGTACGGGCTCCGAGGCCGTGCAGTGCAGGCGGTTCAGTGCATGTAGTTGCCGTCGGGCCCAATCACGGCGATGTCCACGTAGCTGGAGCCATTGCGGTTCTGCGCACTGTACTGGTAGGTGTAGCCGCCCAGGTCCACCTTGTGCAGCCCTTCCAGGGTCGCCGCCAGCGATGCGCCCGTCACCGAAGGCCCCGATGCGCGCAGGCTTTCAATGAGGATGCGCGCGTCCAGGTAGCCCCTGAAGCGGTCATAGTCCACGGGGTGGCCGTGGCGCTTCATGGACGCCTGGAACTCGCGCCACGGCGGTGGTCAGCCGCGTGGGCGGCGGCGTGGTGCGCGCCACGGCCAGCCCGCGTGCGTCACTGCCCAGCGCGCGGATGATCTGCGCACCCGCGCCCAGCGACAGCGTGTACACCGGCACGCCCAGGTGCGCCTTATTGGCGCGCACGTAGGCCACCACGGGCGGGCCCGCGGCAATCATCACCACGGCTTGCGGCCGCAGGGCCGCCAGGGCCTTGGCGGCGGCCTCGGCGTCCTGGCCGCTGCTGTGCATGGCATGGGCGCCCACGAAGGTGCCGCCCTCGGCCGTGATGGCCTTCTCGACCAGGGGCAGGGCGAGCTTGCCGAAGTCGTTGTTCTCGTAGGCGACGCCGATGCGCGTGGTCTGAATGGCCACGAGGTTGCGCACGATCTTCACCAGCTCGTCCGCGTAGCTGGCGCTGGTGGTGAACAGGTAGGGGCTGCGCGCGCCGTGCACCGCGGGGCTGCCGGTGTAGACGGCCACCAGCGGCGTGCGCGCCTGCGCCAGGTAGGGCAGCAGCGCCAGCACCTGCGAGGTGCCGGCCTGGCCGAACAGCGCGACCACGCCGCTGTCCTGCACGAGTCTGCGGGCGTTGTCCAGGGCGAGCGCGGCGTCGAACTTGTCGTCCAGGGACACGAGCTGCACCTTGCGCCCTGCGACGCCGCCGGCCTCGTTGAAGTCCGCCAGGGCGGCCTCCTGCCCCTCGTGCACCGGCGTGAGGAACGGCGCCATGGGCCCCGACAGTGCCGAGGAGCGCCCGATGAGGATGGCTGCCTTGGCGTCTGCCGAGCGCTGCTGGGCCGGCGCCGGCCACGCGAGCGCACAGGCACTCGCGCACAGCGACTGCAGCAGCCGCCTGCGCGGCGCACAAGGGTGGACGATGAACGGCGTGGTCATGGGAGCTCCCTGCTTTTTGTATTGGGCTGGCGCTGCACCGCCATGGGCAGCGCAGGGACCATGCTAGGAACGCCGGCGCACGCGCCCACTGGGGGAAACCAAGAAACCGTGACGCGGGTGTGACACGGGGCGTGGCGGGTGAAGGCACGTGCTCCGGCCTCGCACGGTCGGCTTAAACACGCTCTAATACCGCCATGCACCTTCCCGCGCACCAACTCAGCATGACCGTGCTCATGTCGCCCGACATGGCCAACTTCTCCGGCAACGTCCACGGCGGCGCCATCCTCAAGCTGCTGGACCAGGTGGCCTATGCCTGCGCCAGCCGCTATTCGGGCAGCTACGTGGTCACGCTGAGCGTGGACCAGGTGATGTTCCTGCAGCCCATCCACGTGGGCGAACTGGTGACCTTCCTGGCCAGCGTCAACCACACGGGCACGTCGTCCATGGAGATCGGCATCAAGGTGGTGGCCGAGAACATCCGCACCCAGGTGGTGCGGCATGTGAACAGCTGTTTCTTCTCGATGGTGGCAGTGGACGATGCGGGCAAACCCACCCCCGTGCCGCCGCTGGCCCCCACCAGCTACGACGAGCGCCGCCGCTGGGAGGCCGCGCTGCTGCGCAAGGCCCTGCGCAGGGAACAGGCCGAGCGCTTCGCGCAGATCCGCCAGGCGGCGCAGGCCAGCGCCGCCGGCTGAGCCGTCACACCGCCCGGCTGCGCGTGCCTGCTACCGGGGCTGCATCTTCGCCTTGCGCCACGGCCTGGATGCCGCGCACCACGTCGCCGATCACGATCACCGAGGGGCTGGCCAGCCCCTCGCGGGTGATGGTGGACTGCAACTGGCCCAGCGTGGTCACCGCGTGGCGCTGCTGCGGCAGGCTCACATGCTGGATCACCACCGCCGGCGTGTGTGCAGGCAGGCCGGTGAGCAGTTCCTCCTGGATGTGGGCGCAGCCGGTCACGCCCATGTAGATCACCAGGGTCAGGCGTGCATCGCGCGCGGTGGCGGCCAGCAGGCGCCAGTCGGTGCCTTGGTTCCCAGGCTTGTTGTGGCCCGTGATGAAGACCACGCCGTGCGCATGTTCGCGGTGGGTGAGCGGCGCGCCCAGCTGCGTCATGCCCGCCAGGCCGGCGGTGATGCCATTGACCACCTGCACCGGCACGCCCGCCGCGCGCAGGTGCTCCACCTCTTCGCCGCCCCGCCCAAAGATGAACGGGTCGCCGCCCTTCAGGCGCACCACGGTCTCGCCCTCCTGCACGGCGGTGAGCATGAGCTTTTCGATGAACGCCTGGGGCGTGCTCTTGCAGCCGCCGCGCTTGCCCACATGCACGACGCGGGCGCCGGGGCGGGCCAGGGCGACGATGGCGTCGCTCACCAGGTCGTCCACCAGCAGCACGGTGGCGGCCTGGATGGCCTTCACCGCCTTGAGGGTGAGCAGCTCGGGGTCGCCGGGGCCGGCGCCCACCAGGGTGCAGCTGCCTGCATGGGCTGGAAGAGAAGGTGTGGTCATGACGAGGCCTGTGCAGTGATTTGACGGCTCAAGTGCAAGATATGTTCCACCTGCTGGCGCAGGGCAGGGGGCACGGGCGCGTCGCCCGCCAGCACGCGCCGGGTATAGGCGGCGGTGGTGGCCACGTCGATCTCGGTTGGCAGACCGGGCACTTCGGCGGCCGTGCCGGGCTGCTGGTCTTGCAGCAGTTGGTGCGTGCCGCCAATGAAGGCGTCGTAGCGCGGCGTGCGGCGCGGGTCGGCCGCCACCTCGCCCTCCAGCCCGCGCGACAGCAACGCGTGCGCGCCCAGCGTGGCAAAGGTGCCGCTCAGGATGTCGAAATATTCGGGGTGGGTGAAGCTGCTCACCACCAGCGCCGGGCCGGCGCAGGGGTTCATCAGCTTGGCCACGCTGTGCCCCGGTGTGCGCAGGCCGATCACCTCGCGCACCGCCAGCAGGCGCGCCAGCCCGGGCAGCAGCACCGCGGTGCCGATGTGCGCCACGCTGCTGGGTGCTATGGATTGAGGAGCTGTTAGCGCAGGTATATCCAGCGCTTCAAGCACATCTGATGCCAGAACGCGGCGCGCCTCGGTGCGCATGCCGTGCAGCAGCACGGGCAGGCCTTCGCGCGCCAGCAGCAGCGCCAGCAGCGGCGTGAGCACGGGCAGCTTGCGCGCGCCGTTGTAGCTGGGCAGCACGATGAGCGGCTGCCCGTTCGCACAGGCCGGTATGGCGGCGATGCGCGCATGCACCGCGTCCAGCAGGCCGCTCATTTCCTCGGCGGTCTCGCCCTTGATGCGCATGGCTACGCAGAAGGCGCCGATCTCCAGATCGGTCACCTGGCCGTCGAGCACTTGCCCGAACAGGTCGGCGGCTTGTGCGCGGTCCAGCGCCTTGGCGCCGCGTGCGCCGCGGCCGATTTCCTTGATGTAGTGGCTGATGCCCATGGGGTATTGGCTGGCGGGTGGGACGAGTGGTGTCCATTCTGCGGCATGTCTGATAACCGCCTGTTATATGCGTGCGGCGGATTGCGTGCCGCGTCACGCTGCCTGCACCGCAGTGGTGCCTATGCCCGCGACCGCCGCCTGCACCATGCGCTTGAGCTCGGGTACGCAGGAGCCGCATTGCGTGCCGCAGCGCAGCGCGCCCTGCAACTGCGCCAGGCGCTCGGCCGGGCTGCCCTGGCACTGGCCCAGGCGCTCGGTGATGTCGGTATCGGTCACGTTCAGGCAGACGCACACCCGCTTGCCGCGTGCGGCCACGGCCACGGGCGGCTGTTGGGTGGGCAGCAGCAGCAACCGGCCATAGGTCTGCACGGGCAGTTCTTCCTGCAGCAGCGTGCGCAGCCAGCCGCCAGCGCTGCCATTGCCGGCCAGCAGCAGTGCGTCCAAAGTGGTGCGGCCGTCGGTTTGGCGCTGCAGGCGCGCGGCGCGGTGTTGGGCGCGGCGGCGGTCGGCATAGCGCAGCGTGCCAGGCCCGTCCAGGTGCAGCAGGTGCTCGATGCGCGCGAGCAGGGCCGGGGGCGGCGCCTCGTGCGCGGCACCGCGCAGCAGAACGCCCGTGCGCGCGGGACCTGCCGTCGGCGCGGCGCCGCTGAAGGGCACGCAGTGGGCAAAAGGTAGCTCTGGCATCAGCGCGGCCAGGGCCTCGCGCGCGGCCAGGGCTTCATCTTCGGGCAGCCAGGCCATGGCCAGCAGCGTCCAGGGCAACTCGGCCTTGAGCACCTTCACCGCCGCGTGCTTGAGCTCCGGCTGTTTGGAGCCAGGGCAGAAGGCCGGCGTGGTGAGCGCGTTCACGCCCGCCAGCGGCCGGCCCGTGCTGGAGCGCCCGCCCAGGTATTCGCCGCCCCAGTGCATGGCCATGAAGGCCTGCCCGGGTGCCAGTGTGTCGTCGGCCTGCACGGGCGCGATGATGGAGCCGCGCGCGCTGGTCACATGCGCCAAGTCGCCAGCGGCCAGCTGCAGGCGCTGCAGGTCCTGCGGGTGCATCTGCAGCGCGGGCTCGGACGCGTGGCCGAACAGCCGCCCCAGCGTGCCGGTGCGGCTCATGCCGTGCCACTGGTCGCGCAGGCGTCCCGTGGTCAGGCTGAACGGGTAGCGCGCGCTGGGCGGCTCGGCCAGGGGCTGCCAGGCCGTGGGGACGAAGCGCGCACGCCCGTCGGGAGTGGGAAAGACGCCGTCCGCATACAGGCGCGCGCGGCCCGTGCGGGCGCCGCTCGGGTAGGGCCACTGCTGCGGCCCGTCGGCCTCCAGCGCGGCCCAGGTCAGGCCGGTGATGTCCAGGTCGCGCCCGCGCGTGGTCTCGCGGTGTTCGTTCCAGATGGCCTCGGCGCAGGCCTGCGCCGTGTCGCCGGTGTAGGGGAACAGCGTGGGCTGGCCGGGGCGCAGGTGCCTCTCCAGCCGCTGCGCCAGCGCCAGCGCGATCTGCCAGTCGTGCCGCGCGCCGCCGGGTGCGGCCACTGCCGCGCGCACGCGGCTGATGCGGCGCTCGCTGTTGGTGACGGTGCCGGTCTTTTCGCCCCAAGTGGTGGCGGGCAGCAGCAAGTCGGCGTACTGCGCGGTGGCGGTGGTGGCGAAGGCCTCTTGCACCACCACAAACTCGGCGCGCTGCAGGGCGCGGCGCACGGTGGTCTGGTCGGGCAGGCTCTGCGCGGGGTTGGTGCAGGCGATCCACAGCGCCTTGATCTCGCCGTCGGCCGCGGCCTGGAACATCTCCACCGCCGTCTTGCCGGGCCGCGCGGGCACCGACTCCACACCCCACAGCCGGGCCACTTCGGCGCGGTGGTCGGGGTTGGCCATATCGCGGTGCGCGGGCAGCAGGTTGGCCAGGCCCCCCACCTCGCGTCCGCCCATGGCGTTGGGCTGGCCCGTCAGGCTGAAGGGGCCGGCGCCCGGTTGGCCGATCTGCCCGCAGGCCAGGTGCAGGTGGATCAGCGCGGCGTTCTTGGCCGTGCCGCTGGTGCTCTGGTTGAGACCCTGGCAGTACAGGCTCAGCGTGGGCCGGCGCGGCCCACCCTCCGCCATGCCCTCCACGCCTGCGAACCAGCGCGCTGCGGTGGCAATGTCCTGCGGCGGCAGGCCGCAGACGGCGGCAGCGCGCTCTGGCGTGCAGTCCTGCACCACGGCCTGCAGATCGGCAAAGCCGCTGGTGTGGCGCGCGATGTAGCCCTGGTCCACCCAGCCCTCGCGCAGCATCACGTGCAGCATGGCGTTGAACAGCATCACGTCGCTGCCCGGCAGCAGGGGCAGGAACAGATCGGCCATGGCCGCGGTGTCGGTGCGGCGCGGATCGGCCACGATGATCTTCATGGCCGGGTTGGCGGCGCGCGCGTCCTCGATGCGGCGAAACACGATGGGGTGCGCCCAGGCCGTGTTGCTGCCGGCGATGAACAGGCATTGCGCGTGGGCCAGGTCGTCGTAGCAGGCGGGCGGCGCGTCGGCGCCCAGCGTGGCCTTGTAGCCAACCACGGCGCTGCTCATGCACAGGCGCGAGTTGGTGTCGATGTTGTTGGTGCCGATCAGGCCCTTGGCCAGCTTGTTGAAGACGTAGTAGTCCTCGGTGAGCAACTGGCCGCTCAGATAGAAGCCCACCGCGTCGGGGCCGTGGCGGTCGATGGTGGCGGCGAAGCGCTGCGCCGCGGTGTCGAGAGCCGCGTCCCAGTCGATGGGGTGCGCTGCCTGGCCGCGCTGCGGGCGCAGCTGGGGTTGCAGCAGCCGGGTCTGCAGTGTGATGGGCCGGCTGGCGGTGAGGTGCAGGGTGCTGCCCTTGGTGCACAGGCGGCCGAAGTTGGCGGGGTGGTGGGGGTCGCCGCGCACGCCGGTGATGGTGTCGCCGTCGGACTGGATGATCACGCCGCAGCCTACGCCGCAGTAGGGGCAGGTGGAACGGGTTTCTTGCATGGCGTGTTCTCTTGGTATTTTTGGGCTTTAGGGCTTGTGGTGTGGGCGCGAGTAGCTATTCTTTTTGGACGTGGCTGGCCGGGACTCGCCCCGGCGGGCGAGGTACTTTTCTTTGCTTCGCCAAAGCAAAGTACCCAAAAGAAAGGCGACCCTACAGGCTGCGTCCCTTCGCTTCGCTACGGGCAACCTGCGGTGCTCGCGTCCAGCGGGGTCTCGCTCAAACTCGCTTCGCTCAAACAATCGCGAGCCCTGATCCGCTGGCCGCTGCGCTCCTCGGCGCATCCTGAAGGGAACCCGCAAACCGGACAGCCCATTCGGGCCATCGCTGCGCTCGGCCTGGCCTTGCGCGGCACGTTGCGCCTGCGCGGGGTCATGGTGGGTTTGCCTTGCAGCGCAGCGCGGGGCCGGCCACGGGGCGTTGCAGGTCCAGGGCGTGGTGGGCCAGCTCCTGGGCGTCCAGGTAGACGGTGCCGGCTTCCACCTTGACCTGAAAGCGCGGCGTGCAGCCTTCGTCGGGGGCGGCGGCCTGGCCGTCGCACAGGCCGATGGTCCAGTTGTGCAGCGGGCAGGCCACGCTGTTGCCGAAGACGATGCCCTGGCTCAAGGGGCCGCCCTTGTGGGGGCAGCGGTCGAGCAGGGCGAACACGCCGCCGGCGTCGTTGCGGAAGACGGCCACGTCCATGCCGTGCGGGCGGGCCACGCGGCGCGCGCCGAGCACGGGGATGTCGTCCAGGGAGCAGATCGGGGTCCAGGTGGTCATAGCTATTCCTTTAGGAGCTGTTGGCGCTTGCTGGCAGGGCGTGACAGGCACTTTTGGCTGAAACTCATGCCAACGTTTATGCGGGGATCGGCGTGATCGGGATGAACTGGCGCCGGTCCACCGCTGCCGGCTCGAACTCGAACCACGGGTCGGGCTCGCCCGCCAGCGCGTCCTGCAGCTCGCGCCACAGCGCCTGGCGGCCGGGGGCATCTTGGAGTACGCGGCGCTTGACGTAGTCCAGTCCCACGCGGGCGACGAAATGCACCGTGCGCTCCAGGTACCAGCCCTCCAGGCGGTACAGCTGCATGAAAGCGCCCGTGTACTCCAGCACCTCCTCGGCGGTCTTGAGCTTGGTAAAGAACTGCGCCACCTCGGTCTTGATGCCGCCGTTGCCGGCCACGTACATCTCCCAGCCCGAGTCCACGCCGATGATCCCCACGTCCTTGATGCCGCTCTCGGCGCAGTTGCGCGGGCAGCCGCTGACGGCGAACTTGACCTTGTGCGGCGCGTACATGCCCACGAAGGCGTGCTCCAGGTCCTTGCCAAGCTGCGTGCTGTCCTGCGTGCCCATGCGGCACCACTCACTGCCCACGCAGGTCTTCACCGTGCGCAGTGCCTTGGCGTAGGCGTGGCCGCAGGGCATGCCGATGTCGCGCCAGACGTTGACCAGGTCTTCCTTCTTCACGCCCAGCAGGTCGATGCGCTGGCCGCCCGTGACCTTCACCGTGGGGATCTGGTACTTGTCCACCACGTCGGCGATGCGGCGCAGTTCGGCGGCACTGGTCTCTCCGCCCCACATGCGCGGCACCACGCTGTAGGTGCCATCCTTCTGGATGTTGGCGTGGCTGCGCTCGTTGATGAAGCGGCTTTGCGGGTCGTCCCGCGCCTCCTTGGGCCAAGTGCTGATGAGGTAGTAGTTCACGGCCGGGCGGCAGGTGGCGCAGCCGTTGGGCGTCTTCCACTCCAGGAAGCGAAACACGCCGTCTACGGTCAGCAGCCGGTGTGTGCGGATGGCTTCGCGCACGGCCTGGTGGCCGTGGTCGGTGCAGGCGCATACGGGCTTGGTCTTGGGCGTGGCGGAATAGTCGCCGCCCGCGGTGGCCATGAGGATCTGCTCCACCAGCCCGGTGCACGAGCCGCAGCTGGCGCTGGCCTTGGTGTGCTTGCGCACCTCGTCCAGCGTGAACAGGCCCTTGTCCTTGATCGCCTTGCAGATCTGGCCCTTGGTCACGCCGTTGCAGCCGCAGACCTCGTCGCTGTCGGCCATGGCGGCAGCCTTGTTCTGGCCCTGATGGCCCGCGTCGCCCAGGTGCGATTCGCCGAACATGAGCCGGTCGCGGATGTCGGCCACGCTGCGGCCGTCGCGCAGCAGCTTGAAGTACCAGCTGCCGTCCACCGTGTCGCCATAGAGGCAGGCGCCCACGAGTCGGTCGTCCTTGAGCACCAGCTTCTTGTACACACCGCCGCCCTCGGCATGCGGGTCGCTGAGCACGATTTCCTCCGTGCCCTCGCCGCCCTGGAAGTCGCCGGCGGAAAACAGGTCGATGCCCGTGACCTTGAGCTTGGTGGAGGTGAGCGAGCCCTGGTAGCGCCCGATACCCCATTCCGCCAGGTGGTTGGCCAGCACCTTGCCCTGCTCGAACAGCGGCGCCACCAGCCCGTAGGCGATGCCACGGTGCGCCGCGCATTCGCCCACGGCGTAGATGCGCGGGTCGGTCACGGTCTGCAGCGTGTCGCTGACCACGATGCCGCGGTTGACGTGCAGGTGCATCTGCTCGGCCAGGGCCGTGTTGGGGCGGATGCCCACGGCCATCACCACAAGCTGGGCGGGCACCTCGCTGCCGTCCTTGAAGCGCACCGCGGCCACGCGGCCGTCGCCGCCGGCTACCAGTTCCTGCGTTTGGGCCTGCATCAGGAACTGCATGCCGCGCTCGGCCAGCGACTGCTGCAGCAGCTTGCCCGCCACGTCGTCAAGCTGGCGCTCCATGAGCCACTCGCCCGCATGCACCACGGTGACCTGCATGCCGCGCTTCATGAGGCCGTTGGCCGCCTCCAGGCCCAGCAGGCCGCCGCCGATCACCACGGCGTGCTTGTAGCTGGCGGCAGCGTCGATCATGGCCTGCGTGTCCGCGATGTCGCGATAGGCCAGCACGCCGGGCAGCTCACGGCCCGGAATGGGCAGCATGAACGGGTTGGAACCCGTGGCGAGGATCAGCCGGTCGTAGGGCGCCTCGACGGTGCGCCCGTCCTGCGCCACGCCATGCACGGTGCGCCGCGTGCGGTCCACATGGGTCACGGTGCACCCCGCGTGCAGCGTGATGTGGTGGTCCGCATACCAGGACCAGTCGTTGAGGACGATCTCCTCCAGCGTCTGCTCGCCCGCCAGCACGGGCGACAGCAGGATGCGGTTGTAGTTGGGGTGCGGCTCGGCGCCGAACACCGTGATGTCGTAGAGGTCGGGCGCGATCTTGAGCAGCTCTTCCAGCGCGCGCACGCCTGCCATGCCATTGCCCACCATCACCAGCCTGGATTGCTTCACCATCGTCTCCCCGGCGGGAATGCCCCGCGCAGCCACATCAACAAAAAAGGCGTCCGCACGCCGCACCGGGCAGGGGCCTGGTTGCGGGTGGGGACGCCTTCGTCCCGCGAGCCCTGCCTCCGCCGTTGGAGAGGGCACGCGCTGCGGCCTACCGTGGCCGCGCTGGCTTCAATGCAATGGGCGTGCCAGGGTGCGGCGGGGTGAGAGGTGTGCGCTCATGGGTTGGGCGAGATAGTCCGCTAGCGCTTGATGGGAAAGCGCGAGCAGCTATTGTTTTAGGAGCGATCGCGCGCTTCGCCGGGCGTGGCAGGCTGCGCACCGCCGTGGTGCAAGTGGCGGCGCGATGGTGCGGGCGCTGGCGTCCTGATGGCGCCCGGACCTCGTAGGGGATGTTGTGCCGGTGGTGCGGCCCCTGCGTGCGCGCCCGGTGCACCGCAATTGAACAAGAACAGCGTCCAGCGCTTGCCCCTCAAGCGCTGCCAGCGATGGAATCAGGAGCCGCCTGCCGGCGGTGGTGTTGGGTCCGTCCAGGCGCCGCCCAGCACCTTGTAGAGCGTCACGCGGTTGACCTGCTCGGCCAATTGCAGCGTGATCTGCGCCTGCTGTGCGGCATACAGCGTGCGCTGCGCGTCCAGCACGGCGAGGTAGTTGTCCGCACCGAGGCGAAAGCGTGCGTCCGACAGCTGCAGCGTGCGCTGGGTGGCCTGCACCAGCGAGCCCTGCGCCTGCAGGCGCTCGGTGAGCGTGGCGCGCTCGGCCAGCGCGTCGGACACCTCGCGGAAGGCGGTCTGGATGGCCTTCTCGTACTGGGCCACGGCGGTGTCGCGCGTCACCTCGGCCACGCGCAGGTTGGCCTGATTGCGGCCGGCGTCGAAGATCGGCAGGCGGATCTGCGGCGCGAACGCCCAGGTGCCGTTGCCGCCCTCGAACAGGCCCGACAGCGCATTGCTGGCCGTGCCCACCGAGGCCGTGAGCGTGATCGACGGAAAGAACGCCGCGCGGGCCGCGCCGATATTGGCCGTGGCGCCCTGCAGTGCATGCTCGGCCGCGCGCACGTCGGGGCGGCGCAGCAGCACGCTGGACGGAACGTCTGCAGGCACGGCCAGCAGCGCCGTTGCGGGCGCCGTGGGATCGGCCAGCGCGGGGACGGGGGACCGGGGGGCAGGACTGTCCGCAGTACCGGTGCCGGGAGAGGGCTGGGTTGCAGTCGTGGCCGGGCCCGCGATGGCCGTTTCCACGGTGGCCACGCTGGCGGGCAACAACGCTGGGGGCACGGGCGATCCCACCAGCAGGGCCAGGGCGTTGCGGCTGCGCGCCAGCTGCGAGACGAAGGCGGCCGCATCCACGCGTGCGGTGTCGGCCGCCGACTGGGCCTGCGCCAGCACCAGGCCCGAGCTGGCGCCCAGTTCATGGCTGCGCTGCGTGAGCTCCAGGGCCTGCTGGCGCGTGCGCAGGGTCTCGCGTGCCAGTTGCAGGCGGCGCGCGTCGGCGTCCAGCGTGAGCCAGGCGCCGATCACCTCGGCCACCAGGCTGAGCTGCACGCTGCGGCGGTTCTCCGCCACGCGCAGGAACTCCTGCAGCGCGGCATCGTTCAGGTTGCGCACGCGGCCGAAGAAGTCGATCTCGTAGCTGCTGAAGCCCAGTGTGGCGCTGTACTGGCTGGTGGTGTTGGAGCGGCCCGCGGCGGTCAGGTCGTCAGCGGTGCGGCTGCGGTTGCCCGCGCCGGCCGCGTTCACCGTGGGAAAGCGGTCGGCCTGCACCACGCCGTACTGCGCGCGGGCCTTGTCGATGGCCAGTACCGCCACGCGCAGGTCGCGGTTGTTCGCCAGGGCCTGTTCCACCACCGTGCGCAGGCGGGCGTCCTGCACGAAGTCTTGCCAGGCCATGGGGCCGCCGTCCGGCAGCGCCACGGCGCCGGCGGTCGGTGGCTGGGGCAGGGGCGATGCCACCGTGTCCGGCACGGGCAGCGGCGGCGCTTCGTAGCGTGGCGCCAGGTTGCAGCCGGCCAGCAGGGCGCAGGCCAGGGCGGCGGTCACAGGCGTGAAGGGATGGGGGCGCGTCATGCGGCACTCTCCGGATGGATGGGGGCAGGCTGGGCCGCGTCTTCCTGGCGCGAGCGGCTCTTGAACCAGCTGCGGATCAGCAGGAAAAACACCGGCACCATGAAGATGCCCAGCACCGTGGAGGCCACGGTGCCGCCCAGCACGGCCGTGCCGATGGCATTGCGCCCGCCTGCGCCGGCGCCCGTGCCCAGGGCCAGCGGCACCACGCCGAAGCCAAAGGCCAGCGAGGTCATGAGGATGGGGCGCAGGCGCATGCGCACGGCTTCCAGCGTGGCATCCAGCAGCTTGCGGCCCTGTTCCTGCAACTGCACGGCAAACTCGACGATCAGGATGGCGTTCTTGGAGGCCAGGCCCACCGTGGTGATCAGGCCGACCTGGAAGTACACGTCGTTGGCCAGGCCCCGCGTCCAGGTCGCCAGCAGCGCGCCCAGCACGCCCAGCGGCACGGCCAGCATCACCGACAGGGGCACGGTCCAGCTCTCGTACAGCGCGGCCAGGCACAGGAACACGAACAGGATCGAGATGGCGTACAGCAGCGGCGCCTGCGCGCCCGACTGGCGCTCCTGCAGCGAGGCGCCCGTCCATTCGTACGCAATGCCGGGCGGCAGGCCCTTCAGGATGTCCTCCACGATCTTCATGGCCACGCCCGAGCTGACGCCCGGCGCGGCGCTGCCCACCATCTCATAGGCGGGCGCGCCGTTGTAGCGCATGAGCTGCGGCGAGCCATAGGCCCAGTGGGCCTTGGAGAAGGCGCCGAACGGCACCATCTCGCCGTTCTTGTTGCGCACGGTCCACTTGCCGATGTCCTGCGGCAGCATGCGGTGCGGCGCGTCGCCCTGGATGTAGACGCGCTTGACGCGGCCGTTGTTCAGAAAGTCGTTCACGTAGGTGCCGCCCATGCCGCTGGAGAGCACGCTGTTGATGGCGTCGTAGCTCAGGCCCAGCGCGGCGGCCTTGCGGTCGTCGATGTCCAGGCGCAGCTCGGTGGCGTCGTCCAGGTTGGTGGTGCGCAGGTTGGTCAGCTCGGGGTGCTTGCGCGCCTCGGCCAGGAACCGGTCCTTGGCGGCCAGCAGCGCCTCGTGCCCCAGGCCGTTGATGTCCTTGAGCATGAAGTTGAAGCCCGCGTTGGAGCCCAGGCCGCGCACGGCCGGCGGCTGCGACACGAAGATGCGCGCGTCGCGGATCTTGGCCAGATCCTGGGTGGCGCGGTGGGCGATGGCCGCCGCGGACTGGCTGGCCAGCGGCCGCTGGTCCCAGGGCTTGAGGCGGATGAATGCGCGCGCCGAGCTCTGGTCGCCGTTCAGGCCCGAGACCTGGTTGAAGCTGATGACCTCGGGCACGTCCTTGAAGTACAGATTCACCTGGTCCAGCACGTCCTGCAGTCGCGCGTCGGTGGCTCCAGCGGGCAGGTTGACGTTGGCCAGGATGTAGCCCTGGTCTTCATCGGGCAGGAAGGCCGTCGGCACGCGGCCGATGATCCACCACACGGCCAGGCAGATGGCGGCAAAGATCAGCAGCATGCGCTTGGCGCGGTGCAGCATCCAGCGCACGCCGCGCTGGTAGCGCAGCGTGTTGGTCTCGAAGTGGCGGTTGAACCAGACGAAGAAGCGGTCGTTCAGCCCCAGCAGGCCGCGGCGCACCTGCGGGTCCTTGCCCAGGTGGGCGGACGGCTTGAGGATGCTGGCGCACAGCGCCGGCGTGAGCGTGAGCGCCACCAGCACCGACAGCGCCATCGCCGCCACGATGGTGATGGAGAACTGCCGGTAGATCACCCCCGTGGAGCCGCCGAAGAACGCCATCGGCACGAACACCGCCGACAGCGTGAGGCCGATGCCCACCAGCGCGGGCGTGATCTCGCGCATCGAGTGGCGCGTGGCCTCTTTGGGCGAGAGGCCCGACTCGTGCATCACGCGCTCGACGTTCTCCACCACCACGATGGCGTCGTCCACCAGCAGGCCGATGGCCAGCACCAGCGCGAACATGGTCAGCGTGTTGATCGAGTAACCCGCCGCAGCCAGCACGCCGAAGGTGCCCAGCAGCACCACTGGCACGGCGATCGCAGGGATCAGCGTGGCCCGGAAGTTCTGCAGGAAGATGAACATCACGATCACCACCAGCACCATGGCCTCGCCCAGCGCGGTGGCCACTTCGCGGATCGAGGCGCGCACGAAGGGCGTGGAGTCGGAGCTGACGAAATAGTCGATCTGGTTGGGAAAGTAGGGCTTGAGCTCCGCCAGCTTGGCGGCCACGGCGTCCGACACCGCCATGGCGTTGGCGCCGTCGGCCAGCACGATGCCCATGCCCGCGCCCGGGCGGCCGTTGAGCTTGGCCTTGACCGACAGGTTATCGGGGCCCAGTTCCACGCGCGCGACGTCCTTCACCGTGACCACCGAACCGTCGGTGGCGGTCTTGAGCACGATGTCCTCGAACTCCTGCACCGTCTGCAGCTTGGTGCGCGCGGTGATGGTGGCGTTGAGCTGCTGGTCGGGCACGGCGGGCAGCGCGCCGAGCTGGCCCGCCGAGACCTGTGCGTTCTGCGCGTTCAGCGCGCTGATCAGGTCCGACGGCATGAGCTGGAATTTCTCCATCTTGGCCGGGTCCATCCACAGGCGCATGGCGTAGAAGGTGCCGAACACGCGGATGTCGCCCACACCGTCCAGGCGGCCGATCACGTCCACGAGGTTGGAGTTCAGGTAGTCCCCGATGTCCACCGCGCTCATGTTCGGGTCGCCCGAGAAGAAGCTGTAGGTGACCAGGTAGTCCTGCCCGCCCTTGTTGACGAACACGCCCCGGCTCTTCACGGCATCGGGCAGGCGGTTCATGGCCGACTGCAGCTTGTTCTGCACCTGCACCTGGGCCACGTCGATGTTGGTGCCCGGCGCAAACGTGAGGGTGGTGGCCGAGCGGCCCGACGCATCCGACGTCGAGCCCATGTAGATCATGTTGTCGATGCCCTTGAGCTGCTGCTCGATGATCTGCGTGACCGAGTTTTCCACGGTCTCGGCCGAGGCGCCCGTGTACTGCGCGGAGATGGTCACGCGCGGCGGTGCGATATCGGGGTACTGCTCCAGCGGCAGCGTGAAGATCGCCAGGCCGCCCGCCAGCATGATGATGATGGACAGCACCCACGCGAAGATGGGGCGGTTGATGAAGAACTGGGCCATGTGCGCCTGACCTCGTGCTCAGCGGGATGCGCCGGGGCGGGCGGTGATGTCCACGCTCTGGCCCGCCGCGGGGGGGGCGCTGGCGGCGGGTGCTGGCGCCGCGGCGGCCGGGCCGTTCTTGGTGTTCAGGTCCACCACCTGGGGCGCCACCTTGTCGCCGGGCTTGATGCGCTGAAAGCCATCCACCACCAGGCGCTCGCCGGGTTGCAGGCCGCTGTCCACCAGCCAGCGGTTGCCCAAGGCGCGCGCCAGTTCCACGGGGCGCTTCTCGACCACGTTGTCGGCGTTGACCACCAGCACGCTGGCGCGGCCCGTCAGGTCGCGGTTCACGGACTGCTGCGGGATCAGCAGCGCGTCGCTGGCCAGGCCCGTGGGCAGCAGCGCCTGCACGTACATGCCGGGCATGAGCACGCCGTCGGGGTTGGGCACCACGGCGCGCAGCGTCACCGTGCCCGTGGTGTCGTTGACGATCACGCCCGCAAACTGCAGCCGGCCTTCGTGCGGGTAGTCGCTGCCGTCGTCCAGCCGGATGCGCACGCGCATCTGGTTGCCGTCCACCTTCTGGTAGCGGCCGGCCTCCCAGTCGCGCTTGAGCTGTACCAGCTCGGTGCTGGACTGGGTGAAGTCCACGTACATCGGGTCCATCTGCACGATGGTGGTGAGCGCATTGGCCTGGTTGGCCGTCACCAGCGCGCCAGGGGTGACGCTGGACAGGCTGATGCGTCCGGCGATGGGCGCCTCGATGCGGCTGTAGCGCAGGTTGATGCGCGCCGTCTCCAGGTTGGCGCGGGCCACGCCCACGTCGGCGCGGGCCTGCGCGGCCGCGGCCTGGCTCTCGTCATAGGCCTGGCGGCTGATGGCGTCGATCTTGACCAGTTCGGCATTGCGGCGCGCATTGGCCTCCTGCGTGCGCGCCGTGGCCTCGGCGCGGGCCAGGGTGGCCTCGGCGCTGGCCTCGGTGGCGCGCAGCGGGCGGTCGTCGATCTGGTACAGCGGCTGGCCCTTGCGCACCAGCGCACCCTCGGTGAACAGGCGCTGCTGCACGATGCCCGAGACCTGGGGGCGCACCTCGGCGGTCAGGTAGGCGCGGGTGCGGCCGGGCAAGGTGGCGTCCAGTTGCTGCGCGCGCGTTTGCAGGGTGACCACGCCCACGGCGGCGGGGCCCTGTGGCTCGGTGGCTGGCGCGTCCTTGCCGCCACAGGCCGCCAGGCCCAGCGCCAGGGCCAGGCCAGCCAGCCGCTGCGCGAGCGCGCCGTGACGGGCCGCAGTGGTGCACGAGGGGGAAAAAGCGGGTGAAGCGGAAAGACGGGCGGCGCGGGCGGGGCGCTCAATGGGCGCGGGTGTCGTCGCGTGGATCATGGGGCGAAGGCGCAAGGTCTGGAAAGGGTGGCGCAGAGCAGGAAAGCGGGGCCTGGAAGGGCGTCGCAGGGCGCTCCGCTCTGCAGGCACGCGTTGCACTTTCGCACATTGACGGCAAGGCTGCCGTGGTAGCGGCGATTCTTCATGCTTCTTTACAAGGCATTGTCAAAGGGCATCGCGCGCCGCAGAGCCCCCGCCGGCAGGGCGTGGGGGGCGGCTGTTGGCGCTTTAAATCGGCGCTTTGGGCTTGTGTGTTCAGCGTTTGTAGCTATGTAAATGATAGCTACCGACATGCAGCGAAGCCGTGCAGCGCCTACCATGTACGCCTGACGCGGCTGCCGTGGCCGCGCATCACCGTCTGAAGGAGTTGCCTGCCATGAACACTTCCACTTCCGCATCGACCCCGCTGCTGACCCAGCAGCTTTTGCAGCACCTGCAGGGGGCGCCGCTGCAGCAGATGGCCCAGCGCCTTGGCACCGACATCGCCCAGACGCAAAGCGCCGTGGAGATGGCCCTGCCGCTGCTGCTGGGTGCCCTGGGGCGCAACGCCGAGGGGCCGCAGGGTGCGCAGTCGCTGATGGGGGCGCTGCAGCGCGATCACATGGACGCCGCGGCACCTGCGGCGCAGGGCATCGGCGGCCTGGACCTGGGCGGGCTGCTGGGGTCGGTGCTGGGCGGCGGCATGGCCGGCGGCGCCGGGCAGGGCGGCGATGCGGGCGCCATCCTGGGCCATATCTTCGGCGGTGGCCGCGAGAGGGCCGAAGCCGGCCTGGGCCAGGCCAGCGGATTGGGTGCGAACGCCGGTCAGCTGCTGCAGATGCTGGCGCCCAGCGTCATGGCGTTCCTGGCGCAACGGGTGCGCAGCGACGGGCTGGACGCGGGTGGTCTGGGGCAGGTGCTGGGCCAGGAGCGCGCCCAGGTGCAGCGCACGGGCGCGCCCGGCGGCGATCTGCTGGGCAGCCTGCTGGACCAGGACGGCGACGGCCAGGTGGGCCTGGGCGACCTGTTCAAGATCGGCGGCAGCCTGCTGGGTGGGCGGCGCTGAGCGCAGCGGCTCAGGCCGCGCCTGCAGCTTCCAAAAGCATAGCTGCACTCGCCCGGCCCTTGGGCGCTGCGACCACCTGGTTGCAACAAATTTTGAACCCGGTTGCGCGCCCGCCCTGGTTCGGCGGACACTGTGGGCGCGTGTTCGGTTTCGTTCCATCCACAGCCAGGGAGGCAGCCATGACGACTGTTGCAGAAATCCTCAGAACCAAAGCCGATGGGCAGGTCCATGCCGTCGAACCTTCGGACACCGTGCTCACCGCGCTGCGGCGCATGGCCGACAAGGGCATCGGTGCGCTGCTGGTGATGGAAGGCGATCAGATCGCGGGCATCTTCACCGAGCGCGACTACGCCCGCAAGATGGTGCTGTTGGGCCGCTCCTCGGGCGACACCCCGGTGAGCGAGGTGATGACGCGCGCGGTGCGCTTCGTGCGGCCCGCGCAGAGCGCCGAGCAGTGCATGGCGCTGATGACAGAAAACCGGCTGCGGCACCTTCCGGTGGTGGAGGGCGGGCGCGTGGTGGGGCTGGTGTCCATCGGCGACCTGGTCAAGAGCGTGATTTCGGAGCAGCAGTTCATCATCGAGCAGATGGAGCTTTACATCACGGGGGTGCGGTGACGGTGTTCCGGGCGGGCCTGTGCCGAGCGGGGCGCGGGCTCTGTGAAGCCCTGCGGTGTGAGTTTCTTCGTCGCTGGCCGGGACTCGCCCCGGCCAGCGGCATGAAACCCAAGGGCAAATGATCAAAAACAATAGCTGCCAGCGCTTGCCCAGCAAGCGCTAGAGCCCAAAAACCCTCAAGCCGCTCTCTCCACGTGCCCCTGCCGCGTGTAGAGAAAGTCGATCACCGCCTTGCGGCACTGCAGGTACCGCGCATCCTCCGCCAGCGCCACCCGGTTGCGCGGGCGTGCAATGCCCACGTCCAGCACCTCGCCAATGGTGGCGGCGGGGCCGTTGGTGAGCATCACGATGCGGTCGGACAGCAGCACCGCCTCGTCCACGTCGTGCGTGACCATGACCACGGTGCTGCGCGTGCGCGCCACGATCTCCAGCAGCTCGTCCTGCAGCCGTGCGCGCGTGAGCGCGTCCAGCGCGCCGAAGGGCTCGTCCATCAGCAGCACCTGGGGCTCCATCGACAGCGCGCGTGCGATGCCCACGCGCTGCTTCATGCCGCCCGATATCTCGCCGGGGCGCTTGTGCGCGGCATGGGCCAGGCCCACCAGTTCCAGCGCGGCGTGGGTGCGCTCCTTCAGCCGGCCCTTGGACTCGCGCGCGCCGAACACGCGTTCCACGGCCAGGTGCACGTTGCCTTCGCAGGTCAGCCAGGGCAGCAGCGAGTGGTTCTGGAACACCACCGCGCGCTCGGGACCGGGGCCTTTGATCTCGCGCCCGGCGCAGATCAGCGCGCCGGCGGTGGGCGTGGTCAGGCCCGCGATCAGGTTCAGCAGCGTGCTTTTGCCGCAGCCCGAGTGGCCGATCAGTGCCACGAATTCGCCCTGGGCGATGGCCAGGTCGATGCCGCGCAGCGCGGGAAACACGCCCTTGGCGGTGCGGAAGGTCTGCTCGACCCCCTGGATCTGCAGGAATTTTGCGTCGCTCATGATTGCACCTCCTCGAACGTGAAGGCCGTGGCCAGCCGGACCAGCGCCCATTCCAGCAGCAGGCCCACGCCGCCGATGACGAAGATGGCCACCAGGATGTTGGTGACGTTCAGGTTGTTCCACTCGTCCCACACCCAAAAGCCAATGCCCACGCCGCCGGTGAGCATCTCGGCCGCCACGATCACCAGCCAGGCCGTGCCCACGGCCAGGCGCACGCCGGTCAGCATGTAGGGCAGCACCGCCGGGAACAGGATGGTGGTGGCGATCTTCCATTCGCTCAGGTTGAGCACGCGCGCCACGTTCATGTAGTCCTGCGGCACGCGTTGCACACCCACGGCGGTGTTGATGACCATGGGCCAGATGGAGCAGATGAAGATCGTCCAGATGGCGGCCGGGTTGGCGCCCTTGAACACCAGCAGGCCGATGGGCAGCCACGCCAGCGGCGAGACGGGCCGCAGCAGGCTGATGACCGGGTTGCACATGCGCGAGAGGAACGCGAAGCGCCCGATCACGAAGCCCGCCGGTATGCCCACCAGCGCGGCCAGGCCGAAGCCCACGGCCACGCGCTGCAGGCTGGCCAGCACGTTCCAGCCCACGCCCTGGTCGTTGGGGCCGTTGCGGTAGAACGGGTCGCTGAAGATCTCCACCGCCTGCGCCCAGGTCTGCAGCGGGCCAGGAATGCTCTGGCCCGTAGTGGCCGAGACCACGGCCCACAGGCCCAGCAGCAGGCCCACGCCGCACAGCGGCGGCAGCACGGCCAGCCAGAGCGCGTTCCAGCGCTGGCGCGCGTCGCTGCGCGGGGGTGGGCTGGCAGGCCCTGAGGGTTTTGGGCCTGCAGAGCTTGTGGGATAAGCGATGGCAGCTATCGATTTGGAAGCATCGGACGCGCCGGCCGGCGCTTGCGGCTCCAGCGGGCTGTGAAAGACGGCACTGACCATGGTTTCTCCTGTGGGGGTGGGGCGATCGGGGCGTCAGGCCTTGAGCTTGAAACCGTCGGCGTACTTCGCGGGGTCCTTGCCGTCCCAGACCACGCCATCCACCAGCTTGTGGCTGCGCATGTCGCTTGCGGGCAGGGGGGTCTTCGCGGCCGTGGCGGCTTGGCGGTACACGTCGGTGCGGTTGATGGCCTTGGCCACGCCCAGGTAGTCCGGGTGGTCCTTGAGCAAGCCCCAGCGCTTGTGCTGGGTCAGGAACCACATGCCGTCGGACAGGTAGGGGAAGTTCACCGCGCCGCCGCCATAGAACTTCATGTGGTCGGGGTCGTCCCAGGTCTTGCCCAGGCCGTCCTGGTAGCGCCCCAGGATGCGCTGGTTGATGGCGTCCACGCTGGTGTTCACGTAGGCCTTGCCGGCGATGGTCTCGGCCATCTGGTTCTTGTGGGCCAGGCTTTCGTCGATCCAGCGGCTGGCCTCCAGGATGGCGGCCGTCACGGCGCGCGCGGTGTTGGGGTACTTCTGCACGAAGTCGGCGGTCGTGCCCAGCACCTTTTCGGGGTGGTCCTTCCAGATCGCCTGCGTGGTGGTGGCCGTGACGCCAATGCCGTCCATGATGGCGCGGTGGTTCCAGGGCTCGCCCACGCAGAAGCCGTCCATGTTGCCCACGCGCATGTTGGCCACCATCTGCGGGGGCGGCACGGTGATGACCTTGGCGTCCTTCAGGGGGTGGATGCCGTGCGCGGCCAGCCAGTAGTACAGCCACATTGCATGCGTGCCGGTGGGGAAGGTCTGCGCAAAGGTGTACTCGCGCCGTTCCTTGGCCATCAGCTGGGCCAGGCCTGCGCCGTTGACGGCCCCCTTGTCGGCCAGCTTGCGCGACAGCGTGATGGCCTGGCCGTTGTGGTTGAGCGTCATCAGCACGGCCATGTCCTTCTTGGGACCGCCCACGCCCAGATGCACGCCGTAGACCAGGCCGTAGAGCACATGGGCGAAGTCCAGCTCGCCGTTGACCAGCTTGTCGCGCACGCCGGCCCAGCTGGCCTCCTTGGTGGGGATGATCTTCACGCCGTACTTCTGGTCGATGCCCAGCACCGATGCCATGACCACGCTGGCGCAGTCGGTGAGGGGGATGAAGCCGATGCGCACCTCTTTCTTCTCGGGGGCGTCCGAGCCCTGGGCGTGCACCAGGGCACGCAGCGCGGGGCTCACGCCCACGGCGCCCACGGTGGCCGCCTGCAGCACGGTGCGTCGGGGGATTCGGGTGTGGAGCAGATCGGTCATGCAAGAGTCCTTTGGGGTCGTCAAAAAAGCAGTGCAGCAACGGAAAAAGGCGTCCTCACGCCGCGCGGCCGGCGCATGTGCGCTGTCCGAGCGGGTGGGGACGCCTTTGTCCTGGGAGCCTGGCCCTTCCGCCGTTGGAAGGGCCTGGTGCGTGACCAGCGGTGGTCACCGGGCCTGTTGCAAGCGGTGTGCCATCTTTGGGGTTGCTTTTATTTTGATAGCTGTTTGCGCTTGATGGTCGGGCGTTTCAGGCCTTTTTTGTTTGAAAGCCTCATCCCTGTGTGGCGCGGCATCGGATGCACCGCATTTGTGCAATGCACAAACCAGCGCATCAACCCAGCAAATCGGCCGCGTCCAGCATGCGCTGCGCCACCTCGGCCAGGCGCAGGCCGCGGTCCATGGCGGCGCGGCGCAGCCGCTCGTAGGCCTGCTGCTCGGTCAGGCCCTGGCGCTGCATCAGCAGGCCCTTGGCGCGGTCGATGGTCTTGCGCTCGTGCAGGGCGGTGCGTGCCTGCGCCAGTTCGGTGCGCAGCGCCTGTTCGTGGGCAAAGCGGGCCAGCGCCACCTCCAGGATGGGGCGGATGCGCTGCGGCGCCAGGCCCGCGACGATGTAGGCCGTCACGCCCGCGGCCAGCGCGTCCTTCACGTGGCGCGTGTCCTCGTCGTTGGTAAACATGACGATGGGGCGGGGCGCCTCGCGCGTGGCCATCACCACATGCTCCAGCGCGTCGCGGGCCTCGCTTTCGGCGTCCACGATCACCAGGTCGGGCTGCAACTGGGCCAGGCGCTCGCCCAGGAACATGTCGCCCGGCAGCGTGGCCACGAGGTTGAAGCCGTTCTCCAGCAGCCCGATGCGCAGCGCGCGCGAACGCTCGGCCTGCAGCGCCGCGTGCGCGTCGCCGTCGGCCGCCAGGTCCGGCGCCACCACCACGATCCGCAGTTGTTCAGTCATGCCGCAGGCGCCAGCAAGAAATACGCCACACCCGCCCCGATGCGTTGTGGAAGATTGCCGAAACGCGCCGGTTGGGGCCGCGGGCAATTCCCCTGGCGCGCGCGGCATCCTTTCGCGAACATCCTGTCACATATCCACATGAACGAGAGAGGAGTCGACTGTGCAGCAGGGAATCAAACGACGCGGTTTTTCCGCCAGCCTGGGGCTGGCGGCGTTGGGAGTGGCGGGTGGATCACGGGATGCAGCAAGGTGCCGGACACCATCAAGATCGGTGTGGCGCAGCCCTTGTCCGGCCCCTTGGCGGGTTTGGGGCAGGACCTGCTCAATGGCGTGAAGCTGGCGGTGGACGAGATCAACCGATCCGGCCTGAACGTGGACGGCAAGCGCGTGACGCTGTAGGTGGTGGCGCAGGACGACCGCGCGGACGCCGCTTCGGGCAAGGCGGCTGCGCAGCAGCTGCTGGAATCGGGCGTGGTGGCCGTCATCGGGCACTTGAACTCGGGCGTGAGCCTGGAGACCGCGCCCATCTATGCCGCCAAGGAGGTGCCGCAGCTCATCATCTCCACCAACCCGCGCATCACGCAGCTGGGGCTGGCCACCACCTTCCGCATCGTCGCCAACGACAACCTGCAGGCGCGCGCCATCGGCGCGTTCGCGGCCGCGCAGCTCAACGCCGATGCCTACGCGGTGGTCGACGACGGCTCGCCCTACGGCAAGGGACTGGCCGAGGGCGCGGCCGCGCAGTTGCTGGCGGCCAAGAAGCACATCGCCGTGCGCCAGAGCTTCGACGACAAGACCGTGGCCTTTGCTGAACTGGCGGCCCGGCTCAAGGAGGCGCAGGTGCGCGTCATCGTCTGCATGCTCAACGACTTCCAGGCGCTGGCGCTGCTGCAGGAACTGCAGAAGCTGGGCCACAGCCGTGTGGCGCTGCTGGGCGGCGACCTGGTGAAGACGGCCGACATGGCCAAGGGCATGGGCGTGATCGACGGGATCTACGCCACCTCGCCGGTGCTGGACGTGGCCGAGTTCACCACCGGCCGCCAGTTCCTGGAGAAGTACATCGCCGCCTTCCAGAAGCCCCCGGCCTATGGCGGCCACTACACCTACGACGCCGTGTACGTGGTCAGCGAGGCGATCAAGAAGGCCGGCTCCGCCGCGCCCGCCGACATCACGCGCGCGCTGCGCGGCATCAACGGCTACGCCCCCGTCACCGGCACCATGGCCTGGGACGACCGGGGCGAGCTGCGCTATGGCGCCGTGGGCGTGTACGAGCTGCGCAAGGGCCAGTGGGAGCTGCGCATGCGCTCCGACCGCTGGTAGCCGCCGTCCGGGTATGCGCGGGCGTGCGATTGCCCCCGGCCCGGCGGGCGCGGGGGGCGGCCACTACACTCGCGGGCATGAGTCAGCTGATCCTCGGTATCGAATCTTCCTGTGACGAAACCGGCGTGGCCCTGGTGCGCGCCGGCGAGGGCGGCGCCGTGCCCGTGCTGTTGGCGCATGCGCTGCACAGCCAGATCGACATGCACCAGGCCTATGGCGGCGTGGTGCCCGAGCTGGCCAGCCGCGACCACATCCGCCGCGTGCTGCCGCTGACCCGCGAGGTGCTGCGCGAATCGGGCGAGCGCCTGGAGGATGTGGACGTGGTGGCCTACACGCGCGGGCCGGGCCTGGCGGGTGCGCTGCTGGTGGGCGCGGGCGTGGCCTGCGCGCTGGGCGCAGCGCTGGACAAGCCCGTGCTGGGCGTGCACCACCTCGAAGGCCATCTGCTGTCGCCGTTCCTGAGCAGCGACCCACCCGAATTCCCGTTCGTCGCGCTGCTGGTGTCGGGCGGGCACACGCAGCTCATGCGCGTGGAGGGCGTGGGGCGCTACGAGATCCTGGGCGAGACCATCGACGACGCGGCGGGCGAGGCCTTCGACAAGTCGGCCAAGCTCATGGGCCTGGGCTACCCCGGCGGGCCGGCGCTGTCGCGCCTGGCCGAGCATGGCAGCGCCACCGCGTTCAAACTGCCGCGCCCGCTGCTGCACAGCGGCGACCTGGACTTCTCGTTCGCAGGCCTCAAGACCGCCGTGCTGACCCAGGCCAAGAAGCTGGGCGACGAACTGTCCGCGCGCAAGGCCGACCTGGCCGCGAGCACCGAGGCCGCCATCGTGGAGGTGCTGGTCAAGAAGACGCTGGCCGCCCTTCAGAAAACAGGGCTCCAGCGCGTGGTGGTGGCCGGCGGCGTGGGCGCCAACCGGCATCTGCGCGCGCAACTCAACGCGGCCTGCGCGCGAGCCAAGGTGCGTGTGCACTACCCCGAGTTGCACCTGTGTACCGACAACGGCGCCATGATCGCCATGGCCGCGGCCATGCGCCTGCAGGCCGGGCAGCAGCAGCCCAACCGCGATTACGCCTTCGACGTGAAGCCGCGCTGGCCGCTGGACGCCATCACGCTCGCGGCCTGAAGATATGGGTCAAAATAGGCTCCAGCGCTTGTCTATCAAGCGCTGGTAGCTCACATTTTGGTAGCAAGCTAGAACGGGTAGTGGCGCGGCGCGGTCTGCACCGTGATCCAGCGCAGTTCCGTGAACTCGCGCACGCCCGCCATGCCGCCAAAGCGCCCCCAGCCCGACTGCTTCACGCCGCCAAAGGGCATCTGCGGCTCGTCGTGCACCGTGGGGCCGTTCACATGGCAGATGCCGGACTCGATGCGTGCGGCCACGTTCCAGGCGCGCGCCACGTCGCGCCCGAACACGGCGGCCGACAGGCCGTAGGAGGTGTCGTTCGCGGTGGCGATGGCTTGCTCCACGCCGCGCACCCGCACGATCGCCTTGACCGGGGCAAAGGTCTCCTCGTGGTAGATGCGCATGGCGGGCGTCACCCGGTCCAGCAGCGTGGCGGGCATCAGCGGGGTGTCGCTTTTGCCGCCGCACACCAGCGTCGCGCCCTGGCCCAGCGCGTCGTCGATCAGCGCGTTGCAGCGCTGCACGGTGGCCATGTCCACCACCGGGCCCAGCACCACGGGGCCCTGGCGCGGGTCGCCCAGCGGCAGGGCGCGGGCGCGTTCGGCCAGTTGGTGCACGAACGCATCGGCCACAGCCTCGTCCACCACCAGGCGCTCCGTGGACATGCAGATTTGCCCCGAATTGGCGAACGCGCCAAACACGGCGGCGTTCACGGCGGCATCCACGTCGGCATCGTCCAGCACCACCAGCGGGGCCTTGCCGCCCAGCTCCAGCACCACGGGCTTGAGGTGGCGCGCGCAGGTTTGCGCCACCAGCCGCCCTACCTTGGTGGAGCCCGTGAAGTTCACGCGGCGCACGGCTGGGTGGGCCACCATGGCCTCCACCACGTCGGCCGCATCGCCGGGCGCATGGGTGATGAAGTTCACCACGCCCGCGGGCAGGCCGGCGTCGTGCAGCGCCTCGGCAATGAGGCGGTGGGTGGCCGGACAGGTTTCCGAACCCTTGAACACCACCGTGTTGCCGCAGGCCAGTGGCGTGGCAATGGCGCGCACCCCCAGGATGACCGGCGCATTCCACGGCGCCATGCCCAGCACCACGCCGGCGGGCTGGCGCACGCCCATGGCCAGGCTGCCCGGCATGTCGGACGGGATCACCTCGCCGGCGATCTGCGTGGTGAGGGCGGCGGCCTCCTGCAGCAGGTTGGCGGCCAGGTGCACGTTGAAGCCGGCCCAGGCGGCAGAGGCGCCGGTCTCGGCCGCCATGGTGGCGGCGAAGGCATCGGCGCGCGCCGTGAGGGCCTGCGCGGCGCGCTGCAGCAGGTCGCGCCGCGCGGCGGGGCCCAGCGCGGCCCACGCGGGAAAGGCCCGGGCGGCCGCCTGCACGGCGGCCACGGCGTCTTCGGGGGTGGCCGCAGCGGCCGTGGTGGCAATGCGGCCATCCAGCGGGTTGCGGCGCTCGAAGGTGGCGCCGCCCGAGGCGGGCCGGGGCGCGCCGTCGATCAGCAGGGGAAGAGGGGGCATGGGAACTCCTTTGCGAGGGGCGGCCGCGGCGGTGAGGCCACGCGGGCATTTGGCACGCAAGGGTAGCAGCGTGCCACGCCACGGGTTCTCCGGTTTTCTTTACAAAAGTTCATCTGCCGCTGGTGGCGCTGACAAGGAGCGCTGTAACAATTGCCCTCATGTTTGCCGCAGCGCTTCCTTCTCGCTCCCGCCGTCGCCCGCGCGCTTCGGCGCCACTGGCCTTGCTGGCCGCCCTGGTGCTGGCCGGTTGCGCCACGCGGCCGCCTCCCGCGCTGGAGGGGGCGGTGGCCACTCCCGCCGCCTGGGCCGGCCAGGGGGCAGTGCAGGGCGGCGCGGCCGCGACCCCGCAAGACCTGGCCCAGTGGTGGCGGCAACTGGGCGATGCGCAGCTCACCGGCCTGGTGGAACGCGCGCTGCAGTCGCACACCAGCATGCGCAGCGCACGCGCCGCCGTGGAGCAGGCGCGTGCCCAGCGCGACGTGCAGGCCGCCGGCCTGCTGCCTTCCGTGAACGCATCGGGCTCCGCCCAGCGCAGCCGCAGCAATGGCAGCACCGGCAACACTTTCCAGGCGGGACTGGACGCGAGCTGGGAGCCCGACCTGTTTGGCCGCCTGTCCAGCGGGGTGCGCGCCAGCGAGGCCGACCTGCTGGCCGCCGAGGAAGGCGTGGCCGCCGCCCAGGTGGCATTGGCCGCCGAGGTGGCGGTGAACTACATCAGCCTGCGCAGCCAGCAGCAGCGCCTGCAGATTGCCCAGCAGAACCTGGCGGCGCAGAGCGAAACCGCGCAGATCGTCCAATGGCGTGTGCAGGCGGGGCTGGCCAGTTCGCTGGCGGCCGAGCAGGCCCGCGCCGCCGTGGAGCAGACCGCCGCCCAGGTGCCCACGCTGCAGGCGGGCATCGCACAGGCGCGGCATGCGCTGGCGGTGCTCACCGGCCAGCCGCCCGCGGCGCTGGACGAGGCCCTGGCCGCGCACGCGCCCGTGCCCCAACCGCCGGTGGACCTGGCGCTGGCCTTCCCCGCAGACACGCTGCGCCAGCGCCCCGACGTGCGCCAGGCCGAGCAGCGCGTGCGCGCCGCCTGGGAGCGCGTCGCCCAGGCCGAGGCGCAGCGCATGCCCAGCCTGCGCATCAGCGGAACGCTGGGCCTGCGCGCCCTCACGCTGGGCGCGCTCACGGGTGGGGGCGCCACGGTGGCGTCGCTGCTGTCCAGCGTGTCGCTGCCGGTGTTCGATGGCGGGGCGCTGCGTGCCCAGGTGCGCGCGCAGGAGGCTGCGCTGCAGCAGGCGCAGGTGGGCTACGAGGAATCGGTGCTCGGCGCGCTCAAGGATGTGGAAGATGCGCTCGTCGCGCTGCAGGGCGACCGTGACCGACTGCAGCGCCTGTCCGCCGCGGCCGAGGCTGCGGGCAACGCGGCGCTGCTGGCGCAGAACCAGTATGCGAGCGGGCTGGTGGACTTCCAGACCGTGCTGGACACCCAACGCACGCTGCTGTCCGCGCAGGACAGCGTGGCCAGCACGGCCGCCAGCGTGAGTACCGACCATGTGCGCCTGTACAAGGCGCTGGGAGGCGGCTGGCCCGCGCCCTGAGCGGCCCCCCCAAAAAACCTGCTGAATGACCCGGCGCTGCCGCCCAAGCGGCGCCTTCCCAGGCAAGAACCATGACCGACCAAGAATCCCCAAGCTCTTCCAGCGCCCCCGCTTCCCATGCCGCCGCGGCGGCCCCGCAGCGCCTGCAGGCCCTGCTGGGCGACGGCCTGCGCCGGCGCTGGTGGCAGAGCATCACCCTGTGGCTGGCCGTGCTGGTGCTGGCCGCCGCTGCCGGCGGCTGGTGGTACTGGCAGGACCGCCAGCGCGCCCAGGCGGCGCCGCGCTATGTCACGCAGGAGGTGCAGCGTGGGCAGATCACGCTCACCGTGGCGGCCAACGGCACGCTGCAGCCCACGCGGTCGGTGAACATCGGCAGCGAACTCTCAGGCACCGTGCGCCGCGTGCTGGTGGACGTGAACGACCAGGTCAAGAAGGGCCAGGTGCTGGTGGAGCTGGACACCACCAAGCTCGACTCGCAGGTGCTGCGCTCGCGCGCTTCGGTCGCGTCGGCGCAGGCGCGCCTGGCACAGGCGCAGGCGACCATGCAGGAGGCGCGCGCCAGCCTGTCTCGCCTGGAGGAGGTGGCCCGCCTGTCCGGCGGCAAGGTGCCTTCGGCGGCCGAGCTGGACACCGGCCGCGCCGCCTACGAGCGCGCCCAGGCCGACGAGGCCGCTGCGCGCGCCAGCGTGCAGGATGCGCGCGCGGCGCTGGCCACCGACGAGACCAACGTCACCAAGGCCTCCATCCGATCGCCGATCGACGGGGTGGTGCTCTCGCGCGCGGTGGAGCCGGGCAATGCCGTGGCCGCGTCGCTGCAGGCGGTGACGCTGCTCACCCTGGCAGAGGACCTGACCAAGCTGCGCCTGGAGGTCAACGTGGACGAGGCCGACGTGGGCTCGGTGCGCCCGGGCCAGAAGGCCACCTTCACCGTGAGCGCCTACCCCTCGCGGCGCTACCCGGCGCGCACCACGCGCGTGGCCTTCGGCTCCACCAAGACCGACAACGTGGTCACCTACATCACCTACCTGGAGGTGGACAACGGCGATCTGAGCCTGCGCCCCGGCATGACGGCCGCGGCCACCATCACCTCCACCGAGCGCAATGACGTGCTTACCGTGCCCAACACGGCCCTGCGCTTCAAGCCCGCGAGCGCGGCGGGGGAAGCCCCCCAGGCAGGCCGGCCCGGTGCACAGGGCAGCTCTGGCGCAAGCGCGGGCGGCAGCGGCGGCATCATGTCCCAGCTCATGCCGCGCATGCCGCGCCCCTCGGGCCAGCGGCGCAGCGCGGGCGCGGACGGCAGCCGCGGCGACGGCCCCCAGCGCCAGGTGTGGGTGCTGCAGGACGGCACGCCCAAGCCCGTGCGCGTGAAGACCGGCATCAGCGACGGCCGCGTCACCGAGGTGGAGAGCGACGAGCTGCAGCCGGGCATGCAGGTCATCACCGACCAGCTTGCGAGCGGGGCGAAGCCATGATGGCGCCCGCCGATGCGCAGCCGCTGATCCGCCTGCGCGGCATCACCAAGGTGTACGGCGAGGGCGCGCTGGCCTTCCAGGCGCTCAAGGGCGTGGACCTGGACATCGACAGCGGCGACTTCGTGGCCATCATGGGCCCCAGCGGCTCGGGCAAATCCACGGCCATGAACGTGCTGGGCTGCCTGGACCGGCCCACCGCGGGCACCTACCTGTTTCGCGGGCTGCCGGTGCACTCGCTGTCGCGCGACGACCGTGCGCGGCTGCGGCGGCGCTTCCTGGGCTTCGTGTTCCAGGGCTTCAACCTGCTGGCGCGTACCTCGGCGCAGGAGAACGTGGAGCTGCCGCTGCTGTACCGCGGCGAGAGCACGGCCGCGCGCCATGCGGCTGCGGCCCGCGCCCTGGACGCCGTGGGCCTCAAGGGCTGGGAGCACCACACACCGGCCGAGCTGTCCGGCGGCCAACAGCAGCGCGTGGCGATTGCGCGCGCCATCGTCACCGAGCCTACGGTGCTGCTGGCCGACGAGCCCACCGGCAACCTGGACACGCAGCGCAGCCGCGAGATCATGGAACTGCTGTGGCGCCTGAACACCGAGCAGGGCATCACCGTGCTGATGGTCACACACGAGCCCGACATGGCGCAGTACGCACGGCGCATCGTGCGCTTCGTGGACGGGCGCATCGAAAGCGACGAGCGCAATCCGCACCCGCATGCGCAGGTGCCCCGGGAAGCGCCTGCAAGTGCAGGCACGGGGGAGGTGGCGCCATGATGCTGCTCAACTCCCTGCTGCAGGCGCTGCGCTCGATACGGCGCAACCTGATGCGGTCCTTTCTCACCGTGCTGGGCATCGTGATCGGCGTGAGCGCGGTGATCACCATGGTCACGCTGGGCAACGGCGCGACGCTGGCGGTGCAGGCGCAGATCTCCAGCCTGGGCACCAACCTGCTGCAAGTGCGTCCTGGCCAGCGGCTGGGCCCCGGCGGCAGTGGCGGCGCACCCTCGTTCAAGGATGTGGATGCCGAGGCCATCGCGCAGCAGATCGGCGGCATTCTGGCCGTGGCGCCCGAGGCGCGCACCAGCGCCACCGTGGTGGCCAACGGGCGTAACTGGGCCACCAGCGTCATGGGCAGCACCAATGCCTGGCTGCAGACCGGCAACTGGACGCTGGAAAGCGGGCGCGAATTCACCTCCGACGAGCTGCGCGTGGGCGCTGCCGTGTGCCTGATCGGCCAGACGGTGCGGCGGGAGCTGTTCGCCGGCGGCGATGCGCTGGGTGAGCGCGTGCGCGTGCGCCAGTTTTCGTGCGAGGTGGTGGGCGTGCTGGCCTCCAAGGGGCAGGGCGCCTTCGGCAACGACCAGGACGATCTGGTGCTGCTGCCGCTCAAGACGCTGCAGCGCCGCGTGACGGGCTCCACGCGCGTGCCGACGCTGCTGGTGTCCATGAAGGATGGCAGCGACCCCGAGCGCGTGAAGGCCAGCCTGACCGAGTTGCTGCGCGAACGCCGCAAGCTGGCCGACACCGACGATGACAACTTCAACGTGCTGGACACCAAGCAACTGGCCGACACCTTCTCGGGCACCACGCGCGTGATGACCACGCTGCTGGGCGCGGTGGCGGCCGTGAGCCTGCTGGTGGGCGGCATTGGCATCATGAACATCATGCTGGTGAGCGTGACCGAGCGCACGCGGGAGATCGGCCTGCGCCTGGCCATCGGCGCGCTGGAGCGCGAGGTGCTGATGCAGTTCCTCATCGAGGCCGTGGTGCTGGCCGCTTTGGGCGGCCTCATCGGCATCGTGCTGGCCACGGGCGCGTCGATTGCGCTGGCGCAGGTGATGGGCATCCCCTACGTGTTCCACGCGGGCGTGAACCTGCTGTCGTTCGTGTTCTCGGCGGGCATCGGGGTGCTGTTCGGCTACTTCCCGGCCCGCCGCGCCGCGCGGCTGGACCCCATCGAGGCGCTGCGCCACGAGTGAGGCGCTGCGATGGGGCCGCACGCGGCCGCGGCGTTCGATGCGGACAGGCGCCGGACTGGACAAGCCGGGACAAGGCCCCACATGCGTCGAACGCGGACGGTTTAGTCGGAGTCTCGCTGTGGTGTGCCCTGGAAGAGGATCAGGTTAAAAATGGGCGGTAGCGCCCATCCGGCAAGCGGCAGTAGCTAGATAAAACATAGCAAATGGGCGGCCGCCCGGCCGCCCTGGAATCAGGCGACGCTCTGCGTCTTGTCAGTCGATGGCCAGTCGAACGGCGCTGCTCTGCGGCGGCTTCTTGGCCAGCACCAGGGTGAGCACGCCATGTTCCAGTCGCGCCGTGCTGGCCTGCGGGTCGATGTCCTGCGCCAACTCCCATGCACGCTGCACGCGCCGGGGCGCACCTTCGGCGCTGGCGACGCGCACTTGGTTGCCTTCGATCGTGACCGCGAGTTGCTCGCGCGACAGGCCTGGCACGTCCAGCTGCACGGTGATCGCCTTGTCGTCCTGCTGCACGTTCACGCCAGTGGCGCGTGCATCGTGCGGCGCGGCGGCGGGGGCAGTGAGTGTGTGGTGCAGGAAGCGTTGCACGGCGGCGTCTCCCACGCGCGGTGCGACATAGGTGGCGTGGCGGATCACGGGGGCGAAAATCATGTCGGAGGCTCCTGGGTCAGACGCGGCACGGGTCAGCCGCATGGACCGCACATGTGTTTGCGTGCGGTGTTTTTCAAGAGTGCCCCACCGCGCGGATGGAACGTCGCCTTGCAATGGGTTACAACGAGCGCGCGCGGGAGGGACATCGCTCAGGCTTCACAATGCGGCCCTGCTGCGGATTTTTCTAGCTGATGCCCGTGTCTCGATTCCCACGCCTTTCCCCCTTCGCTTCCCTGGGCTGCCGGTTGGGCCTGGTGGCCTGTGCCCTGCTGGCTGGTTGCGCCCACATTCCCGACACCATGCCCGGCCTGGACCGCAACCTGCAGTTCTCGCCCAACGACTTCGATACCGCCGGCATGCACACGCGCCACATGGCGGCGCCGCAGGCCAGCACCTGCGAGGCGGCCCGGCGGGCGCTGCTGAGCCAGGGCTACATGGTGCACGTGGCCTCCAGCGACACGGTGGCGGGCCGCAAGTACTACCAGCCCCACACCGACGTGCACTACGTCGTGGAGATGCGCGTGGTCTGCGCATCCGAAGGGCAGGGCGACGTGCGTACGTCGGCCTTTGCCAGCGCGCTGCAGGACCGCTACGTGATCAAGAAGATCAACAACTCGGCGTCGCTTGGCGTCGGTGGCATCGGCTCGGTGTCGCTGCCCGTCACGGCGATCGACGACACGCTGGTGAAGGTGGGCAGCGAGACCATCGCCGATCCGCAGTTCTACGAGCGGTTCTTCCAGCTCTTCGAGCAGTTCGTGCGCGCGGCGCCCGTGGTGCCGGCAGCGCCGACGGTGGCGGCCAAGCCAGCCCTGCACGAGCGCGAAGCCGTGCCGCACGCTGCGGTCGCCGCGACCGTTGCGGCGCAGCCGCCCGCCGCTGCTGCAGCCGCCACCGCCAGCCCGGCTGCAGAGTCCAGCACCCCTGCGCCCATGGTTCCCGCCGGGGAGCAGCCGCGCACGCAGGCGTCCGCGCAAGCCCCTCAGCCAGCGCCAGAATCGCAGCCGGCCGGTGCATCCGACGGCGCACCTGACGGCGCATCCGACGGCGCGGCGCCGCCGGGCATCCAGCAGCTCATGGCCCAGTGAATTCCATTCTTCGTGAGCCAGCGCGCCGCTGCGCTGCCATCTTTTCCTGCTTGTGCCCGTTGCCATGATGATCCTGCCCCGCCGCCATGTTCTGCGCGCCTGTGCGTTGGCTCTGTCCTCCCTGCTGGGCGTTGCGACGCCGCTGGCCGGTGCAGCGGCGCCGCCCCAGGGCGCGCCGATCCGCGTGGCGCTGATCGAGAGCCTGTCCGGCAGCTTTGCCAATACCGGCGAGGCGGTGTTCCGCAACATCGCCTGGGCCATGGAACGTGTGAACGCGCGCGGCGGCGTGGCACTGCCCCCTGCGGCGGGCGGGGCGCGGCCGCTGATGCTGGTGCGCTACGACAGCAAGGGCACCAACGAAGAGGCGCTGTCCGCGCTGCGCTCCGCCATTGACGGCGGCGCGCGTTTCGTCATGCAGGGCAACTCATCGGCCACGGCCACTGCGCTCATCGACGCGATCAACAAGCACAACCAGCGCGAGCCCGGCAAGCGTGTGGTGTTCCTGAACTATTCGGCCGTGGACCCCGCCCTCACGAACGAGAAGTGCAGCTTCTGGCACTTTCGCTTCGACGCGCATGCCGACATGCGCATGGCAGCGCTCATGGAGGTGGTCCGAGAGGACAAGGCCCTGCAGCGCGCCTACCTCATCGGGCAGGACTACAGCTTCGGCCAGGCCGTGCTGCGCGAAGCCCGGCGCCAGCTGGCCGCGCAACGGCCCGATGTCGCCATCGTCGGCGACGAGCTGCACGCCGTGGGCCGCGTGAAGGACTTCGCGCCCTACGCCGTGAAGATCAAGGCCAGCGGCGCGCAAGCCGTCATCACGGGCAATTGGGGCAATGACCTCACGCTGCTGGTCAAGGCTGCGCGGGAGGTGGGCTACGACGGCATGTTCTATACCTTCTACGGCAACGCGCTCGGCGCGCCCGCGGCCCTGGGCGATGCCGGCGTGGGCAAGGTGGTGGCCGTGGCCGACTGGCTGCCCAACCTGCCCACGAAGGGCAGCGAGGACTTCTACCGGGCCTTCCGCGCACGCTTCCCGCAGCCGCAGGACGACTACGTGCACATGCGCATGCAGCTCATGGTCGAGGCCCTGGCCCAGGCCATGCAGCAGGCCGGCAGCACCGACGCGCTGCCAGTGGCGCGCGCGCTGGAGCACGCTAGCGTGACCCTGTACGGCCAGGCGGGCCGCATGCGCGCGCAGGATCACCAGTTCCAGCAACCCCTCGTCGTGGGCGTGATGGACCGGCTGGGTGCGCCGGGCGTGAAGTTCGACGTGGAGGGCTCGGGCTACGGCTTCCGCGTGGTGCGGCAGATCCCGGCGGACAAGGCGCAGATGCCCAGCACCTGCCGCATGCAGCGGCCCTGATTCAAGGCCACTGCGGCAGGTAACGGCTCAGCAGCAGCCCCGCCCCCAGCAGCCAGGCAAACAGCGCGGCGGCCAGTAGCAGCGGCCTGAGTCCCGCGGCGCGCACTGCGCGCACATGGGTGGTGAGGCCCAGGGCCGCCATGGCCATGGCCAGCAGCAGGTCGTCCAGGCGCACGCCGGCCCGCACCACCGCATCGGGCAGCATGTCCAGCGAGTTCACGCCAGCCATGGCCACGAAGCCCAGGGCAAACCAGGGAATGGTGATGGCCCGGCTGCCGCCTGCATCCTTCTGGCCTGCAGCCGCGCCGTGCCGTGCGCGCGCCAGGAAGAAGGACAGGACGAGCAGGAAGGGCGCCAGCATCATCACGCGCGTCATCTTGGCGATCACGGCGGTGGCGGCGGCTTCGGGGCCGATGGCTGCGCCCGCGGCCACCACCTGCGCTACCTCGTGTACCGTGGCGCCCACGTAGAGGCCGTATTGCTGCGCATTCATGTCTATCCAGTCCCAGGAGGCGTTCCAGTGGTATAGCGCGGGATACAGGAACATGCCCAGCGTGCCGAACACCACCACGGTGGCCACGGCGACGGCTACATCCTGGGCGCGTCCCTTGACCACGGGCGCCGTCGCCAGCACGGCGGCCGCGCCGCAGATGGAGCTGCCCGCGCCGACGAGCAGCGTGGTGCGCCGGTCCAGCCCCAGGACGCGCTGGCCCAGCCAACTGGCCAGCCCGAAGGTACTGGCCAGCACCAGGGCGTCCACGGCGACGCCACCCCAGCCCATGTGGGCGATGTCCTGGAAGGTCAGACGCAGGCCGTACAACACGATGCCTGTGCGCAGCAGCTGCTGTTTGGCCAAGCCCACGCCGGGCGCACAGGTCTGTGCCAGGCGTGGGTATAGGGTGTTGCCTAGCAGCAGCCCGAACACGATCGCGAGCGTCAGGGTACTCAGGCCATGCCCTACAAAAAACGGTTGACCGGCCAGGTGCAGCGCGCCCGCCGCGATGGCGCCGCTCAGCAGCAGCCCTGGCAGCCAGCGGACTGGCTCGGTAGTGAAGGAGGCGAGGGTAAGCGGAGCAAGGGGCATGACAGCGGCCGCTGGTAAAAGGTCCTTACGGCAGGCGCCCACTTTAGAAATATTAGTTATATTTGTATAACAAATACTTTTTGTAAAATCTACCTGGAAAACTGGTTCGTCTTATGCTGCATATCACCTTGCGCCAGCTCGAGATATTCAGCGCCGTGGCGCAAAGCGGCTCCACGGTGGCTGCGGCACACGTGGTGGCGCTGTCGCAGTCGGCCACCAGCGCGGCGCTGCAGCAGCTGGAGCATTGCCTGGGCGCGCCGCTGTTTGAGCGCGCGGGCCGCAGCCTGGTGCTCAACGATGCGGGACGTGCACTGCTGCCGCAGGCGCTGGAGCTGTTGGCGCAGGCGCACACCATCGAGCAGGCCTTTGGCGCGCAGAGTGCGGTCCTGCCGGTACGCCTGCGCGTGGCGGCCAGCACCACCATCGGCAGCTATGCGCTGCCCCGCGTACTGGCCGCCTTTGCGCGCAGCCACCCACAGGTGAGCGTGGACCTGCAGATCGGCAACACGCGCGAGGTGGCACACGCCGTGCAGGCGCTGGAGGCCGACCTGGGGCTGATCGAGGGCGCCAGCCACTGGCCGGGGCTGCAGGTCCAGCCTTGGCAGCGTGACGAGCTGGTCATCGTCTCCGCACCACACGACCCGTTGGTGAAGGCAGCTCAAGCCCGGCCGCTGGGCGCGGCCGCATTACGCAGTGCGCGCTGGCTGCTGCGCGAGCAGGGGTCAGGTACGCGCGAGATGGTGGAGCACGCTTTGCTGCCGCGTCTGCACCAGCTGCCCTCAGCCGCTACGCTAGGCAGTTCTGAGGCGATCGCGCGCTGCGTGGCCCAAGGGCTGGGCATCAGCTGCCTGTCGCGCGTGTTGGTGCAGCCGCTGCTTGATGCCGGCGAACTGGTGCTGCTGTCTACCCTGCTGCCGCGCATGTGGCGCCATTTTTCGCTGCTCCAGCGCGCGGGGCATAGGCAATCGCCCACGCTGGCAGCCTTCGTGCAGACTTGCCAGGCGCATGCCCGAGGGACGCCCGCATGAGACGGGTGCGCCGCTACCGTGGCGTGGCACGCGCCGTTGCGATTTCACGGCCCAGCTCAATCACCGCCATGGCGTAGTAGCTCGACCAGTTGTAGCGCGTGATCGCATAGAAGTTCTCGGTGCCGGCCACGTAGCTGGGCGCCTCAGCGCCATTCTGCAGTTCCACCAGCGCTAATGGACCCGTGTGCTGCGCGCCTTCGCTCTGCACGTGCGCCCCTTGGGCCGCCATGCTGGCGACGCTGAAAGTGGGCAGGATGTCCGGCGCCAGCAGCGCGTCCAACTGCAGCGTGGCCGCGTCGAACGCCACTGCGTAGTGCGTGGGCATGCCGCTCTGCCAGCCGTGGCCCACGAAGTAGTTGGCCACGGAGCCGATGGCGTCCTGTGCGCTGCGCCACAGGTCGATGCGGCCGTCGCCGTCGAAATCCACCGCGTAGCGCGACCAGCTCGACGGCATGAACTGCCCCAGACCCATGGCGCCCGCGTAGCTGCCGCGCGGGGTGTGCGGGTCGATGCCCGTGCGGTCCATGAGGGTCAGAAACTGCTCCAGCTCGCGCTGGAAGAACGCGCGCCGCTCGGCCGCGCGCGGGTGTGCGTCGGGAAAGTCGAAGGCCAGCGTGGCCAGCGCGTCGATCACCCGCAGGTTGCCCATGTGCTGGCCGTAGAGTGTCTCCACGCCGATGATGCCCACGATGATCTCGGCGGGCACGCCGTATTGCGTTTCAGCGCGTGCCAGCGCTTCGGCGTTGTCCTGCCAGAAGCGCAGGCCCGCGCGGATGCGCGTGGGCTCCACGAAGCGCGCACGGTAGGCCGCCCAGTTCTTGGGCGTACCCCGCGCGGGCGGCAGCACCAGGCGCGGCACCTGGGGCAGCAGCCGCGCTTGCCCGATCGCCTGGCGCACCCATTCGCGGTCCAGCCCGCGCCGCTCTGCCAGATCGTCGGCGAATTGCATGGCCTGCGCACGTTGCGCATAGTGGTAGATGGCCGCCGTCTTGGTGGCTGTCTTTTTAGAATGATTTTGGGCTAAAGCGCTTATGGGTAAAGCGCTGACAGCTATGAAAAAAGTAGCTTTTGCAAGGGTGCGGATCATGGGGCAGAGGGGCGTGGATTCTGCGCGGTGGGCCAGGGCAGGCGGCGCAATTCGCGCTGCAGGTCGGCCAGCAGGGCGCGGGGTTCGGGGGCGTAGCGGGCCTGCTCCACGCGCAGCAGCCACTGCGCGGCGGCTTCGGCGGGGGCGCCCAGTTCGGCGCGCGCACGCGCGGCCATGGTGCGTGGCGGCAGGTGGGGTGGCAGCGGCAGGCCGGCGTGTGCCAGTCGCTGGCGGGCCTGCAGCAGCAGGCGCTGCCAGGGGTCCTGGCGGCTGCGCTCCCACAGGGCCCAGCCTGCGCCCGCGGCGGCGGCCAGCGCGGCCAGCAGGCCCAGCAGGCGCACCAGGTCCTGCCAACTGGGCGACTGCATGCCCAGCGACTTGAGCAAATCGAGCTGGCGCCCCTGGGTGTAGTTCAGCACCCATTGGTTCCAGCCGTTGTTCACAGCCTCCCACACCGACCGCAGACTGCGTACCAGCGAAGGGTTGACGACGGCATCCATCGCGGTGCCCAACACGCCGCGTGGCGCCTGCAATCGCTGGAACTGGCCGATGCGCCCCGGCGACACGGCCCCCGTGGGGTCCACGCGCACCCAGCCGCGGCCCTCCAGCCAGACCTCGGCCCAGGCGTGGGCGTCGCTCTGGCGCACGGTCCAGTAGCCATCGATACCGTTGAGCTCGCCCCCCTGGTAGCCCGTGACGATGCGCGATGGCACGTCCAGCGCGCGCATCAGCACTACGAAGGCCGAGGCGATGTGCTCGCAAAAGCCTTCCTTGCGGTCGAACCAGAACTCGTCGGCCGTGTGCTCCCCGTACACGCCGGGCTCCAGCGTGTAGGTGTAGCCGCCCGTGCGCAGCCGTGCCAGTGCGGCGTCGATGTAGGCCTGTGCCCCGCTGGCGGCCACGCGCGCCGCGATCGCGGGGTCGGCCTGCATCTGTTCGGCCAGGGCCAGGGTGCGGGGGTTCATCTCCGCGGGTAGTTCCACGTAGCCGTTCAGCAGGGAGGTGCGCCGCGTGGGGCCGTGGGTGAAGCGCAGGTGGCTTTCGGCGCGGTAGCGCAGCACGCTGGAGATGGGCCGGCTGGCGGACCACAGCAGTTCGGGCGACATCATCGCGCCAGTGCCCTGTGGGAGTTCGGGCCGCTCCTGCACGGCGTCCAGCGTCAGCAGCCAGGGGCGGCGGCTGGGCTCCAGCGTGACCTCGTAGCGCACGGACTCACCCTGCATTTGCAGGTTGGCCGGCGTGGGGTAGGCCCAGGTGATGCCGCGCGCCTCGGGCTGCGACAGCGCATACCAGTCACGCCCGTTGAAGGCCGTGAGCACCGGGCCGCGAAAGTACAGGCTGCTTTGCGGCGGTGGGGCTCCGCCCGGCGTGTCAAAGCGCACGCGCAGCGCCACGCTGTCGTCCAGCACCAGCGACGCCATGCTGCCGATGGACATCTCCCCCGACAGGCCGCTGCGCCCCGAGCGCGCATCGTCCGGCACGCCCCACAGCGGTGCCATGCGCGGAAACAGCAGGAACAGCGCCACCATGATGGGCGCGCCCAGCAGCGCCATGCGCGCGGCGGTGCGCATGGAGGCCGCCAGCGGCGGCCGCCCCACCGGCATGTGGGCGTTGACCAGCGCGGTGAGCAGCCCGAGCAGCGCCACCAGCAGGGCGGCGGCCGTGGGCAGCGACTGCGAGAAGAAGAAGTTGGCCAGCAGCGTGAAGAAGCCGAGGAAGAACACCACCATGGCATCGCGCCGCGCGCGCAGCTCCAGCGTCTTGAGCGCCAGCAGCACCACGATCAGCGTCACGCCCGCGTCGCGCCCGACGATGGTGCGGTGCGACAGCAGCGTGAGTGCCACGGCCGCCGCAAGCAGTGCGCCAATCATCCAGCGCCCCGGCAGGGCACGCGCGCCCACGGCCAGCCAGCCGCGCCAGGCCAGCAGCGCTGCGGCCAGCGCGCTGGTCCACAGCGGCAGGTACGCGGCCAGCGGCGCCACGCAACAGGCCACCACCGCCAGCAGGAACAGGGTGTCGCGCGCTTCGCGCGGCAGATGCGAAAGCCGCTGGGCCAGATTCACGTCGAGGCTCCCGCGCGTCGATAGGGGCTGCTATTGAATGAATAGCTGGCCGCGCTTGTTGGTAGTGGGCTAGGCGCTTTTTTCATGTCAAACACAGAATCAGCACAGCGCCAGTGCCTCCAGGCAGCGGTGGCGGTGTGCGGCGCCGCTGTCCGGTGCAACCTGCTGGCCGGGCAGGCGCAGGCCGTATTCCACGCCCAGCCGGTCGGCCTGCAGCACCCAGGCCGTGAGGCGCGAGACGCGGGCCTCCGGGTCCTGCAGGCCGGTGGCGGCGCCGTCCAGCCAGAGTTCGTGGTGCTGCGCCTGCTGGGTGTCGCGGCTCACCAGGTCGTCGGTGCCGGTGGCAAGCGACTTGGCGGCCTTCTTCCAGACCACCAGCTTGAGCGGGTCACCCCGGCGGTACGCGCGCACGCCATCGAATTCGCCGATGCCGCGCGCCGGTGCCTGGCCGCCGCTGCCCGAGCGCGGCTCGCCGGCGGGCAGCGCAGGGGCGCCCACCTCCGGGCGCGGGTAGACCAGCAGCTGCGCGGCGGGCTGCCACAGCGTCCACACGCGGAACGTGCCCAGCGGGTAGCGGGTTTCCGCCATCAGCACGGGCACGTCCTGCAGCCCGCGCCGCGCGGGCTGGAACGCCACCCGCACGGTGGCGGAGCCTTCGGCGGGCACGTCGGTCCAGGCCCATTCCGCGGCCTGGCCGCCGCGCACCGCCAACGCGATGCCATGGCGCGTGGCGCGCCGCGGGTTGTGCAGCTGTACCTGCAGCAGCGCGCCAGCACCGAGGAACTGCGGCTGCGGCGGCACCAGGTGCAGCGTGAGTCCGCGCAGTGTGGCGTGGCACAGGTGCACGCCCACCACCACGCTGCCGGCGAGCAGGAAGGTGAGCAGGTAGCCCAGGTTGAGTTGGAAGTTGATGGACGCCACCAGCAGCACCAGCAGCGTGAGGGCCAGCATCCATCCCGCGCCTGTGGGCAGGATGTAGATGTTGCCCTGCGTGAGCGTGAGCGTGTCGGTGCGCCGCAGGCGTGCCAGCCACCAGCGCTGCCAGCGCGCGGCCACGGCACGCCAGGGCATCTGCCGCGGGGCCGCGGCACCGGGCGGTGCGGCCTGCTCGAATGCTGCGGGCATGGCGTCAGGGCAGGGGAACGGACTCGACCATGGCGCGCACCTGCTCCACGGCGCCGCGGCCGGAGTCGCCCACCGGCACCAGGCGGTGGGCAATGGTCTGCGGCAGGATGGCCTGCACATCGTCCGGCGCCACGTAGTCGCGCCCCTCGATGAGCGCCTGGGCCTTGGCCGCCCGCATCAGCGCGATGCCCGCGCGCGGCGACAGGCCCTGCAGGAACCAGCGGCCCGAGCGCGTGGCGGCGATGAGATCCTGCACATAGTTGAGCAGTGGCTCGGCCGTGTGCACGGCCAGCACCTGGTGCTGCAGTGCGGCCAGATCGTCCAGCGACAGCAGCGGCAGCAGGCCGTCCAGCATGTCGCGGCGGTCGCTGCCGGCCAGCAGCAGGCGCTCGGCGCCACGGTCGGGATAGCCCAGCGAGATGCGCATGAGGAAGCGGTCGAGCTGGCTCTCGGGCAATGCGAAGGTGCCCAGCTGGTCGTGCGGGTTCTGCGTGGCGATCACGAAGAACGGGTGGGGCAGGGCGCGCGTCTCGCCTTCCACCGACACCTGCTTTTCCTCCATGGCCTCCAGCAGCGCGCTTTGCGTCTTGGGGCTGGCGCGGTTGATCTCGTCGGCCAGCAGCACCTGGGCGAACACCGGCCCGGGGTGGAACACGAAGGCCTCCTTGCCACGCTCGTACACCGACACGCCGGTGAGGTCGCTGGGCATCAGGTCGGCCGTGAACTGCACACGCGCGAACTGCAGGCCGAAGGTGCGTGCCAGCGCATGGGCCAGCGTGGTCTTGCCAACGCCTGGTACGTCCTCGATGAGCAGGTGCCCGCCGGCCAGCAGGCAGGCCACGCAGTCCTGTACCTGCGCGGTTTTGCCCACGATCACCGTGTTAAGCTGATCCAAAAGCGACTTGATCTTCTGCTGTGCATGCATGGCGTGACGTTATCCGAAAACGATTGAGACACCGGGGAATGACTGTGAGCAAGACGGGCTATTACACCCACCGTGACTGCTGGAAGCACGAGATGGGCCCAGGACACCCCGAATGCCCGGCGCGGCTGGACGCCATCGAGGATCGGCTGCTGGTGACCGGCGTGGCCGATGCCTTGCAGCATTGTGAGGTACCGCTGGCCTCCCTGGCCGACATCGAGCTGGCCCATGACCGCATGCACATGGCCGCGCTGCGCGGCCTGTCAGACCGGCTGATCGAGGAAGAGGCCGCGGGCGGACCGCCCTATGTGCAGGTGGACACGGACACCTCGATGAACCGCCACACCTGGACGGCCGCACTGCGCGCCGCGGGCGCCGCACTGGCCGCCACCGACGCGGTGATGGCCGGAGAGATCGAGAACGCCTTTTGCAGCGTGCGCCCGCCGGGCCACCACGCCACGCGCACCAAGGCCATGGGCTTTTGCTTCTTCAACAACGTGGCCATCGCCGCCAAGTACGCGCTGCAGCGCTACAACTTGAAGCGCGTAGCGGTGGTGGACTTCGATGTGCACCACGGCAACGGCACGGAGGACATCCTGGCCGGCGACCCGCGCGCGCTCATGGTGAGCATCTTCCAGCATCCGTTCTACCCGTACTGCGGGGACCAGGAGCCCGCGTCCAACATGCTCAACGTGCCTGTGCCCGCCTATACCAAGGGCATGGAGGTGCGCGACATCGTGGACATGGTCTGGATGCCGCGGCTGGAATCGTTCAAGCCCGAGATGATCTTCGTGAGTGCGGGTTTTGACGCGCACCGCGAGGACGACATGGGCCAGCTCGGCCTCAACGAACAGGACTACGCCTGGATCACCATGCGCGTCAAGGATGTGGCCCGGCGCTTCGCCCGCGGCCGCATCGTGTCCTGCCTTGAGGGCGGCTACATGATGGGGCCGCTGGCGCGCAGCGTGGAAGCCCATGTGCGCGTGTTGGCAGACCTTTGATTCTTCCCCGCGCGCGCCGCGCGGTATTCGTACTCAGGAGACTTCGCCATGACTTCCTCCCCCTCCACGGCGGCCGGTGGCGGCCCACTGCGTGTGCAGCGCGACGATCGCGGCGTGGTCACCCTCACGCTGGATGACGCGCCGCGCTTCAACGCCCTCGGCCACGAGATGCTGGCAGCACTGCAGCAGGCACTGGACGATGTTGCGCGCGACGACAGCGTGCGCGTGGTGGTGCTCGCCGCGGCTGGCAAGGCCTTCTGTGCGGGCCACAACCTCAAGGATATGGCGGCCAACTCGGACTTGGCGTGGTACCAGCGCCTGTTCGCCCAGTGCAGCCGCATGATGCTGAGCATCCACAAGCTGCCCGTACCGGTGATTGCGCGTGTGCACGGCATGGCCACGGCGGCGGGCTGTCAGTTGGTGGCCCAGTGCGACCTGGCCGTTGCCAGCGAAAACGCGACCTTTGCGACCAGCGGCATCCACTATGGCCTGTTCTGCGCCACGCCCAGCGTGCCATTGGTGCGCAACGTGCCGGCCAAGCGGGCCATGGAGATGCTGCTCACCGGGGACTTCATTGACGCGCGCACCGCGTTGGACCAGGGGCTGGTCAACCGCGTGGTGGCGCCCGAGTCGCTGGACGCCGAGGTGGAGTCGCTGGTGCAGTCCATTCTGCAGAAACCCCGCGTAGCCGTGGCCATGGGCAAGGCGCTGGTGTACCAGCAACGCGAACTGGGCCTGGACGCGGCGTACCAACTGGCGGGCCAGACCATGGCCACCAACATGATGGACGACGCCGCGCAGGAAGGTGCGCGCGCCTTTGCAGAGAAGCGTCAGCCGGCCTGGAAGCCGGCTGCTGATAAGGCCTGAGCCGAGGAGCGCCGCGCTGATGGAATGGTGGGAACGGCTGGCGGCCGACTTCCGGCTGTCCAGCCTGTGGCTGGAACTGGCGGTGCTGGCCGGTAGCGTGGCACTCGCTTATGGGCTGAGCCGGCGGGCCGGTCGAGGACAGCCGCCGGAGTCGGTCTGGTTCGGCCGCCGCATCGTGGACGGGTTGATGTTTCCTGCGGTGGTGCTGGCACTGGTGTATGCGGCGCGCGTGGTGATGGAGCATTACCAAGCGGTTTTCCTGCTGCGCCTGGGGGTGCCGGTGTTCACATCGCTGGTGCTGATCCGCTTCGTGGCACGCGTGCTGGCCATGGCGTTTCCGCGTTCAGGCCTGATGCGCCTGATGGAGCGCGTGCTCTCCTGGCTGGCCTGGGGCGTGGCCGCCTTGTGGATCGCCGGGCTGCTGCCGCGCGTGCTGCAGGAACTGGACGACATCCGCATCGCGTTCGGCAAGTCCAGCGTCAGCCTGCTGGCGCTGCTGCAAGGCGGTCTGTCCGCGGTCCTGGTGCTGGTGGCTGCGCTGTGGGCGGCGTCGACTTTCGAGCGGCGCGTGCTCGACCATGCGGTGGCCGACCTGTCCATGCGCAAGGTGGCGGTGAATGCCACGCGGGCGCTGCTGCTGTTCGTGGGGTTGCTGCTGGCGCTGGCCGCTGTGGGGGTGGACCTCACCGCGCTGTCGGTTCTGGGCGGTGCGCTGGGCGTGGGCCTGGGCTTTGGCCTGCAGAAGCTGGCGGCCAATTACGTCAGCGGCTTCGTGATTCTGCTGGAACGCTCGCTGCGCATTGGGGACAACGTGCGCGTGGATGGTTTCGAGGGCCGCATCACGGACATCAAGACGCGCTACACGTTGATCCGCGCGGGCAACGGGCGCGAGTCCATCGTGCCCAACGAAAGCCTGATCACCCAGCGCGTGGAAAACCTGACCGCGTCCGACCGCAAATTCAACCTCACGACCAATATCACCGTCGCCTACGGCAGCGATGCCGCAAAGGTGCAGCAGATCCTGTGTGCTGCGGCGAGTGCGCAAGCGCGCGTGCTGGGCGACCCGGCGCCCGTAGCCTTCTTGCTCGATTTCATGCCCGACGGGCTGGTGTTCAACCTCAATTACTGGATCAATGATCCGGCTGCCGGTACTGCCAGCGTGCGGTCTGCCGTCAACCTCGCGGTGCTGGAAGGCTTGCGCACAGCGGGTATCGAGATCGCACAGCCGCAGCGCGTGGTGCATGTCGTGGCTTCGACGCCGGGGCAGGATGGAGTCGCGCCGGCGGCATTGCCACCGGCGTAGGCCTCGACCTGCCATGAATGCACTGGCATAATCGTCAAAAAGCACGATCGTTCGTTTTTGCCTTGTGCACCATGTTTCCGTGACGGAAATGCTGCGGTGCGCAATAGAATGGACCGGTTTACGTAAACGTCAAGCAATCAACTATTGAAGGAGCCGCAGCAATGAAGGTTTTGGTCCCCGTCAAGCGCGTGGTGGACTACAACGTGAAGGTCCGGGTGAAGTCGGACGGCACGGGCGTAGACATCGCGAACGTGAAGATGAGCATGAACCCCTTTGACGAAATCGCCGTGGAAGAGGCGGTGCGGCTCAAAGAAAAAGGCGTGGCCACGGAAGTGATCGCGGTGAGCTGCGGCGTGGCGCAATGCCAGGAAACGCTGCGCACGGCGATGGCCATTGGCGCCGACCGCGGCATCCTGGTGGAAACCGATGCCGAGCTGCAACCCCTGGCCGTGGCCAAGCTGCTCAAGGCCCTGGTGGACAAAGAGCAACCGGGCCTGATCATCCTGGGCAAGCAAGCCATCGACGACGACGCCAACCAGACCGGCCAGATGCTGGCGGCCCTGGCCGACCTGCCCCAAGCCACCTTTGCCAGCAAAGTCGAAGTCAGCGGCGACCAAGTCAGCGTCACCCGCGAAGTCGACGGCGGCCTGGAAACCCTGGTCCTGACCACCCCGGCCGTCATCACCACCGACCTGCGCCTGAACGAGCCGCGCTACGTCACGCTGCCCAACATCATGAAGGCCAAGAAAAAGCCGCTGGACACCGTCAAACCCGAAGACCTCGGCATAGACGTGGCCCCGCGCCTCAAGACCCTCAAGGTGGCCGAACCCCCGAAGCGCGGCGCCGGCGTGAAAGTGCCCGACGTCGCCACGCTGGTGGACAAGCTCAAGAACGAAGCCAAGGTCATCTAAAGGCAGGACAGGAGAAACAACATGACCGTACTCGTCATTGCAGAACACGACAACGCCAGCCTCAAGGCCGCCACCCTGAACACCGTCACCGCCGCACTCGCCTGCGGGGGCGACGTGCACGTGCTCGTAGCCGGTGAAGGCGCGCAGGCCGCCGCCCAGGCCGCCTCCCAAATCGCAGGCGTCGCCAAAGTCCTGCACGCCGACGGCGCCAGCCTGAAGGACGGCCTGGCCGAGAACCTGGCCGCCCAGGTGCTGCAGATTGCCGGCAACTACAGCCACATCCTGTTCCCGGCCACCGCCAGCGGCAAGAACGTCGCCCCGCGCGTGGCCGCCAAGCTGGACGTGGCGCAGATCAGCGACATCACCAAAGTGATCTCCGCCGACACCTTCGAGCGCCCCATCTACGCGGGCAACGCCATCGCCACCGTGCAAAGCGCGGACAGCGTCAAGGTCATCACCGTGCGCGGCACCGGCTTTGACGCGGCGCCCGCCACGGGCGGCAGCGCCGCGGTGGAAACCACCGCCGCCGTGGCCGACGCCGGCAAGAGCAGCTTTGCAGGACGCGAAGTCACCAAGAGCGACCGCCCCGAGCTCACCGCCGCCAAGATCATCGTCTCGGGCGGCCGGGCGCTGGGCAGCAGCGAGAAGTTCAACGAAGTCATGACCCCGCTGGCGGACAAGCTGGGCGCGGCCATTGGCGCCAGCCGCGCAGCGGTGGACGCGGGCTACGCCCCGAACGACCTGCAGGTGGGGCAAACGGGCAAGATCGTTGCGCCGCAGCTGTACATCGCGGCGGGGATCTCGGGGGCCATCCAGCACCTGGCAGGGATGAAGGACAGCAAGGTGATCGTGGCGATCAACAAAGACCCGGAGGCGCCGATCTTTGCGGTGGCCGACTACGGGCTGGAGGCCGATCTGTTCCAGGCCGTGCCGGAACTGGTGAAGGCCCTGTAAGCCGCTGCGCCGGCAAAAAGGCATCGCTTGCGATGCCTTTTTTTTGATCACATTCGTACCGTTTTGAGTTGGAGACACCCATGAGTTACACCGCCCCCGTCAAGGACATGCTGTTCGCCATCGAGCACTTGGCACGCATCGACCAGGTCGCGCAGATTCCCGGTTTCGAGGATGCTGGTCTGGACACGGCCGCTGCCGTGCTGGAAGAGTGCGCGAAGTTCAACGAGGGCGTGGTGGCTCCGCTCAATGTGGTTGGCGACGAGAAACCCTCCTGGTTCAAGGATGGTGCCGTGACCACCACGCCGGGCTTCAAGGAGGCCTTCAGCCAGTTCGCCGAGGGCGGCTGGCAGGGCTTGCAGCACCCTGCCGACTTCGGCGGCCAGGGCCTGCCCAAGACCATCGGCGCGGCCTGCGTGGAAATGCTCAACAGCGCCAACCTGAGCTTTGCGCTGTGCCCGCTGCTGACCGATGGTGCCATCGAGGCGCTGCTCACGGCCGGCAGCGACGAACTCAAGGCCACCTACCTGGAAAAGCTGGTCACGGGCGAGTGGACCGGCACCATGAACCTGACCGAGCCGCAGGCAGGCTCCGACCTGGCGCTGGTGCGCACCAAGGCCGACCCCCAGCCCGACGGTACGTACAAGGTCTTCGGCACCAAGATCTTCATCACCTATGGCGAGCACGACATGGCGGAGAACATCGTGCACCTGGTGCTGGCGCGCGTGGCGGGTGCACCCGAGGGCGTGAAGGGCATCAGCCTGTTCGTGGTGCCCAAGTTCCTCGTGAACCAGGATGGCAGCCTGGGCGCGCGCAACGACGTGCATTGCGTGTCCATCGAACACAAGATGGGCATCAAGGCGTCGCCCACGGCCGTGCTGCAGTACGGTGATAACGGCGGCGCCATCGGCTACCTCGTGGGTGAGGAAAACCGGGGCCTGGAATACATGTTCATCATGATGAACGCCGCGCGCTACGCCGTCGGCGTGCAGGGCATCGCGGTGGCCGAGCGCGCCTACCAGAAGGCCGTGCAGTACGCGCGCGACCGCGTGCAAAGCCGCCCGGTCGACGGCAGCGTGGCCGGCAGCGCCGCCATCATTCACCACCCCGACGTGCGCCGCATGCTGATGACCATGCGCGCCTACACCGAGGGTTGCCGCGCCATGGCCACCACGGCTGCTGCGGCCTACGACGCCGCGCACCACCATCCCGATGCCGAGGTGCGCAAGCAGAACGCGGTGTTCTATGAATTCATGGTGCCACTGGTCAAGGGCTACAGCACCGAAATGAGCCTGGAAGTGGCCAGCCTGGGCGTGCAGGTACACGGCGGCATGGGCTTCATCGAGGAAACGGGCGCTGCGCAGTACTACCGCGACGCGAAGATCCTCACCATCTACGAAGGCACGACCGCCATCCAGGCCAACGACCTGGTGGGCCGCAAGACGGCGCGCGACGGCGGCCAGACGGCCAAGGCGATTGCCGCGCAGATCGAGGCCACCGAGGGCGAGTTGCGCGCCAGCGGCACGGCCGACGCTCAAGCGGTGGCCCAGCGCCTGGCTGCCGCACGCCAGGCATTCCTGGAAGTGGTGGATTTCATCGCCGGTGGCGCCAAGGCCCACCCCAACGACGTGTATGCGGGCAGCGTGCCCTATCTGATGCTGGCCGGCAATCTGGTGGCGGGCTGGCAGCTGGCGCGCGCGTTGCTGGTGGCGCAGGAGCTGTCCGCCAAGGGACAGGACGTGGCCTTCATGCAGGCCAAGATCGCCACGGCGCGCTTCTATGCCGACCACCTGCTGACCAAGGCGCCGGGCCAGCGCGACGCAATCGTGCACGGCGCGGCCAGCGTCACGGCTCTGCCGCTGGAAGCATTCTGAAAATTGCTTCTGTTTTGATAGCTGCTAGCGCTTGCGGGTAAAGCGCTATAGCCCATTTTTATTATGGAGACCGTCCGCATGTCCAAACTGCCCCCAGCGTTGCAGAAACCCTCGCTGCCCGTCATCGGCTCGCCGCTGTTCATCATCAGCAACCCCCAGCTCGTGATCGAGCAGTGCAAGGCCGGCATCGTGGGCTCCATGCCTGCGCTCAACGCACGGCCGGCGGAGCAACTCGACGACTGGCTCGCCGAGATCACCGAAACGCTGGCGGCGTGGGACAAGGCGCATCCCGAGTCGCCCTCCGCTCCGTTCGCTATCAACCAGATCGTGCACAAGAGCAACGACCGGCTGGAGCACGACATGCAGGTCTGCGCCAAGTACAAGGTGCCGATCGTCATCACCAGCCTGGGCGCGCGCGAGGACGTGAACCAGGCCGTGCACAGCTGGGGCGGCATCGTGCTGCACGACATCATCAACAACAAGTTCGCGCACAAGGCCATCGAGAAGGGGGCCGACGGCCTCATCGCCGTGGCGGCGGGCGCGGGGGGGCACGCAGGGGTGAAGAGCCCGTTTGCGCTGATCCAGGAAATCCGCCAATGGTTTGACGGTCCGCTCGCGCTGTCGGGCTCCATCGCCTCGGGCGGCGCCATCCTGGCCGCGCAGGCCATGGGCGCGGACTTCGCCTACATCGGCTCGGCCTTCATCGCCACGCACGAGGCGCGCGCCATCGATGCGTACAAGCAGGCCATCGTCGAGGGCAACTCCGACGACATCGTCTACAGCAATCTGTTCACGGGTGTGCACGGCAACTACCTGGCGCAGTCGATCCGCGCGGCAGGCCTGGACCCCGACAACCTACCGGAGTCCGATCCGAGCAAGATGAACTTCGGTGGCGACGCCAAGAAGGCTTGGAAGGACATCTGGGGCTGCGGCCAGGGCATCGGCAGCATCACCGAGGTCACTTCGACGGCTGAACTCGTCGCGCGCCTGCGCCGCGAATACCAGCAAGCGCGCGAGCGCCTGGCCCTGGGCTGATGCCCGCGCGGGGCTGCCACGTAGCCCCGTTGGCCCAACGGCGCCCCAGGGGCGCCGTTTTTGTTGATGCGCGTGCGCTGTGTAGCGGTCAGCAGCATCAGCGCAAAAGGCGCAAAATCTTGGGCTTGCCCGATTACCGTGAACCCCCGTCGCAGGCCTGCTGCCGGCACGGGGTTCCTGTTTTGAATGTCCCAGCACACCCCGTCTCATGCCTCCCGCAGTGCGTTGATCGACTGCACCAAAGGCCTGGCCTGCGCCGCCATCGTCTGGCACCACCTGGCGTTCTACGGGCCCATGTCCGACGTGGCGCGCCAAGCGGTGCCGGGGTTGATCGACTGGCTCTACGAATACGCGCGCATGGCGGTGCAGGTGTTTCTGGTGCTGGGGGGCTTCCTGGCAGCGGCCAGTCTGGCGCCGCAGGGGCAGGCGCGCTTTACCGACCCAGCCCAGCGCATCGCACGGCGCTTCGTGCGCCTGGTGGTGCCCTACGCGGTGGCGCTGGTGATCGCCATCGTCGTGCAGGCGGCCGTGCAACCGTGGTTCGACCACGCCTCGGTGTCCGACGTGCCGGACCTGGGCCAGTTGCTTGCGCATGCGTTGCTGCTGCAAAGCGTGCTGGACGAGGAGTCGCTGTCGGCCGGCGTGTGGTACGTGGCCATCGACTTTCAGCTGTTCGCGCTCACCACACTGATCCTGGCTGGCGTATCACGCGTGGCGGTGGCGCTGCGCGCGCGTGGTGTGTCCCGCTACTGGCCCTGGGCCCTGAGCGGCGCGCAGGCACTCGTGGCGACGGGCGTCGCCGCCTCGCTGCTGTACTTCAACCGCGACGCCGATTGGGACGTCTGGGCGGTGTATTTCTTCGGTGCCTATGGCCTTGGCATGCTGGCCTACTGGGCCGTGCAGTCGCCCCGCGCGCTGGGAGCCTGGAGCTGGGCGCTGCTGATCGCGGCGCTGGTGGTGGCGGCGTTGGCACTGGAGTGGCGCCCCCGCATTGCGCTGGCCGGCGTGACTGCGCTGCTGCTGGTGGTGGCCATGCGCAGCCCGGCCATGCAGCGCTGGCAAGGCTGGGCACCGCTCAGCCGGCTGGGGCAGATCTCGTATTCGGTATTCCTCGTGCACTTTGCGGTGTGCGTGCTCGTCAACGCGGTGGAAAGCTACTTCTGGCCGCAGTCAGTAGCCGCCGCGATGGCGGGCATGGGCATCGCTTTCGTGCTGTCGATCGCCGCGGGCCACCTGCTGTACGAGCGTGTGGAGCGCCACGTTCCCACATGGCAATCTGCGCTGCGCTGGCAGGCCGGGCTCGTGGGAACCGGCCTGCTGACCACCGCGCTCATGGCAGGCCTGCGCTGACGAAAAAAAGGCAGCCAGTCATGGCTGCCTCGGGTCTTGGGTGGTGCGATCGCGCTCAGCGATGCAGCTCACCCGCGTTCTCGGGTTGGAACTCAATGGCGTCCACGCGCACGGTGACCTGGCCGGTGGGGCTGGGCATCTGGAATTCGTCGCCCACGCCCAGGCCCAGCAGTGCGATGCCGACGGGTGCGAACACCGACACCTTGTCGCCCGAGCCGTCCATCTCCTTCGGGTAGACCAGCGTCAGCGTGTTCGTCTTGCCGGTTTCCAGCAGCGTGAAGCGCACGGTGGAATTCATGGTCACCACGTTGGGGGGCATGTCCTTGGGATCGAACACGTCGGCGCGGTCCAGCTCGGCCTCCAGTGCTTCCCGGCCAGGAAAGGGGGCGGTTTGTTTTTCCAGCAGGGCTTCGATGCGCTCCAGGTCCAGGGACGACAGGATGATGTGGGGCTTGCGCTGCATGGTGTGATTCCCTTGTAAACGATAGTGAAAGCGCGTCTGCCGGGCAGCCGCGCTCAAACGGACAAAAGCCCGGGCAACGGGGTTGTCCGGGCCAAGGCATGTTCTCAAAAAAAGCACCAATTGGGTGCGGAAGTGGTGAATTGTGCGGCCGGGTGGCGCGTTTGCCAAGGGATCTCACACGCGCGCAGTGCGAATTGCGCTGCGCTTGCAGCCCTCCGGCAAATGGCGTAGGCCTTTGGATATTGCCAGAATAACTGTTTATTTATAAGGGGTATCTATTTAGCTCCAGTGACGTGAGAATAGCTGGATGGAAACCCAGATGCTAACGCCAACTCCTGGAGGGGACTACCCCCGCACCTGGAACGAATTTCTTGACTGGTTTGCCACCGAAGAGGCTTGCCAGGCGTTCCTGGAGAAGCTTCGGTGGCCCCAAGGCTTCGTCTGCCCGCGTTGCGGCAACGCTGGCGATGTGTACCGCGCCAGCCGCACCCGCCTGATGTGCCGCTCATGCCAGTACCAAGGCACAGTGACATCTGGAACCATCTTTGACAAGACGCGCACACCGCTGCGTGTCTGGCTGGCTGCAGCTTGGTACCTGACCAATCAGAAACAAGGCGTGAGCGCCCTGGGGCTGCAGCGCGTATTGGGTTTGGGGAGCTACCAGACCGCCTGGACCATGCTGCACCGGTTTCGACGTGCCATGGTCCGCCCGGGCCGGGACAAGCTCAAGGGGCTTGTGGAGGTGGATGAAACGTACCTGTCCATCACGGATCGCAAGAATCCCGCCACCCCTGCAGGGCGCAAGAGCAGCACCACCAAAGTGTTGATGGTCATGGCGGTGGAGATCGTGGAGCCCAAGGGGTTTGGGCGCATCCGGTTACGCCGCATTGACCGAGACGCCGCCACCCACGTAATCCCCTTTGTGCAGGAGGTGGTCGAGCCTGGAGCCCAGGTACGCACGGATGGTTCGGCGGCATACCGCGCTCTGGGAGAACTGGGTTACACCCACCAGCGCACCGTCATGCTCGGCTCAGGCGTACCTGCCCATGTCTCCATGGCGGGAGTGCACCGGGTCGCCTCACTGGTACAGCGCTGGGTGCTGGGAACACATCATGGCTCTGTACAGCCAGACCACCTGGACGCCTATCTCGATGAATTCGTGTTCCGTTTCAACCGGCGCACATCCAGCTCACGCGGGATGCTGTTTTACCGCTTGCTGCAGCAAGCGGTGGTTACGCCGCCAGTGACGTATGGGGATGTCGTGAGCAAGAACACCGGGGAGAGCCAATCGGATACCATTGCTGGATGAAATCACAGTATCAATGGGGCTGCTGGAGCTAAATAGATACCCCTTTTATTCATACAGTTATTCAATGCATTCCGAAGACGACCCCCCGCCCTCACTGGCTCCTGTCGTATGGGCGCCCGTGCAGCCGCTCAAGGGGCGGGGTACGGCCACGCGTATGGCCCACCGTTTCATGCGCGATGCGCGCGAGGCGTTCGACGACGGCTGGGGCGGGTCGGCGGAGGGTGTGACGGGCGACGAAAGTGCCGCGCCCGCTGCGCCGCTGACCCAGGTGATCTGGGAAGATGCGCGCAGCGCGCTGTGCGGCAACGATTCGCCCGACATTTTCTTCGAGCAGTCGGTGAACCCTTACCGCGGCTGCGAGCATGGCTGTGTGTACTGCTACGCACGGCCCACGCACAGCTACCTCAACCTGTCGCCGGGGCTGGACTTCGAGACCCGCATCATCGCCAAGCGCAATATCGCCGAGGTGCTGCGGGGCGAGCTGGCGCGCGTCAGCCATCGGCCTTCGGTGGTCAACATCGGCTCCGCCACCGACTGCTACCAGCCGGTGGAGCGTGAGCTGCGCCTCACGCGCGCGCTGATCGAGGTGATGCGGGATGCGCGACACCCGTTCTCGCTGATCACCAAGAGCAGCGGCGTGGAACGTGACCTGGACCTGCTGGCTCCGCTGGCGCACAGCCGGCTGGCGGCGGCCTACGTGACCATCACCACGCTGGATGCGCGCCTGGCCCGCGTGCTGGAGCCGCGCGCGGCCGCGCCGCACCGGCGGCTGCGCACCATCCGCGCGCTGGCCGAAGCCGGCGTACCCGTCGGCGTGAGCGTGGCGCCGCAGATTCCTTTCATCACCGAGGACATGGAGCAGGTGCTGGCCGCCGCGCGCGACGCGGGCGCCACCTCGGCCTTCTATACGGTGATCCGCCTGCCGTGGGAACTCAATGCCCTGATGCGCGAGTGGCTGCAACTGCACTACCCGCAGCGTGCCGAACGCGTGCTGGCGCGCATTCAGGATCTGCACGGCATCGACGCAACCGCGCGTATCGCGGGCAAGAGCTACGACAGCAGCCACGCCACGCGCATGAAGGGCTCGGGCCTGTGGGCCGACCTGTTGCGCCAGCGCTTCGAGAAGACCTGTGCGCGCCTGGGCCTGAACCGCCAGCGCACGGAACTGGACCTGTCGCAGTACCGCCCGGCGCTGGCGTGCGGGCAGGGCGTGCTGTTCTGAGCGCGGTGCGCGCCGCGGCTAGCATGGGCGCTTTGCTGTGGGGAGGGAGTGGTGAATGCTGTTGATCGTAGGAACCATTCGCCTGCCGGCGGACGGGCTGGCCGCCGCGCTGCCGGCCATGCGGGCGATGGTGCAGGCTTCACGGGCCGAACCGGGCTGCATCGAATATGCGGATGCGCAGGATGTGCTGGACGCCGGGCTGATCCACGTGCATGAGCTGTGGCGCAGCCAGGACGACCTGGACCGGCACTTCGCCAGTGCCCACATCGCGCAGTGGCGCGCTTTGTGGCCGGCGCTGGGCATCGGCGGGCGTGACCTGCGCGCTTACGCGGTGGGTGCGCCCCGCCCGGTATGAGCGGTTTGGCGGGCGTCGGGTGTCAGACGGTGCATGACCTCGGGCGGCCCGGGCCACCGCGAAAGGGCGGCAGAAACGCGGCCAGTCGCGGCGCCAGGCGCATCCCTCGTGCGGGCTGTAGCGGGCATTCGCAACGGCGCGCGGACAGGTTGGGCGGAACGAGAGAGCCGGGCGGTTCGTTCACACTGCCTCAGGCGCGCCCAACTGCTGCGCGTGGTGGCGCAGGTGGTCGTCGATGAAGCTCTGGATGAAGTAGTAGCCGTGGTCATAGCCCGCGTGGCGGCGCAGCGTGAGCGGCTGGCCGATGGCGCTGCAGGCCGCCTCGAACAGGTGCGGGTGCAATTGATCGGCCAGGAATTTGTCGTCCAGCCCCTGGTCGATGAGGATGCCGCCGGGGTAGGGCGCGAGGGGCTGGTTCTCCATGAGCACGGTGGCGTCGTGCTGTCCCCAGGAGGAGCGGTCCGGGCCCAGGTAGCCGGTGAACGCCTTCTCGCCCCAGGGGCAGCGCGTGGGGGCGCAGATGGGTGCGAAGGCCGACAGGCTCTTGAACCGGCCCGGGTGGCGCAGTGCCAGCGTCAGCGCGCCATGGCCGCCCATGCTGTGGCCAAACAGGCCCAGCCGGGCACCGTCGATGGGCAGGGCGTTGGTGACAAGCGGCAGCAGTTCCTCCAGCAGGTAGCTTTCCATGCGCCAGTGCGTGGACCAGGGGGGTTGCGTGGCGTCCAAATAGAAGCCCGCGCCCACGCCGAAGTCCCAGGCGTCGGCCTCGCCCGCCACGCCCGCGCCGCGCGGGCTGGTGTCGGGGGTGATGAGGGCCAGGCCCAGCTCTGCCGCCAGGCGCTGGGCGCCGGCCTTGGTGGGGAAGGTCTCCTCGGTGCAGGTCAGGCCCGCGAGGTAGAGCAGCGCTGGGACCTTTCTATCCGCACTCTCGGCTGCCAGCGCACGGGGCGGCAGGTAGACGGCGAAGCGCATCGGCAGACCCACTGCGTGCGATGCATGGCGGTAAAAGCGTTGCTCGCCGCCAAAGCAGGCGTGGGCCGAGAGTTGTTCCAGGGTGTCGGACATGGGCGTGTTGCTCCTTTTTAAGTAGCTGCTGGCGCTTGGTATGGGCGGGATTCAGTAATAAAAGTACTGGAATCCCTTGCGCATCAAGCGCCAAGCGCTCCTGTTTTTATGCAGCGTAGTTCACCACCGAGCGGATCGACTTGCCCTCGTGCATCAGGTCGAACGCCTGATTGATGTCCGTGAGGCCCATGGTGTGGGTGACGAACGGGGCGAGCTGGATCTTGCCGGCCATGGCGTCCTCCACCATGCCGGGCAGTTCGCTGCGGCCCTTGACGCCGCCGAAGGCCGTACCCAGCCACTTGCGGCCCGTGACGAGCTGGAAGGGACGGGTGGAGATCTCTTGTCCCGCACCGGCCACGCCGATGATCACGCTCTGACCCCAGCCGCGGTGTGCGCATTCCAGCGCCGCACGCATCACGTTGACGTTGCCAATGCACTCGAAGCTGTGGTCCACACCCCAGCCAGTCATCTCCACGATCACCTGCTGGATGGGCTTGTCGAAGTCCTTGGGGTTCACGCAGTCGGTGGCTCCGAAGGTGCGTGCCAGGTCGAACTTGCTCGGATTGGTGTCGATGGCGATGATGCGGCCCGCGCCGGCCAGTCGGGCGCCCTGGATCACCGCCAGGCCGATGCCGCCCAGGCCGAACACGGCCACGCTGTCGCCCGGCTGCACCTTGGCGGTGTTCTTGACCGCGCCCAGCCCGGTGGTCACGCCGCAGCCCAGCAGGCAGACCTGCTCGGGGTTGGCATCGGGGTGAACCTTGGCCAGCGACACCTCGGCCACCACGGTGTATTCGCTGAACGTGGAACAGCCCATGTAGTGGTACACGGGCTGGCCGTTGTACGAGAAGCGCGTGGTGCCGTCGGGCATTACGCCCTTGCCCTGCGTGGCGCGCACGGCCACGCACAGGTTGGTCTTGCCGCTCTTGCAGAACAGGCATTCGCCGCATTCGGCGGTGTACAGCGGAATCACATGGTCGCCCGGCTTGACGCTGGTGACGCCTTCGCCCACCTCCACCACGACGCCCGCGCCCTCATGGCCCAGCACGGCGGGGAAGATGCCCTCGGGGTCGTCGCCGCTGAGCGTGAAGGCATCGGTGTGGCATACGCCGGTGTGGGTGATCTTGACCAGCACCTCCCCCTTGCGGGGCGGGGCCACGTCGAGTTCGACGATCTGCAGGGGTTCACCAGCTTTGAAGGCGACGGCGGCACGGGATTTCATGGGAGGGCTCCTTGTGGTGAAAGGGTGGGGGACGTTACTTCAGGTACGAGCGCAGCAGGGCCAGCGTCTCGTCCACGGCCTCGGGCGAGGGGGCGGGCTCTTGCGCCAGGGTTTCGCGCACATGGCTGTCCAGCATGTCGGCCATCAGCCCATGCACGGCGCCGCGCAGGGCGGCCAGCTGCTGCAGGATGGGTGCGCAGTCGCTGCCCGCCTGCACGGCGCGCTCCAGCGCCTCGGCCTGGCCGCGGATGCGGCGCAGGCGTGTGATGGCGCGTTGCTTGTCTTCGGCGGTATGGGGCATGGCGGTTGGATGGGCGGGCGTTGTGCCGGGACGTGTTGCTATGTGTCTTGTACTAGGGGGAAGTATAAATCGATGGCGCTTTAGGATAAAGCGCTGGCGGGTATTAAATACCTATTACTGGGAGGGGGTATAGGTGGATGCGCCCGATCGGCGTGTCGCGCGGGCATTGGCGGCGCAGCGGTTGACCGCGGGCTGCAGCACGGTTCCCGTTGTGCGCAGCAAAAAGGCCCGGACGCAAAAAAGCCCGCAGGCAACAGGTGCGTGCGGGCTGGGGGCGGGGCACGCCTGCCTTCGCGGCAGGCGGCGCTGCTTGATCAGCGCTTGTTGAGGGCTGGAACGTCGCGGCGCTCGGCGCCCACGAACAGCTGGCGGGGGCGGCCGATCTTGTACTCGGGGTCGCCGATCATCTCGTTGAGCTGGGCGATCCAGCCCACCGTACGGGCCAGCGCGAAGATGCCGGTGAACAGGTTGACCGGGATGCCGATCGCGCGCTGCACGATGCCGGAGTAGAAGTCCACGTTCGGGTAGAGCTTGCGCTGCACGAAGTAGTCGTCCTCCAGGGCGATCTTCTCCAGCTGCTTGGCCAGGGCGAACAGCGGGTCCTTTTCCAGGCCCAGCTCCGCCAGCACTTCGTTGCAGGTTTCCTGCATGAGCTTGGCGCGGGGGTCGTAGTTCTTGTACACGCGGTGGCCAAAGCCCATCAGCTTCACGCCGGAGGACTTGTCCTTGACCTTCTCCATGAACTCGCCCACCTTGGACACGCCGCCCATGGCCTGGATTTCTTCCAGCATGTTCAGGCAGGCCTCGTTGGCGCCGCCGTGGGCAGGGCCCCACAGGCATGCCACGCCGGCAGCGATGGCGGCGAACGGGTTGGTGCCCGAGGAGCCGCACAGGCGCACCGTGGAGGTGGAGGCGTTCTGCTCGTGGTCGGCGTGCAGGATGAAGATGCGGTCCATCGCGCGTTCGATCACGGGGTTGACCTTGTAGTCCTCGCAGGGCGTGCCGAACATCATGCGCAGGAAGTTGCCTGCGTAAGAGAGGTCGTTGCGGGGGTACATGTAGGGCTCGCCCTTGCCGTACTTGTACGCCATGGCCACCAGCGTGGGCATCTTGGCGATCAGGCGAATGGCGGAGATCTCGCGGTGCTCGGGGTTATTGATGTCCGTGCTGTCGTGGTAGAAGGCCGACAGCGCGCCCACCAGACCGGTCAGCACGGCCATGGGGTGTGCGTCGCGGCGGAAACCGCGCAGGAAGAACTGCATCTGCTCGTTGACCATCGTGTGCTTGGTCACGCGGTCGTTGAACGTGGCCTTCTGCGTGGCGTTGGGCAGCTCGCCATTCAGCAGTAGGTAGCAGGTTTCGAGGTAGTCGCACTGGGTGGCGAGCTGCTCGATGGGGTAGCCGCGGTACAGCAGCTCGCCCTTGTCGCCGTCGATGTAGGTGATGGACGACTGGCAGGAGGCCGTGGAAAGGAAACCGGGGTCATAGGTGAACATGCCCGTTTGCGCGTACAGCTTGCGGATGTCGACCACGTCCGGGCCGATGCTGCCTTGGTACACGGGGAGTTCCACGCTCGGGCTGCCGTTGCTGAACGATAGCGTCGCTTTGTTGTCTGCCAGTTTCATTTCCAGTTTCCTTCTGTTGTTTGCCTTGCACGGGGCTGGGGCTTAAGCGCGGTTGCGCAACTGCTCCAGCACTTCCTTGACTTCGTCCTTAGCGACTTCGCCCGTGGGCTCCTTGCGGCGCAGCAGCAGGTCCAGCAGGTCGTTGTCCGACAAGTCCATCAGTAGCGTGAGTCCTCGCGCCTGACGGATCGTCAGGCAGGAGCCGTGGGTTGCGAAGAACCGCTCGAGAAACAGGTCGTTCTCCACCAGCCCGCGGCGGCAGCGCCACCGCAGGATGGCCACTTCGCGTTCGTCCAGCAGCGCTTCGTCAGCCATGGTTCTCAGATGGCACGGCGTGCCATCAATTCCTTGATCTTGCCAATCGCGCGCGTGGGGTTCAGGTGCTTGGGGCACACGTCCACGCAGTTCATGATGGTATGGCAGCGGAACAGGCGGTAGGGGTCTTCCAGGTTGTCCAGGCGCTCGCCCGTGGCCGTGTCGCGGCTGTCCGCGATGAAGCGGTAGGCTTGCAGCAGGCCGGCGGGACCCACGAACTTGTCGGGATTCCACCAGAACGAGGGGCAGCTCGTGGAGCAGCTGGCGCACAGAATGCACTCGTACAGGCCGTTGAGCTCTTCACGCTCTTCGGGCGACTGCAGACGCTCCTTGGTGGGCGACGCGTAGATGTCGCTTTGCAGGTAGGGCTTGATCGAGTGGTACTGCTTGAAGAACTGCGTCATGTCCACGATCAGGTCGCGGATCACCGGCAGGCCGGGCAGGGGCTTCAAGACGATGTCGCCCGAGAGGGTCTTCATGTTCGTCAGGCAGGCCAGGCCGTTCTTGCCGTTGATGTTCATGGCGTCGGAGCCGCACACGCCCTCGCGGCAGGAGCGGCGGAACGACAGCGTGGGATCCTGTGCCTTGAGCTTGAGCAATGCATCCAGCAGCATGCGTTCGTGGCCGTCGAGCTCGACCTCCACGGTCTGCATGTAGGGCTTGGCGTCCTTGTCCGGGTCGTAGCGGTAGATCTTGAAAGTGCGTTTCATGGGTTGTTTCTCTCGTGGGCAGCGGCTGTCTTAGAACGTGCGGACCTTCGGAGGAATGCTGTCCACCGTCAGGGGCTTCATGTTCACGGGCTTGTAGCTCAGGCTGTTGCTGGCGCTGTGCCACAGCGTGTGCTTGAGCCACTCCTTGTCATTGCGGCCCAACGGGAAGTCGGGATGGTCGGCAGGGTGCTCGTAGTCGTCCACGGTGTGTGCGCCACGGCACTCCTGGCGGGCCGCGGCCGAGGTCATCGTGGCCTGGGCGACCTCGATCAGGTTGTCCACTTCCAGCGCTTCCATGCGTGCGGTGTTCCAGACCTTGGACTTGTCCTTCAGGGTCACGGTGCCCACGCGCTCGCGGATGGCGTTGATCTTGACCACGCCTTCGTCCATGCCCTTTTGCGTGCGGAACACGCCGGCGTGCTGCTGCATGGTCTGGCGGATGTCGTTGGCCAGGTCCTGGGCGTAGACGCCGTCCTTGGATTCTTCCAACTGGTTCAGGCGCGCCAGGGTGCGGTCGCTGCCATCGGCCGGCACGGCCTTGTGCTCGCCGTAGCCCCCAACGAATTGCACGATGTGCTTGCCGGCCGACTTGCCGAACACCAGCAGGTCGAGCAGCGAGTTCGTGCCCAGGCGGTTGGCGCCGTGTACCGACACCGCGGCGCATTCGCCGACGGCGTACAGGCCATTGACCACGTTGTTCTTCTCGCCGTCCCAGGTGACCACCTGGCCGTGGATATTGGTCGGAATGCCGCCCATCTGGTAGTGGATGGTGGGCACGACGGGGATCGGTTCCTTGGTGATGTCCACGTTGGCGAAGTTGTGGCCGATCTCTTCCACAGACGGCAGGCGCTTGCGGATGGTGTCAGCGCCCAGGTGGTCGAGCTTCATCAGGATGTAGTCCTTGTTGGGACCGCAGCCACGGCCTTCCTTGATCTCCTGGTCCATCGAGCGGGACACGAAGTCGCGCGGTGCCAGGTCCTTCAAGGTGGGCGCGTAACGCTCCATGAAACGCTCGCCATTGCTGTTCAGCAGGATGGCGCCTTCGCCGCGGCAGCCTTCGGTCAGCAGCACGCCCGCGCCGGCCACGCCGGTGGGGTGGAACTGCCAGAACTCCAGGTCCTGCAGCGGGATGCCCGCGCGTGCGGCCATGCCCAGGCCGTCGCCGGTGTTGATGAAGGCGTTGGTCGATGCCGCAAAGATGCGGCCAGCGCCACCCGTGGCCAGCAGCACGGCCTTGGCGTGCAGTTCGTACAGGTCGCCGGTTTCCAGTTCCAGCGCGGTTACGCCGACCACGTCGCCCTCAGCGTCGCGGATCAGGTCCAGCGCCATCCATTCCACGAAGAAGTTGGTCTTGGATTCGACGTTCTTCTGGTACAGCGTGTGCAGCATGGCGTGGCCGGTACGGTCGGCCGCGGCGCAGGCGCGCTGCACGGGCTTCTCACCGTAGTTGGCCGTGTGGCCGCCGAAGGGGCGCTGGTAGATGGTGCCGTCGGGGTTGCGGTCGAACGGCATGCCGAAGTGTTCGAGCTCGATCACCACCTTGGGTGCTTCGCGGCACATGAACTCGACGGCGTCCTGGTCGGACAGCCAGTCGCCGCCCTTGATGGTGTCGTAGAAATGGTAGTGCCAGTTGTCTTCGCTCATGTTGCCCAGCGATGCGGACACTCCGCCTTGCGCTGCCACGGTGTGCGAGCGGGTGGGGAAGACCTTGGACAGGCAGGCCACGTTCAGGCCTGCGCGGGACAGTTCCAGCGAGGCGCGCATGCCCGAGCCGCCGGCACCGACGATGACCACGTCGAACTTGCGCTTGGTGATGTTGGCTTTGGTGTAGCTCATTGTTTTCTTTCAGTCGCGGGAATCAGAGACGCCACAGAACCTGGATGCCCCAGCCGGTGCAGGCCACCAGCCAGACGATGGTGAAGACTTGCAGTGTCAGACGCAGGCCTGCCGGCTTGATGTAGTCCATCCACACGTTGCGCACGCCTACCCAGGCGTGCCAGGCCAGCGCCACGATGACGGACAGGGTCAGAACCTTCATCCACTGGCTGGAGAAGATGCCGGCCCACAGGTCGTAGCCGATGGGGCCCTTGCTGAAGATGACGCAGGCCAGCAGCACCAGGGTGAACAAAGCCATCAAGACGGCGGTGGCGCGCTGCACCAGCCAGTCGCGCACGCCATAGTGGGCACCCACGACGGTGCGCTTGGAGCCGTAATTCACGGACATGGAAATTCCTTTTTTATGTGAGAAAGTGATCTGCGCAGGTGCGCCGATCAGTACAGGCCGAAGAGCTTGGCGCCCAGAATCGCGGTCAGGCCGAAGCTTGCGACCAGCGTGACGGCAGCAGAGCTCTTGCCAAATTCCTTCGTGACGGCGGCATGGTTCATGTCCATCAGCAGGTGGCGCAGGCCGGCGATGAAGTGGTGCAGATAGCCCCAGATCAGGCCCAGGGTCAGCAGCTTGATGAGCCAGCCAGGCGCGAAGCCCAGGCCCGCCGAGAAGGCAGAGGTGAACTTGCCGAAGGAGATTTCCGACGACACCGAGGTATCGAACATCCAGATCACCAGAGGCAGCAGCAGGAACATGATCATGCCGCTGATGCGGTGCATGCCAGAAACCAGCGCGGCCAGCGGCCACCGGTAACTGGGCAGGTCGCGAAACGCGTGGATGTTGCGGTATTCAGGCCGTTGCTTGGCAAGTTCTGTCATGGCGTGTGTGCTTTCGTGGATGTAACTGCGTTGTAATTGCGCGGATGCAAACAACCCAAAATTCTATTGCAATGCTTTACGGGAAGCTTGCGGAGACTGCGTATTTTCCCTGGTTGCATTCGTGGTCGGGCAGTGGATCAGCTCAGTTCATTGTGATAGTGATGTGTGTCAGTCCGGTACAGCCCGCGCCGTAACTCCATGGGAACATCGTTATAGGTGTAAGCGAGGCGCTCCACGCTGAGCAGTGGTGTGGCGACGGGGATATTCAGCCATTGAGCCTGCGTTTCATCGGGAAACACGGCGCGGATCTTTTCTTCGGCGCGCACCATGCGCACGCCAAAATCCAGCTCGAACATGGCATAGGTGGGTCCCTGGTAGTGGGCCATCTGCTCCGCGGTCAGGCCCTTGAAGGCCTGCCCTGGCAGCCAGATGTCCTCCAGGATGGTGGGTACGCCCACAAACGACAGGATGCGCTTGACCTGCACCACCACATCTCCGGTCCGCAGCGCCAGCGTGCGTGCGATCTCCGCACTGGCGCGCATGCGCCGGCACTCCAGGATGGTGCGCTGCGCCGGGCCTTCCACGCGGGCGTCTCCCGTGTCAGGCCGCAATTTCAGGAAGCGGTACTGCACCTGCCGCTCTGCGTGGGTGGCCACGAAGGTGCCTTTGCCCTGGCGGCGCATCACGAGGTTTTCGGCTGCCAGCTCGTCGATGGCCTTGCGCACCGTGCCCTGGCTCACGCGAAAGCGCGCAGCCAGTTCCATTTCGCTGGGGATGGCTTCACCGGGCTTCCATTCACCATGCTGCAGGCTGTGCAGGATGAGCCCCTTGATCTGCTGGTACAGGGGGCTGAATGCGGGAGTCGATGCCCCCGCACCCGCGCCTGGGGGTGTGCCTTCTGCGGTCGGAGGGGGCGAGGAGGACATGGTGGGCTGTGCCGGGGGCGGAGCATGCCGCTGAATTGAGGGCGATCATATCTTATATAAGACATAAGACAAATTGACCCTGCGCAGTAATCGGCGGTAAACTCCTGGGCTGTTCTGCGGGGCACGGGCTGCTGATGACTGGCGCTGGTGCGACCTTGCACCAACACCACCTCCCTCACACCTCTTTCTGGAGTTTTCGCATGAGCAAGAAACCCGTTCGTGTCGCCGTGACCGGCGCTGCAGGCCAAATCGGTTACGCGCTGCTGTTCCGCATCGCTTCCGGCGAAATGCTGGGCAAGGACCAGCCCGTCATCCTGCAACTGCTGGAAATTCCCGACGAGAAGGCCCAGAACGCGCTCAAGGGCGTGATCATGGAATTGGAGGACTGCGCGTTCCCGCTGTTGGCCGGCATCGAAGCCCACTCGGACCCCATGACCGCCTTCAAGGATACCGACTACGCCCTGCTGGTCGGCGCCCGTCCGCGCGGCCCCGGCATGGAGCGTGCCGACCTGCTGGCTGCCAATGCCCAGATCTTCACGGCCCAGGGCAAGGCCCTGAACGCCGTGGCCTCGCGCAACGTGAAGGTGCTGGTGGTGGGCAACCCCGCCAATACCAACGCCTACATCGCCATGAAGTCGGCCCCCGACCTGCCGGCCAAGAACTTCACGGCCATGCTGCGCCTGGATCACAACCGTGCAGCTTCCCAACTGGCGGCCAAGGGTGGCTTCAAGGTGGGCGACATCAAGAAGCTGACGGTGTGGGGCAACCATTCGCCCACGATGTACGCCGACTACCGTTTCGCCACGGTGGACGGCAAGTCCGTGAAGGACGCCATCAACGACGAGGCCTGGTACAAGGATGTGTTCCTGCCCACCGTCCGCAAGCGCGGCGCAGCCATCATCGCCGCTCGTGGCCTGTCCTCGGCTGCGTCTGCCGCCAACGCCGCCATTGACCACATGCGCGACTGGGCCCTGGGCTCCAAGGGCGAGTGGGTGACGATGGGTGTGCCCTCCAACGGCGAATACGGCATTCCCGCCGGTATCGTGTTCGGCTTTCCGGTCACCACCGAGAACGGCGAGTACAAGATCGTCGAAGGCTTGCCCATCGACGCTTTCTCGCAAGAGTGCATCGACAAGACTCTGGCCGAGCTGCAAGGTGAGCAGGACGGCGTCAAGCACCTGCTGTAATCGCGCATCTCCATGCACGACTGGGATCCCGCGCTCTACCAGCGCTTCGAGAGCGAGCACACACGCCCGGCTGTCGAGTTGCTGGCGCGGGTCTCCCATCCCGCACCCCGCCACATCGTGGACTTGGGCTGCGGGAATGGCAATTCCACGCAATTGCTGCTGGAGCGGTTCCCGCAGTCGCAACTCATCGCTCTGGACAACTCCGAAGCGATGCTGGCCAGTGCGCGCAAGCGTTTGCCCGGTGTGCCCTTCGTGCAGGCCGACATTGCCGACTGGGCGCCCACCGTGGCGCCCGATTTGATTTTTGCCAACGCCTCCCTGCAGTGGGTGGCAGGGCATGCCGGGCTGTTCGCCCGGTTGATGCGCTGCCTGGCACCCGGCGGTGTCCTGGCGGTGCAGATGCCCGACAACCTCGACCAGCCGTCGCACCAGCTCATGCGCGAGCTGGCGAGCCAGTCTGCGTGGCGTGATCAGCTGGCGCATGCCGCGGACCAGCGCGCGGCGCTGTTGTCGGTGGAGGCTTATTACGACCTTCTCGCGCCCATGGCCTGCCGGGTCGATATCTGGCACACCGCGTACCGCCATGTCATGCCTTCGGTCCAGACTATCGTTGAGTGGCTGGAGTCCACAGGCCTGAAACCCTTCCTTGATCCGCTCCCCGCCGTGTTGCGGGATGCGTATCTGCAAGCCTACACGCAGCGCATTGGCGAGGCCTATACCGAGCGCGCGGATGGCCATCGGCTGTTTGCGTTTCCCCGTTTGTTCATCGTTGCCCAGCGTGCCCCATGACCTCGTCCGCTGCCCATCCCGCTGAAGTCCTGCTGGGCGCTCAGGCGGGCGCCCATGCGATCCCCGTATGCGACCACTACAGCGGCGTGGAAGTGCGCATGCGCAAGAGCCTGCAACTGCAGCAGGAGCTGCTTGCCGAGTTTGGCCATTGCGTGTTTGACGTGACGCTCGACTGCGAGGACGGCGCGCCCGTGGGGCAGGAGCGCGAGCACGCCATGCTGGTGGCACGCCTGGCGCGCGAAGCCGGGGCCGGCGCGCGCGTGGCGGCACGTGTGCACACGGTCGACCACCCCGCCTTCGCGCAGGACATGGCCATCATCGCCGGTGAGGCGGGGCAACACCTGTGCCACATCATGCTGCCCAAGGTGGAAACCGTGGACGACGTGCTCGCAGCCGAGCGAGCGCTGGAGGCCGCAGGCGCCAGCCATCTGCCGCTGCACGCCCTTATCGAGTCTCCCGCTGCCGTGCACCGGGCCTTCGAGATCGCCGCGCACCCGCGCATCCAGAGCCTGAGCTTCGGCCTGATGGACTTCGTTTCCGCCCATGGCGGTGCGATTCCCGCCTCGGGCATGACGTCCACCGGGCAGTTCGAGCATCCGCTCGTCGTGCGTGCCAAGCTGGAGATCTCCGCCGCCTGCCATGCCAATGGCAAGGTGCCATCGCACTGCGTGGTTACTGAATTCAGCGATCCCGACGCCATGCAGGCCGCGGCCGGCAGGGCTGCGCGCCAGTTCGGCTACACGCGCATGTGGAGCATCCACCCCGCGCAGATCCGGCCCATCCTGGCGGCTTTCGCACCGGAAGGTGCGGAAATCGCGCGGGCCAGCCGCATCATTTCTGCCGCCATCCAGGCTGACTGGGCTCCCATCAGCGAGGAGGGCGTACTGCACGACCGCGCAAGCTACCGCTATTTCTGGCAGGTACTCGAGCGTGCACACCAGACCGGCCGCATGCTGCCCGCCGAGGCGCAGGGCTGGTTTGCCAAGGCTGAGACCACGTCCACCTGATACGGGTATTCTTTTCGCCCCATCTGCCTTCCATTCATTCTTTCCCCGCAGGAGTCACCATGAAGACCCTCATCGCTTCCGCATTGATACTGTTGGCGCCCGCCCTCACCACGGCGCAGACGGCGACCAAGCCCGCCGCCCCCGCCGAGGCCAAGAAGAGCAGCGCCAAGCCTGCGGCGAAGAGCACCTCCGCCAAGGCGACCAAGCCCAAGGCCGAGAAGAAGAGCGACACCGTCGCCAAGGCATCGCCCACCAGCAGCCGCACGCGCCTGCACAGCGGTGCCGTGCAGGTGGCGTCGGGCCTGGCTGCGGCCGAGGCGGCGCTCACTCCCGAAGAACTGCAGATCGCCGAGCGCGTGTACACGGGACGCATGGCGTGCGAACTGGGCGCGTTCGTGAGCATCGAGGCCGATACGCAGTCGCCCGGGCGCTTCCATGTGGAAGGCAAGGGCTTCAAGTACCACATGGCCCCGGTAGCCACCACCACCGGCGCGGTGCGCCTGGAAGACCAGCGCGCGGGTGCCGTGTGGGTGCAGATCGCCAACAAATCCATGCTCATGAACCAGAAGCAGGGCCAGCGCATGGCTGACGAATGCATGAGCCCGCAGCAGGTGGTGGTGGCCGAGGCCATCAAGAAGAACCCGCCGCAAAGCCTGCTGGACAACCCGGCCGCCAAGTAAACCTAGAGCCGCCTGCCGGCGGGGCCACGCAGTGCACGCCTGCCGTGTGCGCCAGTGTGGCCGGCCGGTTGTCGCCCCACTTTGAAAACCTAGACTATCCCGGAGAAAGAATACATGTTGAAAGCCTACCGCGACCATGTGGCCGAGCGCGCTGCATTGGGCATCCCGCCGCTGCCGCTCGATGCCAAGCAGACGGCCGAACTGATCGAGCTGATCAAGAACCCGCCCGCTGGCGAGGAGGCTTTCCTGGTGGACTTGCTGACCCACCGCGTGCCGCCGGGGGTGGACGACGCAGCCAAGGTCAAGGCGTCCTTCCTCGCGGCCGTCGCCCATGGCGACATCACGGTCGGCCTGATTTCCAAGGCCAAGGCCACCGAGCTGTTGGGCACCATGGTGGGTGGCTACAACGTGCACCCTCTGATCGAGCTGCTGGACGACGCCGAAGTCGCTTCCGTGGCTGCCGAAGCGCTGAAGAAGACGCTGCTGATGTTCGACTTCTTCAACGACGTGGCCGCCAAGGCCAAGGCCGGCAACGCCAAGGCCCAGGAGGTCATGCAGAGCTGGGCCAATGCCGAGTGGTTCACCAGCCGCCCCGAGGTCGAGAAGAAAATCACCGTCACCGTGTTCAAGGTGCCCGGCGAAACCAACACCGACGACCTGTCGCCCGCACCCGATGCCTGGAGCCGCCCCGACATTCCGCTGCACTACCTGGCCATGCTCAAGAACACGCGTCCTGACGCGGCGTTCAAGCCCGAGGAAGACGGCAAGCGCGGCCCGATGCAGTTCATCGAAGACCTGAAGAAGAAGGGCCACTTGGTTGCCTACGTCGGTGACGTGGTGGGCACCGGTTCTTCGCGCAAGTCCGCCACCAACTCCATCATCTGGGGCACGGGCGTGGACATTCCCTTCGTGCCCAACAAGCGCTTTGGTGGCGTGACGCTGGGCGGCAAGATCGCTCCCATCTTCTTCAACACACAGGAAGACTCCGGCGCTCTGCCGATCGAAGTGGACGTTTCCAAGCTGGAGATGGGCGACGTGATCGATGTGCTGCCCTACGACGGCAAGATCGTGAAGAACGGCGAGACCGTGGCCGAGTTTGCGCTCAAGTCCGACGTGTTGCTGGACGAAGTGCAGGCCGGCGGCCGCATCAACCTGATCATCGGCCGCTCGCTCACCGCCAAGGCGCGTGAGTTCCTGGGCCTGCCCGCCTCGACCGCGTTCCGCCTGCCCCAGGCACCGGCGGCGTCCAATGCCGGTTTCACGCTGGCCCAGAAGATGGTCGGCCGCGCCTGCGGCCTGCCCGAAGGCCAGGGCATCCGCCCGGGCACGTACTGTGAGCCCAAGATGACCACCGTGGGCAGCCAGGACACCACCGGCCCCATGACGCGTGACGAACTGAAGGACCTGGCCTGCCTGGGCTTCTCGGCAGATCTGGTGATGCAGTCCTTCTGCCACACCGCTGCCTACCCCAAGCCCGTGGACGTGAAGACCCACCGCGAACTGCCGGCCTTCATCAGCAACCGCGGCGGCGTGGCTCTGCGCCCCGGCGACGGCGTGATCCACAGCTGGCTCAACCGCCTGCTGCTGCCTGACACCGTGGGCACCGGCGGTGACTCGCACACCCGCTTCCCCATCGGCATTTCCTTCCCCGCAGGCTCGGGCCTCGTGGCTTTCGGCGCTGCCACCGGCGTGATGCCGCTGGACATGCCCGAGTCGGTGCTGGTGCGCTTCAAGGGTGAGATGCAGCCCGGCGTGACGCTGCGCGACCTGGTGCACGCGATCCCGCTGTACGCCATCAAGGCGGGCCTGCTGACCGTGGCCAAGGCCGGCAAGAAGAACATCTTCTCGGGCAAGATCCTCGAAATCGAGGGCCTGCCGGACCTGAAGGTGGAGCAAGCCTTCGAGCTGTCCGACGCCTCGGCCGAGCGTTCCGCCGCCGGCTGCACGATCAAGCTCAACCCCGAGCCGATCAAGGAGTACCTGCGCTCCAACATCGTGCTGATGAAGAACATGATCGCCGATGGTTACCAGGACGCGAAGACGCTGCAGCGCCGCATCGAGAAGGTGGAAGCCTGGCTCGCCAAGCCCGACCTGCTCGAAGCCGACAAGGACGCCGAATACGCCGCCGTGATCGAGATCGACCTGGCCGACATCAAGGAGCCCATCGTCTGCTGCCCGAACGATCCGGACGATGCCAAGTTCCTGTCCGAAGTGGCCGGCACCAAGATCGACGAGGCCTTCATCGGCTCGTGCATGACCAACATCGGCCACTTCCGCGCTGCGGCCAAGCTGCTGGGCGGCCAGCGCGACATTCCGGTCAAGCTGTGGGTGGCTCCGCCCACCAAGATGGACCAGAGCGAGCTGATCAAGGAAGGCCACTACGCCGCCTTCGGCACGGCTGGTGCGCGTACCGAAATGCCCGGCTGCTCGCTGTGCATGGGCAACCAGGCCCAAGTGCGTGAAGGTGCGACGGTGATCTCTACCTCCACCCGCAACTTCCCCAACCGCCTGGGCAAGAACACCAACGTGTTCCTGGGCTCGGCCGAGCTGGCCGCCATCGCCTCGCGCCTGGGCAAGCTGCCCACCAAGGAGGAATACCTCCAGGAAATGGGCGTGATCGATGCCGACAAGGCCAGCGTGTACCGCTACATGAACTTCGACCAGATCGAGGAATATGCAGAGGTCGCCAAGGGCGTGACGGCCTGATCGCCGGCTGAGGCCCGGGCCGCGGCGCGGCCCCTCCCGTCAACCCCCGCAGGGCGCATGCCTGGCGGGGGTTTTCTTTTGCTCATTAATTGATAGCTGTTGGCGCTTGCTGGTGCTGCGTTAGCGGCCATTTTCACTTAAATGCTCGCGCCGCGTGTGCCCGAGCAACGGGGGATGTCGCACGCCGAGACCGTGGTCACGACCCGGGAGACGGTGCCGTTCAGGCCGCGGCCAGCGCGCGCAGTGCGGCGGCGCTGGCGTCGTCGGCGGGGAAGAACGTTTCCAGCGCCAGCTCCTGCAGCGTCACGTCGACGGGCGAGCCGAACACCGTGGTGGTGCTCACCAGCTGGAGCGTGCCGGCCGGCGTGCGGAACTCGAACGGCATGAGCACGCCCAGGTGCTCGCCCGGCATCGGTGGGCTGGCAGGCGGCAAAGGGTAGGCCTGCAGTTCCTGCAGCAGGGCGGCCAGCACCGGGTCGTTGCTCTCGTGGATCTGCTGGCGCAACCGCTCCAGCAGGTGCGCGCGCCATTGCGCCAGGTTGGCGATGCGCGGTGCCAGGCCCTCCGGGTGCAGGCTGAGGCGCAGCACGTTCACGGGCGGCTGCAGCAGCTCGGCGTCCACGCCGGACAGCAGCAGGGGCACGATGCGGTTGGCCATGAGCAGGTTCCAGTGCCGGTCCATCGCCAGCGCCGGCCAGGGTTCGTGGCAGTCCAAAATGCGCTGCACCGCCGCGCGCGCATCGGCCATCTCGGGCGCATCGAGCGGGCGTTCGCGGTACATCGGGGCATAGCCCGCGGCCACCAGCAGCGCGTTGCGCTCGCGCAGGGGCACGTCCAGGCGATGGGCCAGGCGCAGCACCATGTCGCGGCTGGGGCTGGCGCGGCCCGTTTCCACGCAGCTCAGGTGGCGCGTAGACACCTCGGCCGCGTGTGCCAGGTCCAGTTGGCTCAAGCGCCGGCGCTGGCGCCAGTGGCGCAGGCGTTCTCCAAAAGGCGCGGGTGTCGATAGGGCGGGAGCGTGGTGCATGGCCTGCATGGTAGGGTCGGCCGCGCGGCGTGGGCATGACCTGTCAGGTCATGGACGCGCAGCCGCCGCGTGCCGACGATGCAGGCCATGTTCAACCCCTCAGGAGATCACACCATGGCCTTCATCGATGCTTTCACGTCCCCCGGCGGCCTGCGCCGCGTGCTCTGGGCCGATGCCGCCGCAGGCGCCGGCATGGCGGCGCTGCACCTGGCGGCGGCAGCGCCGCTGGCTGAATGGCTGGGCATGTCGCCCCGGTTGCTGTTGGCCAGCGGCTGGCTGCTGCTGCCTTTCGTGCTGCTGGCCGGGTCGCTGGCCCTGCGGCGCGAGGCAGCCGGCGGCGCGCTGGCGCTGCTGGTGGCGGGCAATTTCCTGTGGGTGCTGGCCAGCGCAGTGGTGCTGTGGGGTACGACGTGGGTGACCGGCGGCTGGGGCCAGGCCTATGTGGCCGTGCAGGCGGTGGCCGTGCTGGCCCTGGCGGAACTGCAGTGGATGGCGCTGCGCCGCGCACGCGTGGCGGTGCAGGGCGTGCGCGCGGCAGTCTCCTGACGGGCGCTTGTATCTTTAAACCAGACCAGCGCGGTAGAGTCTGAACGCCGTTGAGGCGGCCAGACCGGCCCGTGCAGTTTGGTAGGCGCTGGGGTGATAGAGCCCGTGACTGAGTACAGAACGCATGGCCGCCGCGCTGGTCTTCGTGAAGCCCGAACGGTTACGCGCGCCTTGATTGAGCGCGCATGCACAAGCAAGGGATCTGAAGATCATGTCTGTTACCTCAGTGACGGTGGGCATCGACGTGGCCAAGGCGCACGTGGATGTCTGTGTGCTGGGTGCCAAGAGCAGCGCCCAGCGGTTTGACAACGATGCCGAAGGCCACTCGGCGCTGGCGGCTGTCCTGCAGCCCCTGGACGTGGGTCTGGTGGTGATGGAGGCCACCGGCGGCTACGAGGCCGCGTTAGCGTGTGCCCTGCAGGCCACAGGCCTGCCCGTGGCGGTCATCAACCCGCGCCAGGCGCGCGACTTCGCCAAATCCATGGGACGCCTGGCCAAGACCGACGCGGTGGATGCGCGCACGCTGGCCGAGCTGGCAGCGGTGCTGCTGCGCCGCGACGATCTGCAGCGCTTCTTGCGCCCCCTGGCCGATGAGCGCCAGCAGTGGCTCGCGGCCCTGGTCACGCGCAGGCGCCAGTTGCTGACCATGCTCCATTCGGAGCGCCAACGGCTGCAGATCACGCCCAAGAAGCTGCACGCCAGCATCGAGGCCATCGAGGCGGCGATCAAGGCGCAGCTCGATGAGATCGAAGAGCAGATGGTCACGCATGTGCGCGAGCACTTTGGGGAGCTCGACACGCTGCTGCAGTCGGCTGCGGGAGTCGGCCCGGTGGCCAGTGCCACGATGATTGCCGAGCTGCCAGAGCTGGGCCGGCTGAACCGGCGCGAGATCGCTGCATTGGTGGGCGTGGCGCCCATGGCCAATGACTCCGGCGGCAGCAAGGGCAGGCGGCGCGTACAAGGCGGGCGCTTCGAGATCCGCCGCGTGCTGTACATGGCAACGCTCACGGCCACCCGCTACAACCCGGCCATCAAGGCCTTCTACGAGCGTCTGAAGGCCGCTGGCAAGTTGCCCAAGGTCGCCCTGGTCGCTTGCATGCGCAAGTTGCTCACCACGCTCAACGCCATGGTGCGCACTGGAAAACCTTGGGACAAGTCGCTTCATTGCGCTTGACTTCGAAGACGGTTACTCAGCCCTGCTCGGCCAGCAGGTCTTGCAGGGCCTTGACCTGTTGGCGCAGGCGCTCGTTTTCGGCCTCCAGTTCCGCCACGCGCTGCTGCAGCTTTGCGGTGTCGGAGGCGGCCGTCGATTCCGGCCCGGCGGTGCCGTCGGCCTCCGTTGCGGCGGCATCGGCCTTTGGTTTTTTCTTGCCATCGCGCACGCGCTTGGCGGCCTGCTTGAGTTCCTGCGCGCCGCCGGCCGCGGCGCTCTTTTGCTCGTCCACCGGCAGGGTGGCCACCACGGCTGCGGCGTTCAAGGACAGTTCGCCCGACTTGACGGCGGCCACCACTTCCGGCGCTGCGTTCTGGTGGATGGTCTCGATGGCCTTGACCTGGGCTGCCGTCAGGCGGGCGGCGCGGGCCAGGGCCTCGCGCGTGTCCAGCGCGTCTTCGGGCACCTTGGGCACGCTGGCCAGCGCCTGGGCGACGACCGGGTCGGTGTCACCCTCCCACGGCGCTTGTTCAGGCGCTTGGGCGGCCTCGGCCTTGGCAGCCACCACGGCGGCGGCGGCCGCGGCGCGGCGCTCGGCAATGATCTCGCGCTTGCGCAGTGCCAGCACGCCGCGCTGGAACTCCGACACGCTGCGCCGCCCCAGGTGCTGGTCGATCATCCACAGGTGCACGTCCTCCATGTTCTGAAAGCGGGTGTTCTGCACCGTCTGGAAGGGCAGGCCGTGCTTGTGGCAGATGCCGAAGCGGTTGTGGCCGTCCACGAGGATGTTGCCCCACAGCACCAGCGCGTCGCGGCAGCCCTCTGCGAGGATGCTGCGCTCCAGCGCGTCGTGCTCCTCGGGCGTGAGCGGGTCGATGTAGGCCTTGAGTTCGGGCAGGACGACGATGTCTTCAGGATTCATGGGTTCTTGGTATGGGGCGGGGCAAGAAATGGGCAAAGGCCCCGCCGGGGCCTTTGCAAAAAGAGGAGCTGCTCGCGCTTGATGGCTGGGCGTTTTGGTATCAAATCTACCTGAAACGCCCTGTGGACGGGCGCTGCCAGCTATGGTTTCAGGAAGGCTGCAGCAATCGCGCGATGAGCGCGCCTTCCACCGGGCCGTCGATCGGAATGCGCACACGCAGCGGATTGCCCGGCGCCACCTGCACGCTTTCGCCGTCCAGTTTGAACATCTGCGTGAGCTGCACCGTGCGGTTGCCGCTGGGGTGGATCACCTCCAGCGTGTCGCCCACGGCGAAGCGGTTCATGGTCTCGACCTCGGCCATGCCGTCGGCGTAGCCGCGCACCTGGCCGACAAAGTGGGCGCGCTGCAGCACGCTGTTGCCGGTCTCGTAGTTCTGGTAGTCGTTGGCCGGGCGGCGCTCCAGCAGGCCGCCGGTGTAGCCGCGGTTGGCCAGGCCTTCCAGCTCGGTGATCAGGTGCGGGTTGAACGGGCGGCCCGCCACCGCGTCGTCGATCGCGCGGCGGTACACCTGGGCGGTACGCGCCACGTAGTACAGGCTCTTGGTGCGGCCCTCGATCTTGAGCGAATCCACGCCGATCTTCACCAGGCGCTCCACATGCTCCACGGCGCGCAGGTCCTTGGAGTTCATGATGTAGGTGCCGTGCTCATCCTCCATGATGGGCATCAGTTCGCCGGGGCGGCCGATCTCCTCGATCAGGTAGACCTGGTCGGCCTTGGGGTGGCGCTGGCCGCTGCCGCAGGTGCTGGTGAACTGGCTGTCGGCTTCCTCGCGCGCCTGTTCGAAGTTGAAACCCTGCTCCATGGACGTGGCCAGCGCTTCGCCGGTGTTGGGGTCCACCGCCGCGTCGTGGGTCTTGTATTCCCAGCGGCAGGCGTTGGTGCAGGTGCCCTGGTTGGGGTCGCGCCGGTTGAAGTAGCCGCTGAGCAGGCAGCGGCCCGAGTAGGCAATGCACAGCGCGCCGTGCACGAAGACCTCGATCTCCATGTCAGGGCATTCCTGGCGGATCTTCTCGATCTCGTCCAGGCTCAGTTCGCGCGAGAGGATGATGCGCGACACGCCCGCCTTCTGCCAGAACTTCACCGTGGCGTAGTTGGTGGTGTTGGCCTGCACCGAGAGATGGATCTCGGTCTCGGGCCACTTTTCCTTGACCATCATGATCAGGCCGGGGTCGGCCATGATGAAGGCGTCGGGCTTGCACTCGATGACGGGCTCGATGTCGCGCAGGTAGGTGCGCACCTTGTCGTTGTGCGCGATCAGGTTGCTGGTGACGAAGAACTTCTTGCCCCGCGCGTGCGCCTCCTGGATGCCCTGGGCGATCTGCTCCAGGCGGAACTCGTTGTTGCGCGCACGCAGGCTGTAGCGCGGCTGGCCGGCGTAGATGGCATCGGCGCCGAAGTCGTACGCCGCACGCATCTTGTCGAGCGAGCCGGCGGGCAGCAGCAGTTCGGGGGCTTTGAGGGTCATAGCCTGTAATTTTCGCTGATGTGCGGGGTGAGGGTGGGGCGCGTGGGTAATGACCGGGATGGGGTCTTTGGGGCGGTTGCTTTGCGTTGTCGGCGGTGGCAGCTGGGAGGATTAGGAGGGGTGTGTGACGTAGGGTTGCGAGGCTGGGGCGATAGCGGACTGCTCGCTGGTGGCGGAGTTTGGCACCCAGCGGCTTGTGCCGGACGCGAATCCGACGCGACGAACCTTTGCTCAACGCCGCGTGCGCCCGGCTTTCCCTTGGATATTGGAGCCATGAACAGGTATATCCAAGACGAGGGCCTGTTCACATTCCGTGCCAACAGGCCCTAGCTTCGTGGCATCGCCTCGAGATCGCTCGGGGCGGCGGCACGGAAGGCGGGCAGCGCTTCACAGTGTTCGGCCAGTGAGATCAGCGCGGCGTGGACGGACGGTGACAGCACTTCATCCATCCGGTCCTGCATGTACCAGATCAGCGTGGTGATCATGACATCGGCATGGGTGAGTACCGCCCCGCAGGCATACGGTGTGGCAAGGCGTTTGGTCAGTTCGTCGAGACCAGCGCGTGCCTGGCCAAGGCAGCGATCCAGCCAGACGGCGCTGCGGTGTTCGGGGGGTGAAAGTGCCTCTCGTACACCACAGCCGCGACCTTTTCGAGGGTGCCTTGCGCCAGTGCCGTCATCTGGAGAACGCGCCGGCGTTGGGGGCCGGAGCGGGGGATCAGCGCCGCGTCGCCTGCCTGCTCATCGAGATGATCCAGGATGGATGCGCTGTCGATCAGCACTTCGACATCGTCGAGGACGAGGGCCGGGATGCGGGTCAGCGGGCTGATCCCCCCGATTGCTGCCGCATCGCCAAAGATGGATCGCGTATCGCGGGTGAAGGGGATGCCGTAGTGATGCAGCGCGATGGCGACACGGCGCGTGACGGGGCTGTCATATTGGCCGACGAGGATCTTGGGCAGGTCTTCCATCTCAAACAACGCGCTTCAAGCATCCTGAATGTATACGGCGACAGCCTCCCCATCAGTCGCCCTTCGTAAAGGCAGGCTCAGGCCGATGACAGCCCATGCGCGCTCAATGCGCTAAACCCGCCGCTTGTCCAGCTTGCGCGTGAGCGTGCGGCGGTGCATTCCTAGCCGCCGTGCGGCTTCGGAGATGTTGAAGCCCGTCTCGGCCAGCACTTCGTGGATGCGCTCCCACTCCAGCGTCTTGATGGAGCTGGCGCGGTTGGTCAGTTCCACGTCGGCATTGCCTTCGGTAAGGCCGAAGGCGGCCTCGATATCGTCGGTGTTCGATGGCTTGGCCAGGTAGTGGCAGGCACCCAGCTTTACGGCCTCGACGGCGGTGGCAATGCTGGCGTAGCCCGTGAGCACGACGATGAGCATGTCCGGGTTGGCCGCGTGCAATGCCCGAACGCAGGCCAGGCCTGTGGCCTCGCCCTTGAGCTTGAGGTCCACGACGGCATAGTCGGGCGTGTGCCCGGCCAGCAGTGCTTCGGCCTGTGCCAGGCTATCGGCGTGCAGCACGCGGTAGCCGCGCCGCTCGAACGAACGGGCCAGCGTGCGCGCGAAGGCCTCGTCGTCTTCCACGATGAGCAGCAAGCGTTCAGCGTCCATGGTGCGTGGGTGTCTCCTGCAACGCAATCGCGGCCAGCGGCAGCGTGATCGTGACCTGGGCGCCGCCGCCCGGAAGGTTGCGTGCCTGCACGGTGCCCCCCAGGGTGCGCGCCACGTTCATTGCCAGGAACAGGCCCAGCCCGCCGCCGGGGCGGCCCTTGCTGGACTGGTAGGGCTTGCCGAACTGCGACAGCATGGCCGGCGCGAAGCCGGGGCCATTGTCTGTGACGGTAATGCGCAGCAGGTCTTGATCACGCTCGGCCACCAGGCCGACCCGGTGGGGCGATGCGTCGCGGGCATTGTCCAACACATTGAAAACCATTTGCTGCAGCGTGACATCGGACACCATAGGGGTGTCCTGGCCGAAGCGGTTGTCATAGGTGAACTCGTCAACCGAGCGCGTGGCCTGCCACTCGCTGGCGAGTGAGTCCAGGAATTGACACACGGTGGTCTGCGCCGATGCCTCGCCGCGCGTCTCGCCGGCGGACATCAGGATGCCGCTGACGATGGTCTTGCAGCGCTGCACCTGCGCCTGCATCTCGGCCACGTCTTCCTGCAGCGCGGGGTTGGCGGCCAATGCAGTGTCACGCTTCCAGTCCCCCAGGATCACCGCCATGGTGGCCAGCGGCGTGCCTAGCTCATGGGCCGCGCCTGAAGCCAGCAGCCCCATGCGCACCACGTGCTCTTCCTCGGCGGCGCGTTGACGTATGGCGGCCAGACGCGCGTCCCGCTGGCGCAGGTTCTGGCCGATGCGGCTGATGAAGATCACCACCAGCGCCGCGTTGAGCATGAAGCACACCAGCAGGCCCAGCACGTAGGGACTGCCCAGCCCGCGCGCGAAGTCGGGCGCCAGCTGCAATGGCACGCTGTAATGCGCCAGCAGCGCAAAGCAGGCTGCGGTGATGAGCACCATGGTCCAGATGTAGGCGCTGCGCAGCAGCGCCGCGCCCAGCGCCACCTGCAGCAGGTACAGAAAGACGAATGGGTTGCGGATGCCCCCGCTCAGATATAGCTGCACGGTGAGCACGGCCACGTCCACCAACAGCGCCAGAAACAGCTCCACATTGCGCACGCCGCGGCCGGTGCGCCAGCGCACGAAGCTCACCGCGTTGTAGAGCACCAGGCAGCCCACGACCATGAGCATCTCGCGCAGGGGCAGGGGAAGTTGCAGCACGTAGTGCGCCACCTCGATGGTGAACACCTGGCCCACCACGGCGATCCAGCGCAACTGGATGAGCTGGTGCAGGTTTTTCAGCCCGGCCGCGGCATCGGCCGAGCGCGCCTTCAGGGCGGGCGGGGAGGAGGGGGTGGAGTTTGCGGATGCGGTCATCGGGAGCGCAAGGTGGCACGCAGGCGAAGCTCGTAGCGTGCCACATACGCAGCCGCTGCCGCCACCATGGCGGCCAGCCCAAACCAGGTGATGGCATACACCAGGTGGCTGTTGTGGAAGCGCACAACCGTCAGTCCCGGGCGGGGCCAGGGACCGGCGGTGGTGGAAGTCTCGGCATCCATCGGCGCTGGGGCGTTCGCGTCGGGAATGCCCGCGTCGATGAAAAACGGGGCCGCAGCGTCCAGGCCTTGGGCCTGGGCGATGGCCGCCACGTCGCGCGAATGCCAGCGCTGCGCCCCGGGGTCGTTGCGGCGCAGGAAGCCGCCTCCGGGCTCGCTCATGCGCAACAGGCCCTGCAGCTGTACGGTTTCGCCTTCCTGCATGCCGGGGCCGCCAGCGGCCCACTGGGCGCGCTGCGCCTGGGGGATGAAGCCGCGGTTGACGAGCACCTGGCCGCCGCCGTCCAGCTGCAGCGGGGTCATGACCCAGAAACCCGCGCCGAGCGCCGTGGTGGCCTGGGTCAATACGGTTTTGCTGGCCAGCCAGCGACCCTCAGCCTGCACAGGCTGGTATTCAAAGCCAGCCGCATCCACGCCAGGCCACTGCGCGCGCGCGGGCAGCGGCACGGGCGCGGCATGCAGACGCTGCTCTACGCGTTCCATCAGGGCCAGCTTCCAGGTGCGCCGCTCCACCTGCCACCAGCCGAGGGCACAGAACACAACGAACAAGGCGATGCCCGCCAGAGCGAGCACCGCCATCGTCAGGTTGGAGTGCGCGCGGGTGCGCTGCGGCTCCGGGGCGTGCATGGTCGGAGCGGTCAAGGCGCCTTCGGCTGGTGTGCCTCGCTGCCCTGGTGCTGTGCGGCCATGGGGTTGGCGTGCGCGGGCATCATGTTGGCGTTCATGTGGAACATGACCCACAACGTGCCGATGATGGTCACTGCCAGGAACACGATGGTGAAGATGGTGGACAGCATCGTCCAGCCGCCCTGGATCTTGCCGTTCATGTGCAGGAAGTACACCATGTGCACCACCACCTGGACCATGGCGAAGATGCCCAGCACCAGCACGGCGGTGGTGCGGCTCTGGATCACGTCGGCCATGACCAACCAGAATGGGATCACGGTGAGGATCACGGCGAGGATGAAGCCCTTGACGTAGTCCCCCTTGGTGACGTGCAGGTCGTCATGGTCGTGGCCATGGTCGTCGTGGCCGGCGTGAATTTCGTGTGCGCTCATTTACAGCACCCCCATCAGGTACACAAAGGTGAAGACGCCGATCCAGACCACGTCCAGGAAGTGCCAAAACATGGACAGGCAGTTCAGGCGGCGCTTGTTTTCATGGATCAGGCCGTGCTTGCTGATCTGAATCATCAATGTCACCAGCCAGATCAGGCCGAAGGTCACGTGCAGTCCGTGCGTGCCCACCAGCGTGAAGAAGGCCGACAGGAACGCGCTGCGCTGGGGTGTCGCGCCCTGGTGGATCAGGTGTGCGAACTCATACAGCTCCACGCCCAGGAAGGCCAGGCCCAGCAGGCCGGTGACGGCCAGCCAAGCCAGCGTGCCGCGCGCGTTGCCCGCCTGCTTTTGCAGCATGGCAAAGCCGAAGGTGATGGACGACGTCAGCAGGAAGGCCGTGTTGATGGCCACCAGCTTCAGGTCGAACAGCTCGGCGCCCGTGGGGCCCGCGGCGTAGCTGCGACCCAGCACGCCGTACGTGGCGAACAGCGCTGCGAAGATGAGACAGTCGCTCATCAGGTAGAGCCAGAAGCCCAGGGACGTGCCGTTCTCGGGGTGGGGCTCATGCGCGAGGTGGTACTCGCGCGGTGCCAGGGCGGCGGTGCCGCCCGCTTGGAGGGTGTGCGTATTAGACATGGGCTGCGGCAAGCTGCTTGGTGCGTGCGTCTTCCGTGGCGGCCACTTCGGCTGCCGGAATGTAGTAGTCACGCTTGTAGTTGAAGGTATGGATGATCGAGGCCAGCACGGTCGCGGCGAACGAGGCGATCGCCAGCGGCCACATGTGCCAGATCATGGCGAAACCGAACACGGTGGACAGCGCGGCGATCACCACGCCGGCGCCAGTGTTGGCGGGCATGTGGACGGGCTGGAAGCCGGTCAGCGGGCGCTTGTAGCCGTGCTTCTTCATGTCCCACCAGGCGTCGATCTCGTGCGCCACGGGCGTGAAGGCGAAGTTGTACTGCGGCGGGGGCGAGGAGGTGGCCCACTCCAGCGTGCGGCCGTCCCAGGGGTCGCCGGTCACGTCGCGCAGCTGGTCGCGCTTGAGGTAGCTCACGAACAGCTGGATGAAGAAGCAGGCGATGCCCGCCGCGATCAGGCATACGCCCACCGCGGAGATGATGAACCAGATGTGCAGCGAAGCGTCTTCCACATGGTTGACGCGGCGTGTGATGCCCATCAGGCCCAGGATGTACAGCGGCGTGAACGTGACCCAGAAGCCAGTCAACCAGAACCAGAACGATGCCTTGCCCCAGGACTCGATCAGGCGGAAACCGAAGGCCTTTGGGAACCAGAAGTTGATGGCAGCGAACACGGCGAACACCACGCCGCCGATGATCACGTTGTGGAAGTGCGCGACCAGGAACAGGCTGTTGTGCAGCACGAAGTCGGCCGGGGGCACGGCCAGCAGCACGCCAGTCATGCCGCCGATGGCGAAGGTGCACATGAAGCCCACCGTCCACAGCATGGGCACGCTGAAGCGGATGCGGCCCTTGTACATGGTGAACAGCCAGTTGAAGATCTTGGCGCCCGTCGGGATCGAGATGATCATCGTGGTGATGCCGAAGAAGGTGTTCACGCTGGCGCCCGAACCCATGGTGAAGAAGTGGTGCAGCCACACCAGGTACGACAAGATGGTGATACACACCGTGGCATACACCATGGAGGTGTAGCCAAACAGGCGCTTGCGGCTGAACGTGGCCACGATCTCTGAGAACACGCCAAAGCACGGCAGGATCAGGATGTACACCTCGGGGTGGCCCCAGATCCAGATCAGGTTCACGTACAGCATGGGGTTGCCGCCCAGGTCGTTCGTGAAGAAGTTGGTGCCCAGGTAGCGGTCCAGGCTCATCAGTACCAGCGCGGCCGTCAGCACTGGGAACGATGCCACGATCAGCGCGTTGGTGCACAGCGCGGTCCAGGTGAACACGGGCATCTTCATCAGGTTCATGCCCGGCGCGCGCATCTTGATGATGGTGACGATCAGGTTGATGCCCGACAAGGTGGTGCCCACCCCCGCAATCTGCAGGCCCCAGATGTAATAGTCCAGACCCACGCCAGGGTCCTGCGCCCCGAGGTTGGACAGCGCCAGCCAGCCGGAGGTGGAGAACTCGCCCAGGAACAGCGAGATCATCACCAGCACGGCGCCGCCGGTGGTCATCCAGAAGCTGAAGTTGTTCAGGAAGGGAAACGACACGTCGCGCGCGCCGATCTGCAGCGGCACGAGGTAGTTCATCAGGCCCGTGACGAAGGGCATGGCCACGAAGAAGATCATGATCACGCCGTGGGCCGTGAAGATCTGGTCGTAGTGGTGCGGCGGCAGGTAGCCCATGCTCTCGCCCACAGCCATGGCCTGCTGCAGGCGCATCATCACCGCGTCGGCGAAGCCGCGCAGGAACATGACCAGGCCCAGGATCATGTACATGATGCCGATCTTCTTGTGGTCGATGGAGCAGATCCAGTCGCGCCACAGCGGGCCCCACAGACGGAACTTGGTGAGGCCGGCCAGCATCACGATGCCACCCAGGACCACCGCGATGAAGGTCCACAGCACGATGGGCTCGTGCGCCATCGGGATCGAGTCCCAGGTGATGCGGCCCAACAGCCAGTGGGCTGGGGTAGTTTGTTCAGACAACATATCGAATCTCTTGGCTAATGGGCCCGGCGCCGGCTTGGCGCCCGCGTCGGGTCCGTCAAATTCACTGTTGGGTGGTGGCCTCGGGGAGGGCGGCTGCGGGTTGCAGCGCGGCCAGGATCTGTGGCGCGTTGCCGGCGGTGCATACGTCCTGTGGCAGCGTCAGACCGTTGGCTTTGACGAAGGCTTCGCCGCCGAGCGCGTCGATAGCCATCATGTCGTGCATGCACATCTGCCCGTCTTCCACGCAGCGGTTGAGCACCTTGCCGTACAAGCCCGTTTCCACGGTAGAAAAGCGCTGCACGGGGTCGCGCTGGCTGGGCTTGGCCAGTTGCAGGTAGGTGGTCTTGTCCAGGGGCTTGCCTTCGGTCTTGGCCTTGTCCACCCACTGGGCGAACTCGGCATCGCTCAGGCCGTGGAACTTGAAGGTCATGCCGGAGAAGCCGGGGCCGCTGTAGTGCGAGGCAAGGCCATGGAACACGCCGGGCTTGTTGATGATGGCGTTCAGCTCGGTCTGCATGCCAGGCATGGCGTAGATCATGCCGGCCAGGTCGGGCACGTAGAACGCGTTCATGGTGGATGTGGCGGTGAGCTTGAACAGGATCGGGCGGTCCACAGGCGCGGCCACCTCGTTCACCGTGGCAATGCCCTGCTCGGGGTAGAAGAACAGCCACTTCCAGTCCATGGCCACCACCTGCACTTCCAGCGGTTTGACGTCGGCGGCCAGCGCGCGCTGGGCGTCGATGCGGTCCAGGGGGCGGTAGGGGTCCAGCTTGTGGGTAGCGATCCAGGTCAGCGCGCCCAGGGCAATGATGATCATCAGCGGCACGCTCCAGATCACCAGCTCCAGCGAGGTGGAGTGGTGCCAGTCGGGGTCGTACTCGGCGTCGGTGTTGCCCTGGCGGTACTTCCAGGCGAACAGCAGCGTCAGCAGGATCACCGGCACGATGACGATCAGCATCAGCACCGTGGCAGTCACCACCAGGTTGCCCTGCTGGGCAGCGATATCACCCGCCGGGTTCAATACAACGGCCTTGCTGCAACCAGCCAGGCTGGCTGCGGCCAAAGCCGCGGCGAGCCAGGTGGGCCCGCGGAGTTTCTTCAGTTGGAGCATTGCTAGGCGTGTCAAAAAGCGTGCACGGCCTTGCGTCGCGCGGGCGGGCGCGGCGCTAGGTGTAAACGCGAATTACTGGACGGAGACGAATGTAATACGCCTAGCGCATTTGTCGATTGGACATTTTGTCCAGGGTCAAGCTTATGGCGTGATGGCAGGCCGTATGCGGCCTGCGGGCGCGACCATGGCGGCGCGGATGGCCGACTGGGCGTGAGGGTTTTCCCGCGCGGGACGTCAGTGTAAGCGTACTTGTTGACCGCGGGGCTTGCGTGTAGAACGGAGCTGTGTCTGCAAAGCCAAGGAGTACGGTCATGAGTAGCGGTTCCGTCGCATACCCCGTTTACGGCCCCGAGAGCGCGGCATCGCTGTCGCGCGCGCACACCGACGAAGACGTCACCCCGGGCGAGATCGCCGTGGGCGTGATCATCGGGCGCGCGTCGGAGTATTTCGACTTCTTCGTATTCGGGATCGCCTGCGTGCTGGTCTTCCCGTCGCTGTTGTTCCCCTTCATGTCGCGGCTGGACGGCACGCTCATGGCCTTTGCCATCTTTGCCATCGCCTTCATCGCCCGGCCGCTGGGCACCGCCATCTCCATGGCCGTGCAGCGGCGCTGGGGGCGCGGCACCAAGCTGACGCTGGCGCTGTTCCTGCTGGGCGGCTGTACGGTGAGCATGGCTTTCCTGCCCAGCTACCAGGTGGCGGGGCTGGCAGCCGCTGGGGCGCTGGCGGTGCTGCGCTTCGGCCAGGGGCTGGCGCTGGGCGGCTCCTGGGACGGGCTGCCGTCGCTGCTGGCGATGGCCGCACCGCCGGAGCGCCGGGGCTGGTATTCCATGGTGGGGCAACTGGGCGCGCCCGTGGGGTTTGCATTGGCCGCCGGGTTGTTCGCCTACCTGTACGGCAGCCTCTCCAGCGAAGAATTCCTGGCCTGGGGCTGGCGCTACCCGTTCTGCGTGGCCTTTGCGATCAACGTGGTGGCGCTGTTTGCGCGGCTGCGCCTGGTGGTGGGGCAGTCCTATGCCGAATTGCTGCAAGAGAAGGAACTGGAGCCCGTGGGCGTGGCCCGCGTGATGCGCGAAGAGGGGAGCAATGTGGTGCTGGGCGCCTTTGCGGCACTGGCCAGCTTCGCACTCTTTCACGTGGTGACGGTGTTCCCGCTGTCGTGGTTCGCCCTGTTCTCCGACCGCTCCATGGCCGAGGTGCTGTGCGTGCAGATCGCCGGCGCATTCCTGGCCATCGGCGCGGTGGTGGTGTCGGGGCGGTTGGCCGACCGCATGGGCCGGCGCAACCTGCTGGGCTCCATGGCCGTGCTGATTGGCCTGTTCAGCCTGGCCACGCCCTGGCTGCTGGGCGGTGGCGCGGTGGGCGGCACGGTGTTCCTGCTGCTGGGCTTCGTGCTGCTGGGCCTGTCGTACGGCCAGGCATCGGGCACGGTGACGGCCAACTTCTCCACCCAGCACCGCTACACCGGGGCGGCACTGTCGTCCGACCTGGCCTGGCTGATCGGCGCGGCCTTCGCGCCGTTGGTGGCCTTGGGGCTGTCGGCACGTTTCGGGCTGGGGGCGGTGACGCTGTATCTGCTGTCGGGCGTGGTCTGCACACTCGGCGCGTTGCGTATCAATCGCCTCATCGAGCAGCGCAGCTGAGTTCGATTGGCTGTCGGTTGTTATCGAAAATGATAGCTGCCGGCGCTTGACTCAAATAGGTTTCACGGTGTTTTCAATTTGAAACCATTGAGGGACAAGCGCAGGCAGCTCTCTTTTTTGCTTCAGTCGCGCGGGCGGAAGCCGATCACCAGGGACGACGGCACGCGGCCGTCCACGTCGCGCGGCAGGGTTTCCGTGCGGTGCAGCGCACGAATCACCGCGTCGTCCCACGCCTTGTTGCCGCTGGACTGGGTGATGCGCGCGCCGACGATGGTGCCGTCCGGAGCGGCGCGCACCTCGACCTCGGCGCGCGGGTTGCCCGAGATGGTGTCGGGATAGACGATGTTGGGGCGCACCTTGGCGGCCACCTTGCCACCGTAGCTGCCCGAGGGGCCGGAGCTGCGCTGCGCGGTGCCCGTGGCGGTCTCGCCGCCCGTCGCGCCTGCCAGCCCCTGCATGCGGCGCAGGTTCTCCTGGCGGCGCGCCTCGGCCTCTTTGGCTTCACGGGCTTCCTCGGCCTTGCGGCGCTTGTCCTCGGCCAGCTTCTTCTGTTTGTCCTGCTCGGCCTTGGCGGCCTTCTCCTTCTCGGCCTTTTCGCGTTCGGCTTTCTCGCGCTCGGCCTTCTGCTGCGCCAGTAGGCGTTCCTTCTTTTCCTGCTCCAGCCGCTCGCGGCGCTCTTCTTCCTTGCGCTCGCGTTCGCGCTTCTCGCGCTCCAGTTGCTGTTCGCGCTTTTTCTTTTCTTCTTCCAGGCGCTTCTTCTGCTGCTGCAGGGCGATGTCGGCCTCGCGCGTGTCGGCTTGCTCCGGACGCGGTGGTGGCGGTGGAGGCGGCGGTGCGGGCGCGGGCTCAGGTGCGGGGGTAGGGGCCGGAGCAGGGGGTGGGGGCGCCTCCACGGCGCGCGGCGCCGCTTGCTGGGGGACGGCGGACCAGAGTTCGGCCTCCACCGCCGGTTGGTCGGAACTGCTCTTCCAGTTCACGCCCCAGGTCAGCGCGCCAATCAGCGCGGCATGGGCGAGTACCGCCAGGGCGATGGCCCGCATGCGTCCGGGCGGGCGGGGCGGGGCAAACTGGTCGCGGTCGTTCGTGGCGTGCATTAGATCGTGTGAAAGTTCTCGTCAGCCGCCGCTCTTCACCGCCAGGGCGACGCGTGCCACGCCCGCCTGTTGCAGCGCAGACATGGCCTTCATCACCGCGTCGTACGACACGTTCTTGTCGGCGCTGATGAGCACGGGTGTGTCCTCTGGCTGGTCCTTGAGCCAGTTCTTGGCGGTGGCGCCCAGGCTTTGCAGCGGCACGGTGCGTTCGTTGCCGTCGGCCTTGAAGCGGATGCTGCCGTCCTTGTCGACGATGACGTCCGCGCGCGTCTTGGGCACCTTGGCGCCTTTGCCCACGGAAGGCACGTTCACCGAACTGGGCGTGAGCATGGGCGCGGTCACCATGAAGATGATGAGCAGCACCAGCATCACGTCGATGAACGGCACCATGTTGATTTCGTTCATGGAGCGGCGGCGGGTGCCGCTGCGTGAGGCCATGGCAGGCATTTCAGTTCTCCATTGCGCTGAGCAGTGCGCGCTGTGGATAAAACGGACGTGTCCGATGCCAGCAGACGCCGCGCAAGGGCCGTCCCGCCGCGCTGAGCAATCGATCCCCTTTCCCGCAGTGCGTAGCGCTGCGAGAGAAGGGGGAAGCCGCGCAGCGGCTCAGGGGGATGTCCTTCATCTCAATGCCCCGAGGGGGACGCGGGGTGTGCGCCCAGGTTGCGCTGCAGGATGTTGGAGAACTCCTCGATGAAGGTCTCCTGGTGCGTCGCCACGCGGTCGATGTCGCGTGCGAAGCGGTTGTACGCAATCACGGCGGGAATGGCGGCGAACAGGCCGATGGCGGTGGCCACCAGCGCTTCGGCGATGCCGGGCGCCACCGTGGCGAGCGTTACCTGCTCCATGCCGGCGAAACCGGTAAAGGCGTGCATGATCCCCCACACGGTGCCGAACAGGCCCACATAGGGCGACACCGAGGCCACCGAGCCGAGGAACGAGAGGCTGGACTCGATCACGTCCATCTCGCGCTGGAAGCTCGCGCGCATGGCGCGGCGCGCGCCGTCCAGCAGTGTGCCGGGGTCGCTGATGCGGCGTTCCCGCAGCTTTTGGTATTCGCGCATGCCGCTGGCGAAGATGCGCTCCATCGGGCCCGCGCTCTTTGCGTTGTGCGTGGCGCTGGCGTACAGGTCATTCAGGCTGGTGCCCGACCAGAAGTCGCGCTCGAAGTCTTCGTTCAGGGCCTTCACGCGCTTGAGTGCGAACAGCTTGCGGAAGATGGCGGCCCAGCTGGCCACGGAAACCGCGAGCAGCAGCAGCATCACCAGCTGCACCACCCAGCTGGCATTGAGCACCAGGCTCAAGATGGACATGTCTTGGGAATTCATGATGAGGAGAGTCGTTCCAAAAGGGACCCCGGAATGCGTGCAGGGCGCATGGTGGCGGCATCCACCCAGCCAATGCGGATGGTGCCTTCGCACAGCAGTGCGGGGGGAGAGTCGGGGATCATCTGCTCTGGTTTCAAGAGCGCCTGCTGCTCGATTGTGAGCGAAGCGCGGCCCCCTTCGCGCAGGCTGGCGGTAACAATCAGTTCATCGTCCAGGCGGGCGGGGCGCAGGTAGCGCAGGCGTGCGTCGGTTACGACAAACATGCCGCCCGTGAGTTCCCGCAATCGTTGCTGGCCCAGGTCCCGCGAGCGCAGCCACTCGGTGCGCGCGCGCTCGAAGAACTTGAGATAGTTGGCATAGAACACGATGCCGCCGGCATCGGTGTCTTCCCAGTAAATGCGAACGGGCCACTCGAAAGCCATGCTGGCACGCCTGGAGGGGTCAGCCGATCAGGCGCTGCAGGCGCGCCACCGCTTCCTGCAACTGCGCCATGGAGTTGGCCGTGGAAAAGCGCACGAAGCGTTGGGTGTCGGCCGTGCCGAAGTCGCGCCCCGGCGTGATGGCCAGGTGGGCACGGCGCATCAGCTCGTAGGCGAAGTCCCAGCTGCCGGCGACGCCCAGGCGCTCGGCGGCCTGCGTGCAGTCGGCCCAGGCGTAGAAGGCGCCATCGGGCTGCACCGGCACCGTGAGGCCCAGTGCATCGAGTGCGGGGATGAAGTAGTCTCGCCGCGCCTTGAACTCTGCGCGGCGGCGTTCGTACTCGGCGATGCTGTCCGGCTCGAAGCAGGCCAGCGCCGCATGCTGCGACACCGTGCTGGCGCAGATGAACAGGTTCTGTGCCAGACGCTCCACCACGGGCACCATGGCCTCGGGCACCACCATCCAGCCCAGGCGCCAGCCGGTCATGTTGAAGTACTTGCTGAAGCTGTTGATGCTGATGATGTCCTCGCCCAGCGCCAGCGCCGTCTGGCCGAAGGCGTCGTCATACGACAGGCCGAGGTAGATCTCGTCGATGATCGTGAGCCCACCCTTGCCGCGCACCACATCGTGGATGCGGCGCAGTTCGTCCGGCGCAATCGAGGTGCCCGTGGGGTTGGAGGGCGATGCCAGCAGCACGCCGCGTGTCTTGGTACCCCATGCGGCCTCGACCTTGGCGGCGCTGAGCTGGAAGCGCTCCTCGGCCGTGGTGGGGATCAGCACCGCTTTGCCTTCCGCCGCGCTCACGAAGTGGCGGTTGCAGGGGTAGCTGGGGTCGGGCATCAGGACCTCGTCGCCCGCGTCGATCAGCGCCAGGCAGGCCAGCTGCAGCGCGGCCGATGCGCCGGCCGTGACCACGATGCGCCGCGCCGGCACATCGACGCCAAAGCGCTCGGCATACCAGCCGCTGATGCGCTCGCGCAGCGCCTCCAGGCCCAGGGCGTTGGTGTACTGCGTGACCCCACTGCGCACCGCGCGGTCGGCCGCCTCCACCACCAGCGGGGGCGCGGTGAAGTCGGGCTCGCCGATGTTCAGGAAGATCATCGGCTCGCGGGTGCCGGCGACCTCGCGCGCCAGGGCCTGGGCGGCCTTGGCCACTTCCATCACGTAAAAGGGTTCGATGCGCTCGGCGCGGGTGGAAAACTTCATGGCGATGCAACGTGCAGGCACCCGCCGGCTGAGGCCAGCGGCGGGTGCGCTGAGGGAACGAACAATGCGAAGCGGCGCAAGAGGGCGGGGCCTTCAGCCGCGGGCGGCGGCCTTGTCGGCCGCGACCTCGGTGGCGCGCAATTGCGGCGCCAGGCCGTTGAGCACGCCGTTGACGTACTTGTGGCCGTCGGTGCCGCCGAACTCCTTGGCCAGCTCGATGCACTCGTTGATGACCACGCGCCAGGGCACGTCCTGGCAATGTTGGAATTCGTACACGCCGATCCACATCACCGCATGCTCGATGGGCGAGATCTCGCTCATCTTGCGGTCCAGCTGCGGTGCGATCAGCTCGTCCATGTACTGGGCGGTGGTGATGCAGCCGTGCAGGAGCGCGTCGTAGTGCGCAGCGTCGGCCTTGTGAAAGCCCGACAGGTCGCGCGTGAACACGTCGATGGCGGTGGCGTCGTTGCCTCCTACCAGGTGCTGGTAGAGCGCCTGCAGGGCGAACTCGCGCGCGCGGCTGCGGCCCGACTTGGAGCCGGCCTTGCGCGCGCCCGTGCCGGTGGTGCCGGTGCGCGGCTGGCGCGGCGGCCGCGCGGATGGCGTGGGGTGGGTGGAATCGGTCACGACAGCTCCTCCAGCAAGTTGGCCATTTCCACGGCCACGCGGGCCGCGTCCACGCCCTTTTCGGTCTGGCGGGCAAGGGCCTGTTCCAGGTTCTCGGTGGTGATGATGGCGTTGGCGATCGGCACCTGGTAGTCCAGTGCCAGGCGTGTCACGCCCGCGCCGGACTCGTTGGCCACCAGCTCGAAGTGGTAGGTCTCGCCGCGGATGATGCAGCCCAGCGCGATCAGCGCATCGTACTCGTCGCGCTCGGCCATGGCCTGCAGCGCCACGGGCACTTCCAGCGCGCCGGGCACCAGCACGTGGCGGATGTGCTTTTCCTGCACGCCCAGGCGCAGCAGCTCTGCACGGCAGGCCGCGGCGAGGGTGTTGGTGATGTTCTCGTTGAAGCGGGCCTGCACGATGCCGATGTGCAGCTTCTTGCCATCGAGCTTGTCTGCGGTTCCTTTGTCTGCGCCAAACATGTCTTATTCCTTGGGGATGTAGCCGGTGATTTCGAGTCCGTAGCCCACCATGCTGGGCATGCGGCGCGGCTGGCCCATGAGCTGCATCTTGGCCACGCCCACTTCGCGCAGGATCTGGGCGCCCACGCCGTAGGTGCGCAGGTCCATGCGACCGCGCTCGGGCGCCTGGGCGGCGCGGGCCGTGCCTTCGAACTGCTCCAGCAGTTGCTCGGCACTCTCGCCGCAGTTCAGCAGCACGGCCACGCCCTGGCCGTGGAGGTGGATGTATTGCAGGCTGGCGTCCAGGCTCCACGAGTGCATGCCGCGGCCCACTTCCAGCAGGTCCAGCACCGACAAGGGCTCGTGCACGCGCACGGGCACGCTCTCTGCGGCGTCCCACTGGCCCTTGACCAGGGCCAGGTGCACGGCCTGGCTCGGCTCGTCGCGGAAGGCGTGCATCGTGAACTCGCCGAACGCCGTGGTGATCTGGCGCGAAGCCACTTTGTGCACCAGCGACTCGGTGCGGCTGCGGTATTCGATCAGGTCGGCGATCGTGCCGATCTTGATGCCGTGCTCGGCCGCGAACAGCTGCAGGTCCGGCAGGCGGGCCATGGTGCCGTCGTCCTTCATCACCTCGCAGATCACGGAGGAGGGGCTGCAGCCGGCCATGGCGGCCAGGTCGCAGCCGGCCTCGGTGTGGCCGGCGCGCATGAGCACGCCGCCATCCACCGCCTGCAGCGGGAAGATGTGGCCGGGCTGCACCAGGTCGGCAGCCTGGGCGTTGGCGGCCACGGCGGCCTGCACGGTGCGCGCGCGGTCGGCAGCGCTGATGCCGGTGGTCACGCCCTCGGCCGCCTCGATGGAGACGGTGAAGGCGGTGCCCATCTTGGTGCCGTTGCGCGCCACCATGGGCGGCAGGCGCAGGCGCTCGCAGCGTTCGCGCGTGAGGGTCAGGCAGATCAGGCCGCGGCCGAAGCGCGCCATGAAGTTGATGGCCTCGGGCGTGACATGGTCCGCGGCGATCACGAGGTCGCCTTCGTTCTCGCGGTCTTCCTCATCGACGAGGATCACGATGCGGCCGGCGCGCAACTCGGCCACGATGTCCTGGACGGGCGAGATGGGCGCGGGCGTGAGGGGGGTGGTCATGCAGGGCTTTCGGATGGGCCATGCGGGCCGGGGCGGTATGCGTTCCCCGGCGGGCGGGCAACGGGCGTGCCCCCAAAGAACGGCGATGCGGCCCCTGCCGCACGGAGGAGGGACGCGCGGTCCCGAAGCGGCCAATTCTAGTCGCGCCGCCGGGCCGTTGTCCGCGCGCCGCCGCGGTAAGTCTGCCGCAGGTGGGGGCAAGCGGGCCGCAGGTTGCGCTGTCTCAACCGTACCGGTGCGCGGAGCGCGGCACAGGGCTCAGATGGCGGGGGCCTCCAGCTTCACGTCGCCCACGGGATAGGCCACGCAGGGCAGCACGCAGCCCTCGGCCTTTTCTTCTGCCGTCAGGCCCGGCCAGTCGATGGCGTAGCGCACCTCGCCCTCCGCCAGCACGCCGATGCAGGTGCGGCAGGTGCCGTTGCGGCAGGAGCTGGGCCAGTCGATACCGCCTTGCTCCAGCGACAGCAGCAGCGGCTGCTCGGGCCAGGCATCGCACTGGGTGCCGTCGTCGCCCACGCGGGCCGTGAAGAAGGGGGCTACGGGGGAATTCATGCGAAGTTCTAAGCGAAAAGTGGCTCCAGCGCTTGTGGGGCGAGCGCTGGTAGCTATAAAAAGAAGAGTGAAAGCGTTGGGTCAGCTGCGCTGCTGCGTCTGGATCATCTTCATGGCCGAGCTGACGAGTGCGGATACCTCGGTCATGTTGCTGGGCACGATGAGCGTGGTGGTGGCGTCCGCGGCCACCTTGCCATACGCCTCCACGGCCTTTTCGGCGACCTTGAGTTGCACGGCCTGCTCGCCGCCCGGCTGGCGGATGGCGGCGGCAATGCGCTCGATGGCCTGGGCGGTGGCGTCGGCCACGGCGGTGATGGCGGCGGCCTCGCCCTGGGCGTTGTTGATGGCGGCTTGCTTTTCGCCCTCGGAGCGGGCGATGAAGGCCTCACGCTCGCCGGTGGCGATGTTGATCTGTTCCTGGCGGCGGCCTTCCGAAGCGGCAATCAACGCGCGCTTTTCACGCTCGGCGGTGATCTGGGCCTGCATGGCGCGCAGGATCTCGGCGGGTGGCGTCAGGTCCTTGATCTCGTAGCGCAGCACCTTCACGCCCCAATTCAGCGCCGCTTCGTCGATGGCCTGCACCACCTGGGCGTTGATCATGTCGCGCTCTTCGAACGTCTTGTCCAGCTCCAGCTTGCCGATCACGCTGCGCAGCGTGGTCTGGGCCAGCTGCGAGATGGCGGTGATGTAGTTGGACGAACCGTAGCTGGCGCGCATGGGGTCGGTCACCTGAAAGTACAGGATGCCGTCCACCTGCAGTTGGGTGTTGTCCTTGGTGATGCAGACCTGGCTGGGCACGTCCAGGGGGATTTCCTTCAGGCTGTGCTTGTAGGCGATGCGGTCGACGAAGGGGATGATGAACTTCGGCCCCGGCGTGAGCGTGCCGGCGTACTTGCCCAGGCGCTCCTTCACCCAGGCATGCTGCTGCGGCACGATCTTGACGGCGCGCGCGATGAAGATCACCGCGATGACGAAGAGGATGATGGCGATTTCCATGAGGTTTTTCTTTCTGTGCCGCGTGCGGCGGTGAAGGGCAGGGCGGATGGTAGCGAGGCCGCCCCCGGTTCCGGATGACTACAGCGGATCCACCAGCAGGCGGTTGCCCACCAGTTCGGCCACGCGGTGCGGGCCAGTGGCGGGCGTGATGCCCGGGCGGTGGATGGCGGTCCAGCTCGCGCCGCGGTACTTCACGACGGCCGTGCCGTCGGGCTGCCAGGCGTCGATGAACACCGTCTCGCCCACGTCCAGGTTCACGCTGCGGTCGGCCCGCGCGGACGGCTCGCCCGGCCGGCTGCGGCGCCTGACGTAGGCCCCCAGCACGGTGCCGGCCCCGACCAGTGCGCTCACCAGGATCTGCGCCGTGTTGCCCAGGCCCGCGTGGGCCGCGAGTGCGCCGGCCGCCAGGCCCACGGCCAGCATCAGCAGGTAAAAGGTGCCGGTGAGCAGCTCGGCCACCACGGCCACCCCGGCCATGAGCCACCAGAGCGTCGATGCGTCCAGATTCATGTGTGTTTTCTCCTTCCCTCTCTGTCGGGTGCGCGCTGGCGGGCGGCGCGGTGTTGTTTCCAGGTCGATGGATTCTGGGCGAAATGCTGCGGTGTTCATAGGGATAGCACGCATATTCCTTACACTGCGCGCCTCTTTCGTTTTTTTGGCCCGGTCATCGGAGGCAGCGCATGAAATTTCGCTTTCCCATCGTCATCATCGACGAGGACTATCGTTCAGAGAACACCTCCGGCCTGGGGATCCGGGCGCTGGCGCAGGCCATCGAGGCGGAAGGGTTCGAGGTCCTGGGCGTGACCAGCTACGGCGACCTGTCGCAGTTCGCCCAGCAGCAAAGCCGCGCCAGCGCGTTCATCCTGTCGATCGACGACGAGGAATTCACGCTGGGCACGGGCCAGGATCCCATCGTGCACAGCCTGCGCGCCTTCATCGAAGAGGTACGCCGCAAGAACGCCGACGTGCCGATCTACGTGCACGGCGAGACCAAGACCGCGCGCCACCTGCCCAACGACATCCTGCGCGAGCTGCACGGCTTCATCCACATGTTCGAGGACACGCCCGAGTTCGTGGCCAAGCACATCATCCGCGAGGCCAAGAGCTACCTGGAGGGCGTGCAGCCGCCATTCTTCAAGGCGCTGCTGGATTACGCGGAAGACGGCTCCTACAGCTGGCACTGCCCGGGCCACTCGGGCGGCGTGGCGTTCCTCAAGAGCCCCGTGGGCCAGATGTACCACCAGTTCTATGGTGAGAACATGCTGCGCGCGGACGTCTGCAATGCCGTGGAAGAACTGGGCCAGCTGCTGGACCACAACGGCGCCATCGGCGAGAGCGAGCGCAACGCCGCGCGCATCTTCAACGCCGACCACTGCTTCTTCGTGACCAACGGCACGTCCACGTCCAACAAGATGGTGTGGCACCACACCGTGGCGCCGGGCGACGTGGTGGTGGTGGACCGCAACTGCCACAAGTCCATCCTGCACAGCATCATCATGACCGGGGCGATCCCCGTGTTCCTGAAACCCACGCGCAACCACTTCGGCATCATCGGGCCCATTCCGCAAAGCGAATTCGAGCCCGCGACCATCCAGGCGAAGATCAAGGCCAACCCGCTGCTCAAGGGCGTGGACCCCAAGAAGGTCAAGCCGCGCGTGCTGACCCTCACGCAGTCGACCTACGACGGCGTGCTCTACAACACCGAGACCATCAAGGGCATGCTCGACGGCTACGTCGAGAACCTGCACTTCGACGAGGCCTGGTTGCCGCACGCGGCCTTCCACCCGTTCTACGGCAGCTACCACGCCATGGGCAAGAAGCGCGCGCGGCCCAAGCAGTCGGTGGTGTACGCCACGCAGTCCATCCACAAGCTGCTGGCCGGCATCAGCCAGGCCAGCCATGTGCTGGTGCAGGACAGCCAAACGACCAAGCTGGACCGTCACCTGTTCAACGAGGCGTACCTGATGCACACCTCGACCAGCCCGCAGTACAGCATCATCGCCAGCTGCGACGTGGCTGCGGCCATGATGGAGCCGCCCGGCGGCACCGCCCTGGTGGAGGAAAGCCTGGTCGAAGCGCTGGACTTTCGCCGCGCCATGCGCAAGGTGGAGGGCGAGTTCGGCAAGGACGACTGGTGGTTCAAGGTCTGGGGCCCCGACAAGCTCGCCGACGAGGGTGTGGGCCGCGCAGACGACTGGATCATCCGCGGCGACGCCAAGGGCAAGAAGAACGGCCCGAGCAAGTGGCATGGCTTCGGCGCGCTGGCCGACGGCTTCAACATGCTGGACCCGATCAAGTCCACCATCGTCACGCCCGGCCTGAACCTGGACGGTAAGTTCGACAAGACCGGCATTCCGGCCAGCATCGTCACCAAATACCTGTCCGAGCACGGCGTGGTGGTGGAGAAGACGGGCCTGTACTCGTTTTTCATCATGTTCACCATCGGCATCACCAAGGGCCGCTGGAATACGCTGCTGGCCGCGCTGCAGCAGTTCAAGGACGACTACGAGAAAAACCAGCCCATGTGGCGCATCCTTCCCGAGTTCTGCCAGCAGCATAAGCGCTACGAGCGCATGGGCCTGAAGGATCTCTGCCAGCATGTGCACCAGCTGTACGCCAAGTACGACATCGCCCGCCTGACGACCGAGATGTACCTCTCGGACCTCACGCCGGCCATGAAGCCCAGCGACGCCTATGCCCACATCGCGCAGCGCAAGACCGAGCGCGTGGAGATCGACCACCTGGAAGGCCGCATCACCACCAGCCTGATCACGCCGTACCCGCCGGGCATTCCGCTGCTGATTCCCGGCGAGGTGTTCAACAAGAAGATCGTGGACTACCTCAAGTTCTCGCGCGAGTTCTCCAAGCTCTGCCCGGGCTTCGAGACCGACATCCACGGCCTTGTGGAGATCGAGGACGACAACGGCAACGTGCGTTATTACGCCGACTGCGTGGCGCAGGGCACGGGCGGCAGCCGCAAGCCCCGCGCCAACGACCCTGAGTCGCTGGTGCAGGTGGGCAGCGACGGCCCGTTTGGCCGCACCATCTGAAGTGCCGGCAGCGCCTCTCGCAGGAGGGGCGGGCTAAAAAGGGGCGGGCGACCGCCCCTTTTGCTTTTGTTTTGATAGCTGGCAGCGCCTGCTGGGTGTGTGCTAGAGCCTCATTTACCTCTGTTTCTTGCTGGGCCGGGCTCCAGACTGGCCTGCCCGCCGGCAGCGGCTGCGTTGGCCGCGGAGGGCGCGTGGGCGCGCACTCGCCAGAAGCGCGCAAACCGCGGCAAGCCGCTTGCGTGGGTGCCGTTGAAGCGGTAGGTCACCACGGTGCCCACCGGCGGTGGATTGCGCCGCACCGCATCCGGCAGGCCGCTGCCCAAGCGCAGGCGCCGGCCGTCGGGCAGCGCCACCAGCAGCGCGCCGGTCTGGCCCGCGTATTTACCGCGTCCGGGCACGTGCCCTACCACCACGGCTTCCGCGTCCTCGAAGGTCTTGAGCTTGAGCAGATCATCGCTGCGCCCGCCACGGTAGGGCGCGTCGTCTCGGCGCAGCATCAGTCCCTCGGCGCCGGCCTTCTCCAGCCGGTGCAACTGCGTCATCAGTTCCGTGTGGCTGGACACCCGCCACTGCGCGGCAGGCTGGACCCACGGCTGGTCCAGATGGGCCACGGTGCGGCGCAGCAGGGGCAGGCGTTCGCCGAAACCGCCCGGCGCGCGCGGCAGGTCGAACACCATGTACCGCAGCGCGCGCCACCGGGCATCGTCGGGCGTGGCCTGCGCCACGGCCGCCTGCGCGGCGGCAAACTGGCCGCGGCCGGCCCACAGTTCGCCATCCATCGGTACCGGCGGCCAGCCGGCGGTGAACCACGCTGGCGCCCGGATGGGCAGGCCCTGCCGGCTGATCAGTTGCTGACCGGTCCAGAGGGCGCGTACACCGTCGTATTTTTCGCTCACCCAATAGTCCGCGACCATCATGCCCGGGTGGTAATGCTGCGCCAGCGTGGGCGAGTGCGCCGCCGGGTCCGCGGAGGAGGGCGACTCCAGGGCAGCAGCCGGCTGCGCGTTTGCTGCTACTACACAAGCAGCTACGGCCAGTAGCCAGGCCCAGCGTCGGAGGGCCAACAGTGCGAAGTGCGTCGCAAGGAGCATGGCAGGGTCCGGATTCAGGAACTCTGGATTGTCGGCGATGCAAAAAATATAGCGGTCAGCGCTTGCTGGATGCTCGCTAGAGGTCGAAGGGGTCTTTAAGTCGGCTTTGCGCTGCGGAGGGTGAATGGCAGAGAAGCCGCAACGGATGGTCCAACTCTCCGAGAGCGGCGGACTTCCCATGCACTCCGCCAAAGCAAAAGCCCCTGACTCTTGCAAATCAGGGGCTTTCATTGTGGTGCCGGAGACATGAATCGAACACGCGACCTTCTCATTACGAATGAGCTGCTCTACCGACTGAGCTACTCCGGCGAAGACTCAAATTATATACCGGAGTGGTAACTTGTCACGCGATCGACCTCATTCTTTGAGCCCAGGATCACGCTCACGCGTTCGTGCAACTGGGCGGGCTGGATGTCCAGGATGCGCTGGCGGCCGTTGGTGGCGGCGCCGCCGGCCTGCTCGACCAGCCAGCCCATGGGGTTGGCCTCATACATCAGGCGCAGCTTGCCGGGCTTGTTTGGCTCGCGCTTGTCCCAGGGGTACATGAAGATGCCGCCGCGCATCAGGATGCGGTGCACGTCGGCGACCATGCTGGCGATCCAGCGCATGTTGAAGTCCTTGCCGCGCGGGCCTTCCTTGCCCTGCAGGCATTCGTCGATGTAGCGGCGCACGGGCGCATCCCAGTGGCGCATGTTGCTCATGTTGATCGCGAATTCCTTGGTGTCTTCGGGAATACGGATGTTCTCGCGCGTGAGCACGAAGGAGCCCTGTTCGCGGTCCAGCGTGAACATGGCCACGCCGTCGCCCACGGTGAGTACCAGCGTGGTCTGCGGACCATAGATGCAGTAGCCCGCGGCGACCTGCTGGTGGCCGGGTTGCAAGAAGTCGGCTTCGGTGACGGGTTCGTCGGTGGTGGGATCGTCATGGTGCTTGTGCAGCACCGAGAAGATGGTGCCAATGCTGACGTTGACGTCGATGTTGGACGAACCGTCCAGGGGGTCGAACATCAGCAGGTACTCGCCCTGGGGAAAGCGGTTGGGCACCACATAGATCCCATCCATTTCCTCGGACGCCATCGCAGCCAGATGCCCGCCCCATTCGTTGGCTTCGATCAACACCTCGTTGGCAATGATGTCCAGCTTCTTTTGAACCTCACCCTGAACGTTCTCGGTTCCGGCGGTGCCCATCACGTCGCCGAGATCGCCCTTGTTCACGGCGAAGCTGATGCGCTTGCAGGCGCGCGCAACCACCTCCACCAGCAGGCGCAGCTGCGGGGGGATGCGGCCATGGACGCGCTGCTGCTCGACAAGGTAGCGGGTGAGGCTGATACGTTCGGTCATGGAGGCCTTTCTTAATCGGCAAGGGCGCGGGTGACGACTTCGCGCACGTCGTTGGAGAGGTCGGACTTGGCGGCCACGCGGGAGATGGCTTCGTGGGCGGCCGTGCGGTAAGGCTCGGCGAGCTTCTTCCAGCGGTCCAGCGCACGCGCCAGGCGGGCGGCCACCTGGGGGTTGAGACTGTCCAGCTCCAGCACGCGGTCGGCCCAGAAGACGTAGCCGGCGGCGTCGGTGCGGTGAAAGCCCCCGGGGTTGCCATTGCAGTAACTGAAGATCACGCTGCGCGCGCGGTTGGGGTTCTTGAGCTGGAAGTCCGGGTGCTTCATGAGCTGGCGCACGGCGGGCAGCACGTCGCCGCCACGGTCCGGGGCGCTGGCCTGCAGGGCGAACCACTTGTCGATGACCAGCGCGTCGTCCCTGAAGAGCTGATGGAAGCGTGCCAGCGCGGGCTTGGCAAGCTCGTGGCCGCTGCTGACCAGGGCGGACAGCGCGTTGAAGCGGTCCGTCATGTTGCCTGCGTCCTTGAAGCGCTGGTAGGTCTTGCCGGGCCAGACCGTGTCGCCAATTTGTCGCGCGGCCAGGCACAGCATGGACAGCGCCGTGCCGGCCAGGGCACGCCGGGCGCTGCTGGCGACGTCGGGACGGTAGGCTCCAGTGGCGTGGTGCGTTTCCCAGGCCCAGATCCAGTCCTCGCGTAGCGCGGTAGCCAGCTCCATGCGCAGCGCTTCGCGTACGGCGTGCACGCGCTGCGGATCGACCACGTCGAGCTGCTCGGCGATGTAGCTCTCCGATGGCAGCGTGAGCACCAGGTCCTTGAAGGCAGCGTCCAACTGCGGATGGCGCAGCACGTCGCGCATGGCCTGCACGACCCGGGGATTCAAGAGATTTTGGCCTCCAGCGCTTGCCAGGTCAGCGCTGGCAGCTATTGCATTGATAGCAATGCGCAGCAGCAGGCGCTGGCCGGCCTCCCAGCGGTTGAACGCGTCGGTGTCGTGGGCCAGCAGCGTGAGCAGCTGCGCGTCCGTGTAGTCACATTCCAGAATCACCGGCGCGCTGAAGCCGCGCAGCAGCGAGGGCACGGGTTCGCTCGCCACGTTGACGAAGGTGAGCGTCATGGTGGACTCGGTCAGCACCACGGTGCGGTCGGGCGCGCCGGGTGCGGCCTCGCCCTGCAGTTGCAGCGGCAGCGGTGTGCCGTCCGCACCGACGAGGCCCAGCGCGACGGGGATCACGAAGGGCAGCTTTTCCGGCTGGCCCGGGGTGGGGGGGCAGCTTTGAGAGAGCGTGAGCGTGTAAGTCTGCGCGGCTGCGTCGTAGCTTCCCGCGGCCTTGACGCGCGGTGTGCCTGCCTGCGAATACCAGCGCTTGAACTGGTCCAGGCGCTCGCTCAGTTCGCTGCCAGGGTTGGCGTCGGCAATCGCCTGGGCGAAGTCGTCGCAGGTCACGGCCTGGCCGTCATGGCGTTCGAAGTAGAGCTTCATGCCGTGCGCGAAGCCTTCGCGGCCCACGAGGTTGTGCTGCATGCGCACCACCTCGGCACCCTTTTCGTAGATGGTGACGGTGTAGAAGTTGTTGATCTCGACGTAGCTGTCAGGCCGCACGGGGTGGGCCATGGGGCCGGCGTCTTCGGGGAACTGCACGGTGCGCAGCACGCGCACGTCCTCGATGCGCTTGACGGCGCGCGCGGACGGGCTGCCCGCCATGTCCATGCTGAATTCCTGGTCGCGAAAGACGGTGAGGCCTTCCTTGAGCGACAGCTGGAACCAGTCGCGGCAGGTGACGCGGTTGCCTGTCCAGTTGTGGAAGTACTCGTGGCCCACCACGGACTCGATGTTGGCGAAGTCCACGTCCGTCGCCGTGGCCTGGCTGGCCAGAACGTACTTCGTGTTGAAGATGTTCAGGCCCTTGTTTTCCATGGCGCCCATGTTGAAGTCGCTGGTGGCGACGATCATGAAGCGGTCCAGGTCCAGGCTCAGGCCGAAGCGCGCCTCGTCCCACGCGATGCTGGCCATGAGGGAGTTCATGGCGTGCTCGGTCTTCTCCAGGTCGCCCGGGCGCACGTACACCTGCAGCAGATGCTCGCGCCCCGCGCGGCTCTTGATCTTCTGCTCGCGCGCGACCAGCTTGCCGGCCACCAGGGCGAACAGGTAGCTGGGCTTCTTGTGCGGGTCCACCCACTTGGCGAAGTGGCGGCCGTCTTCCAGCTCGCCGCTTTCCACCAGGTTGCCGTTGGACAGCAGCACGGGGTAGTCGGCCTTGCTGGCGCGCAGCAGCACGCTGTAGCTGGCCATGACGTCGGGGCGGTCCAGGAAGTAGGTGATGCGCCGAAAGCCCTCGGCCTCGCACTGCGTGAAGAAGGTGCCCTGGCTCACGTACAGGCCCGACAGCTGGGTGTTCTTGGCGGGCGCGCAGGTGGTGAAAATCTCCAGCTCGAAGGGCTCGGTGCCCTCGGGCAGGTTTTCCAGCACCAGCTGGCCGCCGTCCAGCTTGAACGAGGTGCCGGCGCCGTTGACCATCACGCGCGCCAGGTTCAGCTCGTCGCCATCCAGGCGCAACGGCTGCGCGGGTACGTCGGCATTGCGGCGCACGCGCAGGCGGCTCAGCACGCGGGTCTTGGCCGGGTCCAGGTCAAAGGTGAGATCCACCGTGTCGATCCAGTACGCGGGGGCCGCGTAGTCGGCACGGTGGATGGCGATGGCTTGTCCTTCTCTCATCATGGCGATGGGCTTTCCAATCTGTGCGGGCGCGTTTGCACGCCCTGTTTAGACACCCTGCTTGAGCGAGGCTTCGATGAACACGTCCAGGTCGCCGTCCAGCACCTTCTGCGTGGCGGAGACTTCGACGTTGGTGCGCAGGTCCTTGATGCGGCTGTTGTCCAGCACGTAGCTGCGGATCTGGTGGCCCCAGCCCACGTCGGTCTTGGTGTCTTCCAGCTTCTGCTGCTCTTCCATGCGCTTGCGCATTTCGAAGTCATACAGGCGCGAGCGCAGGCGCTGCCAGGCCACGTCGCGGTTGCTGTGCTGGCTGCGGCCATCCTGGCACTGCACCACGATCCCCGTGGGAATGTGTGTCAGACGGACGGCCGAATCGGTCTTGTTGATGTGCTGGCCGCCCGCGCCCGAGGCACGGTAGGTGTCGGTGCGCACGTCGGACGGGTTGATGTTGATCTCGATGGAGTCATCGATCTCGGGGTAGACGAACAGCGAGGCGAACGATGTGTGGCGCCCGCCCGACGAGTCGAACGGCGACTTGCGCACCAGGCGGTGCACGCCGGTCTCGGTGCGCAGCAGGCCGTAGGCGTACTCGCCCTCGATCTTGATCGTGGCGCTCTTGATGCCGGCCACGTCGCCCGGAGTTTCTTCTTCCACCGTGGCCTTGAAGCCCTTGCGCTCGGCGTACTTCAGGTACTGGCGCAGCAGCATGCTGGCCCAGTCGCAGGCCTCGGTGCCGCCGGCGCCGGCCTGGATGTCCACGAAGCAGTTCAGCGGGTCGGCCTCATTGCTGAACATGCGGCGGAATTCCAGCTCCTCGATGAGCGGGCGCAGCTTCTCGGCCTCGGCCTCGATGGTCGTCAGGCCCGCCTCGTCGCCTTCTTCCTTGCTCATTTCGTAGAGCTCGACGTTGTCGGCCAGCTCGGTGGTGAGCTTTTGCAGCGTCAGCACCACGGCGTCGAGCGACTTCTTTTCCTTGCCGAGCTCCTGGGCCTTCTTGGGGTCGTTCCAGACAGCCGGGTCTTCTAGCGATGCGTTGACGGTGCGCAGGCGTTCGAACTTGGCATCGTAGTCAAAGATACCTCCGTAGCTCTTGGGTCCGCTCGGTCAGGTCTTCGAGGGTGGTGCCGATGAGGTTGATGCGTTCTGCTTCCATGGTGCGGGTGTCCTGGTGGTGTCTTGTGAATAACGCGCGATTTTCTCATGGCGGGCTGATGCCCCCGCTAACGCACGCTGCAGCGCCGGGAACCGGCTGGGGTTATATGTGATTGCTATTTTTGCGATAGCTACCTGCGCTTGATGGGCGGGCGCTAGAGGCTGTTTTGGCCTGATGCCCGCGGGGCTTACAGGAACTGCTCGTGCAGTTCCGCCGCACCCTTGGCCGACAGCAGGGCGGGCGCCACGTCCAGCACGGTCTTGCAACCGAACTGACCCGCCGCGTGCATGCGGTGCACCGCGCGTGCATAGGCCACCAGCACGCTGGCGGTGAACTCGGGGTTGCTGTCCAGCTGCAGTCGGTATTCGATGACTTGCTTGCTGGGCGCCGAGGTGTTGCCGCTGCGGATCACGAACCCGCCGTGCGGCATGGCGCCATGGTCGCGCGCCAGTTCCTCGGCGCTGATGAACTGCACCGTGGTGTCGTACTGGTCAAAGTAGTGCGGCATGCCGACGATGGCCCGGCGCACCGCGTCAGCGTCGGCACCGTCCTGCAGCACCACGAAGCACTCGCGCCGGTGCTTCTCGCGCGTGGACAGCTCGGGCCGCACGCCGCTGCGCACCTTGTCCACTGCCTCGGGCACGGGGATGGTGTACTGCACGCCACCCGCCACGCCGGGCACGCGGCGCACCGCGTCGGAGTGGCCCTGGCTCAGGCCCTTGCCCCAAAAAGTGTAGGTGGCCCCGTCGGGCAGCAGGGCCTCGCCCATCACGCGGTTGATGGAGAACAGGCCCGGGTCCCAGCCGGCCGAGATCAGTGCGGTGGTCTGGCCGGTCTGGGCCGCGGCGTCCACGGCGGCGAAATGCCCGGGGATGCGCGCATGGGTGTCGAAGCTGTCCACCAGGTTGAAATGCGCGGCCAGCTCGGGGCTTTGCCAGGGCAGGTCGTCCTTGGAACCACCGCACAGCACCAGCACGTCGATAGCGCCCTTGTGGCGCAACAGGCTGTCCATGCCGTGCACCGGAACGCTTGCGCCCAGCGGCTGGAGCTGCGCGGGGTCGCGGCGCGTGAAGATGCCGGCGATCGCCATGTCGGGGTTCTTGGCGATTGCGGCCTCGACGCCGCGCCCCAGATTGCCGTAGCCGACGATGCCGATGCGGGTGGCGGGAGGGTGGGCGTCGCGGTTCTGGTCCATGCGGGGGGGCTACCTTTCGAGGGTTGACAACAAAGCGGCAAAGCGCGGTTGCCCGATTGTCGGCCACGGGCGGCAGCGCCTGCCACGACACCGCGCTGCGCGGCGGGGATATCTGCAGTGGGGCCGCCGCGTGGGCAGCGGCCACGCCCGTTGCATGACGCTCAGGCGAGCGTGGGCAGCGCGAGCGCCGCGTGCGCAAGGCGTCGACTCAGGCTGCGGGCGCCGGCCCGGCCACGAACGCCTCGATCAGCGCCGCCACGGCCTGCGGCTGGTCGTGGTGCAGCATGTGGCCTGCGTCCTCGACCACAGCGTGCCGCACGTCGCGTACCTGGGTCAGGCGCTGGTGGTATTCCTGCAGCGTGTAGCGGCCCTTCCACCACTGGCCCAGGCTGTCGTCGCTGGCATGCACCGAGAGCACCGGCGCAGTGATGGCCTGGTACAGCGCCAGCACCTCGTCCACCCGGTACAGCTGCGGGTTCACGATCTTGTGCGCCGCATCGCCTTGGATGTGCCAGCGGCCCTCGGCATCTTGCGCCGCCCAATGGCGGGCGAGCCATGCGGCCTTGTCCGAGGGCAGGCGCGGGTTGGTCTTCATCAGCCGCAGGGCCACGCCGTCGGCGCTGTCGTAGTGCTTCAGGGCCAGGTCGCCGCGCTCGAACTGGCGGATCTCGTCCATCCACTGCGCCAGCCGCTGGGGGGCCTGCGCCGGCTGGGTGGCGGGCAGGCCGAAGCCCTCCAGGTTCACCAGGCGGCGGATGCGCGATGGCCGCGCGCCGGCATACAGCATGGCCACGTTGCCGCCCATGCTGTGGCCCACCAGGTCCACCGGCTGCTCGCCGGCATAGTGGTCCAGCAGCTGGTCCAGGTCGGCCAGGTAGTCCACGAAGTGGTAGCTGTCGCTCGGTGCGGGCGTGCGCGTGTGGCCGAAGCCGCGCCAGTCCGGCGCGATGATCTGGCGGCCCGCGGCAAAGGCGGCGCTGAACGCGTCCACCACGAACTGGTAGGACGCGCCCACGTCCATCCAGCCATGCAGCAGCACGAGGGGCGGCGCATCGGCGGGGCGCTCGCCCCAGACCCGCACGTGGTAGTGCAGCGTGCGAACGGGAACGGTCTCGGTGCGGCAAGGGCGTTGGGCTTGGTACATGGGTGGATTATTTCGCGGTGAACCGTCCGCGGCGCGTCGTGGCGGCGACAACGCGGCGGAGTGGGTGCGGCCTGCGCGATGTGACGCGAATCCGTAAACTCGGGCGCAACTGTGTTTCGGAGCCTGCATGCATACCCTTCCCCTTGGCCACAGCGACCTGCACGTCACGCCGATCTGCCTGGGCACCATGACCTTTGGCGAACAAGTGGCGGAGCCGGCGGCGCACGCCATCCTCGACCGCGCGCTGGAGCGCGGCGTGAACTTCTTCGACACGGCCGAGATGTATGCCGTGCCCGCGCGCGAGGCCACCTGTGGCGCCACCGAATCCATCATCGGCCGCTGGTTCGCCAGCCGCCCGGGCACGCGCGGCAAGGTGGTGCTGGCCACCAAGGTGGCGGGCCCGTCGCGCGGCATGCCGTGGATCCGCAAGGGCCAGGGCATGACGGCGGCGGACATCGTCGCCTCGTGTGAGGGCAGCCTGCGCCGGCTGCAGACCGACGTGATCGACCTGTACCAGATCCACTGGCCCGAGCGGCACGTGCCCGCGTTCGGCACGCTGTACTACGACCCTTCCAAGGAAGTCAGCACCACGCCCATCCACGACCAGTTGGAGGCACTGGCCGGCCTGGTGCGTGCGGGCAAGGTGCGCTATGTCGGCCTGTCCAATGAGACGCCCTACGGCGTGCACGAGTTCGTGCGCCTGGCGGAGCAGCACGGGCTGCCGCGCGTGGCGTCGGTCCAGAACCCGTACTGCCTGCTCAACCGCAGCTGGGAAAACGCCATGGACGAGACGTGCCACCGCCTGGGCGTGTCGCTGCTTGCGTATTCGCCGCTGGCGTTCGGCCTGCTCACTGGCAAGTTCGACCAGTACGCGCCCACCGACGCGGGTGCGCCGCAACAGGCGCGCATCGCGCGCTATGAGTCGGTGCGCAAGCAGCGCTGGGGCCGTCCCGAGGCGCTGGCTGCGGCGCGCCGCTACAACCAGCTCGCGCGTGACCACGGCCTGTCGCCCACGCAGATGGCGCTGGCCTTCTGCTACCACCAATGGCGCGTGAGCAGCACCATCATCGGCGTGACATCCCTTGCGCAACTGGACGAAGACCTGGATGCGTGGGACACGCGCCTGTCGCCCGAACTGCTGGCTGCCATCGATGCGGTGCGCTGGGAGATGCGCGATCCGGCGCAATGAGTTTTAGATCGAATCGGCCTGTAACGCTTGACTGGTAAGCGCGGGCAGCTATTGTTTTTGAGTTTATGGCCAAGAAGGACAAGACCGCCCACGTGAGCGAAACCCCTGCCACGCAACTGCTGCGCGCGCACAAGGTCGCCTTCACGGAGCACCCGTACGACTACGTGGAGCATGGCGGCACCGAGGAGTCGGCGCGCCAACTGGGATTGGACGAACACGTGGTGGTCAAGACGCTGGTGATGCAGGACCAGGACGCCAAGCCGTTGATCGTGCTCATGCACGGCGACTGCAAGGTGTCCACCAAGAACCTTGCGCGCCAGATCGGCGCCAAGAGCGTGGAGCCCTGCAAGCCCGAGGTGGCCAACCGCCACAGCGGCTACCTGGTGGGCGGCACTTCGCCGTTCGGCACGCGCAAGCAGATGCCGGTGTTCATCGAGGAGAGCATCCTGCAGCTGCCGCGCATCGCCATCAACGGCGGGCGCCGCGGCTTTCTGGTGCAGTTGGACCCGCAGGTCTGCGTGCAACTGCTGGGTGCGCGGCCGGTGCAGTGCGCGCTGGCAGAATAGGGCGGTTTTGCTTTTGTCATTCACCTTCCCTGAGCGCCCCTTGTCGTGAGCACTGTCCTTCTGCCCCTTGCCGCTGCCGTGGCCGCCTACCTGCTGGGCTCCCTGTCGTTTGCCGTCATCGTCAGCCGCGTGATGGGGCTGTCCGACCCGCGCACCTACGGCAGCAAGAACCCCGGCGCCACCAACGTGCTGCGCTCGGGCTCCAAGGCGGCGGCGGCCGTCACGCTGCTGTTCGATGCGCTCAAGGGCTGGCTGCCCGTGGTGCTGGTGCGCTGGTTCGGCGCGCCCTACGGTCTGGAGGAGGGCACCATGGCGCTGGTCGGCCTGGCGGCGTTCCTCGGCCACCTGTGGCCGGTGTTCTTCCGCTTTGAAGGCGGCAAGGGCGTGGCCACGGCGCTGGGAGTGCTCCTGGGCATCAGCGGCTGGCTGGGGCTGGCCACGCTGCTCACCTGGGTGATCATTGCGTTCTTCTTCCGCTACTCGTCGCTGGCCTCGCTGGTGGCCGCGGTGTTCGCGCCGTTCTTCTACGTGCTGGGCGGTGGCGTGGCCTGGTACACCGATGCGCGCGTGGGCATGGCCATCGCCGTGATGTCGGGCCTGCTGGCCTGGCGCCACAAGGAAAACATCCAACGCCTGCTGCAGGGCAAGGAATCGCGCCTGGGCTCCAAGAAGAAAGCCTAAAAGCCGGATACGCGCCTGTCCGCACCCGGCAGGCGGCGCGCAGTGCCGTGTGTTTCCTGATGCGGCAGGCCCGGTTTTTCAGCGGGACAGGGTCTGTGTGCGCTGGGCCGCATAAAGCCCCAGGCGCACCATGGTGCGGTTGTGCAGTTCCACCGTCACCGCCGACCGCGCCAGCGCCGACTGGATGCGCGGCTGTCCGCGCACCGTGTGGTAGAGCGCGGGCGAGGCCAGCGGCTCGCCCTTGGCATCCAGCACGCTGGCCACCAGCGGGAAGTTCGCCCGCTCGCTGCGGCGCAGCACGACGGCCGTCTCGCCATTGTCCAGGCGCACGAACGTGCCCGGCGGGCACAGGCCCACGGTGCGCACCAGCATGAGGCTGGCTTCGTCGCGCGCGTCGCTGTCTTGACCCACGATGGCGCGTACCGAGTCGGTGGCGCTGCGGCCGGCGCGGGACTTGCGCGGGCTGATCAGGGCCGCGTAGCGGTCGATGGTGCTCAGGATGCGCGTGAGCCGCTCCCGAACGGGCAGGCTCGCCAGGGGCACGGCCGCGTCGGACGAGGGCGCATGGTGCGTCGCCACGATCTCCAGCCACAGGTCGTTGGTGACCTGCAGATCTTCCAGCATGTCCAGTCCAAGCCGAGGGTGGCTGGCCACGACCTGCTGCTGCTCGGCCGTGAGCGGTTCGCGCTGCACGGCCAGCGCATCCTGCAGCGCCGTCATGCCGATGTTCATGGTGAACGCCGCGCGCACCAGGCTGTCGCGCTCCTGCGGCGGCAACTGCAACTCCTGCGCCAGGATGTGGCACAGCGTGCCGCACACCAGCGCATGCGATGCGCTGTAGCCCACGGTGGAGGTGGCGGCGAGCTGGAACATGAGGTACAGCGCGGCGTCGATGTCGTGCGCCACCAGGTCCTGAAGCCAGCGGTCGCACTGGCGCACCTTGGCCACGAAGTCGCGCGCCTGCCGTGGCCGCGCGAGCAGCGCCGACAGGGCGGACTCCAGGTCGGACCACTGGCCCAGCAGGTCTTCGTAGTCGCTGCCCGACGGATCGGTGCCACTGGGTTGGGGCTGTGCGGACATGGGGGCCTGAGGGTGACGCGCGTCAGCGGCGGCGTTGCAGCACCATCTCGTCGCCGCTGCGGTTCATGTGGAATTCGCGCAGGAAGCTGTTGCCCAGCAGCACATAGGGCATGGCCTCCGCGGTGACGATGGCGTCCACGCTGCGCAGTTCCACATCGCCCACCCGCACGGACTCCAGCCGCATGCGCCAGCCCTGCGCCGTGCCGTTGGCGGTGTTCATCATCACGGGCTGGCCCTGTTCGAACTTCAGGCCCATGCGCTGCGCGTCGGGCCGGCCGATGGCCACGGTGGTGGCGCCTGTGTCCACCATGTACTGCATCACGCGGCCGTTGATGAAGCCGCTGTTGATGAAATGCCCACGCGCGTCGGCCTTGAGCACGATACGCTGGCCGGCCGCGCTGCCGCCAATGCTCACGGGCGACTCGCCCAGCTGAATCGCGCGCTGCGCGCCCGCGACCTCCAGCACCACGCCGTCGCGGCCCACCGAGACCACGCGCACGCCCATGTGGGAGCCGCCCGGTGCCACGCTGCGCGGCGCGCTGCCGTCCACCACCAGCAGGGCCTTGCCGCCCAGGATGCCGGCCAGCGCCACGCTTTGCGCGTAGGCGGCGGGCAGGCCGGTGACCGCCAGCAGGGCGACGGCCAGGCGCAGGGTCAGGCGGTGCATGGGCGGCGGGCAGTCATCAGTCGCGGAAGTTGTCGAACGTGAGCGGCAGGTCGGCGATGTCCTTGCGGATCAGCGCCATGGCGGCCTGCAGGTCGTCGCGCTTGGCGCCGGTGACGCGCACCTTGTCTTCCTGGATGGCCGCCTGCAGTTTGAGCTTGCTGTCCTTGATCAGGCGCTGGATCTTCTTGGCCTGCTCGCTGTCAATGCCGTTCTTGACCTTCACCACCTGCTTGAGCTTGTCGCCGCCGATCTTCTGGGGCTTTTGCACGTCCAGGAAGCGCACGTCCACGTTGCGCTTGGTGAGCTTGTTGCGCAGGATGTCCTCGACCTGCTGCAGCTGGAAGTCGGCGTCGCCGTACAGCGTGATTTCCTTGTCTTTCAGCTCGACGGCGGCAGAGGTGCCCTTGAAGTCAAAGCGCGTGCCGATCTCCTTGGCGGTGTTCTCCACGGCGTTTTTCACTTCGACGAAGTTGGCTTCACAGACGGTATCAAAAGAAGGCATGGCATCACTCGCGGCTAACTCGGTACAAACCCGCGCCCGCTTGGGGGCGGGTGCGACAATCCGGTCGATGTTAGTCGAGAAAAATGTTCCCCTGCAGACTTACAACACCTTCGGCATCGCCGCGCGTGCGCACACCCTGGTGCGCGTGCGCTCGGCCAAGGACGTGCATGACCTGCTGGGCGACCACCGCTTGGAGCGCCAGCCGGTGTTCGTGCTGGGGGGCGGCAGCAACATCGTGCTGACCGGCGACGTCAAGCCCCTCGTGCTGAAGATGGAGATCAAGGGCCTGCGCCTGCTGGAAGAGACCGACAAGGCCTGGATCGTTGAGGCCGGCGCGGGCGAGGTCTGGCACGAGGCCGTGGCCTGGACGCTGGCCCAGGGCTACCCCGGCCTGGAGAACCTGGCGCTGATTCCCGGCACCGTGGGCGCAGCGCCCGTGCAGAACATCGGCGCCTACGGCGTGGAACTGCAGGACCGCTTTCATTCCCTGGTGGCCATCGACCTGGCCACGGGCCGCCCCTTCACGCTGGACGCAGCCCAGTGCGCCTTCGGCTACCGCGACTCGGTGTTCAAGCATGCCGCGCCCCAGGCGCCCCACGAGGGCGGGGGGCTGCACCGTGGCATGGGGCTGGCCGGGCGCGCGGTCATTACGCATGTGCGCTTTCTGCTGCGCAAGGACTGGGCGCCTGAGCTGGGCTACCTGGACCTGGAGCGCAAGCGCCAGGAGGCGGGCGTGGAGCGGCCCACGGCGCAGCAGATCTTTGACTGGGTGTGCGAGATCCGCCGTGCCAAGCTGCCCGACCCGGCCGTGATCGGCAACGCCGGCAGCTTCTTCAAGAACCCCACGGTCACGCCCGAGCAGTGCCAGGACATCATCGCGCGCGACCCGAAGATCGTGCACTACCCCATGCCCGACGGCACCATCAAGCTGGCGGCGGGCTGGCTCATCGACGCCTGCGGTTGGAAGGGCAAGACGGTGGGCAAGGCCGGCGTGTACGACAAGCAGGCGCTGGTGCTGGTCAACCGCGGCACGCCCGACGACAGCGTGACCGGCGGCGAGGTGATGACGCTGGCGCGCGCCATCCAGACCAGCGTGTACGAGCGCTTCGGCATCCGGCTGGAGCCGGAGCCGGTGGTGGTCTAGCAGCCGGTAGCTGCTAACCTTTTGATAGCTGCTACCGCTTATCAGTAAAGGGCTGCAGGCCAAAAATGCCTGTAATCGCATGGGCCACAGGCCGGCGAAGGGGCCTCAGCGCGCCGGCAGGGTCATGTAGCCCATCCAGGGCCAGTAGGTCAGCGCAAACACCACCAGCAGCGCGATGGCCACGGCGGTGAGCACCAGGCCCGTGCGCACATAGTCCTTGATGTCGAAGGTGTCGGTGCCGTAGGCCAGCATGCCCTGGGGCGAGTTCACCGGCAGGATGAAGCCGATGCTGACCACGAACTGCAGCAGCATGGTCATGCCGATGGGGTTGATGCCCGGCGTCTGCACCGCCTGCAGCACGCTGATGATGATCGGGATCATGGTGGAGGCCAGGCCTGTGGCGCTGGCAAAACCCAGGTGGATCACGATCAGGAACAGGGCCAGCAGCATGAAGATGGCAAATGCCGTGGCGTTGGCCAGGCCGAGGCTGTCCACGATCAGGCGCGCCAGCCAGGGCGCGGCCTCGGTCTTGAGCAGGGCCGCACCCATGGCGATGCCCACGGCGAACAGCAGCACCGTGCCCCAGGGAAAGCCCCTTTGCGACTCCTTCCAGCCCATCACGCCCAGGCGCGGCAGCAGCATCAGTGCGATGGCTACGATGGTGGAGGTGGTGGTGTCCACGTCGTGCAGCACGCCCTCGGTAGCCCAGAAGCCCAGCAGCACCAGCATGATGCCCAGCAGCTTCCACTGGTTGGCGGTCATGGCGCCCAGTTCTGTCAACTGGCGCTGGATGGCCTCGCGCCCACCGGCGATGTGGTCCATCTCGGGCTTGAGCATGCGCGTCATGATGAAGTACAGCGCAAAGGTCAGCACGAGGGAATACGGCGCGCCAGCCACGAACCACTCGCCCCAGGTGATGGTCTGGCCGAACTGCTTTTCAATGAAGCCGATGGCCACCATGTTCTGTGCGGCGGCCGTCTTGATGCCGATGTTCCATACGCTGGCGGTTTGCGCGGCGGTGATCACCACCAGGGCTGCGAACTTACTGCGCCGGTCCGCGCCGAAGGCAGACAGAAAGCCCAGCATGATCGGCATGAGGCAGGCCACACGTGCCGTGGCGCTGGGAACGATGAACGACAGCAGAAAGCCCACCAGGATCGCGCCCATCGCCACGTGGTTGGCGCGCGCGGGTACGTACGACAGCACCTGCAGTGCGATGCGTTTGTCCAGCTGCGTCGCCGTCATGGCCGCGGCGATGAAGCAGGCGGCCGCCACCAGCACCACGGCGCTGTTGCTGAAGCCCCCCAGGGCATAGGGCAGCGCGGCGCGCGTGCCCATCATGGCGCCTGCCGCCTCCTTGCCTGGCACGGGGCTGATGGCCAGCAGGACGATCATCAGCGCGCCGATAACGACGGCGCTCACCGCATAGTCGAGAGCTTCCGTCATCCACAGGATCACCGCGAAAGCGAGGATGGCCAGCATCATCTGCCCGGCCTGCGGCAGGCCCGGCAGGGCGGGCATGAACGCGATGGCCAGCAGCACCGCGATGGCGGCCCATAGACCTATGCGCTGCGTGAACGTGAAGCCCCCAGCAGCGGGTGCAGGAGCGGGGGGGATGAGGCCGGGGACGATGGCATGGCAGCTTCCTTTCTCTTTGTTAGGCCCCGGCCGGGCCGAGGCTCGCGGTCATTGTGCGCCGCTGTTGCCAGGCTGCTGATGACAGTTCGCGGGTCTGTGGCGGAAGCATGACATGCGTCAAGATTTTCGGGTCCTTAGGCGGCGGCGCCCCCATGCTTGCCCTGGCGCGTTGTCAGGGTTTCCGCTCGCATGCTCAGGCTGGCGTGTGGATCCCGGGCGGGGTGCGAAAGGCGACGCTGAGCCGGTTCCACCCGTTGATCGCGACGATGGCCATCGACAGCTCCACGATCTCCGCTTCGCTGAACTGCGCGCGCACCTCGTCGTACACGGCGTCGGACACCTGCGACTGCTCCAGGCGCGTGAGGGCCTCGGTCCAGGCCAGTGCGGCACATTCGCGCGCATCGAACACGCCGCTCTCGCGGCAGGCGCTGAGCAGGTGCAGCCGCCGGTCGCTTTCGCCATGCTCGCGCGCCTCGCGGGCGTGCATGTCGATGCAGAACGCGCAGCCATTGATTTGCGAGGCGCGCATCTTTACCAGCTCGTGCAACTGCACGGGTAGTTGCCCCGCATCGACGTGTTTTTGCAGGCCGTACATGGCGGCATAGCTTGCGGCGTGGCGAGGGAGGTTGATGCGGGGGGCTGAGGACATGGAAGGCCCCTTGCAGGGGGGTGAGAGAAAAGGGGTGAACGCGGCGCCGCCGCGCAGACGGTGCCGGGCGAAGCGCGCAGGCCTACAGGCCGCGCAGCTTGTCGGGGTTGAGGACGGAATACACCGCGTGGATGTGTACGCCGTCGGTCTCGAAGGCCATGACGGCGCGCACGCCGCCCGCGTCGCGCAGCAGCAGCCCGGGGCCGCCGTTGACGTCCACCGCTTCCATGGTCTGGTGGCTCAGGTAGAGGCGCCACACCGACGCGGCCAGGCGTGCGATCGCACGCGGCCCGTGCAGCAGCTTGGCGGCGGCGCGCACCTTGCCGCCGCCGTCGGCGGTCCACTGCGCATCCTCGGCGAACAGCGCCAGCAGCGCCGCATGGTCCTGCGTGCGCATGGCCTGCACGAAGCGCTCCACCAGCGCACGCGACGCCTCGGGTGTGGCCGTGAAGCGCGCCCTGCGCTGGCGCACCTGGGTGCGTGCGCGGTGCACCAGCTGGCGGCAGGCGGCCTCGCTCTTGCCCAGCATGCTCGCCACCTCGGGGTAGTCGCTGTCGAACACGTCGTGCAGCAGGAAGGCGGCGCGCTCGTCGGGCGTGAGGCGCTCCAGCACCACGAGCAGCGCCACGGACAGGTCGCTGGCCAGTTCGGCGCGTGCATCGGCGGCCGGGGCGCTGTCGCCGGGGATCCACGGTTCCGGCAGCCAGGGGCCGTCATAGGCCGTGCGTTCTATGCGCGCGGCGCGCAGCCGGTCCACGCACAGCCGGGTGACGGTGGTGATCCGCCAGGCCTCGGCCGTCTGCACGCGCTCCAGGGCCGTCGCCTGCCAACGCAGCCAGGCGTCCTGCAGCACGTCCTCGGCATCGGGGCGGCTACCCAGCATGCGGTAGGCCACGCCCGCCAGGCGTGGGCGGTGCTGCTGAAAGGCGGCGAGGTGCTGGTCCATGGCGAGTGAGGTTGTCGCGTTCATGCCCCTAAGACGTGCGGCGCATGCATTGTGTGACGGGTGCCTTGAAAAAAATACGCGGCGCAACCCTGTGCGCGGGTGAGATGCGCAAATGTGCCTACAATCGCGCCCCGGCTCTGTTGCCACCATGGGTTCCCTCGCCCCCATCCAGGAACCTCCGCAACACCTGTAGTGCCGCACGCATCTGTGGGCTTGACGGCCTGCGTCGATGCAAATCCTTGGGGTGGCCCTGCCACCGCTGTGGTTTGCGCTTCGCGTCCCATCCCGATTCGCAGCGTGCTGATCCCTACAGGTATTGCAGAGGTCCCATCCAAAAAGGACTGCCATGACCTCGCTGAAGGCACCATCGCGCGTGCCGTTGTACCTCTCCCTCCTGGTGGCGTTCCATATCGCCATCGTCATCGCCAGCAACTACCTGGTGCAACTGCCCATCAATTTGCTGGGCTTTCACAGCACCTGGGGGGCGTTCAGCTTCCCGTTCATCTTTCTGGCCACCGACCTGACGGTGCGGCTCATCGGCAAGGCCGAGGCGCGCCGCGTCATCACCCGCGCCATGCTGCCGGCGCTGGTGGCGTCGTATGTGGTGGGCGTGCTGTTCCATGAAGGCCGCTTCAACGGCTGGGCGGCGCTGGGTGACTTCAACACCTTCGTGTTCCGCATCGCCTTTGCCAGCTTTGCCGCCTACGTGCTGGGGCAACTGCTGGACATCCAGGTGTTCGACCGTATCCGCCAGAGCAGCCGCTCGTGGTGGCTGGCGCCCGCGGCGGCGTCGGTGTTCGGCCAGGCGCTGGATACGGCGGCGTTCTTCTCCATCGCCTTCTGGCGCAGCCCTGACGCGTTCATGGCCGCCCACTGGGGCGAAATCGCCGTGGTGGACTATGTCATCAAGCTGGCCGTGAGCCTGCTGTTCTTCGTGCCGGCCTACGGAGTGGCGCTGGCCGCCATCGTGCGCAGCATGCGCGAGGGCGCGGCCCCGCTCGCGACCGCGCCATGAGCCGCTTGCCGCAGCGGCGCGCGCTGGTGCTGCTGTCGGGCGGGCAGGACTCCGCGACCTGCCTGGCCTGGGCGCTGGCGCGCTATGGGCATGTGGAAACCCTGGGCTTTGACTACGGACAGCGCCACCGCGTCGAGCTGGACTGCCGGCAGCGGCTGATCGACGGTGTGCGCGCCCTGCCGTGGCCGGGACAGTTGGGGCCGGACCACATGCTGACGGTGGACGTGCTCGCGCAGCTGGGCGGCAGCGCCATGACCGAAGACGTGGCCATCGCCATGCAGGCGGACGGTTTGCCCAACACCTTCGTGCCCGGGCGCAACCTGCTGTTCTTCACCCTGGCGGCGGCGCTGGCCTATCGGCGCGGGCTGGATGTGCTGGTGGGCGGCATGTCCGAGACCGACTATTCCGGCTACCCCGACTGCCGCGACAGCACGCTGAAGGCGCTGCAGGTGGCGCTGAGTCTGGGCGTGGACCGCCCGCTGACGCTGGAAACTCCGCTGATGTGGCGCAGCAAGGCCGACACCTGGGCCCTGGCGCAGCGGCTGGGCGGCGACGCCCTGGTCGAACTGATCCGGTGTGAGTCACACACCTGCTACCTGGGCCAGCGCGGCGACCTGCACGCCTGGGGCCACGGCTGCGGCGGCTGCCCCGCCTGCGAACTGCGCGCACAGGGGTGGGAGCAGTGGACCGCGCAGCGCTCTTTGAACGGCGCATAAAAAAACCACCCGGCATGCCTGCCGGGTGGTAGCTTCTGTTTTTGTAGCTGTTAGCGCCCGTCCATCAAGCGCTAGAGGCCTGTTTGATACTTATTTTTTCTTCGCGCCGCCGTCTTCCAGCTGCGCCAGCGCGGCATTGCCGCCCAGCGACAGCAGGCCGGCGCGTGCATACACGCCCAGCTTGCCGCGCGTGTCGGAAATGTCCAGGTTGCGCATGGTCAACTGGCCGATGCGGTCCAGCGGGCTGAACGGCGCGTCTTCCACCTTTTCCATCGACAGGCGCTCGGGTGCGTAGGTCAGGTTGGGCGACTCGGTGTTCAGGATGGAGTAGTCGTTGCCGCGGCGCAGCTCGAGCGTCACGGTGCCGGTCACGGCGCGCGCCACCCAGCGCTGGGCGGTCTCGCGCAGCATGATGGCCTGCGGGTCGAACCAGCGGCCCTGGTACAGCAGGCGGCCGAGCTTCAGGCCGTTCAGGCGGTACTGCTCGATGGTGTCTTCGTTGTGGATGCCGGTGACCAGGCGCTCGTAGGCGATGTGCAGCAGCGCCATGCCGGGGGCTTCGTAGATGCCGCGGCTCTTGGCTTCGATGATGCGGTTCTCGATCTGGTCGCTCATCCCTAAGCCGTGGCGGCCGCCGATGCGGTTCAATTCCAGGAACAGCTCCACAGGGTCGGCGATCTCCTTGCCGTTCACGGCCACGGGTTGCCCCTCGTCGAAGGTGACCGACACTTCTTCGGCCGGCACGTCGACTTCGGGCTTCCAAAACGCCACGCCCATGATGGGGTTGACGATGCGGATGCCGCTGCTGAGGAACTCCAGGTCCTTTGCCTCGTGCGTGGCGCCCAGCATGTTGCTGTCGGTGCTGTACGCCTTTTCGGCGCTCATCTTGTAGCCGAAGCCTTCCTTGGTCATGAAGGCCGACATCTCGGCGCGCCCGCCCAGCTCGTCGATGAACTTCTGGTCCAGCCAGGGCTTGTAGATCTTCAGCGCGGGGTTGGTGAGCAGGCCGTAGCGGTAGAAGCGCTCGATGTCGTTGCCCTTGAAGGTGGAGCCGTCGCCCCAGATGTGGACGTCGTCCTCCTTCATCGCGGCCACCAGCATGGTGCCCGTCACGGCGCGACCCAGCGGCGTGGTGTTGAAGTAGGTGATGCCACCGGTGCTGATGTGGAAAGCTCCGGCCTGGATGGCGGCAATGCCCTCGTGCGCCAGCTGCGTGCGGCAGTCGATCAGGCGGGCCTTCTCGGCGCCGTATTCCATGGCCTTGCGGGGGATCTCATCGTAGTCGGCTTCGTCAGGCTGGCCCAGGTTGGCGGTGTAGGCGTAGGGCAGGGCGCCCTTGTTCTTCATCCAGCGCAGCGCGGCGCTGGTGTCGAGGCCGCCCGAGAAGGCGATGCCGACCTTCTGGCCGACGGGGAGGTGTTGCAGGATGGTTGCCATGGGATTCTCTTGAAAATTGATAGCTGCCCGCGCTTGTGTGATAAGCGTTGGAGGCTTAAAACATGCTCAGCCGTAGTGGCAGATGTAGTGGAAAGCCTCGGTCACGCGGATGTTGAATTTGGAATTGCCCGGCACGCTGAACTTCTCGCCCGCGCCCACCTTGACCCAGGCGTCGGTGCCGTCCAGCTGGTATTCGCAGGATCCGCCCACGCATTCCATGATCTCGGGTGCGCCCGTGCCGAAGGTCAACGTGGCCGGCAGCACCACACCCACCGACTTCTTCGTGCCATCGGGGTACGTGAGGTTGTGACTCACGCACTTGCCGTCAAAGTACACATTGGCCTGGGTGGTGACGGAAACACCGTCGATTTTTTCGGTGGTCATGGATGGGGACGCAGAGTATGGGACAAACCATCAATTCTAGAGCCTGCGCGTGCCGGCGCGCCCCGTGCGGGCGCGGGGCGGCGTTGGCCCCGCAGCAACGAAAAAGGACTCCGAAGAGCCCTTTGGCATGTGCCGTCTGCGTGCTGGCCGCCAGGCCGAGGCGCTCTGCTCAGCGCCAGTAACGGTCGTGGTAGCGGGGCGGGCGGTAGGGATGGCCATAGTTGTCGCGGTATTCGATCACGGTGACGGGCGGCTCCACGATGTAGGCCGGCGGGCCCGGCTGGGTGGACACCACCACGCCCGGCTGCGCATAGCCGCCGGAATAGGTAGGAGAGTAGGTGGGGGCGTAGGTGGGCGGGTATCCGGCGGGAGCGCGCGACACTCCCGGCACCGCCGGCTGCACGGTGAGTGGAATCCACGCGCCTGGGTCGGTCTGCGTGCGCGTGTTGTAGTGCCGGCCGGCGTATTCGTAGACCACGTCGTAGCCGACGATCTGGTTGTCGTAGTAGGTTTCGGTCGTGCAGCGCTGCACGTTCTGGTAGCCGGGGCGGCCGCCCTCGATCTGGTTGCCCAGCACCGCGCCACCAATCACACCCAGGGCCGTGGCCGCGGCGCGGCCGCTGCCGCCGCCGATGGCGTTGCCCGCGGCGCCGCCGGCGATCGCGCCCAGCACCGCGCCCGCGCCGGAGGTGGGGCGGGCGCCGCTGTAGATGGTTTCGTTGCCGCAGACCTGCTGCGGAATCGCGATCTGCTCGGTGATGGGCGTGGCCGACAGCACGCGGCCCTGTTCCTGCGCCTGGGCGGCCAGCGCGGCCGTGGCCAGGGCCGCGAGGACAAAAATCTTGTTCATGGGCAAAAAGCTCCTTTCGGTCGGCCTACAACGCGCCGAACCTGCGGGAAGTTTCAGCCCGGCGCGTCAACACACCCGCGCCGACCCGTAAATCTGCGTAAAGATGTGTTGCCTCATGCCTTGGAGTGGCTGGCCGCGCGTGCGTTCCATGCCTCGGGGCTGAAGCCCACCGTCACGTCACCCGCGGGGCCGCCCTGCCACTCGACCACTGGCCGCTTGATGACCGAGGGCTGCTCGCACATCAGCGCGGCCGCGCTGGGGGCGTCCGTCACGCCGGCCTGCGCGGCCGCGTCCAGCTTGCGCCAGGTCGTGCCCTGGCGGTTGAGCAGCTTCTCCCAGCCCACGGCGGCCATCCACGCGGGCAGGCGCTCTGCGGGAACGCCTTGCTTCTTGAAGTCGTGGAACTGGTAGGCCAAGCGTTGCTCCTGCAGCCAGGCGCGGGCCTTCTTGACGGTGTCGCAGTTGGGAATGCCGTAGACGATGATCGTGGGGGTACTCATGGCCCGGGATCATCGCGCAAGCCCGGCTCGGCGACAATTCATGGGCTATGCACATTCCTCCGCAGACACTGGAAGGCTGGCTTCGCCACTGCGAGCAGCTGCACCCCAAGAACATCGACATGGGCCTGGAGCGCGTGGGCGAGGTGGCGCGCCGCTTGGGGCTGCGCTTCAACTGCCCCGTGATCACCGTGGCGGGCACCAACGGCAAGGGCTCGACCTGCGCCATGCTGGAGGCCGTGGCCCTGCAGGCCGGCTACCGTACGGGGGTCTATACATCGCCCCATCTGGTGCATTTTGAGGAGCGTTGCCGCATCCGTGGCGAGATCGTCGATGCCGCGTCGTTGGTGGCCAGCTTCGAGGCGGTGGAGCGGGCGCGCACGCAGAACGGCAACGAGGTCACGCTGACCTACTTCGAATTCACCACGCTCGCCATCCTGCGGCACATGAGCCTGTCGCTGCTGGACGTGGCCATCCTGGAGGTGGGGCTGGGCGGGCGGCTGGATGCCACCAACATCATCGACGCCGACTGCGCGGTGATCACCAGCGTGGACATCGACCATGTGGAGTTCCTCGGGCCTGACCGCGAGACCATCGGCCGCGAGAAGGCCGGCATCATGCGCACCGGCCGTCCCGTGGTGGTGAGCGACCCCATGCCGCCGCAGAGCGTGATCGACCATGCGCGCGAGATCGGCGCCGACCTGTGGCGCTTCGGGCAGGACTTCAACTTCTCGGGCGACAAGCAGCAGTGGGCGTGGGCCGGGCGCGGGCGCCGCTACGCGGGCCTGGCGTATCCGGCGCTGCGGGGCGCCAACCAACTGGTCAATGCCTCGGGCGCACTCGCTGCGCTGGAGGCAGTGCGCGAACGCCTGCCCATCACCGCGCAGGCGGTGCGCGCCGGCCTGGCGCTGGTGGAACTGCCGGGGCGCTTCCAGATCGTGCCGGGCCAGCCCACGCTGGTGCTGGACGTGGCGCACAACCCGCACTCGGTGGCGGCGCTCACGGCCAATCTGGACGCCATGGGCTACTTCCCGACCACGCACGCGGTGTTTGGCGCCATGGCCGACAAGGATCTGGCGCCCATGCTGGCCAAGGTGGGGCCGGTGATCGACCGCTGGTATTTCACCGACCTGCCCACGCCGCGCGCCGAGACGGCCGCCAGCCTGCAGCAGAAATGGAATGCGCTGCAGATGGTGGCCGGAGGGCGCCGTGAGGTCGCCACCAGCCTGCACGCCAACCCCGAGGAGGCGCTGCGCGCGGCCGTTGAGGCCGCGGACCCCGCTGATAGAATTGTGGTCTTTGGCTCGTTCTACACGGTGGGTGGCGTGCTCCAGCATGGGGTGCCGCGCCTGCAGGCCAAGCATCTGGGCGCATAACGAGTCCGCACTCCATGGCATTTTTCAAGTTTCGTTGGCCTGGCCGGCAGGAGCCGTCGGGCGACACCAACAAACCCGCCAAGCGCTCACGCACTCCGCAGGCCGAGAGCATCGAGGAAATGCGCCGACGCGCGCGCCACCGCCTGCTGGGTGCTGCAGTACTGGTGTTGGTGGGCGTGGTGGGCTTCCCCCTGCTGTTCGACACCCAGCCGCGGCCGGTCCCGGTGAATGTGGCGATGGACATTCCCGATCGCCACAAGGTGGCTCCGCTGGTGGTGCCGCAGCAAGAGGCCAACACGCCCCGCGCCGCGGAGCCGGCGACTTCCGGCCTGGATGCGGGCGAGGAAGTGGTGGCGTCCCGCCCACGCAGTGCGCCAGCGGCCTCGCAGCCCGCTGCGCGCGTGGAACCCAAAGTGCCGGCTAAGGCGGAAACCCCGGCGGAATCCAAGCCCGAGCCCAAACCGGAGCCCAAGCCCGCGCCCAAGGCAGAGGCCAAACCGGAATCCAAACCAGAACCCCGGCCCGATCCCAAGCCTGCGCGCCAGGACGATGCTGCGCGCGCCCGCGCACTGCTCGAAGGCCGCAACCCGCAGCCCAGCGCCGCGCCGGCCGCTGCGCGCGAGGAGCAGGGCCGCTTCATCGTGCAGGTAGGCGCCTTCGCGGACGCCGACAAGGCGCGCGAGGTGCGCGATCGGTTGGAGCGCTCTGGCCTCAAGACCTATACCCAGGTGGTCGACACCAAGGATGGCAAGCGCACGCGCGTGCGAGTGGGTCCGTTCACCAGCCGTGCGGACGCCGACAAGGCAGCCGGCCGCGTCAAGGGCGCGGGGCTGTCCGCGTCGGTGTTGGCGCTTTAGGCCGGCTGGCGGGCTGGGACGGCGTTTCAAAGGTTGCGCATGGCGGCGCTGGACTGGATCTTCCTGGTGGTGCTGTGCGCGTCGCTGCTGATCGGTGCATGGCGCGGACTGGTGTTCGAGTTGCTGTCGCTGGCCGGCTGGGTGGTGGCGTTCTTTGCCGCGCAATGGTTTGCGGACGATATGGGCGCGCTGCTGCCCATGGGACAGGCGGATGCCACCTGGCGCCATGTGGCGGGCTTCGCGGTGGTGTTCGTCGGTGCGGTGTTTGCGTGTGGGCTGGTGGCGTGGCTGCTCAAGAAACTGGTCGAGGCGGTGGGCCTGCGGCCCGCGGACCGGGCGCTAGGGGCACTGTTTGGCGTGCTGCGCGGCCTGGTGCTGCTGCTGGCCGTGGTGCTGGTGGCCGGCTGGACGCCGATGCAGGATGCGCCGTGGTGGAAGGAATCGCAGGCCGCCCCCCTGTTGCAGGGAGCGCTCAAGGGGTTGAGGCCCGCGCTGCCGGATGAACTGGGCCGCCATCTGCCTTCCTAGCGGGCCTGGCGGCGCGGCCGCGGTGAGTGATGTGTGTGATCGGCGGGAAACCCCGCCGCCAAAACTGGAACGAAACTATGTGTGGAATTGTCGGCGTGGTCAGCACGGCCCCCGTGAATCAGCTGATCTATGACGCCTTGCTGCTGCTGCAGCACCGGGGACAGGACGCCGCGGGCATCGTCACGCAGGAAGGGCGCAAGTTCTTCATGCACAAGGCCAAGGGCATGGTGCGCGACGTGTTTCGCACGCGCAACATGCGCGCACTGCCCGGCACCATTGGCCTGGGGCAGGTGCGCTATCCCACGGCGGGCAATGCCTCCAGCGAGGAGGAGGCCCAGCCGTTCTACGTGAACGCGCCGTTCGGCATCGTGATGGTGCACAACGGCAACCTCACCAACGCCAAGCAGCTGCGCGGCGAACTGGCCGACACCGACCACCGCCACACCAACACCGAGAGCGACTCCGAAGTGCTGCTCAACGTGCTGGCGCATGAGCTGGCGCGCGCCACCAGCGGCGCGCCGCTGCAGTCCGAGGACGTATTCAAGGCCGTGCGCGCGGTGCACAAGCGCGTCAAGGGCTCCTATGCCGTGATCGCGCTGATCGCGGGCTATGGCCTGCTGGCGTTCCGCGACCCGTTCGGCATCCGCCCGCTGTGCATGGGCCGCGGCGCGGACGGCACGGTGATGCTGGCGAGCGAATCCGTGGCGCTGGAGGGCACGACCCAGGTGCTGGACCGTGACGTCGCGCCCGGCGAGGCCGTGTTCGTGCACGCTGACGGCCGCGTGGAAACCCAGCAGTGCGCCGAGAACCCGCACCTCAACCCCTGCGTGTTCGAGTACGTGTATTTGGCGCGTCCCGACTCGGTGATGGACGGCATCTCGGTCTACCAGGCGCGGCTGAACATGGGCGAGACGCTGGCCAAGCGCGTGATCTCCACCGTGCCTCCCAGCGAGATCGACGCCATCATCCCCATCCCCGAATCCAGCCGCCCCAGCGCCATGCAGCTCGCGCAGCTGCTGGGCATTCCGTACCGCGAGGGCTTCGTCAAGAACCGCTACGTGGGCCGCACCTTCATCATGCCGGGGCAGGGCGTGCGCAAGAAGTCGGTGCGCCAGAAGCTCAACGCTATCGGCAGCGAGTTCAAGGGCCGCAAGGTGCTGCTGGTAGACGACTCCATCGTGCGCGGCACCACCTCCAAGGAGATCGTGCAGATGGCGCGCGACGCCGGCGCGGTGAAGGTCTACCTGGCTTCTGCCGCGCCGCCGGTGCGCCACCCCAATGTCTATGGCATCGACATGCCCACGCGCTCCGAGCTGGTCGCGCACGGCCGCACGGTGGAGGAGATCCGCCAGCTGATCGGCGCCGATGCGCTGATCTACCAAGACGTGGAGGCCATGAAGCAGGCCGTGGGCAAGATCAACCGCAAGGTGGAGGGGTTCGAGGCCTCGTGCTTCGACGGCGTGTACATCACCGGCGACATCTCCGACGAGGAAGTGACGGCGCTCAACGAGGGCCGCAACCGGGGTGGTGAAGAGGAGCAGGAAGACACCTCCCGGCTGTCCCTGCCCAACGCCCAGGAGGCGTGAGTACACTCGCGCTCATCAAAAAGATGAGCGCCCTGCGCTTTTTGGTACTGGGTTTCAGTGTAAAAAATGCCTGAAGTCCAGGTGCAGCAAGCGCTATCAGCTCCTATTTTTTAGAACAAGGACCGCCACCGTGACCGATCAACCCCTGCCCGAGGGGCTGCGCCCTGAGACCCTCGCCGTTCGCGAGGCCGTCGCGCGCAGCCAGTGGGGCGAGCACAGCGAGGCGCTGTACATGACCAGCAGCTTCGTGCAGAGCGACTGCGAAAGCGCCGCACGCCGCTTCGCCAACGAAGAGCCGGGCTACACCTACACCCGCACCGCCAACCCCACGGTCAGCAGCTTCGAGCGCCGCCTGGCGGCCATGGAGGGCACGGAATGCGCGGTGGCCACCAGCACCGGCATGTCGGCCATCCTGCTGATGGCGCTCACCGTGCTCAAGAGCGGCGACCACGTGGTGGCGTCGCAGTCCATGTTCGGCTCCACGCTCAAGCTGCTCGGGTCGGAGATGGCGCGCTTCGGCGTAGAGACGACCTTTGTCTCGCAGACCGACCTGCAGTCGTGGGAGGCGGCCATCCGCCCGAATACCCGCTTGCTGTTTGCCGAGACACCGACCAACCCGCTGGGCGATCTGTGCGACATCGCCGCACTGGCGCAGATCGCGCATGCGCGCGGCCTGCTGTTGGCGGTGGACAACAGCTTCTGCTCGCCCGCGCTGCAGCGCCCGGCGCAATTGGGCGCTGACCTGGTGGTCTACTCGGGCACCAAACTGCTGGACGGCCAGGGCCGCGTGATGGCGGGCGCCGTGTGCGGCACCACCGCGCTGGTGGACAAGGTCATGGGCACCTTCATGCGCAGCGCGGGGCTGAACCTGTCGCCGTTCAATGCATGGGTCGTGCTCAAGGGGCTGGAGACGCTGTCGCTGCGCGTGCGCGCGCAAAGCGCCGCGGCTTTGGAACTGGCGACCTGGCTGGCCACACATCCCAAGGTGGCGCGCGTGCACTATTCGGGCCTGGCCAGCCATCCGCAGCATGCATTGGCCATGCGCCAGCAGGGCGGCATGGGCGGCCCGGTGCTGGCGTTCGACGTGGTGGGGCAAGGCGCGGCGCAGCTGCGCGCGAATGCCTTCCACGTCATCGACAGCACGCGCGTGTGCTCCATCACCGCCAACCTGGGCGACGTGAAGACCACCATCACCCATCCGGCCAGCACCTCGCACGGGCGCCTCACGGAAGAGCAGCGCCAGGCGGCCGGCATCGGCCAGGGGCTGATCCGCGTCTCCGTAGGCCTGGAACATATCGACGATCTGAAGACCGACCTCTGCCGAGGCCTGGACACCCTGCCATGACACAACAACAAGTACGCACCCGTTTCGCCCCGTCGCCCACGGGCTTCATCCACCTGGGCAACATCCGCTCCGCGCTCTATCCCTGGGCCTTCGCACGTGCCAACGACGGCGTGTTCATCCTGCGCATTGAGGACACTGATCTGGAGCGTTCCACCCAGGCCTCGGTCGACGTCATCCTGGAGGGCATGTCCTGGCTGCAGCTCGACCATGACGAGGGCCCGTACTACCAGATGCAGCGCATGGAGCGCTACAAGGAAGTCCTGGCCCAACTGCAGGCTGCAGGCCATGTCTATCCCTGCTACATGAGCGTGGAAGAGCTCGACGCCTTGCGTGAGCGCCAGATGGCTGCGAAGGAAAAGCCCCGCTATGACGGCACCTGGCGCCCCGAGCCCGGCAAGGTGCTGCCGCCCGTGCCGGAAGGTGTCAAGCCCGTGCTGCGCTTCAAGACGCCCCAGGGCGGCGTGGTTGGCTGGGACGACAAGTGCAAGGGTCGCATCGAGTTTCAGAACAGCGAGCTGGACGACCTGGTCATCGCGCGCCCGGACGGCACGCCCACCTACAACTTCTGCGTTTGCGTGGACGACATGGACATGCGCATCACCCACGTGATTCGCGGCGACGACCATGTGAACAACACACCACGCCAGATCCACATCTTCGAGGCCCTGGGTGCCACGGTGCCCGTGTTCGCTCATCTGCCCACCGTGCTCAACGAGCAGGGTGAGAAGATGAGCAAGCGCAACGGTGCCAAGGCCGTGACGCAGTACCGCGACGAGGGCTATCTGCCCGACGCCATGGTCAACTACCTGGCCCGATTGGGCTGGAGCCATGGCGATGACGAGATCTTCAGCCGCGCGCAATTCCTGGAATGGTTCAACCTGGATCACCTGGGCCGCAGCGCCGGCCAGTTCGACGAGGCCAAGCTGCGCTGGGTGAACGCACAGCATCTCAAGGCCATGGAAGATGCGCAGTTGGCAGCACTCGTGCGGCCCTTCGTCGTGCAGGCGGGTGTTCCAGAGGCGCAGTTGGATGCTGATGACCGCTTGCCGCGCATCTGCGCGCTGTTCAAAGACCGCTGCGAAACGCTGGTGGACCTGGCACGCTGGGCGCGCGTGTTCTATGTGGACGCCATCGAGCCCGATGCAGACGACTTCGCGAAGCACGTGACTGAAACCGCCACACCGGCGCTCGACGCGTTTGCCGCCGCCATGGAGACCGTGGCGTGGAACAAGGACGCGATCAACGCTGCGATCAAGGATGTCCTCAAGCAGCTGGGTTTGAAGATGCCGCAACTCGCAATGCCCGTGCGGGTGCTGACCATGGGTACCGCGCATACGCCGTCGGTGGATGCCGTGCTGGAGCTGCTGGGTCGCGAAAAAATCCTCGCGCGATTGAAAAGTCGTTAAAAACCTGTCTATAATTCAAGGCTCAGGTGATGACGACAGATAAGAAATTAAATGTCGAAGTCAAAGGGGGTATAGCTCAGCTGGGAGAGCGCTTGCATGGCATGCAAGAGGTCAGCGGTTCGATCCCGCTTACCTCCACCACCTGATGATTTGAACGGAAGTTCTTAGGTTTTGACCCTATCGTCTAGAGGCCTAGGACATCACCCTTTCACGGTGAGTACCGGGGTTCGAATCCCCGTAGGGTCGCCAAGTTTGGCTGCACTTGATTCGCAAGAATGCAAGCAGCTACCGACGCGGAGTGGTAGTTCAGTCGGTTAGAATACCGGCCTGTCACGCCGGGGGTCGCGGGTTCGAGTCCCGTCCACTCCGCCATCTTGGGGGTATAGCTCAGTTGGGAGAGCGCTTGCATGGCATGCAAGAGGTCAGCGGTTCGATCCCGCTTACCTCCACCAAGATTTGTTGGTTTACAAGTTTCTAGGTTTTGACCCTATCGTCTAGAGGCCTAGGACATCACCCTTTCACGGTGAGTACCGGGGTTCGAATCCCCGTAGGGTCGCCAAGTTTTGTGGCACTTGGCTCGGTTGCATTAGCAGCAGGGCAAAAGTCACACCGACGCGGAGTGGTAGTTCAGTCGGTTAGAATACCGGCCTGTCACGCCGGGGGTCGCGGGTTCGAGTCCCGTCCACTCCGCCAATATCAAAAAAGCCACTGCAAAATTATTTGCAGCGGCTTTTTTTGTGTTTTCAGAATTTATTGCGACAGCCAAGCGGCTATGCGGATATAGGGCGTCGCTCCGCGACGTGGCTGAATGTTTATGGATCCCTTCCCGGCATGCCCCATTGGGCTACTGAGAATCTGTCCATTCGCATCAATAAAAGCGCTAAACCCTACGTTGTTTGCACGTACTAGCGGTTTTTGTGCTTCGGCCGCGCGTACGCCGCTTCGCCAGGACACACGCCCGTGATCGTGCAGCCCGATGGTGATGGGCGCCGCGCGATCCTGAACCATGAACTGGACAAGGAGCGCGACGCCTTGCCACGCCTTGCGGCGCCTGCAGGCGCAGGAGGGGGCGGGCGGTGCGGATGCGCAGCTGGCGGTGAACCGCCACCAGAGCAACATCCGCGCCTTGGAGGCTGAACTGCAGCGCTTGCCTGCGTCCGTGCGCCGCCAGCCCTAACCGCAGTTACTCATCGACTGCGTCCGCGTTGGTTTCGTTAGGAAAATATACGGAATCGGGCTCGAACCCAATACAGACAAGCGCAAGGCGCTATCAAAAAATCACTTCGGTGCAAGGCGAATCACTTCGGTGCAAGGCGGATCGCGCCATCCAGACGAATCACTTCGCCATTGAGCATGTCGTTCTCGAAGATGTGGCGCACCAGCTTGGCGTAATCCTGCGGGGTGCCGAGGCGGCTGGGGAATGGGACGCCGGCGGCCAGCGCGTCCTGTACCTCCTGGGGCATGCCGAACAGCATGGGGGTGCCGAAGATGCCGGGGGCAATGGTCATGTTGCGGATGCCGTTGCGGGCCAGGTCGCGGGCGATGGGCAGTGTCATGCCCACGATTCCGCCCTTGGAAGCAGAGTACGCCGCCTGCCCGATCTGCCCGTCATAGGCCGCCACACTGGCGGTGGAGATCATCACCCCGCGCTCGCCGGTGGCTTCGGGTTCGTTCTTGCACATGGCCTCGGCGGCCAGGCGGATCATGTTGAAGCTGCCGATCAGGTTCACCGTGATGGTCTTGGTGAACGAAGCCAGCGCATGCGCGCCGTTCTTGCCAACGGTCTTTTCCGCAGGGGCGATGCCGGCGCAGTTCACCAGGCCCATGAGCTTGCCCATCGATACCGCTGCGGCCACCACGGCTTGGCCATCGGCCTCGCTGCTCACGTCGCAGCGCACGAAGCGCCCGCCGATCTCGCGCGCGACGGCTTCGCCCTTGTCGGCCTGCATGTCGGCAATCACCACCAAACCGCCCGCTGAAGCCAGCATGCGTGCCGTGCCTTCACCCAGGCCTGACGCGCCGCCGGTGACGATGAACACCTTGCCCTTGATTTCCATGGTCTGTCTCCAAAGTTACGTTAACGTAAACGTTAATTATCACCGAGCGATCCGGCACTCCTAGAAAAGCAACAGCCCGGCAGGGCCGGGCTGTGCGCAAGGGGCAGAGGGCTTACCGGAAACCGACGCGGTCCAGCATCTGCTGTACCTTGACGGTGTTGGCGCCGACCGCGCTAATGGGGATGGTTTCACTCTTGAACGGTTGGCCGCCCGTCATGGCCTTGAGGGCCGGGTTGCCCGGATCCACGCCTTTGGCGGCGGGCCATTCGTTGTTGCCGTTGGCAAAGTAGTTCTGAGCCTCAGGGCTGGCCAGGTATTCCAGGAACTTGATGGCGTTGGCTTGGTTCTTGGTGTGGCGGGCCACTGCGCCGCCTGCGATGTTCATGTGCGTGCCCCACGATTGCTGGTTGGGGAACACCACCGCCACCTTGTCCACCACGGCCTTGTCCTCGGGCTTGTCCGAGCGCATCAGGCGGGCGAGGTAATAGCTGTTGGTCACGGCGATATCGCATTCGCCTGCTGCGACGGCCTTGATTTGATCGGTGTCGCCCCCCTTGGGCGCGCGGGCGAGGTTGTTCACCACGCCCTTGAGCCATGCTTCGGCTTTCTGTTCACCCACGTGTTCCATCACGGCGCCGAACAGGCTCAGGTTGTAGGGGTGGGAGCCGGAGCGGATGCAGACCTTGCCTTTGTTTTTGGGGTCGCCCAACTCTTCGTAGGTGTCCACATCGTCCTTGTTGACCTTGGTCTTGTTGTAGACAACCACACGCGCCCGCGTGGACAGGCCAAACCAGGGAATACCACCGTCGGCGACCGGTGTTGCGCGCAGGTTCGCGGGAATGGCGTCCTCCAGCACCTTCGAGCGCACGGGCAGGAACAGGCCGTCGGCCTCGCCACGGTAGAGGCGGGCGGCGTCCACCAGGAGGATCACGTCGGCAGGGGATGCGGCTCCTTCTGCCTTGAGACGGGCCATGATCCCGGCATCATCAGAATCCACGCGATTGATCTTGATGCCCGTGGCCTTGGTAAAGCCGCTGTACAGCGCTTCATCGGTGGCGTAGTGGCGGGCGGAATACAGGTTGACCACCTGGTCCTGCGCACTTGCGGCGCCTGCAGCGGCCAGAACACATGCAACAACCAAGGATTTCATAGGCATGGACATGAGGCTCAAGTCTTTCTCGGCAATAAGGTGGTGGGATGATAAAGCAAACGAGAATCGTTATTAAAAATCCATCTTTGCGCCGGGAGAATTTCCGTCGTGCACCCTCAGTAATGCGCAGGCGTTCGGTTTGAGACGAAAAAAATGCCCGCGGACGCGGGCATTTGCTTGTCGAGCAGCGGCTGGCTATTTCGCCCAACTGTCCTTCAGTCCGGTGATCTTGTTGAACACCGGGCGGCTGGCGCTGTGGTCCACCCGGTCGGCCACGAAGTAACCGAAGCGCTCGAACTGGAACTTATCGTCGGGCTGGGCGGCCGCCAGTGATGGCTCCACATAGGCAGTCACCACCTTCAGGCTGTCGGGATTGAGCAGGGCCAGAAAGTCTTTACCACCCGCGTCGGGTTGGGCGTCGGTGAACAGGCGGTCGTAGAGGCGCACCTCGGCCTGCACGCCGTCCTGCACCCCCACCCAGGTGATGGCGGCTTTTACCTTCACGCTATCGGCGCCGGGCGTGCCGCTCTTGGTGTCGGGCACCACGGTGGCGAGCACGCGGGTGACGTGGCCGCCCGCATCTTTCTCGCAGCCGGTGCATTCGATGACGTAGCCGCCCTTCAGGCGCACGGTGTTGCCCGGGAGCATTTGCCCGTCCGCCCCGAGCCGGGGAGGATAAAGACGCTTGTAGCCCTTGGGTGGCACTTCGGCGAAGTCTTCGCGTTCGATCCAGACCTCGCGGCCCAGGGTGAAGTGGCGCTCGGGAACAGCCTGGCCTTCGTGCGCGTGCGGCAGGGCGGGTAGGCTGCAGGCCTCGACGTGGCCGTCGCTGCCGAAGACTTCGGCCCAGTTGGTCAGCGTGAGCGGGAGCGGGTCGAGCACGGCCATGGCGCGGTGTGCCTTGGATTCCAGGTCCTCGCGTAGGCAACCCTCCAGCGTGCCGTAGTCGATCCAGCTGTAGTCCTTGGTCACGCCAATGCGCTCGCAGAACATCTGGATGGAGGCCGGCGTATAGCCGCGCCGGCGCAGGCCCACGATGGTGGGCATGCGCGGATCGTCCCAGCCGCTCACGATGCCGCTGTCCACCAGGTGCTTGAGCTTGCGCTTGCTGGTGATGACGTAGGTGAGGTTCAGACGCGCGAACTCATACTGGCGCGGCTGGGGGCGGGCGATCAGGCCGCCTTCCCCCAGACGGTCCAGCAGCCAGTCGTAGAAGGGGCGCTGGTCCTCGAACTCCAGCGTACAGATGCTGTGGGTGATGCACTCCAGCGCATCCTCGATCGGGTGCGCAAAGGTGTACATGGGGTAGATGCACCATTGGTTGCCGGTGTTGTGGTGCTCGGCGTGCTTGATGCGGTAGATGGCCGGGTCGCGCAGGTTGATGTTGGGGTGCCCCATGTCGATCCTGGCGCGCAGCACGGCGGCGCCATCGGGGAGCTTGCCGTCACGCATCTCGCGAAAGCGCGCCAGGTTCTCCGCAGGGGTACGGTTGCGATAGGGGCTGTCTACCCCGGGCTTGCCGAAGTCGCCGCGGTTGGCGCGCATCTCTTCGGGCGTTTGCTCGTCCACGTAGGCGTTGCCGGTCTCGATCAGGTACTCGGCCGCGCGGTACATGAAGCCAAAGTAATTGCTGGCGTAGTACAGGTTCTCGTGGCCGTCGGGGTCTTTCCAGTCGAAGCCCAGCCAGCGCACGGCATCGATGATGCTGTCTACGTACTCCTGATCTTCCTTCTCGGGGTTGGTGTCGTCAAAGCGCAGGTGGCAGACGCCGCCGTAGTCGCGCGCCAGGCCGAAATTCAGGCAGATGCTCTTGGCATGGCCCACGTGCAAGTAGCCGTTGGGTTCAGGCGGAAAGCGCGTGCGGATCTTGGCAGGGTCAACCGCTGCGGCGGCGTGGTGGGCTGCGTCGCCTGGGCTGCCCGCCCAGTGTTTTTGGGCATGCACACCGTGCGACAGGTCGGATTCGATGATCTGGCGCAGGAAGTTGCTGGGTTTTGCGGCTTCCGCAGAAGTGTCGTGATGGACGGGGGTGCTCATGCGGGGGATTTTAGGCGGCATAGATGCGTACTACCGGCGCGAGCGCTTGTTGAGCGGCCGCTGCGGTTACGCATGGAAACGGCGCGGGGTACGTTCGGAAACAACCTGAACATCTGTTCATGCCATCCTTTCGCGGTGCTGGCGCGTTAGACGTCCAAACGCTTTGTGTTCAGGCACCGGGGTGCCGCGGCACCCCTACTTAGGAGATTTTCATGATCCAACATCGCTCTTGGTTTGCCGCCGCCGCTTCGGCCGGTGTGGCGCTGGCCCTGTTGGTGGGCACAGGCACCGCCCAGGCACGCAGCGACGTGTACTGGTCTGTCGGCGTGGGCGTGCCCGGCGCCGTCGTGGGGGTGGGCAACGCCGCTCCTGTGTATTACTCGCCTCCCCCCGTGTATTACGCCCCGCCGCCCGTGGTGTACGCACCGCCCGTATACAGGGCTCCGCGCCCGGTCTATTACGCGCCACCCGTGGTCGTGGCACCGCCCGTGGGGTATTACCGCGGATACGGGCACGGGTACCGCCACGGCCATCGGCACCATCGCGGCCATCGCGATTGGCGCTGACACGGACACGCCAGTCGGAGTGCTGGCCGCGATAATGCGCATTCGCGGGTCCGTTGCGGCGGGTAGAACCGCGCTAGCACTCCATGACGAAAACCGTTTACGTTCTCAATGGCCCCAATCTCAACCTGCTGGGCACGCGCGAGCCGCAGGTGTATGGCTCCCAGACCCTGGCGGATGTCGAGCAGCTGTGCACGGCCGCATGTGCACGCCACGGGTTGGCGCTGGTATTTCGCCAGAGCAACCATGAAGGCGCTCTGGTGGACTGGATCCACGAGGCCGGCCGGCTGCATGCGGCGGGCCAACTGGCCGGCGTCGTGCTCAATGCTGCCGCCTACACCCATACCAGCGTGGCACTCCTGGATGCCGTGAAGGGCACGGGAGTGCCCGTGGTGGAGCTGCACATCAGCAACGTGCATGCGCGCGAGAGCTTTCGCCACCACTCCTATCTGGCCGGCGCGGCCCGCGCGGTGATGTGCGGGTTTGGGGTGCAGGGCTACGCCCTTGCCATTGACGGGCTGGCCCAATGGTGAAGGAGCCATCGCTCGCCACGCTGCCCCTGCCTCCTGAAGTCACTGCGTTGCAGCAACGCGCACGGCGCGAGTCCACCCCCTGCGGTACCGGCGACATCGTCTGGCATGTCTGGGGGGCATCCCAGGATGGTGCGCTGCCTCTGGTACTGCTGCATGGCGGCAGCGGCAGCTGGACGCATTGGGTGCGCAACATCCACGGTCTGGAGGACAGTGGCCGCGAGGTCTGGGTCCCCGATCTGCCGGGATTCGGAGATTCGGCCGCACCACCCGCGGGGGGCGATGCGGACGCCCTGGTGGAGCCGCTGGCCGAAGGCCTGCGCACGCTGTTCGGGCCACGGCCGTGTGACCTGGCGGGATTTTCCTTTGGTGGATTGACGGCGGGCCTGCTGCTCGCAGCCCACCCCGAAGTGGCCCGTCAACTCGTGCTGGTGGGAGCCCCGGCGATGGGGGTGGTGCCCCAACGACAATTCGAGCTCAAGGCCTGGCGCCACCTGCCGCAGGAGGGGCAGATTGCGGCGCACCGCTACAACCTGGCGGCGCTGATGCTCCAGGACACTTCGCTCATCGACGGTTTGGGCGGCCTGGCGTTGAAAACGCACGTGGCCAATGTGGTGCGCGACCGCATGCCCCGCCGCCGCCTGGCGCACACCGATGCGTTGGCGCGCGCTCTGCCGCTGGTGCCGTGCCCCGTGCATGCGATCTATGGCCGCAGTGACGCTCTGTACAAGGAGTGGATTGGTGCATTGGAGGGCGCTTACGCGGCGGCGGCTCCGGACTTTCGCGGCATGGCGCTGATCGAGGAAGCCGGCCACTGGGTGCAGTTTGAGCGCCCGCAGCGCTTCCTGCAGGCGCTGGACGACGCCCTGCGCGCCGGGGCCGCCTGACGGACGGGCATGGCCTCCGGCAATCCTTCTTCCGGCGTGCGCGTGGACCCGGCCGAGGTCGAACTTACCGCCATGCGCGCCCAGGGGGCGGGCGGGCAGAACGTGAACAAGGTGTCCAGTGCCGTGCACCTGCGCTTCGACATCGCGGCCTCTTCATTGCCTGAAGATGTGAAACAGCGCCTGCTGGCCCTGCGCGACAGCCGCATCACTCAGCAGGGGGTATTGGTCATCAAGGCACAGCAATACCGCACCCAGGAGGCCAACCGCCTGGATGCGTTGGCGCGCCTGCAGGCGCTGGTGGACAGCGTGGCGCGGCCGCCGCGCGTGCGACGTGCCACGCGGCCCACGCTGGGATCGCAGCAGCGGCGGCTGGAGTCCAAAAGCCGGCGCGGAGGTGTCAAGGCATTGCGCGGGCGGCCCCATCTGGGAGAGTGACGCTGCTTTCACATCGCATTGGTGTGATGGATGGGACGCTGTGATGGGGTCTATGGCGCTTGGCATCAAGCGTGTCGCTCCCACATGATTGCAACCTGGACTGAGGTTTTGCCATGAACACCCCCCATACCCCTTCTGTCACCTCTTCGACGACCGCTGCCGCGCTGCCCGTGCTGTTCGTCTCGCACGGCGCGCCGCTGTTTGCGCTGGAGCCCGGCAGTACCGGCCCGGCGCTCACCCGCTGGGGCGCCGAACTGAAGGCGCAGTACCCCCGCTTGCGCGGCGTGGTCATCATGTCGCCGCACTGGGTGGCGCGTGGCGCCACCGTCATGACCGGGGCGCAGCCCGAGACCTGGCACGACTTCGGCGGTTTTCCTCGTCCGCTCTATGCGCTCCAGTACCCGGCTGCCGGAGCACCCGCCCTGGCACAGGAGGTGCTGGCCCTGCTGGAGCAGGCTGGCATCGACGCGCGGGGCGACGCGGCGCGCCCCTTCGACCATGGCGCCTGGGTGCCGCTGATGCATCTGTTCCCGCAGGCCGACGTGCCCGTGGTGCAGGTCGCGCTGCCCGTGGGTGCCGGTCCGGCAGAGGTGTATGCGATGGGTGCGGCGCTGCGCGGCCTGCGCGAGCAGGGCGTGCTGGTCGTGGGCTCCGGCAGCATGACGCACAACCTGGCCGAGTTCTTTGGCGGCGCCGACCAGCCCGCGCCCTATGTGGTGGAATTCAGCCGCTGGATCGAGGCGCAGCTGGAGCAGGGCGACACCGCGGCCCTGCTGGACTACCGCGCCCGTGCGCCGCATGCCCGGCGTGCGCATCCCACGGAAGACCACTTCCTGCCCATCTTCTTTGCGCTGGGCGCTGCCGGCGAAGGCGCCGAGGCGCACTATCTGAGCCGCGAAGTCATGCATGGCATGCTGGCCATGGACGCCTTCGCGCTGCAGGCTGCCTGACACTTCCCCCATCACGACGTTGCCCATGCTCGACCTACCCCTTTCCTTCCTTCACCGCCCCGCGACGCCCGGCTCCGAGCCGTGGCTGCTGGTGCTCATGCACGGCGTGGGCAGCAACGAACAGGACCTGTTCGGCCTGGCCCCGTATGTACCCCCGCAATACCACGTGCTGAGCCTGCGCGCACCGTACCGCATGGGGCCGACGGCCAATGCCTGGTTCGAATTCACCGTGGCGGCGGATGGCGCGCGCAGCATCAACGAGCCGCAGGAGGCCGCCAGCCGCGCGCTGGTGGCGCAGACCGTGGACGCCGCGGCGCGCCAGCTGGGCATTCCCGCCGCGCGCGTGGTGGCGGGCGGCTTCAGCCAGGGCGGCATCATGGCGCTGACCCTGCTGCTCACGCGGCCTGAACTGCTGCACGGCGCGATGGTCTGGCACAGCCGGCTGCTGCCGCAGGCGCTGCCCCATGCGGCGCAGCCGGCCGCGCTGGCGGGGCGCCAGCTCTGGGTGAGCCATGGCGTGCAGGACAACGTCATTCCGCTGGCCAGTGCCCAGGCCATACGCGACCATGTCCGGACGCTGCCGCTGGCGCTGAGCTACCGCGAGTACCCGGGCATGCACGAAATCCGCCCGGAGGAACTGCGCGATTCCATGGCCTGGCTGCACGGCCTGGCCGCAGGCGCCGCCGGTTGACCCCGGTGGTAAGCCTCGTAACCTCTGGTGGTTTAACGTGGTTTTATATGAAACAGGGCTGTAGCATAGGCGGGTCAAGCGCTAATAGCTATCAATATTGAAGCGAAGGTGCCCCTTGCACGGTGCGAGGGGGCCTCGTGGAGAAAGGACCGCCATGCCTGTACGAGACCCCGCCGAATTCCATCCCCGGCAGGAGTCCTCGGTCTCTGTCTGGACCGTCATTGCCCTGGTGGCGATCGCCGCCGCGGGCGCCGCCTGGTGGTTCGGGTGGCGCCACACCCAGGCCCCCGAGCCCGCGCCCGCGGCCCCCGCCGTCGAGGCCGCACCCCTCGCCGCCGCGCCGCAGGTACCCGCGTCCGGCCCGCAGAACCCGGTGGAAGTGCTGGAACCCCCGGCCGACGCGCTGCCCGCGCTGGCCGATTCCGACGCCTACGTGGCCCGCGCGCTGGCGGAACTGCTGGGGCCGCAGGCGGCGGCGCTGCTGCAGCCCGAGGGGCTGGTGCGCCGCATGGTGGCGACCATCGACAACCTGGCACGCGCCCAGGCACCCTCGCGCATGTGGCCCGTGCAGCCCACGCCCGGCCGTTTCACGGTGGAAGGGGCGCAGGATGCGCCTGCGCAGGCCATCGCACCGGCCAACGCGGCGCGTTACCAAGCCTTCGTCACGCTGGCCGAAGCCGTGCCCGTAGACGCCGCGGTGAAGTTCTATGCCCGCATGTATCCGCTGTTCCAGGCGGCCTATGAAGAACTGGGCTTTCCCGGGCGCTACTTCAACGACCGCCTGGTGGCGGTACTCGACCACCTGCGCGCCGCGCCTGAGCCTGCGGGGCCCTTGCAGGTGCGGCTGGTGCCCGTGGTGGGCGAGGTGCCGTCCACCCGGCCCTGGGTGCGCTACGAATTCGTGGACCCTCAACTGCAGGCACTCTCCAGCGGTCAGAAGATGCTGGTGCGCATGGGCCCTGAGAATGCGCGCCGCCTGAAGGCCGTGCTGGCCGAGCTGCGCCGCCGCGTGGCCACTGGAGACATGGCGGCGGGCAACGTCGCGCGCATACCGGCGCAGGCGACGCCGCCTGCCAGCCGCTGACCGCTACGGCGTTGGCAGAGGCAACGCCGTCTTGTAGCGCACCTGCTTGAGCGTGAAGCTGGTGCGGATCTTCTCGATGCCCGGGATGGGCGTGAGCTGCTCGAGAATGAAACGTTCCAGCGCCGCGATGTCGGGCAGCGCCACGCGGATCAGGTAGTCGCTGTCGCCCGTCATCAGGTAGCACTCCATCACCTGATCATGCTCGGCGATGCGCTGTTCGAAGGCCGAGAGCGCTTCCTTGCTCTGGCTTTTCAGGCTGATGTTGATGAACACATTGAGTCCCAGCCCCAGCGCCGTGGCATTGGCCAGCGCCACATACCGGCTGATGACGCCAGCGGCCTCCAGCGCCTTGACCCGGGCCAGGCAGGGTGAGGGCGACAGGTGCACGCGCCGCGCCAGCTCCACATTGGACAGCGCGCCATCGGCCTGCAATTCGGCCAGGATGCGCAAATCGGTAGCGTCAAGCTTCATATGCTGAAAATCATTCCATGAGCGGCATATTGTGCCGATGAAGGGTGAAACATCGTGTGAATCGGCATCCTATTTCGGTATGCGGGGCCTACAGTGGCGCGATGAACGCCCCCATGCCCCTCGCAACACTGGCTACCCTCGCTGCCGCCGCCAGCCCCGATACCGACCCCCAGGAAACCGCCGAATGGCGCGACGCCCTGCAGGCCCTGGTGGCCACGGCAGGGCCTGAGCGCGCGCGCTTTCTGCTGGACGAGCTGAACCGGCTGGCCGGCCAACTGCGCGTGGACTGGCGCCCCGGCCTGAACACGCCCTACGTGAACACCGTGTCCGTGCAGGAGCAGGGGGTGTTCCCCGGCGACCTGGCGATCGAGGAGCGTCTGGCGTCCATCATGCGCTGGAACGCGCTGGCCATGGTGGTGCGCGCCAACCAGGCCTATGGTGAACTCGGCGGCCACATTGCCAGCTACGCCAGTGCGGCCGACCTGTTCGAGAGCGGCTTCAACCACTTCTTCCACGCCCGCGAGGGTCTGGGCGAAGGCCAGCACCGGGGCGACCTGGTGTTTTTCCAGCCGCACAGCGCGCCCGGCGTGTACGCGCGCGCCTTCCTCGAAGGGCGTTTGAGCGAGCAGGACCTCATGCACTACCGCCAGGAGATCACCGCCCCGGCGCAGGGCGCGCGTGGCCTCTCCAGCTACCCGCATCCCTGGCTCATGCCCGATTTCTGGCAGTTCCCCACCGGCTCCATGGGCATCGGCCCCATCAGCAGCATCTACCACGCGCGCTTCATGCGCTACCTCACGCACCGCAACCTGCTGGATTGCTCCGCACGCAAGGTGTGGGGCGTGTTCGGCGACGGCGAGATGGACGAACCCGAATCCATGAGCGCCCTCACGCTCGCCGCGCGCGAGGGCCTGGACAACCTCGTCTGGGTGGTCAACTGCAACCTGCAGCGCCTGGACGGCCCGGTGCGCGGCAATGGCCGCATCATCGACGAACTGGAGCGTTTGTTCGCGGGCGCGGGCTGGAACGTGGTCAAGCTCGTCTGGGGCAGCGACTGGGACGGCCTGTTCGCCCGCGACCTCACGGGCGCGCTGGTGCGCACGCTCGAAGGCACGGTGGACGGCCAGATGCAGACCTTCGCCGCCAAGGATGGGCGCTACAACCGCGACCACTTCTTCGGCCAGACCCCCGAACTGGCCGCGCTGGCGCAAGGCATGACCGACGAGCAGATCGACCGCTTGAAGCGCGGCGGGCATGACCTGGTGAAGATCCACGCGGCCTATGCTGCCGCCGCGCGCCACCGCGGCCAACCCACGGTGATCCTCGCGCACACCAAGAAGGGCTACGGCATGGGCCAGGCCGGCCAGGGCAAGATGACCACGCACAGCCAGAAGAAGCTCGACGACGCCGACCTCATCGAATTCCGCAACCGCTTCAACCTGCCCTTGAGCGACGCGCAGGCCACGGGCCTGGCGTTCTACAAGCCGGGGGACGACAGCCCCGAGATGCAGTACCTGCGCCGCCAACGCCAGGCCCTGGGCGGCTACCTGCCCCGGCGCGACACGGTGTGCGACGTGCTGCCCGCACCGCCCCTCGCCAGCTATGCGCAGTTCGCGCTGGCGGCCGATGGCAAGGAGATGAGCACTACCATGGCCTTCGTGCGCATGCTCGGCACGCTGCTCAAGGACGCCACATTGGGCCCGCGCATCGTCCCCATCGTGGCCGACGAGGCACGCACCTTCGGCATGGCCAACCTGTTCAAGCAGGTGGGCATCTACAGCAGCGTGGGCCAGCGTTATGCGCCCGAGGACATCGGCTCGGTGCTCTCGTACCGCGAGGCGCTGGATGGGCAGATCCTGGAGGAAGGCATCAGCGAGGCCGGTGCCATCGCCAGCTGGACGGCCGCCGCCACCAGCTACAGCGTGCACGGCCTGGCCATGCTGCCGTTCTACATCTACTACTCGATGTTCGGCTTTCAGCGCGTGGGCGACGCCATCTGGGCCGCCGCCGATCAGCGCGCCCGCGGCTTCCTGCTGGGCGCTACCTCGGGGCGTACCACGCTGGGCGGCGAGGGCCTGCAGCACCAGGACGGCTCCAGCCACCTCGCGGCGGCCACCATCCCCAACTGCAAGGCCTACGACCCGGCCTTCGCGGGCGAGTTGGCCGTGATCGTGGACGCCGGCATGCGCGAGATGGTCGCCGAGCAGCGCGACGTTTTCTATTACGTCACGCTCATGAACGAGAACTACGCCCAGCCGGACCTGCCGGCCGAGGCCCATGCAGGGGTGCTGCGTGGATGCTATTTATTTAATAGCTATCAACGCTTGCTGGATGAGCGCAATGGCTCAATTTCATCTCAAAAAAACGTGACTCTGCTGGGCTCCGGCGCCATCCTCACCGAGGTCATAAAGGCGGCGCAACGGCTGGCCGATGAGGGTATCGCAGCCACCGTGGTCAGCGTGACGAGCTGGAGCGAGCTGGCGCGTGACGGACAAGCCTGCGAGATCGGGCGTGACGGGGGTGAAGGGGGTGAAGCAGGCGATGCCAAGCCCTGGCTTACGCAGGTACTGGAGGGAACGAGTGGCCCGATCATTGCCGCCACGGACTATGTGCGGGCCGTGCCCGAATCGGTGCGCGCCTATGTGCCCGAGGGGCGCCGCTACCGCACGCTGGGCACGGATGGCTTTGGCCGCAGTGACACGCGGGCGGCGCTGCGTGCGTACTTTGGGGTCGATGCCGCCAGCATTGCGCAGGCGGCGCGGGCCGTGCTGACGGGCGGTTGAGGGGCGGTTGAGGGGCGGGACGAAGCCGCCTCAGCCGGACAGGGGCCGGCCGAAGAACGCATCCAGCACGGGCAGCAGGGTGGGGAATTCCTGCCCGAAACGTTCACGGTGCACGAAGTACGCCTCGCAGGCCACGGCGAAGAACTCCGCGGGCGCGGTGGCGCCGTACGCATCCAGCCACGGCCATGCACCGCCGAAACGCTCGGCGATGATGACCTGCTCGCGGAACTGCTCGTACGCGGGCTCCCAGGCGTCGCGCCAGGCCGCGTGCGCGGCGCGCGCGCCCCGCGTGCCCATGAATCCCGGAGGCAAGGGCGGGCAGCCGTCGGCCGGGCCGTTGCGCATGTCGATCTTGTGCACGAACTCGTGGATCACCACGCTGGTAGCGGCCGGTTGTCCGTCCGGTCCGCCCTGGCCGGCCCCGTCCACGGCGGGCCAGCTCAGCATGACGGGGCCACGCTCCATGGCTTCGCCCAACAGCACCTCGTCGTAGTGGTGCACCACGCCGGCGGCATCCACGGCCTGGCGGCGCGCCACGGCCTCGGCCGGATGCACCACGATACCCACGAAGTCGTCGTACCAGGCCAGCGCACGCTCGGGAGCGCCCCAGTGCAGCAGCGGCAGGCAGGCCTGGGCCGCAATCGAGACCGCCATGGCATCGGTCACCACCAGCCCATGGGCGCCGGTGAACTCCTTGCGGTCCAGGAACAGCGCGCTCAGGGCGCGCAGCTTGCCTTGGTCATGCAGTGGCAGCGCCTGCAGGAATGGGTAGCGCCGCAGGGTCTGCAACCACAGTTGCGCGGAGATGTCGGGGAGGGGGGCCACGGTGGCGCGTACGCGCAGGGCCAGTTGGCGAAGGAAGTGCAGGGGTGCGCGGTTACGTGCCATGCCGCTACGTGGGGACGAGCGGCAGGCGCTGCAAGCCCTCGGCCGTCAGGCGCAGCACGCCGGCGCGCGGCGGGTGGGCGTCCAGGTCCCAGTCCGTGAGCACGTGGCGCGCCAGGCCGGGCGCCAGTACATGGTCTGCCGGCAGATGGGTGTGGCCGTGGATCAGCGCCTGGGCCCCCGCGGCGCGCAGCCACTCGATGGCGGCCGGGCTGTCCACATCGGCATAGACCGCGGCGCCGGCCTGCTTGCGCGCCTCGCTCTCGCTGCGGGCGCTGCGGCCCTGTGCGCGGCGCTCGTGCAGCGGGCGCGCCAGCAACTGGGCTTGCCATTGCGGGTTGCGTGCCAGGATGCGAAAGCGCTGGTATTCCACATCGTTCAGGCACAGCGCATCGCCATGCGACAGCAGCCAGCGTCGGCCAGCGAACGTGAGCACCGTGGGATCGGCCAGCACGGGTATACCGGTGTGGCGCGTGAAGCCCTTACCCACGAGGAAGTCGCGGTTGCCGTGCATGAAATACAGCGGCCTCGCGTGCGTGGCCTGGGCGAGCAGGGCGCAGCAGGCGCCTTCGAAGCTGCCCGGCTCGTCGATGGCGTCGTCGCCCACCCAGACCTCGAACAGGTCGCCCAGCAGGAACACCGCGTCGGCGGGCGTGCTGTGCAGGTACTGCCGCAAGGCCTGCACCGTGGAGGGCTGGGCCGGCTCCAGGTGCAGGTCGGAGATGAAGTCCACCGTGCGCCACGCGGCTGGCGCGGCCAGCTCGTCCATCGGCGGCACGGATGGTGTCATCGCAGGGCTTACAGCGCCACAGCCTTGTCGATCACCACGGCGTCGAAGGGCACGTCGTCGTGGAAGCCCTTGCGCGTGGTGCGCACCTTCTTGATGGCGTCGACCACGTCCTCGCCCTTGACCACCTTGCCGAACACGGCGTAGCCCCAGCCCTGTGGTGTGGGGGAGGTGTGGTTCAGGAAGGCGTTGTCCACCACGTTGATGAAGAACTGTGCCGTGGCGCTGTGCGGGTCGCCGGTGCGGGCCATGGCGATGGTGTACTTGTCGTTCTTCAGGCCGTTGGCGGCCTCGTTCTCGATGGGCGCATCGGTCGGCTTTTGCTTCATGTCGGCCGTGAAGCCGCCGCCCTGGGCCATGAAGTTCTTGATCACGCGGTGAAAGATCGTGCCGTCGTAGAAGCCCTTGTTCACGTAGTTTAGGAAGTTGGCGGTGGACTTGGGGGCGTTCACGGCGTCCAGTTCCAGCGTGATGACGCCTTGGGTGGCCGTTTCGGCACCGTTGATGGTGACGTGCAGTTCGACTTGTGGGTTGCTCATGGCGGGTGTCCTTTCAGGTTACTTGACCAGGGTTGCGGATTGGATGACCACGGGGGTCGTGGGCACGTTCTGGTGCATGCCGCGGTTGCCGGTGGCCACGGCCTTGATCTTGTCCACCACCTCGGTACCGCTCACCACCTTGCCGAACACGGCGTAGCCGTGGCCGTCGGGCTGGGGCGCGTTGAGCATGGCGTTGTTCGCCACGTTGATGAAGAACTGGCTGGTCGCCGAATTGGGGTTGGCCGTGCGGGCCATGGCGATGGTGTACTTGTCGTTCTTCAGCCCGGTGGTGGCTTCCAGCGGGATCGGGGCCTTGGTGGGCTTTTGCTGCATGTCGGCCGTGAAGCCGCCACCCTGGATCATGAAGCCATCGATCACGCGGTGAAAGACCGTGCCGTCATAGTGTTTGTCGGCCACGTAGGCCAGGAAGTTCTCCACCGTCTTGGGCGCCTTGGCCGGATCCAGTTGCACCACGATGTCACCCAGGCTGGTGGCGAGCTTGACCTGGGGTGCTGCGGCACCGGCGGTCTGGGCATTTGCTACTGTAACAATAGCTGCTAGCGCACATCCAGCAAGCGTTTGGGTGATATTTCTTCTGGAAATCATGGTTGCTCCTTGATCGAAAGGGATAGGGGCCCGCGGCGCCCGGCTATGCGGGGTCGGGGCCGGCGCGCAAGACGGCGCACCTCAGCGGCTGGCCGGGGTGGCGGCCTGGGGTGCGGCGGGTTTCGATTCGGCGGCGAACAGCTCGCGCAGCAGCTCGAGCTTGGGCGCCACCGAGGCGGCCGTGGCACGGTCCAGCTGTTGCGCCCGCAGATACGACTGGCTGGCCAGCTTGGCGTGGATGTCGCCCAGGTTCTCGTGGGCGGTGGCGTAGTCGGGCTTGGTGCGGATCGCCGTCTCCAGCGCTGCGCGGGCTTTTTCCAACTGGTTCTGGCTGGCGTAGAGCACGGCCAAGTTGTTGTAGGGCTCGGGCAGCTCGGGGTAGTCCTCAGTCAGCTGCACGAAGGCATCGATGGCTTCGGCCGGCTTGCCGGAATCGGCCAGCGCCACGGCGCGCAGGAAGCGCAACTGCGGGTCGCGCGGGGTGGCGGCCAGGCGCTGGTCCAGTTTCACGATGGCTTCGGCGGGCTTGCCCAGCTGGAGCAGGCGGGAAATGTCGGCGTACTCGTCCGCCTGGGCCCATGAGGCTGCGAGCAGGGCCGCAGTTGCGGCAAGCAGATGCAGGCAGCGGAGGGCGGGTCGGCGTGCAGGAGTCATGGAGGAGGGGCTGGAGAGACGGAGCAGCGCGGTCGGGCCGCGGTGCGGGCTTATACTGCGGCCGATTGTAGCGGAGGGGTTTTGTCATGCCGGTACGCTGTTGCCGCTCCTGATGGCGGGCCCGCCGCCCTTGCGGCAGACCGCCTGCCCGCCCCGCGGCAGCGCCCATCGCGCGCACCCGCCGAGTCGCGCGCGTTGCACCGGGCGCGCACCGCACCCCTCCGCCCCCACCGATTCCCTGGACCCGTCATCCATGAGCTTGCGTATCTACAACACGCTGTCGCGTGCATTGGAGGAGTTTTCCCCGCTCGAACCCGGCCATGTGCGCATGTACGTGTGCGGCATGACCGTGTACGACCTGTGCCACCTGGGCCATGCGCGCTCCATGATTGCTTTCGACGTGGTGCAGCGCTGGCTGCGCGCATCCGGCCTGGCGGTGACCTACGTGCGCAACATCACCGACATCGACGACAAGATCATCAAGCGCGCGGTGGAGAACGGCGAGACCATTCGCAGCCTGACCGACCGCATGATTGATGCGCTGCACCAGGACGCCGACGCGCTGGGCATTGAGCGTCCCACGCACGAGCCGCGCGCCACCGCCTATGTGCCGCAGATGCTGGACATGATCGGCACGCTGCAGGGCAAGGGCCTGGCCTACCAGGCGGGCAACGGCGACGTGAACTATGCGGTGCGCAAGTTCCCCGGCTACGGCAAGCTGTCGGGCAAGTCGCTGGACGAGCTAAATGCCGGCGAGCGTGTGGCCGTGCAGGACGGCAAGCACGACCCGCTGGACTTCGTGCTGTGGAAGTCCGCCAAGCCCGAAGAGCCGGCCGATGTGAAGTGGCGCAGCCCCTTCGGCGAGGGGCGCCCGGGCTGGCATATCGAATGCTCCGCCATGGGCTGCGCGCTGCTGGGCGAGAGCTTCGACATCCACGGTGGCGGCGCCGATCTGCAGTTTCCGCACCACGAGAACGAGATCGCCCAGAGCGAGGGCGCCACGGGCAAACCGTTCGCGCGGCTGTGGATGCACAACGGCTTCATCAACGTGGACAACGAGAAGATGTCCAAGAGCCTGGGCAACTTCTTCACCATCCGTGACGTGCTCAAGGAATACGACGCGGAGACTGTGCGCTTCTTCGTGGTCCGCAGCCACTACCGCAGCCCGCTGAACTACAGCAACGTGCACCTGGACGATGCGCGTGCCGCGCTCAAGCGCCTGTACACCGCGCTGAGCCTGGTGGCACCGGCCCCGGTCGAGGTGGACTGGGCCGAAGGCTACGCCGCCCGCTTCAAGGCGGCCATGGACGAGGACTTCGGCACCCCCGAAGCGGTGGCCGTGCTGTTCGACCTGGCCGGTGAGGTGAACCGCAGTAAGTCGCCCGCCGCGGCGGGCTTGCTCAAGGCGCTGGGCGGCCACCTGGGGCTGCTGCATGCGGACCCGCAGGACTTTCTGAAAGCAGGCGCCGGGCTGGACGAGGCGGCTATCCAGGCGCAGATCGCCGCGCGCGCTGCCGCCAAGGCTGCCAAGAACTTCACAGAGGCCGACCGCATCCGCAATGATCTGCTGGCGCAGGGTATCGTGCTCAAGGACTCCGCCACGGGTACGACCTGGGAGGCGGCTCAGTAAATGGGTTTCGATTCAAATTGGCATGTAGGGCTTGTGGGGTAAGCGGTGGCAGCTACTAAAAAAATAGCGGATACACATCCGTCCCTCACGCCCCCCAGCTATTGGGAAGAGGCCTGCCGGCATCTGACCAAGAAGGACCGTGTGATGCGTCGCCTGATTCCCCAGGTGGGCAACGTGGCCCTGAGCCAGCGCGGCGACGCCTTCACCACGCTGGCGCGCTCCATCGTGGGCCAGCAGGTGTCGGTGGCGTCGGCGCAGCGCGTGTGGGACCAGTTCGCCGCGCTGTCGCGCAGCATGACGCCGCGCAGCGTGCTCAAGCTCAAGGTGGACGACATGCGTGCGGCCGGCCTGTCGGCCCGCAAGGTGGAGTACCTGGTGGACCTGGCGCTGCACTTCGACAGCGGCCGGCTGCACGTGAAGCAGTGGGACCAGATGGACGACCAGGCCATCGTTGCCGAGCTGGTGGCGATCCGCGGCATCAGCCGCTGGACGGCGGATATGTTCCTCATCTTCCATCTGGCGCGGCCGAACGTGCTGCCGCTGGACGATGCCACGCTGATCCAGGGCATCAGCCAGCATTATTTTTCGGGCGACCCGGTCAGCCGCAGCGATGCGCGCGAAGTGGCTGATGCGTGGAAACCCTGGTGCAGCGTGGCGAGTTGGTATATTTGGCGGTCGCTCGCCCCCCTGCCGGTGGACTACTGAACAACGCAGGGCGGCCGGTACCGGGCACCGCCCCGAGGAGAAAACAAGTTGGCGAAAAAGACCTTTCTGGACTTCGAGCAGCCCATTGGCGAGCTGGAATCCAAAATCGAAGAACTGCGCTATGTGCAGAACGAGAGCGCGGTGGACATCTCCGAGGAGATTGACCAGCTCAGCAAGAAGAGCCTGCAGCTCACCAAGGACATCTACAGTGACCTGACCCCCTGGCAGATCACGAAGATCGCGCGCCATCCAGAGCGCCCGTACACCATGGACTACGTGCGCGAGATCTTCACAGATTTCGTGGAAATGCACGGCGACCGGCACTTCGCGGACGACCAGTCCATCGTGGGGGGCCTCGCGCGCTTCAACGGTCACGCCTGCATGGTGCTGGGCCACCAGAAGGGCCGCGACACCAAGGAGCGCACCGCGCGTAACTTCGGCATGAGCCGGCCCGAGGGCTACCGCAAGGCCCTGCGCCTGATGAAGACGGCCGAGAAGTTCAAGCTGCCCGTGTTCACTTTCGTCGATACGCCCGGTGCATACCCCGGCATCGACGCCGAGGAGCGCGGCCAGTCCGAAGCCATCGGCCGCAACATCTACGAGATGGCCCAGCTGGAAGTGCCGATCATCACCACGGTGATCGGCGAAGGCGGATCCGGCGGCGCGCTGGCCATCAGCGTGGCCGACCAGGTCATCATGCTGCAGTACTCGATTTACTCGGTCATCAGCCCCGAGGGCTGCGCGTCCATCCTCTGGAAAACCAGCGACCGCGCGCAGGACGCCGCCGAGGCCATGGGCATCACGGCGCACCGCCTGAAGGCCCTGGGTCTGGTGGACAAGATCGTGAACGAGCCCGTGGGGGGCGCGCACCGCGACCACAAGCAGATGGCCGCCTTCCTCAAGCGTGCCCTGGGCGATGCCTACCGCCAGCTGTCGGACCTCAAGCCCAAGGAACTGCAGGACCGCCGCTACGAGCGCCTGCAGAGCTACGGCCGCTTCACGGACACCAAGGCGGACAGCCGCTAAGGCGAGGCGCACGCGCAGTCAGCGACGCGCCGATCCTTGAAAAAGGTGGGGGAATCCCCGCCTTTTTTTGTGACTTACTTGTATCAAAACGTATTATCTTTCCTCGTGCGGACGCGCATCGCTGCAGGAAGAAGGGTTACGTATGTCTCTGTGGAAGTCTCTCACGATGCGGGCACCACCATGGCGGACATCGTGCAGTCGGTGCAGCGCGTCACGGACATCATGGCCGAGATCACCGCTTCCACAAACGAGCAAAGCACCAGCATTGGCGAGGTAGGCCAGGCCGTGGCGCAGTTGGATCAGATGACCCAGCAGAACGCCGCACTGGTGGAAGAAAGCGCCGCAGCGGCGGCCAGCCTCAAAGACCAGTCCGTACGCCTGTCCGACGTGGTGGGTACCTTCCGGCTGCACGACGAGGCCGCAAGCGCCGGTCGGGCGGCGCCGCTGGCACTGCAGCGCTAGCGTGGCGGGGCGCTGGCGCGCGCCGATAATCGGGCCGCCATGCCTGCCCATACGCCACCGCGCCCGCACTGCCGCAGCAGGAGGGACGCTTGACCCAGTCGTTCGACGCCGCAGTCGCGGCCTTCCGGCCCCGTCCGCCCCTGGCCGTGGCCCTCAGCGGCGGCGCAGATTCGACGGCACTGCTGTTGGCCTGCGCAGCGCGCTGGCCGGGGCAGGTGGTGGCTTTCCACGTGCACCATGGACTGCAGGCGGCGGCCGACGGGTTTGAGCAGCATTGCGTGGCCTTGTGTGAGCGGCTGGGCATACCGCTGTGGGTGCGCCGCGTGGATGCGCGCCATGCTGCCGGACAAAGCCCCGAGGAGGCGGCACGCCAGGTGCGCTACAAGGCTTTTGAGGCGTTGGCGCTTGACTGTCAAGCGCAGATGGCTATAAAAACAATAGCGTTGGCGCAGCATGCGGACGACCAGGTCGAGACATTGCTGCTCGCCCTATCGCGGGGCGCGGGCGTAGCCGGGCTTGCCGCCATGCCGGCGCGGTGGCAGCGCGCGGGCCTGGACTGGTGCAGGCCGCTGCTGCGCGTGGCAGGCGCCGACGTGCGCGCCTGGCTGGTCGCGCGTGGCGAACGCTGGGTGGAAGACCCGACCAACGCCGACGAGCGCTTCACGCGCAACCGCATCCGCCGCCAGTTGCTGCCGGCGCTGCAGCAGGCGTTCCCGCAGTTTCGTGACACCTTTGCACGCAGTTGCGAACACGCGGCGCAGGCCAGCGAACTGCTGCAGGAACTGGCCGCCGCCGATGCAGCGGCCATCGGCCAGCCGCCCCGCATCGCGGCGCTGCGTGCATTGGGAAGGGCGCGCCAGGCGAACGTGCTGCGCCACTGGCTGCGTGTGCACCACGCCACCACGCCTACGGCCGCACAGCTGAACGAATTGCTGGACCAGTTGGCCGCATGTGCCACGCGCGGGCACCGCATTCACCTGAAGGTGGGCGGGGGCTATGTGGTCCGCGAGGCGGAGGTGCTCGGTTGGTACAATCAACAGGTTTTGGTCCCCATTTCCGCACGGGACGGCGGCGCGCCAGAACAGCTTTTGCAATAGCGCCGCGCATCTGCGTCCCTGCCATTCCAGAAATTCCATGGCACTGATCGTTCATAAATACGGCGGCACCTCGATGGGCTCCACCGAGCGCATCCGCAATGTCGCCAAGCGCGTGGCCAAGTGGGCGCGGGCCGGCCACCAGATGGTGGTGGTACCCAGCGCCATGAGTGGCGAGACCAACCGCCTGCTGGGCCTGGCCAAGGAGCTCACGCCCTCGCGCATTACCTCCGCCTACCACCGCGAGCTCGACATGCTGGCCGCCACGGGTGAGCAGGCCTCGTCGGCCCTGCTGGCCATCGCGCTGCAGGCCGAAGGCATGGAGTCGGTGAGCTACGCCGGCTGGCAGGTGCCCGTGCGCACCGACAGCAGCTACACCAAGGCGCGCATCGAGTCCATCGACGACAAGCGCGTGCGCGCCGACCTGGACGCGGGCAAGGTCGTCATCGTCACGGGCTTCCAGGGCATCGACGAGGGCGGCAACATCACCACGCTGGGCCGCGGCGGCTCCGACACCTCGGCCGTCGCCATTGCCGCCGCGATGAAGGCGCACGAATGCCTGATCTACACCGACGTGGATGGCGTGTACACCACCGACCCGCGCGTGGTGCCCGAAGCGCGGCGCCTGACGACGCTGAGCTTCGAGGAAATGCTGGAGATGGCCAGCCTGGGCAGCAAGGTGCTGCAGATCCGTTCGGTGGAATTTGCCGGCAAGTACAAGGTGCCGCTGCGCGTGCTCTCCAGCTTCACGTCCTGGGACATCGACATCAACGAGGAAGCCAAGTCCGGCACCCTGATCACCTTTGAGGAAGACGAACAAATGGAAAAAGCCGTCGTATCCGGCATCGCTTTCACCCGCGACGAAGCCAAGATCTCCGTGATCGGCGTGCCCGACACCCCCGGTATCGCCTACCAGATCCTGGGCGCGGTGGCCGACGCCAATATCGATGTGGATGTCATCATCCAGAACATGGGCAAGGAAGGCAAGACCGACTTCAGCTTCACGGTGAATCGGAATGACTACCAACGCACCATCGATCTGTTGAAAGACAAGGTGCTGCCCCAACTGGGCGCCGAGGAAATCGTGGGCGATGCCAAGATCGCGAAGGTCAGCATCGTCGGCATCGGCATGCGCAGCCATGTGGGCGTGGCCAGCAAGATGTTCCGCGCGCTGAGCGAAGAGGGCATCAACATCAAGATGATCTCCACGTCGGAAATCAAGACCTCCGTGGTGATCGACGAGAAGTACGTGGAATTGGCCGTGCGTACGCTGCATAAGGCGTTCGAGCTGGACCAGGCTGCCGCCTGAAGTTTCGCCGAAATGGCCTTGAAATGAGGCTACAATAGCGGGATTGGAAACGTGACCGAGTGGCCGAAGGTGCTCCCCTGCTAAGGGAGTATGGGGTGTAGAGCCTCATCGAGGGTTCGAATCCCTCCGTTTCCGCCAAATAAAAAACGCGCCTTCACGGCGCGTTTTTTTTATGCCGGCGGCGATGTAGTGCCGCCGCGCGTCTCACATCAGCAGCGTCAGCACCACAATCACTACGCCGATGAGCAGGTTCACGCCAACCCAGGCGCGGATGCTTGCCAGCGCCAGGCCGCCTGCCGGCCAGTCGGAGGCGGCGACGGCCTGCTCCAGGCGGCTGAGCAGCGCGAAGTAGATGTAGGCGAAGATGCCCATCATCACGATGCCGAGGGTCGCCATGATGGTCCAGTCCAGCGGCATCGAGAAGGCGCCGCCCGCGCCGATGCTCACCGCGCCGATCATGCCCAGCCCGCTCGTCAGCACGGCCACGATGGCGATGGCGACCGCGCCCAGGAAGCGCTGCAGGACGCCGTGCATCAGCGCCACGCGCTGCGGCGGCTCCAGCATCTGTACGGCGGGGCGCAGGAAGAAATGGGCGAAGACCATGCCGCCGATCCAGACGATGATCGACAGCACGTGGGTGAGCTTGAGGGCGTTATAGAGCATGGCGGCGCATTGTGCCGCCATGCCAGCCGATGCGGGTCATGCACTGACGCGGCGCAGGGTTGATGGTTGCCCGCCGTCAAGCGGAGGCCATGGCGGAGCGCAATGCCCGCGCGGCCTGCACCATGTGGCGCAGCGCGGCCTCGGTCTCGGGCCAGTTGCGGGTCTTGAGGCCGCAGTCAGGATTGACCCAGAGGTTGCGTGCGGGCACCACCTCGGCCGCCTTGCGCAGCAGGCGCGCCATCTCCTGCGGGCCGGGTATGCGTGGTGAATGAATGTCGTAGACACCGGGGCCGATCTCGTTGGGGTATTTGAAACTGCCGAAGCCACGCAGCAGTTCCATGTCGGAGCGGCTGGTCTCGATGGTGATGACGTCGGCGTCCATGGCGGCGATCTCGGGCAGGATGTCGTTGAACTCGCTGTAGCACATGTGGGTGTGGATCTGCGTCGTGTCCTGCACGCCGCAGGCGCTGATGCGGAAGGCCCGCGTGGCCCAGTCCAGGTACGGTTTCCAGCCTGTGCGGCGCAACGGCAGGCCTTCGCGGATGGCGGGCTCGTCAATCTGCACGATGGCGATCCCGGCCGCCTCCAGATCCACCACCTCGTCCCGAATGGCCCAGGCAATCTGCTCGCAGGTGCGGCTGCGCGGCTGGTCGTCGCGCACGAAGGACCACTGCAGGATGGTCACCGGCCCCGTGAGCATGCCTTTCAGGGGTTTGTCCGTGAGGCTTTGGGCGTAGACGGTCCAGTCGACCGTCATGGCATGCGGGCGGGCCACGTCGCCGTAAAGCACAGGGGGCTTGACGCAGCGCGAGCCGTAGCTCTGCACCCAGCCATTGGCCGTGAAGGCGAAGCCGTCCAGCTGCTCGCCGAAGTACTCCACCATGTCGTTACGCTCGGCCTCGCCGTGCACCAGCACGTCCAGGCCCAGTTGCTCCTGCTTGCGCACGGCGTGTTCGATCTCGGCGCGCATCTGTGCCTGGTATGCGGCCTCACCCAGTACGCCACGGCGGTGGGCCGCACGTGCTGCGCGGATGGCCGGGGTCTGCGGGAAGGATCCGATGGTGGTGGTGGGCAGCGGCGGCAGACGCAGGCGCGCGCGCTGCGCCTGCTGGCGTATGGGGAAGGGCGAGCGGCGCCGGTCGCAGCCCTCGGGTGCCGCCTCCAGGCGGGCGGCCACGGCGGGGCGGTGCACGCGCGGGCTGGCGCGGCGGCTGGCGATGGCGGCGCGCGCGGCGGCCAGGCGCGGGTCGGTGACGGCCACGCGGCCGTCCAGCAGGCCGGCGATCAGGGCCACCTCGTCCAGCTTCTCGGTGGCGAAGGCGAGCCAGCCGCGCAGCTCGGGGTCCAGCGCATCCTCGCCCGCCAGGCTGACGGGCACATGCAGCAGCGAACACGAGGGCGCCACCCACAGCGGTCCGGTGTGTTTGGCGGCCACGGGGCGCAGCAGGGCCAGGGCCGCGTCGGGGTCGGTACGCCAGATGTTGCGACCGTCCACCACGCCCACCGACAGCACCTTGTAGGCCGGCAACCAGTCGGCCACGCCCGTCAGCTCCTGCGGGGCGCGCACGGCGTCCACGTGCAGGCCGGCCACGGGCAGCTGGCAGGCCAGGCGCAGATGGTTCTCCAGGGGCGAGAAGTAGGTGGCCAGCAGCACCTGTGGGCCGGCCTTGCCGAGCTGCCAGTACGCGGGCTCGAAGGCCTGCGTCCAGCTGGCAGGCAGGTCCAGGCCCAGGATGGGCTCGTCGATCTGCACCCACTCCACGCCCTCGGCCTTCAGGCGCGCGAGTATCTGCGCGTACACGGGCAGCAGGCGGTCCAGCAGGTCCAACCGGTCGAATGGGGCTTCGCCTTTCTCCTTGGACAGCCAGAGGAAAGTGAGCGGCCCCACAAGCTGCGCCTTTACGCGGTGGCCCAGCGCCTGGGCTTCGGCCACTTCGGCGAACAGGCGCTCGCTGCCCAGGCGGAACGCAGTGTCGGCGTGCAGTTCGGGCACGAGGTAGTGGTAGTTGGTGTCGAACCACTTCGTCATCTCCAGCGCGGGCTGGCCTTCGCCGGGATGCGGCGCGTGCGCACAGCCTGCGCCGCAGGTGCTACCGGGGGCGTGGTCGCCATGGCCCGACAGCGTCTGCACGCCCCGCGCCATGGCGAAGTAGCGTGCCAGCTCCGGTGTGCCGGGGGTGAAGCCAAACCGCGGGCTTTCGCAACCCAGCAGTTGGATGTGGTGGGCCATGTGGTCGTAGTAGGCGAAGTCGCCCACGGTCGCGAAGGCCAGGCCTGCGTCGCGCTGGGCCTGCCAGTGGCGTGCGCGCAGTTGGGCGCCCACGGCTTCGAGCGCGGCGGCGTCGATCTCGCCGCGCCAATGGCGCTCCAGCGCCAGTTTCAGTTCGCGCTGCGCGCCCATGCGGGGAAAGCCCAGCGTATGGGTGAGGATGGGGGAAGCGGCCATGGTGCGGAAGTCCTTGTGCAAGAGAAAACCGCGATGGTCGGCCAAGTGTGTTTATGATTCAAACGAAAGTTTTGTCTTTTCAACTTGAATAGTTTTAATGATGCAATCCATCCTGGAGATCCGCCATCTGCGCACGCTGCAGGCCCTGCGTGATAGCGGCAGCCTGGTGCGGGCGGCGCAGCTGCTCAACCTCACGCAATCGGCGCTGTCGCACCAAATCAAGCTGCTGGAGGACCGCTACGGCACGCCGCTGTTTGAGCGCAAGTCCGTGCCGCCGCAGTTCAGCGCCACCGGCGCGCGGCTGCTGCAACTGGCCGACGCCGTGCTGCCGCAGGTGGAAACGGCTGAGCGTGACGTGGCACGCCTGTCCCAAGGGGAGGGTGGGCAGATGCGCATCGCCGTGGAATGCCATACCTGTTTTGACTGGCTGATGCCCGCCATGGACGCCTTCCGCGCACGCTGGCCCGAGGTGGAACTGGACATCGTGAGCGGCTTCCACGCCGACCCCGTGGGCCTGCTGCACCAGAGCCGGGCGGACCTGGCCATCGTCTCCGAGCTGGACGCCGGGGAGGCGGGCGCCGTGGACTACCACCCCCTGTTTGGCTTCGAGATCCGCGCGTTGCTGGCCCACGGCCACCCATTGCTGGACAAGCCCTTTCTGAAGGCGCAGGACTTCGCGGACCAGACCCTCATCACCTATCCGGTACCCGACGAGATGCTGGACCTCGTGCGCCAGGTGCTGGAGCCCGCCGGCGTGCGCCCGCCCCGGCGCACCACCGAGCTGACGGTGGCCATGCTGCAGCTCGTGGCCAGCGGCCGGGGCGTGGCCGCACTGCCACTGTGGGCGGTGCAAGGCTACCTGGACCGGGGCTACGTGGCCGCGCGCCCCATCGGCGCGCGGGGCCTGCGCGGCGAACTGCACGCGGCCTGCCTGCCGCAGCTCTCGCCCAGGCCCTTCCTGCAGGACTTCGTGCGGGTGACGCGCGAGACGAGTTTCGTCACGCTCAAGGGGGTGGAGTTGCTGTAGTTTTGATAGCTGCTAGCGCTTGTCAGGTAAACGCTAGCGCCTGATTTCATGCGTATTTCTTTTCGAGCGCATCCCAGAACGGTTTGCCCACCAGCCGCTGGCGCTCGGCGAACGGGGCGACCAGCGTGGGGTCTTCGCGCACCTCGCGCGCGTCGCGCAACTGGGCCAGCACTTTTTGCATGCCGGCCACGGCGCCTTGCAGCGCGGCGTTGGCGTACAGCACGAAGCCGTAGCCGAGCCGGCCCAGTTCGTCGGCGCCCATGATGGGCGTCTTGCCGCCGATGACCATGTTCATGAGCTGGGGCACTTGCAGGCGCTGGGGCAGGGCGCGCACCTCGTCGGCGGTGGCGACGGCCTCGACGAACAGGATGTCGGCGCCCGCCTCGGCGTACGCGTGCGCGCGCTCCACGGCGGCGTCGAAGCCGTGCACGGCGGCGGCGTCGGTGCGCGCCATGACCAGCAGGCCGTCGCGCCGCGCATCCACAGCGGCGCGGATCTTGCTCACCATCTCGCTGGTTTCGATCACGGCCTTGCCGCTGAAGTGGCCGCAGCGCTTGGGGCTCACCTGGTCTTCGAGCTGGATGCAGTCGGCGCCGGCGCGCTCCAGCGTGCGCACGGCGTGGTAGGTGTTGAGGGCGTTGCCGAAGCCCGTGTCCGCGTCCACGATCAGCGGCAGCTCCACCGCGTCGCGGATGCGGGCCGTGTGGTCGGCGATGTCGGTCAGTCCCATGAAGCCCTGGTCGGGCAGGCCGAACCCCATGTTGGTGACGCCCGCGCCGGTGATGTAGAGGGCCTCGTAGCCCAGATCTTCGATGACCTTGGCCGACAGTGCGTTGAACGCGCCCGGCACGATGACGCCGCGCCGGGCTTCGGCCAGGGCCTTGAGTTGATGCTTGGTGGACTGCATGGCTGTTTCCTTCAGGGAGGGTGCTCTGCGCGCGCATGGAACGCATTGCTGAAATCGGGTGCGCCCCCGGCCGGGGCTAGGGCCTGTTCACACTATTTTTGCCAGATGCGTTGCGATCAAAAAGGGCCAGGCGCAAGGCGCCAAACGAAGCTGGGGTGCTACCCCAGCGAGGCTTGGCAACGCCGCGAATGGCCCTTTTTGATCGCAACCCGGAGGGAACGGAGTGAAAACCACGCCATTCGTCGTTGCCCTCCTAGCCAAGGCCCCGGCCTTGGCGTCGTCACGCGCCTAGATTGGCGCGGTTTTCACGCCATTCGCACTGGCAAAAATAGTGTGAACAGGCCCTAGCGGCCGCGGCGCGGGGGCCTGTGCCGGCCGCGCCGCGCTGCCGCGCTGGCGGCGTCCCCCATGCCGCGCGAAGCGTGGGAGAAGGGGGACATGACGAAGTTGCTCACGGGGTTGGCGGCACTCTCACCCAGCCTTCCATCAGGGTGCGGGCGCTGCGGCTCATGAGGGCCTTGGTGACGCGCCACTGGCCGTTCACCAGCGCGGCCTCGGCCCCCACGCGCAGCGTGCCCGAGGGGTGGCCGAACCGCACCGATCCCGGCACGGCGGTGCGCGGGCCCCCGCCGGCCGCCTGGTGGACCAGCGTGCCGGGGACGGCGGCAGCGGCGCCGATGGCCACGGCCGCCGTGCCCATCATGGCGTGGTGCAGCTTGCCCATGGACAGTGCGCGCACCAGCAGGTCGATGTCGGCCGCGCGCACTGCCGTGCCGCTGGAGGCGACGTAGTCCGCCGGCGGCGCGACGAAGGCGAGTTTGGGCGTGTGCTGGCGCGTGGCGGCCTCTGCCACGTCGTGGATCAGGCCCATCTTGACTGCGCCCCAGGCGCGGATGGCCTCGAAGCGGGCCAGGGCCGCGGCATCGCCATTGATCGCGTCCTGCAGCTCGGTGCCGGTGCAGCCGACGTCCCTGGCGTTCAGGAAGATGGTCGGGATGCCCGCGTTGATGAGCGTGGCCTGCAAGCGGCCCACGCCTGGCACGTCCAGCGTATCGACCAGCTGGCCGGTGGGGAACAGGGCACTGCCGCCGCCTTCGCCTCCTTCACCGCCATCGGCCGGGTCGAGGAATTCGAGCAACACCTCGGCGGCGGGGAAGGCCACGCCGTCCAGCGCAAAGTCGCCCGTCTCCTGCACCTGGCCACCCGCGATGGGTACGTGGGCGACGATGGTCTTGCCGATGTTGGCCTGCCAGATGCGCACGATGCACACGCCGTCGTGCGGAATGCGCCCGGGCGCGACCAGGCCGCTGGCGATGGCGAACGGCCCCACGGCGGCCGACAGGTTGCCGCAGTTGCCGCTCCAGTCCACGAAGGGGCTGTCGATGGCGACCTGGCCGAACAGATAGTCCACGTCATGCCCGGGCCGGGTGGAGGGTGAGACGATCACCGCCTTGGACGTGGACGAGGTGGCGCCGCCCATGCCGTCGATCTGTTTGCCGTAAGGGTCGGGGCTGCCGGTCACGCGCAGTAGCAGCGCGTCGCGCGCTGCGCCGGGCTGCTGCGCCGCCGCGGGCAAATCTTGCAGGCGAAAGAACACGCCCTTGCTGGTGCCGCCGCGCAGGTAGGTGGCGGGGATCCTGATCTGTGGTGCCATGTTTGCTCTTGTTTCAATAGCTGCTTGCGCTTGTCAGACGGGCGCTGGAGGCTGATTGGGCCAGAAAGTCCTGGGCGAAGCGCTGCAGCACGCCCCCCGCTTCGTAGACCGAGACTTCCTCGGCCGTGTCCAGCCGGCAGGTGACGGGCACCTGCTGCGTCTCGCCCTGCGCGCGGCGGATGGCAAGGATGACGGTGGCGCGCGGCGTGAGGGCGCCGGCCACGTCGTAGGTTTCGGTGCCGTCCAACTGCAGCGTGTGGCGGTTGGTGCCGGGGAGGAACTCCAGCGGCAGCACCCCCATGCCGATGAGGTTGGTGCGGTGGATGCGCTCGAAGCCCTCGGCCACCACCGCCTCCACCCCCGCCAGCCGCACGCCCTTGGCGGCCCAGTCGCGGCTCGATCCCTGGCCGTAGTCGGCCCCGGCAATGATGACCAGCGGCTGGCGGCGGTGCAGGTAGGTCTCGATGGCCTCCCACATGCGCGTCACGCGGCCCTCGGGCTCGATGCGGGCGAGCGAGCCCTTTTGCACCTGGCCGTTCACCACCGCCATCTCGTTGACGAGTTGCGGGTTGGCGAACGTGGCGCGCATCGCCGTGAGGTGGTCGCCCCGGTGCGTGGCGTAGGAGTTGAAGTCCTCCTCGGGCACGCCCATGCGGGCCAGGTATTCGCCCGCCGCGCTGGCGGGCAGGATGGCGTTGGACGGCGAGAGGTGATCGGTGGTGATGTTGTCGCCCAGCAGCGCCAGCGGGCGCATGCCCTGGAGGGTGCGCGGGTAGGCGGCCAGCGCGCCCACGCCTTCGGCGTCCCAGTAGGGCGGGCGGCGGATGTAGGTGGACTGCGGGCGCCAGTCGTACTGCGGCGCGGCGCGCTCGCCATCGCCCTTGCGCAGGGCGAACATGGGTTGGTACACGGCGCGGAACTGTGCGGGCTTCACGGCGCTGGCGACGATGGCGTCGATCTCCTCGTCGCTGGGCCACAGGTCGTTCAGGCGGATTTCGCGGCCCTCCACCACGGCCAGCACGTCGCGCTCGATGTCAAAGCGCACCGTGCCCGCGATCGCGTAGGCCACCACCAACGGCGGCGACGCCAGGAAGGCTTGGCTCGCATAGGGGTGGATGCGCCCGTCGAAGTTGCGGTTGCCCGAGAGCACGGCGGTGGCGTAGAGCTTGCGGTCAAGGATCTCCTGCTGGATGCGCGGGTCCAGCGCGCCGCTCATGCCGTTGCAGGTGGTGCAGGCAAAGCCCACGATGCCAAAGCCCAGCGCCTGCAGATCAGAGAGCAGGCCGGCCTCCTGCAGGTACAGCTCCACCGCCTTGGAGCCGGGCGCGAGCGAGGTCTTGACCCAGGGCTTGCGCCGCAGGCCCAGGCGGCGGGCGTTGCGCGCCAGCAGGCCGGCGGCGATCACGTTGCGCGGGTTGCTGGTGTTGGTGCAACTGGTGATGGCGGCGATGACGACGGCACCGTCGGGCAGCAGGCCCCTGGCTTCCTCGGCGCGGGCCCTCTCCAGCATGCTGGCATCGGCAATGCCGCGCTCCACCAGCGCGTTGGTCGGCAGGCGCCGGTGCGGGTTGCTGGGGCCGGCCATGTTGCGCACCACGCTGGACAGGTCGAAGTGCAGCGTGCGCTCGTACCGCACCTCGCGCAGGGTATCGGCCCACAGACCGGCGGCGCGGGCGTAGGTCTCCACCAGCCGCACCTGGTCTTGCGCGCGGTCGGTCAGGCGCAGGTAATCGGTGGTCTGCGCGTCGATGTAGAACAGCGCGGCGGTGGCGCCGTATTCGGGGCACATGTTGCTGATGGTGGCGCGGTCGCCGATCGAGAGGCTGTCCGCGCCCTCGCCGAAGAATTCCACATAGGCGCCCACGACCTTCTCCTTGCGCAGGAACTCGGTCAGCGCCAGCGCGATGTCGGTCGCGGTAATCCCCGGCTGGCGTTTGCCGGTGAGCCTGACGCCCACGATGTCGGGCAGGCGCATCCAGCTGGCGCGGCCCAGCATCACGGCCTCGGCCTCCAGCCCGCCCACGCCCACGGCGATCACGCCCAGCGCATCGACGTGCGGCGTGTGGCTGTCGGTGCCCACGCAGGTGTCGGGAAAGGCGACCTTGCCCTGTCCATCGTCCTGCACGTGCACGACGGGCGACATTTTTTCCAGATTGATCTGGTGCATGATCCCGTTGCCCGCCGGGATGACCTGCACGTTGGCGAAGGCCTTCTTCGTCCACTCGATGAAGTGAAAGCGGTCCTCGTTGCGGCGGTCCTCGATGGCGCGGTTCTTGGTGAACGCCTCGGGGTCATGGCCGCCGCACTCCACGGCCAGCGAGTGGTCCACGATGAGCTGTACCGGCACCACAGGGTTCACGGCCGCCGGGTCGCCCCCTTGCTGGGCGATCGCATCGCGCAGGCCCGCCAGATCGACCAGCGCGGTCTGGCCCAGGATGTCGTGGCACACCACGCGCACGGGGTACCAGGGAAAGTCCAGGTCGCGCCGGCGTTCGATCAACTGGCGCAGGTAGTCCGGCAACTGCGCCGGGTCGGCGCGGCGCACCAGGTTCTCGGCGTGCACGCGGGCGGTGTAGGGCAGCGTGGCCCAGGCGCCGGGGGTAAGCCGCTCGACGGCCTCGCGCGCGTCGTAGAACTGCAGCGCCGTGCCGGGCAGGGGTTTGCGGTGGGCGGTGTTCGTGGTCATCGTGGTGCTCTTGTTGTGATAGCTGCTGGCGCTTGCCTGTCAACAGATTTCATGCAAAAAGTGCTGGAAATCCAGTAACGGCAAACGCTGCCAGCTATGGTTTTTGTCAAACGCGTTCCTCGATGGGCACGAACTTCTGGTCGTCGGGGCCGGTGTAGTGGGCGCTGGGGCGGATGATCTTGTTGTCCGCGCGCTGCTCGATCACGTGCGCCGCCCAGCCGCTGGTGCGGGCGATGACGAACAGCGGCGTGAACATGGCGGTGGGCACCTGCATCATGTGGTAGCTCACGGCGCTGAACCAGTCCAGGTTGGGGAACATCTGCTTTTCCTGCCACATCACGCGCTCCAGCCGCTCGGCGATGTCGTACATCTTGGTCGAGCCGGCGGCATCCGACAGGCGCTTGGCCACGGCCTTGATGACCCCGTTGCGCGGGTCGCTCACGGTGTAGACCGGGTGGCCGAAGCCGATCACCACCTCCTTGGCTTGCACGCGGCGTCGGATGTCGGCCTCGGCCGCGTCGGGCGTGTCGTAGCGCTTCTGGATCTCGAAGGCCACTTCGTTCGCGCCGCCGTGCTTGGGCCCGCGCAACGCACCGATGGCGCCGGCGATGCAGGAATACAGGTCGCTGCCCGTGCCGGCGATCACGCGCGCGGCGAAGGTGCTGGCGTTGAACTCGTGCTCGGCATACAGGTTCAGCGACGTGTGCATGGCGCGCACCCAGCCGTCCGAGGGCTTGTCGCCGTGCAGCAGGTGCAGGAAATGCCCGCCGATGGAGTCGTCCTGTGTCTCCACCGCGATGCGCCGGCCCGAGTTGCTGAAGTGGTACCAGTACAGCAGCATGCTGCCCAGCGATGCCAGCAGCCGGTCCGCGATGTCGCGGCTGCCGGCCAGGTTGTGGTCGTCTTTCTCGGGCAGGGCGCAGCCCAGGGCGGATACGCCGGTGCGCATCACGTCCATGGGGTGGCTGGCCGCGGGCAGTTGCTCCAGAGCGGCCTTCACGCTGCCGGGCAGGCCGCGCAGCGCACGCAGCCGGGCCTTGTAGGCGCGCAGTTCGGCGCGCGTGGGCAGCTTGCCGTGCACCAGCAGGTGGGCGATCTCCTCGAACTCGCAGACCTCGGCGATGTCCAGGATGTCGTAGCCGCGGTAGTGCAGATCGTTGCCGCTCCTGCCCACGGTGCACAGCGCAGTGTTGCCGGCGGCCACGCCCGAGAGGGCGACGGATTTCTTGGCCCGCGGGAGGGCGGTTGCGGTGTCGGTGGTGCTCATGGAGTCTCCTGTCGGAAGGGGTGTGGCGGGGTGTTCAGGTAGGTATGCGCGATGGCCGTGGGCCGCCCGTGGGCGTTCACGGCCACCATCTCGAAGACGCCCTGCAGGGCCAGCTCGTCGGGGCAGCCCGGGGCCTGGGCCAGGCCGTGCACGCACACGGTGAGCGAGCTGCGCCCCACGCGGCTGACCCAGGCGCGCAGCGCCAGCGCCCGCCCCACGGGCACGGGGGCGCAGAACTGCACGCCGGTGACGGCGGCCATCACCACGTCGCAGCCGGCGGCATCGCGCGCGGCCAGGAACGCGGCGCGCGCCATGCGCTCCAGCCCCTGGCCGGCGAACAGCGTGCCGTGGTGGTTGGCATGGGCGGGGAAGACCATGTCGCGGGTTTCGAGGGTGCCTGTGGGGCTTGTCATGCTTCGCAATCTACGCACAATGGATGCCCCCCGTAAGCCCTGAATTGGCGAACGATTGCGAAGGCTTGCGGGGTGTTTTGCAAAGTTTGCGAAAGATTGGAATGAAAAAAACCTTCATGGGTGTGCGCTTGCGCCGCCTGCGCGAGGAGAGGGGCCTGACCCAGGTGGCGCTGGCGCGGGCGCTGGAGATTTCCGCCAGCTACCTGAACCAGATCGAGCAGAACCAGCGCCCGCTGACGGTGCCGGTGCTGCTCAAGATCAACGCCGTGTTCGGCGTGGACGTGCAGCACTTTTCAGAGGGCGACGAGGCGCGCCTGATCGCCGGCCTGCGCGACGTGCTGGCCGACCTGCCGCCCGGCGCGCCGGCCGATGCCGTCTCGCTGGCCGAGGTGCGCGAGCTGGCCGCCAACATGCCCGCCGTGGCGCGCGTGCTGCTGGCGCTGCACCGCGGCCGCGCCGAGGCGCGCGAGCGCCTGGAGGCGCTGGCCGCGCACTACGGCGACGAGCGCGGCGGCGCGGCCAGCACGGCGCAGACCCCGCCCATGGCGTATGAGGAGGTGCGCGACTTCTTCTTCGCGCGCCACAACCACATCGCCGAGCTGGATGACGCTGCCGAGCACCTGGCCGCCCAGTGGCGGCTGGTGCCTGGCGCGGCCGGCGCCGCGCTGCAGGCGCGGCTGGAGCAGGCCCACGGTGTGCGTGTCGCGCTGCTGCAGGGCGGCGACGGCGATGAGGCAGGCGAGGGCGCCGCCGTGCAGCGGCGCTTCGATGCCGCCGCACGCGTGCTGTACCTGTCGCCCACGCTGCAGGGCGCGCAGCGCGCTTTCCAGATGGCGACGCAACTGGCCTTCCTGGAAGTGCCGCACCTGCTGCAGCACAGCGTGCAGGGAGCGGCGCTGTCGGGCGAGGCGGCGCGCACGCTGGCGCGCATCGGCCTGGCCAACTACTTCGCGGGCGCGCTGCTGCTGCCCTACGGCGCCTTCTTGCGGACGGCCGAGGCGCTGCACTACGACATCGAGCGCCTGGGCCAGCACTGGGGCGTGGGCTTCGAGACGGTGTGCCACCGCCTGTCCACCCTGCAGCGCCCCGGCGCGCGCGGCGTGCCGTTCTTCTTCATCCGCGTGGACCGGGCGGGCAACATCAGCAAGCGCCAGTCGGCCACGCACTTTCACTTCAGCAAGATCGGCGGCACCTGCCCGCTGTGGAACGTGTACGAGGCCTTTGCCCAGCCCGGGCGCATCGTGCGGCAGCTGGCGCGCATGCCCGACGGGCGCGTGTACCTGTGGATCGCGCGCACCGTCACGCGCAGCACCGGCGGTTGGGGCGCGCCGGGCAAGACCTTCTCGGTGGCGCTGGGCTGCGACGTGCAGCACGCGGGCCAACTGGTCTATGCGCGCGGGCTGGACCTGGCCGACCCCGAGGCGCCGGTGCCCATCGGCATGGGCTGCAAGGTGTGCGAGCGCACCGCGTGCCCGCAGCGCGCGTTTCCGCCGGTGGGCCGGCCGCTGGAGGTGAACGAGGATATGGCGGGCTTTACGCCGTACCGGGTCAGCGGGGCGGCCAAGGGCGCCTGACAGCGCGGAAGCAGGCGCCGGCGCAACGCCGTCAGGCCGGCTGTGTCCTACACCGTGATGCGCCCCTGGCGAACCGCCCCGCCGCAGCGGGCGTGTCTACCATGCGTGCATCTTTTTTCGGCAAACGAGGTGGGATGTGAGCCATTGGTACACGCTGCAACTGGGCAACGAGCAACAGGCCTTCGAGCCCCTGCGGCAGATTCAGCAGGTTTTCATGGCGAGGTTCCTCATGGCGCAGCCCGGCACGGGGCGGGCGCTGTTCTCGCACTTCGATGCGGCCGAGGACCGCGTGGTGCTGTTCTTCTCGCCCGCGGCCGCGGACATTGCCGTGCGCTTTCGCGCATCGCCGTGCGACCGGCCCGCGCAGGACCTGGTACTGCTGGCGGGAGAGGGTGACGCATGGCATGACGCGGCGCAGGATGAACGCCTGGCGGCCTGATCTTTGGGCATAGCGCTTCGGGCATAGCGCTTCGGGCTTAGCGCGCACGGCCCGTGTGGGCGCGCTGTGCTTTCGCGTCGTGGGGCGGCGGCTGGCTGCCACAGGCTGCGGCGCTGTGCCCAAGCCCTGCCCATCTCAGTCGTCGATGGAGGCGCTCCAGCGGTCGTCCCAGTCATGGCGCAGGTGGTCCATGGAGCGGCGGTCGCGCTTGGTGGGGCGGCCCTCGCGCAGCGCGGCGGCCGGCTCGGGCGCCAGGCGGCGCGCCTCGGCGGCCTGCGCGCGCGCGGCGAGGCTCTCGGGCGTTTCCTCATAGAGCTGCTGCGCCACGGGCGCCGGGCCGCGGAAGTTGCTCAAGGCACGCACTACGACCGTGCGGGCGACCGCGCCCTGGCGCAGCGCGACGGTGTCGCCCGCGCGCAGTTCACGCGCGGCCTTGGCCGCCTGGCCGTTGACGGTTACGCGGCCTTTGCCGATCTCTTCCACGGCGAGGCTGCGGGTCTTGTAAAAGCGCGCGCACCACAGCCATTTGTCCAGGCGCATTGCATCGGGTGGTGTCGTCATCGGCGTGATTTTGCCTGGGGCGGCGTGCGTGAAAAACGGTTCAGGCGCCGGCCAGTGGCAGCCGCACCACGGCGTCCAGGCCCAGCACGCGGCCGTCCGCCTGGCGATTGGCGAGGGTGATGCTGCCACCCAGCGCGTGCACGATCTCCTGGCAAATTGCCAGGCCCAGGCCCGAACCCGTGCGCACGTCGCCGGCCGAAAACGGTTGGAACAGCCGCGCCGCCAGTTCGTCGTCGATGCCGGGGCCGGCGTCGGCCAGGGTGAGGACCGCCTCACCGTCCTCGCGGTGCAGCGTGACGGCGAGTTCCGTGCCGGGCGGCGCATGGCGTATGGCGTTGTGCAGCAGGTTGCGGCACAGCTCGCGCAGCATCCATTCATGCGCGTGGATGGGAGCGGCGTCGGTGGTGATGCCGAAGTCCAGGTCGCCCTGTGCGATCAGCGGAGAAAGCTCGAGCGCCATCTCGCGCAGCACTGTGTCCAGCCGCGTCACGGGCACCTCGCCCTGCTGGCGCAGCTGCTCCACTTTGGCCAGCGCCAGCATCTGGTTGGCCAGCTGCGTGGCGCGGTCCACGGTGTGGCCGATTTCCTGCAGCGCCTGCGTGGGCGGCAGGTCGCCGCGCAGGGCGGACTGCACCTGCGTCTTGAGCACGGCCAGCGGTGTGCGCAGCTGGTGTGACGCGTCGCGCACAAAGCGCTGCTGGTGGGCGAGCAGGCGCGACAGGCGCTGCATGACCGCGTTGGTGGCGTCGATCAGCGGCTGCAGCTCGCGCGGCGCGGTGGGGGCGGCAAGGGGGGCCAGGTCGCCTTCGGTACGGGCCTGCAGGTCGCTGCTCAGTTGGCGCACCGGTTGCGTGGCGCGCTGCACCACCAGCACCACGATGCCCGCGATGAGCGCCAGCAGCAGCGCCTGGCGCGCCAGCGTGGTGTGCAGGATCTGCAGGGCCGCCGCTTCGCGCAGCTCCAGTGTTTCCGCCACCTGGATCACGGCCATGCCGCGGCCCTCGCTGCTGGCCACGGGCTGCAGCAGCACGGCCACGCGCACGGGCTGATCGCGAAAACGGTCGTCATAGAAGTCCACGAGCGCCGCATAGGGCGGGCGCTGCGGGATGGTGCCATGCCAGGCGGGTAGTTCGGCAAAGCCGGAAATCAAGTCGCCGCGCAGGTTGGACACGCGGTAGAACATGCGGCTCTGGTTGTCGGCCTCGAAGGCCTCCAGCGCCGCGTAGGGCACGATGGCGCGCAGCTCGGCCATGTCGTCCCAGCCGCGCACGTCCAGCTGCTCGCTGATGGTCTTGGCCGAAGCCAGCAGCGTGCGGTCATAGGCAGTGTGCAGCGCGGCCAGTGCCTGGCGGTGCAGGCTGTAGGTGTTCGCGCCCACGAAGAGCAGCGTGGGCAGCAGGATGCCCACGAGCAATTGGCGGCGCAGCGACTGCGGGCGCGTCATGCCGCCACCCGGCTGCGTTGCGCGTGGTGGGGAGCCTGGCGCACAGGCGCCCCCGCTCCTGTCTGGTGGCGGTGGCGCAAACCATGCCAGCGTGCGCCGCGCAGCGGGCCCGGCCGGGCCTGCGGCATCGCCTGCCTGGAGGGGGAAGGCGCGCAGCGACTCACGGGCTGTTTCATGTCTCTGGCTTGAGCAGGTAGCCCAGGCCGCGCAGCGTCATCAGGGCCACGCCGGTGCCTGCGAGTTTTTTGCGCACGCGGTACACCACCACTTCGATAGCCTCGTACTGCACCTCGCTCTGGCCGGGGAAGACCAGTTCATACAGCCGCTCCTTGGCGACTGCGCGCCCCGGCTGGGCCAGCAGGGTGCGCAGCAGCGCCAACTCCCGCGGGGTGAGGTCCATGGGCGCATCGTGCAGATAGATGGCACCGCTTTCTTTTTCATAGCGCAGGGCGCCCATCACCAGCGCGTTGGAGGCCTGTTTGTCATCTGCCGCATCGCCGCTGCGGCGCAGCAGGGCGCGCAGCCGGGCCTCCAGCTCGTCCAGGTCAAAAGGTTTGGGCAGGTAGTCGTCGGCCCCCGCGTTCAGGCCCAGCACACGGTCGCCCACGGTGCCGCGCGCGGTCAGCAGCAGCACGGGGGTGCGCAGGCCGCCGGCGCGTGCCTGTTGCAGTACCTGCAGGCCGTCCAGGCCGGGCAGGGTGAGGTCCAGCACCACGGCGTCGGGCGGGTGCGCGCGCCATTCGGCCAGCGCGGCGCGCCCGTCCGCAAGGGCGGTGACGGCCATGCCGCGGCGCGCCAGCGAGCGCTGCAGCGTGGCCTGCATGGTGGCGTCGTCTTCGACGAGAAGCAGTTGCATCCGCGGATTAGAACGCGTTTGCGGCGGGTGGCGGTTGGCGCGCGGATCTCGGTGTTAACCCTGGTGCCGTGGACAGCCGTTTGACAGCTTGCGCGCGCATCATCGCGCCGGTCAGCGTTCCCTTTTTCTAACAAGCAAGGAGACAACATGCGTCGCGATACCTTTCTGAAGTCGCTGGCGGCACTGGCCGCCGCGGGCAGCCTGCCGCTGTCGGCCCAGGCCGCCGTGGCCGTCAAGATGATGCTGCCCGCCAACCCCGGCGGCGGTTGGGACACCACGGGCCGCGCCCTGGGCAAGGCCCTGCAGGATGCGGGCGTGGCCTCCAGCGTGACCTATGACAACAAGGGCGGCGCGGCCGGCGCCATCGGCCTGGCGCAGTTCGTGAACGGCTCCAAGGGCGACCCGAACGCGCTGATGGTGATGGGCGCCGTGATGCTGGGCGGCATCATCACCGGCAAGCCGCCGGTCAACCTGAGCCAGGCCACGCCGATCGCGCGGCTGACCAGCGAATACAACGTCTTCGTGCTGCCCGCCAACTCGCCCTTCAAGAGCATGGCCGAGGTGGTGGCGCAGCTCAAGAAGGACCCCGGCAGCGTGAAATGGGGCGGCGGCTCGCGCGGCTCCACCGAGCACATCGCGGCGGCCATGATCGCCCGTGAAGTGGGGGTGGACCCGGCGCGCATCAACTACGTGGCTTTCCGTGGGGGCGGGGAGGCGACGGCGGCCATCCTGGGCGGCAACGTCACCGTGGGCGGCAGCGGCTACAGCGAGTTCTCCGAGTACATCGCCGCGGGCAAGATGAAGCCCATCGGCGTGACCTCGGGCCAGCGCCTGAAGGGCGTGAACGTGCCCACGCTCAAGGAGCAGGGCATCAACGTCGAGATCGGCAACTGGCGCGGTGTGTACGGCGCGCCCGGCATCACGGCCGAGCAGCGCAAGGCGCTGGTGGCAATGGTGGAGAAGGCCGTCAAGAGCAAGGCGTGGGCCGAGGCGCTGGAGAAGAACGGCTGGACGCCCGCGTGGCTGGCCGGCGACGACTTCGCCAACTTCGTGGACAGCGAGTTCGCCAGCCTGCGCGCCACCATGGTGAAGTCGGGCATGGTCTAAGCCCGGCGGCGCCGCAGTGTGCTGCGGCGCTCCTTTTTTGAGAGCTGTCAGCGCTTGATGGATAAGCGCTAGGGCCGTTTTTTGTTTGAAACCTGCGCCGCTGCGGTGCGGCGCCTTCCCGGAGGCCGCAGCCATGTCTGAGCTTTCCTCTTCCCCTCCCTCCGTTGCCCCCGCCAGCGCCGTGCCATCGCCCGGCTGGCAGGCCGCCGTGGGCGCCGGCGTCATCCTGGTGGCCGCGGCCATGGCCTGGGGCGCGCTGGAGATCCCCGGCAACGCCGGCTATGGCGGCGTGGGCCCCAACTTCCTGCCGTGGGCCTGCGCCCTGGTGTTGGCCGTGTGTGGCGGCTGGCTGATCTGGGAGGCTGCCACGGGCGGCTACCGCCAGGCGGCCGACCCGGGCGGCGCGCCGCGCGCGGCGTGGGGGCCCTTTGCCTGGGTGTCGGCGGGGCTTCTGCTGAATGCGGCGCTGATCGTGGAGCTGGGCTTCATCGTGGGCTGCACGCTGTGCTATGCGCTGGCCGTGCAGGGGCTGCGCCGCGCGGGCGGGCAGACGGGCCTGCTGTCGCCGCGCGTGCTGGCCGTGGATGTGGCGACCGGGCTGGCCATCGCCGCGCCGGTGTTCTGGCTGTTCACGCAGTTCCTGGCGATCAACCTGCCGGGCCTGACCGCCACCGGGTGGCTGTAGGCCAGGGCGCGGGAGAGTGCACATGCATGCTGACTTTGGCTGCTTCGATGGCGCCGGCGCAGGCCGCGTTCAAACCGGGGATTGAGTGCTATGGAAATCTTTGACGCATTGCTCGCAGGCTTTGCCACGGCGATCACGCCGGCGAACCTGCTGTGGGCCCTGGTGGGCTGCGCGCTGGGAACGGCCGTGGGTGTGCTGCCGGGCATCGGGCCGGCGGTGGCGGTAGCCATGCTGCTGCCCATCACGGCCAAGGTGGACATGACCGCCTCGATGATCTTCTTCGCGGGCATCTATTACGGCGCCATGTATGGCGGCTCCACGGCGTCCATCCTGCTGAACACGCCGGGCGAGACCGCCAGCATGGTCACGGCAATGGAAGGCAACAAGATGGCCAAGAGCGGGCGCGCGGGCGCGGCGCTGGCCACGTCGGCCATCGGCTCGTTCGTCGCCGGCACCATCGCCACGGTGGTGGTGACGCTGTTCGCGCCGGGCGTGGCCGAGTTTGCGGTCAAGCTCGGCCCGCCCGAGTACTTCATGCTGATGGTGCTGGCCTTCACCACGGTGAGCGCGGTGCTGGGCCAGAGCAGTCTGCGCGGCATGACGGCGCTGTTCCTGGGCCTGGCGCTGGGCTGCGTGGGCATGGACCAGATCTCGGGGGCCGCCCGCTACACCGTGGGCAAGATGGAGCTGCTGGACGGCATCGACATCGTGCTGGTGGCCGTGGGCCTGTTCGCCGTGGCCGAGGTGCTGTATGCGGCGCTGTACGAGGGCCGGGTGGAAGAGTCGCAGAACCAGATGGGCCGTGTGCACATGACGCGGCGCGACTGGCGCCGGTCCATTCCCGCATGGCTGCGCGGTACCGTGATCGGCACGCCCTTCGGCTGCATCCCGGCGGGGGGGACGGAGATTCCCACCTTCTTGAGCTACGCGACCGAAAAACGTCTGGCCAAGGGCGAGGACAAGGCCGAGTTCGGCACCCGCGGCGCGATCGAGGGGGTTGCGGGCCCCGAGGCGGCCAACAACGCCACGGTGACGGCGGCGCTCATCCCGCTGCTGACACTGGGCATCCCGACCAGCAACACCACGGCCGTGCTGCTGGGGGCCTTCCAGAACTATGGGCTGAACCCCGGCCCGCAGCTGTTCACCACATCGGCCACTCTGGTGTGGGCGCTGATCGCGTCGCTGTACATCGGCAACATCATGCTGCTGGTGCTGAACCTGCCCATGGTGGGGCTGTGGGTGAAGCTGCTGAAGATTCCGCGTCCACAGCTCTACGCCGGCATCCTGATCTTTGCCACGGTGGGCGCCTACGGCATGCGCCAGAGCACGTTCGACCTGTTCCTGCTGTACGGCATCGGCTTGCTGGGCGTGCTGATGCGGCGCTTCGACTTCCCTACGGCGCCCGTGGTGGTGGGCATGATCCTCGGGCCGCTGGCCGAGGCGCAGCTGCGCAACGCGATTTCCATCGGCGAGGGCAGTTGGATGATCTTCCTGCAGCGCCCCATGTCCGTGACGCTGCTGGTGATCGTGCTGGCCGTGCTCATCGTGCCGCGCGTGCTGCGCCGCTGGGCCGAGCGCAACCTGGCCCATGCGCGCCAGAGCGTGGACGATGCGAGTTGATGGAGCGCTGCGCGGCGGCGCTACCCGCGCCGGCGCGCGCGCGGCCCTAGAAAGAGTGCGCCGGGTACCGCCGCGCAAGCGCAGCGCGGCCAGCGCCCGGGGGACGGCCGCCCCCGGGACCTCCCCACCAGAGAGCACGCTTGCACAGGCGCGGAGTATAGCTCTATGTTGAGAATGGTTCTTATTAATTTGCAATGCGCGTCGAACGCCGGCGTTACCATCCGACCATGCCCCTGCATACCGACGCCTCGCCCTTGCCGTTGGATGCGCAGGGCATCCTGGAACTGGCTGCGCGCTCCATGTTCCAGCTCTTTTCCACCATGAGCCAGGGCATGTTCCTCGTGGACCTGAGCGGGCGCATTGTGTGGGTCAACGAGGGCTATCGCCGCTTCCTGCCCGACCTGGGCGTGCATTCGGTCCATGACTTCGTGGGCCGCATGGTGGAGGAGGTGATTCCCAACACCCAGATGCGCCAGGGTCTCGCCGCCCGCGGCGATCACACTCTCCCTGCACAAAGGCTGCACCATGTCCTTCGTCTCGCGCTACGTGCGCTGCGCCGGCTATGAAATCCACCTGACCGACTGGGGCGCGCCCGGCGCGCCGGTGGTGGTAGCCTGGCACGGCCTGGCACGCACCGGACGCGACATGGACGAGCTGGCCGCACACCTGGCGGCCCATGGCTGGCGCGTGTTGTGCCCCGACACCCTGGGTCGCGGCCTGAGCCAGTGGAGCCGTGATCCGCAGCGCGAATACACGCTGGCTTTCTATGCACGCGTTGTGGAGGAGCTGCTGGACCAGCTGGGTGTGCAGCGGGTGCAGTGGGTGGGTACGTCGATGGGCGGCGCCATCGGCACCGTGTGCGCCGCCGGCCTGCTGGCGCCGCGCCTGCACGGGCGCATCACGCACCTGGTGCTCAACGACAATGCCCCGCAGCTGGCCGGCCCCGCGCTGGAGCGCATCAAGGCCTATGCGGGCCAGCCGCCCCAGTTCGATACCGTGATGGAGCTGGAGGCCTTCTTTCGCCGCACCTACGCGCCGTTCGGCTGGCTCAGCGATGCGCAGTGGCTGCGCCTCACCGAGACCTCGCTGCGCCGCCTGTCCGATGGGCGCGTGACCCCGCACTACGACCCGGCCATGGTGCAGCAGTTCACGCGGCATGAGGACGACTATCTCGTCTGGCCGCACTACGACCGGCTCGACATTCCCGTGCTGTGCCTGCGCGGGGCCGAGTCCGACCTGGTGCTGCCCGCGGTGGTGCAGGAGATGCAGCGCCGGGGCCCGGGCGCACGCGGGCTGCTGGAGGTGGTCGAGGTGCCGGGCTGCGGCCACGCGCCCGCGCTCAACGTGCCGCAGCAACTGGCCTGGGTGCAGCGTTTTTTGCAGGGCCAGCCCGCGCAGGGGTGAAGCGGCGCACGGCTTGCGCGGTGTGCCTGCATTGTTGCCATCCACGCAACGCAGTTTCCTTATTTCAGGTCTCACTCGGCGCAGCCGTTGCAGCTAGCATGTGAGGCTTGCATTGCCTGGGCGTCAGCGGCGACGCCGGCACGGCATGAAGGGAACCGCGACATGGGTTTTCTGGTGGATCTGATTCGCGAATACGGCCTAGGTGTCGTGTTCCTGAACGTGCTGATCGAGCAGCTGGGTGCGCCCATTCCCGCCTATCCAGTGCTGGTGGTCACCGGCGCGGTGGCGGGCGACGACTGGCAGCACGGCGCACGCATCGTGCTGTTGGCCGTGGCGGCCGCGCTCATTGCCGACCTGCTGTGGTACCAGGCCGGCAAATCCTACGGCCATCGTGTGCTGGGGCGCATCTGCCGCATTTCGCTGTCGCCTGATGCCTGCATCCGCCAGACGGAATCGCTCTACGGCCGCTGGGGCCCCAAGTCGCTGCTGATTGCCAAGTTCGTTCCAGGCTTTGCGTCGATCGCCAGCGCGCTTGCGGGTGTGGTGGGCACGCCGCGGTCGGTCTTCGTGCTGTACGACACGCTGGGCGCGTTGATCTGGGTGGGCTCGGCAGTGTTGCTGGGATCGCTGTTCAGCACCACGGTCGAGGATCTGCTGGCCGTGCTCACAGCGCTGGGCCAGGGGGGATTGGTATTGCTGGCGGTGGGCCTGGGCGTGTTCATTCTGCGCAAGTGGTGGCAGCGCCAGCGCACGGTGCGCTCGCTGAAGATGCCTCGCGTGTCGGTGCAGGAGTTGCGCGGCATGCAGGCCCAGGGGGCCATGCCCACGGTGATCGATGTGCGCACGGGTCAGGCCTACAGCGCGGGCCATATTCCCGGCGCCCAGGCGTGGGAGCTGCGCCCCCGGGACGCGGCAGCACCCCACGCCCATCTATTGCCGCACGACGCGCATCCGCACGGCGTGGTCATTTATTGCGACTGCCCGGCAGAGATATCGGCCGCCCGGTTGGCGCGCCAGCTACAGCGCGCAGGCTTTTCCAACGTGCGCCCGCTGCTGGGCGGGCTGCAGGCCTGGCAGGACGCAGGGTTCGAGGTGGCCAAGCCGTCTGCCGATACGCCCTGATACCGCTCGCCGCGCCAAGCAACAAGGCCTCCGTGTGGAGGCCTTGTTGCGTTGTGCGCGGAGAAGGACGTCAGTCCGGCATGGAGCAGTGCCCGCCCGAGGCGGCCTTGCCCGAGCCGGCCGCGATCAGCGGCGCCTCGAAGCGCAGGTCCACCGGGGCGGAGTTGCTGTAGTCCCAGGCCAGGAAGGCGGCGAGCACGGCCCAGAAGGTCAGGCGCAGTGTGGTGTGTCGTGTCATGGCGTTGTGCTCCTCCGGTTCAGAAGCCGAAATGGCGGCGGATGCGCAGGCCGAAGATCGTTCCTGCGAAGGCCAGCGGCACCCAGATCCAGCCGTGGATGCTGCCCGTGGAGATGCCCGACAGCATGGCGCCGACGTTGCAGCCGAAGGCCAGGCGCGAGCTGTACCCCAGCAGCAGGCCCGCGACCAGGGCCACTGCCCATTGCGTGCCCGTCAGCGCCTTGGCCGTGACCGGCTTGCCGGCCGACACCCACAGAGCGCCCCCGAGGATGCCGATGTTGGTGATGCTGGTCACGTCCAGCAGCACGGTCTCCTGCAGGCGGGCGGCATTGCCGGGCTGGTTCCAGAACCAGTTGCCCGCCAGGTCCGCGGCACCGCTGGCCTGGGCGAGTTTTGCCGCCCACAGGCCAAAGCCGTACACCACACCCCAGGGCTGGCCGGCGATCACCAGGTTCAGCGTGGCCAGCAGCGCCAGCAGCACGGCGCCCACGATCCACCTGCGCACCAGCAGCGGCTGGGGCTGCGTGCCTTGCGGCCCCTGGGCGCGGCGCGCATACCAGCGCACCCCCACCGCGACCACGGCCAGCACCGCCAGCGTGATCAACAGTGCCTGTTGCCAACCGAAGCGATTGACCAAACCGACGGGCTGCGCGCGGCCGAGGTCCAGCCAGAAGCCCAGGTGCATTGAGCCCAGGAAGCTGCCGAGCGCGAACAGCGGCAGGATCGCCGCGTTCATCGGAATGCCCAGGCCCGCCTTGTACAGCGTGCCGCTGCCGCAGCCGTCGGCAATCTGCATGCACAGCCCGAACACGAAGGCGCCGACCAGCAGGCTCACGCTGGGTGGGCCCAGGGCGGCCGTCAGTTCAGGGAAGTGGCCCAGCAGCGGCATGGCCAGTGCGGCGGCCAGTGCCAGCAGCAGCAGCTGGCCCATGACGCCGCTGGCGTCCTTGTCCTCGATGAGCATGCGCCAGCCCGTGGTGAAGCCAAAGCGCTGGCCGGCCAGCACCGCGCCCAGGCCCAGACCTACGGCGAACAGGGCCGCTTGCCGCACGGACACGGTCCACAGCAGCCAGCCCAAGAAAATGGCCAGCAGGGCCGCAAGAGGGAGTCGTTTCATGGAAGAGGGCTAGAGATTCAAAAAAGTGAGCTGCTAGCGCTTGCCTGGCAAGCGCTAGAGGCCGATTTGACTATGAGGCTGTCAGGTGCCCAGCGCAGTGGGCTGCCTTACTTGAGCTTGCGTTCCCACCACTGCTTGGCGTCGTAGGCCAGTGCCTCGGCGCGGGTGGGCTGGTTCGCCATCAGCGGCGGCTCCTGGGACTGGGTCCAGTCCACCATGGAGCCGGCATACAGCTTCACGCCGGGCAGGCCCGCCACTTCGGACAGGCCGAACCAGTCGGTGGCCGCCCAGTGGCCGGTATTGCAGAACGCGACCATGTCCTGGCCCTGTTCGCGCTTGACCTTGGCGGCGATCTGCCGGGCCGTCGCCGCATCCACGAAGGTGGAGGTGCCGGGAACGAACCACTGGTTGAAGTCCAGCTGCTGCGCGCCCGGCAGGGTGCCAGACACCTTGGCCGCGGGCGCACGCACCTTGCCCTGGTAGAAGGCATCGGGGCGCGAATCCACCAGTGCTGCGTTGCTCAGGCGAATGTGCTGGCCCACGTCCTCGCGCGTGGCCAGCAGGCGGGTGTCCAGCGTGGGCGTGTACTGGCTGGCCGCGACCTGTGGCACCTCGGCCGTCAACGGAAGCTGGGCTTGGCCCCAGGCCTTCATGCCGCCATTGAGGATGGAGAGTTCCTTGAGGCCCAGCAGCTTCAGCGTCCAGTACACGCGCGCCGCAGCGCCGAAATCCGTCGGGTCCGCGCCCGTGGAGACCACCACGGCATGCGTGGTGGGCGTGAGCCCCAGCGACTGCACCAGCGCGGTGAGCCGGGGCAGGTCGGGTAGTTCACCCGGGTTGCTGGCGGGGCCGCGCCACTTGCCGTAGGGGGCATTCACCGCACCCGGAATGTGCTGGGCGCCGTAGCTGGCGGGGTCGCGGATGTCGATCACGCGCGGCGGCGTGGCCTGCGTTGTCTGGGCCTTCAGTTCGGCGGGCGTCAGCAGTGGCTGGGCTGCCCACGCCGCAGGGGCCACATGGGCGGCCGTGGCGAATACCGCGAGGGCGAGCAGTTTTTTCATGGCGATCTCGAAAACAGTCGTTCAGGGAAGGGCGTCATTGTCCCGCGCCCTTGAGCCTCATCAACGACAGAATCGGATTGTTCTTATAGCCAATATGGATAAGCCAGGCCCGGCCCACCGCGGCGCCGGGCGGCTTTCAGAGGCCGCTGCCGAGCCTGCGCGGCACGCGCCGCCGCCCCAGCGCCATGGCCTGCCACGCGCGGCGGTAGGCCAGCAGCGTGCTTTCGGCGCGCGCCCGCACGCTGCCTTCCCACGGCTCGCCGGGGGTGAGGCCCGCGTGCGTACCAGTGAGCAGCGCAATGCCCTCGCTGACGTGCTGCGCCGTATAGACGTGAAAGCGCCCCGCCGCGACCGCATCCACCACGGCGGGCGAGAGCATCAGGTGGCGCTGGTTGCGTGCCGGAATTAGCACGCCCTGCGTGCCGGTCAGGCCCGCGTGCGCGCACACGCGGAACCAGCCCTCGATCTTCTCGTTCAGCCCGCCCACGGGCAGCACCTCACCGTGCTGGTTGAGCGCGCCGGTAACCGCGATGTCCTGGCGCAGCGGCAGGCCCGACAGCGACGACAGCAGGGCATACAGCTCGGCGCAGGAGGCCGAGTCGCCCTCAATGCCGCTGTACTCCTGCTCCAGCACGATGGACGCGTTGAGCGCCAGCGGCGCCAGGTGTCCGAACAGCGCGCTGAAATAACTGTGCAGGATGAGCACGCCCTTGTCGTGGATCGGGCCGGACAGCTCGACCTCGCGCTCGATGTTGACCAGGCCTTCTTGGCCCGCATGCGTGCGCGCGGTGATGCGCACCGGAAAGCCGAAGCGGTAGTCGCCCAGGTCGATCTGCGTGAGCGCATTCAACTGGCCGACGCGCGTGCCGTCCAGCGTGATGAGCAACTCGCCCTCGGCAATCGATTCGTGCAATGCCTCCTCGGGGGCGTTGTGGCGCTGGCGCTTGGCGATCAGTGCGGCTTCCACGTCGGCCGCATCGGTCAGCGCCGCGCCGCGTGCCCGTGCCTGGGCCGCGCTTTCGAGCAGCAGGGCTTCCAGCAGGGAAAAGCGCGCGCTCTGGCGCGACTGGTCGTCGGCCTCGCGGTGGGTGAATTCCAGCAGGCGGGCCACGGCCGCGGCGCTGCAGTGCGGCAGGCCGCGGCGGGCGCACGCGCGCGCGATGAACACGGCGCTGGCGTAATGCGTCTGGGCGCTGGCGGTGAAGCGCTCGGCAAAATCCACCTTCACGCGAAAGCGCTGCGCCAGGTCTTCGTCGCCCTCCTGCAGCACGTAATACTCGACGGCGGTGCCGATCAGCACGAGCTTGACGTCCACATCCACGCCCTCGGGCTGCAGCGCCACTGTCGGCCCACCACCGCCATGGCTGGCGGCCGTGTCCTCGACCGCCAGGCGGCTGCAGCGCAGGAAGCGGCGCAGCCGTTCCCACAGCGGCGTATCGCCCAGCAGGTCGCGCAGGAACAGCATCAGGTAGCCGCCGTGCGCACGCAGCAGGCCGCCGGCGTGGATGCTGGAGAAATCGGCATACGGCGCGTCTTCCCCGGATTCGTACTGGATGTGGCCGAACAGGTTGCGCAGCTGCGGGTTGTCTTCGACCACCACTGGCGCGCCCTTCAGGGAAGCGTTGTCCACCGCCAGGTTCACCTGGCACAGCGCCAGCAGGTTGGCCAGTTGGTCGCGGCGTTCCTCTTCCTGCGGATCGTCGGGCTGCTCGCCTTCGTGAGGCACGAAGAGCTCAAGGTCGTCGAGCACCTCGCGCTGCACCTGGTCGAGCCAGCGTCCCAGCTTGACCGCGTCCTTGATCTGCTTGCGCAGGCCCTGGCGGATGTCGTCCAGACCGTGCGTCACCAGCGGGCCGGCGCTCTGGCGCAGAAGCTGCGCCAGCGCATCGTCGCGCGCGCGCTCCAGCGGGCGGGTCTGTTCCAGGAAGCGCACGATCTCCGTGCGCAGCTCCTGCTCGGCCAGCTCGATGGCGGCGCGCTCGGGTGCGCCGAGCGCTGCGCCATCGGCCTCCGTCAGCGGCTCGCCGCCCGGGCCCAGCAGGGTGAACACCATCTGCCCCTGTTCACGCGACAGGCGAAACCGCCGTGCACGCGCGAAGTCGGCCAACTGGCTGAAGGCGCGCGCCTCGTCGCTCTGGTAGCGCTTGTGGATGCGCTCGCGCTCGTTCTTCACGTCCGGCGCAGCCAGGCGCTTGGGGATCTCCGCCTCCAGCTGGCGGCTCCAGCTCGCCATCTGGTCGCGCAGCTGGCGCCCCTGGCCCGCGGGCAGGCGCAGGGCGCGTGGACGTTCGGGTGCGTCAAAGTCGTGCAGAAAGCACAGGTCCGGCGGCACGGGCCGGCTGGCGGCCGCTTCGTCCATGGCCTGGCGCATCAGGGAGGCACGGCCGCTGCCGACCTCGCCCAGCACGAACAGGTGGTAGTCGGGCTGTTGCATGGTCAGCCCGAACCGGGCCGCATCGAACGCGCGCTGCTGGCCGATCCACGGCAGGGGCTCGGCCACCAGCGCGCGCGTGTCGTCAAAGCCCAGGCTCTCGGGGCGGATGCTCAGGCGCAGCTGGCCGGGTGCGAGTGCCGTGCAGGGCGCGCTCATGGCTGGCTCCAGCCCGCCAGGTGCTGTTGCGCAATGCGGCTCAAGGCGGTGATCCAGGCGGGGTTGTCGTTCAGGCAGGGGATGTAGCGGAAGTCCTGGCCGCCTGCGTGCAGGAAGGCCTCGCGTGCCTCCTGGTTGATCTCCTCCAGCGTTTCCAGGCAGTCACTGGTGAAGCCTGGGCACATCACGTCCACGCGGCGCGTGCCGCCCTGTGCCAGCGCCACCAGCGAGGGTTCGGTGTAGGGCTCCAGCCAGCGGGCCTTGCCAAAGCGCGACTGGAAGGTCAGCAGGTACCGGTCTTCGCCCAGCCCCAGCGCCTGCGCGAGCAGCCGGGCCGTGTTGCGGCATTGCTCCGCGTAGGGGTCGCCCAATCGCACATTGCGTTCGGGAATGCCGTGAAAACTCATCACCAGCTTGTCCGCCGGGCCGCCCTCGCGCTGCCAGTGCGCGCGCACCGACTGGGCCAGCGCGGCAATGTAGTCCGGGTGGTCGTGGTAGTCGTTCACGAAGCGCAGCTCGGGAAAGCAACGCGAGCGGCGCACCCACGCGGCCACGTCGTCGAACACGCTGGCGGTGGTCGTGGCCGAGTACTGCGGGTACAGCGGCAGCACCAGCACGCGGCGCACGCCGGCGTCCTGCAGCACCTGCAGCTGCGCACCAATGGCCGGCTGACCGTAGCGCATGGCGGGCAGTACACGCACCGGCTGGCCGGCCTCGCCCAGCCAGCCGCGCAGCATCACCGCCTGCTTGGCCGTCCATACGGCGAGTGGGGAGCCTTCTTCCGTCCAGATGCTGGCGTACTTGGCGGCCGACTTGGCCGGCCGCGTGCGCAGGATGATCCCGTACAGCAGAGGCAGCCACAGCGCCCGCGGAATTTCCACCACCCGCGGGTCGCCCAGGAACTGCGCCAGATAGCGGCGCAGCGCCGGTGCGGTGGGGGCGTCTGGCGTGCCCAGGTTGCACAGCAGAATGGCGGTGCTTTCGCGTGCTGCGGCGGTCTGGATCGAAGAGGCTGAGGCCGTCTGGGCGGCATGGTGAGAAGGCGAGGCGGGCATGCGGTGATTGTGGCAAATGCCGGGCGGTATGCTCGGGCCATGCTCGATATTTCCCGCATCCGCGCCATCACTCTTGACCTGGATGACACCCTATGGCCTATCTGGCCCACCATTGCGCGGGCTGAGAAGGTGTTGATCGAGTGGCTGCTCACGGTGGCGCCCGGCGCCTCGGCGCTGCTGGCGTCGCCCGACACGTCCCGCATGCTCCGTGCGCAGGTGGCGTCCGCCCATGCGCACCTGTCGCACGACCTGACGGTGCTGCGCCGCGAGACCATCCGCGCAGCGCTGCGCCAGGCGGGCGAGGACGAGTCGCTCACGGACCAGGGGTTCGACGTGTTCTTTGCCGAGCGCCAGCGGGTGGAGCTGTTCGACGATGCGATAGCGGCGCTGGAATTCCTCTCGGCGCGCCACCCGGTGGTGGCGCTGTCCAATGGCAATGCGGACCTGCAGGCCATCGGCATCGGACGGTACTTTCGCGCCAGCATCAGCGCCCGCGAGTTCGGTATTGCCAAGCCCGACCCCCGCATCTTCCACGAGGCGGCGCGGGTGCTGGACCTGCCGCCCGCGGCCGTGCTGCACATAGGCGACGACGCCACGCTGGATGCGCATGGCGCGCTGGGCGCCGGCATGCAGGCGGCCTGGCTCAATCGGGGCGATGCGGCGTGGCCGCACGCGGTGGCGCCCCCTGCCACCGTGCGCGACCTGGCCGCGCTGTGCCGTCTGCTGGGGTAGGCGTGGTCCGTGTCAGCGATGGGCGCGGCGTGCGCGCCAGCGCCGCAAAGCCGCCTTCTCCAGTTCGGCCAGCGTGAAGACGGCCAGCCCGGCCAGCAGGACGCGCGACCATTCCTGCACAGACAGGTCCGTGGAGCCGAACACGGCCTGCATCCAGGGCAGGTGCACGAAGCCCAGTTGCAGCAGCGCACAGAGGGCGATGGTCAGCGGCACCTTGGGATTGCCCAGCAGGCCCTCGCGCGACAGCACGCTGCGCTCGATGTGCCGGCTGTTGAGCAGGTAGAACATCTCCATCACCACCACCGCGCTGACAGCCATGGTGCGCGCGGTTTCGATCGCAGCGCCGTTGGACAGCTCCCACAGGAACAGCCCGAGCGAAGCCGCCGCCATGCAAACCGCCACCATGAGCACACGCCACGCGAACAGGCCGGACAGCAGCTTTTCCTGCGGAGGCCGGGGAGGGCGGCGCATGACGTCGTCCTCCGCAGGCTCGAATGCCAGCGCCACGCCCAGCGTGCTGGACGTGACCAGGTTGATCCACAGCACCTGCGCCGCGGTGAGCGGCAGCAGCAGGCCGAATGCGATGGCGGCAAACACGATCAGCGCCTCGCCCCCGTTGGTGGGCAGCATGAACAGGATGAACTTGCGCACGTTGTCGTAGATGCCCCGGCCCTCGCGCACCGCTTGGCCCAGCGTGGCGAAGTTGTCGTCGGTCAGCACCATGGCGGCCGCGTCCTTGGCGGCCTCGGTACCGTTCCTGCCCATGGCGACTCCCACGTCGGCGCGCTTGAGTGCGGGCGCGTCGTTCACGCCGTCGCCCGTCATGGCCACGACTTCACCGCGGGACTGCAGGGCTTGCACCAGGCGCAGCTTGTGTTCGGGACTGGCACGGGCGAACACGTCCACGCTGGCCACCACGTCGCGCAAGGCGGCGTCGTCCAGCAGCTCGATCTCGGCGCCCGTGAGTGCGGGGCGGCCCAGGCCGATGCCCAGCTGCGCGCCAATCGCACGTGCGGTTTCGCCGTGGTCGCCGGTGATCATCTTCACGCGTACGCCCGCGGCCTGGCATTCGGCCACCGCGGCCACGGCCTCTGGGCGCGGCGGGTCCATGCTGCCCAGCAGCCCGAGCAGCGTGAAGCCGCCCTCCATGTCGGCGAACTGCAGCGCGTGCTGCTGCGCCGGCACGCGCTTGATGGCGATCGCCAGCACGCGCAGCGCCCGTGCCGCGCAGTCGTTGGCTGCGCGGCGCCAGTAGTCGTGCTGCAGCGGGGCATCGGTGCCCGCGCCATCGGCGGGCCACTGGCGCTGTGCGTTGCACATGTCCAGCACACGCTCGGGCGCTCCTTTCACCAGGATCACCGCATGCCCCGCGTGGTCGTGGTGCAGTGTGGCCATGAAGCGGTGCTCGGACTCGAACGGTATGGCGTCGATGCGCGGCTGGCGGGCATGCAGCGCCGTTGCGTCCAGCCCCGCCTTGAGCGCCAGGGTGACGAGCGCGCCCTCCGTCGGGTCGCCCGTCAGGCTCCAGCCCTGGGGACCGTCGTGCAGCGTGGCGTCGTTGCACAGCAGCGCCACCTGGGCCACGGACTGCAGGGCAGGGTGTTCTTGCGCAGTGATGGGCACGCCACCGATGAGGAAGCCCCCCTGCGGCGCATAGCCGCTGCCGGTCACCTCTATGACATGGTCGGCGGTCACCACGCGCTGCACGGTCATCTCGTTGCAAGTGAGGGTGCCGGTCTTGTCGGAGCAAATCACCGTGACAGCCCCCAGCGTTTCCACCGCCGGCAGGTGGCGGATGATGGCGTTGTGCTGCGCCATGCGCCGCACGCCCATGGCCAGGGTGATGGTCATGATGGCGGGCAGCCCCTCGGGGATGGCCGAGGCCGCCAGCGCCACGGCCATCATGAACATGTCCGCGGGTGCCTGAGCGCGCCAGAGCACGCCGATGGCGAACGTGGCGAGCACGAACAGCCCGATGGCCAGCGCCAGCCAGCGGCTGAACTGCGCGATCTGCCGCAGCAGCGGCGTGGTGCTCGCCTGCACCTGGGCCAATAGCGTGCTGATGCGCCCCAATTCACTGTTCGTGCCCGTGGCCACCACGGTGCCCAAAGCGGTGCCCGCGGCCACCAGCGTGCCGGAGTAGAGCATGCTGCGGCGGTCGCCCAAAGCGGCGTCGGCTGCCACGGTGGCTTCGTGCTTGTCGCAGGGCACGGACTCGCCCGTCAGCACGGCCTCGTCGGCGCGCAGGCTGCGGGCCGTGAGGATGCGCAGGTCCGCGGGCACCTTGTCGCCGGACGCGAGGATGACGATGTCGCCCGGCACGAGCTGGTCGGCGGCCACCAGTTGGCGCTCTCCCCCGCGCAGCACCGTGGCCTGGTGCGAGAGCATGTGGCGTATCGCGTCCAGCGCCGACTCGGCCTTGCCCTCCTGCAAGAAACCGATGATCGCGTTGACGATCACGGCCCCCAATAGCACCCCGGTGTCGATCCAGTGCGCCAGTGCCGCGGTGACCGTCGCGGCAGCGAGCATCACGTAGATCAGCACGTTGTGGAATTGCTGCAGCAGGCGCAGCCAGGCCGGTCGGCGCGGCGGCGCGGGCAGGCGGTTGGGGCCGAAGCGTGCCAGGCGCCGCGCCACCTCGGCATGCGCCAGGCCGTGGCGGTCGTCGGTTTGCAGCCGTTGCAGCGCTTCGCCAGCGGACAGCGCATGCCACGGGGTGTCGCGGGCATCGGTGGATGGGGGCAGGTGCATGCAGGGCGGGCGCCGGACGACGCGACTGGTCGAGTGAACCCAGTCTAGGTCCGCAGGCGTGGACCGTGCCAATGCCCCAGTGCCAGGCCGGGGAAAGTGGCCGCTATTGGCCTTCGTTTGCTATATAAACAATAGCTGACTGCGCTTGCTGGTTGGGCGTTTGATGCTGTTTTTGATATGCATCACGTGGCCGTATATGGTCGCCGCGGGCAAGCAGGGGCCAGTGTTTCGCATGTGGCAGGGGAAGTCATATCCCTCTGCCGAGGCGGCGGCGCCCGTCATCCATTGGGCAGGGGAGCGCTGCAGGGGATGCCCTGCACCGCCGGCCCTGCAGTGCAACGATCTCAGGCGGGGATGCGTCTTGCCAAGAAGTCGCGGATGGCGAACAGCGTTGCGTCCGGTGCTTCGGTCATCTGGTGGTGGCCCACCGGCAGATGGACGATCTGCACGTCCTTGCCCGCGGATCGCGCGGCCTGGATCAACCCCTGCGCGGCCTTGGGCGTGGTCATCTGGTCTTGTGTGCCCAAGGCGAACAGCACGGGGCACTGCACCGCTGCGATGGCCTGCTCGCCATGGGAGTAGCTGTCGCAGGCGACGAAGCCGCGGTGGAACACATTGACCTGCGGGTTGCTGCGCAGCACCTTGCGGCCCAGCGCCATGCCCGCGCCGTACACCCAGAAGCCCGCGCCTGAGGGGGGTGCGAGGGTGCTGCGCGAGAACACGTTGACCATGCGCAGCGCCTGCTCGGGGTCGGTCTGCGATGCCTCGATGAGCGCGGGCGACACCTTCATCGGATAGGCCGTACCCACCAGCACCAGATGGCTCACGCGCCCGCCCAGGCGTGCGGCGGCCTCCAGCGCGATCAACGAGCCCCAGCTATGGCCCACCAGCGCGGCGCGCTGGATGGACAGCGCGTCGAGCAGGGCGCCCACGAAGTCGGCCGCCTGCTCCACGTTTGCAGGGGCATCGCCCGCGCTTTTGCTGTGGCCGGGCAGGTCCACGGCCAGCACGTTCCAGCCATGGTTGGCCATGTAGCGGCTTTGCAGCGCCCAGACGCTGTGGTCGTTGAGCACGCCGTGGATGAACACCACGGTGGGCTTGGCGGCATCGAAGGGCTTGCCGCCGGTGTAGCAGTAGGTCTGTGCGCCGTTGACTTGCACGTACATCACGCACCTGCCTTTCCCGCTTGCTTCTCCGCAGCCTTGAGTGCCCGCTTGAGGTCGTCGATCAGGTCGTCGGCATCTTCCAGCCCGATCGACAGGCGGATCGTGCCCTGGCTGATGCCGCCCGCGGCGAGCGCTTCGTCGCTCATGCGGAAGTGCGTGGTGGAGGCGGGGTGGATCACCAGGCTGCGGCAGTCACCCACATTGGCCAGGTGGCTGAAGAGCTTGAGCGTCTCAATAAACGTCTTACCCTGCTCGCGGTTGCCCTTGAGGTCGAAGCTGAACACCGAGCCCGCGCCGCGCGGCAGCAGGCGCTGCGCTAGCTGGTGGCTGGGGTGGGACGCGAGCAGCGGGTGGCCCACGCGCTCGACGAACGGGTGGCTGGCCAGGAACTGCACCACCTTCTCGGTATTGCGCGTGTGGCGTTCCATGCGCAGCGGCAGGGTCTCGATGCCCTGCAGGATCAGCCAGGCGGTGTGCGGGCTCATGCAGGCGCCGAAGTCGCGCAGGCCCTCGCGGCGCGCGCGCAGCAGGAAGGCGCCCACAGTGCTCTCCTCGGTGAACACCATGTTGTGAAAGCCGTCGTAGGGCTGGGTCAGCTCGGGGAAGCGGCCGGAGCCTTCCCAGTCGAAGCTGCCGCCATCGACCACGACGCCGCCGATCACCGTGCCATGGCCTGAGAGGAACTTGGTGGCCGAGTGGTACACCAGGTCCGCGCCATGCTCGAAGGGCTTGATGAGCCACGGCGAGGTGAGGGTGGAGTCCACCAGCAGGGGCACGCCAGCTTCATGCGCAATGTCCGCGACCGTGGGGATGTCCAACACCTCCAGCCCGGGGTTGCCTACGGTTTCGCCAAAGAACAGCTTGGTGTTGGGGCGGATGGCGGCGCGCCAGCCGTCGATGTCGCCGGGCTTCACGAAGGTGGTGTCAATGCCGAAGCGGCGCAGCGTGTAGTGCAGCAGGTTCTGGCTGCCGCCATACAGCGCCGTGCTGGCCACGATGTGGCTGCCTGCGCCCATCAATGTGGCAATCGCCAGGTGCAGCGCGGCCTGCCCGCTGGCCACGGCAATCGCCCCCACGCCGCCCTCCAGCGCTGCCACGCGCTGCTCCAGCACCGCGTTGGTGGGGTTGCTCAGGCGGCTGTACACATGGCCCGGGCGCTCTAGGTTGAACAGGGCCGCCGCATGGTCGCTCGACTCGAAGACGAACGAGGTGCTCAGGTGGATCGGCACGGCGCGCGCACCTGTGGCGGGGTCCGGCTGCGCGCCGGCGTGCAGGGCCAGCGTGTCGAAGCCGGGGTCGGAATATCCGGGCATTCATGTCTCCAAAGTGGTGAATTTGTGCGCCATTGTGGGCTATATTTATTCGCTATCGGGCTGCATGCAGCGCCTGCAGAACCCTTCGGAGACTCCCCATGAAAGTCAGCGACATCCTGCGCCTCAAAGGCAACACCCTCTACACCGTGCATCCCGACGAGCCGCTGGCCCGCGCCGTGGATGCCATGGCCGAGAAGGACATCGGCTCGCTGGTCGTGATGGAACATGGCGACCTGGTGGGCATGCTCACCTTCCGCGAGGTGATCCAGGCGCTGACGAAAAATGGTGGCGGCGTGGGCACCATGCTGGTGCGTACCGCCATGGACGACGCGCCGCTGACCTGCACCCTGGAGACCGACATGGACGAGGTGCGCCGCATGATGCTGGGCCGCCACGCGCGCTACATGCCCGTGATGGACAAGCGCATGCTGATGGGCGTGGTCAGCTTCTACGACGTGGCCAAGGCCGTGGTGGACAGCCAGAATTTCGAGAACAAGCTGCTCAAGGCCTACATCCGCGACTGGCCGCAGGAAGAATCGCGGCCGGCCAACTGATTTGGTGATCAAAATAGCTGCCAGCGCTTGTCAATCAAGCGCTGGCAGCTATTTTTTTGGTAGTAACAGTGGCTCGGGGATAATCGCACCCCTATGAGCGGCAACACACTCGGTACCCTTTTTTGCGTCACCAACTTTGGTGAATCCCATGGCCCCGCCATCGGCTGCGTGATCGACGGCTGCCCGCCCGGCATGGAACTGTCCGAGGCCGACATTCAGGCCGACCTGGACCGCCGCCGCCCCGGCACCAGCCGCCATGTGACGCAGCGCAACGAGCCGGATGCGGTGGAAATCCTCTCGGGCGTATATGAGGGCAAGACCACCGGCACGCCCATCGCGCTGCTGATCCGCAACACCGACCAGCGCAGCAAGGACTACGGCAACATCGCGCAGAGCTTCCGCCCGGGGCATGCCGACTATGCCTACTGGCACAAGTACGGCCTGCGCGACCCGCGCGGTGGCGGCCGCTCGTCTGCGCGCCTCACGGCACCCACCGTAGCCGCCGGCGCGGTGGCCAAGAAATGGCTGGCCGAGAAATACGGCACCCGCTTTCGTGCCTGCATGACCCAACTGGGCGAACTGCCCATCCCGTTCGAGAGCTGGGAGCATGTGCCGCACAACCCCTTCTTCGCACCGGTGGCCGACGTGCAGGCCTACGAGGACTACATGGACGCGCTGCGCAAGTCCGGCGACTCCTGCGGCGCGCGCATTCGTGTGCAAGCTACCGGTGTGCCCGTGGGACTGGGCGAGCCGCTGTACGACAAGCTGGACGCCGACATCGCCCATGTGATGATGGGCCTGAACGCCGTGAAGGGTGTGGAGATCGGTGCCGGCTTTGCCAGCGTGGCCCAGCGCGGCACCACGCACGGCGATTCGCTCACGCCCACGGGCTTCGCCAGCAACAACGCGGGTGGCGTGCTGGGCGGCATCAGCACCGGGCAGGACATCGAGGTGTCGCTGGCCATCAAGCCCACCAGTTCCATCATCAGCCCGCGCGAGTCCATCGACATCCACGGCCAGAGTACCGAGGTGATCACGAAGGGGCGCCACGACCCCTGCGTGGGCATCCGCGCCGCGCCGATCGCCGAGGCGTTGCTTGCATTGGTCATCATGGACCATGCGCTGCGCCACCGTGCGCAATGCGGCGACGTGGTGCAGGCCGTGGCTCCGATTCCGGCAGTCCGCCAGGGGTGATGGTCAAAAACGGCTGTAGCGCCCGCCCAGTGGGCGCTGTCAGCTATCAATAGAAGAGCAATGGGAGAGCAGCGGCTTACTTGCGGACTTCGTCCACCAGCGCACGGAACTCGTCGATGTCCTCGAAGCTGCGGTACACGCTGGCGTAGCGCACATAGGCCACCTTGTCGAGCTTCTTCAACTCGCGCATGACCAGCTCGCCGATGCGGCTGGACAGAATCTCGCGCTGCCCCAGGTTGAGCAGCTTTTCCTCGATGCGCTCGATGGCCGAGTCGATCTGCACTGTGCTCACCGGGCGCTTGCGCAGCGCCAGCTTGAACGATCCCAGCAGTTTCTCGCGGTCGTATTCGACGCGGCGGCCGTCCTTCTTGACAACCGTGGGGAAGTTGACTTCCGGTCGTTCGTAGGTCGTGAAGCGCTTGTCGCAGGCGCCGCACTGGCGCCTGCGGCGGATGAAGTCCCCGTCCTCGGAGACGCGGGTCTCGACGACCTGGGTCTCCTGATGGCTGCAAAAGGGGCACTTCATCGCGGCGGTCGATCAGCGATAGACCGGGAAGCGGCTGGTCAGCGCGTGCACCTTGGCGCGCACGGCTTCCAGGTTCGCCTCGTCATGCGGATTGTCCAGCACGTCGGCCACCAGGTTGGCCGTGAGGCGCGTTTCCTCTTCCTTGAAACCCCGTGTCGTGATGGCGGGCGTGCCCACGCGAATGCCGCTGGTGACCATCGGCTTTTCGGGATCGTTGGGGATCGCGTTCTTGTTGATCGTGATATGGGCCTTGCCCAGGGCTGCCTCGGCCTCCTTGCCGGTGATGCCCTTGGCGCGAAGGTCCACCAGCATCACGTGGCTTTCGGTGCGACCGCTCACGATGCGCAGTCCGCGCTGGATCAGCGTTTCCGCGAACACCTTGGCGTTCTTGGTCACCTGCTGCTGATACTGCTTGAACTCGGGCGACAGGGCTTCCTTGAAGGCCACGGCCTTGGCGGCGATGACGTGCTCCAGCGGGCCGCCCTGCAGGCCGGGGAAGATGGCGCTGTTGATGGCCTTCTCGTGCTCGGCCTTCATCAGAATGATGCCGCCGCGTGGGCCGCGCAGGCTCTTGTGCGTGGTGGAGGTCACCACGTCCGCAAACGGCACCGGGTTGGGGTACTCGCCCGCGACGACCAGGCCGGCATAGTGGGCAATGTCCACCCAGAAGATGGCGCCGACTTCCTTGGCGATCTTCGCGAAGCGCTCGAAGTCGATGCGCAGGGCGTAGGCGGAGGCGCCGGCGATGATCAGCTTGGGCTTGTGCTCGCGGGCCTTGGCTTCCAGCGCGTCGTAGTCGATCTCTTCCTTGTCGTTCAGTCCGTAGGAGACTACGTTGAACCACTTGCCGCTCATGTTCAGCGGCATGCCGTGCGTGAGGTGGCCGCCCTCGGCCAGGCTCATGCCCAGAATGGTGTCGCCGGGCTTCAGGAAGGCCATCAGCACAGCCTGGTTGGCCTGCGAACCCGAGTTGGGCTGCACATTGGCCGCTTCGGCGCCGAAGAGTTGCTTGATGCGGTCGATGGCCAACTGCTCGATCACGTCCACGTTCTCGCAGCCGCCGTAGTAGCGCTTGCCAGGGTAGCCTTCGGCGTACTTGTTGGTGAGCTGCGAGCCCTGAGCGGCCATCACGGCGGGCGAGGCGTAGTTCTCGCTGGCGATCAGCTCAATGTGTTCTTCCTGGCGGCGGTCTTCGGCCTGGATGGCGGCCCACACCTCGGGATCGGTTTGTTCGACAAGAATATTGCGTTGGTACATGGCAGTCCGATGAACTAAGTGTCCCTTGGCAATCAAGGGCTGCCCAGGCGAACGACGGATCGCTGCGGGGCTGGTGCCTGCCGCGCGGCACGCTCCCCAGTGGTTTGCAGAAAAACGCTGTTTCCTGCCGGTGTCCACGTCAGCGGCGGTGCCCCGGGGGACGTCCGCGCCTATCGCCAGTTGCGTGCCCTGCTAGTGTAGCTGAGCACGCCCTTCATCAATGCCAGAGTAGGCTCTTCAGAGGCCGCTCAGCAGGGCCACCTTCTCGCCAGTGGCAGGGGTTGCAGGTGCGGCTTCCGGTGTGGCAGGAGCCTTGGTGGACAGGAGAGGTGGATTCACTGGGCCGGCGGGAGAAACGCCCGTGCGACCATTGGCGACCTGGCGCAGCCGGAAATGCTCTGCCAGTACCTTGGCGGCGTAGCCCCCGTCGTCGGGCAGGTTGGCTGCGCCGACGTAGTAACGCAGTCCGCCTTCCAGCGAGCCGGCGCGCGCGATGCACTCCTGCAGCACCTTCACGCCCACGCGCAGGTTGGCCACGGGATCGAATGCCGCCAGGTGCCCACCAAAGCCTTCGTACTTGTCGGTATGCACACGCGTCATCACCTGCATCAATCCTTGCGCACCTACCGGGCTTTGTGCAAACGGGTTGAAGCTCGATTCCACGGCCATGACGGCCAGGATCAAGGTGGGATCCAGTTTGGTCCGCACGCCGATTTCATACGCCTCGGTGACCAGTGCCGCCAGCGGTTCGGGCGCCACGCGGTACTTCTTGCTGAGCCAGTAGGCCACGGCAGCCTGTTCCCGCGGCAACTCCTTGGGGTTGAGCGCTACTGCCCGCTCGCTTGCGGCAGGCTCCATAGGGAAGCCCACTACGGCTTCCTGGCGGGCCTGCAGCCAGCCCATGAGTTCTTCTTCTCCTGCCTGGCGCAGGTCCGGGCGTGCCGTAAGTGTGATCACGCCGAAGACGACGCCCAGCCCGAGCAGGGCGAAGCCGCTGTGTGTCACTTCCAGAAAACCGTTGATCACATCGGCCGCAAACGTGCGGACGCCGGCAATCACATTTCCTGACGCTGTCATAGCTTTCCTTTCTAAGTCGGCTCCTGAGCGAAGAGCACTGTCGTGGTTGCTCAGGAGTCCGGTCCTGCCAGACGGTGGGGTCTGGGTGGGTATGCCGTTCAGTCCGTTTAGGCGCGTTAGGCCCAGGGGAATCTGTTGACTGTCGTAGCCGAAATCTGTAGAGGCTAGGGTTTTTACTAGGCCTTGGTTGAGGGCTGGCGGATTCTAGGAGGTCTCCAAATTCAAGGTCAATACTAATGTTTGAATTTTTTAGAACAAAAAGTTCTGTTCAATCTGTGGGAAAGCACAGATTTTTCGCGCATGTCCTTTTAAGAAGGGTTTGTGCGCAAGCAATTCGACTGCTTAATGAAACAGTCAATTGCATGAAATTTTTCATTGCTAAAAGCTGTTGGAACGCGCGCTCGAATTTGCTATCGTTGAGGTGCCTGAACGACTCAGGCATTCGCCAAACGGGGCGATCAGCGCGATGAATGGCAGACAGTGCCGCATCACATGAGATCTCCTCCAAGGCAACCCCTGGAGGCAATCCCTTGCCTCCTGCGCTTGAGACGATCCTCTCCCAAGCGCAAAAAGATGGCGAAAGACCGTTGTGTCAGCCGTCAAGCCCGGTGTGCGAAGAAGTTCGACACCGGGCTTTCTTTTTTTGCGTTTTTTTACCTGCCTGCGTCAGCGCGGGAACGGTCCCATTGCGTTGGTAGCTCAACAGAATAGGTGCCGCGTGCTGCAAATCATCAAGAACAACCCCTGGATTCGTCGATTTGCATGGTTGGTGCTGTGCTGGGGCGGCGCGTGGCTGCTCGGTTGGCTGGTGGTCCCTCCGCTGGCGCAGTCGCAGATTGAAAGGCATGCGAGTGAAGCGCTGGGGCGCAAGTTGACGGTCGAACGGGTGGAGTTTTTGCCCTGGACTTTGGAGGCCACTTTGCACGGCGTAGCCCTGGCGTCAAAGGATGGCAGTTCAGAGCAGGTACGGGTGGGCCGCATCTATATAGACGCTGAATTGCAATCCCTTTGGCGGGGCGCTCCAGTGATCGATGCGCTGCAGGTAGACGACCCGGTAGTTCGTGTCACGCAATTGGCCCCAGGGGTTTATGACGTGGACGACTTGCTCGCGCTCATGGCGGCGAAGCCGCAGGGCGAGAAATCAGCCACGGAGCCGGCACATTTCGCGCTCTTCAATATCGCATTGAAGGGTGGTGTCGTCGAATTCGATGACCGTACGGTGGGGGTGGTGCACACGTTGCGCCGCGTGGAACTGGACGTTCCTTTCCTGAGCAGTTTTTCTGCGGACCGCGAGGTCAAGGTGACGCCGCGCCTGGCGTTTGAGCTCAACGGCAGCACCTTTGATACCTCAGCGATGGCCACTCCCTTTACGGACACCAGGGAAGCCGAGGTTCGCCTGCATATTGAGAATTTCGACCTGGCCCCCTTCGGTCGCTACCTGCCGCCCAGCGTGCCGGTGCGGCTCAAGGCGGGGCGATTGGACGCGGATGTTCAACTAGGGTTCGAGCAACGGGAGACCCCTCGACTGCTGATTTCCGGGGATGTGCAACTGAGCGGGGTACATGCCACCGATGCGCAGGAGCAGCCTTTGCTGCAATTCGAGGAAATGCGTGCCGTATTCAAGGAGACGGAGCCCCTGCGGCGCAGGATCAACATTGATCTGCTGGAATGGCGCGGCGCGCGTGCACATGTACGCCGAAACGAGGCGGGTGAAGTAAAGCTTGCGGGATTGCCACGGGCCGACAGCGACGAGCACCCAGCGCCACAGACAAAGGAGTCTGCGGAGCCCTGGCGTGTCCATATCGCCAGGGTGGGTTTGCGGGATGGCTTCATCCAATGGACCGATGCCAGCCTGCCGCGGGGGACCGCCGTGTGGGAGGTGGAAGACCTGCAGGTAGAAGCGTCGTCCATTGCCTTGCCGCTGGAACAGCCCATGCAATTGCGTGCGAGTGCTTCCTTCAGGCAGTCTGCGGTCGCCCGCAGCAGCGAATCCGCGCGATTGGCTGTACTGGGCCAAGTGAGCGCCTCGCAGGCGCAGGCCGCCCTTTCCATCAAGGGCCTGCCGCTGTCCATCGCTGCGCCCTATCTGGCGGGCGTGCTGCAACCCCGCGTGGAAGGTTCCGTGGATGCGGACCTGGGAATAGCACGGCATGGCGATGTCGTGCTGGCGAAGGTGGCTGCGTTGTCCGTGGATAAGTTGGCGCTGCGTTGCGCCTCCAAGGAACAATGCGTTCCACTGCAGAGCGCAGGAATCCAGGACGCGCCTGCGGATTCACTGGCCGCGTGGAGCCGGCTGGAAGCGGGCAATGCCTGGGTACGCTGGCCCCGGCGCGCCGTATCGGTAGAGCGGATTTCGTTGCAGAGGCCGCGCCTGTTGCTGTCGCGCACTCGCACGGGGGAATGGATGTTTGAACAGTGGGGCGTGTCGCCCCCGGGGGTGACGGGGCCCAACGCGGACGCTCCAAAGGCTGCGGGTCTTCCCTGGTCCATGGGGCTGGCTTCCCTGGAGATCGATGGCGCAGCAGTGGCTTTGCGCGACGCGGTAGCGCAGAGCGCCGTAGCGCTGAATGTGTTCGATCTGCAGCTGCACGCGCGGGATTTTGCTTATGCGGACGGGCGGGTCACTCCCACGTCATTGCGCCTGGAAGGCCGGGTGGGTGCAGGGAGGACTGAACCCGGGCGATTGCGCTACGAGGGCTCGGTGGCGATGGCGCCCGTTCTGACGGCGCAGGGCAAGGTACACGCCCAACACCTGCCGTTGCACGCGCTGGAGCCCTATGTAGGGCAGGAGCTTAATGTCGACGTCCTCCGCGCCGATGGTGGCTTCGACGGAGACGTGCGCTATGTCCAGGGGAATGCCGGCGCCACTGTTTCGGTCAAGGGGGATGTGTCGCTGGACGAGGTGCGCGTGCGCGCCAAGGCTGGCTTGGACATGCCTGAGGAGACGAAGGCCGGCGAGCGGAGCGTAGGCGCGCGGGGCGAGGATCTGCTGCGCTGGAAATCCCTGGCGTTGCGCGGAGTGGCGATGAATTTGCAGCCAGACCAGCCTGTGTCTCTGGATGTGAAGGAAACGGCGCTCAGCGATTTCTTCGCACGGATCATCGTGCAGGAAGACGGCCGCATCAATTTGCAGGATATTCGCAAGGCTTCGGCAGCGGAAGACGCGGTTGCGGCATCGAACGCTGCAGCCGTCGCTCCGGCAGCGGCCCCTTCGGCTCCGCAGATCCGCTTTGGTCCCGTGGCGCTGACCAATGGGTCGGTGCGTTTCACGGATTACTTCATCAAACCCAACTACTCTGCCGACCTGAGTGCGCTCACGGGCGGGTTGAGCGCATTTTCCTCGGTGTCGCCGGAGGCGGGGGCAGCGCCGCAGATGGCCGACCTGGAATTGCGCGGTCGCGCCCAGGGGACGGCGTCACTGGAAGTCACCGGCCGCATCAACCCGCTGGTCAAGCCCCTGGCGCTGGATATTCAGGGGCGCATGCGTGACCTTGAGCTGCCCCCGTTGTCGCCTTACAGCATCAAGTACGCGGGTCATGGGATAGAGAAGGGCAAGCTCAGCATGGACGTGGCGTACAAGATCTTGCCCGATGGGCAGCTCATCGCCACCAACAAGCTGGTATTGAACCAACTGGCGTTTGGGGAACCCGTGGAGGGCGCGTCCGCTAGTCTGCCCGTGCGGCTGGCGACGGCCCTGCTGGCGGACCGCAATGGGATCATCGACGTGGATCTGCCCATCAGCGGCTCCCTCAACGACCCCGAATTCCGTCTGGGAGCGGTCATCCTGAAGGTCATCGGCAACCTCATCATGAAAGCGATCACCGCCCCCTTTTCCCTGTTGGCTGGCGCTTTCAGCGACGCGGGCGAGCAGGGTGCGGTTCTCTTCGCGCTGGGCAGTGCAGAACTGGATGAGAAGGCCCGACAGCAACTGGACAAAATCGCCAACGAACTGAACAACCGCCCCGCACTGAAGGTCACCGTCGTGGGTTGGGCACAGCCCGACGCCGAGCAGCTGGCATGGAAACGCCAGCGCTTGCGAGACATGGCCGAGGCGCAAAAGCGCAGGGCAGCCATCCGTGCGGGTGAACCTGCGGACAGCATCGCACCGCTCACTGAGGAGGAATACCCTGCGCTGCTGAAGGAGTTGTATCGCCGGTCCGACATCCGCAAACCGCGCAACTTCGTCGGTCTGGCGAAGGATGTACCCGTTGCAGAGATGGAGGCCCTGCTAATGCACAACCTGACAGTTCCGGACAACGCCATGGCGGATCTGGCCTTGGCGCGAGGGGTGGCCGTGCGGGACTACCTGGCGCAACAGCAAGTCCCGCTTGAACGTTTGTTCGTAGGCGCAAGCAAGCTTCAGCCGGGGGGGGAGGGCGATGCGCCATGGCGGCCGAAGGCAGAGCTTTCTTTGAATGCCCAGTGAGGTGCGCGCGGGATTTTGTAACCTCAAAAGGTGCGGCTACCGGTACAGTACCGTTCCAATGCGAGCGCGGTTCCCGCGCCATCCCGTCTATCCCTCGGATTCCTGATCTGGCGCAGCGGGAAGGCGGTGTAAAACCGGGCGAAAATAGCCGCTTGTCCGTGAGCGATGCCCACCTACTGCTTGCGCTGTTGGCGCAAGGTGGCTCGCTTGCACCTCAATAAATCCATGTTCCCTTTTTCTTCACGTAGCAAAATGTCCGACGCATCTGACGCGACCCCGGTCCCTGCCAAAACCAGCGAGCCGCATCCCCTTGATGCGTTGACGGGCGGCGCTTTCTCTGCGGCCACGTCGGGTGAACGCTCGGCACGCATCCGTGAATGGTTGTCTACCCAGCCTGGCGTGGAAAAGCTCCAGGAAGTATTCAAGGAATTGAGTGCGCGGGACAAAGGCGCCGCGCGCGCAGTGCGTGAGCGCCTGGACGAGATTCGGCGCGCGGAGGGCCAGGAGGCGATCGCCGCCGAATGGGCAGCCAAGGCCGAAGCGCTGCTCGCAGCCGCCAAGCTCAACATTGCCGACGCGCTCGCCTGGCAGCGCGATGCGGCCAAGGCCGGCGCGCCGCTGTCCCGCGAACCTCTGTCGGTGCTCAAACAGCGTCTGAACGAGCGCGTGAAAACCATCGAAGACCTGCAGCATCGTGTTCAGGTGCAGCGCGAAGCCGCCGTTCTGCTCGCGCAGCGCATCGAAGTGCTCTCCACCAAACCGTGGAAGGATGCGCAGTCTGCGCTGGAACTGCTGAACGCCGATGTCGGCCGCTGGCAGGAGCAGGCCCAGGCACTTGCCGACGACAGTGCCTGGCCTAGCGTAGAGGCGCGCTTTCCCGCGTTGCTCGATGCTTCGCGCACCCAGCTGCTGGTGGTGTGGGAAGCGTTTCAGTCGGCATTGGCGCAGGCTGTCCTTGCGGCAGAAGACCCCTCGGCTCCCCTGCCGCCCGTGCCCGTGTGGTCCGACGAACTGCGCCAGGCGCGCGGGCTACCCCCAGAAGCGGGAGCCGCCGCCAAGACGCCTGCCCCCCGCCCATCCAAGCCGCAGGCGACTCCTGAAATGCGCGAGAAGGCCTTGCAGGCCGTCCAGGAGGCCCTGGCCAAGCTGGAGCAGGAAACCGCACAGGGCCATGGCAAGGCCAGCGCTGGCGCAGCGACTGCGCTGCGCGCCGTGCTTAAGGTGCACGGCAAGTTGATCGATGCCGAACTGGAGCAGAAAGTGCACGCCGCCCTCGTGGCCGCGGGCGAGTTGGAGGGCTGGCAGCGCTGGAGCGCCGACCAGGTGCGCGAGGATCTCGTGGCCCGGGCCGAGGCACTGCTGCGCAGGCCGGAAGGACAGTCCCTCGGTGGGCGCAAGATGCAGGAAACGCTGCGCCAGCTGCGCGAGCAGTGGAAGCAGGCCGACCAGGGGGCGCTGGCCAACCACGCCCTGTGGAAGAAATTCGACGATGCGTGCAATGCCGCGCACAAGGTGGTCGAGGGCTGGCTGGAGAAGGTGCGTGCCGAAGGTGCCGAACACCGTGCGCAGCGGTTGGCGCTGATCGAAGAGGTGAATGCCTGGGCCCAATCGCAGGCCGCTGCCGCTGTGCAGGACTGGAAGTCCTTTAGTCGTGCATTGCACCAGTTTGCCGAGCGTTGGCGCACCGGTGGCCATGTGAGCGAAAAGATGTTCGCTGAACTGCAGCCACTGTGGAAGCAGGCACTGGCGGCTGCCAGCGCTCCGCTGGAGGCTGCGCAGAAGGCCAGCCTGGAGCGCCGCCACGCCATGATCGACGAGGCAGGCGCCCTGGGTGCGGCCCCGGGTCTGCGCATCGATGCCATCAAGGCCTTGCAGCAGCGTTGGCAGGCCGAGGCGCAGGCGGTGCCGCTGGATCGCAAGCATGAGCAGAAGCTCTGGGACGCGTTCCGCAAGCCCATCGACGAGGCGTTCAACCGCAAGTCGGCCGAACGTGAGCGCAGTGCCTCCGAGTTGAGCGCGCGCGACCGGGCCGTGCTGGAGGCATCCAAGGCGCTGGAGGCCGCCAATGCGTCGGGCGATGCGCAGAAGATCCGCAGTGCCATGGCCGCGCTGGAGCGCGCGCTGAAGGAGCCAGCCGGCGAATCGGGGGGGTCCGAGAATTTAGATAAAAAAGCCGATCAAACCCTTGATGGTCAAGCGCAAGCAGCTACTGATTCGGTAGCAGATCAAAACGATGCGCCGACTTCCAAACCCGTGCCTGCGGCGCGCCCGGTGGTGGCCGTGCGTGGCGATGACCGGCCGGGGGCGCGCAAGGCGGTGCCCGCGCAGCCCACGGTCACCGGCCGTGGTGGCGACCGGCGTGACGGCCGCGGCCCACGGGACAGCGGTATGCAGGGGCGGGGGCGGGAGCGCGATGGTGCTGCTGCTGCGCGAGGTCCGCGTCTGGGTGATGCGGCTTTCCGCGCGCAACGCGACGCCATGGAGCATGCGCAGGGCGCGCTGCGCAAGCTGGCGGCACAGGCCCATGGCGAAGCGCTCACGCAGCTGTTGTCGGCCTGGAAAAGCCGCGACGCTGCGCAATTGCCCAGCGTCCAGGAACTGGGCGGCAAGGTGCCCCCCACGGCGCGTACAGCCTGGTCGCAGGCGATTGCGGCACCTGCGGCCGGGGGGGCCCCGGAAGCATTGCTGCGGCTGGAGATCGCGGCGGAGGTCCCGACGCCCGCAGACCAACTGGCCGCACGGCGCGCTCTGCAGCTGCAGTTGCTCACGCGTCGCAACGATCCGTCGCCGGCGCAAACCTGGACGCAGGATGTGGCGCGCGTGCTGGAAGGCGCTAGCGACGAGGTAGGCGCGCGCCGTCTGCAGAGCGCATTGAAGGTCCTGCTCGGCAAATAGTCGGCAGTGTCGTCGCCCAGGGCGGGCATCCGTGTCGTTCCGGAGAAGGACGCTACGGATGCCGGCGCATCAACTCGTCCGGGTGCGCGGAACGGCAAGCCCCAAGGCAAATACGGAGTTCGGCACATCCCCTGACGGTAGCTGGGTTTTCGCTGCCCGTCGGCCTGTGGTGCTGGCGGGCGGGGCCACTACCACGGCTGCAGAATGGTCGGCATGGCAGGCGCTGGCTTCCCGTTGGGTCAGCAGGTCCGCCACCGTAATGGACTGCAGGTATTCCATGACACGCGAGTGAAAGCTGGCCCACAGCTCGGCCGTCATCTCGCCTGGTGCCGATGCGGTGCCAGTGTCCGTGCCCTTGTCATCGGCGCCGCCCATGTATTTTTCGGAGGCGATGACGATATCGGCCACGGAGAGTTCCTGTGGCGGCCGTGTCAGTGTGTACCCCCCGCCGGGCCCGCGAATGCTGTGGACCAGGCCGGCGCGGCGCAGTGCGCTGAAGATGTCTTCGAGATACGACAGGGAGATGCCTTGGCGGGCGCTGATGGAGGGAAGCGCGATCGGCCGGCCGTGGGAGCGCAAGGCCAGATCGGTGACCGCAGTGACGGCGAGTTTGCCTCGGGTGGTCAAACGCATGGTGCTGTTCCTGAGGGTAGGAAAAGGGCCTGAAGCCATCGGTCCGATGGTCAGGAGGGAAAAGAGGAGGGGTTGCACGCCGGAGTTGCGCGGCGCACCTGTCTTTCGCGTTCGCAGAACGACGCGTCCAGGCGGGCGCAACCTTTTAGACGCGCAGAGCCAGGGACCTGGGAGGTTTAGGCTGCTTTTTCAGCACAGGGGAGAGGGCGGCTCTCTCCCATTGCGCGGGGCAACTGAACAAGCCATGGAGGGGCTTGCCGCGAAAGGCGCGTATGTTCTGATCGTCCGGTAGATCCTGCTGCGCGTCCATCAGGCCGTGCTCGCCTTCGGATAACGCGTCGTTTGCCACGGAAAGGTCAGCAGCTATTGCCATTGCGGCCTCGCCTGCTGGTGCCAGCTGCACGGAGGCGACCGCTGGCCGCAGGTGTTCCACGGGTGGCACCTTGCCAAATGCGGAGACACCCACGCTCAGCAGGAAGTGGAGGGTGAAAACCGCAATCAACCATCTCGGCATGGTGGACAAATTATACGGGCGGGTCCTTAAAGCCCTTCGGCAATACATGAGGACAGTGGTCTGACTCATTGGCCTTTGGCTACACGCGCGTGTGTCGTTGCCGGTGCAGCAGGGGGGACGGGATCCCTTGAGCCTCAAGATGATGCGCCATACTGCGGCCCAGGTTGCGCACTAACGCCAACTGTTGGTTCGCCCGCTTGTCCATTGCCATGAATGTCGTGCCTTCCGATTGCCCCCCTTTCACCTTCCACAGAGGCACCGCGCCACTGCTGGTTTCCATGCCCCACGTGGGCACCCATGTGCCAGACGCCATCGCAAGGCGCCTCAATCCCGAGGCGCGGAGCGTTCCGGACACCGATTGGCATCTGGAACGGCTCTACGGTTTTGCGAAGTCGATGGGAGCTTCAGTACTGGTCGCCACGCACTCGCGCTATGTGATTGACCTCAATCGCCCTCCTGATGACTCCAACCTCTACCCAGGCCAGAGCGTCACTGCGCTGTGCCCTGTGGACGCCTTTGACAGCACGCCGTTGTATGGAGGCGGGCTTGTGCCGGACGCAGCCGAGGTTGCCGCGCGGCGCGAGGCATTGTGGGAGCCCTACCATGCCCAGTTGCGGGAAGAGTTGAACCGTATGCGCGCTACCCATGGCGTGGCGGTGTTGTGGGATGCGCACTCGATTCGGTCGGTCCTTCCGCGCTTCTTCGACGGCACATTGCCAGACCTGAACCTGGGTACCGCCGGAGGCACGAGCTGCGATGCAGCGCTGGCGCAGGAGCTGTTTGCCATTGCCGAAACGGCGCCCGACCACACGGCCGTGCTCAACGGACGGTTCAAGGGGGGCTACATCACGCGCCGTTACGGCGAGCCTGCGCGCAACATCCACGCGGTCCAACTGGAGATGACACAGTGCAGCTATATGCAGGAGGCACCGCCGTTCAACTACCTGCCGGAGCGCGCCGGGCGCATTCAGCCCACGCTGCAACGTATGGTGGAGGCAGCACTCCGGTTCGCGCAGCAACGGTCATTGCGCTGACGCGCTAAGATGCGCGCATGCAGGTTTCCAGTCCCTCTCTCGTAGCGCAAGATCCGGCCGAGGCGCCGTGGGGATGGTCCAGACAATTCCGCATGCCGGTCTTCAAGCCGGGCACCCGGGTGAGGCGAGCCGGAAGTTGGGAAACTGTCAGCCATGTAGCACTGCGGCGCCAGGATCTGGCTGTGTACCTGGTGGGGCGCGCTGAACCCGTGGACCCCCTGGACCTGGAGCTCGAACCCACCTTGTTTACCACTGCTCGGGTGCCAGAGAGGCACTGAACAGCGGGTATCAACGCACCAATAGGTGAACTAGATGCCGCAGCGGTGCGCCATAGCTTCACCCAGCCGCACGGGCCGCGCTGCTTCCCATCCCGGCATGAACTGAACTGCGCCGCGGGGAAACAGCAGCACGACCGTGGAGCCCAGCAGAAAACGCCCCATTTCATCACCCTGACGAAGCACGACTTCTCGGTCCCCATAATCCCAGCGGCGCGGTTGGCCGGTACGCGGTGGATTGACCTGGCCGTGCCATACCGTGGCCATGCTGCCGACAATGGTGGCGCCTACCAGCACGAGCGCCATGGGGCCCAGGGGCGTTTCGAACAGGCAGACCACACGTTCGTTGCGCGCAAACAGTCCGGGCACACCGCGTGCGGTGGTCGGGTTCACTGAAAACAATGCCCCAGGCACATGGTCCATGCGCACCAGTCGTCCATCGCACGGCATGTGAATGCGGTGGTAGTCGCGTGGACTGAGATAGATGGTGGCGAAGCTGCCATCCTGGAACTGCGCGGCCATTTCGGCGTCGCCGCCAAGCAGAGCCGCGGTGGAGTAGAGGTGGCCCTTGGCTTGGAAGATCTGGTCCTGCTCGATGGAGCCGATCTGGCTGACCGCTCCATCCACAGGGCATACCACCGCAGCATTGGCAAGTGGGCGCAGTCCAGGGCGCAACGCACGTGTAAAGAAGTCGTTGAAGGTTGCGTAGCTCGCAATGTCCGGATTGGCCGCCTCGCTCATGTCCACGCCGTAGCGCGCGACAAACCGGCGGATGACCGCGGTGGTCAATTGGCCCGCGCGCGCAGACGCCATACGTCCGGCAAAGGAGGTCAGGGCTTGTTTGGGTAACAAGTACTGAGGCAGTACGGCGATACGATCAGACACGTGGCGGTAATCCTGGTGATGGAGTCGGATGATTCTAAGGGGAGGGTGGATTGCGCCGCAGCCGTGCGTCCCGTGCGTTATGGATGCCCGTAATGGCGCAAAAAACCATATGCCCTGCAAGTTCAGGGCTTGCCCGGATAATGCGCGGCTTCCTCGAGCAACGGCCGCCGTGCCGATTCTCTGCGCGGCTTGGCGCCTTCTCCCATTCATGTCTGCACCCCCATTCCCTCGCACAGACGCTGCGGTAGAGCCGCCGACGTCAGCCTTACGGCGCGTCGCTGGCTGGCTGCGACTTTTCTGGCCGGCGCCTGCAGGCGTCAATCAGCGCGAACGCTTGCGCATGGTGTCGGGTATCGCGCTTTGCGTGGCCGTGGTGGCGCTGGTTGCGCATTGGTTCGGGGCTGGCCTGCCGGTCCCGTGGATGGTGGCCTCCCTGGGCTCCAGTGCGGTGCTCATCATTGCGATGCCGTCCAGCCCCCTCGCCCAGCCGTGGCCAGTGCTGGCGGGCAGCGTGCTGTCGTACATGGTAGGCGTTGCCTGCGCCACGCTGGTTCCCCACGTCGCTCTGGCCTGCGGCGCAGCCGTGGGACTTGCCGTGGCGGTCATGCTGGCATTGCGCTGCCTGCACCCCCCCGGCGGGGCGATGGCCTTGTTCGCTGTGCTCAATCCGCAGGACGGCGCGGCTTTTGCGGTATTTCCGGTGCTGCTCAATATGCTGGCGCTGGTGTTGATGGGGATGGCCTTCAATCACTTGACCGGGCGCAGCTATCCGCATGCACAAAGAGCGCGGGGGGCCGCGCATAAGGAATCTGGCGCTTTCATCTCGGCGGATTTGGATGCCGCCTTATCGCACTACAACCAAGTGCTGGATGTCAGTCGCGCCGACCTGAAGGGGCTTTTGCACTTGGCTGGCAAAGCCGCCTTCCAGCGCACGCTTGGCGAGCTGCGATGCGGCGAGATCATGTCATCACCGGTGCATGCGGTGGTTGCCGAGACGCCCCTCAAGGATGCCTGGGCGCTCATGCGCAAGCATGCCGTCAAGGCGTTGCCGGTAGTGGACGGGGCGCGCAGGGTGGTCGGCATCGTCACGGTGGCAGACTTCATGCGCCTGGCCAATCTGGACATGCATGAGGGCATGGGCCAGCGTCTACGCTCGCTCATCATGGGGCGGCCCAAACGTCCCGAGCAAGTACAAGGCCTGATGTCGTCTCCCGTGCAGCAGGTGCTGTCTGAACAGCATGTGATGGATCTGGTGCCTCTGTTCTCCGAGGCGGGGCACCATCACATTCCGGTGGTGAACGATGCGCAGGAACTGGTTGGCATCATCACGCAGACGGACCTTGTGAAGACCTTGGCTGCCGCGGTTGCCCGGCCATAGGGCCCGGCTTCGACATCGCAGTACAATTCCGCCGCTTATGCACAGCGCTTCGCCTGTCCATTGAAGCCGTTTCCCCGGCCTTACGGCCTCCTGCGCCTTTGGTGCAGCAACTCACCTGCCTGCATTGCACCTTGCTTCGAGCCCCTCAAGGGCCGATGCGGCCCTTGGGTTAGTGGACGCATCGGCTTTTTCCAGGCGCCGCCATAGATAATTGTTATCAAGAGACTGACCACACACATGGCCAAAGAAGAACTGATTGAAATGCAGGGTAGCGTGACCGAAGTCCTGCCGGATTCGCGCTTTCGCGTGACGCTGGACAACGGCCACCAACTCATCGCCTATACCGGCGGCAAGATGCGCAAGCACCATATCCGCATCCTGGCAGGCGACAAGGTGTCGCTGGAAATGTCGCCCTACGACCTGACCAAGGGCCGTATCACTTTCCGTCACCTTGCAGGGCGCGGCCCTGGGCCGGGCACCGGCTCGTCATCTGGCAATCGCTGAGTGTGACAAATACCGCCGATTTTTGGCGGTGAACAGAATCTGGCAGGTTAGAATGCCAGCTGTCGGAGCGTAGCGCAGCCTGGTAGCGCATCTGCTTTGGGAGCAGAGGGTCGCGAGTTCGAATCCCGCCGCTCCGACCAATTGAATCAAGGGGTTAGGTCTATTGACCTAACCCCTTTTGTTTTTGATTTTGCGGACTGTCATGTTCGCTGGCTAGGTGACAGACAATTCCCGCTGGGCTTCCCCGGGACCGTCTTACATCAGTGCCGTTCCTGTCTTCCTAGGATGATTTTTTCATTGCAGGAGCAGAAGCATGTCTGAAGAAGCAGTATTTGGTACGGCGCCTCTTTCCGAAAGGCTGGCGGCAGACCAGAAACAACGCGCACGCGACCGTGGACATTTCAACAACTACGAGGAGCCTGCTATGAATTTGGTGAACGAGCCAACGTCTGCAAAGAAACCTTAATGCGGCGGCGTCGCCGTGATACGCACCCCATAATTTGGCCCCTCCCTCTGGTTGCTGGGTTGTCCTGATCGGCCGAGTACTGGAGAGGGGGATCATTGAAGGCTGGCTTGTAGCGCCAGCCTTTTTCCTGGACTTGTGGGACGCGTTTTGCTGACGATCGCTCAAAAAACTGCCGAGAGACGCCATGACCGACTGGACGCATTGCGCGGGTTCGCCATGGTATGGATGACGGCCTTCCATTTCTGCTTCGACCTCAGCCATTTTGGCTACTGGCCCCAGGACTTCCGGGCAGATCCCTTGTGGACTGTGCAGCGAACCCTCATCGTCAGTCTGTTCCTGGGATGTGCGGGGCTGGGACAAGCGGTGGCTTGGCAACGTCAGGTTGGGTGGGCGCGTTTCGCCCGTCGCTGGAGCCAGATCACGGCCTGTGCATTGCTGGTAACGGTTGGCTCTTTTCAGATGTTCCCGCGCAGCTTCATTTACTTTGGTGTGCTGCACGGCATGGCAGTGATGCTCGTCATCACGCGGCTGACGGCGGGATGGGGCAGGTGGCTGTGGTTAGCCGGGCTGCTGGCACTGGTGTCGCCTTGGGTCGCAGGCTGGGCGCTGCAGGGGCCTCTTTCAGAATGGGCGCCGCTATTCAATGGGCGGGGCCTCAACTGGTTGGGCTGGATTTCGCGAAAACCCTTTACCGAGGACTATGTGCCGCTCTTTCCGTGGCTGGGCGTCATGTGGTGGGGGATGGCGGCGGGGCAGTGGCTCGTTGTGCGCTCGGACGGCTGGCTGTCCCGCCCGTTGCCGCGTGTGGTAGCGCCCCTGGCTGGTTTGGGACGCTATAGCCTCAGCTATTACATGTTGCACCAGCCCGTCCTGATCGGAGGACTGTTGCTGGCAGGCTGGCTGGCGGGGCGGGCATAAAAAAACGCGGCCCGAAGGCCGCGTTGTCGTGCGTGAGGCGCCTGTAGTGGTTACTCCACCTTGGCCTTGGCGCGCAGGTCTTCCTGGAACTTCGCCAGTTTCTGCTGCTGCAGTTGCTGGGCGATCTGGGGCTTGACCTCTTCCAGCTTCGGCAGCTGGGCTTCGCGCACATCGTCCAGGCGGATGACGTGCCAGCCGAACTGGCTCTTCACGGGAGTCTGGGTCATCTTGCCCTTCTCCAGCTTCACCAGCGCTTCCGTGAACTCAGCCACGTAGCTGCTCGGGCTGGCCCAGTCCAGGTCGCCACCGCGGGCGCCGGATCCGGGGTCCTTGGATTGCTTCTTCGCAATGTCCTCGAACTTGCCACCCTTCTTGATGGAAGCAATGATGGCCTTGGCCTCGTCTTCCTTTTCGACCAGGATGTGGCTGGCCTTGTATTCCTTGCCAGCGTTGGCGGCCACGAACTTGTCGTACTCGGCCTGGATCTCGGCATCGGTCACGGCATTGTTCTTCTGGAAATCCACGAACAGTTCACGGATCAGAATGGTCTGGCGCGCCAACTCCATCTGGGCCTTGTAATCGGCAGAGCCTTCCAGGCCGCGCTTTTGCGCTTCCTGCATGAAGATCTCGCGGGCGATTACTTCTTCCTTGATCTGGTTTTCCAGTTCGGGCGTGACCGGGCGGCCCGAGCGCTCCACCTGCTGCTTCAGGACTTCGGCACGTTCCTTGGGAACCGCCTTGCCATTGACGATGGCGAGGTTTTGCGCGGCAACGGGCAATGCCATCGTGCCCAGCACGGCTGCGGCCACGAGGCCGGACAAGAGCTTTTTCTTCATTGGGAATCCACTGATTGGGAAATAGGCTGCAGACGACTGGCTGCAACGCCCTTGGATCGGGGTTGTTTCAGAGAGTTTCAATGGCAATGGCGTGGGCGCCTTGGTCAATGAAAATCTGCAGCGCATCATACACAAGGCGATGCTGTGCAACCTTGCGCTTGCCTGTAAATAACGGTGACGCGATGCGCACGCGGAAATGGGTGCCAAACCCGGTTCCATTGGCGCCGGCATGGCCTTCGTGCTGCCAGCTTTCGTCCACCACTTCCAGATGGGTGGGCGATAGTGCGGCGCGCAGGCGTTCGGCCATGGCCTCTGCCGTGATAGCGATGGAGGGCGTGGTGTTCATGGTTGCAGGTCCTTGGGCGCGGCATCGCCCTCATCCTTGACGTGGCGGCTCAGGTACAGCGCCTGGGCAATGACGAAGGCGAACATCAGGCCGATGCCACCGAACAGTTTGAAGTTCACCCAGGTGTCCGTGTCGAAGTTGTAGGCCACCCACAGATTGAGCACACCCATGGTGGCGAAAAAGCCCGTCCAGCCCCAGTTCAGGTTGCGCCACACGGGCGCGGGCAGATCGATCTGAGCGCCCATGAGTGACTGGATGAAGTTTTTGCGGAACATCAACTGGCCGACGAGCAAGGTGCCGCCCATGAGCCAGTAGAGCACGGTGGGCTTCCATTTGATGAAGGTTTCGCTGTGTGCCAGCAGGGTGGCGCCGCCGAACAGCACGATGACGCCCAGGCTCAGCCATTGCAGGGGTTCGACCTTGCCGTGCTTGAGGCGGATGTAACCGATCTGCACGACGGTGGCGGCAATCGCCACGGCCGTGGCCACGTAGATGCCCCAGACCTTGAATGCGGCGAAGAACAGGATGATCGGAAAGAAGTCGATGAGCAGTTTCATGGCGCCGGGGGTTCAAAATCGAGCGAGGCGGAGTTCATGCAATAGCGCAGACCCGAAGGAGCCGGGCCGTCGGGGAAGACATGGCCCAGGTGGGCCCCGCATTGTGCACACACGGTCTCGGTGCGCACCATGCCGTGGCTGCGGTCCTCGATCTCCCGAATGGCACCGGGCACGGCAAGCGAGAAGCTGGGCCAGCCGCAGCCCGCGTCGAACTTGGTGTCGGAGTCGAACAGCTTGGCGCCGCAGCAGACGCAGTGGTAACTGCCGTCGGCCCAGTGGCCTTCGTACTTGCCGCTGAAGGGCCGCTCGGTGGCCGCGTGACGCGTGACCTGGTAAGCCGCGGGCTCGGCGCCCTTGGCCTGCAGCAGCGCCTGCCATTCGTCTTCGGTTTTCTGGATGGGGTAGGTCATGAGGAACAGCTGATGGAGATGGAGGACGCCCAGTCGGGCGGAAAGCCGGCGTAGGCCTCGTGCCCCGGGTGGTCGTCGAAGGGGCGCGCCAGCAACCTTTGCAATATTTGGAGTTCGGAGAAGTCCCCGAGTTTCGCGGCGCGAATCGCCTGTTCGCCCAGGTGGTTGCGCAGCACGAAGCGTGGATTGGTTTTATGCATCAAATCGGCTGCTAGCGCCCATCCATCAAGCGCTAATAGCTCCTTATATTGTAGCAACCAGGCGTCCAGAGCTGCACGGTCCAGGAACAGATCGCGCACGGGTTCGAAATCCTCCGTGGCTACTGCACCGGACAGCCGACGCCAGAAGATGGGGTAGTCCACGCGGTCGGCGGCCAGCAGCCGCAACAGGCCATCGACCAAAGCGGCGTCGCCTTCGCGCGCCTGCTGCAGGCCGAGCTTGGCGCGTATGCGCGCCAGGAACTGCCGGCCAAAGCTGCCTTCGTACGACTGCAGCGCGGCGCGCGCCGTGTCCACCTCGCCGATCAGCGGCAGCAGCGCCTGGGCCAGACACAACAGGTTCCAGTACGCCACGCTGGGCTGGCGGTCGAAGGCGTAGCGGCCGCGCACATCGCTGTGATTGCAGATGTGTCCGGGGTCGAAAGCATCCAGGAACTGGAAAGGCCCGTAGTCCATCGTGAGGCCCAGGATGCTCATGTTGTCGGTGTTCATGACGCCATGGCAAAAACCCACGGCCTGCCATTGCGCCAGCAGTGCAGCGGTGCGCTCGCTCACGGCATGCAGCAGTGCGGCATAGGCGCTGCCTTCCCATTCCTGCGAGCGGCGGCAGTTGGGGTAGTAGCGGTCGATCACGTAGTCGGCCAGGGCGCGCAGCTCGGCTTCCTGGCCGCGCGCCGCGAAGTGCTCGAAGTGGCCGAAACGGATGAAGCTGGGCGCTACGCGCGTGACCACGGCGGCGGTTTCCACCTCCTCGCGCTGCACGGGCGCGGGCGAGCCGGTCACGCACAGCGCGCGCGTGGTCGGTATGCCCAGCGCATGCATGGCTTCGCTGCACAGGAATTCGCGGATCGACGATCGCAGCACGGCGCGGCCGTCGCCCATGCGCGAATAGGGCGTGCGCCCGCTACCCTTGAGCTGCACCTCTTGGCCTGTGGCGGTTTCGCCCAGCAGGATGGCACGGCCATCGCCCAACTGGCCGGCCCACACGCCGAACTGGTGGCCGCTGTACACGCTGGCCAGCGGCTGGCTGCCGGGCAGCAGGGCGTTGCCTGTGAAGGCCTGCAGTGCGTCGTCGCGCTGCTGCCAGGCTTCGGGCAGGCCCAGCAAGGCGCCTACCTCGGCGCTGGTGCCCACCCAGTGAGGCTGGGGCAGGGGAGTGGGGCGCAGCGGCGTGAAGAAGGCCGAGCCCAGCGCGGCGAAGCCCGGCAGCCAGGCGGGCACCAGTGGCGCGACCGGGGTAGCGTCAGGGGTGGGGGCAAACGTCATGCGGGGATTGTCCCCCGGGCCCCTATGCCCCGCCCTGGGCCAAGGCCTTGTGCGCGGGGGCCGGCGCGAACGTGGGATTTCTCCGGATGGCTCCGTGGCTGGAAAACCCCATGTTCCCCGCTACGATGGCGCAGTCTTCGTACACCCACAATTCATTACCAAAGGAGCATCCATGCTGGGCCTGATGCAGAGCCAACCTCTCTTGATTTCCTCGTTGATCTCGTTCGCCGAGCGTCACCATGGCGACGGGGAAATCGTCTCGCGCCGCGTGGAGGGGGACATCCATCGCTACACCTATCGCGACCTGGCCCGGCGTTCGCGCCAACTGGCCAATGCCCTGGATGCGCTGGGCCTGCAGTTCAGCGACCGCGTGGCCTCGCTGGCCTGGAATGGCTACCGCCACATGGAGATGTACTTCGGCGTGAGCGGCTCGGGCCGCGTGCTGCACACCATCAACCCGCGCCTGCACCCCGACCAGATCGCCTGGATCGTGAACCATGCCGAGGACCAGGTGCTGTGCTTCGACATGACCTTCCTGCCGCTGGTGCAGGCCGTGCATGCCAAGTGCCCCACGGTCAAGAAATGGGTGGCGCTGTGCGACAGCGACAAGCTGCCTGCGGACTCGGGCATCCCCGGCCTCACCAGCTATGAAGACTGGATCGGCGGCGCGTCGGCCGAATACCAGTGGCCCACGTTCGACGAGAACTCTGCGTCCAGCATGTGCTACACCAGCGGCACCACGGGCAACCCCAAGGCGGCGCTGTACAGCCACCGCTCCACCACGCTGCATGCCTATGCCGCTGCGCTGCCCGATGTGATGAACCTCTCGGCGCGCGACGCAGTGCTGCCCGTGGTGCCGATGTTCCACGTCAACGCCTGGGGTATCCCGTACTCGGCGGCCCTCACGGGCTGCAAGGTGGTATTCCCCGGCCCGGCGCTGGACGGCAAGTCGGTCCATGACCTCATCGAGGCCGAAGGCGTGACCTTTGCCGCGGGCGTGCCCACCGTGTGGCAGATGCTGCTCAACCATGTGAAGTCCGCGGGCCTGAAGTTCAGCACCCTGCGCCGCACAGTCATCGGCGGGTCGGCCTGCCCGCCCGCCATGATCACGGCCTTCCAGGACGAGTACGGCGTGTCCGTGCTGCACGCCTGGGGCATGACCGAGATGAGCCCGCTGGGCACGCTGTGCACGCTCAAGAACAAGCACCTGCAGATGGGCAAGGACGAGCAGATGCACATCCTGCAAAAGCAGGGCCGTGCCATCTATGGCGTGGACATGAAGATCGTCGGCGCCGATGGCCAGGAGCAGCCCTGGGACGGCAAGAGCTATGGCGACCTGCTGGTACGCGGCCCCTGGATCCTGGACAGCTACTACAAGGGCGAGAGCCCGCTCGTCAAGGACGAGCAGGGCCGGGGCTGGTTCCCCACGGGCGACGTGGCCACCATCGACCCGGACGGCTTCATGCAGATCACCGACCGCAGCAAGGATGTGATCAAGTCCGGCGGCGAATGGATCAGCTCCATCGACATCGAGAACATCGCCATGGCGCACCCCGCCGTGGCGATGGCTGCCTGCATCGGCATGCCGCACCCCAAGTGGGATGAACGCCCAATCGTCGTGGTGGCCCTGCGTCCGGGCGCCCAGGTCACGCGCGAGGAACTGCTCAAGTTCTACGAGGGCAAGACCGCCAAGTGGCAGATCCCCGATGACGTGGTGTTCGTCGATGCGATTCCGCTGGGCGCCACCGGCAAGATGCTCAAGACCCGCCTGCGCGAGCAACTGGCGGGCTATCAGTTGCCCGGCCTGTGAGCGCGCCGGCCGGCGCGCAAGGGACTGTTCCTGCGCGCCGGTCACATGGGTGATAGCTGCTAGGGGCAATCCCTGAACGGCGCCTCGTTGCATCCCTTGTACGCTGCGGCGTATTCATTCTCACAAGGAGACGAGGCATGAAGTTCGCTATCAAAATGGTAGCTGCTAGCGCAGTATTTGCATGTGCTGGTGGCGCATTCGCCCAAAAAGGGGAAACCGTCAAGATCGCCTGGCTCGATCCGCTGTCGGGCCTCATGGCCGCGGTGGGCACCAACCAGCTCAAGAGCTTCCAGTTCATCTCCGAGGAGTTCAACAAGAAGAACGCGTCGGGCGTGAAGTTCGAGATCATCGGCATCGACAACAAGCTCAGCCCGCAGGAGACCACCAGCGCACTGCGCTCCGCGATGGACCAGGGCGCGCGCTACGTGGTACAGGGCAATGGTTCGGGCCCGGCGCTGGCCATCATCGACGCACTGGAAAAGCACAACGCGCGCAACCCGGGCAAGGAAGTCGTCTACCTGAACTACGCGGCGGTGGACCCTGACCTCACCAACAGCAAGTGCAGCTACTGGCACTTCCGCCTGGATGCCGACACCTCCATGAAGATGGAGGCCATGACCACCTTCATCAAGGACCATCCTGAGGTCCAGAAGGTGTACCTGATCAACCAGAACTATTCGCACGGACATCAGGTCTCCAAGTACGCGAAGGAGAACCTCAAGCGCAAGCGCCCTGACGTGCAGATCGTGGGCGACGACCTGCACCCGCTGGCGCAGGTGCGCGACTTCGCGCCCTACATCGCCAAGATCAAGCAGTCGGGTGCGGACACGGTGATCACGGGCAACTGGGGCTCCGACCTCGCGCTGCTCATCAAGGCCGCCAATGATGCGGGCCTGAACAACGTGAACTTCTACACCTATTACGGCGGGGTGACGGGCAGCCCCACGGCCATGGGCGCAGGTGCCGCGGGCCGGGTGTACATGGTGTCGTACAACCACTTGAACCTGCCGGGCGAGATCGGTCGCATCGTGGGCGACTACAAGAAGAAGTTCAACGACGACATGTACACCGGCGCCGTGTACCACGCCTTCTCCATGCTGGATTCCGCCTTCGTGAAGGCCAAGTCCACCGACCCCGTGAAGGTGGCTGCTGCGATGGAAGGCATGAAGTTCAACAGCTTCAACGGCGAAGTGGAGATGCGCAAGTCCGACCACCAGTTGCAGCAGGGCCTGTTCGTGACCCGCTGGGAAAAGGCGGGCGACAAGTATCCCCGCGATGCCGAGAACACCGGCTACACCTTCGTGCCGGTGAAGTACTACGAGCCCTATGTGGCCAGCACGCCCACGTCGTGCCAGATGAAGCGGCCTTCCTGATGTAGTTCCTGGTGGGACGACCTTTGGGGCCCGAGTCTCCTCGGGCCTTTTTTTCACCTGCTGCGCGGTCTTGCGATGAATCTTGAGTTTTTCGTGATCTCCCTGCTCAACGGCGTCAGCTACGGTCTGCTGCTGTTCATGCTGAGTTCGGGGCTGACGCTGATCTTCAGCATGATGGGCGTGCTCAACTTCGCGCACACCAGTTTCTACATGCTGGGCGCGTACTTTGCGTACACCTTGTCGGGTGCCATCGGCTTCTGGCCCGCGCTGGTGGTGGCACCGCTGCTGGTGGGGGCGCTGGGCGCGGTCTTCGAGCGCTATGCGCTGCGCCGCGTGCACAAGTTCGGCCATGTGCCCGAGCTGCTGGTCACCTTTGGCCTGTCGTACCTGATCCTGGAGGTGGTGCAGCTGGTGTGGGGGCGCTCCACCGTGCCCTATGGCCTGCCTGCGCAACTGCAGGGGCCGCTCTTCACCCTGTACGGCACGCAGTTTCCCAAGTCGCGCTCCTTCGTCATGCTGGTGGCGGTGCTGATGCTGCTGTCGGTGTGGCTGCTGCTCACGCGCACCCGCATCGGTTTGGTGATCCAGGCGGCGCTCAAGCATCCGCACATGGTGGAGGCCCTGGGCCACAACGTGCCGCGCGTGTTCATGCTGGTGTTTGGCGGCGGCTGCGCGCTGGCGGGGCTGGCCGGCGTGATCGGCGGCAATACCTACGTGACCGAGCCGGCCATGGCGGCCTCGGTGGGCTCCATCATCTTCGTGGTGGTGGTGGTCGGGGGCATGGGGTCGCTGGCGGGGGCGTTCCTGGCGTCACTCATCATTGGACTGGTGCAGACCTTTGCGGTGGCGCTGGACTATTCGCTGGTGCATGCCTTCGCCCGCCTGGGCGTGCAGGTCACCGAACAGACCTTTGGCTATCCGCTATTCAAGCTCACCATCTCGCAGGTGGCGCCGATCCTGCCGTACCTGTTCCTCGTTCTGATCCTGATCTTCCGGCCCAAGGGCCTGCTGGGCACGCGGGAGGATTGAAAGGCCATGCACACCACTTCCTCTGCACCTTCGACCGCGGCCGCCGGGGGCGCCGTGCGGTACTACCGCTTCAAGCCCTTGAATGTGGGGCGCATCGTCATCTGGAGCCTGTTTGCCCTGGCGCTCGTCGTGGCGCCCCAGCTGTTCACCAGCAGCCTGGCGCTGACGATGCTGTCGCAGATCGGCTACGCGATCATCATCTGCCTGTCGTACAACATCCTCCTGGGGCAGGGCGGCATGCTGAGCTTCGGCCACGCCGTGTACACCGGCCTGGGCTCGTTCCTGGCGGTGCACGCCATCAACATGGCCAGCGACGGGCGACTGCCCATCCCGCTGGTGCTGATGCCGCTGGTGGGAGGGCTGGCGGGCATGTTCTTCGCCGTGCTGCTGGGCTATGTCACCACCAAGAAGTCCGGCACCACCTTCGCGATGATCACACTGGGCATCGGCGAACTCGTGGCCTCCATGGCGCTGATGTTCCCCGAGTTCTTCGGGGGCGAAGGTGGCATCACCACGGACCGCGTGTACGGCCAGCCGGTACTGGGCATCACGTTCGGCCCGGCGATCCAGGTGTACTACCTGATCGCGGCGTACTGTTTCGTGTGCACGGCCGCCATGTTCGCCTTCACGGGCACGCCGCTGGGGCGCATCCTCAACGCCGTGCGCGACAACCCCGAGCGTGTGGAGTTCATCGGCTACAACACGCAGCGCGTGCGCTACTTCGCCTTCATCATCGCCGGGTTCTTCGCGGGCATCGGCGGGGCGCTGGCGGCCATCAACTTCGAGATCGTCACGGCCGCCGACAGCGTGAGCGTGGTGCGCTCGGGCAGCTACCTGCTGTTCACCTTCCTGGGCGGGGCCACGTTCTTCTTCGGCCCCATCATCGGCGCTGTGCTGCTGGTGCTGGCGTCGGTGCTGCTGTCCGAGCTGTCCAAGGCCTGGCTGCTGTACCTGGGCCTGGTGTTCCTGTTCATGGTCATGTATGCGCCCGGCGGCATTGCCAGCCTGATCATGATGAATCTGCGCCTGGCCAAGTACGGCAAGCTGCGCGGCATCATCAGCGCCTACCTGGCGCTGGGTGGAACGGCACTGGTGGCGGTGCTGGGGGCCGCAGCGATGATCGAAATGACTTATCACCTGCAGCTGAACGAGGCGCTGGGGCCGCAGCTGGAGTTTCTGGGGGCGACGCTGAACGCCAAGAGCGTGGCGAGCTGGTTCGGCGCCGGCTTCGTGCTGGTGACTGGCGTAGGGCTGTTCGAACTCTGTCGCAGGCAGTTCATGCGGCAGTGGGGCGCGATCCAGGAAGAGATCGAGCACGAGATCAAGCGTGGGGAGGCAGGCTGATGGCGGACCAGGCAACCTATGCGCTGGAGCTGCGCGACCTGCGCAAGAGCTTCGGCAAGACCGAGATCATCCGCGGCGCCAACCTGGCGGTACGGCCCGGCGAACGCGTGGCCGTCATCGGACCCAACGGCGCGGGCAAGTCCACGCTGTTCAATCTCGTCAGCGGGCGGTTCGCGCCCACCAGCGGAGAAGTGCTGCTGCACGGCGCGCGCATCGACGGCAAGCAGCCCTTCGAGATCAACCGCATGGGGCTGTCGCGCAGCTTCCAGATCACCAACATCTTTCCCAAGCTCAGCGTGTTCGAGAACCTGCGCTGCGGCGTGCTGTGGAGCCTGGGGTACCGCTATGCGTTCTGGCGCTTCCTGTCCAGGTTGCAGGATGCCAACGACCGGGCCACGCAGCTCATGGAGATGATCAAGCTGGACAAGAAGCGCGACACCCTGGCCATGAACCTGACCTATGCCGAGCAGCGCGCTCTGGAGATCGGCATCACCATTGCCGGCGGCGCCAGCGTGATCCTGCTGGATGAGCCCACTGCGGGCATGAGCAAGAGCGAGACCACGCGCTTCATCCACCTCATCAAGGAGGTCACGCAGGGCCGCACCCTGCTGACCGTGGAGCACGACATGGGCGTGGTCTTCGGCCTGGCCGACAAGATCGCCGTGGTGGTGTATGGCGAGGTGATCGCCTTCGACACGCCCGAGAACGTGCGCGCCAACCCGCGCGTGCAGGAAGCCTACCTGGGCTCCGTCATTGCCGCGCAGCAGGCCGGGGGACATTGAGACATGCTGAAAGTCGAGAACCTGCACGCCTACTACGGCAAGAGCCATGTGCTGCACGGCGTGGGATTTGACGTGCAGCCGGGCGAGATCGTCGCGCTGCTGGGCCGCAACGGCTCCGGCCGCTCCACCGCGGCCAAGGCCGTGATGGGCCTGGTGGACTGGCAGGGCACGCTGCAGTGGAAGGGCCAGGACCTCAATGGCAGGAAGGCCTACGAGATCGCCCATCTGGGCATCGGCTACGTGCCCGAAAGCCGCGACGTGTTTCCCAACCTCACCGTGCACCAGAACCTGCTGCTGGGCCAGAAGGGCAGTGGCAGGGATAGCCGCTGGAGCTTTGACGACATGTACGAGATGTTCCCGCGCCTGAAGGAGCGCCGCAACATCGAGGCGGGCGTCATGTCCGGCGGCGAGCAGCAGATGCTGACCCTGTGCCGCACGCTCATGGGCGACCCGGACCTCATCATCATCGACGAGCCCACCGAGGGGCTGGCGCCCAAAATCGTCGAACTGGTGGGCGAGTACCTCACGCGGCTCAAGCAGCGGGGCATCTCCGTGCTGCTCATCGAGCAAAAACTCACCATCGCCATGACCATCTCCGACCGCGCGCTGGTCATGGGGCACGGCAGCATCGTCTTTCAGGGCACGCCCGACGAGCTGCGTGCCAACAGCTATGTACGCAAGGAGTGGCTGGAGGTTTGAGGGCTTGGTTGGCCTTTAGCCCATTGTGGATGAGCGCTGTCAGCTATCAAAAGGATAGTTAGATGTCGGTGTGCGCGGCGTGCTTGTCCCGGCTGAGACAAAAAACTGCGACCCCTGCCTCTAGACTTGCGTACTAAAAACGCACGAGCGTACTTTTCTTTCATCCACCCGAGATTCAAGAGGAACGACAGCATGACGGCTGAATACCAGGTCCACGGCGACGTGGCCGTGATCACCCTCAACAACCCGCCCGTCAACGGGCTTGGCCTGGCCACGCGCCAGGGCATCGTCGATGGCCTCGATCGCGCCCAGGCCGACGCGGCCGTCAAGGCCATCGTCATCACCGGCACGGGCGGCGCCTTCTCGGGCGGCGCCGACATCAAGGAGTTCGGCACCGACAAGTCGCTGCAGGAGCCCAATCTGCACTCCGTCATCAACGCTGTCGAGAACTGCACCAAGCCCGTGGTGGCTGCCATCCACACCGTCTGCATGGGCGGCGGGCTGGAGCTGGCCCTGGGCTGCCACTACCGTGTGGCCGCGCCCGGCTGCAACGTGGCGCTGCCCGAGGTGAAGCTGGGCATCCTGCCCGGCGCGGGTGGCACGCAGCGCCTGCCGCGCGTGGTGGGTGTGGAGGCAGCGCTGAACATGATCGTCAGCGGTGAGCCGGTCAAGAGCGAGATGATCGGCGCCGTGCCCGGCCAGAAGCTGTTCGACAAGATGGCCGCGTCGCCCGAATCGCTGGCCGAGGAAGCGCTGGCCTTCGCCCGAAGCGTGGCGGACGTGCGCCCGCTGCCGCTGGTACGCAACCTGCCGTGCAAGCACCCCGAGGGCGATGCGTACTTCCAGTTCGCGCGCAACATGGTCAAGGGCATGGCCAAGAACTTCCCCGCGCCCGCCAAGTGCGTGGACGCCGTGGAGGCGGCCACCAAGCGCAAGTTTGCCGACGGCCTGGCGTACGAGCGCGAGCTGTTCATCAACCTGATGTGGACGCCCGAGTCGCGCGCGCTGCGCCACCTGTTCTTTGCGGAGCGTGCCGCGAGCAAGATCCCCGACGTCCCGTCCGAGACTCCCAAGCGGGACATCAAGAAGGTCGGCGTGATCGGTGCGGGCACCATGGGTGGCGGCATCAGCATGAACTTCCTGAACGCGGGCATCCCCGTGACCATCCTGGAGATGAAGCAGGAGGCGCTGGACCGCGGCATCGGCACGATCCAGAAGAATTACGAAGCCCAGGTCAAGAAGGGCAAGCTCAAGGAAGACAAGTACCAGCAACGCATGGCCCTGCTGTCCACTACGCTGAACTATGCCGACCTGAAGGACTGCGACCTGATCATCGAGGCCGTGTTCGAGGAACTGGGCGTGAAGGAAGCCGTGTTCAAGCAGCTCGACGCCGTGGCCAAGCCCGGCGCCATCCTGGCGTCCAACACTTCCACGCTGGACGTGGACAAGATCGCCGCCTTCACCCAGCGTCCGCAGGACGTGGTGGGCATGCACTTCTTCAGTCCCGCCAACGTGATGAAGCTGCTGGAAGTGGTGCGCGGCAAGGCCACGGCCAAGGACGTGCTGGCCACCGTGATGGCCCTGGCCAAGAAGATCAAGAAGACGGCCGTGGTCTCCGGCGTGTGCGACGGTTTCATCGGCAACCGCATGATCGAGCGCTACAGCCAGCAGGCCGGCTTCCTGCTGGACGAAGGCTGCACGCCCGAGCAGGTGGACAAGGCCATCGAGAAGTTCGGCTTCGCCATGGGCCCGTTCCGCATGGGCGACCTGGCCGGCAACGACATCGGCTGGGCCATCCGCAAGCGCCGCGCCGTCGAGCAGCCCGACATGAAGTACAGCAAGACGGCCGACCTGCTGTGCGAGATGGGACGCTTCGGCCAGAAGACCGGGGCGGGCTGGTACGACTACCAGGCTGGCAAGCGTGACGCGATTCCCAGCGACGTGGTGAACCAGATGATCGAGGAGCACCGCAAGGCCCTGGGCATCACGCCGCGCAAGGTGAGCGACGAGGAGATCGTGCAGCGCCTGGTCTATGCGCTGGTCAACGAGGGCGCCAAGATCCTGGAAGAGGGCATCGCCAGCAAGTCGGGCGACATCGACATGGTGTACCTGACCGGCTACGGTTTCCCCATCCACCGCGGCGGTCCCATGCACTACGCCAGCGAAGTGGGCCTGTTCAACGTGGTGCAGTCCATGAAGCGCTTTGCCCGCAACCCGCTGGATGACGCACGCGCCTGGGAGCCCGCGCCGCTGCTGGCCCGGCTGGCCGCCGAAGGCAAGGCCTTTGCCTGAGCGCCCGTTCGTCCGCCTGAAGCACGCAGAACAAGGAATATTGCAATGACCTCCGCAGTGATCGTTTCCACCGCCCGCACGCCGCTCGCCAAGAGCTGGAAGGGCTCGTTCAACATGACCCACGGCGCCACGCTGGGCGGCCACGCCGTGCAGCACGCCGTGCAGCGCGCGGGCATTGACCCCGCCGCCGTCGATGATGTCATCATGGGCTGCGCCAATCCCGAAGGCGCCACCGGCATGAACATCGCGCGCCAGATCGCGCTCAAGGCCGGCCTGCCCGTCACCACGTCGGGCATGACCATCAACCGCTTCTGCTCCTCGGGCCTGCAGACCATCGCCACCGCCGCGCAGCGCATCATCGCGGGCGAGGGCGAGGTGTATGTGGCTGGTGGCGTGGAAAGCATCTCGTGCGTGCAGCAGGAGATGAACCTGCACATGATCCAGGACCTGGCCCTGGCCAAGCAAAAGCCCGAGATCTACTGGAGCATGCTGCAGACCGCCGAGCAGGTGGCCAAGCGCTACCACATCGGCCGCGACGCGATGGACGAGTACGGCGCCGCCAGCCAGCAAAAGGCCTGCGCCGCCCAGGCAGCCGGCCTGTTCGACGCCGAGATCGCGCCCATCACCGTCACCGCGGGTATCGCCGACAAGACGCTGGGCCTGATCACCAAGCAGGTCACCGTGAGCCGCGACGAGGGTACGCGCGAGGGCACCACCAAGGAAGGCATCAGCGGTATCCGCCCGGCCATGCCTGGCGGGCTGATCTCGGCGGGCAACGCCAGCCAGTTCTCGGACGGCGCGGGCGCCTGCGTGGTGGTGGGCGAGGACTACGCTGCTCGCAACAACCTCCAGCCGCTGGGCCGCTTCCTGGGCTTTGCCGTGGCTGGTTGCGAGCCTGACGAAATGGGCATCGGCCCCGTGTTCGCCGTACCCAAGGTGCTCAAGAAACTGGGCCTGACGGTGCAGGACATCGACCTGTGGGAGCTGAACGAAGCCTTCGCCGTGCAGGTGCTGTACTGCCGCGACAAGCTGGGCATTCCCGCTGACCGCCTGAACGTGAACGGCGGCGCCATCGCTCTGGGCCACCCCTACGGTGTTTCGGGCCAACGCCTCACGGGCCACGCCCTCATCGAAGGCAAGCGCCGCGGTGCCAAGCGCGTGTGCGTGACCATGTGCATTGGTGGCGGTATGGGCGCGGCGGGCGTGTTTGAAGTGCTGTAAGCGCTGATCCGCTTTCGGACTGAAACAACAAGCGCCCCGCGCAGACGATGTGGTCTGCGCGGGGCGCTTGCTTTTATTTTGATAGCTGTCTGCGCTTGCTGCATGGGCGGTAGCAGGAGAAACGAGCGATATTTTTGTGACACGGGTTCCTGTACAGGGAGCGACGCAGCGGGCCAGCCGCTGGAGGGGGCTGCAAGCGTCCTGAAGTTCCGCCCAGCAGGCGGCTGCGTGTGCGGACGATTAAACTCCTCTGAATTACTGGTTGTTACAACAATCCCTGCCCGTCGTCCTGGCTTGGACGACTCGCCCTAGGGTCGGCCAAGTCCCCTTTGAATATCCCCATGGTCGCAAGCGTTCTCGTTGGCATGCTCTGCGCGCATCTGCTGTGCTTTGCGGTGATGTTCTTGCTGATCAGCAAACGGCTGCATGGGCAAAAAATGGGGATGGATCTTTTCGCGCTCGGCAACTTTCTACTGGGCTCCGCCTATGTGCTGCAGCTGCTGGAGGGCGGCCCCGCCTGGAGTCCGATGAGTGTGGTGAACCACACGCTGACGCTGGCCTCCCCGGTGGTTTACTGGCTCGGAGCCATGCGTTTCTTTGGGCACGCCGTCCCCTTGCTGTCTCCACTTCTCGTATTTGGGGCGCTCTACAGCCTTGCGCAGGTACTGGTGCAATGGAGCGTGGGGCCGGTTGCACGCTACGCCATGCTTTCAGGGGGATCGGCACTCCTGTTTTTTGTGATGGCCCTGACGGTGATCTACGGCGTTCGCACATTTGCCAAGGATCTGTATGGCGAGATGGTCTTTTTTGCCGCGCTGATCAGCGGCCTATGCGTACTCAACGCGCTCAAGTTCATGAAGCTTCTGGATGGCGGCCTGGATGCATTGCAGATGGACCGCCAGTTCCAGCTGGTGTTCTACATCTACATGTCATTCCTGGCCACGGTGCTGCCGCCATCGATCGTCTGGCTGGTACTGCGCCGCTTGACCGATCAGTTGCGCCATATCGCTGCGCGCGACCCGATGACGCAGTTGCTCAATCGGCGAGGTCTCACCGAGGCGCTGCAGCTGTCTTTCAACCAGCGCCGGGCGGAGCATGCGCACTTGCTCGTTGTCGACGTTGACCATTTCAAGCGGATCAACGACACCTACGGCCACCACGCCGGAGACACCGTCCTGTGCCGTGTGGCGGAGATACTCCAAGTTACGGCGCGCCGTGGCGATTTGGTAAGCCGTCTGGGCGGGGAAGAGTTCGCGGTGATCTGCCTGAACACCGACTTTCCCGGGGCCATGCACATGGCGGAGCGATTGCGTGCAGCCATCGAGACGCAAACCATCGACATTGCAGAGGGTGGTCATCCGCTGCAGTGCACGGTCACGGTCGGGGTTTCACAGGGCTTTGCAGATGCACACGCCTTGGAGGCGGCCCTGCAACAAGCCGACGCGGCTCTGTACCGTGGCAAAGCCGCGGGACGCAACCGCGTCGAAACGGCCGGGCCGTCTATGGCCACCGCTTCGTACGCCTGAATCACGGGCAATACCGAGACGCCGAGACGGTGATTTGGTCAAAGCCCCGGTGTTCCAGCGCGCGATCCAATGGACCCCCGCGGTGCGCGTCACCCAGCGGACAGGCTTCATCGGCCCATCCCTTCCATAATTTCGCGCATGACCACCTCCCTGCGCTCCACGCTCGACTTCCTGCTCTACGACTGGCTCCAGGCTGGATCGCTCAATGCGCGCGAGCGCTTTGCGGACCACTCGCGCGAGACGTTTGACGCCGTGCTGGACACCTGCGAGCGCATCGCGCGCGAGAAGTACGCGCCGTTCAACCGCACGGTGGATACGCAGGAGCCCCAGTTCGACGGTGAGCGCGTCATCCTGCCCCAATGCACGCACGACGCACGCCAGGCATTTGCCGACAGCGGCATGCTCAGCGCGGCGCAGGACTACGCGCTGGGCGGCATGCAGCTGCCGTATGTCGTGGAGTCGGCGGCCAACAGTTTCTTTGGCTGCGCGTCGATCAGCATTGGCTCCAACCTGCTGACCACGGGCAACGCCAACGCCATCCTGGTGCATGGAACGCCTCTGCAGCAGCAGGTGTTCGCCGCCAATGAATTCAACGGCCGCTGGGCGGGCACCATGTGTCTTTCGGAGCCGCAGGCAGGCTCGTCCTTGAGCGACATCACCACGCGCGCCGAGGCCGACGGCGCAGACTTCGAGGTGGACCCGCTGGGCCCGCGCTACCGCCTGCGTGGCAACAAGATGTGGATCAGCTCGGGCGACCATGAGCTGACCGAGAACATCGTGCACCTGGTGCTCGCCAAGATCCCCGGGCCGGACGGCAAGCTGGTGCCGGGAGTGAAGGGCATTTCGCTCTTCATCGTGCCCAAGAAGCTGGTCGATACCGATGGCCAACTGACGGGCGAGCGCAACGACGTGGCGCTGGCGGGACTGAACCACAAGCTGGGCTGGCGCGGCACCACCAACACGCTGCTGAATTTTGGCGAGGGCAGGTACCCCGTGCGCGGCGGCGCCGGCGCCATCGGCTACCTCGTGGGGCGGCCGGGCGAGGGCCTGAGGTGCATGTTCCACATGATGAACGAGGCACGCATCGCCATCGGCATGGCGGCAACCACGCTGGGCCTGGCAGGCTACTACGCCAGCCTGGACTACGCCAGGACGCGGCTGCAGGGCCGCCCGGTACAGGGCAGCACCAGCGCCGCCGGCAGTGCCGGCAAGGACGCCAGCCAGCCGCCGGTGCCGCTGATCCGGCACGCGGACATCAAGCGCATGCTGCTTGCGCAAAAGAGCTACTGCGAGGGCGCGCTGGCGCTCAACCTGTATTGCGCGCGGCTGGTGGACGAGGGCCGCACGGGCGAGCCGCAGGCGGCGCAGGATGCCAAGCTGCTGCTGGAGGTGTTGACCCCCATCGCCAAGAGCTGGCCCAGCGAGTTCTGCCTGGAGGCCAACAGCCTGGCGATCCAGATCCACGGCGGCTACGGCTACACGCGCGACTTCCCCGTGGAGCAGTACTGGCGCGACAACCGCCTGAACATGATCCACGAGGGCACGCACGGCATCCAGGCCGCCGACCTGCTGGGCCGCAAGGTGGTGATGCAGGGCGGCGCAGGCCTGCAGCTGCTGGCGCGCACCATTGGCGCCACCATTGCCCAGGCGCGCAAGCATCCGGAACTCGCCGCCTGGGCGGACCAGCTGGCCCAGGCCCTGCAGGACGTGGGCGAAGCCACGCAGGCCGCCTGGGCCACCGGCAACCCTACCGAGGCGCTGGCCAACGCCGTGCCCTACATGCAGGCCTTCGGCCACACGGTGCTGGCCTGGGTGTGGCTGGACGTGGCGTGCAGCGTGCTCGCACGGGATGCTACTCTTTCAATAGCTGCTAGCGCTGGTAGGATGGGCGCTGCACGCTATTTTTACCACTATGAATTGCCGCGCATCGGTGCCTGGCTGCAGGTGGTGCGCCAGCGTGACCTGACCTGCGCGGCACTGGATGAAGACGCGTTCTGACGCCACGCGCTCTCCGCAGGGTGGTGGTCGCCCGCATGGGCAACGGTCTATGCTTGCCGCATGGATGCGCCCCAGACCCTGCTGATCGTCTACCACTCGCTGACCGGCGGCACGCGCCAGATGGCCGAGGCCGCGCGCGCCGGCGCCGCGGCCGAGCCCGCCGTGTCGGTGCGCCTGCTCCACGCGGCGCAGGCGGGGCCGGACGATGTGCTGGCCGCGCAGGGCTACTTGTTCGCCACGCCGGAAAACCTGGCGGCCATCAGCGGCCAGCTCAAGGACCTCTTCGATCGCTGCTACTACCCGGTGCTGGACCGCATCAATGGCCGGCCCTACGCCAGCCTGGTCTGCGCCGGCAGCGACGGCCAGAACGCCGCACGCCAGATCGCCCGCATCGCCACGGGCTGGCGGCTGAAGGCCGTGGCCGAGCCGCTGATCGTCTGCACCCACGCCCAGACGCCCGAGGCGATCCTGGCCCCCAAGCAGATCGGCGCGGCGGACCTGGAGCGCTGCCGTGCGCTGGGCGAGGCGCTGGCCACCGGGCTCGCGCTGGGGGTGTTCTAGTGCTGCGACCCGAAAGTGTCGGGACATGAAAGCGAGCCTTCGCCTGCGAGGCGGCGTTGCCCATCCTCGCAATGGCCACGGTCGTTGCTGCGGTTCGCGCCTGGCCCTTGGGGCGAAGCCATCGATCGCCTTTTGTTACTCCACTCCCCGGTTGCGGTACTAGGGCCTGTTCACACTATTTTTGCCAGTGCGAATGGCGTGAAAACCGCGCCAATCTAGGCGCGTGACGACGCCAAGGCCGGGGCCTTGGCTAGGAGGGCAACGACGAATGGCGCGGTTTTCACTCCGTTCCCTCCGGGTTGCGATCAAAAAGGGCCATTCGCGGCGTTGCCAAGCCTCGCTGGGGTAGCACCCCAGCTTCGTTTGGCGCCTTGCGCCTGGCCCTTTTTGATCGCAACGCATCTGGCAAAAATAGTGTGAACAGGCCCTAGGCCCTGCCCATCCAGCGGCGCAGCGCCGCGCTGGCCCAGTCCACCGCAACCGATAGCGCCAGCATCGCCAGGATCACCGTGCCCGCCTGCGCATGGTGGAACAGCGACAGCTCCACGTACAGCAACTGCCCCAGGCCGCCCGCGCCCACGAAGCCGAGGATGGCGGCCATGCGGATGTTCATCTCCCAGCGGTACAGCGTGTACGCCACCAATTGCGGCGCCGCCCCGGGCAGCGTGCCATACAGGAACGCCATGGCGCCGCCGCTGCCGGCCTGGCGCAGCGCACGCGCGGCCGTGGCCGGGGTGTTCTGCAGCGCCTCGGCATACAGCCGGCCCAGCACGCCCGTGGTGTGCAGGGCCAGGGCCAGTGCGCCGGCAAACGGCCCCAGGCCCACGGCCAGGGCGGTGAGCGTGGCCCATACCAGTTCGGGCACCGAGCGCAGTAGGTTCAGCAGCAGGTTCCAGCCCGCGCGCCGGCGTGGCAGGGCCAGCAGCAGGGCCAGCAGGGCGGCCAGCAGCGTGCCCACGATGGAGATGGCCAGCGTCTCCCACACGCCGCGCGCCACCTGCCGCAGCCAGGTGCCGCCCAGCTCGGGTGGGAAGAAGCCGCCGGCAAACTCCGCCATGCTGCGCGCCGCCTCGGCGGTGAAGAGCGCGGGCAAGTCCATGTCCAGCAGCCACAGGCTGGCGGCCAGGGCGGCCAGCACCGTCGCGGTCAACGCGCCGCTGCGCCAGCCCAGCGGCGCGGCGCGTGCCGCGGGGGGCGCATCCAGCGCGCGGCGCAGCCCGCCCGACAGCGCATCGGCCGCCAGCACCAGCAGCATGAAGGTCACAAGGATGGTGCACGCCTCGCCGCCGTTGAGCATCTTCATGGCCTGGTCCATGAGCTGGCCCAGCCCGCCCGCGCCCACGAAGCCCATTACCACCGAGGCGCGCACCGCGCATTCCCAGCGGTACACGGTGTAGGAGGTGAGTTCGCGTGCCGCCTGCGGCAGCAGGCCGTAGAGCAGAGCGATGGGCCGGCGCGCGCCACTGCGCACCAGCGCCTGGGCGGGTGCGGCGGGCACGGATTCGAGGATCTCGGCATACACCTTGCCCAGCATGCCGCCGTAGGCCAGCCCCAGCGCCAGCACGCCGGCCGTCGGCCCCAGGCCGAACACGCGCACGAACACCAGCGCCCACACCAGCTCGGGGATGCCGCGCAGCACCGTGAGCACGCCGCGCGCTGCCGGGTTCAGCCGGGGGCGTTCGCGTGCAGCGTTGCTGGCCCAGTAGGCCAACGGCACCGCCAGCACGAAGGCCAATGCCAGCCCCGCAGTGGCAATCGCCAGCGTTTCCAGGGTGGCGCGCGCCAGCAGGGCCAGGAAGTCGGCCCCCATTTCAGGCGGCAGGAACTGGCGCAGGAACCCGCCCAGCACGCGCAGGTTCTCGGGCGCCAGCAGAGCGGCCAGGTCAAAGCCCGACGCCTGCAACAGCGGCCACAGCAGCACCACGGCCAGCAGCGCGCCGCCCAGCCGACCGCGTGCGGCCGGGTCGCGCAGGTGCGGGGCGGGGTGCGTCAGCGGCATGAGGCGTAGCTGCTGGTGGTCGGGGGCGGCGTGGGCGTTTCATCCGGCGCGAGCGCGCCGTCGCCGGGCGGGGCGTACAGCGCCTGCAGCAGATCGGGCGTGACCGCGCCGGCCGGCAGGTCGAAGGCGATGCGCCCCTCGCGCAGGCCCACCACGCGCGCAAAGCAGGCCAGCGCCAGGTCCACCGCGTGCAGGCTGGCGACCAGCGTGGCGCCACGTGCGGCCGCGTCCTGCACCAGCAGCTGCACGGTGGCCAGCGCCAGCGTGGGGTCAAGGGCAGAGACGGGCTCGTCGGCCAGCAGCAGCGCTGGCTGCTGGTACAGCACGCGGGCAATGCCCACGCGCTGCAGCTGCCCGCCCGAGAGCTGGTCGCAGCGCGCGAACAGCTTGTCCTGCAACTGCACGCGCTGCAGCGCGGCGTGCGCACCGGGCAGGTCGGCCGGGTACAGCAGCGAGGCCAGCGCCTTCCATGCGGGCCATTGGCCCAGGCGCCCGGCCAGCACGGCGGTCACCACGCGCTGGCGCGGCGGCAGGGGCGGGGCCTGGTGCACGGTGCCGATGCGCGCGCGCAGCGCACGCGGCGGAGGCCACGAAGCATGGGGCGTGTCGGGCGACGACGCGCCCAGGGCGGAGCCCAGCACGTGCACGCGGCCGGCGCTGGCGGGCAGGGCTGTGCCCAGCAGGTTCAGCAGGGTGGTCTTACCCGCCCCCGAGGGGCCGATCAGCGCCAGGCTCTCGCCCTGGCGCGCGGCCAGGGTAATGCCGCGCAGCGCCACATGGCCGCCGGGGTGGCATAGATCCACGCCGTCCAGCTCGAAGCTCATGGTTGCTCTTGTTTCAATAGCTGCTAGCGCTTATCCAGCAAGCGCTAGGGGCTGATTTGATCAAAAACGCCAATGGCGCACGCGCGGGCTACCTGGGCCAGGCCCGCGCGCGCCAGCGCGCTTACTTCAGCAGGCCGGCCGTCTTGGCGGCGTCTTCGATGCCGTCGTAGTTGCGCGGCTCGGTGGCGATGAAGCGCGAGGCGCGCTGCAGTTCCAGGATGGCCTTGTGCTCGGGCTTGGCCGGGTCGAGCGCCAGGAAGGCGGCCTTGATCTTCTGCACCACGGCGGGATCGAGATCGCCGCGCACGGTCCAGTTGTAGTCGAAGTAGGGCGGGGTGGTGGCGAACACCCGTACCTTGGACGGGTCCACCTTCTTGGTTTCGACCAGCTTGTCCCAGACGGAGGCGTTGAGCACGCCGGCCTGCGCCTTGCCGGCGGCCACGAAGGCGACGGTGGCGTCATGCGCGCCGGAATAGGCCACGGTCTTGAAATCCCGCTCGGGCTGGACGCCGGCTTGCTGCAGGAAGTAGCGCGGCATCAGGCTGCCCGAGGTGGACGAGGGAGCGCCAAAGGCAAAGGTCTTGCCCTTGAGGTCGGCCAGGCCCTGGATGGCGGGGTCGGCGGTGATGAAGCGCGAGGTAAAGCGTGCGTCCTCCTCCCGCTGCACCAGCGGAATGGCCGTGCCGCCCGTGCGGATGCGCGCCTGCACGTAGGTGAAGCCGCCCAGCCAGGCCAAATCCAGCTTGCGCGTGGCCAGGGATTCGACCACGGCGGCGTAGTCGGTTACCGGGGTGAACACCACCTTCATGCCGGTGGCCTGCGACAGGTACTCGCCCAGCGGCTTGAACTTGCGTTGCAGTTCGGTAGGCGCTTCGTCGGGGATGGCGGATACGCGCAGCACCTGCGGCTCGGCGGCCTGGGTGGAAAGGAAGGGAGAGAAGCTGGCGACAGCGGCGGCGGCTGCGGCAAAGCGGCGCGGCGCCGCACGGCGTGCGGTCGTTGAAGAGGTCATGGCGGTGAGGGAAAGTTGAATCGAGCGCGCTGCAAGCCGAGGGCCTGCGGGGTGTGCGCGAGGGCCGCCATTGTCGCCCAAGGTGGCGTCGGCTGCCCGGGGGGCGCGCGGCCGGCGGTGAACGCTCAGCCCGCCGCCTGGGGCGAGGGCAGCGCCGGGGGGGCGCCGCCCCGGCAGCAGCAGCGCCACCCCCGCGGCCACCATCAGCAGCGCGCCCGACAGGCCGAAGGCGATCCAGTGCGTGCCGAAATGCTCATAGCCCCAGCCGCCCAGCCAGGCGCTGATCATGGCCCCCACCTGATGCCCCAGGTAGGCCCAGCCGTAGAGCACGCCCACCAGCCGCACGCCGAACATGTCGGCCAGGATGGCGGACGACAGCGCGATGCTGCCCGCCCAGGCAATGCCGCCGATCACCGAGGTGCCGTACAGCTCCAGGGTATTGCCCGCCAGCAGCAGCGCGAAGAACCCCACGCCACGCACGCAATAGATGGCGGCCAGCAGCTTGCGCCGCGGCAGCCGGTCGGCCAGGCGCCCCAGCACCATGGTGCTGGGAATGGCCACCAGCCCGATCAGGCCGATGCCGAAGGCGCTGGTGGTGGCGTCAAAGCCATGGTCCATCAGCATGGGCATGCCGTGCGTGCCCAGCAGGTTCATGCTGAAGCCGCAGGCGAACAGGCCCAGCGTGATCTTGAGGAAGGTGCCGGTGCGCATGGCCTGCAGCACCGTGTAGTGCTGCCCTGCGGGAGCCACCGGGTTCGCCGCACGAATGGGGCTGCCGGGCAGCGGGGCATCGCCATCGGCAGGCGCCTCGTCGCGGATCACCCACAACGCCGTGGGCACGGTGATGGCGGTGAACAGCGCGGCAAAGCCCAGCAGCGTGGCCTGCCAGCTCAGATGCTGCAGCGCCATGCCCAGCGCGGGCGTCATGATGGCGATGCCGGCCATGGAGCCCGTGGACAAGAAGAACAGCGCCATGCCCCGGCGGCGGTTGAACCAGCGGCTGATGACCGGCGTGAGCGCCACCGGGCTGGTGAATCCCGCGCCCACGGACATGAGGATGCCGAAGCTCAGCAGCAGCCCCAGCGGCGTGCGCGTGTTCACTGCCCAGAGTGTCGACGCCACCAGCAGGACCGTGCCCGCCAGCAGCACGAAGCGCGTGCCCCGGCGCGCCACCAGCCAGCCCGCCAGCGGCATGGCCGCGCCGTAGCACAGCATGCCCACGGCGACGATGGACGACAGCAGGCTGCGCGAAAAGCCCAGGTCCTCGGCCATGGGCAGGAACAGCGGGCCCAGCCCCAGGCGCAGGCCCACGGTGAGGGCGGTGAGCACGGTGGCCGCGGCCACGATGTTCCAGCCGAAGTACCAGCGGGCCGGTGAGGAATCTTGAGAGGACATGGGGGCGACGGGCGTGGGGCCGGGTGAATGCGACCCTTGGTTGTAACGGCTGCCGTGGGCCGTGTGCGCCGGCTGCGGCCGGCGGCGCATCGCGATTGGCGATGGGGGCTGCCGCGGCGCGCGAGGGGCGGTGACCCGGTAGCCCGGTGGCCCGGTGGCCCGGTGGCCCCGCGGCGCGGCAGCGACGGCGTCAGCGGCGGAACAGTCCGTCCGCGTCGATGATGGACAGCTCCACGTAGCTCAGGCCCGTGCGGTCGCCGGGGCCGTAGCCCAGCTCCAGCCCGCCCAGGTCGTAGTGGCTCATGCCGCCCAGCGCGGTGACGATCTTCTCGCGCGTGGGCTTGGGGCCGGCGCGGCGCAGGCCTTCCACCAGCACCTTGGCGGAGGTGAAGCCTTCCATCACCGAGGGCGACAGCGTCAGGTTGCCCTTGGCCTTGGCCAGGGCGGCGGCCTCGCGGTTGATGGCGTAGCCCATGGAGCGCACGTTGGGGAACACCTGCGTGACGATCACGCCGCGCACCGAGTCGCCCAGCTGGGCGACGAAGCCGCGGGATGCGTTGTTCGACACCGTGACCACCTGCATGGACGAGCCGGCCTTGCGCAGCGCTTTCACGCCGTCGCTCACCGCCACGCTGGAGCCGATCCAGATGACCGCCTGGGCCTGCGCCTGGATGAGCTGCGGCACGATGGTGGCGTAGTCCGGCTTGGCGCGGTCGGCCTTGATCACGGCCACGGGCTTGCTGCCCACGTTGGCAAAGCCCTTCTGGGCACCGGCCAGGCAGTCCTCGCCAAAGCTGTCGTCCACGTGCACCACGGCGATGCGCTGGACCATGATGGTGTGCAGGTGCTCCACGGCCTTCTCGGTCTCGGCCTGGTAGCTGGAGCGCACGTTGAACACCAGCGGGTTGGCGGGCTTGTGGAAGGTCATCGCACCCGTGGAGGGTGCCACCAGCGCCACGCCGTGCTTGGCCAGGTGCGGCAGGATGGCTTCGGTGTGCGGCGTGGCGCGGCTCATGAACAGCGCGGCCACGTTGTCGTCTTCGATCAGGCGGCGCGCGTTCTCGCCGGCGAGCTTGGGCTCGAACTTGTCGTCCAGCGTGATCAGCTTGATGCGCTCGCCATGCACGCCACCCTTGGCATTGACGTGGTCCAGATACAGGTGCACGCCCGCGAGGGTCTCGCCCACGCTGGCCGCCACTGGGCCGCTGACGGCCGTGGTCTGCCCGATCAGGATGTCGGCCGAGGCGGCGCCGCCGCTCAGGGCGCCCGCCAGCAGGCAGGCGGCTTGCCAGGCGCGCAGGCGCCCATGGGGTTTCTGGTTCATGGTTCCTCCCTGTGCCCGCGTTGCACCAAGTGGGTGCATGGGCTGTGGTTTCGCACTGGCAGCGGGTGGCTGCAGTCCCTCAAAAGGTGCATGTTGTGACCGCGATGTGGCACGGCCGGCGTACGTGGTGCGCGTGCCGCGCCAGAAAGGTCACATACCGGAACGCACATCCCCGCATCACGCACCTACCGTTGTGAAGCCAGCGCGGCCGCCGGCGATGCTGCCAGCCGCACGGCGCGATAACCTGCGGCGGTGGCCAGGTGCAATGGGCGCGCCTGCACGGCGGCGAGCGCAGCCCGGCGACGCATGCCGGCGCGCCGGTGGCCGTGGCCGTGGCCGTGGCGCGCGCGCCCAGGCGCCGCAGCGCCGTGGGGGCCAGCCATGCCCCGCGCCCATCAGCGCCATGGGCCGCAGGGTGGGACATGCAGGCGCCGAGAATCCCCATGCCGGCCCGGCGATCCCATGGCCGTGAGGAAGTGCCCCCGGTTCAGCGTGGCCAGCGCCACCGTCGCCAGGCATTCCAATACGCAGGGGCCGGCACCGGCTTCAGCGGCGCTGTGGTCGGGGGTGTCAGGGGCCGTCCGTGGGCCAGGGCGCGTCGCCGTAGAGCTGCTCCACGCCAATGCCCGTGGCCAGGCGTTGCAGCGGCAGGGGCGGCGGGTCCAGCGGCAGCCGCAGGCGCTGGTAGGCGCCTTCGCTGGACAGGCCGTAGGGCGCGGCGTCGCGGTTGTCGAAGGCGTAGAACACCCTGTCCGCGCCGGCCATGACCAGCGCCGCCAGGCACATGGGGCAGGGGTGGCCGCTGGCGTAGACCGTGCAGCCCGCCAGGCTGGGGTTCGCCCGCTGGCGTGTTGCGGCGCGCAGGGCCTGCATCTCGGCGTGGGTACTGGGGTCGTGGCTGTGCACGATGTCGTTCACGCCGGTGGCGATCACCTCGCCGCCGCGCGCGATCACCGCGCCGAAGGGCCGGCCCCCGCGGGCCCGGTTGTCATGGGCCAGGTGCACGGCCCGGCGCAGCAGGGCGGTATCGGTGGACATGGGAACTCCTGAAAAATGAGCGGCCCCCGCTTTCCCCGCGGGCTCCGCGCCCGGATTGTCCTTTGGACACAAAAACCTTGCCCGCGAATCACGCATGTGACATGTGCGGCGCGGGCCGCTCGCCACAATAGCCGCTCAAAATCCTGCCGCCGCGCCTCCGTTGCCCACTGTGGGCGATGGCACGGCGTACCACAGACTCTTGGGGAGACACCTTCATGGCCCGTACCGCGCAACAACTCTTCGACCTCTCGGGCAAGACCGCCCTCGTCACCGGCGGCTCGCGCGGCTTGGGGCTGCAGATGGCGCACGCACTGGGCGAGGCGGGCGCGCGCATCATGCTCAGTTCGCGCAAGGCCGAAGACCTGGAGCAGGCCGCCGCCGAGCTGCAGGCCGCCGGCATCGACGCGCGCTGGGTCGCCGCCGACTGCGCGCGCGAGGAAGACATCCACCGCCTGGCCAGCGAGACGCTGCAGCGCATGGGCGACGTGGACATCCTGATCAACAACGCCGGCGCGAGCTGGGGCGCGCCGGCCGAGGACCACCCCGTGGCCGCATGGGACAAGGTCATGAACCTGAACGTGCGCGGCTACTTCCTGCTGTCGCAGGCGATCGGCAAGCACAGCATGATCCCGCGCAAGAGCGGTCGCATCATCAACGTGGCATCTATCGCGGGGCTGGCGGGCAACCCGATCGAGATGAAGACCATTGCCTACAACACATCCAAGGGCGCGGTGATCAACTTCACGCGCGCGCTGGCCTGCGAGTGGGGCGTGCACGGCATCGGCGTGAACGCGATCTGCCCGGGTTTCTTCAAGACCAAGATGGCCACCGTGCTCATCGAGACGCTGGGCGAGGAAAAGATGGCCGCGCACGCGCCGCTGCGCCGCCTGGGCGACGACGAAGACCTCAAGGGCATCACGCTGCTGTATGCCAGCGAGGCGGGCAAGCACATCACCGGCCAGTGGCTGGCCGTGGACGGGGGCGTGAGCGCGGTCATCGGCGGCTGACGGCAAGGGCGAACCACCGCGCCAGGGGCACTATCCTTTCGGTCTTTTTTTACCTTGAGCAAGGAGCTTCCCGTGCTGGATTTTGGTGCCGACATTCCCTTCGTCAAAGAGCTGGGCTTCACCCTGCATCACATGCAAGGCGGAACGTCCGAACTGCACTTTGAGGCGCGGCCCGAGCACATGAATTCCTACGCCGTCACCCATGGCGGCGCCACCATGACGCTGCTGGACGTGACCCTGGCCACGGCCGCGCGCAGCGATACGCCGGACATGGGCGTGGTCACCATCGAGATGAAGACCAGCTTCATGCACCCGGCGCGCGGCCCGCTGGTGGCCAAGGGGCGGCTGCTGCACCGCACGCGCTCGCTGGCCTTCGTCGAAGGGGCGGTGTACGACGCCGAAGGGCGCGTCTGCAGCCATGCCACGGGCACCTTCAAATACGTGCCCAAGGCCGTGCCCGGCGGCGTGTCCACCGACTGAATTTGAAATGAAAAGTGGCTCTGGCGCTTATGTATCAAGCGCTAGAAGCTATTGAAACAATAGCAAAATTTAACCTGGAGATTTCGCATGCCACGCAACCAACAGATCCTCCTCGACAACCGCCCCCAGGGTGAAGCCACGGTGGACAACTTCCGCCTGGTCACCACCGATACGCCTGCACTGCAGGACGGCCAGGTGCTGGTGCGCCACCATTACCTGAGCCTGGACCCCTACATGCGCGGGCGCATGAACGACAGCAAGAGCTACGCCGCCAGCCAGCCGCTGGGCGAGGTGATGATCGGCGGGACGGTGGGCGAGGTCGTCGAGAGCCGCCACCCGGCCTATGCCGTGGGCGACAAGGTGGTCGGCATGGGCGGCTGGCAGGAGTACAGCGTGGCCGACGGCAACACGCCCGGCATGCTGCGCAAGGTCGATACCACCCACGTGCCGCTGTCGGCCTACCTGGGGGCCGTGGGCATGCCCGGCGTGACCGCCTGGTACGGCCTGGTGAAGATCATCGCCCCGAAGGCGGGCGAGACCGTGGTGGTGAGCGCCGCCAGCGGCGCCGTGGGCAGTGCCTTCGGCGCGCTGGCCAAGGCGCGCGGCTGCCGCGTGGTGGGCATTGCCGGCGGCCCGGACAAATGCCGCTATGTGACTGAAGAGCTGGGCTTTGACGCCTGCATCGACCACCGTGCGAACGGCGATTTGAAGAGCATGGCCCGCGCGCTCAAGGAAGCCTGCCCGGACGGCATCGACGGCTACTTCGAGAACGTGGGCGGCTACATCCTGGACGCCGTTCTGCTGCGCGCCAACGCGTTCGCCCGCGTGGCCATGTGCGGCATGATCGCCGGCTACGACGGCCAGCCGCTGCCGCTGCAGAACCCCGCGCTCATCCTCATCAACCGCATGAGGGTCGAGGGCTTCATCGTCAGCGAACACATGGAGGTGTGGCCCGAGGCGCTCAAGGAACTGGGAGGCCTGGCGGCCAGCGGCAAGCTGCGCCCGCGCGAGACCATCGCCCAGGGCCTGGCCGCGGCGCCCGAGGCGTTCCTGGGCCTGCTCAAGGGCAAGAACTTCGGCAAGCAACTGGTGAAGCTGGTTTGACGGTGCAGTGGAGCTGGGCACGGTTTGACGACCTGGGCGTGCACGCGCTGCACGATGCCCTGGCCCTGCGCTGCCGGGTGTTCATCCTGGAGCAGGGCCCCTACCAGGACCCGGACGGTGCGGACAAGCACGCCTGGCACCTGCTGGGCCGCGCGCAGCCGCAGGGGCCGCTGCTGGCCACGCTGCGCGTGGTGGACCCCGGCGTGAACTACGCCGAGCCCTCGATCGGCCGCGTGGTCTGCGCGCCCGAGGCGCGCGGAAGCGGCCTGGGCCGCGCGCTGGTGGCTGAAGGGCTGGCGCAGTGCCAGCGGGTATGGCCGGGGCGCCCGGTGCGCATCAGCGCGCAGGCGCACCTGCAGCGCTTGTATGGCAGCCTGGGGTTTGCTACGGTGTCCGATCCCTATCTGGAAGACGACATCCCGCATGTCCAGATGCTGTGGAGCCCGCCGCCACAGGCCTGAAAGGGCGCAAGGCAGGGGCCGTCTTTCGCACCGCACCGGAGAGCGCATGACCGAACTCATCCTGCACCACTATCCCGCCTCGCCGTTCGCACACAAGGTGCGCTGCGTGCTCGGCTTCAAGCAACTGGCGTGGAAGTCGGTGATCGTGCCCAGCGTCATGCCCAAACCCGACGTGGCGGCACTCACCGGCGGCTACCGGCGCACGCCCTTCCTGCAGATCGGGGCTGACATCTATTGCGACACGGCGCTGATCTGCGATGTGCTGGAGCATCTGCAGCCCGAGCCCGTGCTGTACCCGCCGCACCTCAAAGGCGTCTCGCGCGTGTTCGCGCAGTGGGCGGACATGGTGCTGTTCGGGGCCGCCATGGCTTACTGCCTGCAGCCGCGCGGTGCACAGGCGCTGTTCGCCGGCCTGCCCGATGGTGCGGCCGAGGCTTTTCGCAACGACCGCCGCGCCATGGGCACGGCCCGCACCCACCCGGCGGACGCCACGGCGGCCTACCGCTCGTACCTGCGGCGCATCGCCAACATGGTGGAAGAGCACGACTTCCTCTTCGGCGCCGAGCCCTGCGTGGCCGACTTTGCCGCCTACCACCCGCTGTGGTTCACGCGCGAATGCGTGCCGGTGATGGCCGACATTCTCTCGGCCACGCCGGCGGTGCTGGAGTGGATGGATCGCATGGCCGCGCAGGGCCAGGGCCGCGCGGAGAAGTTCAGCGCCCAGGACGCCGTCACCGTTGCCGCAGGCGCGCTACCCCAGCCGCTGCCCGCCGAGGCCTTCCAGGACGAGCATGGCATCCCCCTGGGCAGCCGCGTGACGATCACCGCCGAGAGCTTTGGGCCCGAGCCCACCGAAGGCACGCTGATCGCTGCCACGCGCACGCGCTACACGCTGGCGCGCACCGATCCGCGCGCGGGCGACGTGCATGTGCACTTCCCACGCGTGGGCTATGTGCTGCGCCGCGCCGCATGAGATTTCCATTCATAGACCGCAGGAGACACACAGCATGATCGACAACTTCGCCGGCAAGACCGCCGTGCTCACGGGGGCGGGCTCGGGCTTTGGCCTGGAGTGCGCCCGCATCGGCGCGCGCCTGGGCATGAACCTGGTCCTGGTGGACGTGCAGCAGGACGCGCTGGAGCGCGCCGCCGTGGAGCTGGCCGCCGCTGGCGCCCCCGTGCTGGCGCGCCGGGTGGACGTGTCCAGCGCCGCGCAGATGGAGCAGCTGGCGCAGGACGTGGTGCAGCACTTCGGCGCGCCGCACCTGGTGTTCAACAACGCGGGCGTGGGGTCGGGCGGGCTGGTGTGGGAGAACTCGGCCCGCGACTGGGAATGGGTGCTGGGCGTGAACCTCATGGGCGTGGTGCACGGCGTGCGCCTGTTCACCCCGCTGATGCTGCAGGCCGCCAAGGACGACCCCGCCTGGCGCGGGCACATCGTCAACACCGCCAGCATGGCCGGCTTGCTGGCCCCGCCCAACATGGGCATCTACAACGTCAGCAAGCACGCCGTGGTGGCACTGAGCGAGACGCTGTACCAGGACCTGGCGCTGGTCACCGACCAGGTGGGCGCCAGCGTGCTGTGTCCGTATTTCGTGCCCACGGGCATCAGCCAGAGCGAGCGCAACCGCCCGCAGGTGCTGGCGGACGAGCGGCCCACCAAGAGCCAGCTCATCGGCCAGGCCATGATCGGCAAGGCCGTCACCAGCGGCAAGGTGACGGCCGCCGAGGTGGCGCAGAAGGTCTTCGATGCCGTGGCGGCGGGGCAGTTCTACATCTACAGCCACCCGCAGGCGCTGGGGGCCGTGCGCACGCGCATGGAAGACGTGGTGCAGGCTCGCAACCCCACCGACCCGTTCGCGGACAAACCCGAGCTGGGGGCGCAACTGCGGGCGGCGTTGCGCGCGCAGTGACCGGATTTTGAATCGAAATGGCTTCTGGCGCTTGCTGGATAAGTGCTAGCAGCTATTGAAAATGTAGCGTTTGCGCGTCCACCCAGGTGCAGGGTGCGCAGAGCGTCCGCTCAGGGCGCCGGGCGCACCAGCCGTATGGGCAGGCGCGTGCTGCGGCCCACGTCGCCGCGGGCCTCGCCGCTGGTCATGTCCACGGCCCAGCCCTGCTGCACCGACAGGCTGCTCTCGCCCGCGCCGCCGCGCGCCACATTGCCGTAGGCGTAGGGGTTCACGCTGAGGGTGTTGACGCTGGCGGTGCCGGTCCAGTGCCATTCCAGGGGCGCATTGGGAAAGAGTTGGGGGTCGACCGAGGGCGGCTGCGCGTTGCGGTTGACCAGTCGGCGCAGCTCGGGCACGCGCGGCAGGCGCCAGCGCAAGCCCTCGTCCTTCCAGCGCTGGCGCACCAGCGCCTGGGCCTCGCCGTAGGTGTAGCGCAGGGCCACGCCGGTGCAGGTGGCGCCTGTCCATTGCATGCCCTGCGCGCAGCGCGGCCAGGCCAGCCGTGCCTGCGTATCGATCACCAGCGCGCCGTCGGGCGACGGCACCAGCACCGGCTGGGCGGGCGCGACCGGAACGGGCGGGGCGTCGTCGGCCTCGTCCTCACGGTCCGTGGCGGCGAGGGCGGGCGCGGCCAGGAGCAGGGCGCCAGCGCACAGGGCCAGGGTGGCGGCCCAGCCGCGCAGGGCGGGGGCGATCGGGGGCAGGGGCATGCGGTGTCTCCGGGCGAGGCAGTACAGGACGGCAGGAACAGTGCGGCCGAGCCGCGCACGCGATTGTCGGGCGGCGGCAGGGCCAGGCAACCCCTGAACAGCGGGTTGGAAGGGCGGCTTTTGCGGCCATCGAACGCACGCGGGTGCCGGCCGCGGCGCTGCATGGGAGGCGATGTGGGCCTTCGCGCAGCGCGCCAGCACGATCCGGCCAGTGTGGCGACAATCGCCCGAATGCCCTTTTCCCCGTTCTTCCGCATGGCCCTGATCCTGGGCCTGCTCTCTGCCATCGGCCCATTTGCCATCGACATGTACCTGCCGGCGCTGCCGGCCATCGGCGCGGCGCTGCGGGCCGACGTGGGGGCGGTGCAGTGGAGCCTGACGGCCTTCTTCCTCGCACTGGGCGTGGGCCAGTTGGTCTACGGCCCGGTGTCCGACATGGTCGGGCGCAGGCCGCCACTGTTCTTCGGGCTGGGCCTGTTCACGCTGGCCAGCGTGGGCTGCGCGCTGGCGACAGACGTGCACACGCTCGTGCTGCTGCGCTTTGTGCAGGGGCTCGGTGCGGCGGCGGGCATGGTGATTCCGCGCGCGGTGGTGCGCGACCTGCACACGGGCACCGAGGCGGCCCGGCTCATGTCGCTGCTGATGCTGGTGTTCAGCGTGTCGCCCTTGTTGGCGCCATTGGTGGGCAGCGGCGTGATCGCGCTGGCCGGCTGGCGCGGCGTGTTCTGGGTGGTGGCGGTGGCGGCGCTGGCCGGGCTGGTGTTGGTCCAGCGGGCGCTGCACGAGACACGGCCCGCCGGCCAGCGGGTGCGCAGCTCCGTGGGCAGCGCGGCCGCGGCCTACACGACGCTGCTGCGCGACTGGCACTACCTGGGGCTGGTGGGCATCGGCGGCTGCTCCATGGCGGGTTTCTTCGTTTACCTGGCGGGCTCGCCTTTCGTGCTGATCAACCACTACGGGTTGTCGCCCGTGCAGTACAGCGTGGCGTTTTCGGTCAACGCGGCGGCCTTCTTCGCCAGCGCGCAGCTCACGGCGCGGCTGGGGCGGCGCTACGGCATGGCGCCGGTGGTGAAGGCGGCCGCCAGCGGCGCGGGCGCGGTCATGCTGGCCCTGCTGGCGCATTACCTGCTGGGCGGCGACCGGCTGGCCGTGCTGCTGGTGCTGTACTTCGTCGCCAGCGCGCTGATGGGGCTGGTGATCCCCACCACCTCCGTGCTGGCGCTGGAGGAGCACGGCACCATTGCGGGGACGGCGTCCGCCCTCATGGGCACGCTGCAGATGCTGATCGGCACCCTCGCCATGGCGGCGGTGGGCCTGTTTGCCAGCGACGCGCCCCTGCCCATGGTGGTGGGCATGGCCACAGGGGCGCTGACGGGGGTGGCGCTGACCTGGATCACGCTGGGGCCGGCGGGCGCGCAGCGCATCGCGCACGGCGCCGCGAAAGACATCGCCCCGGAGCGCCGGCCATGAGCGGCTTACCCGTGGGTGCGCCGCCCCTGGCCGACGGCCTGCCGCAGCCCGCACGCCGCCAGGCGATGCTGGTGATCGTTCTCGGGCTCACGCTGGCGGTGCTCGACAGCAGCATCGTCAACCTGGCGCTGCCCGACATCGCACGCCAGTTGCAGTCGGGCGCGGCGCAGAGCGTGTGGGTGGTCAACGCCTACCAGCTCGCCACGCTGGTCGTGCTGCTGCCGCTGGCCGCGCTGGGCGAGCGCGTGGGCTATCGGCGCGTGTACTTGGTGGGCATGGCGCTGTTCGCGCTGGCGTCGGTGGGCGCCATGCTGGCGGCCAGCATGCCCGCCTTGATTGCCGCGCGGGCGTTGCAGGGCCTGGGCGCCGCGGGCGTGATGGCCGTGAACGCGGCGCTGGTGCGCCTGATCTATCCGCGCGCGCAGCTGGGCCACGGCATGGCCATCAATTCGCTGGTGGTGGCCACCGCGTCCATGGCGGGGCCGTCGGTGGCGGCGGCCATCCTGTCGGTGGCGTCGTGGCCCTGGCTGTTTGCCATGAACCTGCCCTTGGGCGTGGGCGTCTGGTGGCTGGGGCGGCGCGCGCTGCCGGCCAATCCTCCATCCGCCAACCATGCGCCGCGCTTTTCCGCCATCGACGTGCTACTCAACGGCGCCATGTTCACGCTGCTGTTCCTGGGCGGGGAGCAACTGGGCGTGCGCAGCGCGGCGCAGGGCGGCAGCGCGGCCACGGGTGCGATCCTGCTGGCCGTGGGTGTGGCCGTGGGGGCGGTGTTCCTGTGGCGCCAGCGCGGCCTGGCGGCGCCGCTGTTTCCGGTGGACCTGCTGCGCATTCCGGTGTTCGCCCTGTCGATGGGCTCGTCCGTGGGGGCGTTCTGCGCGCAGATGCTGGGCTTTCTGTCGCTGCCCTTCCTGCTGTTGGAGGCGCAGGGCCGCACCCATCTGGAGGCCGGGATGCTCATCACGGCCTGGCCCCTGGCCACCGCCGTGGTGGCGCCGCTGGCGGGCCGGTTGATTGGCCGCTACCCGGACGGCCTGCTCGGCGGCATTGGCATGGCGGTGTTTGCTGCCGGCCTGGTCTCGCTGGGCCTGATGCCCGCGCAGCCCGCGGACTGGAACGTGGCCTGGCGCATGGCGCTGTGCGGTGCCGGCTTTGCGCTGTTCCAGTCGCCCAACAACCACACCATCGTCACCTCGGCCCCGCTGCACCGCAGCGGCGCGGCCAGCGGCATGCTGGGCACCGCGCGCCTGACGGGCCAGACACTGGGCGCCGTGTCGCTCGCGGCCATCTTCGCCCTGCGGCCTGGGCACGATGGAAGCGCGGAGTCGCTGGCACTGCTGGTGGCAAGGGCGTGCGCGGTGGTGGCGGGGGTGTGCAGCTCGCTGCGGGTGAGGCAGCGGTAACAGAGGCAGAGCCGTGGCGCTTGTGCGCCCCATCTGGGCGGTGTTCTTGGCCTCCCTTTGGCGCAAGAAGAACGTCGTGCGGGCGCGCAGTCCGTGATCGTCATATCGTCAGAAAAGATAGCTGCCAGCGCATGCCAGATAAGCGTTAGAGATGTTTTTGATCATAAAAAACCACCTGTTCCGCCAGCCGCTGTGCCGTCAGCGGCGCACAGCCTTCCGCGTGGTTGCTGATGGTCACGAAGGCGTTTTGGCCCCGTCCGCAGATGCCCGCCACCGTGCGCGCCAGCAGCGCCAGGTTGTCGGGATCGGGGTCGTGAATGCGGTCGTAGGGCGCGTAGCCCTTTTCAGCGGCTTCATACCCCTGCGGGCCGTGCACGGGGTTCAGGTTCCACCGGCAGACCAGTGGGCCGGGCCAGAGCAGGCGCAGCAGCGGTAGTTGCTCGGCCAGGGGCGACAGGCGCGCGTGCAGGCCCAGGCAGTAGGTAGCGCCGCTGCTGCGCAGTACGTCGGCGAAGTGGGGCAGGTGCGCGGGCGCCAGCCATTCGGGGTCGCGCACCTCGACGGCCAGCACGGCGTCGGGCGCCGTGGGGCATAGCGCCGGTTGGGCCTGCAAGAGCGTGCGCAGTCGCTCCAACACCTCGGGCAGGCGGTCCAGCAGGTTCCAGGGCAGCGGGCTCAGCTGAAACACCAGCGCGCCGGTGCGCTGGCCCAGCCCCTCCAGTGCGGGCGCCACGAACTCCTGGGCGGTCAACTGCGCATCCAGGAAGGCCGGGTTGGGCTCGCGTCCACGGCCGTCCTCGCTGCGCACCAGCGCGTCGGTGACCAGGCTGGGCGCCTTGACCACAAAGCGGAAGTCCGCCGGCACCTGGGCCGCGTAGCGCGCATAGTCGCTGGCCGTGAGCGGGCGGTAGAAGCTCCGGTCGATGCTCACGGTGCGCATCAGCGGATGCTGGGCCAGCACGGGCAGGCCTTTGCGGGCCAGCAGCTGTTCGGAATGCGCCCCCTCCCACACCAGGCCCTGCCATCCAGGGTAGCTCCAGGAGGAGGTGCCCAGGCGCAGCGTGGGCGGCAGCCGGTTGGCGAGTGCGTGCAGATCGTCGCCCCAGGCGGCGGGATGCACGCCGGTGCGGCGGGTGGGCGACTTTTCCCGTGGGCGGGCGGGGGTGTCTTCCGGTGGTCGTGGCGGTGCTGAGGGCGATGCTGAGGGCGATGGCGGCGCACCGCCAAACAGATCGTCCTGCATGGATCACAGGCCCTCGAACAGGCCGCCCGCGTTGAGCAGTGCGTAGACGATCTCGGGGTGCCGGTCCATGCTTTTCTTGATGGCCGCAGGGATGGCCTGGCGCGTCTTGCGGCACAGGCCCGGCTGGTCCTGGACCAGCACGGTGATGCCACGCAGGCTGCGCACCTCGTTGGGGCTGGTGCCGATGGTCAGGCGCACGCCGAGCTGCTCGAACAGGCGCTGCTCCATGTGGCGCAGGTCGGCCAGGCTGGTGAGGCTCTCCAGGCGCTGCACGAGGCGCTTTTCCTCGTCGCGCGTGAGGCGCAGGATACGCACATCACCGCCGGGCGTGCGCATCAGCGCGTCGCGCTCGCACACGCAGGCGCCGGGCGGGCATTCGGTGCGGAGTGGGAAGGGAGGGGCGGGAGTCACTGCGGTGGTGCGCCACGCGTGGCCCAGTCACGCAATTGCTCTTTCTGTGCGTCGTCCAGGGTCAGCTGCTCGGTCTGGCACAGATCGAGAATGCTGTTCACGAACCGTGTGCCCAGCGCATGCGCATCATTAGTGTGTTCTCCGAACATGTGGCCTCCGAGCAAGATGCCCTTGAGCACGAAGCTCACTGTGCTGCGGTTGATGGGCAGTCCAGCATCTCGGCAGCGGTCGCGCACACGCTTGCCGGTTTCGGTGAGGGAAAAGGGGTGGTGGGTGGCGTCGGCGGCAATCTGGGCCAGCAGGGCCTGGAAGGCGGGCGGTGGCAGAAGCGGCATGCCGGTGGCGGCGTTGACCTGCCTCAGCAGTGGCAATAGATCGCCATCGCGGCCCCACTCCACCAGCCCATTGTTCTGTTGTTGCGGGTGCAGAACGTGGCCGCCGCCATTGGTCCAGTCGACACGCAATGGTGCCAGCGAGAGCGCCTCCAGCAGCTTGCGAAACGATCCCTTGCCGCACCAGTCGGATGCAGCCACTCCATACTGGTCGATGATCGCCTGGGCCAGCCGCCCGCAGGGCACGGGCGCCTTCGCCTTGACCACTTCGGCGCGCACCAGTTGGGCGATGGCGGCCAGGGTGTTTTGGTCCGGGACGGGTAGGGCGCCCGTGGGTACAGAAGGGGTGTGGCGTGCGGGGTCGAGCACCACGCCTGATTCCCAGTCCACAACGAGTGGGGCCAGGCGCAGTGAATCCACCAGCTTACGAAAACTGCCCAGCCCAGCCCAGGTGACAGCATCCAGCCCGACCACTTGGATTGGCGCCTTGCTGGCCAGCCATGGCAGGGCGACAGGCCTGTCCGAATGGGCCACGGACTGGCTGATGAAACGGGCCGCAGCCTGGATGAGGCTGGCCTGCGATGGAGCGGGTGACATGGGTGGCGCTGATACGGCGGCGGGTGTTTCGGTCTCCTCGCGGCGCAGCGCTTCGCGCAAAAAGGCATCTTGGTCGATCAGCAGGTCAGCACTGGCCTGGTATGCCGCCGAGGGAAATCCGATTGCCAGCACAGTCGTGCGCCTGTCCCAGCGGCGCAGCTTGCGCAGCACGGGCGTGAAGTCGGCGTCCGCTGACAGCACGATGAACTCGTCGTAGTGCACCTGGTGCTGCAGCAGATCCACGATATCCAGCACCATGTGGATGTCGGTGCTGGTCTTGCCGCCGCTGGTCATTGCGGGGCAGTCGATGATCTCAAAGCCGGCGCGGTTGAACGCGGGGCGAAAACGTTGGTACACCTGCGGGTTCAAGTAGCAGCGGCGCACCAGCAGGCGCCGCGCGCCAGCTGTTGCGTGTGGTGGAGGCTCTAGCGATTGGGCAATCCAGTGCATCCATGACTGTGGTTGGGAGGCGAAATGGTCGGCCGCTATGGGATCCAGCCGGCGCAGGCCGGAGAAAACATTGTCGAAATCGACGAACAGGGCGCTTTTCATGCGTGGGACAACGAGTTGGACGCGGCCATTTTGGCCCATGGCCCTGTGGCAAACTGCGCGCTTCGTGTTTTGACCCGTCTCAGAAGGCACATGCAGCAGATCGTTCGGCAGTTGGCCGCAGAAATCAAAGTCACCGAATCCCAGGTCCGCGCAGCGGTGGAGTTGCTCGATGGCGGGGCCACCGTGCCCTTCATCGCGCGCTACCGCAAGGAGGTGACCGGCGGCCTGGACGATGTGCAACTGCGCGAGCTCGAAGCGCGCCTGGCCTACTTGCGCGAACTGGAAGACCGCCGCGTGGCCGTGTTGAAAAGCATCGACGAGCAGGGCAAGCTGACCGACGCATTGCGCGCTGCCATTGCTGCTGCTCCAACGAAGCAGGAGTTGGAAGACATCTACCTGCCGTTCAAGCAAAAGCGCCGCACCAAGGGCCAGATTGCCCGCGAGTTCGGCATCGAGCCCCTGGCCGACAAGCTGCTGGCCGACCCCACGCTGGACCCGCACGCCGAGGCCCAGGCCTTCTGCCAGCCCGCCACCACGCTCGATGACGGCAAGCCGGGGCCCGACTTCTCGACCACCTTCGCCGTGCTCGACGGCGTGCGCGACATCCTGTCCGAGCGCTGGGCCGAGGACGCCGTGCTGGTGCAGTCGCTGCGCGAATGGCTGTGGGCCGAGGGGCTCTTGCGCAGTAAGAAGGTGGATGGCAAGAACGAGAACGACCCCGAGGTGGCCAAGTTCCGCGACTACTTCGAGTACGACGAGCCCATCGGCCGCGTGCCCTCGCACCGCGCGCTGGCGGTGTTCCGCGGCCGCGCGCTGGAGATTCTGGAGGCCAAGCTGGTGCTGCCTGAGCCGCAGGTGAATTCCACGTTCAAGCCCGAGCCGGGCCAGCCCAGCCTCGCCGAGGGCAAGATCGCCCTGCACCTGGGCTGGAGCCACCAGGGCCGCAAGAGCGACGACCTGCTGCGCAAGTGCGTGGCCTGGACCTGGCGCGTGAAGCTCAGCCTGTCCACCGAGCGTGACCTGTTCTCGCGCCTGCGCGAGGAGGCCGAGAAGGTGGCCATCAAGGTGTTTGCCGACAACCTGCGCGACCTGCTGCTGGCCGCGCCCGCCGGCCCGCGCGCCGTGATGGGGCTGGACCCCGGCATCCGCACCGGCGTGAAGGTGGCCGTGGTGGACCGCACCGGCAAGCTGGTGGAGACCGCCACCGTCTACCCGCACGAGCCGCGCCGCGACTGGGACGGCAGCCTGGCCACGCTGGGCCGCCTGTGCATGAAGCACGGCGTGCAGCTCATCGCCATCGGCAACGGCACCGCCAGCCGCGAAACCGATAAGCTGGCGGCCGAGTTGATCAAATTAATGCAAGAACAGGCGGTAGACCAGGCGGGTCAGGCGCTACCAGCTATTGAAAAGATAGTGGTGAGCGAGGCCGGCGCCTCGGTGTATTCCGCCAGCGAGTACGCCAGCCAGGAAATGCCCGACGTGGACGTGAGCCTGCGCGGCGCCGCCAGCATTGCGCGCCGCCTACAGGACCCGCTGGCCGAGCTGGTGAAGATCGAGCCCAAGAGCATCGGCGTGGGCCAGTACCAGCACGACGTGAACCAGAGCGAGCTGGCGCGCACGCTGGACGCCGTGGTCGAGGACTGCGTGAACTCCGTGGGCGTGGATCTGAACACCGCCAGCGCGCCGCTGCTGGCGCGCGTGTCGGGCCTGTCGGGCAGCGTGGCCAAGGCCGTGGTGCGCTGGCGCGAGCAGCACGGCGCCTTCAAGAACCGCAAGCAGCTCATGGAGGTCAGCGGCCTGGGCGCCAAGACCTTTGAGCAGGCGGCGGGCTTCTTGCGCATCCGCGATGGCGACAACCCGCTGGACATTACCGGCGTGCACCCCGAGACCTACCCCGTGGTCGAGCAGATCATGGAAAAGACCGGCAAGCCGGTGGCCGAGCTCATGGGCCGCGCCGAGATGCTCAAGACGCTCAAGCCCGAGCTGTTCGCCAACGAGAAGTTCGGCGTGATCACCGTACGCGACATTCTGGGCGAGCTGGAAAAACCCGGCCGCGATCCGCGCCCCGACTTCAAGGTGGCGCGCTTCAACGAGGGTGTGGAAGACATTGCCGACCTGCGCGAGGGCATGGTGCTGGAGGGCACGGTGAGCAACGTGGCCCAGTTCGGCGCCTTCGTGGACCTGGGCGTGCACCAGGATGGGCTCGTGCACGTGAGCCAGCTCAGCCACAAGTTCGTTCAGGATGCGCGCGAGGTGGTCAAGACCGGCGACATCGTCAAAGTGAAGGTGCTGGAGGTGGATGCGGCGCGCAAGCGCATCAGCCTCAGCATGAAGCTGGACGCCGCACCCGCGCGCCGCGACGGCCCGCGCGACAACCGCTTCGAAGGCGCGGGCCGCGGCTACGCCGCGCCGCGCCGCGCGGCCGAGCCGGCGCAGCCCTCGGCCATGGCCTCGGCCTTCGCCAAGCTGCAGCAGGGCAAGCGCTGAAGCGCTGCCCGTAAACAACCGTAAGAGTTGCATGGATAATGGCCCGACTTTCCTGTCTGGGCGATCCGATCCATGGAGTTGAACGCACTGCTGGAGCAGCCCATCACGCTGCCCAGCCTGCCACGCGCGGTGGCGCTGCTGATGAACGAGCTGAGCGCGGTCGAGCCCAACCTGCGGCGCCTGAACCAGCTCTTCGGCACCGACCCTGCACTGGCCGCACGCCTGCTGGAAGAGGCGAACACGCCTCCATTCGCCGCGCAGCGCCAGATCGGCGGTATTCCTGAGGCGCTGGCGCTCCTGGGGGTGTCCCAACTGCGCGCGCTGGTGGCGTCCGCGCCGCTGGGGACCACGTCGCGCTCGGTGCCGGGGATGAACCTGCAGCACTTCTGGCGCTACAGCCTGCACACGGCCAAAGTGGCACGCGCGCTCGCCGGGCTGGTGCACCACAACCAGATCGCCGCCTACACGGCCGGCCTGCTGCACGGGGTGGGCGAGCTGGCCATGCACCTGGCCGACGCGGGCCGCATGCAGACCCTCAACAGCCTGGTGGGCCCGCTGGACCTGCGCCGCGCCCGGCTGGAGCAGCACCTGTGCGGCTACTGCTACGCCCATGTGAGCGCAGGGCTGGCCTGGCGCTGGCAGTTGCCCGAGACCGTGGTGGACGCGCTGCGCCACCACCATGCGCCGTTCGACAACGATGTGTACGAGCCGCTGGCGGGCGTGCTGCACCTGGCTGCGTGGCGCGCCCGCGCGCGCGAGGCAGGGCTGGATGCGCGCGAGCTGGCGGGGTCTTTCCCCGGCGAAGTCGGTATCGCGCTGGGGTTGGACATCGACATGGTGCTGCAGCAGGACCCGATTGACTGGAAGGTCCGCCCCGACGCGGGCGATTACGTGTGAGCCGGCGCATGCGTGGGGCGGGGGCGTGATGAAGGCGCTGTGCATCCATGCCGGTCCGCAGGCGCTGCAGCACATCGGGCGCCATGGCCTGGCGCCGAGCGACGTGGCCGTGATTCCCGCGGCCGCGGGCGGCCCGAAGGGACTCATCCTCGGCCCGCTGGACCGGTTTGTTTTTGGTGAATGGCTGCCGCAGTCGGCGCAGCCGGTGGACCTGATAGGTGCGTCGATCGGCGCGTGGCGCATGGCCACGGCTTGCCTGGACCACAGCCTGGCCGCCTTCGTGCGCCTGGAGCACGACTACATCCACCAGGAGTACGAGCTGCCCCCCGGCGCGCGCCGCCCGACGGCGGACGCGGTGAGCGCGCAGTTCGGGCAGAACCTGCAGGCCTTTTTTGGCGGCCGTGTGGACACGGTGCTGGGCCATGCGCGCTACCGGTTGCACATCGTCGCCGCGCGCGGGCGCCACCTGCTGGCGCGCGAGCACCGCTGGGGCACGCCGCTGGGCTACCTGGGCGCTTTCGCCAGTAATGCGCTGCACCGCCGCGCGCTGGCGCTGTGGCTGGACCGCGTGGTGTTCTCCACCGCTGCGCCGGGCGCACTGCCGTTTGACGTGCGCGACTTCCGCACCCACCAGGTGGCCTTGACCGCGCAGAACTTCATGCCCGCGCTGCAGGCCAGTTGCTCCATTCCCTTCGTGCTGCGCGCCGTGCACGACATCGCCGGCGCACCGCGCGGCGCCTACTGGGATGGGGGCATCACCGACTACCACCTGCACCTGCGTTATCAGGCGCCAATCGCTATTAAAAATATAGCTGATACCGCTTTACCCGCGGGTGTTGCAGGCCAAAACGGCTTAGAAAGTGCACCGGGGATCGTGCTCTACCCGCACTTCCAGCACCGCGTGGTACCCGGCTGGATGGACAAGGGGTTGCCCTGGCGCCACCGCGCCACGCCGGCGCTGGACCGCATGGTGCTGCTGTCGCCCCATCCCGACTGGGTGCGCAGCCTGCCCGGCGGCAAGCTGCCGGACCGCACCGATTTCACCCGCTACGGCACCGATACGGCCGCGCGCGCCCGTGCCTGGAGCACCGCGGCGGCGGCGGCGCAGCAGCTGGCGGACGAGTGGGCGCAGTGGCTGCGGCGGCCTGAGCCCGCCCGCGTCCAGCCGCTGTGAGCGTGTCCGCCGCGGCGTGCCGCGGCAACGTCACCGGGGGCGAAAGACCAGTACGTGGCCCGCGGCGGTGCCGTCGGGCGCGTGCACGGCCGCCACGGAGTAGTCCACCGTGCGCGGCGCACCCGAATGGCAGGCGAGGATCGCGGTGGCCGCGGCGCCCGCGCCGTGCGCAGCATGCCCCTGCGCTGCCGCGGCGGGGAGCACGGAGTGCGGTGGCTCCAGGCGAAAGACCTCATCGACGTGGCGGCCGACCGTCTGCCCCAGCGCGAGCCCGATGACCCGTTGGGCCGCGCCGTTGATCGTGCGCACGAGGCCCTGCGCGTCGATGGTGATGACGCCATCGGCCACGGCGTCCAGCGCGGCCTCCGCACACGCGCGGCCGGCGCGCTCTGCCTGCAGTGCCTGGGTGTGCTCCGTCATGTCCACCAGCACGCCGATGGTGCCGGCGGGTACGCCATCGGGCGCGGTGAAGGTGGCGTGGTAGCAGGTCATCTCGTGCGGCACGCCCTGCAGGGGGCGGACGGTGGCCTGCCATCCCGAGGGCCGGTCGGACAGCCGCTGGGCCAGGACGATGGAGGAGTCCACGCCGTCGGCCCAGAGCTGGTCCAGCGTGCCCGCGACGGTGGAAGGGCGGGAGGCATTGAGCAGTTCGCGCCAGGCTTTGTTGGTCTCCAGGTGCGCGCCATCCGCGCCCAGCACGAACAAAGGCAGGGGCAGGGCGTTCACCAGCTGGCGGCGAAAGTGCAGCTGCTCGTTCTGCTGCCGCTGGGTTTCCTGCAGGGACAGCACCAAGGACTGGACCTTGCCCGCCATGTCGTTGAAGGTGTCGGCGATTTCGCGCGCCTCCAGCGTGCCCGTGCGGCGTATGCGCGCGTCCAGGTGGCCTTGCTTGAAGCGCTCCGCTGCGTGCCGCATGCGGTCCAGCATGCGGTCGTTCGCGCGCAGGATCAGGGTCAGCAGGAGCAGGATGGTGAAGATGTTCAGCGCCGTGATGCGCAACTGTGTGGCCATAGCGCTCCAGGCGCGGTCCACGTAGTGCTGGGGCCACAGCGCCAGCGCCAGCTGCCCCGTGCGGCCGTCCGCCAGCCGGTGCGCCACCGTGTGGCGCGGCGTGGGCAGGTCCAGCAGCTGCACGAACCACGGCGGCGCCTTGGTGGGCGGCATCGCGTTGCGCAGGTCGACGGCCGGGCGGGAGGGCAGTTCCCAGCGGATGGACTGGATCGGTGCGTCCGCGACCTGCGCGGCCTGGCGCAGGCGCTCCTGCGCTGCGGCATTGCCGGCAGGCTCGTCCAGCACCTGTAGCACGGCGTACGAGGCTGCCTGCAGCTCCGCGCGCATGCGCAGCTGCGCCTCCTCACGCTCGGCGCCCACCAGCGCGTGGTAGCGCACCAGCGTGACCGCCACCATGATCAGCACAATGGGAACGTACAGGCGCGGGTAGGTGCCTTGCGTCAGCCATTTGGAAAGCGGGTGTGTGCGCATGCGGTACGCGGCCCCGCCGAACGGGCGGAATGCGTGTTAATAAATGTTAAGCGCACCAGTGTAGCGAGGCCGCCGGGCGCCTGCTCGGCGGACGCTGCCGCGGGTCAGAGCGACTGGACCAGCATCTCCCGGTAGTCGTCCGGCGTGGCCAGGCGGGGATTGGTCTTGTGGCAGTGGTCGGCCAGGGCGCCCTTGATCACGTCGTCGAACACGGCGTCGGTCACGCCCATGGCCGCCAGGCCCGTGGGCAGGCCCAGGCGTGCGCTCATGTCGCGGATGGCATCGGGGATGTCGCTGGCGGAGGCCAGGCCCATGGCATGGGCCATGCGCTCCAGGCGGCGCTCTTTGCGCACCGATTCGGCTTGCGCGTTGAAACGCACCACGGCGGGCAGGAACACGGCGTTCAGCGTGCCGTGGTGCAGGCGCGGGTTCAGCCCGCCCAGGCTGTGGCTCAGGGAGTGCACGCAGCCCAGGCCCTTCTGGAAGGCCATGGCGCCCTGCATGCTGGCGCTCATCATGGCCAGGCGCGCGTCGCGGTCCTGGCCGTCGCGCGTGGCGGCCTCGATATGGTGCCAGCCGCGCTCCAGACCATCGAGCGCAATACCGTCCGCCGGCGGGTTGAACGCGGCGGACATGAAGGTTTCCATGCAGTGCGCGACGGCGTCCATGCCTGTGGCGGCCGTCAGCAGGGGCGGCAGGCCCAGCGTGAGGCCGGGGTCGCAGATGGCGGCCTTGGGCACCAGGTGCCAGGAGTGAAAGCCCAGCTTGCGGTGGTCATCCACGATGATGATGGCGCCGCGCGCCACCTCGCTGCCGGTGCCGCTGGTGGTGGGCACGGCGATCAGCGGCGCGGCGCGCTCGGTGATGCGCGGCGAACCCCCCTCGATGGTGGCGTAGTGCGTGAGCGGGCCGTCGTGCGTGGCGGCGATGGCGATGCCCTTGGCGCAGTCGATGGCGCTGCCACCGCCCACGGCGATCAGGCCGTCGCAGCCCTGGGCCTTGTAGAGTTCCACGGCCGCGCGCACGGCCGCTTCGGTGGGGTTGGAGGGCGTCTGGTCGAACACGGCGACGTTCAGGCCGGGCAGGGCGTCCAGCGCCTGCTGCAGCACGCCGGCGGCCTTCACGCCGGGGTCGGTGACCACCAGGGGGCGGGTGATGCCGATGCGCTCGCATTCTGCTGCGAGCAGGCGCACGGCGCCGAATTCGAACTGGATCTGGGTGACGTAGTAGATGAAAGCCATGGTGTGCGAAAGAGAGGGAGTGCCAGTAGGATCGCCCGACACACTACAACCAGGAGACACGCATGACCATGAAGCAAACCCTCATCGCCCTGTGCGCGGGGGTCACCTTGGCGACCGGCCTGGGCGCCCAGGCCGAGTGCCTCAGCGACGCTGCGGTGGGAGCGATGGCCTCGCACTACGCCGCCAAGACCCCCGCGCCCAACTTCCCGGCGCTGTCTGACGCCGACGGCGCCTGCACCCGCGCCAAGTTCAATGCGCTGCTGGGCGCCCGCCTGGGCAAGGTGGTGGGCTACAAAGCCGGCCTCACCAACCCCGCGGTGCAAAAGCGCTTCAACACCGACAAGCCGGTGTGGGGCAAGCTGTACGAGGGCATGGTGCGCCCCGGCGGCAGCACCGTGCCCGCCGCGTTTGGGGCGCGCCCGCTGTACGAGGCCGACCTGCTGGTACGCGTGAAGGACGCCGCCGTCAACCACGCGCGTACGCCCGAGGAGGTGCTGCAGCACATCGACCAGGTGATCCCCTTCATCGAGCTACCCGACCTGGTGGTGCAGGCGCCGCCCCAGCTCAACGGCGCCGGCGTAGGCGCGATCAACGTGGGCGCGCGCCTGGGTATCGCCGGGCAGCCTATCGCCGTGCCAGCGACGCGCGGCGAGCGCTATGCGCTGCTGGACGCGCTGGAGCGCATGACCGTGCAGCTCACGGACCATTCCGGCGCGCTGCTCGCCAGCGGCAAGGGCAGCGATATCCTCGGGCATCCGCTCAACGCCGTGGTCTGGCTGGCCCAGGCGCTGCAGCAGGAGGAGATCACGCTGCAGCCCGGCGACCTGGTGAGCCTGGGGTCGTTTTCTCCGCTGCTGCCCCCGCGCGCCGGCCTGAGCGTCACGGCAACCTATCTGGGCCTGCCCGGCGCGCAGCCGGTGCAGGTGCACTTCCAATAACCCAAGGACTTTTCCGTTGACGACGCCCGGTTCCGCTTCCCATGTGCCTTCCCCCCACCACGCGCGGCTCACGCCGCAGATGCGCAACGTCATCGACGGCATGGCGCGCGCCGGGCGCCCCCCACTGCACACCCTGAGCCCTGCACAGGCCCGCGCTGCCTATGAACTGGGTGCCGGGGTGCTGGAGCTGCCCAAGGCGGCCTTGCCGCGCGTGGAAGACCTGCGCATCCCCGCACGCGACGGCACCCCGCTGCCCGCGCGCCTGTATGCACCCACGGCCTCTGACGCGCAGGCGCTGCCGTTGCTGCTGTACCTGCACGGTGGCGGCTTCACCATCGGCAGCATTGCCACCCACGACGTGCTGTGCCGCGAGTTGGCGCGGCTGGCCGGCTGCATGGTGGTGTCGCTGGAATACCGGCTCGCGCCCGAGCATCCGTTCCCCACGGCCAGCGACGATGCGTGGGACGCGCTGGCCTGGCTGGCGCAGCACGCCACCACGCTGGGCGCCGACCCGTCGCGCCTGGCGGTGGGCGGCGACAGCGCAGGCGGCACGTTGGCCGCGGTGTGCGCTCTGCAGGCGCGCGATGCCGGGCTGCCCCTGGCGCTGCAGTTGCTCATCTACCCCGGCACCACGGCGCACCAGGACACGCCCTCGCACACCGAGTTCGCGCACGGCCTGGTGCTCGAACGCGCGGCCATTGGCTGGTTTTTCGACCAGTACATCCCCAGCCGCGCCGAGCGCGAGGACTGGCGCTTCGCCCCCTTGCTCGCGCCCGACGCCGAGGGCGTGGCGCCGGCCTGGATCGGTCTGGCCGAGTACGACCCGCTGGTGGACGAGGGCGTGGAGTACGCGGACAAGCTGCGTGCCGCGGGCGTGCCGGTGCAGCTCGAGATCTACCGCGGCGTGACGCACGAATTCATCAAGATGGGTCGCGCCCTTCCCGAGGCGCGCCAGGCCCATGCCGATGCTGCCGCCGCGCTGCGCAGCGCCTTTCAACTCGACTGATCCCTTCGACGGAAACACGCCATGCAACGCTCTGACTTTCGCTGTTTTCACCGCCTGCGCGTGCGCTGGTCAGAGGTGGACATCCAGAAGATCGTCTTCAATGCCCACTACCTCACCTACGCTGATTGCGCCATGACCGAATACTGGCGCGCGCTGGCGTTGCCGTACGAAACCGGCATGCAGGCGCTGGGCGGCGAGGTGTACCTCAAGAAAGCCAGCGTCGAGTACCACGCCTCGGCCCGGCTCGACGACCTGCTGGACGTGGGCATGCGCTGCGCGCGCGTGGGCACCACGTCGCTGGTGTTCGAGGCCAGCATGTTCGCTGGCGATCGGCTGCTGGTGACCGTGGAACTGGTCTATGTGTTTGCCGACCCCGCTACGCAGACCAAGCGCGCGGTGCCGCCCGCGCTGCGCGCGATGATCGAGCACTTCGAGGCCGGCGGCGAGATGGTGGAGCTGCGCATGGGCGACTGGGCCACGCTGGGGCGCGACGCCACGGCGCTGCGCACGGCGGTGTTCGTGCAGGAGCAGGGGATTGCGCCCGAGATCGAGCTGGACGCGCTGGACGCCACCGCCGTGCACGCCGTCGCCTACAACCGCCTGGGTCTGCCCGTGGCGACGGGCCGACTGCTGCAGGATGCGCCGGGCGAGGCGCGCATTGGCCGTATGGCAGTGGACCGCGTGTTGCGCGGCCAGCGTTGGGGCCGCATGGTGCTGGACGCATTGGTGCAGGCGGCGCGCGCGCGCGGCGACGCGCAGGTCACGCTGCATGCCCAGTGCAGCGCCGAGGCGTTCTACCGCCGCGCAGGTTTTGAGGCCGTAGGCCAACCGTATGAGGAGGCGGGCATTGCCCACATCACCATGCGGCGCAGTCTGCAGGGCTGACTGCTTCTTTATTGATAGCTGCTAGCGCTTGTCAAATAAGCGCTAGCGCCTGTTTTTGCTTAAATGTCTTCCAGCAGCGCGTAGGGCAGCGGCAGCAGCGTGAGCGCCACGCCATCCGCTGCGCCCACCTGCAGGGCACCGCTGGTGGCTGCGATCTGCAGCGACACCAGCGCATCCACGCCGCCGGTGGGTGCGGCCGCAACCTGCACCACCGTGCCCACGGGCTGTTCGGCGTCACCGTCGGCAAACACTTCAGCACCCACGGCCACGGCCGACGGAGCGTGCGCCAGGTAAGTGCGCCGCTTGAGCGTGCCGCGGAACTGGCTGCGCGCCACGACCTCCTGGCCGGGGTAGCAGCCCTTCTTGAAGTTCACGCCGCCCACGGACTCATAGTTCAGCATCTGCGGCACGAAGGCCTCGACCACGGGCGCGGTCAGGGTGGCGATACCGCTGCGCACCTCGCTCCACAGCCACAGCGCTTCGGTCAGGGCTGCGCCGGCGGGCGCAGCGCTGCCAGCGGGCGCTACCCACAGCGCGCGCGGCTGCCCTTCGGCGGGGTAGAGCTGCACCACGCTGGCATCCCCCACATCGGCCTTGGCCCAGGGCTCGCCAGCGGGTAGCACGGCGCGGGCGGCGTCGCCCAGCAGGCCGTACAGCGCAAAGTCGCCGGTGGCATCGGTCAGCTTGGCCTTGGCGCGCATCACGAACATCGACAGGCGCTTGAGCGCGGGCGCCAGCAGGTCGCGGGCGCAGACCAGTAGTACCTCGGCCTCGCTGCGCTTGAAGGCGATGAAGCTGGCCTGCATGCGGCCTTTGACGGTCAGGAACGCCGCCAGGCGGGCGTGGTGCAGATCCAGCAGCGCGAAGTCCTGCGTCAGCTGGCCGTGCAGGAACTTGGCGGCGTCTTCACCGGCCACGCGGATCACGCCAAGGTGGGACAGGGGGACTACGCCGTCCGCAGGCAGGGACGGGGGCACTGGCATGGAGTCGGTCATGGCTGAATTATGATGCCCGGCTTCTTTCATACAGGCTGCAGGGTTGTGCGTCGTTTCCTCGCATTGGTGTTGCTCATCGTGATCGCCGTGGGCGCTGTGGCCGCCTGGTGGCTGCAGGCGCCGTTGCCGGTGCGCGCGGACGTGCCCGCCGGCCAGCCGCTGGAGCTGGAGATCGAGCCTGGCACCACGCCACGCAGCGTGGCCCGCGCGGTGGTGCGGTCGGGCATGGCCACGGATGCTGACGTGCTGTTCCTGTGGTTCCGGCTGTCGGGCAAGGACCGCGAGATCAAGGCCGGCAACTACGAGATTCCCCAGGGCACCAGCCCCTACGCGCTGCTGCAGAAGCTGGTGCGCGGCGAGGAGGCATTGCGCGCCGTCACGCTGGTGGAAGGCTGGACCTTCCGCCAGGTGCGCCAGGCGCTGGCGCGGGCCGAGCAGCTCAAGCCCGACAGCCAGGGCCTGAGCGACGCGGACATCATGGAGCGCCTGGGCCGCGCGGGCGTGCCGGCGGAGGGGCGCTTCTTTCCCGACACCTACACCTATGCCAAGGGCAGCAGCGACATTGCCGTGCTGCGTCGCGCGCTGCACGCCATGGACCGGCGCCTAGACGCGGCCTGGGCGCAGCGCGCGCCGGACACGCCGCTCCAATCCGCCGACCAGGCGCTGATCCTGGCGAGCATCGTCGAGAAGGAAACCGGCCGCGCCGAAGACCGCGCGCAGATCGCCGGCGTGTTCAGCAACCGCCTGCGTGTGGGCATGCTGCTGCAGACCGACCCCACGGTGATCTACGGCCTGGGTGAGAAGTTCGACGGCAATCTGCGCCGCCGTGACCTGACCGCCGACACCCCCTACAACACCTACACACGTGCGGGCCTGCCGCCCACGCCGATTGCCATGCCCGGCAAGGCGGCGCTGTTGGCCGCGGTGCAGCCCGCGCCCACCAAGGCGCTGTACTTCGTGGCGCGCGGCGACGGTTCCAGCCACTTCAGCAGCACGCTCCAAGACCACAACCGTGCGGTGAACCGCTGCCAACGCGGCCAGAAATGACCAACGGCGCATTCATCACCTTCGAGGGCATCGACGGCGCGGGCAAGTCCTCGCACATCGACGCGTTGGCCCAGGCGCTGCGCGCTGCGGGGCATACCGTGACCCTGACGCGCGAGCCCGGCGGCACGCCGCTGGCCGAGAAGCTGCGCGAGATGCTGCTGCACGACAGCATGGACGCGCTGACCGAAGCGCTGCTGGTGTTCGCCGCGCGGCGCGACCATCTGCGCTGCGTGATCGAGCCGGCGCTGGCACGCGGCGAGGTGGTGTTGTGCGATCGCTTCACCGATGCCACCTTTGCCTACCAGGGCGCAGGGCGCGGCTTCGATCTGGAGGTGCTATCGTATATGGAGCGCCTTGCGCAGACTGGTGTTGGTCTGCAGCCCGATTTGATGCGAAGCCCGGACCTCACGCTGTGGTTCGACGTGCCACCTGAGGTGGCCGCGCAGCGCCTGTCCGCCGCGCGCGCGCCCGACCGCTTCGAGTCGCAGCCTGTGGAATTCTTCACCCGCGTGGCGCGCGGCTATGCCGACCGCGCCGCGGGAGCGCCGCAGCGCTTTGCGCGCATCGACTCGTCGCAGCCGCGCGAGCAGGTTGCCGCGCAGCTGCGTGCCGTAGTGGCCGCACGCGGCTGGCTGGCGCAGACGCCATGAGTGCGGTCGCCCCCTGGATTGCCGCGCAGCGCCAGGCGCTGCTGGCCCAGCGCGGCCACGCGTGGCTGCTGCAGGGCCCGTCCGGCCTGGGCCAGTACGCGCTGGCGCTGGAGCTGGTGCGCGCCTGGCTGTGCGATGCGCCCACCGCGCACGGCGCCTGCGGCCAGTGCGCCAGCTGCCATGGCATCGATGTGCATACGCATGCCGACCTGTGCGTGCTCATGCCCGAAACGCAGGCGCTGGCCCTGGGCTGGCCGCTGCCCGAGAAGGCGCAGGCCGAGATCGAGGACAAGAAGCGCAAGGCCAGCCGCGAGATCCGCGTCGAGGCCATGCGCGACGCGGTGGAGTTCGCCCAGCGCACCAGCGGGCGCGGCCGCGGAAAGGCCGTGCTGGTCTACCCGGCAGAGCAGATGAACCATGTGACGGCCAACGCGCTGCTCAAGACGCTGGAGGAGCCTCCGGGCGACGTGCGCTTTGTGCTGGCCACCGAGGCCGCGCACGAACTGCTGCCCACCATCCGCAGCCGCTGCCTGGGGCACACCCTGCAGTGGCCCGATCCGGCCCAAAGCCAGCAATGGCTGGTAGAGCAGGGCGTGCCCGCTGACGCGGCCGAGGCCCTGCTGCGCGCCGCCGGCGGCCGGCCTGACGACGCACTGGCCCTGGCGCGTGCGGGCCGAAGCCCGCAGACCTGGGCGCTGCTGCCCAAGGCCGTGGCGCGCGGCGACGTGTCGGCGCTGGCCGGGCTGGAACCCGCACAGGCCGTAGATGCCTTGCAAAAGCTCTGCCACGATCTGCTGGCGCAACGCGTGGGTGCACAGCCGCGCTATTTCTCGCCCGCCGACTTGCCCGCGCCGCCCGGCGTGGGGGCGCTCACGCGCTGGTCGCGCGCCCTCGCCAAGGAGGCGCGTACGGCCGAGCACCCCTTCAACGCCGGCCTGATGCTGGAGTCGCTTGTGGCGCAGGCGCGCCACACACTAAACTCGCGCCATTGAAAGCCTTCTACGACCTATGAGCAGTCCCTCCACAGCGCCGCGCCCCAGCGTCATGCAGCTGAACATCAAGGAAAAGGCCGCGCTGTACGCGGCCTATATCCCGTTCTTCGAAGAGGGCGGCATCTTCGTGCCCACGGCGCGCGAATACAAGCTGGGCGATGATGTGTACGTGCTGCTCACGCTGCCCGACGACCCGCAGCGCTACCCCGTGGCCGGCCGCGTGGCCTGGGTGACACCCGCGCGCGCCGCGGGCAACCGCACGCAGGGCGTGGGCATCCAGTTCCCCAAGGACGAGAAGTCGCGCCAGCTCAAGCACAAGATCGAGGAAGTGCTGGGCACGGCCCTGGCGTCTGAACGGCCTACGCAGACCATCTAAGGGCAACCCTTCGCGGGCCCCGCAGGATGCCGACCGCGCCCGCCGGTCGGCATTTTTGTTTTTCGAGACCACCATGTTTGTCGATTCCCACTGCCACCTGAACTTTCCCGAACTCATCAGCCAGTTGCCGCAGATCCGCCAGGCCATGGCCGAGGCGCAGGTGGACCGCGCGCTGTGCATCTGCACCACGATGGAGGAGTTCTCCGCCGTGCACGCGCTGGCGACCGGCTATGACAACTTCTGGGCCACGGTCGGCGTGCACCCGGACAACGAAGGCGTGGCCGAGCCCTCCGTGCAGGACCTGCTGGAGCGCGCAGCGCTGCCGCGCGTGGTGGCCATCGGGGAGACGGGGCTGGACTACTACGGCATGGACGACCGCAAGGGCGGCCGCAGCATCGCCGACCTGGAGTGGCAGCGCGAGCGCTTTCGCACGCATATCCGCGCCGCGCGCGCGGCGGCCAAGCCGCTGGTGATCCACACGCGCAGCGCTTCGCAGGACACCCTGGCCATCCTGCGCGAAGAGGGCGAGGACGGTGCGGGCAACCGTGCGGGCGGCGTGTTCCACTGCTTCACCGAAACCGCCGAGGTGGCCCGCGCTGCGCTGGACCGGGGCTACTACATCTCGTTCTCGGGCATCGTCACGTTCAAGAACGCGCAGGACCTGCGCGACGTGGCTGCCTTTGTGCCCATGGACCGCCTGCTCATCGAGACCGACAGCCCGTATCTGGCGCCGGTGCCTTACCGGGGCAAGACCAACAACCCGTCTTATGTGCCCTATGTCGCCCAGCAGCTGGCACAGGTGAAAGGGCTGAGCGTCCAGCAGGTGGCCGAGGCAACCAGCCGTAACTTCGAGCAACTTTTCTTGAGCAAGGAGGCCGTATGAAGAGCCTGTTGCAGCGTCGCAGCGCCCTGGCGTGGCTCGCCGCGGTTGCCGCCGGCACCGCGGGGCTGGCGCATGCCGGCGCGTACGACGATTTCCTGCGTGCCATCGCGCGCGACGATGCCGCCACGGTGGCTTCGCTGCTGCGCCGCGGGTTTGACCCCAACGCGCGCGATCCCAAGGGGCAGCCCGCGCTGATCCTGGCCCTGCGCGAGGAAGCGCGGCAGGTGGCCGAGGTGCTGATCGCCGCCAAGGGGCTGAAGGTGGAGGAGCGCAATGCCAAGGACGAAAGCGCGCTGATGATGGCCGCGTTGCGCGGCAATCTGCCCGCTGCGCGCGGCCTGATCGCGCGCGAGGCGGACGTCAACAAGACCGGCTGGGCGCCGCTGCACTATGCCGCCGCGAGCACCACGGCCGATGCCGCGGCCATGGTGGCGCTGTTGCTGGAGCATCACGCCTACATCGACGCCGCATCGCCCAACGGCACCACGCCGCTGATGATGGCCGTGCGCTACGGCACGGCGGATGCGGCGCGCCTGCTGATCAGCGAGGGGGCCGACCCATCGCTGAAGAACCAACTGGGCCTGTCGGCCGTGGATTTCGCCATGCGCGCCGACCGGCAGGACATGGTGCAACTGGTGGCGGAGGCCGTACGCCGCCGCCAGCCGGACCGCGGGAAATGGTAGCCCCCTGGGCGCGTACGCTATGAATAACGGAGCTGCTGGCGCTTGTCAGCTGGCAGTTGTAGACCAAAAGAGTGCCGAATCGCTTACAGGGTAAGCGCAAGCAGCTATTGTTTTTTGGTAGTCGTCACGCGCCGCCATGTGCGCGCAGGCGCGCGTACAGGCCGCCCCGGGCCAACAGCTCCGCGTGGGGGCCCTGCTCGACGATGCGCCCTTGCTCCATGACCACCACGCGGTCCGCGTGTTCGATGGTGGAGAGGCGGTGGGCAATCACCAGCGTGGTGCGCCCTTGCATGAGACGCTGCAGGGCCTGCTGTACCAGGCGTTCGGATTCGGTATCCAGTGCCGAGGTGGCCTCGTCGAGGATGAGCACCGGAGCGTCGCGGTAGAGCGCCCGCGCGATGGCCAGCCGCTGCCGCTGTCCGCCCGACAGCTGCGTCGCGTTGTGTCCCACCACGGTGTGCATACCCTGCGGGAGGCTGGCCACGTACTCGGCGAGGTTCGCTGCGTCCAGACAGTGCTGCACACGTTGCTCGTCCACGGCAGCGCCCAGCGCCACGTTGGCGGCGACGCTGTCGTTGAACATCACCACGTCCTGGCTCACCATCGCAAATTGCGCGCGCAGGCTGGGCAACGCCCACTGGTCGGTCGCCACGCCGTCCAGTAGCACCTGGCCGCTGCTGGGGCTGAGAAAGCGCGGCAGCAAGTTCACCAGCGTGGTCTTGCCGGCACCGGAGGGGCCGACGAACGCCACCACTTCGCCCGGGCGGATGTCCAGGTTCACGGCGTCCAGTGCGGGCGCCTGGTCGGGCCGGAAGGACACGGTCACGTTGCGCAGGGCAATTGCCCCCTGGGCGCGCTGCGCGGTGTGCGTGCCGCCTGTCTCGGCCGGCGCCTCGTGCAGCAGGGCCAGGCCTCGTTCCAGCGCCGCCACGCCGCGCGTGATGGGGTTGGCGATGTCGGCCATGCGGCGGATGGGCGCTATCAACATCAGCATCGCCGCGATGAACGAGGCGAAACCGCCCACGGTCACGTCCTTGGCACCGTTGCCATGGCTTTGCCACAGGGCGATGCAGATCACGGTGGACAGCGCGCCCGCGGACAGCAGCTGCGTGGTGGGCGTCATGGCGGCCGAAGCGATCGTGGATTTGATGGCCAGGCGGCGCAGGCGCTGGCTCAGCGTGTCAAAGCGCGCGGCCTGCTCGGCCTGGGCGCCGTGCAGGCGTACCACACGGTGGGCCAGCACGTTCTCTTCGACCACATAGGCCAGATCGTCGGTGGCCTGCTGGCTGCTTTTAGTGATCTTGTACAGGCGCCGCGAGAGCGTCTTCATCACCCAGGCCACCCCCGGCACCAGCACGGCCACGATCAGCGTGAGTTGCCAGTTCAGGTAGATGAGATAACCCAGCAGGGCGACCAGCGTGAAACCGTCGCGCGACAGGCCCAGCAGCGCCTGGACCAGCGAGGTGAACCCGGTCTGCACCTCATACACCACGGTGTTGGACAGTGCGCTGGCCGACTGGCGATGGAAAAGCCCCATGTCCGCTGCCAGCAGCCGCTCGAACAGCGCCGTGCGCAGGCGCAGCATGCCCTCGTTGGCGATGCGCGTGAGGGCATACTGTCCCGTGAACTGGGCCAGCCCACGCACCAGGAAGACGCCGATGATGGCCACGGGAACCATCCACAGCTCCAGCGATCCTTCTGTAAAACCCTGGTCCAGCAATGGTTTGAGAAGCGCGGGAATCAATGGCTCGGTGGCGGCCGCGACGATCGTCGCCAACACCGCCATGGTCCATGCCAGCCGCTGGTAGCCGAAGTACGGATGGAGCCTGCGCAACCGCTCCCACAGCGAAAGAGACTGCGGAGCTTGCTGCAAAGTGGTCTTTGGCGCGCTATGATTCGAATCTTGCATGAGGGGCGGATTCTACGTTTCGGCTATTGCAGACCGGCACAGTTTGTCACATGGCACGCTACGCTATGTGTAACATGCGAGGCTCTGTTTGCCGGCATTTGACGGTTATTCGATGGTTCCAATGACTATTGACCGCATCCCCAATACCCCTTCCTTTCGCACGGCTCTGCCGCAGCTTTCGCGGCGCCACGCCGTTGCAGCCTTGGCTGCCAGTTCCTCCCTTTCAGCGCTTGCGCAGTTCCGTGTGGAAATCACGGGCGTAGGCCTGACGCAACTGCCCATTGCGATTGCACCGTTCCGTGGCGAACCGCAGTCGCCGCAGAAAATATCCGCCATCGTCCAGGCTGACCTGGAGCGCAGCGGGCGTTTTTTGGGCGTGGACGCGTCGGGTGTCGCGCTGGATGAATCATCCCGTCCCGATCTGTCCCTGTGGCGTCAGCGCAAGGCCGACGCACTCACCTCCGGCAGCATCACGCGCTTGGCCGACGGCCGTTTCGACGTGCGATTCCGCTTGTGGGACGTGGTCAAGGCGCAGGACCTGGGCGGCCAGAGCTTCGTGGTCACGCAGGCCGACCTGCGTCTGGTGGCGCACCGCATTGCCGACTTCGTCTACGAAAAACTCACGGGCGAGCGCGGTATCTTCTCCACGCGCATTGCGTATGTGACCAAAGCCGGCTCGCGCTACAGCCTCTGGGTGGCCGATGCGGACGGCGAGAACGCGCAGTCAGCGCTTTCCAGTCCTGAGCCGATCATTTCTCCCGCATGGGCGCCCACCGGGACCCAGCTGGCTTACGTATCGTTCGAGTCGCGCAAGCCGGTGGTGTACGTGCATGACGTGGCCACAGGCCGCCGCCGTTTGATCGCCAATTTCCGTGGCTCCAACAGTGCCCCTGCTTGGTCGCCCGATGGCCGTACTCTGGCAGTGACCCTCAGCCGCGACGGGGGCTCGCAGCTCTACACCATCGACGCTAACGGCGGTGAGCCGCGCCGCCTGATGCAAAGCAGCGGCATCGACACGGAGCCCGTGTTCTCCAGCGACGGCCGCAGCATCTACTTCGTCAGCGACCGTGGAGGCTCGCCCCAGGTGTACCGCGTGGCAGCCAGCGGGGGAGGCGCGGAGCGCGTGACCTTCAATGGGTCCTACAACATTTCGCCCAGCATCAGTCCCGATGGTCAGTGGTTGGCCTACATTTCCCGCGTGGGCGGCGCCTATAAGCTGCACGTGATGGATTTGAAGTCGGGCAGCGTGACGGCTGTGACCGACACCTCCGCCGATGAAAATCCCAGCTTTGCTCCCAATAGCCGCCTGATCGTCTATGCCACGCAGCAGCAGGGTCGCGAAGCCCTGATGACCACCACGCTGGACGGCAAAATCAAAGCGCGTCTGGCGGGGCAGGGTGGAGATATTCGCGAGCCCGACTGGGGCCCGTTCCAGAACAAATAAGTTTCCGTTTTTCGAACAACTGCTCTTCAGGAGTTATTAATGAACCGTTTCCCCTTCAAGCGCGTGTCTCTGGCGCTCTCCATTGTCGCCCTCATGGCAGGCTGCAGCTCCGGCGTCAAGCTGGACGATGTGCCGGTCGAAGACCGCGGCGCTACGTCCACCGCACCGGGCGCCAACTCGGGCAGCACGGGCCAAAGCGGCGTGGCTCCTGTGGACCTGTCCCAGTCGGGGCGCGACGCCGCGGGTCCCGTTGGCGTGGCGCGCGTCATTTACTTCGACTTTGACAGCTTCATCGTCAAGCCTGAGTTCCAGTCCGTGCTGGAGGCCCATGCTCGCTTCATGAAGGCGTCTTCCGCCCGCAAGGTCGTGCTGGAGGGCCATACCGATGAGCGCGGTGGCCGCGAGTACAACCTGGCGCTGGGCCAGAAGCGCGCGGAAGCCGTGCGCCGCTCGTTGGGGCTGCTGGGCGTGCCGGACGCGCAGGTGGAGGCGGTGAGCTTTGGCAAGGAAAAGCCGGCGGTGCAGGGCCACACGGAAGACGCGCACTCGCAAAACCGCCGCGTTGAGCTGTCGTACCGTTGATGCCGCGCATGTCCTTGCTCCTGCGCCCGCGGGCGCTGGGCGCGGCGGCGCTGGCCGCCGCTGCCTGCTGGTCGACCCCCAGCTATGCATTGTTCGAGGACAGCGAGGCGCGCCGCGCCATCCTTGAGATGCGCCAGCGTGTCGATGCATTGACGCAGGCCAGCCAGCGTGCGGGTGAACGGTCCGGTGATGAGGTCTCGCAACTGCGGCGCAGCCTGCTCGACCTACAGATGCAGATCGAGGCATTGCGCACCGAACAGGCGACACTGCGTGGTCAGAACGAGCAGCTATTGCGCGATGTCGCAGAGTTGCAGCGCCGCCAGAAGGACATGGCGCAGGGTGTCGATGAGCGGTTGCGCCAGTTTGAGCCCGCGACGGTGACGCTGGACGGGCGCGAATTCCGGGCTGATCCTGCAGAGAAGCGTGATTTCGAGGCGGCTTTGGCGCTCTTCCGTGCAGGTAAGTTCGGTGAAGCGTCCAACGCTTTCAGCGGCTTCGTGCGCCAGTATCCACAGTCCGGTTATGTACCGTCTGCCCGTTTTTGGCTGGGCAACGCACAGTACGCCACGCGTGATTACAAAGAGGCCATTAACAATTTCAAGGCTCTGTTGTCGGCGGCGCCAGACCATGCGCGCGCTCCCGAGGCGGCCCTCTCGATTGCCAATTGCCAGATCGAATTGAAAGATACGCGGGCTGCGCGCAAGACCCTGGAAGACTTGCTGCGCGTTTATCCGCAGTCGGAAGCAGCAGCCGCTGCGAAGGAACGCCTGGCGCGCCTGAAGTGATCACACCCGTTCACGACACGCCAGACTTGGAGCGGCGCTTCGCAGGGCTGGAACGCCTGTTCGGGCAGGAGGGCGCCGCACGCATTCGGTGCGCGCATGTTGCTGTGGTCGGAATTGGCGGCGTGGGTTCTTGGACAGCAGAGGCACTCGCGCGCAGCGGCGTCAGAGCGCTCACGCTGATTGACCTGGACCATGTGGCCGAGTCGAACGTCAATCGGCAAATTCACGCTCTGACCACAACCATAGGCCAAGCCAAGGTACGCGCCATGGCAGAGCGCATTGCCCTGATCAATCCGGCATGTCGGGTGGACTGCGTTGAAGAGTTCGTGGATGCACAGAACTGGCCCACTCTGTTGCCATCTTCGGTAAATGCATTGGTGGATGCATGCGACCAGGTAAACGCCAAGGCCGTAATGGCAGCTTGGGCCGTCTCCACACGGCTGCCTTTCGTCACGGTAGGTGCTGCCGGGGGCAAGCGTCACGCCTATAAAGTCGAGGTAGAAGATCTGGCGTTTACCACGCACGACCCGCTGCTGGCCCAGCTGCGCTATCGCTTGCGCAGGAACCACGGCGCGGCCCGAGAAGGCCGCAAAATCGGCGTCACCTGCGTCTATAGCAAGGAAGCGGTATCAAAGCCACACGCGTCTTGCGGCGTCGGTGAAGGCGACGGATCCCTGAATTGCCATGGTTATGGCTCATCGGTCGCCGTCACGGCCACATTTGGTCAGTGTGCAGCAGGATGGATTCTCGACAAGTTGGCAGAAAGGTCGAAGACCTGAAAACCACGCTATAATCTTTAGCTTTGCTACCGAGAGGCGGCAAAGGTTGGGACGTTAGCTCAGTTGGTAGAGCAGCGGACTTTTAATCCGTTGGTCACAAGTTCGAATCTTGTACGTCCTACCAAGTTTCAAAGGCTCTGTAGCGATACAGGGCCTTTTTTGTTTTTGCTTGGCCAATTGTGAGGGTAGGGGTGCGCCAACGTTTTGCCCCCCCAATAGCTCCGTGATCAGCATAGAAGGCACCCATGACCTGACTGCTTACCTTTGTCGCTGTGCTAGCGATGAGTGGTACAGCGTCGTATTACTCCACCGTACGAGTTTCAATCAGTCCGGGAACAATGGGGCGCTTCTAAAATGCCTCGACGTCCATCCACATTTTCAGCCATGAAGACTATGCTTGCCATTGTGGTTGCTGCATTCACGCTTTCCGGTTGCGCGGTCTATCACGACCATTACGACCGCCGTGGAGCGGGTCCCAAGAGCCACCCGCACGGGTGCCCTCCCGGCCAGGCGAAAAAAGGCAACTGCTGATGTGACGCAGAGCTTCGCGCCGTATCGGACCTTTTTTGGGAAAGCTCGGTGTGGCGCAAGAGGGGGCAAAAATGCAGGCCCCCGGCCCTCTGCGGCAGATTACGGCGTGCCCAGGCGTTGGTTCAGTCGGTCAGGGCGCGCCAAGTGCGCCTTGCGCCCCGGGATCACCGCTAAAGTGGTGGGCTAGGCGGCGCGCTCAGCGCGAGTGCTTTCCTTCCTCCCGCATCCCGGCAAAGTTCCCATGACACTTCACCTCAGCATTGGCCCCCTGGTTTCCCTCATCGCAGGCATCCTGATTCTGATCATGCCCAAACTGCTCAACGTGATCGTTGCGCTGTACCTGATCGTGATGGGCATCCTCGGCCTGTTGGGTATGCACACGCTGCGTTTCTAGCCGGGCTTACCGTTTGCGTTTCGACGGTGTGCCGCCCTTGCGTGCGGGCGCACCGGCCTTTGCCGAGCGGACTGTCGCCCGGCTGATGGGTTGTTTCGCGCTGGTGCGTGCCAGCGATGTCGCGGCAAGCCGCACGGGCAGGTACATCACGACCTGTTCTCCGGGCTTGAACTTGCTGGAGGTCTTCACGTCGTTCCAGTCGGCAACGTCTGCGGTGCTGACCTTGTAGCGCCGTGCGATGCTGGCTACGGTGTCGCGCTTGCCCGCGCGCACCGTGGTGCGCCGCGTCACGATTTCGGGCGTGAAGCTGACTTGGCCGTTGTCGGCCAGATGACCCGGGACGTCTGCGCGCATGGTGGCCGCGCGGGGCACCATGAGGGCCGAGCCGGCCTTGATCATCATGCGTGGTGGAATGCCATTCACCTGACGCAAATCGTTTTCGCTCATGCCCGTGCGTTGCGCCGCGGTGGAGACGCTCATCGTGTTGGGCACCGTCCATACCGTCCAACTGGCGTATTGGCCTTCGGTGTAGGCCTCCAGGTTCTTGCGGAACACCTGGGCGTTGTCCCAGGGCAGCAGGATCTGCGGCATGCCCGCCGCAAGGATCACGGGCTTGTGCAGCGACGGGTTCAGGGCGCGGAAATCCTCGATGCGTACGCCGGCGAGACTGGCTACCAGGGTGACGTCCATGTCGCGCGTGATCTCCACGCTCTGGAAGTACGGGTGGTTCTCGATCAGCGGCAGCTCGGTGCTGAACTTGTCGGGATTGGCCACGATGTTCTTCACGGCCTGCAGCTTGGGCACGTACATGCGGGTTTCGGCGGGCATCGTCAACTCGGTGTAGCGCGTGCCCAGACCCTGTTTCTCGTTGCGCGCGATCGCGCGGGCCACGCTGCCTTCTCCCCAGTTGTAGGCGGCCAGGGCCAGATGCCAGTCGCCGAACATGCCGTAGAGCTTCTGCAGGTAGTCCAGTGCCGCGCGCGTGGACGCCAGCACATCGCGCCGGTCGTCGCGGAAGGCGTTCTGCTTCAAGTCGAAATAGGTTCCCGTGGCCGGCATGAACTGCCACATGCCCGCGGCCTTGGCGCTGGACACTGCCTGAGGGTTGAAGGCGCTCTCGATGTAGGGCAGCAGCGCCAGTTCTGTGGGCATGCCCCGGCGTTCTAGCTCTTCGACGATATGGAACAGGTACTTGCTGGAGCGCTCGGTCATGCGCTGCATGTAGTCGGGGCGCGTGGCATACCACTGTTCCCGGTCGCGTACCAGATCGGTGTCCAGGTCGGGCATGGAAAAGCCGCGCCGGATGCGGTCCCACAGATCGGCTGGCGCACTGACGCCAGCCACTGTGTGGCCGCTGGCGGCGCTCGCCGTGATGGGCTGCAATGGTCCCGACGGATACAGCGGCGTATGGCTGGCAGTAGTGGGGTCGGTGGTGGATGCGGCGTTGTCCGTAGGGGCAGTGGTCGCGCAACCGGTCAACCACAGCAGGCTTGCCAGCCCCAGGATGTGCAGAAGTCTCATCGAAATTCGTTTTTCCATTGGCGCAGCGCGGCCAGTACGGCTGCGGGTTCGCGCGGGTCTATGAGGGCGTCGAAGCCGTGGGCGGCTTGGGCTACCGTAGCAACGCGCGTGCGCAGAAAAGGGTTGATGTCGCGCTCGATGGCAATGCGCGACGGCAGTGTGGGCTGCTCCGCGCGGCGCCGGGACTCGCATTCGGTGATGTACTGGAGTAGCGCAACGTTATGGGGTTCCACCGCGCGGGCGAACTTCAGGTTGGACAGCGTGTATTCATGGGCGCAGCATACGCGGGTGTTGCCGGGCAATGCGGCCAGCGTATCCAGCGAGGCCTGCATTTGCGTGGGCGTGCCTTCGAACAAGCGGCCGCATCCACCTGAGAACAGCGTGTCCCCGCACAACAGCAGGGGCTCGCCTTCCATGTCCGCACAGTAGTAGGCGATATGCCCCGCCGTATGCCCCGGCACGTCCAGCACGGAAAACGTGAGGCCTAGCACCTGAAGAGTGTCGCCGCCCGACAGGCGGATGAGGGGCTCGGGCATGGGCTCCGTGGCAGGGCCATACACGGTTGCGCCCGTGGCTTCGCGCAGGGCGTTCACCCCGCCCACGTGGTCGCCATGGTGGTGCGTGACTAGAATCGCTTCCAATGGCAGCCCCATGCTGCGCAGCGCCTGCAACACGGGTTCTGCATCGCCGGGATCCACAACGACCGCACGCTGCGCGTCGTACATCATCCAGATGTAGTTGTCGGCGAAGGCGGGCAATGGCAGCAAGTTCTTCATGACCGGCGAAATTATAGGTTTGCACCACTGGTTCGATACTGCCCCTGGCCGCTACCTGCTGGCCTGGGAGCAGGAGCGTTACGACGAGCTGGTGGCGGACATCTTCGGCTACCACGCGCTGCAGCTGGGCATGCCGGGCCTGCAGGCATTGCGCAGCAACCGCATGCCGCACCGCTGGCTGGCCGTGATGCCGCCGGAGTTGCTGCTAGAGCGTAGCGATGCGCAGGAGCCACCGGCGCTGCTGGCGGATGCGGTCGCGCTGCCGTTTGCCGAGGCCAGCCTGGACCTGCTGGCGCTGCCCCACACCCTGGAGCTGAGCGTGGACCCGCACACGGCGCTGCGCGAGGTGCACCGCGTGCTGGTGCCGGAGGGCAAGGTGGTCATCAGTGGACTCAACCCGCTCAGTCTGTGGGGGTTACGGCAGCGGCGATCGCGCCTTTACCAGCGCTGTGGCGCAGGGGGGCGGTTGTTCCTGCCGGACGTGGGGGAGTTCATTTCGCCCGGGCGCCTGCGCGACTGGCTGCGCCTGCTTGGCTTTGAGCTGGAATCCATGAGCTTCGGCTGCTACCGGCCCGCCGTGGCCGGCGACCGCTGGCTGCAGCGCTACGGCTGGATGGACGCGCTGGGTGCGCGCTGGTGGCCGATCTTCGGGGCCGCGTATGTGATCGTCGCCGTCAAGCGCGTGCAGGGCATGCGCCTGCTGGAGCCTTCGTGGCGCAAGGCGCCGCAGGCGGCTGCCGCGCAGGTGCAGGTAGCGCGGCGCCATGGCCCGGGCTGAGGCGACGGGACATTTTTTTATTTCTGGGAGCTATTTTTGAATCAGGTGGTGATCTATACCGACGGTGCGTGCAAGGGCAATCCGGGCCCCGGCGGTTGGGGGGCAGTGCTGCGTTCAGGCACGCTGGAGAAAGAGCTGTTCGGTGGCGAACTGGGAACGACCAACAACCGCATGGAACTGATGGCCGTGATCCAGGCGCTGGGCGCGCTCAAGCGCCCCTGCCAGGTGGCGTTGTACCTGGACAGCCAGTACGTCCGCCAGGGCATCACCGAGTGGATCCACGGCTGGAAGAAAAAGGGCTGGCGCACGGCGGCCGGCCAGCCGGTGAAGAACGTGGAGCTGTGGCAGCGCCTGGACGAGCTGGCCCATCAAGCGGGCCACCGCATCGAATGGCACTGGGTGCGCGGCCATGCAGGCGACCCCGGCAACGAGCGCGCTGACATGCTGGCCAACAAGGGTGTGGAGCAGGCGCTGGGCCGCTGAGACCGGGTTCCGGGCCTTGCGGGTGATCAGCCGGTGGTGGCGGTGATGCCCTGCACCGCTTCATGGATGCTCTGAGCCGTCTGCGGGCGCACCAGCCGTGCCGTTTCGCGCCCGTCGCGCAGGAACACGAGCGTGGGCCAGAGTTTCACGCCAAAACTGCGGCCCAGGCGCTGGCCGGGGCCGTCCTCCACCTTGACGTGGCGCACATCGTCCCGGTCTTCGAGGGCCTGCTCGATGAGCGGCTGGGCGCGCTGGCAGTGGCCGCACCAGGGCGTACCGAACTCCAGCACGGTGGGGCCCAGCCACTGGTCCACCGTTTCACGCGAAGGCGGCTGAGCGAGATGGGTGGCGGCAAACGGCATGGCGGCTCCTGCAAGGATGGCGATGGGGGCAGGGTAGGGCTGCGGCGCACGCGGCCAAGCCGGCCGCCGCTGCGCGGGCGTGTCAGATCACGCCGTCAAACATCATCACATCGACCATGTCGCCAGGTGCCACGTTGCCCTGGCCGTGGTGCAGCACGATGAGGCCGTTGGCTTGCACCATGGAACTGAGCACCCCTGAGCCCTGGTTGCCCGTGGTGCGCACCTGCAACGTGCCGTCCGCTGCCGTGGTGACCAGGCCGCGCTGGTATTCGGTGCGGCCGGGTTTCTTGCGCATGGCCTCGGTGCTGACGGCGCGCAGCAGCGGCGGTGCGCTGCGCGTGCAGCCCATCATGCGCAGCAGTGCGGGGCGGACGAAAGCCAGGAAGGTGACCATCACCGCCACAGGATTGCCCGGCAGGCCGAACAGCACGCTGCTGCCGTCTGCACTCTGAATGCTTCCATCTTGATAGCTGTTAACGCTTGATGGACCAGCGTTAGGGCCGGATTTGGCTTGTAATTCGGGCCGAAGGCGGCCCACCGCCATCGGCCGGCCCGGGCGCATGGCGATGCGCCAGAACGCCACGTCGCCCAGCTGCTTCATCATGGTGCGCGTGTGGTCGGCCTCGCCCACGCTCACCCCGCCGCTGGTAATGATGGCGTCGGCCTCGGCGGCGGCACGGCGGAAGGCGGCTTCCAGCAGTGTGGGCTCGTCGCGCACCACACCCAGGTCGATCACCTGGACGCCCAGACGTGTCAGCAGGCCAAAGACCGTGTAGCGGTTGCTGTCGTACACCGCGCCCTCGCGCGGTGGCTCGCCCAGGCTGAGGATCTCGTCGCCCGTGGAGAAATAGGCCACGCGCACCCGGCGGTACACCGTCACCGTTTTTAGGCCCAAACTGGCCACCAGGCCAATAGCAGCAGGCGCTAGCAGCTCTCCTTTTGCTAGCGCTACGCGGCCTTGCATGAGGTCTTCCCCCAGCAGGCGGCGGTTGTCGCCGCGGCGCAGCACGTCGGGTGCAATGCGGATGTGGCCGTCGGGCTCGGCAGTGGTGAACTCCTGCGGCACCACGGTGTCCAGCCCTGCCGGCATGATGGCGCCGGTCATGATCTTCACGCACTCGCCAGCGGCCACGGTGCCGGTCCAGGCGGCGCCGGCAAAGGCTGTGGAGCCCACCGGGCGCAGCACCAGCGGTTGGCCGGGCTGCAGTTGGGCGCCGTCGAAGGCGTAGCCGTCCATGGCCGAGTTGTCGTGCGGCGGCACGCTGACGGGCGAGACCACGTCCCGCGCCAGCACGCGGCCCAGGGCGTCGAAGATGCCGACTTCTTCGGTGCTGGTGACGGGCGCGACCAGGCGCTCCAGGAAGGTGTTCACATCGGCGGCGCGCAGCGCCTGCGGGTCGTAGCCCTGCAACTCGGCGGCGATCTGGTCAATGGTTTTCATGCGGTACGGGCAAGGAGGGTTGCAGCTCAGCGGAGGCCCAGGCCTTCCAGGGCGTGCAGCTCGGCCAGGGTGTTGGCGTTGTAGAAAGCATGCGGGTCGTCGCCCGGCTGGTCGAACGGAACCACGGCGCAGGCGTGCTGTTCGGTCCAGCGGTCGATCTTGCGCCCGCCGCCCTGCGTGAAGCGCACCAGGCTCTCCAGCAGCGTCACGCGCAGCAGGCAAAACACCGGCTGGGTGCGCACGCGCACGGTGCCATCGCGCTCGTCGGCCTCGGGTGCCGCTGCCATGGCAATGTCGGCGCCCTCGCGCATGGCGCCCTGGGCCAGGCGTGCGGCAAGGTCTGGCGGGAACAGCGGTGTGTCGCAGGGCACGGTGAGCAGCCAAGGGGTCTCGCAGCGCTCCAGCCCTGTGAGAAAGCCCGCCAGCGGGCCGGCGTAGTCGGCAAGGCCATCGGGCCACACGGGCACTCCGAATGATTCATAGGCCGCCAGGTTGCGGTTGGCGTTGATCATCACGTCGCCCACCTGCGGCTGCAGCCGCATCAGCGTGTGCAGCGCCAGCGGCAAGCCGCGGAAGTTCTGCAGGCCTTTGTCCACCCCGCCCATGCGGGAGCCGCGGCCGCCGGCGAGGATGAGGCCTGTGATGTCGTGGGTGTCGATCATGGGAAAGAAGAAGGGTGGTGAACGGCGCGCCGGGGCCGGTCCCGCGGCGCGGCGGCGGCTCAGCCGCCGATGTAGCTCATCTCGATGCGCCGCTGGCCGCTGCCCGTCTCGGATGGCAGGCTGGCGCGCAGCTCGGAATAGCGGTCGCCGCGCCCCTGCCAGATGTGGGCGATGGCGGCGCTGATCTGCGCGTCGCTGGCATTGCCGCGCAGCAGGCTGCGCAGGTCCCAGCCTTGCGAGGCAAACAGGCACAGGTACAGCCGACCCTCCATGGACAGGCGCGCGCGGTTGCAGTCGCCGCAGAAGGCCTGCGTGACGCTGCTGATCACGCCCACTTCGCCCAAGCGCGGGTCGTGGCGACCGTCGGGGCCGGCGTAGCCCCAACGCTTGGCGGTCTCGCCGGTGGACTGCGCGGCCAGCGGCACCAGCGGCAGCTCGGCCTGCAGCTGCGCGATGACCTCGGCGGAGGGCAGCACCTCATCCATGCGCCAGCCGTTGGTGGCGCCCACGTCCATGTATTCGATGAAGCGCAGCGTGATGCCGGTGCCGCGAAAGTGGCGCGCCATCGCCGGGATCTCGTGGTCGTTGGTGCCGCGCTTGACCACCATGTTGACCTTGATGTGCTCCAGGCCCACCGCCTGCGCGGCCTCGATACCGGCGAGTACGTCGGCCACCGGAAAGTCCACGTCGTTCATGCGGCGGAACACGTCGTCCTGCAGGCTGTCCAGGCTCACGGTGACGCGCCGCAGGCCCGCGGCCTTGAGGGCGCGCGCCTTGCGCGCCAGCAGCGATCCATTGGTGGTCAGCGTGAGGTCGGGCACGCGGCCCTCCAGCGTGCGCAGTTCCGCCAACTGGGCAACCAGGTTCTCCAGGTCCTTGCGCAGCAGCGGCTCGCCGCCGGTGAGGCGGATCTTGCGCACGCCATGCGCCATGAACAGGCGCGCCAGCCGCGTGATCTCTTCAAAGCTCAGCAGGTCGCTGTGCGGCAGGTAGCGGTAGTGCTTGTCGAACACTTCCTTGGGCATGCAGTAGCCGCAGCGGAAGTTGCAGCGGTCCGTCACGCTGATGCGCAGGTCGCGCAAGGGACGGGAGAGCGTGTCCTGCAGCAGTCCGGTAGCGGGTGCCGCGGCCAGGAGCGCGGGGGGCTGCAGCACCTTGCTGCGCTGGTCCACGAGGGGAATGACACGTTCAGCCATGGCGAAATTGTGCCCCATCGGCGTCGTAGGGGTATGGCGGCTGCCCGCTAAATTGATGTTGATCAATTTGCTGTCACGGCAGCGACATGAGGTGCCTTTGACCAGTGTCATAGGGGGCGCGGGAGGGCGATTTGAGAATACGGCGCATGCAGAACCAACGCCCAGTCCCCACCCCTTCCTCCGTCGCCGCCTGCCGGCGCGGCCGCCGCACCGCTGTGCGCGCGCTGGCCACCGTGTTGCTGGTGCCGGCCCTGCCGCTGTCGGCCCAGGCGCGCATGGCCCTGGCCACGGCCATCAACCGCACGGCGCGCTTTCGGGCGCTGTCCCAGCGCACCGCCAAGGTCTACGGCCAGCTGTACCTGAACGTGGGTGCCGCGCGCGCCCGCGATGCGCTGGAACACACCCGCCGGCAGGTGCATTCCGGCTTTGAGGACATGGACCGCCAGAGCTGGCCGCCCGAGGTGGCGCGGCTGCTGGCGGACGTGCGCCGCAACGCGGACCGCCTGGACGCGCTCACGGCCCAGGCGCCGACGAAGGAGGGCTTTCAGGCCGTGTCGGCCCAGGCCGACCAGATGCTGGCTGCCGCCAACACCACCACCGAGGCCCTCGAGCGGCTGGCCCAGGCGCCCACGGCACGCCTGGTCAATACCGCCGGGCGCCAGCGCATGCTGTCGCAGCGCCTGGCCAAGAACTATGAGCTGTTGGCCGCTGGCCTTGACAGCCGCACGGTGCGCGAGCAGATGACGGGCGACGCCGATGAGTTCCAGCGTGCCCTCGCGCAGTTGAACAAGGCGCCCATCTCCACCCCGGCCATCCGCTCGGCACTGGAACTGGGCCAGGCGCAGTGGGTGTTTTTCGAGGCCGCCCTCAAGCGCCAGCCAGACCCGCGCGGCCTGGAAAACGTGGCCACCACCAGCGAGCGCCTGCTGGAGGTTACGGACAGCTTGACTTCGCTGTACGAGGTGGCCCTGCAGGACGTGCTGGGCTGACCCCCTGCGGCCACAAGAGCAACTGCGTGTCTCATCGGCGCGGCGCGCGGCTGCACCGCCTTTCCCAGGGGAGGGAAGGCCGACGTGGCTGGGCTGGTTGCACCGCTGGGCAGCAGCTGTGGCGCGCGGGACACGGCCTTGGCTCGACCGCCCAGCCGCGAGTCCCCGGCGGATGTGCCACGCCACTCTCCACTCGCTCTACTAACCAGGGCTGGCTAACCAGGGGTTGGCGCAGGCCGTCCGTCGGGCCGAGCCGTTCAAGCGCTATTCATCCTCCGCGAGTGGCCGGATGGTGAACCTGAGCCGCGCGCCAGCACATGCTGTCGATCTCAATCAGGCCTATGGGCAAAAATTGCCTCTAGCGCCCGTGCAGCAAGCGCGGACAGCTATTGAATCGGGAGCGGTTGCCGATCAGGCTGCCTTCGGCGTGCGCGGCGCGCGGCCGTAGAACTGCGGGTAGTGCTCCTTCACTCCCTGACCGCTGAAGTCCCAACCCGTGCACTGGCCCAAGTGGCGTGGCGGCTCGTCGCCTTCATTCTGGAATGCGGCGTGAATCGTCTGGAACGTGGCCGTGGCCAGGTTGAACAGCAGTTCCCGCAGATGGGTGCAACCGGCCACGCCGCCCAGGTGGGTCTGGATGGACTGGCGCCAGCCGCGCGCCATGCTGCAGCCCACCATCGCCTGCAGGGCGCGCTGCGCTTGTGTGCAGCCCGCCAGGGGGTGGGCATCCATGGCGGATTCGATGGCGCGCACCACCAGGTCGCGGTCCACGGTGACGCGCAGCCACAGGTGGTGGATGGGTTCGCCCGCGCGGCGCACGCCGTCCGGGTAGCGCAGCGACGGCAGGTCCTGCGGCTTGCTGTCGTGCAGCTCGCCCTCGATGTCCCAGAGCCCGTCCTCGCGCTCGTAACCCTGGTAGGTGACGCGTCGGACATGGCGGGCAATGCGGGGGGCAGGGGATGACAGCGGCATGGGGTCGAGATGGGAAACGTATCAGCGGGCAAGCGAGCACTGGCGGGGCACCGCAGGGCACGCGGCTCGCAGGGATCAGCCGTGGCGGATGGCCACGGTCTTGAGGGTGGTGAAGCCGTAGAGCGCCTCGAAACCCTTCTCGCGTCCGTGTCCGCTGGACTTCACGCCGCCAAACGGCAATTCGACGCCGCCGGCTGCGCCGTAGTTGTTGATGAACACCTGGCCGCTGGCAATGCGCCGCGCCATGCGGAACTGGCGCGCGCCATCGCGCGTCCACACGCCCGCCACCAGGCCAAAGGGCGTGCCGTTGGCGAGCTCCACGGCGTGGTCTTCGTCGTCGAAGGGCATGGCGGCCAGCACGGGTCCGAAGATTTCCTCCTGCGCCAGGCGGTGCTGCGCCGGTACGTCGCGCAGCAGGGTGGGGGCCTGGTAGAAGCCCGTGTCGGGCGCTTCGTCCACCACGGTGCCCTGTGCGGCCAGGGGAATGCCAGCCACCTGCGCATCGGACAGGTAGTCCCACACGCGCTGCTGCTGGCTCTGGCGGATCAGCGGCCCCAGGTCCAGGTCCATGGCGGCGGGGCCCACGCGCAGCGCCTCGAAGGCCTTTGACAGGCGCTCCAGCAGCGGTTCGTAGATCAGGGAATCGATCAGCACGCGCGAGCCGGCCGAGCAGGTTTGCCCAGCGTTCTGCACGATGGCGTTCACGAGCACGGGCACGGCGGCGTCCAGGTCGGCGTCGGCAAAGACGATCTGCGGGCTCTTGCCGCCCAGCTCCAGCGTGACCGGGCAGTGGCGCTCGGCGGCGGCCTGCTGGATCAGCGTGCCCACCTTGGGGCTGCCGGTGAAGCTGATGTGCTGGATGCCGGGGTGGCGCGCCAGCGCGTCGCCGACCTCGTGGCCGTAGCCGGTCACGAGGTTCAGCACGCCGGCAGGGAAGCCCACCTCGACCGCCAACTGGGCCACGCGCAGCAGGGACAGGCAGGCGTCCTCGGCCGGCTTGACCACGCACACGTTGCCGGCCGCCAGTGCGGCGCCCACGCAGCGCCCGAAGATCTGCATGGGGTAGTTCCACGGCACGATGTGGCCGGTCACGCCATGCGGCTCGCGCCAGGTCAACACGCTGAAGCCGTCGGGGTAGGGAAGGGTCTCACCGTGCAGTTTGTCGCAGGCGCCGGCGTAGAACTCGAAGTAGCGCGCCAGGGCGTGTGCGTCGGCCCGTGCCTGCCGGGTGGGCTTGCCGCAGTCGCGCTGCTCGATGGCGGCCAACTCCTCGGCATGCTCGGTGATCTTGGCGGACAGCCGCATCAGCAGCCTGCCACGCTCGGCCGGGGCCAGCTTGCGCCACACGCTGTGGTAGCACTGCTGCGCCGCATGCACGGCGGCATCGATGTCCTCGGCCGTGCCGCGCTGGATTTCGTCGTACGGCTGGCCGTCGGAGGGGTCGATCACGGCAATGGTGCGGCCCGAAGTCGAGGCCACGCCGGCGTTGGCGATGTGGTGGAGCTGCATGGGCCTGATTGTGCGGCAGGCGCGCGCAGCGTGCTGGGCTACGAGCCGGAATGCCGTCCAGCGCCCAAGGGACGGGCGCTGGCAGCTTCTTTTTTGATAGTGCCGGGTCAGCCGGCGTGGAACTTCACCACCAGCGGCACGATGAGCAGTGCCACGATATTGATGATCTTGATGAGCGGGTTGACCGCCGGGCCGGCCGTGTCCTTGTAGGGGTCGCCCACGGTGTCGCCGGTGACGGCGGCCTTGTGCGCGTCGCTGCCCTTGCCGCCGTGGTGGCCGTCCTCGATGAACTTTTTGGCGTTGTCCCAGGCGCCACCGCCGGTGCACATGCTGATGGCCACGAACAGGCCCGTGACGATGGTGCCCATGAGCAGCCCGCCCAGCGCCTTCGGCCCCAGCGCCAGGCCCACGATGATGGGCACGGCCACGGGCAGCAGGCTGGGGATGATCATCTCCTTGATGGCGGCGCTGGTCAGCATGTCCACCGCGCGGCCGTACTCGGGCTTGGCCGTGCCTTCCATGATGCCTGGGATCTCGCTGAACTGGCGGCGCACCTCCACTACCACGCTGCCGGCGGCGCGGCCCACGGCCTCCATGGCCATGGCGGCGAACAGGTAGGGAATGAGCCCGCCGATGAACAGGCCCACGATGACCATCGGGTCGCTCAGGTCGAAGCGGATCGCCTGGCCGAAGCTCTCCAGCTTGTGCGTGTAGTCGGCGAACAGCACCAGCGCCGCCAGCCCGGCCGAGCCGATGGCGTAGCCCTTGGTCACGGCCTTGGTGGTGTTGCCCACGGCGTCCAGCGGGTCGGTGATGTCGCGCACACTGCTGGGCAGCTCGGCCATCTCGGCAATGCCGCCAGCGTTGTCGGTGATGGGGCCGTAGGCGTCCAGCGCCACCACGATGCCCGCCATGCTGAGCATGGACATGGCGGCCACGGCCACGCCGTACAGGCCCGCCAGCGTGTACGACACGATGATGGCCGCACACACGAAGATCACCGGCCAGGCCGTGGAGCGCATGGACACGCCCAGACCCGCAATGATGTTGGTGCCATGCCCCGTGGTGGACGCCTGCGCGATGTGGCGCACCGGGGAATACTGCGTGCCGGTGTAGAACTCCGTGATCCACACCAGTGCCGCCGTCAGCACCAGGCCGGTGGCGCAGGCGCCGAACAGCCGCATCTGCGCGCCCGTGCCGCCCAGCGCGTTGTCGGGGATGATCCAGGCCGAGACGAACCAGAACGCGACGAGCGACAACACGCCCGCGATGGCCAGCCCCCGGTACAGCGCGGGCATCACGTTGCGCATGCCCGGGCCGGCCTGCACGAAGAAGCAGCCGATGATGGAGGCGATGATGGAGACGGCCCCCAGCGCCAGTGGGTAGGTCACGGCCGCGACGGGCGCAGCACCCACCAGCAGCGCGCCCAGCACCATCGTGGCGATGAGGGTGACGGCATAGGTCTCGAACAGGTCGGCCGCCATACCGGCGCAGTCGCCCACGTTGTCGCCCACGTTGTCGGCGATCACGGCGGGGTTGCGGGGGTCGTCCTCGGGGATGCCGGCCTCCACCTTGCCGACCAGGTCCGCACCCACGTCGGCACCCTTGGTGAAGATGCCCCCGCCCAGGCGGGCAAAGATGGAAATCAGCGACGAGCCGAACGCAAAGCCGATCAGCGGGTTGAGCAGCGCCGGCAGGCTGGCCGTGGGGGTGAGCCGGCCATTGCCGACCAGGAACCACGCGAAGGCGGTCACGCCCAGCAGTCCCAGGCCCACCACCAGCATGCCCGTGATAGCCCCGCCGCGGAAGGCGACCTGCAGCGCCGGGCCCATGCCCTGCGTGGCGGCCTGGGCCGTGCGCACGTTGGCGCGCACCGAGACGTTCATGCCGATGAAGCCGCAGGCGCCGGAGAGTACCGCGCCGATGACGAAGCCCACGGCGGTGGTGCCGTCCAGGAACGCCGCAATGAGGATGGCCAGCACGATGCCGACGAAGGCGATGGTCTTGTATTGCCGTGCGAGGTAGGCCGCCGCGCCCATCTGGATGGCGCCGGCGATCTCCTGCATGCGGGCGTTGCCCGCGTCCTTGGAAAGGATCCAGCTGCGTGCCCACAGTCCGTAGGCCACAGCAATCAGTCCGCAAACCAGAGCCAGGATGAGAGGGGCAGTCAGCGCCGAGGTGGAACCAGCCATTCGTTATCTCCATCGGTTGTCAGTTGCACGGAGGGGGAAGCGCAACGCATGGGGGAAGTGCTTCCGCTGCGTTGCTTCCTCGTGCCCCGGTGGCGGGAGACGATTGGCCAACGCAGCCATTTAACGCGAAACCCCCGGTGCAAGCAAGCTGCAAGGGGCGTGCGCCTAAAATCACGGACCGCCTTGCGCACCGCCCCCGGGGCGAAGGCCGTGTCATTCCAACCACTCAACCCCCAAACCATGTCGCTGAACAACGTCAAGCCCGGCAAGAACATTCCCGAAACCTTCAATGTGGTGATCGAGATCCCGGCGGAATCCGATCCCATCAAGTACGAAGTGGACAAGGAGTCGGGTGCCGTCTTCGTGGACCGTTTCCTGACCACGGCCATGTACTACCCCTGCAACTACGGCTACGTGCCCCAGACCCTGTCGGGCGACGGCGACCCGGTGGACGTGCTGGTGATCACCCCGTACCCGCTGCACCCCGGCGTGGTGGTGCCCTGCCGCGCGCTGGGCATCCTGAAGATGGAAGACGAGGCCGGCGTGGACGGCAAAGTGCTGGCCGTGCCCACCACCAAGATCCTCAAGATGTACGAGCCCTGGAAGACCGTGGAGGATGTGAACCCCATGCGCCTGAAGGCCATCAGCCACTTCTTCGAGCACTACAAGGACCTGGAAGAAGGCAAGTGGGTCAAGGTGTTGGGCTGGGAAGGCATCGACGCCGCCCACAAGGAAATCCTGGACGGCGTGGAAAACTACAAGAAAGCCTGATGGTGGCGGGGTGCGGCCCGCATCGCGCCCACTCCCTCATCCAGCCCGCTGGCACATGCCCGCGGGCTTTTTTCTTGCAGGGATTTCGGCTTCTGGCAAAATTGTCAGCATAAGTAACCGATGACTGCTATGCTGCCAGGGCGTGCACGACGCTGGTGTGGCCGGCGGTGCCCGACCTGCGCGCAAGCGCGAGAACATTTCCCTAGGAGTTGCCATGTCGTCTTCCATCGCCCAGCGTCCTTCGTACGGCAACGCCAACGCCAGCGGTGCCGCGGAATACCTGACCTTCCGCCTGGGTGAGGAGGAGTACGGCATCGACATCCTGCGCGTGCAGGAAATCCGCTCCTACGAGCAACCCACCCGCATGGCGCACGCGCCGGAGTTCATCAAGGGCGTGATCGATCTGCGCGGCGTGATCGTGCCGATCGTCGACCTGCGCCTGAAGCTGCAATGCGCCAGCGCCGACTACACCGACTTCACCGTGGTCATCATCCTCAACGTGGGGGGCACGGTGCTGGGCGCTGTGGTGGATGCCGTGGCCGACGTGGTGGCTCTGCCGGCCGATGCCATCAAGCCCGCACCGCAGTTCCAGGGGCAGGTGGATTCGTCCTTTGTGCGTGGCATCGCGACCGTGGGCGAGCGCATGCTGATCGTGGTGGACATCGAATCGCTGCTCAGCAGTTCTGAGATGGGATTGGTGCAGTCGGTCGCGACGGCCTGAGGGCCTTCTCGCTGTATCTCTGCCAAGCGCGCCATGGGCGCGCTTTTTCATGGCCGCGTCCAGCACGTCAGCCTGCCCGGCGGAAGGGGTTGCGCGCGTGCAGATCCTCCAGGTACTGCTCCACGCCTTCGCCTTCACGCGCCAGGAACCGGTCCACGGCTTCGGCAAACGCCGGGTGCGCCAGCCAGTGGGCGCTCTGTGCGCGCACGGGCAGGAGGGCGCGCGCCATCTTGTGTTCGCCCTGCGCACCGCCTTCGAAACGGTGCACGCCCTGCGCGATGCACCACTCGATGGGCTGGTAGTAGCAGGCCTCGAAATGCAGGCAGTCCACCCGTTCTAGCGCACCCCAGTAGCGGCCATAGGCCACGGATTGCATGTCATTTGGGGAGTTTACGCAGTTGGAATAAGCGTCAACAGCTATCAAACTGGTAGCGATGGGGCGGCCTGCGCGCTCCGCCACGAAAAGCACCCAGGCCTCGGGCATGTGCTGCTGCATGGCGTGGAAGAAGGCCCGCGTCAGGTAGGGCGGATTGCCGTGCTCCAGGTAGGTGCGCTCGTAGCAGCGGTAGAAGAAGTCCCAGTCTGCTGTGGTGATCTGCGTGCCCCGCAGCACGCGAAAGCACACCCCCGCCTGGGCCACGCGCCGGCGCTCCTGGCGGATCTTCTTGCGCTTGTCCTGGTTCAGGGAGGCGAGGAAGTCCTCGAAATCCGCGAACCTTGCACCGTCCATGGGCCGCCGGTTGTGCCAGTGGAACTGCACGGTGCTGCGCAGCAGCATCCCCGCCTGGTGCGCTGCAGCCAGATCCTGCTGCGCGCCGAACAGCAGGTGCAGGGACGACAGCTCCGCCTGCTCCGCCCAGTCCAGCACGGCACGCAGCAGGGCGTCCCGCCCGGCATCGTCGCAGGCCATCAGCCGGGTGCCGGGCACCGGCGTGAACGGCACGGCGGCCACGGCCTTGGGGTAGTACGCCAGCCCGTGGCGGGCGTAGGCATCGGCCCAGGCCCAATCGAACACGTACTCACCGTACGAGTGCGCCTTGGCGTACACGATGCAGGCGGCCTGCAGGTCCGTGCCCGCCCACAGGGTGAACACAACGGGCGTCCAGCCCTGGGCGGGCGTGGCGCTGCCGCTGTCTTCGAGCGCGCACAGGTAGGCATGGCGCAGGAAGGGCGTGGGGTGGGGCTGGAGCGCCAGCAGTGCGTCCCATGCATCGGCGCCCACGCGATGGATCGAGTCGTGCAGGTGCAATGCGTAAGCAGGCGTGCTGGCAGGGCAGGGTGTGGTCATGCAGTGGGCGGTGCCGCAATCAGGGCAGAGCGCATCATCTCCCCAAAGCCCGGACCGCGTGGCCGTGGGGATTTCTCCGCGGTGACGCAGCCTGCTTAAAAATGAGGCGGTGCAGGGGCGGGCTTTACGAATCAACCGCTTAAGCCGCATGTGCCCGCCTCGCCCGCAGCTTATCCACAGGTCTGTCCCTGGCCTGTGGGGACAAGCGCGCAGCCGGGGCGTGCCGCAGGGGCAAGGCGCGGCTCGGGGCGGCGGCAGGGCCCGGGTGACATAATCGTCCGAGACCAACCCGCCCCGCTATTCCCATGCCGTTCGTCATCAGCATCGCCCAACTCAACTTCGTGGTGGGCGACGTGCCGGGCAATGCCCAGAAGATTCTTGCGGCCGCGCGCGATGCCCATGCTGCCGGCGCCCGGCTGCTCCTCACGCCCGAACTGGCGTTGTGCGGCTACGCGGCCGAGGATCTGTACCTGCGGCCAGCCTTCGTGCAAGCGTGCGAGCAGGCACTGGAAGGGTTGGCGGCCGCTACGGCGGATTGGCCGGGGCTGACGGTGGTCGTGGGGCACCCGCGGCGCGTGGCGCACGGGGCGGGCGAGGGCGGGCGCGGCCTGTGCCACAACGCGGCCAGCGTGCTGCGCGCGGGGCGCACCGAGCACACCTACGCCAAGCAGAACCTGCCCAACTACGAAGTCTTCGACGAACGCCGCTATTTCGTCCCCGGGGATGAGAACTGCGTGTTCGAGGTCGATGGCGTGCGCATGGGCCTGCTGATCTGCGAGGACGCGTGGTACCCCGGGCCGGCGCGCAGCGCGCGGGAGGCGGGCGCGCAGGTGCTGGTCACGCTCAATGCGTCGCCCTACCACCTGGGCAAGGCTGTCGAGCGCGAACAGGTGATGCGCGAGCGCGTGCTGGAAACCGGCCTGCCCCTGGTCTATGCGCACTTGGTCGGCGGGCAGGACGAGGTGGTTTTCGAGGGCCGGTCCTTCGCGCTGAATGCCGATGGCAGCGTGGCGGCTCGTGCGCCAGGATTTGAAGAAAAAACGCTGCTGATCAAGGTGCAGCAAGCGCAAGCAGCTATTGTTTTGGAAGCGCCAGTGGCGCCACACGAGGGCTGGGAGGCGGAGCTGTGGTCCGCCCTGGTGCTGGGCGTGCGCGACTACGTGGGCAAGAACGGCTTCCCCGGCGTGCTGCTGGGCCTGTCGGGGGGCATGGACTCGGCGCTGGTGCTGGCCATTGCCGTAGACGCGCTGGGCGCCGACAAGGTGCGCACAGTGATGATGCCCTCGCCCTACACGGCCGACATCAGCTGGATCGACGCGCGCGACATGGCCGGGCGGCTGGGGGTGCGCTATGACGAAATCGCCATCGCCCTGCAGTTCGAGGCTTTCAAGACTGCGCTGGCGCCGCAGTTCGCCGGCCTGCCCGAGGACACGACGGAAGAGAATCTGCAAGCGCGCATCCGCGGCATGCTGCTGATGGCGCTGTCGAACAAGTTCGGCAGCCTGGTGCTGACCACCGGCAACAAGAGCGAGCTGGCCACGGGCTACTGCACGCTTTACGGCGACATGGCCGGGGGCTTTGCCGTGATCAAGGACGTGGTCAAGACGCGCGTGTTCGCCTTGGCCCGCTGGCGCAACGCCAATGACCCGTATGGCACCGGCGCGAATCCCATTCCCGAGCGCATCATCACCCGTCCGCCCAGTGCCGAACTGCGTCCCGACCAGAAAGACCAGGACAGTCTGCCGCCCTACGAGGTACTGGACGCCATCGTCGAGCGCTACATGGAAAATGACGAGCCTCTGGAAGACATCGTGCGCGCCGGCTTTGAACGTGCCGATGTCGAACGTGTGACCCGGCTCATCAAGCTCAACGAATACAAGCGCCGCCAGGCGCCCGTGGGCGTACGCGTCACGCGCCGCAGCTTCGGCAAGGACTGGCGCTACCCCATCACCAACCGATTCAGGGCCTGAGCCCCTTGTGGCGGCCGCTGGGTCGCCGTGCCGTGCCCGCCGCTTTTTTAGATATTTGAGGAGTTCCCCATGCAAATGATCACCGCCGTCATCAAGCCCTTCAAACTGGAGGAAGTCCGCGAGGCCTTGGCCGAATGTGGGGTGACGGGGCTGACGGTGACCGAGGTGAAGGGCTTCGGCCGGCAAAAGGGCCATACCGAGCTGTACCGTGGTGCTGAATACGTGGTGGACTTCCTGCCCAAGGTCAAGATCGAGGTGGTGGTGCGCACCGAAGACGTGGACCGCTGCGTGGACGCGATCGTAGGCGCGGCGCGCACCGGCAAGATCGGCGACGGCAAGATTTTCGTCACCGCCGTGGAGCGCGTGGTGCGCATCCGCACAGGCGACCTGGACGACGCCGCGGTGTAACGAACGGCACGTCTGCCAATCCCGCGCACGCCAGCGCGGTGGGACAGCCGTCAGATCACGCTGCGCAGGGGGATGGCGCTGGCATTCGCGCCTGCGTCCTGTACCAGCGCGGTGAGCAGGGCATCGGGCTCCGTACCCACGCGGATCAGGCCCATCTGCCATTCCCCCATGAGCCCGCCATGTACCGCATGCCGCAGGAAGCCCAGCATGCCGCCGTAGTAGCCGTCGGTGTCCAACAGGCCGATGGGCTTGTCGTGGTAGCCCAGCTGGCGCCAGGTCCAGACTTCGAACAGCTCTTCCAGTGTGCCGATGCCGCCCGGCAGGGCGACGAAGGCATCGCTGCGCTCGGCCATCATGGCCTTGCGCTCGTGCATGGTCTGCACGATGTGCAGCTCATCGCAGAAGTGGTTCGCCAGTTCCTTGTCCACGAGAGCCTGCGGAATGATGCCCACGACCCGGCCGCCTGCCACGCGCGTGGCCTCCGCCACCGTGCCCATGAGGCCGCTGCGGCCGCCGCCGTAGACCAACTGGCCGCCGTGGCGGCCTATCCAGTGGCCCACGGCCGTGGCCGCTTCTGTGAACGAGGGGTTGTTGCCCGGGCGAGAGCCCAGGTACACGCAGATCGAAAAAGCGACATCAGCCATGTAGGAACCTTTGGTAGAGCGCGGCCGCCCACACGGCTGCGCACAGCAGCAGGCTGAGCAGCACCGCTGCGCTGCCCAAGTCCTTGGCGCGCTTGGACAGCGGATGCAGTTCATGCCCGACGCGATCGATGGCGGCCTCGATGCCGGAGTTGAGCAACTCGGTGATCAGCACCAACACCACCACCGCCGCCAGTACAGCGGTCTGCATCCAGTCTCGACCGACGTAAAAGGACGAAGGCAGCAGCAGGGCTGCCAGGCACACCTCCTGGCGAAACGCCTTTTCTTCCCAGCCTGCCCGCAGGCCCGTCAGGGAGTAACCCGTGGCATGCCACAGCCGGCGCAAGCCGGTGCGTTGCTTGTGGGGGTGTGGTGGAGAGGAGGTGGGATCAGGCATTCGGACGGTGATTGTCGCGCTATGGGAAGGCGAACTGCAGGGGTTGTGCGCATAGCTTGCGCGTCAGATGCACGCGTGCGTGGCCCAGTCCGCCCCTCAACCCTTGCGGCGGGGCGGCACTTCGTAATGCACCAGGCGGGTACCGGCGAGCGCGTCGTGCCAGAACTGGCGTTGCGGGTGAAATCGGCTGAGCAGGGCCCATACCGCGACCCAGCCCGTCACGATGACGGTCGCTTCGCCCGCGGACAGTTGAAAGGGCGCGATCACCGCCAATGGGGGCAGGAACCACAGCCAGCACAACAAGTAGCGCAGCAGCGCCCGTGGTTGCGAAAGGGAGCGCCCCTGCCGGTCTTCCACCCGGATGTGCCAGGTCTTCATGGCAAGCGTGTGTCCCTGGGACCAGAACCAGACGAAGTAGATGCCGAACACCACGAACAGAAAGGCCTGCAGCGCGTGGCGGTTGTCCAGCCCATGCCGCGTCTGTGTCAGGGTGCTGAACAGGTAGCCCGCGATGAACACCACCCCGAACATCAACATGCCCTCATACAACCAGCAGGCCATGCGGCGCCGCAGCGGAGGGGCGATCGCGCTGGATGCCGCCGGGGCGGCAGCGTCGGAAGGGTGGGGGGTCTGCGGATTGGCGCGCGAGGCAGTCATGCGGGACGGCGAACGGAGATCATGCACCGATCATTGCGGCGGATGCAGGGGGGTCAGGTCCACTGGCGGTTCCGGAGCGGGTTCGGGGACCGAGGCGGGCGCAAGGGGGGGGAGCGGCGCAGGCAGTGCGGACGGGATCGTGACCGGCGATGTTTGCACGACCACGGGGGGCGGCACCGGCAAGGCCTGGGGCGAATGGAATTCCGCTGGCGGCTGGATTTTCGGAGGGTTGGGGACGGCCGGTGGCGCATTGGTGGCTGCAGGGACGCGGGCCAGTTTCTTGGGGGACACCGGGCGTACCGTGGTGGCGGCGCCGGTCGGCCGCGGCGCGGCCTTGGCCGCCAGACGCTTCTTCTCTTCCGCACTCAGCGCCTGGTATGCCTCCCATCGGGCACGCCGGCTGTCGGCCGGGAGCCTGCTGGCGGCGGCATAGTTCAGTCGCGCCTGGCTGCGCTGCTGGGTGCTGAGGCTGGCCCAATCGGTAATGCGTGCGAGCATCTTCGCCTGCTCGTCCTCAGAGAGTGCGTGAAAGCCCGCCGCCAGGTTGAGCCAGTTGCGCTTTTGCCCTTCGCTGAGCACGCTCCAGCGGCCTGCAAGGGGGTAGAGCGCTTCTTTCTGAGGAGTGCTCAGTTCTGTCCAGCGGGGGCCGGCCTCGGCTTGCGGAGCCTGCCGGGGCTCGCTGTAGATTTTGTGCCTGCCATCTCCCAGCGCCTCGGCCGGGACAGGGGTACTGGGCGCCACCCGCACATAGGCAGCCATCCACCACCCCGTCGTCGCCAGCGCACCCAGCAAGACAAAAGCCAGCAAGAATGCTGGCAGGTGGGGGCGTGGGGCGTGCGGGGACGGCTCGTGCATGCAGGCAGTGATCTTATTGCGTCGTATTGGCTGTCTTGAGGTATTGCAGGAAGCCGGGGTCAGCATAGGCCGACGGGGGAAGATCGTCGGTCAGAAGCGCAGCGTCGACTTCGGCGATTTCGGTGGCCACCGTCTCGTCCTGCGCCATATTGATGAAGACCAGCCCCACCACCAGTGCCGTCAGCGGCACGGCGGATACCAGGGCGCGCCACCAGTTGCCACCTTCGCTGCCCCAGCCGCTGAGCGTGGCAGTGGAGCCTTGCGAAGACACGTGCGTGGCCGCGGCTGTCTGACGGGCAGACTGTACGGCGGGGCGCTTGCGCTGCGCCAACGCCTGCATGCGGGCGGCGCGCAGGCGCTCGGTGATGTCGTAGGGAAGGCTGGCATTGCCTTCGCTCAGGCGCGCCGTAAGGCGGCGGGCGAACGCATCCGCGGCCTGGGTGATTTCCGGCGGGTATTCTGGAGGGCGGTTCATAGCACGATTCCTTTGGCCTTCAGTGCCTTGCTGAGGGTTTGGATGGCCCGAAAGCAGTGTGTCTTGACGCTGCCTTCGGAGCAACCCATGGCGGCTGCGGTTTCTGCGACATCCATTTCTTCCCAGTAACGCATCAAAAATGCCTCCCGTTGACGCGGGGGCAGTTCTTGGATCTCGGCATCGATATCGCGCAGCACCTGTGCGCGACGCACGGAATCCTCTGCACTCTGTGCCATTTCGCCATTGGCAGCGGCGTGTACCTCGAGAAAATCAAAATCTGAACCATCGTCCGACGGGCCCTCGAAGTCGCTCAGGCTGGAAAAAAGCGCATTGCGTGTCTTCTGTCGCCGGAACCAATCCAGCATGCAGTTGGTGAGGATGCGCTGGAAGAGCATGGGCAGCTCGGCCGGCGGTTTGTCGCCATAGTGCTCGGCCAGCTTGAGCATGCTGTCCTGAACGATGTCCAACGCGGCCTCCTCATTGCGCACATGGTAAAGCGTGCGCTTGAAAGCACGCTTGTCCACGCTTTTGAGGAAGTCGGAGAGCTCTTGTTCAGTAGCCAAAGGCAAAAACCCAAGGAGGGCGAAACCGGAGTGCGCGCGCAGGTGCGTGCGGCAAGCTGCGAAAGGCGGATTATCGCATTGCCGCGTATTTTTTATGCCGTGCTGCGCCAACTGCATGTGTGCAGTGCAATAATGTGTACTGCAATTCAAAAAGGCAAACGGGTCCCGGTCCGGCGCAACACTCATGGCGCCCATGGCCGAGGCCTCAAGTCCCAAGTCGGCTTCACAAGAGTTCGTACAAGGGGCACCCAAGGTTTTTCGTTAGAGAAATTCGCAAAGGTTGATCATGGAAATCTCCAAGGCCGAACTCACGTCGGCGGCTGCGGCCTCTCGCGGCGGCAACTCCTCATCTTCTCCCGGCGCCCAGGACCTCATGGGGTCCGAGATCCTCGTCAAGGCTCTGCAGGCCGAGAACGTCCAGTACATCTGGGGCTACCCCGGCGGCGCCGTGCTGTACATCTACGACGCGCTGTACAAGCAGGACACCATTCAGCACGTGCTGGTGCGCCACGAACAGGCGGCGGTGCACGCGGCCGACGGTTATGCCCGCGCGACGGGCGAGGTCGGGGTGGCGCTGGTGACTTCCGGCCCCGGATTGACGAATGCCGTGACGGGCATCGCCACGGCGTATATGGATTCGATCCCCATGGTGATCATCTCCGGCCAGGTGCCCACGCCCGCGATCGGGCTGGACGCCTTCCAGGAGTGCGACACCGTTGGCATCACGCGCCCCATCGTCAAGCACAACTTCCTGGTCAAAGATGTGCGCGACCTGGCGGTGACGCTCAAAAAAGCCTTCCATATTGCGCGCACCGGCCGCCCCGGCCCCGTGGTGGTGGATATTCCGAAGGATGTCTCGTTCAAGAAGACGGCTTTCCATGGTTATCCGCAGAGCGTGGAAATGCGCTCTTACAACCCTGTCAAGAAGGGGCATGGCGGCCAGATCCGCAAGGCGTTGCAACTGCTGCTGGCCGCGAAACGACCTTATATCTATACCGGCGGCGGCGTGCTGCTGGGCAATGCGGTGCCCGAGCTGCGCACGCTGGTCGACATGCTGGGCTATCCGGTCACCCATACGCTGATGGGTCTGGGTGCCTACCCGGCCACCGACCGCAAATTCCTGGGCATGCTGGGCATGCACGGCACGATCGAGGCCAACAATGCCATGCAGAACTGCGACGTGCTGCTGGCCGTGGGCGCGCGCTTTGATGACCGCGTGATCGGCAATCCCAAGCATTTCGCGCAGAACGAGCGCAAGATCATCCATATCGATATCGACCCGTCGAGCATTTCCAAGCGCGTGAAGGTGGACATTCCGATCGTGGGCGATGTCAAGGACGTGTTGACTGAGCTGATCTCTATGATCCGCGAGACCACGACACGCCCCGACGCTGGTGCGTTGTCGGCGTGGTGGGAGCAGATCGAGAACTGGCGCGGCCGCGACTGCCTGAAGTACGACCGCGGGAACACCGAGGTGATCAAGCCGCAGTACGTGATCGAGACGCTGTGGAATATGACCCGTGATGCGGACGCCTACGTCACCTCCGATGTGGGGCAGCATCAGATGTGGGCCGCCCAGTTTTACAAATTCGACGAGCCGCGCCGCTGGATCAACTCCGGCGGCCTGGGCACCATGGGCGTGGGCATTCCCTATGCCATGGGCATCAAGCTGGCCAAGCCCGAGTCTGAGGTGTTCTGCGTGACGGGCGAAGGCTCGGTGCAGATGAACATCCAGGAGCTCTCCACCTGCCTGCAGTACAACACCCCTATCAAGGTGCTGTCGCTCAACAACCGCTACTTGGGCATGGTGCGCCAGTGGCAAGAAATTGAATACTCGGGCCGCTACAGCCACAGCTACATGGACGCGCTGCCCAACTTCGTGAAACTGGCCGAGGCCTATGGCCACGTGGGCATGCTCATCGAGCGCCCGCAGGACGTGGAGCCGGCGCTGCGCGAAGCGCGCAAGCTCAAGGACCGCACGGTGTTCCTGGACTTCCGGACCGACCCCACCGAGAACGTGTTCCCGATGGTGCAGGCTGGCAAGGGCATCACCGAGATGCTGCTGGGGTCGGAAGACCTTTAAGCATCAAAAAGGCCTGTAACGCTTGTCTGACGAGCGCTGGTAGCTATTTATTTAATAGCGTTTTCTGACGAATCTATTGTCTGCCAAGCCTGGCGCTTACCGGCGCCAGGGGAGGGCAGCGAGAAGAGGAAGCTCATCCCATGAAACACATCATCGCCGTCCTGCTGGAGAACGAACCGGGTGCGCTGTCGCGCGTCGTTGGCCTGTTTTCCGCGCGGGGCTACAACATCGAATCGCTGACCGTGGCGCCCACCGAGGACGCGTCCCTGTCGCGCATGACCATCCAGACCCATGGATCGGAAGACGTGATCGAGCAGATCACCAAGCACCTGAACCGCCTCATCGAGGTGGTCAAGGTGGTTGACCTGACCGAAGGCGCCTACACCGAGCGCGAACTCATGATGGTGAAGGTGCGCGCCGTGGGCAAGGAGCGCGAAGAGATGAAGCGCATGGCCGACATCTTTCGCGGACGCATCATCGACGTGACCGAAAAGAGCTACACGATCGAGCTGACCGGCGACCAGTCCAAGAACGACGCTTTCCTGCAGGCCATCGACCGTACCGCCATTTTGGAGACGGTGCGCACGGGCGCCAGCGGCATCGGCCGTGGCGAACGCATCCTGCGTGTGTAAGTACGACAATCCCCCCGTTTTCCTTTCCCCCTGAACAGAATCCCAACCGGAGCGACCATGAAAGTTTTCTACGACAAAGACTGTGATCTGAGCCTCATCAAGGGCAAGACCGTGGCCATCATCGGCTATGGCAGCCAAGGCCACGCCCATGCCCAAAACCTCAACGACAGCGGCGTGAAGGTCGTGGTCGGCCTGCGCAAGGGCGGCGCTTCGTGGGACAAGGTCGGCAAGGCCGGCCTGACGGTCAAGGAAGTGAACGACGCCGTGAAGGAAGCCGACGTCGTCATGATCCTGCTGCCCGACGAGCAGATCGCCGAGGTCTATAAGAACAACGTCGAGCCCCACATCAAGCAGGGCGCCTCGCTGGCCTTCGCCCACGGCTTCAACGTGCACTACAACCAAGTCGTGCCCCGCGCCGATCTGGATGTGTGGATGGTGGCGCCCAAGGCCCCCGGCCACACCGTGCGCAACACCTACACCCAGGGCGGCGGCGTGCCCCACCTGGTGGCCGTGCACCAGGACAAGTCCGGCAAGGCCCGTGACCTGGCGCTGTCCTACGCCATGGCCAATGGCGGCGGCAAGGCCGGCATCATCGAGACCAACTTCAAGGAAGAGACCGAGACCGACCTGTTCGGCGAGCAGGCCGTGCTGTGCGGTGGCGCTGTCGAGCTGATCAAGATGGGCTACGAGACGCTGGTGGAAGCCGGCTACGCCCCCGAGATGGCCTACTTCGAGTGCCTGCACGAGCTCAAGCTCATCGTGGACCTGATCTACGAAGGCGGCATCGCCAACATGAACTACTCGATCTCGAACAACGCCGAGTTCGGCGAGTACGTGACCGGCCCTGAAGTGATCAACGAGCAGTCGCGCGCCGCCATGCGCAATGCCCTGAAGCGCATCCAGAACGGCGACTACGCCAAGATGTTCATCCAGGAAGGCCGCCTGAACTACCCGAGCATGACGGCCCGCCGCCGCAACACCGCCGACCACAGCATCGAAGTGGTGGGTGCCCAGCTGCGTGCGATGATGCCCTGGATCGCCAAGAACAAGCTGGTGGACCAGACGCGCAACTGATGCGCGAGCGCGGCCGGGCCGCGCTGGCGTCTTTCCCTAAGGCCACCCTGGTGGCCTTTTTTGCGTGCGGGGCAGCGGCTACACTGCGTCCTTTTCCGCACGCGTGTGCGGAACAAAAATACTATTGATTTTATAGCTGTTGGCGCTTGCTGGATGGGCGCTGGAGGTCGATTGAATGCATGATGGCAACGACGCCGCCGAAAACACGGGCGTGATGGTGCGCAAGCGCCGCAAGGGCATCTACATCCTGCCCAACCTGTTCACGCTGGCAGCGTTGTTTGGCGGGTTCTACGCCATTGTCATGGCCATGAATGGCCGCTTCGACTATGCGGCGGTGGGAGTGTTCTGCGCCATGGTGCTGGACAGCCTGGATGGCCGCGTGGCGCGCATGACCAACACGCAAAGCGCGTTCGGCGAGCAGATGGATTCGCTGTCGGACATGGTGTCCTTCGGCGTGGCGCCTGCACTGATCGCCTACGAGTGGGCCCTCAGCGGCCTGGGGCGCTGGGGCTGGATCGCGGCCTTCGTCTACTGTTCATGCGCTGCCCTGCGGCTGGCGCGCTTCAACGTCAACACCGGCACCGTGGACAAGCGCTGGTTCCAGGGGCTTCCATCTCCGGCCGCGGCGGCGCTGGTGACGGGCTTTATCTGGCTGCTGTCCGACGCGGGTGTGCAGCGTGGGCAGGACGGCCTGCTGACCTGGAGCCAGCTCTCCTGGGTGATGTTCGGGCTGACGCTGTACGCCGGGCTCACCATGGTGACCAATGCGCCGTTCTACAGCTTCAAGGACCTGCACCTCAAGCGCAGCGTGCCCTTCACGGCCATCGTGCTCATCGTGCTGGGGATCGCCATCATCAACATCCATGCGCCCACGGTGCTGTTCAGCATTTTCGTGGCTTATGGATTGAGCGGCTACGGCGTGTATGCATGGCGGCGTGCCAAGGGGTATCGGGCCAGCGTGATCAGCACCTCTAAGGACGAGCCTGAGGAGCGCGGGTTGCACGAGTAGCCCTGCGTGTCGCCGTGTGTTTTTTGTGCTAGAGTCGTTCGCATGCATTTCCTGTCGCTAGCACTACTACTGAACTTGTCCCTCGGGCAGGCATAGTAGCGCGCGCGTACACACCTACTTCCCACGGCCCGTGAGCACCAGCGACGGGCCGTTTTTGTTTTTCCGGGGTCGCTGGAGCACAGGTCAGACACCTACCTTGTTCCACGAAAGAGAGAATTCCGATGCTGCAGAACCCCGCCGCCAAATACCGTCCCTTTGCCCCCGTGCGCTTGACGGACCGCACCTGGCCCGACGCGGTGATCGACCGCGCGCCCATCTGGTGCAGTGTGGACCTGCGCGACGGCAACCAGGCGTTGATCGAGCCCATGGACATCGCGCGCAAGATGCGCATGTTCGAGCAACTGGTGAAGATCGGATTCAAGGAGATCGAGGTAGGCTTCCCGTCGGCCTCCCAGGTCGAGTTCGACTTCGTGCGCAAGCTCATCGAGGAAGACCGCATTCCTGACGACGTGACCATTCAGGTGTTGACCCAGGCGCGTGACCATCTGATCCGTCGGACGTTTGAGGCTTTGGAAGGCGCGCCCCGCGCCATCGTCCACCTCTATAACGCCACCGCGCCCGTGATGCGCCGCGTGGTGCTGGACATGAGCGAGGAGGAAATCGTGGAACTGGCGCGTGGAAACGCGCAGATGTTCAAGGACATTGCTGCCCAGTACCCCCTTACCGACTGGACGTTCCAGTATTCGCCTGAGATGTACTCGGACACCGAACTGGAATTTTCCAAGCGTGTGATCGATGCGGTGACCGACGTGTGGCAGCCGACACCCCAGAAGAAGTGCATCATCAATCTGCCGACCACGGTGGAACACTCCACGCCGAACATCTTCGCGGACATGGTCGAGTGGACGCACCGCCACATCCAGCGCCGCGACAGCGTGGTGCTGTCGGTGCACCCGCACAACGACCGCGGCACCGGCACTGCAACGGCAGAGCTGGCCTTGATGGCGGGCGCTGACCGCCTGGAGGGCTGCCTCTTCGGCAACGGCGAACGTACGGGTAACCTGGACGTGGTGAACGTGGCCCTCAACATGTACACGCAAGGCGTGCATCCGGGGCTGGACTTTTCGGACATCGACGGCATCCGCAGCACCGTGGAGTACTGCAACCAGTTACCCGTGCACCCGCGCCATCCGTACGTGGGCGATCTGGTCTATACCTCTTTCTCCGGTTCGCATCAGGACGCCATCAAGAAAGCATTTGCCGCCCGGCGCGAGGGCGATATCTGGGAGATGCCCTACCTGCCGATCGATCCCAAGGATCTGGGGCGCAGTTATGAAGCCATCATTCGCGTCAACAGCCAGTCCGGCAAGGGCGGCATCGCGTATCTGTTGGAGAGTGAATACGGCGTGCAACTGCCGCGGCGCTTGCAGATCGAGTTCAGCCAGGCAGTGCAGCGCGAAATGGACGCCAGCGGCAAGGAGCTCACGGCCGCCGATCTGTGGAGTTTGTTCGAGCGCGAATACCGTCTGGACGAGGCAGCAACGCCGGTATACCGTATGGAAGGCGAAAACGGCACGGTTGCATTGCGCGGACAACTGCCCTGGCAAGGCCAGACGCTGCAGATTGAAGGCGAAGGCACAGGCCCGATCGACGCATTCGTGCAGGCCGTGGCCGCTGCGCTGGACTGCGATGTGCGCGTGCTGGACTACAACGAACATGCCATCAGCGAGGGCGCCCACGCCAAGGCCGTGGCCTATGTCGAGATGCGCATCGATGATCGCCACGCCGTATATGGGGTGGGCATGGATGCCAATATCGTGTCAGCCTCGATCCGTGCCATTCTTTCGGGGCTGCAGCGTGCTCCGCAAGTCCAAGCCCAGGTGATGGTTGCCTGATTCCCTATCCCCACAACGACCTCAAGAGACGATCCATGACCGACAAGCTCATCATTTTCGACACCACCTTGCGCGACGGCGAGCAGTCGCCGGGAGCTTCCATGACGCGCGATGAAAAGCTGCGCATTGCCCGTCAACTGGAGCGGCTGCGTGTGGATGTGATCGAGGCGGGTTTTGCCGCCAGTTCCAACGGCGACTTCGAATCGGTGCAGGCCATTGCGCGCGCAGTGAAGGACTCCACGGTCTGCTCGCTGGCACGTGCCAACGACCGGGACATCGCACGTGCTGCCGAGGCGCTCAAAGAAGCGAGCCGCGCGCGCATCCACACATTCATCGCCACCAGCGCGCTGCACATGGAAAAGAAGCTGCGCATGACGCCCGAGCAGGTGCTGGAGCAAGCCAGGCAGGCGGTGCGTTTTGCACGCAACCTGGTGGAGGACATCGAATTCAGCCCCGAGGATGGCTACCGCAGCGACCCGGACTTCCTGTGCCGCGTGATCGAGACGGTGATCGCGGAGGGCGCCACCACCATCAACGTGCCCGACACCGTGGGTTACGCCATTCCCGAGCTGTACGGCAACTTCATCAAGAACCTTCGCGAGCGCATTCCCAACAGTGACAAGGCCATCTGGTCCGTGCACTGCCACAACGATCTGGGCATGGCGGTCGCCAACTCGCTGGCGGGTGTGAAGATCGGCGGGGCACGCCAGGTGGAGTGCACCATCAACGGCCTGGGCGAGCGTGCGGGCAATTGTTCGCTGGAGGAGGTGGTGATGGCCGTGAAGACGCGGCGCGACTACTTCGGCCTGGACGTCGGCATCGATACCCAGCACATCGTGGCCGCCAGCCGCATGGTCAGCCAGACCACCGGCTTTGTGGTGCAGCCCAACAAGGCCGTGGTGGGCGCCAATGCGTTCGCCCACGCCTCGGGCATCCACCAGGACGGCGTGCTCAAGGCGCGCGACACGTACGAGATCATGCGCGCCGAGGATGTGGGCTGGAGCGCCAACAAGATCGTGCTGGGCAAACTCAGTGGCCGCAATGCGTTCAAGCAACGTCTGCAGGAACTGGGCGTCCAGTTGGAGAGCGAAGGCGAAATCAACGTGGCGTTTGCCAAATTCAAGGAACTCGCCGACCGCAAGAGCGAGATCTTTGACGAGGACATCCTGGCACTCGTGAGCGACGAAAGCGTGACCAGCGAGAAGGAGCAGTTCGGCTTCGTGTCCCTGGCGCAGCACAGCGAAACGGGCGAGCGGCCCGAGGCGACCATCGTGTTCACCGTGGACGGCAAGGAAGTCCGCAGCTCCTCGGAGGGCAATGGCCCGGTCGATGCCTCGATGAAGGCCATCGAGGCGCATGTGCGCAGCGGTGCCGAGATGGTGCTGTACTCGGTGAACGCCATCAGTGGCTCCACCGAAAGCCAGGGCGAAGTCACCGTGCGGTTGCAGAGCGCCGGCCGGGTGGTGAATGGCGTAGGGGCCGACCCCGACATCGTGGTGGCATCGGCCAAAGCCTACCTCAGTGCCCTGAATAAATTACAAAGTAAAGCTGAGCGCGTGGCAGCACAGGGCTGATACCGCGTCCTATAATTCAGGCACTTTCTAAAAGAGTCGCGCAAGGTATTGATCTTGCGCGACTTTTTTTGATTTTGTACACTGCCACACAGTTTTTGCTGCTTGGAGCATTTGATGCATATGCGCGCTCGCATCGTCTCCCGTATCTCTCAGGGATTGGCCCTTTTGGTGATGGGCATCGCACTGGCCTCGCCGGGCGTGCATGCGGCCGAACGCAAGAAGGCGGTGGCAAAAAAAGCCGCGTCCACCACGGTTGCCAAACGCACCCCCGCTAAATCGTCGGCCAAGGCGCCCCGCCGGACCGTGGCCGTGAAGGCGGCGCGCGCGTCTGCAGTGAGTGCCCGTGCGCCCGTGCGCGTAGCGGCGGAGCCCGCGCGCCTCTCGTTCGGGCAGTTGGCAGGGCTGCACGATGTGAGCGATCCGCTGGACCTGAAGTCGAGCGTGGCGCTGGTGATCGATCAGGACACGAAGGAAGTTCTCCTCAGCAAGAATGACCATGCCGTGCTGCCCATCGCCTCGTTGACCAAGCTGATGACCGGCTTGCTGGTTTCCGAGGCGAACTTGCCCATGGACGAGCTCATCACGATCACGCAGGACGACGTGGATACGGAAAAGGGCAGCGGCTCGCGGCTTGCGGTGGGAACGACACTCTCGCGCGGTGAACTGCTGCACCTGGCCCTCATGTCCAGTGAGAACCGCGCCGCCCATGCGCTGGGACGCACGTTCCCGGGCGGGCTGGATACGTTCGTGGCGCGCATGAATGCCAAGGCGAAGCTGCTGGGCATGGCGGATACGCGCTTTGTCGAGCCCACCGGCCTGTCCAGCCGCAACCAGTCCAGCGCGCACGATCTGGCGACGCTCGTGAATGTGGCGCATGGCGACGCATTGCTGCGTGAACTCTCCACGTCTCCAAGCCACGAGGTCGCCGTTGGCCGGCGCACCCTGCAGTACAACAACACCAACCGGCTGGTGAAGAGCCCTTCCTGGGATATCGGCCTGCAGAAGACCGGCTACATCTCGGAAGCGGGGCGCTGCCTGGTGATGCAGGCCGAGGTGGCGGGCCGCAAGCTGATCATGGTGTTCCTCGATTCGGCAGGAAAGTTCAGCCGTCTGGGCGACGCAGAGCGCGTGCGCTCCTGGGTCGAGAAGACTCACCCCAGCGCCGGCGCCATCCTGCACGCAGGAACCAACGGTTAGCCGCGGCTGACTGCGGCCACGGGTCGCATGCGTCTTGCGACACACCCGCCGGACGGCCGGCGTCAGGCCATTCAGGTCTTGAGCGGGCCGTCCAGGGCCGTGCGCTGCCCCGCCGTATAACCCAGCGCCTGGGAGATTTCATCGGCGGTGGACTGGAGCTTGGGCAGCCATCCGTCATCCAGTCGGTCAGCGGGCGCTGAAATTGACAGGCCTGCCACGAGCTGGCCCTGGTCGTCAAAGACCCCCGCCGCGATGCAGCGCACCCCGAGTTCCAACTCCTCGTTGTCCCGCGCAATGCCGTATTGGCGCGCCTTGCCCAGCTCACGTTCCAGGATGGGCAACTGGGTGATGCTGTTGCGCGTGTGCCCTGGCAGGCCGGTACGCGTGGCGTACGCGCGCACGCGCTGCGGATCGTCGGCCGCAAGGAAGAGCTTGCCCGTAGAGGTGAGGTGCAGCGGGGCGTGGCCGCCAATGGCGCGCACCACCTGCATGCCCGAACGCTCGCTGTAGGCGCGTTCCACGTACACGATCTCGTCCCCCTGGCGCACGCTGAGGTTCACCGGTTGCTGGATCTGCTTGTGCAATTGCCGCATGGGTGCCATGGCGGCGTCGCGCACGCTCAGGCGCCCCTTCACCAGATTGCCCAGCTCCAGCAGGCGCATGCCCAGGCGGTAGCTGCCCGACTCAGGACGGTCCACGAAACGGCCGATGGTCAGGTCATTGAGGATGCGGTGGGTGGTGGACGGATGCAGGCCCGTCTTCTCGCTGATCTCCTTCAGCGAGATGGCTTCCTCGCGCGAAGCGAGTACGTCAATCAACTGGAACATGCGCTCCAGCACCTGGACACTGGGTTTGGCGGGCGCGTCCGGCGAGTGTTTCTTCATGAGGCAGGGCAGAACCAAGGAACCGGTGATTTTATCTTGTGAAATGCCGCGCTGCTTTTACTCACTGGCTGTCCGGCCGGTCCGTGCCTCCCTCAGTGCAGCGCCAGGCCTCGTGCAGGGAACCGCCGCAGCGAAGACTTGAACGCAGGTTGATAAAAACTTGCGGCCTAGCCACCCCAATCGGTAGGCCAGGCCGGGACCGGATCTTCAACTGCGGAGCAAGGTCCCGCTGCGCTCAAGCGCCGCGGGTGACCGGTTGGGCCGCACCACGACCGTAGGTGCCGTATTTGCCCAGTTCCCATTTGGCGATGGCGTTGCGGTGCACCTCATCCGGGCCGTCGGCGAAGCGCAGGGTGCGCGCGTTGGCATAGGCGTAGGCCAGCGGGAAATCGTCGCTCACGCCGCCGCCGCCATGCACCTGCATGGCCCAGTCGATCACCTGGCACGCCATGCTGGGGGCGACGACCTTGATCATGGCGATCTCGGTCTTGGCGACCTTGTTGCCCACGGTGTCCATCATCCAGGCGGCCTTGAGCGTGAGCAGGCGCGCCATGTCGATCTTGCAGCGGGCTTCGGCAATGCGTTCCTGGGTCACGCTCTGTTGTGCCAGCGTCTTGCCGAAGGCCACCCGGTTGCTGGCGCGGCGGCACATCAGTTCCAGCGCGCGCTCGGCCTGGCCGATCAGGCGCATGCAGTGGTGGATGCGCCCGGGGCCCAGGCGTCCCTGGGCGATCTCGAACCCACGGCCTTCGCCCAGCAGGATGTTGTCCACCGGCACGCGCACGTTCTCGAAGAGGACTTCGGCGTGGCCGTGCGGCGCATCGTCATAACCGAACACGTTGAGTGCACGCACCACCGTGATGCCTGGCGTATCGGCTGGCACCACGATCATGCTTTGTTGCGAGTGCTTGGGCGCCTCGGGGTCGGTCTTGCCCATGGTGATGAACACCTTGCAGCGCGGGTCGTTGGCGCCGCTGGTCCACCACTTGCGCCCATTGATCACGTAATGGTCGCCCTGGCGCTCGATGCGCGTTTCGATGTTGGTGGCGTCGCTGGAGGCGACATCGGGCTCGGTCATGGCAAAGGCCGAGCGCATGCGCCCTTCCAGCAGCGGCTTGAGCCACTGGGCCTTGATGGCCTCGGACCCATAACGCGCGATGGTCTCCATGTTGCCCGTGTCGGGGGCCGAGCAGTTGAACACCTCGCTGGACCACAGCACGCGGCCCATGATCTCCGCCAGCGGCGCGTACTCGGCGTTGGTCAACCCGGCGCCTTCGTAGCCCGATGCTTGGGCGGTGTCCACCGGCAGGAACAGGTTCCACAGCCCCGCGGCCTGCGCCTTGGGTTTCAGGTTTTCGATGGTTTGCAGTGGTGTCCAGCGCCTGCCCGCGGCGGTGTTGGCCGCCATCTCCTCGGCATAGGCCTTCTCGGCGGGGTAGATGTGGTCGTCCATGAACTGGATCAGGCGCGCCTGCAGTTCCTTGGTCTTGGGCGAGTAATCGAAGTCCATGGGGTGCTTTCTCGTCAGTGGGGAAGGGGGATCAACTCTTTTGCGCGAAGGACCACGCCAGCTGCGCCATGGGCCGTGCGGTGGCGCCAGCGGCCTTGGCCTGTGCGCTGGCGGCCGTGCCGGCCTCCACGCGCTTGGCAATGCCTTGCAGGATGGCGGCGATGCGGAACATGTTGTAGGCCAGGTAGAAGTTCCAGTCCCGGTGCAGCGCATCCACGTCGGTGATGCCGGTGCGTTCGCAGTAGCGCTGGATGTAGTCGCGCTCGCACGGGATGCCCAGCGCCGCCAGGTCCAGCCCGCCGATGCCCCGGCTCAGCGATGCGGGGATGTGCCAGCTCATGCAGTGGTAGGCAAAGTCCGCGAGCGGATGGCCCAGGGTGGACAGCTCCCAGTCCAGCACCGCGATCACACGTGGCTCGGTGGGGTGAAACACGAGGTTGTCCAGCCGATAGTCGCCATGCACGATGGAAACGCGGGTTGCGTCGCGCGCGCTGTCGGGCATGTGCGAGGGCAGCCATTGCATCAGTGCGTCCATCTCGGCGATGGGCTGGGTGACCGAGGCGGTGTACTGCTTGCTCCAGCGCGAGATCTGGCGTTCGAAGTAATTGCCCGGCTTGCCGTAGTCCGCCAGGCCGCGCGCCGTGAAGTCCACCCGGTGCAGGGCGGCGATCACGCGGTTCATCTCGTCGTAGATCGCCGCGCGTTCGGCCGGCTGCATGCCGGGCAGCGACTGGTCCCACAGCACGCGGCCTTGCATGAACTCCATCAGATAAAACGCGCGCCCGATGACGGACTCGTCCTCGCACAGCGCAATCATGCGCGGCACGGGCACGTCGGTGCCGGCGAGCCCGCGCATGACCGCGTATTCGCGCTCGATGGCGTGTGCCGACGGCAGCAGCTTGGCCACCGGGCCGGGCTTGGCGCGCATCACATAGCTGCGCGTGGGGGTCACAAGCTTGTAGGTGGGGTTGGACTGGCCGCCTTTGAACATCTCCACCGTCAGCGGTCCGGCAAACCCTTCCACATGCTGCGACAGCCAGGCAGTGAGCGCGTCGGTATCGAAGGCATGCTGCTCGGAGACGGGGCGTGTGCCGATGAAGTGCTCGAAGTTGCTCATGGGGATGGAGGGTTCTTTCAAAAAAGTGAGCTGCTTGCGCTTGTCAGCTATGGAATTCAAAGACTTTTCACATGGAAGCCATTGCGGGACAAGCGCTGGAAGCTATGGTTTTTGTAAACCTGGCTCATTGGTTGGCTTCGGAGATGCGCATCAGCGCATCCCGGTCGCGTATCACGAGGCCGCCGGGCTCGATGCGGATGGCGTCCTCGCGCTCCATGGCCTTCAGCTCCTGGTTCACGCGCTGGCGTGACGCGCCCAGCAACTGCGCCAGTTCTTCCTGGGCCAGTTGCAGGCTGATGCGCACTTCGTTGCCGTCGGACAGGCTGGGCACGCCATAGCTGCGCACCAGGTGCAGCAACTGCTTGGCCAGCCGCGAGCGCAGGGGCAGGGTGTTGAGGTCTTCCACCAGCCCGAACAGCTGCCGGATGCGCCGCGCATGCAGCCGCAGCATGGCCTCGTACAGTTCCGAGTGCTGTGCAAGGATCTTCTTGAAGTCGGCCCGCGCCACGCACAGGATGGTGGTGTCGCCATGGGCGTAAGCATCGTGCGTGCGCCGGTCCCCGTCGAAGATCGCCACGTCGCCGAACCAGATGCCCGGCTCCACATAGGTCAGCGTGATCTGCTTGCCGGAGATCGAGGTGGAGCTCACGCGCACGGCGCCGCGCGCGCAGGCAATCCATTCCTCGGGCGGGTCGCCGCGTGCTGCGATGAGTGCGCCATCCTTGAAGCGTTTGACGTAGGAACATCGCAGTATGTCGTGGCGCAAAGAAGGGGAGAGGGAAGAAAACCAGCGACCTGAGTTGATCGCCTCGCGTTCATCGATGGTAAGAATCGGATCGTCCATGGTCTGTCGTTTGCGTGACTGGGTTGCAGTCCATTGTCGCGTGAGGGACCGGGGCGCGGGGAGCGGGCTGTCACATGGGCGTCCGCGGGCGCGCGCGTGCTGGCGCCGCTGCCGCGGAGCCAGCAATGCCATGGATGGGTTTGAATGAGGCAAGCCGCCGACGCTTGACCGTCAAGCGTTAGTAGCTATAAAAATAGTAGCTTTAAGCGCGTGGGTCGGCAGAAGCCGCCCAGGTTTCGCCCGCCGGGGCATGCTGGAGGTTGCGCACGAAGTGGCTGCGTTCCAGCGCGAGCTGTTCGGTGAAGCTGTGGTGCCGCGCCTCGCTCACCAGTTCCTTGATGCTCGCCAGCGCATGGGGCGGGCCATCGTTCAGGCGCTGGGCCAGCGCCAGCGCCTCATGCAGGGCGCGGCCGGGATCGGCCAGCCGGTTGACCATGCCCAGGGACTGCAGTCGTGCGGCGTCGATGCGGTCGCCGCACATCAGGATCTCATGCGCCAGCGCGCGGGGCAGCATTTGCGCCAGGCTCCAGCTGGCACCCCCATCGGGCGACAGGCCCGCGTGGACATGGTTCATGGCAAACACCGCGTTGCGCGCGGCCACCATCAGGTCGCATGCCAGCGCGAGTGAAAACCCCGCGCCCTTGGCTTCACCCTCCACGGCGGCGATCACGGGCTTGGGATGGGTGCGTATCGCCTCGATCCAGTGGTGCAGCAGATCCAGGCCATGCACCTGCGCTGGCGCGCTCTGATGCCGCAACGCCTGTAGCCGCTGGGGACTGCTGCCGGCGCTGAACAGGCCGTCCGCGCCCGTGATGACCACGCAGCGCACGTCGGGATTGCGCTCCGCCACGTTCAGGGCCTCGATGCCCGCCGCGCAGATGGCCGGCTCCAAGGCATTGCGCAGCTCGGGGTGGCGAAGGGTCAGGACCAGGGTCTGGCCCTGGCTGGTGCTTTGCAGTTCGGCGGGCATGGCGGCGCGGGTGGTTGCAGGGTCAGGGTTCTTCGTGCGTCAGGCTCAGGCCGATGGCGCCGCGCCGGCGCAGCCAGGGGCTGGGGCGGTAGCGCGGGTCGCCGTACACGGTCTGCATGTTGAAGAGCACTTCCAGGATGTTGGTGGGGCCCCAGCGGTCGCCCATGGCCAGCGGGCCCAGCGGGTAGCCCAGGCCCAGGGTCACGGCGGTCTCCAGGTCCTTGGGGCTGCAGATGCGCTGCTGGCAGATGTCCGCGGCGATGTTGACGATGCTGGCCACGACGCGCTGCGTGACGAAGCCGCCGCTGTCGCGGATCACGCTCACTGGCTTGCCGTCGCGCGCGAACAGCGCGTGCGCGGCGTCGCGCATGTCTTCGCGCGTGGCGGGGTTGGTCGCCAGCACGCGCCGGCGGGTGGCCGCGTCGTCGATCAGCATGTCGATGCCGATGGTGCGTGCGGGGTCCAGGCGCTCCACCACGGCCACGGTGGTCACGTCAAAGCCGAGTGGCGCGACCAGCGTGAGCGCCTGGGCCGAGGGCGAGGTGCCCGTCTCGATCGTTGCCCCCAGGTCCTTGAGCAACTGGTACAGCTCGGCGCGGCGGGCTGCGCGCGTGGAGACCCAGACCGGCGGGAGGCCCGATACCTCGGGCACCGGCGGCTCGGCCGGCAGCTCGGGCGCACCGTCCACGTAGCGGTAAAAGCCCTCGCCGGACTTGCGGCCCAGCAGGCCGCCGCTCAAGCGCTGCGCCGTGATCACGCTGGGGCGAAAGCGCGGCTCGTCGTAGTACTGGCGGTAGATCGACTCCATGACCGGGTGCGACACATCGAGCGCGGTGAGGTCCAGCAACTCGAAGGGGCCGAGCTTGAAGCCCACCTGGTCGCGCAGGATGCGGTCCACGGTGGCGAAATCGGCCACGCCCTCGCTCACGATGCGCAGCGCCTCGGTGCCGTAGCCCCGCCCTGCGTGGTTGACGATGAAGCCCGGCGTGTCCTGCGCCATCACCGGGGTGTGGCCCATGGCGCGCGCATAGCCGGCCAGGCGGGTGCAGACATGGGAGTCCGTGCGCAGGCCGGCCACGACCTCGACCACCTTCATCAGCGGCACCGGGTTGAAGAAGTGAAAGCCTGCCATGCGCTGCGGCCGCTGCAGCGGTGCGGCCACGGCGGTGATGGACAGCGATGACGTGTTGCTGGCCAGCACGGCTTCGGGCGAGACGATGGCTTCGAGCTGTTTGAGCAGTTCCTGCTTGGCATCCAGTCGCTCGACGATGGCTTCCACCACCAATTCGCAAGCCGCGAAGTCGTGCAGCGACGTGACGGGAACCAGCCGCTGCACCAGAGCCGGCAACAGGCTCTCGTCCAGCCGACCCTTGTCCACCAGACGCTGCCACTGCTGGTGGATGTGGGTGCGGGCGGCGTCGGCGGCGCCGCCATGGGTGTCATAGAGGTAGACCGTGCTGCCTGCCTGGGCGGCGATCTGCGCGATGCCGCGGCCCATGGCGCCAGTGCCCACGATGCCGATTGAAGTGAAGACCGTTTGCATGGCGGCAATTATCTAGCGCTATCGGATGCGGCAGGGTTATGGCAAAATTTATAAACAAATTGAAACCATTGTGTTTATGCGTAACCTACTTGTCGGCGCCTGGATCTATGCCGCAGCGTTTGGGGCCAGCGCGCTTTCGCTTGGCGGCAGCCACGGCACAGTGGTTCTGGGGTCCACGATCGATCTCACCTTCGAGGTACGGCCCGATCCCGGCAAGACCGTCGCGTCTTCCTGCCTCGGGGCGCGGCTGGTCTTAGGCGCAACCACTGTCCCCGAAACGCGTGTGCATGTCACTCCCCTGGAAGGAGGCGCCATTCCGATGGTGCGCGTGCAGGCGCTCATTCCCGTGGATGAGCCGGTGCTGACTGCCACGCTCACCGCCGGCTGCGAAGGGCGTGTGTCGCGCACCTACACGTTCCTGGCAGACCCGCCCGGCACTGCACCCCCAGCGGCACGGCAGCCCATCGATCTGTCGCGCCTGGCGGTGCCCGCACCACGCGCTACGCCGCAAGTGCGGAATGCATTGGGCGGCGAGGGGGAGGGCGCACGCACGGTCCGGCGGCCTCGTGCGCAGCCGCGTGTTCCCGCGGCGTCCACGCATGCCCCGGCCGAGCGGGCGGCACGCCCATCGCGGGCGGCTAAGACCGCCACGACGCTGCGCATCGGCGCCAAAGCCTCGCCGCCCGCGGCTGCGGCGGCTCCCTCCCGCCTGGTAATGGAACCCCTGGATTTGGGTCCTGACAATGCGTCCGCGCTGCAGCTCACGCGCGAGCCGCCCCAGATGTCGCCGCGCCCCAGCGAGGCCTTGCGTGCGGAGTCGGCCGCGTGGTGGCAGGCGCTGGACACTTCGACGGCCCAAACACATCGGTTTGAAGAGCGGCTCAAGAGGCTCGAGGCCGATGCGGCCGCGCAGGGCCAGCTGGTGGAGCGCGAGCGCGCAACGGCGGCTGAGCTGCGCGAGCGCCTGGCGCAGGTGGAGTCGCAGGGGTTCCCCGCGACCGTGGTGTACATGCTCGCGGGGCTGCTGGTGCTCGCGCTGGCCTGCATTGCCTGGCTGCTGCGCCGCACGCGGCGCGAGGCGCTGCAGGCATGGCGTGACTCGGTGGCACTCAGCGGTGGCCTGCGGGCCGGGGCCGTGGCCGCGGAGGGCCCTGACGGCAAGCTCCGGCTGCAGGTGGAGCCGGATGCGCGCGATGTCTGGCAGCCGACAGCGCCGCCGCCGCAAGGGTCGGACAGTGGGCCGCCTCCGCTCGCGCCTACTACCGCGCCAGTGAGTGCACCCGCGGCGGCTCCAGGCCCCGCGGTGGCGGCGCCGGCTGTGGAGCCCTTGCAGGCAAGGGCCCAGTCCGGTGTGCAGCCCGAGTCGCTGTTCGATCTGCAACAGCAGGCTGAATTTTTCACCTCGGTGGGCGAGCACGAGCAGGCGATCCATGTGCTGCGCCAATACATCGCGCAGCACGGCGAAGACTCGCCGCTGGCGCATATTGAACTGCTGCGGCTGTACCACCAACTGGGGCGAACCGACAGCTTCGACGGCCTGCGCGCGCAGGTCGAGGAGCGGTTCAATGTACGCGTGCCTCCATTTGCACAGTTCCAGCAACTGGGCCGGAGCCTGGAAGACCACCCCGAGGCGCTGGCACGGGTCGAGGCGGCATGGTCCTCGCCCGAGGTCCTGGCCGTGCTGGAGGGCCTCTTATTTCACCGGGGACAGACGCAGGGCGAGGGGCCCTTCGACCTGGCGGCGCTGGACGATCTGCTGCTGCTGCTGTCCATCGCCCAGACCACACCCGCACATTTGCGCGGTGCGCCGCCGCCCCGCGCGCGCACCACCCCGCGTGCCACGCCAGCGCTCCACCCGATGGGCGCGCAGGATGGGTCGGGCCGGTCGTTGGACTCGATGGCGGCCGGCCTGGCGCTGCTGCCGGTGGATGACGGCTCGCCAGCATCCACTTGCGTCGCCGCGGTGGACGTGGTCGTGTCCGGGCCGCCTCACATCACCCTCAGCGATCTGCCGCCCGTGCCCGTCACCCCGGCGCCCGCGCAAGGGCAGGCCGTGGGTTTTGGCATGGAAAACGACAAGCTGGAGTTGCGCTTCGAACTGGAGCAGTCGCAAAAGAACCGCTTCTGAAGCGCGAACGCCCCCCGTGCGCGGACGGGGCTATCGCCTGCCGGCGTCGATGGCCCGCATGAGCTGCGCCGCAGCGGCTTCCGGCTGATCGGCCGCCACCACGGCGCGCACCACGGCAATCGACCCCACTCCGGTGGCCAGCACTTGCGGGAACTGGGCCAGGCCAATGCCGCCGATGGCAACCAGCGGATAGCCGCGCATCAGCCGGGCATAGCCCGCCAGCCGCGCCACGCCCTGGGGCACTGTGGCCATTTTCTTGAGCGTGGTGGGGAACACCGCGCCCATGGCGATGTAGCTGGGGCTGGCCGCGTCGGCGCGCACCATCTCGGCGTAGCCATGCGTGCTTACGCCCAGGCGCACCCCGGACCCGCGCAGCGTGCGCAGCTCTTCGGGGCTCAGCGCATCCAGATCCTCCTGGCCCAGGTGCACGCCATAGGCCCCGGCCGCGATGGCCTGGCGCCAATGGTCGTTGATGAACAGCAGCGAAGCGGTGCCTTGCACGGCCTGCACTGCGGCGCGTACCTCGCGCGTGATGGCCGCAGGGTCGTCACTTTTGAAGCGCAGCTGCACCGTCGGCACGCCGGCCTGCGCCATGCGGCCCACCCATTGGGCATCGGGCAATACGGCGTAGAGACCCAGGTTCTGCGGGCAGGCTGCAAAGGGGTGCGCATGGGGGCGCGGCTGCAGTCCGAAGTCTGCCGGCTCGTCGGGCCACTGCGCCGGGTCGAAGCGGCCGGTGCGCCGCGTCTGCGCAGCCCAGGCGCGGGCCAGGCAGTCTGCGTCATGGGCGATGAAACCCAGGGCGCTGCAGGCCGCAAGGGCTGCGCGGTACACGGGGTCTTCCACGGTTGTCGCCGGCATCGGCTGCGGCGGGAAGTCCGCAAACGCCGACGCATGGTGCTGGCGGATGGCTTGCTCCATGGCGGCTGCGGAAGGCAATGGCGCGGCGGCTTGCGGCATGCTCAGTCCTGCGCGTGGTGCCAGAACGGCGTGCCCAGCACGGGCGTGCTGGGTTGCGCCGCCTCCTGCGGTGTCATCGCGCCGGCCATGCGGGCGGCGCGGCCTGCGGCCACGGCATCGGCAAAGGCGCCGGCCATTTGCACGGGGTCGGTCGCCAGGGCCACGGCCGTGTTGAGCAGTACGCCGTCGTAACCCCATTCCATCACCTGGCAGGCGTGGGACGGCAGGCCGAGGCCGGCGTCCACAAGCAGCGGCACGTCCAGGCGCTCGCGCAGCAGTTGCAGGCCATAGGGATTCACCGGGCCGCGGCCCGTGCCGATGGGCGCCGCCCACGGCATGACGGCCTGGCAGCCCACGTCCACCAGGCGCTGGCACAGCACCAGGTCTTCAGTGCAGTAGGGCAGCACGTAGAAGCCTTCGCGGACCAGTTGCTCGGCTGCCTGCACCAGGTTCAGCGTATCGGGCTGCAGCGTGTAGTCGTCGCCGATCAGCTCCAGCTTGATCCAGGGGGTGTCGAAGACTTCACGCGCCATATGGGCGGTGGTGATGGCTTCCTGCAGGCTATGGCAGCCGGCGGTGTTGGGCAGCACCGGCACCTGCAGGCGCTTGAGCAGTTCCCAGAAGCTGCTGCCGGATTCGGCCGGGTTGCTGCCCTGGCGGCGCAGCGATGCGGTGAGCATCGCGGGCCGCGCGCGCTGCACGGCGGCCTCCAGCACGGCGGGAGACGGGTAGCGCGCGGTGCCCAGCAGCAGGCGGCTCTGGAACGCCTGGCCGTAGAGCACCAGCGTGTCGGGGGAGGATGTAGGACTGTTCATGAGCAATGGTTTCAACCGCCGGTGACCGGCGCAATGATTTCGATCTGGTCGCCGGACTGCAGGGCGTGCGAGGCATAGCGGGCACTGGGCACGAACTGCAGGTTCACGGCCACGGCAAACGGGGGCTGGGGGGCCAGGTGGGCCACGGCGTCGGCGACGGTAGCGCCATCGGGCAGTTGCACGGCGTTTTGGTTGATGAATACGTTCATGTGTGCAGCGCAGCTTCGCGGTCGAGCTGCAGCGAGAGGTCGAATCCAGGGGCGAGCTCGGATTGTCCCGTGTTCAGCACCTGCATGACCACATCGAGCATGGCCGGTGCGATCATGAAGCCGTGGCGGTACAGACCGTTGACCTCCAGCACGCGATCCTGAACTACGCGCACGGCGGGCAGGTTGTCGGGCAGGGTGGGGCGGCAGTGGGTGGAGATCTCCAGGATACGCGCCTCGGCAAAGCCCGGGTGCACGGCGTAGGCGGCGCTCAGCAGCTCCAGCGTGGAGCGCACGCTGGCGGGCGACATGTCGTCGGATTCGATCTCGGTAGCGCCGATGACGAACAGGTGGTTCTCCTTCGGTGCGATGTAGATCGGGTAGCGGGGATGCACGATGCGCGTGGGGCGCTGCAGCGTCACGTCGGGCGCGTGCAGGCGTACCACCTCGCCGCGCAGCCCGCGCAGTTGCGGCCATTGCGCACGCGCGCCCAGGCCCCGGCAGTCCAGCACCCAGTCGGGCTGGCCGGCCTGGCCGGGAGTGAAGTCGGCCGGCTGGCGCGCGCTGCCCCAATGCGTGACCACGCCCAACTGGTCCATGGTGGCGGCCAGCGCGGCCAGGGCCTGGCGGTTGTCCAATTGGCCCTCGCCGGGCAGGTACAGGCCCTGGTGGAAGCGCTGTGCGGCCGTGGGCTCCAGTGCAGCCACGCCAGCGCTGTCCAGCGCCTGCATGCGCGGCAGCCCGGGCACCAGGCCTTGGGTCTGCTCGAACTTCAGGCGCATGCGCGCGGCTTCGGGTGCGTCCTGGCGGTGCCACAGGATCAGCGTGCCGTCATGTTGGAAGTACACCGGTGCGGCCAGCGGTGCCAGCAGCTCGGGCCAGCGCGCCAGCGAGTGCACGCCCATGCGCACCACGCCGGGCTCGGCCACGATGGATTCGGCCAGGGGGGCCACCATGGCGGCGGCCACGTAGGCTGCGGCGCCTTCGGCGGCACGGGTGCCGGCCTCGTGCACCTCAACGGCGTGGCCCTGGCGGGCGAGTTCGACGGCCAGCAGGCGGCCCATGAGGCCCGCGCCCAGGATGGTGACGCGGGAGGAGGAGCGAAGGGTGGGGAAAGTGTGCATCGTGTCCGTGATGAAAGGCCAGGCCAAACAACCAAAGGACAAAACGGGAGCGCGCGGCGCGCCGATGCTGTTGAAACTCCCCACGCCAGCATGACCTGGATCGGGTGCTTAGGGTATTTCTCAGTCGCCTGCCGCTTTCGTCAACACGTTCTTAGTGCGGCGGGGACACCCCTGTTTCGTCCGTGGCCGGCATTACAGCACAGGGGTGGTGCCCCTGTTGTTGACGTGGCGCAGGCTCTGGCGTTGCCGCGGCTGCGTTGAATGCGCTGCGGCTTGGCCGATAATTTTTGCCATGAACCAAGAGACACAGACGCCCGGCGGTGGCCGGCGCTATGCGCGCGTGTTGACCATCGCGGGCTCGGACAGCGGCGGCGGCGCGGGCATTCAGGCCGACCTGAAGACCTTCAGCGCCCTGGGCTGCTACGGCATGACCGCGATCACCGCCATCACCGCGCAGAACACGCGCGGCGTGACGGGCATCCACGGCATTCCGCCCGAGATGCTGCGCGCACAGATCGACGCCGTGGTCGAGGACATCGGCGTGGACGCGGTGAAGATCGGCATGCTGCATTCGCCCGAGGTGGTGCAGGTGGTGGCCGACGCGATTCTTCGCCATGGCTTGCCCAACGTGGTGCTGGACCCGGTGATGGTCGCCACCAGCGGCGACCGGCTGATTGCCGAGGAAACCGTGGGAACGCTGGTGCGCGCGCTGTTCCCGCTGGCCGCCGTGGTCACCCCCAACCTGGACGAGGCCGGCTGGCTGCTGGGCCGCGCCATTGCCGACGAAAGCGCGCTGGACGCGGCCGCCACCGACCTGCTGGCGCTGGGCGCGCGCGCGGTGCTGCTCAAGGGCGGGCATCTGCCGGGCGACCGGGTGGTGGATGTGCTGGCCCTGCCTGGCGACGAGCGCCACCGCCTGGAAGCTGCGCGCATCGTCACGCACAACGGCCACGGCACGGGCTGCACCTTGTCGTCGGCGATCGCTGCGCACCTCGCATTGGGCCAGCCGCTGGCGCAGGCGGTGCGGTTGGCTCGCCAGTACATTCTGGGCGCGATCGCTGCCGGGGCCGATGTGCGCACCGGCCACGGCCACGGGCCGCTCAACCATGGCTATGCGCCGGTGGCGCAGCGTGTGATCGAGTAACGGGCGGCTGAGGGAGCGCCGGGCACCGCGCGCGCCACAGGCCCACACCGCCGCGGCACCCGAAATATCACCAGCCCCAGGTCAGGCGCCGGGCCACCCAGCCCTTTTGCCCGTCTTCGCGCTGCACCCGGGCCCAGCTACCCGACTGGCCCAGGCTGCGCACCACCTCATGCTGCTGCAGCTTGCCCACGGTCTTGTGCTGCTGGCCGGGGCCGGCGCGCAGGTTGGCGACGCGTGCCGTCACCACGCGGTGCGGCGCCTTGCTGGTCAGCGGCGCGTACACCCAGCCGAGCGGCTCCTCGAAATCCCGCACTTGGAGCCAACGGCCCTTGCGCTGCTGCACCTGCAGCGGATAGCCCCGGCCCAGCTCCCACAGCGTCGCCGAGCGGGTGCTGGGTTTCTCGCGCACGTTGACCGCATTGCCCTTGATGCTGACGAACTCGCGCGCCTGCACGCCGGCGGGCATGAGCAGGGGCAGGGCCAGCGCGGCGGCGGCCAGGGCTTTGGATAGGATGCGATGCGGCAGGGGCAGTGCGAAGGGCACGGGGTGATCTCCTTGGAGTTGGAACTGAGGGATGACAACCCCCAGGTGGAGGGCCGCCCGCGTGCGAAGTTCCGGCCGTTTCAGGCGCGAACCGATGGCCGAAACGTCAATTGCTATGAAAAATAGAGCTAGCAGCGCACTCTACAAGCCATTCTTAGACATTTTTCTATTTGGAAACAAGGCGGAACGCGCGCTGCAAGCTCCTGCTTCAATAGCGCCCGGCGCATTGCCGCAGGGCGCGCCGCGCCGTCGCCGCAGGTCAGCGGGCCGGGGCGACGCCCAGCCGGACTTGCAGCCGTTCGCTGCTGGTGGTGTATTCCAGGGGCAGCTTGTGGCCCGCCTGCCGTTCGGCCTCGGCGAAGGCGGCGAGGGTGGCTTCGTGGAAGCCGCACAGGATCAGCTTGCGCTTGCCGGGGTAGGTGTTGATGTCGCCGACGGCGTAGATGCCGGGGACGCTGGTGGCGAAAGTGGCCGTGTCCACGGTCAGCTGCTTGCGGTCCATCGCCAGGCCCCAGTCGGCGATGGGCCCTAGGCGCGGAGAGATGCCCAGGTAGGCCAGCAACAGGTCCAGCGGCTGGCGCTGTGGCTCGCCTTGCGGGTCCAGCAGGGCCAGCGCCTGCAGGGTGCCGTCGGGCGCGGTCTCCACGCCCGTGATCTGGCCGATCACGACCTGGATGCGGCCCGCCTCGCGCAGTGCCTGCAGTTGCGCCAGCAGCGCGGGCGCGGCCTGGAAGGCATCGCGCCGGTGCAGCAGCAGCACCTGCGCGGCAGCGTCCACGCAGTCCAGCGCCGCCTGCACGGCCGCCTCGTCGCCGCCATGTACCACCACGCGCTTGCCGGTCGCGGCACGGGTAGCCGTAGCGGCGTCAGGGTGGTAGAGCAACTGGCCGGGGGCCAGCGCCTCCACCCCCTCGGCCTTGATGGCGCGCGGCACGAAGGCGCCCACGCCCGCGGCGATGAAGACGCTGCGCGCCAGCAGCGCGGTGCCGGCGGTGGTGGTGAGCAGAATACGTCCGTCGGCCTGCGCGGCCAGCGTGTGGACCTGCTGGCCCAAGTGCAGCGTGGGGGAGAAAGGGGCGATCTGCCGCTGCAGCAGTTCCACGAGCCCCTGGCCCGTGCACACAGGGATGCCGGGAATGTCGTAGATGGGTTTGTCGGGATACAGCTCGGCGCACTGGCCGCCCACATGGGGCAGCGCATCAACCAGGTGCGCCGCGATGCCCTGCAGCCCGAGCTGGAAGACCTGGAAGAGCCCCACCGGCCCGGCGCCGATCACCACGGCGTCCGCGGCCTGGGGCGTCGGGCTGCTGGGGGATGGGTGCATGCGGGCGTGGCGGGAGCGCGGGAGTCAGCGCTCCAGCAGGTCCAGCTTGCCGGGCTTGCCGTTCCAGTCGTCAGCGTCGGGCAGCGGTGCCTTGCGCTTGGTGATGCTCTTGAACTTGGGCGTCAGCTCGGCGTTGATCTTGATGAAGGCCAGCTGGTCGCTGGGCAGGTCTTCCTCGGCAAAGATGGCGTTGGCCGGGCATTCGGGGATGCACACGGCGCAGTCGATGCACTCGTCGGGGTCGATCACGAGGAAGTTGGGACCTTCGCGGAAGCAGTCCACGGGGCACACATCCACGCAATCGGTGTATTTGCACTTGATGCAGTTTTCGGTGACGACGTGAGTCATGAGTAGTTGTGTTCTGGTATGGGGTTAGCCCGCGATTTTAGGCCGACCGCCGCCTCAGCAGGCCAGCCAACCATGCCTGAGGCGCGGAAACCTTAACGTTGATCAAGCTTTTGGGGCCGGTGCGTTCACCAGCACGGCGCCCGCCGTCTTGTGGCTGGCGGTGTCGACCAGGATGAGCGAACCGAGCACGCGGCTGCGCGCGAACGGCGCCGCGGGCAGGGGTTCCTGCAGCAGCAGCTCCACATGGCCGATGGCATTGGGCTCCAGCTGGGTGGCGTCTTCCTCGGCCAGGGTGTTGATGTCCAGGCGGTGGACCACGCGGCGCACCTTGACCTTGACCCAGCGGTGGCCGTGCAGCGCCCAGTACACGCGGCCCGCCACCAGCGGCTCGTCGTCCATCCACGCGACGGTGGCGGTGATCTCGCGCTGGCCGGGCCATGCGGGCACGGCGGCGGGGGTGTCGAAGTCGTCCTCGGCAGCGGCAGCGGGTGCGGGCGCAGCCACGATCCAGTCGCCGCGCGAGACGTCCACCTCGCGGTCGAGGGTGATGCCCGCGCTCTGGCCCGCGGCCACGCCGGTGGCGCGGCGCGCATGGTCCAGCACCTGCGCCACCTGCGCCAGCTGTCCGCTGGGGAAGATGGCGACCTGCGCACCCGGCTGCACGCGGCCCGAGCCCACCCGGCCCCAGAACACGCGGCGCCCCTGCGAAGTGTCGGACGAGGAAGAAAATTTCTCCACCCACTGCACCGGGAAGGCCAGGGGCAGGCCGGCGTCGGGCGGGGTGTTGGGCAGCCGCTCCAGGATCTGCAGCAGGCTCGGGCCCGCGTAGTCGCACCAGCCGGGCTTGGCCTCTACCACGTTCCAGCCCTTGAGCGCCGACACCGGCACCACGCCCGCCACCGCGATGCCCGCGTGCCGGGCGAACTGCTCCAGCGCGGCACGGATGTGACGGTAGGCGAGCTGTGGGTCGGCCACGGCGTCGAGCTTGTTCACGGCAAACACCAGCGAATGCACGCGCAGCAGGTGCACCAGCAGGCTGTGGCGGCGCGTTTGCGGCAGCAGCGTGAGTTGCGGGTTCTGCCAGTCGAGCTTGGTGGCGTCCACCAGCACTACGGCGGCGTCGGCCTGGGAGGCGGCGGTGACCATGTTGCGCGTGTACTGCTCGTGGCCGGGCGCGTCGCCGATGATGAACTTGCGCGCCTCGGTGGCGAAGTAGCGGTAGGCCACGTCGATGGTGATGCCCTGCTCGCGCTCGGCACTGAGGCCGTCGGTCAGCAGCGCCAGGTCGGTCTCTCCGCCGCGCTGCACCCCGGCCAGGTGGTCCTGCAGCACGGCGCGGCTGTCCACCAGCAGGCGGCCGATCAGCGTGCTCTTGCCATCGTCCACGCTGCCGCAGGTGATGAAGCGCAGCGCGGAAATGTGATCATTTGTGCCGCTAGCGCTTTCTGGTTGTGCGCTGGAAGCTATTGAATTGATAGTGGCGGTGGTCATCAGAAATACCCGTCTTTCTTGCGCTTTTCCATCGAGGCGTCGCTGGTCTTGTCGTCCATGCGCGTGGCGCCGCGCTCGCTGACCTCGGCGGCCAGGGTCTCGATCACGATTTCGCCTGCCGTGGCGGCCGGGCTTTCCACCGGGCAGGTGCAGGTGATGTCGCCCACGGTGCGAAAGCGCACGGTGCGCGTCTGCACCGCTTCGCCGTCCTTCGGGGGCGTGAGCGGCGTGACGGGAACCAGCAGGCCGCGGCGCTCCACCACTTCGCGCGGGTGGGCGTAGTACAGCGATGGCAGGGCGACCTGCTCGCGCTCGATGTACTGCCACACGTCCAGCTCGGTCCAGTTGCTGATGGGAAAGACGCGGAAATGCTCGCCGGGGGCCAGGCGCGTGTTGAACAGCGTCCACAGTTCGGGGCGCTGCGCCTTGGGCTGCCACTGGCCGAAGCTGTCGCGGTGGGAAAAGATGCGCTCCTTGGCGCGCGCCTTCTCCTCGTCCCGGCGCGCACCGCCGATCAAGGCGTCGAAACGGAACTCCTCAATCGCTTCGAGCAGCGTGACGGACTGGTGCACGTTGCGCGATTCGCCGGGGTGGGCCAGGCGCACGGTGCCGCGCGCCATCGAATCCTCGACGCTGCGCACGATGAGTTCGGCGCCCAGCTCCTTGGCGCGGAAGTCGCGGAAGTCGGTCACCTCGGGGAAGTTGTGCCCCGTGTCGATCATCAGCAGCGGGTAGGGAATGCGGCCCGCGCCGAAGGCCTTCTCGGCGCACTTGAGCATGACCAGCGAGTCCTTGCCGCCCGAGAACAGCAGGGCGGGGCGCTCGAAGGCCGCGGCCACCTCGCGCAGGATGAAGATGGTTTCTTCTTCTAGCGCGTCCAGGTGGCGGTTGCTGAGCTGGTTGAGCACTTGGGAGTCAACACGGGCGTTCATTCGATGTTCCAGTCAAATCTGGCTCCAGCGCTTGTGGGGCAAGCGCAGGCAGCTATCGTTTTTAGTGGGCCAGGTGCAGGCCGCATTCGCGGTTGTCTTCGCCCTTGGTGGGGTCCACGTAGTCAAAGTTGTTGGGCAGGCCGTGCTGTTGACAGTACTCGTGCAGCTGTTTGGACGACCAGTGCAATAGCGGCGCGACCTTGATCAGGCCGTCGGGGTTGATGCTCACGGGGTCCATCTGCGCGCGCACGGCGGTGTCGGTGGCGCGCAGCGCGGTGAACCACACCCGGGGTGCCGTTTCGCGCAGGGCGCGGGCGAAGGGTTCGAGCTTCACCTCTTCGGTGAACGCGGCGTGGCGCGGGTCGTCCAGGGCGGGCGTCGGGCCTTCCACGGCCTCGCGGTGGGCGCGCGAGCGGCGCGGCAGGTAGATCTTCAGGTTGAGCCCCAGCTGCTTCGTCACCGCGTCGGCAAAGCGGTAGGTGGCCTCGGTGTTGTAGCCGTTGTCCATCCAGACCACAGGCACGCCCGGCTGCACGCGGGTGACCAGGTGCAGGATCACGGCCTCGAACGGGCGGAAATTGGTGGTGACGATGGGCGTCTGGCCCAGGCCCAGCGCCCAGGCCACCAGCGCGGCGGCATCGTGGCCGTGCTCGGCGTTGACGCGGGCAAGTTCGGCGGCGCTGACTGCCGTGGCGGTGCTCATGCGGCCTCCCGGGCGAACAGCGGGCGCGGCTCCAGAACGTCGCCCTGGTAGAAGGCGGCATAGCGCGCGAACTGGCGTTCGGCCGCGGCCGGGTCCACGCCGGGCGCCAGCACCGCGCTGCTGAAGCCGCTGCGGTGCATGTGCACCAGCTGGTCGATCAGCACGTCGCCCGTGGCGCGGATGTCGCCCGCAAAGCGGTAGCGGCGGCGCAGCAGCAGGGCCTGGCTGTAGGCGCGGCCGTCGGTGAACTTGGGGAACTGCAGCTCGATGCGCTGCACGCCCTCCAGCGCGCCTTCGGCGGCCAGCGCGGCCAGGTCGGCATCGTTGGCGATCTGCAGGGTTTTGAGGTCGTCAGCGCCCAGGGATAAAGCGCCAGCAGCTATGATTTTCATAGTATTCAAGGTCTTTTGAGTGGGGTCAGGCCACGGCCTCTTCAGCCGCCTTGGGGTGGCGCGCACCATTGGCGGCGGCCTTGAAGGGGTCCTGGCCCACGCGGCGCAGGGTGTCGATGAACAGCTCGTTGCCCTTGCGCAGCGCGCGGTAGGTGTCCAGCAGCGCCTCGATCACGTCGGGCACTTCGGCGGCCGAGAACGACGGGCCGACCACCTTGCCGCCGATGGCCGGGCCGGACAGCTGCGTGCCGTCGGAGCCGCCCAGCGTGATCTGGTACCACTCCTTGCCGTCCTTGTCCACGCCCAGGATGCCGATGTGGCCGCTGTGGTGGTGGCCGCAGCTGTTGATGCAGCCGCTCATGTGCAGGTCGATGGGGCCGATGTCGAACAGCTCGTCCAGGTCCTGGTAGCGCTCGGTGATGGCCGCGGCGATGGGCAGCGAACGCGCGTTGGCCAGCGAGCAGAAGTCGCCGCCCGGGCAGGCGATCATGTCCGTCAGCAGGCCGATGTTGGGCTGCGCCAGGCCCAGCTTGCGCGCGGCCTCGTACAGCGCGGGCAGGTCGGCTTCGTGCACCCAGGGCAGCAGCAGGTTCTGCTCGTGCGTCAGGCGCGCCTCGCCGGCGCTGAACTGGTCGGCCAGTTGGGCCAGGGCGTCCAGCGTGTCGCCGTCGGCATCGCCGGGCGCAAAGCCCACGCGCTTGAACGACAGTGTCACCGCCTTCAGCCCCGCCATGCGGTGGCCGCGCACGTTCTGCTGCAGCCAGCGCTGGTACAGCTGGCCGGAGGTGTTCACGCCATGCGGCCGGCCGGCGGGCCGCAGCGGTGGCACGACGAAATGGCCGGTCACGCGGTCCAGCTCGGCCTGGGTGATGGTGTGGGGGGCGCCGTCCTGCTCCAGGATGGCGCGGTATTCGGCCTCCACCGCGTCGATGAACTGCTGGCCTTCGCTCTTGACCAGGATCTTGATGCGCGCCTTCCACTTGTTGTCGCGGCGGCCGTAGCTGTTGTACACGCGCACGATGGCTTCGATGTAGTTCAGCAGCTGGTCCCACGGCAGAAATTCACGCACCACGGTGCCGATGACGGGCGTGCGCCCCATGCCGCCGCCCACCTTGACGGCAAAGCCCACCTCGCCGGCCGCGTTCTTCAGCGCCTGCAGGCCGATGTCATACCAGCCGGTGGCGGCACGGTCTTCCGCGGCGCCGTTGAAGGCGATCTTGAACTTGCGCGGCAGGTAGGTGAACTCGGGGTGCAGCGAGCTCCACTGGCGCGTGATCTCGGCGAACGGCCGGGTGTCCACGATCTCGTCCTCGGCGATGCCGGCGTAGGCCTCGCAGGTGATGTTGCGGATGTCGTTGCCGCTGGTCTGGATGCCGTGCATGTGCACGCTGGCCAGCAGGTCCATCACGTCGGCCGCGCGGGTGATGGGAATCCAGTTGAACTGCACGTTGGTGCGCGTGGTGAAGTGGCCGTAGCCGTAGCGCAGCGGGGGCGCGGCCAGTGTCAGGCCCGGCTGGGCGGCCTGCAGCTGGTCCTGCGTGGCCTGGGCATGGGCCAGCAGTTCGGGCGTGGGGCGGTCGTATTCGCGGGCGATGTGGGCCAGCATGCGCAGCTGGGTGCTATTGATATCGCCATAGGGCACGGCGATGCGGGCCATGGGCGCGTAGCGCTGGATGTACCAGCCGTTTTGCAGCCGCAGGGGCAGCAGTTGCTCGTCGGTCAACTCGCCGCGCTGCCAGCGTTCGAGCTGATCGCGGAATTGCTGGGCGCGCAGGTGGACGAACTGGCGGTCGAATTCGGTGTACTGGTACATGGCAGGGCCGTGGGCGTTTCAACACAGGTGCCGCCGGGCCCCGAATGGCGCCCGCAGCATCGATGGGCGCACTTTAAAAGTCTGTCTTATAAAGACAAACTATTTTTTAATGCTTCATATATTCCGTTATTTGTATATGAAATGCGTGTCGGCTCACTGTGGCTCATATCCTAGCCAGCGCTCGCTGCTCAACGCGCGCGCCAGAGGGGCGTCCAGCGGCAGGGGCTCACTGTGCAGCCGCGCGGCGATCAGTTCGCCGCACAGCAATGACAGCGTGAGCCCGCGCGCGCCCATGGCAGTGCACAGCCACAGGCCGGGCTGGCGCACCGGGTCCACCGGCCCCACGATGGGGCGGCGGTCCAGCGCACCGCAGCGCACCGCCGCCCAGGTGCGCACGGGGCCGTCCGGCGCGGTGGCGGCCTGGGTGAAGGCGGCGTCCATGGCAACGCCCAGGGGGGGCAGCAGCGCGTGCAGTTTGGCCTGATTGGTGGCCAAGCCCTTGGCGTGGTCGTCAGGGCTGGGGGGCAGGGCGGTCTTCAGGCGCTCGAACGTGGAGCCCAGCACCCAGCCTGCGCCACCCTGCAGCGGCACACGGGGCACCAGGTTGCCGTTGCCATTGACCGGCTGGGGCGGCCAGGGGGCGCCCGCGGGGGCCTGGGCATGCAGGCCCCAGGCCAACTGGCCGCGCAGCGGATTCATGGGCCAATGCGCGTGCGTGAGCGGGCCGGTGTGGTGCCCGGCGCAGACCACGGCAAGTTCCGCCTCGGCCAGGACGCGCCCTTCGGCGTCCAGTGCCTGCCAGAGGGGCTGGCCGTCGACGGTGGTGCGGCGCAACTCCGCCACCGCCGCGCTGCCGCGCCAGTGGATGGCCGGGTCGTTCAGCAGGTGGGCGATGAGCTGGGGCGGGCGTACCCAGCCCGCGTGCTCGTGCCAGCAGGCCACCGTGTCTGCCGATAAGCCGTTGGCCTGCAGTTGTGCGGGTGTTGCGGGGCGACTCCAGTCCAGGCCAGGCCCGTCGCTCCAGGCCAATCCTGTGGTGCCGTCCACACGGTGCTCCAGCGTGCCGCACGCGCTCCAGTCGGTGCCGCGCGTCTCGGCGGGAAGCTGCGCCAGCATATTCAGCGTGGTGCGTACCCCCGCGCGCGACAGGCGTGAGATCAGGTTGTCGTCCTGCGAGACATTGGGCGCGAACACCCCCGCCGGCAGGCCGGATGCACCGGCGGCAGGGTGATCGGCCCGGTCCAGCACCTGGACCTGCCAGCCACGGTGCGCCAGGCTGGCCGCCACGGCGGCGCCCGCCAGTCCTGCGCCCACCACCAGGCAGCGGGCCGGGGCGGCCACCGTGGCGTCTGGCAGCACGGGCTGGCCGGCGCGTGGCTCCCAGCGGGGCGCGTAGGTGGCCTGCAGGTTGTCGCGCTTGGGGCGGACACCTGGCACCTTCTGCACCTCGAAGCCGCACTGCACCAGCCCGTCCCGCACGCCGCGCGCCACCGTCCACGTCGCCAGGCGGGTGCCGCGAAGGCAGCAGCGCGCCACGGCCTTGAGGGTGTGGATGTCCCACATTTGCGGGTTGTGCTGGGGGTCGAAGCCGTCCAGGTACACCGAATCCGCCGTGGGCTGCTGCTGCCTCAGCAGGGCTTGCGCGTCACCGATGTACAGCGTGAGCAGCACCTGCCCGCCGTCGAACGAGAGCCGGTGCACGCCCGGCAGCAAGCCCCAGTACTGCGCCGCCAACTGCTGGGCCAGCGATTGCAGTGTGGAATCGATGGGCGCGGCGCGCAGCAGATCGGCCGCGCTCACGGGCCAGGCCTCGCAAGACACGAAGTGCAGCCGCTGTGGCCGGTGGGGGTCGGCGCGCCAGGCGGCCCAGGTCGCGAGGAAATTCAGGCCCAGGCCGAAGCCGGTTTCCAGCACGCGCCACTGCGGCTGGTTCTGCCAGGCCTGGGGCAGGCCGCAGCCGGCGAGAAATGTGCCGCGGGCTTGTTCCAGGCCGCCTTGCTCGCTGTGGTACCGGTCTGAGAAGCGCGGGCTGTAGGGCGTGCCGTCTTCCAGCCATTCAATCGGTTCGGACATGGTGTTGGGTGGCGCGAAAAGATTACAGAAACAGTGTCAGTCCCAGCGCTGCTGGTACGAGAACACCGGCAGGCGCCAGTGGTAGTGCAGTGCCAGCAGCCGCAGCGCCAGGCCGGCGGCGAAACACACCAAAGTGCTGAGGTTGTTTTCCACTTCCATCGTGCGCAGTCCCAGGAACAGCAGGCACACGGCCAGGGATACGCTGGCGTACAGCTCGCGCCGAAAGACCACGGGCACCTGGTTGCACAGCACGTCGCGCAGGATGCCGCCGCTGATGCCCGTGAGCATGCCGGACATCACCACCACCACGGGCGGGTAGCCCAGTTCCAGGGCCACGTTGCATCCGATCAGCGAGAACGCGATCAGCCCCATGGCGTCCAGCAGCAGGAACACGCGCTTGATCCGGTGCAGGTAGCGCGCCACCACCGTCGTCAGCAGGCCTGCGGAGATCACCAGGTACACGTATTCCGGGTGCTGTGTCCAGCCGATCGGGTAGTGGCCCAGCACCATGTCACGGATGGTGCCGCCGCCCAGCGCGGTCACAAAGGCGATCACGCTGACACCGAAGATGTCCATGTTGCGCCGGCCTGCGGCCAGCGCGCCAGACATGGCCTCGGCCGTGATGGCCACAAGGTAGATCACCAGCAGGGTGGTGAACTGTGAGAACTGGAACGAGTCCAGCAATGACACCGACGGCAACATGAAATCTCCTCAGGGAGCCGGGCCTGGGTCGCCTGCCAGGCGCAGTGGGCTACAACGGCAACGCCCCCGCCACAGTGATGCGACGGGGGCGACTGCAAAGAGGCGCTGCTTTGGCGCAGCGCTGCGTTATGCGCCGGGCGGGACTCAGCCAGCCTCAGCGTCTGCGCCGCGCCAAAGAAGTGGCTTTAGCGAAACCGCTTCTTGTAGCGCTGCACTGCGTTACGCGCTGGGCGGCACATAACCCGCCGCAGCGTCTGCGCCGCTGCCGAAGAAGTGGTTTTAGCGAAACCGCTTCTTGTAGCGCTGCACTGCGTTACGCGCTGGGCGGCACATAACCCGCCGCAGCGTCTGCGCCGCTGCCGAAGAAGTGGTTTTAGCGAAACCGCTTCTTGCAGCGCTGCACTGCGTTACGCGCTGGGCGGCACATAACCCGCCGCAGCGTCTGCGCCGCTGCCGAAGAAGTGGTTTTCCATCTGGCGGGCGAGGTATTGGCGCGCGCGCGCGTCGGCCAGGTTCAGGCGGTTCTCGTTGACCAGCATGGTCTGGTGCTTGATCCAGTCGGCCCAGGCTTGCTTGCTCACGTTGTCATAGATGCGTTTGCCCAGATCACCGGGGTAGGGCGCAAAGTCGAGGCCTTCGGCTTCCTTGCCGAGCTTGATGCAGTGGACGGTACGTGCCATGGAGCGATTCCTTGCTGAAACTTCAGACGTCAATGGAATAACGAACTGAAATCTTATTGGTTTGGATTTTGAAGGGCGACTTCCAGAATGCCTTGCATCGGTGAACCGCACCGACGCACCCTGCAACGAAAGCCCTTCATGAACAATCGCCGCGACTTTATCAAGTTTCCCCTGGCCACCTCCCTGACGGCGGTCATGTCCCTGACGTCTTTGCCGTCGTTCGCCCAGCCCGCGCAGTTCCTCAACGTGTCCTACGACCCCACGCGTGAACTCTATGTGGCCTACAACCAGGCCTTCGCGCGCCACTGGAAGGCCAAGACGGGGCAGGAAGTGCAGTTCAAACAGTCGCACGGCGGCTCGGGCAAGCAGGCGCGTTCGATCATCGATGGCATCGACGCCGACGTGGCTACGCTGGCCCTGGGCGGAGACGTGGATGCGCTGGCCCAGCACGGCCTGCTGGCACCCGCCTGGCAAAAGCGCCTCCCGCACAACTCGGCGCCCTATACCTCCACCATCGTGTTTCTGGTGAAGAAGGGCAACCCCAAGGGCGTGAAGGATTGGGATGACTTGGTCAAGCCCGGCGTGCAAGTCATTACCCCTAACCCAAAGACCAGCGGCGGGGCGCGCTGGAACTATCTTGCTGCCTGGGAATTCGCCAAGCGCAAGTACGGCAGCGACACTCAAGCCAAGGATTTCGTGTCCAAGCTCTACAAGAACGTGCCGGTGCTCGACACGGGTGCGCGCGGCTCGACCATCACCTTCGTGCAGCGCGGTGTGGGCGACGTGCTGCTGGCCTGGGAGAACGAGGCGTTTCTTGCGCTCAAGGAGTTCGGCAAGGACAAGTTCGAGATCGTAGTGCCATCGCTGTCCATTCTGGCCGAACCCACGGTGGCGGTGGTGGACAAGGTGGTGGACAAGAAGGGCACGCGCGCGCTGGCGGAGGAGTACCTTTCCTACCTCTATTCCGACGAGGGGCAGGACATCGCTGGAAAGAACTTCTACCGTCCAACCAGCGAGAAGGCCAAGGCCCAGTACGACAAGCAATTCCCCAAGCTCACACTGGCCACCATCGACCAGGCTTTCGGTGGCTGGGCGAAGGCCAATCGGGAGCATTTTGCGGACGGCGCACTGTTTGACCAGATCTACAGCCGGCGTTGATCCGTCTTTGGATGAAAATCGGCGCTAAGCATTGATGAGTAAGCGCTATAAGCTGTAAAAAATATAGCTTTCAAAGCGCCCCGCGCTCCTTTGCCGAAGGGGAGGGACGTGGGTCCGGGCCTCGGCGCGAGGGAAAGCCCACCCATGGCGGGGCACGCCGTGTCGCGGCGGCGCCAACCCTTCGTGCGCGACTGCACTACCATGCCGCCCATGCTGACCGTTCACCACCTGGAAACCTCGCGCTCCCAGCGCATTCTGTGGCTGCTGGAAGAACTGGGCGTGCCCTACGACATCCGCCGTTACTCGCGTGACCCCGCGACCAAGCTGGCGCCCCCAGAGCTCAAGCGGGTGCACCCGCTGGGCAAGTCGCCCGTCATCACCGAAGGCGACATGGTGGTGGCCGAATCTGGCGCCATCATCGAGTATCTGGCCGAGCGCTACGGCGCACAGGCGCCGGCGGATCTGGCCCATCTGGAACCCGCGCGCGGCACGGCAGAACATCGCCAGTGCAGGTTCTGGATGCACTACGCCGAGGGGTCCCTGATGAACTGGCTGGTGATGAAGCTGGTGTTCGACACCATTGCGCGCCAGCCCATGCCGTTTTTTGTGCGCCCCATCGCGCGCACCCTGTGCGCCAAAGTGCAGCAAAAACTCATCGGCCCGAACGTGCAAACCGCCCTGGCCTTCATGGATGCGCACCTGGCCCAGCACGACTGGTTCGCCGGGGGCCACCTGACCATGGCCGACTTTCAGATGAGCTTTGCCGTGGAGGCGGCCCTCGCGCGCGGGGGCGACGAAACGGCCTGGCCGCACCTGGTGGCCTACCGCCAGCGTATGCGGGCGCGGCCGGCCTACCAGCGGGCGCTGGAGCAGGGCGGCCCCGTGGTGATGCAGGCCTGAGGGGCACTGCCGCGCCGTCAGCCAGACCAGTCCTTCCCGTCCCATGCCAGCCAGCGCCCTTGTGTGGCTGCGGCGCGATCTGCGCTGCCATGACCACGCCGCCCTGTACCACGCACTGCGCCGTTTCGAGCGCGTGTACTGCGTCTTCGTCTTTGACACCGACATCCTCGATGCGCTGCCGACCCGGTGCGACCGGCGGGTGGAATTCATTCACGCCAGCGTGTGCGCATTGGATGAGGACCTGCGCGCGCTGGCGGCGCGCAGTGGCGCCCCCGGCGGCGGCCTGATCGTGCGCCACGGTACGGCGGTGCAGTGCATCGTGCAATTGGCTCGCAGCCTGGGCGTGCGCGAAGTGCTGGCCAATCGCGACTACGAACCTGCAGCCCTGGCCCGCGACCGACGCGTGGCAGACGGCCTGGCGGCGTGTGGCATCGCGTTCAGCGACTACAAGGACCAGGTGCTGCTGGAGCAGGGCGAGGTGCTGAACCAGCAGGGCCAGCCCTACAGCGTCTTCACGCCATACAAACGCACTTGGCTGCAGAAGCTGGATGCCTTCCAGACCAAGCCTTATCCCGTGGAGCGCCACGCACATCACCTGGCCGTGCCCCCGGCGGGGGAGCGGCTGCCCACGCTGGCGGATCTGGGCTTCGTGCCCACCAACCTGGCTGATTTGCAGCTGCCTGTGGGCTCGCGCGGCGCGCAGCAGTTGCTGCAGGATTTTCTGCCGCGCATGGCGGCTTACAAGCTGGTGCGCGACTTTCCTGGGCGTAGAGGCGTGTCCTACCTGTCGGTGCATCTGCGCTTTGGCACCGTGTCCATCCGCCAGCTGGCCTCACTGGCCGAGCGACAGGCCGCGCAAGGCTGCGAAGGCGCGCAGACCTGGCTGTCCGAACTGGCGTGGCGCGACTTCTATTTCATGATTCTGTGGCACCACCCGCACGTGGTCACCCAGGCATTTCGCCCCGAGTACGACCGCGTCCAGTGGGATGACGCGCCTGGGTACTGGCAGGCATGGTGCGCGGCGCGCACTGGCTATCCGTTGGTCGACGCCGCCATGCGCCAACTGCTGCAGACGGGCTACATGCACAACCGGCTGCGCATGGTGGTGGCGAGCTTTTTGACCAAGGATTTGGGTGTTGACTGGCGCCGTGGCGAGCGCTTCTTTGCCCAGCACCTGAACGACTACGACCTGGCTGCCAACAATGGCGGCTGGCAATGGGCGGCGTCAACCGGCTGCGACGCTCAGCCCTGGTTTCGCATCTTCAACCCGGTGGCGCAGTCGCAGAAGTTTGACCCCGATGGCAGGTTCATCCGCCGCTATCTCCCGGAGCTGGCGTGTGTTCCTGATAAGCACCTCCATTTCCCTGCAGGCATGAAGCCGCTGGAATTGCAGGCCTGTGGGTTGCGTTTAGGCATCGACTATCCGCTGCCGATAGTGGACCACGCCAGAGCACGGGAGCGTACTCTGATGCGGTTCCATTTCTTGGGTCGCGGGCGAGAGGCATCCTGAAAGGCGGGGAACCGGGATGTTCCATCTTGAAACCCGTGAGGAAGCATGTTTTTTCAAGGGAACAGTCAGATCTTTGAAAAAGTGTCTGTGCAGCATCTATAATGGAGGGCTCCGGAGAGGTGGATGAGCGGTTTAAGTCGCACGCCTGGAAAGCGTGTGTGGGCTAATCCCCACCGCGGGTTCGAATCCCGCCCTCTCCGCCAGATACAGCTCTAAGTCATTGATTTTCAAAGACTTTCAGTAAAGTCATCAAACCGTTATACGGCTGGTTATACGGTTACTTTCAGCCAGTTTTGGCTCAGAAAGCGGCACTCCCACCAGCCTGAAGAAGTTCTAGAGCCCCTGGCCCTAGAACTTTTTTTCATTGGTGGCTTCCCTTTTGACATCCACCCCCACCAGCCCGGTACCAAGCGCCAGTGCAGCCCCCTGCGGCTTTCCTGCCAGCGCCACCATGCCGCACATCAGCAGCCAGTGCTCGGTCGCCTTGAGCGCCGTCTCCAGCGCCCAGCGCTTCACGTCAGCCACTGGCATATCTTTGGGCACCCATACTGCTTCATCCCAGTGCCATGTCGCCAACCATGTGGCTTGGTGACCGCCATTTGCACTGGCATACCGCAACTGCGGCGCCCGGTGCCCCGCAGCCTCAAACCGCTCGGCAATGGCCGCTTGGTGCATTGCCGACAGCCGCCCCTCCCCCTGAATCTCAAGCCACAGCCCCAAGCCTTGTGCCCAACTTCGTTGGCGCAGTCGCAGCGCTGTGACTACGGGGGAATTGGCTTGTAGTTCCCTCGCCTGAGGTTCAAGCGCCACGCCAGCTTCGCCGTGACGCAATGCCGACGTTGGTGATAACTCAACACGCCATTCGTCGCTGCTTGCGGCGGAGCTTGTTTCTTGGGCTACATGCACCTGCAACGCTTCGGCCACACACTGCCACCAGAGCACCCGCAGGCCTGGCGCATCATCAACCCCCATCGCTGCCCGCTCCCAATGGGCTACTTGCCGAGCCAGCACCCTTTGCGGCACACCCATTGCCTCTGCCGCATCCCGAAACGCCAGCATGGCTGGCCCCTCACTCACCGAATGCCCCAGCGCCCTGCGGGCAAACCGCAGCACCCAGGCGTGGTCTGTACGTCCTGACTTGGCTTGCCACAACAGCACTACCGCTACAGCGCCCAGCGTATCGAGCGATTCCCGCAAGGCTTCTTCAAACCCACTCGTGCCCATCCACGCATGCCACTGCCCCAGCTCGGTAACGTCATACGCCGCCATGAACCACACCAGCACGCGCAGCGCCCGTACATGCTCCTGGGCTTCCACACCCCATAGCAAGCGCGCCACTTCGGCATCGCCTTCGTCACTTTGCGGGTTCTGCTCCAGCAAGCCCTGAAGATCCCGCCAGGACGCCAAGCCCAGGCGATGGCGCGCGTGTTTGCAGAAATACCGCACTGCAGCCATGCGCTGGGGTTGCGCAGGCGGGGTGTGCAGCGCCGTATCCAGCACTTCCAGCACCAATTGCGCCGTACCGTCACCGGCTTCGTGTGGGGAGGCCAAACCAGGCAGGGGCAATAGGGGCGGCAGCTCCAACAGCGCAGTGAGCAACCGCTCCAGCGGCGGGGGCGTCAAGGAATCGTCGGTCATCACAAAGCACCTCCAAGCAAAACAACTCAAAAACGAACTCCCGCCCGCCATGCGCTCATGCGGCAGCGGCACTTGGCTCACAGCCCAGCGCTACGGGAAGCGGAAGTTCAGGAAGAAGAAAAGGGAAAAAGGAAAAAAAGAAAACGAGCGAAGCTGAACGACACAACTGCCGAACGGCCTACTCGCCCTCTTGCGCCTGAACCACAGGCGACAGCACCAACACCGCGTCGATGTTCACGCGCTCACTGATCGTGGCCACCACACGCCGTGGCTGTTTGCTCGCCCAGCCGGTCAGCATGGCATTCCACGGCACCAGCGGTATCGGGGCCATGGCCGGGTCCAGCACCAGCAAGTCAGCGGGTTCCTCTGCCTCAAAGCGCATGCCCACGGCCAGCACCCAATGCATGTAGCGCTCTGTAGAAAAGCACACCAAGCACAGCTTTCCATCGGCCAGCGCATCCAAGGTGCGTTCAGCCACGCGTGAGCGCAATTCCTTGCAGTGCACCTGCTCGGCATAGGGGGCCAGCTGCTGTTGCAGCTCCTGGACCTCGCAGCCATCGAAGTAGTACCGCTGCGCCACTTTGCGCAGCGCTTGCAGGCGCACATCGCGGGTGTCCCAGATCAGCGCATTGCGCCGCACTTGGCCCAGCACCATTAATGCCATCAAAACGCAGTGGTAGCCGCAAGTGGCATCCACCTCCCCCTGGCGCACATGCAGCCGCTGGTTGCCCACCATGGGGCCATGCATGCCAGCACTGATGCGGGGGTGGCAATGGTAGGAATGCAGCATTGCTCAGTATTCCTCCGGCAGCAGCAAGGTGGTCGAGCGTCGGTCAGCCTCCGTGATGATCCACAGCCTGTGGTTCGGGGGGATGTCATAGGCCGACAGCAAACGGCTGCCGTAAGTGAGCGCCGCAGCGTTCGCCTCCTTATCCTCTTGGCACAAGTCACCCCAATCCCCCGCGACGTGGCGCAGCACAAACGGCAGCGGTGCCAACTGCAGTGCTTCGAGCATGTCGAGTGCACCGGGGGTGATCAGCACGGTGCCCAAGCTGAACAAGGGAGTGCGTTGTTGTTCATAACGCGCGCATGCGGCGGCCTGACCAGGCGAAGAGGTCATGGGAAAGCTCCTGAGAAGAAGAGAAAGGGAAAGGGAAAAAGAACGAAGCGCAGCTATACGCTCGGCACTACCGCCAGCACGCCCTGGCGCGATCCGCCACCACACAGCCCACTACCACCGCGATGACACGGCCACGGCGGTGCCACGCGTGCTGTCATGGCGACAGCCGCGCGCACGCTACCGTGGGATTACGGCGCGAGGGAAATCAAGCAGGGGGATAGGAGAAACGACCTGGGAATACAGGCGGGGAGAAAGCTGATATTGATATGTCGAATCGATGGCAAATCAAATATCGAGCAATATCATTATATCACAAAGCAAAATCAACAAAATAACAGCCGAATATCATTCAATATTCAGACCTCAAAAGAAAGCCATTCAAATCCCAGAAATATCAAAGGCAGAATTTGATGGTCATCACTATTTGAATAGTGCAAAAGGCGCTAAAAGACCAAGTGTTTAGCGCTATCCTCATAGGCTTTACTGGAAAAAAACCTCATGAGTACCTACCAAGAACTACTGGCTCAAAAAGCTGCACTGGATCAACAAATTGCCGTGGCGCGCAAGGCGCAAGCGAAGCAAGCGCTGGAAACGGTCCATGAGTTGATAGCCGAGTTTGGCTTTACTGCGCAGCAGGTCTTTCCTTGGAAGCCTGCGGTCAAAAGCGTGGCGGCCAAGTACCGCGACCCGCTGACGGGAGCGAGTTGGAGCGGCAGAGGAAGAGCGCCAAAATGGATCGAAGGGAAGAATCGGGCAGAGTTTTTGGTTTGACTCGCTTGTTGCTGCAAATGCTTGGCAGTGGTCACCAATCTCATCGACGGTCGCTGGTAACGTGGCCGCTTCAGGCTGCGAGCGGTCGGTCATCACGCCGCCGATAGACTGCTTCGAGGAAGAGTCGCCACTGGGCGTCCTCGCCACGCTCGCTTTCGCGCGGCCGTCCACAAGGTACGTAGAAAAACCACACGTTCTTGATAGTCTCTACGCCCGTAGCCGCTCAATCTCCGGGCTTCGCCGGCAACGCTCAGCCTGAGCATCCTCGAACTGTTGTCGAAGTCTGCCTAGTGGTATCCGGCCTCCGTGTCGTCCCAGTCTTGCATGCGCCGAGCGTGATCGGCGTCATCCTCTGCCTGGGTGGTTTTGCGCTGGATGGCGACGACCAGTGCGTCGCCTCCTGAGAGCAAGTCTTCAATCAGCGTTTGAAGTGCCGCGGTCGTGCTGCTGTCCGCGCCAATGTAGCCCGATTGCAGAAGACTGTGGAAGGCTGTCTGGCGCATGTATCGTCCCTCTAAGGCCGTGTAGCTTAGGTGTACCTTTTTGGATCGCGGTGCTCTCGATGGACCACGCGCCAGTGCTTTGAAGTGTTCCAGCGGAAGGAGGAAGCTCGATTCCGAATCACCGTAGCGGCGGACGAACTTGAGGTAGAAGAAGTCGTCGGAAAGCCGATAGCTCTTCTCTGAACTCACTACGCGGCGGGAAAACCGCTGCATCGCGCTCAGTTGCTTGGACAGGTGACGGTCCTGAGTGTAGGTCCAGTCGTCGCGCCCGCCCGCGCCGTCGTGTTCAAGCATCTTGTACTGGACCATCACGAGGTTGTCGTGGAAGTGGTTGACGTAGATGAGATCGACACCGAACACCTCCTCTAGCTTCTTGCGATTGGCGGTGATGACCTCTAGGGTCTGCTGGCCCTTGCGGAACATCGCGCGCCCGGTGGCATCGCTGCCGACGAGCTGGAACTCAGGGACCTGGCGCGCATCGTGCTCGATCACCGAATCCTCCATAAGGCGTGCGCCGACCAGCCGGCTCTCCTTGCCCTTGACGAGTTCGAGATGCACGGCGGGCGCATCGCCCGAAAGCCCGAAGGCCTTCAGCGCCATGTCAATCGCCTCCCCCTGCAGTCGTGCGGAAGGACCGAGAGGAGGTGGCTCGAGCCCGGCGGATACCATGCGCAACGCGCCATGGTTGCCCCGGGAGTTGGCCATCGTGTCCACGAGGATCGCGCTGAGCTTGGGCGACAGTTTTATCACCGGCGACGGGTCTGCCAGGCGTGCGGAGAATCGCTCTGCGGCGCGTGCCTCCTGGATCAGTCCAACCAGTTGCGACGCTGACGGCGTGACGCGCGCGGTTCTCTCGACCTTGATCCGTGTGTCGAGCGTCGCAGTAACCTGCTTGGACTTGATGACACCCACGTAGAGCATCTCCTCGCCATCCTCGTGATCCTGGAGGCCTCGCAAACGCGTGCCGGTGATCAGGCACAGGCAGGGAGCGACGACTTCGCGCAGGTAATCATGCGGAATGTTGAGCGTGAACTCCCGCATGCCCTTCCTGGAGTTCAGGATGGCGCCGTATTGATGGTCTTCGAGTCGAAGGATGGCTATCGGGCGGCGGGTCACGAACCTTCGCAGGAAGGACTGCCACCCTGGGGTGGTTGAATCGGTCACGGGTAAAAAGTAAGACGGTGGATCTGACGCCATACCGAGCGACGGCCTGCGTGTGGTCGACGCGCACTCGATGGCTAGTTTGTAGACCGACGCTTCCAATCACGAGGTATAAGGCCCTTGCCCGACGCCTTGGTCCAGCGCTCCTTCGTCGCGGCTACGTAACGAGGGTCCGACGGAAAGTAGGCATGCTCAAGCAGAAGTACTTGCAAGCCGCTGCGCGCCTCAACCTCCTTGAAGAGGAAGTCGATGTGCTGTCGCATGGCCACATAGTCCTCGTCGTCGGAAATCGATATCTCGTCCGGTCGGGATTCTTCTATGTCCGAATCGACCTCGGCGACATCCTCATCCCCTTCGTCCTCAACTTCATCGGCGTCCTTACTCTGATTCGGGAAGTAGGGACGGCTGAGCTGGTCGAGGACGATGACGCCGGGTACGGGCCTGCGCTCTTTCTCGAAATGCCTTTGCAGTCCAAACGCCAGTGCTACGTGGACTGCCAGCCAGTTCTGATCTGAACCTAAATCCGCCATCGAAAGCACCGCATCTTCAGGCCCGGCCTCAATGACAGAGATGGAGGGCTCCCGGGCCGAGAATATGAGCTCTGCGTCAACACAGGGCTCAACCTTTGGCAGCTTCGAGAAGGCTTCAGAGGCGTACTGTGAGACGGCGGCTTCCGCACGACGCATGCGGATGCGTCGGTTGTCGGCGTCAATCTTCGCTTCCAGTTCCGCAATTTCATCCCGCTGTTTAGTCAGGTCTTTGGCAGGCTTCAGAAGCTGGTCGTCGATAGTTTCAAGGAAATATGTGGCCTTGCCGCGGAAGAAGTACTGCAGCTGAGCAAGGTCGGCAAATTGCTTGGCCTCGGCAATCTGGTTCAGCGCCGACGCGACCGCAGCATCGAGTTCCCTCAGAAGTCCGCTGAGCTCTTCAACTCGCTTGTTCAGCTGCTCTGCCGCTTCGCCGATCTGCGGTCGAAGGCGCCCAACTGCACTGGTCTCTGCACGAATAGTCTCGAGTGATCGCCTCATGGCGACGGCGACTTCGGCGCCAGCGGCAGTTTCAGACTCACAGATCGGGCATTTGGTGGGAACATCCAGCAGGTGAAGATGCTCGGCAATCCGGAGTTTCTGCTGCTGGGTACTAACCGCAGCCTCGTAGTCCAATGACTCCTGTTCCGTCACGGCCAGCGCTCGAAGCTTGCGCTTAGTCTGGTTCAACTCCTTCAGTGTGGCTTGGCGGCGCTCCTGCAAGCTGTCAAGCTGGTCAGCGCCTGGGTATTGCAGCGGACGAGCTGCTGGCGATGCTGCCCTGCGCAACATGCCGATGAGGAAGGCTTCGTCAGCTCCTTCGGGCGGGCGTTCTACAAGTCCAAGTTGCTGCGCTTCACCAAGCAGCACCCGCGACCTTTGCTTTAGCAAGCTGTCCTTTGCGACGCGGGCCTCTTCACGAGCAGCGTCGATCTCCAAGGCTCTGCGCGCCTGTCGAAGGCGTCTCTCGGCCGCCGCCGTTGACCCATTCACCACGCCCAGGAAGTAGGGCATTGTCGCGATGATGGGGGGAGCTTTGCGACTATCGTCAAGCCCATGAAGCAGGACCGTCTCGCTGTCGATAACCTCCTTGGTGACGAACACGTATGGCGCGAACTGGCGGATCGACGGTCTGTCCAGCGAATCTCTTTCGGGTTGTTCGGAGTCTCCTATAGGCATCGCCTCGATGCCGAACGCCTCGCCCAACCTAGCCTTGCTGACTGCCACAGGCCCTCTGCCTTCAAACTCTTCTACGGAGCGAGGTACCTTCAGGTTTCTCCCCGTAGTCACATACATGTAGGAGTTTGGCGCCTTGCCGACAAGCGGGACTTGGCGGCACGAGATCATCTCTTCGGTACCCCTTACCCACTTGACTCCAACAGCAACACAGCGGCGCCGTACATATACAGGAAGCTGGCATTTTGACGACCCCAGGCAATAGTCCAATGCCTTGATGACCGCCGACTTGCCTGTGCCCGATGCGCCGGTGATGATGTTCACGCGGTCAGCGTCCAGTTCGATGATGCGGAAAGCACCTTCCTCGCCAATGAAGAAGACGCTTGCGATGTTCCATCGTTTCATACAGATACTCCCAATGCTTCCAGGACCGACCTGGGAGAGCCCATCCCAGCCATCCAAATCCCCAGCAGGCGGGCCCGTTTTAAGGCAGCGCCAGCCACGCCGGTCGTCACCGCTGCCGGAAACGTCTTACGTGTGCTCTCAACACCTCCGTCGGCTGTGAGCTTGAAGATGCCGGCGATGCAGCCAAAGCGGATGGCGGCGGTCGTGATTTCCAGCGTCGAGTTGACCTTCTTTGCCAGGTCGACTGACACCTTCGGGTTTCGGCTCATCCAAAGGGTGAACCCGGTCTCCCGATTGCAGCCTTCAAAGGTCGGCGCCAAGTCTTCCGAGATCGCGAGGGGTACGACTAGGTATAACAACGCCGCTGCCGGGCAGACTCCCGGCCGAGCAGCCTGGTAGGCTGAACAAAACTGTGCGAACACTGCACCACAGAACGCCGGATTGGTCTCGGCGAACACGTCACGCGCGGCAATCATGGGCAGCCCTTCAACAGGGTCACGTAATCTGGGTGCCAGCCAACACTCTGCTCAACCGCTAGAACCTGATAGCTGCCACGCACGTAATAGGAAGCGCTCCAGTTTTTCGCGAAGGGGTCGACTTCCTGGTGGGCCTGACTGAACGACCACCGAAAGATCGCCAAGCCGGCGGCCTGCTTTTCGTTCTCCGAGGCTGACTGATGCTGCTCCGTCATCGGCTCATGCCGGTCTCTCCATTCTTGGACGAGATATTCGTCGTATCGATGGATACGGCCAGCCATGTCCGCTCGATCAGTCATCCACTTGTGACGCTGGGACCGTGCTTTCCATTCTTCGCGTTGCGCCGACCGAATCTCGGCTTTGGTGCAGTTCACGAGCTGTAGTTGCGTGGCAATCATGGACGGCGGGCTGTGATCGTCGGGTGGAGCCTCGAACTGGAAATCGGCGAGCAACTCGTCGCGTGCCAGCTCGCCAGCCATCTCGAGCAATCGCTGTTGAACCTCGAGTGTGGTGATGAACCGCTCTCTCTTGGCACAGAACGAGTACACAATCTGCAGATCCCACCACTCCATGAGGCGCCGCGAAATCGCTTCACGCTGGTCGGGAGGGAAGTTCGTGAGCGCGTTCGCGATGTCGCGTTGAATCTTTTTGATGTCGTTCGCAGCAGGCTGGATCGTCGCCTTGGACAGGAGCTTCTCTCGGGTAACCTCCGCGAGGGCAAGATAGGCAGAACAGCCGGGTAGCCGCTCAATGTGCGGCAAAGGTCTCTTGCCATTCTGCTTGGCTGCAGAGTGCTCATTCACTACGCGTTGGGCCTCCGCCTCCAAGAGTTTCAAGAGGCCTGTGCGCGACGCCTTTTCATCAAGGAGCGGCGCCAAGACGCTGCTGGGCGGCAGCGGAGCCACAGTGACGAGTTGGAAGCGCGTGTCGTCAAGGCTTACCTTTGGCAGTACGTCGATCCATGCCTTGAGTGTCTTCCAGAGGGCCACGGAAGCCAAGCTAACCCCCGCTGGCTTCTTGCTCAGCGAGTGCTTTAGTTGAACGAGCAGCGATCGGCCGTTTAGGGCAATCTCCACATCGTCTAAACGCTCCAGACATACCGCTGCATCGTCTTCAACGGCTTTGACAATAAGCAGCAGCCCGTATAGCGATTGATAGTAGAACCCCAACGCCGCATCGATAGCGGAGTGATCGTCTACTGTGACCGTTGTCGCAGAACTCACGTTGCCCCCTCAATCTCCACTTGTTCGCCGCGGGCGTCTGCCCCTAACCGATCACATGCGAAGCGGTCAATTTATGTTCGCAAACTGTAACAAGTTTCAGGGCGTGCTGAAACATTGGCTGCGACCACTCCGAGCGTTTTGATTGGTCGCCAACTATGAACACGCAGGATGGATGACAGAACAGCCTCCACGATCGTTAGGGGGCCAGAGGCATAGCGGATGAATTGATAACAGCTTCGTGCAAGGAAGCAGACATGCAGCACCGAATGTCGTACGACGGCTATCGCTGCATTCCAGCAGCCCACATAGTGGCATAGCTACTCTTCTGGACCCGAACGCATTCTTTGCGCAGGTAATTGCTGACCTAACAAACGCTTGCGCCAAAATAGTGCAAACGCCACAAAAACATCGGGAGGAACCATGGCCAGACGCAAGAAATCCAGTCCACTAGAAGATGTCCTGGACTTGCTTGCCATGCTCCCCTGGTGGGTCTGCTTGGTGCTCGCAGCGGTCAGCTATTTCTTGCTGCACCGCCTAGCGGTACCCATCCAAACCTCTGACATTCAAGGCCAAGGAGGCGCCATGGTGGGGGCCATGATGCAAAAGGCCATCATCCAAGGCCTGGCAAACGCCGGTCAGTACATCGTGCCGCTGCTGTGTATTGCAGCGGCAGCCCTTTCAGCCTGGCGGCGCAAACAGCGCCAAGCCCTGGTTTCGGACGTGGCACAAGCACGCAATGCCGACGCCCTGGACGGCATGAGCTGGCGGGAGTTTGAGCTGCTGGTCGGTGAAGCCTACCGACTGCAGGGATACCGCGTGGCAGAAATCGGCGGGGGCGGCCCTGATGGCGGTGTTGACCTCGTCCTAGCCAAGGGTTCGGAAAAATTCTTGGTGCAGTGCAAACAATGGAAGGCCTACAAGGTGGGCGTGACCACCGTGCGTGAACTCTATGGCGTCATGGCTGCCAAAGGTGCTACGGGCGGCTTTGTCGTCACCTCGGGGCGGTTCACGAGCGATGCCAAAGACTTCGCCCAAGGGCGCAACATCGAACTCGTTGATGGCCCCCGGCTCTTTGCCATGATTCAGCAGGCACGGGGCGCCCAAGGCAAACCAGCAGCCGCACAACGCGAGATTCCCAGCTCAATGGGGAGCCCGGCACCTCACCCCCAATCGACAATCCAAGCTCCCCAGGCTACCGCCAAGGCTCCTGCCCAACCTGAATGCCCACGTTGTGGTGCCTCTATGGCACTGCGCACCGCCAGACAGGGGGCCAATGCAGGCAACACGTTCTGGGGCTGCGTATTCCACGCGATGGCGGACACGATTCCATGCTGATGGCGGACAGTGTTCCAGCGTGATGGCGGACAGTGTTCCACGCTGAAGGCGGACAGCATTCCAAACTGATGGCGGACACCTGCGGGGTGTTCTGAGTGACCCGAACGCGGCATACGCTGCCCGGTTTTTTGACCGGAACAAGCGATGCCCACACCCAGGGTCACCATGAGCAAACTACGACACACACTGCAACTGCTGCACGGCGGGGTCTTGAGCACCCGTCAAATCGGTGCCGCCCTCGGCATCTCCAAATCCACTGTCAGCGAGATAGCCAGCTACGCGCGCGTGGCCGGCGTGGACTGGTCACTGGCCCAGAGCCTGAACGACGACGAACTCCAGGCCCGGCTCTACAAGCCACCCGTGGCGCGCGAGTCCCGGCACCTTGAACCCGACCACGCCCATATCCACCGCGAGCTGCGCCGCCCCGGTGTGACCCTGCAGCTGCTGTGGGAGGAATACCAGCAACAGCACAGCGGGCAGGCGTACAAGTACAGCGCCTTCTGCGAGAAGTACAAGGCCTGGGCCCGGCGCCTGCAGCGCTCCATGCGCCAGACCCACACCGGCGGCGACAAGCTCTTTGTGGACTACGCCGGCCAGACCGTTCCCGTGGTGGATGCTGACACTGGCGAGATACGCCAGGCCCAGGTCTTCGTGGCCGTGCTGGGTGCATCGAACTACACCTACGCCTGCGCCACCGCCAGCCAGAAGGCCACCGACTGGGTGGCCAGCATCATTGGCGCGCTGGAGTTCATCGGCGGCGTGCCTCGTCTGCTGGTGCCCGACCAGCCGCGCGCCCTCATGGCCCGACCCGACCGCTACGAGCCCACCGCGCACCGCCTGCTCGAAGAGCTCTGTGCGCACTACAGCCTGGCCGTGATGCCCGCGCGCCCGGCCAAGCCACGCGACAAACCCAAGGTGGAGGTCGCTGTGCAGGTGGTCGAGCGCTGGATTCTGGCCAGGCTGCGCCACCAGACCTTCTTCAGCCTGGCCGAGATCAACCGGGCGATTGCCGCCTTGCTGTTGGACTTGAACCAGCGCGCGTTCAAGAAGTTGCCGGGCAACCGCACCAGCGCCTTCGCCGAACTCGACCAGCCAGCCCTGCGCCCCCTGCCGCCGGTGCGCATGCCCATCGCGCGCTTCAAACCCGCCCGCGTCAACATCGATTACCACGTCGAGCTCGACGGCCACTACTACTCGGTGCCCCACGCCTTGGTGGGCGAGCCGGTGGAGTTGCGCATCACGGCCGGCACGCTCGAAGTCCTGCATGGCGGCAAGCGTGTGGCCGCCCACGCCCTCAATCCCCGACGGGGTGCACACACCACCACGCCCGAGCACATGCCGGCCTCGCACCGGGCGCACCTGCAGTGGACGCCGGCCAAGCTCATCGCCTGGGGTGAGCGCGTGGGCGCGGCCACCGCCGCCGTGGTGCGCTGGCAGATGGAGCACCGCCAGCATCCCGAGCAGGGTTACCGCTCCTGTCTGGGCCTCATGCGCCTGGGCCGTGAGTACGGGGCTGACCGGCTGGAGGCCGCCTGTGCGCGGGCGCAGTCGATTCGCTCACCGTCCTACAAGAGCATCGCCTCCATCCTGGGCTGCGGCCTGGACCAGCGGCCGCTGGATGCACCGATGGCCGTGCAGGCGAGCCTGCCGCTGCACGAGAACGTGCGCGGGCCGGGCTACTACCACTGACACCGCGATACAGACAAACAAAGCACCAACGACCATGCTCAACGAACAGACCTTGAACCAACTGCGTGCCCTGCGCCTGGACGGCATGGTGGCCGCCCTCAGCGACGCGGCCACCCACATCACGGCCAGCGAGCTGCCCTTTGAACAACGCCTGGCGCTGCTGGTGCAGCGCGAGGTGGACTGGCGTGACAGCAAGCGCCTGGAGCGCCTGTTGAAGGCGGCCCGCCTGAAGGTCTCCAGTGCCTGCCTGGAGGACATCGACTGGCGCGCCAGCCGGAGCCTGAGCCGGGAGGTCATCAGCAGCCTGGCCGGCGGGGACTGGCTGCGCCATGGCCACAACGTGCTGGTCACCGGCGCCACTGGTTGTGGCAAGACATGGCTTGCCTGCGCACTGGGGCAGCAGGCCGCACGCCTGGGCTTCTCGGTGCTCTACACCCGCGCGCCACGGCTGCTGCAGGAGCTGCACGTAGCCCACGGCGATGGCAGCCTGGGCAAACGGCTGGCGCAACTGGCGCGGCTGGACCTGCTCATCCTGGACGACTTCGGCATCGCGCCGATTGCCGCGCACGAGCGAAACGACCTGCTGGAGTTGCTGGACGACCGGGTGGGTACTCGCTCGACGCTCATCACCAGCCAGTTGCCAGTAACGGCCTGGCACGCCTGGCTGGACGAGCCCACGCTGGCCGACGCCATCCTGGACCGCATCGTGCACGGCTCACACAAGATAGCCCTCAAGGGCGAGTCGATGAGAAAGCTCACCAAGGCCGTCTGAGCCGGCCGCGCCGACCGCCATTCCACGCTGATGGCGGACACTTCGGCTACGATTTGAGCGTCACTCAGGACACCCGCGCAACGTGTCCGCCATCGCCTGGAACGCTGTCCGCGATGGAAATGGAATCACTGTCCGCCATCAGTGGAATGCGCACTGGGGCTGCACCACCTACCCCAAATGCCGGGGAACCGTAGCTGCCAGCTAGTTCGAGTTTGAAACCAATGCGCTTCTTGTCTTCTTCACGTTTGAACCTGACCCGCCACCTTCATTGGTCGTTCGCCCTGCTGGGCTTGTTGAGCTTCAGTCTCTCTGCCCACGCACAAAAGCCCGTCTACCGCTGCGAGACGGCAGGCAAGGTGAGCTACTCGGATGCACCTTGCATGGGGGCCAAGGAAATCGACACGACACCCACACAAGGCATGGACAAAATGACCGGTGCCAGCCGCAAGGGTGCTGATGTGCAGCGGGCTGAACACAATGCCTTGATGGCCGATGCCTTGAAGCCACTGACGGGAATGAGCCCTGAGCAGTACCAGGTCTACAAGCACCGATTCAAACTCAGCCCCAGAGACAAGGCGGAATGCACCCGGCTGGATACCGAACTGCCAGAACTCAAGCAGCGAGCAGCCACAGCCACAGCCACTCCCACCGAAAAAGCCCTGGCAGACGTGGAGCTGTACAAGGCCCGCAAACAGTTCAACAACCTGAACTGCTAGCTCAGATCCCCTTGAGCAGGGTCAGCACCTGCTCCGGCACTGCATTGGCTTGCGCCACCATGGCGGTGCCTGCGTTTTGCAGGATTTGCTGGCGAGCTAGCTGTGCCGTCTCTTGGGCAAAGTCGGCATCGACGATACGTGCGCGGGCGGCTGCGGTGTTTTCTGACGAGATTTCCAAGTTGGCAATGGTGGCTTCAAAGCGTGACTGCACAGCACCCAGGTCAGCACGAGCTCTTGATACTTGGTTGATGGCCGCATCAAAGATACGTAAAGATCGACTTGCATCCGCTGTGGAATCAAAAGATATCTGATCTATTGTTGTCTGTTTGGCGGAAAACCAGCCGTTGGATGGTAAGAGGCCGATTTCATTTCCATCAACGTCATAACCACCATCCCACTTTAATGAAATTGGGGAATCAGACACGTACGAAATATCCCCAATAGCATATGCGTCATCAATTCCAAACTGCCCGCTGCCCAACATGGAATTAGCACCATAGAACCAACTGTATGAAACTCCATATTCACTATAGTTGGCATCTGCCAAGCTGACAAACGCAGCTGGGTTGGAATTATTTAGTACATGGATGTTTTCTCCAGTATCGCTCACTAGGCGAAAAAGCGGATAGTTGATTGGATTCCCATTTAAATCCGTTGAGCCACTAGGCAATTCGGCAGGACGGAAATCCTCTGCCCGAATACCAGTGATGCTCGATAGCTCATTGATGGAGCGCATAGCAGCCAGCCCTGCTGCACTGGAGCCATCCCAGTTTAATGAGAGAGTTCGCGCTTTGCTGTAGTCTTCGCCAGCAACGAGACTGATTGTCACCACGCCATTCGGATTCGGGGGGATGACCAAAGTTATTTTTGTTTTAGCTTCTATTTCTACATCGTTAGGTGAATTGGATTTCAGTTTTTCTGCAAGATCGGCCATTGAAAATATGTCTTCTCCCGGAAATTCAACACCATCAATGCCAAAGGTTCTTCCTGCTGGTAGTGAAGTAGCAACCCAGTTATTGAATCCTTGTGAAGCTCCCCGCGACAACACGAAAGAGTCTTCTAGAAACCTACCGTAAACACCAACAGTGCTTTCCTTCAACGCGGGCACTGACACATCAATGGTCTGCCCAGCGTTGGCTCCCACCTGAAACGTCTGCGCGGTGAAGCTGCCGTCCAAAAGCTTGTGACCATTAAAGTTGGCCGTCTGGGACATGCGCTCGAACTCTTGAAGCAATTGGGAGTATTCGGAGAACAGGGCTTGGCGGTCACTCCGGGAGTTGGTGCCGTTGGCCGCCTGCACTGCCAACTCACGGCCACGCTGCAGGATTTCGGTCATCTTCTGCATTGAACCCTCGGCCACCTGAGCCAGCGAGATGCCGTCGTTGGCGTTGCGCTTGGCGGCGTCCATGCCTTTCACCTGCGTCAGCATGCGCTCACTGATCGCCAAACCCGCCGCGTCGTCCTTGGCCGTGTTGACACGCAGGCCCGAAGACAGGCGCTGCATGGTCGTAGCCAGGCCTGCCTGGTTCGCGCTCAAGTTGCGCTGCGCATTCAGCGAAGGAACGTTGGTGGAAATGGTCAGCGCCATGCCATTCCCGCTGCTTCAATCCTCGCCGCAACGGCCCCTATCGCACCAACGCCAATGAGCGCATTCCTCAGTCCGTTCGAAGTCTGCCTCCCCGTCATTGATGCTCCTCCTGCTGCTACAGGCCATCTCGACCTTCGCCCTAAAACTACGTAAATCGTAGCCATTGAGAATATTCAGATAGGCAGCCATCAAAGGCAGGAAGTAGCTGGTGATAGCTACGCAATTCGTAGCTTCGAGGGAAAATCGGGGGAGGCAGGGTGACAGCCCGGGGCTTTCAGCACGCTATCGTGCTCAGCACTTCCTGGCGAGCCACTGAAGAGGTGCTGGCCGCGTTCATCGTCAGGTTGTACGGCCTGTACAACGCAACTCGTAGTATCGACAAGCCCGCATAACTACGACTCTCGTAGTCCTATGGGACGAGAGATGTCAGAGGCGGATCAACGGTGGGGAGCCAGGCTCAAGCAAGCTAGGCTTAACGCTGGCTTGTCTCAAAAAATGCTGGGTATCGAAGCTGGGATTGATGCCTTCGTAGCGAGCACGCGGATCAATCGTTACGAGCTGGGCATCCACCGGCCTGACTTGCTCACCGCGCGCAAATTGGCCAAGGTGCTGAATGTGCCTGTGGCTTTCTTCTTTGCGGATGAGGATGATGACATTGCAGAGCTACTTCTCGCGTACAAGAAGGCGGGATCACCCCTGCGCCAAAATATCCTGAAGTTGCTGTCCGATTCATAGGCAGCTGTAGATGCCTGCGACTCTGAACTACGAGTGCGCATTATTGGCTAGTTGTGTTGACCTCCCTCCCCCTTAGTCCAGGAGATCACTCAGAGATGAGTAACCCATCTCCAGTGATCACCACGTCAGACAGATATTCAGAAGCGTAGGCATAAGTGATCTCAGCCAAAAGCTTGTACTGAATTCGCGATGCGTTTCTCCTGACCAATCTGCGTGGTATAGAACCGCTGCTCAATACCGTAAACTAGCAGCTTTAGCTCTCCATCCCCTGGAATCTCAAATTGACCTGTTTTTGCGTCAAGAGTGAGTGAGTTCTGGCAGTATGCGTTGATATATGAAATCATAGCCTGCTTGTCTTGTGCAGGCAGTGCGGCCAATGTTTCTAGTGCTAGCGCGATTCGCTTACGATTAGGTTTTGAAACTTTCTCTGCGTCGAAACCATTTGTGAGCTTTATAAATGGCTCTTTCAGGAAATGGCGAACCTCTTCCTGTGTAGCTTCTTTGTAGAGTTCGTCAATACCAGGAAATATGCTGGATATAGTTGCAAGACTCTTGAAGGCGAGTGTATCAATCGCTGGATAGTAGACCGCATCTGGCTGAGAGTTGACTACAAGCCTCTGCTTGTTGTCATCGACTTCTGCTGCATCGCCGAAATAGATGGTCTTCTGTTTTAGGAACAAGGAGGGCGTTACTTTTTGAAAATACAGATCCTCACCTTGAACGGCGCAAAGGTAGGTGATGTCAGTGAATCTACTCTTTGGCAGATCGTTGTAGTTCTTTATGTCAAAGGGTTGCTTTGCAAAGCCTGGGCAGTACTCCTGAACAGATAAGTCTTTGACAACAAACCATGCATCTTCGTCCAAGTTATGGTCGGTTTTGTATGCCACGCACAACTTCGGATCTAATTTCACAGCCTCATACAGAGTTTTGTCCGAAATAAGCTTGAAATGAGTCTCTTTCCGGAGTCTCTTCACCTTCGCGATCACATGATCCATCAAATCACCCCCTCTCTAAAAAAGTGTAGTTGTTGATCCGAAATGCCCGCTGTATAACAACATCATCTGGTGTCTTATATTTTTCCTTGCTAATAAGAAATATCGACGCTCCCGCACTCGTTTTTATGGTGTAGAAATCGTACCCGTACAGCAAAAAAAGGGGATTAAAGTACAGCGCCTGTGATTTATAAGTAAATAAAAATAGAACGCCATATACAAAGAAGAGTGTTTCCCAGTTGCCGATACTTAATGCCACAAAAAAATAACCAAGGTAGCTAGGAAGAAAGCTGTTGTTTGCGTGTTCGATGCTGGCAACTTGCCCCTTCTTGAATTCGTCCTTCCCGAGTAGTTTTCCCAGCCAAAGGCTTAGACCGGTAAAGATGATAGGCACCACCATGTAGAGAATATATGAAAGGTAGTTTGGGAGTTCAGCTAAATACTTAATGTCAGGAAAGAAGTACGACAAAGCGTACCCTTTCTGGACAAGGAAGGTAATTACAAGCAATGAGGTTGCATTGAAGGCCAGAAGGATTCTAAATATTCTGTTGAAGTCAGATAAGTTTAAGCCCACGATATCCTCCGTTTAGTGAGCTTTACCGCCAATTTCGACAGAAGTCGTGGCGCAATATGGCTCGATCATTTTTGCTCCAGCAGCCCATCCACATCCTTGAGCTTGCGATAGATAGCTGGGTTTTCGCCCACCGCAAGCGCCTTGAAATGCGCCGTGCCGCACTTGATCCGGGCGCTTTCTGCATCACGCAAGTCGTCATCGAACAGGCTGCTCTTGGTTTCCACCACAAAGTACAGCATCTCCTGACCATCGCGCTCCACCAGCACGGCCCAGTCGGGGTTGTAGGTTCCCAATGGAGTAGGTACTTTGAACCAGCCGGGAAGCTTGGCATAGACCTTGATGGCCTCATTACGCTCCAACGCCTCGGCGAAGTCACGCTCGACCGTTGAGTCATACACCACGTGTTCGTAAACCGATTTCGTGGTGTCCTGCACCAGGTTCTTCAGGTAGCCCGTCAGCTCTTCGGTCTCGAAAAGCTCCTGGGCATAGAAATGCTCATCGCCAAGTCGCTGGTACTTGATGCCGTCCACCAACGCCAGCCGCTTGCAGCGGTTGATGGCATCCGCAGCCAACTCGATGAACTGCTGCGGGTTGCGCTTGAAGTCGTTCAGCCGGTGGCATTCGGTCAGAATGCGAGCAATCGTTTTGCGGGTGAGGTGCGTTCGATCCTGCAGCTCCGTCAGAACGTCGGGCAGTTCAATGTCACCCTCGTTCAAAGTGATCGAATCAGACACTGACAGCAGGGACGCATCGACGCCGGCCTTGTTAATCGCCATGCCGGCCTTTCTCCATTGCAGCCGTGTCTTGGCAACGGGAGGGGCGTCGTTCAAGGCTTCAATACAGCGTTCGATCAGCTTCTCATTGTCAAACTGCACCCGGTACGTGGTTTTGTGTTTGATGCGATCCCACAGGGCGCGGAATTCTGGGCTGATGAGCACCGACTTACGCACGGCAATCTGTTTGCGGTCATCGGCGTTCTTGACTTCCAGCTTGCCGGAAAGCTTCTTGAGCACCGCGACGACTTGCTGACGTTGTGCCTCGAACTCATTGGGTAACGACAGGGTGCCGTCCTTCAGCGCAGTCTTTAACGTGTCCTGCACCTTGCCCTTGTCATTGATGTAGCCCTGTGCCTTCAAGTGTGCCCACAAGGTCTTGGAGGCCTCAAAGCCCATTGGCTGTACGTCACCGGCAGCTTGCACCACGGCAATGCCAGCAAACTCGTGGTCTTGCACCACGCCAAACAGAATCCCGGTGTCTTTCTCGATGTCTTTCTGCAGGTTCTCGGCGAACTGCTCATAGCTTTCGGTGGCGATCACCGTCAGCGTGTTGACCTCGAACCCGCGCAACCGCTCACCCTTTTGGTTCACGCACAGCCGCAAGCCTCGGCCAATCGTTTGCCTGCGCCAACGCTCGGTTTCACGGGTTGAGAAGTTGCAGATCTGGAAGACGTTGGGGTTGTCCCAGCCCTCCTTCAGGGCAGAGTGCGAAAAGATGAACTTCAATGGCGACTCAAAGCTCAGCAGCTTTTCTTTGTCGCGCATGATGAGGTTGTAGGTGTCATCGTCAGCCGCTGTGCTGCCACTGGTGTCCTTGACCATCTCCACCGTCTTGCCACCGATCTTTTTCTTGTCGATGGAGAAGTAGCCGTTGTGCACCTCGTGGGCGGCCATGCTCAGGTCCACCTCGGCAAACAGGCTTTGGTAGTCGGGGTGACGTGCCCAGCGTTTGTATTCTTCCTCGAACATCAAGGCGTAGTCCCCCTTCACCGGGTTGCCTTGGTCGTCGTACTGGCGGTACTTCGCCACCTCGTCGATGAAGAACAGGCTCAGCACCTTCACCCCCAGCGGGCGCAGCCGTTTTTCCTTGTCCAGGTGCTCCTTGATCGTGCGGCGGATCATTTCGCGTTGGATGGCACTGGCTTCCACATCGCCCCAGGCTTCACCCACCCGCAAGTAGACCTCGCTGCCAGGCACTTTCAGCTCCAGGTACTGATCGCCCTTAGCGGTACGGATCTCACCAATACGGATGTCGGCGTACAGCGGGCGGCCCGTCTCCTGTTCCAGGTCAAAACCGTCTTGTACTGTGATGACATCACGACGCACCACACCGGCTGCGTTCTCACGGTCCACTTCGATGCTGGCCGTGATGACACCACGCTTATTGCTGACCGCTAGCAGCTTGACGTAGGGCTTGTTGTTACCCCCTTGCACCGTGGCTGCAGCAACCTCAATCTGCTTCACCAGCCGCTGCTCGTAGGCATCCACAGCGTCGAGCCGGTACACCATGTTGTGCTTGTCAACGTGCGTAGCCGAATAGCGCAAGGTGCAAAGGGGTGACATGTGGGCCAAGGCCTTCTTGCCTTTGCCGTCAATGCCGCCGTCCACGCTCTGCGGCTCATCCACGATCAAGATGGGTTGAGTACCGCGAATCAGGTCGATGGGGCGCTCACCGCCCGTTTTCTCACTGGCGCGATACATCTTGTTCTTGGACTTTTCCCGGCGTTTGGCCTCGTCCGACTCTTCTGCCAGCGCGGCAGTTTCATCCCCGAACTTGTTGATGGCACCGACCGTGATGACCATGATCTGGATGTTCGGGCTGGTCGCAAAGTTACGCACCTGGCCGAGCTTGTCCGAGTCGTACTGGAAGAACTCGTAGCCTTTGGCACCGGGGTACAGGGCCTCGAAGTGCTCACGGGTGATCTGCAGTGTCTTGTTCACCCCCTCTTTGATAGCGACCGATGGCACCACAACCACGAACTTCGTGAAGCCATACCGCTGGTTCAACTCGAACACGGTTCGCAAGTACACGTAAGTCTTGCCCGTGCCGGTTTCCATCTCCACGGTGAAGTCCAGCGGCAGGGACGCAGACAAAGGCTGAGACGGCGGTAGGCCATTGCGAAGCTGAACCTGTTGCAGGTTGGCATTCAGCTCTTCGTCGACCACCAGTTGCAGCGCATTGCCAATGCCGCCACTTTCAGTGAAGTGTTTGCCCTCAAAGCTCTGCTGAGCATCCCCACCCAGCGCCTGTGCTGTGACCGTAAAAACCGAGCGGCAGACCTCCTGACCACGGAACAGGTCACACACCGCCTCGATGGCCTCCCTCTGGTAAGGCAGGTCGGATTCAAAATGCAGTTTCATCAGAGGCTCCGCACCTGCTTGATGCCATGCTGTTCAAGAATTGCCGCCAGGTTGCTCTTGGCAATGTCGTTCTCGAACGCGCTGTCCCGGAAGACGGCTGTGGTGTCACCCACGGTGCCTTGCTCCTCGCGCCAGGCGGCCAGACCCAGAGCCAGCGCCTCCGCGTCAGACGCCTTGATGCTTTCATCCAGGCAAGCCATCAGCACACCGGCGCCGACGCTGCTGACTTGTTTGCCTGCAATTTCGCGTACTTCGATGGGAACGCAAAGGTCCAGCCCGAGCTTGAGCAGGATTTCGTAGAGGATGTCGTCGCTGCTGCGGCCTGTTTCTAGGTGTTCGAGGTGATCGAACAGGGATGTTTTCAGGTCGCTTGCCTTGGGGTTCCAGACACGGATGTTGGACGTATCAAGTTTGAAGACACGGAAACCAACGTCCCCTTTGAACAGTGGACTGTTTTCTTTGACACGTTTTCCGGCACCTTTAATTCGTGCTTTGGTTATGTCGGCAATTGAAGTCCAGCCTGCACTTTCCGCTCCGGGAAGAGGCTCCGGCAGTTGAACCAAGATACAACGTCGATTACCGCCATCTTCTGCGTTTTGCTGAAAAACAGCATCCATGGTGCTGCCCGTTCCCGCGAAAAAATCAACGACCAAATCATTATCATCGGGGTTGGTGGCAATCTGTAGGATGCGGCGCAGCAACCGAGTTGGTTTCGGTGTGTCGAATACCACATCAGAGTTTGGAAAATCCACGGTGGCAATCAGTTCCTTTTTTGCCTCCTGCGTGTGCCCAACCTCTTCATAGGACCACAAAGTTTGAGGGACCCTCCCGCCTTGCACATCGGACAGAAAACGTTTGAGACGCGGCATATTATTGCCATCATTCCCCCACCAAATTCGATTATCTCGATCAAGCTCGTCAAATTTTTCTTTTGACACGCGCCAGTATGTTCCTGAGGGTGGTCCATCAATTACCCTGCCTGAAGGGCAAGTAACCGGATATGTGCCTGCTCCGTAAAAGTTTCTGGCAGTTAAGTTGTCAGATGCCCAAGGTCCCCGCTCGTCATTGTCAAGATTTCCATACCTGGCTTCCATTTCTTCGCTACGAGGCAATAACCGAGGGGTCCATTTGTCCGCATTTTTTGCATAAACCACGATGTAATCGTGATCTTCAGAAAAGTGTTTGGCAGAATTCTTGGGGGCAAAAACTTTCCGCCAAATCACGCAAGCGATAAAGTTTTCCTCACCAAACACTTCGTTCATGACTGCACGAAGATTGTGAATCTCATGGTCAGCAATGCTGACAAACACTACGCCATCGTCGCGCAGCAGGTTTTTTGCCAATTTCAGACGAGGGTAAATCATGTTGAGCCAGTCGGTATGGAAGCGACCGCTGGCATCAGTGTTAGTCGTTAACTTGGCCCCGTCCTGAGCTTGTCCCGTCAGCTCCAGGTAGTTTTTGATGTTGTCCTGAAAGTTATCGGGATAAACAAAGTCTTTGCCCGTGTTGTACGGCGGGTCGATGTAGATAAGCTTGACCTGGCCGCCCTTGTTGCCATAGCTCTTCTGCAGCAACTTCAGCACTTCGAGGTTGTCACCCTCGATCATCAGGTTTTGCGTCGTTTCCCAATCAACGCTTTCACCCGGGCAGGGGCGGAGGGTGCCGGTGCTCGGCGTCAGCGCAATCTGCCGCGCCTTGCGCTTGCCATGCCAGTTCAAGCCGTACTTCTCATCCCCGTCATAGGCAGTGGCATCTCCTACCAGCGCCTTCAGTACGTCCACATTGATGGCCGCAGTTCCTCCGGTTTCAGTCAACAGTTCGGGAAACATGGCCCGCAGCTTGGCAATGTTTTCTGCCACCAAGTCGGCGCTTTGCGCCTCGGATGCGTGCGCTTCGATTTTTTTAATGGTCATTTCGTTGATCTCTTGTGATTCAGGGGCATCGGCGAACTCAAACGTCCTGCGGATTACCCATTTGGTGATCGAAGGACTGACGTATCAGCCCCATCACATACGGTAGATCGTCCATGTTTGATAACCCCACCTCTACGTCACCGTTGCCCCAACGGCCAATGTTTGAAATGTCCCGGCACATGCCCTTGGGGTCCTCGATGTCTTCAATGCTCAGATTCAGAACGAGCAACAATCGCTTTGCTTGTGGCACCACATCGACAAAGTTGGTTTCCGCTTTGTACGCTACGTACAACTTCAAAAATTCTTCGTTCACGCAGGGGTCCAGCGCGAGGATCGCTTTACGTAGCGCCTCGAACAAACCTTGCATTGGGCCGCTCGCCAAGTGGGGATGGTCAGTGATGGTGTACTGCTGACCGCCCTTGGCGGCTGCCGGTCGATAAGCATCCAACACATCAGCAGCGAGTTGCGGCGCGGTCCAGACCTTGGCTGCCTCGGTCGCCAACCTGGTTGCACGTGCCTTGATGGCATCTTCGTCCCACTTTTCGACCTCACCCAACCCCTCGTTCAGGTTCAAAGGGCTGTACTTGAAGCCGATCTTCTTGCCATCCTTGCTGGTGACCTGATCGCGCTTGTATGCGAAAGGGTGATCGCTGTATTCGCTGTTGTAGCCGGTCAGTGTCAGATTACCCAGTGTGTGCAGCCATGTTTGCTGAACGCGCTGCCATTCGGGGCCAAGTTCGGTTTGCCACTCAGCAGAAAGTGCTTCGTTTTGAGGCATGACGTGCTCGATGGTGTAGTCCTCCACCACCACCCGCTCTTTCCGGCCATGGTTTTCAAGGCGACGCAACCAGTAGCTTCGGCTTCGGAAGTTGTACAGGTCCCGCAGTTTGATTTCCCGTTGAAACTCCTCGTCGCTGGGGAAGCGGCGGTATGACGGCAGCAACAAAAAAGCCGCCTTCACGCTTTCCAAATAGCGGTCCTTCTTCAGGGTGCCGCTCATGCCCGCAAACGTTTTGTTCAACGAGTTCGTGGGGATGGCACAAATCGCACGGCGGAAGACGTAGCTCTCTACCAACCGCACGATGGTCAGCACTTCTTCGCTGGTCAGGCGGCCCTGCTTCAAGTCGTGGTACACGTCAAGCAGGAAGGGATAGGCCACATCGACCTTCAACTCCCGCAGATCATGGAAGGCCTGCTTGAGCGCACTGTCTTGCTCTGCTCCCAAGGCCATCGCGCAGTAATAAGTGGCGTAGGCATGGATGTCGGTTACCAAGCTGGTGATGTCGCCCTTGAAGCTGGCAGCAAAGCTCTTGAACGCGGTGTACACCTCGCGCACATTGGGAATTTCACCCGTCTTGGCGGTCAAGTAGTGACGCATGAAGGGGTCAAAGTGCACCCCGTAGGCAGTCTGCCCAAACGCTTTCTCCATGGGACGCCAGTACGTCTTGTACAGGTCGGTTTGCAGCTTGGGCTCAAGCCCCATCAAGATGTAGTTGCGAATCAGGTCGGCCTGACTGAGTTCCAAGCCGGTGGAGTTCATGCTCTCGAAAATGAGCTGCGGATTGTCTTGTGAGCGGTCCAGCGACACGTCCACGATCACGAGCTTGGACAGTCCACGGCAAATGGCTTCCAGTTCGCCCTGATGGGCTGCAATCAGCTCCTGGAACAGCTCATAGTTCTCCACGATGCGGTGACTGGCTTCAGTTGGCATCGGGGCGTTGTTCAGGATCGCCAACAAAGTGTCTTTGTCGGTCTCCGAAAGGATCAACTTGTAGTGGCGTTCGCCATCCTCGTAGGGGTTCAGCAGGTAATAGTTGCGAAGTTTTTTGGTTGAAAACGTCTCCAGCAGCTCCGCTACGCCCTTGGCCTCGAAGTGCTTGGCAAGGGCGGCAATCAACAACGTACTCGTGGTCAATCGCTGTTGCCCGTCGATGACCATCAACGGCTCCTGCGCCACCACGTTGTCTTGCCCCCGTTTGACATAGACGACTGCGCCAATGAAGTGGGCCTTGATCGCGTCGCTACGTCCTGCTCGCAGCAAATCCGCCCATAGTTGGCGACATTGCGTGGCCGTCCATGAGTAGTTGCGCTGGTAGATGGGAATGGCGAACTGCGGCGATTTTTGCAGAAACAGGAGCAGGCTGGCTTCGGTTGCTTTCACTCTCTCATCCCTTAAACATTGGCAGCGACACGCTGGCGTTCGGCCAACAGCGCCTTGATTTCTAGGTTGGCTGCCACTTGGCGGGCCAGTTGTTTTTCTTTGCTGGCGGCTGATCGCAAGCTGGCAATCTTGGCATCCAGTTCCCGGCATCGCTGCAGTGCCGCACGGCGCTCAGCGGCATGGGCGGGCGATTGGCTCAGCGCAAACCGCCCGGATACGGTGGCGGCTTGCCATGCTGACAGCGTGTCTATCCAGCCCTGATACAGCGCGTACAGATTGGCGCGAGGCTGTTGGCTCATGGTCAACGCCGCCAGAAAGGCAGAGCAGAACTCATCGGTCACGAGCATGGCGAACGAAGGCTCCCCATCGAGCACTGTTTTGTCTGCCTCTTGCTGCGCCCAGCGGATGTGGCACATTGACATGAACAGGTGCTCGCCTTCGCTCAGCACCACTACAACAGGATACGGAATGGCGCGGTGGAGCAGTTCGCTGATGCGCCTCACCTTGGTTGAGTTTGGGGGCGGTCCGCCCAAATCACGCATGGCGACAGTCAGTACAGCCACCTCCAGGTAGGTGCGCTGTGCGTCGTTAAAGTCAGGGACTCCGGCATTGGCGGGCTTGAGAGCTGCGACCCACGTCACCTGTTCAATATGGTCCTGAATCAACTTGCGGTCTGCTGCCGTGGGGACTCCGTTTTCAAGCAGCATTTTCTTGGGAACACGCTGGTTCACCATAGCCGCTGAGGGCAAGCCCATGGCTGATACGACTTGATTGGCGGTTAAACCCTGCAAGTCTTGACTCATGCTGCAGCACCTTCCGCGTGGTTGGGCAGGACCACCAGATAAGCCAGCACTTCAAAGTCATTCGACCCAGCGAACTCGCCTTTCATGGCATGGGTGCCGCCAGGGGAGAACAAGCTGGCGATAGCCCGCTCTTCTGACTTTCCAACGATGGATGACACAGCCGCAGACAAGAGCTTTTGTGCGTGGCGCATGTCTTCGCCTTGCTTGGTGGCACGGTCGAACTGGGCGCACGCGGAGGCGTCAGGCAGGTCACGACCAAGGCTCAGGCGCTTGAGCCGATCCAGGATGCGCTTGGCTTGCGTGTAGGGCAACAGCACGGTGCCGTCCTCCCCCACGTGAACCAAGTAATGCGGCGCAAGGGGGTAGCCGGGATCGATGGCTTTTTCAGCCGCTGCGTCCTCGGCACGCAGGCAAAAAATGATGCCAGGGGGTATCTCTGCATCGATGCTGGTGGTGACCGCAAAGCAACCCAATGGCAGGGACTCCAGCTTGCCAGGATGCGCTTTGACGAACTCGGCCAGGTCAATGCGGAAGTCGGTCAGTGTCAGGTCGGTGATGGCAACGCCGCTGGACAGATCTTCCAAATCGATGACGGTCTCTTGCAGCTTGAGCAACTGGTTGCGCCGGTACTCCAGATCGTTCATCTGGTTGCCGGACTGCTGCTCGATGATGTTTTCCTCGCCTGTGGCGGAGATGTCGAGTAGCACCATGCGGCCACTGACGCGCTGTTCCAGGTTGATGTACTCCTCCAGCTCCATGTTGGGCCAGAAGTTGACCAGTTGAATGCGGCCATTGGTGGAGCCGATGCGGTCGATACGGCCAAAACGCTGGATGATGCGAACAGGGTTCCAGTGAATGTCGTAGTTGATGAGCCAGTCGCAGTCTTGCAGGTTCTGGCCCTCGCTGATGCAGTCCGTGGCGATCAACAAGTCGATTTCGCCTTCACCGGCCAACTCCTCGGGGCGCTCTTTTGAGCGTGGCGAGAAGGCTGTCAGGATGCTCGTCAGATCACGCCGCAAGCTGGGAAGGGTGGTTTGGTTGCGACCAGACCCGGTGACCAAGGCTGTTTCAAGACCCATCTCTGCTTTGGCCCATCCAGCCAGTTGCTCGTACAGGTAGGTGGCGGTGTCGGCGAAAGCCGTGAACACCATGACCTTGCGGTTTCCGGGATTGATGGGGTTCTTGCACTTGCTGGCGATTTGCTCCCGCAGTTTCAGCAGCTTGTCGTCGCGTGCAATGCTGACTTGCTCTGCCGCCGCATACAGCGTGGCAAGGCGATTGCGGTCTTCGATTAGGTCTTGCTTCCAGCGCAACAGATCAACATCGCCCAACAGCACCTTGACCTTGCGACCAACCAGCAAAGTTTCAAAGGCCGGGTCATCGATGTCCACGTCTTCAATGTCGAGCTCTTCGATCTCCTCGCTGTGCGCTTCGATCTGTGCCAGGGTTTTTTCGACGTCTTTAAGCTGTCGATGCACCGTCAATGCAAATGACGACACCGCACTTTCCATGCGCTTGAGCACATTGACGCGCAGCAGGTGAATCAGGCTTTCTTCGCGGTCCACCTGTCGGAAGAAGCTCTCGCCACCACGAATCTGGGTGCTGTACTTGGCGTCGTAGGCAGCCTGCTTGTGGGGCAGTACATAGCGCAGGGGGGCGTAGGCAGCGAGGTTAAGCCGCTTGATTTCCAGGTTGATGTCCCGGATCGAGCGAAACTCGCCAGCCCGGTCTACATCCGCCTTGATGTTGATCGGCGGCAAACGGTCAGGGAAGCGACCAGTCTCGCTTGTACCGTAGTACTTTTCAATGTGACGGCGGGAGCGGGCAATGGTCAGGTGGTCGAGCAAGGCGAAGTAGTCAAAGCCGAGCATCTCCACCAGCAGCGAGGGTGTCTTTTCTTCGTTGGGTAACTCAAGCCAGCGGTTGAAGGCCTTCTGCGCCCGCCGTGTGGTGCTGTCGATGCTGGCAATGCCGTGCTCAAACAAGGCGGTGTCATCGCCTTCTGTGACGAAGGAGATCTGGTTTCGCAAGTCAGCCAAACGGTTGTTGACCGGCGTGGCCGACAGCATCAGCACACGGGTCTTCACACCCTCGCGGATGATCTTTCGCATCAGCCGGTCATACCGGGTCTCGTTGCCTTGGCGGGGCGATTTCTTGTTGCGGAAGTTGTGCGACTCGTCGATCACCACCAGGTCGTAGTTGCCCCAGTTGATGTGGGACAGGTCGATGTCGCCGGAATGGCCGCCGTCGCGTGACAAATCGGTGTGGTTGAGCACGTCATAGTTCAGGCGATCAGGAGCGAGAACGTTGCGCCGGTCGTTGGCCTTGTAGAGCGTCCAGTTGTCCCGCAGGCGTTTCGGGCAAAGCACCAGCACTCTGTCGTTGCGTAGCTCGTGGTACTTAATGATCGCCAGCGCCTCGAACGTTTTCCCCAAGCCAACGCTGTCAGCGATGATGCAGCCGCCAAACCGCTCCAGCTTGTCAATGGCCCCCACGACGCCATCCCGCTGGAACTTGTACAGCTTCTTCCAAACCACTGTGTTGCGAATGCCTGTGGCCGATTTGACGATACGCTCCTCGTCAAGACCGTCACCGCTGGAGGCAAACAGGCGCTGCAGCATCAACGCATACACGCTGGTGGCGTCTCGATGGGCAGAGAGGCTTTTGACCGCTGCGATCAGGTCGGCTTTGGCTTGGGGGTGCTCCTTCAGCGTGGCCCATTGCATGTCAAACCACTGGCTGAGCATTTGCGCTTCAGCAGGGCTTTCGGACGCCTGAATCAAGCTGAGAGGGTTGCCGGGGGTGACGCCCAAGCCTTCGCTGCTGAACGAAAAGGAGCCGAGCGCAGCCTGTTGTGCGGAGCCTTGTGCATCCCTCAGAACCAACGTGCCCTGGGGAATGGGGCCGCTGGCGTGACGAACATCGGCTTTGCTTTCAAGCCAGGCAGCCAACTTTCTCGCAAGCCAGGGAGCCTGCAACTTGTTTCGGGAGGCTCGGTCAGCTGCTGTCCCCAACAAGCCCAACTGCTCCTGCTCTGTACCCTTTGTTGGTGCGGTGGAGGTTGGTGGCACCACCAGGCGCGCATTCGACAGGTGAGGCAGCTCTGTCAAAACCTCGGAGAAGGCATACAGAGAGAAGGATGGCGACACCATGTCCATCCGATGGTTGGGCTTGAGCCAGGGGCGGATCAGGTCCAAAACCCGATCAGATCCAGCGTTACTGACAAACTTCATTGCGTCCCCCCCTCGCTCGACATCCCGTTGATTCTTTTTGCTTCGCTCACGCACTGCCTCCCCAATGCCCCTCGAAGTCGAATGACAGTTGCTTGTGGTGCTTGATTGACAGCAGGAAAAGGGTGTCTTCAACCTGCACGTACAGCACCAGGTAGTGGCTCATCACGTACTCACGCAAGCTGGTCAACGAGGTGCCCACCAGAGCAGCCAGCTTGGCTTTCAGTACGGCAGTGGCGTTGGTGGCCTCCGCAGAGCCGACAGCACGGTTGAAAAAAGGCCTGCCTAGCTCTGGAAACCGTTCAAGGTTGGGCAGCACTGTGCCGAGTAGCTCGTCGATCAGTCCGTCGAATGCCTGAGGAGCTTCCGCCTCGGTCAGGAACTGTTCGATGTCGGCCAGGTTCCGCTCGAAGTTGGCGGTGAGCTTGATGTTCACACGGTTGGTCATCGGATGCCAACGGTGCTCAAGCGGCTGCGCGTCGTTTTTTGAAGGCTGTCAGGGCTGCACGAGCGTCTTGTGTGCGTCCGGCAGCCACGTCATCCAGGCCCTTGGATGCTTCGTCGATCAGCAGCAAGTGGATGCGCTCGCGCTCTAGCTGGTGGTAGTAATCCAAGCGTTTCGCATCAATGATGGCGATGAACGCCTCACCGTTCTTGGTGATGATCTTCTCGGCACCCGCGCGAACGTCCTCCGCCAACTCAGAAAAGTTGGCACGAGCGTGGGACAGGGGGATCACGTCGCTGGCTGAGATTGCCATGGGGCCTCCGGGTGACGCAGATAGTGCAGAATTTTGTACAGTCTACAGCGTGCCACCCGTCTTGGAAAATAACGCTGCGTTAGTTTTCCGAGAACAGGTGGCACTGATGGGGCGGAACCATGTCGGCACTACCCCAAGGCGTTGTCAAACTAAGTCACTCGTTGATGACCAGGCCGACAAACACGTTGCCGGAATTGCGACGCTTCGCTTGATAGCCCTTTTTGACCATCACGTCCTTGAACTCTTTGACCCCGATAGGAGACTGATTGTTGTTCCTGGTAAACAGTTTGTAGCTGGCGTAGGCTTCGGATGCAGCAACCGCACCTCCTTCAACCTGGCGACAACTGTTCTTGAACCAAGTACCCACCGTATCAGCGCCTTGCTTCAGAGCGTTCAGGTACTTCAAGGTGGATTCAGGCCAGAGCAGCTTACCTAAGCGGTGGTACTTCACGGCACCCTCGATCAACCAGTTCAGAATGCCCGAGGCCTCGGCTTTGAGTTGTTCTTCGAGGTTGCTGTTGCACTGATCCCCGGCAAACTTCTTGGTGAAGCGGATGGCGAACAGGCGACGCCACATGGCCTCATGCTCAAACGAGATACGGGGGAAATAGTTGCTACTCAGGAAGATCTTGCATTGCGGCTTGAACGTGGTCTGCGAGCCATAGTTCTGGCGATAGCTGATAGGGTCAGAGCCGGTGATATTTTTGACCAAAGCCTCCTCCAGCTTTTCCCCTTCACCAAACTCAGACGACTGCACGAGTCGTGCACCTACCATAGGAGCCAACGCGGGCGTCGGCGCATTGGGGTTGGTGTTGTGCTTCTTGAGCAGCGAGTAGCTAACGGTGGTGGCGTACGCCCCAAAGACATGTTTCATCGTGTTGAGCAAAACACCTTTTCCGTTCGATCCTTCGCCGATCAGAATGAACATCACTTGATCTCGGACGTGACCGAACATGGCATAGCCGAAAGCAATGTGCAGCGCCTCAAGCAGTTGAACATCTTCACCGGTAATCTGGCTCAAAAATGTCAAAAAGCGAGGACAGTTCGCGCCAGAGATGAAGGGTGCCCCCATAGGCTTGCTCAGAAAATCCCCTGGCATTGCTTTTCGAACTACACCGGTGGTTAGGTCCATGGCAGCATATTTTTGCCCGCCCATGCCTTCAGGGATTTCCACCGCCACGGTGTCCACACGTGCGTCGAACACGTCAGACCTGATATGGCACCGTGAGTCAGTGCTGGCAAAGCGCATGACCTCTGTCATCCCTGCGATGCTTGCAAGCCTTGTGCTCAAGGGATGACGAGGGTTCTCACGAACAAAATCCTGAAGATATTGCCGGACCACGCCCTCGACGCTGGCTTTCTGTGACAGCCAAATGCCTGAGATAAAGGCATACCAACGATCCTCGATGGGGGAGTACTTCAAGCGCTCGCTCAGGTCTTGGACGAGCATCGAAGCAAAGTCAAGCATGTTCTCTGGGCCACGCGACCAGCTCACGTTGGACGCGCCCCCTCCCTGGCGTGCCAGGTAGCGCAGAGTGTCCCCAGTAATGCCTCCTTTGGCGCTGATGCTTTTCCACTGGCGCTTAGCTTCCTCTTCGTCGTACTTTTTGGATTGTGCAGACCACGGCAAGAACAATTCCAGTCCACCGTTATCAAACGACGACTTCAACGCCATAGCCACCTTGATCCAAATATCGCGATCACTTGGATCAATCTGCTGGAGGTATTGAATTGCCTCATCCTTTGTGATCGCCTTATTACTACGAAAAGTCGAATTTTGGTTTATCACAACCGCTGATTTGACGCTGGATTCAACAGCCTTTGGCAGTTGCGCTCGCTGCAAACCCAACCCTTCCATCAACTCATTTGCTGAATATGACGGCAAGCTTTTGTCGCAGTGCTCCAGCGTGACTAAAAATGGGCGATACGGATCTTTATGATTAAAAGTGCCGGGCAGTCGCATGACTCTCGCCAAATTCGATACCTTGGGGTCGCCGCCATACTTATCAGCCAGTGCCTTCTGTATCGCCTTGAATTTATTTGGCTTACAGCTGCGCGCCAACCAATATACGTGATAGTGCCCCTCTGAGGTTTTAACCACAATGTGCGGCTTCAGTTTGAATTTGCGCAGCAGTTTGTCTAAAGAAATGTGCTTCCATTCATTCCCATCGTAATCAAGGAAGAAGGCATTTACCCGAGCGATGTTTTCATCCTTGGTGCCCTTGCCATCAGACAGGTTCGGCATCATGAAGATGGCGTTGCCCTTTTTATTAAGGTCGGTGAGTGTTTCCCAGAGACCTTTTAATTTGCCCCGATGTTTATGAGGCACCTTATTTTTTCCGGAACCCTCAGTCACAGTCAGAAAGTCAGCGATACCATTACCCAACAAGGCCTGCTTGAACCGAAAGGCATCACGGCGGTTTTTATCCGTTGCTTTGTTTGACTTGCGGGTGCTGGGCAAGCGTGTAGTGGAGGGTTTTTTCATGACCGTTCCTCCCCAAGTGCGTCGTGCTCTCCCTCTGTGGTGGAAGGAGTGTAGGGAACCTCGGCACTTTTATTTTTCAAGTCATTGACTGAAAAAATACCGTGTGCCAAACCTTCCACTTCTTCCACTTTGTCGGGGGGAGGGGGCACCATGCGACCGCTCGCATTGTTACGCTCGATATAAGCACAGACCTCCTGAAAATCCCAGAGATTCTTACAACCAGGCCAGCGTACAGGCCGTGGTAAAAGCCCTTTTTTAATGTAGCGGTAGCGAGAGGATGCAGACAGACCGATCATTGCATCCAGCGTTTTGCTGTCGATCAATCTACGGGGGATGGTGGAGGCAGATGTTTTTGTGCCACCAAATTGATGCGTATGGTTTACGCTGCGATTTTGAATGACCTGTTTTTTGGGGTCGTTGATGAAATTAAATTCACTCATGTTCATCTCAATATCCACGGCAAGACCGGGAATAAAAGAAATGGACACAACTCACATTATTTTATAATTTTCAGGCAGAATTTTCGAGCTATTTTTTGTCAATAGCTAGGCTGCAAGGATTGCGCCGATTTCATAAAGAAAACCTTCAGAACCTTCTGAAGAACGTTGTGTAATATTGATTAGTTTGTGATGTACATATCTCTCCTTTGCACGTGCGGCTGGATTGAGACATGACCTAATTCGTCATTATTTCTTTATAAGCAGAATTTTCAGATCAACGTCGTTGGTGACGCCGATCAGGCTGCTGCGAATGGGCCAAGCTGCGTTGGCATTGAGAAAGACACCAAGGAACCTTGGTACTTTGTTTTGATTTGTTGTTGAATTTACTCAACTTGCACAGCTATAGGTTGCCACAGAAAGGCTATGAATGCAACATCACTCACGTGATTTCGATGCTTTGACTGAACTGACAGGTGGCACCGTTAGCCAGAGGTGGCTGCTTGGCATATGGATGGCGGGAGGGATGAGCACATGTTCGCCCAGTCATTCATCATCTTGAGCCGTTTGTCGAACATGTCTCCACGTCGGTATGCGGCCTCCACTTTGTTGGACACGGTGTGTGCCAAAGCCATCTCTGCCATCTCTGCTGGGTAGTCCGTTGCCTCTGCTGCCCAATCTCTGAATGTTGACCGAAAACCATGTACTGTCATGTCGTTGCGTCCCATCCTGCGCAGTACAGCCGTCAATGTCATGTCCGACAGGGGCTTGCGGTCACGAATGCTGGGGAACACTACTTGCTCCCCTTCTCGTCTGAAAGGCAGCAACTCCTTCAACAGAGCCACTGCCGGAGGGCTCAGTGGAATGCGGTGTTCACGTCCTGCTTTCATCCGCTCGGCAGGGATGATCCAAAGGCTTTCGGTAAGGTCCACTTCCCCCCAGGTCATGCCACGAACCTCTCCGGATCGCGCAGCGGTCAGGATCGTGAACTTCAACGCCAGAGCACCGATGCCTGGTTGCCCTGACAAGTCTTTCATGAAGTCACCAACATCCTTCCATGGCAGGGCGGCGAAATGCTGGACACGCGAAACTTTGCTCCTGGCTGGGAGCAACGTGTCGAGGTGTCCCTTCCAGCGTGCCGGGTTCTCCCCCGTTCGAAATTTGCGAACAGTTGCCCAGTCCAAGATTGCCTCCAGGCGTCCTCTCAGCCGCGATGCGGTTTCGGCCTTGGTTGCCCAAATGGGCTCCAGTGCTTTCATGATGTGAGGCGTATCCACCTTGTCAACAGCCACCGCTCCAAGCACCGGTGAGGCATAGGTCTTGATGGTGTTTACCCATTGATCGGCATGTTTGGGGTTTTTCCACCCGGCCTTGTGCGCGGCGATGTACTGCGTGGCGCACCAGTCAAAGTCAACAGCCTTGGCCGATTCGGCGGCAGCCTGCGCCATGGCCTCGCGCTTTTGTTGCACAGGGTCGGTTCCCTGCAGGATCTGTCGCTTGAGCATCAACGCTTTTTCCCGAGCGTCAGCCAAAGTCACCACTGGATAGGAGCCCAAACCAGTCCACTTCTCGCGCCCTTGAAAGGTGTATCGCAAGATCCAGGACTTCGACCCGTGCGCTGTTACTTTGAGCCAAAGGCCTGCGCCGTCACCGTGATACCCGGGCTCCTTGAGCCTCGCCACTTGCATCTGCGTCAGCTTGTTTGCCCTTGCCATTTTTTCGCCTTGAGGTAGCTGTTACGGGTGGGAGCATAACTCAACCGTTATACGAATTGTTATACGGAAAGATCGCTGCAAGAGGTTGAATTGGTTTGACTTGAGTTGACATCAGAAATTTCAAAATCAATTTTAAGTTGTTGTTTTTATTGGCTTAATTTCTATTTTTGTGAAATCTTTTGAACCACTTTGGAGTCCGGATTATAAGGACGCCCTCTCCGCCAGGCGTTCCAAGGGTTAGCAGGTACTCATCTGCTAACCCTTTTTCGTTGCGATTCCTCTAAGAACGAGGCCCGCAGCAGAGGCAGCCCCCCGCAAACCATATAAGGTTGGCGTGTGAACCAAGCTGGGCCGGTTATGCCTTCCTGGATGGCGAGATGACCGCCTCGCCTGCGACGGATGCGGGCCAGCCTGTGCAGGGCAAGCGGCCCACGCTGACTCCCCGGCACAGCGCGAACCTGTGGGTGACCAAGGCACTGGGGCACGGCTTTGGCCTGGGCGGCGGCCTGAACTATGTGGGAGCGCGGTTCGCCAACCCCGGCAACACGGTTACCTTGCCTGGCTACACCACGGTGGATGCCATGGCCTAACTACCGCCAGGGCGCCTGGGATGTGCAACTCAAGCTGAGCAATCTGTTTCGACCACCGCTATATCGTGGCGGGCATGGCAGTTCGCCGAACCTGAACCTGGCGGGTGCCCCGCGTTCGGCGCAGCTGGTGGCACGCTACGGATTCTGAGATTCAGGCCTCGGGGCATGCCGCAGGAGTCTTGGCGCGCCGACAAAGGCTCGATCATGGGCAACCAGCCGTCCTGAAAGTCCGCGCACAGTGACCGAAACGAACAACGGGCCTTACAGGCCCGTTGGTTCTTCAAGCAAGGGCGGTGTGGCGCACCCACCCCGCAGTCATTTCCGCAGGCTCACACCTGGTCTGCCGAAAGCCCGGCGGTTTGGCTGAAGCCGCCGTCCACATAGGTGATCTCGGCGGTCACGCCGCTGGCCAGGTCGGACAGCAGGAACGCGGCCACGTTGCCCACGTCTTCGATCGTCACGTTGCGACGCAGCGGGGCGGCGTCAGCCACGCGGCCCAGCAGCTTGCCGAAGTCCTTGATGCCGCTGGCGGCCAGGGTCTTGATGGGGCCCGCGCTGATGCCGTTGGCACGGATGCAGCGGCCGTCTTCAGTGCGGCCCACGGCTTCGGCCAGGTAGCGCACGCTGGCTTCCAGGCTGGCCTTGGCCAAGCCCATGGTGTTGTAGTTGGGGATGGAGCGCAGGGCGCCCAGGTACGACAGCGTCAGGAGCGCCGACTTGTCGTTCAGGTAGGGCAGGGCCGCCTTGGCCATGGCCGGGAAGCTGTAGGCGCTGATTTCGTGGGCCACCTTGAAGGCTTCGCGAGAGAGGCCTTCCAGGAAGTTGCCGGCGATGGCCTCGCGCGGAGCAAAGCCGATGGAGTGCACGAAGCCGTCGAACTTGCCCCAGGCGGCGCCGATGTCGGCAAACAATTTGTCGATCTGCGCGTCGTCGGCCACGTCGCAGTCAAAGACCAGCTTGGAGTCGAATTCGGCGGCGAACTCGGTGATGCGGTCCTTGAAGCGCTCGCCCACGTAGCTGAAGGCCAGTTCCGCGCCTTGTTGGTGGCAGGCCCTGGCGATGCCGTACGCGATCGAGCGATTGGACAGCACGCCCGTGATGAGCAGCTTCTTGCCGGCGAGAAAACCCATTGTTGTTCTCCTGAAATGCGATGTGCGAAGGGAAATGGCAAGCGTGGCGCGGGGGCTTGCGGGCCGCTTGCGTGGTGCAGAATTGTCGCATGCGGTTCTGGCGTATCTGTTTATTGATCGGTTGGCTGGGAGGGAGCAGCGTGGCGGGCGGGGCGGCCTGGGCCGCGCATGCCTACGCGATGTGGGGGGCGCCCGCGCTGGCGGCCGGCTTCGCGCACTTCCCCTACGTCAACCCACAGGCGCCCAAGGGCGGCGAACTGCGCCTGGTGAGCAATCTGCGCACCTCCACCTTCGACAAGTACAACCCATTCACGATCCGCGGCAACGCGCCGGCCTACCTGTCGGCGCTGATGTTCGACTCGCTGCTCACCGGATCGCTGGACGAAACGGCCACCGGCTATGGACTGCTGGCCGAGGATGTGGCGGTGGCGCCGGATGGCCTGTCGGCCACCTTCAGGCTGCGGCCCGAGGCGCGCTTTCACAACGGCAAGCCGGTGCTGGCCCAGGATGTAAAGCACAGTTTCGACACCCTGATGGGCCCTTACACCTCACCGGGCTACAAAACGCTCCTGATCGAGGTGGCCGGTGTGGATGTGCTGGACGACCGCACCGTGCGCTACCGCTTCAAGGCGCCCAACCGCGAACTGCCGCTCACCGTCGGGGGGCTACCCGTGTTCAGCCGCGACTGGGGACGGGGCGCCGACGGCAAGCCCAAGCCGTTCGACCAGGTGGTGATGGACATCCCCATCGGCAGCGGACCGTACAAGATTGGGCCCGTCAACTTCGGCAAGGACATCACCTATGTGCGCGACCCCCAGTATTGGGCGCGCGACCTGCCCGTGCGCAAGGGGACGGCCAACTTTGACCGTGTTCTGGTCAAGATCTACAAGGACAACACCGCGCGGCTGGAGGCGCTGAAGGCCGGCGAGTTCGATCTGATGCGGTTTTTCAGTGCGGGCGACTGGGCGCGGCGGGTCAACGGCCGCAAGTTCGACACGGGTGAGCTGGTCAAGGGCGAGTTCGCCAACAAGCTGCCCTCGGGCTTCCAGAGCTACGTATTGAACACGCGCCGCCCGCTGCTGCAGGACCGCCGCGTGCGAGAGGCCCTGGGGCTGGCGTTCGACTTTGAGTGGATGAACCGCCAGCTTTTCTATGGTGCCTATCAGCGCGTGCGCGGCATCTTCGGCAACACCATGTGCGAGACCCACGGCATGCCCACGCCGCAGGAGCTGGCGCTGCTGGAGCCCTGGCGCAAGGATCTGCCCCCCGCGGTCTTCGGCCCCATGTTCGAGCCGCCCACCACCGACGGCGCCACCACGCTGCGCGACAACCTGCGCCGCGCGCAGGCGCTGCTCCAGGAGGCCGGCTGGCAGGTGCAGGATGGCGTGCTGCGCAACGCCAGCGGCCAGGCCATGGTGCTGGAATACATGGACAGCAGCGAAGGCGGCGTGCGCACGTTGTCCTCGTGGATGCGCAACCTGCAAAAGCTCGGCATCACCCTCAAGTTCCGCTCGGTGGACTTCGCGCTGTACCAGCAGCGCCTGCAGAAGTTCGACTTCGACATCACCACCATTGCCTACCAGGGCACCAACAACCCGGGGCAGGAGTTTGCCGACCTGTTCGGCAGCGCGGCGGCAGACCAGGAAGACTCGGGCAATTTCCCCGGCGTAAAGAGCCCGGCCGTGGACGCAATGATCCGTGCCATGGTCTCCGCCAAGACGCAGGAACAGATGTTGCCCGCGTGCCATGCGCTGGACCGCATCATTGCGCATGGCCACTACCTCATTCCGCAGTGGTCCGCGGGCACCCATCGCATGGTCTACAACGCCTGGCGACTGGACCGGCCCGAAGTGGTGCCGCCGTATTCGACCGGAGAGATGTGGGCGGTGGATACGTGGTGGGCCCGTTCGCCTGCGTTGACCGCCGAGACCGCGCCCAAGGCCGCGACGCCGCGCAAGGACTGAAACCGCCATGTTCGCCTACATCCTCAAGCGCATCCTGCTCATGCTGCCCACGCTGTTGGGCGTGTTGCTGTTGACCTTTGTCGTGATCCAGTTCGTGCCGGGCGGTCCGGTGGAGCAGTACCTGGCCGAGGCCAAGGCCGGCGCTGCCGGCATGGGCGGGGGCGGCGAGGGCGGCGGCATGGCCTATCGCGGCGCGCAGGGCGTGGATCCCAAGCGGCTGGAGCAGATCAAGCAGCTCTATGGCTTTGACAAGCCAGCGCACGAGCGCTTCTTCCAGATGCTGGGCCAGTTCGCGCGCTTCGACCTGGGGCGCAGCTTCTTTCAGAACAAGGACGTGTGGCAACTCGTGAAGGAGAAGCTGCCCGTGTCCGTCAGCCTGGGGTTGTGGACCTTCTTCATCAGCTACCTCGTGGCGGTGCCGCTGGGTGTGGCCAAGGCGGTGCGCGCCGGCTCGCGCTTTGACTTCGTCACCACGCTCATCATCCTGGTGGGCTACGCGATCCCGGGTTTCGTGCTCGGCGTGGCGCTGCTGGTGATCTTTGGCGGGCAATTGCAGTGGTTCCCGCTGCGCGGGCTGACCTCGGCCAACTGGGACGAGCTGGGCCTGTGGGCCAAGGTGACGGATTACCTATGGCATATCGCGCTGCCCGTCACGGCCATGGTGGCCGGCAGCTTTGCGGTGACGGCGATGCTGACCAAGAACGCTTTCCTGGAAGAGATCCGCAAGCAATATGTGCTCACCGCGCGTGCCAAGGGACTGACCGACCGGCAGGTGCTCTACAAGCACGTGTTTCGCAATGCGCTGATTCCCATCATCACGGGCTTCCCATCCGCCTTCATCGGCGCGTTCTTCGCGGGCTCGCTGCTCATCGAGACGCTGTTCTCGCTCGACGGCCTGGGCCTGCTGTCCTATGAGAGCGTGATCCGCCGCGACTACCCCGTGGTGTTGGGCACGCTGTACCTGTTCACGCTGATCGGGCTGGTGACCAAGCTCATCAGCGACCTGTGCTACGTGTGGGTGGATCCCCGCGTCAAGTTTGATTGAAATATGGCTCCAACGCCCGACCACCAAGCGCTAGCAGCTATTGATTCGGTAGCTAATGGGACGCCTGCAGCGCCCGTTGCCGCCTCGGCGTCACCCAGCCGGCGCGCCTGGCAGCGCTTTCGTGCCAACCGCCTGGGGTTCTGGAGCCTGGTGGTGTTCTGCGCGCTGGTCGTGGTCAGCCTGGGGGCAGAACTGGTCAGCAACGACCGGCCCCTGGTCGTGCGCTATGAGGGTCAGACGTATTTCCCGTTGTTCAACGATTACCCCGAGACGACTTTCGGCGGTGACTTCCAGACGCCCACCGACTACCTCGACCCCTTCATTCGCGAGCGGCTGTCGCAGGGGGATAACTGGGCGCTGTACACGCTCAACCGCTACGGGCCAAACACGCTGAACTACTTCGCGAAGGAGCCCAACCCCTCGGGCCCGTCGCGCGACAACTGGCTGGGCACGGACGACCGCGGGCGTGACCTGCTGGCGCAACTGATCTACGGCTTTCGCGTGAGCGTGTTGTTCGGCATTGCCCTCACCGTGGTGGGCGTGGCGCTGGGCGTGGCGGCGGGGGCGGTACAGGGCTTCTTTGGCGGCAAGACCGACCTGGCTTTCCAGCGCTTCATCGAGATTTGGGGCTCCATGCCCGAGCTGTACCTGCTCATCATCTTCAGCGCCGTGTTCGCGCCCAGCATCGGGCTGCTGCTGGTATTGCTCAGCCTGTTCGGCTGGATGGGGCTGTCGGACTATGTGCGCGCCGAATTCCTGCGCAACCGGCAACTGGACTATGTGAAGGCCGCGCGGGCGCTGGGCGTGTCCAACGGCCAGATCATCCGCCGCCACATCCTGCCCAATAGCATGACGCCGGTGGTGACCTTTCTGCCGTTTCGCATGGGTGCGGCGATCCTGGCGCTGACGTCGCTGGACTTCCTGGGCCTGGGCGTGCCGCCCGGCACCCCCAGCCTGGGCGAGCTGCTGTCGCAGGGCAAGAACAATATCGACGCGTGGTGGATCTCCATCTTCACCTTCGGGGTGCTGGTCACCACGCTGCTGCTGCTCACCTTCATGGGCGATGCGCTGCGCGACGCGCTGGACCCCCGCAAGAACTGAGGCATCGTGAACCCTTCTGCCATGCGCGCTGCGCCCCCCCTGTCTCCCTCGTCCGCGCCGCTGCTGCAGGTGCGGGACCTGCGGGTGCGCTTCGGCGCCAAGCAGGTGGTGCATGGCGTGAGCTTCGACATGGCCCCGGGCGAAAAGCTCGCGCTGGTGGGTGAATCCGGCTCGGGCAAAACAGTGACCGCGCTGGCGCTGCTGCGCCTGACGGGCGATGCGCAATTGGAGGGGAGCGCGCTGATGCACGGGCGTGATCTGCTCCAACTGCCTGAGCGCGAACTACGCGGCGTGCGCGGCGGCGATATCGCCATGGTGTTCCAAGAGCCCATGACGGCGCTGAACCCGCTGATGACGATTGGCGACCAGGTGGCCGAGGTCTTGGTGCTAAAACAGGCCCTGAGCAAGGCGCAGAGCGCGCAAGCAGCTATCGAACTGCTAGCGAGTACCGGCATCCCCGAGCCGGCGCGGCGCGCGGGCAGTTTTCCGCACCAGCTTTCGGGTGGGCAGCGCCAGCGCGCCATGATCGCCATGGCCCTGGCCAGCCGACCGAAGCTGCTGCTGGCCGACGAGCCCACCACCGCGCTGGACGTGACGCTGCGCGGCCAGATCCTGGACCTGCTGTCCGACCTGCAGCGCCAGACGGGCATGGCCGTGCTGCTCATCACGCACGACCTACTGCTGGTGCGCCGCTTTGCCGATCGCGTGGCCGTCATGGAGCAGGGCGCGGTGGTGGAGCAGGGTACCGTCGCCCAGGTGTTCGACGCACCGCAGCATGCCTACACGCGCAAGCTGATCGGCAGTACGCCGCGGCGGGATGTGGTGGAAGGCGGTGCCGACGGCGACGCCGTGCCCGCCGCGCAGGCAAGCGGCCTGCGCGTGGCCTACCCCGTGCCGGTGCCGGGCATCCGCGGCTGGTTTGCCAAGGGCGAATTCGTGGCGGTGAAGGACGCGGGCTTTCGCATTGCGCAGGCGCGCACGCTGGGGGTCGTCGGCGAATCGGGCTCGGGCAAGTCCACGCTGGCCCAGGCGCTGCTGGGCCTGCTGCCGTCGCGCGGTGACCTGCAGGTGGCCGGCCAGGCCTGGCAGCAGCCCGCCCACCGCAACACCGCGCACAACCAGCAGCTGCGCCGGAAGGTGCAGGTGGTGTTCCAGGACCCGTTCTCGTCCCTGTCGCCGCGCATGACCGTGGAGGAGATCGTGGGCGAGGGCCTGCGCGTGCACATGCCTGCGCTGGACGTGGCCGAGCGCCGCGCGCGCGTGGCCGCCATGTTGGCCGAGGTGGGCCTGACGGACGCGCAATTCCCCGGCCTGCTGGCGCGCTACCCGCATGAGTTCTCGGGCGGCCAGCGCCAGCGCCTGGCCATTGCGCGCGCGCTCATCGTCGAGCCCCAGGTGCTGGTGCTGGACGAGCCCACCAGCGCGCTGGACGTCACCATCCAGCAGCAGGTGCTGAGCCTGCTGCAGCGCCTGCAGAAGGAGCGGGCGCTGTCGTACCTGCTCATCACGCACGACGTGGCGGTGGTGCGCGCCATGGCGCATGAGGTCATCGTCATGAAGGACGGCGAGGTGGTGGAAAGCGGCAGCGTGCACCAGGTGCTGGATGCCCCGCGCCACGCCTACACGCAACGGCTGGTGCAGGCCGCGCAGCCGGTCTGACCTGCCCGGCGGCGGGTCGCGCAGCAGGGTGTGCGGGGCCGTGGGCGACTACCGCGTTTGGTGTAGGACACGGGCGCGATCTGCTTGCATGTCCGTTGGCCGGTTGCTCTGCTATTCATAGCGTTGAATTTCGATTTCATCTGCCTGTCCGGTGTTTTACAGCGCAGAAGTCGGCTCCCGCTTTTCTGGCGATTTCATACATCAGGCAACACCTGACATTTGGCTGCCAGGTGCCGCGGGGTGCCGTTCTCACAATGCGCCCCGGGGCGGTAGGCTGGTCTGACGGCACCTTCCTCGGCAAGAAAAACCCCGGAGGCAATGAACATCATGCGCACGAAAACCCTCTCCTGTTGCAAGTATCTGGCTGGCGCCACCGCGCTGGCTGCCCTGGTCGCCTGTGGCGGCGGCGGTGGTGATGGCGGTGACGGTAGCGGCACCGGCACGCTGAAGCTGGCGCTGACCGATGCCCCCAGTTGCAGCTATGACGCGGTGAACGTCACCGTGCAGAAAATACGCGTGCACCAAAGCGCTACGGCGGCGGATGACGCTTCCGGCTGGCATGAGCTCACGCTGAACCCCGCGCGCCGCGTGGACCTGCTGTCGCTGACCAACGGCGTGCTGGAGGAACTGGGCGAGCTGCCGCTGCCCACGGGCAAATACACCCAGATGCGTCTGGTGCTGGCGGGCAATGGCGGAGCGGCCCCCTTCGCCAACTCCGTCGTGCCCACAGGGTCGGGCGAAGTAGCGCTGACCACGCCCAGCGGCCAGCAAAGTGGCGTGAAGATGAACGTGAACATCGACATCGCCGCCAACCAGATGGCGGACTTCGTGCTCGACTTCGACGCCTGCAAGTCCGTCGTCACGGCCGGCGCATCGGGCCGCTACCTGCTCAAGCCGGTGGTGGCGGTGATTCCGCGCCTGGTCTCTGGTGTGCAGGGCTTCGTCGAACCCGTTGCTGGCGCCACGGTGACGCTGCAGTCCCAAGGCGAGGTGGTGCGCGCCACCGTGCCGGACGCTTCGGGCCGCTACCTGCTGCGGCCGGTGGTGCCGGGCAGCTACACGCTGGTGCTGACGGCACCCGGCCGCACCACGGCCGTGGTGACCCAGGTGCCGGTGCAGTCCGAGCTGGTCACCTCCGTCGGCACGTCCACGCAGGCCGTGGCGCTGCCGGCATCGCCCGTTGGCACCGTGAACGGCACCACGTCGGTGGATGCCTGGGTGCGGGCCCTGCAGCCGCTGGCAGCGGCTGGCACGGTGCAAGTGTCGGCCAAGCCCGTGGACGGCGTGACCGGCGCCTACAGCTTCACGCTGCCCACGGCCGCCCCGCTGGTGGCGCCGTATGCCGCGGCGCCCACTCCGCTCGTGTTCACGGCCGATGCCGGAGCCGCAGGGCGCTACACCATCCAGGCGCGCCTGGCGGGGCAGGCCGACAAGCAGCAGGCCTTGACCCTGGGCGCGGGAACGACCCAGACGGTGAACTTCACGTTCCCCTGACGCCCACCACGCGTTCCTAGAATGAAGGGCGCCAGTCCGCGACTGGCGCCCTTTTTTGTACGAACGCCCTTCCTGTCATGCCCCGCCTTGCTGCCAACCTCTCCATGCTCTACGCCGAGCATGCCTTCCTGGACCGCTTTGCCGCTGCCGCGCGCGACGGCTTCCGGGGGGTGGAATACCTCTTTCCCTACGACCATCCTGCGGAGCAGATTGCGCAGCGCCTGGCCGAACATGGACTGACGCAGGTACTGTTCAATGCCCCGCCGGGGGACTGGGCGGCGGGCGAGCGCGGCCTGGCCTGCCTGCCGGGGCGCGAGGCGCAATTCCAGGAGGGGCTGCAACAGGCGCTGCACTATGCGCAGGCGCTGCGCTGCGAGCGCCTGCACGTGATGGCTGGCGTGGTGCCGCCCGGGCTGGCGCACGCCGACGCACGCGCCTGCTACCTGCGCAACCTGCGCTGGGCCGCCGGCCAGGCCGGGCGCCAGGGCGTGCGGCTGATGATCGAGCCCATCAACGGGCGCGACATGCCCGGCTACTTCCTGCAGCGCCAGCAGGACGCCCATGCCGTGCTGCAGGAACTGGGCGCTTCCAACGTGCAGGTGCAGTTCGACCTGTACCACTGCCAGGTCATGGAGGGCGACGTGGCCACGAAGATCCGCCACTACCTGCCCACGGGACGGGTGGGGCATTTCCAGATCGCCGGCGTACCCGAGCGGCACGAGCCCGACCAGGGCGAACTGCAGGTCGACTACCTGCTGGGCGTGATCGACGAGGTGGCGACCACCTGCGGTTTCGACGGCTGGGTGGGCTGTGAATACCGTCCGGCGATCGCGGGCCCGGGCGGCACCTCGCAGGGGCTGGCCTGGGCGCGGCGCTGGGGTGTCGTGCCGCGCGGCGCGGATTGAGGGCGTTCGCCCCGGCGCGGGGCGGGGGCTAGGGCCTGTTCACACTATTTTTGCCAGATGCGTTGCGATCAAAAAGGGCCAGGCGCAAGGCGCCAAACGAAGCTGGGGTGCTACCCCAGCGAGGCTTGGCAACGCCGCGAATGGCCCTTTTTGATCGCAACCCGGAGGGAACGGAGTGAAAACCGCGCCATTCGTCGTTGCCCTCCTAGCCAAGGCCCCGGCCTTGGCGTCGTCACGCGCCTAGATTGGCGCGGTTTTCACGCCATTCGCACTGGCAAAAATAGTGTGAACAGGCCCTAGCGTAGGGACGTCACAGTTCAGATAAAAAAGGCCTGCAGCGCTTATGCAGTAAGCGCTAGCAGCTATTGAATCGATAGTGAACCCGTCAGCGCAGCACCAGCACCGGCACGCTGCACAGCCGCAGCAGCGCGGTGGTGGTGCTGCCGACGATGAGCTGGCGGATGCGCGAGTGCCCGTAGGCGCCCAGCACCAGCAGTACGTTGCCGTGCGACTGCAGCAGGGCCGGCAGCGCCTCCTCCGGCACGCCCGGCACGATCTGCGTGGTGATGTCGAAGCCTGCGGCCTCCAGGTGTGACTGGGCGCTTTGCAGCGCTTCCAGCATCTCCAGCGTGGGCTCGCCGGCCAGGGCCAACAGGCCGGGCATGCCGCGCAGCAGCGGGCTGCGGCCCACGGCCTCTACGGCGCGGCGCGCGGTGGCGCTGCCGTCAAAGGCCACGACGAAGCCCGCCGGCGCCACGAACTCCGGCATGGTCACCACCATCACCGGCTGGCGCACGTTGCGCACCACGCCTTCCACACGGTAGTCCAGCCGCAGCTTGCGCGCGGCGGTGGCGCGGTGCTGGCGCCCCAGCACGAACAGGCGCGCGCTGGGTTCGTGCTCCAGCAGCACGTCGGTCAGCTCGCCCTGGCGCAGCAGCGCCTGCAGCGACGGCACGCGGGCGGCATCCACGCGCGCCTGGGCCTCGGCCAGCATGCGGCGCGCGGCCTCCTGAGCGACGTGGCTGCGCTCTTCATCGAGGGTATTCAGGCGCTGCAGCAGCAGGTCCTGCGCGCCCATGCCGATGACGCCGCTGTAGTCGCCCACGGGCGGCATAGGTTCAGGCCGCTCCAGTGCGTGCAGCAGCGCCAGGGGGGCCTGCAGGCGCTGCGCGGCCCACAGGGCCCCGTCCACCACGGCGTGGGTGGTGGCCAGCCCGTCGATGCAGGCATACACGGTGTCGTGGGTGTTCATGGCTTCCTCCTGCGCACGCATGTGATGGCCCGAGTGTGGCATCGCAGAGCGTGCAGTGCCACCGGGGGTGCCCCGCAGGCCGTGGGCGCGGGTGAACGCAAGTTTCAGGGAAATCGGGCTCCAGCGCTTGTCCGTCAAGCGCTGCCAGCTATTGTTTTGATGGCATTTCGGCATGCATCGGCCGCTGCTGCATCACCCGTGCGTACAGCGCCTGCGCGGCCACCGACAGGCCCCGGTCGCGCCGGCGCACCAGGTAGATCTGCCGCGTGAGCCCGGGCAGGGCCAGCGGCCGGGTGGCGAGGCCCTCCTGCTGGAAGTGGAACAGCGTGAGCGTAGGCACCACGCTGATGCCCAGCCCGGCCCGCACCATGCCCATGACGGTGGCCAACTGCTCCACTTCCATCAGCGTGCGCATCGCATGGGGATGGAAGGCCGCCTCCAGGTACTGGCGCACGCTGCTGTGCCGCGCGAGATGGATGAATGGCCACTCGGCCAGGGCGCGCCATTGCGCGGCGGCGCTGCGCCGGCCGGCGGGCAAGGGCTGCCGGGCGAGCGGATGGTCCGCGCGGCAGACCAGGTGAAAGCCGTCCTCGCAGAAGGGCTCGGCCTGCAGCTCGGGCGTGTCCGCGCGGATGGCGGCCAGCGCGAAGTCGGCCTTGCCCGTGGCCACGCGCTCGATGCAAGGCTCGGACAGCACGTCGGCAATGTCCAGTTCCACGCCCGGGTGCTGTGCGCGAAAGCCGGCCAGCACACCGGGCAGCCACCCTGCGGCCAGCGAGGGCAGCAGCGCGACGGACACACGCCCGCGCCGCAGCAGTGCGGCGTCGCGCAGCGTGGCCAGCGCGGCATCCACCTCGGCGCGAATGCGCAGCGCCGACGCATGGAAGTTCTCGCCCTCGGCCGTCAGGCTCACATGGCGCGTGCTGCGGTCGAACAGGCGCAGACCCAGGTCGTCCTCCAGCGCGCGGATGAGCGCGCTGAAGGCCGGCTGCGACAAGTGGCACTGCGCCGCGGCGCGCGTGAAGCTGCGCTGCGCCGCCAGGGCAAGGAAGGCGTCGACCTGCCGTGTGGAGATATTCATTTGATATCCAGATGAATTGATCTTGACAATCTATTTCACAGAATAACCTGCCGTGCCTACAGTGCGCCCTGGAGACATTCCCCAAGGACCCCTGCAATGGCGAACCCCTCACCCCTGCTCATCGGCTGTGCGGCCGGCTTCTCGGGCGACCGCCTGGATGCTGCCGCACCCGTGGTGCAGGCGCTGGTGGACAGCGGCCGGCCCGGCGTGCTGATCTTCGAGACCCTGGCCGAGCGCACGCTGGCGCTGGCCCAACTGGCGCGCCGCGCCAATCCCGATGCGGGCTATGAGCCGCTGCTGGATGAGCTGCTGCGGCCGGTGCTCGCGCAATGCCTTGAACACGGCGTGCGCATCGTGAGCAACTTTGGCGCGGCCAATCCGCGGGGCGCTGCGCTGCGTATCCAGCAACTGGCAGCCGAGCTGGGCGCGCGCCGCCCGCGCGTGGCGGTGGTGCACGGCGACGACCTGAGCGGCGCACAGCACCGCGCCGTGCTGGAGCGGGCGTTGGGCCCGTCCATGCCCGCGCAGCCCATCGTGAGCGCCAATGCCTACATTGGCGCGGAACCCATCGCCCAGGCGCTGCGCGCGGGGGCCGACATCGTGGTCTGCGGCCGCGTGGCCGACCCTGCGCTGGTGCTGGGCCCGGCGCTGGCGCATTACGGCTGGTGCATGGACGACTGGGACCGCCTGGCGCGCGCCACCATGGCGGGCCACCTGCTGGAATGCGGCGCGCAGGTCACGGGCGGCTACTTTGCCGACCCGGGCTACAAGGACGTGCCGGGCCTGGCCCGGCTGGGCTACCCGATCGCCGAGATCGACGCCGACGGCCATTGCACCCTCACCAAGCCGCCGGGCACGGGGGGGCGCGTGGACGAGCGCACGGTCAAGGAGCAGCTGCTGTACGAACTGCACGACCCCGCCGCCTACCTGACGCCCGACGTGGTGGCCGACATCACCCAGGCGAGCGTGGCGCAGGTCGGCAGCGACCGCGTGCACCTGCAGGGCGTGCGCGGCCATGCGCGGCCGCCGTCGCTGAAGGTGAATGTGTGCTTCGAGTCCGGCTGGTTTGCCGAGGGCGAGATTTCGTATGCCGGCGCGCGCGCCGAGGAGCGCGCCCGCCTGGCGGGCGACGTGCTGCGCGAGCGGCTTGCGAGCGTGGCACCGCTGCGCGTGGACCTGATCGGCGTGGCCAGCGTTTGGGGTGACGACGCAGGGCGGTGGCTGGCGGCGCAGGCAAGCCAGGGCGCGCAGGACGTACGCCTGCGCGTGGCACTGCAGCACCGCGACCATGCCAGCGCGCAGCGCCTGGTGCGCGAGGTGACGGCGCTGTACTGCTGCGGCCCGGCGGGGGGCGGCGGTGTGCGCACGGCCATGCGCCCGCGCCTGGGCACCGTTTCCTGCCTCGTGCCGCGCGAGGCGGTCAATCCTGGCTACACGCTGCTGGACTGAAGGACCACGATGAACCCTACCGATCTCACGGTTCCCCTGTATCGCCTGGCGCACGGCCGCACGGGTGACAAGGGCGACCGCTCCAACATCAGCGTGATCGCCTGGCACCCGGCCCTGTGGGACGTGCTGGTGCAGCAGGTTACCGAGGAGGCCGTGGCGCGCCAGTTCGCGGCGCGCGGGCCCACGCGCGTCACGCGCTATCTGTTGCCCCAACTGCAGGCGATGAATTTCGTGCTGGATGGCGTGCTGGACGGCGGCGTGAACGACGCGCTCAACCTCGACAGCCATGGCAAGGCGCTGTCCTTTCTGTTGCTGGACCTGCCGGTGCGGATGCCGGCGGCGCTTGTACATCACCTGGCCGGAGCGCATTGACGCGCGCCGGCGGCATTTTTCATCACCACAACCAAGGAGACACCATGAACCCGTTCCCGCATCGCCGCCGTGTACTGGCTGCCTCCGCTGCGGCCGTCCTGTGTGCCGCGGCCGGCGCCGCCAACGCACAGGCTCCCGCCTATCCTGCCAAGCCCGTCACTTTCGTCGTGCCGTTTGCGGCCGGCAGTGCCACCGACCAACTGGCGCGGGCACTGGGCCAGGCCGTGAGCACCGATGCGCGGCAACCCGTGGTCGTGGAGAACAAGGCCGGCGCCAGCGGCATGATCGCCGCGCAGTCCGTCGCCAAGGCACCGGCGGATGGGTACACGGTACTCATCACCACCAACACCACGCATGCCGCGAACGAACACCTGTACAAGAAACTGCCCTACGACCCGGTGAAGGATTTCGCCCCCGTCACCGGCCTGGGCAAGGGCGGCCAGGTGCTGGTGGTGAACGCGGGCGCTCCCTACAAGAACGTGGGCGACCTGCTGGCCGCCGCCCGCAAGAACCCCGGCAAGCTGAGCTTTGGCAGCGGCAGTTCTTCCAGCCGCATGGCCGGCGAGATGCTCAAGCAACTGGCGGGGGTGGACATCCTGCATGTGCCGTACAAGAGCAACCCGTTGGCCATCACCGATCTGCTCGGCGGGCAGATCGACCTGATGATCACCGACACGTCCACCGGCGTTCCTCAGGTCAAGGCGGGAAAGCTGCGCGCGCTGGGGTACTCCACGCAAACGCGCAGCACGCAGCTGCCCGAGGTGCCCACGCTGGATGAGGCAGGCGTGAAGGGCTATGACATGGGCTACTGGTTTGCGGCCTACGTGCCCGCCGGCACGCCCGCGCCCGTGGTGGCGCGGCTGAACGCGCTGCTGGCGCAGGCGACGAGGAGCCAGGCCGCCCAGTCGTTCTTCGAGACCGCAGGCTCCGAGGCCTGGACCACCACGCCCGAAGAGCTGGCGCGCTTTCAGGCCGCCGAGACCCAGAAGTGGGGCAGGGTGATCAAGGCTGCGGGTATTGAGGCGGAATGAGTGCGTCGGCGGGGTTGAAGGCGTTTTGGCCTTCAATGCCCGCCCATCAAGCGCTGGGAGCTACTATTTCAGGAGCGTTCTGCGCCGTCGTGCGGCGCGAACAGGTCCCAGGTGGCGATGAACAGCGCGGCGATCATCGGGCCGATCACAAAGCCCGTGAGCCCGAACAGCGCCATGCCGCCCAAGGTGGAGATCAGCACCACGTAGTCGGGCAGCTTGGTGTCCTTGCCGACCAGCACGGGACGCAGTACGTTGTCCACCAGCCCGATGACGAATACGCCATAGGCGGTGAGGATCACGGCCTGCCCCGGCGCGCCGGTCGCCAGGAAGTAGATGGCCACGGGCCCCCAGATCAGGCTGGCGCCCACGGCGGGCAGCAGCGACAGGAACGCCATCAGCACGCCCCACATCACCGGCCCCTGGATGTTCAACAGCCAGAAGATCAGGCCACCCAGGGCGCCCTGGACGGCGGCCACCACGATGTTGCCCTTCACGGTGGCGCGGATCACGGTGGTGAACTTGATGGCCAACTGCTCCTTGTGCCGCGCATCCAGGGGGATGGCCTCGCGGATGCGCGCCGCCAGCCGCGCGCCGTCGCGCAGCAGGAAGAACAACAGGTAGAGCATGACGCCGAAGCTCACCACGAACTGCAGCGTGTTCTGGCCCACGTCCAGCGCCTTGGTGGCCAGGAACTGGCTGGCCTGGGCGCCGATCGTGGTCAGGCGGGCTTGCAGCTCCGCGCGGGTGGTGAGGTGAAAGCGGTCCAGCAGCTCCAGCATCCAAGGGGGCAGTGCGGCCAGCACCTGCTGCAGGTAGGCGCCGAAGTTCAGCTGCCCGGAGCGGGCGCGCTCGTAGGCCACGCTGGCCTCCTGCACCAGCGAAGCGCCGATCAGCGTGACCGGCAAGATCACGATCACCAGGCACACGCCCAGGGTGGCAAGCGCGGCCAGGTTGCGCCTGCGCGGCATGCGCCGCTGCAGCCGCCGGTGCAGCGGCGTGAACAGGATGGCGAGCACCACACCCCAGAAGATGGCGCCGTTGAGCGGCCAGAGGATGGCGCCAAAGGCCAGCGTTACGACGGTGAGCAGGAGCAGCAGGGTGCGGGACTGGAGCGTGGGCGGGTTCATGGGGGCGGTGGAAGGAGCGAAGCCCAAAATGTAAGCCACACACACGCCTGTCTTGATACACCGCTCGCCGCGCGCGCAGGCGTTCAATGGCACAATAGCGGCCGCAAACGAGGCCCTTCCCCTGCCACAGTCGCATCCGCCAACCGGTTCAGCCGTGACGCGGAAGGTTTGTTAACCAGCTAACGCTTCCTTCAGGGAAGTGGAGGTCAGCGGAATATGAGCGATCCGACATCCGTCTACCAAGCCTACCAAGGCAACACCTATCTTTTCGGCGGCAACGCGCCCTACGTCGAAGAGATGTATGAGAACTACCTTGCCAACCCTGGCAGCGTGCCAGACTCCTGGCGCGAATACTTTGACGCACTGCAACATGTGCCCGCGGTAGACGGCAGCAATGCCAAGGACGTTCCCCACCTGCCCGTCATCAACGCCTTCGCCGAGCGCGCCAAGGCCGGCGGCACCAAGGTCGTGGTGGCCAGCGCCGACGCCGAGATGGGCCGCAAGCGCACCGCCGTCCAGCAACTGATCGCCGCGTACCGCAACGTGGGCCACCGCTGGGCCGACCTGGACCCCCTCAAGCGCACCGAGCGCCCCCAGATTCCCGAACTGGAGCCGTCGTTCTACGGCTTCAGCGATGCCGACCAGGAAACGGTGTTCGACGCGAGCAACACCTTCTTCGGCAAGGACAAGATGCCCCTGCGCGAGCTGCTGAACGCGCTGCGCGAGACCTACTGCGGCACCATCGGCGTGGAGTACATGTACGCCACCGACCAGGTGCAAAAGCGCTGGTGGCAGCAAAAGCTGGAAAGCATCCGCAGCAAGCCCAACTTCTCTGCCGACAAGAAAAAGCGCATCCTGGAGCGCCTGACGGCCGCCGAAGGCCTGGAACGCTACCTGCACACCAAGTACGTGGGCCAGAAGCGCTTCTCGCTCGAGGGGGGCGAGTCCTTCATTGCCGCCATGGACGAGTTGATCAACTCCGCAGGCGCGAAGGGCGTGCAGGAAGTGGTGATCGGCATGGCCCACCGCGGCCGCCTGAACGTGCTGGTCAACACCCTGGGCAAGATGCCCAAGGACCTGTTCGCCGAGTTCGAGCACACCGCCCCCGAGGACCTGCCCGCCGGTGACGTGAAGTACCACCAGGGCTTTTCCTCCGACGTCTCCACGACCGGCGGCCCGGTGCATCTGTCGCTGGCCTTCAACCCCTCGCACCTGGAAATCGTGAACCCCGTGGTCGAGGGCTCGGTGCGCTCGCGCATGGACCGCCGCGGCGACCCCAAGGGTAAACAGGTGCTGCCCGTGCTGGTGCACGGCGATGCGGCCTTTGCCGGCCAGGGCGTGAACCAGGAAACCCTGGCCCTGTCCGAAACCCGTGGCTACACCACGGGCGGTACGGTGCACCTGGTCATCAACAACCAGATCGGCTTCACCACCTCCGACCCGCGCGACCTGCGCTCCACGCTGTACTGCACCGATATCGTTAAGATGATCGAGTCGCCCGTGCTGCACGTGAACGGCGACGATCCGGAAGCCGTGTGCCTGGCGGTGCAGCTGGCGCTGGAATTCCGCATGGAATTCGCCAAGGACGTGGTGGTGGACATCGTGTGCTACCGCAAGCTCGGCCACAACGAGCAGGACACGCCGGCGCTGACCCAGCCGCTGATGTACAAGAAGATCTCCCAGCACCCGGGCACGCGCAAGCTCTACGCCGACAAGCTGGCCGCGCAGGGCCTGGGCGAGACGCTGGGCGAGGACATGGCCAAGGCCTACCGCGCCGCGCTGGAGGAGGGCAAGCACACGGTCGATCTGGTGCTCACCAACTTCAAGAGCAAGTACGCCGTGGACTGGAGCCCCTTCCTGGGCAAGAGCTGGACCGACGCCGGCGACACCGCCATCCCGCTGGCCGAGTGGAAACGCCTGGCCGAGCGCATCACCACGGTGCCGGAAGGCTTCACGGTCCACACCCTGGTCAAGAAGGTGCTGGAAGACCGCGCCGCCATGGGCCGTGGCGAGATCAACGTGGACTGGGGCATGGGCGAGCACATGGCCTTCGCATCGCTGGTGGCCTCGGGCTACCCGGTGCGCCTGTCGGGCGAGGACAGCGGCCGCGGCACGTTCACGCACCGCCACGCCGTCATCCACGACCAAAAGCGCGAGAAGTGGGACGAAGGCACCTACGTGCCGCTGCAGAACGTCGCCGAGAACCAGGCGCCGTTCACTGTCATCGACTCCATCCTGTCCGAGGAGGCCGTGCTGGCCTTCGAATACGGCTACGCCTCTAACGACCCCAACACCCTGGTGATCTGGGAAGCGCAGTTCGGTGACTTCGCCAACGGCGCGCAGGTGGTGATCGACCAGTTCATCGCCTCGGGTGAGGTGAAGTGGGGCCGCTTGAACGGCATCACGCTGATGCTGCCGCACGGCTACGAAGGCCAGGGCCCGGAGCACAGCTCGGCGCGCCTGGAGCGCTTCATGCAGCTGGCCGCCGAGGCCAACATGCAGATCGTGCAGCCCACCACGGCCAGCCAGATCTTCCACGTGCTGCGCCGCCAGATGGTGCGCCCGCTGCGCAAGCCGCTGGTCATCATGACCCCGAAGTCGCTGCTGCGCAACAAGGACGCGACCTCGGTGCTGTCGGAGTTCACCGAAGGCAGCTTCCAGACCCTGCTGGGCGAGAAGGACGAGGCCGTCGCGCAGAACGCCGCCAAGGTCAAGCGCGTGATCGCCTGCTCCGGCAAGGTGTACTACGACCTGGTCAAGAAGCGCGCGGAGAAGGAAGCCACCGACGTGGCCATCATCCGCGTCGAGCAGCTCTACCCGTTCCCGCACAAGGCCTTCGCCGCCGAGCTGAAGAAGTACCCGAATGCCACCGACATCGTGTGGTGCCAGGACGAACCGCAGAACCAGGGCGCCTGGTTCTTCATCCAGCACAACATCCACGAGAACATGCTCGATGGCCAGAAGCTGGGCTATGCCGGCCGCGCCGCCTCCGCGTCGCCCGCCGTGGGCTACGCGCACCTGCACCAGGAGCAGCAAAAGGCGCTGGTCGAGGCCGCGTTCGCCAAGCTCAAGGGTTTTGTCCTGACCAAGTAAGGCCGAGAACCCCCGCTACTGAAGTACAGACAAAACCCTCTTTTGGAAAGCATTCGAAACATGTCCATCGTTGAAGTCAAGGTCCCCCAGCTGTCCGAATCCGTGGCCGAAGCCACGATGCTGCAATGGAAGAAGAAGGCCGGGGAGGCCGTCGCCCAGGACGAGATCCTGATCGAGATCGAAACCGACAAGGTGGTGCTGGAAGTGCCCGCGCCTGCGGCCGGCGTGCTCGCCGAGATCGTCGTGGGCGATGGCGGCACGGTGACCTCCGACCAGGTCATCGCCAAGATCGACACCGAAGGCAAGGCCGCTGCGGCCGCGCCGGCACCGGCGCCGGCAGCCGCCGCTGCCGCACCGGCGGCCACGGCCTCCGCGCCGGCACCGGCCGCGGGTGGCAGCAAGGGCGACGTGGCCATGCCCGCAGCCGCCAAGCTGCTGGCCGAGAACAACCTGTCGGCCTCGCAGGTGCAGGGCAGCGGCCGCGATGGCCGCGTGACCAAGGGCGACGTGCTGTCGGCCGTGGCCGGCGGGGTGAAGTCCACCGCGGCCGTCATCCCCACCGGCGTGCCCACCAAGGCCCTGCCGCAGGTGGCCGCGCCCGCGTCCAAGGAAGAGCTGGGCGAGCGCCCCGAGCAGCGCGTGCCCATGACCCGCCTGCGCGCGCGCATCGCCGAGCGCCTGCTGCAATCGCAGTCCACCAACGCCATCCTCACCACGTTCAACGAAGTGAACATGGCGCCGGTGATGGACCTGCGCAAGAAGTTCCAGGACGCATTCACCAAGGAGCACGGTGTGAAGCTGGGCTTCATGTCCTTCTTCGTGAAGGCAGCGGTGCATGCCCTCAAGAAGTACCCGGTGCTCAACGCCTCGGTGGACGGCAACGACATCGTCTACCACGGCTACTTCGACATCGGTATCGCCGTGGGCTCGCCGCGCGGCCTGGTGGTGCCCATCCTGCGCAACGCAGACCAGATGAGCTTTGCCGACATCGAAAAGAAGATCGCCGAATTCGGCAAGAAGGCGGCCGACGGCAAGCTGGGCATCGAAGAGATGACCGGTGGCACGTTCTCCATCTCCAACGGCGGCACCTTCGGCTCGATGATGTCCACCCCCATCATCAACCCGCCGCAGTCGGCCATCCTGGGCGTGCACGCCACCAAGGACCGCGCCGTGGTCGAAAACGGCCAGGTCGTAGTGCGCCCGATGAACTACCTGGCCATGTCTTATGACCACCGCATCATCGACGGCCGAGAAGCCGTGCTGGGCCTCGTGGCCATGAAGGACGCGCTGGAAGACCCGTCGCGCCTGTTGTTCGACCTGTAATTCCCACAGGGTTCGACGCATACGAAAACCCACCCCCGGCCCGGTCCAGCGGTGGGTTTTTTCTCATCACCAGATACTGTTTTTGAACCATGAGCAAGCAATTTGACGTCATCGTGATCGGCGCAGGCCCTGGCGGCTACATCGCCGCCATCCGCGCCGCCCAGTTGGGCATGAATGTGGCCTGTATCGACGAGTGGAAGAACGCCGCTGGCGGCGCCGCGCCCGGCGGTACCTGCACCAACGTGGGCTGCATTCCCTCCAAGGCGCTGCTGCAGTCGTCCGAGCATTTCGAACATGCCAACCTGCACTTTGCCGACCACGGCATCACCGCCACGGGCGTGAGGATGGACGTGGCCAAGATGATTGCCCGCAAGGACAACGTCGTGAAGCAGAACAACGACGGCATCCTGTACCTGTTCAAGAAGAACAAGGTGACCTTCTTCCACGGCCGCGGCTCCTTCGTGAAGGCGGTGGACGGCGGCTATGAAATCAAGGTCACCGGCAAGGCCGAAGAAACGCTGACCGCCAAGCAGGTCATCGTGGCCACCGGATCCAACGCACGTGCGCTGCCCGGTGCGGCCTTCGACGAAGAGCAGATCCTGTCCAACGACGGCGCGCTCGCCATCGGCAGCGTGCCGAAGAAGCTGGGCGTGATCGGCTCCGGCGTGATCGGCCTGGAAATGGGCAGCGTGTGGCGCCGCCTGGGTGCCGACGTGACCATTCTGGAAGGCTTGCCCACGTTCCTGGGCGCGGTGGACGAGCAGATCGCCAAGGAGGCCAAGAAGGCCTTCGACAAGCAAGGCCTGAAGATCGAGCTGGGCGTGAAGATTGGCGAAGTCAAGACTGGCAAGAAGGGCGTGAGCATCGCCTACACCAACGCCAAGGGCGAGGCCCAGGTGTTGGAAGTGGACAAGCTGATCGTCTCCATCGGCCGCGTGCCCAACACCACCGGCCTGAACGCCGAAGGGGTGGGCCTGAAGCTGGATGAGCGCGGCGCCGTGGTGGTCGACGGCGAGTGCAAGACCAACCTGCCCGGCGTGTGGGCGGTGGGCGACGTGGTGCGCGGCCCCATGCTGGCGCACAAGGCCGAGGAAGAGGGCGTGGCCGTGGCCGAGCGCATGGCTGGCCAGCATGGCCATGTCAACTTCAACACCATCCCCTGGGTCATCTACACCAGCCCCGAGATCGCCTGGGTCGGACGCACCGAGCAGCAGCTCAAGGCCGACGGCGTGAAGTACAAGGCGGGCACCTTCCCGTTCCTGGCCAATGGCCGCGCGCGCGCGCTGGGCGACACCACCGGCATGGTGAAGTTCCTGGCCGACGCCGCCACGGACGAAATCCTGGGCGTGCACATCGTCGGTCCGATGGCTTCCGAACTGATCGCCGAAGCCGTGGTCGCCATGGAGTTCAAGGCATCGAGCGAAGACATTGCGCGCATCTGCCATGCCCACCCCTCGCTGTCCGAAGCCACCAAGGAAGCGGCGCTGGCCGTGGACAAGCGCACCCTCAATTTCTGATAATTTGAGGCAAAAATAGCTGCCAGCGCTTGTGTGACAAGCGCTGGCAGCTATTGTTTTTGAAGCATAGGGATAACATGCGGGTGAACGTCAGGCAGGCGTACGAGGCCGAGCTGGCCGCCAAGGGCTTCAAGAGCGATCCGGCCCAGTTGCGGGCCGTGGATGCGCTGGAGCGTTGTGCCCAGGAATGGGGAGCGTACAAGCAGCGCCGCTCCAACACGCTGAAGAAGCTCATCAACCGGCCCCAGGTGCCGCGTGGCGTGTACATGTACGGCGGTGTGGGGCGGGGCAAGAGCTTCCTCATGGACTGCTTCTTCAACGCCGTACCCATCAAGCGCAAGGTGCGTCTGCACTTTCACGAATTCATGCGCGAAGTGCACCGTGAACTGGCTGGCCTGCAGGGGACGCAGAACCCCCTGGATGTGCTGGGTGCGCGCATCGCCAAGCGCTATAAGCTGATTTGTTTTGACGAGTTCCACGTCGCGGACATCACTGACGCGATGATCCTGCACCGCCTGCTGGCGGCGCTGTTCGACAACGACGTGGGCTTTGTCACCACTTCCAACTTCAAGCCCGACGAACTGTACCCCGGCGGCCTGCACCGCGACCGCATCCTGCCCGCCATCGACCTGCTCAACGAGCGCATGGAAGTGGTGAACGTGGACAACGGCACGGACTATCGGCGCCGTGCGCTGGAGCTGGTCGAGCTCTACCACACGCCCCTGGGCCCCGCGGCGGACGCGGCCATGCAGCACGCCTTCCAGCAGCTGGCCGAAGTGCGTGACGAAGACCCGGTGCTGCACATCGAGGCGCGCGAGATCAAGGCCATCCGCCGTGCGGGCGGCGTGGTGTGGTTCGACTTCCGCGAGCTGTGCATGGGCCCCCGGTCGCAGAACGACTATCTGGAAATCGCCTCGCAGTTCCACACGGTGCTGCTGTCCAACGTGCCCTACATGCCTGTCAGCATGGCGTCGCCCGCGCGCCGGTTTACCTGGCTGGTGGACGTGCTCTACGATAGGCGCGTGAAACTCGTCGTCTCCGCCGCCGTGCCGCCCGAGCAGCTCTATACGGAAGGCCCCCTGGCGCATGAATTTCCACGCACCATTTCGCGCCTCAACGAGATGCAATCCAAGGAATTCCTGGCGCTTGAGCGGCGCGTCGTCGATACCGGACTGACCTGATGCCTGCACTGCCTTCCCGCTTTCTTGCCGCAGCCCTCCTGTGCATGGGTGGGGCAGCGCTGCCTCCCCTGGCGGCGTGGGCTGCCGACGCTCCTGTGACCGATGCAGCGCAGGCGCAGCGGCAGCGCCGGACCCAGCGTGAGCACATCCAGGCGCAGCGCCGGGAGATCGAGGCGCAGCGTGAGCGCGGCGAGGCGGCTTGCTACCAGCAATTTGCCGTGGAGGATTGCCTGCGCAGGGTGCGTGTACAGGCACGTGAGGCCGACAACGTGCTGCACCGCCAGGAAGTGCAGATCAACGATGCGGAGCGCCGGGAGAAGGCGGGGCAACGCCTGCAAGCAATCGAGGAGCGCAAGCAGGAGCAACGCCAGAAACTGGAAGCCGGGGAGCGTCCCGCCCCGATGCGGGTGGCGCCTCGCAACGCGCCGCAGAAGCCCCGCGAGCAGGAGGCGCGCGACCGTGCGCAGCAGCAGAGCCGCCGCGCAGCCGAGCATTCGGCCGATGTGCAACGCCGTGAGCAAACGCAGCCCCAGCGCATCCAGGATTCCCGCGCCCGCTACGAGGCCAAGCAGCAGAAAGCGCGTGAGCGCCGCGAACGCCTTGAGCGCCAGCAAGCCGAGGCGGCCGGCCGCAAGCCGTCGCCGGCATTGCCGCCGCCGGCCCCGGCCGCGGGCAGCGACCGTTGAGTGCCCTTTAGGGCCCGGTGGACGCCACGGCCCATGCGGGGCCGTCTTCCACGCGCGTTTTAGGTGGCGGGTGTGAGTTGCGCCAAGCGTGGAGGCTTCTTTTCCTCTACCAGAGTTTCGATCTTCACGATGGCGAGCGACAGGTTGTCGCCGCCTCCGCGTGCGCGCGAGCGCGCCTTGTCGATGAGGAACTCGGTGGCCTCGCGCGGCGTCAGCGAATCCAGGACCGACGCCAGTTCCGCAGGTGAGAAGTAGTGCCACACGCCGTCGCTGCAGGCCAGCAGCACGTCGCCCGGCTGCATCTGCGGAATCAGGTGGGTGGTGATGGGAGGGTCGCTCTCGGTGCCCAGACAGCCGACGAGGATGTTGGAGTGGGGGTGGGTGTTGGCCTCGGCTTCCGTGATCTCGCCACGGTCCACGAGCGCCTGCACATAGGAGTGGTCGCTGGTGCGGAACACCAGCCGCCCCCCCTGGAAGTGGTAGATGCGCGAGTCCCCTGCGTGGGCCCAGTGGCAATCGCCGCGTGGGTTGATCACGAATGCCGCGATGGTGCTGTGTGGCTCCTGTTCCGCGGAAATCGCGGTGAGGCGGATCACGATGTGCGCCTCCTCCACGATGTGCTTGAGCAGGGCGGCGGCGTCGTCCGTTTCTGGCGAATAGCGTTCAAACAACTGGCGCGCGGTGAGCATCACCTGGTCGGACGCCTTGCGTCCTCCGCTGCGGCCACCCATGCCATCGGCCACCACGCCCAGTACGCATCCATTGAAACGCGGGTGCGACAGCAGGGCGACCTGGTCTTGCTGGTACTCGCGGTCACCCTTGTGGATGCCGGTCGACGCAATGAGGCGGAACGCTTTGGTCATGGGATTGGAGCGGAGGACGAAAGGCCGCCTCGCAGTCGCGAAAGCGGGGGAGCCGCCTATTATGATCAACTCCCGGGCCTTGTCATCGCTGGTGCGTCTGCTTGTGTTTTTAGAGCATCACGGCCGGTGCAAGGCCATTCCTTTCTGACACTTCTTTTGGCCTGCGGCGCATGTCCTTGAGCGATCTCGTCCTCCCGGTGTTTGCGCCCGACGGACCCCTGGCGCGTGTGCGGCCTGATCTGCGTTCCCGCCCGGGGCAGGCGGCCATGGCCGTCGCTGTGGCGCAGGCCATCAACGCCCGGGAGTCACTGGTGGTGGAAGCGGGAACGGGGATTGGCAAGACCTTTGCCTATCTGGTTCCCGCACTGCTGAGCGGCGAGCGTGTGCTCATTTCCACGGCCACCAAGACGCTGCAGGACCAACTGTTGACGCGCGACCTGCCGCTGCTGCAGCAGGCGCTGGCGCTCCCGCTACGCGTAGCGGCCCTCAAAGGCCGGGCCAATTACCTTTGCCTTTACCGACTGGAGCAGGCGCGTCGCAACGGGGAGGGGCATGACGAAGCAGTCGCCCACGATCTGGCGTGTGTCGAGCGATGGGCCCAGTCCACGCGCAGCGGAGACCTGGCGGAGGTCCCCGGTCTGGATGAATACTCAGCCGCCTGGAGGCAGGTCACTTCGACGGTGGACAACTGCCTGGGTTCCGGATGCCCGCGGTTGCGCCAATGCCATGTCTACCGCGCACGGCACGACGCGCAGGCGGCGGATGTGCTCATCATCAACCACCACCTGTTCTTTGCGGACCTCGGTGCGCAGGGGGCGGGGGCCGCGCAACTGCTACCGGACACCCGGGTCGTGGTGTTCGATGAAGCCCACCGGTTGGCCGAGACCGCGGCCCAGTTCCTGGGCACACATGTCAGCACCAGCCAGCTGCTGCAACTTGGGCAGGATGTGGTGGCGGCTGGGGCGCGGCATGCGCGCGGCGCTGCGGATTGGCAGGGGTTGCTCCAGCACCTGCGCCAGTGCGCGCACGCGCTGCGCCTGGCGGTCGCTCCGGGCGAAGATGCCGATGCAGCCGGCTCCCGCATCGCCTGGACGGGCATCACACCCGAGGCCTTGGATCCGTCTGCCTGGGACGGTGCGCTGGAGGGGGCGGTGGCGGCACTCCGCGCGGTGCTGGCCGCACTGGACGGCGTGGCGCAGCACGCTCCCGATCTGGCCCACCTGCACAGCCGGACGGTCGCGTTGCTGGAGCGTGTACTGCATTTCTGTTCCGACGCGGACGCTGGCACGGTGCGCTGGATTGAATCTGCAGGCGCGTTGCGCATGGTGGAAACACCCCTGGATGTGGCCGGCGCCCTGCGCACGCTGTGGAAGGGAAAGCCCCCCACGCAGGGCGCCTGGGACGAGAGCGACGAACCGCCTGCCGCGTCCGCACCGCGTTCGTGGATCTATACCTCCGCCACGCTGGGCGATGGCAAGGACCTGCGCTGGTTCACCGATGCCTGTGGATTGGAGGGCGCTCGTACCCTGCAGGTGCCTAGCCCCTTCGACTACGCGCGGCAGGCGGCGCTGTATGTGCCGCCCGCACTCCCGCTGCCTTCCGACGCGGGGCACAGCGTTCAGCTTGCGCGCTGGGTGGGTGATGCCGTAGCAAGGCTTGGCGGGCATACGCTGGTGTTGACCACCAGTCTGCGGGCGCTTGCGGTGATCGCGGATGAGCTATGCCGCCGTTTCGCGCCCGGCGGCGGCATCGAGGTGCTGGTGCAGGGACATGCCTCACGGTCGCGCATGGTGGAGCGCTTTCGTGCCCAGCTTGACGCGAGCGGCCGGCCGGCGGGCCATGTGCTCGTGGGGGCGGCGTCGTTCTGGGAGGGGATCGACGTGCCAGGCGAGGCCCTGCAGATGGTGGTGATCGACAAGCTGCCATTCCCCGCTCCGGGTGACCCGTGGGAGCAGGCGCAGGCACGGCGGCTGGCGGACCAGGGTGGCAACGTGTTCCGCAGACACGCCCTGCCATCGGCGGCAGTGGCGCTCAAGCAGGGGGCCGGCCGGCTGATCCGCAACGAGAACGACCACGGCATACTGGTCATCGCCGACACACGTCTGTTGCACAAGGGCTATGGCAAGCCTCTGCTGCGGGCATTGCCCCCCATGCGGAGGCTGCATACGCAGGAAGAGTTCGGCGCGGCACTGGATGCCCTTACCAGAACTTCCACCAGGGGTTCGCCTTCGCCTTGAATCCCGTCTGCGGCAGGCTGCTCTGAGGATAGGAAGCATCCATCACGCGGCGGGTGTCGTCACGCAGTTGCGTGAGTCCCAGCGCGTCGTACGACCGAACCAGGATGTACAGAGCCTCTTCCGTCGCTGGAACGTCCTTGTAGTCGGCAACCGCACTCTGCGCGCGGCTCACGGCGGCCACATATGCGCCGCGTTCATAGTAGTAGCGCGCCACGTGTACCTCGTACTGCGCCAGCGAGTTGACGATGTAGGTCATGCGCTGGCGGGCGTCGGGCGTGTAGCGCGACTCGGGGAAGCGGGTCACCAGTTCGCGGAAGGACTCGAACGAGTCCTTGGCGGCCTTCTGGTCGCGCTCCGACAGGTCCTGGCGCGAGAGCCACGAGAACAGGCCCAGGTTGTCGTTGAAGTTCACCAAGCCTTTGAGGTACAGCGCATAGTCGTACGCTGGGCTGGCGGGGTGCAGTTTCATGAAGCGGTCCAGCGTGGCAATAGCCTGCGCCTTCTCGCCGCCCTTGTATTGCGCGTAGGCCTTTTCCAACTGGGCCTGTTGTGCCAACGGCGTGCCGGCGGCGCGTCCTTCCAGCTTTTCCAGCAGCGGCACGGCTTTGTCGTAAGAGCCGCCATTGAGCTCGTCGCGTGCTTCCGAATAAATCTTGTCGGTACTCCAGCCAGCGGTCTTGTCTTCAGGCGTGCTGGAGCAGGCAGCCAGCAGGCCGGCGGCGAGCAGGGCAGAAATCAAAGGCAGGGGAAAACGCGGCATGGCGGCAGCTCTTGTACTAAGGGTGTGCGACGGCGGCGGCACCTCCATGGAACTGCCGCATGGCGCCATTGTAAGGATGCTGCGCGCGGGGCCCTGAGCAAGCATGGGACATGCCCGCGTTCCTACAATGCCGCATGTTTGTCCACTTGCGCTTGCACACTGAATTTTCCGTCGTGGACGGAACCACCCGTATCGACGAGGTCGTCAAGGCGGCGGCGAAAGACGGCCAGCCCGCCCTGGCGATCACTGACCTGAACAACCTGTTCGGCGCGATCAAGTTCTACAAGGAAGGCCGGGGCAAGGGCGTCAAGCCCATCCTGGGCGCCGAAATCTACCTGGAGGGCGAAGCGGCAGGCGCACCCTCGCGCATGGTGCTGCTGGTGCAGAACCGCACCGGGTATCTGAACCTCTCCGAACTGCTGACCCGCGCGTGGACGCGCAACATCGTCAAGAACCAGGCGCTGTGCACCTGGCAGTGGCTGCAGGAATTGGGCGACGGCCTGATTGCCCTCGCTGGAGCGCAGGCCGGTCCCGTGGGGCAGGCGCTCATGAAGGGCGATGACGCCGGAGCTGCGCAGCTGGCGCTGCGTCTGGCGGGCATCTTCCCGCACCGCTTCTACCTGGAGGTTCAGCGCGCCGGACGCACTGACGACGAAGCCCATGTCACCGCCGCGGTGCAGCTTGCCGCGCGCCTGGCCCTGCCGGTGGTAGCCACCCACCCGGTGCAGTTCGCAACGCCGGACGATTACGAGGCGCACGAGGCGCGCGTGTGCATTGCCGAGGGCGAGATCTTGGCGAATCCGCGGCGCGTGCGCCGTTTCACGCGCGAGCAGTATTTCAAGAGCAGTGCCGAGATGGAAGCGCTGTTCGCCGACGTACCCAGCGCCCTCGCCAACACCGTTGAGGTGGCCAAGCGCTGTAATGTGTCGCTGGTGCTGGGCAAGCCGCAACTGCCGAACTTCCCCATTCCGGGTGGGATGACGATGGAGCAGTACTTCCGCCACGCGTCCCATGAGGGCCTGGAGGAGCGGCTGCTGCACCTGTACCCGGACACCGCCGAGCGCGACCGCCAGCGCCCCCGCTACCAGGAGCGGCTGGAGTTTGAACTGGGCACCATCCTGAAGATGGGCTTTCCCGGCTACTTCCTCATCGTGGGTGACTTCATCCAGTGGGCCAAGAAGAACGGCTGCCCGGTGGGCCCCGGGCGCGGCTCGGGTGCGGGCTCGCTCGTGGCCTACGCGCTCAAGATCACGGATCTGGATCCGCTGCAATACAACCTGCTGTTCGAGCGCTTCCTGAACCCCGAACGGGTGTCCATGCCCGACTTCGACATCGATTTTTGCCAGGCCAACCGCGACCGGGTGATCGACTATGTGAAGGACAAGTACGGCAAGGAGGCCGTGAGCCAGATCGCCACCTTCGGCACGATGGCGGCCAAGGCTGCCATCCGCGACGTGGGGCGGGTGATGGACATGAGCTACACGTTCTGTGACGGTATCTCGAAGCTGGTGCCCGGCAAACCCGGCCAGACCTATACGCTGGCCTACCCGCCAGAGCCCAAGAAGGAGGGGGACAAGAACAACTACGCCCTGGAGTTGGAACCCATCCTGTACGAGCGCGTGCGCAAGGAGGAAGACGTGCGCACCATCATCGAGATGGCGCAAAAACTCGAAGGGATGACGCGCAATATTGGCATGCACGCCGGCGGCGTGCTGATCGCGCCGGGCAAGCTGACCGATTTCTGCCCGCTGTACCAGCAGCCAGGCAGCGAATCGGCGGTGAGCCAGTACGACAAGGACGACGTGGAGGCCATCGGCCTGGTGAAATTCGACTTCCTGGGCTTGGCGACGCTGACCATCCTGGAAATCGCGCGTGAGTTCATCATGCAGCGCCACAAAGGGCAGGAAAACTTCGCGTTCGAGAACATTCCCCTGGACGATGCTGCGACCTACAAACTGTTCTCGGACGGCAAGACAGAAGCCGTGTTCCAGTTTGAAAGCCGGGGCATGCAAGGCATGCTCAAGGAAGCGCGCCCAAGCAGGCTGGAAGACCTGATCGCCTTGAATGCCCTGTACCGGCCCGGCCCCATGGACCTGATTCCCAGCTTCGTGAACCGCAAGCACGGCAAGGAGGTGGTGGAGTACCCGCATCCGCTGGTGGAGCCCGTGCTGGCCGAGACCTACGGCATCATGGTCTACCAGGAGCAGGTGATGCAGACGGCGCAGGTGCTGGGTGGGTACTCGCTCGGCGGCGCCGACATGCTGCGCCGCGCCATGGGCAAGAAAAAGGCCGAGGAAATGGCCGAGCACCGTGCCATTTTCCGCAAGGGTGCAGCCGAAAAGGGTATCAGTCAGGACAAGGCCGACGAGGTCTTCGACCTGATGGAAAAGTTTGCGGGTTACGGCTTCAACAAGTCGCACGCCGCCGCCTATTCGCTGCTGGCCTACCACACCGGGTGGCTCAAGGTGCACTACACGGCGGAGTTTTACTGCGCCAATATGACCGTGGAAATGGACGACACCGACAAGCTCAAGGTGCTCTATGAAGACGCGGTCAAACATTTCGGCATGACCTTCGAGCCGCCGGACATCAACCGCGGCAATTACCGCTTCGAGCCGGTGACGGACAAGGTCATCCGCTATGGCCTGGGCGCCGTCAAGGGCACGGGACAGCAGGCGATCGAGGCCATCATCGCCGCCCGCGAAGGGCAGGGCGTGGGCCCACAGGGCGCAACCCGGGGGCCTTTCAAGAGCTTGTTTGACTTTTGCGTACGCGTGGACCGCACGCGCGTCAACAAGCGCACGGTGGAGGCGCTCATCAAGGCGGGCGCCTTCGATGCCCTGCAGCTCAACCGTGCCGCGCTCGTGGCATCCCTCGATCGGGCGTTCGAGTTTGCCAATGCGCAGATCGCCAACGCCAACCAAGGCGGGCTGTTCGACATGATGGGCGATGACGCCATCGGCTCCAGCACGCAGGAGCCTGATCTGGTGGATGTGATGCCCTGGGGCATCAAGGAACGGCTGATGCAGGAGAAGACCGCGGTGGGCTTCTACCTCTCGGGCCACTTGTTCGATGAAGTGCACCAGGAAGTGCGCCGCTTCGTGCGCACCGCTATCGACGAACTGGTAGACAGCCGCGAGACGCAGGTGGTCGCCGGCATCGTGAGCGACTACCGCGTCATCAACGGGCAGCGCGGCAGGCTGGCGTTGTTCAAGCTGGACGACAAGTCGGGCGTCATCGAGGCTTCCGCCGACGAAGGGCTGATCAACGCGAACGCCGGCCTGCTCAAGGACGATGAATTCGTAGTGGTGAGTGGTCGGCTGCAGTTGGACCACTTCAGCGGAGGCCTGCGTATGAAGGTGCAGCAGGTCTGGGATTTGGCGGGTGCGCGGGCACGCTATGGGCGCTATCTGCAGGTGTGCCTGGGGCAGCAGTTGCCAGACATCGGGGCGCTGGTGCGTGACTATCCTCCGCAACGGGAGGAGACAGAACACGGCGAGGTGCTTGCCCATGGCCTGCGCGTGCGCATGCAGTTGCGCTGCACAGCGGCGGCCGGCGCGGCCACGGCCGAGGTGCAGTTGGGAGAGGCCAGCCGGTTCTTTCCCAGCGATGCCGCGCTGGCCGCGTGGAGCGCTCAGGCGGGCAGCGGTGCTGTGAATGTGGTCTATGAGTAGGGCTGTGATCAGCGCTTGAAAAAAGCCCGCGCGGCACCATGTGCGGTCTGCTCAGGTGCCGCATCGGCCTCGCTAGAATGAAATTCATGGCAACCACCCCCCCAATCCCCGCGCCGGTGCCGGCTCCCACCCCTCCGTCCTGGGACGAGGGTGGTTCGGTCGTGCTGGAGCGGCGTACGCAGAAGACCCAGCCGCCCCAGATGTACCAGGTGGTCATGCTCAACGACGACTACACCCCCATGGAATTCGTCGTCGTCGTGTTGCAGGAGTTTTTCAACAAGGACCGCGAGGCCGCCACGCAGATCATGCTGAAGATCCATCTGGACGGCAAAGGCGTGTGCGGTGTGTACACGCGCGATGTCGCCGCTACCAAGGTGGACCAGGTGCTGGAAGCGGCGCACAAGGCAGGCCACCCCCTGCAATGTTTGAGTGAGCCCGTTGAATAAGGGGGCATTGCTCCCGATCTACAGTCATCCCTAACACGCAAGCACAAAGGAGTTCTCACATGATTGCCCAGGAACTGGAAGTCAGCTTGCACATGGCCTTTGTCGAGGCACGCCAGCAACGCCACGAGTTCATCACCGTGGAACACCTGCTGCTGGCACTGCTCGATAACCCCAGCGCGGCCGAGGTGCTGCGTTCATGCGCTGCCAACATCGACGATCTGCGCGCATCGCTGACCAACTTCATCAAGGACAACACCCCGCAGGTCGCCGGTACCGACGAGGTGGACACACAACCCACGCTGGGCTTCCAGCGGGTGATTCAACGCGCCATCATGCACGTGCAGTCCACGGGCAACGGCAAGAAGGAGGTCACGGGCGCCAACGTGCTTGTGGCCATCTTCGGCGAAAAGGACTCCCATGCCGTGTACTACCTGCACCAGCAGGGCGTGACGCGCCTGGACGTGGTGAACTACATCGCCCACGGCATCAAGAAGGGCGAGCCGCCGGAGCCTGCCAAGGCCCAGGGCCAGGCCGACGGGGAAGAGGGCGCGCAAGGCGAGCGCAGTGAAAAGGCGTCGCCCCTGGAGCAATACACCCAGAACCTGAACCAGGCGGCCAAGGACGGCAAGATCGACCCCCTGATCGGCCGCAACTACGAGGTCGAGCGCACGATCCAGATCCTGTGCCGCCGCCGCAAGAACAACCCGCTGCTGGTGGGTGAGGCCGGCGTGGGCAAGACCGCGATTGCCGAGGGCCTGGCCTGGCGCATCACGCAGAATGACGTGCCCGAGATCCTGGCCGAGGCCACGGTGTATTCGCTGGACATGGGCGCGCTGCTGGCGGGCACCAAATACCGCGGCGACTTCGAGCAGCGCCTCAAGGGCGTCTTGAAGAGCCTGAAAGACAAGCCCAACGCCATCCTGTTCATCGACGAGATCCACACGCTGATCGGTGCGGGCGCGGCGTCGGGCGGGACACTTGATGCGTCCAACCTGCTGAAGCCTGCGCTGTCTAGCGGGCAGCTCAAGTGCATCGGCGCGACTACCTTCACCGAATACCGCGGCATCTTCGAAAAGGACGCGGCGCTGTCGCGGCGCTTCCAGAAGGTGGACGTGGTCGAGCCAACGGTACAGGAGACCATCGACATCCTCAAGGGGCTCAAGAGCCGCTTCGAGGAGCACCACAGCGTGAAGTACGCCGCCGCCGCCTTGCAGGCCGCGGCCGAGCTGAGTGCCAAGTACATCAATGACCGCCACCTGCCCGACAAGGCCATCGACGTGATCGACGAGGCTGGCGCCGCGCAGCGCATCCTGACGCCGTCCAAGCGCAAGAAGACCATCGGCAAGGCCGAGATCGAGGAGATCGTGGCAAAGATCGCCCGCATTCCGCCTGCCAACGTGTCCAATGACGACCGCGGCAAGCTGCAGACGCTTGAGCGCGACCTCAAGAGCGTGGTCTTCGGCCAGGACAAGGCGCTGGAGGTGCTCGCCGCCGCCGTCAAGATGGCACGCTCGGGACTGGGCAAGGCGGACAAGCCGATCGGCTCCTTCCTGTTCTCGGGCCCCACAGGCGTGGGCAAAACCGAGGCCGCCAAGCAGCTCGCCTACATCATGGGTGTGGACCTGATCCGCTTCGACATGTCGGAGTACATGGAGCGCCACGCCGTGAGCCGCCTCATCGGTGCGCCTCCGGGCTACGTGGGCTTCGACCAGGGTGGTTTGCTGACCGAGGCCATCACCAAGAAGCCGCACGCCGTGCTGCTGCTCGACGAAATCGAGAAGGCACACCCGGACATCTTCAACGTGCTGCTGCAGGTCATGGACCACGGCACGTTGACGGACAACAACGGGCGCAAGGCCGACTTCCGCAACGTCATCATCATCATGACGACGAACGCGGGCGCCGAGACCATGAACAAGGCCGCTATCGGCTTCACGAATCCGCGCCAGGCGGGCGACGAGATGGGCGACATCAAGCGCCTGTTCACGCCCGAGTTCCGCAACCGCCTGGATGCCATCGTGAGCTTCAAGCCGCTGGATGAGCAGATCATCCTGCGCGTGGTGGACAAGTTCCTGCTGCAGCTCGAGCAGCAACTCGCCGAGAAGAAGGTGGAAGTTACCTTTACCGACGCGCTGCGCAAGCACTTGGCCAAGAAGGGCTTTGATCCGCTCATGGGCGCGCGCCCCATGCAGCGCTTGATCCAGGACACTATCCGCAAGGCGCTGGCGGATGAGCTGCTCTTCGGTCGTCTGACCGAAGGCGGGCGTCTGACGGTGGACATTGAGCTCAAGACGGACGACAAGGGCGTGGAGACTTCCGAGGTGCTGCTGGACATCCAGCCGGTGCCCAAGAAGGAGCGCGGAGCCAAGTCCGAACCGGCCGAACCCGAAGAAGCCACCGCCGACTGATTCCGGCACCGCCGCGTTTTAACAAACCCGCAGCCCGCGCTGCGGGTTTTTTTATGGGCGCGCGCCATGCTTATGAACAAAAGCGCCTCCGGCGCCCAACCACCAAGCGAGAGCAGCTATCGATAAGAGAGCGAATTGCTGGGGTGGTCGTGCGAATGGGAGCCCCGGGGACGCTCCAGGGGGCTGCGTGCCTTGTGCCGAACGTGTTTATTGATAAGATAGTAATAAATTACTTTCTTTTGGTGATTGCATGAGTGAGCTGCCCAAGTACCTGCCCGCCGACGAACGGCGCATCGCCACGGTGGAGGCCGTGGTCGATCTGGCGGCCCAGCAGAACCCCAGCGACATCACCACCACCGCCATTGCCCAGCATATGGGCGTGACGCAGGGGGCACTGTTTCGGCATTTCGCGTCCAAGGACGCCATCCTGCAGGCGGTGATGTCGTGGGTGGCGCAGCGTCTCATGGCGCGCGTGGACGCGGCCGCGGATGGGGCAGCCTCTCCCCTGGCGGCGCTGGAGGCTGTGTTCATGGCGCACATCCATTTCGTGTGCGAGCGGCCCGGTGTGCCACGCCTCATCTTTGGGGAGCTCCAACGCCCTGGCCAAACCCTGCCCAAGCAGATGGTGCAGACCCTGATCACGGCCTACGGCGAGCGCCTGCGCGGGCTGCTGGAAACCGGCAAAGCCGCGGGAGAGCTGGACCCGCAACTGGATGCGCAGGCCGCTGCCGTGCTGTTCATCGGCACCGTGCAGGGGCTGGTGATGCAGTCGCTGCTCGCGGGCGACGTGCAGCGCATGCGCCGCGATGCGCAGGGCGTGTTTGCCATTTACCGCCGCGGCATCGGAAGAGCGCTATGAAGTTTCCCCGTCTGCAGCGCCGCACGCTGGCGCTGATCGCCGTCATTGCGCCGCTGGTGGCGCTGTTCGTCTATGTCGCTCTGCGTTCGGGGCCGCTGGCGCCCGTGGCGGTCACGCTGGGCAGCGTGCAATCGCGCGCCATTGCCCCGGCACTCTCGGGCATCGGCACGGTGCAGGCGCGGTATCTGTACAAGATCGGCCCCACCTTCGCGGGGCGCGTGCAGCGCCTGGACGTGCAGGTGGGCGACAGGGTTGAGGCTGGGCAGGTGCTGGGCGAAATGGACCCGGTGGACCTGGACGACCGCGTGCGCGCACAGCAGGCGGCCATTAAGAGCGCCGAAGCCGCGCTGCGCCAGGCAGAGGCCAGGCAGAGCTATGCGCAGACCCAGCACCAGCGCTACGGGCAACTGGTGGCGGTGCGCGGCACCAGCGAGGAAAGCTACGCCACCAAGCAGCAGGAACTGGCCGTGGCAGACGCCGCGCTGGCCGCTGCCCGCGAGGATGCGAGCCGTCTGCGCGCTGACTTGCAGGCATTGCGCGCGCAGCGTGGCAACCTGCGGCTGGTGTCGCCCGTGGCCGGCATGGTGGCTGCGCGCGATGCCGACCCTGGCACGACCGTGGTGGCGGGGCAGGCGGTGGTAAAGCTCATCGACCCGGCCAGCCTGTGGATCGACACGCGCTTTGACCAGATCACCGCCCAAGGGTTGGCGGCGCAGCTACCGGCCGAGGTGGTGCTGCGCTCGCGCCGCGGGGACAACCTGGTCGGCAGCGTGCTGCGCGTCGAGCCCCTGGCGGACGCGGTGACAGAGGAGACGCTGGCCAAGATCGTCTTCGATGCACCGGTTACACCGCTGCCCCCCGTCGGTGAACTGGCCGAGGTCACCGTGCGCCTGCCGGCACTGCCCGAAGCGCCCACCATCCCCAATGCGGCCATCCGCTTCGTGGACGGGCAGCGCGGCGTGTGGAAGCTGGTCGGTGGCAAGCCGCAGTTTGCGCAGGTACGCCTGGGCCGTGCGGACCTCGACGGCCATGTGCAGGTGCTGGACGGGCTGGCCGTGGGCGACTCCATCGTGGTGTACAGCGAGAGGGCGCTCACGGCGCGCAGCCGCGTGCACGTGGTCGAGCGCATTGCCGGGGTGGCGCCTTGATCAGCCTGGCAGGGCGCGACATTCTGCATGCCTGGGGGAAGTTCGTCTTCACCGGCATCGGCCTGGGCCTGCTGATCGGCGTGACGCTGACCATGGCGGGCGTCTACCGCGGCATGGTGGACGACGGCAAGGTGCTGCTGGACAACAGCGGCGCCGACCTGTGGGTGGTGCAGAAAGACACGCTGGGCCCCTACGCGGAATCCTCCAGCGTGCCCGACGACCTGTGGCGCGGCATCCGCGCCATGCCGGGCGTGGCGCAGGCCGCCAACATCACCTACCTGACCATGCAGGTGGGCCACGGCGACAAGGATGTGCGCTCCATGGTGGTGGGCATCACCGCGAGCGGCCCAGGCGCGCCCGGCTGGCCACCGCAGTTGGTGGCGGGGCGCCAGATCACGCGCGGCCATTACGAGGCCGTCGCCGACGTGGCAGCCGGCGTGCGTCTGGGCGATGTGCTGAAGATTCGGCGCAACCACTACACGGTGGTGGGCCTCACGCGGCGCATGGTCTCGTCCAGCGGCGACCCAATGGTGTTCATACCGTTGAAAGATGCGCAGGAGGCGCAGTTTCTCAAGGACAACGACGCCATCCTCATGCAGCGCCGCCGCACCGAGGCCAACCCGGCCTTCAACCGCCCCGGCGTTCCCGACCTGCTGGATGCGGTGGTGGCCTCGCAAACCAGCAACAGCTATGTGAATGCCGTGCTGGTGCGCGTGCAGCCGGGCTTCACATCTGAGGAGGTGGCCGAGCCCATCCGCCGCTGGAAGCGGCTCACGGTGTATGACCGTTCTCAGATGGAAGGCATCCTCGTGGGCAAGCTCATCGCCACATCGGCCAAGCAGATCGGCATGTTCCTGGTGATCCTGGCGCTGGTCAGTGCGGCCATCGTGGCTTTTCTCATCTACACACTGACGATGGACAAGATCCGCGAGATTGCCGTGCTCAAGCTCATCGGCACGCGCAACCGCACCATCGCCTGGATGATCCTGCAGCAGGCGCTGGTGCTGGGCGTGATCGGCTTCGTCGTTGGCAAGATCACGGCCACCTTTGCCGCGCCGCTGTTTCCCAAATACGTGCTGCTGGTGCCGTTCGATACGGTGGCGGGGTTCATCGCGGTGCTGGCGATCTGCGTGCTATCCAGCGTGGTGGCCATCCGCATGGCGCTGCGGGTCGATCCGGCCGAGGCGATAGGGTGAGGACGCAGCAATGAGCAGGAAAGGGATCCACATCGAGCGCCTGACCAAGCGCTACGGCTCCGGCGACACGGCGTTCCTCGCCCTCAAGGACGTGAACATGCACGTGGCACCGGGTGAGGTGGTGGGCCTGATCGGCCCGTCCGGCTCGGGCAAGAGCACGCTGCTCAAGTGCCTGGGCGCGGTGATCGACCCCACGTCGGGCCGCATGACGCTGGGCGACACGGTGATCTATGACGACGGCTGGCAAGTACCCGACCTGCGCGCGCTGCGCCGCGACCAGATCGGCTTCGTGTTCCAGGCGCCGTACCTGATCCAGTTTCTGGATGCCACCGACAACGTGGCGCTGCTGCCCATGCTGGCCGGCGTGCCCAACGACGAGGCGCGCCGCCGCGCACTGGAGTTGCTCACGGCCCTGGACGTGCAGCACCGGGCCACGGCCATGCCATCGCAACTGTCGGGCGGGGAGCAGCAGCGTGTGGCCATCGCCCGCGGCTTGGTCAACCGCCCGCCGGTGATCCTGGCCGACGAGCCCACGGCGCCGCTGGATTCGCAACGTGCCATGGCGGTGATCCGCATCCTGAACGACATGGCGCGGCGCCTGGAAACGGCCATCATCGTCGTCACGCACGACGAGAAGATCATCCCCACCTTCAAGCGCATCTACCACATACGCGACGGCGTGACCCACGAGGAGGCGGGCGAGGGTCGCGGCTTCGAGTGAAGCGGCGATCTTGATGAAATCAGGCTCTAGCGCTCATGCAGCAAGCGCTAGTAGCTATCAAAAAAGGAGTAAAACAACGCGGTGACGCCGGCTCAGGGCGTCAGCAGTCGCTGCAATAGTTCGCGCGTGGCATAGCCATCGGCGGGCAAGCCCACACTTTGCTGGTAGCGGCGCACCCCAGCGCGCGTGGCGGGTCCTGCCACGCCGTCGGGCGTGCCGGTGTCCAGGCCGCGTGCGTTCAGCGCCTCCTGCAGCGCGCGTACTTCGCTGCGCGACAGAGGCTGCAGTTCGCGCGGCCAGGCGGATGCCAGGCCCGCGCCGCCGTCGATCTGCCGTGCCAGCAGGCCCACGGCCAGGGCGTAGTTCACCGAGTTGTTGTAGCGCAGCAGCGCGCGGAAGTTGGGCCCGACCAGGATGGCGGGTCCACGCGCGCCTGCCGGGGTAAGGACGGAGGCGTCCTGCAGCGGCGGCAGCTCCGCGTCACCCACGCCGCGCACCCCTTCAGCGGCCCAGTCGCTGCTGGCCTGGCGCACGCTCAGCTCTGCGCGTGCGTAGTCGAAGCCGGGCGGCAGCAGCACTTCGGCGCCCCACGGCTCACCGCTCTTCCAGCCCGAATGGGACAGGAAGTTGGCCGTGGACGCCACCACGTCGGGCACGCTGCCCCAGATGTCGCGCCGCCCGTCCCCGTCCGCATCCACCGCATGGGCAAGGAACACCGAAGGCAGGAACTGCGTGTGCCCCATGGCCCCGGCCCAGGAGCCGATGAGCGCGTCGGCCGCGATGTCGCCCTGGTCCACGATGCGCAACGCGGCCAGCAACTCGCGCTGGGCCCATGCGCTGCGGCGCCCGTCGTAGGCGAGGGTGGCCAGCGCATCCACGGTGCGGAAGCTGCCGAAGTTGCGGCCATAGTTGCTCTCCATGCCCCAGATGGCCGTGACCACGCTGGCGGGCACGCCGTAGCGCTGCGCTGCCGCGTCCAGCGCGTCGGCGTACTGGCGGCGCTGCTCGCGTCCCTGCGCAATACGCTGGGGTGACACTGCGCTGTCCAGGTAGGCCCAGGGCGGGCGGGTGAATTCGGGCTGGGCGCGGTCCAGTTCCACCACGCGCGGTTGCCACTGTGCCTGGCCCAGGGTGGCGGCCACGGTCTGCGGGCGGATGCCGGCGGCCAGCGCCTCGCGTGCAAAGGCGCTCACCCAGGCGTGGAAGCCGGCCAGCGTGGTTGCGGTGGTGTCGGGCGCCGCCGGCGCGACCGGCGTGCTCGCCGGTTCCACGGTGGATGCTGCCGGGGCAGGCGCCGGGGTGGTGGGCGCTGCGGGCGACGGCAGTTGGGGGATGACCGGCGCGGGAGCAAGGGCGCTGGGTGCAGCGGATGGAGCCGCTACGGCGGGGGTCGCTGGCGGAGCGGAGGCGCACCCCGCCAGTGCTGCCAGGCCCAGTGCGGAGGCGGCGGCGCGGCGCCGGGCGAGGGTGTCGGGCATGAAGAGAAAACGCATGCGGCCATTGTGCCGGCCTGCCATGCATACTTCGCCCTGGCACTGTTTCCGGCTGCAACTTCTACCTCATGCACACTTTTCTCTGGCACGACTACGAAACCTTTGGCGCCAACACGCGCCGCGACCGCCCCGCACAGTTCGCCGCCGTCCGCACCGATGCCGAGCTCAACGAGATCGGCGAGCCGCTGATGATCTACTGCCGCCCGGCCAACGACTACTTGCCGGATCCGCAGTCGTGCCTGATCACCGGCATCACGCCCCAGCTGTGCCTGGAAAAGGGTTTGCCCGAGCGCGAATTCGCCGCCCGCATCGAGGCCGAGCTGGCGCTGCCGGGCACCATCGGCGTGGGCTACAACACCATCCGTTTCGACGACGAGATCACGCGCTTCATGTTCTGGCGCAATCTCATGGACCCCTATGCGCGCGAGTGGCAGAACCAGTGCGGCCGCTGGGACCTGCTGGATGTGGTGCGCCTGACCTACGCGCTGCGCCCCGAGGGCATCGCGTGGCCCGAGGTGGACGGCAAGCCCAGCTTCCGCCTGGAGCATCTGTCCAAGGCCAACGGCCTGGCGCACGACGCCGCGCACGACGCGCTGTCGGACGTGCGCGCGACCATCGCGCTGGCGCGGCTCATCCGTTCAAGCAACCCCCGGCTGTTCGACTTCGCGCTGTCCCTGCACAAGAAGGACCGCGTGGCGGCTGAGCTGCGCCTGCCCACCACGGCGCAGGAGGCACGGCCGTTCCTGCACGTCTCGGGCATGTTCCCCGCCGAACGCGGCTGCCTGGCCGTGATGTGGCCGCTGGCCAGCCACCCGACCAACAAGAATGAGCTGCTGGCCTGGGACCTGGCGCAAGACCCTTCCGAGCTGGCACGGCTGTCCGCTGACGAGATCCGCACGCGCCTGTTCACGCGCGCAGCCGACCTGCCCGAGGGCGTGACACGCCTGCCGCTCAAGAGCGTGCACCTGAACAAGTCGCCGATGGTGGTGGGTAACCTCAATACGCTCACGCCGGCCATGGCGCAGCGCTGGGGCATCGACCTGCCACAGGCCGCGCTGCATGCCGCCGCGGCGCGCGCGTTGCCCGACCTGACAGCCGTGTGGGCCCAGGTGTTCCAGCGCCCTGCGGAGGGGCCGCTGGATGTGGACCAGGACCTGTACGGGGGCTTCGTGGGCAATGAGGACCGCCGCCGCCTGAACCGTCTGCGCGCATTGCCCGGCGAAGAGTTGGCGCACGAGCGCCTGGGTTTTGACGACGCGCGCCTGGCCGAGCTGGTCTGGCGCTACCGTGCGCGCAACTTCCCGCACACGCTCTCGCCCGAGGAGCAGGAGCGCTGGGAGGCGCACCGCGTCGCCATGTTGGTGGAGGGCGAGGGCGGCGGGCTGACGTTCGACGCGCTGTTCGAGCGCCTGGACACGCTGGGTGCCGAGGCCGATGACGAACGCACCGAGGCCATCCTCGGCGCGGTATACGACTACGCCGAGAGCATCGCGCCCGGCATGGACTGAGGGGCTGTGATGCAAGCTGCCGCCAACGTTGATGCGCTGCTTGACTTCGTGCGCCGCCATCCGCGGTTGTTCGTCATCACGGGCGCGGGCTGCAGTACGGAGGTGGGCATTCCCGACTACCGCGACCACAACGGTGAATGGAAGCGCCCCCAGCCCGTCACCTTCCAGGCCTTCATGGGCGATGAAGCCACGCGCCGGCGCTACTGGGCCCGCAGCCTGCTGGGCTGGCGGGTGATGGGCCGCGCCCAGCCCGGTTCTGCGCACCGTGCGCTGGCTGCGCTGGAAGCGGCGGGCCGCATCGAACTGCTGTTGACCCAGAACGTGGACGGCCTGCACAGCGCAGCGGGCAGCCAGCGCACGCTGGACCTGCACGGGCGCATCGACACCGTGCGCTGCATGGACTGCGGCATGCGTGCGCCGCGTGCCGCGTTGCAACACGAACTGGAGCGGCGCAACCCCGGATGGGTGGCCCTGCAGGCCGGCGCCGCGCCCGATGGGGACGCCGATCTGGAGGGGCTGGACTTCGGCGGCTTCGATGTGCCTTCCTGCGCGCACTGCGGCAACGGCCTGCTCAAGCCCGACGTGGTGTTCTTTGGCGAGAGCGTGCCGCGCGAGCGTGTGGAGGCCGCGCGCGCGGCGCTGGCACGCTCGCACGCGGTGCTCGTCGTGGGCTCGTCGCTCATGGTGTATTCGGGCTTCCGGTTCGTGCAGGCGGCGGTCGATGCGGGCCTGCCGGTGGCAGCGGTCAACCAGGGGCGTACACGGGCCGACGGGCTGCTGGCGCTCAAGCTCGAGCAGGACGCAGGCACTGCCCTGCAGGCGTTGGCCCACGCGTGGGCGCAGCCCCATGCCAGCGTGCCCGCCGCGGTTGCTGGGCTCGTCAGCGGCCGTTGATGCTATCGTGCGGTCCCAAAGCGCCGCCTGGCCGCGTGCCGTGCAGCGCATAGCTTGCATAGGAGACACCATGCACCGCACCGCAACGCCCGGCGCGCATCCTTCCGCGGGTGCCGCGCTGGCGCTGACCACGGCAGGCGTCGTCGCCCAGGCCCACGCCCGCTCGCAGTCGTTCGGGCTGCAGCCCCATGAGCAGGCCGACCTGCACCTGCTGGACCGCCAGACCCTGGCCTGGACCGTGGCACGCAACGAGGCCCTGTGCGCCCATGCGCGGCCCGTCATGGAAACCCTGGCGCAGCAGCTGCGCGGCACGCAGAGCATGGTGATGCTGACCGACGCGCAGGGGGTGATCCTGCATGCCGAGGGCGATGATGCCTTCCTGGACCGCGCCGGCCGCGTGGCCCTGCAGCCCGGTGCGGGCTGGTCGGAGCGCAGCAAGGGCACCAACGCCATTGGTACGGCGTTGGCCCTGGGCGATGCGGTGCAGATCAACGGGCGCCAGCATTACCTGGAAGCCAACCAGTTCCTCACCTGTTCATGCGCTCCCATCCTGGACCCGCAGGGGCAGATCCTCGGCGCGCTGGACGTGAGCGGCGACCGCCGCGGCCACAGCGCCCACACGCTGGCGCTGGTGCGCATGTCCGCCGCGATGGTGGAGAACCACCTCTTCGGCAAGGTGTACGAGGATGCCGTGCGCCTGCGCTTTCATGCGCGCGCCGAGTTCCTGGGCACGCTCATGGAAGGGCTGGCGGCGTTCACCCCGCAGGGGCGCTTTCTGGCGGCCAACCGCAGCGCGCAGTTCCAGCTGGGGTTGTCGGGACCGGCGCTGGCGGCACACACCTTCACCTCGCTGTTCGGCCTGTCGATGGGCGCGCTGCTGGAGCATGCGCGCCGCTCGGTGCCCACGCTGCTGGCGCTGCAACTGCCGGCAGGCGTGTCGGTGCACGCACAGGTGGAGTTTGCGCCACGCGGCGGCGTCACGCTGCCGGTGTGCCCGGACGTCCCGGCCGAGGCCCCGCCGCCGCGCGCGCGGCCTGCTGCGACCCCCGGCCTGTCCAGCCTGCGCTACCTGGACACGGGCGATGCCCAGCTGGCGCAGGTGATCGAGCGCGTCACGCGGCTGCTGGGGCGTGGCGTGCCCACGATGATCCTGGGTGAGACGGGCACCGGCAAGGAGCTGCTGGCGCGTGCCATCCATAACGACGGCCCGCGCGCGCGGGGGCCCTTCGTGGCGGTGAACTGCGCGTCCATTCCCGAGTCGCTGATCGAGGCCGAGCTGTTCGGCTACGAAGAGGGCGCCTTCACCGGCGCGCGCCGCAAGGGCAGCGTGGGCAAGATCGTGCAGGCGCACGGCGGCACGCTGTTCCTGGACGAGATTGGCGACATGCCGCTCGCCATGCAGGCGCGGCTGCTGCGCGTGCTGCAGGAGCGCAGCGTGGCGCCTCTGGGCAGCACGCGGCAGATCGAGGTGGACGTGAACGTGGTCTGCGCCACGCACCGCAACCTGCGCGCCATGATGGCCGACGGCCAGTTCCGTGACGACCTGTACTACCGGCTGAACGGCCTGGTAGTGCGACTGCCTGCGCTGCGCGAGCGCACGGACCTGGCGGTGATCGTGCAGCGGTTGCTGCGCGCCCAGCATGACTCTCCCGCCGCAGACAGCCCCATACCGGTGGCGCCCGAGGTGATGGCGCTGTTCGCCGCCCACGCCTGGCCGGGCAACCTGCGCCAGCTGTCCAACGTGCTGCGCACGGCGGCGCTGTTGGCCGAGGGCGCGGACGCGATCACGTGCGCGCACCTGCCGGAGGACTTCCTGGAGGAATGCGAGGCGCTGGCGCAGCAGGGCCGCGTGGTGGCGCAGGCGTTCTCTCAGCCAGCGGTGCCGCCAGCGGACGGCGCGCGTGCCGCGGCCCCGGCTCCGGCCCCGGCCAGCGTGCGGCCGCTGGGCGATGTGGCGGCCCATGCGCTGCAGCAGGCACTGGATGCGCACGCGGGCAATGTCTCCGCCGCCGCGCGCGCGCTGGGCGTGTCGCGCAACACGGTGTACCGCTACCTGCGCGCGCAGTCGTGTCGCTCCTGAAAAAGGAGCGCTTTGCGCTGGTTGGGCGGGCGATTTAGTCGAAATTGACCTGAAAAACGCCGCCGATACAGCGCGAGTAGCTATTAAATAAAGAGCAACTCTAGAACAGCGTCACTGGCCGCCCGTTGGCGGCGGCCCCAGCGCTTCGATGGCGGCCCATTCCTCGTCGGTGTACAGCCGTGAGCGCGTGAGAAAGCGCATGCCCGTGGGCCCTTCGAGCGAGAACATGCCCCCGCCGCCCGGCACCGCATCGATGAGGAGGTGCGTGTGCTCCCAGTACGCGAACTGCGAGCGGCTCATGTAGAACGGCTGCCCGGCGATCTCGCCCAGCAGCACGTCGGCACCGCCCAGCAGGAACTCCCCGCGTGCAAAGCACATGGGCGCGCTGCCGTCGCAGCAGCCACCCGACTGGTGGAACATCAGCGGCCCGTGCTGGGCCACCAGGCGCTTGATGAGCGCCGTGGCCTCGGGCGTGGCCGACACGCGGGTGGCGGGCGGCGCTGGCGTGGTCATGGCGTTACCTGTGCCGCGGCGTCAGGCCGCCATGTCCAGCACCACGCGGCCCTGGATCTGGCCCTTGTGCATGCGCGCGAACACGTCGTTGATGTTCTCCAGCTTCTCGGTGCGCACCGTGGCCTTCACCTGGCCGCGCGCGGCGAAGTCCAGCGACTCCTGCAGGTCCAGACGCGTGCCGACGATGGAGCCGCGCACGGTCACGCCGCGCAGCACCATGTCGAAGATGGGCAGAGGGAAGTTGCCCGGCGGCAACCCGTTGAGCGACACCGTGCCGCCACGCCGCACCATGCCCAGCGCCTGCTCGAAGGCCTTGGGCGACACGGCCGTGACCAGCGCGCCGTGCGCGCCGCCGATCTCCTTTTGCAGGAAGGCGGCCGGGTCGGTGTCGCGCGCGTTCACCGTCACGCTGGCGCCCAGCTGGCGGGCCAGCGCGAGCTTGTCGTCGTCCACGTCCACCGCAGCCACATTCAGCCCCATGGCGCGGGCGTACTGCACGGCCATGTGGCCCAGGCCGCCAATGCCGGAAATCGCCACCCAGTCGCCGGGCTTGGTGTCGGTCACCTTCAGGCCTTTGTACACGGTCACGCCGGCGCACAGCACGGGGGCGATGTCCACGAAGCCCAGGTCTTTCGGCAGGCGGCCCACGTAGTTGGGGTCGGCCAGCGCGTAGTCGGCAAAACCGCCGTTGACCGAATACCCCGTGTTGCTCTGCGACTCGCACAGCGTCTCCCAACCGCCCAGGCAGTGCGTGCAACGGCCGCAGGCCGAGTGCAGCCAGGGCACGCCCACGCGGTCGCCTTCCTTCACATGCTTGACGTTGGCGCCCACGGCGGCGACGAAGCCCACGCCCTCATGCCCCGGGATGAAGGGCGGATTGGGCTTGACGGGCCAGTCGCCCTCGGCGGCGTGCAGGTCGGTGTGGCACACGCCCGAGGCCTCGATCTTCACCAGGATCTGGTCGGCGGCGGGGGTGGGCACGGGCACCTCTTCGATCGTCAGCGGCTTGCCGAACTCGCGGACCACGGCGGCTTTCATTGTCTTGGCTGGCATGGGATAAACCTCCTTCTCTGTGCAAATGAACGCAAGGGGAGCCCCCGTGCACCAGCCGCCCCCGCTGGGACGGCCAGTGGGGGCGCTGTATGGGCTTAGAAGAAGCCCAGCGGCTGCTGGGTGTAGCTCACCAGCAGGTTCTTGGTCTGCTGGTAGTGGTCCAGCATCATCTTGTGGTTCTCACGGCCGATGCCCGACTGCTTGTAGCCGCCAAACGCGGCGTGCGCGGGGTAGTGGTGGTAGCAGTTGGTCCACACGCGCCCGGCCTGGATACCCTTGCCCATGCGGAAGGCGCGCGCGCCATCACGGCTCCACACGCCCGCGCCCAGGCCGTAGAGCGTGTCGTTGGCGATCTCCAGCGCCTCTTCTTCGGTCTTGAATGTGGTCACCGAGACCACGGGCCCGAAGATTTCTTCCTGGAAGATGCGCATCTTGTTGTGGCCCTTGAACACCGTGGGCTGCACGTAGTAGCCGCCGGCCAGGTCGCCGCCCAGGGCGGTGTTGCGCGCGCCGCCGATGAGGCACTGGGCGCCTTCCTGCTTGCCCAGGTCCAGGTAAGAAAGGATCTTTTCCAGTTGCTCCTGCGAGGCCTGGGCGCCGATCATGGTGTTCTTGTCCAGCGGGTGGCCCTGCTGGATGGCGGCCACGCGCTTGAGCGCGCGCTCCATGAAGCGCTCGTAGATCGATTCCTGGATCAACGCGCGGCTGGGGCAGGTGCAGACCTCGCCCTGGTTCAGCGCGAACATCGCAAAGCCTTCCAGCGCCTTGTCGAAGAAGCCGTCGTCGGCGGACATCACGTCCTCGAAGAAGATGTTGGGGCTCTTGCCGCCCAGCTCCAGCGTCACGGGAATGATGTTCTGGCTGGCGTACTGCATGATGAGCCGGCCCGTGGTGGTCTCGCCCGTGAAGGCTATTTTTGCGATGCGGTTGCTGGAGGCCAGCGGCTTGCCAGCCTCCAGGCCAAAGCCGTTGACCACGTTGACTACGCCCGGCGGCAGCAGGTCGCCAATGATCTCCATCAGTACCAGGATGGAGGCGGGCGTCTGCTCCGCGGGTTTCAGCACCACGCAGTTGCCCGCAGCCAGCGCGGGGGCGAGCTTCCACACCGCCATCAGGATGGGGAAGTTCCACGGAATGATCTGCCCGACCACGCCCAGTGGCTCATGGAAGTGGTAGGCGATGGTGTCGGCGTCGATCTCGCTGATGCCGCCTTCCTGCGCGCGCACGGCGCCGGCGAAGTAGCGGAAGTGGTCGATGGCCAGCGGAATGTCGGCTGCCATGGTCTCGCGCAGCGGCTTGCCGTTGTCGATGGTCTCGGCCACGGCGATCTGCAGCAGGTTGGCTTCCATGCGGTCGGCGATGCGGTTCAGGATGTTGGCGCGCTCGGTGGTCGAGGTGCGGCCCCACGCGGCCTTGGCTTTGTGCGCGGCGTCCAGTGCGGCGTCGATGTCCTTGCTGTTGGAGCGCGGCACGGCCGTGAACTTCTGGCCGTTGATGGGCGAGATGTTCTCGAAGTACTGCCCGTCCACGGGCGCCACCCACTGCCCGCCGATGTAGTTGCCGTACTGCTGCTTGTAGGGGTTGGCGATGCCAAGGCTGGCGATTTCGGCCATGTTCATGTGGTGTCTCCTGAATGCTTGTGAAGGAATGCCACCGATGCGGCGGCGGCAGTGCCTCAGTGCAAGCGCCGTGCCAGAACGGCTGCAGAGGGGAGGGGCGGTGGGGCGTGCCGCGGCTGTGCCGCAGCGGCGCAGCCGTGTGCCATAACGCAACAGTGCGTCGGCCCATGACGGAACACCCGTTGGGGGTGCAGCCGTACGGATGTGCTCAGATTGCTATGCTTTATATAGCTGCCAGCGCAGTATGCGAGGGCGTTTTAGGCGCTTTTGCCTGATCTACTCCCGCGGATCACTCGGCGCCGGGTGTGCCGCCTGTGGGGCCGTTGGCGGGCGGGGTGGGTTTGAGACGCGGCAGGGCTGCCAGATGCTGCGCTGCCTTGTGGGCCTGTTCCACGGCGCGGCGCAGGTCGCCCAGCAGGCCCGTCCACTCGTGCACGGCCGTCACTTCCAGCAAGCCCTGGGCACCCGCGCGCAGCACGGCGGCCTTGGCGGCTTCATACGCCGCGTCGAACACGGTGTGTGCGGTGTTCACCTGGTCCAGGTCGTGGGCCTTGGGATCGGCGGCGGCAAAAAAATCCAGCGCCGCGGTGAAGGCCAGGGGCAGCGCGGCCAGGGGGTGGCCTTCGGGCGTGGTGGGCGCTACCGTTGCGGGGTGCGTGACGCGCAGCGCCTGCTGGCCCACCTGGTGCATGACACGCGCCAGCGTGTCGTAGTAGCCCGCAATGCGCAGCAGCTCGGGCATCTGGTCGGCCACGTCGCGCGATAGCGGCTGGCGGCTCACGTCGCTCACAAACGCGCCCACCTGCTGCTGCAGCTGCTCCAGCGCCTGCAACTGGCGCGTGAGCTGGCTCGCGGCCTGTGCGCCGGCCGGTTGCCAGGGCAGGGCGACGGGCGCCATGCGGGTGGCATCCGACGCCAGCTGCAGTGCCAGGTGGCCTACGCGCGCCATCTCGCGGCGCAGCGCCTGCAGGGCCAGCGCGGGCACGGCGGCCACGTTGTGGTCCAGGAACTGCGCACGGGCCACGTCTTCGTCCGCCGAGCGAAAGCGTGCCAGCAGAAAGCGCGCAAGCGGCCCCGACAGCGGCCACATGAGCAGCACGCCCAGCAGGTTGAACGCGGTGTGGAAGATCACGAGCTGCGTCACTGCGTCTCCCTCACCCGTGAGCCATACGCCCAGGTGATGGATGGCCGCGAGCAGGGGCGACAGCAGCGCCAGGGCCGCCGCGGCCGTCACCACGTTGAACAGCACGTGTGCCGCCGCCAGGCGCCGCGCGTTGGAAGTGGCGTGGATGGCGGCCAGGATGCCCGTGAGCGTGGTGCCCACGTTGGCGCCGATGACCACGCCCGCGCCCACTTCCACCGCCAGCGAGCCGCCCGCCACGGCCGTGAGCACCACCGCCAGCGTGGCCGACGAGGCCTGCAGCACCACCGTCATGCCCAGGCCGATGAGCACTGCCAGCGCCAGGCCCGGCAGGTCGCTGGACAGCGGTGGCAGCGCCTGCGGACCCAGCCCGGTGAAGCCCTGGCGCAGCAGTTCGATGCCCAGGAACAGCACGCCGAACCCCGCCACCGCCTGGCCCAGCGCCCCGCGCCGCGTGCCGCTGCCGGTGATTTGCAGCGCCATGCCGATGCCGATGAACGGAAGGGCGAAGGCATCGGCCTTCACCGCAAAGCCTAGCCACGCGACGAGCCAGCCGGTGACCGATGAACCCAGATTGGAGCCGAACACCACCCACAGCGCGGAGCTGAAGCCCAGCAACCCCGCGTTGACGAAACCGATGGCCGCCACCGTCATGGCGGTGGACGATTGCACCAGCGCCGTGAGCGCCACCCCGGTCACCAGCCCGTGCAGCGGCGTGCGCGTCCAGGCGGCCAGGATGCGCTCCAGCGCGCGCCCGGCCGCCAGCTTGAGCCCGTCGGTCAGCATGGTCATGCCCAGCAGGAACAGGCCGATGCCGCCCAGCAGGGTGCCGGCGGCAATCAGGGGAGTGGCGGTGGCGGTCAAGGCGGCGGCGCGGTGGTTTTGTTCGGGTAGACCGGTAGGTGCGTGCCGACGGGGCGGTGCGGCAGAGGCGCTTTTATTTTGATAGCTGCTCGCGCTTGCTACAAGCGCTCTGGGGCTATTTTAGGTCATTGATCGGTAGTGTGGAGCGCCTTACGGGCGGCGCGGTGCACGGCGTGCGCTGTCAACCGCCCGCCCGCCCGCGTGCAGTCTGTGGCGGCTGCCGCCTACAGGGGCGCGGGGCCGCGCAGCAGACAATACGCGCCGGACACGACTTCGAGAAGCGATGCAAGGGGACAACGCCATGGGCAACAGCGGGCCGCAGGAGCCGACCGATTCCAGGCCGGCCAGGGATACGGGGGCGGCGCGCGGCGCCACCGCTTCGGGCTATCCGCCGCAGCGCACCGTGCACACCGCCACGGCCTTGGACGCCACGGTGCCCAGCCTGCGGTTCATGATCGGCCTGGTGATCGCGGCGCTGGTGGTCGCGGGCCTGTATTTCGGCCGTACGCTGCTGGTGCCGCTGGCATTGGCGTTCCTGCTGAGCTTCGTGCTGGAGCCGCTGGTGGCGCAGCTCAAGCGCATGGGCCTGCCGCGCCTGCCCTCGGTCATCGTGGTGGTGATGGCCATGCTGATGGTGCTGGGCGTGGGGGCGCTGTTCGTCGGTAACGAGGCGCGCGAGCTGAGCGCGCAGCTGCCCTCCTACCAGAGCACCATCCGCAAGAAGCTGCGCAGCCTGCGCCAGGAGTTGCGCGCGCCCGGCATGTTCGACGGCGCCAAGCGCACCTTCGACATCGTGCAGCGCGAGGTGGAGGCGGCCGCTCCCGCCTTGTCGGGTGCCACGCGCGCGCCGGCCGTGCAAAAGGTGCAGGTGCAGCCGCCCGTGCTGTCGCCCGCCAACCAGCTCATGGCCGCGCTCTCGGCGGTCAGTGGGCCGCTCACCCAGGCGGGCCTGGTGCTGGTGTTCGTGATCTTCATCCTGCTGGACCGTGTAGACCTGCGCGACCGCCTGCTGCGCCTGTGGGGGGGCAATCTGCACCGCGCCACCGATGCCATGGACGAGGCGGGCGACCGCATCACGCGCTACCTGACCATGCAACTGCTGGTGAACGTGACCTACGGCATTCCCATGGCGGCGGGCCTGTGGCTCATCGGCGTGCCCGGTGCCGTGCTGTGGGGGTCGCTGGCCGCGGTGATGCGCTTCGTGCCCTACCTGGGGCCGTTCATTGCCGCGGCGTTTCCGCTCACCCTCGCTTTCGCGGTGGACCCGGGCTGGGACCTGGTGCTGTGGACGATCGGCCTCATCGTGCTGCTGGAACTGGTGAGCAACAACGTCATCGAGCCCTGGCTGTATGGGTCCAGCACCGGGCTGTCGGCGCTGTCGCTCATCGTGGCGGCCACCTTCTGGGCGGCGCTGTGGGGGCCGGTGGGGCTCATCATGTCCACGCCGCTCACCGTGTGCCTGCTGGTGATCGGCCGGTATCTGCCGCAGTTGGCCTTCCTGGAGGTGCTGCTGGGCAGCCGGCCGGTGCTGGATGAGCCCACGCGCATCTACCAGCGCCTGCTGGCGGGCGACGCGGCGGAGGCGATCGAGTTGAGCACCACCCGCATCGAGGCCTTGAAGGGCGCCGTGCCCGCTTTCTACGGCCAGGTGGGCGTGCCCGTGCTGCGCATGGCCGTGGGCGACCATGCGCAGGTGGCCACGCCCGAGCACCGCCTGCGCCTGGTCGAAGGCATGGACGCGCTGCTGGACGAGCTGGAGGAGCAGTACCCGGTGCCCGACGCCGCTGCGCAAGAGCCGGTGGTGTGCCTGGGCGGCAAGTGGGAGGTGGATCTGTTCGCGGCGCGCATGCTGGCGCATGCGCTGTCGCTGCAGCATTGCCCGGCGCTGGCGCGCGTGGAGGGCGCCATGAGCGCCGAACATCTGGATGGCCTGGACCTGGACGCCGTGCGCGTGGTCTGCGTGGTGTGGCTCGCGCCCGAGCCCACCGCCGCCGCGCGGCACCTGTGCCGCAGGCTCAAGCGCCGCTGGCCGCATGTGCACATCGTGCTGGCGCTGTGGGGTGGGGTGCAGTCCCAGCCGCAAGACGAGCTGAGTGCCCAACTGGGCGCCGACGCGCTGGCCCTGTCGCTGGAGGAAACCCTGGCCCAGGTGGCGCAGCTGCAGGGCGCCAGCGTGGAAGGCGCCTACACCCCCGCGCCCATTCCCGCGGACGACGAGGCGCGCCTGCGCGCCCTGCAGGCCAGCGGCGTGCTGGACAGCCCCGCGCTGCAGCAGCTGTGCCAGCACACGGCCCAGCGCGCGGCCGACATCTTCGACGTACCGTTGGCGATGGTGTCGTTGGTGGATCGCGAGCGGCAGGTCACGCTGTGTGCGCACGGCCCGTTGTCGGCCGGCGGGGGGCAGGCCTGCTCGGCGGGTCAGGGCCTGCCGCGCGGCCTGTCGCTGTGCGGGCATGTGGTGGCGCGGCAGCGGTCGCTGGTGGTGCTCGACATTGCGCGGGATGCGCGCTTTGCCGGCAATCCGGCGCTGCGCGAGCAGGGTCTGCGCTTTTACGCGGGCGTTCCGCTGCGCGACGCGGCGGGCCATGCGCTGGGCGCGCTGTGCCTGATGGACACCGCGCCGCGCGCGTTCGATGAGCGGGAAAAGCGGTTGCTGCAGGCCATGGCCAATGACCTCATGGCCGGCTGGCGCGACGCCCAGGCCGCGGGCGGCCCGGCGCTACCCGCGGGCCAGGCCGCGCCATCGGCCACGGTGGGTCAGGTGGTGCCGCAGTAGCCGACGTCCGAAATCGTCCGAAATGGTCTGAAGTAGGAGCGACCGGCGCGGCCAGGGCCGGGGCAGGCCCTGTCTCCAGCGCGTTACTTGGTGCCGAAGATGCGGTCGCCCGCATCGCCCAAGCCGGGCAGTATGTAGCCGTGGTCGTTGAGTTCGCGGTCGATGGCGGCGGTGTAGATGGGCACGTCGGGGTGGGCCTTTTGCAGCGTGGCCACGCCCTCGGGTGCAGCCAGCAGGCACACGAACTTGATCGAGCGCGGCTGCAGTTGCTTGAGGCGCGCGACGGCCGCGGCGGCGGAGTTGCCGGTGGCCAGCATCGGATCCACGACGATGATGTCGCGCTCGGCCATCTCCGAGGGCATCTTGAAGTAGTACTCGACCGGCTGCAGCGTGTCCGGGTCGCGGTACAGGCCGATGTGGCCGATGCGCGCGCCCGGCACCACGTTGAGCATGCCGTCCAGGAAGCCGTTGCCCGCGCGCAGGATGGACACGAGCACGAGCTTCTTGCCGTCGATGACCTTGCCGGTCATGGTCTCCAGGGGGGTTTCGATCTGGATGTCCTGCAGCGGCATGTCGCGCGTGACTTCGTAAGCCATCAGGGTGGACAGCTCGCCCAGCAGGCGGCGGAAGCTGTTGGTGCTGGCGTCCTTCTTGCGCATCAGGGTCAGCTTGTGCTGTACCAGGGGGTGGTCGATGACGTGGACGTTGCTCATGGGCTGGTGCCTCTTATTGGGATAGAAAAAAGACCGGAGCCGGAATTTTGCACTCTGGCGCCAAGCCCCTGCGCGCGGGCAGCGCCGACGCACCGCCGACGCACCGCCGGCCAGAGGCCCATCCGCCTCAGGTCAATCTGCCGACGCCGCGGTCAGCAGCTGTGCGTAGCGGGTCATGTCCACGTTGCCGCCGCTGATGACGACGCCCACGCGCTTGCCCTGCAGCCGCACGCCGCCATGGCACGCGCCCGCCAGTCCCAGCGCGCCCGTGGGCTCGACCACGATCTTCATGCGTTCGGCAAAGAAGTGCATCGCGCTCATGAGCTGCGCATCGGTGGCGGTCACGATGTCAGAAACGCCGGCGTGGATGAGGGGGAAGGTGAGCGCGCCCAGTGCCTGCGTCTGCGCACCGTCGGCAATCGTCTGCGGTGTGTCGATGCGCACCACGTGGCCTGCGTTGAGGGACTGCTGTCCGTCGTTGCCGGTCTCGGGCTCCACGCCGACCACCTTGCACTGCGGCGCCAGTTCGCGCGCTGCCAGCAGGCAGCCCGACAGCAGGCCGCCGCCGCCCAGCGGCACGAACAGGTAGTCCAGGTGCGGCACGTCCTCGAACAGCTCCTTGGCCACCGTGCCCTGGCCGGCGATCACGTGGGCGTGGTCGAAGGGCGGAATCAGCGTCATGCCGCGCTCGGTGGCCAGGCGGCGGCTGATGGCCTCGCGGTCTTCGGTGAAGCGGTTGTAGGTGACCACCTCGGCGCCGTAGCCGCGCGTGGCGGCTATCTTTGCAAGCGGCGCATCCTCCGGCATGACGATGACTGCGGGAATCTCCAGCAGCCGCGCCGACAGCGCGATGGCCTGCGCATGGTTGCCCGACGAGAACGCGATCACTCCGCGCTGGCGCTGCGCCTCGCTGAACTGCACCAGTGCGTTGAACGCGCCGCGGAACTTGAACGCGCCCATGCGCTGCAGGTTTTCGCACTTGAAGAACACCTGCGCTCCGAGCAGCGCATCCAACGTGCTGGAACTCAGCACCGGCGTGCGGTGTGCCATGCCCTTGAGGCGATGGGCCGCTTCGGCAACGTCGTCGTAGGTGGGCAGCGGAGGGCGCGGCAGGTGCATGGCTGTGGGCGAACGCTGGTGAATGGAAACGCGGCGCGGTGCCGCGCCGCAGGCGGGTTGCCGCATCATAGCCCGACACCCGGCGGTATATGCCTCGATTGGCCTGCAACGCCCTTGCAGCAAGCGCACCCAGCTATCAACTTTGCAACCGGGGCCGCGCGGCGCGTGCGTCAGCCGAGTTCGCTAAAGCGCTTGAGCGGCGCCAGCGCCGGGAAGTCGCCCGCGCGCTTGGCCTGCATGGCGGAGACGGCCTCGCCCACGTGGCGGTTGCTCCAGATGGCGCCCTGCAGCCAGCCCATCTGGCGCAGGCTATCGTGCACGCCGTGGTCGCGCGCATAGCGCACGGCCTGCTTGGTGCCCCAGACGGCCACCGGCGGCTTGGTGGCAATCTCGTTCGCGCAGGCCAGGGCGCCGGCCACCAGCGTTTCGTGCGAGTCGAACAGCTGCGTGACCAGTCCGCATTCCAGCGCGCGCTCGGCCGGCAGGCGGCGGCCGGTGTAGGCCAGCTCGTTCAGCAGGCCCAGCGGCATGAGCTTGGGCAGGCGCTGCAGGCTGCCCACGTCGGCCACCATGCCGATGTTGATCTCCTGGATGCAGAAGAAGGCATCGCGCGTGGCATAGCGGATGCAGGCGGCCGCCACCATGTCCAGTGCGCCACCGATGCAGCCGCCGTGGATGGCCGCGATCACGGGGATGCGCAACTCTTCGATGCGCGTGAAGGTGGCCTGCATGTCCGTCAGCTGGTCGAACACGGCGGCGCGCCCCTCGGGGCTGCGGTCGTCCAGCGTGATCGCGCCGCCGAAGGTCTCCAGCGCCATGCCCGCGCTGAAGTGCTTGCCCGTGCTGCTGATGACCAGCGCGCGCGCATCGCTGCCGCGGTGCAGGTCGGCCAGCAGGGCGTCCAGCTCGCGCCAGAACTGCGGGTGCATGGTGTTCATGGCCTCGGGGCGGTTCAGCACCAAGTGGGCCACGTGGTCGGTGACGGTGAGGGTGAAGCAGGTGAGGGTGTTCATGGCGCGACTGTAGGAGTGGCCGGCGGGCCGGGACGTCGCTTGCGCGACGGTGCGGTGGTCATCGGGCACTGACCGAAATCGGCCTGCAGCGCTTGTAGGGCAAGCGCAGGCAGCTATTTGATGCATAGCAAAGAAGCGCCATCTCGCGCGGCGCCACCGGCAGGCGCCCCTCTGTCGCGGTCCAGCTCGTCTGGCGGCGAGGTATACACTTTGCCGCTGCGGCGCAGGCCGCATTTTTTGTTGGCTCCAAGCAAAGGAATCGCAGCCATGGGCGCGCAATGGAAGGCAAAGGGCAAGGCGCTGGTCGCCGATGCCAAGGGCAGGCTTTTTGGGAAGCTGGTCAAGGAAATCATCGTCGCCGCGCGCGCGGGCGCGGACCCGGCCGGTAATTCGCGCCTGCGCCTGGCCATCGAGGCGGCGCGCAAGGCGTCCATGCCCAAGGACACGCTGGAGCGTGCCATCAAGAAGGGTTCGGGCGTGGGGGGCGACGCGGTGAACTACGAGCGCGTGATCTACGAGGGCTTTGCCCCGCACCAGGTGCCGGTGATGGTGGAGTGCCTGACCGACAACGTGAACCGCACGGCGCCCGAGATGCGCGTGTGCTTTCGCAAGGGGCAGATGAGCGCCGTGGCCTGGGACTTCGACCACGTGGGCATGATCGAGGGCGAGCCCGAGCAAGCCGGCGCCGATGCGGAACTGGCCGCCATCGAGGCCGGCGCGCAGGACTTCGAGCCCGGCGAGGAAGAGGGCCAGACCCTGTTCCTGACCGACCCCTCGGACCTGGATGCGGTGGCCAAGGCCTTGCCCGGGTTCGGCTTCAAGGTGCTGTCGGTCAAGCTGGGCTACAAGGCCAAGAACCCGGTGAGCATGGCCAACCTTTCGCCCGAGGCGCAGGAGGAAGTGCAGGCCTTCCTGGCGGGCATCGAGAACAACGACGACGTGCAGAACGTGTTCGTGGGGCTCGTGGACTGATGCACGCCATGCACCGTGCCGCCAAGGCCCCCGTCCACCCACGAAAAAGCCGCTGAACAGCGGCTTTTTTCATGGGCGCCTCGGTGCTTGGTTAGCGGCGCACGGTGCCGGCGTCCTGGCCGAAGAGGATCTTCTTGGCCGCCTCGTCCACCGTGGGTGCGGTGTTGATGGTCTGTGCCAGCGCGTAGGCGCGGCCGGTGGCGGGCCGTGCCTGGATGCGCTCGAACCAGGCCCGCAGGTGCGGGAAATCCGCCAGGTCCTGGCGCTGCCTCTCATGCGGCACGATCCAGGGGTAGCAGGCCATGTCGGCAATGGAATAGTCCCCTGCGATGTAGTCGCGCCCGTCGGCCAGGTGCTTGTCCAGCACACCGTACAGGCGCGCGGTTTCCTTCACGTAGCGGTCGATGGCGTAGGGCACCGGCTCGGGCGCGTATTGCGTGAAGTGGTGGTTCTGCCCGGCCATGGGCCCCAGGCCGCCCATCTGCCAGAACAGCCACTGCAGCGCCTCGTTGCGCCCGCGTGAGTTGCGCGGGATGAACCGGCCGGTCTTGTCGGCCAGGTACAGCAGGATGGCGCCGGACTCGAACACCGACAGCGGCGCGCCGCCATCCGCGGGCGCCTGGTCCACGATGGCGGGGATGCGGTTGTTGGGCGCGATGCGCAGAAAGTCCGGCGCGAACTGCTCGCCCCGGCCGATGTTCACCGGGTGCACGCGGTAGGGCAGGCCGCTTTCCTCCAGGAAGAGGGTGATCTTGTGGCCGTTGGGCGTGGTCCAGTAATACAGGTCGATCATCGGACGCTCCTTAAATAATAGCTGTTAGCGCTTGATAGACGGGCGTTGGAGCTGAATTTGGCTTGGAACGCCTCAGCGCTTCCTGCCGCCGAAGATGCCGCCCAGCACGCCGCGCAGTATTTCCTTGCCCAGGCTGGTGCCCATGGTGCGTACGGCCGACTTGGCCATGGTCTGCACCAGGCCGTCGCGCTTGCCGCCGCGCGGCCCGGTGCTGCCGAACAGCACGTCGTTCAGGCCGCCCATGAGGCCGCTGTCGCCCTGCGCCGTGCCGTTGCCGGGGGCACTGGGGGCATTGCTGGCAGCCTGCTCGGCGCGGCCGCGCAGCTTCTCGTAGGCGGATTCGCGGTCCACGGCCTGCTCGTAGGTGCCCGCGACGAGCGATCCGCCGATGAGTGCGCGGCGCTGCACGTCGGTGATGGGGCCGATCTGGCTGCCGGGCGGCAGCACGTACACGCGCTCGGTCTCGCTGGGGCGGCCCTTGGCGTCGAGGAAGCTCACCAGCGCCTCGCCCACGGCCAGCTCGGTGATGGCGGCCTCGATGTCCAGGCCCGCCTTGGGGCGCATGGTGGTGGCCGTGGCCTTCACGGCCTTCTGGTCGCGCGGGGTGAAGGCGCGCAGCGCGTGCTGCACGCGGTTGCCCAGCTGGGCCAGCACGCTGTCGGGGATGTCCAGCGGGTTCTGGGTGACGAAATACACGCCGACCCCCTTGGAGCGCACCAAGCGCACCACCAGTTCGATGCGTTCCACGAGCACCTTGGGCGCTTCGTTGAACAGCAGGTGGGCTTCGTCGAAGAAGAACACCAGCTTGGGCTTTTCGGGGTCGCCGATCTCGGGCAGGGTTTCGAACAGCTCCGACAGCATCCACAGCAGGAACGTGGCGTACAGGCGCGGCGAGTTCATGAGCTTGTCGGCCGCCAGGATGTTGACCACGCCGCGCCCGTCCACGGTCTGCATGAAGTCCTGGATGTTGAGCATGGGCTCGCCAAAGAACTGGTCGCCGCCCTGCGTCTCGATCTGCAGCAGCCCGCGCTGGATGGCGCCCACGCTGGCCGTGGAGATGTTGCCGTACTCGGTGGTGAAGTCCTTGGCGTTGTCACCCACGTAGGTGAGCATGGCGCGCAGGTCCTTCAGGTCCAGCAGCAGCAGGCCGTTGTCGTCCGCGATCTTGAACACCAGGTTGAGCACGCCCAGCTGGGTTTCGTTCAGGTTCAGCATGCGCCCCAGCAAGAGCGGCCCCATGTCCGAGATGGTCGCGCGCACGGGGTGGCCCTGCGTGCCGAACACGTCCCACAGCGTGGTGGGGCAGGCCGTGGGCTCGGGCGCGGCCAAGCCGCGGTCGGCCAGCGTCTTGCCCAGCTTCTCGCCAATGGTGCCCTTTTGGCTGATGCCGGTGAGATCGCCCTTCACGTCGGCCATGAACACCGGCACGCCGATGCGCGAGAACTGCTCGGCCAGCGTCTGCAGCGTCACGGTCTTGCCGGTGCCGGTGGCGCCGGTGATCAGGCCGTGCCGGTTGGCCAGGCCCGGCAGCAGGTGGCATTGCGTGGAATCACGCTGTGCAATCAGGAGAGGTTCGGACATGGCGGTAGTGATGGGGTGAGTCAAAAGTAAAATCGCGGCCGCAAGATTAAATCAATCAAAGGACGCTGCAGTGGCAGGACACAGTAAATGGGCCAACATCCAGCACCGCAAGGGGCGCCAGGATGAAAAGCGCGGAAAGATCTGGACCCGCATCATTCGTGAAATCACCGTCGCGGCGCGCACGGGTGGCGGCGACCCCTCGGCCAACCCGCGTCTGCGCCTGGCCATCGACAAGGCCAAGGCCGCCAACATGCCGGCCGACCGCATCAAGTACAACATCGACAAGGCCTCGGGCACGCTGGAAGGCGTGAGCTACGAGGAAATCCGCTACGAGGGCTACGGCATCGGCGGCGCCGCGATCATCGTGGACACCATGACCGACAACCGCGTGCGCACCGTGGCTGAAGTGCGCCACGCCTTCAGCAAGTACGGCGGCAACATGGGCACGGAAGGCTCCGTGGCCTTTCAGTTCAAGAACGTGGGCCAGATCATCTTCGCCCCCGGCACCAGCGAGGACAAGGTCATGGAAGTGGCCCTGGAGGCGGGCGCCGAGGACGTGATCACCGATGATGAGGGTGCCATCGAGGTGCTGACCGCGCCCGGCGATTTCGAGGCGGTGCGCGATGCGCTGGGGGCTGCGGGCCTTCAGCCGGAGGTGGCCGAGGTCACCATGCGCCCCGAGAACACCATCGCCCTGGAGGGCGACGATGTCGCGCGCATGCAAAAGCTCCTGGACATGATCGAAGACCTCGACGATGTGCAAGAGGTCTACCACAACGCAGAGCTCTAGGAACTTGAGCACCGACACCCTATGAAAATCCTAGTCATTGGCGGCGGCGGCCGGGAACACGCACTGGCCTGGAAGCTGAGCCAGTCCCCCAAGACCTCCAAGGTGTACGTGGCGCCCGGCAACGGCGGCACGGCGCTGTCGCCAAAGTATGAGAACGTGCCCATCAGCGACGTGACGGCCCTGCGCGAGTGGGCGCAGGCGCAGAAGATCGCGCTCACCGTGGTCGGCCCCGAGGCACCGCTGGCCGCTGGCGTGGTGGACGAGTTCCGTACCCACGGCCTGCGCATCTTCGGCCCCACGCAGGCTGCCGCGCAACTGGAAAGCTCCAAGGCCTTCTCCAAGGCTTTCATGAAGCGCCACGGCATCCCCACGGCCGAGTACGAGACCTTCACCGACCCGCAGGCCGCGCATGCCTACGTGGACCGTCTGGGCGCACCCATCGTCATCAAGGCCGACGGCCTGGCGGCGGGCAAGGGCGTGGTGGTAGCCATGACGCTGCAGGAGGCCCACGACGCCGTGGACTTCATGCTGGTGGACAACAAGTACGGCGTCGCCCACAACGAAGGCGGCGCCCGCGTGGTGATCGAGCAGTTCCTCGAAGGTGAGGAAGCCTCGTTCATCGTGCTGTGCGACGGCAAGAACGTCCTGGCGCTGGCCACCAGCCAGGACCACAAGCGCCTGAAGGATGGCGACCAAGGCCCCAACACCGGTGGCATGGGCGCGTATTCGCCTGCGCCGGTGGTCACGGCCGACGTGCATGCGCGCGCCATGCGCGAGGTGATCCTGCCCACCATCCGTGGCATGGAAAAAGACGGCATCCCCTACACGGGCTTTCTGTATGCCGGCCTGATGATCGACGCGACGGGCCATCCCAAAACGCTGGAGTTCAACTGCCGCATGGGTGACCCCGAGACACAGCCCATCCTCATGCGCCTCAAAAGCGACCTGGTGGAGGTGCTGGGGGCGGCCGTGGACGGCAAGCTCGACCAGGTGGAACTGCAGTGGGATCGCCGCACGGCGCTGGGCGTGGTGATGGCTGCCCAGGGCTACCCCGAGAACCCGCGCAAGGGCGACGCCATCACCGGCCTGCCGCAGGACGCGGACGACGCCATGGTCTTCCACGCCGGCACACAGCTCGTGGATGGCGTGGTGCGTACCAGTGGCGGGCGCGTGCTGTGCGTGACGGCGCTGGCCGACAGCGTCAAGCAGGTACAGCAGCGTGTGTATGACGTGGCGCGCGGCATTCACTTTGACGGCGCGCAGTACCGCCACGACATTGGCCACCGCGCGGTGAAGGCCAACGGATGACCACACAAAAACCCACCTTCAACACGGCGGACACCGTGGCCCGCGTGCGCGGCTATCTGGAGGGCCTGCAGGCGCGCATCACCAGCGCGCTGGAGGACATCGAGGGGCCGCAAAGCCAGGGGGGGGCGCGCTTTCGGTCCGATGCCTGGCGGCGCGAAAGCGGCTCTGCACTGCAGGGCGACGGCATCACGCGCATCCTGGAAGGTGGGCGCGTGTTCGAGCGCGCGGGCTGCGGCTTCTCGCATGTGAGCGGGCCGCGCCTGCCGCCCTCGGCCACGCAGCACCGGCCGGAGCTGGCGGGTGCGCCGTTCGAGGCCATGGGCGTGTCGCTGGTGTTTCACCCGCGCAACCCCTATGTGCCCACGGTGCACATGAACGTGCGCATGATCGCAGCTGGCACAGGTGCGGCGGGCACAGGTGCGGCAGGTCAGGCAGGCCAGGGCCCCATCTGCTGGTTCGGCGGCGGCATGGACCTTACGCCGTACTACGGTTTCGACGAGGATGCGGTGCACTTTCACCGTGCCTGCCGCGATGCGCTCGCACCCTTCGGCGAAGGCCTGTACCCGCGCTTCAAGACCTGGTGCGACGAGTACTTCTACCTTAAGCACCGCAATGAGCAGCGCGGCGTGGGCGGCATCTTCTTTGACGACTTCGCGGAGCTGGGCTTCGAGCAGAGCCTGGCCATGACACAGAGCGTGGGCGATGCCTTCCTGGGCGCCTACCTGCCCATCGTGCAGCGGCGCATGCACATGGACCATGGCGAGCGCGAACGCGAGTTCCAGCTCTACCGGCGTGGCCGCTATGTGGAGTTCAACCTGGTGTGGGACCGCGGCACGCACTTCGGCCTGCAGTCGGGTGGGCGCACGGAATCCATCCTGCTGTCCATGCCGCCGCTGGCGGCCTGGTCCTACCAGCGCGAGCCGCAGCCGGGTTCGCCCGAGGCGCTGTTGACCGAGCGCTTTCTGCAGCGCCGCGACTGGATCTGAGTGTGTGAGCGCGGGTAACTATAATTTCAATAGCTGCCTGCGCTTGACTATCAAGCACCAGACCCGTTTTTGATATCTGAAACATGCCCTGACAACCGCTCCGCGCCCCCCTTGGCCGTGGCGGTGCTTGCAGGCTATATTGATTCCATTCCTTCACTGAAGACCACCTGATGACCACTTCCAGCAAATCGGAAACCGCCGCCAAGAAAGACGTCACCAAGCTCCAGCGCGCCATCGTCGATGGCCTGGAAGACGTCAAGGCGCAAGACATCCAGGTCTTCAACACCGAGCATCTCTCGCCGCTGTTCGAGCGCGTGGTCGTCGCCACCGGCAGCTCCAACCGCCAGACCAAGGCGCTGGCCGCCAGCGTGCGCGACGCCGTGCGCAAGGCCGGGTTCCCCAAGCCGCGCAGCGAGGGCGAGGACAACGGAGAATGGATCATCGTGGACTGCGGCCAGGCCGTGGTGCATGTCATGCAGACCGCCATCCGCCAGTACTACCGGCTGGAGGAGATCTGGGGCGAGAAGCCCGTGCGCCTGAAGCTGGGCGCTGCCAAGCCGCGCAAGATCATGGCCTCGGAAGGCGACGACGAGGCGCCCGCGCGCAAGCCGGCCGCCAAGAAGGCAGCAGCCAAGCCCGCCACAGGCAAGAAGCCGGCCAAGGCAGCGACCCCCTCGGCCGCCAAGCCGACAGCGAAGGCCGCAGGGAAGACCGCATCCAAGCCCGCTGGCAAGCTCGCGAGCAAGGCACAGAAGGCACCGGTCAAGGCCGCATCCAAACCCGCAGCAAAGAAGACCACGGCAAAGCCCGTGGCGGCGAAGAAGCCAGCTGTCAAGAACGCGGTGAAGACCGTCGTGGTGAACAAGCCTGTGGCCAAGAAGGCACCCGCCAAGGCCGCTGCTACCACCACGGCACGCAAGCCGGTCGCCAAATCCACCGGCAAGGCTGTTGCGAAGAAGGCCCCCGCACGCAAGAAGGCCTGAGCCTTGCGCTGACCCATGAAGCTGCTGATCGTGGCCGTGGGCCAGCGGGTTCCCGACTGGGCGCAGACGGCCTATGACGACTATGCCAAGCGATTCCCGCCCGAGCTGAAGGTCGAGCTCAAGGCCGTCAAGACCGAGCCGCGCGGCTCCAAGACGCTGGAGACGCTCTATGCTGCCGAGCGCGAGCGTATCGAAGCGGCCATCCCGCGTGGCACGCGTGTGGTGGTGCTGGACGAGCGGGGCACGGGTCTCACCACCAAGGCCCTGGCCCAGCGGCTGAAGGACTGGCAGCTCGGGGGGGACGACGTGGCCCTGGTCATCGGCGGCCCCGACGGCCTAGACCCGGCCTTCCGCCAGGCGGCGCACGAGCGCATCCGCCTGTCTGACCTGACGCTGCCGCATGCCATGGTGCGCGTGTTGCTTATCGAGCAGCTCTACCGTGCCTGGTCGGTGAATGCCGGGCACCCGTACCATCGCGAATAACTTTAGATTTGATAGCTGCTCGCGCTTGTTGGTCGGGCGCTGGAGGCCCATTTGACTCAAGAACACCGCTTCATCTACCTGGCCTCCCAGAGCCCGCGGCGCCGCCAGTTGCTGGAGCAGTTGGGGGTGCGCCATGAGCTGCTGCTGCCCAACGCGGCGGGGGACGAGGCCGAGGATGCCGAGGCCATCGAAGCCGTGCTGCCTGGTGAGGCGCCCACGACCTATGTCGAGCGGGTGACGGGGCTGAAGCTGGACGCTGCCGTGGCGCGCCATGCGCGGCGCGGGCTGTCGCCAGCGCCCATTCTGTGCTCCGACACCACCGTGGCCCTGGGTCGCACCATCTACGGCAAGCCCGAGGATGCGCACGACGCGGTGCGTATGCTGGGGGAGTTGGCGGGGCATGAACACCGCGTATTGACGGCCGTCGCGCTGCAGGTGGGTCCCCGACGCCTTACGGCGCTGTCGGTCTCGCGCGTGCGCTTTGCGCCCATGTCGCGGGCGCAGATCGAGGACTACGTGGCGACGGGCGAGCCGCTGGGCAAGGCGGGCGCCTATGCCATCCAGGGGCGCGCCGCCGCCTATGTGGAGCACCTGTCGGGCAGTTACTCCGGCATCATGGGCCTGCCCATGTATGAGACGGCGCGCCTGTTGCGCGCGGTGGGCGTGCTGGCCGTCTAGGCGCAGCCTGTCAGGCCCGGAGCCTGGTTACATCGGGTATTTGGCCAGGCGCGCCGTATCCGGGATGTGGATGTCGCGCTTGTCGATGTGGATCAGGCCGGCGGCCTCCAGGTCGTGCAGTACGCGAGAGAAATACTCGGGCGTGATCGACAGCCGCGAAGCGATGGTGGCCTTGCTCACCGGCAGCGAGATGCTGCGCGCGCTGGCTGGCGGCGCGGGAGCAACGGACTGCAGTGCCGCGCGGGCCGGGCATTGCGGCGGCACAGGCGCGGCAGGGGGATGAGGCGCGTCCTCGGGCAGGGCGTGCAGCAGGTAGCCGATCACGCGCTGCGCGCCGTTGTGCAGCGTATAGGTCTGCACGTCATGCACCAGGCCGTGCAGGCGGCGCGAGATGCCGGCGAGCATGCGCATGGCAAAGCGCGGCTCGTTCTCGATCTCGCGCACCACGGCCGCCTTGCCCACGGAGAGCAGCAGGGTATCGGTCAGGGCCTGGGCGTTCACGATGTAGGGACGATCGGTAAACATCAGCGCCTCGGCGAAGCTGATGCCGGGGCCGGCAAGCTCGATCACCTTCTCCTGCCCCGCTGGCGACAGTGCAAACAGCTTCACCTGCCCCATTACGGTGACGTGGAATTCCTCGCAGGGCATGCCAACGCTGAACACCATCTCGCCGCGCGCATAGCGGCGTAGCCGGCAGCCCGTGCCCAGGCGTTCCAGCTCCTGGGGTGCCATTTCCTGGAACAGGGGCAGTGCCGCAAGGTAGCGCGGTATGTCGAAGTGCGCGATGTCCATGCGCGCATTACAGGGGATACCCCTAGGCTTTGACTTGATCTACCCCAAATCGTTCAGTGCGATGTGCCCTCACTGCGGGTGATCTTGTTCCAGACGTTGTATTTCCCCACGGGCTTTTTCATGGGCAGGCGCTTGACTTCCTTGAAGGTGGCGGCGTCGTAGACCACCAGGGCGCCGTCCATTTCCCAGACACTGGCGAGGGCGTAGCGGCCATCGCGGGTGAACTCGATGTGCGCCAGCGTCTTGCCGGGCTCGCGCACCTGGGCCACCGGCTGCAGCGTGCGCTTGTCGATGATGGTCAGAGTGTCCTTGGCCGTGGGGCTCATCATGGAGTCGGTCCAGGCGTAGGGCGTGTCCTCATGGCTGCGCATGAAGAAACCCGGGCCGGGCGTGGCGATGGTGCGCACCGTCTTCCAGGTCTTCATGTCGATGACGTCCACGGCCCCGCCGCCCAGATTTGGGCTGGCCAGCACGGTGGTGTCGCCCCAGGCGAAGGTGATGCCCGAGCCCAGGTGCGGCATGCCGGCGATGGGCAGATCGGCCACCTTGCGCCGGATGTCCAGGTTCACGACCTGTGCGCTTGCGCGTTCGTCGGCGCCACTGCGCGGGCGCGTGGCGCCGAGTACGTGGCGGTAGGACTGGTCGAAGAAGAAGTCGTCCAGCGGCTCGCTCAGGGGGGTGCGCCGCACGCCCAGGTAGCCGGGCTTGGCGATGGCCTCTCCCATCTTGTAGTCGTGCACCAGACCATCGTAGATGGGGGCCGCGTTCCGGTCGTACGAGATTTCCCAGAGCTCGGGGATGTCCTTGAGCGCCACCACGAAGCTCTTGCGCGGCGTGGCGTCGTACACGGCCGAAACGCGTGAACTCGCCTTGCCGTCGAGCGTGGCTGCGGCGTATGTCTGCACGAGGTTCAGATCGGCATCGAACAGCGCCAGCGTGTGGGGCAGGTAGTTGGCGGCCATCACCCAGCGCCCGTCGCCGCTCACGGCCACGTTGCGCATGTTCAGGCCCGCGCGTACCTCGGCCACCACGCGCAGGCGCCACAGGTCGTATTTGGTGATCCAGCCGTCGCGCGAACCGAAGAACACGTAGCGCCCGTCCGGCGTGAACTTGGGACCGCCATGCAGCGCATAGCGGCTGGCAAAGCGCGTGATGACCTCGAAGCGGTCGCCGTCGAGCAGCGAGACATGGTGGTCGCCTCCTTCCACGACGAGGAAGAGGTTCATCGGGTCTGCGTTCCACTTCGGCTTGGCGGGCTCATCGTCGGGCACGGGCGTGAACGTGCGTGACGCCCGGATATCGTCCTCGCCCCAGCGCGGCGCGGGCACCACGGGGGTACGTACCCACGCGGCCAGGGCGCGAATCTCCGCGTCGCCCAACTGCTCGGAGAACCCGGGCATCTGGGTGGCGGGGCGCCCTTGCTGGATGACGCGCAACACCTCGGCGGGGCGCACACGCTCCAGGCTCTCGGGCAGCAGTGCGGGGCCCATGATGCCGGTGCGCTGCGCGCCGTGGCATACAGCGCAGTGCTGCTGGTACAGAGCGGGGGCGTTGGGCTGGAGGGCTTCGGTGGTTTGGGCGTGCAGGCCCGTGAGCCAGAACAGACCCAAGGCCGCCAGATAACGGCTCGGTCCAGACCAGCGGCTGCCGCGCAAGGGCCGCTTCGCCGCGGCGGTATCCACCTTTTTCGCGATAGCGCAGAGAAGGGGGAAGCGGCGTAGCCGCTCAGGGAAAGGTGTTTCTAGTTTACGCATGGGCAATCTCGATCGTGCGACGGCGCTCATGCTTGGCGGGGGACTCGAAGGGCGTGCTGGAGGCGCCCACTTCGGCATCGGTGAGGTAGCAGCCGGGGTCCTCGAACCAGGGGTTGCCCGTGAGCTGCTGTGCGCGCACGCGGGTGTTGCCATTGCAGATCGTGAGGTACTGGCAACTGGCGCAGCGGCCCTGGACAGGGCGCGGGTGCTGCTTGAGCCCCGCCATGAGCGGGTCGCTGGTGTCGTTCCAGATCTGCGAGAAGGGGCGTTCGCGCACGCTGCCCAGGTCGTGGTGCCACCACATGGTGTCGGGGTGCACATGGCCCAGATTGTCGATATTGGCCACCATCTGGCCGCTGGCATTGCCGCCCCAGGCCACCAGGCGCTGGCGCAAGGCGTCTTCCCATTGCGGCAGGTGCTCGCGCGCCCATTGCAGCAAATAGGGACCGTCAGCATCGTTGTTGCCGCTCACGTAGTCGTCCAGGCTGCCGGCCTGGGCATCGGCCCATGCGTGGTTGAACAGCAGGTCCATGGCCTGGCGTGTGGCCTGGTGGTGCGCGTCCTTGTCGCGGTGGATGTTGCCCCGCCCCGCGTAGTTCAGGTGCGAGAAGTAGAACTTGTTGGCGCCCTCGTCCTTCATGAGCTGCAGCAGCGCGGGCAGATCGTGTGCATTCAGCGCTGTCATGGTGAAGCGCAGGCCCACCTTGACGTTGTGCGTGGCCAGGTGGCGGATGGCGGCCAGGCTGCGGTCGAACGCACCGTCCAGACGGCGGAACTTGTCGTGCGTGGGCTTCAGGCCATCCAGGCTGATGCCCACGTAGTCGAAGCCTGCGCCCGCGATGCGCGCGGCCATGGGCGCGTCGATCAGCGTGCCGTTGGTCGAAAGGCCGGTATAGAAGCCCAGGTCACGCGCGCGCGCCGCGATCTCGAAGAGGTCGGGGCGCAGCAGTGGCTCGCCGCCCGAGAGGATGAGCGCCGGCACGCCGAAGGCCTTGAGGTCGTCCATGACGGTGTACACCTCTTGCAACGACAGTTCTCCAGCGTAGTCGTGGTCGGCCGAGAGCGCGTAGCAGTGCTTGCAGGTGAGGTTGCAGCGCCGGATCAGGTTCCAGATGACCACAGGGCCGCGCGCGTGCCGTTCGCGCGAAGTGGGGTAGGTTCCGGTGGCTTGGGCCTGGGCGAGTTCACGCAGGTACTGGCTGATGCGAAACATGGTCAGTCTTCCTTGAGGCGCAGGCCGGTCTTCTTGAGGATGGCCGTGGAGTACAGGATGTCGTGGGCGCGGCAGGCATCGCCCAGCAGGCCGGCAATCTGCTCGGCCTGTTGCTCGACATGCGCGCGGCTGGGGCCATGCAGCATGGCAAACAGGTTGTAGGGCCAGTGGGGCAGGTGGCGCGGGCGGCGGTAGCAGTGGCTCACGCCCGGCAGCGCGGCGACTTGGCGGCCCAGCGCGGCGACCTGGGTATCGTCCACGTCCCACACGCTCATGCCGTTGGCCGTGTAGCCCAGGCGGTAATGGTTGGGCACCGCGCCGATGCGGCGCACCAGGCCCTCGTCGATCATCCGGGCCAGGCGCTCGCGCACCTGCTCGCCAGGCACGCCCAGCATGGCGCCCACGGCTTCATAGGGGCGCGCCACCAGCGGCAGCCCGCCCTGCGTGGCGGCGATCAGCGCACGGTCGAAGGCATCAAGCGCCATGGTGTTCTCCGGTGGACTGGGCCGGCAGGGGCGGCAGGCGCAACTCCACGAAATACTCTTCTTCCTTGGGAAAGGCGTAGACCGGCAGGCCAGTCGCGGCTTCGATGCGTGCCAGGGTCTCGCGCGCCAGCGCGGGGGACTCGGCCGCCACCACGAACCACATGTTCAGCGCATGCTCGCGGCGGTAGTTGTGCGCCACCTCGGTGAAGGCGTTGACGGCAGCGCACACGGCGTCAAAACGATCCTCGGGCACAGCCATGGCCGCGAGGACGAATTGGCCGCCTGCGCGTTCGATCTGGAACAGCGGGCCGAAGCGCGTGAGCACACCCTGGGCGAGCAGGCGGTGCAGGCGTTCGATGACCTGCTCTTCGGTCCAGCCGATGTCGGCGGCGACGGCGGCGAAAGGGTGGTCCACCAGCGGAAAGCCGCCGTGCAGGTGGTCGATCAGCCGAGCGTCTTCAGGGGAGAGCATCGACGGCCTCCTGCATGGGTTCGGGAATGGCATGGGGCGCATGGTGGGCAAACCGCCGCGCACCCGTCTGTTTGAAGCGCCGTAACGAAAACAGCACGGCGCTGGGGCAAGTGGCCAGGCCCGCCTGGGCCACGGCCTGCGCCAGCTGGGTATGCACCGCTGCGCGGTCGCGCCCATGCACCATGCAGTACAGGTTGTAGCGCCAGTCTGGCGTGCGCGCACGGCGGTACGCCAGCGTTACGCCGTGCGCATGGGCCAGGGCCATGCCGTGGGTGTCCACGTGGTCGTCCGGCACGTCGAACACGGCCATGGCATTCGCTGTGTAGCCCAGTTCATGGTGACGCACCACCACGCCGAAGCGGCTGAGCAGCCCTTCGTCCTGCCAGCGGGCAATGGTGGCCAGCACGGCGGGCGTGCTGCTGTGAAGCTGGTCGGCCCATACGTCATAGGGCCGCTCGGTCAGCGGCAGGCCCTGCTCGGCCAGCGCGGCCAGGGGCCAGTCGCTGGATGCCAGGGGGATGCGTGCGCGGCCCGTGGGGCCCGTGGTGCCGACGCCGTCCCCCACGCCTGCGGATGTCCTCTCCAGGTCGAAGGCGGTGTCGATGCGGTAGGGGCGCAGCATGGGCAGGCGCTGCACGGGCAGGCCGGTGGTGTGCTCGATGGACTGGAGCAGACGCTCCACCTGGTCCGCGTCATGGCCGGTGGCCACGAACCAGAGGTTGGTGGTGTGCTCGCGCTCGTAGTTGTGGTTGACGCCCGGGTGGGCCGACACCGTGGCGGCCACGTCGTCGAGCCGCTTGGGCGGCACCGCCATGGCGGCCAGCAGGGAGGCGCCCCCCGCGCCCGGCGCGAACACCGCGCCGATGCGGCTGAGCGCGCCTGCCTGCCACAACCGTGCGTAGCCGCTGAGCACCGCCTCGGCATCCATCCCTAGGCTGTGGCCGATGGCCGCGAAGGGTTCGGCGCACAGGGGAAAGCCGCGCTGCCAGTGGTTGAGCAGCGCGAGGTGGGTTGCGTTCTGGCTGCTCGGCATGGCTTAGAACCCCATGCGCTGTGCGCGGGCAGTGAAGAAGATGCCGCTGGGGGCGTCCACGTCCAGCCTGGCTTGGGACTGCAAGGTGTGCGTGTCGTAGACCTGAACGCGGTTGTCGTCACGGCAGCTGATCCAGACCGATTCGCCGCGCGGCGTGAATTCCATGTGCAGCACGGCCTTGCCGGGCTCCAGCGTCTGCACCACGCGCTGGCTCGGAGTGTCGATGACCTGCACGCGGTTGTAGTCTGGCACAGAGAAGTTGACCCACACCTGACGTCCGTCGGGCCGCGCCATCACGAACACCGGCTGGCCCGCGACCGGAATGCGGCCGACCTCGGCCCAGGTGGCGGTGTCGACCACTAGCACCTCATGGCGGCCGATGGCGGGCAGATAAGCATGGCCTCCCGCGATGGCCCAGCCGCGCAGATGGGGCATTTTGTACACCGGCAGCGGTTGCTGGCCGCGGCCGTAGCCTGCGAGGATGCGGCGCACGCGCGGCGGGTTGTCCCAGAGGTCCACCATGGCCAGGCCGTCTTCACCGAACAGGCCGGCGATGTAGTGGCGTCCGTTGGGCGAGACCAGCGCGTCGTAGGGCTGGCGGCCGATGTTGGGGATGGTGGTGACCTGCGGCTTTCGGGGGGTGGAGCAGTCGGCGATGCAGATGGCGTTCGCGTCGAACAGGCTGTAGATGAACCGGCGCTGCGGCAGGTCGGCCAGGCCGACGACGCGCGAGCGTTCGCCACTGGCCGTGTGGGCGGGAAGGTCGGCCAGCAACTCAAGGGTGGCGGCGTCGAAGACCTTGACGCCGCCGGGCGTGTAGTTCTGCGCCACGACCAGGCTGCCGTCGGCGCTGATGGCCCCTCCGATGGAGTTGCCGGCCTGCATCACGCGGCCCGTGATGTGCTGGGTGAGCAGGTCTACCTGGGTCAGGCCGCCGTCGCGGCCGAAGACGTAGGCAAAGCGCTCGTCACGCGAGAACACCACCGAGGCGTGCGACAGGTCGCCCAGGCCGGTAACGCGGCCCACGGCTTCGCGCCGGCTGGTGTTGATCAGGGTGAGTGCGCCCTTGGCGCGCTCGATGACCACGCCCAGATCGCCCGTGCCCTGCAGCGTGGCTGCAGGAGCGGCGGAGGTGGAGGTGGTGGAAGAGGGAGCCGCACAGCCCGTGGCAATCAGGGGTGCACTGGCGGTAAGGGAGAGCAGGGCACGCCGTTTCATGGGGCGGACCTCCTGTTTTCTTCGGGGAACCCATTGGCCAGCTGTTCGGCGACCCACAGGGCCTCGCTTCCCTGCAGCATGGCGCTCCAGGGCGGCATGGGTGTTCCGGGGATGCCGTGGGTGATGACGGCAGCCAAATACTCGGGCGGCTTGCCGGCCAGGGCCTCGCGGGTGAGCGCGGGACCCAGGCCGCCCGTCAGGCGCATGCCATGGCACGAACCGCAGTCCTGCCGCACCATGCGCACGAGCTGGGCGGCTCGGTCAGGGTCGGGCGTGCCCTGTGCGCCGGCCGCCGAAGCGGCCAATGCCAGGGCCAGGGACAGGAACGCGGTGCGTGACATGGCTGGCCTTCGAAGTGCGTCAATAGACGTCGTGCTGGGTGTTGTACACGTTGAAGTGGCCGGTCGGCGTGATCAGGCGCGGGTCCTTGATCACGGACTTCAGCTTGAGCGTCTTGTCGTCCACGACGACCAGCGCACTTTGCTTGTCCTTGGCCGACCACACGGCGAACCACACTTCGTCACCTGCCTTGTTGTATTCAGGCTGGGTCACGCGCTTGGCGCCGCCGTCATCGGGCAGACCTGCCCATTCGGCGATCGGCAGCGTGACGTAGCCCTTGTCCAGGTTGTTGATGTCGAACACCACCACGGCTTGCGAAACCTTGGGATCAGGATTCAGCGGTGCGTCGGACCACAGGTGCTTGGACTTGGGATGGGTCTTGATGAACAGCGCTCCGCCGCCCGGGCCCTTGAGCTTGGCCACTTCCTTGAAGGCGTATTGCTTGTTCTTCTGCGGGTCGGTGCCGATCAGCGAGATGGTCTCGTCGCCCAGGTGACCCGTGGCCCACACCGGACCGTACTTGGGGTGCGTGAAGTTGGCGCCGCGGCCGGGGTGGGGGATCTTGCCCACTTCGGTCAGACCGGCCAGCTTGCCGTCCTTGGCGTCGATCGCAGCAATCTTGTTGCTGTTGTTGGCAGCCACCATGAAGTAGCGCTTGGATGCATCCCAGCCACCGTCATGCAGGAAGGGAGCCGAGCCGATCTCGGTGGTCTTCAGCGCATTCAGGTTGGAGTAGTCCACCATCATCGTCTTGCCGGTTTCCTTCACGTTCACCAGGAACTCGGGCTTGTAGTGCGATGCCACGATGGAAGCCACGCGCGGCTCGGGGTGGTATTCCTGCGTGCCGACGACCATGCCGCGGGTGGACACGATCTTCAGGGGCTCCAGGGTGTTGCCGTCCATGATGGTGTACTGGGGAGGCCAGTATGCACCGGCGATCGCCAGCTTGTCCTCATAGCCCTTGAACTTGGAGGTGTCCACCGAGCGTGCTTCCAGGCCCACGCGGATTTCAGCCACGTTGTCGGGCTTTTCCATCCACAGGTCGATCATGTTGATCTTGGCATCGCGGCCGATCACGAACAGATAACGCCCCGAAGCCGACATGCGCGAGATGTGCACCGCGTAGCCGGTCTTGACGATGTTGATGATCTGCTTGGTGTCGCCGTCGATCAGCGCCACTTCGCCCGTGTCGCGCAGCGTGGTGGAGAAGATGTTGTCCAAGTTGTACTTGTTCATCTTCTTCTTGGGACGCTGGTCTGGCGGCACGATGACCTTCCAGGTGTTCTTGGCGTCGGCCAGGCTCCACTCGGGCGGTGTGGGAGGGTCCTGCTGGATGTACCGGGCCATCAGGTCCACGGTCGCCTCGTCGAATTCGCCGGACGTCTGCCAGTTGGGCATGCCGGCGGGCGAGCCGTAGGCGATGAAGACCTTCAGGTAGTCCGTGCCCTTGCCCAGCGTGATGTCCGGGGTGAGCGGCTTGCCGGTGGCGCCCTTGCGCAGCACACCGTGGCAGCCCGCGCAACGCTCGAAGTAAATCTGGCGCGCGCGGTCGAACTCGGCCTGCGTCATCTTGGGTGCCTTGGGGTTCGTGCTCTGGTACATGGGCACTTCCGCCAGCGGCGATCCGCCTGCCTGGTAGTTTTTCTCGGCCTCCGAGACTGGCTTGGCGTCCTGCGCCATAGCGGTGGCAGACACCAGGGTGGCGGCCGCTAATGCGACCAGCCTGGCAATCCTCTTTGCTGTCATTGTGGGTCCTCTGCGTCACGGATCAGCGCTTGGGTGGGCCCTGGCGGCTGCCACGGCCACTCTCGCGAGGTCGCTGTCCATCCCCTCTTCATGCGAGTGGGAGCATCGTCGCAGCGGGTGTTGCCGCTGTCCTTGAACTGGTTCAAGGACGCAAACGGTGCAGCCTTTGAACAATGGAGCCACCCCATGATCCGCAAAGGAGAGGCCCATATGAGCTTCATTGAAGATGCGCGCTGGTTCACCGTGGCACCCGCAGCAGGAGAGTCCGGACAGCCCCCGAAGCCTGGACACGTGACGCTGGTGGGCGCAGGCCCGGGCGACCCTGAGTTGCTCACGCTGCGCGCCGTCAAGGCCCTGCGCGGCGCGCGCCTGGTGCTCTACGACCACCTGGTCGGCAAGGAGGTGCTGCGCTACGTGGCCGAGGATGCCGACCTGATCTACGTGGGCAAGCAGTCCTCGCACCATACGCTGCCGCAGGAATCGATCATCGACCTCATGGTGCGCCTGGCGCGCAGCGGGCGCAGCCTGGTGCGCCTGAAGGGCGGCGATGGCTTCATCTTCGGCCGTGGCGGCGAAGAGGTGCAGGCGCTGGCCGAGGCCGGTATCGCGTTCGACGTGGTGCCGGGCATCACGGCCGCGCAGGGGGCGGGCGCCTGCGCCGGCATCCCGCTCACGCACCGTGACCACTCCGCGACCCTGGTGTTTGCCACCGGCCACCTGCGCGGCGACAACGAAGTGGCGCTGGACTGGGAGGCGCTGGCGCGCCCGCGCCAGACCGTGGTGATCTACATGGGAATGGGCACGCTGCCGATCATCTGCCGCGAACTGGTGCGCCACGGCCTGCCGGACAGCACGCCCGCAGCGCTGGTGGAGCAAGCCTCTCTGCCCGGGCAGCGCTGCATCACCGGCACGCTGCAGGACCTGCCCGCGCTGGCGCAGCAGCACCGCGTGCGTCCGCCGGCGCTCATCATCGTGGGCGACGTGGTGGCGCTGCAGCCGCAACTCATGCAGGGCATGCTGGCGACGATGGTGTGACGGGCGCCGGGCGCCGGTAGGGCGGCGGGTAGCGCTGGTTCTGAGGCATCATGGGCGCCTCATCTGGCAAAAGCCCATGCAACAAGACATCCTCATCAACTGGTCGCCGCAGGAAACGCGCGTGGCCGTGGTCGAAAACGGCGCCGTGCAGGAACTGCACGTGGAGCGCACGCTGGAGCGGGGCCTGGTCGGCAACGTGTACCTGGGCAAGGTCTCGCGCGTGCTGCCGGGCATGCAATCGGCCTTCATCGACATCGGGCTGGAGCGTGCGGCCTTTCTGCACGTGGCGGACGTGTGGCACCGCCAGGAAGGCGGCGAGGCGCCGATGTTCGCGCGCAAGAACGAACCGCCCGTGCCCATCGAGAAGCAGGTCTTCGAGGGCCAGGCGCTCATGGTGCAGGTCATCAAGGACCCCATCGGCAGCAAGGGCGCACGCCTGTCCACGCAGATCAGCATCGCCGGGCGGCTGCTGGTCTTCCTGCCGCAGGACGACCATGTGGGCGTGTCGCAGAAGATTCCCCAGGCCGAGCGCGACGCCTTGCGCACGCGGTTGCAGAAGCTGGTGGATGACCAGGCATCGGGCAACGGTGGCGGCTTCATTTTGCGCACCAATGGTGAGGACGCCAGCGACGAAGAGCTGGCCGAAGACATCGCCTACCTGCGCAAGACCTGGGCAGGCATCCGGCAGGCAGCGCTGACGCATCCGCCCACCTCACTGCTGTACCAGGACCTGAGCCTGCTGCAGCGTGTGCTGCGCGACCTGGCGGGCGAGCAAACGCAGAGCATACGCATCGATTCGCGCGAGCAGTTCGTGGCGCTGAAGGCGTTCGGCAATGAATTCATGCCTGCGGCCGCCGCCAAGCTGCAGCTGTACAAGGGCGAGCGCCCCATCTTCGATCTGTATTCCATCGACGAGGAGATCGCCCTGGCGCTGGGCCGGCGCGTGCAGCTCAAGTCGGGCGGCTACCTCATCGTGGACCAGACCGAGGCGCTGACCACCATCGACGTGAACACCGGCGGCTACGTGGGCGCGCGCAACTTCGACGACACCATCTTCAAGACCAACCTGGAGGCCGCGGGCGCCATCGCGCGGCAACTGCGCCTGCGCAACCTGGGCGGCATCGTCATTGCCGACTTCATCGACATGCTGCGCGAGGACCACCAGGCCGCGGTGTTGGCGGAGTTCCGCAAGCAGCTCGCGCGCGACCGGGTCAAGACCATGGTGGGCGGTTTTTCACAGCTGGGCCTGGTGGAGATGACGCGCAAGCGCACGCGCGAATCGCTGGCGCACATGCTGTGCGAGCCGTGCCCCACGTGCCAGGGCGCGGGCCAGGTGAAGACCGCGCGCAGTGTGTGTTACGACATCCTGCGCGAGGTGCTGCGCGAGGCACGACAGTTCAATCCACGCGAGTTCCGCGTGGTGGCATCCCCGCGCGTGGTGGAGCTGTTCCTGGACGAGGAGAGCCAGCACCTGGCGGGCCTGTCGGACTTCATTGGCACGCCGATCTCCCTGCAGGCCGAAAGCGCCATGGGCCAGGCGCAGTACGACATTGTTTTGCTGTGAGGTTCAGGCGGGCTCATCCTGCCTCAATCGCCACACATAAGTGACTGTCGTGAAAGGAGATTTCGTCAGGCGAGCATTCTTGTCGTGTCTTGTGGTCCCATCCTTTCGCAACACTATTGGGTAGCTGCGTGGGTAGCTAGCCGGTGCGCTGGACCCGGCTTCTGCGTAGCGCCCAGGAGCATTGAGTATGGCGACCAAGAATGGACTGTTATCCGACCTGCAGTTGAAGCAGTGGGCCAAGGCGGGCAAATCTCTGGCAAAAAGTGACGGCAACGGCTTGACGTTCACGCTGTCCGCCGCGGGCAAGGCGGTATGGGTGCTGCGGTATCGGTTTGGTACGCGGCGGTTTGAACTGACCCTCGGCCCCTATCCCGATCTTGGCTTGGCGGAGGCCCGAGCCATGGCGACAGTAAAGCGGGCTGACATTCTTCGAGGCGTCAACCCGGTCGCCGAGAAGCACAAAGCCAAGGTTGTCCTTGCAAGGGACTGGACGCTGCGCAATCTCATTCAGGACTATCGGCTCAAAAAACTGGCCGCTCTAGGCAGCAGCACGCAACGCAGCTACGGCCGCCATCTCAAGCTGTTGGATCGACGCCTTGGAACGTTGAACGTTCGCGAAGCCGAAGCCGGCGATATCGTCGCTCTCATCGAGGAAAGCAAACTGACCTGGGTGGAGTCAAACATGTTGCTCGTGGCGACAAAGAGCGTGTTCACCCATGCTTGCGGAAAGCGACTGCTTGATGCCAACCCCTGCAAGGGGATCATGTTGGCAGCCCTTCTGGGGCCGCGGCCTCCGATTAGGAAGCGCTTGATGCTAACCCGGGAGGAACTGCATCTTCTGTTTAACAGGCCGTTGAAAAAGTGCTTTTCGAACGCATCAGGGACGCTGAGTGCGAAGACACGAGCTGCCCAGACGCGTCTGCGCAGCGATTGCAACGGCCCATCTGGCCGGTTTGCAGGCCCTCCCGCCCATTTCGGGCGCACGTATCCCTGGGCTCACGCATGATGCGCGTCCCACCAGCCGCCGATGCTGCCCATTCGCACAAGGTTGTAGGTGGCAAAGCACAGCAGCGCCTGGCCCGTGAGCTTGGCCTGACCGATCAGCTTGGTCTTTGCCAGACCACCGACGGTCTTGATCCAGCCAAAGGCCTCTTCGATGCGCTTGCGCACCTTCAGGCTGGTCTTGTAGCCCTCGTGCCGTGTCACTCGCGCATCCACCGCCGAGTGTTTGTCCTTGGCCGCCACGTGGGGCGTGACTTTGAGCTTTCTGCAGCCTTTGATGAAGGCCTTGCTGTCGTAGCCCTTGTCGGCACCGACCGTGGCCCGTTTGTTCCTGTTGCCCCGACGCTCCAACATGGCCAGCGCCGCCTCGCGCTCGGCCGTGCCGCTGGCGTGGGTGATCTCGACATCCACGATCAGCCCGTTGCGGTTCTCCATGAGGATGTGCCCCATGTGGCACAGGCGGGATTTGTCGCCCTGGCTCTTCTTGAACAGCCGGGCATCGGCGTCCGTGGTGCTCTCGTGGGTGTCGTTGCAGCGCTCCTGCCCCTTGAAGTCCACCTCGGGGTTGCGCCCAGGCGGCGTGCCGCTGTCGTCGTCTTTGCGCTTGAAGCTCTTGTGCGAGGCCCAGGCGTCAATGAGCGTGCCGTCCACGCTGAAGTGCTCGTCGCTGGCGAGCTTGCCCCACTGGGCACTGAGCTTGACGCGCTCGAAGAAGGCGCGGGCGAGGTCTTCGTTGAACAGACGTTCGCGGTTGGCGCTGAAAGTGGAGTGGTCCCAGACCTTGTCTTCGATGTTCAGGCCCACGAACCAGCGGTACAGCAGGTTGTAGTTGATCGCTTCGACCAACTGGCGCTCGCTGCGGATGGAGAACAGGATCTGCAGCAGCAAGGCCTTGAGCAGCATCTCCGGTGGCACCGATGGGCGGCCACGGCGGGCGTACACCGCTTCGAACTCGCGGTTCATGGTTGCCAGCAGCGCATCAACCACCGCGCGCAACTTGCGCAGCGGGTGTGCCTGCGGCACGCGCTCTTCAAGGCTGATGTAGCTGAACATCGCCCCCTGGAAATCTTGACTGCCTCTCATCGTCCTCGTCTGGGTCGTTCACCGATGGCTTCAGATCGTAGCGGCCAACGCGGGCGTCGGCGGGGGATTTTTCAACGGCCTGTTAATGCCAAGATGCGACGCGTCAACGCCCTGGCGATGAAAATCTTGCTGGCCTGTGGTGTGAGGAGTGCTGAGTTTTACATGGCAAAGTGGGAGAACGTCCACCTGGATGAAGTTCGCTGGCATGTGCCGGAGAGCAAGACCGGGCCTGCCATGGATATCCCATTGGTTCCTACGGTCGTCGGTTGGTTTGAGGAATTGCGTGTGATGGCCGGATCTTCCGCGTACGTGATGCCAGCGAGAAAGCAGGCGCGCGTGCGTCGCCAGAACGGCGACACTCATGTTTCGAAGGACACCATACGCGAGGCAATCGATTACTGGATCAATCAATACGAGCCAGACGTTCGTCGGTTCACCCCGCATGATTTCCGCAGCACGATGAAGTCGCATATGCGTGCACTTGGTGTTCAACGGGACATTTCGGAGATGTGCCTAAACCACAAGTTGACGGGGGTCGAAGGCATCTATGACCAGTACACCTACTACGAAGAGCGCCGAGAAGCGCTCCATATCTGGACGGACTTTCTCGTTGGGTGCGAACGGTCATTGTCTCCGCCGGCGATTTTGGGTTCTTCGCGAAGCGTCGTAAGGCGGGAGCGGTCTCCCAGGACTGCGGCGTGCCCCTGTTGAGAATTTCGATGCTTGCAAGTCTGGGTCGCGCTCGCGCCTGCCCTTGTGCCTCGATTTGTCTGCGCATGGGTAGTGCCCCCGAAGAATGGACTTCTTAGCTCATGACCACAGTGCTGGAAGGGAGCGAAGAAATGGTCGGCAAGCAAGTGCGTGGCAAGTACACGCAGGAGTACAAAGCGGAGGCGGTTCGGCAGGCTGAGGCCAGCCAATCGCTGGCAGTGCTGTGCTGGTCGAACTCAAGGCACTGCGCCCGCACGGCATGGCCGGCGCGTGGGCCGATCTGGTCGAGCAAGGCGGCGGCGAGGGGGCGGTGTGGGCATGAAGTACTCGCGCTGGCTGATCGAGCATCTGCTGCAGGCCGAAGGCACGGACCGTGCGATGCGCTCGGTCAGCCATTAGATGCACGCAGCGACCAATCCCATCTCCAAAGTTACGGGGTACTGGTTTCTTTGGCGACTTCTTTTGCGGCATCTTTGCAGGCCTTGACTTCGGCCTCATAACGCGCCTTGCGCAATTGGTTCAGGTACGGCGTCGTCTGTGCGCGCGGGCCATGGTCGAGCTGCAATACGAGTTTCTTGGGAGGACAGACCTTTTCTTGGTCTGGTGCGGCACTGGCCGAGAGACTGAAGCCAAGGGTCGTGGCGCCAACGAGAGCGATGAGCAAGTATTTCATGATGAACTCCTTGGATAGAAAAACCGAACGTGTGATTCAGCGATCCTCGGCCTCCCCGGTAATCCGCTGCAACCCCTGACCTGCAACCCGCCACCCGTACCAAGGCAATAGAGAATCCGCGCAACCGAGAGGAAGCGCGATGCGCAAGAGCAGGTACACGGACGAACAGATCATTGGGTTCATCAAGCAGGCCGACGCTGGCATGAGCGTTGCGGACCTGTGCCGCCGAGAGGGTTTCAGCTCGGCCACGTTCTACAAGTGGCGAGCCAAGTTCGGCGGCATGGAAGCCAGCGACGCCAAACGGCTGCGCGACCTCGAAGCCGAGAACAACCGGCTCAAGAAGCTACTGGCCGAAGCGGTGTTGGACAACGAGGCGCTGAAGGTGGCCTTCGGCGTAAAGCGCTGAGCCCACCGGCGAAGCGACGCGCGGTGGGCAAGATGTTGGAAGAGACCTCGATCAGTGAACGGCGCGCCTGCGCTTTGGTGGGACTGTCGCGCGACAGCTGGCGGCACCCGCCCCAGCGCGCACTGAACCGCCCCGGGTTTTGAGGAGGCTCCAACACTTGAGAAGATGGAGCTATGAACAAGTCACCGAAGTTCTCCCCGGAAGTGCGCGAGCGCGCCGTGCGCATGGTGCAGGAGCACCGAGCCGACTACCCGTCGCTGTGGGCAGCGATTGAATCGATTGCCCCCAAGATTGGCTGCGTGCCACAGACCTTGAACGACTGGGTCAAGAAGGCCGAGGTCGACAGCGGCCAGCGCCCCGGCACCACCACCTCGGATGCGCAGCGCATCAAGGAACTGGAGCGTGAGGTCAAAGAATTGCGCCGGGCCAACGACATCCTGAAGACGGCCAGCGCGTTTTTCGCGCAGGCGGAGCTCGACCGCCGACTCAAGTCGTGAAGGCCTACATCGACCGCCACCGTGATGACTACGGGGTCGAGCCCATCTGCCGGGCGCTGCAGATGGCCCCGTCGTGTTACTGGCGCCACGCAGCCCGGCAACGCAACGCGCAACTGCGCAGTGCACGCGCCCAGCGTGACGAGGGTTTGAAGGCCGACATTCAGCGCGTGTGGCACGCCAACTGGCAGGTCTACGGAGCCGACAAGGTCTGGCTGCAGATGAACCGCGAGGGCATCGTGGTGGCGCGCTGCACGGTCGAGCGTCTGATGCGTGCCATGGGCTTGCAAGGGGCACGCCGTGGCAGGGCGGTGCGCACCACCACGCCGGATACCTCGGCCCCGTGCCCGCTGGACCACGTCAACCGGCACTTCCATGCCAGCCGTCCCAACGAGCTATGGGTGTCGGACTTCACCTATGTCTCCACCTGGCAAGGCTGGTTGTATGTGGCCTTTGTGGTGGATGTGTACGCTCGGCGCATCGTGGGCTGGCGCGTCAGTCGCAGCATGCAGACGGACTTCGTGCTCGATGCCCTGGAGCAGGCTCTGTACGAACGCCAGCCAGCGGCCCATGTCTTGACGCACCATTCCGACAGGGGCAGTCAGTACGTCAGCATCCGCTACACCGAACGCTTGGACCAGGCGGGCATACAACCTTCGGTGGGCAGCAGGGGAGACAGCTATGACAACGCGCTGGCCGAGACCATCAACGGTCTGTACAAGGCCGAGTTGATTCACCGCCGGGGACCTTGGAAGACCAGGGAATCCGTGGAACTGGCCACCCTGCAATGGGTGCACTGGTTCAACCACGTCCGACTGCTCACGCCGATTGGGGGCATCCCTCCGGCAGAAGCTGAGGCAAACTACTGGAGGCAACTCGCCGCCAGCGACACCTCGACAGAAGTGTCAACTTAAACCAATCGGCCTCCTCGAAAGCCGGGGCGGTTCATACTGTTAGCTTTACCACTGTTTTCTGTTCACTAATCTGGGTTTTCATTCACATGCTATTCAATCCACTTCAAGTAGGTTCTCTCACCCTGCCCAACCGCATCCTTCTGGCACCACTGACACGCGCCCGTGCCGACGCTGGCCACATGCCCAACGCGCTGATGGCCGAGTACTACAGCCAGCGTGCCACCGGCGGCCTGCTGATTTCCGAATGCACCATGGTGGCGCCCGGTACATCAGCCTTCGTCAATGAGCCTGGCATCTACAACGACGCGCAGATTGCAGCCTGGAGACAGGTGACCGACGCGGTGCACGCCAAGGGCGGACGCATCTTCATGCAGATCTGGCACGCTGGCCGCGCAGCCTACCCTGGCGCTGCCGATGGCGCCCCCATTGTCTCCAGCAGCGCAACCGCCATTGAGGGTGAGATCCACACGCCCCAAGGCAAGGTGCCGCACGCGGTGCCCCGCGCCCTGACCATCGAAGAGATTCCCGGCATCGTGGCTGCGTTTGCTCAAGGCGCACGCAACGCCATTGCCGCCGGCTTTGATGGTGTGGAAGTACACGGCGCCAACGGCTACCTGATTGACCAGTTTCTGCGCGACACGCCCAACCAGCGCACCGATGCCTACGGCGGATCGCTGGAAAACCGTGCACGTTTGCTGTTCGAGGTACTCTCTGCCGTGACCCAGGCGATCGGTTCCGAACGTGTGGGCCTGCGCCTGTCGCCTCTCAACAGTTTCAACAGCATGAAAGACAGTGACCCGCTGGCCCTCATCGGCTTCCTGGCCGATAGGCTCAATGCCTTCAAGCTGGCCTACCTGCACGTGATGCGCGCCGATTTCTTCGGCGTGCAGAAGGCTGATGTCATGCCCGTAGCGCGTGAAAACTACAAGGGTGTGTTGGTGGGCAATATGGGTTACAGCGCTGATGAGGCAGAGGCAGCTATTGCCGAAGGTAAGCTTGACGCTGTGGCCTTTGGCACCGCCTTCCTGGCTAATCCGGACCTGCCCGCACGCATCAGGGTCAAGGCACCGCTGAACGCGCCTGACTCCAACACGTTCTACGCAGGTGGCGCCAAGGGCTATACAGACTATCCGACGCTGCAGGTCGCGTAAATCACCGCCCCAGAAGATCGAAGAAACGAGCCACGTTATACCCAAGGCTCTGCCCTTCGATCTTGCGAAGCTGTGAATCGATGGCGCCTACCGAGTGTTGTGCGCCATCACGATCTTTAATGGATAAGTTGCCTCGGTTTGCTTCGCCGCCCACCGAACTCGTACATCGTCTCCGGCTCAGGTAGTGCCGAGGCCACGCTATCCTCCCATATCGAGTTCAGTCAGGTTCGGAAATTCCTGGTCGCAATCTACGGCAGCAGACCCTCGAGACACCGCTGTAATTCTGCGCACCACCAGTGTCAGCTGTTCACCTGATACTTGCCCTTGGCTTGGTAAAACTGCGGGCACTCGGATAACGGTTATCTGTAAGACGCCCTGAGGTAACGGTTAGGCCGCGAACGGCAGCCCGCCGTTACTTACAGGGGGGCAAGATGCAAGCGTGATCTTCTGCTGTGCGTCGAGAGCTGCTGGCTGCTGCCGATATAAGGACTAGCGCAAGAAGAGGTCCGAGCCCAAAAGCAAAAAGCCTTGGCAACCAAAGTGTAGGGCATCAAGTTTCTGCGGCTCGAATACTTGATGCATCCATCGTTATTTTTTGCCGATCCCCAGAAGTCCTCAACTTCAGATCAGGCGCCAGGTTGCAACTCCACACGCACTTCCCTTGGCTTGCCGGCCCGCTCAACCGACAAGACAACAACATCTCCTACCTTCCGGTCGTCAAGCCGTGCTAGCAGCTTGGCGACATCGTCGTATCCGTCCGGCCACCCCATATTGACCGTCGCCGGCGGTCATGACTGAGACTCAGATCGTGGCGCTCTGCCACCGATGCGGCAACAGTTCCCCGATGCGGCTGTCCTTGTGTGTGGGCAGTCGGGTCATCACATCCTTGAGGTAAGCGTGTGGGTCGTGGCCATTGAGCTTGGCCGACTGGATCAGGCTCATCACGGCAGCCGCACGCTGTCCCGCCCGCAGCGACCCGGCAAATAACCAGTTCTTACGACCGAGCGCGACCGGTCGCATCTGGTTCTCGATCCAGTTGTTGTCGATCGGCAGTTGGCCGTTGTCCAGCAAGCGCGTGAGCGGCTGCCAGCGCCGCAGGCTGTAGTCGATGGCCCGTGCCGTGGCTGAACCCTCGGGTACCTTACTGCGGTGCTCGCTCAGCCAGGCGTGCAATTTGTCCACGATCGGGCGGCTGTGCTGCTGGCGCATTCGCAGCCGCTCGGTGCCATCGACATTGCTCGCCTGCCTCTCCACCTCGTAGAGCTGCCCGATCTGCACCAGCGCCTGCTCGGCGATCTGGCTCTTGTTGGCTGCGTGCAGCTCAAAGAACTTGCGCCGGGCGTGCGCCCAGCAAGCCGCTTCGGTGATGTGCTCGCCCATGAGCTGCTTGTAGCCCGCAAAGTCATCGACCAGCAGCGTGCCGCGCCAGCCGTTGAGAAATTCACCGGCGTGCTTGCCCGCGCGGCTTTCGCAGAAGTCGTAGACCACGGCCTTGAGGTCTTCGTGCCGCCCCGGGGTGTAGGCCCACAGGTAGGCGCGGTGCGTCTTGCCATCGCGCTCGCTGCCGCGCTTGAGCATCTGCACCGGGGTCTCATCGGCGTGCACGATGCTGTGTGCGAGCACCTCCTGACGCAGCGCATCGACCAGCGGCTGCAGTTGCACGCCGCAGCTGCCCACCCACTGCGCCAGGGTCGAGCGTGCCAGCGGCACCCCAGCACGGGCATAGATGCTCTCCTGGCGGTACAGGGGCAGGTGGTCCGCGTACTTGGCCACCAGCACCTGGGCCAGCAAGCCGGTGGTGGCCAGGCCCTTGTCGATGATGTGCGCCTCGACCGGCTGCTGCTTGAGCGTCTGGCAGCACGCGCACACCCATTTGCCGCGCACATGGCGGTGCACCATGAACACGCCGGGCGTGTAGTCGAGCTTCTCGGCCACGTCCTCGCCCATGCGGCGCATGGCCTGGCCGCAGCACTCAGTCACCTCGGGCTCGTGTGTGAATTCCTGGCGCAGCAGTTGTGCCGGCAATGGCAGGCGCTTGGGTTGCTGGCGTGGGCTGCGCTCTTCAGCCGAGCGCAGCTGCTCGATCTCCTCATCCACCGCCTGCAGGTCTTCTTCGAGCGCGTCTTCCAGCAGACTGCGCTGATCGGCGTTCAATGCCTCGGTCTTGGCGGCGAACTTCAGCCGCTTGAGGATGGCCATCTCGTAGCTGAGCTTGTCCAGCAGCGTCTGCTTGTGTTTGAGCTCGCTCATGAGGTGCTGCAGCATCTGGCGCATTTGCGCCTCGTCCATGCTCTGCAGATCCACCGGTTCGTTCATGGCCGTCATCATCCCTGATGGGTGGGCAGCCGCCTACTGGCATATCCACGAATTGAACGCCGCCCCAGGGGCGACCAACATCACAGCACCGTGATCACAGCGTCTTCTCCCAGGCGCTGCCAGGGCAAGCCCGTGACCAGGGCTTGCAGTTGTTCGACGCTGAGTGTGAGCCGAGGACCCAGGCGCTCATCGCCCCAGGCAAACTTGCCCTGGTTCAGGCGCCTTGCGGCCAGCCAGACGCCAAAGCCATCGTGCACCAGTACCTTCAGGCGGTTGGCCCGTGCGTTGGCAAAGAGATAAGCGTGGTGCGGGCGGGCCGCGCCAAAGACTTGCACCACTCTGGCCAGGGCCGTCTCGGGGCCGGCGCGCATGTCCAGCGGTTGCGTGGACATCCAGACCGCATCGACCCGGATCACCGCAACACCTCGCGCAAGAGCGCCCCGCACTGGCCCAGTGGGCACTGCAGGCTGACCACCAGTTCGCCGCGTTGCAGGCGCACATGGACTGGCGCAGACGGCAGCGGTAAAGGCGCGGATGGCGGTAATGCAGCCAGCGCCTGCTCCTCATGGGTGCTGTCCGCCATTGCCGTCAGCGGCAGCGAGATGAAGCCGGGCTCAGCATCCGAACAAACGCCCGGTTGAGCGCGCACAGGGCCCGCCTCCCGAATCCATCGGTGCACCATGTTCGCGTGCAGCCCGTGCGACAAGGCCACACCACCGACACTGGCACCGGGCTGCGCGCACGCAGCCACCAACTGTGCCTTGAACGCTTTGCTGTATTCACGCCGGCGCGGCCGGCCTTCGCTTGAAACCTGTTCCATCGTCTCCACGATCCTCCAATCGTGGGCACGATGCCCGCTTCTCACGGCGCGTTCAATATGGGGTCACCGGACGGATACACATCGTCGACGGGAGCGCCGTCTATGCCTGTGATGCGGTCTCCCGGCACGATGCCTTCGGGGCCAACGGTGATACCGCTCAGGCCCGCCTTTTGCGCCGCTGAGCCAGGGGCGACACGGAGCACGAACACGCCTTGGGTACTGGTCAGTGCCTGCAATCGGCGGTTGAGCTGCTCGTCTACCTCGATCCCAAGCGCCGGGCGGATGTATTTGCCGGTCTTGATGAGTTGTGGCACCACACGCATGACCGTGTCCACCGGTACGGCGAAGCCGATCCCAGCCGACGCACCGGAAGGGCTGTAGATCGCTGTGTTGATGCCGATCAGGCGGCCGGCGGAATCGAGCAACGGCCCACCCGAGTTGCCGGGGTTGATAGCGGCATCTGTTTGAATCAGGTGTTCGATGGTCACTCCGCCAGATTCTCCGGGCAGCGATCGATCTAGCGCGGACACGATGCCGTTGGTGAGTGTCCAATCCAGGCCGAAGGGGTTGCCGATGGCGAACACCTTTTGTCCCACCTTGAGGTCTGCGCTGGTGCCGACCGGAACGGCGGGCGGGAGCTGAAAACCAACGCCGATTTTGAGCACCGCGATATCGTGGGCCGGACTCACGCCGACCAGCGCGGCTTGGTAATCGCGGCCGTCGGCCAGTTTGACCGTGGCCTCCGACGCCCCCTGAATCACATGAAAGTTGGTAACAACATGACCGGCGTCATCCCAGATAAAACCCGAACCCGTGCCGCGCGGCACAGAAAAGACGTTGCGCGTCCAGACATCTCGTACCAGTTGGGACGTCGTGATGTAGACCACCGATGCCCGGGATTTCTCGAACAGCTCGATGGTGGCCTGTTCGTCAGCGGCCAGATCGCCACGCGGCGTGACGGTGCGCTCAGCGGCTTGGCGCGGGCTGAACCAGGCTTCGATGGCGGGCAGGAACTGCCAGAACAGCATGAGTGCTGCAACGCACGCAGTGATGACGAGCCACCGCCGGACGAAATGATCCGGAGCTGGGCGTTGTGGGTAAGGACCGGGGGAAGACATGACGGAGGCTCCTTTCGAGTGATTTAGCGCCAAAGGCCGCTCAGGCCCCGGCGTGGTGGGCACATCGGGGCGAACGACCTTGGCACGAGATAATCCGTTTGGAACGGCAGGGTCTGCGATGGCTGAGGCGCCAACTCCATCAGGCGCGCGATACGATCCTCTGCCGCCGTATGCGTGCGCAACCAAGACGGCTCGGGATTTCCCCAGCCGGGCAGACCATCCATGAGGGCAATGGAGGCAAGGCGCCTGGAGCCGGTGGCAAAGGCATTGACATTGACATTGACGATGCCGCTGGGCACATAGTACGGAACCGGCGTGTTCGGCAACCCGGCGCGCATTGTAAGCGCTCGCAGCAACGACCAGATTACGGGGGCTTCATTGCTGCGCAAGGGACGGACGCCATGCAGGCGCAAGGTCATCGCGGAGGCGACGACAGGTTCGATCAGCAGGGTCAATGCGCATGTTGCCAGTGCCAGCCAAAGGCCATGCTCGCCCAACAGCAGACTGCCAACTGCAGCCGCGATCCCCCACCAGGGTCAAAACCAGCAACACGGTTTGAAAGCGATTGAGCCAGCGGTGCCTCGACCTGGCATCGTGTCGACCGTCTAGACTATAAAGAGCCATGGTCAATCACTCGCTCTTCCGGTCGTCGCGTTCACGCATGAGCCAATAGGTCAGACCCAAGGCCAGTATCGTCCCCGCCAGGGCGGCCACTTTGGCAGGATCAACGTCGGGGTCAAGGATGATGAACTTGCGGGCCAGTGCCAGGATCGCGATCAGAATGACGGTCTTGACCTGGATGACGCTTTCCTTACGCAGCGCCACTTTGACGATTGAATGCTTGAATTCCATCGCGATCAGCAGCGTCATGGTAGCACCGAATACCAGCTGAAAAACCTTATGATCCAGTGGATTCAGTGCATCCATGACGAGCAGCGTGAAGACGAGCCGAATCAACTGAATCAGCGAAATCACAATCACCATCGACATGACGCCCGACAGCGTGATGGCAACAACCTGCTCGAAGCGCTCGTAAACCGTCATCAACCGCCACTGGGAGCGCATCTCGTCAAGGGCCGTGTGGCCAGATTCTTTATGCATAAGCGTTGCTCTCTCTTTCAATGAAACGTAAATGGAACGGGGAGTCCGAGAAGACGACTCGATTACACCTGGATTGCCGAGGCAATTGCGAAGCCACCCAGCGCATAATGTCCTGCGCGCCCGTGGCGCCGCCGATGGGTGGATCAGCCTCTTGCACGTCAACCCTTTGACCCATGCATGGCATCAATCCGGCTTCTGGTCTGGCGGCAGCAATCCCAGCAGATCCGCCTGCAAATGTTGCAACTTGTCGATGCCAGCCCTCAATGCCTCGACACGGCCGGCATTTTTCATTTCACTCAGGGTGTGCGCTAACTGCTGGATGCTCTGATGCAGGACATCGACCTGATCATCAGGATCCTTGCCGAAGAACGTAGGGCGGCCACTTTGATCCCGCCAGTATTGGAGTGCTTCGGGTTGAGGCGGCACTTGGGTCTTACCTGACAGATAGTCGATCATCTGGGAAATCCAGACCCGGTGGTCGACGTATGTGAACGGCACGGGCAGCGAGGAGCGACTGTCAGGTTTGAATCCCTTCCAGGATAAGGGTACCTGCCAGGTGTGTAGCCATTGCTCGAATTCATGCGCCGGCATCGGATGCCCGATGGCATAACCCTGGCCCCACTCGCATCCCATACGCAGCAGCATTTCACCATGCTGAATGGATTCGACTCCCTCCGCGATGCAGTTCCTGCCAAACGACCTTGCCAGTGCCAGTAGCGCATCCAGGATGGCGATATCGTCCGGATCCTCGAGCATGTCGCGTATAAAACCTTGGTCGATCTTGAGCAGGTGCGCGGGCAGGCGCTTCAGATAGGTCAGCGATGAATAGCCGCTGCCGAAATCGTCGAGGGCAAAACGCAATCCCATCCTCTCGCACAGCGCCATCAACTGAGACACTTGAACGAAGTCCTCCACGGCGCTGGTTTCGAGGATTTCCAGTTCAAGGTCTTGCGGCTGGGCGCCGGGATGTCGTGACAACATACCCCGTAGATGCATGATGAAGTCCGGTTGCAGCAAGTGCCGCGCACCGATATTCACGCTGATCGGGACATGAAGGTCGGCCTTGCGCCAAACTTCGATCTGGGTCAGCGCAGCCTCGATGGTCCATTTCCCCACGTCAATCCCGAGCGGATGGTTCTCAATGATGGGTATGAAGGAGGCAGGAGATAACAAGCCACGCGTCGGATGTTGCCAGCGGATCAAGGCTTCGGCGCCCAGCACCTCACCGGTGCGCATGTTGACCTTAGGTTGGAAATAAAGCAGAAACTGCCCATTGGCAAGTGCATTCTCTATGCTGTCAAATCCGTCGTGACGGGTGCGCAGCGTACGATCCTTCTCCGTATCGAAAACGTGATATCGATTCTTGCCGGCTTGCTTGGCACGATACATAGCCTGATCTGCCTGCCGCAGCAGTTGGTCGGCGTCGATATCTTCGCCTTGCGGGTAGTAGCTCACACCGATACTCGCGCTCACCTCGCACAGTGCGTCACCAATCGGTACGGGCTGTGCAGCCACCTCGATCAGGCGATCGAGAATCGGTATGCTGACGGAAATATCCGGCAGGTCGACCAGAATAGCGACAAACTCATCACCACCAAGACAGGCCAAGGTATCGCCTTCGCGCAACACCTGCGTCATACGCCTGGACAGGACGGAAAGCAATTTGTCGCCGACTGCGTGGCCGTGCTGGTCGTTGACCTTCTTGAATCCATCCAGATCGATGAAGACAACCGCCAGGTGCATGCCACGCCGACGTGTCTGACGAATGGCCTGCTTAACAGGCCGTTGAAAAAGTGCTTTTCGAACGCATCAGGGACGCTGAGTGCGAAGACACGAGCTGCCCAGACGCGTCTGCGCAGCGATTGCAACGGCCCATCTGGCCGGTTTGCAGGCCCTCCCGCCCATTTCGGGCGCACGTATCCCTGGGCTCACGCATGATGCGCGTCCCACCAGCCGCCGATGCTGCCCATTCGCACAAGGTTGTAGGTGGCAAAGCACAGCAGCGCCTGGCCCGTGAGCTTGGCCTGACCGATCAGCTTGGTCTTTGCCAGACCACCGACGGTCTTGATCCAGCCAAAGGCCTCTTCGATGCGCTTGCGCACCTTCAGGCTGGTCTTGTAGCCCTCGTGCCGTGTCACTCGCGCATCCACCGCCGAGTGTTTGTCCTTGGCCGCCACGTGGGGCGTGACTTTGAGCTTTCTGCAGCCTTTGATGAAGGCCTTGCTGTCGTAGCCCTTGTCGGCACCGACCGTGGCCCGTTTGTTCCTGTTGCCCCGACGCTCCAACATGGCCAGCGCCGCCTCGCGCTCGGCCGTGCCGCTGGCGTGGGTGATCTCGACATCCACGATCAGCCCGTTGCGGTTCTCCATGAGGATGTGCCCCATGTGGCACAGGCGGGATTTGTCGCCCTGGCTCTTCTTGAACAGCCGGGCATCGGCGTCCGTGGTGCTCTCGTGGGTGTCGTTGCAGCGCTCCTGCCCCTTGAAGTCCACCTCGGGGTTGCGCCCAGGCGGCGTGCCGCTGTCGTCGTCTTTGCGCTTGAAGCTCTTGTGCGAGGCCCAGGCGTCAATGAGCGTGCCGTCCACGCTGAAGTGCTCGTCGCTGGCGAGCTTGCCCCACTGGGCACTGAGCTTGACGCGCTCGAAGAAGGCGCGGGCGAGGTCTTCGTTGAACAGACGTTCGCGGTTGGCGCTGAAAGTGGAGTGGTCCCAGACCTTGTCTTCGATGTTCAGGCCCACGAACCAGCGGTACAGCAGGTTGTAGTTGATCGCTTCGACCAACTGGCGCTCGCTGCGGATGGAGAACAGGATCTGCAGCAGCAAGGCCTTGAGCAGCATCTCCGGTGGCACCGATGGGCGGCCACGGCGGGCGTACACCGCTTCGAACTCGCGGTTCATGGTTGCCAGCAGCGCATCAACCACCGCGCGCAACTTGCGCAGCGGGTGTGCCTGCGGCACGCGCTCTTCAAGGCTGATGTAGCTGAACATCGCCCCCTGGAAATCTTGACTGCCTCTCATCGTCCTCGTCTGGGTCGTTCACCGATGGCTTCAGATCGTAGCGGCCAACGCGGGCGTCGGCGGGGGATTTTTCAACGGCCTGTTAAGGCGGTCTCCAAGCAATAGTCGATTGGGCAAGCCGGTGAGCAGGTCGTAATGAGCAACGCGTTCAAGCTGTTGCTGGTTCTCCTTCAGCGCCGTGATGTCAGAAAACATGGCTGCGTAATGCTCGATATTGCCCCGCATATCCGGGACTGCACTGATCGTCAGCAGCGCGGCAAACTGACTGCCGTTCTTGCGTCGGCACCAGAGCTCTCCGTGCCAATAGTCGTGCTCACGCAGAGCCTGCCAAACGGTCTGATAGAACTCATCGTCATAGCGATCGGACTCGAGCAGACGAGGTGTCTGACCCATTACTTCCTCCCGCGCATAACCAGTGATCACGGAAAACGCCCGATTGACGTTGACAATGTGGCCTTGAGCGTCCGTAACGAGGATGCCCTCTCCTGCGTGCTCAAAAACTTTAGCCGCAAGGCGAAGCTCTTCCGCGGATCTTCTGCGTGAGGTGACATCATGGATATAGCCGTGCCAGAGGATGCACCCATCAGGCATGGCTTCAGGCGACGCCTCGCCTTCGACCCAGATCACCCGACCGTCTGGAAACTGCACTCGGTACTCGTCATGCCAAAGCGCGAGTGACTGCCCCGACGCCTGTATGGTTTCATGCACACGGTCGCGGTCTTCAGGATGGAGCGCAGCGAACGCAGGAGTGGCATCTTCAACAACATCCTCCGGTGCAACCCCGTATATTTCCCGTATCTTCGCGCTGGCATAAGGGAAGTGCGAGCTGCCGTCCGGACGAAGACGGTATTGGTAAAGCATACCGGGAACGTGGCTGGCCAACTCTTCTCGCTGTCGGCGCATAGAGTTCAGCGCCTGCTCGACCCTCTTGAGATCGGTGATGTCCTCTACCGTCCCGTCTGCCGCTCTGGGCCGACCAGAGGCGTCGCCCTTGAATGTTGCCCGCAGGTGTATCCAGCGAACCTGCCCTCCGCTGACGATGCGATACCGCAGATCAAGGGACTTTCCGCACATGGCAGCATCCCATGCCCTATCGAAGAGGGGGCGGTCTTCAGGGTGAATGCACTGCAGGAATCGCTCGAAGGCTATTGGCGCACCAACATCCAGGCCGAGCACGCGGCAGGCTTCATCGGAGCAAGTGAGGAGTTGCGAGCCAAGATCGAGATGCCAACTGCCCAAATGGGCATTCTGGTTAATCTGGCCACAGTGTCGGGCTGAGATTTGAGGAGTCTCGTTCAAAGGTGACGTTCCTTATGGGTGCTGATTTTTTGGAGTAAAAACTTTCGCAAGTTATTGAAATTAAATGAATTAAGGATGCCCTGAATAACTCGAATGCGTAAGTGCTACAAGGTCACCGGTTTCAGATAGTGCGATGGATGGCGTTTAGCCTGGGTCTTCGCACCACTTTCCACGCCCTTGCGGGCCATCTGCACCGCCTTTGCGGCCATTTGCCTGATTTCAGGGGCACTCATCCCTGCGCCTCCAGCAATTGATGGCGCACCATCCAAAGATTGGACAGCGCAAACAGCGTCTTGAGCTGCAACGTGTTCTTCTTCAATCCCCGGTAGCGCACCTTGGTGTATCCAAACTGTCGTTTGATCACCCTGAAGGGATGCTCCACCTTGGCACGGATGCTCGCCTTGATCTTCTCCACTTGGTCTATCAGCGCGTCAACGGGGTTGTTCTCTTTGTCCAGCGCTCTGCGTTTGCCTGGGCGCATCGCGATGTGCCACCGCACTGCCTCCTTGGCATCCGGGCGCTTGTCGATACCTTGGTAGCCCGCATCACCAAACCCGTCTGTCTCCTGCCCGTGCAGCAAGCTGTTGCCCTCTACAACGTCGGCCACGTTACCCGAGGTGCCTATGACGGTATGCACGAGTCCCGAGTCCGCATCCACGCCGATATGGGCCTTCATGCCAAAGTGCCATTCGTTGCCCTTTTGGCTCGAATGCATCTCTGGATCGCGCTTTCTGTCCTTGTTCTTGGTAGAGCTAGGCGCTGCGATCAGTGTGGCATCGACCGCAGTGCCTGCCTTGAGCAGCAAGCCCTGGGCTGCCAGAAGCTCGTTGACAGTGGCCAGAATCTGCTCGGCCAGCTTGTGTTTCTCCAGCCGATGACGAAACCTCAGGATGGTGCTCTCGTCAGGCACCCTCCCATGGGCATCAAGACTTGCAAACTCCCGGTAGATCGGGGTGTCAAAGAAGGCCTCTTCCATCGCCAGATCTGACAGGGTGAACCACTGCTGCATGCAGTGGATGCGCAGCATGGTCTCCAGGGCAAAGGGTGGGCGGCCGTTCTTGCCTTCGGGGTAATAGGGCGCAATGAGTTCGACCAGAGCAGCCCAGGGAACCACCAAATCCATCTGGGTCAGCAGTTCTTGCTTGCGGGTCTTTTTGGTGCTCAGGTTCAGGTCAAGGCTGCTTTGCTTCATAGCTTGGGAGGATGCCATGACTGTGCTGCTCCTATCAGGTCGCCATTTAGGTTTTGCAGGATTTCCTTAAATTGCAAGAATAGAACAGTACGACATCGTGCTGTTGTGAGTTGAGATCGAATTGGCCTCTGGCGCTTGTGGGACGGGCGCTGAAAGCTATCAAAAACATACCAACGTCGTGAACCAGGGTGCGCCGCGGCTATCGCCCGTGCCGGTCGACGGCGGAAAGGTCGAGGTGAATGCGGGTCCCTCTCGTGCGCCTCAGGTCTCCCGGCGGTGGCGGGCGGGCAATGGTGGCATCCGCCGTACTGCTCCACCGCTTGCTCGGCTGCGCGGCGCAGTGGCGCGACTTTCCGCGGCACCTCTGTGCCACACGGGGTGTCACAGGTGCAGGCCCGCGCCATGCGGCACGTCGCTCGCCGTCGATTGCGTGCGCCAAAAGGCAACGCTCCTGGGTGCTATTGAATGATGAGCTGCTAGCGCTTGCTGGATAAGCGCGGGGGCCTGTTTTGGCTTAACAGGCCGTTGAAAAATCCCCCGCCGACGCCCGCGTTGGCCGCTACGATCTGAAGCCATCGGTGAACGACCCAGACGAGGACGATGAGAGGCAGTCAAGATTTCCAGGGGGCGATGTTCAGCTACATCAGCCTTGAAGAGCGCGTGCCGCAGGCACACCCGCTGCGCAAGTTGCGCGCGGTGGTTGATGCGCTGCTGGCAACCATGAACCGCGAGTTCGAAGCGGTGTACGCCCGCCGTGGCCGCCCATCGGTGCCACCGGAGATGCTGCTCAAGGCCTTGCTGCTGCAGATCCTGTTCTCCATCCGCAGCGAGCGCCAGTTGGTCGAAGCGATCAACTACAACCTGCTGTACCGCTGGTTCGTGGGCCTGAACATCGAAGACAAGGTCTGGGACCACTCCACTTTCAGCGCCAACCGCGAACGTCTGTTCAACGAAGACCTCGCCCGCGCCTTCTTCGAGCGCGTCAAGCTCAGTGCCCAGTGGGGCAAGCTCGCCAGCGACGAGCACTTCAGCGTGGACGGCACGCTCATTGACGCCTGGGCCTCGCACAAGAGCTTCAAGCGCAAAGACGACGACAGCGGCACGCCGCCTGGGCGCAACCCCGAGGTGGACTTCAAGGGGCAGGAGCGCTGCAACGACACCCACGAGAGCACCACGGACGCCGATGCCCGGCTGTTCAAGAAGAGCCAGGGCGACAAATCCCGCCTGTGCCACATGGGGCACATCCTCATGGAGAACCGCAACGGGCTGATCGTGGATGTCGAGATCACCCACGCCAGCGGCACGGCCGAGCGCGAGGCGGCGCTGGCCATGTTGGAGCGTCGGGGCAACAGGAACAAACGGGCCACGGTCGGTGCCGACAAGGGCTACGACAGCAAGGCCTTCATCAAAGGCTGCAGAAAGCTCAAAGTCACGCCCCACGTGGCGGCCAAGGACAAACACTCGGCGGTGGATGCGCGAGTGACACGGCACGAGGGCTACAAGACCAGCCTGAAGGTGCGCAAGCGCATCGAAGAGGCCTTTGGCTGGATCAAGACCGTCGGTGGTCTGGCAAAGACCAAGCTGATCGGTCAGGCCAAGCTCACGGGCCAGGCGCTGCTGTGCTTTGCCACCTACAACCTTGTGCGAATGGGCAGCATCGGCGGCTGGTGGGACGCGCATCATGCGTGAGCCCAGGGATACGTGCGCCCGAAATGGGCGGGAGGGCCTGCAAACCGGCCAGATGGGCCGTTGCAATCGCTGCGCAGACGCGTCTGGGCAGCTCGTGTCTTCGCACTCAGCGTCCCTGATGCGTTCGAAAAGCACTTTTTCAACGGCCTGTTAAAGCGTGCGCAGGCGTTCGATGGCTGCACGCAGCGTTTCGTCCTTCTTGGCGAAGCAAAAACGCACCACGCGCTGGTCGAAGCCGTCGCCATAGAAGGCCGACAGGGGAATGGCGGCCACGCCGATCTCGCGCGTGAGCCACTGGCAGAAGTCCGCTTCGTTCAGGTCGCTCACGGCCGAGATGTCCACGCACTGGAAGTAGCTGCCGGTGCTGGGCAGCAGCTTGAGGCGCGAGCCCTCCAGCCCCTGGCGGAACAGGTCGCGCTTGGCCTGGTAGAAGGCCGGCAGCTGCAGGTAAGGCGCGGGGTTCTGCAAATAGTCCGCGAGGCCGTACTGCATGGGTGTGTTCACGGTGAACACATTGAACTGGTGCACCTTGCGGAACTCCGCCGTCATGGCGGCCGGGGCGGCCACCGTGCCCACCTTCCAACCCGTGACGTGGAAGGTTTTGCCGAAGCTGGAGACGATGAAGGCGCGTTCCGCGAGGCCCGCGAAGCGCGCGGCGCTCTGGTGCTCGGCGCCGTCGAAGACCATGTGCTCGTACACCTCGTCGCTGATCAGGAGCACGTCCGTGGAGGCCAGCAGTTCCTCCAGCGTGCGCATGTCGTCGGCCGTCCACACGGTGGCGCTGGGGTTGTGCGGCGTGTTGATGATCAACAGACGCGTGCGCGGCGTGATGGCCGCCGCGATCTTGGCAAAGTCAGGGCGGAAGCTGCCCGGCTTGAGCGGCACCCGGACCACGACGCCGCCGGCCAGTGCGATGTTGGGCACGTAACTGTCGTAGCAGGGCTCCAGCACGATCACCTCGTCGCCTGGCTGCACGCAGGCGAGGATGGCGGTGAGAATGGCTTGGGTCGCCCCGGCTGTGATGGTGATTTCGGCGTTGGGGCAATACTGGCGAGCGTGGAGTGCTTCAATTTTTGAAGCAACGGCCTGCCGCAGCGCGGGCACGCCGGCCATGGGCGGGTACTGGTTGTGGCCGGCCTGCATGGCGCGCGTGACGGCGTCGATCAGTTGCGGGTCGCAGTGGAAGTCAGGAAAGCCCTGGCCGAGGTTCACGGCTTGGTGTTCGGCCGCCAGCGCGGACATCACGGTGAAGATGGTGGTGCCCACGTTGGGCAGGCGGCTGGGAAAGTGGGGCGTGGTCATTGGGTGTCACTCATTCAAAACTGGCGCAACGCGTGGCGTTCCGACGGCCGCATGCCTTGCGAACACGGGTCTTGGGGCGGGCTTGCCCAGGCCGCTGGCGTCGTCCCCATGCGGGAAGCCTCAAAGCGGCTCAGGGCGCATCACAACTCATAGTCGTTGACGTGCCCGGTCATGGCGCGGGCAATCAGGTCGCGGCTCAGGCGGTCGCTCAGCAGCTCGGCGAACTTGTAGACGAAGTTGCGCAGGTAAGCACCACGCTTGAAAGCCACGCGCGCCACGCTCTGACCGAACAGATGGCCGACGGGGCGCACGACGAGGTCGCCCAGCGGGTCGTCGCGCATGGCCATCTCCGCCACGATGCCGATGCCCAGCCCCAGGCGCACGTAGGTCTTGATCACGTCGGAGTCGATGGCCTCCAGCACGATGCGCGGCTGCAGCTTGCGGGTGGCGAAGGCCTGGTCGATCTTGCCGCGCCCGGTGAATGAGGGGTGGTAGGTGATGAGCGACTCGTGCGCGATGTCCTCCAGTCCCACGCGCTCCTTTTGCGCCAGCGGATGGCTGGGGGGCAGCACCAGGACGTGCTGCCACTCGTAGCAGGGCAGGGTGACGAGGTCGGGATACTCCGCCAGCGACTCCGTGGCCATGCCGATCTCGGCCACTTCGTCGATCACCATGCGCGCCACCTCGTGAGGCGTGGCCTGGTGCAGGCTGATGTTGACCTTGGGATACGCCTCGCGCAGCTTGGCCACCGGTACGGGCAGCACATAACGCGCCTGGGTGTGGGTGGTGGCAATGGCGAGGGTGCCGCTGTCCTGGGCGCTGTACTGCTCGCCGATGCGTTTGAGGTTGCCCACCTCGCGCATGATGAGTTCGATGCTCTTGAGCACGTGCTGGCCGGGCTCGGTCACGCGCTTGAGCCGCTTGCCGTGGCGCGCGAAGATGTCCACGCCCAACTCGTCCTCCAGCTCGATGATCGCCTTGGATACCCCCGGCTGCGAGGTGTGCAGTGCCTTGGCGGCCTCGGTGAGGTTGAGGTTGCGGCGCGCCGCCTCTTGAACGAAGCGAAACTGGTGCAGATTCATATTGAAATGCGGCTAAGAGGTCGCATCATTATGCTGCATCAATCTAACGGCGGGCGCGAAAGGCGCAGATATCGTTAAGGCACCAATGCTTCGGCGGCAATGCGCGCCATCAGGGCCGTCATGCGTTCGTCCTCGCCGATGGGAGGGCTGAGGTGCAGGCGCATCTGTGGAAACGCCTGGGACAGTTCCTCGACCATGCGGGGGAGATCTTCGCGCGCATGCCGCCCGGTGCCGAGGAACATGGGCACGATGCCCACCTGGGTGATGCCCTGCGCCGCCATCGCGGCAACCGTTGAAGGCAGGTCGGGCGCGCACAGCTCCAGGTAGGCGCAGCGCACTTCCAGCGCGGGCTGCTCGGCGCGCATGCGCGCGAGCACCGCCTCCATGGGCAGGCGCCACAGGGGGTCGCGGGAGCCGTGTGCGAACAGCACGATGCCGTTGGGACTAGGGTTCGTCATGTGTCTACTGCGGTGGGTCTAGCGCCTCAATACCAGCCATCCAAACGCTGCCAGAGAAAGCACGGAATAGATCAGGCCCGGCGCGGCCGCGGTCAACCAGGGCGACCAGTTCTGCAGATTGCCCGCGAAGCCGAACACATTGTTCAGCAGGAAGAAGCTGATGCCGGCCATCACCCCGCCGAACACATAGCCCGCAATACCCCCCGAGCGGAAATGCAGGTAGGCGAAGGGCAGGGAGAGCACCACCATCACCAGGCAGCTCAAGGGGTAGAAGACCTTGCGCCAGAACTCGATCTCGTAGCGCTGTGCCGACTGGCCGTTGGCCTCCAGGTGGCGCACGAAGCGGAACAGTTCGATCGTCGCCATCTTGTCCGGCTTGAGCAGCGACGCGGCCACCATGTCGGGGCTGATGCGCGTGGGCCAACGCAACGTGGACTCTTGCAGGCGCGACACGCGCATGCCGCCATCGGCCTCGGCCTCAAAAAGGGTGCGCTGGACCTGCTGCAGATTCCACGCATCGCGGGCGTCGTCGAAGGTGGCCTGTTCCGCCTGGATGGTGGCGGCGACGCGTCCGCGCGCATCGAACTCGAACACCCGCACGCCGCGCATGGCGCCATTGGGGTCCACGGCGCGCACATTCACTGCGATCGAATGGTCGCCCTGGCGCTCCTTCAGCCATGCGCCCGTGGCGCCAGTGCTGATCTGGCCCAGCCGGCGGGCTTTCACGAGGGAGGCCGCTTTTTCGCTCGCCGGGGCAATGTAGTCCCCGACGATGACTGTGACCATGACGAACGCGCAGCCGAGCATCAGCAGCGTGCTCAGCGCCCGCCAGGGACCCAGCCCACTGGTGCGCATGATGGTGAACTCCGAACTCTGCGCCAGCCGTGCCATCACGAAGATGGTGCCGATCAGCACGGTGATGGGCAGCAGTTCGTAGAGGTGCTGCGGCAGGCTCAGCGCCACGAACAGCAGCGCGTGCGAGAGCTGGTAGCCATTGGCGCCCGCGCGGCCCACCCAGCGTAGCTCGTCCACCATGTCGAAGAAGAAGAACAGCGCGAGGAAGGCGAGGGTGACGAAGGCCACACCCACGACGACTTCGCGGTAGATGAAGCGGCGGATGGTTTTCATGCCGTCCTCCGGCCCAGGAGGCTGCGCAGCGACCAGTGGTTGTGGCGCGCGGCCAGCAGCAGCAGGCCCAGGGCCAGGGTACCGCCGTGCAGCATCAGCATGAACGGTAGCAAGCCCAGCCTGCCCACGCCGATCCATGTCTGTCCAACGGTCATGAGGTTGTAGTACACGACAAAGGCGAACAGTGCGAACACCAGGCTGGTGCTGCGCCCCGCCCGCGGATTGACGACGGCCACCGCCAGGCCCAGGACGACGAAGTTCAACGCGGCCAGCGCCATGCCGATGCGCCAGCCCAGTTCCGCCTGGTGGCGCGGCTGCGGGTCGCTGACCAGCTCCCAGGTGTCGCGGGTCTTGATGGAGGCCGCCTCGGGGTCGTTCTGCGATCCGCCACCCACAAGCGTGCCGTACTCGGCAAATTCACTGACGCGCAGGCCCGGCTTGTCCCGCAGCGTCTCCAGCCGCTGCCCGTTGCTCAACACCGCCATGCGTTCGCCATTGCGGATCTCCAGGCGCGCGCTTTGCGCGGAGGTGACGGTTTCGCGGTTGGGTTCGTTGGTGGCAATGAAAACGTTGCTGGCCGAGTTGGCATCCGGTGCGTCCTTGTCAATGAAGAACACGCGTGAGCCATTGGAGGATTCCTGGAATTCCCCGGGCGCGATACGGTCCACGTCGCTGCGCTGCTCGTATTGCGTCTTGAGCTCCTGGATCTGCCGGTTGGCCCAGGGCCAGACCACGAGCGACAGCGCGGCGATGGTCAGCATGACGGGCCAAGAAAACCGGAACAGCGGTGCCAGCAGGCTCATCAGTCCGCGCCCTGCCGAAAACCAGATGACCATCTCGCTGTCGCGGTACATGCGCGACAGCGCCCCCACCACCGTGACGAACAGGCTCAGGCTGAGGATGGTGGGCAGTTGTCCCAGCACCGTGAAACCCATGACCAGCATCACGTCGGAAGGGTTCACGCTGCCCCGGGATGCCTGGCCCAGCGTACGGATCAGCATCATGGTCATCACGACGGTGACCAGAACCACCAGGGTCGCGCCGAAGGTGCGGGCCAGCTCCTTGCGAATGGATGAATCGAATAACATTGGCTCGAAGGAAAACGCTGATTATGAACTTCGAACTGAAGACGCTTTCGCTGGCTGCCGCTGCTGCGCACAAATGCGACCTGCTGGTGGTGTTGGTGCCTGAAGGCTTCCTGCCGGGCAGCGACGTGCTGTCGACCATGGTTGAGCATGCGCTCAAGCAAGGCGATCTGGAGGTGAAGCCGGGCAAGCTCCTGCAGTGCTACGCCCCCGCCGGTGTTGCGGCGCGCCGGGTTGTGCTGCTGGGGTGCGGTGCGGCCGATGCACATGCGGTGCGCCAGGCCATGCAAGCCTTATCCCCCTCGTTCAAGTTGCCGTCGGTCAAGCGCATGGCGCTGGTGTTTGGAACCTCGGCCCAGCGGGGCGCCATCGGCGCTGCGGTGCGTGCGGTGGCCGATGGGAGCTATGTCTATACGGCCACCAAAACCAAGGCTGAGCCGCGTGCCTTGCTGCGTGTCACCCTGGGCGTGCCCGATGCGGGTGCGGTGCAGCCGGAGTTCGCCACGGCCACGGCCGTGGCGGCCGGTGTAGAGTTTGCGCGCGAGTGGGCTAATCGCCCTGCCAACCATGCGACCCCTACGCTGGTGGCCAATGCCGCCAAGACGCTTGCGAAATACCCCGGCGTCCAGTGCCAGGTGCTGGGCCCTACCGAGGTGGCCAAGCTGGGCATGGGGGCGTTTCTGGCGGTGGCTCAAGGGTCCGACCAGCCGCTTCGCCTGGTGGAATTGCGCTACAACGGCGCGGCCCGCACGCAGGCTCCCGTGGTGCTGGTGGGCAAGGGCATCACGTTCGACACCGGGGGAATCTCGCTGAAGCCCGCGGCGGAGATGGACGAGATGAAGTTCGATATGGGCGGGGCGGCGAGCGTCCTGGGCGTGTTCCGGGCGCTGGCGGAACTCCGGCCGGCGATCAACGTGGTGGGCCTCATTCCTGCGTGCGAAAACATGCCCGATGGTAAAGCGGTCAAGCCCGGCGATGTCGTGACGAGCATGAGCGGCCAGACCATCGAAATCCTCAACACAGACGCAGAAGGGCGTTTGGTCCTGTGCGACGCGCTGACCTACGCGGCACGCTTCAAGCCAGCCGCCGTGGTGGACATTGCCACATTGACAGGCGCTTGTGTGGTGGCGCTTGGTGGCCTGCGCAGCGGACTGTTTGCCTCCGATGACCTGTTGGCGGCACAACTCCTATCGGCAGGCGATGCCGCGCTTGACCCCTGCTGGCGTATGCCCTTGGATGACGAGTACGCAGAAGGGCTCAAGAGCAATTTTGCCGACATGGCCAATGTGGCAGGCCGGGCAGGTGGTTCGATCACCGCCGCGAAGTTCCTGCAGCGCTTCGTCGGGGACACGCCGTGGGCACACCTGGACATCGCTGGAACGGCTTGGAAGGGCGGTGCCGCCAAGGGCGCCACCGGCCGGCCTGTGGGACTGCTGGTGCACTATCTGCTGGAGCGGGCGACAGTGAGTACCGTGAAACCCAAGCAAAAGACGCGCAGCCGCAAGTCGGTGGCTTGAGGGCCATGTCGTTGAAGGTGCCGGCATGACACAGGTGGCATTCCACTTCAATGCACCCGACAAACTGGCGTATGTCTGTCGCCTGGTGCGAAAAGCCACCCGGCAGGATGCGCGGGTGACGGTCACGGGTGATGCAGACACCTTGCTGCGGCTGGATCGCCAGCTCTGGGCGTTGGCGCCTTCGGATTTCGTCGGCCATTGCCTGGGAGACGCCGACGAGGAAATTCTGCGTGCCTCTCCCACCGTGTTGGTGCAAGACCCTCGTACCAGTCCGAATCGGGACGTGTTGGTCAACCTGGGAAATGTCTTGCCCGAGGGATTTGCGCAGTACGCTCGGGTCGTGGAGGTGGTCAGCCAGGTGGATGAGGATGATCGGAAGCGCGCGCGGGAGCGCTGGCGCGGCTATGCCGCGCTGGGGTATGACATCGTTCGCCACGATCTGGTACTCAAGGAAAGCGCGGGATGACAACACCCACCAAGAAACCTCCCAGATTCGTGCCCACGCTCACCGACGTGGTGCAGATGCCCGAAGCCGAAGGGAGCTCGGCGCGTCCGTCGCCTCCGGTGACACGGCCTGCGACCACCGCTGCGTCGCTCTCTGTGCCTTTGCCAGGGGCTCCGCATTCACCACCGCCCCTCGCAGCTCCCGCGCCGGTTGCGCCGCTGCCTGCAGCGCTGCCCTACGGGTTTGAGGAGTACGTGGTGCATCGCGTGATGCAGCGCGTGGACGTCGTGCTGGACCAACGTTTGCGCGAGGCGATCGCAGTGGTGGTACAGGAGCAGACACGGTCCATGGTGCCTCGTCTGCGAGAGGAAGTGGAATCGGTAGTGCGGCAGGCCGTCTATGAAGCCGTGGCCGAGGAACTGGCAGGCGAGCGCAGCGGCCATTGATGCTGCGTCAGGGTATTTCCCTGTGTCGTTTCGCAGAACCTTCTTGTGTTCCCTAGTGATGTGGAACATAAATTGCGATATGTTTCTCCGCGTTGGTTCACAACAATATTTCCAGCGCTTTTCTTAATTGGAGATCCATATGCAACTGAAGTTGAAAATGACCGTGGCTGCTGCGATCGCAGCGGTTGCCGGTGTGGCCGCTGCTCAAGAGGTGGTGAAGATTGGTCACGTGGCACCGGTCTCCGGCGCCCAGGCGCACTACGGCAAGGACAACGAAAACGGCGCTCGCATGGCCATTGAAGAGCTGAACGCCCAGGGCGTCACGATCGGTGGCAAGAAGGTGAAGCTGGAATTGGTGGCGGAGGACGATGCCGCTGATCCCAAGCAAGGCACGGCGGCCGCACAGAAGTTGTGCGATGCGAAGGTCGCGGGGGTGGTCGGGCACCTGAACTCGGGCACCACGATTCCTGCTTCAAGGTCTACAACGACTGCGGGATCCCCCACGTCACTGGCGCCGCAACCAACCCCAACCTGACGCGCCCCGGCTACAAAACCACCTTCCGCATCATTGCGAACGACAACGCTCTGGGTGCTGGACTGGCGGCTTACGCGGCGGAAACCCTGAAGCTGAAGACCGTGGCCATCGTGGATGACCGCACCGCTTATGGCCAGGGCGTTGCCAACGTGTTCAAGCGCGTGGCAGCCGAGAAAGGCATGAAGGTTGTGGACGAACAGTTCACCACGGACAAGGCGACGGACTTCATGGCCATTCTGACGGCCATCAAGGCCAAGAACCCCGATGCGATCTTCTTCGGCGGCATGGATCCTCAGGCAGGTCCCATGTTGCGCCAGATGGAGCAACTGGGTTTGGCCAACACGAAGTATTTCGGTGGGGATGGCGTATGCACCACGGAAATTGCCAAGCTGGCGGCAGGCGCCGACGCTGGCTAACGTGATTTGCGCAGAGGGTGGCGCATCCCTGGCCAAGATGCCTGGCGGCACGGCCTGGAAGGCCAAATACGACGCCAAGTACCCCAACCAGTTTCAGGTCTACAGCCCGTACACCTATGACGCGACCATGCTGCTGGTGGACGCTATGAAGCGCGCCGGCTCCTGGGACCCGAAGGTGTATATCCCCGAGTTGCTCAAGTCCAATTACAAGGGCGTGACCGCGAACATTGCGTTTGAACCCAATGGCGAAATGAAGAATCCGGCCATTACGCTGTACACCTACAAGGAAGGCAAGAAGACGCCGTTGAACTGATCGACCTGTTCCGCCTCGCCTTGAGTGCGGATCTCGTAAAAAAGGGCTCCTTGGGGAGCCCTTTCTCTTGATATCAGCAACCGTTCAGCGTCGGACCTGCAGCGCGCCGGGGTTGACGATATTCGAGGGCGTGCCTTTGATGTAGTTCACCACATTGTCAAAGGCGGCTCCGAAATAAAGCTCGTAACTGTCTTGTTCGACGTAGCCGATGTGCGGCGTACAAATACAGTTCTCAAGCCGCAACAGCGCGTGGCCTTGCAAAATGGGCTCGCTTTCAAATACATCCACAGCAGCCATGCCCGGGCGGCCTCTGTTCAATGCGGCGATCAGGGCGTCGGGCTCGATGAGCTCGGCACGTGACGTATTGACGAGAAGGGACGTCGGCCGCATGCACGACAGGTCCTCTAGCGTGATCATGCCCTGCGTTTCCTCGGTCAAACGCACATGCAGTGAAACCACATCGCATTGGGAGAAAAACTCTGCCCGTGTGGCCGCTACCTGCAGGCCGTCGCTCAGTGCCTGGACCCGTGAGGCTTCCCGCCCCCACACGCGCACGTTCATCCCAAAAGCGCGCCCATAACCTGCCACGATCTGCCCGATCCTGCCGTAGCCCCAGATGCCCAGCGTCTTGCCACGCAGGACATTGCCCACCCCGAAGTTAGGCGGCATGGATGCGGCACGCAGGCCCGACTGTTGCCATGCGCCATGCTTGAGGTTGGCGATGTACTGGGGAAGACGGCGCATGGCGGCCATGATGAGAGCCCATGTGAGTTCCGCTGGCGCAACGGGGGAGCTCACGCCTTCAGCGACGGCGATTCCCCGCTCGGTGCAGGCAGCAAGGTCAATGTGCGCGCCCACGCGGCCGGTCTGGGCAATCAGCTTCAGGCGCGGCAGCTTGTCCACCAGTTGGCGCGTGATCTGCGTGCGATCGCGGATCAGCACGATGACATCTGCGTCCCGCAAGCGCACCGATAGCTGCCCCAACCCCTTGACGGTGTTCGTGTAGACCTTTGCGGAGTAGGGGTCCAGCCGTGCCGCGCAATGCAGCTTGCGCACGGCGTCCTGGTAATCGTCGAGTATTACGATGTTCATCTTGTCCACTTACTGCGCACACAGTGGCGCAGCTTTGTTTCTCTGCAATGGTTCCAAAGGAGCGCATTGCCGGTCTCAATGGATCATTGTCGCTGATAAGAAAACCTGTGCAGCGTAGTTCCACCGATGGGCACCAGGCGCATTACCGTGGCGAATACGCCATTGCTTACATCTTTCAGAGAGTATCTGCGCCTTTTTCCCATTTGTGCAGTTACAAATGGCCGTGCATTCCACCAGTTTGTTTTCGGCATCAGCAATCACCATGAAAAACCGCGAGCCTCACTCCCTCTCCTCAACCCTCCAACTGGCCCGCGGTTTGGCTATGGCCTTGGCCGTGGCAGCCTCCGCCGGTGGCGTGGCAGCCCAGACCTACATCAACGCCACGGTGGGCGGGCAAATCGCTCCCGGCGTCTACGGCCGCGTGGATATCGGCAACAGCGCGCCTGCGCTGCTGTACCCGCAGCCGGTGGTGATCGCTCCTCCCGCGGTGTATGTTCCCCGTTCGCCCATCTATATGTATGTGCCGCCGGGCCATGCCAAGAACTGGTCCAAGCACTGCGCGCGCTACTCTGCTTGCGGTCAACCCGTGTATTTCGTGAAGGAGCCCCCGCGCCGGCCCGGCAAATTCCGCGATGACCGCGACCGGTTCGATGGCCGTTCGTTTGACGATGGCCGCGGCCACTGGAACGGCCGCGACCGGGATGATGACCATCGCGGCCGTGGGAATGGAAAAGGCAACGGCAACGGCCGAGGCCACGGGCGCGGTGATCGCTGAGGCAGGCGTGAAGCCTGGCATCTGATGGCCGCAGCACGATGAGGGTCCAGGCTTTTCGAGGGAGGCATTTCCCTCCCGAAGTTTTCGCGCCAACACTGCGTGTGCTCGGCGGTGTTGCCTTAAGCTTGTGTGCCTATGGCACATGTGACGTTCTCCCCTCCCTATACACCGCCCTCACAGGTCGTCGCGCAGTTGCGTGACCGGGGTTATGCGGTGCTGCAACCCCGGGACACAGCGACATGGGTGGGATGTGCCTTGAACGATTTGCAGGCCCTGGCGGCCGACTGGTCGGATCTGGCCCCGGATGACTACCTCAAGGACGGAGGACGGTACCGCAGGCGGCGCCACTCCTGCTTCATTGTCGAGGGCCCCGCCGTGAAACAAGCACCGCACCGCGCGCACTGGCAGCCGGTGGAGTACAACGCGCTGCACGGAGGGCTGCAGCGCTGGTTTGCGCCCATGCGTGACGAAACGGTGGCTCGACCGGTGTGGCGGCAACTCATGCAGGCGGCTGCGGGCCTCTCGCAAGCGATGTGCGGGCAGCCGTCTCAACCCTGCTACATCGAAGCACATCAGTTCCGCATTGACACCGAGGGCGGCATCGGCCGTCCGACACCCGAAGGCGCGCACCGCGACGGCGTGGACCTGGTGGCGGTGTTCCTGGTAAGCCGCCAGGGCATCAAGGGTGGAGAGACCCGCATCTTCGAAGCCACGGGCCCGAATGGACAGCGGTTTACCTTGAGCGAGCCCTGGTCCGTCATGCTGCTGGACGATGCGCGCATGATCCATGAAACCACACCCATCCAGCCCACCGAAGATGGCGGCTGGCGCGATACCCTGGTGGTTACCTGCCGGGGCGGTGGCTTTCAAGGGGATGCGTCCCAATAATTGATGCGAATCAAGCCTTGGAGGCCGCGTACGCATCACACTCGTTGTTGTTGCGGGCCTTCCAGGCCTGCCACCCTAACCAAAAGGAGGTTCCATGTTCAAGCACATTCTGATTCCCGTCGATGGCTCGGAGACGTCCATGAAGGCCGTGGCCAAGGCGGCAGCGCTGGCCAAGACCTTCGGCAGCGCCGTGACGGCGCTGTACGTGATCGACCCTTATCCCTTCACGGGGGTGGGCGCGGATTTCGCCTACGGCCAGGCCCAATACCTCAGTGCCGCGACGGCCGAGGCAAACACGGCCCTGGACGCCGCCAAGGCCGCTGTCACCCAGGCAGGCGTCGCCAACGTCAACACCATGGTAGGCGAGGGGCATGCGATCCACGACGGCATCCAGCGCGCCGTCGAGAGCACGGGCGCGGACCTCATCGTGATGGGATCGCACGGTCGCCGCGGGCTGGAAAAATTGGTGTTGGGCAGCGTCACACAGCGCGTGCTGGGCGTGGCCCACGTGCCGGTGCTGGTCGTGCGGGATTGACCCGGGGCGTACGTCGCCACACATGAAAACGGCTCGCGTTGCGAGCCGTTTTCTTTTCGCGCCCCATCACGGAAGGGGGCGCCGCGAGCACGGGTTACTCAATCCGTGCACCCGAGGCTTCCACGATACCCTTCCACTGCACGTATTCGTTTTTGAGCAGGGTCGAGAACTGTTCCGGCGACATGGCCTGCGGCTCTGCGCCTTGCGCTTGGATGGCGGCCTTCATGTCCGCGGTGGCGAGCAGCTTGTTGACTTCCGCGTTGAGCGTGTTCACCACGGCTGGCGGCGTGCCTGCCGACGCCAGCACGCCGTACCAGGTGCTCACGTCAAAGCCCTTGAAGCCGGACTCGGCCACCGTGGGCACGTCGGGCAGCGACGAACTGCGCTTGGCCGAGGTGACCGCCAACGGGCGCAGCTTGCCCGCCTTGATCTGACCCATCGCCGAGGGCAGCGACGAAACCAGCAGTTCCACATTGCCCGCCAACGCATCCATGAGTGCCGGGTTGGAGCCTTTGTAGGGCACGTGGCTCAGCTTGATGCCGGCAGCTTTCTCGAACAGGTCGCCCGCCAGGTGAATGGAGGTGCCGTTGCCGGGCGAGCCATAAGTGACGGTGCCCGGCGCGGCCTTGGCGGCCGCCACCACGTCGGCCAAAGACTTGTACTTGGAGTTGACACTCGTGGCGATGACCACGGGCGTGTACGCCACGTGGGCCACGGCCGTCAGGTCCTTGGTGGGGTCCCACGGCAGGTTCTTGTACAGCCAGGGGCCGATGACCAGATTGTCCTTTTGGCCCATGACGATGTCATAGCCTGTGGGAGCGGCCTTCACCGCCTCGGTAATACCGATGGTGCCGCCAGCTCCCGGCTTGTTGTCGGCCACCACGGTCCATTTGTTGGCTTCCGTCAGCTTGGCGGCGACCAGGCGGGCCAGGATGTCGGTGCCGCCGCCGGGCGGGAAGGGCACGATCAAACGGATGGGCTTGGCGGGATAGGCGCCGGCAGCGGGTGCACTGGTCTGGGCATGGGCGGGCACAGCGCCCAAGGCACAGGCGAGGGTGGCAAGAGAAAGGATATGTCGACGAAGCATGGGGAAAAAGTCTCCTGGAGAACCTGGTATGGAACATGGCGCATCTGGCGCGCGCCCGCCTGGATGATGGCCCAGCCATCGTGGGCCGCACCGTGCCGAAGCGCGCGCATGCCATCGCCATCAGCGATGGCGGGGCGGGGCGAGGCGTCTCAGAGGCGCTCGAAAATGGCCGCGATGCCTTGCCCACCGCCGATGCACATGGTCACCAGCGCGTACCGGCCCTGGATGCGCTGCAGTTCGTGCAGTGCCTTCACGGTGATCAGCGCACCGGTGGCGCCGATGGGATGGCCCAGCGAAATGCCCGACCCGTTGGGGTTGACCTTGGCCGGGTCCAGGCCCAGGTCGCGCGTGACGGCGCAGGCCTGCGCGGCAAAGGCCTCGTTGGCCTCGATCACGTCCAGGTCGTTGACCGTGAGGCCTGCCTTCTTGAGCGCCAACTGCGTCGCGGGCACAGGGCCGATGCCCATGTACTTCGGGTCCACGCCCGCATGGGCGTAGGCCACCAGGCGCGCCAAAGGCTTTGCGCCGCGGGCCTGCGCTGCCTTGGCATCCATCAGCACCACAGCGGCAGCCGCATCGTTGATGCCCGAGGCATTGCCCGCCGTCACCGTGCCGTTGTCTTTCGCAAACACGGGCTTGAGCTTGGCCATGTCGTCCAGTGTCGCGCCGGCGCGGAAGTGCTCGTCGGTGGCGTATTGCACCTCGCCCTTCTTGCTCTTGAGGGTGACCGGGACGATCTGGTCCTTGAAGTAGCCCGCTGCCGTGGCACGCTCGGCACGGTTGTGGCTCTCCACGGCCAGGCGGTCCTGGTCTTCGCGCGTGATGCCCCACTTGGCGGCGATGTTCTCGGCCGTCACGCCCATGTGGATGTTGTGGAAGGGGTCGTGCAGGGCGCCGATCATCATGTCGATCATCTTGAAGTCGCCCATGCGCGCGCCCCAGCGGCTGGCGAGGCTCGCGTAGGGTGCGCGGCTCATCACCTCCGCGCCGCCGCCGATGGCCACGTCGGCATCGCCCAGCTGGATGGTCTGTGCGGCCGACACGATGGCCTGCAAGCCCGAGCCGCACAGGCGGTTCACGTTGAACGCGGGCGTGCCCTCGGCGCAGCCGCCCTGGATGGCCGCCACGCGCGAGAGGTACATGTCCTTGGGTTCGGTGTTCACCACGTGGCCAAACACCACATGGCCGACGTCCTTGCCGTCCACTTGCGCGCGTGCCAGCGACGCGCGCACCACGAGCGCGCCCAGCTCGGTGGGCGGAACGTCCTTCAGGCTACCGCCAAAGGTGCCAATGGCGGTGCGCACGGCACTGACTACGACGACGTCACGGGACATGGTTTTCTCCTGTAATGGTTTTGAATCAAATCAGGCTCTAGCGCTTATTGGATAAGCGCTAGCAGCTACAAAATGCATAGTAATGATTGCACTGCGCCGGGGCACGGCATCAGGCCTCGCGCACGTCGGCCACGGGGTTGGCGCCGAAGTCTGTACGCTGCAGCCAGGCGAGCACGCGGGCAGCCGCGGCGTCTGGCGAGGTGAGCATGCCGCCCGTCTTGAGGGCGGCGAAGTTCTGCACATCCGGAAAGTCGGCCGGGTTGGCGCCGCGCAGTTGGATCTGCATGTCGGTGTCGATCACACCGGGAGCCAGCGAGCATACCTTGGCGCCGTGGGGCTTGGCGGCTTCGTCCAGCGCCAGGCACCGCGTGAAATGGTCCATGCCGGCCTTGGCCGCGCAGTAGCCCGACTGCGACGCCATGGCGCGACGCCCCAGCCCCGAAGAGATGTTCAGCACCCTGCGCGCCACGGAGTGGGGCGGTGCAGCCCAGCCTTCGGTCGCGCCCAGGAAGGCGGCCGTCAGCAGCATCGGCGCCTCCAGTCCCACGCGCAGCGCGTTGGACAGCTCGGCCATGTCCTGCGGGCTGGCGCATGCCGACAGCGGTGCGATGCGCGGGATCACGCCGGCGTTGTTGATCAGCGTGGCGCTGGCGTATCGGCAGGCAGGCTGCGTGGCCAGCCATTCGCGCAGGCGCTGAGCGGCCTGCGCAGGCTGGGCCAGGTCCACGCTCCATTGCTCCAGCGTCGCGCCCTGCGGCACGGCCGTGGACAACGGCGCAGAGGTGCTGCGCGCCAGGCTGATCAGCGTGTTGCCGGGTTTCAGCAACTGGTGTGCCATGGCCAGGCCCATGCCGCGCGAGCCGCCGGTGAGGATGTAGAGGTGTTGCGTCATGCGGGCATGGTAACGGCCACGCACGCGGCGATCAAAACGGCGGTGCCGAGGCAAACGCGCACCAGCCACCCTGCAGCGGGTGCGCGAACTCCAGCACGCAGGCGTGCAGCAACAGGCGCGGTGCGCGGGCTTGTACCGACGCATCGGCATAGAGCTGGTCGCCCAGGATGGGGTGGCCCAGTGCCGCCAGGTGTACGCGCAGCTGGTGCGTGCGACCGGTGACGGGTTCCAGCTCCACGGAGGTGGTGTCGCGGGCGGCGTCGTGCGCCAGCACGCGCCAACGCGTGAGGCTGGGCTGGCCGTGCGTGGCATCCACCACGCGCAGCGGGCGGCGTTCCCAGTCCGCCGCGATGGGCAGCGCGATCTCGCCCCAGCCGTCCGCGTGCGCAGGGTCGGGCGGCGGCATGCGGCCCGCCACCACGGCGCGGTAGCGCTTGTGCACCAGCCGCTGGGCGAAGCTGTGGCTGAGGGCCCGCTGCATCGCGGCGCCCCGCGCCATGAGCACAAGTCCCGACGTGGGCTGGTCCAGCCGGTGCACGATGAGCGCGTCGGGCCACAGCGCCTGGGCACGCGTACTCAAGGCATCCTGCTTGTCGGGGCCCCGTCCGGGCACGCACAGCAATCCCGAGGGCTTGTCCAGCACCAGCAGCGTGTCGTCCACGTGCACGCTGCGGACGCCCTCTGATGGGCTGGCCGGCATACCCTGCAAAGGTGCATGCGCCCCCGCCGTCTGTACGGCCTGCGGCGCTGTCAACTCAACCGCCATGGGCCAGCCGGTCCACGGTCGCGCACAGCTCTTCCACGTCATCGGGCTTGTGGATCAGCGCGCGTGCGCCTTCGGCCAGCGCGGCCTGTTCGATTTCCGCCGTTACATAGCCGGAGGCCAGGGCCACTGGCAGGTCGCTGCGGATGGTGCGGGCCGCGCGCACGAGATCCAGGCCCGAGTAGCCCGGCATGTTGTAGTCCGTCACCAGCAGGTCGTAGCGCTCGGGGTGGGCCTGCAGGGCGTCTGTGGCTTGGTGCGGGTCGGTGAAACCGCTGACCTCGTAGCCGCGGCGGCGCAGCAGGCGCTGCACCAGAAAGACCAGCGCCTGGTCGTCGTCCACGTACATCACGTGCAGCAGACGGTCTGTTGCCGGCGCCACCGCGGGCGGGCTGGCGGGCGCGACCGGCGCGGGAACTTCCGGCAGGGCGGCGACCATGGAGTACGACGCCACGGGAAAGTACAGCGTGAAGCGGCTGCCCTCGCCGGGTGCGCTGTGCACGTCCACGCCACCACCGTGGGTGCGCATCACGCCGTGCACCACCGCCAGTCCCAGGCCGGTGCCCTGGCCCACGGGCTTGGTGGTGAAGAAGGGTTCGAAGATGCGCGACTGGGTGGCGGCGTCCATGCCCGGGCCGTTGTCATGCACGCGCACGGCCACGTAGTCGCCCGCGCTCAGGCCCAGGCTTTCGCGCATGCGCTGGTCGGGCTGGATCAGCGCAGCATCCACGCGAATGCGGCCACGGCGGCTGCCGATGGCGTGCACGGCGTTGGTGCACAGGTTCAGCACCGCTTGCTCCACCTGCGTGGCATCCGCCAATACGGGGGGCAGGTCGGGGGGGACATGCACGGTCAGCTCGATCTCAGGGGGCAGCGTGACCCTCAGCAGCCGTTCGGTGTCGTGCACCACCTCTGCCAGGGTGACGGCGGCACGCTTGGGCGGCTCGTTGCGGCTGAAGGTGAGGATCTGCCGCACCAGGTCGCGGGCGCGCCGGCCGGCCTTGTCGATCTCCAGCAGGCTTTCGTACATCGGCGTGCCGGGCGGGCAATCGGCTTTGGCCAGCTCCACGTTGCCCAGGATCGCATGCAGGATGTTGTTGAAGTCGTGCGCGATGCCGCCGGCCATGGTGCCGACGGCCTGCATCTTGTGCGACTCGCGCAGTTGTCCCTCCAGCGCGTTGCGGCGGGCTTCTTCGCGCTTGCGGGCCGTGAGGTCGCGGGCAAACACGGTGGTGGTCTCGCCTTCCGCATGGCGCTCGAACGACACGCTGATCTCCACCGCCAGCTCGCGGCCCGATGCCGTGAGCGCCGTCATCTCCCCCAGCGCCGCCTGCGTGGTCAGTTGCGCGAACGCCAGCACCTGCTGGGCCTCGGGCAGAAAACGGCTCAACGGGCTGCCCAGCGCGTCGCTGGTGGCGCACTGGAACAGCATCGCTGCCGTGGGATTGAACACGGTGATGCGCTCGTGCTGGTCCACGCAGATGATCGCGTCGAGCGCGGAGTTGATCACCGCTTCCAGCCGGCGCTCGCTGGTGTGCAGTTGCACGTTGCGCTCCTGCAGCTCCTGTGCGCTGCGCTGCAGGGCCTGGCGTTCGGCCAGCAGCGGCCCCTGGTCGATCACGGCGCACAGAAACTGCGTGAGCGGCGCGTCCTGCTCGGAGCGCGACTCGATGCGCGCGATGTGCAGGTCGCCAGTGATGTGGCGGCCCTCGCTGATGTGGAACACAACCTCCGTGGCCTCGGCCGTGCCCACGGCCCGCGCCTGGTCGAAGGCCTCGCGCACACGCGGCGCGTGGCTGTCGCTCACGAAGGGCATCAGTGCCGTCAGGGGGCGGTCCGTCTCGCGCGGTTGGAACGAGCGCTGTGCCATGGAGTTGGCCTGGACCACCATGTCATGCTCGTCCACCACCATGAGCGACAGCGGCACGCTGGAAAACAGGGCCTCGAATCGCTCGGAAGCGCTTTCGGCCGCGGCCTGGCTGTAGCGCAGCACCTGGTTCTGCGCCTCCAGCTCGGCCTGTGAGGCGCGCAGCTGCGCAATCAGCTCGGCCACGTCGCCGCTGGCCCGTTGAGGGCCGCGGCGCTCCGGCTGCTCAGGGGGGGACGAGGCAGGCTCCGCGGCGGGAAACAGCAGGGACAGGTCGGGGCGGCTCATGGGAATCGGGCAATCCGCAGGCCTGCCAGTGTACGCGTCTGCCTGGTGCCCCACAGGCCGGTGCCGCTGCCTCGTTCAGCGGCGCACCGACAGCAGCTCGATCTCGAAATTCAGCGTGGCGTTGGGCGGAATCACGCCGCCCGCGCCGCGCGCGCCATACGCAATCGCCGGCGGGCAGGTGAGCTTGGCCTTACCGCCCGGCTTCATGCGCTGTACGCCTTCGGTCCAGCAGGGGATGACGCGGTTCAGGGGGAACTCGGTCGGCTCGCCGCGCTTGTAGGAGCTGTCGAACTCCTTGCCGTCGGGGAAGGTGCCGCGGTAGTGCACCTTGACGGTGTCGGTGGCCTTGGGTGATTCACCGCTGCCGTCCTTGAGCGACTCATAGACCAGACCGCTGCCGGTGGTGACGGCAGGGGCCTGCGCCTGGGCTGCGGAGGCGAGGGCAAGCGATGCAAGCAGTGCGAGAGGGGGGCGCATGGGTCAAACGTTCAGAAGCAACAAAGGCCCGATGGTAGGGCCGTTGTGAATGCCTGAGCGGAGCAGGCCGTCAGCCCAGTTCGCTCACCGGAACACAGCTGCAGAACAGGTTGCGGTCGCCGTAGACGTTGTCCACACGGCCCACGGGGCTCCAGTACTTGTTCTGGCGCAGGGCGGCAACGGGATAGGCTGCCGCATCGCGCGGGTAGGGGTGCTGCCAGTCGGCTACCAGCAGGCACTCGGCCGTGTGGGGCGCGTTCTTGAGGGGGTTGTCGTCCTGCGGCCAGGTGCCGGCCTCGATCTGGCGGATCTCGCGCCGGATGGCGATCATCGCGTCGATGAAGCGGTCCAGCTCGAACAGCGTCTCGCTCTCGGTGGGCTCCACCATCAGCGTGTTGGGCACAGGGAACGACAGCGTGGGTGCGTGAAAGCCGTAGTCGATCAGGCGTTTGGCCACGTCCTCGGCCATCACGCCGCTGGTGTCTTTCAACTGGCGCAGGTCCAGGATGCACTCGTGGGCCACATGGCCGTTGGCGGAAGCGTACAGCGTGGGATAGTGGTCCTTCAGGCGCGCGCTGATGTAGTTGGCGCTCAAGATCGCTGTCTCGGTCGCGGCCTGCAGACCGTCGGCGCCCATCATGCGGATGTACATCCAGCTGATGGGTAAAACGGCTGCATTGCCCAAGGGAGCTGCGCTGACAGCTCCTGTTTTGGAAGCAATGCCGCCCGTGGCGTGGCCGGGCAGGTAGGGCACGAGGTCCTCCACCACGCACACCGGGCCCACGCCGGGGCCGCCGCCGCCGTGGGGGATGCAGAAGGTCTTGTGCAGGTTCAGGTGGCTCACGTCGCCGCCGAACTCGCCCGGCGCGGCCACGCCGACCAGGGCGTTCATGTTGGCGCCGTCCACATACACGCGCCCGCCGTGGCGATGCACCAGCTCGCACAAGGCCTTCACCTGGGTCTCGAACACGCCATGCGTGCTGGGGTAGGTGATCATCACGCAGGCGAGGTTGGCGCTGTGCTTCTCGCATTGGGCCTGCAGGTCGGCCATGTCCACGTTGCCGTTTTCGTCGCACTTGGTCACCACCACCTGCATGCCCACCATCTGGGCGCTGGCGGGGTTGGTGCCGTGCGCGCTGCTGGGGATCAGGCAGACCTTGCGGTGGCTCTCGCCACGGGCCTCGTGGTAGCCCTTGATGGCCAGCAGGCCGGCGTATTCGCCCTGGCTGCCTGCGTTGGGCTGCAGGCTGACGCCCGCGTAGCCCGTGGCCTGGCACAGCCAGGCGCGCAGTTGCTCGTCGAGCAGGCGGTAGCCTTCGAGCTGGTCGGCCGGGGCGAACGGGTGCACGTGGGCGAACTCGGGCCAGGTGATGGGGATCATCTCGCTGGTGGCGTTGAGCTTCATGGTGCACGAGCCCAGCGGGATCATGGTGCGGTCCAGCGCCAGGTCCTTGTCGGACAGCTGGCGGATGTAGCGCAGCATGCCGGTTTCGGAATGGTGGGTATTGAACACCGGGTGCGTCATGAAGCGGCTGGTGCGCGCCAGAGCATCCGGGAACAGCGCCGGTGCGCCGGCGGCGTCCATCGCCTCGATGGTGGGCAGTTGCTGGCCGTCCCGCGCAAAGATCTTCCACAGCAGCTCGATATCGGCGCGGGTGGTGGTCTCGTCCAGCGAGATGCACAGGTATTCATTCCAGGCTTTTCGCAGGTTTGCGCCCATCTGGACTGCGCGAGCAGCTATTGAATCCGTAGCATCCTTGGTGTGCAGGCTGAGTGTGTCGAAGGCCGAGCCATGGTGGCGGCTGGTGAACCCCAGCTGCGCCAGGCCGCGGCTCAGGATGGCGGTGAAGCGCGCCACGCGGCGGGCGATGCGCGTGAGGCCCTCGGGGCCGTGGTACACGGCGTACATGCTGGCGATCACGGCCGGCAGCACCTGGGCCGTGCAGATGTTGCTCGTGGCCTTCTCGCGGCGGATGTGCTGCTCGCGCGTTTGCAGCGCCAGGCGGTAGGCGGGCTTGCCGTGCACGTCCACGCTCACGCCCACCAGGCGGCCGGGCAGGCTGCGCTTGAATTCGTCGCGGCAGGCCATGAAGGCGGCGTGCGGGCCGCCGGCGCCCATGGGCATGCCAAAGCGCTGGGTGGAGCCCACCACGATGTCGGCGTCCCACTCGCCGGGGGCCTTGAGCAGCGTGAGCGCCAGCAGGTCGGTAGCGAAGATGGCGGCGGCCTGCTTGGCGTGGATGGCGTCCACGTCGGCCTGCCAGTCCTGCACCCAGCCGCTGCTGGCAGGGTACTGGATGAGGGCGGCGAAGAAGTCGCCGGCCAGGGCCGCCTGCCATTCCTCCTGGGAATTGGCCACCACCACGGTGATGCCGATGGGGGCGGCGCGGGTCTGGATGACTTCGATGGTCTGCGGGTGCGCATCGCCGGCCACGATGAAGACGTCGCTCTTGGACTTGACCGAGCGCTTGGCCAGCGTCATGGCCTCGGCGGCAGCGGTGGCCTCGTCGAGCATGGAGGCGTTGGCGATGGGCATGGCCGTGAGGTCGCACACCATGGTCTGGAAGTTGAGCAGCGCCTCCATGCGGCCCTGGGAGATCTCGGCCTGGTAGGGCGTGTAGGCCGTGTACCAGGCAGGGTTTTCCAGCACGTTGCGCAGGATGACGCCCGGCGTGTGCGTGCCGTAGTAGCCCTGGCCGATGAAGCTCTTGAGAATGCGGTTCTTCGACGCAATGGCCTGGAGTTCAGCCAGCGCTGCGGCCTCGGTGGCCGGCGCGGGCAGGTCCATGGGGCGCTGGCGCGCAATGGAGCGCGGCACGATGGAATCAATGAGCGCGCGGCGCGAAGCCTCGCCGATCACCGACAGCATGTGTGCTTCGTCGGCGGCGTCGATGCCAATGTGGCGGGGCAGGAATTCAGCGGCGTTTTCGAGCGCCGCCAGGGGCAGGGGGGAGGGCATCTGCATGGCGAGGGACCAGTCTCAAGAGCGATGGGGCGGTGCGGCGGCGCCGTGTGCACGGCGCCGCGGGTGCATCAGGCGTTCTGGGCGAAGGCGGTATAGGCCGTTTCGTCCATCAGGCCGGCGAGCTGGCCGGCGTCGCTGAGCTTGACCTTGAAGAACCAGCCGGCGCCCAGCGGGTCGGAGTTGGCCAGGGACGGGTCGGCGCGCAAGGCCTCATTGACCTCGACGATTTCGCCGGACACGGGCATGTAGACATCGGCAGCGGCCTTGACGGACTCGACCACACCGGCCACGTCGCCCTGGGCAAAGGTGGTGCCCACCGCGGGCAGGTCCACGAACACCACATCGCCCAACGCATCCTGCGCGTGGACGGTGATGCCGACGACGGCCGCGGCCGGGTCGGCTGCGTTGATCCATTCATGGTCTTTGGAAAACTGAATGCTCATGGGGGGCTCCGGGAAGAAGAGGTGGAAGGAAAAGGTTTGAGAGTGGTCAGCCCGCACTGTAGCCGGGCTGACCTGGGCGCGGTGGCAGTTCGCCGTGGTGAATTCAGCCGCGGTAGTAGCGTGTGGGAACAAAGGGCGTGGCAGCCACTTCCATGGGCACGGCCTTGCCGCGCACCATGGCGTTCATACGGGTGCCGGGGGCGGCATGGGCGGGCATTACGTAGGCCAGGGCGATGGGCTTGTCGGCAGTGGGGGCCAGCAGGCCGCTGGTGACTTCGCCGATGCGCTCGCCCGACTCGTTTTGCAACTCGGTGTGCTCACGCACGGGCACGCGCTCCAGCGCCACCAGGCCCACGCGCTTGCGCGTGAGGGTGGCCGGGCTGTCGATCTGGGCCAGCACCTTGTCGGCACCGGGAAAACCGCCAGCGCGCGCGCCGCCTGTACGGCGCACCTTCTGGATGGCCCAGTTCAGGCCGGCTTCGGGTGGGGTGGTAGTGGTGTCGATGTCGTTGCCATATAGGCACAAGCCGGCTTCCAGGCGCAGCGAATTGCGTGCGCCCAGGCCGATGGGCTTGACCTCGGGCTGGGCCAGCAGCGTGCGCGCCAGGGCCTCGGCCTGCGTGGCGGGCACCGAGATCTCGAAGCCGTCCTCTCCGGTGTAGCCGCTGCGCGTCACGAAGCACTGCGCCCCCGCGATGTCGAAATGCCCGCCGGTCATGAACACCAGTTTGTCCACGCCTGGTGCCAGACGCGCGAGCACCGCAGCCGCCTGTGGGCCCTGCAGCGCGAGCAGGGCCTGGTCGGGCATGGGAATCACCTGGCAGCGTTGGCCGATGCGCTCCTGGATGTGGGCAATGTCGCCCACCTTGCAGGCGCCGTTGACGATCACGAAGAGCTCGTCCTGCGCCATGCGGAAGAACATGAGGTCGTCGATGATGCCGCCCTCGTCATTGAGGAGCAGGCCGTAGCGCTGCTTGCCCACGGGCAGGTCGACCACGTCCACGGGCGTCAGCGTCTCGAACGCGGCAGCGGCGTCAGGGCCGACCAGCTTGAGCTGCCCCATGTGCGACACGTCGAACAGGCCGGCCGCCGTGCGCGTGTGGTGGTGCTCGGCCATCAGGCCCATGGGGTATTGCACGGGCATGGAGTAGCCGGCGAAGGGCACCATGCGGGCGCCCAGTTCGATGTGCAGGGCGTTGAGGGGAGTGGTGAGCAGGTCGGACATGGCGGACATGGCAATGGGCGAAGGCAAATGGTGGAGCGATCTCTCGATCGCCGATTTGCCCCGCTGTCCGCTTTACCTGAGAGATTCACCCCGCCTGCATGGCATGTCGCGGGGCTTGCTCCTTCGGTGGGCCGCATGCTGCTGCGGCCTCTCTCCAGCAAGGGAAACACCCGCATCCCTGCGGGCGTGTCGCCAGTCCTTTTGCCTGAGCGTTCGGCTGCTGCCTGCGCCTTCGGCGGCCCGGCCCTGAGGGGCGCGGACTCTCTCCTGACGGGACGGATTCTATCTATTTTGCGTACACGAGATCACGCAGGGCCAATGAAAGCGATGGCACGTAGGTGATGACCAGGAGGCACAGCAGGACCACGCCCACGAACGGCAGCAGGTGGGCGACGATGCGATCCAGAGAGATGCGCGCCACCGTGCACGCCGCGAACAGGTTCACGCCGAAGGGTGGCGTGATCATGCCGAGCGCCAGGTTCACCACCATGATCAGCCCGAAGTGCACCGGGTCCACGCCGAAGTGCTGGGCCACCGGCGCCAGGATCGGCGCCAGCACGATGATGGCGGCGCTGGTCTCGATGAACATGCCGATCACGAACAGCGCGGCATTCACGCCCAGCAGGAACAGCGCGGGCGACTGCAGCACCTCCTGCAGCCAGCGGCCGATGGCGTCCGGCACGCCAGCGCGCGTGATGAGGAAGGCAAACAGGCCCGCATTGGCAATGATGAACATGATCACCGCCGACGAGATGGCCGACTTGCGTAGGATGGCGAACAGGTCCGCGACGCGGATCTCGCGGTAGATCAGCATGCCCACCACCAGCGCGTAGAACACGGCCACGGCAGAGGCCTCGGTGGGCGTGAACACGCCGCCGTAGATGCCGCCCAGGATGATGACTGGCATCAGCAGTGCCCAGCCCGCCTGCAGCAGCGCGCGGCCGAAGGGCATGCGCCCGTCGCCGTCATGCTTGCCCCAGCCCTTGTACTTGCAATACACCCAGACGAACAGCATCAGCGCACCGCTGATCAGGATGCCGGGGCCGAAGCCGGCGATGAACAGCTCGCCGATCGATACCTCGGCCGCCACGCCGTACAGGATCATGGGGATCGACGGCGGGATGATCACACCCAGCTCGGCACTGGTGGCCTGCAGCGCGGCCGCGTAGCTGGTGGGGTAGCCATGCTTGATGAGCGCAGGAATCAGGATGGCGCCGATGGCGAACGTGGTCGCCACCGATGACCCTGAGACGGCCGCGAAGATCATGCAGGTGAGCACGCAGGTCATGGGCAGGCCGCCCTGCACGCCGCCCACGATGCTCTTGGCAAACTCCACGAGCCGGCGCGAAATACCGCCGGTCTCCATGAGGTTGCCCGCCAGGATGAAGAACGGAATGGCTGCGAGCGGAAACTTGTTGATGGAGGCGAACATCTCCTTCACGGAGATCAGCATGTTGGCGTTCGCCACTTGTATGCCCAGGATGGAGGCCAGCCCGATGGAGACGGCCACGGAGATGGTGAGCGCGAAGCACAGCACCATGGTGGAGATCATGACCGTGGTCATAGGGCCCCCACGCGCGTCATTTCATGTACCCGCCGCCCCCCGAGGAGGCCGCTCGCTTGCTTGAGGCGGCTCTGCGCGGCGCTCATTGGGCAGTCTCCAGTTCATGGCGCTGCGGGTCGATCAGATTGCCCACGATGCCGAGGATGCTGAACAGCCCACCCACGGGCATGGCCAGATAGGCCCAGAACATCGAAACCGACTCCAGCCCTGCCATCGACTGCACGCCGCCGCGGCGCGCGTAATCCCACCCCCACCAGATGATCACGGCGATGAGCGCCAGCGCTGCCAGGCACACCACCCAGTCCAGCACGCGGCGCAGCGGGCGCGGGCTCCAGCGGTAGAGCACGTCGACGCTGACCATGGCGCCCTGCCGGAATGCCATGGGAATCGCCAGAAACACCATCCAGATCAGGCTGAAGCGGATCAGCACCTCGGTCCACTCGGCCGGCTCTTCGAAAACGAAACGCATCAGGATCTGGAACATGCCGAGCGCCGAGGCCAGCGCCAGCATGGCGCAGGCGCCCCACATGGCGACGGCGGTGCTCCAGCGCTCGCAGGAGAGGAAGAAGGTTTTCATGCGCACTCACGAAAATATGAATAAAAACGCCCGTGGCGCATGATCCACGGGCGGTAGCAGCTACTGAAAAGTGAGCGTCACTTGTAGTTGCGGATCTTGTCGAGGTTGGCCTTGCCGAACTCTTTCTCGAACTGCGCGTTCACGGGCGCGAGCGCGGCGACAAACTTGGACTTGTCCAGATCGTCGATCACCGTCATGCCCTTGGCGCGCAGGTCGGCCACGCCCTTGGCGTCGTCCTCGTCCACGCGAGCGCGGTTGGCCTTGGTGCCCTCCTTGGCGGCGTCGATGAAGGCCTGCTTGTCCGCGGGTGAGAGCTTGTCGAACACCGCCTTGTTCATCACGAAGAGGCAGGGGGAGTACACGTGGCCGGTGAGCGAGAGGTGCTTTTGTACCTGGTCGAACTTGGCCGAGATGATGACGGGCAGGGGGTTTTCCTGGCCGTCCACCGTGCCCTGCTGCAGGGCTGTGAACACCTCGGGGAAGGCCATGGGCGTGGTGATGATGCCGAAACCCTTGTACGCGGCGATGTGCACCGGGTTCTCCATGGTGCGCATCTTCAGGCCCTTCAAGTCCTCGGGCGTCTTCACGTCGCGCTTGCTGTTGGTCATGTGGCGAAAGCCATTCTCCGCCCAGGCCAGCGCCTTGAAGCCCTTGGCATCGAATTTGTTCAGCAGGTCCTGGCCGATCGGGCCGTCGAGCACGGCGCGTGCGTGGGCCTTGTCACGGAACAGGAAGGGCACGTCCAGGATCTTGGTCTCGGGCACGAAGTTGGGCACCGGACCGGTGGAGCTGAAGGCCAACTCCTGCGTGCCCAACTGCACCGCCTCGATGGATTCGCGCTCGCCGCCCAGCGCGCCGTTGTAGAAGGTCTGCACCTTGTAGCGCCCGCCGGTGCGCTTTTCGACCTCCTTGGCAAACGTGTCGATGGCGACGCCCTGGTGGGAGTTCTGCGCCGTCGAGATGCTGATGCGCATTGTGGTTTGTGCCAAGGCCGTTGCGGCCATGCCCAGTGCCAAGCCCAGGCCCAGCGCAAGTTTGGTCAGCTGCATGTTGTCTCCTGTGAATCTGCGGGTGCTGCCGAAAAATTATGGCAATGCAACATGACGCAGGTCATAGGGGTTTGCGCGGGGACTTGAGAAGGCCGCCTTGGCCCGTCTTGCCAAGTCCCCGCCCAGCGGTAACCGGGCGGGGTCTCGTCAATGTCGTGCGCCCCGGTAAGAGCGCCTTGATGGAAAAGAAGTATGCGCCGCGGGTTGTGGATGAATTTGCTGAATTTCTCTATAAAAACCTACATTGAAGAAAAATTTTCTGTGGTATCTAGGTTTCACGAATAATGCAGCACATGGATCGCCTAGACAGAAAAATTCTCTCCGTCCTGCAAGGCAATGCACGCGCCAGCCTGCAAGAGATCGGCGCCGCCGTCGGCCTGAGCCCCTCGCCGTGCTGGGGCCGCATCAAGAAGATGGAGGAGGCCGGCGTGATCGAAGGCTATACCGTGCGCCTGAACCCGCTGGCGCTAGGGCTGGGCGACACGGTGCTGGTGCAGGTGACGCTGGACAGCCATTCGGACAACACGCTGGAGAAGTTCGGCGAGGTGCTGGCCAGCATTCCCGAGGTGGTGGAGGCGCATCTGGTGTCGGGCGAGTACGACTACCTGCTGCGCGTGGTGGTCAAGGACACGCGCGACTATGAGCGCCTGCTGCGCGAGAAGCTCTACAAGATCAAGGGCATACGCCACAGCCAGTCGAGCTTCGTGCTGCGCACGCTGAAGAAGGCAGACCTGCCTTTGGGTGTATGAAAGAAAAAAGCTGCTCGCGTCCATGAAATTGGCGCGAGCAGCTATCTTTTTCTGAGCGTGATGGAGCTCAGCCGAGCAGCAGCGCGTCGTCGGCCAGCTTCTCGCCGCGCACCTTCTCGAACATCTGCAGCAGGTCGGGCACGTCCATACGCGCGCGTTCGTCGCCCGAGACGTCCAGCACCACCTGGCCCTGGTGCAGCATGACGGTGCGCTGGCCTACGTCCAGCGCCTGGCGCATGCTGTGCGTGACCATCATGGTGGTGAGCTGGTTCTCGGCCACGATGCGGGCCGTGAGCTGCAGCACGAAATCGGCCGTGCGTGGGTCCAGCGCGGCGGTGTGCTCGTCCAGCAGCAGGATGCGCGAGGGCTGCAATGCCGCCATGAGCAGGCTCACGGCCTGGCGCTGGCCGCCCGACAGCAAACCGATGCGGTCGGTGAGGCGGTTCTCCAGACCCAGGCCCAGCGTGGCCAGGCGTTCGCGGAACATGGCGCGTTCAGACTGCTTGACGGCGCCGCGCAGGCCGCGACGCGTGCCGCGCTGCTGGGCCAGGGCCATGTTCTCCTCGATGGTGAGGTCTTCGCAGGTGCCGGCCATGGGGTCCTGGAACACGCGCGCCACGCGGCGGGCGCGCTCCCACACGGGCTGGCGCGTCACGTCCTGGTTGTCGATGGCGATACGGCCGGTGTCCACCGACAGGTCGCCCGAGATGGCATTCAGGAAGGTGGATTTGCCTGCCCCGTTGGAGCCGATGACGGTGACGAACTGACCCGCCGGGATGTCCAGCGACATGCCGCGCAGCGCGCGCGTTTCGATGGGCGTGCCGGGGTTGAAGGTGATGAAGAGGTCTTGTGCGCTCAGCATGGGGAGAGCCTTCCTTTCAGCGGCCGCCTGCGGCCAGCTTGCGCTTGAGCTGCGGGATGACGAGCGCAATGGTCACGAGCACGGCGGTCACCAGGTTGAGGTCCTGGGCCTTCAGGCCGATGAAGTCGCTGTTGAGCGCCAGCGCGATAAAAAAGCGGTACACGATGGCGCCGATGATCACGGCCAGCGTGGCCAGCACCAGGCGGCGCGAGGGCAGGATGCTCTCGCCCACGATCACGGCGGCCAGGCCGATGACGATGGTGCCGATGCCCATGGAAATGTCCGAGCCGCCCTGCGTCTGCGCGAACAGCGCGCCCGCCAGTGCCACCAGCGCGTTGGATACGGCCATGCCCAGCAGCACCATGGCGCCGGTGTTGATGCCCTGCGCGCGGGCCATGCGCGCGTTGGAGCCGGTGGCTCGGATGGCCAGGCCGCGCTCGGTGGCGAAGAACCAGTCCATGAACAGCTTGGCCGCGATCACGATCACCAGCAGGATCATCGGGCGCGACCAATAGTCGTCCAGGCCCGGCGGCTGGAGCAAGGTGAACAGCGTCTCGTCGTTGATCAGCGGTACGTTGGGGCCGCCCATGATGCGCAGGTTGATGGAGTACAGCGCGATCATCATCAGAATGGACGCCAGCAGGTCCATGATCTTCAGGCGCACGTTCAGCCAGCCCGTGACCAGACCGGCAACAGCCCCTGCAGCGGTGGCGGCCACCGTGGCCACGTAGGGGTTATGGCCGGTGGAAATGAGGATGGCGCAGACCGCGCCGCCCAGCGGGAAGCTGCCGTCCACCGTCAGGTCGGGAAAGCGCAGCAGCCGGAACGAGATGAAGACGCCCAGCGCGACCAGGCTGAAGATCAGGCCGATCTCGACGGCACCCAGCAGGGAAAAGAGTGACATGGACAGTGGCGGATAGAAAACAAAGCAGGAGCCATGGCGCCATGGCTCCTGCGTGGGGTGCCAGTGACCCGGGCTGCCGCGGCGGCCCGGCCTTGGCGCGAAGGTTTATTGGACCACTTGCGTGGCGGATTTCACCAGCGCGTCGGAGAGCTTCACGCCCTGCTTCTCTGCGGCGCCTGGGTTCACGAACAGTTCCATCTTCGTGCTGACTTCGGGCTTGATGTCGCCGGGCTTTTCGCCCTTGAGGATGCGCGCCACCATGCGGCCAGTTTGCTCGCCCAGGTCGCGGTAGTTGATGCCCAGGGCGGCGATGGCGCCGCGCTTGACGCTGTCGGTGTCGGATGCCACCAGCGGCACCTTGGCCTCCTGGCCCACCTTCACCAGCGACTCGTAGGCCGAGACGACGTTGTTGTCCGTGTTGGTGTAGATCACGTCCACCTTGCCCACCAGGCTGCGCGCGGCGCTGCTCACGTCCACCGAGCGCGGGGCAGAAGCCTCCACCAGCGTCATGCCCATCTTGGGCAACAGTTGCTTGAGTTCCTTGACCACGACGACGGAGTTGGCCTCGCCCGGGTTGTAGACCATGCCCACGCGCTTGGCGCCGGGCACGACCTGCTTGACTAGGTCCATCTGCTTGTCCAGCGCCAGCATGTCGGATACGCCGGTCACGTTGGTCTTGGAGGGTTCCCAGTTCTTCACCAGCTTGGCGGCCACGGGATCCGTCACGGCAGAGAACACCACAGGCACGGTCTTGGTGGCAGCCACTACGGCCTGGGCAGAGGGCGTGGCGATGGCGACGATGGCGTCAGGCTTGTCACCCACGAACTTGCGCGCGATCTGCGCGGCGGTGCCCGTGTTGCCCTGGGCGCTCTGGTATTGCCACTTGAGGTTCTTGCCCTCTTCAAAGCCGGCAGCCTGCAACTGGGCCTTCACGCCGTCGCGGATCGAGTCCAGGGCGGGGTGCTCCACGATGGCGGTCACGGCAACGGACTTTTGCTGCGCATGCGCCACGGGCGCGAGGGCGGCTGCGGCCAGGGCGATAGCGCCCAAGGGCACCCAAGACAAACTCTTCATAACGGTCCACTCTCCAATTGAACGTGCGGTGTTTTCCTGTGTTTGTAGTACCAGGCCGGCGCAGGAACCACGCGCGGCCTTGTGGGGAGTCTACCGTTTGCCTGCCGTCCGTGGACGGAACGGGCGCTGCGGCACTTTGGGATCAAAAGTGCCTCTACGGCTTTTCGGTCCAGCGCTAACAGCTATTAAAAATATAGCATTGCGCAGCAACCCCTTGGTTACATGCCCGAATAGTTCGGACCGCCGCCGCCTTCCGGTGTGACCCAGACGATGTTCTGCGTCGGGTCCTTGATGTCGCAGGTCTTGCAATGCACGCAGTTCTGGGCGTTGATCTGCAGGCGTTGTGCGCTGCCGCCCTTCGCTTCGTCCGGCACGAACTCATACACGCCGGCCGGGCAGTAGCGCGCCTCGGGGCCGGCGTACTTGGCCAGGTTCACATTCACCGGCACGCTGGCGTCCTTGAGCGTCAGATGCGCGGGCTGGTCCTCGGCGTGGTTGGTGTTGCTGATGAACACGCTGGACAGGCGGTCGAAGGTCAGCTTGCCGTCCGGCTTGGGATACACGATGGGCTTGCACTCGGCCGCGGGCTTCAGGTAAGCGTGGTCAGGCTTGTCGCGGTGCAGCGTCCATGGAATGTGGCCCTTGAGCACGAACTGCTCGATGCCGTTCATCACCGTGGCCGTGACCAGGCCCTTCTTGAACCAGGCCTTGAAGTTACGTGCCTTGTTCAGTTCGGTGTAGAGCCAGCTGCCCTCGAAGGCCTTGGGATAGGCCGAGAGCTCATCGTGCTGGCGGCCGCTTTGAATGGCGTCATATGCCGCCTCGGCGGCCAGCATGCCGGTCTTGATGGCGGCATGGCTGCCCTTGATGCGACTCACGTTCAGGAAGCCCGCCTCGCAGCCCACCAGCGCGCCGCCCGGGAAGACGAACTTGGGCAGGCTCATCAGGCCGCCGGCCGTGATGGCGCGTGCGCCGTAGCCCAGGCGCTTGGCGGGCTTGATGCCCCTGGCCTCGTCGCCCTCCAGGTACCAGCGGATGTTGGGGTGGGTCTTCCAGCGCTGGAATTCCTCGAACGGGCTCAGGTAGGGGTTGCTGTAGTCCAGGCCGGTGATGAAGCCCAGCGTGACCTTGTTGTCCTCCAGGTGGTAGAGGAAGGCGCCGCCGTAGGTGCTGTTGTCCATGGGCCAGCCGGCAGTGTGCAGCACGAAGCCGGGCTGGTGGCGCTGGGGGTCGATCTCCCACAACTCCTTGATGCCGATGCCGTAGGTCTGGGGGTCGCTCTCCGCATCCAGCTTGTAGCGGGCGATGATCTGCTTGCCCAGGTGACCACGCGCACCCTCGGCAAAGATGGTGTACTTGGCATGCAATTCCATGCCCAGCTGGAATTCGCTCGTGGGCTTGCCGTCCTTGCCCACCCCCATGTTGCCGGTGGCCACGCCCTTGACGGAGCCGTCTTCGTTGTAGAGCACTTCAGCGGCGGCAAAGCCGGGGAAAATCTCCACGCCCAGTCCTTCCGCCTGTTCGGCCAGCCAGCGCACCACGTTGCCCAGGCTGACGATGTAATTGCCGTGGTTCTGAAAGCACTGAGGCAGCAGGAAATTGGGCGTGCGCAGGGAGGACTTCTCGCCCAGGAACACCATGGCGTCGTCGGTCACGGGCTGGTTCAGCGGCGCGCCCTTGGCCTTCCAGTCGGGGATCAGTTCGGTCAATGCCTTCGGGTCCATGATGGCGCCGGACAGGATGTGCGCGCCCGGCTCGGAGCCTTTTTCGAGCACGACGACGGAAACGTCCTGGCCCTTCTCGGCCGCCAGTTGCTTCAGGCGGATGGCGGTGGCAAGCCCGCCGGGGCCGCAGCCGACGATCACCACGTCATATTCCATGGCTTCCCGGGGACCGTAGGTGCTCAGAATTTCGTCGTTCGTCATGGGTGTCTCTTCTGCTTCGATAGTGGAAAAAGGCAGGGTGCCGGCCTGGGGAGCGATGGCCCTGTGTGGTGACCGATTGTATTCAGGCCGTCGCACAGGAATCGCACGGTCGTTCACTTTTCGCAATGCCGTCCAGACACTTCATTTTGTGCAGTGCACAAGCGCAAACGGGGCGTTCGCGCGCCTTCGCTTTCTGGGGGAGCGAACTGAAAAACGGCAAGCGATGCCCGCTTTTTCGAGTCCCGCATTCCGTAATTTGGCAGCACTTTCGTTATGTGAAAGTGAAGGCCACGGCAAAACCCGAGTCTGGCACCGCAACGGCCAGCGCTGTGGTGTGGCAACCTGGCGGGAATTGGACGGGACACTAGGGTAAACACTTGGCTAGAGCAGGGGCATTCTGCGGGAGATGCTTGTTCCGAGCCATTTCCGAATGAAGTCACACTTATTTACATTTGGCGGTTTTTCCTTCTCGTGCTTGCTTCACGGACGGTAAGTCAGCCGTTCACGTTCCGAGGTACACATGGAAAACTTTCGTATCGGCACCCGCCTGACGGCTGGGTTTGGCCTGCTCATCCTGTTTGCGGTGCTCATGCTCACAGTGGGGGTGTGGCAGTTGCAGGGAGTGGCCGGGAGCACGCGGCAAATCCTCTCCGTGCCGCTCCAGAAGGAACGGCTGGTCACCGACTGGTACGGAGTGATTCGCGCCAGCATCCAGCGTGCCACTGCTGTCGCGCGCAGCAGCGACGACTCGCTGACGGAGTTGTTCGCCGCAGAGAACGCCGCGTCGAGCAAGGAAACCAACGAACGCCAGGCCCAGTTCGTCAAGCTCATTTCCGGCAGCGAAGAGCAAGCCCTCTTTGACACTCTCAGCGGACACCGTCAGGCATACATCCAGGCCCGTGACGCCATCATCGCCGCCAAGAAGGGCGGGCAGGCAGAGCAGGTGACCACCTTGTTCGAGCGCCAGTTCGTTCCTGCCTCCCGTGGCTATCTGGAAAGCCTGGCGGCGCTGCGCGACTTCCAGCGGGCCAGTATCGATCGCACCGGGCAAGACATCGACAGCAGCGCCACCGCAAGCTCCTGGCTGATGGGCGGCATCGGGCTGGTGGTCCTGGTGGCGGGCATCGGTGTGGCCTGGATTCTTACCCACAGCATCACCGCGCCGTTGGCCCGCGCTGTCCAAGCAACGCAGGCGGTCGCCGCAGGAGACCTCACGCACGCCGTGCACTCCAGCGGCCGGGACGAAGGTGCCCAGCTGTTGCAAGCGCTGCAAGCCATGACCGACCGTTTGCGTACCATCGTGGGCGAAGTGCGCCAGGGCGCCGACAGCATTGCGGGTGCGTCGGCAGAGATTGCCGCGGGCAACCTGGACCTGTCCCGGCGCACGGAACAGCAGGCCAGTTCGCTGGAGGAAACGGCCGCTTCCCTGGAAGAGCTGACGTCGACGGTGCGTCAAAACGCCGACAACGCCCATCAAGCCAACCAGCTGGCACGCACGGCGGCGGACCAGGCACAGCAGGGCGGCCAGGTGATGGACGATGTGATGCAGACCATGCGCGCCATCGACGCGTCGTCGCGCAAGATCGTTGACATCATTGGCGTGATCGACTCCATTGCCTTCCAGACCAACATCCTTGCGCTCAACGCGGCGGTCGAAGCGGCACGGGCCGGCGAGCAGGGGCGGGGGTTTGCTGTGGTGGCCTCCGAGGTGCGCTCACTGGCCGGCCGTTCGTCCGAAGCGGCGAAGGAGATCAAGGACTTGATCGGACGTTCGGTCGATACCGTTGAGGCGGGCAATCAGCTCGTGGCGAAGGCCGGCACATCCATCCAGGACATCATTCGCAGCGTTGACCAGGTGAGCGCGCTGGTGGGCGAAATCAGTGCGGCAAGCCGTGAGCAGAGCTCGGGTATCGAGCAGGTGAATATCGCGGTGGCGCACATGGACCAGGCGACGCAGCAGAATGCCGCGCTCGTCGAAGAGGCCACCGCTGCGACGCAGTCGCTGCAGGGCCAGGCGGCGCAAGTGGCCCGGGCCGTAGGGGTCTTTCGCGTTGATTCCTCGGCAGTCGCGTTGCCGGCACCGCAAGCCTGATCCTGGATGCGACCGCACTCGCCACCCCGCCGGGCGCCCGGGGGCTGGCGCTGGCGTATGGGCAACGGCTGGCTTACCTGGGCGTCAGCAACAGCCGCGCCTCGAACCCGCCAGCCTCGCCAGCCAGGGGTGACGTGAGTTGTAGCTGGGCATCGTGCTTGGCCGCAATGGTCGCGACGATGGACAGACCCAGCCCATACCCCGTGCGGTCCGCGCTCTGGCGCACATGGCGCTGCTGCAGGGTCTGCAGGCGGTCGCTGCTCACACCCGGGCCGTGGTCGCGCACGGCGATGGCGCAGCCGGGGCCCACGATGAGTTCCACCGCGCTGTCGCCGGCATAGCTCAGTGCGTTCTCCAGCAGGTTGCGCAGGGCAATGGCCAGGGCGTCGAAGTCGCCCCGCGCCACGGGCGCAGGCCCTTCGTAGGCGGTCACCAGGTCCAGCCGGTCGGCGGCGCGATCATCCTGCCAAAACTCCTGCGCCACCGTGGTGGCCAGTTGGGCCAGGTCCACGGGCTCCCGGGTATAGGGGGCACTGGACTCGGCGCGCGACAGCTGCAGCAGCTTTTCGGTGCGGCGGCTCAGCGTTTGCAGCGCGGCGATGGCGGCCTGCACATCGTCATGGTGCAGGCCATGTTCCAGCGCGGTCTGTAACCGCAGGCGGGCCGCGGTGAGCGGCGTGCGCAGTTCGTGCGCGGCGTTGGCGGCCAGGGCGCGCTCCACGTCCAACGCGCGGGACAGGCGGTCCAGCAACCGGTTCACATGGTCTTCCACGCTGCGCAGTTCGCGCGGCAGGCCGGGCAGGGCGATCGGGGTGAGCTGCTGCCCGTCGCGCAGGCTGATCTCGTGCGTGAGAGCGTCCAGCACCTGCAATTCACGCCGCGCGATGCGCCGCAGCAGCAGCGCCAGCAGGGGCAGCATGGCCACCATGACGATGCCCAGGCCGACCAGGGTGCGGTTCACCGCCTCGCGCCGCTCGTGCAGCGGGTCGGCCACCTGCATGAAGAGGGGGCGAGTGGGGTGCGACAGGGTGTAGACACGCCATCCGTGCGTGTTCGCGAAGCCCGGCGCCAGCGGTACGTCGAACTGCTCGGGCTGGGCCTCGGCCGACCGCGCCAGCACGCGCGTGTCGGGCGCGACGATCTGGTAGAGCAGGTCGGCATCGGCAAACGATCCCGGAGAGGGCAGGACCAGCGGCCCCTCGGTCGCGTCGCGCGGGCCGGCCGCGTCCAGGTGGTCCAGGTGGTCCAGGTGGTCCAGGGCAATATCGAAGAAACGGTGTGAGACCTCGACCAATTCGCTGTCGAAGTTGTAACTGATTTCGCGGTCCGTGTACCACACCACGCCCAGCACGCACAGCAGCCACACGCCGCCCACCCAGAGGATCAGGCTGCGCGTCAGTCGCCCCGCAAGGGTCTGCGTGCGCAATGGCCCGCGGTGTGTCCTCATGCCGTTGCGCCTTCGTCAGGACGGTGCACGAGGCGGTAGCCCAACCCGCGCAGGGTCTCGATGTGTTCGCGCCCCAGCTTGCGCCGCAGCCGGCTGATGAACACCTCCAGCGTGTTGCTATCGGCGTCGTCGTCAAAGCCATACAGCGCGTCCTGCAGGCTTTCGCGCGTGTGGATGCGCTCGGGGCGGGTTGCCATCACGCGCAGCAGCGCCCATTCCTTCTGCGTGAGCGCGATCGGCACCCCGGCGCGGCGCACCTGCTCGCGCGACAGGTCGATCTGCAGGTCGCCCAGCGCCAATACCGGTACATAGGCGGCGTTGCGGCGGCGTTCCACCGCGCGCAGGCGGGCCAGCAGTTCACCGGGGTCGTAGGGCTTGACGAGGTAGTCGTCCGCTCCCGCGTCCAGGCCGGCGATGCGGTCGCTGACCTGGTCGCGCGCCGTCAGCACGATGACGATGGGCCGGTCCTTGAGGGCACGGATCTGCGGCAGCAGGCTCAGGCCATCCCCGTCGGCCAGGTGCAGGTCCAGCAGTACCGCGGCGTACTGGGCCGCGCGCAGGGCGGCGCCGGCCTGCGCCAGGCTGGGAACGGCATCGACCACGAAGGCCTTGGCGTGCAGATAGCCGCACACGGCCTCGGACAGGGCTTCGTCGTCTTCTACCAGCAGCACGCGCATGCAAATTTCTCTAAGGTGGGTGAGGCCGAAAGTGTAGGGCGCTGTGCGGGCGGTCTGGTGTTCATGGTGCATTCAGGCCGCGGGCGTAGCCTGACGGGGTGCCGTTTTCTGCCCACGGCGGTTGTTGTGCCGCCAGCCCTTGCCATGCCCTTCTGGAATTTGCGCCGCCTGTATGCGGTGACGTTGTTGCTTTTCCTGTTGCTCGTCTTGTGGGACGCTTCGGGCCTGGATCTGCCATTGGCCCGCCTGTTTGGGGGGGCGCAGGGCTTTGCCTGGCGTGACCACCATACCTTTGGCCTGCTGACGCATGAGGGTCCGCGCTATGCCAGCGGTGCGCTGCTGGCCGCACTGGCGGTGGGGGTGTGGCGGCCCTGGGGATTCCTGCGCGTCATGGCGCCGGCGCAGCGCGCGCAACTGGTGCTGTCCGTCATCGGGGGGATGCTGGCGGTTTCGGTGTTCAAGCGCCTGAACACCACCAGCTGTCCCTGGGATCTGGCCGAGTTCGGCGGGGTGGCGCAGTACATCTCGCACTGGGTGTGGGGTGTGCGCGACCTGGGGCCGGGGCACTGCTTCCCTGCAGGGCATGCCTCGGCCGCGTTTGGCTTTGTAGCGGGCTGGTTCGTACTGCGCCGCGCGGCGCCGAACGTAGCGCGCCTCTGGCTGCCCGGCGCTCTGATGGCCGGGCTGGCACTGGGCTGGGCGCAGCAGATGCGCGGTGCACATTTCATGAGCCACACTCTGTGGTCCGCCTGGACCTGCTGGACCGTGGGCCTTGCGTGGGAAAGTCTGGCGCAGCTGCACGTGCGCCTTGGAGTAGCGGCAGATACAAAGCTGAACGAAGCCTGAGCGGCGTCTTCAGCTTGGCTTCAGTGGCAGGTTCCACGATGGCGGCATGTCTTCGCGCGCCTCCATTGCCTCTGCCTCCTCGGCCTCCGTGCCGCTTGTGTCATCTGCCAGCCCTGCCGACGAAGGCCTCTTGCGTGGTGCGTTGCGCCGGCTGGATGGCTGGATGACCGCCCCGCTGTCGGCGCAGCAGGTGGTGGTGCGCCTGTCGCTGTACCTGGTACTGGCGGCCAACTGGCCGCTGTGGCTGCAGATCACGCGCATTGGCGGCGCGCCCAGCCTGTACCTGCGTTCAGCGGCTGCCTTGGCCGTGCTGACGGCGTGCGGCACGGTGGCCATCCTGGCGTTCACGGCGTGGACGCGCGGAATGAAGCTGCTGTGGTGGCTGGTGGTGATGGTCGCCGCGCTGTCGCAGTACTACATGCTGACTTACAGCGTGGTCATGGATCCCGGCATGGCCGCCAATGTGCTGCAGACCGATGCGCGCGAGGTGGCCGATCTGCTGAGCCTGCGCATGCTGGCTGCGGTGCTGGCCGTCGCGGCGCTTCCCTCCTGGTGGTTGCTGCGTGTGCGTATTCCCGCCATGCGGCCGCTGCGCCAGGTGGGCCGCAACCTGGCGCTGCTGGTGCTGGCGCTGGGTCTGGCCGCCGGCACGGTGGCGGCCATGTCGCGGGACCTGGCGCCGCTGATGCGCAACCACCCGCACCTGCGCTACCTGATGAACCCCTTGGCCAGCCTGTACTCCACCTCCGTGTCGGCCCTGCGACCGTTGTTCGCGCGCAGCCGCACGCTGGTGCCGATGACCCAGGGCGCCGCGCTGGGCGCCAGCTATGCGGCCGGGGCGCGGCCCATGCTGTTCGTGCTGGTGGTGGGCGAGACGGCGCGCGCGGACCATTTCGGCATCAACGGCTATGGCCGCGACACCACGCCGGAACTGACCAAACGCAACGTGATGAGCTGGCGCGAAGTGCGCTCGTGCGGCACCAGCACGCTGGCGTCGCTGCCTTGCATGTTCTCGCCACTGGGCAAGAGTGCATTCGAGTCGCGTGACAACGACTACGAGAACCTGCTGGACGTGGCGCAAGCCGCGGGTATGGGCGTGCTGTGGCTGGACAACCAGTCCGGCTGCAAGGGCGTGTGCGACCGCGTGCCGCACGCATCGGCCGCCGAAGGCCTGGATGCCGAGGCGCGCAAGCAGTTGTGCGATGGCGGAGAATGCCGCGACGAGGCCATGCTGCACAACCTGGATGCGCGCCTGGCCGCCTTGCCTGCGGCGCAGCGCGAGCGCGGCGTGCTGCTGGTGCTGCACCAGATGGGCAGCCATGGGCCGGCCTACTACAAGCGCTCGGCCGATGCAGGCAAGCGCTTCATGCCCGAATGCCGCACGGAAGTGCTGGCCGACTGCACCCACGGCGAACTGGTGAACGCCTACGACAACTCCATCGCCGCAACGGACGCCTTCCTGGGCAAGACCATCGACTGGCTGCGTGGCCAGAGCGCCAAGTACGACACGGCTCTGCTGTACCTGAGCGACCATGGCGAGTCGCTGGGCGAGTACGGGTTGTTCCTGCACGGCATGCCCTACGGCGTGGCGCCCGACATGCAAAAGCACGTGCCCATGGTGGCGTGGATGGACACCTCCTTCCTGCGCCGTGACGGGTTGGCGGCCGACTGCCTGCGCGCCAGCGGCGATGCGCCGTTGACGCACGACAACCTCTACCACACCGTGCTGGGCCTGCTGGACGTGCAGTCGCCTTCCTACCAGCGCCCGCTGGATGCCTTCAGCGGCTGCCGGAGCGCCGTATTGGCATCCAAATAAAAACAGCAGCCAGCGCTTATCTATAAAGCGCGAGCAGCTATTGTTTTAAGAGCGTCTTGGCGCTCAGGCCTTCTTCTCGCGCGGCAGGCGGCCCATCAGGTAGAACTCGGGATTGGGCTGCATGCCGGCAAAGCTGGCCATGCGGTTGGACAGGCCGAAGAACGCGGTGATGGCGGCGATGTCCCAGATGTCCTCATCGTCAAAGCCGTGGGGGTACAGCGCCTCGTAGTCGGCGTCCTCGATCTCGTGCGCGCGCTGGCAGACCTTCATGGCGAAGTCGAGCATGGCCTTCTGGCGCGGCGGAATGTCGGCCTTGCGGTGGTTCACCGCTACCTGGTCGGCCACCAGCGGCTTCTTCTCGTAGATGCGCAGGATGGCCCCGTGTGCCACCACGCAGTACAGGCACTGGTTGGCGGCGCTGGTGGTGGTGACGATCATCTCGCGCTCGCCCTTGGTGAGGCTGCCTTCTTCCTTCAGCATCAGCGCATCGTGGTAGGCGAAGAACGCGCGCCATTCGGCCGGGCGGCGGGCGAACGCCAGGAACACGTTGGGGATGAACCCGGCCTTTTCCTGCACCTCCAGGATGCGGGCGCGGATGTCCTCGGGCAATGTGTTCAGGTCGGGGAAGGGATAGCGCTCGGCCATGGGTGTCTCCGATTTTTTATGAAAGGTCTGGTCCGAGCATAGCCGAGCGTGCTGCACCTTCGCGCGAGCACAGCAGCGCCATCAATGCGTCCATGGCCTGACCCAGTGCGGCGATGTGCGGGTTGGCGGGTTCCAGTTGTTGCAGTGCGCACTGCGCGGCCTCCAGCGTGCTGAGCTGGTGGGGCGCGTGCGCCTTGCGCACGGCGTAACGCGTGGGCGGTACCTGCTGCAGGGCCAGGCGCGGCAGGGCCTGCAACGCAGGGTTGGCCCACAGCATCCTGCGGCTCTTGCGCCAGGTACCGTCCAGCACCACCAGGCGCAGCCGTTCGGGCGCTGCCAGCCAGTCGGTCGACAGCGGCGGTGCGGGCAGCATGGGGTGCTGCGGGTCGGGCGGCGTGGGCGGGTACAACAGCACTGCGCGGCGCGGTGCCTGCCGGTCGCCATCAACCCAGGGGGCGTTGATTTCCTGTGCCAGCGCGGCGGCATCGAACGCCTCGCCCACCACGATGCGGCTGCCCGGCAGGCACAGGTGCAGCAGCCGTGCCGTGCCCTTGGCTTGGTGCTGCTCCAGCGGGTGCATGAGGATCAGTACCTGCACTTGGTGCGCCACGGGCCGCACGGCGGCGCAGATGCAGGCTGCGGCGGGGCGCTGGCAGCGGGGGCATACGGGCCGGCGGGGCAGGTGGGTGCAGGAGGGCATCGGGGTTGTCAAAAACAGAAGCGCCCAGCGCTTGTCGGGTAAGGGCTGGGCGGTATTTTGATGCCAGGCCCGGGTGCGGGCCTGGGCAGGGCGGCGGCGCTTATGACAGCGTGCCGGCGCGCACGGCTTCCAGGGCAGCCTTCACGCCGGCGCCGTAGGCCGGGTCGGCCTGGGTGCAGTGCACGATGTGGCGGTCAATGATGTGCTGCGACACGCCGTTGATGTTGCGCGCGGTGTTTTCGCACAGCAGGCGCTGCTTCTCCGGCGTCATCAGGCGGAACAGGTCGCCGGGCTGGGTGAAGTAGTCATCGTCGTCCTCGCGGAAGTTCCAGCGGCTGGCGTCGCCGTAGAGCTTTTCTACCGGTTCGGCGAACTCGGGCTGCTCCTGCCACGCACCCTTGGTGTTGGGTTCGTACGCAATGGTGCGGCCGGCGTTGCCGTCCACGCGCATGGCACCGTCGCGGTGGTAAATGTTGACCGGGCAGCGCGCGGCGTTCACCGGGATCTGGTGGTGATTCACGCCCAGGCGGTAGCGTGCCGCGTCGGCGTACGAGAACAGGCGCGACTGCAGCATGCGGTCGGGCGAAGGGCCGATGCCGGGCACCAGGTTGCTGGGCGCGAACGAGGCCTGCTCCACGTCGGCGTAGTAGTTGTCGGGGTTACGGTTGAGCTCCATCACGCCGACCTCGATCAGCGGGAAGTCCTTCTTGCTCCACACCTTGGTCAGGTCGAAGGGGTGGAAGCGGTAGGTCTGCGCCTGCGCTTCGGTCATGATCTGCACGCACAGCTTCCACTTCGGGAAGTCGCCACGGTCGATGGCTTCGAGCAGGTCGCGCTGGCTGCTTTCGCGGTCATGGGCGACCACGGCGGCGGCCTCCTGGTCGGACAGGTTCTCGATGCCCTGTTGGCAGACCCAGTGGAACTTCACGTAATGGCGCTCGCCCGCGTGGTTAATGAGGCTGTAGGTGTGCGAGCCGAAGCCGTGCATGTGGCGGTAGCCGCGCGGAATGCCGCGGTCGCTCATCACGATGGTGATCTGGTGCAGCGCCTCAGGCAGGCCGGTCCAGAAGTCCCAGTTGCTCTCGGCGCTGCGCATGTTGGTGTAGGGGTCGCGCTTGACGGCCTTGTTCAGGTCGGGGAACTTGAGAGGGTCGCGGAAGAAGAACACCGGCGTGTTGTTGCCCACCAGATCCCAGTTGCCTTCCTCGGTGTACATCTTCACGGCGAAGCCGCGGATGTCACGCTCGGCGTCGGCCGCGCCGCGCTCACCGGCCACGGTGGAAAAGCGCGCGAACAACTCGGTCTGCTTGCCGATCGCCGAGAACACCTTGGCGCGGGTGTAGCGGGTGATGTCGCCGGTCACCGTGAAGGTGCCGAAGGCGCCCGAGCCCTTGGCGTGCATGCGCCGCTCGGGGATCACCTCGCGGTGGAAGTGGGCGAGCTTTTCCAGGTGCCACAGGTCTTGCAGGAGCATGGGGCCGCGCGGGCCGGCGGTCAGGGAATCCTGGTTATTGGCCACGGGTGCGCCGGCGGCGGTAGTGAGGCGATGGGTCATGGGAGAGCTCCTTTCTGGACTGCTACAGGGTTAAATAGATACGAACTATTTGTTTTGAAGAATTATTGTTCTAATCTATTTAAAGGGCAAGCCAAAACCCATTGAATTTCCGCAACGCGGCAATAGGCGCAGGCTTGCCTACACTGTAGAGCGGTAACCTGAAAGAAGGTTTGACATGCATTACGACATCGTGATCGTGGGGGGTGGGGCCGGCGGCCTGGAACTGGCTGCGCGCCTGGGCCGCGCGCTGGGGCCGCGCCAAGGGCGTGAGCGGGTGCTGCTGGTGGACCGCTTTGCGTTCCACATCTGGAAGCCCACGCTGCACGAAGTCGCGGCCGGGACGCTGGACGCCCATCAGGAGGGTCTGTCGTACCCCGTGCTCGCACGGCGCAACCATTTCAGCTTCACCATGGGCGAACTGGCCGGGCTGGACGCCGCGCGCAAGACCATCGCCCTGGCCCCTCAGCGCAATGCACATGGCGAGGAGGTGGTGCCCGCGCGCACGCTGAGCTTCACGCGTTTGGTGCTGGCGCTGGGCAGCGGCTCCAACGCCTTTGGCACGCCGGGCATCGAACACGCCTATCTGCTGGAAAACGTGCGCGATGCGCAGCGCTTTCATGCCGACTGGCTGAGCGCCTGCGCGCGGGCATCGTTCACGGACAAGCGCGCCCTGTCCATCGCCATCGTGGGCGCGGGCGCCACGGGGGTGGAGCTGTCCGCCGAGCTGCTGGAAGCCCATGCCGAACTGCTGGAGAGCCTGGGCAGCAGCCAGCGTTTTCGGCTGGACGTGACGCTGGTGGAGGCGGGCGACCGCATTCTGGGCGGCCTGCCCGAGCGCATCTCTGCCCAGGCCGCCGTGGCCCTGCGCCGCAAGCAGGTGCGGGTGATGACGGGCACACGTGTGCTGGAGCTGCGTCCGGGCGTGCTGGTCACCTCGGCCGGAGAGATCGCGGCCGAGATGATGGTCTGGGCCGCGGGCATCAAGGCCGCGGACGCCAACGCCGCGCTGGGCCTGGAAGTGAACCGGCTCAACCAGTTCGTGGTGGACGAGCGGCTGCGCACCTCGGCCCCTGACGTGCTGGCCCTGGGCGACTGCGCGGCCTGCGTGTGGGAGGGCGGGCGCATGGTGCCGGCACGCGCGCAGGCCGCGCACCAGCAGGCCGACTACCTGGCGCGCGTGCTGCTGGCGCTGCTGCGCGAGCGCGAGGTGACGCAGCCCTTCGTCTACCGCGACTTCGGCTCACTCGTGTCGCTGGGCGAGAACAAGGGCGTGGGCAACCTGATGGGCGGCCTGGCGGGGCGCAACTTCTTCGTGGAAGGGCTGATCGCCAAGTGGATGTACATGTCGCTGCACTTGATGCACCACCGCGCCATCCTGGGTCTAGGCAAGACGGCGGTGCTGGCGCTGGCGCGGCTGCTGCAGCAACGCGTGTCGGGGCGGCTCAAACTGCACTGACCGGCGCGACGGCGGCTTCAGAAACCATAGCTGGCAGCGCTTGCTGCGATTGGATTTCAGGCAATAAACGCCTTGAACTGCTTGATTAGCAAGCGCCAACAGCTCACTTTTTTGATGACTTATCCCGCCAACAGCTTCTGCACCAGGTCCGCGGCCGTGGACGCGCCGTACTTGCGCATGAGCCGCGCGCGGTAGATCTCCACCGTGCGGTGGCTGATGTCCAGCGCGCGGCCGATCTCCTTGGAGGTCATGCCGTCCAGCAGCCGCGCGGCCACCTCGCGTTCGCGCGCCGTCAGCTCGGCGCGCACGGGGCGCTGCGCGCTCAGGTCCTCGAAGCTCCAGATGCCCGAGGCGTGCGGATCGTTGCGATCCAGCGCGCGACCGGACACGTGGCACCAGAAGGTTTCGCCGTTGGCGCGCTTCATGATGCGGTTGTCGGCATAGTGGCCGCGTGCGTTCAGGATGGGCGCCATGCGTGCGCCCAGCCGCTCATATTCGTCCGGGCTGGGGTAGAGGATCTGGAACGACTGGCCGATGAGCAGTTCGCGCGAGGCGCCGAACATCTCGCACACATGGCGGTTGCAATCCACCATGGTGCGGTTGCGCGAAATCACCAGGCCCACGGGTGCCATCTCGAAGGCCAAGCGGTAGTCGGCAACATTCATAGTGGTGCAAGTCTTTAGGGAAAACTACTTAGAAAACTACGTAGTATCGTAGCGCATCCACCCAGCAAACCAGGAGACTGTAGTGAACAAGCTTTACCCCTCGGCGGCCGAAGCGCTCAAGGGCGTCGTGGCCGATGGCCAGCTGATGGCCGTTGGCGGTTTCGGCCTGTGCGGCATTCCAGAGGCCTTGATCGATGCGCTGCAGGCCAGCGGCGTGAAGGACCTCACGGTGATTTCCAACAACGCGGGCGTTGACGGCTTCGGCCTGGGCAAGCTGCTGGAGACGCGCCAGATCAAGAAGATGATCAGCTCCTACGTGGGCGAGAACAAGGAGTTCGAGCGCCAGTACCTCGCGGGCGAGCTGGAGCTGGAGTTCACCCCGCAGGGCACGCTGGCCGAAAAGCTGCGTGCCGGCGGCGCGGGCATCCCGGCCTTCTTCACCAAAACCGGCGTGGGCACCATCGTGGCCGAGGGCAAGGAGCTGCGCGAGTTCGACGGCGAGACCTACGTGATGGAACGCTCGCTGGTGCCGCAGGTTTCGCTGGTCAAGGCGCAGCGGGCCGACAAGTCGGGCAATCTGCAGTTCCGCCTGACGGCACGCAACTTCAACCCGGCCGCCGCCATGGCGGGCAAGCTGTGCATCGTCGAGGTGGAGGAGGTGGTGGAGACCGGCGCGCTGGACCCCGACCAGATCCACCTGCCCGGCATCTACGTGCACCGCATCGTGCACAACCCGAACCCCGAGAAGCGCATCGAGAAGCGCACCATCACCGAGAAAGCAGGAGCCTGAACCATGCCGTGGACCCAAGACCAGATGGCGGCCCGCGCCGCGCAAGAACTCGAAGACGGCTTCTACGTCAACTTAGGGATAGGCATTCCCACGCTGGTGGCCAATTTCACCGGCGACAAAGAGGTGTGGCTGCAGTCGGAGAACGGCATGCTGGGCATCGGTGCCTTTCCCACCGAGGACAAGGTGGATGCCGACCTCATCAACGCCGGCAAGCAGACCGTCACCACCATCCCCGGTTCGTCCATCTTCAGTTCGGACCAGTCGTTCGCGATGATCCGCGGCGGCAAGATCAACCTCTCCATCCTGGGCGCCATGCAGGTCAGCGAGAAGGGCGACCTGGCCAACTGGATGATCCCCGGCAAGATGGTCAAGGGCATGGGCGGCGCCATGGACCTGGTGGCCGGTGTCAAGCGCGTGATCGTGCTCATGGAGCATGTGGCGCGCAAGAAGGACGGCACCACCGACCTGAAGATCCTGCCGGCCTGCACGCTGCCGCTGACGGGCGTGGGCGTGGTGGACCGCATCATCACCGACCTGGGCGTGATGGACGTCACCCCCGAAGGCCTGAAGCTGGTGGAACTGGCGCCGGGCGTGAGCTTCGAGGACATCCAGTCCAAAACCGGCGTGCCGCTGCTGCGCTGAGGGCAGGCACCCGCCAGGCCGCATGCGCATGCACGGCGGGGGCGCGGGGCCAAAACTACGGGCCGGGTGGGATCACCCGGCTTTTTTGTCTTTTTGCGCAAGGCAAAGCGCCGTATAGTGCGCGTGACATTTTTTAACATTTCGTCTGCGCATGAACGCACCCGACCTCAGCCCGGCGGCTTTTGCCGACGGAGACAGCCATTACCTGCGTGCCATCACCGATATGGCCGATCGCCGCACCGTGGTCACGCAGGAAGCGCTCTACAACGATCGGGGCATCAAGCTGGTGGACAAGGGCGCGCGCGTGGACAGCCGGCTCTACGACCGCTTGGTCAAGCACAAGCTGCGCGGCAGCATCGACGAGCATCTGGCCATGGACGACATGGTCAACGTGCAGTCCATCGTGCAACTGGCCGCGTCGCAGTGCGAGCACGACACGCTGGCCTATCTGCTGGTGCACACGCTGGAGGGCATGACCGCCGAGAAGCTGCTCGCGCCCGTGCGCGCCTTGCTGCTGCCGCCGTCCCTGGCCTTCAAGCTCACCGTCATGCGCGAGCAGCATCCGGTGCTGTTCGAGCACAGCGTGCGCATGATGCTGGCGGCCGTGTACCTGGGCATCAAGAGCGGCTGGAGCGACCGCGAATGCGTGCCTCTGGCGACGGCGGCGCTGCTGCACGACATCGGCGTGCTGCACATGGACCCCGTCTGGCACGACCCGGCCAACAAGATGACGGCCGTCGGGCGCCAGCAGCTCATGGCGCACCCCATCACGGCCATGTTGATCATCCGGGGGCAGAACATGTTCCCGCGCGTGGTGGAGCGGGCCGTGCTGGAACACCATGAATGCATGGATGGCAGCGGTTATCCGCGCGGCCTGCAGGGGGACCAGATCTCGCTCATGGGGAAGATCCTGATGGTGGCCGAGGTGGTGGCCGCCTTCTTCGAAAAATACGCCAACGAGGCCGCGGCCCAGCGCCTGTCGCTCACGCTGCGCCTGAACCACCGCAAGTTCCCCGCAGCGCTCATCGCCTGTCTGCTGCCCGTGCTGCAGATACGCGCCGTGCAGACCGATGTACAGGTTACGCCGGCAGATGTGGAGCGGCTCATTGAACAGCTGTCCACGGCCTTTGGCGACTGGGACACCCGCCGTGCCGGGCTGCCGCCAGAGGCTGCGGAATCCGAGGCCTGCGCCTTCGTGGCGCAGCGGCTTTCCGCGCTGCAAAAAACCCTGTTCGAGGCCGGCTCCCATCCCCAGCAGCAGGCCGAGGCCCTGCAATACCTGCAGGGCGATGAACAAGGCTTGGCCGAACTGGCTCTGCTGGGGCGGGAAGCCCTGTGGCAGCTGCAGGGCATCGTGGACGCCACCCACAGCCGCTGGCTCACGCTGGAGCACAGCCCGCAGGCGGGCGACCAGGCGGTCGTGCAGTGGCGCGATGCCTGCGCGGTGCGCTTGGCGCAGCGCTGAAATCTGCGCTCCTGACGCACCGCCGGATCAGACGCTAGGCCCTGACGCCGGCTGGGTTGGAGCCGCCAACCGCCGATGATTACTGTATATTTGAAAGGGGTATCTATTTAGCTCCAGTGACGTGAGAATAGCTGGATGGAAACCCAGATGCTAACGCCAACTCCTGGAGGGGACTACCCCCGCACCTGGAACGAATTTCTTGACTGGTTTGCCACCGAAGAGGCTTGCCAGGCGTTCCTGGAGAAGCTTCGGTGGCCCCAAGGCTTCGTCTGCCCGCGTTGCGGCAACGCTGGCGATGTGTACCGCGCCAGCCGCACCCGCCTGATGTGCCGCTCATGCCAGTACCAAGGCACAGTGACATCTGGAACCATCTTTGACAAGACGCGCACACCGCTGCGTGTCTGGCTGGCTGCAGCTTGGTACCTGACCAATCAGAAACAAGGCGTGAGCGCCCTGGGGCTGCAGCGCGTATTGGGTTTGGGGAGCTACCAGACCGCCTGGACCATGCTGCACCGGTTTCGACGTGCCATGGTCCGCCCGGGCCGGGACAAGCTCAAGGGGCTTGTGGAGGTGGATGAAACGTACCTGTCCATCACGGATCGCAAGAATCCCGCCACCCCTGCAGGGCGCAAGAGCAGCACCACCAAAGTGTTGATGGTCATGGCGGTGGAGATCGTGGAGCCCAAGGGGTTTGGGCGCATCCGGTTACGCCGCATTGACCGAGACGCCGCCACCCACGTAATCCCCTTTGTGCAGGAGGTGGTCGAGCCTGGAGCCCAGGTACGCACGGATGGTTCGGCGGCATACCGCGCTCTGGGAGAACTGGGTTACACCCACCAGCGCACCGTCATGCTCGGCTCAGGCGTACCTGCCCATGTCTCCATGGCGGGAGTGCACCGGGTCGCCTCACTGGTACAGCGCTGGGTGCTGGGAACACATCATGGCTCTGTACAGCCAGACCACCTGGACGCCTATCTCGATGAATTCGTGTTCCGTTTCAACCGGCGCACATCCAGCTCACGCGGGATGCTGTTTTACCGCTTGCTGCAGCAAGCGGTGGTTACGCCGCCAGTGACGTATGGGGATGTCGTGAGCAAGAACACCGGGGAGAGCCAATCGGATACCATTGCTGGATGAAATCACAGTATCAATGGGGCTGCTGGAGCTAAATAGATACCCCTTATATTTGAACAGTATTCATCGGCGGTTTGCATGGCGGCTTTTCTTTCCTCTTCCCTGAACGCGCTGCCCGGCGTCTGGCAGGGCGATGCCTGGGCGCAAGCGCCGCAGCCGGCGGTGGCCACGGGCCATGCGCCGCTGGATGCGCAACTGCCCGGTGGGGGGTGGCCGCTGGGGTGCATGAGCGAGTTGCTGCTGCCTCCCCAGGCCCATCCCGAGTGGACCCTGGTGATGCCGGCCCTGGCCGCGCACCTGGCGCAAGGCCCGGGACGCGCGGTACTGGTCACGCCGCCGCTGGAGCCCTTCCTGCCGGCGCTGCAACCCCTGGGGCTTGCCGCCGACCGGCTGTGCTGCATTCACCCGTCCAGCCCGCGTGCGGACATGGCCGCGGCATGGGCTTGCGAGCAGGCGCTGCGTTGCCGCGACGTGCGCGCCGTGCTGGCCTGGCTGCCGCAGGTGCCTGCCGCCGTGCTGCGGCGGCTGCAGCTGGCGGCCGCGCAGCACCGCCAACTGCTGTGGGTGATGCGTCCCGAGCGCTCGCGCGCGCAGGCATCGCCCGCGCCGCTGCGCCTGTGGCTGCAACCGCAGGGCGAGGAGCTGCACGTCCATGTCGTCAAGCGGCGCGGCCCGCCGCTGGCGCAGCCCGTGGCACTGCCCGCACGCACGCCGGTACTGGCCGCGGCGCTGCAGGCACAGGCCCAATGGCGCCGCCAGGTGCAGGCGGCCGCCTGGGGCATGGGGGGCCGCACACCGCAGGAGGTGGAGGATGCATTGGCTTGCCTGGCACTTGCCACCCATTGAGGCCACGACCGGGCCCGCCACCGGGTCCGTGATCGGCCTGCCGCCTGCCGCGCAGGGCTGGTGGGCGCTGCGCTTCACGCCGCGCGTGGCCCTTGTGGACGAAGCGCTGCTGCTGGAGGTGAGCGGTACCGAACGCCTGTGGGGCGGGCGCGCCGCTCTGCAAAGCCTGCTGCGTGACCACGCACCCCCCGGGCCCGAAACCCTGGAGGGCGGACCTCTCTGGGCCAGTGCGCCCACGGCGCTGCAGGCCCTGGCCCTGCTGCGCCTGCAGCGCCAGGGCCGGCCCGTGCCGCGGCGGCTGCCGCACGATCTGCCGGTTGCCACCCTCTCGGCGCTGCGCCCGCATGCCCAGGCGCTGCAGCAGCTGGGCTGCCGCACCTGGGGCGCCGTGCGTGCGCTGCCGCGCGCCGGGGTGGCGCGGCGCTTCGGCGCCGAACCCCTGGCGGCGCTGGACCGTGCCTGGGGCGACGCACCGCATGGCCTGGACTGGATCACGCTGCCCGAGCAGTTCGCGCTGGAGCTGGAACTGCCCGCGCTGGCCGAATCGGCCCCCGCGCTGCTGTGGGCCGGCCAGCGCCTGCTGGATGCACTGCAGGGCTGGCTGCGCGCGCGCCACCAGGGCGTGCAGGCGCTGGAGCTGGCCTGGCGCCATGACCTGCGCCGTATCGACGGCGTGGACCTGCCCCCCTGGCAGAGCCTCACGCTGCGCACGGCCGAACCGCTGCAGGGCATGGCGCACCTGCGCCGCCTGCTGGCCGAGCGCCTGGCGCACCAGCGCCTGGCCGCGCCCGTGAGCCGGCTGGCGCTGCGCAGCCTGCAAACCGCGCCCATGCCACAGGCCAGCGCGGACCTGCTGCCGCCCCAGCCAGGCGACGCGGGGGCGGGGCAGGGCGAGCCCTGGCACCAGTTCGTCGAGCGCCTCTCGGCCCGCCTGGGCGCGGACAGCCTGCGGGTGCCGCGGTCCCAGGCAGACCACCGTCCCGAATGCATGCAACAGTGGCAACCGGCCTTGGCGGCCCGCGCCGCGCCGCCGGCGCCCGCACAGAACTGCACCCTCGCGCCCTTGCTTCCGCCCTGGCTCGTGCGGCCTGCGCGGCCGCTGGCCCTGCGCGGCAGCCGGCCTTGCCTGCACGGCCAGCCGCTGCGCTTGCTGGACGGACCGCAGCGCGTGGAAACCGGCTGGTGGGAGGCCGCAGCGGACCTGAACGACGACGAGAGCGATGTGCACGGCAATGCACACAATGGCGCGCAGGATGGTGGCTCGGCCCTGGTGCGGCGCGACTATTTCGTTGCCCACAACCCGGCGGCGGGCACCGTCTGGATCTTCCGCGACCGGGCGACGGGCGGCTGGTTCTTGCAGGGGGTGTACGGATGATGCTGCCCGCCTACGCAGAGCTGCACGCGCTGAGCAACTTCAGTTTTCAGCGCGGCGCCTCGCACCCGCAGGAACTGGTGCAGCGCGCGCACGAACTGGGCTACAGCGCCCTGGCGCTGACCGACGAATGCTCCGTCGCCGGCGTGGTGCGCGCCCATGGCGCGGCGCAGGCGCTGGGACTGCCGCTCATCGTGGGCAGCGAGTTCTGCTGGGGCGACGTGCGCATCGTGGCGCTGGCGCGCGACGTGCAGGGCTGGGGCGACCTGTGCGAGTTCATCACCGCCGCGCGCCAGCGTGCCGGCAAGGGCGGCTACCGCGTGGATGCCCAGTCGCCCTGGGCGCTGCTGCAGGGCTGCGAGGTGCTGCTGGCGCCGCGGCGCGAGGCGTTTGTCGATGCTTCTGATTTAATAGCTGTCAGCGCTTGTCTAGAAAGCGTTAGAGGCCTATTTGGCTCTAACTGCTGGCTGGCGGTAGAGCTGCACACCGCACCGGACGACGGCCTGTGGCTGCGCACGCTCACGCAGGCCGGCGCGCAGTTGGGCCTGCCGTTGGTGGCCGCGGGTGACGTGCACATGCACTCGCGCGCGGCCAAGCCGCTGCAGGACGTACTGACCGCCGTGCGCCTGGGCCGCAGCGTGGCCGCGTGCGGCTTCGCGCTGCAGCCGCATGCCGAGAAGCGCCTGCGCCCGCGCAGCCGGCTGGCGGGCCTGTACCCGCCCGCGCTGCTGGAGGCCACGCTGCAGGTGGCGGCGCGCTGCACCTTCAGCCTGAACGAGATCAAGTACCGCTACCCGCTGGAGACCGTGCAGCCCGGCATGACGGCAAGCCAGACGCTGGCCTGCCTCACCTGGGAGGGCGCGCGTGTCCGTTACCCCGATGGCGTGCCAGAAGCGGTGGTGACGCAGGTCGAGAAGGAGCTGGCGCTGATCGCCGAGTGCGGGTACGAGATGTACTTCCTCACGGTGCACGACATCGTGCGCTATGCGCGCAGCCAGGGCATTCTGTGCCAGGGGCGGGGCTCGGCGGCCAACTCGGCGGTGTGTTATTGCCTGGGCATCACGGCGGTGGACCCGCAGAAGACGCGCCTGCTGTTCGAGCGTTTCATCAGCCGCGAACGCAGCGAGCCGCCCGACATCGACGTGGACTTCGAGCACGACCGGCGCGAGACCGTCATCCAGTACATCTACGACAAGTACGGGCGCGAGCGCTCCGCGATCACCGCGGTGGTCATCAGCTACCGCACGCGCAGCGCCCTGCGCGACGTGGGCAAGGCGCTGGGCGTGGCGCCGGCGTTGGTGGATGCGTTCGCCAAGGAGCACCACTGGTTCGACGACGTGCTGGCCACGGAGCACCTGCTGGCGCTGGCCGAGCGCCTGGGCGAGCCGCTGGGCGCGCACACGGCCGCGCTGTGGCTGCAACTGGCGCGCCAGCTGCGTGGCTTTCCGCGCCACCTGAGCCAGCACGTGGGCGGCTTCGTGCTCACCGAGGGCAAGCTCACACGCCTGGTGCCCGTGGAGCCGGCCGCCATGGACGGGCGCTCCATCATCCAGTGGGACAAGGACGATCTGGACGCCATGGGCCTCTTGAAGGTGGACGTGCTGGCGCTGGGCATGCTCAGCGCGCTGCGCCGCTGCCTGGAAATGCGTGCCGCGCTGCGGGGCGAATCATGGGACCTGGCCGACATCCCGCCCGAAGACCCGGCCACCTACGACATGGTCTGCCGCGCTGACACCGTGGGCGTGTTCCAGATCGAGAGCCGCGCGCAGATGAGCATGCTGCCGCGCCTGCAGCCGCGCGAGTTCTACGACCTGGTGGTTCAGGTGGCGATCGTGCGGCCCGGGCCCATCCAGGGCGGCATGGTGCACCCCTACCTGCAGGCGCGCGAGCGCCGGCGCCAGTGGCAGCGCAGGCAGCGCACGAAGCGCGAGGAGCCGTTCCCCATTGAATACCCGAGGCTCGGCAACGCCCTGCGGCGCACGCTGGGCGTGCCCATCTTCCAGGAACAGGTGATGCAGATCGCCATCGACGGCGCGGGCTTCAGCGCGGGCCAGGCCGACGAGCTGCGCCGCTCCATGGCCGCCTGGCGGCGCAAGGGCGAGGTGCACCGCTTCGAGAAGCCCTTCAAGGACGGTCTGTTGGCGAACGGCTACCCGCCGGAATTTGCCGACCGACTGTTCCAGCAGATTCTGGGCTTTGGCGAATACGGCTTTCCCGAAAGCCATGCCTACAGCTTTGCGCTGCTGGCCTACGCCAGCAGCTGGCTCAAGCGGCACGAGCCTGCGTGCTTCCTGGCCGCGTTGCTCAATGCGCAGCCGCTGGGCTTTTACACACCGGCGCAACTGGTGCAGGACGCGCGCCGCCATGGCGTGCGCGTGCTGCCCATCGACGTGGCGACGAGCGACGTGGACTGCACACTGGAGGAGCCCCTGGCACCCGTTGCCGGCGTGTCCTTGGCGCAGCCGGCCGTGCGCCTGGGCCTGCGGCTGGTGGCGGGGCTGGGCGCGGCGGCGGCCGAGCGGCTGGTGCAGGCGCGCGGCAGCGGCCCCTTCGCCAGCACCGAAGACCTGGCCCTGCGCGCGCGGCTGGACCGGCAGGATCTGCAGGCCCTGGCCGCGGCTGATGCGCTGCGCGCGCTGGCGGGCCACCGGCGCCAGCAGATGTGGGACGCCGCGGCCCAGCTGCGCGCTCCGCCGCTGCTGCAGGACGCGCCCGTGCATGAGGCCGCCCCGCAGTTGCCCACCGCACCAGAGGGCGAAGACATCTTGTGGGACTATGCCGCCACGGGCCTGACGCTGCGGCGCCACCCCCTGGCGCTGCTGCGCGAGAAGCTGCAGCGCTGGCGGCTGGCCACGGCGCAGCAGTTGCAATCGGCGCCCCATGGGCGGCGCGTGCGTGCCTGCGGCATCGTCACCGTGCGCCAGCGGCCGGGCTCGGCCAACGGCACGATGTTCGTCACGCTGGAGGACGAGACCGGCTCGGTCAATGTGATCGTGTGGCCCGCACGGCTGGAGCGCTGGCGCAGCGCGCTGCTGCGCTCGCGCCTGCTGGCGGTGGAGGGCGTGTGGCAGTGCGCCCGCGCACCGGGCGCGGACACGGCCGTGCGCCACCTGGTGGGCGAGCGGTTCAAGGACCTCACGCCGCTGCTGGGCCGCCTGGCGCAGGCGCTGGACGGCAGCCGCGACTTCCATTGAGTTTCAAGAGAAATAAGGCTCTGGCGCTTATGTGACAAGCGCTGACAGCTATCAAAACGATAGTCAGCATGGCCCCACGGGCCGGCCCGAGCGCCATTCCTGTGGAATCAGCGCGTACAGCGGCGTGGGGTCGCGCACGAACAGCTGCGGTGTGGGCGGCGGCTGCAGGGTGAGCACCGAACCCTCGGGCGACAGCTCCATGGTGGAGAGCTGGCGCATCCAGGCCACATCGATCGTGCCGTCGGGCGCGGGGCGGGAGTAGATCAGCTCCAGCATGCGCTTGGCGGGTCGGCTGCCGCTGGCGGCGGCGATCTGGTACAGGCGGATGGCTTCGGTGTAATTGGACGGCACGCCGTCGCCGCGGTGGTAGCGGCGCGCCTGCGCCAGCCATTCGTCGGCCGTGTGCGGGGCGGGCTGTGCGCTGATGGTCTGCTCCATGCGGCTGGCGAGCAGCCGGGCATTGGAGGCTGCCGCGGGCGAGCGCGGCGCCGCCGCGCGGAACTGTGCCAGCGCATCGGGCAAGCGCGCCGCGGCGATCTGGCGCAGGCCCAGTTCGTTGAGCGCCTGGGCACTGCCGGCCTGGGCGGCGCGCTGCAGCAGGGCTGCGTGTCCGTTCTCCTGTGGGGGGGCATCCGGCGCGCGCGGTGCGGCGGCGGGAGGCGGCAGCGGGGCCAGGCGCTCCTGCGCCCACCATTCCAGCAGCAGCGCCAGCGGCGCGTCCACCGCACGCAACTGGGCGATCCACGGGCGCGCGGCCGCAGGTTGCGGCGGGCCCACGCAGCCATCGATCTCGCACCAGGCCAGGCCGGCGCTGGCGTAGGGCTCACCCAGCGCGCGGGCGCGCTCGAACCAGTACCGCGCCTGCGTGCGGTCCAGGGGAACGCGCTCGCCATGCAGGTACAGCAGGCCCAGGACCCAGGCGCTGCGCGCGGCGGCCTTTTCCGCTGCGCTGCCCTTGCGCGCTGGCGCCAGGGCCGTGGCGCGCAACCGGCGCAACTGCGCCAGGGTGGCCTCGTCCTCGGGCTGGGGCAGGCGCAACGGTTCGGCCTGGGGTTGGCCGGAGGGCTGGATGCGCGGCACGCTGGAGGAGCCGGATGGCTCGATCAGCGGGGCCGCGGGCTGCACCGCCGGCGGCGTGAAGTCGCCGCCGCCCTGGCTGGGCTGGATGGCGGGCTGCGGCAGCGCTTCGATGCGCGCTTGGGCCGGAGCCAGCAGCGTGCACGCCAGGAGCAGCACGACCGGCAGGGCCAGTCGTCTGCCGCTGGGCGGTAGGGCGGCACCGGCCCGGGGCGCGAAAGGGCGGAGCAGGGGCGTCATGGCGGCGTCCTGGCGAGGTGGGGCGGGCCGCGCCCTCAGCGCTTGGCGGGCTGCGGGGCGGCAGGTGCGGCCGCCGCGGGCTGGGTTTTCTTGGGCTGGGTCTTCCAGTACACCTCGGACTTCACGTAGCCACTGGTGCCCACGCCCTGCTGGAAGGCCTTGTCGATGTCCTCGATGGTGCGGTAGCCGGGAATGTTGACCAGCCCTGCGCCTTGCAGTGGCGCGGGCAGTCGGGGCAGCACGTCGGTTTCGGCGGCAAAGCAGGCCACGCGCTCGGTGCCAGGGCGGCTCGCGTCCATGATGAAGGCGGGGTTGGGCACCAGCCAGTCGGGCAGTCGCAGCGCCTGGTTCGCCGCCACCAGCGAATGCGGCGTGACCTGGTTGGGCGTGAGTCGCATGACGTTGCCCGAGGGGTCGGCAAAGTAGCAGTACATGTGTGAGGTGCGCGACACGGTGGCCGACACGAACACCTGCTCGCCGACTTCGAAAGTGGGCTCCATGCCCGGGGGCAGCGCATTCTCGATCTGCATGTCGACGCGCCGTGGCGGGGGCGTGGTGGAGGTGAGCACGAGGCCCGAGGTGCGCACGGGCGTGGAATCCCCTTTGTTCTCGGCCATGCTGCCGGTGGGGCCCGACGGGCCCCAGCCCACGCGTTGCAGGGAGCCATCGGGTGCCAACGTCACGAAGTGGCGCATCGCGCGCTCGTAGGTGGAGAAGTCCAGCACGCCGGTGGGCACCAGCAGGCTGTCGATCTGGAACTGCGTGAGCGCGGTGCGCAGCGCGGGCGAATCCAGCGCCAGCAGGTCGGTGCCCGCCTGCAGGTAGCCCTGCGCGATCAGCGAGTTCTGCACCAGCGTGGCCTGGCCTACGCCGCCGCTTTCGTCGAACCAGTCGCGCATCTGGCGCTGAAAGTCGGGATGCGTTTGTTCCAGCGTCAGGCACTGCCAGTAGGGCACGCGTGCCCACTTGCCCACCAGCTCGATGGTGGCCAGGTCAATCAGCGTGCGCATGGCGCCGCCGGCGCCCAGCGCGTAGTCGCGCCCCACGTTGAAGTTGACGCCGTAGCTGCCGATGCGCCCGGCCACGTCCAGGCCCTGGCTGCCGCTGCCGATGACCACCTCATTGGCCGAGTCCAGTCCGGGAATCAGCGTGCGCGTGCGAAAGTCCCCCAGGTGCATCTCCAGGCCGATCACGGTGGCCGAGCGGTTGCGGCTGTAGCCTGTGTCCAGGCGGCTGGCGGAGGTGCCGGCGTCGAAGCGGTTGGTGGCCACGTTCTGGTCCACGAACGCAATGGCACCCGACACGTACAGCGCGGGGCGCTGCAGTTGCATGAGGTTGTTGTTGAGCAAGATGGTGGTGAGGTTCTGCACCGTATCCTGGCGCACGATGTCCACCTCATAGTCCACGTAGCGGAAGGCGTTGGACAGCCGCGACATCTGCGACAGAGAGGTGATGATCATGTCCTTGGCAGCAACAGGCACGCGGCTGGAATAATCGATGACCTGCTTGCTGGTGATGAGCGTGGTGGGCACCTGCGCGGCGCGCAGCATGTGGTCCATGCACATCAGCGAATCCGAGAAGCTGGAGACCGAGCGCGTCGGGCGCACGACGGGGCGGTCCGTCGTATAAGCCGCCTGCTGCAGCGATGCGTCCTTGCGGGGGTCTAGCGGCGTTGTGCAGGCACTGAGCAGTAGAGCGCCCGCCAGCATCAGCCAGGCAGCGCCACGGCGTGGGGCGCCGTTGCGGCCAGGACCGCGGGGAAGTGTGGTTGCGGTGTTCATGGCAAAGCCCTCTCGTCTTCGCGTTATCCAACCCTCTGGCGCGGCCGAGCAGGCGCGCGGCGCATGCCCGGCCGCGCCCGCACGCTGGTGGCCGTCACCAGCAGATATTGACCAGATCCCCTCGCAGCACCACCACCTGGTCGGCGCCGGGCTTGCCGGTGCCACCCGAGGCCGCGGTGCCGAAGTTGCTGCCCACGGATTGCGAGCACACGACCTTGGAGCCTTGCGTGTTCACCGCGTTGACGACGTCCTTTTCGGTCACGATGCCCGTGGTGTCGCCAGAGAACGCCTTGGCCACGTAACGGGTCAGGCGCGCCTGCTGCCAGGCGGGCAGGCCGGTGTCGTGGTTGATGTAGCCGGAGCGCGGCGCAGAAGGCAACGGCTGCATCTGCACATTGACCTTCTTGTCCAGCACCACCGGGTCTTCTCCCGGCGCGGCCCAGGCGGGTGCCGCGGCGCAGAGGGCCAGGGCTGCCGTGGCGGGCGCCAGGAAGCGTGTTGCGCGACTGAGCATGGCGAATCTCCTCAAGCAACCTGCACAAAAAGCGCCAGGCCTACAGTAGGCCCGGCGCTCGCGGACTCACCAGTTGGGGCGATAGCAGTTGCCGCCGGGGCAGGGATCCTCGGCGCAAGCGTCATTGGAGGAGATGTTCTGCACCGCGAACGAGTGCGAGCCCTTGGCCTGGTTGACTGCGCTGCCACCGATGAAATTGGCCGTCTGGGTAGAAGCTGCCGCTACCACCACATGCCCGTAGTTGGAGGCGACGTTCTGGGTGGCATGCGCATCGCTGCCATCGGCCAGGTTGCTCAGCACGGCACCCAGGCTGTTCACCGTCTGGGTGGAGGCAGCGCGGATTTCCACCTTGCCGTTGTTGCTGGCGAGGTTCTGGCGGGCAAGGGCGTCGTCACCCTTGGCTTCGTTGGTCACGGCACCCAGGCCCAAATTGGCGGTCTGTGTAGACGAGCCCCCAGCAAAGACCTGCACGGGGCCGGCGTTGGAGGCAATGTTTTGCAATGCCTCGTTGCGTGCGCCGGACGTATTGGTGATGGCGGTGCCAACCGAGTTGGTCATTTGCACGGAAGGCCCATTCAGGGTGATGGTGCTGGGCGGTTGCACTGCCATGGCAGCAGTCGCGACGGCACTCAACGCAAAAAATGCAAGAACTTTCATGACTGTCTCTCCTATAACGTGTCAAAAAGACCGCGCCCTCCGGTGGCTTGGGTTATGACCGGTGTCACGGCTACATCGACAAGAAGAAAGACCGCACCCGACCCGAGGAGGAATGCCGGAGGCCGCCCGTCTTTTTGTCTGGCTCCAGTTTCCGCAGGGGGGCCTCCGGCATCCATCTCCCATCGCGGGTAGCCGAAGAAGGGGGCGTCTCTGACAGCACTGGAAATGCGTGCGTCAGAGAGGAAAGAGGGCCAAGAGAGGCGCTGAAAAGGTCCGGCGCGGCGGTGTTTCCCAGGTAGTGTCATTCGGTAACAACCGAATCGCTGCGGATGGGATGTGTTTATTGCCAGTGGAGGTCAGACCGGGCGGGACTGCAAAAACGGCTGGCAAAGCCTGCATATTCTTTCGAAGGGAAAATTTCCCATTAATGCGTTTGAATGAGATTTATCCCTTATCTGTGTTAGTTTCAAAATGTGAGTCAGGTAACTCACGAAGAAATTACGAATATCTCCGGATGTTTCGGTGTAATTTGTTTTCCTGTGAGGAAAGCACCCAAAGCGTTGGGATGATCTTTCCGTGGTTACGGTGTGCAAACGCTGAGGGGCCGCCAACAGGCGCCCCCGTCTGGAGACTTCTTTATGCTGCCCGTCAACGATCCTCCTGGTGCAATGGCCGCTCCGCGGGGGACGTCTGTCACCCCAGGCCAATTCGCCATGCACCAGAATCCGCCCTCCATCTGGCCGGACTTTCTGGCGGGGCAACTGGAAAAGCCCGTGCGCGTTTTGCTGGTGGATGACGATGCGCACATGCGGCGCGTCATCGCGCAAGAGCTGATGAGCGACCAGCGTACGCTGCTGGTAGCGCAGGCCACCAGCGTGCGCGAGGGCCGCAAGGCCATCAAGCAGCATGAGTTCGATGTGATGCTCGTGGACCTGAACCTCGGTGATGGCGAGGGCTTCATGCTGATCGACTACATGAAGTCGGTGCGCCCCACGGCCGAGGCCATCGTCATCTCCATCATGCAGAACGATGAGCAGGTGCTGCACGCCTTTGAACTGGGTGCCACGGGCTATCTCGTCAAGAACTCATGGTTCGGCAGCTATCCCCAGGCGGTACTGCAGGTAGCCAACGGCGGTGCTTCCATCACCCCCAACCTTGCGCGTCGCCTGCTGCAGCGGTTTGACCCGAGCGGCGCCGCGGCCCCGCACGCCCAGCGGCGCGTGGAGCAGGAAACCGAGCGCCTGTCCCAGCGCGAGAAAGAAGTGCTGCGCATGGTGGCCAGCGGTTACACCAGCGCCGAGATCGGCAACCGGCTGTTCATCAGCAGCCTGACCGTGAACACGCACATCAAGAACATCTACCGCAAGCTGCAGGTGCGCACGCGGGCGCAGGCCGTGCGCTTCGCGTCACTGCGCGGGCTGTTCTGAAAGAAGAGCCGCCTGGGCGCACAAACGTCCGTCGCACCTGCCGCAGGGATGAGGGAGATTTCCATGTTTCGCACCCGTCCGCCGGCCTTTGCAATCGCCTGCGTTGCTGTCTGGTTGCTTGCCATGTCCGTCGATACCCTGCTGCTGGTCTCTGCGGAGCAACTGAGTCTGCAGGCGCAGTTGCGCTGGAAGCTGCTGGGCCTGGGGCCCTGGTAGTGCTGGGCATCTTGCTGATCGTGCAGTTGCCGCGCGCACTGCAGTGGCGCCCACGGCGCAGCATCCGGCCCAGCCCTGATGTGAAGCGCGAGCGCGAACGCATTGCACGCAACCTGCACGACCAGGTGGGGTCCCAGCTCGTCAACGCCATCGCCCTGGTGGACGAGCGGGACCCCGAACACGGGACGCTGATGCAGTCGCTGGAGTTGTGCCTGCTGGACCTGCGCCTATTGGTGGATTCGATGGACGGCGAGGACGATTCCCTGGCGGACCGGCTCGCGCGGCTGCGCCACCGCATCCAGCCTGCGCTGGACCGGCGCGGCATCGCGCTGCACTGGGAGATTGCGCCACACGATGAACTGGCCCTGCCAGAAGGCAAGGTGGCGCGGGAGATAGCCGCCATCGTCCAGGAAGCCGTGAGCAATGTGCTGCAGCATGCGGACGCCACGGCGCTCGTGATCCGCCTGCACTCCGTGCAAACGCTGCAGGGCAGGGCATGGCAGTTGCAGGTGGCAGACAACGGCGCAGGGCTGCCGAGCGGCGAGCCCGCGTGCCACAGTCTGGGACGCGGCATTGACAGCATGCGCTCGCGTGCGGCGGCGGTGGCGGGCTGGCTGGAGCTGTTGCCGCAGGAAGGCCGCGGTCTGTGTGTGCAACTCACGGTTCCGGCCGTGCAGTGAGCACGACCAGTGCGTGCCCCAGGCCGCACACCCAGAAAACTATTAAAACAATAGCTGTTGACGCTGTATTGGCGAGCCTTGTGGGCTGCTTTAACGTTGAGCGCGCGAGGCGGGCTTGGCCGGCGCAGATGCCGGTGACGCGCCGGCCTTGGCCAAAAGTGCAGCGCAGTGCGCGTCGTCCTCCGCGGCGGGCACGGTAATCGGCAGCAGTGCCAGCGCCGCGGGCGCCGTGAGGGCGGCAGCCACCGCCGCCCCCGCGCGCAGCAGCAGCGGCCCGGGTTCTACCCCCACCTGCGGATCTGCGAAGGTGCCGCGCACATACAACGGCGTGCGCAGTGAGAAGAATTTCCACTTCAGCGAATCGGGCGTGATGCGCAGGTTGAGCAGTTCGTCGCCGAGGTCCACCGTGCCCTTGGCTTCGACGATGGCCTCCTCGGTGTTGAGCTTAACGGTGCGCGTGCTGGCCACCCCACCTTGTACGTCCAGGTTGGCCACGGCGCAGCGCAGCTTGACCTCCTTGTCGTCGCCGAACAGTTTGGAGACGATGACGCTGCCCAGGTTGAGCGCCGCCAGATCCAGTAATTCCTTGCTCAGCGTGCCGTCGCGGATGTACAGCCGCATTTCGCCCCCGCTGGTGCTCAGCATGCGCGCCACCGACTGCCCCTGGCCGGTCAGCGCCAGAGCGCCGTCCAGCCGCCCCAGGCTCTTTTGCATGCGCTCCACCTTGGGAAAGAGAGCCGACAGCTGCAGGCCCTGGACCGAGCCCTGCAACTGCACCTGCAGCGGATCGGTGCGGCTGTCCAGCAGCACATTGGAGTCGATGCGGCCGTGGGCCACGCCAAAGCGCAGCGGTGTCAGGCGCAGCTGGCGGTCTTCCAGCACCGCGCGCACGCTCAGGTTGTCCAGCGGCAGGCTGTCGGGGCGCACCACCTTCTGCCCGGCAAATGCCAGGTCCAGATCCATGGCGCCCCAGCGGTCGGTGGCGAAGCGGGCATCGGGCAGCACCTTGCCGGGGCGGCGCGAGGTGCCTTTCTCCTGCGCGCGCACGCCGCTGGGCGCGCCCAGGACCGGGCCCAGGTCGGCCAGGCGCAGTTGCTTGGACGTCATATGGCCCTGCAGCTTGGGACGGGGCTCGCCGCCTGTGTAGGTCAGGCTGCCGTGCAGGTCGCTGCTGCCCACGGTGCCGTTGAAGTCGCGGTATTCCCACACCGCTTTGGCCGGTGCCAGGTTGCCGAGCAGGCGCCCCTCGACCTGGAACGGCGGCGTGTTGGGCAGCACCAGGCCGGTCAGTTCATACAGGTCCGCCATGCTGGGCGCCTTCACAAACACCTGCAGATCCATGCCCGAAAGCGCGGCGGGATTGTTGAGCACGCCTTCCACCCGCGTCTGCACGCTGCCCGAGCGCGCGGAAAAGCGCAGCGGATACCGCGCGGCCTGCTGGCGCAGCGACAGCACCGGTCCTGCCAGTCCTTCTCCGGTGATGCGCGCCTTGCGGTAGGTGCCCTGCAGCGCGATCTTCATGCCGTACTTGCCTTCGGCCTGCGGTGCACCAGTGGGCAGGGTGTCGATGCGGGCACGCAGCGCCAAATCCTTCACGCCGTCGGCATAGCCCAACCAGCCGCCGCGCACGACGAGCTGGTTCAAGCGCAGATCCCAAGGGTTGTCCTCAGCCGTACTCTGTGGGGCACGGGAGCGCGTGAAGGTCCAGTTGTTGCGCCCGTCCTGCCGGCGCGCCAGCACGATGTCGGGCGCCGTCAGCACGACCGTGTCCAGCAGCAGCGTGCGGGACAGCAGCGGCAGCAGGCGCAATGTGGCGCTGGCGCTGGCGATGGTGCCCATGCCCGTGAGTGGGCGTGCCGGAGCATTCGCTTGGGTATCCCCCACCTCCAGCGCGACGGCGCGCGCGGCGTCGGACGCCGCCGAACCCGCAGACGCAGGCGCTGCTGCCGCCGTGCGCGCGTCGGCATCACCTGCGGGCGCGGCTGGCTCGGGGTGCGGGGGAAGGGCGGGCAGTTGGTCCGTGCCTTTGCCCGGCGCTTCCGGCACCTCAAAGCCCTCCGGGTTGCTCAGGGAGAGCTGCTGGGCACGCACGGTCACACCAGGTACCCAACGGCGCCAGCCTTCTTCCAGCGGTTGGGGCCAGTGCCACTCCGCGGACAGATCGCCATCGATGGAGAAGGTGCGCCCCGTGGCCTCGCTCACCTTGTCGTTCACCCAGGGTTTGGCGCGGTTCCAGTCCCAATTCACCAGTACCACGATGAACAGCGCCAGGGCCGCCACCACTGCGCCTATCGTGCCCAGCGTCCAGCGCAGCACGCGCTGGCGCGTGGAACGGTGGGGGAGGGAGGCGGCGGTGGGCGTGTTCTCAGGGGGCATGGCAAAGGCGCCGCAAGCTGGCCAAACGGGTGTGCCTTGCCGCAGGGCGCGGAGTGGTGTTTGAAGCCATGCTAGTGCGAACATCCTCGCGCTGGGCCGTGCGTACGGCGATTGCCGCGCTTGTCCTACAGCCCACCCATAGGACGCCGCCGGGGCGTGCATGCGCCTTTGGCCTACGTTGAACCACAGCTGTTGCTTCAAGAATGGCGCCATTGCATTCACTTACACCGAGGCGCTCCTCATGCAAACGACCGACGCACTCACCCAGGAAACGATCTTCGGCGTGGCCGACAGCGTGACCTATTCCGGCATGCTGTGCCTGGCGCCGGATGGCCGCCGCTACTTTTACGCCCATGCCCAGGTGGATGGACGCACGCTGCCCCTGCCGCATGACCACTGGACCTCGCGCGATGCCGCGGTGCGCGGCCTGGCGGCCATCGCATCGGGCGAGAGCAAGCCCGCGGTCGCATGACACCGGAGCCCACCGCGATGGATGCAACGCCTGCGCTGCCCCAGGTCCTGGAAGAGGGTTATCGCGGCTTCCTGATCCGCATTCCTATTCCTGAGGCCACGCCTGCCGCTGCGGGCACGCCGGTCCAGGTCAGCGTGGCGGCTATCTCGCAACACGCGATAGCCCATATGGACGCCATACGGTGGGCGCCCGTGGAAGGATCGGAGGGCGATCTGCACACACTCGCACGGATCAAGCAAGCCATCGACGAGGCGTTGGACGGCGTGGATCGCGCGTCGTGAGCGTCGGTTTGCAACCCAAGACAAAATAGCCTCTAGCGCTTTACCATCAAGCGCTGATAGCTATCAAAAAAATAGTATTGTTGCATGGAGCGGGAGCCTGGGGCCCCTACAATCGCGGCCCCATGCACAACAGCCACGATCCCCGGGTCCTGCCCATGCGCGACGGCGTCAACCCCAGTTGCGTGGTTCTGCCCTCGGCGGGGCAGGGGCTTCTGGTGGACTTCCTCGCGCAGCGCTTGCCCGCCGTGTCGCGCGAGGACTGGCTGCGCCGCCTGCGCGCGAACGAAGTGGTGGACGAGTTCGGCGCGGCCGCCACGGAGCGCAGCGCGTTCACGCCGGGCGTACGCTACTACTACTATCGCGAACTGCCGCCCGAGCCCGAGCTGCCGTTCCACGAAACCGTGCTCTACCAGGATGCGCACATCCTTGTGGCCGACAAACCCCACTTTCTGCCCGTGGTGCCCGCGGGCCGCTACCTGCAGCAAACCCTGCTGGTGCGCTTGAAGCGCCGGCTGGGCCTGAGCGAGTTGTCCCCCGTGCACCGCATCGACCGCGACACGGCAGGCCTGGTGCTGTTTTCCGTGCAGCGGGCAACGCGCGGCACCTACCAGGCCCTCTTTCGCGACAGACGGGTGCACAAGGTCTATGAGGCCGTTGCACCGTGGCGTGCCGACCTGCCGCTGCCGTGCATCCATGAAAGCCGGCTGGAGGAAAGCGGCCATTTTTTTCGCATGCACGAGGTGCCCGGCACGCCCAACGCGCGCACGCACATCGACGTGTTGGAGGTTGCGGCACCCTGGGCGCGCTACCGGCTGCAGCCCATCACCGGAAAGCGCCACCAATTGCGCGTACACATGGCCGCGCTGGGCCTGCCGCTGCGCGGCGATGCGTTCTACCCGGAGGTGAACGACCCGCCGGAAGGGGACTATTCCAACCCGCTGCAACTGCTGGCGCGCACGCTTGCCTTTACCGATCCCCTCAGCGGAGAGGCGCGGCGGTTTGACAGCCGGCTGAAACTGCGTCCGCTGACGGATTAGCGTGTGGGAAAGTGGGGGGAGGGGAGAGCAGCCGGAAGGCCGCGTTGCAGCACGCCTTGCCGGAATGCTGGAGCGGGCGATGGGAATCGAACCCACGTCTTGAGCTTGGGAAGCTCAGGTCCTACCATTGAACGACGCCCGCAAAGTCGGTGGATTCTAGCGCACTGCCGCGTGCTTTCCGGGCAACCGTGCGATCTGCGCCGGCCGACGACCAGCCTGTCCTGCCGGTACATAGGTTCGTGGGCATTTCTGGCCATCGGACAATAGGAGCAAGCGCTGGCAGCTACGAAAAAAGAAGCAAAGGTGCTCTCTACTTCTGGATATCGCCCACGCAGAGGTATTTGATCTCCACATAGTCGTCCATGCCGTAGTGGGAGCCCTCGCGCCCCAAGCCCGACTGCTTGACGCCGCCGAAGGGCACATGCTCGGTCGCGAGAATGCCGACGTTCACACCCACCATGCCATATTCCAGCGCCTCGCCCACTCGGAAGATGCGGCCCACGTCGCGGCTGTAGAAGTAGCTGGCCAGGCCGAACTCGGTGGCGTTGGCGGCAGCGATGGCTTCCTGCTCGGTCTCAAACCTGAAGACCGGCGCCAGCGGGCCGAAGGTTTCCTCGCGCGCGCACAGCATTCCAGCGGTGGCGTTGGCCAGCACCGTGGGTTCAAAGAACTGGCCCGCGCCCAGTTCCGCCAGGTGCTTTCCGCCCGTCACGACGCTGGCGCCCTTGGCGACGGCGTCGTCCAGGTGGCGCTGTACCTTGTCCACCGCGGCGGGTTCGATCAACGGGCCCTGGTTCACGCCGTCCTCGAAGCCATTGCCGACCTTCGCGGTTTTTACGCGGGCGGCAAACTTGGCGACGAAGGCGTCGTACACCCCCGCCTGCACGTAGAAGCGGTTGGTGCACACGCAGGTCTGCCCGGCATTGCGGTATTTGCTGGCAAAGGCGCCTTCCACGGCGGAGTCGAGGTCGGCATCGTCGAACACGATGAACGGCGCATTGCCGCCCAGCTCCAGGCTCAGCTTCTTCACCGTGGGCGCGCACTGGGCCATGAGGATGCGCCCGACCTCCGTCGAGCCGGTGAACGACAGGTGGCGCACGACGTCGCTTGCGCACAGCACCTTGCCGATGGCGATGGAGTTCTCCGCATCGGCCGTCAGCACGCTCAGCACGCCTGCGGGAATGCCCGCGCGCAACGCCAGCTCGGCCGCGGCGAGGGCGGTGAGGGGGGTGAGCTCGGCCGGCTTGATGACCACCGGACAGCCCGCCGCGAGCGCCGGCGCCACCTTGCGCGTGATCATCGCCAAGGGGAAGTTCCACGGCGTGATGGCCGCGCACACGCCGATGGGCTGCTTGAGCACCAACAGGCGGCGGTTGTTGTCGAACTGCGGCAGGGTTTCGCCGTTCACGCGCTTGGCCTCCTCGGCAAACCACTCGACGAAGCTGGCGCCATAGGCCACCTCGCCCTTGGCCTCGGGCAGTGGCTTGCCTTGTTCTGCCGTCATGAGCCGGCCCAGGTCGTCCTGGTGCTGCATGAGCAGGTCAAACCACTGGCGCAGGATGGTGCTGCGCTCCTTGGCGGTCTTGGCCTTCCATGCGGGCCATGCTTCGTTGGCGGCGGCGATGGCCAGCTCGGCTTCCTTGGCCCCCAGGTTGGCCACATCGGCCAACTTCAGGCCCGTGGCCGGGTCGTGCACGGCAAAGCGTGCGCCGCCTGCGAACCACTGGCCTCCCAGCAGGGCGTCGGTCTTGAGCAGGCTCGGATCCTTGAGCAGGGAAAGGGGTGATGTCTTCATGTCCATGGGGTGGCTCCTGGAAGGCCGCGGCGGGCAAGGCAAAGGGGCAGGATAGCGCCGTGCGTGCGCAAGGGTGAAATCTATAATGGCAGGTTGGTCACGACGGGATGCCTTGCGCTGCCATACCCGCCCACGAACCCCATACACACCATGAGCACACCCACTTTCTCCGTTGCAGACATTCGCAAGACCTTCCTGGACTTCTTCGCCGCCAAGGGGCATACCGTGGTGGCGTCCAGTCCGCTGGTGCCGGGCAACGACCCCACGCTGATGTTCACCAACTCGGGCATGGTGCAGTTCAAGGATGTGTTCCTGGGTACGGACAAGCGCCCCTATGTGCGCGCCACATCGGTGCAGACCTGCCTGCGCGCCGGCGGCAAGCACAACGACCTGGAGAACGTGGGCTACACCGCGCGCCACCACACGTTCTTCGAGATGCTGGGCAACTGGAGCTTTGGCGACTACTTCAAGCGCGAGTCGCTCAAGTGGGCCTGGGAGCTGCTGACCGAGGTCTACAAGCTGCCTCCCGAGCGCTTGCTGGCCACGGTCTACGCCGAGGACGACGAGGCCTACGACATCTGGACCAAGGAAATCGGCCTGCCGCCCGAGCGGGTGATCCGCATCGGTGACAACAAGGGCGGCCGCTACAAGAGCGACAACTTCTGGATGATGGCCGACACCGGCCCCTGCGGCCCGTGCTCGGAGATCTTCTACGACCACGGCGAGCACATTGCCGGCGGCCCCCCCGGCAGCCCGGATGAGGACGGCGACCGCTTCATCGAAATCTGGAACAACGTGTTCATGCAGTTCGACATGGACGAGCAAGGCAACGTCAAGCCGCTGCCCGCACCCTGCGTGGACACCGGCATGGGCCTGGAGCGCCTGGCCGCCATCCTGCAGCACGTGCACAGCAACTACGAGATCGACTTGTTCGACGCGCTGATCAAGGCCGCGGCGCGCGAAACAGGCACAAGCGACCTGACCAACCCGTCGCTCAAGGTCATCGCCGACCACATCCGCGCCACCGCCTTCCTGGTCGCCGACGGTGTCATCCCCAGCAACGAGGGCCGCGGCTACGTGCAGCGCCGCATCGTGCGCCGCGCCATTCGCCACGGCTACAAGCTGGGTCGCAAGACGCCGTTCTTCCACAAGCTGGTGCAAGACCTGGTGCAGCAGATGGGCGATGCCTACCCCAAGATCCGCGAGCAACAGGCGCGCATCACGGATGTGCTGCGGGTGGAAGAGGAACGCTTCTTCGAGACCCTGGCGCACGGCATGGAGATTCTGGACAGCGCTTTGGCTGGCGGCGCCAAGACGCTGCCGGGCGACGTGGCGTTCAAGCTGCACGACACCTATGGCTTCCCGCTGGACCTGACGAACGACGTGTGCCGCGAACGGGGCGTCAACGTAGACGAAGCGGGCTTTGCCACCGCCATGGAACACCAGAAGAGCACTGCCCGCGCCGCAGGCAAGTTCAAGATGGACCGCGCGCTGGAATACACCGGCGCGGCCAACCAGTTCACGGGCTACGAGCAACTGGCCGAAAGTGCCAAGATCGTCGCGCTGTACGTGGACGGCACCAGCACCGCGGCCCTGCACGCGGGCCAGAGCGGCGTGGTGGTGCTGGACCGCACGCCGTTCTATGCCGAAAGCGGCGGCCAGGTGGGCGACCAAGGCACCATCGGCGCTGGCTCGGCGTGCTTCACCGTGGCCGACACGCAGAAGATCAAGGCCGACGTCTACGGCCACCACGGCACGCTGGAAGCCGGCACGCTGAATGTGGGCGACACAGTGCAGGCGCAAGTGGACCTGCAACTGCGCGCGGCCACCATGCGCAACCACTCGGTCACCCACCTCATGCACAAGGCGCTGCGCGAGGTGCTGGGCGACCATGTGCAGCAAAAGGGCAGCCTGGTGAACGCCGAGCGCACGCGCTTTGACTTCGCGCACAACGCGCCCCTGACGGCCGCGCAGATTCGCGAGATCGAACGCCTGGTGAATGCCGAGGTGCTGGCCAATACCGACACCAACGCGCGCCTGATGGACATCGAAAGCGCGCAGAAAACGGGCGCCATGATGTTGTTCGGCGAGAAGTACGGCGAGACCGTGCGTGTGCTGGACATCGGCACCAGCCGCGAGCTGTGCGGCGGCACGCACGTGCGCCGCACGGGCGACATCGGCCTGTTCAAGGTGGTGGCTGAGGGCGGCGTGGCCGCAGGCGTGCGCCGCATCGAGGCGGTGACCGGCGAGAACGCGCTGGCCTACCTGCAGTCGCTGGAGTCCACGGTGGACCAGGCTGCAGCCGCCCTGAAGGCGCCCCCTGCGGAGCTGACCGCCCGCATTGGCGGTGCGCTCGATCAGATCAAGACGCTCGAGAAGGAACTGGCTGCACTCAAGGGCAAGCTGGCTTCCAGCCAGGGCGACGAGCTGGCCGGCCAGGCCGTGGACGTCAAGGGCATCAAGGTGCTGGCGGCCCGGCTGGAAGGCGCGGACGCCAAGACCCTGCGCGAGACCATGGACAAGCTCAAGGACAAGCTCAAGACGGCGGCCATCGTGCTGGCGGCCGTCGATGGCGACAAGGTGCAGCTGGCGGCTGGCGTGACGGCCGACAGCATCGGCCGTGTCAAGGCCGGGGATCTGGTGAACTTCGTGGCGGCCCAGGTGGGTGGCAAAGGGGGCGGCAAACCCGACATGGCCATGGCCGGCGGCACCAACGCGGCGGCGCTGCCGCAGGCGCTGGCAGCCGTGCAGGGCTGGGTGGGCGAGCGCATCTGACGACGGCCTGGGCCCCCAGACGGGGGCCCGGCGCACTTGCGGACATGTTGCACCCGCGTGGGCGGTGGTGGCCTGCGCCGTGGTCGCACCGGACCCAGGGGGCTAGGCAAAAGACGGCAGGCGCAGCGCCGTCTGCTGGCAAATGGGGCTAGAACAACTCCACTTCGTCGTGCGCCACCTTGATCTGCAAGGCGCCACTGTTGACCAGATCTTCATAGAAGCAGACCTGGTTGCGTCCATGTTCCTTGGCATAGTAGAGCGCCTGGTCCGCACGCCCCAGGATCTCCACCGGCGAGCCCTGTTGCGTGGCCGCGAAGCCGATGCTCACGGTGATGTGGCCGATCTGCGGGAACACATGCGTCTGCACGGCCGCGCGCAACCGCTCCAGCGCCTGGCGCGCCTGCGCCAGCGTGAGGGAACGCAGCAGCACCACGAACTCCTCTCCGCCGAAGCGGAAGATGCTGTCCTGGCTCTGGAACTGCGTGCGCAGGCGGTTGGCCACCAGGATCAGCACCTCATCGCCATAGAGGTGTCCAAAGCGGTCATTGACCGACTTGAAATGGTCGATGTCGATCACCGCCAGCCATTGGCGCACGGTGTCTTCGCCCTCGCCTGGGCTGGCGGGTGCGCCGGTCTGTCGTGAGAACTGCTCCTCGAAGGTCTTGCGGTTCAGCAGCCCGGTGAGCGCGTCCCGCTCGCTGTAATCCAGCAGGCTCTGGTAGTTTTGGTAGACCAGAAACACGCCCATGATCACGTCGCGCTGGTGCCGCGTGAAGCGGCGGGACTGGGTGATTTCCAGGCACGCCGTGGGGCGCCCGCCCAGCCACATGGGCAGCCAGAGCGTGTGGCGCTGCTCGGAGGCACGCGCGGCGCTCTCGCCCTGGGTGGCGATGCAGTGGGCCAGTTCAGGCTCTTGCGCCAGCGGAATGCGCTGGGGATCCGAAGCAGCGTCGTACTCACTGGAGACTAACTGCCCTTCGTGGCTCCAGCTGCGCGGGCGCAGCATCAGGACTTCGTCCTGCGTGAACAGCTCCAGCGCCCGCACCTGCACGATATGGCCCAGCTTGAGCAGCGTGGACAGCACCGAGACCTCCAGGCGCAAGTGGTCCCGGTGGGCGGTCATTTCGGCCAGGTTCTGGAGGATGGGCTTCATCGGGAAACGGGAATAGACGCTCAGCGGCGCGTGAACACCAGGTCCCACACGCCATGGCCGAGCCGCATGCCGCGGTTCTCGAACTTGGTCAGGGGGCGATAGTCCGGCTGCGGAGCATAGCCCTCGGCGGTGTTGGACAGCAAGGGTTCGGCCGACAACACCTCCAGCATCTGCTCCGCATACGGTTGCCAGTCGGTCGCACAGTGGATGTAGCCCCCCGGCTTCAGGCGTGCCGCCAGCTGCGCCACCAGCGGCGGCTGGATCAGGCGGCGCTTGTTGTGGCGCTTCTTGTGCCAGGGGTCGGGAAAGAAGATATGCACGCCGTCGAGCGATCCGGGCGCCAGCATGTGCTCCAGCACCTCGACGGAGTCGTGCTGCAGGATGCGGATGTTGTGGATGTCCTGCTCGCCGATGCGCTTGAGCAGCGCGCCCACACCGGGTTCATGCACCTCGCAGCACAGAAAGTTGTCTTGCGGGCGCACGCGCGCGATGTGTGCCGTGGCCTCGCCCATGCCGAAGCCGATCTCCAGCACCAGCGGCGCGCTGCGGCCGAAGGCCGCAGTGGCGTCCAGCAGGGCGGGCGCATAGTCCAGCACGTAGCGCGGGCCCAGCTCTTCCAGCGCCTTGGCCTGGCCGGTGGTGGTGCGGCCGGCGCGGCGCACATAGCTTTTGATGCCCTTGGGATGGGCGACGTCTGCCGGGGCGCTGCCTGCGGCACCGGGCATGGGGGGGGCCGCGGGGGCCTGCGGGTCTTGCGAAGAAAGCGTTTGAGTCACAGCGGCGAATTGTAGGTTCCAGGCCATGCCTTGACCCAGAATGCGAGTGCATCGGCGATGCCTGCTGTGCCTGTAGGTGACGGCAATCCCAGTACCTGGGCTGCATTTGTCAAAGCCTGCAGCGGCTGGCTGTCGTCGATGGGGGGAGCGCCATGTTGTTTGGAGAGCTTCTCGCCATCCGCCGCACGTACCAGGGGCGTATGCAGGTACTGCGGCGTGGGCACGCCCAGTGCGGACTGCAGCAGGATCTGGCGCGGCGTGTTGTCGGCCAGGTCTTCGCCGCGTACCACATGGGTGACGCCCTGGTCGGCGTCGTCGACCACTACCGCAAGCTGGTAGGCCCACAGGCCATCTGCACGCCGCAGCACGAAGTCGCCCACCTGCCGCGCCACATCCTGAAACTGCGGGCCCAGGCGCCGATCGGTCCAGGAGACCCCGGAACTTGCTATTGAATAAATAGCTGTTTGCGCTTGCTGGATGGGCGCTGGAGGCATTTTTGATTGATACCGCTGGGTATGGAAGCGCCAGGCGCGCGGCGTGCGTCCACCCAGGCCGTGGCGGCAGGTGCCAGGGTAGGGGCGTTCCACATGGCGTTCATGCACCAGGCCCTGCGCCTGCAAGGCGGCTTCGATGTCGCGGCGCGTGCATGCGCATGGGTAGGCCAGGCCGGCGTGGAGCAGCCCATCCAGCGCTTGCTGGTAGCGGGGGCCGCGGGTGGATTGGTACAGCGGCTGCTCGTCGGGCAGCAGGCCGCAGCGGGCCAGCTGCGCCAGAATGCGCTCGTCGGCGCCGGGCACGCAGCGCGGCGGGTCCACGTCTTCGATGCGCACCAGCCAGCGCCCGCCGCGTCCTCCAAGGGCCGCGCGCGCGTCCAGCCAGCTGGCCAAGGCGGCGACGAGCGAGCCCGCGTGCAGCGGGCCGGTCGGAGAGGGGGCAAAGCGGCCGACGTAGCCCGCGGCTGCCGTCATGCAGCGGTGAGCGCGAGCTCCAGGCCCGAGACGAAAGCGTCTTCCAGCCGGTGCCCCAGGCACCAATCCCCGCAAACGCCCAGGCCCAGGGAGGCGTCCCACAGAAAGCTCTGGCCCAAGGGCTTTTGCGTCTGCGCGTGGCGCCAGCGCCGCATCTCGGCATGCGTGGGCGTGGCGCGTATGCCGGTGACTTCGGCAAACGCCTTGATGAGCTTGGCCTGCACGCGGGGGGCCTCGTCGTTCAGGTGCTCCAGCGACCAGGCGGGACTGGCCTGCACCGTCCAGCGCTCGATCTGTGTCCGGCCGGGCTTGCTGGACTCTCGGGCCAGCCAGGCAATGCGGTGGTGCGTACTGCGTGCGGCGTTCCACTGCGGACCGAGCGTGGTCAGCCCGGGGCGCACGGCCTGCGCAAAGGCCAGCATCAAGGTCCAGCAGGGCGCGATGTCCACGCCGGCCAGGGCATCGTCCCACGGCGTGGAAACGCCGGACTGCTGCAGCAGCGCCCGCGACAGCGGTGCGGGCTGGGCCAGTACCACGCCATCGAAACCCGCATACACCTGCGATCCCCCATCCAGCGTCTCGGTGCGCAGCTGCCAGGCCGTGGGCCGCATGGCGTCGCGCTCGATGCGCGTGACGGCCGTGCGCGTGTGCAGGTGGCCTTCGCGCGCCAGTGGTGCCGCCCAGGCCTGGACCAGCGCATCCATGGCGGGGGCCGCCACCCAGTGCGCTTCACCGGGCGGTGGCGCGGCGGTGGCGACGCGCCCGGCGGCGTCCAGCACGCGGATGGTGGTGGCACTCCAGGCGCGGCACAGGCCGGAAACGGTGTCCAGCGCCCGCTGAAAGCGTGCGTCGCGTACCGTGAAGTACTGCGCGCCCGAATCAAAACTGCCAAACGGCGACGCCAGCGCCGCCGTGCGCCCGCCGGGCTGCGGCGCCTTCTCGAAGACGGTGACCATGTGGCCCGCCTGGGCCAGTGTGCGGGCGCAGGCCACGCCGGCCATGCCGGCACCCACCACGGCAAAGCGCCGCGCGGCGCCCAGGGGCGCGACCTGCTGGCCTTGTTTCAGTCGATCGCTGGAGCGGGAGGAAAAGCGGGTCATGGCAGGCCTTCGATGACGTCGGAAATGGGCTGGTGCAGTGCTGGTAATTAGCGCAGCGCTAGTGTTGACTCTACACGCGCCGCGCGGCCCACGCATTCAGAACTGGTGGTGGTTTTCCAGCAGCGCACGGCGTGTGGCGTCACTTTGCAGTTGCGACAGCCACCACTGCAGCGCGCGGCCCGGCGCAGCGTGCCCGGGGCCACCCCATTGGTAGCTCAGACGCACGTTGCGCGCGGGGCGCGCCACCTGCCGCTCGACCAGATGGCCGGCTTCGAGGTACGGACGCACCATGGGCTCGGGCAGAAAGCCCCCGCCCAGGCCGCGCAACTGTGCATGGATCTTGGCGCGCATGTTGTCCACGGTGAGGACGTCCTGCCCCGCGAGGATGCCCATGGTCACGTTGCTGCGCCGTGCCGAGTCGGCCACGGCGATCACGCGGTGTTCGCGCAGCATGGTGTCGCTGATGGGCTCGGGCACCTTGGCCAGTGGGTGATGGGGCGCCACGACGAAGATGAAGCGCACCTCGCCCAGCGGGGCGGATTGCAGCCCGGCGACGTTGGAGGCACCCACGGCCACGCCGATGGCCAGGTCTGCTTGGCCCGACGTCAGCGCTTCGGCCGTGCCGCCGAGGATGCCGTCGCGCCACTTCACGCGCGTGGGTGGACCGAGGGCGTAGAACGCCTCCACCAGCTCCAGCATGGTGGTGGGCGAGATGACGCCGTCCACCGACAGCGTGAGCTGCGGCTCCCAGCCCGTGGCCACGCGGCGCACGCGGTTGGCGATGGCGTCCACGTCTTCCAGCAAGCGCTTGCCTTCGCGCAGCAGCTCCATGCCCGCATCGGTGGGCCGTGCGTGGCGGGCGCTGCGGTCGAACAGCAGCACGTCCAGCGCATCCTCGATCTGGCGCACACGGTAGGTCAGTGCGCTGGGCACCACGCCGAGCTGGCGTGCCGCCGCGGCAAAGCTGCCCGTCTCCGCAATGCTCTGCAGCACGGCCAAGTTTTCGGGGGTCAGGGCATCGCGGGTGTTTTGCATGATCGACGGCTTATTCGTTCAATGAGTTTGAATGATGCCTTCAAGCCCGCTGTCCCTGCAAGGGCGCTGCGCCACCTACAGTTCTCTCCAACGCAACGCATTTCCAGGAGCGACCCCATGCTGACCCTTCGCAAATCGCAAGATCGCGGCCACGCAGACCACGGCTGGCTCCATTCGTACCACAGCTTCTCGTTCGCGGGCTACTACGACCCGCGCCACATGGGCTGGGGCAACCTGCGCGTCATCAACGAGGACCGCATCGCGCCGGGCACGGGCTTCGGCACCCATGGCCACCGCGACATGGAGATCATCAGCTACGTGCTGTCTGGCGAACTGGCGCACCAGGACAGCATGGGCAACGTCAAGGGCATTCCGCCCGGCGACGTGCAGCGCATGAGCGCCGGCACGGGTGTGATGCACAGCGAGTTCAACCACGCCGAGGGCCAGCAGACGCACTTTCTGCAGATCTGGATCGAGCCCAATGTGCGCGGCATCGCGCCGAGCTATGAGCAAAAGCGCTTTCCCGATGCCGACAAGCGCGGCCAGTTGCGTCGCGTGGCCTCGCCCGACGGCGCGCAAGGCTCGGTCACGATCCATGCCGACGCCACGCTGTACGCGGGCCTGTTCGACGGTGCTGAGGCGGCGGAGCTGCCCATTGCCGCAGGGCGCAAAGCCTATGTTCACCTGATCCGCGGTACGCTGCAGGTCAACGGACAGCATCTGAGCGGGGGCGACGCGGCCCTGCTGGATAACGAAAGCAGCGTGACCCTGTCCGGGGGAAGCGATGCCGAAGTTCTGGTTTTTGATCTCGCCGCGTGAAGTCTGCCCATCCACTTCAACCCTAGGAGTTCCGCCATGTTTGCTACCCTGCAAAACCCTCTGGCCCTGGTGGGCCGCATCCTCATCGCCCTGTTGTTCATCCCTGCGGGGTTCGGCAAGATCAGCGGCTTTGCCGGCACCGTGGGCTACGCCACGTCCGTGGGCATGCCCATGCCCACCGTGGCCGTTGCCGTCGGCCTGTTGATTGAACTACTGGGCGGCTTGGCACTGCTCTTCGGATTCGGAACACGCATCGCTGCGATGGCGCTGGCCGTGTTCACGCTGGCGGCCAGTTTCTTCTTCCACGCCTACTGGGCTCTGCCGGCGGACCAGCAGATGATGCAGCAGCTGTTGTTCTTCAAGAACGTTGCCGTGACGGGCGGCCTGCTGGCATTCGCCGCCTTCGGTGCCGGGGCATGGAGCGTGGACGGCGCACGGTCCGGGCGCTGATTGCTATCGAAAAAGAAGCTGCTTGCGCTTGATGGATGGGCCTTGGAGGTCGATATGACCTGCAAGGCCCATCAACTTTTGGAACGCTGCCAACGGCCGTCGATGCGCAGCTCATGCGGCATGAAGCGCGCCTTGTAGTTCATCTTCGGGCTCTGCTCGATCCAGTAACCCAGGTAGACATACGGCAGGCCCAGCGTGCGCGCCTGCTGTACCTGCCACAGCACGTTGTAGGTGCCGTAGCTTGCGCCCGGCTCGGGCTCGTAAAAGGTGTAGACGGCGGAGAGGCCGTCCTCCAGCACGTCCAGGATGGACACCATCTTCAGTGTCCCCGGCTGGCCGTCGGCCCCGGTCTCACGGAACTCCACCAGCCGCGAATTGACCCGGCTTTGCAGCAGGAACTGCGTGTACTGGTCGATGCTGTCCTGGTCCATGCCGCCCCCGGCATGGCGTGCGTTCTGGTAGCGCAGGTATAGCTGGTAATGCTCGGGCAGGTAGCACAGGCGCAGCACCCGCGCCTGCAGGCCGGCGTGGCGCTTCCAGGCGCGGCGCTGGCTGCGGTCGGGCTTGAATGGAGCAACCACCACGCGCAGCGGGGTGCAGGCCTGGCAGCCGTCGCAGTAGGGGCGATAGGTGAACATGCCGCTGCGCCGAAAGCCCCGCGCCACGAGGCCCGAATACACATCGTTCTGAATCAGGTGACTGGGCGTCGCCACCTGCGAGCGCGCCTGCCGCTCGGGCAGGTAGCTGCACGGGTAGGGTGCCGTGGCGTAGAACTGCAGGCTTTGCAGCGGAAGATCGTTGAGTTGGGTCACGCCGCTGAGGGGTTGGGCAAAAGCTCGGTCCAGTATACGGGCTCGAATTTCCAGGTGCAGGCAGGGTCTTGCCGCGCTCGCGCCACGTGATTCAGGAACTGCGAACGTTCCATCTCCCGGGCGCCCAGCGAGGCCAGATGGCCCGTGTTCTGCTGGCAGTCGATCAACCGGACCCCCTCGCGCCGGCACAGGCATACCAGCGCCGCCAGGGCGATCTTGGAAGCATCGGTCGCGTGCGCGAACATCGATTCGCCAAACACGGCCCGTCCTAGCGCCACGCAATAAAGCCCCCCCACCAGTTGCCCGTTCACCCAGGTTTCCACGCTATGGGCATGGCCGGCAGCATGCAGCGCCTCATACGCGGCAACCATGGAGGGCACGATCCAGGTGCCGGACTGCCCGGCCCGCGGCTTGTTGGCGCAGGCGTGGATCACGGCGGAAAAGTCGCTGTCGATGCGCACCTCGCAACCGGGCGTGGCGCGAAAGCGCTGCAGCACGCGGCGCAGCGATCGATGCAGGCGGAATTCCTGCACATGCAGCACCATGCGCGGGTCCGGGCTCCACCACAGGATGGGCTGGCCGGTGCTGAACCACGGAAAGACACCCTGGGCATAGGCCTGCACCAGGCGGGGCACCCCCAGCGTGCCGCCCGCGGCCAGCAGGCCGGGCGCGGGAGAGTCCGTGCCCCAGGCACCGTCGGTGGGTGGAAAAGGATCGTCGGGTTCCAGCCAGGGAAGCGATGTGGTCATGCAGGCAATCAAGGGCGCGCGTGGAGCGCGATTGTCGCCCGCCCGCGTGCTCAGAACGTGATCAGGACGGAGGACGCGCTGCGCTGGTGTGCGCCATGGAATACCGCCTCGATGTTGTTGCCGTCCAGGTCCAGCGCAAAGGCGGCGTAGTAGCCCGGGTGGTAGGACCGCTCGCCCGGGGCGCCGTTGTCGCGCCCGCCATGCGCCAGCGCCGCGCGGTGGAAGGCATCCACCATCTCGCGGTCCTTCGCCTGGAAGGCGAGGTGGTGCCGCCCCGTGAGGTGGCCATTGGCGGCGGGGCGGCGGTACCCATCCGCACGCTGCGCAACATCAGCCTCAACCCCAACTTCGGCGGCGAGGTGATGGTGGTCAGCCTGGGCTGCGAGAAGCTGCAGCCCGAGCGCCTCATGCCGCCTGGCGCCATTGCTCTGGTGGACCAGCGTACCCTGCAGGAGGCACCGCTGGACGTGGTGTGTCTGCAGGACGAAGCCCATGTGGGCTTTATGTCCATGGTCGACTCCATCTTGCGCCAGGCCGACGAGCACCTGAAGCGCCTGAACGCACGTCGGCGCGAGACGGTGCCTGCCAGCGAACTGGTGGTGGGCATGCAGTGCGGCGGCAGCGATGCCTTCAGCGGCGTGACCGCCAACCCGGCCGTGGGCTTTTGCACCGATTTGCTGGTGCGCGCCGGCGCCACGGTGATGTTCAGCGAGGTGACCGAGGTGCGTGACGGCATCGACCAGCTCACCGCACGTGCGGCCACGCCCGAGGTGGCGCAGGCCCTGATCGACCAGATGGCCTGGTACGACGCCTACCTGGCACGCGGCCGCGTGGACCGCAGTGCCAACACCACGCCGGGCAACAAGAAGGGGGGCCTGTCGAACATCGTCGAGAAGGCCATGGGCTCCATCGTCAAGAGCGGTAGCGCGCCCATCGCCGGCGTAGTGGCTCCGGGCGAAAAGGCGGTGCAAAAAGGTTTGCTCTACGCGGCTACCCCCGCCAGCGACTTCATCTGCGGCACGCTGCAACTGGCGGCGGGCATGAACCTGCACGTGTTCACCACGGGGCGCGGCACGCCTTATGGGCTTGCGCAGGTGCCGGTGATCAAGGTGGCCACGCGCAGCGATTTGGCCCGGCGTTGGCACGACCTGATGGATGTGAACGCCGGCCGCATCGCAGACGGGCAGGCCACCATCGAAGACGTGGGCTGGGAGTTGTTCCACCTCATGCTCGACGTGGCCAGCGGCCGCAAAAAGACCTGGGCCGAGCACTGGAAGCTGGCCAACCAGCTCGTGCTGTTCAACCCAGCGCCGGTGACTTGACCTGCTTATTCGACCCACCCCCGGCAAAACCCACAACGGAGATCCCGAAATGCCTCACGAGAAGAATGCGGCGCCCAGCGTTGCCACGCGGCGCCATTTCCTGGCCGGCGCGGTGGCCGCCACGGCCGCAGGTGCTGCCACGGCGCAGAGTTTTGAATTCAAGCCCCAGCAGCGTTACCCCGACCCATCGGTGCAGGTGCTGGACCCGCAGTTCGCCAAGTACCGCATCTACAGCAGCAGCGTGGAGCAGATTGCCACCGGCATGCGTTGGGCCGAAGGGCCCGTGTGGTTCGGAGACGGGCGCTACCTGCTGGTATCCGACATTCCGAACAACCGCATCATGCGCTGGGATGAGGCCAGCGGTGCGTGGGGCGTATTCCGCCAGCCCTCCAACTTTTCCAACGGCCTCGCACGCGACCGCCAGGGCCGGCTGCTGACCTGCGAGCACCTGACGCGCCGTATCACGCGCACCGAGTACGACGGAAGCATCACCGTGCTGGCCGATGGCTACAACGGCAAGCGCTTCAACTCACCCAACGACATCATTTGCAGCAAGGACGGCGCGGTGTGGTTCACCGACCCGCCGTTCGGCATCGCCGGTCATTGGGAGGGCGAAAAGGCCGCGCCAGAGCTGCCGCACGGCGTCTACCGCATCGACCCGGGCGGCGCAAAGGTCAGCCAGGTGCTGGGCGACCTGGCGGGTGCCAATGGCCTGTGCTTTTCGCCCGATGAGAAAGTGCTCTACATCGTCGAGGGCCGCCACCAGCCGCATCGCGTGGTGTGGGCCTACGACGTGGGCCCGGGCGGGCGGCTGTCCGGCAAGCGTCTGCATATCGACGCGGGCGGCCCGGGTGCCCTGGACGGCATCAAGTGCGACGAGTTCGGCAACCTCTGGTGCGGGTGGGGCAGCAACGGCGCCGTGGGCGCCAACCCGGCGGACCTGGATGGCGTGATGGTCTTCAACCCCGAAGGCAAAGCCATTGGCCACATCCGGCTGCCTGAGCGTTGTGCCAACCTGTGTTTTGGGGGTGCCAAGAACAACCGCCTGTTCATGGCCAGCAGCCATTCGATCTACGCGCTTTACGTGGAGGCGCGCGGCGCTGTCTGAGTGCGAAGGTCCCCGTGGCGGGCGCCCGCCACAGGGCAGGGGCCGCCCCGTGCGGCCCAGGTCATCAGGGCCGCAGGGATCACGGAAGGCTGAGCCAACCGCCCCGTTCGCACAAACGCACCGCATCAACGGCAACAGCCGCCACCCCGTGGGGGTTGGCGGCTGTTTCGCTCCTGTTTTGATAGCTGCTGGCGCTTGTTAGTCAAAGGCTAGAGGCCAAAAAGGCTTGAAACCTACTGGCTGACGCCAGCCCAGCGCTGCGCGGCTACCCTGTGGTGCGCGGCTCAGTCTTGCACGTACCAGGCGTCCTTCAGCTCGCTCACCGTGGCCTCGGCCACCTCGGGCTGTGCAGCCAGCCAGGCCTGCGTGGCTTGGCGGTCGTCCTCGGTGGCGGAGCCACGCACGAAGGCCGTCACGAAGCCTTCGCGCACCCAGCCGGCGGCCGCCAGATTGCGGGGCGCCAGCAGATCCCGCACGAAGCGGTCCATCAGCGCCTCCTCTTGCTCGGGCGTCAGCTCCTGCTTGACCTTCAGCTCGTACTCGAAGCCGAATTCCTGAAACTCGGCCACGCGCATCTTCTTGCGAAGGCGGCGGCTGCGTTGCTTGTTGGGTGGCAGTGCCATGGTCAGGTTCTCTCAGTTCAGTGAATCAAGGGCGGCATGATGGCAGAACACGCGCCGCGCCCGCCCGTCAAAGCCCCAGCACCTTGGCGACGTAATCCGCATCCTTGTCGCCGCGGCCCGACAGGTTGACCAGGATGTGCTGGTCCTGGGGCAGCGTGGGCGCCACGCGGATGGCCCAGGCCACGGCATGGGCGCTCTCCAGCGCGGGGATGATCCCTTCCACGCGCGACAGCTGCATGAACGCGTCCAGACATTCCTTGTCGGTCACGGCTTCGTACTGCACGCGGCCAATGTCCTTCAGATAGCTGTGCTGCGGGCCCACGCCGGGGTAGTCCAGGCCCGAGGCAATGCTGTGCACGGCGGCGGGCACGCCCGGCGCATCCTCCAGCACATAGCACTTCATGCCGTGGATCTCACCGGGCTGGCCCATGCTCAGCGTGGCCGCGTGCCGGCCGGGCTTGTCGGTGCCTTTGCCCGAGGGCTCCACGCCCACCAGCTTCACGTCGGTATCGCCCAGGAAGGCGGTGAACATGCCCATGGCATTGCTGCCGCCGCCCACGCAGGCGGTCACGTAGTCGGGCAGGCGGCCGTGTCTGGCCTGGAACTGCTCGCGCGCCTCGCGGCCGATGATGCTCTGGAAGTCGCGCACCATCATCGGGAACGGGTGCGGCCCCACCACCGAGCCGATGGCGTACAGGTAGTCGGTGGGGTTGGTCAGGTACTCCTCGAAGGCGCTGTCCACCGCCTCCTTCAGCGTGGCCGCGCCGCGCGTCACTGCCACCAGCTTGCAGCCCAGGATGCGCATCTTGGTGACGTTGGGGTGCTCCTTCTCGATGTCCACCTGGCCCATGTGGATCTCGCACGGAATGCCCACCAGCGCACAGGCCGTGGCCAGCGCCACGCCGTGCTGGCCGGCGCCCGTCTCGGCGATCACCTTCTTCTTGCCCATGAACTTGGCCAGCAGCGCCTCGCCCAGGCAGTGGTTGATCTTGTGCGCGCCGGTGTGGTTCAGGTCCTCGCGCTTGAGGTGGATCTGCGCGCCGCCCAGCAGGCCCGAAAGCCGCTTGGCATGAAAGATCGGGCTGGGCCGGCCCACGTAATCGGCAAACAGCTGTGCCAGCTCGTCCTGGAAGTCCTTGCGCTGCGTGATCTCGGCATAGGCCGCGGCGATGTCGTCCATGGCGGCTTTCAGGTGCGGCGGCACAAGCTGCCCGCCGTAGGGGCCAAAGAAGCCGGCGGCATCGGGCATGGGGGCGAAGTCGGTGGAGGCTGTCATCGCAGTCAAAGGAGGAGGGTGGTTGAAAGAACTTCGGTTTTGATAGCTGCCCGCGCTTTTCAGACGGGCGCTGGGTGGCATTTTCATGCTGAACCATTGCGGGGTGCTTACGGCCCGCCAACGGCAATACGGGGCAATATACGCGCGCGTTGCGCCTCACGGTTCGATACACGCCCCCGGTTGCCGCGCGCCGCCGCGCCGCCACAGAATCGACCATGCACCTGCAACCCTACGAAAGCGTGAACGGCGTGCCCCTCACCGCCACGCGCGGCGTCATCATCCGCGCCCACGGCCAGCCACGCAGTGAGTCGCGCAACAACGTCGGCCTGACCGCGCTGGACTATGGCGACGTGGTCTACCGCTTTCAGGACAGTGGCCGCCTGGAAGAGGTGACTGCCCGCGCGGAGGCGCTGCACCTGGGCACCGTGGCCGTGCCGTTCCGTGACCTGGCCGCGTTTGTGCAATCGAGCGATGACCGGGCATTCGACCGCGCCGGGTTTCTGGTCAGCCCGCGGTACGGGATTGCCTTCGTACCGGCGGAGCCCTGCTGGGTGACGGCGCTGGCCCGCCATTGCGTGCAAGAGTGGATGGCGATATCTGCCCTGAATGATGCTTTTAAGTAACCAACGACACGCAGGCATTTGTGAGATGCCTTGATGCTGTGTACATGAAGAGACTTAATTTAGCCAAGGACCGGTGGCGGCTATAAGCTGACTTTCGAAGTACCGGGACGGCCGCCCGCTTCAGGCCGGGAGCGGAAGTTCACCAGCGACTGTTCCCATGACCGAGCGGAGCGCCCAACGTCTAGTTTCCACCGCTGGCTTTGGCTGCCTCTCGACGACGTCGAATCACCTTGATGATCGCGTCCTTCACATCATTTGCTCGATGCTGGTCCAGCACAGAGATCGCACCGACGAGCATTGACAAGGCACCACCGCGCGCTTCAAGGCGCTCGGCCAGCGCCCGCCGCTCGATCTGACCAACTTCGTTCAGCTTGAGGCTACGAATTGTCCGTCTGCCTTCCGGAGACTGACCTTCGAAAACCCAACCACGCGCAACCAATATGTGCTGTGAGTAATTGTGGAAGTGGGGATTGACCCAGCTGAAATTAGCCGGAATCGCCGGGAAGGCATCGCAAGAGTTGAGCGCAACGCTGAGCACAGGACAACGAATCAGCACTGGACCGACGAAGTTTCTCGTCATGAACCTGTATCTGCGGTCCCAAGTCGAGAAATATGCATTCTTCCGGATATTGCAGGTCCCACAAGACAGCGCAAGGTTCCTAATCTCGTACGCGAACCGAGGAAACGTCGCCTTGTCCACGAAATGCTCAAGGTGAGTCGCGTAGTCGTCATAGAGATGACGTCGGCAGAAGCAGCAGCGTCCTAGCTGCACCGTCCTGAGCGCAAGCTTCAGCCCGCCACGGAACGCGATCGCGACGTTTGCTCTGGACTCCCATGTAAGGCCTATCAACGCAGCGGCCGTCGTTCCGGCAGGATAGCCGGGGGTCGGAGCGATTTTTTCGAATCCGATGTTCACCGCTGAGGACCTTCGTCCAAGAGTGCATCAATGACATCGACCATTGGGTCGTGCGGAGTGAGCGCGTCACGGATCGACCTAAGCTCCGGCATCAATCCTTGGAACTCTGCATTCTCGAAGTCTCCTCGCTCGATCAACGACACGGCTCGCTGTAGGGTGTCCACGACGACCTTGTTCCGGCTGGAGCCGATGCCAAACTGAGAAAGAAGCAGCTCGTCAGAGGAAGCACCGTAGGACGCCACGCTGGTCTGAGGCGCATCGCTACTCATGTCAACAATAGAACTGCCTTCCGGAGCGGCTCCAACGATGAGCGGCGAGTGCGTGCATACGATGAGATGTCCTTCCGTCTTCATCGCCCCCGCACACACGTCGAAGACCGTCGCCATCAGGTCCCGCTGCCACTGCGGATGGAGGTTGTTCTCGGGCTCGTCTATCAGCAGGACGGCCTTGTCCTCAAGGCCGAAGCCGATTGCCAGGATGGTGGAGAACATGTGGTACTCGCCCGAACTCAACTCCATCGCCGAGAAGTCGGCATCGCCTCCTGCCGATTTCACGGTTACATCCACTAAGCGCACGAGATCGGTGAGCAATCCCAGGCGCAGCACGTTGGGCTCGATGCCTTGGCAGTGAGCCCCCGTCTCGTCGAGCGTGACCGCCACACGACGCTTCCCTTTATTCACGAAGAATTGCAGTGCCAAAAACTCGTCATAGCTGAATTCCTGCAGGAGCCACTGAGCTGTGGCGTAGGAAATATGCGGGCGATCTGCAGCTGGCTTACGATTGCCGTCGGACTCAGGTCGCACACCTTGCACGATGCCAAGCAAGTCACTCATCGGGGCTCGCGCCTTCTTTGCCGATTCACGCTGGGCCTCTAAGGTGTACTTCCCAGATGGTCGAATTCCCGCGTGCCGATGTGCGGCGCCAAAGAAATCCCATCTGCAACGCTCTGCTTTCGTGGGATCGAGCGCAAAAGCGAGCATGGTCTCCAGAGGTGCCTTCTTGCTAAGCAGGTTGCTGATAACTCGTTGCCCAACGTAGGTGTAGTTGGGGACGTCGAATGGACTACGAGTGCCACCAGGCAATTCCTTCTGAGGAAACCGGTCGGCCACAGAACCCGATACACAAAGAACTTGATCACGGCCCGGGTTCTGTACAGACGAAGCTTCGTGACGATCAATGCGTCCGACCACCGCCAATCCTGAGACGATCTCCTTCAGCAGCGTGCTCTTGTGTGAGCCGTTGCGGCCTGTAATAAACGTCGTCGCAAAGGTGTTTGCCCTGGGCGAGTCTGTCTCGAGCAACAAGTCAACTGACCTGAATTGCTTGTCCCAAGTATGAAATCGTGCGGAGTGAATTACCGCCATACTGCCTGCTCCCTGTTTTTCCAAGTATGCCGCGCGCACGTCGGAGGATGCGATCAGACACTCAGCCCTTGGCAGGGAATCTGAGACGCTAACCGGCCTCGCAATATGAGGGCACCGCCGTAGCGAACTGGAGACCAGGTGACAGAGGAGCTCTTGGGCAGCCGGTAGCAAAGCTGAACGGCCGTGTTCGGCCATCAAATTGAGCCATGCATAGAACCGCTCCCGCGGCATCCCGGCCATTCATGGCGCCGGGGCGACTGGCTGCTGAGGGTCGAAAGAGGCCATAGATGGATGAGCACCTGCCTACTACCTGCCTAGTTTGAGATCGCAGCAAGGCACTCTGCTCAAAATAGAAAAGGCGCTGCAACGCTAGTCACAGCGCCTGTTTGCAGAAGGCATGCCGGAAAGCCTGCGTCAGCCCTTCTTCTGCACCATCTTGATCACGCTGGAGAAATCCTCCCCCCCGTGCCCCGCAATGCTGTGCGCCGCGTAGATTGCGCGCGCCATGCCGCCCAGCGGGGTGCTGGCCTTGGTGGCAATGGCGTTTTCCTGGGCCAGGCCCAAATCTTTCAACATTAGGTCGGTGCCAAAGCCGCCCGCGTAGCCCTTGCTGGCGGGGGCGTTCTCGTGCACGCCGGGGAAGGGGTTGTATTTTTCCAGCGCCCAGTTGCCGCCGGAGCTGCGGCGCATGATCTCAGACAGCACCTTGGGGTCCAGGCCGTTGGCGACTCCCAGCGCGATGGCTTCGCTGGTGCCCACCATCAGGATGCCCAGCAGCATGTTATTGCAGATCTTGGCCGTCTGGCCCGCGCCCACGGCGCCGGCGTGGAAGATGTTGGCGCCCATTTTTTCCAGCAGGGGGCGTGCGCGCTGCAGTTGCGCGTCGGTGCCGCCCACCATGAAGGTGAGGGTGCCGGCGATGGCGCCGCCCGTGCCACCCGATACGGGTGCGTCGATGAAGTCGATGCCCAGGGCTTCAGCGGCCTTGGCCACCTTCTGGCTGGTGGCGGCGGCTATTGTTGAGCTGTCGATCACCAGCGTGCCCTTGGCAATGCTGGCCAGCAGGTTGCCGTTGCCCAGGAACAGGCCTTCCACGTGTTGGCTGGCGGGCAGCATGGTGACGACGGCCGCAGCGCCCTGCACGGCGTCTTGCGCGCTGGTGGCGACCTGCAGGCCTTCGGCCCGGACCTTGGCAAGCGCGTCAGCGCTCAGGTCGAAGGCCTTCACGCTGTGGCCGGCCTTGTGCAGGTTGATGGCCATGGGCGCGCCCATGTTGCCCAGCCCGATGAATGCGATTTGCATGGTGGTTGTCTCCTGTGGTGTGTGATGGGAACTATGGTTTTGATAGCTGCTAGCGATTGATGGACGGGCGCTACAGGCCAAAATGCCTTCAATCATGATCGCGTGCCCTTGCTGCGGCTTGTGGCCGCCTTCGCCCGCCGGGGCGAGGCCTTGGCAAGCGGGTTGAAGGCGAGGGCGGTGTCGATCCAGTGCTCCCACTGGGCGCGCGTGGCGTAGGCAGCGGGCTCCAGCCAGAAGTAGCCGGCCATGCCGCCGCGCGGGTCCAGCTCGCGCACGCCGGGGGTTTCGGCGGTTGCGTCGTGCTGCTGCGGCGGCAGGCGCACCAACAGCTCTTCGCCCTTCACGCCCAGGCAGAGCTTGCCGTCCACCATGAAGGCGTGGCAGCCAAAGAGCGTGCGCTCCTCTACCTCCACCTGCGCGCTCAGCCGCTCGCCCAGCGCGTCGCGCACGGCTGCGATCAGGTGCAGCGCTTCGTCGGACAGGGGGCGAGCAGGCATGGTGGTTTTGGAGTCAAATAGGCCTCTAGCGCTTATCCATCCAGCGCGAGCAGCTATGGTTTTTGAATATCAACGGATCACCTCCGGCGCGTCGCCGTCCAGCATGCGCCGGCCGATGATGACGCGCATGATCTCGTTGGTGCCTTCCAGGATCTGGTGCACGCGCGCGTCGCGCAGCAGGCGCTCCAGTGGGTATTCACGGATGTAGCCGTAGCCACCGTGCAGTTGCAGCGCCTCGTTCACCACGTTGAAGCCCACGTCGGTGGCAAAGCGCTTGGCCATGGCGCAGTAGGTGGAGGCGTCGCGTGCGCCGGCGTCAAGTTTGCTGGCGGCCAGCCGCACCATCTGGCGCGCAGCCACCAGCTCGGTGGCCATGTCGGCCAGCTTGAATTGCAGCGCCTGAAAGCTGGCGATCGGCTTGCCGAACTGCTTGCGGTCTTGCATGTAGCGCTGGGCGTGCTGCAGTGCGCCTTGCGCGGCGCCAACCGAGCAGGTGGCGATGTTGATGCGCCCGCCGTCCAGCCCCTTCATGGCGATCTTGAAGCCTTCGCCCTCCTGGCCCAGCAGGTGGTTGGCGGGGATGCGCACGTTGTCAAAGCTGATCTGGCGCGTGGGCTGGCTGTTCCAGCCCATTTTTTCTTCCTTCTTGCCGTAGTGGATGCCGGGCAGGTTCGCGGGTACGGCAAAGGCGCTGATGCCGCCGGCGCCGGATTGCGCGTCGCCCGTGCGTGCCATGAGCACCAGCACGTCGGTGCTGCCCGCACCGCTGATGAAGGCCTTGCTGCCGTTGATGACGTACTCGTTGCCGACCAGCTCCGCGCGCGTCTTGATGGAGGCGGCGTCAGAACCCGCGCCGGGTTCGGTCAGGCAGTAGCTGGCGAGCTTTTGCCCACTGGTGAGTGCCTCGCCCCATTCGGCGCGCACGGCATCCGTGGCCCAGGTGCCCAGCATCCAGGTGGCCATGTTGTGGATGGTGATGAAGGCAGTGGTGCTGGGGTCCACGGCCGCCAGTTCCTCGAACACCAGCGTGGCGTCCAGGCGCGGCAGGGCCAGGCCACCGGCGCTCTCGGGCGCGTACAGGCCGCAAAAACCCAGCTCGCCCGCACGGCAAATAGCCTCTCGGGGGAAGATGCCCTGCGCATCCCACTCGGCGGCGTGGGGCGCCAGCTCCGCCTGGGCGAACTGGCGCGCGGTGTCGGCAAAGGCGCGCTGGTCTTCGCTGAGTTCAAAGTCCATGGCGGGTGTCTCCTTCTCTTATGCGTCTTATGGCTTGCTCGTCGTGGGCTGCGGCGCCTCGCCATGGTGCAGCCAGTGCATCAGGGCGTCGCGCCGCGCCTGGGTATGGACCGTCAGGCAGTCGTGGTACAGCCGCGGCCATTCGGGGCGGGACTCCGCCGCGCGCTGCGCCTGCTTGCACTGCGCGGCGCGCGTGCGCTGCCAGGCGGCCTGGTCCTGGCGCAGGGCAGGGCGCTCGTGGGCCGACAGGGCACGCATCACATCGCCATACAGAATCTGAGTGGCGGTGTCCGCCTCCTGGTAGCGCTGCACGGCGCAGGCGTTGGTCTCATCCACCGTGCCGCCGGGGCGGCAGGCAGCGCCGGCCTGCGCCTGTGCCTGGGTGGCAGCCAACAGGGCGCACGCAGCGGCCAGGGTGCGCAGGCGGGCGGCATGGGGTTTCACGCATCGGGTCATGCCTGTGATTTCACCATGCGCGCACCGCGCGGCGCCGCTTACTTCAGGCTGATGGTGGTGTTCACGCCGTGGCTGGTGGTGCTGTCGTCAAACCAGCGCGCCGTGACGGTCTTGGTCTGCGTGTAGAACAGCACCACCTGCTTGCCGTAGGGGCCCAGGTCGCCCAGCTTGGAAGCGCGGCTGCCGGTGAACGAGAACAGCGGCACGGGCACGGGGATAGGCACGTTGATACCCACCTGGCCCACGTCGATGTCTTCCTGGAACTTGCGCGCGGCAGCGCCGGACTGCGTGAAGATGGCCGTGCCGTTGCCGTTGGGGTTGGCGTTGATGAACTCGATGGCCTCGTCGATGTCCTCGGCGCCGGCCAGGCACAGCACGGGGCCGAAGATTTCCTGGTCATAAATGCTCATGCCGGGCTTCACGCCGCTGAAGATCGTGGGGCCGACGAAGTTGCCCTTCTCGTAGCCCGCCACCTGGGGCTTGCGGCCGTCCAGTTCCAGCGTGGCGCCGTCGGCAATGCCGCGCTCGATCAGGCCCTCGACGCGCGACAGCGCGGCGCAGCTCACCAGCGGGCCCACGTCGGTGCCGGGTTCGGTGCCGGCGGACACCTTCAGCGTCTTGGCCTTCTCGACCAGATCGGGGATCCAGTTGCGCGCCTCGCCCACCAGCACGGCGACCGACAGGGCCATGCAGCGCTGGCCGGCCGCACCGAAGGCGGCGCCGGCCAGGGCGTTCAGCGTCTGCTCCTTGTTGGCGTCAGGCATGACGATGGCGTGGTTCTTCGCACCCATCATGCATTGCACGCGCTTGCCGTTGAGGCTGGCGCGGTTGTACACATGGGTGCCCACCTTGGTGGAGCCCACGAAGCTGATGGCCTTGATGTCCGGGTGGTCGCAGATGGCGTTCACGGCGTCTTCACCGCCATGCACCACGTTCAGCACGCCGGGGGGCACGCCGGCTTCCAGCGCCAGTTCGCACAGGCGCATGGTGACCATGGGGTCCTGCTCGGAGGGCTTGAGCACGAAGGTGTTGCCCGTGGCAATGGCCATGGGGAACATCCACAGCGGGATCATGGCGGGGAAGTTGAACGGCGTGATGCCGGCGCACACGCCCAGCGGCTGCATGAGGGTGTAGGTGTCCACGCCGTTGGCCACGTTGTTGGCCAGCTCGCCCAGCTGCAGCGTGCCGATGTTGGCAGCGTGCTCCACCACTTCCAGGCCGCGGAATACGTCGCCTTCGGCGTCGGGCAGGGTCTTGCCCTGTTCGGCCGTCAGCAGGGCGGCCAGTTCCTTCATGTTCTCGCGAATGAGCTGCTGCAGCTTCAGGAAGATGCGTGCGCGCGTGCCGATGGGGGTCTTCTTCCAGGTCTTGAAGGCTTCCTTGGCGGAGGCCACGGCGGCGTTGATCTCGTCGGGCGTGGCAAAGGGCACGCGCGCCAGCACTTGCTGCGTGGCGGGGTTCACCACGTCGCGCCACTGGGTGGTCTTGGACTCGACGAACTGGCCGCCGATCAGCAGCTTGACGGTGGGGGCCTTCACGGCCTGGGAGGTGGATGCGTCCATGGTTGTCTCCTGGGGTCCTGGGGTGGTCTGCAATGAAGCCGGCACGGCAAGTGCCGACTTGGCATGGGCTGCATCGTAGTTGTGCGAAATTGCGTAGGCAATAGACAATCACGCACCTTGGCTTTGCAAATTTGCACATCACCGCAGAGGAGCCGCATGGATTGGGACAATTTGCGCTACTTCCTTGAGCTGGCGCGCACCGGCACGCTGGCAGGGGCCGCGCGCCGCACCGGTGTGGAACACACGACAGTGGCGCGGCGCATCCAGGCGCTGGAAAAACAGATGGGTGCGCCGCTGTTCGCCCGCGAGGCGGCGGGACACCGGCTGACGGAAACCGGCCGCCACCTGCTGCCCGCCGTCGAGGCCATGGAGGCCGCCGTGCTGGGGGTGGAGCGCGCATCGCCCGCCAACTCCCCGGGCGCGGGCCCCTCCGGACTGGTGCGCGTGGGTGCCACCGAGGGTTTTGGCACGGTGGTGCTGGCGCCGCATCTGGCGCGGCTCACGCAGAAGCACCCGCACTTGTCCATCGACCTGCTGGCCCTGCCGCGCATGCTGCACCTGAGCCGGCGCGAGGCGGACATCGTGATTTCGTTAGAGCGGCCCAAGCGCGGCTCGGTGATCGTCACCAAACTTGCCGACTACACCCTGCGTCTCTACGGCCAGCGCGAGTACCTGGCGCGCAGACCGCTGGTGGCCAAGCGTGAAGACCTGCGCCACCACGCCTTCATCAGCTACGTGGACGACTTGCTGTTCACGAAAGAGCTGCAGTTCATCGACCAGCTCTACCCGCCCGAGCGTTTTGCGCTGCGCAGCACCAGCATCACCGCGCAGTACGAGGCCGTGCGCGCCGGCGCGGGCCTGGCCGTGCTGCCCGCGTTCCTGGCCGACCGTGACCCTGTACTTGCGCGCGTGCTGCCCCACGAGGCCGAGTTCACACGCACCTTCTGGATGAGCATGCCGGCCGAGTCCAAGCACCTGGCGCGCATGCAGGCAGTGTGGGCCTTCCTGAAAGACGTGGGCCAGCGCGAGGTGGCATCGCTGGTCCCAGGTAAACCAGCGGCAGGCTAGGGCACGCTGCGGCATACAGAAAAAGGCCCCCGCATGCGGGGGCCTTACGGACCAGGGGATCAGCGAGGATCAACCCTGCTCTTTGTTCTTGCCCGACGTGCCCTGGCTGGAGGAGATAGCGCTATTGCTGCCGCTGCTCTTTTGCCCGCTGCCGCCGCGCGAGGTGCGCCAGGTGTTGAAGTCATCGGCAAACTTCTCATAGCGCTCCTTGCGCCAGGAGTCGTAGTCGTCATCCAACTGGCGCAATTGGTCCTGGCGCCACTGGTGGTAGTCGGGGTCGTTCTGAAAGCGCCCGCGCTGCTCTCCGCCGGTGCCGGAGTACTGCGAACCAAAGTCCGCGTCGCGATGGCCTTCATAACCTTGGCCTTGGGAGCCGTACCCCTGCGAACCGTACCCCCCATAGCCGCTCTGGCCCACGGGTGTCCAAGTCTTGCGCGATCGCGCCTGACCCTTGTCTTTCATGAATGGAGTGAGCTATGCAGAACGTTTCTGATGTGATGACCCGCGGGATCCGCACCATGGCACCCGACGACACCCTGACCACCGCCGCGCAGGCCATGCGCGAGTTGAATGTGGGAGCCTTGCCGGTGTGCGATGGCGAGCGCCTGGCGGGCATGGTGACGGACCGCGACATGGTGCTGCGCGGCCTGGCCGAAGAGCGCACCCACTCGCGCCTGAACGAGGTCATGTCCCGCGAGGTGTACTACTGCTACGAAGACCAGCCCGTGGACGAAGCCATCGCGTCCATGCGCGCCATGCAGGTGCGGCGGCTGCCCGTGGTGGACCGTGATCAGCGGCTGGTGGGTATCGTGTCGCTGGGCGACGTGGCCACCAACGTGGACGAGCGCCAGTCCGGCACGGCGATCCGCGACATCTCCAGTCCTTCGGAGCCTGACCGGCGCAGCCAATCGGCCGCCAGTGGCGCCGCGGGCGGCGGCCAGACCTCGTGACAACACACGGCTGCACGCACTGCTGCGCCTCGCCACAGCGGGGCGCAGGCCCCGCTTTTTTATATGCGCCCCATCAGCAGCAGGATGAGCACGATCACCACCACCAGCCCGACACCACCGCCCGGACCGTAGCCCCAGGAACGGCTGTACCCCCAGGTCGGCAGCACGCCGATCAGGATCAGCACCAGGATGATGAGCAGCAGGAGGGAAATCGACATGGTTTTTCCTTTCGTTGGCAACGCGGGCATCGCGTGGCCTCATCGTGCGGGCGCTGGGGGCGCGCGCAGCTAGGCAGGCGGCGCATGGCGTGGTCAGGCAGCATGCCGAGCGGGCTGTAGGCCAAGGCCCCGCTCTTGCCTGGACAGTGGCCGGCGCTTTGCCGCCGGCGGCGCGGGCGGCCGCGTGAAGGTTCGCTGAAGGATGGGGTTGCCTGTGCGGCCCGGCCGCGCACAATGCACGTGCCATGGTGTCAACGCGGCGCCCTCCGCGTAGCCCCGCGTGCCGCATGCAGAGCCCGCTGGCGCAGCACCATGACAGCACCCACGGTTGATCCCAGGAATCCTTTCCATGAACTCTGTGCCAAAAGTGCCTGCAAGCCGCACTGGAATAGCGCTAGCAGCTATTATTAACATAGCATTGACCGGCGCCGCCATGCTGGCGGGCGGCGAGGCGCTTTCCCAGGAGGTCGCACCCGTCCCCCCCGTGCCAGCGCGCGGTGAGGCGTCGGCGGAGGTAGTGGCTTCGGGCCTGAGCCATCCGTGGGGCCTGGCCTTCTTGCCGGGCGGGCGCTTCCTCGTCACCGAGCGGCCCGGCCGCCTGCGCGTGGTGGAGGCCGACGGGCGCCTGGGGCCGCCGCTGGCCGGGTTGCCACAAATGGCGGCGGGCGGGCAGGGCGGCCTGCTGGATGTGATCACCGATGCGGACTTCGCGCGCAACCGGCGGATCTTCTTTTGCTATTCCGAACCCGCACCGAAGGGCGGCGGCAACAGCACGGCCCTGGCCAGCGCCACGCTGGCGCCGGACGCGGCGGCGCTGCAGGACGTGAAAGTGCTCTTCAGCCAACGTCCCAAGGTGGCGAGCCAGTTGCACTTTGGCTGCCGCATCGTGCAGGCGCCGGACGGCCATCTGTTTCTCACCCTGGGCGAGCGCTACGGCCGCAAGGAGGACGCCCAGCGCCTGGACAACCACCTGGGCAAGGTCGTGCGCATAGTGCCCACGGGCGGCGCGGCGCCCGGCAACCCGCTGGCGGGCCGCGCGGGCGCGCTGCCGGAGATCTGGAGCTGGGGCCACCGCAACCCCCAGGGAGCGGCCTGGGGGCCAGACGGCCGGCTGTGGATCCATGAGCACGGCGCGCAAGGGGGCGACGAGATCAACCGCCCCGAAGCAGGCCGCAACTACGGCTGGCCGGTGATCACCTATGGCGAAAACTATGGCGGCGGCAAGATCGGCGAGGGCACGGCCAAGGCCGGCATGGAGCAGCCGCTGCATTACTGGGTGCCGTCGATCGCGCCGTCGGGGATGGCCTTTCTCACCAGCGACCGGTACGGCACGGCCTGGAAGGGGAGCCTGTTCGTGGGTTCTCTCAAGTTCGCACGGCTGCACCGGCTGGAGCTGCAGGGCGCGCAGGTGGTGCGCGACGAGTACCTGCTGGACGGCCTGGGCGCGCGCATCCGCGACGTGCGCCAGGGGCCGGACGGTTGGTTGTACTTGCTCACCGACAGCCCGGACGGGCAGTTGCTGCGCCTGAGGCAACCTTGAACACGCCTGCGCGAGGACGCGCCACAGTGCGGGACCGGCTGCGAGGGGGCGTCCCTGTGCCCGAATCGGGACATGCGGCGCACGGGGAACTTGCGCGCCGTTGCCCCGCTGCTACCCGTAGCGCCTGCGACAATGACCGCCCGACTGAACAACGATGACCGCCATGCTGCTTGACGCCTCCGAATCCCAACTCGTTCTCGTGGATTACCAGGAACGCCTGATGCCCGCCATCTTCGAGGCAGAAGCCGTACTGGCCAACGCGCGCAGGCTGGCGCAGATTGCCAGGCTGATGGACGTGCCGGTGTGGGGCACGGAGCAGAACCCTTCGCGCCTGGGACTCAACGACGCCGCGTTGCGCGCGCTGTGCCAGCGCACCTTGTCCAAGATGCACTTCAGCGCCACCGAGGAGGGCCTGGGCGAGTGGCTGCGCCCGCCCGCCAAGGCCCAGGGCGGCAATGCGCGCAGCCTGCCCAAGCATCTGCAAAAGGGCCGCGAGCCCCAGGCGCCGGAGCGCGCCACCATCGTGGTGGCCGGCTGCGAGGCCCATGTCTGCCTGCTGCAGACGGCGCTCGATCTGCTGGAGGATGAGTTCGAGGTGTGGGTGGTGACGGACGCCTGCAGCTCGCGCACGGAGCGCAACCGCGACGCCGCCTTCGACCGACTGGCCGGCGCCGGCGCCGAGCTGGTAACCACCGAGATGGTGGCCTTCGAGTGGCTGCGCAGTTGCGAGCACCCGGCATTCAAGGAGATGCTGGCCTTGGTCAAATAGGCCTCTCGGGCACACCCACCAAGCGCTAACAGCTATGAATAGTGAAGCGCAAAGGTGGGCTGGGCGTAGAGGGGTGCGGCGAGCGCCGCGTCAAGGACCGTGTCTGGGACCGCGTCGGCGACCGCGTCTGCGACCGCGTCAGCTTCCCGCAAGCGCGGCATGAATAATTATGAATTTTGGATAACCACCGACCCGCGCCACGTCGACGCGGAGGATTCCAAGGAGACAGCACCATGGCCGCCGACTATGCCGACTTCTACCGCCGCTCCATCGACGAGCGCGACGCCTTCTGGGCCGAGCAGGCTCGCCTGATCGACTGGCAGCAGCCGCCGCAGCAGATCTGCGACTGGAGCAACCCGCCGTTCGCCAAGTGGTTCGTGGGCGGCACCACCAACCTGTGCCACAACGCGGTGGACCGCCACCTGGCCGAGCGCCCGCTGCAAAACGCGCTGGTGGCCATCTCCACCGAAACCAATACCGAGCGCGCCTACACCTACGCCGAGCTGCACCAGGAAGTGCAGCGCATGGCCGCCAGCCTGCAGACGCTGGGCGTGCGCCAGGGCGACCGCGTGCTGATCTACATGCCCATGATTGCCGAGGCGGCGTTCGCCATGCTGGCGTGCGCACGCATCGGGGCCATCCATTCGGTGGTGTTCGGTGGGTTCGCGTCGTCGTCGCTGGCTTCGCGCATCGAGGACGCCGAGCCCACGGTGATCGTGAGCGCCGATGCGGGCTCGCGCGGCGGCAAGGTGGTGCCCTACAAGCCGCTGCTGGACGAGGCCATCGAACTGTCGGCCCACAAGCCCGCGGCCGTGCTGCTGGTGGACCGGGGCCTCGCGCCCGCCGCCATGCGCGCGGGCCGCGACCACGACTGGGCGGCACTGCGCGCGCGGCACATGGATGCGCAGGTGCCCTGCATCTGGGTGGACGCCACGCAGCCCAGCTACACCCTGTACACCAGCGGCACCACCGGCAAGCCCAAGGGCGTGCAGCGGGACACGGGCGGCTACACCGTGGCGCTGGCGTCCAGCATGCGCCACATCTTCGAGGCACAGCCGGGCGACACCTATTTCTGTACCAGCGACATCGGCTGGGTGGTGGGCCATAGCTACATCATCTACGGCCCGCTGATTGCCGGCATGACCACCATCCTGTACGAAGGCCTGCCGGTGCGGCCCGACGCGGGCATCTGGTGGAGCATCGTCGAGAAATACCGGGTCACGCACATGTTCTCGGCCCCCACGGCGGTGCGCGTGCTCAAGAAGCAGGACCCGGCCTACCTGAAGAAATACGACATCCGCAGCCTGAAGGCGCTGTGGCTGGCGGGCGAGCCCCTGGACGAGCCCACGGCGCAGTGGATCAGCGACGCGCTGCAGGTGCCCATCATCGACAACTACTGGCAGACCGAGACCGGCTGGCCCATCCTCACGCTGTGCAACGGCGTGCAGAAGCAAACCTCGCGCTTCGGCAGCCCGGGCAAGGCCGTGTACGGCTACAACGTCCAGCTGATCGACGAGGCCACGGGCGAGGAGCTGACCCAGCCCAACCAGAAGGGCGTGGTGGCCATCGAGGGGCCGCTGCCCCCTGGCTGCCTGCAGACCGTGTGGCGCAACGATGATCGCTTCGTCAACACCTACTGGAAGAGCATTCCCGGCCGGCTGGTCTACAGCACGTTCGACTGGGGTATCCGCGATGCCGACGGCTACTACTTCATCCTGGGCCGCACCGACGACGTGATCAACGTGGCCGGCCACCGCCTGGGCACGCGCGAGATCGAGGAATGCATCGCCGGCCACCCCAATGTGGCCGAGGTGGCCGTGGTGGGCGTGGCCGACGCGCTGAAAGGGCAGGTCGCGATGGCCTTCGCGGTGCCGCGCGATGCCTCGGGCCTCACCGACGAGGCCGCGCGCCTGAAGCTGGAAGGCGAGGTGATGAAGCAGGTCGATACCCAACTGGGCGCCGTGGCCCGCCCGGCGCGCGTGCTGTTCGTGACGATGCTGCCCAAGACCCGCAGCGGCAAGCTGCTGCGCCGCGCCCTGCAGGCCGTGGCCGAGCGCCGCGACACGGGCGACCTGACCACCATGGAAGACCCCGTGGCACTGCAGCAGATCAAGGAACTGCTGGGCTGACGCGCGGCAATTTGCTCTTGATTTGATAGCTTCTAGCGCTTGATGGACGGGCGCTGGAAGCTTTTTTATTGCTTGATTCGATACGCCATCAGGCGGCTATCGCCGCCGCCGGTGGTACGGGCGCGGCGGCCTGGCTTGTGGCGCGCCATGGTGCGGGGGCCTGCCAGGCCTTCGCCCAGTCCATGAATTGCTCCACGGGCATGGGCATGGCGATGCAGTAGCCCTGCGCGTGGTGGCAGCCCATCTGCAGCAGTGCCAGGCCTTGCTCCACCGTTTCCACCCCTTCGGCCACGATGCCGCAGCCAAATGAATGCGCCAGGCCGATCACGCCCTGCACGATGGCCCGGTCGCCCGCATCGCCCAGCATGCCGGCGACGAAGCTGCGGTCCAGCTTGAGGTGGTCCATGGGCAGGCGGCGCAGGTACGCCAGCGACGAGTAGCCCGTGCCGAAGTCGTCGAACGAGATCTGCATGCCCAGCGCGCGCAGTCTGGTCAGCTCCCGCGCCACGTGGTCGATGTCGTAGAGCGCGGCGCTTTCGGTGAGCTCGATGGCCAGCAGCCGCGCCGCCACTGCGGGGTGCTGCGCCAGGCGCAACGCCATCCAGTCCGCAAAGCCCCGGCGGTGCAGGTGCTCGGGCGTGATGTTGATGTTGACGGGCAGTTCCAGACCCTGCGCCATCAGGCGGGCGATCTGCTGCAGCGCGGTGTCCACCACCCATTCGCCAAAACGCATCTGCAGCTCGGCATGCCCTTCGATGAGGTGCAGGAAATGCACGGGCGACAGCAGGCCGCGCTCGGGGTGCTGCCAGCGGGCCAGGGCCTCGGCCCCCACCACGGTGCCCAGCCGCATGTCCACTTTGGGCTGCAGGAACAGTGTCAGTTCGCCACGCTGCAGCGCGCGCAGCAGTTCGCCGCACTGCTCGCGCCGCAGTTGCCGGGCGCGCTCCTCGGCGGCGTCAAAGCCATGGAAGCGGTTGCGCCCCGCCTGCTTGGCCGCATACATGGCCTGGTCGGCGTGGCGCAACAGGGTGTCGGCGTCGGCCTCATCGTCGGGGTAGAGGGTGTAGCCGATGCTGGCGGTGACCAGCACGCGCTCGCCGTCCAGCGTGTACGGGGCCGCGACGCTCTCCATCACCGTATGCAGGCGCCGCTCGCATTCCTCGGCATGGGCCAAGCCCGACAGCAGGATCACGAACTCGTCCCCGCCCAGCCGCGCCACTGAGTCGGTCAGGCGCAGGGCGCGCTTGAGCCGCTCGGCCACCACCACCAGCAGCCGGTCGCCCGCCGCGTGGCCCAGGCGGTCGTTGACGGGCTTGAAGCCGTCCAGGTCCAGGTAGGCCACGCCCAATTGCTGGCCGCGCGCACGGCTGTGCTCCATGCCTGCGCGCAGCCGCCGCTCCAGCATCACCCGGTTGGGCAGGCCGGTGAGTGCGTCGTAATGGGCCATGCGCTCCAGTTGCCGCTCCTGCTGGCGCTGGCTGCTCACGTCGATGGACATGCCCACCATGCGCGCGGGCTGCCCGGCGGTGTCGTACGCCACCACCTTGCCCACGCTGCAGATCCAGCGGCCGTCGCCCTGGGGGGCAAGCACCTCGCAGGTCACGTCGAACGGCTTGTGCGGCTCTTGCAGGTGGCGCTGCAGCTCCTGGGTGACCACGTCGATGTCTTCCGGCGTGATACCCGACGCCCAGTGCACGGCAGCGCTGGCCCCGGGCTCCACGGGCGCCAGCCCGTACATGGCGCGCCAGCGCGCGTCGCCCGTGACTTCGCCGCTGGGCAGGTTCCAGTCCCACAGGCCCAGCGCCGCCGCCTCGATGGTGAGCGACAGCAGTTCCTCGCGCTCGCGTACGCGCTGTTCGGTCTGCTTGCGCTCGGTGATGTCGTGCAGGCCGAACAGCCAGCAGGCCTCGCCGTTCACTTCGATGGGGCTCATGGACTGCAGCACGGTGCGCTTGTCGCCGCCGCGCGTGGTCAGTTCCAGCTCGTAGCCCACAAGCTGCCCTTCGGCCGTCGCCGCCTCCAGCAGCGTCGCGCGGGTGGGGGCGGAGTAGATGCCCAGTTCCACCACCGTGCGCCCCACGGCTTCCTGGCGGGTGTAGCCCAGGGCCTGCTCCCACGCCGGATTCACGTCGAGGTAGGTGCCGTCCTCGCGGCGCGAGAACCCCAGCGGGTAGGGCAGCAGCTGGAAGATGCGCGCCAGCCGTTCTTCGGAAGAACGCAGCCGCTGCGCCGCGCGGCGCGGCTCGTCGATGTCCTGCAGGATGCCGCGCACGCGCACCACGCGGTCGCCCTCGATGATGGGCTCCCCGCGCACGCGCACCCAGACCAGGCGCCCATCGGCGCGCACGATCTCGATTTCCTGGCTCCACACAGTGCGCTTGCGCAGGCAGTCGCGCAGGGCTGCGTGCATGGCTTCCCGCCAGGCGGGTGCGACGAACTGCTGCACATAGTCGCGCGGCAGCGGCGTGCCCGGGTCCAGCCCGTGGATGTCGAAGCACACGTCGGACCAATAGGTGATGCCTTTGCCCGGCTCTTCCTCCCACACGCCCAGCCGCGCCATCCAGCCCGCCTGGCGCAGCAGGCGGTTGGCGGCGAGCAATTCATCGCGCACACGGCGCTCCTGCGTCATGTCGTGGAACACGAAGACCAGGCAGTCCTCGCCCTCAATGCGCGACACCCGTCCCGACATGAGGCCCGGCACTTCGGCGCCGTCGCGCAGCGCCGTCATCGGCAGGCCGCGGACCTCGCCCTGGTTGCGCAGCGCCTCGGTGAGGCGGGCGCGCTCCTGCGTGTCGCCCCACACGCCCAGTTCCATGGACGAACGTCCCAAAATCTGGTCGCGCGGCTTGCCCAGCAACCGCTCGAACGCAGGGTTCACGTCCAGGTAGCACCCGTCGGACAGGCGGGTGATGCCCGCGGCGTCGGGCAGAGTCTGGTAGACGGTGGTGTATTTGGCTTCGGACACGCGCAGCGCGTCGCGCATCTCGTGGTGCTCGGTGATGTCCAGGTCAATGCCGGCCATGCGCAGCACGCGTCCGGCGGAGTCGCGCTCCACCGCGTGCCCGCGCGAGACCACCCAGCGCCAGTGGCCCTCGTCATCGCGCATGCGCGACTCTGCATGGAAGCTCTCTTCCAGTCCGTCCTGCACGCGCTGCAGGTACGCGCCCAGGCGCTCGCGGTCGTCGGGGTGGCGCCGGGCGTTCCAGCGTTGCCATGACTCGCGCACATCGAAGGCGCGCAGCGGTGTGAAGTCCTCGTCGTCGGGGCTGTTGGCCAGGCCGAAAGCCCGGTAAAAGCGCCCGTGGTAGGTAAAGCGGCTGTTGCGCAGATCCCATTCCCAGCGCCCGCCGCCCGAGGCCTTGAGCACGCGCAGCAGCTCGTCCTCGTGCTGTCCCAGCGTCTGCAGCGACCGGGCCCGCGCACGCAACAGCTCGACGGCGCCGCACAGCGCCACCACGCCGAAGGCGTAGCGCCAGGGAATGCCCTGCCACGGGGCCGATCCCCCCTGCGCGGCGAGGGCGCTGGCCGTCTCGGTCCAGGGCAGCAGCGCGGGCGGCACCAGCACGGTGAGCGCGACCACCAGCGATATCGCCGTCAAGCGTGTCGAGCGCCCCAGCGGCCACGCCACCGCACAACGGCCCGAACAGGAACGCGGCGGAAACGATGATGGGCGGGTGGATGTACGCCACTCCGGGCGCGTCTAGGGCCTGTTCACACTATTTTTGCCAGTGCGAATGGCGTGAAAACCGCGCCAATCTAGGCGCGTGACGACGCCAAGGCCGGGGCCTTGGCTAGGAGGGCAACGACGAATGGCGCGGTTTTCACTCCGTTCCCTCCGGGTTGCGATCAAAAAGGGCCATTCGCGGCGTTGCCAAGCCTCGCTGGGGTAGCACCCCAGCTTCGTTTGGCGCCTTGCGCCTGGCCCTTTTTGATCGCAACGCATCTGGCAAAAATAGTGTGAACAGGCCCTAGCGGCATGCCCTGCAGGGCCACCAGCGTCGACGCAGCCCCGGCCACCAGGCCCAGCGCGATGCGCACGCCGCGCGAGGGTTGCAGCAGGACGGATTGCGGCAGCGCGGTCGCCCCGGCGATCAGCAGCAGGTGCACGATGCCGGAGAGGAACACCTCAGTGGGCATATCCCTCCTGTGCATCCGCGCGCTGGTCGCCCCCGCGGTCCCCGCCATCCTGGCGCAATGGCGCAGCGCCCGCGGGCCGCGGCCCGGGGATGCGTGCAACGGCAGGGAATACGGCAAAGGCGCAAAGCGACATGTTTCAGAGTGTATTGCGCCCGGCGGCCCGGCGGTCCATGTGCGTGCCGCGCGTCGCGCAGCGGACCCGCAGGCGTCGGGTGAAACCCTGCCGCGGCGCGTCAGGGCGCCTTTGTACCCGGCCGCACCGCGCCGCCCACCAACCCCGTGGAGAGCGCCGTGCCGCACGCAATGACCACGCCGCAGCCCAGCATCCACGGCGTCACCGCTTCGCCCAGAAACACCGCGCCGTAGAACACTGCGAACACGGGCGCCAGGAAAGTCACGGCCAGCGCCCGGCTGGGGCCGGCATTCGCAATCAGGCGAAAGTAGAGGATGTACGCAATGCCCGTGCACAGCACGGCAATGGCGGCGATGGCCGCCCAGGCGCGCAGGCTCGGCGTCTGCGCGGGCCAGGCCCACCACATGGGCAGGGCCAGCCCGAGCGCCGCGCCCACCTGGCTGCCCGTGGCCGTGGCCAGTGGCGGAATGCCCACCAGGTAGCGCCGTGCGTAACTGGCGGCCACCGCATAGCAGGTGGAGGCCAGCAGGCACGCCGCAATGGCCCAGCCCGCCTGACTGCCGCTGGCGCCCACGCCAGCCGGTGCGCGCCAGGCCAGCAGCGCCACGCCGACGAAGCCCAGCGCCAGCCCCGCCCAGCGCAGCCGGCTGATGCGGTCGCCCAGCCACAGCCAGGCCACCAGCGCGCCGAACAGCGGCACCGTGGCATTGAGAATCGATGTCAGCCCGGTGGCGATGTGCATCACCGCCCAGGCGAACAGCGCGAACGGGATCGCCGAGTTGATGAGCCCGGCGAACAGGACGGGCCGCCAGTGGCGCCGCAGCGCGGGCCATTCGCCCCGGTGCAGCAGGAAGGGCCAGAGGAACAGGGCGGCCATCAGCACGCGCAGCCCGGCCATGGGCAGCGGGCCGAACTCGGCCGCGCCCAGGCGCATGAAGAGGAACGACGCCCCCCACAAGCTGGACAGCAACACGAACTCGCCCACCCAGGCGGGCGCGTGGGGGGAGAGGGCCTCAGCGCTCGTGTGTGGTGCTGTCATGCGAAATTCAATAGAGGGGTGAAGGGAACGGCGCGGGCTTGCGGGCCCGACTCCAGCGCCAGCAGTGCCTTCTTGCGCGGCAGCCCCCCCGCGTAGCCGGTGAGGGCGCCCGCACTGCCGACGGCGCGGTGGCAGGGCACGACGACGCTGAGGGGGTTGCGCCCCACGGCTGCGCCCACGGCACGCACCGCGGTAGGCCGGCCGATCTGGCGTGCCAGCGCGCCATAGCTGGTGGTGGCGCCGTGCGGAACGGCCAGCAACGCCTGCCACACGGCCTGCTGGAAGGGTGTGCCGCCCGACAGGTCCAGCGGCAGATCGAACCGCGTGCGTTCGCCCCGCAGAAACTGCTGCAGTTGCTGGGCCGCCGCGCGCAGCACGGGATGGGCATGGTCTGTGGGCCACGCGGGCGCGGCATCCAGTTGCGCGGGCTGGTGGCGCTGGCCGTCGAACCAGAGCCCGACCAGGCCTTTCGCGCTGGCGGCCAGACGCACGTCGCCCAGGGCCGTTGCGATGCGGCTTTGCACGGTGTCGCGGGGGTATTGCATGGTGAATCCTTCATTAAACGCGAAATTTGCCTTTTGCGCAGGCGCACCCAGCGCCGGCAGCTATTGGTCTGATAGCGCCAGAGCCAAACCACTCCACGCGCGCAGCACGCCATAGCTGCGCCAGGGGCGCCAGTCGCGCGCTGCCTCGGTGGCGGCGCGCGCGGGTTGCGGCTGGCCCTGCACGCCCAGCGCCTTGTGCAGCGCCACGTCCCCGGCCGGAAAGGCGTCGGGCCAGCGCAGGGCGCGCATGGCGATGTACTGCGCCGTCCAGTCGCCAATACCGGGCAGGGCACGCAGCGCGTCCAGCGTGGCGGGTACGTCGGCGCTGGCATCCAGCAGCAGCGTGCCCGCGTCCATGGCCTGCGCAAGCGCCACGATGGCGGCCTGCCGCTGGCGCACGATGCCCAGGCTGCCCAGTGCGTCCCCTTGCGCCGCGGCCAGAGCGGCCGGTGTGGGAAACAGCCGATGCAGGTCCGGCCATGGCGTGGCGATGGGCTCGCCAAAGCGTTCCACCAGCCGCTGCGCCAGCGTGCGCGCGGCGGCCACCGTGATCTGCTGGCCCAGCACGGCGCGCACCGCCAGCTCGAAGCCGTCGAACGCGCCCGGCACACGCAGGCCGTCGCCCTCCGGGAAGGAGGGGTGCAGCACCGCGTTGATGGCCTGCGGGTCCGCGTCCAGGTCGAACAATGCGCGCACCCGCGCGATGAGCTGCGGCAGCACGGGCTGCAGGCCGTCGCTGACGCGCAGCCACAGCTGGGGGCGCCCGTCATCGAAGCCGGCTTCCAGCCAGCCGGTGAAAACGGTGCCCGCGCTTGCCAGCCGCACCGTTCTGCGCAGAACCTGCGCCCCCGGCCCGGTGCGGATGCTCTCCATGCCGTGGATCTGCCGCGCCGCCAGAAAGCCCATCAGCGCGGCCGTGTCGTAGGGCGGGCGCAGGCCCAGACGCACCGCTCGAGCGCCTGCCTGTACCCCATCGGGTGCGGCGCCTTGCCGGCGCAACTGGGTGGGATTGAGTCCGTAGTGGGTATTGAAAGCCGCGTTGAAGCGGCGCACGCTGGCAAACCCGCTGGCCAGCGCCACCTGGGTGACGGGCAGATCGGTATCGGTCAGCAACTGCTTGGCCGCCAGCAGCCGGCGCGTCTGCAGGTACTGCAGCGGCGAGATGCCCAGCGCGGCCTCGAAGATGCGGCGCAGGTGCCGGTCGCTCACGCCCAGGCGCGCAGCCAGCTGCGCGACCACGGCGCCGCCTTCGCACGCGCCCCAGGACTGCGGCGCATCCAGCATCCGCAGCGCCTGGCGCACGAGGATGCCCGATGCGTCCTGCACCGACCAGGCCAGCGCCTGCGGCGCCAGCTCGGGCCGACAGCGCAGGCAGGGGCGAAAGCCGGCACTCTCGGCCTGCGCCGCCAGCGTAAAAAAACGGCAGTTTTCGCGCCGGGGCGTGCGTACGGCACAGACGGGGCGGCAGTAGATGCCGGTGGAGGTCACGCCGGTGAAGAACCGTCCGTCAAACCGCGCATCCCGGGCCCGCAGGGCCAGGTAGCGGGCCTCGTCGTCGGCCGCAGAGGCGGTGCTGGCGGGTGGAGCAGGGGAATGAAGAACGTCGGGCATGGGGCCATGATAGGCACGCGCAGCCGTTCTACTGGCCGTTTTCGGACATGCGCCTGGCCGGCCTCAGGTGGGTCCCCGGCTGACAGGGCGCGCCTGGACCGGGCCTACAATTCCGGCCTTTCTGCCGGCCTTCCTGCCGGCCTTGCCTGGACGGCGGACCTGCCGGTCCCGCCCCTTATCTCCAAGGAATCCCCTGTGCAGCTTTCTCCCGCGATCTTCAAGGCCTACGACATCCGCGGCATCGTGCCCAGCACGCTCAACGACGACGTGGCCCGTGCCCTCGGCCGGGCCTTTGGCACCGCCGCACTCGCGCAGGGCGAGCGTACGGTGGCTGTGGGACGCGACGGGCGCCTGTCGGGCCCGGCGCTCTCGGCCGCGCTGATCCAGGGCCTGGTGGACGCGGGCGTCGAGGTCATCGACATCGGCATGAGCACCACGCCCCTGCTGTACTTCGCAGCCAGCACGCTATGCGCCAGCGGCATCCAGGTCACGGGCAGCCACAACCCCAAGGACTACAACGGCTTCAAGATGGTGCTGGCCGGTCGCGCGATCTACGGCGAGGAAATCCAGCAGTTACGCCGCACCATGGAGCAGCAGAGCTGGCAGCTGCGCGAAGGCGGCCACGTGCGCCATGAGGACGTGCTGCCCGCCTACGTGCAACGCATCGTGGGCGACGTGAAGCTCGCGCGGCCCATGAAGATCGTGGTGGACAGCGGCAACGGCATCGCCGGCGCGTCGGCACCCGGCATCTTCCGTGCATTGGGCTGCGAGGTGATCGAGCTGTTTTCGGAGGTGGACGGCAACTTCCCCAACCACCACCCCGACCCCAGCAAGCCCGACAACCTGCGCGACGTGATCGAGGCCTTGAAGACCAGCGACGCCGAACTGGGCCTGGCCTTCGACGGCGACGGCGACCGCCTGGGCATCGTGACCAAGGACGGTCAGAACATCTTCCCCGACCGGCAGATGATGCTGTTCGCCCAGGATGTGCTGTCGCGCGTGCCGGGCGCACCCATCCTGTTCGACGTGAAGTGCACGCAGCGCCTGGCGCCCGCCATCGAGGCCGCGGGCGGCCAGCCGCAGATGTACAAGACCGGCCATTCGCTCATCAAGGCACGCATGAAAGAGCTGGACGCGCCCCTGGGCGGCGAGATGAGCGGCCACATCTTCTTCAAGGAACGCTGGTTCGGTTTTGACGACGGCACGTATGCAGGCTGCCGCCTGCTGGAAATCCTGAGCCGCCATGCAGACCCCAGCGCCGTGCTGAACGCCCTGCCCACGAGCCATTCCACGCCCGAACTCAACGTGCATTGCGAGGAGGGCGAGCCCCATCGCCTGACGGCCGAGTTGCAGGCGCTGGCGGCCGACGCGTTTGCGGCGCCGGCCCGCATCAGCACCATCGACGGCCTGCGCGTGGACTGGCCCGATGGCTTTGGCCTGATCCGCGCCAGCAACACCACGCCGGTGCTGGTGCTGCGCTTCGAGGGCCACACCGACGCCGCGCTGCAGCGCATCGAAGCCGCCATGCTGGCGCTGCTGGAACGCGTGAAGCCCGGCGCCCAGGTGGGCGGCGCCGCGCACTGATCGCGGGCAGCGCGGGCGGCATGCACCAGCTCATCCTGTGGCTCTACAGCCTGGCCGTGTGGCTGGCCACGCCGCTGCTGATGCGCAAGCTGCGCCGCCGTGCGCTCACCGAGCCCGGCTACGCCGTGGCCGTGCCCGAGCGCTTCGGCCACTACCCGCCGCCCATGGACAGCCTGTCGCCGTCATCGGAGACCGAAGCCGACGAGCAGTTCATCTGGATCCACGCCGTCTCCCTGGGGGAGACACGCGCGGCGGCCATCCTGCTGAAGGAACTGCGCCCGCTGCTGCCCGGCATGCGCCTGCTGCTCACCCACGGCACGGCCACGGGCCGGGCCGAGGGCGAAAAGCTGCTGCTGCCCGGCGACGTGCAGGTGTGGCAGCCCTGGGACACGCCCGGGGCCGTGCGGCGCTTTCTGCGGCAGTTCCGCCCGTCCATCGGCATCCTCATGGAGACGGAGATCTGGCCCAACCTCGTCGCGGCCTGCCGCCGGCGGCGCATCCCGCTGGTGCTGGCCAACGCGCGGCTCAACGAAAAGTCGCGCGCCGGCGCGCGCCGGCTGGGCTGGCTGTCGCGCCCGGCCTACGCCGGCCTGTCGGCCGTGTGGGCGCAGACCGAGGACGACGCCGCCCGGCTGCGCGACGTGGGCGCGCACGTGGCAGGAGTCTTCGGCAACCTGAAGTTCGACGTGGTGCCGTCACCCGCCCTGCAGGCGCAGGGCCGCGCGTGGCGCGCCGCCAGCGCCCGACCGGTGGTGCTGCTGGCCAGCAGCCGCGAGGGCGAAGAGGCCATGTGGCTGGAGGTTTTGAAGCAAAAAACGCCTCTAGCGCCCGCCAGTCAAGCGCCAGCAGCTATTGATTCAGGAGTAAATCAATCCGTGCAGTGGTTGGTGGTCCCGCGCCACCCCCAGCGTTTTGACGAGGTGCAGCGCCTGTGCGAGGCCGCCGGCCTGCGCGTGTCGCGGCGCAGCCAGTGGACCGCGCAGCCGGACAGCGCCGATGTGTGGCTGGGCGACTCGCTGGGCGAGATGGCGCTGTATTACGGCCTGGCCCACGTGGCGCTGCTGGGAGGCAGCTTTGCGCCGCTGGGCGGGCAGAACCTCATCGAGGCCGCGGCGGGCGGCTGCCCCGTGGTCATGGGCCCGCACACCTTCAACTTTGCCGAGGCGGCGCGCCTGGCCATCGACGCCGGCGCCGCGCTGCGCGTGGCCGACATGGCCGAGGGCGTGGCCGCCGCGGCCGCCCTGGCGCAGGACCCGCAGCGGCGGAGGGCGCTGTCCGAGCGCTGCGTGGCCTTCACCGAGGAGCACCGCGGCGCGGCCCTGGACACCGCCCTGGCCGTCCTGCAGCGCCTGCGCGAGGCCGTGGACGACCGTTCCGACTGAGCGGTCCGCCCGCGTTTCCTGCGATCACGACTGCAACCGCGACTGCGAGGGCGCTGACACAGCGCAAGCCGCTGGCGTTGCCTGTCTCGCCAAGCAATGCCGGGATGGCAGAGAATCGCTCCATCATGATGGACAAGCACTACCTCACGCCCCTGTTCACGCCCAGCTCCATCGTCGTGCTGGCCGGCAACGCCGATGCGCCCGACACGCACACGCCCCAGGCCAAGGTGCTGCGCGAGGCGCTGGCCGCCCAGCGCTTCACGGGCACGCTCACCTACCTGGACATCCATACCAGCGGCACGCTGGCCGACCTGGCGCAGACGCGTGCGGACCTGGCCATCATCGCCCAGCCGCCGCAAGACCTGCCCGCCGCGCTGGAGGTAGCGGGGCGCATCAACTGCCGCTCGGCACTGGTGCTGTCCAACGGCGTGGATGCGCAACTGGCGGAGCAGCTGCGCAAGATCGCGCGTCGCGAGGGCATCCACCTGCTGGGGCCCAATTCGCTGGGCATGCAGCGGCCGTCGCTGCAATTGAACGCCAGCGCCGCGGGGCCGCTGGCGCGCGAGGGGTCGCTGGCCCTGGTGTGTCAGTCGGGCGCGCTCACCTCGTCCATCCTGGATTGGGCCAGCAACAACGCGGTGGGCTTTTCCAGCGTGATTTCGCTGGGCCCGCACACCGACGTGGGGCTGAGCGAGGCGCTGGACTTCCTGGCCAACGATGCGCGCACGCAGAGCATCGTGGTCTACATGGAGGGCATCCAGAATGCGCGCCGCTTCATGAGCGCCCTGCGATCGGCGGCCTATGCCAAGCCGGTGGTGGTGCTCAAGGCGGGGCGCAAGCCTGCAGGCAACGAGGCGGCGCAGACGCACAGCGCCGCCATCGTGGGCAGCGACGATGTGTTCGACGCCGCGCTGCGCCGCGCGGGCGCCGTGCGCGTGCGCTCGTTCGTGGAGCTGTTTTCGGCGGCCAAGTGCCTGGCCTCGCGCTACCGGCCCGTAGGCAAGCGCCTGGCCATCATCACCAACGGCGGCGGCCCCGGCGTGCTGGCGGCCGACTGGGAAAACGAGATCGGCCTGGACCTGGGCCGCTTTTCGCCCGAGACCTGCGCTGCGTTGTCACCCAAGCTGCCGCCGCTGGCCTCGCTGGCGGACCTGATCGATCTGTCGGAAGAAGCGGGGCCGGAGCACTATCGCCTGGCGCTGGAGGCGGCGTTCCGTGACAAGCAGATCGATGGCCTGCTGGCCATCTTCTCGCCCAAGGCCGGCGCCGACGCCGAAGCCGTGGCCACCGTGCTGGCCGATGCCAAGCGCCTGGCCTCCAAGCCCTTGCTGTCGTGCTGGATGGGCGACGCCTCGGTGGTGCCGGCGCGCCGCATCCTGCGGGCCGCGCAGATTCCCACCTTCCGAACGCCCGAGGCCGCGGTGGGCGCCTTCGGCAACATCGCCTCGTTCTACCAGAACCAGCAGCTTTTGCAGCAGACACCGCCGCCGCTCACGACGCTGTCCAAGCCCGACATCGAGGGCGCGCGCCTGGTGATCGAGAGCGTGCTGGCCGAGCGGCGCAACGTGCTGACCGAGATGGAGTCCAAGACGCTGCTGGCGGCCTTCCACATCCCGGTGACCAAGACGCTGCTGGCGCGCAGCAGCCACGAGGCGATGATGATCGCCACGCAGCTCGGCTTCCCCGTGGCGCTCAAGATCGATTCGCCCGACATCGCGCACAAGTCCGACGTGGGCGGCGTGGCGCTGAATGTGCACAACGGATCGGCCGCGCGCGATGCCTACACCGACATGGTGCAGCGTGTGGCGCGGGTACAGCCCGGCGCGCGCATCAACGGCGTAACGGTGCAGAAGATGGCACGCGGGCGCCGCGGGCGCGAAACCTGCATCGGCCTGGTCAGCGACGAGCCCTTCGGCCCGGTGATCACCTTTGGCGCCGGCGGCACGATGATCGAGCTCATCAACGACCGCGCGATGGAGTTGCCGCCGCTCAACCAATTCCTGGCGCGGCGGCTCATCGACCGCTCGCGCGTGGCCGAGACGCTGGGCGAATGGCGCGGCGCCACCGCCGTGGACCTGGAAGGGCTGGAGCAGGTGCTGCTGCGCGTGTCCGAGATGGTCTGCGCGCTGCCCCAGCTGCGCGAGATGGACATCAACCCCCTGATCGTGGACGAGCAGGGCGCCGTGGCCGTGGACGCGCGCATCGTCATCCATGAAACCGCCCAGGGCGGCTCGCGCGGCGAGGTGGCCGGCTACGGGCACTACGGCCACCTCTCCATCCTGCCGTATCCGGCGCGCTATGAAGCAGTCTGGCCGCTGCGCGGCGGGGGTGAGTATCTGGTGCGACCAATCCGCCCGGACGATGCGCAGATGGTGCAGCGCCTGGTCAAGGAACTGTCGCCCGAGAGCCGCTACTTCCGCTTCGTGTCGCAGTTGGCCGAACTGCCGCCTTCGATGCTGGCGCGTTTCACCCTGATCGACTACGACCGCGAGATGGCCCTGGTGGCCGTGCACCGCGAGCGCGTGGTGGACGAGGAGGGCGAGGTGAGCCACAAGGAGCGCATCGTGGGCGTGTCGCGCTACGTGACCAACCCCGACCAGACGAGCTGCGAGTTCGCGTTGCTGGTGGCCGACGACTTCGCCGGCAAAGGGCTGGGCTCGCGCCTGATGCTCAGCATCATGGACGTGGCACGCGATCGCGGCCTGGCCGAGATCCAGGGCCTGGTGCTGGCCAACAACCCGACCATGCTCAAGCTGATGCGGCGCCTGGGCTTCGAGGTGCGCACCTTCGAGGACGACCCAGAATTCCGCCTGGTGGTACACCAACTGTAAAAGCCGATGGGCTGGCTCGTCACCAAATACCTGATCACCGCGGCGGTGGTGGTCGCCGTGTCCGAAGCAGCCAAGCGCAGCGACAAGCTGGGCGCATTGCTGGCGGCGCTGCCGCTGGTGACGTTCCTCGCGCTGGTCTGGCTGTACGTGGAAAAGCAGCCGCAGGAAAAGATCGCCAACCACGCTTGGTACACGTTCTGGTACGTGGTCCCCACGCTGCCCATGTTTCTGGCCTTTCCCTGGCTGCTGCCGCGCATCGGGTTCGGCCTGACCCTGCTGGCCAGCGCAGCCATCACCGTGGTCTGCTTCGGCCTGTTCGCGCTCGCCGTGCGGCCGCTGGGCGTCGAGTTGCTGCCCTGACCCTGCAGAGCTTTGCGGGACGGCCCACGCGCTATAAACCGTCCATGAAAACCCAGTATTTCACCGCCACCAGCCTGGACGGCTTCCTTGCCACGGAAGACGACTCGCTGGACTGGCTTTTCACCCTGGGCAGCCTGGAGGAATCCAGCTATCCCGCCTTCATCGCGCAGGTGGGTGCCCTGGCTATGGGGTCATCCACCTACGAATGGATGCTGCGCAACGCGGACGCCGTGCGCGCCGAAACGGGCTCCGCCTGGCCCTACACGCAGCCCGCCTGGGTTTTCTCCTCGCGCCGCCTGCCGGGCATCGACGGGGCGGACATCCGCTTCGTGCAGGGCGACGTGCGGCCGGTGCATGCGGCCATGCGCTTGGCCGCGGGGACGAAGAACCTCTGGGTGGTTGGCGGCGGGGACCTTGCCGGCCAGTTCTACGACGCTGGCTTGCTGGACGAGCTGATCCTGCAGGTGGGCTCGGTCACGCTGGGACGGGGCAAGCCGCTGTTTCCGCGCCGGCTGCCCAGCACCGCGTTGCGCCTGCTTGACGCACAGCCCCTGGGGACGGGCATGGTGGAGCTGCGTTATGCCGTGGACCGGACGGGTGACGCGGCGGGCCTTGACCGGGAATGATGGTCTTTTAAGCCTCTAGCGCTTATCCATCCAGCGCAAGCAGCTATTGTTTATATAGCAATAGCGGTGGGTATCGCAGAGTGTCAGCGACTCAGCAGGCTGTCCACCGCCACCACGTCGTCCATGGACAAGGTGCCGGCGGCCTGCTTGAGGCGCAGCGTGCCCATAAGCACGTTGTAGCGTGCCACGGCCAGGTCGCGCTTGGTCTGGTAGAGCTGGCTCTGGGCGTTGAGCACGTCGATGTTGATGCGCACGCCCACCTTGTAGCCCAGCTGGTTGGCTTCGAGCGCGCTCTGGGTGGACGCCTCGGCCGCCTGCAGCGCCCGCACCTGGCTCTGGCCCGACTGCACGCCGAAGAACGCGGCGCGCGTGGCCTGGGCCACGCTGCGGCGCGCATGGTCCAAGTCGGCACGCGCCTTGTCTTCCAGCGACAGGGTTTCCTTCACCCGGTTTTGCACCGCGAAGCCCGCGAACAGCGGCAGGTTGAGCGCCACCCCCACGCTGGCGACGTTGGCACGGGAGTGCACGCCCGGCATGGTGACGGTGCCGTTGGGCGTGCGCTGCACGCTGTAGCCCGCCTGCAGATCCACCGTGGGCAGGTGGCCAGTCTCGGCCTTGGCGGTCTCCAGGCGCGCCACGTCCAGCGCGATGGCTGCCTGGCGCACCTGGGGTTGCTGATCTTCCGCGACGTGCACCCAGCTGTTCACATCGGCCGGCTGCACCGCGGGCAGCTGCACCGGCTGGGCCAGGGGCAGCGGGGTCAGGCCCGAGCGGCCCACGGTCTGCTCCAGTGCCAGGCGCTTGACGTGCAGGTCGTTCTCGGCCGCGATCTCCTGGGCCGACACCAGGTCGTGCCGCGCCTGGGCCTCGCGCTCGTCGGTCACCGTGGCGGTGCCGACCTCGAAATTGCGCTTGGCCGCGGCCAGTTGTTCGGCCACGGCAACCTTTTGGGCCTGCACGAAGGTCAGGGTGTCCTGGGCGGCCAGCACATCGAAATACGCCTGGCTCACGCGCACCAGCAGGTCCTGCTCGGCCGCGTCACGCTGCGCGCGGGCAATGTCGATCCCGCGCTGCCCCTGCTCGAAGCCGATGCGGTTGGCCGGCCGGTACAGCGGCTGCGAGGCCACCACGCCCACGGTCTGGGTAGGGGCGTGCAGGTCCAGCGGGGGCAGGGGGCCACGGGTCAGGTCGGTGCGGGCGTAGGTCACGCCCCCATTCAGCGCGGCGCTGGGCAGCAGTCCTGCGCGCGCCTGCTCGGCACGGCTGTCGGCGGCCTGCAACTGCCTGCCACGGGGCGTCATAGCTGCGCGCCCATTCCACCAGCGTGGACAGGCTCTGCGCCTGCGCGGGCAGGGCGCCCAGCGCGCAGGCGCCCACGGCCAGGGAAACGGAGAGCAACCGTTGCAGTGATGTCATGGCGTTCTTCAGGAAGGTCTGCGGTGATCAATGGGAAGGCTGCAGCACGCCGGGCGACGTCCGTGGTGGCTCAATACCGGGGCACCGCCGGGTCGCGCTCATGCGACCAGGCCTCGATGCCGCCCGTGATATTGGCCACCTGGTCGAAGCCCTGGTGCGCCAGGAAGCCCGCCACCCGCAGGCTGCGCATGCCGTGGTGGCACAAGCAGGCCACAGGGCGGGCGGGGTCCAGTTCATCCAGCCGTGCGGCCAGCTCCCCCATGGGGATGGCGACGAGCTCAAACCCCTGGGGCGTCACGCTGGCGGTCTGCAGCTCCCACGGCTCACGCACGTCCAGCACCAGCGGGCGGCTGCCGGCGTTAGCGGTCAGCCAGTCGGCCAGTTGGGCAGGGCGCACGTGGTCGATCATGCAAAGGTTCCTGAAGGACGCTGAAGGGGTGTCAGAACTTGAAGCGGGTCGGCTCCGGGAAGTGGCGCAGGCGCGGCACCACCACATCCCAGGGTTGAGTGGTCTCGTACCGGTCACCTTGGCGGCGCACGAACGTGGCGCGCATCATCGGCATGTGGCCCACGAAGGCGCCCAGGCGGCCGCCGTCGCGCAGCAGGCCCAGCAGGCGCTGGGGAATCTCGGCCACCGAGCCGCTGAGCACGATCACATCGAACGGACCATCGGGGATGGGGTCCAGCGCGCCGTCGGACTGGCGCACCTCGGCGTTGTCCACGCCGGCACTGCGCAGGTTCTCGCGGGCGAACTCGGCCAGCTCCGGGACGATCTCCAGCGACACCACGCGCTCGGCGCGCGCGGCCAGCAGCGCGGCCATGTAGCCCGAGCCCGCGCCGATCTCCAGCACGCGGTCGGAGGATTGCACCTGCAGATCCTGCAGCATGCGCGCATCCACGCGCGGCGCCAGCATCACCTGGCCCAGGCGCTCGGCTTCTTCCACCGAGGGGTTCAGCGGGATCTGCGTGTCGATGAAGGCGGCCCCCTGGTAGGCCGGAGGCACGAACTCCTCGCGGCGCACGGTGAACAGCAACTCCAGCACCGCCTCGTCCAGCACGTTCCACGGGCGGATCTGCTGCTCGACCATGTTGTAGCGGGCCTGCTCGGTAGGATCGCAAATGTCAGCGGACGTGTTCAGAGGCATGTTCATGGGGTACTCCGGAGGCGGGTCACTGTGGTTCAGACAAACCCCTGATTCTAGGTCGGCCGCACGCACAGCCCCTGCAAGACGTTCTCGGCCTGCAGGCGGATGTACTCCTGCGCGGAGAACGTGTCGGGGTTCGGGATGCACAGCGACAGCGAAGGCTGCGAGAACATCAGGAACATCAAGGGCGCCAGCACCAGATAGACGGCATGGTCCAGATCCAGCGGGCGGAACTCGCCACGGTCCATGCCGCGCTGCAGGATGCGGCGGATCAGGCGGTGGCCGGGTTCCACGACCTCCCGGCGGTAGAACTCAGCGATCTCCGGGAAGTTGTTGGCCTCGCTCAGCATGAGCTTGCCCAGGCCCGATGCCTTGGTAGAGCCCACGCGCTCCCACCACGTCTGAAAGCAGTACTGCACCAGTTCGCTGCTCGTGCCCTCGAAGGTTTCCATCTCCAGGTCCCATTCAGGGAAGCGGCCCGCAATGTTCTTGCGCACCACGGCCTTGAAAAGGTCTTCCTTGCTGGGGAAGTAGAGGAACAGCGTGCCCTTGGACACGCCCGCGCGCGCGGCGACCTCGTCCACCCGGGTGGCGGCAAACCCTTTTTCCACGAACAGTTCCAGGGCAGCGTCCAGCAATTCACCGGGCCGGGCTTCCTTGCGGCGGCCACGGCGCGGGGGTTCGGACGATTCGAGGACTGGGGGGAGGGTGGCCATAAATTACTGACTGACTGGTTAGTAATATAGCAACCCGCCTTGCCCCCGTCAACGCAAGGGCAGACGCGGGACGGCGCCTTCGCTTCATTTCTATGATGAGGCTTTCATTCCCTTCACGAGGCGCAATCCCATGTCCGATCTGCAGTCCATCACCCTCGGCGGCGGGTGCTTCTGGTGCACCGAAGCCGTGTTCGACCGCGTACGCGGCGTGACCGACGTGCAAAGCGGCTATGCCAATGGCGACGTAGCCGAGCCCACCTACGAGCAGGTGTGCAGCGGCACGACCGGCCACGCCGAGGTGGTGCGCGTGACGTTCGACCCCGCGCAGATCGGCGTGCGCGAGATTCTGGAGATCTTCTTCGCCACGCACGATCCCACCACCCTCAACCGCCAGGGCAACGACGTGGGCACGCAGTACCGCAGCGCCATCTACTTCACCGACCCCGCGCACCAGGATGTGGCCGAGGACCTATTGCGCCAGATGGGGCAGGACAAGCTCTTTGGCGCGCCCGTGGTGACCGAGGTGGCACCCCTGGTGAACTACTGGCCCGCCGAGGACTACCACCAGGACTACTACCGCAACCACCCCAACCAGGGCTATTGCGCCTTCGTCGTGGGGCCGAAGGTGGAGAAGTTCCGCAAGACCTTTGCACGGCACCTCAAGCCCGGCGCCTGACCGCTGCGAGGCCCAGGTCGCCGCCAGCGGGTCCACCGCCTTCCCAAAGCGGCGCATCCGCGCAGCCTTTTGGGAATCCCCGCGGGTTCCTGCGCTATCCTCCCGGGCCCGCGCCGCAACAGCGGCGCGGTGTTACTTTGGAGGAAGCAACCCATGAAACCCTGGCTCGCCACCCTGCTGCTGGCCTGCGCCGCCGTCGCGCACGCGCAGGAGCACACCGCGCAGCAGACCAAGGTCGACATCGAGCGCCACCGCGCCATGGCCGCGGCGCACGAGGCCGCTGCCAAGTGCCTGGAATCCGGCAAGGGCGAAGAAACCTGCCGCAAGGAACTGCAGGCCGCCTGCAAGAACCTGGCGATCGGCAAGTACTGCGGCATGAAGCACGCCCACTGACGACTGCACCTTTCACCCAGCCCGCATGTCCCTGACACCCGCGCTCTTGCCGCAACTGCGCCGCCGCCTGGCCCTGACCTGGCTGCTGCTGGCGCTGGTGCTCGCGCCCGCACTCGGGCGCATGCACCAGGTGTTGCACCTGCCCGCGGGGCAGGGGCTGGCGCATGCCTTGCACGGCGACGGGCATGCACGGGATGCGGCAAGCGCCGGGCAACAGGCCCTGGACACCCTGCATGCGCTGTTTGCGGGGCACGGGGCCGCCGACTGCCAGGTGCTGGACGAGCAGACGCTGGTGGGCGCCGCGCTGGGCCAGGCCCCCGCGCAGGTCCAGGCACAGCCGCAGCTGCCCCCTGTCAGGTCCCCCGCGCCGGTGCCGCGCGCGGGCCGGGCGGCGCCTTTCCATGCCCGCGCTCCGCCCCTGAGCGCCTGAGGCACCTCGCCTCGCGCCGCCGCCTTTGCGTGCCGGCGTCGCAAAAACTCCTCTTTTTATAGCTGCTCGCGCTTGATACATAAGCGCTAGAGGCATTTTTGAATCAATTTTCAAGCGCGGCCGCGTGCGGCCCTAGCGTTCGCGCGCGCCTGCCGCCTTTTGACGGAAATCGTTGTATGAACTCCTTCACCCCTTTCGCCCGCATGCCGGGCGCAATGCACCCGCTGGCCTGGGCCGCGCTGCTGTGCCTGACCAGCGCAGCACCCGCGTGGGCGCAGGCGGATGCCCGCCTGCCCGAGGTCACCGTGTCCTCCAGCGGTTTGCAGCTGGGCGTGTCCGAAATGACGCAGCCCGTGTCTGTGCTGGAGGGCGACGCCCTCGTGCGCCAGCGCGAAGCCACGCTGGGCGAGACCCTGGACGGCGAGCCCGGCATCACCGGCAGCCATTTCGGCGCGGGCGCCAGCCGCCCCGTGATTCGCGGCATGGACGGCCCGCGCGTGCGCGTGCTCTCTGACGGGTCCGAACTGCACGACGCCTCCACCGTCAGCCCGGACCACGCCGTGGCGGCCGAGCCGCTGCTGGCCACGCAGGTCGAAGTGCTGCGCGGGCCGTCGGCGCTGGTCTACGGCGGCGGTGCCGTGGGCGGCGTGGTCAACGTGCTGGACGGCAAGGTGCCCACGGCCGTGCCTGACAAGGGCTACGAAGGCAGCGCCGAGCTGCGCGCCGGCAGCGCGGCCCGCGAAAAGGCCGGCGCTGTCGCGCTGACCGGCGGCGCGGGCAACCTGGCCGTGCACGTGGAGGCCGCCGGTCGGGACGCCGACGACTACCGCGTGGGCAGCGGCTGGGCCGAGGGGCGCAGCGTGCCCGGCAGCTTCAACCGCACGGGTACCGGCAGCGTGGGCCTGTCCTGGGTTGGCAGCCGTGGCTACCTGGGCCTGGCCTTCACACGCCAGAACGCCAAATACGGCCTGCCGGGCCACAGCCACAGTTTCGAAGGCTGCCACACCCATGGCAACCACCTGCACTGCGGCAGCCATGACGAGCACGACCACGAGGACGACGGGCATGACCACGACCACGACCACGAAGCCGTTCCTGTGGTGGACCTGCGCAGCGAGCGCGTGGACATCCGCGGTGAGCTGCGCGACCCGTTCACCGGCTTCTCCGCGTTGCGCCTGCGCGCGGGCGTGACCGACTACGTACACGACGAGGTGGAGGAGGGCACCGTCGCCACCACCTTCAAGAACAAGGCCCACGACCTGCGCGTGGAGCTGCAGCACGAGCCCGTGGCCGGCTGGCGCGGCGTGCTGGGCCTGCAGACCGGGCAGCGCAAGTTCAGCGCCGCGGGAGAAGAGGCCTACGTGCAACCCACCCTCACGCGCCAGTGGGGCGTGTTTCTGCTGGAGGAATACCGCCTGGGCGACTGGCATGGCGACTGGCGCATCGAGACCGCGCTGCGTCACGACCGCCAAAGCGCCGAAGCGCAGGACAGCGGTGTAGAGCGGCGCCACCACGGCACCTCCGCATCGCTGGGCGCGGTGTGGCGCTTTGCGCCTGGCTACGCCGCGGGTGCGAGCATCACCCGCGCCCACCGTGCGCCCACCGCCGAGGAGCTGTACGCGCGCGGCCTGCACATGGCCACATCCACCTACGAGCGTGGCGACGCCAGTCTGCGTGCGGAAACCTCGCGCAACATCGACCTGAGCCTGCGCAAGACCAGCGGGGACACCACGTTTGACGTGAGCGTGTTCCACAACCGCATCCGCAACTACATCTACGGCCGCACGCTCGACGAACTGGACGGCCTGCAGCTGCTGCAGTACAGCCAGGCGGGCGCCACCTTTACCGGCATGGAGGGCCGGGTGCGCCAGCGCATCACGCAGCGCCTGGGGGTCACCCTGTTCGGCGACAGCGTGCGTGCCCGCCTGGACGGTGGCGAACGGCTGCCGCGCATCGCCCCCGCACGCGTGGGCCTGCGCCTGGATGCCAACTGGCGCGACTGGGACGGCGCGGTGGAATGGGTGCAGGTAGCGCGGCAAAACCGCGTGGCCGCGTTCGAGACCGCCACGCCTGGCTACGGCATGCTGAACCTGGGCCTGGCCTACAACGGCCGCACGGGCAGTGGCACGCCGTGGCAGGTGTACCTGAAGGCGCGCAACCTCACGGACCGCCTGGCCTACGCCCACACCTCGTTCATCAAGGACGCGGCCCCGCTGGCAGGGCGCAACGTGACGGTGGGCGTGCGCGTGTCGTTCTGACACCGCCATCCCCAGCCCGCGGCGGATGCGCATGCACATCCGCCGCGCAGCACGCACGGCGGCGCACCAAAGACCGCGCGCCGCCGTGCGACAAGGTTGTCCCCCGGACTGCGCACTGCTAGCATGCGCGCCCATGTTCCCGACCACACCCGTCCGCCGCACCCGTGCGCGCAACCGCGTGGGCGTCGTGGCGCGTGTGCTCTGGCCATACCAGCCGGTCGCACATTCCTCCGCCCGGCGATAAAGCACCCTTCCTCTTTCCAACGCGCAGAACCACCATCGCCGGGCACCCGCCCTGCGCAACGGCGGACGACGCCTTCCCACGCCCGCTCACGCGGGCCCTTCGTTCGCCGGGTCACCCCGGGCCCCCGCAGCAGCACCGCACGGGCGCCTTGCAAGGATTGGAGCGTCGCATGGAATTCACCAAGCAGTTTCTCCGGGCCAAGAGCCCCTGCGCCAACGGCTTTCGCTGGTTCGTGCGCCATGTCGAGGACGGTGTGGGCTACCAGCAGGCGCTGGACCAGCTGGTGGCCGCCGGCCGCGTGGACGACGCGCTATGGCTGCTGGGCCAGTTCGGCCCCTCGAACGCAGTGCTGCACCTGGACAGCTTGGAGGCCGAGGCCCTGGTGTTCGCGGGCACCGTGCAGGTGCGCGGCGGCATCGAGGTGGACGGCGTGATCCACGTCGGCCGCTCCCTCCACGCAGGGGGCGGCATCCGCGCCGGCAGGGCCATCGTGGCGGGCGAGGACATCCGCGCCGGCGCGCACATCCACAGCGATGGGCGGCTGCACTGCGGCGGCCACCTGCGCACCGACTGGGGCGTGCAGGTGCAGGAATCGCTGCACTGCGGCGGCGACCTGCGCGCGGCGTGGGACGTGGTCTGCCACGGCGCGCTCAGCGTGGGCGCCAGCGCCTTCGTGGGACAGGACCTGCTGGTGCACGGCGGCATCGACTGCGGCAAAAGCCTGCGCGTGGGCGGGCATGTGAGCGGCGAAGGCAGCCTGCGCGCGGGGCAGGGCATCGTGGTCGGCGGAGCCATCAGCGGCCTGACGCACCTGGAGGCCGGCTGGGGCATCAAGGCGGGCGAGTGCATCCACACGCAGGGCGCCATCAAGGCCGGCGAGAGCCTGAGCGCGGGTGAGGACATCCGTGCGGGCGAAGGCTACGGCATTTTCGCGGGCCTGAACGTACAGGAGCCTGCCTGGGAGGTGTGTGCCCAGGTCTGGGCGCAGCAGCCGCCGGCCGGCCTGCGCAGCGGGGTGTGGATGGGGCCCTGCGCCATCTGATGCCCACAGCGGCTGCGGCCGCAAGGATCAGGAGGTCTGCTTGCGCGCGCACGCGCCGCGCTCCGCTGCTGGCACGCGGCGCCAGTCATCCGCGCGCCACGCGCAATAGCGATACTCGGGGTTTCGCGCCCGCTGCATGCCACCCATTTCTCCTTTCGCCGCCACACGCCACCAAGCCAGCGCCTGGCGGGTGTTCCTCATCTTCTTGCGCCTGGGCCTGACGTCGTTCGGCGGGCCGGTGGCCCATCTGGGCTACTTCCGCGAGGAATTCGTCGCGCGCCGCGGTTGGCTGACGGAAGACGCCTATGCCGACCTGGTGGCGCTGTGCCAGTTCCTGCCCGGCCCCGCCAGCAGCCAGGTGGGTCTGGCGCTGGGCCTGCGCCAAGCGGGGTGGGGCGGCGCACTGGCGGCCTGGCTGGGTTTCACGCTGCCGTCGGCCCTGGTGATGGCGCTGCTGGGCCTGGGCCTGGTGGCGGGGCAGGGCCTCGTGCCCGCGGGCGTGCTGCACGGCCTGAAGGTGGCGGCCGTGGCCGTGGTGGCGCAAGCCGTCTGGGGCATGGCGCGCAGCCTGTGCCGCGGGCCGGCGCGGCGGCTGCTGATGGTGCTGGCCTGTGCGCTTGCGCTGCTGTGGCCGGGCGTGGTGGGGCAGGTGGGCGCCATGCTGGTGGCGGCGCTGGCCGGCTTGGCCCTGTGGGGGCGCGCGGGCGCCATGCCGGCTCCACCATCGGAGGGCGGGCTGGCGGCCGGGGTGCGACCGCGTACCGGAGCGCTGCTGCTGGCCGCATGTGCGGCGCTGCTGGTGCTGCTGCCGCTGGCTGCGCGCGCCTGGCCTCAAGGATGGCTGGTGCTGGCCGATGCGTTCTACCGCGCCGGCGCCCTGGTGTTCGGCGGCGGCCACGTCGTGCTGCCGCTGCTGCAGGCCGAGGTGGTGGCCACCGGCTGGGTGGCGGCCGACGATTTCCTGGCGGGCTATGGATTGGCGCAGGCGGTGCCGGGGCCGCTGTTCACCTTTGCGGCCTTTCTGGGCGCTGCGGCAGGCCACGGCGCGGGCGGCTGGCTGGGCGCGGCCGTATGCCTGGTGGCGATCTTCGTGCCAGCATTCCTGCTGGTGGCGGGCGCGCTACCGTTCTGGGAGCGGCTGCGGCACAACGCACGTGCCCGGGCGGCCTTGGCGGGCGTGAATGCCGCCGTGGTGGGCCTGCTGCTGGCGGCGCTCTACCACCCGGTGTGGACCAGCGCCATCCATGCGCCAGCCGACCTGGCGTTGGCACTGGCGGCCTTTGCCGCGCTGGTATGGGCGCGCGTGCCGCCGTGGCTGGTGGTGCCGTTGTGCGGCGCAGCAGGTTGGCTGCTGGGCTGATGACGGAAGGAAAACGGCCTCAGCGCTTATCCATCAAGCGCTAGCAGCTCTCATTAATAGAGCATCACCCGCCCACGCTGCGGCGGTCGATCTTGCGGCTGAGCACGATGCTGGTCTGCGTGTTCTGCACGCCGTCCAGCTGGCCGATGCGGTCCAGCAGGCCGTCGAGCTGCTCGTGGCTGGTGCAGCGCAGGAACACCAGGTAGTCGAACGGCCCGCTCACCGCCGAAACCTCTTCCACCTGGGGCAGGGCCTGCAGCATTTGCAGCACCGCCGGCCCGGCCTTGGGCAGCACGCGCAGTGCGCACCACGCGCGCACGGCGCTGCCTGCCAGCCGCTGGCCCAGGCGCACGCCGTAGCCAGCAACCACCCCTTCACGCTCCAGCCGCGCGATGCGCGCCACCACCGTGGTGCGCGCCAGGCCCAGGCGGCGCGCCAGCTCGGCCGTGCCCTCGCGCGCGTTGGCCTGCAGCAGGCTGAGCAGTTGTTGGTCCAGTGCGTCCAGTTCCACGGGCATCTCCAATGCTGCCGATACGTCGCGTAATGCCGTCGATATGACGATCGTTGATGCTTTTATCGACAGTTGTGATGCTACACACTGACAACGATCCGGCCTAGCATGGCTCTACCGAACGACAACGCAAGGAGACCGCCATGACCCGCCTGCATCCCGTCAATGCTTCCCACCCGCACCGCGTACTGATCCTGGGCGCGGGCCATATCGGCCGTGCCATTGCGCTGCTATTGGAGGACGCGGGCAGCTACACGCTCACCGTGGCCGACCGCGACGCCGCCGCACTGAAGCGCCTGCAGGTCCACAGCGCCGCCACCTTGCAGGTGACGGACGACGCCATGCTGGAGGCTGCCATTGCCGGGCACCATGCGGTGCTGAACGCACTGCCGTTCCACCAAGCCGTGCCGGTGGCCACGCTGTGTGCACGCCATGGCGTGCACTACTTCGACCTGACGGAGGACGTGGCCAGCACCCGTGCCATCCAGGCGCTGGCCGAAGGCGCGCGCAGCGCGTTCATGCCGCAGTGCGGGCTGGCGCCCGGCTTCATCGGCGTGGTGGGCAACGCCCTGGCGCAGCGCCTGGACCGCGTGGAAGCGCTGCAACTGCGCGTGGGGGCGCTGCCGCGCTACCCCCAGGGCGCCCTGCGTTACGCCATGACCTGGAGCACCGAGGGCCTGATCAACGAATACTGCAACCCGTGCGACGCCATCGTGCAGGGCCGGCGCACCAGCGTGCCTGCGCTCGACGGGTTGGAAACGCTGCTGATCGACGGCGTGGAATACGAGGCCTTCAATACCTCGGGCGGCCTGGGCACGTTGCCCCAGACCTGGGAGGGGCGCGTGGGGCAGCTCGACTACAAGTCGGTGCGCTACCCCGGCCACCATGCCATCCTGCAGCTGCTGCTGCACGAGCTGCGCCTGCGCGACCGGCGCGACCTGCTCAAGGAACTGCTGGACGGCGCCGTCCCGACCACGCAGCAAGACGTGATCGTGATCCTCGCCAGCGCGCGCGGCCAGCGGGACGGCCGGTTGGTGCAGGAAAGCTATGCCGCCCACATCCTGGGCGCGCCGGTGCGCGGGCAGATGCTCAGCGCCATCCAGCGGACCACGGCCGCGGGCATCTGCGCGGCGCTGGACCTGGTCATCGCGGGCCAGCTTCCGCAGGCCGGTTTCATCGGGCAAGAGCAGATCGCGCTGGAGGACTTCCTGGCCAATCGGTTCGGGCGCGTCTACCGCGTGCCGGGAAGCGAGGGGGACGCCGGGTCGGCCCAGGCCCCGCTTGCGCGGTCATTGCAAGCGGTGGGGGCCTGAGCAGCGCTTTTGGTACATGGCCTCGATGGCGGCCGCGTAGTGCGCCATGAGGTTGGTGCGCTTGAGCTTGAGCGTGGGTGTCATGAACGCGTTCTCGATCGTCCATGGCTCGCGCACCAGATGCACGGCGCGCGGCACCGCATAGCGCGGGAAGCCGGCCGCCAGCTTCTCGATGCGCGCCAGTGCCGCCCGTTGGGCGCTGGGGTGCGCAAGGCTGGCAGGGTCGTTGGCGTCCAGTCCCAGTTGCCCGGCCAGTTGGCGCCACTCTTCGGCATGCACCACGGCCACGCAGGCGATGAAGGGGCGCTGCTCGCCCACCACAAAGGCCTGCTCGAACAGCGCATCGGCGGTGATGGCCAGCTCCAGGTCGGCCGGCGGCACCTTCTCGCCCGTGGAGGTGACGATGATTTCCTTGATGCGTCCCAGGATGCGGATGCGGCCGTCGACGATCTCGGCCTGGTCGCCCGTGCCCAGCCAGCCGTCGGCGGAGACGGTGCGGGCCGTATCCTCGGGGCGCTTCCAGTAGCCCTTCATGACGATGGGGCCGCGCACCTGCAGTTCGCGGTTCTCGCCGATGCGCACCTCCACGCCCGGCAAGGCGCGGCCGACGGTGGACGGGTCGTTGTCCTCCAGCGTGTTCACGCTGACCACGGGCGTGGTTTCGGTCATGCCGTAGCCCTGCACCAGTTGCAGGCCCAGGCCCAGGAAGCAGTGCGCGATGGTGGGCGACAGCGGCGCGCCCCCGCTCACGGCCACGCGCACGCGGCCACCGAACTGCGCCAGCAGCGGCTTGGCCACCAGGGCACGCAACAGCGGCCAGGGCAGGGCGCGCATCCAGCCGCCCGCGCCGTCGTCCTGGGGTGCTGGCAGGCGCTGCGCGGCGCAAAACCGCTTCCAGCCCACGGCCTGCGCGGCCTGGAACAGCTGCATCTTCAAGGGCGAGGGCGACAGCGTCTCGATGAGCTTGGCATGCACGCGTTCATAAATGCGCGGCACCGACACCAGCACCGTGGGGCGCACATTCTTCAAGTCCTCCGCCAGTTGCGCCACCGAGCGCGCATAGACCACGCAACTGCCAGAGGCCATGGGCAGGTAGTAGCCGCCCGTGCGCTCGAAGGTGTGCGACAGCGGCAGGAAGGACAGGAATACATCCTGTGGCGTGGGGGCGATGCGCTCCAGCACCGCCTTCACGTCGGCCACCACGTTGGCATGGCTGAGCATCACCCCCTTGGGCTTGCCGGTAGTGCCGCTGGTGTAGACGATCGCCGCCAGATCCTCAGGGCCGGGCGGCGAGGGCAGCGGCGTATCTGCCGCGGCATGCTGCAGCCAGGCAGCCAGCGATGCGACCGGTACGTCCTGCTCGGCGGCGGTGGGCAGGCCGGTGCTGGCGTTGGTCGTCACCACGCCCATCAGGTGCGGCAGCGGCATGCCCACGTCGCGGATGCGCCGCCATTGCTCGGGCTCTTCCACGACGAGCAGCGACACCTCGGCATCCGCCAGGATGTAGGCAATACTGCCCGGATTGTCGATGGCATGCAGAGGCACGGGCACACAGCCCGTGGCCATCACAGCCTGGTCGATGCTCATGGCATCCAGCCCGTTGGGCAGCAGGATGGCGATGCGCGCCCCCTGTGGCAGGCCCGATGCGGCAATGGCGCGGCTCCACTGCTGCACGCGCTCCTGGGTCTGTGCCCAGGTCAGGCTGATCCACTGGCCGGTGCCGGGGTCGCAGGCGCGGTAGGCCTCGCTGTGGGGAGTGAGGGCGGCGCGGAACGCCAGCAGTTCGGGCAGCGTCTGCACGCCGCGCAGGTCGGGGGTGGGGGAATTCATGCGTGCAATACGTGCAGTGCGTGCCGGCAGGGCGGGGCGACATTGCGGAGCCAAGCCGCCGGGCAAAAAGCGGAATCATAGGCCGGGCACGCGCGTTTTCGCACGATCGTTCGCAAACTTGTCGCTCACGCGACGGAAAAAAGAACGGCGGATGAGGGGCGGGCCCGGTCAGCCCGCTGCCTCCAGCCCATGCGCGAAATGCGCGGACATGGCGGCCACCGTGGCCTGCGGGTCGCGCGCGCGCAGCGCGGCCAGGATGGTTTCGTGCTCGGCCAGCGAATCCTCGATGCGTCCCTGCTTGAGCAGCGAGTTGTGACGGTTGAGCTTCATGACCTTGCGCAGGTCGGCCACCATCTGGCTGCGCCAGCGGTTGTCGGCCATCTCCAGCAGGCGCATGTGGATGCGCTCATTGATGGTGAAGAAGCGGTCGCGGTCCTGCACGGCGGCGGCCAGGTCGGCATGCAGCTGCTCCAGTTCGCGCAGTTGCTCCGGCGTGGCGCGGGCGGCCACCACGCCTGCGGCGTCGCTCTCCAGCAGGCTGAGCAGGTGGTAGACATCGTGCAAGTCCTTGTCGGACATCTCGGTCACGTAGGCGCCGCGGCGCACCTTCATGGTGACCAGGCCTTCCGCCGCCAGTACCTTGAGTGCTTCGCGCAAAGGCGTGCGGCTGATGCCGAACTCCTCGGCGATCTTCAGCTCGTCGATCCAGCTGCCAGGCTCCAGCTCGCGCCGAAAGATGCGCTGGCGCAGTTGCTCCGCCACTTGTTCATAGAGTGCGCGGGGAGTGAGGGTGACGGCTGACATGGGCGGACTGTACCTGAAAAAAACTAAGAATTAATAATTACAGATCAGGTAAACTCCGCAAAATTGCGAAAACGCAGCACGCATAACCACATCTCTTTGCCATCTTTGCGAAAGCGCCCCCGCCATGAGCAGCCATCCTGATCCCATCTTCCAGTCCGCCGACCTTGCCGCCTGGGCCAAGGCCGCGGCCAAGTCCGCGCCCGGCGGCGACGTGAATGCCCTGAACTGGGTGACGCCCGACGGCATCAGCGTGAAGCCCCTGTACACGGCGCAAGATACGCAGGACCTGCCCTACGCCAATACGCTGCCGGGCTTCGAGCCCTACCTGCGCGGCCCGCAGGCAACCATGTACTCAGTGCGCCCCTGGACCATCCGCCAGTACGCGGGGTTTTCCACGGCCGAAGAATCCAACGCCTTCTACCGCAAAGCGCTGGCCGCGGGGGGGCAGGGCGTGTCGGTGGCCTTTGACCTGGCCACGCACCGCGGCTACGACAGCGACCACCCGCGCGTGACGGGCGACGTGGGCAAAGCGGGCGTCGCCGTCGACAGCGTGGAGGACATGAAGATCCTGTTCGACGGCATTCCGCTGGACAAGGTGTCTGTTTCCATGACCATGAACGGCGCCGTGCTGCCCGTGCTGGCCGGCTATGTGGTGGCAGCCGAGGAGCAGGGCGTGAGCCAGGACAAGCTGGCCGGGACCATCCAGAACGACATCCTCAAGGAGTTCATGGTCCGCAACACCTACATCTATCCGCCCAAGCCGTCGATGCGCATCATCGGCGACATCATCGAGTACACGAGCAAGAACATGCCCAAGTTCAACTCGATCTCGATCTCGGGCTACCACATGCAGGAAGCCGGCGCCAACCAGGCGCTGGAACTGGCCTTCACCCTGGCCGACGGCAAGGAATACGTGAAGACGGCCATCGCCAAGGGCATGGACGTGGACGATTTCGCCGGGCGCCTGTCGTTCTTCTGGGCGATCGGCATGAACTTCTACCTGGAGATCGCCAAGATGCGCGCCGCACGCCTGCTGTGGTGCCGCATCATGAAGGGTTTCAACGCCAAAAACCCCAAGAGCCTGATGCTGCGCACCCACTGCCAGACTTCGGGGTGGTCGCTCACCGAGCAGGACCCCTACAACAACGTGGTGCGCACCACCATCGAGGCCATGGCGGCCGTGTTCGGCGGCACGCAAAGCCTGCACACCAACGCGCTGGACGAAGCCATCGCGCTGCCCACCGAATTCAGCGCACGCATCGCGCGCAACACGCAGCTCATCATCCAGGAAGAGACCCACATCACCAACGTGATCGACCCCTGGGCCGGCTCCTACATGATGGAAAAGCTCACCCAGGACATGGCCGACGCCGCTTGGAAGATCATCGAAGAGGTCGAGGCGATGGGCGGCATGACCGCCGCCGTGGACTCCGGCTGGGCCAAGCTCAAGATCGAGGCCGCGGCTGCGGAAAAGCAGGCGCGCATCGATTCGGGCAAGGAAGTCATCGTCGGCGTGAACAAGTACAAGCTTGCCAAGGAAGACCCGGTGGACATCCTTGAGGTGGACAACGTCAAGGTGCGCGAGAATCAGATTGCGCGCCTCAACGCCATCAAGGCAAAACGCGATCAAACCCAGGTCCAAAAAGCGCTGGCTGCTCTTACTTCTGCAGCAGAAAGCGGCCAAGGCAACCTGCTGGATCTGTCGATCCAGGCGATTCGCGCACGCGCCACGGTGGGCGAGGTGTCCGACGCGCTGGAAAAAATCTTCGGGCGCCACCGCGCCGATACGCAAAAGGTGACCGGTGTGTACGCTGCTGCCTACGACTCGGCCGAAGGCTGGGAAAAGCTCAAGGGTGAAATCGATCAGGCAGCCGAACAGCTCGGTCGCCGCCCGCGCGTGATGATCGCGAAGCTCGGCCAAGACGGCCACGACCGCGGTGCCAAGGTGGTGGCCACGGCCTTTGCCGACCTGGGGTTCGATGTCGACATGGGCCCGCTGTTCCAGACCCCCGAGGAGTGCGCGCGCCAGGCCATCGAGAACGACGTGCACGCGGTGGGCGTCTCCACCCTGGCCGCGGGCCACAAGACGCTGGTGCCCGCCATCATCGAAGAACTGAAAAAGCAGGGCGCCGACGACATCATCGTCTTCGTGGGCGGCGTGGTGCCCGCGCAGGACTACGACTTCCTCTACGGTGCAGGCGTCAAGGGCGTCTATGGCCCCGGCACGCCGATCCCGGCCAGCGCCAAGGACGTGCTGGAGCAAATCAAGAAGGCGCAGGCGCAGTGACCCCCCAGCAGCTGCAAGAAGGCATCCTGCACGGCACGCCCGCCGTGCGGCGCCGCGCCATGGCCAAGGCCATCACGCTGCTGGAATCCACGCGGGCCGACCATCGCACGCAGGGCGACGAACTGCTCACCGCGCTGCTGCCGCACACGGGCCGGGCGTTTCGCCTCGGCATCAGCGGCGTGCCTGGCGTGGGCAAGAGCACCTTCATCGAAGCCTTGGGCCTGCACCTGATCGCACAAGGCCTGAAGGTGGCGGTGCTGGCCATCGACCCGTCATCCACCGTCTCGGGCGGCTCCATCCTCGGTGACAAGACGCGCATGGAGCACCTGTCGGTCCAACCCGATGCCTACATCCGCCCCAGCCCGTCCAGCGGCACGCTGGGCGGCGTGGCCGAGAAGACGCGCGAGGCCATGCTGGTGTGCGAGGCTGCGGGCTATGACGTGGTCATCATCGAGACCGTGGGCGTGGGCCAGAGCGAGATCGCCGTGCAGGGCATGACCGACATGTTCTGCGTGCTGCAGTTGCCCAACGCGGGCGACGACCTGCAGGCCATCAAGAAAGGTGTGATGGAGCTGGCCGACCTGGTGGTCATCAACAAGGCCGACATCGACCCGCACGCCGCCACACGCGCGCAGGCGCAGATCACTTCCAGCCTGCGCCTGCTGTCCATGCATGGCAACCCCGAGCATGCGCACCACGACGAATCCCTGTGGACGCCGAAGGTCATCACGCTCAGCGCGCTGAAAGGCGAGGGGGTGGATGGCTTCTGGGCCGCGGTGCAGGAGTTCCGCCGCCTGCAGACGGCCAACGGCCGCCTGGCCGCGCGGCGCGAGCGGCAATCCCTGGCGTGGATGTGGGAGCGCATCGACGCAGGCCTGAAGCAGGCCTTCCGCCAGCACCCGCAGGTGCGCGAGCTGCTGCCCCGCCTGCAGCAGGACGTGACCGCGGGGCGCATAGCGGCTTCCACTGCAGCACGAAATCTGCTTGCAGCGCAATCTGGACAAGCGCTGCAAGCTACTATTTAAATAGCACTTCACTGAAAGAGCGACCATGCAAGACATCCTGGATCAACTGGAGAAAAAGCGCGAACTCGCCCGCCTGGGCGGTGGCCAGAAGCGCATCGACGCCCAGCACAAGAAGGGCAAGCTCACCGCGCGCGAGCGCATCGAGCTGCTGCTGGACGACGGCACCTTCGAGGAATGGGACATGTTCGTGGAGCACCGCTGCACGGACTTCGGCATGGAGAACACCAAGATCCCCGGTGACGGCGTGGTCACCGGCTACGGCATGATCAACGGCCGCCTGGTGTTCGTGTTCAGCCAGGACTTCACGGTGTTCGGCGGCGCGCTGTCCGAGACCCACGCCGAGAAGATCTGCAAGGTCATGGACCAGGCCATGAAGGTCGGCGCGCCGGTGATCGGCCTGAACGACTCGGGCGGCGCGCGCATCCAGGAGGGTGTGGCTTCCCTGGGTGGCTATGCCGACGTGTTCCAGAAGAATGTGCTGGCGTCCGGCGTGATCCCGCAGATCAGCATGATCATGGGCCCCTGCGCGGGCGGAGCGGTATACAGCCCGGCCATGACCGACTTCATCTTCATGGTCAAGGACAGCTCGTACATGTTCGTGACCGGCCCCGAGGTCGTGAAGACCGTCACGCACGAAGAGGTCACGGCCGAAGAACTGGGCGGCGCCATCACGCACACCACCAAGAGCGGCGTGGCCGACATGGCCTTCGAGAACGACGTGGAGGCGCTGATGATGCTGCGCCGCCTGTACAACTACCTGCCGCTCAACAACAAGGAAAAGGCGCCCGTGCGCCCGAGCAACGACCCGGCCGACCGCGCCGACCTGTCGCTGGACACGCTGGTGCCCGACAACCCCAACAAGCCGTATGACATGAAGGAGCTGATCGTCAAGACGGTGGACGACGGTGACTTCTTTGAGCTGCAGCCCGACTACGCCAAGAACATTCTCATTGGCTTCGCGCGCATGGAAGGGCAGACCGTGGGCATCGTGGCCAACCAGCCGCTGGTACTGGCGGGTTGCCTGGACATCAAGAGCTCCATTAAGGCCGCGCGCTTCGTGCGCTTCTGCGATGCGTTCAACATCCCCGTCATCACCTTCGTGGACGTGCCCGGTTTCATGCCAGGCACCAGCCAGGAATACGGCGGCATCATCAAGCACGGCGCCAAGCTGCTCTACGCGTACGCCGAATGCACGGTGCCGAAGATCACCGTCATCACGCGCAAGGCCTACGGCGGCGCGTACGACGTGATGAGCTCCAAACACCTGCGCGGCGACGTGAACCTGGCCTGGCCGAACGCCGAGATCGCCGTGATGGGCGCCAAGGGCGCGGTGGAGATCATCTTCCGCGAGGACAAGAACGACCCCGCCAAGCTGGCCGCCCGCGAGGCTGAGTACAAGGCGCGCTTTGCCAACCCGTTCGTCGCCGGCGCACGCGGCTTCATCGACGACGTGATCCTGCCGCATGAGACACGCAAGCGCATCTGCCGCAGCCTGGCCATGCTCAAGAACAAGCAGCTTGATAACCCGTGGCGCAAGCACGGGAACATTCCGCTGTAAAGGAGAGTTGGCATGGCGCTGATCGCAAATATCAAAGCGCAGCCACTGCAGTCGGTCGCAAAGCACTCGACAGTTGAATGCACTTACACCGTAGTCATCACAGACGATGGGAAGTGCTTGCAGCTAGACACATACGGTTCTGCCGGGCGCGCTCTCCCTGGGAAAAGAGTCAAAGTCTTCGATTCAGTCCTGAAGCCCTTCAGCAACTGAAGCAAATCATTCAAGAAAACGGGTTGTGAGAATGTTCACCAAAATCCTGATTGCCAACCGCGGTGAAATCGCCTGCCGCGTCATCGCAACCGCCCGCAAGATGGGCATTGCCACCGTGGCCGTCTACTCCGACGCCGACAAGGACGCGCGCCATGTCAAGCTGGCCGACGAGGCCGTGCACATCGGCGCTGCGCCCAGCCGCGAGTCGTATCTGCTGGCCGACAAGATCATTGCTGCCTGCAAGCAGACCGGCGCGCAGGCGGTGCATCCGGGCTACGGCTTCCTGTCCGAGAACGAAGCCTTCGCCAAGCGGGTGGAGGAGGAGGGCATCGTCTTCATTGGCCCCAAGCATGCGGCGATCGCCGCCATGGGCGACAAGATCGCGTCCAAGAAGCTGGCCAACCAGGCGGGCGTGAACACCATCCCCGGATACAACGACCCCATCGCCGGGCCCGAGGCCGCGGTGGAGATCGCCAAGGGCATCGGCTACCCGGTGATGATCAAGGCCTCGGCCGGTGGCGGCGGCAAGGGCCTGCGCGTGGCGTTCAATGACAAGGAAGCCTTTGAAGGCTTTGCCAGTTGCCAGAACGAGGCGCGCAACAGCTTTGGCGACGACCGCATCTTCATCGAGAAGTTCGTGCAGGAGCCGCGCCACATCGAGATCCAGGTGCTGGGCGACGCCCACGGCAACGTGATCTACCTGAACGAGCGCGAATGCTCCATCCAGCGTCGCCACCAAAAGGTGATCGAGGAGGCGCCATCCCCCTTCATCAGCGACGCCACCCGCAAGGCCATGGGCGAGCAGGCCGTGGCCCTGGCCAAGGCCGTGGGCTACCAAAGCGCCGGCACGGTGGAGTTCGTGGTCGGCAAGGACCAGGACTTCTACTTCCTGGAGATGAACACCCGCCTGCAGGTGGAGCACCCGGTGACCGAGTGCATCACCGGTCTGGATCTGGTGGAACTCATGATCCGCGTGGCCGCCGGCGAAAAGCTCACCATCCGCCAGGAGGACGTGAAGCGCGACGGCTGGGCCATCGAGTGCCGCATCAACGCCGAGGACCCGTTCCGCAACTTCCTGCCCTCCACCGGACGGCTGGTGCGTTTCCAGGCGCCGGAAGAGTCCATGTTCCAGGGCGACACGACCAAGAAGTATGGCGTGCGCGTGGACACGGGTGTGTTCGAAGGCGGTGAAATCCCGATGTACTACGACTCGATGATCGCCAAGCTGATCGTGCACGGCCAGGACCGCAACGACGCCATCGAGAAGATGCGCGCTGCGCTCAACGGCTTCGTGATCCGCGGCATCAGCAGCAACATCCCTTTCCAGGCGGCGCTGCTGGCGCACCCGAAATTCGTGGCCGGCCAGTTCAACACCGGCTTCATTGCGGAGCACTACGGCAAGGGCTTCGCCGCCGAAGACGTGCCGCACGACGATCCGCTGTTCCTGGTGGCGCTGGCGGCGTACATGAACCGCCGCTACCGCGCGCGTGCATCGGGCATCAGCGGCCAGCTCACGGGTCATGAGGTGCAGGTGGGCGCGCAGTTCACCGTGGTGGTGCTGGGCGCACAGGGCAACAACATCCACCATGAAGTGACGGTCACCGACTACGAGCCAGAGAGCCGCTCCAGCGCCGTGACCATCGGCAGCACCACCTACCGCATCAGCAGTACGGCCGGCCTGGGCGACATCCGCGTGCAGGGCCAGTGCAACGGCAAGGGCTTCACGGCGCAGGTGGAGCGCGGTACGGCCAAGAACCCGCTGGCGCTGCGCATCAGCCACAACGGTACGCAGATCGACGCGCTGGTGCTGTCGCCGCTGGGCGCAAAGTTGCACCAGCTCATGCCCTTCAAGGCACCACCGGACCTGTCCAAGTTCCTGCTGTCGCCCATGCCGGGCCTGCTGGTGGACGTCGCGGTGCAGCCGGGCCAGAAGGTGCAGGCCGGCGAGAAGCTGGCCGTGATTGAGGCCATGAAGATGGAGAACATCCTCTTCGCGGCGCAGGACGGCGTGGTGGGCAAGATCGTCGCGGGCAAGGGCGAGTCGCTGGCGGTGGATCAGGTCATCCTGGAATTTCAATGAAAACAGCATCTAACGCTTGCCCTGCAAGCGCTAGCAGCTATCAATAAAGGAGTAAATGGATGACACGCCCCTTCAAAGTGCTGGGCATTCAGCAGGTGGCCATCGGCGGCACCGACAAGCAGCGCATGAAGACCTTGTGGGTGGACATGCTCGGCCTCACGCAGACGGGTACCTTCCAGAGCGAGCGAGAGAACGTGGACGAGGACATCCTTGCCATGGGGCAGGGCGCCTTCAAGGTGGAGGTGGACATCATGCAGCCCCTGGACATCGAGAAAAAGCCTGCCGTGCACGCCACGCCGCTGAACCACATCGGCCTGTGGATCGATGACCTGCCCAAGGCGGTGGAATGGCTGACCGCACAGGGTGTGCGCTTTGCGCCCGGGGGCATCCGCAAAGGCGCGGCGGGCTACGACATCACCTTCCTGCATCCCAAGAGCAATGACGAGTTCCCGATCGCCGGGGAGGGTGTCCTGATCGAACTGGTGCAGGCGCCGCCCGAGGTGATCGCGGCGTTGGGTTGAAAAGGACAAGCTTCGACGAAGCACCTGACTGCTGAAAAACAAGAGAGCCCTGGTCCATGCGACCAGGGCTTTTTTTATGGTCATGCCGCATCTTCAGCAAAAACAGCAGGGTGTTTCTGGTAATTAAGGGGAGTTAAATGGGAGTTGATGGCAGATGAACAACATGACTTGCTTCCTCCATCTTCATTCCCGCTTTTTCACTTATATGCTTTCAAGACACATTAAAAATAACGCAAATACGCTTCTTTTAGGCACATCTTTTTTCATCCTGCTTTTTGAACGCTAAACCTTCACAGACCACTCAAGCCTTTACACAATCAGGAGCAGCGCCCAGCAGTGGCGACCGCAGAACCGGAGAAATTTGATGACCTCAGCCACAACAGCCCCGCATACAACCCAGACCCTGCAGTTTCATCCTCGCGTTGCCGAGAGTGTTGCGACGCAGCGAGGGGAGGGCTGGAGCATTCAAGCGGTACAGGAGCTCCTCGAGCTTCCATTCATGGAACTGCTCTGGCGCGCGCAGGCCACGCACCGCGCACATTGGCCCCAGGGCGACATCGAATTGGCCACGCTGCTGTCCGTGAAAACAGGCGGCTGTCCGGAAAACTGCGGCTACTGCCCCCAGTCGGCGGAGTTCGATACCGGCGTGAAGGCTGAAAAACTCATGAGCGTGCAGGAGGTAACCCAGGCAGCGCAAGCCGCCAAGGACGCCGGCGCGACGCGCTTTTGCATGGGCGCCGCCTGGCGAGCTCCGAAGGACCGCGACATCGAAAAGATGAGCGAGCTGATCACCGCCGTGAAGGACCTAGGCTTGCAGACCTGCGCCACGCTGGGCATGTTGCAGTCGCACCAGGCCCAGGCGCTGAAGGATGCGGGACTGGACTACTACAACCACAACCTGGACACGGCCCCCGAGTACTACAGCGACGTGGTCAGCACGCGCCAGTACCAGGACCGGCTGGATACGCTGCGCCATGTGCGCGACGCAGGCATCAACGTGTGCTGCGGCGGCATCGTTGGCATGGGCGAAGCGCCGGTGCACCGCGCGGGTCTCATCGCGCAGTTGGCCAACCTAAACCCGTATCCGGAGTCGGTGCCCATCAACAGCCTGGTGCGTGTTCCCGGAACACCGTTGGCCGACAGCGAGCCGGTAGACCCGCTGGACTTCGTGCGCGTGATCGCGGTGGCCCGCATCACCATGCCCAAGGCTCGCGTACGCCTGTCCGCCGGCCGCCAGCAGCTTGGCGACGCGGTGCAGGCTTTGTGCTTCTTGGCGGGTGCCAATTCCATCTTCTATGGCGACAAGCTGCTCGTAACGGGTAACCCGGATGTAGAGGCCGACACCCAACTGCTGGCCAAACTGGGGTTGAAGGGTACGCCCAACCAAACCACCACAGAAACTGCTTGCGGTGCTTAATCTGCATGCGCTGTTTTGTACAGAGGATGCGCGCCCTGAATAATCGGGGTGTCACCAGAGCCGGGTACGGTTTTCGGTACGCCATCGAGTAAGCGGCAGGATTAGTCAATTCAATTATTTAACATAATATACATCGTATCTAGTAGCCTGGGACTGAGGCTGCGGCGCAATGACCGTGACACCCGTCTACAACAGGCGCAGAAGTTCCGGGCCATGTACCGCAACCTGGGCTTGGACCTGTCCGGCTGCGCGAAGCTTCTTCATGTGACCGAGCGGACTTTACATAACTGGGAGTGCGGCAAACACGACATTCCCTATGCCACGTTCAAGCTGTTGCGCTTGCTCAACGGCATGGAGCTGCCCGGCGAGTCCTGGCGCGGCTGGAGCTTCCAAGGCGGTAAGCTATGGTCTCCTGAGGGTCGCGCGTTCGTTGGAACGGACGGCGCTTGGTGGTCGCTCCTGGTGCGTCAGGCTCACGGTTACAGGGAGCTGATGGCGCGGGGCGCTGAGGGCCGGGCGGCAGCAGGCGGCAAGCGCAGCGCGGCTGCTGCCGACCGGGCGGCAGTGCCCGGCCCCGATGCGCCAGCATCGGTGAGGCGCGAAGCGCCTGCGCCTATCGTTTTGCCGCTGTTGGCGGTGCGTTTGGGCCTCTCCGGCTTTGCTACCCCCCCGAGTAACACGGGGGTAAACAACGGTGTCTCATATCGTGGAATGGGGGGCGTTGTATGAATCCCTATGAAGCGCCGCGCCCGCCTCGCAAGCGGCACTATCCGCGTGATGCAAAGTCCGGGGCATTCCGTCCCGTCGAACCCCTCGACGACATGATCTTGTTTGGCTTCGTGCGCGATTCGCACGAGTCGCTGACCCGTGCCGCTCGGTTCTTGGAGCGTGTCCCGATTGCTGGCGATGAGGTGGCGGTGGGTCAGGTTCGGGACTTTGTGGTTGCCTACCTGGAGGTGGTGGCCGCTGAGCTGGCGCGGGATCTTGTGGTGGGTGATGGCCGCGCCGATTTGATGGGCCTTAACGATGGCTGACCCTGTTTCTTGGGGCGTTGTCCCCTTCCCTGCTCCTGCAGAAATCGTTCCCGGGAGCGTAATTAAGGCGGGGTATCGGGCGATTATGGCGCCGCGAACCCCTGACCAAAACCAGTCTTAGGAGGACTGATCATGGCTGTTGTGAATGCTACTACGTTGGAGAATGGACGGCTTTCCGGCGCTGTCGAGGAGCGCTTGTTGAGGCTGAAGCAGTTGCTTCAGATGGTGCATGACGCTGTCGGGGAAGGAAATACCCCTGCATGGTTGTTCACGGTGGATGACTACGTGGTTGCCATTGATGATGCATTCAGGGCGTATCACGGTTCTGTTTGGGAAAAGCTCTTGCCCCTGGCGCGTGACGTTGAGTCCGCATCTGCGCGGCTGGGCATGAAACCCGTCACTCGGGCCTGATGGGGTATGGGGGCCGTGGCCCCCATGTAAGCGAAGCGAAACCACACGATTAAACCCGTGGCGATTATTTGCCGCGTGGCGGAGCGTTTGTGCCCTTCGGCTGCTTGATCGCGCCTTGATAAACGGTCTTATTATGTGGATAACTCGCAACCCCTCTTTTTTTATGCGCAAATGAAGATTATTATCTAGGGCATGCTGATAATGGCGATATACATCGTATCTAGTACGCCAGCGGCTGGGCCTGAGGCACCACGATCCCGAAACCCGCGCACAGCTTGGAGAGCGCTTCAAGGCGATGCGCCTGAACCTGGGATGGGACCGGGCCACCTGCGCGAAAAACTTTCACGTCACCGAGCGGACTTTACATAACTGGGAAACCGGCAAGAACGACATCCCGTTCACAGCCTACAAGCTGCTGCGCCTGCTGAACCGGATGGAGTTGCCCGGCGACTCGTGGCACGGCTGGTACTTCCTCGGGGGCACGCTCTACACCCCCGAGGGGCACCCGCTCACGGGCCAGGATGGCTCCTGGTGGTCGCTCTTGGTGCGCCGGGCCGCCATGTTCGATCAGCTCTGCACCCGGGTGCATGGGGGCGGAACGGTGGGCGCGAGAACGCCCGGGGGGGCCCCGCCTGCGGGGCGGGCCCGGGCGCGAGCGCGGCCGCCGTCCCCACGGCGCCAGCCGGGGGGCGGCGCGAAGCGCCGCCGCCCCTAGATTTATCAATAGAACATATCTGTACAGGGGTTGATGTACGTAGCAGTGCCGTTACCCCGAGGAAAGCGGATTTAAACCCCGCTCCAGCGTCGGCAGATGCTACTAACATGATAGCGACCATCTTGCCCCCTAGCGATTCAAAGTGGTACCATTTTGAACCATGGCATTCTCCGTCCGACTCTCCCCCGATCTCGAAGCCGACGCCCGCGCCCGCTGCGAGCGGCTGGGCATCAGCCTCAACGCCCTGGTGGCCGTGGCGCTTGACGATTACCTTCGAGGTGGCGCTGGCGCAGCAAGGCCGCCAGACGGCGACGCAGGCCCCTCGGAGTCCACGCCCGCCCCTGCCCCTCGCCCTGCCCGAGAAAAGCCCGCCAAAGCTGCCCCAGGGCCCCAGCTCAACCGCCAGCAACGCCGCTGGCTGGCCTCCCGTAAGGGGTGAGCCCCCGGGCAGTCCAGGGGAGGCGGGGGCGAACCCCGTCCCCGAAGTCCCCGTCCTGTCGCGCAGCGTGCCCCCTGCCTGGGGCCTGACGCTCCCAGCGCGCCCGCAACACCCATCCCCGCCCGTCCGGCACGCCCCTGCGGCGTCTGTCCCGCCACGCCCCGGCAACGGCCCGCCGCGAGCCACCCCGGCGGGATTAACTCAGACGGTGAATCCGCGCCCCGTGAAAACGGGATTTGATTATGTGGATAACCAATATGAAACTATTATCTCGAGATGGGGGAGATAATGCCCTATACATCGTATCTAGTACGCCAGCGGCTGGGCCTGAGGCACCACGATCCCGACATCCGCACCCAGCTCAGGGAACGATCCCACCCTCCGCGTAAACGTTCAGTGACCGGCCCTTGTCAATTGACTACGATGGCTGGCATGTCCCAAACACTCTCCACGTCAACTATCTCCTTGGGCCATCACGGTCGCGTGTGTATTGTCACGGGCGGTGCCCAGGGCATTGGCGAGGCCTGCGTGCGCAGGCTGGCGCGCGACGGTGCCAAGGTGGTGATCGCAGACATGGATGATGCCCGCGGACGTGCTCTTGCCGATGCGGTGCCGCAAGCCGCCTACATTCATTGCGATGTGGGCAACAAGTCCGAAGTGGATGCCCTGGTAGGTCAAACCATGGCGCTGCACGGGCGCATCGACGTATTGGTCAACAACGCGGGTATCTTCCGCGCTGCGGATTTTCTGGAGGTGACCGAGGAAGACTTCGACGCGGTACTGCGCGTGAACCTCAAGGGTGCCTTTCTCATGGGCCAGGCCGTGGCACGCGAAATGGTGCGCTCGGGCGGCGGCAGCATCGTGAACATGAGTTCCGTCAACGGCGTTTTGGCCATTCCGAACATCGCCAGCTACAACGTGAGCAAGGGTGGCATCAATCAGCTCACCCGCGTGATGGCGCTGGCGCTGGCGGACCGTGGCATCCGCGTGAACGCGGTGGCGCCCGGCACCATTGCCACGGAACTCGCCGCGAAGGCCGTGCTGACGAGCGACGAGGCCCGGCTCAAGATCATGAGCCGCACGCCGATGAAGCGCCTGGGTGAGCCCTCGGAGGTCGCTGATGTGGTGGCATGGCTCGCCAGCGACGCCGCCAGTTATGTGACCGGCGAGATCGTCACCGTGGACGGCGGCCGCATGACGCTCAACTACACCGTGCCGGTCTAGCCCAGCCCATCACTCTGCGCAACAGGCCGCAGGGTCTTTGGGTTGACGGCACAATCCATGCCATGAGACTTCTGCACATCATGCTGCGCGTTGGCAATCTCCAGCGCTCCATCGATTTCTACACCCAGGTGCTGGGCATGCAGTTGCTGCGCACCTCCGAAAACCCTGAATACAAATACTCTCTGGCCTTCCTGGGCTTCGAGGGCGGCAACCCCGGCCAGGCCGAGATCGAGCTGACGTACAACTGGGGGGTGGAAAGCTATGAGATGGGCACAGCCTACGGCCACATTGCCCTGGGCGTGCCCGACGCCTACGCCGCCTGCGAGAAGATCAAGGCCGCCGGCGGCACCGTGACGCGCGAGGCCGGGCCGGTCAAGGGCGGCACCACGGTGATCGCCTTTGTGACCGACCCTGACGGTTACAAGATTGAATTGATCGAGCGCAAGAGCGATGCCGGCGCAGGCACCGGTCTGCGCTAGTTTGCTCCTTATTTAATAGCTGCTAGCGCTTATCCACAAAGCGCTATAGCCCATTTTACTTGTATTCATCAAACCCGCTGCAACGCGCTGGCTTCGCGCGCTAGACGGGTGATGCGGGACCAGTCGCCCTGCTCCAGCGCATCCGCGGGCACCAGCCACGACCCGCCCACGCAGGCCACGTTCTTGAGCGCCAGAAACTCCGCCGCATTGCCGGGCTGGATTCCGCCCGTAGGACAGAACGCCACGTCGCCAAACGGCCCCTGCCACGCTTTCAGCATGGCCGTACCGCCCGCCTGCACCGCAGGGAAGAACTTGAGCGCAGACAAGCCCTCTTCCTGCGCCGTCATGATCTCGCTGCCCGTGGCCACGCCCGGCAGCAGCGGCAAGCCCGCATCCCGGCAGGCGCGGCCTACGGCGGGCGTAAAACCCGGACTGACGGCAAACCGCGCCCCGGCGCGCGCGGCAGCAACCGCATCAGCACTGGTGCGTACGGTGCCTGCGCCGACCACGGCATCGGGCACCTCCGCGGCGATGGCCCGCATGCATTCGAGGGCTTGCGGCGTGCGCAACGTCACCTCCAGCATGCGGATACCACCGGCGACCAGCGCGCGCGCCATCGGCACGGCATGCCGCACGTCGTGCAGAACGATGACCGGGATCACGGGCGCATCGCGCATCACATCGAGCGCCGTGAGGGTGGGTTGCGTCACAGCCATGTACAGGCCCCCTCTTCCGCGCTGAGCGCATTGCGCCGCATGCCGGCGAACAGTTCGCGCCCCCAACCGCGTGCGTTGTCCTGCAGCAAGCCGGGCGGCACGGTGGCAGGGGTGCGCGCCTGCCATTCGGCCGCATCGACCAGCACATTGAGCGTGCCCGCCACGGCATCCAGCCGGATGACGTCACCGTCGCGCACCAGCGCCAGCGGGCCGCCGGCATGCGCCTCGGGCGATGCGTGGATGGCCGCAGGCACCTTGCCCGAGGCGCCGCTCATGCGGCCGTCGGTGACCAGCGCCACCTTGTAGCCCTTGCCCTGCAGCACGGCCAGCGGCGGGGTGAGCTTGTGCAGTTCTGGCATGCCATTGGCCTGGGGCCCCTGCCAGCGCACCACGCAGACCACGTCGCGGTCCAGTTCGCCGGCCTGGAAGGCCTGCTGCAGTTCGCCCTGCGAGGCAAACACGCGTGCGGGCGCCTGCACCACATGCCGGTCGGGCGGCACGGCAGAGACCTTGATCACGCTGCGCCCCAGGTTGCCCGACAGCAGCTTGAGGCCGCCCGTGGCGCTGAAAGGGTCGGCCGCAGGGCGCAGCACGCTGTCGTCACGCGAGGCGCCGATGTCGGCCCAGTGCAGTTGCTGATCGGCGGTTCCCTGCGGCTCGCGCGTGTATTCGCGGATACCTCCAGGGCGAACGGTGAGCACGTCCTCATGCATCAGCCCGGCATCGAGCAGCTCGCGGATCACATAGCCGGGGCCGCCGGCGGCCTGGAATTGGTTCACGTCCGCGCTGCCGTTGGGGTACACGCGCGCCAGCAACGGCACGACGGCGGACAGGGCGGAAAAGTCGTCCCAGTCGATCACGAGGCCCGCCGCGCGCGCCACAGCCACCCAGTGGATCAGGTGGTTGGTGGATCCTCCCGTGGCCAGCAGCGTCACCATGGCGTTGACGATAGCGCGCTCGTCTACCACGCGCCCGATAGGTGGGCATGACGCCCCCTTGTCGCCCAGCACCGTGCGTGCGGCCTCGCGCGTGAGTTCCTGGCGCAGCGCCTGACCCGGGTTCACGAAGGCCGTGCCCGGCACATGCAGGCCCATGGCCTCCAGCATCATCTGATTGCTGTTGGCCGTGCCGTAGAAGGTGCAGGTGCCCGGCGAGTGGTAAGCGGCCATCTCGGCCTCCAGCAGTTCACCGCGGCCCACCAGACCTTGCGCGGCCTGCTCGCGCACCTTGGCCTTGGCGCTGTTGGACAGGCCCGAAGTCATCGGCCCCGCCGGCACGAACACCGTGGGCAGATGGCCGAACTGCAGCGCACCCACCAGCAGACCAGGCACGATCTTGTCGCACACACCGAGCATGAGCGCGCCATCGAACACGTCGTGGCTCAGCGCCACGGCCGTGGCCATGGCGATCACGTCGCGGCTGAACAGGCTTAACTCCATGCCGGGTGTGCCCTGCGTCACGCCATCGCACATGGCGGGTACGCCGCCGGCCACCTGGGCCGTGGCCCCGCGCTTGCGCACCTCGTCCTTGATCAGGTCCGGGTAATGCTGTAGTGGCGCATGGGCCGACAGCATGTCGTTGTACGCCGTGACGATGCCGATGTTGGGTGCCTTCTGGACCACCACACGCAGCTTGTCGTTGCCAGGCATGCCGGCGAAGGCGTGGGCCACATTGGCGCAACCCAGGCGGTCTGCACCGCGGTCGCGGCGCGCCTGGAACTCAAGCTGCTGCAGATAGGCGCCGCGCGTAGGGGCGCTGCGCTGGCGGATGCGCTCGGTGACGGTGTGGACGGTGTCGTGCAGGGGCATGCTGGGTGGCGCGAGGGCGGCTGAAGGAAGGTTGCAGAAAACGGCTGCGGGCAAGCATTGCCCTGGGATCCTACGCGCCCGTGGGCGGCACAGGTGTAGGCCGAGGGCACATGGGCGGGGAACCGAAGGCAGGCGCCGCCGCCTGCCCCGCCCTTCGGGCTTACTTGGCGTTGCGCGCCTGCTGGACGGCGGCGTTCACCTCGTCCCAGGTCTGCTGGCCCACCGACTTGGCGATGCCCGCGTTCACGCTGACCAGCTTTTCGCGCATGCGGTTGGCCTCGGCGGCCGACAGCTCGTTGACCTGCATGCCCTTGCCTTTCAGGTCGGCCAGGGCCTTGGCGGCCTCTTCACGTGTGTCCTTGCGCTCGAAGTCGCGGCTCTTGATGGCGGCGTCCTGCAGCACCTTCTTTTCGGCGGCGGACAGGCCGTCCCACCATTTCTTGCTCACCGTGACGATCCAGGGGCTGTACACGTGGTTGGTCACCGTGAGGTACTTCTGCACCTCGTAAAACTTGCTGGAGACGATGGTGTTGTAGGGGTTCTCCTGGCCGTCCACGGCGCGCGTTTCCAACGCGGTGAACAGCTCGGAGAACGGCAGCGGCACGGCGTTGGCGCCCAGGGCCTTGAAGCTGTCGAGGAACACGTTGTTCTGCATCACGCGCAGCTTGATGTCGTTCAGGTCTTCCAGCTTGGCGACGGGGCGCTTGCTGTTGGTGAGGTTACGGAAACCGTTCTCCCAATACACCAGGCCCACCATGCCCTTGGCTTCCAGCTTGGCCTTGATCTTGTCGCCCACGGGGCCGTCCAGCACCACATCGGCTTCCTTGGCGTTGCTGAAGAGGAACGGCGTGTCCCACACGGCCATCTCCGGCACCAGGCCCACCAGCGTGGCGGTGGAGCCCACCATCATCTCCTGCGCGCCGCCGATCAGCGCCTGCTGCATCTGCGTGTCGGAGCCCAGCGAGGCGTTGCCAATGGCACGCACCTTCATCTTGCCGCCGGTGGCCTTTTCCACTTCTTGCGCAAACATGCGGGCCGCGCGGCCCTGGTTGGAGTTGTCCACCAGGCCATAGCCGAAACGCACGATGCGCGGCTTGAAGTCCTGCGCCTGTGCAGCGCCGGTGGCAACGAGTGCGGCCACGAGGCCGGCAAGAGCAAAGCGTATACGCATGGGAAGTCTCCTTTGGACAGTCAGGGTGAAAAGGGATGAAAAGCTCAGTGCATCCAGCGCAGCGGCGCGGTGATGAGGGCCGGGAACAGCGTGAACAGGACCGCCAGCAGCACATACACGGCCAGGAACGGCGTGGTGCCCTTGATCACGGTCTCCATGCGCAGGCGGCCCACGCCCGCCACCACGTTCTGCACCGTGCCCACGGGCGGCGTGATCAGGCCGATGCAGCCCACATAGATGAACATGAAGCCGAAGTACACGGGGTCGATGCCTGCCTTGGCGGCCAGCGGCGCGCAGACGGGGCCGAAGATCAGGATGGTGGGCGTGAGGTCCATGGCCGTGCCCACCACCAACAGGAAGGTCATCATCAGCGCCATGAACAGCACGGGGTTGCCCATCACGCCGGCGAAGCTGTCGGCCAGCATGTTGGGCAGGTCGGCCAGGGTGATCATGTAGGCCGTGACGGTGGCGGCGCCGCACAGGAACATGACCACCGCCGTGGTCTTGCCCGCGGCCAGGAATACGTCGTACAGCTGCGACCGGTTCAGTTCGCGGTACACGAACATGGACACCAGCAGCGCATACACGGCGGCGACCACGGCGGCCTCGGTGGGCGTGAAAATGCCGCCGCGCAGGCCGCCCAGGATGATGACCGGCATCATCATGGCCCAGAAGCTCTTGGTCAGCGCCTTCATGCGCGGGCCCCACGCCACGCGCTCCATCGAGGGCAGGTCGTGGCGGCGCGCAATCCAGGCCCAGGCGCCAATCAGGAAGATGCCCATCATCAGGCCCGGAGCCACGCCCGAGAGGAACAGCTTGCTGATCGAGGTATTCGTCGTCACCCCGTAGATCACGAACGGCATGGACGGCGGGATGATCGGCGCGATGATGCCGCCGGACGCCAGCAGGCCCGCGCTGTAGCTCATCGGGTATTTCTGCTCGCGCATCATCGGCAGCAGGATGGTGGCCAGCGCCGCCGTGTCTGCAATGGCCGAGCCGCTCATGGACGCCAACAGCACGGCCGCGCCAATCACCACGAAGCCCAGCCCGCCGCGGATATGCCCCACGAAGGCGCGCGCCAGGTCGATGATGCGCCGCGACAGGCCGCCCGCGTTCATCAGCTCGCCCGCCAGGATGAAGAACGGCACGGCCAGCAGCGGAAAGTTGTCAAAGCCGGCCTGCAGGTTTTGCGCCAGCAGCTGCGAATCGAAGAAATCCAGGTGCCACATCAGGGCGACACCCGTCAGCACCAGGGCGTGGGCGATGGGCATGCCGATCACCATGCCGCCGATGAGCACCAGAAGAAAGATGGCGGTAACGATCATGGTGCGCCCTACTCCACCGACGTTTCCGCGTCGCTGCCATGCGGCAGCGGCTCGCCGCGGCGCAGATCCACCACCACGCCCACCAGCAGGCCCACGGCCAGTACCAGCGTCGCCGCGGCGCCCAGCGCCAGCGGATAACCCAGCACGGTGCTGTAGCTGCCCATGCCGGCGATCACCTGTTCCCACGAACCCTTGAGCAGCAGCAGCATGCCGCCCGCCACCAGAGCCTGGCTGGCCCAGAACAGCAGCTTGCGCGAGCGGCCCTTCAGGCGCGAAGTGAGCATGTCGAAGCCCAAGTGCTTGCCCTCAAAGGCCGCGACGATGGTGCCCACCGCCACCAGCCACACGAACAGCAGGCGCGAGATCTCCTCGTACGAGACGATGCTCGTGGAGAACACGTAGCGCAATACCACGTTGACGAACACGGCCACGACCATGCCGGCCAGTGCGAGCACCATGAAATGCTCGGCCAGGCGCTGCACCAGGGGCTTGCGCGGCCGTTCCTGCGGGGAGGGGGAAGAAGCGCTCATGCACTGTCTCCGGAAGACGACGAAAGGGAAGCAGCTGCGTTGCCGCGCAGCCATTGGACGACGGACCGGGCCAGCTCGTCCACGGGGCGTGTGGCATCCAGCGTCAACACGCGCGGCTCGCCCTCGGGCGACTCCAGCGTGGCGAACTGATCGGCCACCAGAGCGGGCGAAAAGAAATGCCCCGCGCGCGTCTGCACGCGCTGCAATGCCTGCTCATAGTCCAGCGCCAGAAACACGAATCCCACGCGCGGGTTGCCCGCACGCAGGCGATCGCGGTATTTGCGGCGCAGCGCCGAGCAGGTCAGCACTACGCCCGCCGTGCCCGCAGGCGCCGCCAGCAATGCGGCCAACCGGTCCAGCCAGCCCGCGCGGTCGGCATCGGTCAAGGGCACGCCGGCGCGCATTTTGGCAATGCTCTCGGGAGCATGGTGGGCATCGCCCTCATGCAGCACCCAGCCCAGCGTTTTTGCGCAGGCCTCGCCCACGCTGGACTTGCCGCAGCCGGAAACGCCCATCACCACGATGGCATCGATGTCACAGGTCAAGATAGCGCTATCTCTAAAGATTCAAAAAAACGGCTGCATCCCAGGACGCAAGCCGTTCACCCGAAGTTCACGGCTTCACGCCGCGGCTTCTCATGGAGAAATTTCGCTGCATCGCATGGGGAGAAGCTACTCCTCCCCACAAACCCGCGAAAACCCCATGAAAGATAGCGCTATCTTAAGGGACAATTTTGGCCAGAATTCCTAGGAATAACCCTTGACCGCCAACCGACGACCGCGCCGCTCCAGCGGCCGCATCACCCTGAACGACGTGGCAGGCGCCGCCGGCGTGAGTCCCATCACCGTGTCGCGTGCCCTGCGCGGCGAACGCACCGTGGACCCTGCGTTGGCCGAACGCGTGCGCGAGGCGGCCGATCGGCTGGGCTACGTACCCGACCCGGCCGCGCGCGCGCTGGCGTCGCAGCGCAGCACGCAGGTGCTGGTGCTGGTGCCGCTGCTGTCCAACGCGCTGTTCGTGGATCTGCTGGAGGCGGTGCACCGCACGCTGTTCCCCAAGGGCTTTCAGCCGCTCATCGGCGTGACCCACTACGACAGCGCCGAGGAAGAGTTGCTGCTGCGCACCTACCTGCCCCACCGCCCCGCCGGCCTGCTGGTGACGGGGTTCGACCGCAGCGAGGCCGCACGCCAGCTCATCGTGCACAGCGGCGTGCCCTGCGTGCACCTCATGGAGACCAGCGCCGCGCCTGGTGTGGCCTGCGTGGGCTTTTCGCAGCAGGACGCGGGCGCCACCATCACGCGCCACCTCCTGGAACGCGGGCGCAAGCGCATCGCCTTTTGCGCCGCGCAACTGGACCCGCGCGTGCTGCAGCGTGCTGAAGGGTACCGGCGCACCCTGCGCGAAGCGGGCCTGTACGACCCGCGCCTGGAGTTGCTAAGCCCCGAGCGCTCTTCCATCGCCCTGGGCGCCCGGCTGTTCGAGGACCTGGTGCAACGCATGCCCGACGTGGACGCCATTTTCTTTTGCAACGACGACATTGCCCAGGGCGGGCTGCTGGCGGCCAACCGCATGCGCATCGACGTGCCGGGGCGCATCGCCGTCGCGGGATTCAACGACTTGGCCGGCAGCGCGCAGATGGTGCCGCCGCTGACCACCATCCGCACACCGCGCAGCGAAGTCGGCCGCGCCGGCGCCGACATGCTGCTGGGCCTGATGCGCGGCACGCTGGCCCAGCCGCAGTGCGTGCAGCTGGACTACGAGCTGATCGTGCGCGAGAGTACGTGAACAAGGATGCAGCGCAGTGCGCTACAGCTTTGGTAGCTTTTCGCGCTTGCAAATCAAGCACTCAAGGCAAAAAAGTACCTGAATCCTTCTTCAAACAAGCGCGACCAGCTATTGAATATGTAGCACGCCAGACACAAAAAAGCCCGGCATTACCGGGCTTTCGCAGGCTTGGCGCATCCAGGCTCAGGGAGCCAGAATCACCTCCACGCGGCGCGCCTCGGCATTGCTGCCGCTGCCCTGCGTGGCTTCGGGCTTCTTCAGCTCCACCTTCTCTTCGGCCACACCCAGGGCCTTCAGGGCGTCGCGCACGGCCAGCGCGCGCTGCTTGGCCAGCTCGGCGTTCACGGCCGCGTCGCCCGTGGCGTCATGGAAGCCCGACACCACGGCGGTCTTGCCGCCGTCCACCACGCCCTTGACCACGTCGCCCAGCGCTTCGTTGGCGCCCGGGGCCAGCTCGGCCTTGCCAGTGGCGAAGAAGAACTTCACCACACCGCCCTCCACCACCACGCTGGCGGCGTCCTCGGTGATCATGATCACCACGCCGGGCGCGGCTGCCTCAGCCGCAGGGACCACAGCGGCGGCCGGCGCCTTGGGGGCGTGGGCAATGCCACGCTTGTAGACCACCACGCCCACGACGGTGGAGACCACCAGCGCGATCAGCGCAAAGAGGAACCCGAGTGCGAAGCGTTGCTGGCTGTCGTCGTCGGAGCTGTTGAAGGACATGTTGAGAACTCCCGTGAATAATCGGTGCGTTGGACAAAACCCATCGATTGTAGAGTCTCGCCATGCCGCCGCTTGCCGCTCCCCTGCGTGACCCCGCCCCCATGCTCGACCGCGCGCTGCATGAATGGGGCGGGCGGGACGACCTGTGGATCTTTGGCTATGGCTCGCTGATCTGGCGGCCCGACTTTGCCTACGCCGAGCGGCGCGCGGCCACGGTGCACGGCTGGCACCGGGCTTTGAAGATGTGGAGCCGCGTGAACCGCGGCACGCCCGAATGCCCGGGCCTGGTGTTCGGCATGCTGTCGGGCGGCAGTTGCCGCGGCATGGTGTTCCGCGTGGACCACAGCCACGCGCGCCAGGTCATGGTCAACCTGTGGCAGCGCGAGATGGTCCTGGGCGTATACGACCCGCGCTGGCTCAACTGCCGCACGCCCCAAGGTGCGGTGCGCGCGCTGGCGTTCACGCTGTCGCGCAAGAGCCCCAGCCACACGGGCGTGCTGGCGGACGAGGAATACCGCCGCATCTTCGCGCAGGCCAGCGGCATCTACGGCACCACGCGCGACTACGCCGAGGCCACGCACGCCGAGCTGCAGCGCATGGGCATCCACGACCGAGCGCTCTCGCGTCTGATTGCGTTGGCGCGCGAACCGCGTTAGTTTGGCGGTTTTCAACCCTCCTGGAGAAATCGCATGTCCCTTCGCTACCTCCCCACGGGCGCGGCCCTGGCGGCTGCCGTCGCACTCGCCGGCTGCGCATCCATGTCCAGCGCGCCCTCGGCCACCGCACGGCTGGAGCCTACGCGCGGCAACAGCACCCAGGGCACGGTGCGCTTCGTGCAGAACGGTGATGCGGTGCGCGTCAGCGGCACGGTCAGCGGGCTCAAGCCGGGGGCGGAGCACGGCTTTCACATCCATGAAAAAGGCGACTGCTCCAGCGGGGACGGCAACAGCGCGGGCGGCCACTTCAATCCCACGGGCACACCGCACGGCCAGCACGGCAAGGGACCGCACCACACCGGCGACCTGCCCAGCCTGCGCGCGGACGGCAGCGGCGTGGCCACCTTCAACTTCGAGTCGCGCAGCATTCGCGTGGGCTCCGGCGCCACCGACATCGTGGGTCGCGGCCTGATCGTGCATGCCAACCCCGACGATTACGTCACCCAACCCACCGGCAACGCGGGCGCGCGCCTGGCGTGCGCGGTGATCGCCGGTCGCTGATCGTGCAGGGCTGGGCGCCCTGCGGGCACAATCCCCGCATGAGCCACAGCCCTCTTTCCTCCTCCATCGCCGACCTGCGCAAAAGCTACGAGCGCGCCGAGCTCAGCGAGGACGCCTCCCACGCCGATCCCTTGCAGCAGTTCGACCAATGGCTGCGCGAAGCCATAGCTGCCCAGGCGCCCGAGCCCAACGCCATGACCGTGGCCACCGTGGGCAGCGACCTGCGTCCCAGCACCCGGGTGGTGCTCATCAAGGGATATGACGCGCAGGGCATCGTCTGGTACACCAACTACGACAGCCGCAAGGGCCGCCAGATCGCGGGCAACCCCTATGCCGCGCTGCAGTTCCATTGGGTGGAACTGGAGCGCGTGGTGCGCATCGAGGGCGTGGTGGAAAAGGTGAGCGAGGCCGAGAGCGACGCCTACTTCCACAGCCGCCCGCTGGACTCGCGCATCGGCGCCTGGGCCAGTCCGCAAAGCCAGGTCATCCCCAGCCGCGGCGTGCTGGTGGCCAACGCGGCCAAGTACGGCGCGCAGTTCCTGCTCAAGCCGCCCCGCCCGCCGCACTGGGGGGGCTTTCGCCTGCGGCCGGATCAGTGGGAGTTCTGGCAGGGCCGCAAGAGCCGCCTGCACGACCGGTTGCGCTACCGGCTGGAGGGCGGCGCGTGGGAGCGCGAGCGGCTGGCGCCGTAAGCGCCCGGAAGACGCCCTGCTCCACGCGCGTCTTCAACGCGTTCAATGCATGAAGAACTGCGCCAACACCAGCACCACCGGCAGCGTGATCAGCGCCAGTGCGGTGGACAGCGCGATGGCCGAGGACACCTCCTCCTGCATCACGCCATAGCGCTGCGTGAACAACAGCACATTCGCGCCCACCGGCATGGCCGCGGCGGTGAACATCACCGCGATCGCCGGGCCTGACAGCCCCAGCGCCCACGCCAGCGTCCCCAGCGTGGCGGGCAGCGCCAGGTTCTTGATCACTGCCACCCGCAACGCGCCGCGCCAGTGGCTGCCAATACGTGTATGCGCCAGCGCTATACCCACCAGCAGCAGCGCCATGGGCCCCAGCGCCGCCGCCAGCACCTGCAGCGGGCGGTCCAGCATCTCGGGCAGCTTCCAGCCTGTCTGCGCGAACAGCAGGCCCGCCAGGATCGGTAGCGGCACCGGGTGCACGATGCTGTTGCGCACGGCCTGCCACACGGTGTGCGCCACGGGGCGCGGCGCGGCGCTGCCGGTGCGCTGCTGCTCGCGCGCCTCGGCCAGCTCGAACACCATGGTGGCCGCCGTCAGCAGCACCAGCGAATGCAGGGACACCAGCGTGAACAGCGTCACCAGGCCCTGCGGCCCATACACCAGGCCCATGAGCGGCGCGCCGATCATCACCAGATTGCTGAAGGTGTGCGCCAGCGCCCGCGCCGCCGCGGCCGTGGAGAACCGGCTGAACGCCAGCGTCAGCCCGAACAGCAGCGCCGCCGCGCTGAAGTACAGCAGCACGGGCTGAAAGTCCAGCTCTTGGAGCCGCACATGGCCCATGGTGCGAAACAGCAGCGCGGGCGTGAGCACCAGGAACACGATGTTGGACAGATCTGGCACCGCCGTGGCGCGCACCCAGCCCACGCGGGCGGTGAAGTAGCCGATGCCGATGCACAGAATGACGGGAACCAGGGGAACGAGGATCGAGGACAGCAAGGTGGGCAGAGGGTCGAGGTGCCGGCGCGGCGCCGGGCGGCAAGTGTAGGGCCTGGGGATGCGGCGCGCTTGCACTCATGAATTAATAGCTGCCAGCGCTTGATGGACAAGCGCTGGAGGCCGAAAACACCCTAAATCCCTTGCAACTGTGGCGCAGCGCCGGACCTGGGACAATACTGGCCCCCGCCCCGCTCCCTTGTCCCCCAGACCGCCCCGTTCTTCACCGTGCACGCTATGCCCTCCTCCATCGCCCACAGTCCCTGGCGCATGTCCGTCGCACCGATGATGGACTGACGGGAAAAACCAACATCCATGCGGGTTAGCGGGGTATGCCTGTGCAATCCGTGTGCATCTGTTTTTCACATTGCGAAATATTTAGGCTACGACAGTCGGTTTTTGCTCCCGATTTCTGCCGCAGTGCACACGCCCTACCCCCGGCACATTAGCACCAGCTCCACGCCTCGGCTGTTGGTGTCGATCACGCTCTCGATCTCGTACTGCTTGCCCTCATGCGTCACCTTGAGATCAGGCGTCACCCCTGGCCTGTAGCGCATGGTGATGCGCGTGGTCACCTCGGATTGAGCGGCCATCGCTGCCAGGTACTCCCGGCCCTTGAGCGGCTGCACGTTGGCCCACACGGTGCCCACGGCCACCAGCTCGTCGGGTAGCGGCGCTCCCCAGTCGTCAACACCTCCAGACAGGCGCCACAGCGTCACGCGTTGGTCGAGCTTCCCGGCCTGCATCACAGCACCTGCACGCGGTACGGGTTCAGCAGGCGTTCAAACGTCGGGTTCTTGGACAGCGGGCGCTCCACCAGGGCTTCCCGGTTTGAATAGAGATCACCCACCAGCAGCAGGCAGGCGGCCTTCACAGGAGCGGGCGCGGTGTCGTCCAGCGGCTCGGGCGCGTTGATGTAGTCGCCCACCGAAGCCACGGCGGCCTCGATCATGGCGGACAGCAACGTGTCCTCGTCGTTGGTGTCGATGCGGCAGTGCAGTTTCACTTCGGGCAGGGTCAGCATTTGAATCTTTCAAATGATTGGAAAAAGGGGTGCCAGCGCCGCAAGTGAAAGGGACAGGGCCACAGGTGCATCAGAGAATCACTCACCTTTGCATCCATGCCGTGAAGTCTTGCTCACTGGCTGCCGGGGTTTTTCTATGCATGGCACCTCACCGGCTAATCCATGTCCGGCCTTCCACTTGCGTGGCCCCCCGGCAAGGGTTAAACAAACAAGAAACCATCCCCCGCATAGGCGACAGCGGCCTCGGCACGGCTCGCGGCGCCCATAGCCATGGCAAGGGCCTGCATGCCGTCGATGCGGCCCGTGGCGCGTGATTTGTCGAGCTTGCGATTGCCTGCTGGATCACGAACGGTCGTGGCATTGGCTGCGCACATGGTCAGGACGGGGTGCCCGCCGTGGTTGATGCGTTGGTTAAGCAATTCGGCCTCCAGGGCGTCGAGGGCACCAGCCATATCGCGGAACCCCTGGCCATGCTCTACCAGCGGCAGCTCGGCGCCCAGCCGATCCAGCTCACGGCGCAGCTCACCGATGCGCCAGCGGTCGAATGCAATTGCCTGCACGTCCAGGCCGTCCAGAATCTCTAGCATGTCGGCGGCCACATGGGCATAGTCAACCGTGGCGCCTGGCGTGGTGCGAAGAAAGCCTTGCTTCACCCATACGTCATAGGGTGCGCGGTCACGGCGGGCGCGGTCTTGCAGGCCCTGCTCAGGCGTCCAGAAATGGGACTGCACTTGCCACACGCCATCGTCGTCCTGGCAGATCAGCACCAGGGCGGTAAGGTCGGTTCGGGCAGATAGGTCAAGGCCAGCGAATACGGGGGACTGCCCAAAATTGGACACACCCCCCGCGCAAGCCTTCCACACGTCCGGCGAGACAAAAGGCGATTCAGTCGAAACTCGCTGGTTGAGAAGCAGATTCCTGGCGCTGTTTTCCATGCTCGGCATGCGCTGCGCCTGCGTCATCTGCTCGCGTAGGTCATCTTCGGAGCGGAACAGGCCCAATGCCGGATTGGCGGCCTTCCAGGCTTCCACGTCCAGCAAGTCGGCACCCTCGGGCGCTGCATATACATGCGCCACGATGCGGGGATCGTCGCTGCGCTTGGCGTCGTCAATCCACTGGCTCAGGAGGTCAGCGTCCGATGCGGCTTGCGTCGAGATGGCGATCAGCAGCGGGTTTTCATGTGCACCTTGGCTGGTGGTGATGGCGTCGATGAAGTCGCTTTGCGGGCCACGCACCTGGCCGATTTCATCCAAGATCGCCAACACCGGGGACAGGCCGTGCGCGGTCTTGCCATCGGCGGCGAGGGCCTTGTACTCCACGTTGAGCGGCAGGCCGATCAGGCGCTTTCCACTGGGAATGATCTTCACCAGGGGAGACAGCTTCGGGGACTGCTGCACCATCTTGCAGGCCAGATTGAACACCAGGGCGGCCTGGTCGCGGGACATGGCGCCGCTGACGATTTGCGCGTTCTGCTGGGCCTCGGGCCCCACCAAATGGGCCAGCAGCAGGCCCGCAATCAGCCCGCTTTTGCCGTTCTTGCGCGCAATGCTCAGGATGGCGCGGCGGGTGCCTGCGGGGTTGTCGTAAACGTCCTTGATGAACTGCTTTTGGAAGTCAGCCAGCACCAGCGGTTTGCCCACATGCGCGCCCTCGGGCGTCACACAGAAACGCTCGATAAAGGCGATGATGCGGGCGGCTCGGCTCATACGGCGCGCAGGCGGGGGATCAGCTCGTCGCCGTCATCCTGGCGGGCTTCACGCTCGGCAGTGGCGGCGTTCACCAGGTCAGCAGCGCGGCCTACAGTCGCAGTCGGATGCACAGCCACGGCACGCGCCAGGGCCATGGACAGGCGGGTCAGCTTGGCATGCTCATCACTGCCGATCACAGCCGATTCAATGGCGTGCTGTACGCGGGCGAGGTTCGCAGCGTTCGCCAGGTCTGCATCGTTCCATGTGTCACGCGGGCGAGCGGTCACGATGGCATCCCAGAATGGACGGCAAGCGGCAGGCAGGGTGATGTACGGCGGCGGCTCGATAGGGCCTTGTGCGGCGTTCTGGTGGGCCTGCACTGCTGCTGCGGCGCTGTCGGAGCGTTTGCGCTTGGGTGTCAGCTTCATGGTTGCCTATTTTTTAAGCAGTCAGCGTTAAAAGAAGGGGAACCGGTCGGTGTTGCGGCCTCAGTCGCTGGTGATTTCTGATTCCAGTGGTGCGCCGGGTTGATCGGGTTGCCCTGCTCATCGCAACCCATGCGCGCAGGCCTGCCGTACAGGTCGGCCATCGTCTTAATGCTGTGGCAGGGCTTGCAGGTACTGACAAGGTTCTCCCGGCTGTTGTCGGCGGGATCGTTGTTCTTGTGGTCGACCTCGGTCGCGGGCGTCACGGCACCAGGCGGGCAGTACTGGCAAAGCGGCTGCTCGGCCAGCACGCGGCGGCGCAGCTTCCTCCAGGCGTCCGAGTTGAGCGGCAGCACTCGCCCGTTGTTGGCTTTCGTCCAACGCTTCGGGGGTTGATAGGGCCAGGTGCGCTCGGTGCTCATTGCTTGCTCGGGTAGGGCAGCGGTGCCCCAATCGGATTTGAAATCTGAGTGGGCGGCGCGTCGTCTATGCCCTCGATGGCGGGCAGGTTCTCCAGCTTGCGGGCCTCGCTCTTGAGCATCCAGCCCGATGCAATGCCGCTGCTGTAGAACGCTGCACGGTTGGCGCTGTCACCACGCAACAGGCCCTCCACCTGGTGTTCGGCAAAGTAGCTGCGGCGTCCGGCTTCGGTCAGCAGTTGCTTGGCGATGGCCTGCTCCCATGCCACCAGATGACGGCGCAGGGACAAGGTAATGAACTGTCGGGCCAGCTCGACGCTGTTGGAGTAGTTCGCTTCCTCCATGCTCTGCACGATGACGGGGGGCACACGGAACAAGCGGCACACCTCGATCACGGAGAACTTGCGGGCCTCGATCCACTGCGCATCCTCCAGGCTCATGGATAGGGCTTGGAAGTCCACGCCCTCATCCAGCACCGCGGTGCGGCCTGCATTGGCTCCACCGGCATATTGGCTGGCCCACGATGCGGCAATGGCCTGGCGCTGCTCTGGCTTGAGCTTGCCGGGGAACTTGAGCACGCCCAGCAGCTTGGCGCCGTTGGTGAACGTGTTCTTCCCGTGTTCCTGCTCGGACAAGGCCAGTTCCACCACACCACGCGCAGCAGTGATGGGAGACACGCCCAGCACGCCATCATCCCCCAGGCGGTGGCGCAGGTGCAGCACCTCATGGGCCAGCAGGCGGGTCAATACGCCTTCTTGCGTGTGCTCATACACCAGGCCCGAAGGGGTGCGACGAACCTGCACGGTGTCCGGGTTGAGCGGCCACAGCTCGCGTACCTGGCCGTCATACCCTCGGACGATGCGGGCGAAGGCATTGCCGCGCAGCAGGACACACGCTTGCATGTACTCGCGGAACTCCAAGGCGGTTTGCTCGGGGTTCGCCATGTCGTGCAGTACCCGATACAGCGGATGGTCGCTGGCGCGCTCGCGGTCGTCGCCGGTACGCTTGAACAGGATCAGCGGCAGGCTGGCGGTTGTCTCAGCGATGGCTTGCACGCAGGCATAGACAGCCGACACGCCTTGCGCACTGGCAGGCGTCACAGCACTGGCAGACAAGGGAATGGGCCAGCCATTCACGCCCAGGGTCGAGCGCTTTTCCAGGCCCACGGCAGACAGGACACGTTGAACCAGGCTCATTAGTACAGCTCCAGCCACAGGAAATTGGGGTCGCTATGCACGCGCAGTTGGGCAGGCTTGGAGCGCATGGCCACGGTGGTGTCCGAATAGGCCGGGTCGCTGGTCAAGGTGATTTCGGCCAGGTCAACGTCCAGCAGCTCGCGCACCATCGTGCTGCCCCGTTCCTCCCAGCGGTCGCCACCAGGGTTCACGCGGAACCCAAAAGAACATCCCTGCACATCGCCACGATCCACCAGAATGGCCAGGTCGCGCCCGTGGCTGGTGTCGGGCAGTGCCAGGGTGAAGGCCAGGCCCTTGGCGTCCTCGCGCAGTTGCAAGGTGCCCCCTCGGGTGGTGCCCAGCAGGGCTGTGCCGTCGTGTTGGTACAGGGCGCGAATGTTGGAGCCCGTCGCCAGCGATTTGGCGAAAGCGCCAGGGCGGATCACCTCGGAGAATGTGCCCAGGTTGGCCTCGGAATTGAACACGGCGGCGTAGCCGTGCAGAGTCTTGCCGGACGCTTGTAGCGTGCCGTGTCCGCGTAGTTCCAACATTCGCAACCCTCCTTACAGGCCCAGGTCGTCAGCCACCACGAACGCCTTGGGATGGCGCACCACGGCATCCATGCTGTGCATGATTCGCAGTTGAACGTCGCCCTTTTCGTAGTAACCAGCGGCGTAGGGGTTGGCCAGCACTTCGGTGGCGCCCCACTCACCGATCACCATTTGCGAGAAGTCGCCAGCGATCACGCGGCCCGTGTTGGGCGTGCCGGTCTTGGCGTCCAGTTGGTTGGTGACGTAGGCAGGCAGGCCAGCCACGCGGCCCCCTTGCATCAGGTACTCGCTACCGGCAGTGGCGTCCTTGAGCGTGGTTTGCAGCTTCGTCGCGGCCTTGGCATGGGTCACGATGGCATTGGCCGTGATGTTCTCCAGGCCCAGCTTTTCCAGCATGCCGACGATGGCGGCCCAGCTCAGGGTGGCCAGCGATGCGGTTTGGATGCCGGTCACGTTCAGGATGCCCACTGGCTGCTTGGCGGCTGCGGTGCCATGCAGCAGCGCCTTGTCCACGGCCAGGCCCACCACGGCGGCGATGTCATCGCGCAGCAGGGCTTCAATCGAGGGGTTGGACTGCAACGCCAGTTGGCGCGAGAAGGCCGTCAGCGCGCCCACGGTCTTGGGCTCCAGCTTGATGGAGCTGTACGTGGTGTTGCTCTCGGTCAGGCTGTCGCCTTCGTTCACCCAGTAGGCGGTGGCCGCGCCGGTCGCCTTCGGGATCACGGTGTCACCGCGCAGGCCGGTCAGCACGCGAGCGCCCAGGCTCTTCACGATCATGCTGTTGCGCAGCAGGCCGATGAATTGATCGGCGCGGTAGTCGTCGGGCACCACGGCAGCGGCGCCGGTCGTCGTCATCGTGGCGCGCTTTTCAAAGATAGATGTGGGCACGAGGATGCCGCCGTTACGGGCTTCGATGCCCTGGCGCTTGGCCTCGGCTTGGAACTCAGCCAATGCGCCAGTGGCGGCGCGGTTCTCGATCTGGCAGCGGATGGCGTCCAGCACCGTGACGGCGCTTTCCATCGTGCGCTGTGCCTTGTCCACCGGTTGGCCCACGCTGCGGCGCTCGGCGTCCTCGATGAACTGGGCGCGCTGCTCTTGCTGCTCCAGGCTGGTGATTTCGCCCTTGAGCTTGTCGAAGGCTGTCTGCTGCTCGGGCGTCAGGTTCTGGCCGTTGGCGTTGGCCAGCAGGGAGCGGGCTTCGGCCACCTTGGCGGCGCGTGCTTCGCGGATTTCGTGCAGTTGCATGTGGTGTCTTTCTTTGCAAAGAGAAGGGTTGATAGATTCCACTTCATGAAATGCAAATCTCACAATGCGGAATGTGCCTATTATCACATTTCGCAATGTGAAATCAATAGGTGATCGTAAAAAAACCCGCTCGGGACGGGTGGGGGGTTTTGAGGGGGGTTTAACGTGCCAGCACGATAAATCTGTGGGGGTGCATTTCCTGCGGTGGGCGTAACGTTACGGAAACGGTCGCTCACCGTCCGTTCACCGCCACGCGTCGTCACGCGTCACTGACGCGTCAAACCCATGGGTTAGCGTTGGGTTCGCCATGGGTTCCGCAACGGTTGCGCACGGTGCCAGCACAGTGCAAGCCCCTTGCTAGGCCCTTGCTAGTAGCAGGCGGCCGGCATGCCGTGGCGTTGCTTGGCGTTGCATGCCGTTGCATCGGTTCTTGATGCCGTGGCAATGCCGGGTGCTCGTCGTGGCAGTCGTGGGCCGCCCGTGGTTTTCCTTCCTCCAACATGCTCCACCATCTGCACACATGCCACCTCTATGGGTGGCAACATGCATAGGTGTTCAGAATCTGAAGCAGGGCAACAAAGTGTTTCCGACATGGTGAAAACGCTGGAAACCTAGGCTGCATGCGGGTTAGCGGCCTTTTTAGCCCTACTCGCCTGCTTCAGTTTTTGAACAAGTGAAACGGCAACTGCTTCAGAATCTGAATCGTTAAATCGGCTCAACGCTTCAGAATCTGAATCGGTACGCTTCAATTTCTGAAGGCCTGATTTGTTTTTGTCGGGCTGGCGTTTTGCATCGGCATGCGCTTTCTTGATGGCGCCCTTCACCTCGGCCAGCTTTTCAAAGCGTTTCCAATCATCAGTGGCTTGGCAGGCTTTCACGCCCACCTTGGGCTGCTCATAGACGGCTTCGTCTGTGAAACGGTATAGGCTGCACACCTGTCGCCCGTAGGCGATGCCGCCCTGGCGCGTGACAGCGATCAGGCCCACCGTTTGCAGCTCGCGCAGGGCCTTGGCCAGCGTGGCGCTGGTGGTGATGCCGTAGTGCTTCATATCGCCCAGGGCAGCGGATATGTTGCCGTTATTGGTGGACTGCAATCGGCGGCGCATGGCGATATAGACGGACTGGCTAGAGTAGGACAGCGCCCGCCATGCAAGGCTGTCGATCAGCGTCCAGTACAGGCGCACATGCCCGCCTCGGGGGTCTGAAGGCTTCTTGTGCGCCATCTAGCCTCCCAGCATCTTGACCATGCGGGCCAGGTGCGCCCGTTCGCTGGCCTCGGCCACCTTGGCGACGTGCAAGGCGTTCTCGGGCAACAAAACCTCCACATTGGCGCGCAGGATGGAGCGCAGGACGTGCGCAGGCATGGCCTCGGCTTCCACGGTGTATTCGATATGCTGGCTGCGCTTGTCGCCCTCCTTGCGCGGTTTGGTGGGCAAGTCGAACTCCTGCACCTGCTCATCGTTGATGGCGATGCGCCGGAAATCCATAGGAATATCTGCCCGCAGATGGGTGCGCAATTCCCGCTCCAAGGCGCGGTCGATCAGCACCCCGGCGGGGTCGTAGTCGCCCACGTAGAGCACGATCAGCGGGCGCGTGTCATCGTCGCCGTTATGTTCCTCGGCAGCAGCATGGGCAAAGCTCAGGCTGGCGAACCCCCCACAGGGGTACAGACTGACGGCCAGCTCCTCGCATGTGTCGGTCAGCACCGAAGCAATAGAACGAGACTCGGCCCAGACTTCACAGCGGTAATCGGCATCACGCCACAGGTCAGCACGGTAGTTTCCGGCCATGCGGCGGATGAAGTCGCCAGCGCCCGAGAACGTGTAGGTGAAATAGCCTCGGCGGCTCATGTCCGCGATCCAGTGGTACGGGATGCGGCCCGAGCGGCGCAGTTTGACGCAGCGGTCTTGAACGTGCCGATAACCCCGGTCGGATTTCTCCACCGGCTCAGGCAAGCGCGGATCGGTCATGCGGTAGAACACATGGCGCACCGACTGCGGATGATCTTCTTTCAGGACGGCGATGATCTGCGCATCAAGCTGCTCTAGGCGCTCTTTGGTTCGGCGCTCGCGTTTTAACGTGCTGGCACGATAAACCGCACTCACAGGCCCACCTCCGGCTCGGCTACCAGCGTGTAGAGCGCCACACGCGCATGGTGATAGCCGTCACGATCCACGATCACCACGGGGTCGGTGGTAATGCTGTAGCCGAATTTGTCGCGCAGTTCCTTGATGCGTGCCGGGGCTTGGTAAATGCCCAGGCGGCGCAGGTCGTAGGACGTTTTGGGACGCAGGCGCAGGGCCTCAATAATGCGCTTGTATTGCTCGCGGGTCGCGGTGGATTTAGACATTACAGCGCCTCCTTTGCGGAAACGCTGCTGCGCTCGCGGGTAATGCTCTCCAGATACTTCGCTACTGCCTTGCGCGGGTACAGGTAGCGATTGCCCAGCAGGATATAGGCCGGGCCCTGGCCACGCTTGCGCCAGGCTTCTACGGTGCTTTGGGACAGCTTGCCCAAAAGCATGATGTCTGTCTCTGTCAGACAGTCCAGCTTATCCGCGATATTGCGCAGGCGATCTAGCTGGTTCTCGGTGGCTTGCTGAATGACGGTTTCCATTTACCCATTACCTTTCTGGCGTAACGCCTAAGTGGTTGATGGGTGAATGGTGCTTTTCTGCCCTCCGGTTGTAATTGCAATTGCAGTAAGGCGGGCTGCAATTGCAGTTGTTCAACTCCCCCTTAGGCTGCGCTTCGCCTCTGGGAATTTGCGATTTAGATTGCTCTCGCTTATGCCGTGCTTGTCATCATAGTTGGCCACCAATTCTCGTATGATGGCAGCATCATCTTCTCTTCCAGGTCGAGGATTTTTCAGCATTTCAAGCATTGCGCCAATAATATTCATTAGCGCCCTGCGTTCATTGGTTCCAAGTGGTTTCTCAACTGCTGGTGTTGGAGTTTGCTCTGCTTTATCTTCAATAAATTCGCTGACAGCCTCGAACTCATCTATATCATCCATCATGAATATGCCGAAGGTTTCAAGGTCGGTCATTGTTATTGGTTCGTTCAACTTAAACCAAGTATCGAAACCAGGATAATATCCAACATGCGGCTCTCCAGGTGACTTATCGGAGTTAGCCCAGAAGAATCGATAGTGATATGCGCTATCGCGTTGTACTCTTTGTAAAAAAATAGGGTAGGACGGTCTTAGCTCAACCCATCCCTGATCCTCAATCACAGGTTCAAGGCTGTAGAAGGTGTGGTCACCCCGCTCGTTTTCCTCCCAGCTGTAAACAGATAGGCTTTCGGATGTAATAACCGCAGGAACGATTTTTCCCTCGCCAATAAGATAATGAAGATCTTCTGGTGAAATTGACCACCGTTGGCACAGTTCTTTGAAATTGATGTAATTCTTTTTAATTACTATTGCCATAAATGCGCCCCAAGCATTCCTCCCTGATAAGGTGCCAGCCCAGCCCGTCAGGGAAACGGGTTTTCGGGGATCAGCCTAGGGCTGGCGAATGGGGTTAGGCCAGCGACTTGATAAGCATGCGCTGTCGCTGGAGCACATAGGCGAGCCCCTGGGCGGCTTCAGTTTCCAGCCAATCGGCATTGCCGTAGGCGATGTTGTGAAGCTTTAACAGCTCATGCAGTTTGGAGGATGGCCGCGCACACATGGTGATTTCATCAACCAAGTCCCTGGCTTTGGTTACCCAATCCACCAAGTCGCCCAGGGCGGCGGCTTCCGATACAGCCATCTCGCGGTCAATGTGATTTACAGTCTCAGTAGCCATTGTCAAAGCTCCTTTTTGATGATGGTCAGACAGCCTCGGCGCTCTCTTCGCCCTGGCTGTCGCCTTGTTGCCCTGCATGATCCGGCGCAGGGCTTGCCGGTTTCTTGATTGCGTCGTGCACGTCCGATGGCTTGATGGCCGTATAGCGGCGTAGCATGGCCCATGTCTTATGCCCGGTCAGCAGCGCCACGCGGGGAATATCCAGGCCCATGCGGAAAAACTGTGCGGTTGCGCGGTGCCGCAGGTCGTGGAAGTGCAAGTCATCTATGCCCAGCTCAGTGCAGGCCCGTGTGAACGATGCCGACACGCTGCGCCCGTCGTAGGGGAACAGAAAGCCTGTTTTGCGCTCTTGGATGATGGGCTCCACGATGGCCCAGGCGTCGGGCAGTAGCGGGACGGTTTGATCGTTGCCGAGCTTCTGGCGCGGGTCTTTGCGGTCGCGGATCACCACAGTCTTGGCCTGCTGGTCTATGTCCTCGATTTCCAGGCGCGTGATTTCGCCCTGTCGCATGCCTGTGGCGAGGGCAAATTGGCAAATCGTCTGCATGGGGAGCTGCTGGCGCTTCATCGTCGCCCACAGGCCATAGATGCGGCTCAGTTCTTCGTCGGTAGGCTCCCGGTCGCGCTCCTTGCTGCGGGTCTTAAGGCCACGATGCTGGAGACTGGCGCGGGCGTCCAAGGCCAGGCGGTCGTTAATATCGAGCTGGCGGGCGTGGCGCCCCCACTTGAGGACTGCCGACAGAAAGGACAGGTCAGCGGCTATCGTCACGCCCCCTGCCCCGTCATCCTGGCGGCGGTCGATGAAGTCGCGCAGCACTACGGCGTTGAGGTTGGCCAGCTTCACCTTGCCCAGCTCGCGCCCCAGCATCAGCAGCGTGGCCTCCTTGGTCTTGCCTGCCCGCTGCGCCGCTGTCTCGCGGTACTTGTCGATCAGGTCGCCCAGCGTGGCGCCCTTCGGGACTGGCGCATATCCGCCGGTCGCTATGTGGTTGAGCTGCGCCTCCACTTGGGTGGCCCAGTCCTTGGCCTCGCGCTTGGTGGCAAAGCTCGCTGCGCGGTACAGGCCAGCCTTGCGAATCTGTGCGCGCCACTTGCCGGACGGGAGTTGAGAAAATGTCGCCATGCGTGTGCAGTCGTGTGCATTGGTTGATGCCCAGATTCTGCACTTTTGCGTGCACTTCGTGTGCACTTATCGTTAACTATTGCACACGTTGCCTAAATATTAAGCAGTAGCAAGTGGAAAAAAGCCTTATAAATCAACAATATAGCAAGTGGCGAATGAGCGTTGCGCCGATGATGGACTGGACCGACAGGCACTGCCGCTACCTGCACCGCCTGCTGTCGCGCCACACGCTGCTCTACACCGAGATGGTGACCACCGGTGCGCTGGTGCACGGCGACGTGCAGCGCCATCTGCGCTTTGACGCGGCCGAGCACCCCGTGGCGCTGCAGTTGGGCGGCAGCGAGCCGGCCGACCTGGCGCACTGCGCCCGTCTGGGCGAGCAGTGGGGCTATGACGAGATCAATCTCAACTGCGGCTGTCCCAGCGAGCGTGTGCAGCGCGGCGCTTTCGGCGCCTGCCTGATGAACGAGCCGCAACTGGTCGCCGACTGCGTGAAAGCCATGGTGGACGTGGTCCAGGTCCCGGTCACCGTCAAGCACCGCATCGGGATCGACCAGAACGAAGACTACGGTTTCGTGCGCGACTTCGTGGGCGTGGTGGCCGACGCGGGCTGCCGCGTTTTCATCGTGCATGCGCGCAATGCGTGGCTGAAAGGTCTGTCGCCCAAGGAGAACCGCGAGATTCCCCCGCTGCGCTACGACGTCGCGGCCCGGCTGAAAGCCGACTTCCCGCACCTGACCATCGCCATCAACGGGGGCTTTCAGACCGACGCCGCAGTGCTGGAGGAGCTGGCCCGGGTGGATGGCGTGATGGTGGGCCGCGAGGCCTACCACAACCCCTGGTGGCTGGCGCGCTGGGACGAGCAGTTCTTTGGCGCCGCGCCCGCCGCGCTCACGCGCGAGCAGGTCGAGGAAGACATGGTGGCCTACATGGAGCGCGAAGCCACCGCGCACGGCACGCACTGGTATGCGGTGGCGCGCCACATGCTGGGCCTGCGCAACGGCCTGCCCGGCGCGCGACGCTGGCGCCAGGTGTGGAGCGACCACCGCTTGAAACACCTGCCCGCGCGCGAAGTGATGGCCCTGGCGCGCACCAAGCCGGGCGCCACCGCGCCCGATGCACTGCGCGCAAGCGCCGTGCAAGCAGTCGCCCTGCCAACGGAGCCGCTCAGCCTTTGAGGCCCGCCAGCCAGTCCCGCAGTGGCTGCGGCAGCCCGAACAGATAGCCCTGCAGGCCATGGCAGTGGTGGGCGATGAGGAAGTCCGCCTGCTGCCGCGTCTCTACCCCCTCGGCCACCACGCGCAGGCGCAAGTGGCGTGCGACGGAAAGAATGGCCTGCACGATCGCCGCGTCGTTCGCGTCGGAGGGCGCGTCCTGCACGAAGCTGCGGTCGATCTTGAGCTCGTACAGCGGCAGGCGCTTCAGATACGCCAAGCTGGAGTAGCCGGTGCCGAAGTCATCGATGGAAAAGCGCACGCCCAGCGCCACCAGCTCGTGCATGCGCCGGGCGGTGTCCTGCCAGTTCTCCACCAGCAAGCTTTCCGTAACCTCCAGCGTGAGCAGCGCCGCGGGCGCGCCCGTGCTTTGCAGCGCCGCGCGCACCTGCTCCACGAAGTCCGCCTGACGGAACTGGCGGGGGCTGACATTGACCGAGATCGACAGCGCCCGGCCCTGCTGGTGCAGTTCGGCCAGCGTGGCGCAGGCCTGCTGGATGACACGCGCACCCATGCGCACGATCAACCCCGCCTGTTCCGCCACCGGGATGAACTGCGCCGGCGGCACGAAGCCGCGCTGCGGATGCGGCCAGCGCAGCAGCAGCTCCGCGCCGATGAGCTGGCCGGCGGCATCCACCTGCGGCTGCGCATAGGTCAGCAGCGCGTCGTTGTCGACCGCGCTCTTGAGGTCCTGCAGCAGCGCCAGGCGCTCCTGCGCTGCGGCGTGCATGTCCTGCTCAAAGAAGCACACCTGGTTGCGCCCCCGGTCCTTGGCACAGAACATGGCCGTGTCGGCCTCGCGCAGCAGGTCTTCCACGGCCTCACCGTTCTTGGGAAACAGCGTCACGCCGATGCTGCCGGTACTGCCGTAGTGCACCCCACCCAGGTCATAGGGCGCATCCAGGCATTCGCGCAGCTGCTGGGCGCGCCGGCAGGCCTGCTCACGCGCAACGGAGGGGGTGTCGCCCAGCCGCGGCACCAGCAGGACGAATTCGTCGCTCCCCAGCCGTGCCACGGTCTCCTGCGGCCCGGCCGCGTCCTGCAGGCGCGCGGCGACCTGCACCAGCAGCCCGTCGCCTACACCGTGGCCGCGCGCGTCGTTGATCTCCTTGAAGTTGTCCAGGTCGATGTAGAACAGCGCGCCCATGCCCCCCTGCTGCTGGGCCGTGACCAGTGCATCCTGCAGGCGCTGCAGCAGCAGGCGGCGGTTGGGCAGGCCGGTGAGCGCGTCGAAATACGCGAGCCGGTACATGGCGGCCTCGGCCTCGTGGCGCCGCGTGACGTCGCGCGACAGCGCGATGAAGTGGCGCTGGCCCGGGCCGCCCCCGGTCTGCGGCGCACCGCCCTGCTTGCAGGCCACGGACAGCTCGAACCAATGCTGGCTGCCCCCGATGTCCAGGCTGTACTGCCGCCCTTCGGAATAACCGTACTCGGCCGCCTCGTCCAGCGCAGCCATGCATTCGGCGGCGGCAGCGGGCGGCAACACATCCCCCAGCGTGCGCCCCACCAGCGCCTGGGCGCGCGTGCCGATCAGGTCCGCGCGGGCGGACCGGTAGTGGTGGATGCCTCCCTGTGCGTCCACCTCGAACAGTAGATCGGGCACGGCATTGAGTGTGGCTTCCAGCTCATCGCGCGTGCGGCGCAACTCGCGCGTCATCTCGCGGGCCAGCGCCATGGCCCGCTGTCGCGCGTTCACCTGCTGCCCCACGAACCATCCCGCCAGCAGGCTGAAGGCGGCGCCCAGCAGGGCAACCAGATGGTGTGTGGATCCTCCGAAGCGCTGCTCGAATGAGGGCAGCGGGTACAGCACCAGCGTCCAGCGCCTGCCGCCTACGTCGTAGCTGCGCACGGCCTCCAGCCCGCCATTGACCGCGTGGGGTGCATAGTCCGTGCGCGACGCAAACACCAGCACCCCACCTGCCACCGAGGGGCCGTCATGGATGGCCAGCGCAAGGTCGCTGTCCAGCTCGCGCGCCAGGCCCTGGATTACGTCGTCCATGCGAAATGGCGCGGCCACCCAGCCTGCAATGTTCTGGCGGCGCTGGGCCAGAGTGTCCACGGCAGCGTGTCTGGCATACAGCGGCAGGTACATGACCAGGGAGCTGCCGGCATTCCCTTCGCGGCTGCCCAGCGGGCCCGACAGCGCCAGCGTCCCGGAGTCGCGCGCGCGCAGCAGCGCCTCGCGCCGCGCCGGCTGCAGCATGGCATCCTGTCCCAATTCCTGCTGGTTTTCCGGCGTTTGGGGTGCGATGTGCGTGATCAACGCCTGCCCCGTGCGCGCCCCGGTGGATTCCGCCACGCGCGACAGCAGCGCCACGCCCTGCAGGCCCGGGCGCGTCTGCGGCAGGTGCAAGGCCTCCACATAGGCCTGGAATTCCTGCTGGTCGATGCTGTCGGAGCCTTCGTAGTAGCCCTTGACGCCACGCAACACCATTTCGTAGGCGGCGATGCGGTCCGACAGGTTGGAAACCACGCGGTCCACGGACAAGGCGAAAGCCTGCAGCCGGCGCTCGTCCCGTGCGCGCTCCACACCCTGCCAGACCAAATAGGTGACGGCGAGCAGCAGCAGTGAAAGCACCACTGCTGCAATCATGCCCGGATGCCATGGGGCCCAGTGCTGTGCGAACCCCCTCGGGGCAGCCACCTCTTTATTCATGCGTTTCCAAGCGTCGCATAGCGACCGCCGCAACACAATAGGGAAGCGCCAGATTGCCGTGCGCAGCGCGGCCCGTCTGTGGGACGCGGCCTTGTCCTACCCCGCCGAGGGCCGCCGCAGGCCTTTCCCTGCCTTACCATCCGTGGCTGTCCCTTGACCCCTGCGCCTGCCGTGCCCCTCCCCTCACCCGCGACCCATCTCACCCCTGAGGAGTCCGCGTTCCACGCGTTCTATGCGCAGGAGCGCCCGGCGCTGGACCACGCCTGCGCGTTTTACATGGCGCTGCTGCAGTCGCTGCTGTCGCAGGCGCGCCACATCGACATCGCCAAGATCGAAGGGCGCGTGAAGGACCGCGATGAATGCCTGCGCAAGTTCTCGCGCAAGTACCGCGCGGCGCTGGAGGAAAGCGGGGCCCCCTATGAAATCCGCCCCTACATCACCGACCTGATCGGCGTGCGCGTGGTCTGCCTGTACGAGGACGAGCTGGAAAAGGTGGCGCAGATCGTCCAGTCGCACTTCGACGTGATCGACGTGACCGACAAGGTCAGCGCCCTGGAGGGCACCGAGGCCTCTTTCGGCTACAAGGGCCTGCATCTGGACCTGCGGCTCAACGCCGTGCAGGCCGCCCTGCCCGAGAACGCCGCCTACGCGGCGCAGCCGTTCGAGCTGCAGTTGCGCACCATCATCCAGGACGCGTGGAGCGTGCTGGACCACAAGATCAAGTACAAGAAGTCGATTCCGGCCGAACTCAAGCGCCGCATCAACGTGCTGTCCGCCCTGTTCGAACTGGCGGACCGCGAGTTCCGCCAGATCCGCGATGCCACCGATGCCGAACTGCTCTACGCACCCGACGAGACCACCGAGGCCGAGACCGAAGCCAGCCGAACGTCGGCGCCCGGCAGCGAGCTCAACGCCTTCACGTTCCTGAAGATTGCCCGCCATTTCTTCAAGGACGTGGAGTTCGACGCGCAGAAGGTGGACCTGTTCGTGGACGACATGCGCGCATGGTCACCGGGCATCACGCGTGCCCGCTTCAACACCCTGATGCGCGAAACGATTGCCACCGTCAAGCGCTACAAGCAGTTCTACGAGGCGCAGAACCCCGAGGGCAGCTTCAACCCCTTCACCGTGATCCGCCACTGCCTGTACCTGGGCGACCGGCAGGCGTTTCGCCGCGCGCTGCGCAACAGCTCGCGCGAAGCCTTCGAAGCGTGGCTGCAGGAAAATCCCACCCTGATATAAGTCAAATCGACCTCCAGCGCTTGTCCATCAAGCGCTGACAGCTATCAAAAGCATTGCATCAAGCCCGCCCGCCAATGTCGCGCGCGGGACACTGAATGCGTAGTTGCACGACACGCAAGCAAATGCAACTGCTGATATATTGCACTGCAACATAACTTGGTCCTGCCCCATGCTGTACACCCTCTACGAGACCCAGCGCTCCCTCATGGAGCCCTTCGCCGACCTGGCGCAGGCCGCCGCCAAGTTCTACAGCAACCCGCTGTGGCCGTTCAGCGAGACGCAACTGGCCCATCGCATCTCGGCGGGCTATGAACTGCTGTACCGCCTGTGCAAGGACTACGAGAAACCCGAGTTCGGCATCAGCACCGTGGACGTGGATGGCGTGAGCGTGGCCATCCATGAGCGCGTGGACGTCGACAAGCCTTTCTGCGAACTGCGCCGCTTCAAGCGGTTTTCGGACGACCCGGCCACCTTGCTCAAGCTCAAGGGCCAGCCCGTGGTGCTGATCGTGGCGCCGTTGTCGGGCCACTACGCCACGCTGCTGCGCGACACCGTACGCTCCATGCTGGAGAGCCACAAGGTCTACATCACCGACTGGAAGAACGCGCGCATGGTGCCGCTGCAGGAGGGCGAGTTCCACCTGGACGACTATGTGAACTACGTGCAGGAGTTCATCCGCTACCTGCAGGGCCAATACGGTAACTGCCATGTGATGAGCGTCTGCCAGCCCACCGTGCCGGTACTGGCCGCCGTCTCGCTGATGGCCAGCCGCGGTGAGACCACGCCACTGTCCATGACCATGATGGGCGGCCCCATCGATGCGCGCCGCTCACCCACGGCGGTGAACAACCTGGCCACCCAACGCAGCTTGGAGTGGTTCGAGAACAACGTCATCTACCGCGTACCCAGCAACTTCCCCGGCGCCGGCCGCCGCGTGTACCCGGGCTTTCTGCAGCACATGGGCTTCGTGGCCATGAACCCGGACCGGCACGCCAGCAGCCACTACGATTACTTCAAGAACCTCATCAAGGGCGATGACGCCAGCGCCGAGGCCCACCGCAAGTTCTACGACGAATACAACGCCGTGCTCGACATGGATGCCGACTATTACCTGGAGACCATCAAGACCGTCTTCCAGGACTACAGCCTGGTCAACGGCACCTGGGACGTGCGCTCGCCGGACGGCGCGGTGGAGCGCGTGCGCCCCCAGGACATCACCCAGACCGCGCTGCTGACCATCGAAGGCGAGCTCGACGACATCTCCGGCTCCGGCCAGACCGAGGCGGCGCAGGATCTGTGCACCGGCATCGCCGCGGACCGGCGCAACCACCTTGAGGTGAAGGGCGCGGGCCACTACGGCATTTTCAGCGGCCGCCGCTGGCGCGAGCTGGTCTACCCGCAGGTGCGCGACTTCATCCGTGCCAACCAGTCCGCCCAGCCCACGTCACGCCCCCGCCGCGCACGCAGCGCCGCCTGACGCCGGCCATGACCTCCCCCGCAGCGCAGCAGGCGCTCGTCGAGCGCATTGACGCGGCCCTGCCCCAGACCCAGTGCACGCGCTGCGGCTACCCTGACTGCCAGTCCTATGCCCTTGCCATCGCACGGGGCGAGGCCGAGATCAACCAGTGCCCGCCCGGTGGGGCCCAGGGCGTTGCACGCCTGGCCGCCATCACTGGCCGGCCCGAGCTGCCGCTGAGCGCGGCCCATGGAACGGAGGTCCCGCGCGCCGTGGCGGTGATCGACGAGAACTGGTGCATCGGCTGCACGCTGTGCCTCAAGGCCTGCCCCACGGACGCCATCCTGGGCATCAACAAGCGCATGCACACCGTGATTGCACCGCACTGCACGGGCTGCGAACTGTGCCTGCCCGCGTGCCCGGTGGATTGCATCCGCATGGAAAATGCCAGCGGCCAGGCCACTGGCTGGGCCGCATGGTCCGCCCCGCAGGCCGAGCAGGCGCGCGTGCGCTACCAGGCGCGGCAAGAGCGGCTGCAGCGCGAGGAGGCGCAGGCCGCCGCCACCGAACCCGTCCCTCCGGCGCCGGACAACGCGCCCGATCCCAAGCGCGCAGCCATTGCCGCGGCCCTGGCGCGCGCCCGTGCGCAGCGCGCCGACCGCGGCTGACGCCGCTGCGCCGGCAGCCCTACCGCTCACGACCGCAGCGGGCTATGGCAATACGGCGCGAACCGGCGACAGGCCTGCCGCATCAGGCCGCGAGCGACTTGTAGACGCCGCAGCCCAGATAGACATCTCCCGCGCGCTGCACGTAGGACATCTTGGTTTGCACCGCGCCCGTGGCCGGATTGGTGATGTCGTATTCCACCCAGCCCGGCGCGCGTTCGGCCTGGGCCACGATGGCGCTGACCAGCGCATCCCCGGCAATACCGGGAATGTCCTGCACCCGCGTTCCCACCTTGGCGGGATTGCCGCCAAAGGCCAGGTAGGTGCCGCCCGCATCGAGCGCAAACACGTACATGTCGCGGTCGTGGTAGGGCTGTGCGGGGTCGGTCAACGTGCGAAGAAAGGCGTCGCGCGGCAGGCCGCGCTGCACGGCCGCAGCGCGCTGCACCAGGGCCACGGCCTCCTCGGCTGTACCCTGCTGCAGACGAAACGCCAGCACCGCCCGGGACAGGGTGGACGCCCGGCTCTCCAGCGCCTGCGCCTCGCGCAGGGCATCGCTCACCATCTGGGCATTGCGCTGCGTGATCTGGTCCAGTTGCTGCACCGCGGTGCTGATCTCGCGCAGACCCGTGCCCTGTTCATTGACCGAGTGGGAGATTTCGCTCACATGCCCGGCCACGCCACGGATGCCTTGCGCCATGGCCGCAATGCCCTCACCGGCGGTGCGGATCAGCCCCGCGCTGCCCTCCACCTGCCGCACGGACGTGCCAATGAGGTCGCGGATCTCGCGCGCCGCCTCGGCCGAGCGGCCCGCCAGCGTGCGCACCTCGGCCGCCACCACGGCAAAACCCCGGCCCTGCTCGCCCGCGCGTGCCGCTTCCACGGCGGCATTCAGCGCCAGGATGTTGGTTTGGAAGGCGATGCCGTCGATCACCTGGATGATCTCGCCCATGCGACGGGCATCGTTCTGGATGCCCTGCACCGCCTCCACCGCCCGCGCCATCGCCTGGGTGCCCGCCTCAGCGGCTTGGCGCACCTCGCCGGCGCGCTGATCGGCCACGCTAGCCGCCTGCGCGTTGTTGTTCACGGCGGAAGACAGCTCCTCCACGCTGGCCGCGGTTTGCTCCAGGCTGGCGGCCTGTTGCTCGGTGCGGTCGGCCAGTTCGCGGTTGTCCGCCGCCAGGCTTTGACCCGCGTGCGCCACCAGCGCCGCGTTGCTGCGAATGTCGGCCACCATCGACGAGAGCGTGTACACCATGCGGTTGAGTTGCTCGCCCATGTGCGCCAGTTCATCGCGGCCGCGCACTTCGGCCCGGCTGCACAGGTCGCCCTGCGCCGTGCGCTCCATTACGCCGCCCAGCCGCCGCAGGTCGCCCGCCACACTGGCCTGGAAAGCCGTGGCCAGATAGGCGGTGGCCAGCACCGCCACGCCACACACGGCCCACGTGGCGCGCGGCCCCCACCCCTGCACCCCCGCCACGGCCAGCAGTGCCAACACGGCCACGCCTCCCAACAGGGCCAGCTTGGCCGAGAAACGCAGGCGCCGCATGAGCCCTACGCCAGGTCGCAGAATGAATGAAACCGTCATCGCTTTTGTCCCCCTCGATGGCTGAAATGTGCGCCCTGGCGCGTCGCACTGATGAATTGATGCCGTTTGTAACCAAATTTGACGGCTGTGTAGAGCGATCAAACCCTGTAGTTGTTTTTGGGAACGGGTGGCGGGGCCGCGCCCTGTGGCGCCCGGCCGCATCCCTGATAATCGCCCCCCTATGAATCCCCTGCTCTCCCTACTGCAGCCCTATCCGTTCGAGCGGCTGCGACAGCTTTTTGCGGGGGTGACGCCCTCGGCCGCACACCGCGCCATCAGCCTGGGCATCGGCGAGCCACGCCATGCAACGCCGCCGTTCATCCAGGAGGCCCTGGCCGCCAACCTGGCAGGCCTGGCCAGCTACCCCTCCACCGCCGGTGACCCCAGCCTGCGCGAAGCCTGTGCCGGCTGGATGCAGCGGCGCTACCATATTCCCGTCAACCCCGCCACGCAGGTGCTGCCGGTGAACGGTTCGCGCGAGGCGTTGTTCGCATTCGCGCAAACCGTGGTGGACCCCACCCGCGCGGGCGCCACCGTGGTGTGCCCCAACCCGTTCTACCAAATCTATGAAGGCGCCACGCTGCTGGCCGGCGCCACGCCGTACTACGCCCCGAGCGATCCAGCCCGCAACTTTGCCGTGGACTGGGACAGCGTGCCCGAGGAGGTATGGCAGCGCACGCAACTGCTCTTCGTGTGCTCGCCCGGCAACCCCACGGGCGCCGTGATGCCCCTGCCCGAGTGGGAGAAGCTCTTCGCGCTGAGCGACCGCTACGGTTTTGTGATCGCCTCGGACGAGTGCTACAGCGAGATCTACTTCCGTGACGAGCCCCCGCTGGGCGGCCTGGAGGCGGCGACCCAACTGGGCCGAGCCGACTACCGCAACCTGATCGCCTTCACCAGCCTGTCCAAGCGCAGCAACGTGCCGGGCCTGCGCAGCGGCTTCGTGGCGGGCGACGCGGCACTCATCAAGGCGTTTTTGCTGTACCGCACCTACCACGGCAGTGCCATGGGTCCCGCCGTGCAGGCCGCCAGCGTGGCTGCCTGGAACGATGAGGTGCACGTGGAAGAAAACCGCGCCCTTTACCGCCAGAAGTTCGCCCAGGTCACGCCCATGCTCGCCGAGGTGATGGACGTGCGCCTGCCCGACGCGGGTTTCTACCTCTGGGCCAAGGTGCCCGACGCCCTGGGCATGAGCGATGCGGAGTTCGCCCAGGCCCTGCTGGCTCAATACAATGTCACGGTATTGCCGGGCAGCTATCTCGCCCGCGATTCCGGCGGCGCCAACCCCGGCGCCCAGCGCGTGCGCATGGCCCTTGTGGCCGAGACCGCGGAATGCGCCGAAGCGGCCTCGCGCATCGTGCAATTCATCCAATCCCGTACGTGATTCCATCCATGACCCAACAATTGCAGACCCTGATCGACAACGCCTGGGACAACCGCGCCAGCCTCTCGCCCTCCGCCGCGCCCAAGGAAGTGGTGGATGCCGTCGAGCATGTGATCGCCGAACTCAACAACGGCAGGCTGCGCGTGGCCACGCGCGAGGGCGTGGGCCAGTGGACCGTGCACCAGTGGATCAAGAAGGCCGTGCTGCTGTCGTTCCGCCTGAAGGACAACGAGCTCATGAAGGCCGGCGACCTGGGCTTCTTCGACAAGGTGCCCACCAAGTTCGCCCACCTGTCCGCCGACGAGATGGCCGCCACCGGCGTGCGCGTGGTGCCGCCGGCCGTGGCGCGCCGCGGCAGCTTCATCGCCAAGGGCGCGATCCTGATGCCCAGCTACGTGAACATCGGCGCCTATGTGGACGAAGGCACCATGGTGGACACCTGGGCCACCGTGGGCTCGTGCGCGCAGGTCGGAAAGAACGTGCACCTGTCCGGCGGCGTGGGGCTGGGCGGCGTGCTCGAGCCCCTGCAGGCCAACCCGACCATCATCGAGGACAACTGCTTCATCGGCGCGCGCTCCGAAGTCGTCGAGGGCGTGATCGTCGAAGAGAACTCGGTCATCAGCATGGGCGTGTACATCGGTCAGAGCACGCCGATCTACGACCGCACCACGGGCGAGACCACCTACGGCCGCGTGCCCGCAGGCTCCGTGGTGGTCAGCGGCAACCTGCCCAAGGACGGCGGCCGCTACAGCATGTACGCGGCCATCATCGTCAAGAAGGTGGACGCCAAGACCCGCTCCACCACCAGCCTGAACGACCTGCTGCGCGACTGAAGCTACGCCGCACCGGCACTGCACGCATACATAACCAGCACTGAGAGGGAACCAGCATGAGCACGATGGAGCGGATTCTGCGCCTGATGGCCGACAAGAAGGCATCCGATGTCTACCTGTCGGCCAACGCACCGGCGCTGATCAAGATCAACGGCGAATGCGTGCCGATCAACAGCCAGATCCTGCCGCCCGACGCGCCCAAGAACCTGCTGTCCGAGATCGTCCCCCCCGACCGCATCGAAGAGCTGGAAGAGACCGGTGAGCTCAACATGGGTGTGCCGCTCACCGGCGTAGGGCGCTTTCGCGTCAGCGCGATGCGCCAGCGCGGCACCTATGCGGTGGTGATCCGCTTCATCACGCAGAACATCCCGCAGTTGTCCACGCTGCACCTGCCGCCGGTGCTCAGCGAGCTGATCATGGAAAAGCGCGGCCTGATCCTGCTCGTGGGCGCCACGGGCTCGGGCAAGAGCACGACGCTGGCGGCGATGCTGGACGCGCGCAACGAGTCCATGACCGGCCACATCCTCACGGTGGAGGACCCGGTCGAATACCAGTTCAAGAACAAGAAGTCCATCGTCAACCAGCGGGAGATCGGCAGCGACACCCAGTCGCTGCAGACCGCGCTCAAGAACGCGCTGCGACAGGCGCCCGACGTGATCCTGATCGGCGAAATCCGTGACCGCGAGACCATGTCCGCCGCCATCGCCTACGCCCAGTCGGGCCACCTGTGCCTGGCCACGCTGCACGGCAACAACAGCTACCACGCCCTCAACCGCATCCTGTCGTTCTACCCCGTGGAGGTGCGCCCCACAATGCTGGGCGACCTGGCATCCGCGCTCAAGGCCATCATCTCGCAGCGCCTGGTGCGCACTACGACCGGCGATCGCGTGCCCGCGGCGGAGGTCATGCTCAACACCAAGCTGGTGGCCGAGCTGGTGGAAAAGGGCGACTTCTCGGGGATCCGCGAGGCCATGGAAAAATCCATGGCCGAAGGCTCGCAGACCTTCGAGGAAGCGCTGGCACACCTGATCCTGGAGGGCAAGATCGACCGCAAGGAAGGCCTGGCCTACGCCGATTCCCCCACCAACCTCATGTGGCGCCTGCAAAACGACTTCTCGGCTGCCGCGAAGTCGGCGCGCGCCGTCAACGATGCCGGCCAGCAGTCCGAGGACGATGCCCCCTCGTTCACCGAGATCGTGCTGGACGTCAAGCCCGCCTGAGCCCGTTTCGCGGCCGCTGCACGGCAGTGCGCCGCCTGTACCCATGTCCCCCACCCTGCTACTGACCGAACAGCTCATCGCCCGCCCCTCCGTCACGCCCGACGACGCGGGCTGCCTGGACCTGCTGACCCGGCGCCTCGCTCCCTTGGGCTTTGCCTGCGAACGACTGGACAGCGGGCCCGAGAACTTCCGCGTCAGCAATTTGTGGTCAAAACGCACTGCAACGCGCTCTGGACAAGCGCAAGCAGCTACCAAAACAGTAGTATTTGCCGGCCACACCGACGTGGTGCCCACGGGCCCCGTGGAGCAGTGGAGCAGCCCGCCGTTCACCCCCACACACCGGGACGGCCGCCTGTACGGCCGCGGCGCGAGCGACATGAAGGCCTCGATCGCCGCATTCGTCGTCGCGGTCGAGGAATTCCTCGCCGCCACGCCCGACCCGCGCCTGGATATCGCGCTGCTGCTGACCAGCGACGAGGAAGGCCCCTCGGTGGACGGTACCAAGGTGGTCATTGAGCAGCTGCGCGCGCGCGGGGAGCGGCTGGACTGGTGCATCGTGGGCGAGCCTACCTCGGTCGAGCAGACCGGCGACATGATCAAGAACGGCCGCCGCGGCACGCTGTCCGGGCGGCTCACCGTGCGGGGGGTGCAGGGCCACATCGCCTACCCGCAGCTGGCGCGCAACCCCATCCATCAGGCCGTGCCCGCGCTCACCGAGCTCGCCGCCACCGTGTGGGATATGGGCAACGCCTTCTTTCCGCCGACCAGCTGGCAGATGAGCAACATCCACGGCGGCACCGGTGCGACCAACGTGATCCCCGGCCAGGTGGTGATCGACTTCAACTTCCGCTTCAGCACCGAATCGACCGCCGAAGGGCTGCAGCAGCGCGTGCATGCGGTACTGGACCGCCACGGACTGGAATACGACCTGACCTGGACGCTGGGCGGCCAGCCCTTCCTGACCACGCCGGGCGAACTGGTGCAGGCGGTGCAGCAAGCCATCCGCGCGGAGACCGGCCTGGAAACCGAGCTGTCCACCACCGGCGGCACCAGCGACGGGCGCTTCATTGCCCAGATTTGCCCCCAGGTGATCGAGCTGGGCCCGCCCAACGCCAGCATCCACAAGATCGACGAGAACGTGCGCTTGGTCGACATCGAGCCGCTCAAGAACATCTACCGCCGCACGCTCGAGCATCTCAACGCACTGGCGGGCGCATGACCGCGAAAGTGCACGGTGACACCGTCGGGGCGCTGGTCGCCAGCGGCGCCGCGCGCCTCACACAGGCCGGCGTGGCCTTCGGCCACGGCACTGCCAACGCGCAGGACGAGGCCGCCTGGCTGGTGCTGTGGCGCCTGGGGCTGCCGCTGGACAGCGTGCTCGACGAGGGTGCTGAAGGTTCAGTGGCAAATCGGCCTGTAACGCCCGCCCATCAAGCGCTGGTAGCTACGCTTTTTGAAGAACGCATCGCCACGCGCAAGCCGGCTGCCTACCTCACGCGCGAGGCCTGGTTGCAGGGCGTGCCGTTCTACGTGGACGAGCGCGCCATCGTGCCGCGCAGCTTCATTGCCGAACTGCTGGCCGACGGCAGCATCGACGACTGGCTCAGCGACCAGACGCGCCACGTGCTCGACCTGTGCACCGGCAACGGCAGCCTGGCCGTGCTGGCCGCCATGGCGTATCCCGACGTGCAGGTGACGGGCGCCGACCTCTCGCCCGACGCGCTGGCCGTGGCCCGCATCAACGTGGACCGGCACGGGCTGCAGGAGCGCATCACGCTGGTCGAGTCCGACGGCCTGGCCGCCCTGCCCGGCCCCTGGGACCTGATCCTGTGCAACCCGCCCTACGTCAACGCCGCCAGCATGGCCCAGCTGCCGCCCGAGTACCGGGCCGAGCCCGAGCTGGCCCTGTCCGGCAATATCCGGGGCGGCAGCGACGGCATGGACTTCATTCGCCAGCTGTTGGCCGACGCCCCCGCGCGCATGAGCGAAGACGCCGTGCTGGTGCTGGAGATCGGCAACGAACGCGAACACTTCGAGGCCGCCTTTCCCGACCTGCCCGTGTTCTGGCTGGAGACCAGCGCCGGCAGCGACCAGGTGCTGCTGCTCACACGCCAGGCCCTGCTCCCACTCGCTTCCGCAAAGTGACGGCGCCGGCCCGTCCGGCCCCCGCCCCGTCCATTGGTTTTGACCCATGATCACCCTGAAGAACGTCACGCTGCGCCGCAGCGCCAAGGTATTGCTCGACGGTGTCTCCGTCACCATCAACCCCGGGGAGCATGTCGGCCTGGTCGGGCGTAACGGCGCTGGCAAGTCCACGCTGTTCGCGCTGCTCAATGGTTCGCTGCACGAAGACGGCGGTGACTTCTTCCTGCCCGCGGCCTGGCGCATGGCCCAGGTGGCGCAAAACATGCCAGAGACGGACGAGTCTGCCACCGCCTTCGTGTTGGATGGCGACACTCGCCTGACGGAGCTGCGCCAGGCGCTGCACACGGCCGAGCAGGCGGGTGATGGCATGGCCATCGCCCAGGCGCACTCCGACCTGGCAGACGCCGGTGCGCACGACGCGACCGCACGCGCGCAGGCGCTCATCCTGGGGCTGGGCTTTCAGGTGGCGGAGCTGGAGCGCCCGGTCAACAGCTTCTCCGGCGGTTGGCGCATGCGCCTGCAACTGGCGCGCGCGCTGATGTGCCCCAGCGACCTGCTGCTGCTGGACGAGCCCACCAACCACTTGGACCTGGACGCGCTGGTATGGCTGGAAGCCTGGCTGCAGCGCTACAACGGTACCTTGGTCGTCATCAGCCACGACCGCGAGTTCCTCGACGCCGTGACCCAGGTCACGCTGCACATCGATAACGCGCGCCTGACCCGCTACGGCGGCAACTACAGCAAGTTCGAGGAGCTGCGCGCCCAGCAGCTGGAACTGCAGCAGTCGGCCTACGAGCGCCAGCAGGACAAGATCGCGCACCTGCAGAAATTCATCGATCGGTTCAAGGCCAAGGCCACCAAGGCCAAACAGGCACAAAGCCGCGTGAAGGCGCTGGAGCGCATGGAGAAGATCGCCCCCGTGCTGGCCTCGGCCGACTTCACCTTCGAGTTCAAGGAGCCGGCCAACCTGCCCAACCCGATGCTGGCCATCACCGACGCGTCCTTCGGTTATCGCGCCGAGGATGGCAGCGAGACCACCATCCTGCGCCACGTGAACCGCTCGGTACTGGCCGGCCAGCGCATCGGCATTTTGGGCGCCAACGGCCAGGGCAAGTCCACGCTGGTCAAGACCATCGCCCGCACCATGGCGCCGCTCTCCGGCACCCTGACCGAGGGCAAGGGCCTGTCGATCGGCTACTTCGCGCAGCAGGAGCTGGACGTGCTGCGCCCCGGCGATAACCCGCTGGAGCACATGGTGCGCCTGGCGCGCGAACTGGGTGCCCAGGCCCAGGAACCCAGCCGCGAGCAGGACCTGCGCAACTTCCTGGGCAGCTTCAACTTCAGCGGCGACATGGTGCACCAGGCCGTGGGCACCATGAGCGGCGGGGAGAAGGCCCGCCTGGTGCTGGCCATGATCGTCTGGCAGCGCCCCAACCTGTTGCTGCTGGACGAGCCCACCAACCACCTGGATCTGGCCACGCGCGAGGCGCTGTCCATGGCGCTCAACGAGTTCGAGGGCACGGTGATGCTGGTCAGCCACGACCGGGCGCTGCTGCGCGCCGTGTGCGATGAGTTCTGGCTGGTGGGCCGGGGTGCCGTGGCGCCCTTCGACGGCGATCTGGACGATTACCAGCGCTACCTGCTTGAGGAGTCCAAACGCCTGCGCGAACTGGCCCGCGCAGCCGAGCAGGTGGTCGTTGCCGAGGCCGCGTCCCCAACCGCCACTGCCGCCCCTCCCCTGCGCGACGCCCGCGAACAGCGCCGCCAGGAAGCCCAGGCCCGCCAGCAACTGGCCGAGAAAACCCGCCCCCTCAAGCGAGAGCTTGAAAAAATCGACCAGCGCCTGGAAGCCCTAAACCGGGAAAAAGCGCAGTTGGAAGAACGGCTCATGCAGCCGTTGCCCCCCGCGGAGATCGCGGAATGCGGGCGCAGGCTCAAGGACTGCACCGAAGAGGTGACAGCCCTTGAGGAAAAGTGGCTGGATGTTTCCTCAGCGCTGGAGGAACTGGCGCGCTGAGGGGCTACAGGTATTTTTGGTATCTGTATAAAAACAGCCACCAAGCCTTACGCATAAACCGCAGACAGCTCCTTTTTCAGGAGTAAATTCTGGGGATATCCCGGGGTTGCATTTTTTTGCAGCGAACTGTCAACGTCTCCCCAGGGGGCCGCGTTGTGGGTACATCTAAGGAGTTTTCCCTATGACCATGACTGCAATCCTCTCTGCCTGGCCCGAAGACGAACGTGACCGCAAGCGCGCCCCGGCCCGCCTGTAAGCGTCCACTCGGCCTGTTCTGAAGGCCGTTCGTTGGAGGAATCGCCGCACTGCGCAATTCCAAGCCACTGCCAGGGCCCGCCGGGAGCTACCGGCCCCGATTCACACCGCCCACTTCAGGGTGGAGACAAAAAAGGAACGTGCTGCCACGTTCCTTTTGCATTTCAAGGCAGCCTTTTCCAGCTGCCGCTAGGTCAGCCCATGTGCAGGCCGCCGTTGACCGAGAAATCCGCCCCGGTGGCATAGCCGCCCTCTTCGGAGGCCAGCCACGAAATGATGGACGCGATCTCGCTGGGTTCGCCCAAGCGCTTCACGGGCACAGTGGCGACGATCTTTTCCAGCACATCTGGGCGGATCGCCTTGACCATGTCGGTGCCGATATAGCCGGGGCTCACGGTATTCACCGTCACGCCCTTGGTGGCCAGCTCCTGCGCCAGCGCCATCGAAAAACCGTGCATGCCCGCCTTCGCCGCCGAGTAGTTGGTCTGGCCGGCCTGGCCTTTCTCGCCGTTCACGCTGCTGATGTTGATGATGCGGCCCCAGCCCTTGTCCACCATGTCTGCAACGACCTGCTTGGTCACGTTGAACATGCTGTTGAGGTTGGTTTCGATGACAGCGTCCCAGTCCTCGCGCGACATCTTGAGGAACATGCGGTCGCGTGTGATGCCGGCGTTGTTCACCAACACATCCACGCTGCCATGCTCGGCCTTGGCCTGGGTGAAGGCCTCCACCGTGGACTCCCAGTTGCCCACGTTCCCGACCGACGCGTAAAACGTATAGCCCAGCGCCTTTTGCTCGCCCAGCCACTTGTTGTAGTCGCGCGTGGGGCCGCACCCGGCGATGACCTTGAACCCGTCCCGGTGCAGACGCTGACAGATGGCCGTGCCGATGCCCCCCATACCCCCGGTGACGTACGCAACTTTCTGGCTCATGTGTGCTCCTTGGATGTGTCAAAAGTGAATCAGATCAGTGACCACTCTACCCAAGAATTACGACAATACCGAGGAGGAAAACACTGCGCCCCAGCATTATTGTTGCGGCGCAAAAAACCGGGCATCATCGCGTTTTTGCACTCCGTAGCCAGCCGTTGCCGCCTGCGCCGACAAAAAAGGCCGTACGGGCTTCCCCGTGCGGCCTTTTTTGCATGCAGGGCACCCGTCCCAAAGGGTGCCGCGCCTTCAACGCTCCAGCGCCATGGACACGCCCATGCCTCCACCAATGCACAGCGCGGCCAGGCCCTTCCTGGCATCGCGGCGCTGCATTTCGTGCAGCAGGGTCACCAACACGCGGCAGCCCGAGGCACCGATGGGGTGACCGATGGCGATGGCGCCGCCATTCACGTTGACCTTGGCGGGATCGATGCCGAGTTCTTTGTTCACCGCGCACGCCTGGGCAGCGAAGGCCTCGTTGAGTTCGAACAGGTCCACATCGCCCACGCTCCAGCCCGCGCGCTGCAATGCCTTGCGGGATGCCGGCACCGGGCCCATGCCCATGGTGGCGGGGTCCAGTCCACTGGTGCCGTAGGCCGCAATGCGGGCCAGCGGCTGCAGGCCCAGGGCCGCAGCCTTGGTGGCACTCATCACCACCGCGGCGGCCGCACCGTCATTGATGCCCGAGGCATTGCCCGCCGTGACCGAGCCGGCCTTGTCGAAGGCGGGGCGCAGGCCAGCCAGAGCTTCGGCACTGGTTTTGCGGTTGAGATATTCGTCTGCCGCGAATATGACGGGGTCGCCCTTCTTCTGCGCAAGTGTCACCGGCACGATCTCGTCCGTGAAGCGCCCTGCGTCCTGGGCGGCGGCGGCCTTTTGCTGGCTGGCCAGGGCCAGCGCATCCTGCATCTCGCGCGTGATGCCGTGCTGCCTGGCCACGTTCTCGGCCGTGATGCCCATGTGGTACTGGTTGTACACGTCCCACAGGCCGTCGACGATCATGGTGTCGACCAGCTTCCAGTCGCCCATGCGCTGGCCTTCGCGCGAGCCATTGAGCACGTGCGGTGCCAGGCTCATGTTCTCCTGGCCGCCGGCCACGACGATCTCGCTGTCGCCCGTCGCCACGGCCTGGGCGGCCAGCATCACGGCCTTGAGACCCGAGCCGCACACGGCGTTGATGGTGAGCGCGGGCGTCTCCTGGGCCAGCCCCGCCTTCATCATGGCCTGGCGGGCCGGGTTCTGGCCGCAGCCGGCCGCAAGCACCTGGCCCATGATGACCTCGCCCACCTGATCGGGAGCGACGCGGGCGCGTGCCAGCGCCTCGCGGATGACGATGGCGCCCAGATCGGTCGCGGGGGTCTTGGCCAGTGCGCCGCCAAACTTGCCCACGGGCGTGCGCACGGCGGAAACGATGACGATGTCTTCCATGGTGTGTCCTTTCGGGAGTGGCACCTGCCGGCTGCACGGCCGCAGGCCAGTAGCCATTGTCTGTCGGCCCGGTGTCAGGACTATTGCGTAGTCACCCCGCAGCGCGCCGCAACACCGCCCCGGGAGCGTGCGGCGCCGGCCTCAGGCCTTTTGCTGCACGTAGCGCCCTGGCGCGGGTTCGATGGCCTTGAACTTCGGCGCCTTTCCATAGGCCTTGGGTGCGGAGATCTGCCGACCGGCGTGGCCGTGCAGCCATGCGCACCAGTCGTCCCACCAACTGCCGGGCAGTTCGGTGGCCCCAGCCAGCCATGCATCCAGCGTGGCGGGTAGTTGCCCATCCTCGCGCAGCCAGTGGCTGCGCTTTTTCTTGGCGGGCGGGTTGATGACCCCCGCGATATGGCCCGACGCGCCCATCACGAAACGCTTGTCCCCCGGCAATACCTGTGTGGAGGCGTAGGCCGCGCCGATCGGCACGATGTGATCCTCGCGCGAGCCGTAGATGTACACAGGCAGTTGGACCTGGGTCAGGTCGAGTGACTCGCCGCACACGGTGAGCCGCCCCGGCCGGATAAGGTTGTTCTCCAGGTAGAAGTTGCGCAGGTACCAGGCGTAGTACGGCCCAGGCAGGTTGGTGCTGTCGCTGTTCCAGTACAGCAGGTCGAAGGGCGGCGGCGTCTCGCCCTTGAGGTAGTTGCCCACCACATAGTTCCACACCAGGTCGTTCGGGCGCAGAAAGCTGAAGGTGGATGCCAGGTCCTGGCCCTTCATGAGCCCGCCCTGCCCCATCTGCAGTTCGCGCATGCGCACGAAGCCTTCGTCGATGAAGACGTCGAGGATCCCGGTGTCGGCAAAATCGATCAGCGTGGTCAGGAAAGTGCAACTGGCCACAGGCTCCTCGCCACGCGCCGCCAGCACCGCGAGCGCCGTGGCCAGCATGGTGCCGCCCACGCAAAAGCCCAGGGCGTTGATCTGCTTGGCGCCAGCGATCTGCTGCACGGTGGCGATGGCCGTAAGCACGGCCTCGTCGATGTAGTCGTCCCAGGTCTTGTGCGCCAGCGACGCATCGGGGTTGCGCCAGCTCACCACGAAGGTGCGGTGGCCCTGGACCACGGCATGGCGGATCAGCGAGTTGTCGGGCTGCAGGTCCAGGATGTAGTACTTGTTGATGCACGGCGGCACCATAAGCAAGGGCCGCTCGTACACCTTGGGGGTGAGCGGCTTGTATTCCAGCAGCTGGAACAGCTCGTTCTCGAACACCACGGCACCCTCGGTGGTCGCCACGTTGCGGCCCACTTCGAAACGGCTCTCGTCGGTCATTGAGATATGCCCCTGGCCCAGGTCGTGCAGCAGGTTGGCCACGCCCTTGGCGATGCTCTCGCCGTGCGTTTCCAGGGCCTTTTGCTGCGCATCCGCGTTGAACACCAGGAAGTTGCTGGGCGCCATAGCGGCCAGCCACTGCTCCACGCTGAAGCGGATGCGTGCGCGGGTCTTGTCGTCGGCCTGCACCGCGTCGACCAGTCCCATGAGCGCGTGCGCCTGCAACTGGTAGGCCGCGACCGAGAACGCCGACAACGGGTTGTGCGCCCAATTCTCGCCCGCGAACCGGCGGTCGTTGCTGAGGGGTGCATCGTCGTGATGCAGCGCGTGGCTCCACAGCGCCTGCACCTCTTGCAGGTACCGCTGCTGCACCGCAGCCAGCTTGTCGGGCGCGAAGCTCACCGGGCCGGCAGCTGGCATGGACAGCGCGGCGCCCATTTCCTTGGGCTGCAGGACCTGCAGCATCTGACTCCAGCCCTCGCCCACCATCTGCTGAAACTGCCGGGCGCTGTCGGCCCAGCTGGCGTCGAAATTCGTGCTCATGCAGCCTCCATCGCGGCCCAGGCGCGGGCCCCATGTGTCATTGTTGCCCAGCAGGCGGTGCCGCAGAAAACTGCAGCGCATTCGCAGGGCTTTGGGTTTCCGCCGCCGTGGCAAGCCGGCCACAATCGCCGCTTTGCCCTTTCGGAATCGATCATGTACCTGGTGGTTATCGCATGGCTGTATGTCACCGTGTTGATGGCCTTGGCCGAGGCCACGTCCGCCAACGGCACGGCGCTGGGCGCCAGCGTCACCTTCGTGCTGTACGGGCTGCTGCCCATGTCCATCGTGCTCTACATCCTGGGCACGCCCGGGCGAAAGCGCGCGCTGCGCGCCCGGCAGCAGGCCGAGGTGGAAGCCGCCTCAGGCGGCCAGCCAGATGCAGGCGGCCATGCGCCCGCTGCTGCCAAGCCGGGAGGTGTCCCGCCGGTGCGAAAAGAACCGTAACGGATTGGCCACCGTGCACCAGGCGCTGGTGCTGTCGTTGCCGTACAGCGCCGTAACACCGCAGGCGCGCAGGCGGTGGCGTGCCAGCCCGGCCAGGTCCGCCAGCCACTTGCCATCGCTGGCATGCGGGCGAAAGTACGCGGCCGCCCGCGGATCCTGCACACAGAAGACCTCGCGCACCTCCGCGCCCACCTCGAAGGCCTCGGGGCCGATGCAGGGCCCCAGCCAGGCCATTACGTCATCCGCATCCGCCGTCGCTCCGTTTTCAATAGCTGCCCGCGCTTGACCTGCCTGCGCTGCGGGCCTGAAACACTCCAAAGTCGATTCCAACACTCCTGCGGCCAGACCGCGCCAGCCCGCATGCGCCGCGGCCACGCGCGTACCCGCGCGGTTGGTGAACAGTACCGGCAGGCAATCCGCCGCCATCACGATGCAGGCCACGCCTGCGGCCTGCGTGGTGCAGCCATCGGCGTCCAGCCCATCGGGCGTGTGCGCGTCCAGCGGTTGCACCGCCGTGCCATGCACCTGGCGCAGGTATGACGCCCGTACCGCGGAGCCGCCAGCGCCCAGCGCATCCTGCAGCGCAGCCCAGTTGGCCTGCACGGCGGCGGGGTCGTCGCCCACGAAGCGGCCCAGGTTGAAGCTGTCCCAGGGCGGCGCGCTCACGCCGCCGTTGCGCGTGGTGCACAGCGCACGTACCCGGGCGGGCACGGGCCAGTCCGGAACCAGCCAGTCGTGCGGAACTGCGGAGGGAGCGGTCTGTGCCACGGGCTTCAGGCCTCGTGGTCCGAGCAGGCAGACGGCTGCGCGCGCTGGAAGGCCGGCAGCGCCATGCATGCGTCGAACGCGGCCATCGTGCGCGGCAGGCCGTCCATGTCCACATGGAAGCGCCGGCCGTTGAAAATCTGCGGCACCAGGCAGCAGTCGGCCAGCGTGGGCGCATCGCCCCAGCACAGGCGCGAGGCCGCCAGCCCGGCGGCCTGCCGTTCGCCGTCCAGCAGCCCCAGCTGCCGCTCGAACGCCTCCAGGCCCTTGCGCACCCAGTGGCGGTACCAGGCGTCCTTGGAGGCGTCTTCCACCTGCAGCTGGTGCTTGAGGTACTTGAGCACGCGCAGGTTGTTCAGGGGGTGGATCTCGCAGGCCACCATCTGCGCCAGCGCCCGCACGCGCGCGCGCGCCAGCGCGTCGCCGGGCAGCAGCGCAGGCTCGCGGTGGATCTCGTCCAGATATTCGATGATCGCCATCGACTGCGTGAGCAGGTGGCCGTCATCGGTCTGCAACGCCGGCACCAGCGTGTCACCCACGCGGTCGGCATAGCCGGGCGCCAAATGCTCTGCCTTGACCAGGTGGACCGGCAGGTAGTCGTAGGGCAGGCCCTTGACTTCCAGCGCGATGCGCACGCGAAACGATGCCGAGGAGCGGAAGTAGTTGTAGAGCTTCATGCGGCCGCAGCATAAGCCAAGCCGGCGCCGGGCGTAATGCGGGCCACAGCCCATGCGCGGCGCCGCGCCGTGGCACACTGCTTCATCCCTTCACACCGCCGCTACCACCCAGAGAACCATGAGCTATGTGATCCCTCCCGCACCGCAGGCCAGCGTGCCCGTCGTGGGCACAACCCAGCGCTTTCCCGTGCACCGCATCTACTGCGTGGGCCGCAACTATGCCGAGCATGCCAAGGAAATGGGCTTCACCGGCCGCGAGCCGCCGTTCTTCTTCATGAAGCCCGCCGACGCCGTGCTGCCCGTGAACCCGGGCGAGACCGGCCAGATGCCCTACCCCACGCTGACCAAGGACCTGCACCACGAGATCGAGCTGGTGGTGGCCATCGGCAAGGGCGGCAAGCACATCGCCGCGGCAGACGCGCTGTCGCACATCTGGGGTTACGCCGTGGGCCTGGACATGACGCGTCGCGACCTGCAGGGCGAGATGAAGAAGCAGGGCCGCCCCTGGTGCATCGGCAAGGGCTTCGAGGCCAGCGCGCCCATCGGCCCGATCACGCCCGCGGCGCAGGCGGGCGACGTGCAGCAAGCAGCCATCTGGCTGCAGGTCAACGGCACGGACCGCCAGCGCAGTAGCGTGGGCCAGCTGATATGGAACATCGCCGAGACCATCGAACACCTGTCCGCCGCGTGGGAGCTGCAGCCCGGCGACCTGATCTTCACCGGCACCCCCGAGGGGGTGGGCGCGGTGGTGCGCGGCGACGTGCTGGAAGGCGGCATCGACGGCCTGGGCACGCTGCGCGTGGCCGTGGCCTGATTCACTATCATAAAAATAGCTGCTAGCGCTTTCTCCATAAGCGCTGCAGCCGTTTTTTATTCATACAACGATGAATTTCCGCCGCCCCATCAAGCATTGCCGCGCCTGCGGAACGGCCGTGGCCTACCGCGTGCCCGACGACGGTGACACGCGCGAGCGCGCCGTCTGCCCCAGTTGCAACGTAATCCACTACGAAAACCCGCTGATGGTGGTGGGAACGGTGCCGGTACTGGGCGACCACGTGCTGCTGTGCAAGCGCAACATCGAGCCGCGCCGCGGCAAGTGGACCCTGCCGGCCGGCTTCATGGAACTGGACGAGACCACCGTCGAGGGCGCCGCGCGCGAGACCGACGAGGAAGCGGGCGCGCAAATCCAGATGGGCCCGCTGTTTTCGCTGCTGAACGTGCCGCAGGCGGGTCAGGTGCACCTTTTTTACCTGGCCACGCTGCTCAGCGACCGCTTCGATCCCGGCCACGAGACCATCGAGGCACGCCTGTTCACCGAGGACGAGATCCCCTGGGACGAGATCGCGTTTCGCACCGTCAAGCACACGCTGGAGCAATTCTTTGCCGACCGTCGCGCGGGGCACTTCGGCATGCACTGCATCGACATCACCTGAGCAAGCGGCCAGCCCCTGCGCTGCGCCAACCGAGACCCGCAAGGCACAGCGCCGCAAACGCACCGCCGGCCCAGAACGTGGCTGCCGGCCCCACGGCATCCCAGAGCAACCCAGCCACCGCGCTGGCCACCAGCATGGCCAAACCACTGGCCAGGTGGAACACGCCATAGGCCGTGCCGCGCAGGTCGGCCGGAGTTGCATCCGCCACCATGGCCGACAGCAGGCCCTGCGTCATGCCCATGTGAATGCCCCATACGGCCACGCCGGCAATCACCAGGGTCCAGTGCTGGGCCGTTGCGAGCAGCACGTCCGACAGGATCAGCACCACCAGGCCCCAGGCCAGCAGCCGCGTGTGGCTCACGCGGTCCGACAGCTTGCCAAATGGATAGGCCGCCGCCGCATACACCAGGTTCATGGCCACCATCACCAGGGGCACGAGTGCCATGGGTATGCCGATGTTCTGGGCGCGCAGCACCAGGAAGGCTTCGCTGAAACGTGCCAGCGTGAACACCGCACCCACGGCCACCACCCACCAATAGGCGGGCCCCAGGCGGCGGATGTTCTCGCGCCGGATGGGATTGGTGCGGCGCACGCCCCCTTGGGACGCAGGCTCGCGCACGCCCCAGGCCAGCACGGCCACCGACAGCACGCCCGGCACTACCGCCACCCAGAACACGGCGCGAAAGTCGTTGGCCCACAGCAGCATCAGGCCCACGGCCAGCAGCGGCCCGACGAAGGCGCCCACCGTGTCCAGTGACTGGCGCAGGCCGAACGCGGCACCGCGAATCTCCGGCGGGGTCACGTCGGCCACCAGCGCATCGCGCGGTGCGCCGCGGATGCCTTTGCCCACACGATCGATCAGGCGCGCCGTCACGATCAAGCCGGCGCCCGAAGCCAGCGCGAAGAGCGGCTTGGTGACCGCCCCCAGCCCATAGCCCAGCAACGCCAGCCCCTTGCGCCTGCCAAGATAGTCGCTGAGCGTGCCCGAGAACACCTTGACGATCAGCGCCGTGGCTTCTGCCAGACCTTCGATGAGGCCCACCGCGAAGGCCGACATGCCCAGCGCGCCCACCATGAACATCGGCAACAGGCTGTGGATCATCTCGGACGAGATGTCCATCAGCATGCTCACCAGGCCCAGCGCCCATACGGCGGCGGGGATGCGCGCTGGCGAGGGTTGGAGCGGCGTCTGCATGCCAAAGGGCCGTGGTCAGCGGGTTTCGACGAAAAACGGCGCGTTGTCCTGCGGCCGGGGTACGACCACGCCACGCTGCACGGGATCGACCACCACGCCAGGAACGACCTGCGGCACGGTGGGGCCGGCACCGGGTGGCGCCGGGGGCGCCGCCGGAGCAGCGGCTGGCGGAACCGGCAACGGTGCATCCGGCTCGGTCACCCACACCGGCGGCTCGGCCGGCGCGGGGCGGGGCGTGACCTCCTGCAGCGGCACAAGGGGCGCATCCGTGATCTCGGGGCGCTCTTCCGGCGGCGGGGCGCTGGCGGCCGGCGCCGGCGTCTGCGGCAGTTCGGGCTGCGGCGCCGGAGCGCCCGCCGGGCCGGCCTGCTCACCCGTGGGTCGGCCGAACAGGTCATAGACCCAGTTGCGCAGCGTGCCTGCGGCCGAGCCGATCCAGGAGCTTTCCTCCTCATCCACGAAGCGCTCGCGCGCGTCGATGACCTTGGCGCGCAGGGCCTGGCGGAACACGTCGCCCACCATAGGCAGCGCGCTGTGCGCGCCCTGCCCCCAGTAGTCGCTGCGCAGGGTGATGCGCCCGTCGTTGAAGCCCGCCCAGGCCCCCGCGACGAGCTGCGGATGCATCAGGATGAACCAGCCGTCGGTGTTGTCCTGCGTGGTGCCGGTCTTGCCCGCCACGTCCGCCGTGATGCCGTAGCGGCTGCGGATGGCCGCGCCCGTGCCTTTGTCCACCACGCCCCGCAGCGCGTCGCGCAGCTGCTGCGCGGCGGTGACGTCCAGCGCGCGCTCGGGCGATGCAGGTTTGAATTCCTCCAGCAGCTTGCCGTCCTTGTCCTCTATGCGCGTGATGACCCGGGGCGCCAGGTAACGCCCGCCGTTGGCGATGGTGCCGTAGGCGGCGACCATCTCCTTGAGCGTGACCGAGCTCGTGCCCAACGCCAGCGCGGGCACGGCCTCCAGTTCGGACTCGCGCACGCCCATGGCGCGGGCCAGCTGCACCACGCGCGCCGGCCCCACCTTCTGCATGAGCTGTGCGGTGATGGTGTTCTTGGAGTACGCCAGCCCGTCGCGCAGCGTCATGGGCTCCTCGCTGGGCGGCGTGCGGCCGTCCGTGGGGCGCCAGACCCGCTTGCCACCCAGGGGGATCTCCACCGCGGTGTCCAGCAGCGTGTCGGTCGGCTGCAGTCCCATCGCAAAGGCCGCGCCGTACACGAAGGGCTTGAAGGTGGAGCCCGGCTGTCGGCGTGCGGCCTGCACGTGGTCGAACGGATCGGTCGCGTAATCGCGGCTGCCCACCCAGGCCAGCACGGCGCCGCTGCGCGGGTCCATGGCCATGAAGCCGGCCTGCACGCGGGTCTTGGACTGGCGCAGCGTGCGCAGGAAGCTACCGTCGTCCAGCAGCTCGCGCAGCGCCTCCTCGGGTGCGGCCCCCCCGGCCACCGCCTTTTCGTACTGGGGCGACTCGCGCACCAGCTGTTGCACCAGCGCGCTCTTGGGGCCCCAGGCGCTGCGCGGCGCCCACGCACCGTCAGCCACGCCCTGCAGCGCCCGGCCCTGCTGCTGCACGGCCCGGTTGGCCATCTCCTGCAGCCGCCCGTCGATGGTGGTGCGGATCACCAACCCATCGGAATACAGGCTGTAGCCGTTGCGGTCGGCCCAGTCGATGAGCTGGCGGCGCAGCTGCTGCGCCAGGTGCGGGGCAAGTCCCGCCACCTCGGCCTGCCGCTCGAAGCGGATGCGCAGCGGGCGCTTGATCAGCCGCTCGTATTCCGCCTGCGAGAGCTTGCCGCGCTTGGCCATTTGCGCCAGCACGGTGTTGCGCCGGGCCTGCGCGCGCTCGGGGTTGAGCACCGGGTTGTAGTAGGCCGTGCCCTTGAGCATACCGATCAGCGTGGCGCTCTCCAGCACGTTGAGCTTGTCGGCCGACTTGTCGAAGTACGTGCGCGCCGCCATCTCGATGCCGTAGGCGTTGTAGAGGAATGGCACCGTGTTCAGGTAGGTCTCCAGGATCTCGTCCTTGGAGTACAGCCACTCGATCTTCAACGCGGTGATCGCCTCCTTGATCTTGCGCGTGAGCGTGGGCGCGCGGCCGATGTCCTCGGGGTAGAGATTGCGCGCAAGCTGCTGGGTGATGGTGGAGCCGCCCTGCTTGTCGCCGCCCACGGTGCGCACGACGGCCGACAGCGTGCGCCGCCAGTCCAGGCCGAAGTGGTCGTAGAAACGGTGGTCCTCGGTGGCGATGAGCGCATCGACCACGGGCTTGGCGATGGTTTCCAGCGGCACCCATTCGCGGTTCACCCACCGGTACTCGGCGAGCAGCCGCCCGTCGGCGGACACCAGTTGCGCAGGCTGGTCGCTCTTGGCCTTGCGGATGTCGCTGATCCCCGGCGTGAACGGGATCAGCGCCAGCACATACAGCACGCCGGCCAGCGCCAGCGCCGCCAGCAGCCACACCAGGCCATGCGCGGACAGCCAGCGCTCGGGCCGATGCAACAGTTGCGCCAGCGCGGGCCGCAGGCGGGCCCAGCGGGCTCGCAGGGTCGTGGAAAGATCCATGTAATTTATGGGCAAAAATGGCCTGTAGCGCTTGATCAGCAAGCGCTAGCAGCTATGAATTCAGAAGCAATGCGTAGACAGGGGTGCCCGGCCATGCGCGGCAGGCAGAACACGCGCCGGTCGCCGCACCAGCCGCGGCGCCTGGCGACGGGCCGGGCCTGCTTTATACCGCCAATCCCGCGCAAGGCTGGGCCGCTGTACGGATGCCACTGACCGCCCGGTGGCCCGCGCCACCGCGTCAGCCCATGAACTGGCGCAACTGCGGCAGGCTGGCATGGGCGGCGCGCCGGCCCTCGGCAATGGCGTCGCTGGCACGGTGAAAGTCCAGCAGGCCCAAATGCGCCAGGCGCGGGGCGATCACCACCTCGGGCGGGTCACCCGCCATGCGGCTGCGGGTGATGCGCATCTGCATGATGTTCACGCTGGTCATGATCACGTCCAGCGCCGATGGCTTGGGAGGCGGCGCCTCGCCGCTGGCGGGCGCCCAGAACTTCAGGCGGCGCATCCAGTCGGCGCTGACCAGCGGTTCGTGCACCGGCTCCGGCCCGGGGACCGGCGCCGCATCCGTGGGCACGGAGGCCTGCGGCTCGCGCACCACCGCCAGCGGATGCATGTGGCGGTGCAGGATGTCGGAATTCAGGTCCACGGCGATGACGATGTCCGCACCCATGGCACGGGCCAGCGATGCGGGCACGGGGTTGACGAGTCCGCCATCCACCAGCAGCCGCCCGTCGGTGTGGTTCACGGGGGTGAACAGGCCCGGCAGCGCGATGGAAGCGCGCACCGCGTCGGCGATGGAGCCGTGGCGCAGCCAGACTTCGGCACCCGAGTGCAGGTCGGTCGCCACCGCGCCGAAGGGCAGCGGCGACGCGTCGATGTCGAAATCGGCGAAGTTGCGGCGCCAGAAGGCGATGAGCTTTTCGCCCTTGAGCATGCCGCCCGACAGATTGAAATCCATGAAGCCGAACACGTCGCGCAGGCCCAGGCCCTGCACCCAGTCGGCAAAGCGCTCCAGTTCGCCCCCCGCGTAGGCCGCGCCCACCAGCGCACCGATGGAGGAGCCGCAGATCACGTCCAGCCGCACGCCCTCCTCCCGCAGCGCCTGCAGCACGCCGATGTGCGCCCAGCCGCGCGCCGAGCCGCTGCCCAGCGCAAGGCCCAGCCGTGGGGCGCGGCGGGTCAGTGCCATCTAGCCCCCACCTGCGTTGGGCGTTGTGCCCCGCAGCAACGCATGCAACCCATCCTCGTCCAGCACGGGGATGCCCAGTTCCTGCGCCTTGGCGAGCTTGCTGCCCGCGTCGGCGCCGGCCACCACGTAGTGCGTCTTCTTGCTGACCGAACCTGCCACCTTGGCACCGGCGGACTCCAGCAGGTCCTTGGCTGCGTCGCGGCCCAGGGTGGGCAGCGTGCCGGTCAGCACCACGGTCATGCCCGCCAGGGGCAGCGTGGCGGCGGCAGCGGGCTCGCTCTCGTCCCAGGTGACGCCGCAGGCCCGCAGCTGCTCGACCACCTCGCGGTTGTGGGGTTGCGCGAAGAAGGTGTGGATGGCCTCGGCCACCACGGGCCCCACGTCATTCACCTGCAGCAACTGCTCCACGCCCGCATCCATGATGGCGTCGAGCCGGCCGAAGTGGCGCGCCAGGTCCTTGGCCGTGGCCTCGCCCACATGGCGGATGCCCAGGCCGAAGAGAAAGCGCGCCAGCGTGGTGCGCTTGGATTTGTCGAGCGCATCCAGCACGTTCTGCGCGGACTTCTCGGCCATGCGGTCGAGCTGCGCAAGGCTGGACAGCCCGAGCCGGTACAGGTCGGGCAGCGTGCGGATCACGTGGCCTTCGACGAGCTGGTCCACCAGCTTCTCGCCCAGGCCCTCGATGTCCATGGCGCGGCGCTGTGCGAAGTGCAGCACCGCCTGTTTGCGCTGCGCGGGGCAGAACAGCCCGCCGGAGCAGCGGTGGTTGACCTCGCCCGGCTCGCGCACCACGGCGCTGCCGCAGATGGGGCACTGGCGCGGCATGCGGAAGTTGGGCACGTAGGGCTGGCGCGGCCCCGCCAGCGGCTGCGCGGGTGCGGTGCCGTCCGCGCTGCTGGCGGCGTCCACCAGCGCGTCGGACCCCGCCAGCACTGCCAGGCCTGCGCCCGCCGGCACCACGCCCACCACCTCGGGAATCACGTCGCCCGCGCGGCGCACGATCACCTGGTCGCCCACGCGCACTTTCTTGCGGCGCAGCTCGAACAGGTTGTGCAGCGTGGCATTGGTCACCGTGACGCCGCCCACGAACACCGGCGCGAGTCGCGCCACGGGCGTCAGCTTGCCCGTGCGGCCCACCTGCACGTCGATGCCTTCCACGCGCGTGACCATCTCCTGGGCCGGGTACTTGTGGGCCACGGCCCAGCGCGGCTCGCGCGTCACAAAGCCCAGCTGGCGCTGCAGTGCCAGGCTGTTGACCTTGTAGACCACGCCGTCGATGTCGTAGGGCAGCGCGTCCCGTTCGGCCCCCACACGCTGATGGAACGCTATGAGTTCAGAAGCGCCTTGCGCAATCTGCACCTGGGCTGCGACCGGAAATCCCCATTCCTTGAGCTGCTGCAGCATGCCGAAGTGCGTGCCGAAGTCGGGCCCGCCCTCGGCGGCAGGCGTGACCTCGCCCAGCCCGTAGGCGAAGAACGACAGCGGCCGCTGCGCGGTGATGCCTGAGTCCAACTGGCGCACCGCGCCGGCGGCGGCGTTGCGCGGGTTGACGAAGGTCTTGTCGCCCTTCTCGCGCTGGCGCTCGTTGAGTGCGTCGAAGTCCGCGCGGCGCATGTAGACCTCCCCGCGCACCTCCAGCACCGGCGGCACGCCGGCGGGCAGGCTCAGGGGGATCTGGCGGATGGTGCGCACGTTGTGGGTCACGTCCTCGCCCACCTCGCCATCGCCTCGCGTGGCGGCCTGCACCAAGCGCCCGCCCTCGTAGCGCAGGCTCATCGCCAGGCCGTCGAACTTGGGTTCGGCCACGTATTCCACCGGCGGCGCATCGGGCGGCAGCTTCAGTTCGCGGCGCACGCGCGCGTCGAAGGCTTTAGCGCCGCTGGCCTCTGTGTCGGTTTCAGTGCGGATGCTGAGCATGGGCACGCGGTGGCGCACCGGTGTCAGCCCGTCCAGCACCGCGCCCAGCACGCGCTGCGTGGGCGAGTCGGGCGTCACCAGGTCGGGGTAAGCGCCCTCCAGCGCCTGCAGCTGCTGGAACGCGCGGTCATACTCGGCATCGGGCACGCTCGGCGTGTCCTGGACGTAGTACTCGTGCGCCCAGCGGTTCAACTGCTCGCGAAGCGCTTTGATTTTTGTAGCTACCAGCGCAGACCCCTTGGGCGCGGGAGCCGGAAAAAGGTCGGATTGTTCAGTCATGCCGGAAAGGGTCAGGCCCGGTCCCATTGGGCGAGGTGCAGCAGCACGCCCGACGGGTCCCAGACGTAGGTCACGCACGCGCCGTACGGTTCCTGCTTCGGTGCGGACACGCGGGCCCCAGGAAAGCGGCCCGTGCCGATGAGCTGCGAAACGTCTGCAAAGCACTGGGCCGCGTCTTGCACGGAAATGTGCAGCATGCAGTTGTCCGCCCATTCCTTCACGCAGTAGCGCTGCAGGTAGAACCGTGCCCCGCCCAGGTGGAACAGGGCCAAGTCTTCGTCCGACCATTCCAGGGTGCAGCCCAGGGCCGCGTAGAACGCCTTGGACAGCGCGAAGTCCTGGGCTGGGAGGAAAGAGCGCACATCATGGGCGCGCAGGTCGATCATGCCGGTTCCTAGCTGAACAGGCGCCGCGCCAGCGCGGAGCCGGCCGAGAGTTCGCGGCTGTCCAGCTTGTCGTACAGCTGCTCAAGATCGGCGGCGATGGGCTCCATGGTCATGGCAGGCAGCGGCGTGCCGTTCTGGTCGCACAGCACGCCGTCCATGGCCTCGCCGAGCGCGGCCGCGACCTCGCGCAGACGCGCAAAGGGCTGCTGCGAGCGGTGGACCTGGGCCACGTCCAGGCTCAGCACGATGTCGCGCACGGCGGACTGCTCGGGGTCGTCGGACATGGCGGCCTGCGCGTCGTAGGTCAGCGTGAGCACGGGCGGCAGGCCCGGCCCCTGCGCCGGCAGCACCAGCCGGCCCGGAATGGCACCGGCGACGAGCCCCAGGCGTGCGGCGTTCTGCTGCACGTAGCCGGGGCTCCAGGCCGCGTGGCGCGCCCGCAGCACGAAGGTGAGCTGCGCATCGTGCTCGCTGGCGAACTGGTCCAGCTCGCGCGCGCGGGCCACCTCGTGCAGCATGTCGGGAAAGTCGGGCGCGGCATTGATCGCGTCGGCGAAGCCCTGGGCCTTCATGACGAATTCGGAGAACTCGATCTCGTTGAGCGCACCCAGGCGGTTGGCCAGTTGCACGCCCGCCTGGAACTGCAGGTAACGCTGGCCGGGCTGGGGGGTTTCCCACTGCTGCGCGGCGTCGTTGAAGCCCTCCACCGCGAACGGCTTGCTGCCCGCGCGGCGCGTGGGCGGCAGCGCGGCCAGGGCCGCATCGCCCGAAACCTGCTGCTCGGCCACGATGGGGGCGATGGCGTCGATCAGCGGATCCAGCCCGCCGCGGCGCTCGGCCGTGGGCACGGGCAGGTCCAGCGCATCACGCAGATCCACGGCGTGGCCGTCAAAGCCGGGCTCGGCCTCGCCTTCGGCGCCGCTCCCGACAAGCCCCGCGCCGGTGAGCCCCGCGCCGGTGAGCCCCGCGCCGGTAAGCACCGCGCCATCAAAGGCGGGCTCATGGCGCGCCACGGGCTCCTGCGCGGGATCGGCCTCGGCCGGCCGCGGGCGCTTGGGCGCGTTGCGGTGGGTTGTCCAGGCGTTGTAGGCGACGACGACGATCAGCACGAGCGCGCCGGCGATGATGAGACCAAGTTGGAAGTTGCTCATGGTGAATACGGGGTCAGGCCTCGGCCATGGACAGCGCGGACTCCATGTCCACGGCCACGATGCGCGACACGCCCTGCTCCTGCATGGTGACGCCGATCAGTTGCTCGGCCATCTCCATGGCGATCTTGTTGTGGCTGATGAAGAGGAACTGCGTTCCCTTGGACATGCTGGACACCAGCTTGGCATACCGCTCGGTGTTGGCATCATCCAGCGGCGCGTCCACTTCGTCCAGCAGGCAGAACGGCGCGGGGTTGAGCTGGAAGATGGCGAACACCAGCGCGATCGCGGTGAGTGCTTTCTCGCCGCCCGACAGCAGGTGGATGGTCTGGTTCTTCTTGCCCGGCGGCTGGGCCATGACCTGCACGCCGGAGTCGAGGATCTCGTCACCCGTCATGATGAGCTTGGCCTGGCCGCCGCCGAACAGTTCGGGGAACATGCGGCCGAAGTGCCCGTTGACGGTCTCGAAGGTGCCCGACAGCAGGGTGCGCGTCTCGCCGTCGATCTTGCGGATGGCGTCCTCCAGCGTGGTCATGGCCAGCGTCAGGTCTTCGGTCTGCGCGTCCAGGAAGCCCTTGCGCTCGCGCGCGAGCTGCAGCTCCTCCAGCGCGGCCAGGTTCACCGCGCCCAGCGCCGTGATCTCGCGGTGCAGGCGGTCGATCTCGCCCTGCAACCCCGCCATGCGCACGCCACCGTCCTGGATGGAGCGCTCCACCGCCGCCAGGTCGGCCTGCGCGTCCGCCAGCAGCGTGCTGTACTGCTCCAGGCCCAGGCGCGCCGCCTGCTCCTTGAGCTGGAACTCCGTGATGCGTGCGCGCAGGGGCTCCAGCGTGCGCTCGTTCTGCATGCGCAGTTCGTCGCTGGCGCGCAGCCGCGCCGTCAGGTCATCGTACTGGCTGCGCTGGGCGGCCAGGTCTTTTTCGCGCTCGATCTTCAGGTCCAGCGCCTGCTGCAGGCCGCCCTGGGCGGCGGCATCGGACAGGCGCGAAAGCTCGTCCTGCGCGCGCTGGCGCTCATCGTGCAACGCGCGTGCCTGGGTGGCCGCGGTGTCGATGGTGCGCGCCAGCTCGGCACGCCGGGCCTGCAGGCTGCGCTGGGAGAACTGGGCCTCCTGCGCCTGGCGCTCCAGCGCGCGCTGCTGCTCACGGCATTCGGCCAGGCGGCGCTCGGCCTCGATCACACGGTCGCCCAGCTGGGCGTGGCGCTCCTGGCTGTCGGCCAGTTGCATGTCTAGTTCTTCAAAACGCGCCTCCGCGGTGACGCGGCGCTCCTGCAGGTCGCCCAACTGCGCCTCAACCTCGGACAGATCGGCGCCAATCTGCTCGCTGCGCGCCCGGGTCTGCTCGGCCAGTTGGGACAGGCGCAGGGTCTCGACCTGCAGCTCGTGCGCGCGGCCTTGGGCCTCGCTGGCCTCGCGGCGCGCGGCCACCAGGCGCTGCGCCGCGTCGGCGTACAGGCTCTCGGCACGCACCAGCGCCGTGCGCGCCTCCTCGGCGATCAATGCCTGGGCACGCAGCTCTTTCTCCAGGTGTTCGATCTCCTGCGCCCGGGCCAGCAGGCCGGACTGCTCGGAGTCCTGCGCATAAAAACTCACGCTGTGCGCGCCCACGGCATGTCCGGCTGCCACATAGATGGCCTCGCCCGGCTGCAACTGCGCACGGCGGTTCAGCGCATCGTCCAGCGTCTGCGCGGTGTAGCAGCCCTGCAGCCAGTCCACGAGCACGGCGTGTAGCCCGGCGTCGTGCACGCGCAGCAGATCCGACAAGCGCGATGAACCAGCGGGGGTTTCGGGCGCGGGCGCAGACGGCGCGCAGTAGAAAGCCAGCCGCGCCGGAGGCGCATCCTGCCCGCCCGCGCCCAGGAAGCCGCGCACCATGTCCAGCCGGCCCACGGGCAGCGCGGCCAGGCGCTCGCGCAGCGCGGCCTCCAGCGCGTTCTCCCAGCCGGGTTCGATGTGGATGCGGCTCCACAGTCCCTGCAGCCCTTCCAGCCCGTGCTTGGCCAGCCAGGGCTGGAGCTTGCCGTCCACCTTGACCTTCTCCTGCAAGGCCTTGAGTGCCTCCAGCCGCGCGGACAGGTCGGCCTGCCGGGCCGTTTCCTGGTTCACGACCTGCTGGCGCGCACGGCGGTCCTCGTCGAGCTGGGGCACGCTGTCCTGCAGCTCGGCCAGGCGCGCCTCGGCCATCTCGGCGCCCTCCTCGGCCTGCTGCAACTGCTGGCGCAGGTTGGCCAGGCGCGCCTCGTCGGGCGCAGCCAGGGCATTGCGGTCGGTGCGCAGGCGCTCCAGGCGCGCCTCCAGTTGGCGGCTTTGCTCGTCCAGGCTGCGCTGCTCGGCCGCCAGCACCTGGATCTGCTGCTGCACCTGCGCCACGGTGGCGCGCTGCTCGTCGCTGCGCTGCTGGCTCTGGCGCAGGGCGTCTTCCAGCTCGGGCAGGCGTGTCGCCTGCTCCTCGACCTGTGCGGCCAGGATCTCGGCCTGCTCCTCGGCATTCATGCCGGCGCCTTCGATGCTTTCGACTTCGGCTTCAGCCTCTTCCTTGCGCGCGGACCACTGGGCGATCTGCTCGGCCAGTTGCACCAGGCGCTGCTCCACGCGCTGGCGGCCCTCGACCACGTAGCGGATCTCGGCTTCCAGCTTGCCGACCTCGGCCGTGGCCTCATAGAGGCGCCCCTGTGCCTGGTTGACCTTGTCGCCCGCCTCGTAGTGCGCCTGGCGGATGGTCTCCAGGTCGGCCTCCACATGGCGCAGGTCGGCCATGCGCGACTCCAGGTCGTTCACGGCGGCCAGGCCCTCGGTGCGCACGCGGGCCTGTTCGCTTTCCGCCTCGGTGCGCTTCAGGAACCACAGCTGGTGCTGCTTGAGGGTCACGTCCTGCTGCAGCGCGTTGTAGCGCGCGGCCACCTCGGCCTGCTTTTCCAGCTTGTCGAGGTTGGCATTGAGTTCGCGCAGGATGTCCTCCACCCGCGTGAGGTTCTCCCGCGTGTCGGACAGGCGGTTCTCGGTCTCGCGCCGGCGCTCCTTGTACTTGGACACGCCCGCGGCTTCTTCAAGGAACAGGCGCAGTTCCTCGGGGCGACTTTCGATGATGCGGCTGATCGTGCCCTGGCCGATGATGGCGTAGGCGCGCGGGCCCAGGCCCGTGCCCAGGAACACGTCCTGCACGTCGCGGCGACGCACCGGCTGGTTGTTGATGAAGTAGCTGCTGGTGCCGTCGCGCGTGAGTACGCGCTTGACGGCAATCTCGGTGAACTGGTTCCACTGCCCGCCGGCGCGGTGGTCGCTGTTGTCGAACGTCAGCTCCACGCTGGAACGGCTGGCCGGCTTGCGGCTGGTGGTGCCGTTGAAGATCACGTCCTGCATGCTCTCGCCGCGCAGCTCGCTGGCCTTGCTCTCGCCCAGCACCCAGCGCACGGCGTCCATGATGTTGGACTTGCCGCAACCGTTGGGGCCCACCACGCCCACGAGTTGCCCCGGCAGCATGAAGTTGGTGGGCTCGGCAAACGACTTGAAGCCGGCGAGTTTGATCGAGTTAAGACGCACGGGTCAGGCGTTGGACAGGGCGGTTCGCAGGTGCAGGAAAGACCGGAATCATACCGTGGCGCTCGTGTCGGCCCCATGCCCAGCCGGGCATCCTTCGATTGCAAGCAAAAATGGCCTCTAGCGCTTACCCAGCAAGCGCCAGCAGCTATTCTTACGAGAGCATCCTACGGCAGCTCAGCCCCCACGCGGGGCAAAGGCAATGATGGCCATGCCGCACAGCGTGACGGCCACGCCCAGCCAGTCCCATGGGCCGGGGCGCACGCCGTCCACCGTCCACAGCCAGACCAGCGCCACGGCCACATACACGCCGCCGTAGGCCGCGTACACACGCCCTGTGGCCGCCGGATGCAGCGTGAGCAGCCAGGCAAACAGCGCCAGGCTGGCGGCCGCCGGCACCAGCAGCCAGGCGCTGCGCCCCTGGCGCAACCACAACCAGGGCAGATAGCAACCGACGATCTCCGCCACGGCAGTGAGCAGGAACAGGGCCAGGGTCTTGAAGGGCAGCATGCGTGAATGCGTGATGGAAAAGAAGGCCGCAGCGATCAGACGCCGGCCCGCTTCAGCACCAAGGCCTCGAACGCCGCAGCCTGCAGCGGTGGGCTGAGCAGATAGCCCTGCCAGGCGTGGCAGCCGTTGCGCTCCAGAAAGGCGCGCTGCGCCTCGGTCTCAACGCCCTCGGCCACCACCCGCAGGCCCAGGCTGGTGCCCAGGGCGACGATCGTGCGTGCGATCACGGCATCGTTGGGGTCGGTGAGCACGTCGCGCACGAAGCTCTTGTCGATCTTCAGCTCGTGCAGGGGCAGGCGCTTGAGGTAGGCCAGCGACGAGTAGCCCGTGCCGAAGTCGTCCAGCGAGAAGCCCACGCCGTAGCCACGCAACTGCACCATCTTGGCGATGGTGTCCTCCACGTCCTGCAGCAGCATACCCTCGGTCAGTTCCAGCCGCAGGCGGCGCGCGTCGGCGCCCGAGGCGGCCAGCGCCTCCAGCACCTGGGGCACGAAGCTACTCTCGTGGAACTGGCGCGGGCTCACGTTCACCGCGACGGTGAGCTCACCCAGCACCGGGTGCGCGCTCCACTGCGCCAGCTGTGCGCAGGCGCTGCGCATCACCCACTCGCCCACGCGCAGGATCAGTCCGCTTTCTTCCGCCAAGGGAATGAATTCCGCTGGCGAGATGAAGCCCCTGTCCGGATGGCGCCAGCGTACCAGCGCCTCGGCGCCCGTGATGCGGCCCTGGTCCACCTTGGGCTGGTAGAACAGTTCTAACTGTCCCGCATCCAGTCCGGCGCGCAGGTCCGCCTCCAGCGCCGCGCGTTCGGACACCGCAGCCTGCATCTGTGGATCGAAAAAGCGCAGCGTATCGCGCCCGGCGGCCTTGGCCTCGTACATGGCAAGGTCGCTGCGCTTGAGCAGTTCGTCCGCCGATTCGCGCACCCCGCGGAAGATGGCGATGCCCACGCTGAGCGCCGTGTGGTGCTGCTGACCGTCGATGTCGAAGGGCGCGCGAATGGCCGCCAGGATCGTCTGGCCCATTTCCTCGGCGCGGTTGGCGGCCTCCTGCGGGTCGGCGCCCAGGTCCTTGAGCACCACGACGAACTCGTCGCCGCCGTGGCGCGCCAGGGTTTCGTCCTCGGGCACGCAGTCGCGCAGCCGCCGGGCCACCTCGCGCAGCAGGCGGTCACCCATGTCGGGGCCTTGCGTCTCGTTGATGGTCTTGAAGTTGTCCAGATCCAGCATCATCACCGCGCCGCACAGCTGGTGGCGGGCGCTCATGGCCAGCGCCTGCTCCAGGCGGTCCAGCAGCAGGCGGCGGTTGGGCAGGCCGGTGAGCGGATCGTTGTAGGCCAGGTAGCGCACCTCTTCCTCGGCCGCCTTGCGCTGGCTCTGGTCCACCATGGTGACGATGTGCGAGTCGCCCAGGATCATGCCGGACAGCTCGACCGCGCGGCGCACGCCCGACTTGGCGGTGATCACGCATTCCACGGTACGGATGGCACCGTCGGGGTTCTTCAGCGCCGCCGTGCATGCGGAGTGCCATGCCTCGCGCGCATGCTCGCGTTGGTATGCATCGGGCATTACCAGGCGCCACCAGGTGTCCACGTCGGGCGCCTCGCGTATGTCGTAGCCGCAGATCTGGACATGACGGTCGTTGCGGAACACGATCTTGCCGTCCTGCACCTGGTTCACGCCCACGGGCATGTGGTTCAGGATGTTGCGCAGGTGCTCCTCACTCTGGCGCAGCACCTGCTCCATGTGCTTGCGCTTGCTGATGTCCTGCACCACCGCAAGGTGGTGTTCGGGCTGGCCTTCCAGGCGCAGCGGCGAGACCATGAGGTCCACCCACACCTCGCTGCCGTCCTTGCGGCGGTAGCGCTTTTCCATGCGGTATTCGCTCAGCTCACCGGCCAGCATCCGCTGCAATTGCTCCAGGTCCGCGGCCAGGTCGCTGGGCTCGCTGAAGTCCTGAAAGCGCATCTGCTGCAGTTCCTGCGCGCTGTAGCCCAGCAGGTCGCAGAACTTCTGGTTCATGCGCACCAGGCGGCCGGTGCGCGAGTCGGTCTGGGCGATGCCCACCGCAGCCTGGTTGAACACGGCGCGCAGGCGCGCCTCGCTTTCGCGCAAGGCCGTATCGGTCTCCTTGGCATGGTCCAGTGCCTGCGACCGCCGCAGCACCAGCATGGATACCAGCGCGGTGAGCAGTGCGGTCACCACCAGACCACCCGAGCCCAGCAGCCAGGGCAGGCGCGACTCCTGCGGCGAGAGGAACGGCACGACGGGCTGAAACTGCAGGCTCCAGCGCCTTGCGCCCACGCGCACGCTTTGCTCATATTCCATGGCAGAGGTGCCGACGCGCGTCTCCGATTCAAAGAGGGATTGCGGCGGAGCAGGCTCCTCGCTGTTGAAGGGGCCCACGTCCGCCATGCGCAGCGCCAGGCCCTGCATGTTGCCCGCGGTGCGCACGGCATGCACGATGTCGTAGATGCGCAGGCTCACGCCCACCGCCCCCAGAAAGCGCGCCGGCCCCGCCTGTCCGGCCGCCGGCTCGGCAAACACCGGCATGCGGATGATGACGCCCGTGCGGTGCTCGGTTTCCTGGTGCAGCTCGAACGGCGCGGAGGCGACCAGCCCGCCGGTGTCGCGCGCACGGCGCATGGCTTCGAGGTTCGCTGGCTGGGAATGGATCTCCAACCCTTGCAAGCCGCTGTTGCCCCCCTGGGGCCAGAGGTAGTCCACCACGAAATAGTCGGGCAATACGGCCTGCGGATGGATGGCGAAATCCCGCGGCAGGTCGCCGTCCAGATGCGGGTCGGAGCGCGCCTGCTCTTCGAAGGCCGCCCGCCGGGGGCCGGGCACGTACCGCGTAAAGTTGATGTTCTTCACGCCGGGGTGGTAATGCTGCAGATCCAGCTCACGCGCCACGCGCTCGAAGTCGGCGCGCCGCAGCTGCGGATTCACCGTCAGCAGGCCGCGCATGCCCTGCAGCAAAACCGCGTGGGACTCCATGCGCCGCTGCAGCGTCTCGGCAAACAGCCGGGCCTCCTGCTCGAAACGCACCCGCGCGATGGCCTGCATGGAGGATTGCTGCTGGTGGTACAGCGCGTAGCTTGCCGCGCAACCGGCCAGCGCCACGGCCGCTCCGGGGAGCCAGTGCCAGGGGAACGAGCGCTGTGCGTGGGATGTCGGCATGCGGGCAGATGGACAGGGAGGACAACGGCTGATAGGCCGCCGCCGCGCCGCAGAGCATAGCGGCATTTACCCGTGCGGGGGCAACAGACACCGCCAACGTCTGCTGCGACCGCGCGGCTGCGGCGCCTGCGCAATTCCCCACGCCGGCGTCGCCAGCCGCCGGCCCGTACCATGGCCGCATCAGGAGTGTCCGCCATCGTGTTGTTTCGGTTGTTCGAAAATCGTGTCCCCCCGTACCCTGCGGCCGAGCCGACCGTGCCGCCCGCCGGGTTCCTCGCCTTCGTGTGGGCCAGCACGCGCGGCCTGCGCGGCTATGTTGGGGCCATGGCCGCCCTGTCTGCCGTGGTGGCCATCTACGAGGCGCTGCTGTTTGCCGTGCTGGGACGGGTGGTGGACTGGATCGCCGCCACTGCGCCCGAGCGCTTCTGGGCCGAGCGCGGCACGCTGCTCGCCGGGGTGGCTGCGGTGCTGGTCGCCAGCATTGGCATAGTGGCGCTGCAGACCACCGTGCGCCACCAGGTGCTGGCCATCAACTTCCCGCTGCGCCTGCGCTGGAACTTCCACCGGCTGATGCTGGGCCAAAGCATGGCGTTCTATGCGGACGAGTTCGCGGGCCGCATCACCACCAAGATCATGCAGACCGCGCTGGCCGTGCGCGACATGATCTTTACCACCTGCGACGTGGTGATCGGCATGGGCGTCTACCTGGTCACCATCCTGGCACTGGCGGGCGGCTTTGAATGGCGACTGCTGCTGCCCTTTCTTGCGTGGGCGCTGTGCTACGCGGCCGCGTGCTGGTACTTCGTGCCACGCCTGGGCCAGGTGAGCAAGGCCCAGGCCGACGCGCGCTCCGTCATGACCGGCCGCGTGACGGACGCTTACACCAACATCGCCACGGTGAAGCTGTTCTCGCACACGCGGCGCGAGGCCGAGTTTGCCCGCGCGGCGATGGACGCGTTCAAGACCACGGGCTACGCACAGATGCGGCTGGTCAGCCGCTTCGAGATCGTGAACCACGCCCTGGTGGTGGGCATGATCCTCGGTGCCTGCGGCACGGCGCTATGGCTGTGGTCACGGGGCGAGGTAGGCGCCGGCGCGGTGGCCGCGGTGACCGCCATGGCACTGCGCGTTTCGGGCCACGCCCACTGGGTGATGTGGGAGATGACCACGCTGTTCGAGAGCGTGGGCACCATCCAGGACGGCATCAACACCCTCACCCGCCCGCGCACGGTGGTGGATGCGCCCGATGCCCGCCCGCTGCAGGTCACGCGTGGCGAGGTGCAGTTTGAGAACGTGCGCTTCGGCTACCGCGACGGCGCGGCAGTGATCGACGGGCTGAACCTCACCATCCGCCCAGGCGAGCGCATCGGGCTGATCGGCCGCTCCGGCGCGGGCAAGTCCACGCTGGTCAACCTGCTGCTGCGCTTTCATGACGTGCAGGGCGGACGCATTCTGGTGGACGGGCAGGACATCGCCCACGTCACGCAGGACAGCCTGCGCCAAGCGATCGGCATGGTCACGCAGGACACTTCGCTGCTGCACCGATCAATGCGCGACAACATCCTGTACGGCCGCCCCGATGCCTCCGAGGAAGACATGCGCCTGGCTGCCGAACGCGCCGAGGCCGCGCAATTCATCGACGAGCTGACCGACCTGCAGGGCCGCCGCGGCTACGACGCCCAGGTGGGCGAGCGCGGCGTCAAGCTCTCGGGCGGGCAGCGCCAGCGCGTGGCGATCGCGCGCGTGATGCTCAAGGACGCCCCGATCCTGCTGCTGGACGAGGCCACCAGCGCGCTGGACTCCGAGGTGGAGGCCGCCATCCAGCAGAGCCTGGACGGACTGATGCGGGGCAAGACGGTGATCGCCATCGCGCACCGCCTGTCCACCATCGCCGCCATGGACCGGCTCATCGTGCTGGACGCCGGCCGCATCGTCGAGGAAGGCACGCACGCACAGCTGCTGGCGCAAGGGGGTGTCTATGCGCGGCTGTGGACGCACCAGAGCGGCGGCTTCATGGGACAGGACCCCGACGAGGCCTGAGCGATACAGGATCGGCCGCGCACGATCATGGCAATCGGGATAGAAATAGGCCTTCAAGGCAATACTGGCAAGCGCCAACAGCTCTTATAACAATAGCACAAGAGACTGACGAGTCCCGGTTCAGCTCTGCTCCTCGGGGCCCAGGGGATGGGGGCGCGGCGGCTCGTGCGGCGGCAACTGCAGGAACAGCGCCGTGGCCGCCAGCGTCAGCACACCCATGCAGGCAAACGTGGCGCGAAACGCGTGGAGCGTGTCCTGCGCATCTGCGGCGCCAAAGTAGCCCTGGAAGCTCGCCAGCACCGCCCCGGCAGCCGCCACCCCCATGCCCATGGCCAGCATCTGCACCATGGACAGCAGGCTGTTGCCGCTGCTGGCATGACCTGTGTCCAGGTCCTTGAGCGTGACCGTGTTCATGGCCGAGAACTGCATGGAGTTCACGCCGCCAAACGCCGCCAGCTGCACCATCAGCAGCCACGGGGGCTGGCCGGGCGTGATCAGGCAGAAGCTGGCGATGAGCAACGCCAGCGCGCAGGTATTGACCACCAGCACCTCGCGATAGCCCCAGCGCCGCACCATGAAGGTGACCGCAGGTTTCACGGCCATGCTGCCCAGCACCGTGGGCAGCATCATCATGCCCGCCTGCAGGGGTGCGTAGCCCAGGCTGACCTGCAGCACCAGCGGGATCATGAAGGGCATGCACGAGCTGCCCAGCCGCGAAAACAGGTTGCCCAGCAGCCCCACACGCAGCGTGCGCACCGCAAACAACCCCGGCACAAACAGCGGCGCATCGCTGCGCAGCGCATGCAGCCAGTAGGCCGCCAGACTGGCCAGGCCAAAGATCATCATCACCAGCGACGACGCGCTGCGCGCACCACCGCCGGCCATGCCCTCCACCGCCAGCGACACGGCCGCCATGCCAAAGGCCAGCAGGCCATAACCCACGGCGTCGAATCCACGCACGGCCAGCACCTCTCCCGCCGCCATGAAGCGCCGCGCGGCCATCAAGCCCACCAGCCCCACGGGCACATTGACCCAGAAGATCCAATGCCAGGAGGCGTACTCCACCATCCAGCCGCCCAGGGTCGGCCCGATCAGCGGCCCCACCAACCCGGGAATCGCCACGAAGCTCATGGCGCGGATGAACTCGTCGCGCGGAAACGCCCGCAGCACCGCCAGCCGCCCCACGGGCAGCAGCAGCGCACCGCCCAGCCCCTGGACCACGCGTGCACCCACCAGCAGCGGCAGCGTGGACGACAGCGCGCACAACACCGAGCCGAGCACGAACAACGCGATCGCCGACATGAACACCCGCCGCGTGCCGAAACGGTCCGCCAGCCAGCCCGACGCCGGAATCAGCACCGCCATGGCCAGCGAATACGCCACGATCACCGAGTGCATCTGCAGCGGGCTCTCGCCCAGGTCGCGCGCCATGGCCGGCAAGGCCGTGTTGACGATGGTGGCGTCCAGCGTCTGCATGAAGAAGCCCAGCGCGACCACCCACAGCAGCGGCTGGCGCGAAGTGGGGGAAACAGGTCCACGCGTCATGAAATCGCCCATGTCGGGCTCAGAAAAGAAGGCCAAAGTGTGCCATTGGGGCCCGTTTGCGGACTAATGCGCTGGTCATATCCGTCAAAACGATGTTGGGCCCTGTTCACCAAACATGAACCGCTATCAAAGTAGAAGCACTTTCCCGAGATGGTGAGTGGCAGGTATGCGGAGGCACTTCACCCCATCACCGGGCAAAACCCAGCAAGACGTTGCCTATCGCCGCGGGCACGTTCATGAAAATCCACGTAAATCAACTATTTACTATCACTTGTCGGCAGATTTCCCGTCATGCCGTGGTACCCTCGCGCCCCATGTTTCGTCGGTTGTGCCTGCTGCTGCTGCTTTGCTCGAATGCCTACGCCGCTCCCTCCCCCGAGGTGGAGCGGGCAGCCGCCACCCCTGCAGTCAGCATTGACCGCAGCCTGCTCGTCCAGTTGCAGGACGTTCAGCACAACGTGGCAGACCGCACCTCCTCCCTGATTTCCACCGCCATGGGCTTCATCGGTGTGCCATACCGCCGGGGTGGCAGCAGTGCCGAGACGGGTTTTGATTGCAGCGGCTTCGTGCGCGCCATCTACGAGCAGGCCAAGGGCATGGTGCTTCCACGCCGCGCCAACGAGCAGGCCGCCGCCACCGAAGTCATCGACAAAAAAGACCTGCAGCCCGGCGACCTGGTGTTCTTCAACACCATGCGCCGCGCGTTCAGCCACGTGGGCATCTACGTGGGCGACGGCAAGTTCATCCATGCCCCGCGCTCCGGTGCGCAGGTGCGCGTGGAAGACATGGGCGCTTCCTACTGGCAGCGGCGCTTCAACGGTGCACGGCGTGTGACGACGGACGAAGACGCCGCCGCCATGGCCATTTCCGCGCGCGCTCCGGCCGCCAACTGAGACCGGGGCCGGCACCCTGTCCGGCACTGCTCTAGTAATTGCGGTAAGTAGCTACGCACGGGCCAGCGTTTTCAGTGCATGCACATGGGGTGACGGTGTGCAAGCCACACAGGTGTCCTGAGTCCTTCCAGCCATGACCACACCCACTACGCGCTTTTGGCTCATGAAATCGGAGCCCGACGAATGCTCCATTGACGATGCATTGGGCGCCCCGGGCGCCACCGTGCCGTGGACCGGCGTGCGCAATTACCAGGCGCGCAACTTCATGCGCGACGAGATGCAAGTGGGGGATGGCGTGCTCTTCTACCACTCAAGCTGCCCTGCACCCGGTATCGCCGGCATTGCACGCATAGCCTCGGGCGTACGCCCCGATCCCACACAGTTCGACCCTGAATCCCCTTACTACGACCCCAAGTCACCCCTTGAGAAACCCCGGTGGCTGCTGCGGGACGTGCAAGCCGTGCGCAAGACACGGCTCATTGGCCTGGCGGAACTGCGCGCCCATCCCGAGTTGGCGTCGATGCGCGTACTGCAGCGAGGCAACCGGTTGTCGATCACGCCGCTGCAGCCCCAGGAGTGGACCTTCATCACGCAGGTGCTCGCGGCAGACTAGCGGGCCGCGCGGGTGTCCCCGCCACGCATCAACAGGCTGGAGGCTGGAGGCTGGAGGCTGGAGGCGGGAGGACTGGAGGCGGGAAGAGGGAATCCCCGCCAGAAGTCCAACCTTCATCAACCCGTCCCCTTGGCGCGCAGCAGCGCTACCAGCTCCGGCACCAGCGCCTGCGGCCCACCCTCGGCAACGGCGGCGGCAAAGGTGTCGTGCACGGCCTGGGCAATGCCATCGGCCGCGCCGCCTTCGTGCGCCATGGCGGTGTAGTAGCCCATGTCCTTGAGCGCGTTGGACATGAAGAAGCGCAGCCCGGAGGGGTCCTGCTGCAGCAGGTAGGGCCGCAGGCGCTCCAGCGCCACGCCGCCGCCGCCGCCCTTGGCGAGAACATCCAGGAACACCTGCGGCGCCACGTCGGCCGCCAGCGCGCAGGCGGCAGCCTCCGCGATCAGCGCCACGCTGCCCAGCGACACATAGTTGTGCAGCAGCTTCATGCGGTGGCCACTGCCCACGGCACCGGTATGCGTGATGTTCTCGGCAAAGCACTGCAGCACCGGGCGCACTTCGTCGAGCAGTGCGGCCTCGCCGCCCACCAGCAGGTTCAGCCGGCCCTCGGCGGCCTCCTTGGGGGTGCGGGTCATCGGCGCATCCAGGAACCGCCCGCCGGCCGCCGCCACGGCGCGGGCGACGGATTCGGTGGACGAGGGAATGGCCGTGGAGCAGTCGATCACCACGGTGCCGGGCTGCAGGGCGGCCAGGGCGCCCTCCTCGCCCAGCAGCACCGCCTCTACCTGGGGCGATCCCGTCACGCACAGGATGAGCACCTGCACCTGTCGCATCAGTTCACGCACCGACGCGGCGCTGGCCACGCCCTGGGCGCGCAATGCATCCAGGGGCTGGTTGCCAGGGTGCTCCAGCACCGTCAGCGCATAGCCCTTGCGGGCGATATTCATGGCAATGCCGTGGCCCATCAGGCCTACGCCGATCAGTCCGATGCGAGGGGTGTTCATGTGCTGCGTTTCAACCGGTGGGTGGGAAGCGATGTCCACCGCATTGTGGCGCGCGGAGCCCCTTCAACCCACCGCCGCCGTATCCCGGAAAACCAGTACCTTCAGCGACCGCTCCTCGTCCACATCGGCGAACACCGCCGGGTTGGGAACGCGTTCCACGAACGCCAGCGAAGGCGCCTGGGTTCGCATCTGCTCGCAGAGAAACTCCATCCCCAGCTCCGGCGCGTTCAGGCACAGCAGGGCGTGGCCGCCCGGTATCAGCAGTTCCGGCAGGCGCCGCATGAGCCGCGCATAGTCCTTGGTCGCGACGAAGCTGCCCTTCTGGTAGGACGGCGGATCCACGATCACCAGGTCGTACGGCCCGCTGCGCGTGATCTTGCCCCACGAGCTGAAGATGTCATGCGCCAGAAAGCGGGCACCGGCGCCCAACCCGTTGAGCTGGTGGTTCTGCTGCCCGGTGGCTATGGCACCCCGGCTCATGTCCACATTCACCACCTCCGCCGCGCCCGCCTGCAGCGCGGCAACCGAGAACGCACAGGTATAGGCGAACAGGTTGAGCACCCGAGCGCCGCGTCCGGTGCGTGCGCGGTGGTTCGCCACATGCGTGCGCACCCAGCGACGCCCTTCGGCCATGTCCAGGAACAACCCGTGGTTCTGCCCGCGCAGCACCTGGACGCGCAGGCGTGCGCCATCCTCGGTGACCACATGCGGCTCGGGCACCTCGCCCGCCATCAGCCGCGTATCGCTGCGGCCCTCGATGCGCAGCGTCTCGCCGCGGTGCTGGAACACCCAGTTCAGCGGCTGCCCTGGCGCCACCTGCTGCCAGCGTGCGCGCAGGGCGCCGTCGATGGTGGCGAGTGCGTCGTCCGTCACCGGGGCGAAGCTGGTGAGCACCAGCACGGGTGGATAGGCATCCAGCGTCCACTGCTCGCTGCCGGGAAACCGCCCGCCACGCCCATGGAAGATGCGGCAGGCCTCAACGGGCGGAGTGAGGGTGGCGATGGCGTCGAGCAGGGCTTGCATGAGTGGGGTCGGGCGCAAAGAAAAACAGGCATCAAAATGCCCTCTAACGCAGATTGTGCCAGCGCTAACAGCTATGGTTTTTACGTTATCGTCACGGTTTCATCCGCTCCGTTCAAGGCTTTTGCATGACCTTCGCTGACAACCTGCGCCAATTGCCCTCCATTGCCCACCTGGCAGCCCTGCAACTGCTGGACGACGCCGGCCAGGTGGTGGCCACCATTCCCAACCAGCCGGGTAAGACGGGCTCACTGACCGTGTACGCCGCGCTGGCCGCCAAGCACGGCGGCATCACCGTCGCCGCGGCGCAGGAAGGCCTGGAACTGTTCGCCGAACACACCGCCGATGCCCGCCAGCATCCCGGCAGCCATCCCAACATCGACCGGCTGCTGCAGGTGATCGAGACGGGCCAGGGCTACCGCGTGGCACTGGTGCAGGCCTGAGCTGCCACGCACACTCGCCAACCCAGCACCTCATACAAAAAACGCCTCTAGCCCTTGCACAGCAAGCGCTAGCCACTATCAAAAGCATAAAAAAGGCAGCCAGAGGCTGCCTTTTTTGCTACGGCCGTGGCCTTTACCTGCGCTGCGGCGGCACGTCCGTGCAACTGCCGTGGGCAATCTCCGCCGCCATGCCGATGCTCTCGCCCAGCGTGGGGTGCGGGTGGATGGTCTTGCCGATGTCCACCGCGTCGGCGCCCATCTCGATGGCCAGGGCGATCTCGCCGATCATGTCGCCCGCATGCGTGCCGACCATGCCGCCGCCCAGGATCTTGCCGTGGCCCCGGCCAGCATGGCCGTCTCCTGATCCTGCTTCGGGGCTGTCGTCGAACAGCAGCTTGGTAAAGCCTTCGTCGCGGCCGTTGGCGATGGCGCGGCCGCTGGCCGCCCAGGGGAACAGGCCTTTCTTGACCTTGATGCCCTGCGCCTTGGCCTGATCCTCGGTCAGGCCCACCCAGGCCACTTCGGGGTCGGTATAGGCCACGCTCGGGATCACGCGGGCGTTGAAGGCGGCGCTTGCCAGTTCCTTGTTGCCCTGCAGTTCACCGGCGATGACCTCGGCCGCCACGTGCGCCTCGTGCACCGCCTTGTGCGCCAGCATGGGCTGGCCCACGATGTCGCCGATGGCGAAGATGTGCGGCACGTTGGTGCGCATCTGGATGTCGACGTTGATGAAGCCGCGGTCCGTCACGGCGACACCGGCCTTGTCGGCGGCGATCTTCTTGCCGTTGGGCGTGCGGCCCACGGCCTGCAGCACCAGGTCGTACACCTGGGGCTCGGGCACCGTGACGCCGTCCTTGGCGGGCGCGAAGCTCACCTTGATGCCCTCGGGCGTGGCCTCGGCGGCCACGGTCTTGGTATTCAGCATCACGTTGTCGAAACGGTGCTGGTTCATCTTCTGCCACACCTTGACCAGGTCGCGGTCAGCGCCCTGCATCAGGCCGTCCAGCATCTCCACCACGTCCAGGCGCGCGCCCAGCGTGCTGTACACCGTGCCCATTTCCAGGCCGATGATGCCGCCGCCCAGGATCAGCATGCGTTTGGGCACGTCCTTGAGCGCCAGCGCACCGGTGGAATCCACCACGCGCGGATCGTCGGGCATGAACGGCAGGCGCACGGCCTGGCTGCCGGCGGCGATGATGGCGCGCTTGAACGCCACCACCTTCTTGGCGCCGGTCTTGTCCTGGCTGGTGCCGGTGGTTTCCTCCACCTCCAGGTGGTTGGCGCCGACGAAGTGGCCGTAGCCGCGCAGCACGGTCACCTTGCGCATCTTGGCCATCTGCGCCAGCCCGCCGGTCAGCTTGCCGATGACCTTTTCCTTGTGGCCGCGCAGGGTGTCGATGTGGACCTGCGGCGCGCCGAAGTCGATGCCGGCGCTCTTCAGGTGGCTCACCTCGTCCATCACCGCCGCCACGTGCAGCAGCGCCTTGGAGGGAATGCAGCCCACGTTCAGGCACACGCCGCCCAGGGTGGCGTAGCGCTCGACCAGCACCACGTTCAGGCCCAGGTCGGCCGCGCGGAAGGCGGCGCTGTAACCGCCGGGGCCGCCGCCCAGCACCAGCACATCGCACTCCACGTCGGCACTGCCGCCGAAGCTGGCTGCTTCGGTTTTAGGAGCTGCTGGCGCTTGAACAGCGTGCGCTGGAGCCGGTTTTGACTCAGATGGCGGTGCGCTGGGTGTGCTCGCCGCGGCAGGGGCCGCAGCCGGCGCCGCCGCACCCTGCGCCACTTCCAGCGTCAGCAGCACGGAGCCCTCGGCCACCTTGTCGCCCAGCTTGACCTTGAGCTCCTTGACCACGCCGGCGTGGCTGCTGGGAATCTCCATGGAGGCCTTGTCGGACTCCACGGTGACCAGGCTCTGCTCGGCCCGGATGGTGTCGCCCGGCTGCACCAGCACTTCGATCACGCCCACCTCGGCGAAGTCGCCGATGTCGGGCACCTTGATGTCGATGATTGCCATATGTTGTGCTCCGTCCTTACAGCAGGATGCGGCGGTAGTCCGCCAACACTTGGCCCAGGTAGGCGTTGAAGCGCGCGGCAGAGGCGCCGTCGATCACGCGGTGGTCGTACGACAGGCTCAGCGGCAGCGTGAGGCGCGGCACGAACTGCTGGCCGTCCCACACGGGCTTCATCTGGCTCTTGGACAGGCCGAGGATGGCCACCTCGGGCGCATTGATGATGGGGGTGAAATGCGTGCCGCCAATGCCGCCCAGCGAGCTGATCGACATGCTGCCGCCCTGCATGTCGGCCGCACCCAGCTTGCCGTCGCGGGCCTTCTTGGCCAGCTCGGCCATCTCGGCGCTGATCTGCAGGATGCCCTTCTTGTCGGCATCTTTCAGCACGGGCACCACCAGGCCGTTGGGCGTGTCGGCCGCAAAGCCGATGTGGAAGTACTGCTTGTAGACCAGCGCGTCGCCGTCCAGGCTGGCGTTGAACTCGGGGAACTTCTTCAGCGCCGCGACCACGGCCTTGATGACGAAGGCCAGCATGGTGACCTTGACGCCGCTCTTCTCGTTCTCCTTGTTGGTGGAGACGCGGAAGGCTTCCAGCTCGGTGATGTCGGCCTCGTCGTTGTTGGTGACGTGGGGAATCATCACCCAGTTGCGCGACAGGTTGGCGCCGCTGATCTTCTTGATGCGCGACAGCTCCTTGCGCTCGATGGGGCCGAACTTGGCGAAGTCCACCTTGGGCCACGGCAGCAGGTCCAGGCCCACCCCAGAGCCACCCGCAGCGGGCGCCTTGCTGCCCTGCGCCTGGGTCTGCAGCGCACCGCTCATCACCTGGCGCGTGAAGGCCGCCACGTCATCCTGCGTGATGCGGCCCTTGATGCCCGTGCCCTTGACCTCCGCCAGCGGCACACCCAGTTCGCGGGCGAACTTGCGCACCGAGGGGCTGGCGTGCGGCAGGCCCGGCGTGGGCGTCGAGGGCTGGTGGGCCGGCACGGGCGCCGTTGCCGTTGCCGCAGCCGGTGCGGGCGCGGAGGCCTGAGCCGCCACGGGCGCGGCAGCGGCCGGAGCGGAAGCGGAAGCGGCCGCTGGTGTAGAAGCCTGCGCCGGAGCGACCGCCGGTGCAGGGGCGGCACCTTCAAGCACCGCCACGAGGTCGCCCACGTTGATCTTGTCGCCGATCTTGACCTTGAGCTCCTTGAGCACGCCGGCGGCGGGCGAAGGGATCTCCATCGAGGCCTTGTCGGACTCCACGGTGAACAGCGACTGCTCCACCTTGACCGCATCGCCGGGCTGGACCAGCAATTCGATCACGGCGACGTCCTTGAAGTCACCGATGTCGGGCACACGCACCTCAACCGCGCCACCACCCGCAGCAGGGGCGGCGGGTGCGGCAGGCGCGACCGGCGCTTGCGTTTCGATAGCTGCCGACGCTTGTGCGGCGGGCGCTGGAGCCGGTTTTTCATCAGAAGCAGCGGCTTCGCCCGTGGCCTCCAGCACGGCGATCACGCTGCCCTGCTTAACCTTGTCGCCCAACTGGACCTTGAGTTCCTTGACCACACCCGCGTGGCTCGACGGGATTTCCATCGAGGCCTTGTCGGACTCCACGGTGATCAGCGACTGCTCCGCCTTCACCGTGTCGCCCACCTTGACCAGCAGCTCGATCACGCCGACTTCGTCGAAGTCGCCGATGTCGGGAACCTGGATGTTTACCAATGCCATGTCGTGTCTCCCGGTCTTCAGGCGTGCAGGGGGTTGATCTTCTCGGTCTGGAGGCCGTACTTGGCAATCGCCTCGGCCACCTTCTCCTTGGGCAGCTTGCCCTCGTCGGCCAAGGCGCTCAGCGCGGCCACGGTGATGTAGTGGCGGTTGACCTCGAAGTGCTCGCGCAGGCGGTAGCGGAAGTCGCTGCGGCCAAAGCCGTCGGTGCCCAGCACTGTGTAGGAGCGCCCTGCGGGGACGAAGGCGCGGATCTGCTCGGCGTAGTTCTTCATGTAGTCGGTGGACGCCACCACGGGGCCCGGGCGGCCGCCCAGCTGCTGCGCCACGAAGGACACGCGCGGTGTCTCCAGCGGGTGCAGCAGGTTCCAGCGGCCTGCCTGTTCTACGCGATTGCTCCAGATCGGAGGAAATGGGGGAAAGTCTCACCGGGGAAGGCGATGGTTGCGAACATCGGCGATCCTAGCGGTGCAGACATGCGATGATGGCGGTCACGACGGCAGTCGTCTCGGCTACGTCGCGCACCTTCACCGTATCGAGGCCGATTTCAGCAGCAGGATAGTCATTCCCGCCGGGGAAAATCGCATCGCCGATGAACAGCATCGCATCGAGCGGCACGCCGCTTTCGGCACTCAGACGCTTCAGGCCATAGCCTTTGTCGACCCCTGCCCTCGTCACGTCGATCGATGTCGTGCCGCCAAGATTGATCGAGAGGTCCGGCAACGCCGCGCGCAAGGTCGCCTGCAACGCGGTGCGCTTCTTTCGGTCAGGATCCCACGCTTCCTTTTCCTTCAGCGGCGCTGCCTGGCCAAGCCCTGAAAAGGTGATCTGGCTACCCCGATCCTCGATCCGTTCACCCCAGATGCGTTCATCAGCGATCCCGGCATCGACGAGCGCCCGATCGAAAGCCGTGCGGATCTTCGCCCTCTCCGCGTCGTCGAACAACTCGGCATAGACAGCGCGCCAAGCGCCATTGATGAACCGGTAGAGCTTTGTGCCCGTGGTCGGCATCAACCAGAGGCGGTCTAGGGCGGCATCCACAGGAAGGCGTGAAGCAACCTGCTTTTCGAATTGCGGCCAGTCACCGCCCGAGATCACCGCCACGTCGGTGACGGCAAGCAATCGAGCGAGGGTTGCGGCCATCTCCTGTGACAATGGCCGCTTGCTCTCCGCAAGCGTGCCGTCGAGGTCGAAGGCAATCAGCCACTTCATGCCGCCTTCCCCGCCGGATCGCGGTAGGCGAGCAGCCTGAGCGCGTTGATGACGACGAGCAGCGTGGAACCCTCATGGACCGCCACCGCTGGCCCGATGCCGAGGCCGAGGATGGTGGCAGGCACTAGGAAGGCGACAACGCCCAGGCTGACGAAGACGTTCTGTCGGATGATCCCGCGCGTGTGGCGGCTCAGGCCGACCGCGAACGGCAGGTGCGCCAGATCGTCGGCCATCAACGCCACGTCGGCCGTCTCCAGCGCCACGTCCGAGCCGGCTGCACCCATCGCAATGCCGACCGTTGCGCTCGCCATCGCCGGCGCGTCGTTCACGCCATCGCCGACCATCGCCACCTTGTCTTCGCCGGCAAGCTTCTTGATCGCGGCGACCTTGTCTTCCGGCATGAGATCGCCCCATGCCTCGTCGATCCCGACATCGTTGGCGATCGCTTCGGCGACCTTCTGGTGATCGCCGGAGATCATAATCATCCGCGATACGCCCATCTCGTGCAGCCGGCGCAGCGCGGTTTTTGCCGCTTCGCGAGGCGTGTCCATCAGGCCGATCGCGCCCAGGTCGCGATCCCCCTTGCGGACCACCATCGTCGTGCGCCCGTTCTCGCGCAGGCGCGCAATTGCATCCTGCGCCCCCTGCCCAAGGGTCGGAATACCTTCCGTTCCGAACATCTCCGCCTTGCCGATCCACACCGTCTCGCCATCGACGCTTGCGGTGACGCCGCGACCGGTCAGGCTCTTGAGATCGCCGGCAGTGGGCAAGGCGCGCCCATCCAGACGTTCGCGACCGTCCTTGACGATCGCTTGGGCCAGCGGATGATCGCTCAGCGCCTCGACAGCCACGGCCAGCGCCAGCAGCTCGCCTTCATCGGCGCCATCGACCGGCACGACATCAGTGATGCGCGGCCGACCTTCGGTCAGCGTGCCCGTCTTGTCGAAGGCGATCGCCTTCAGCGACCCGAGATTTTCGAGCGGCGCACCGCCCTTCACCAGCACGCCGCCGCGCGCTGCGCGGGCGACGCCCGATAGCACCGCGCTCGGCGTGGCGATCGCGAGCGCGCAAGGGCTTGCCGCCACCAGCACCGCCATCGCGCGGTAGAAGCTGTCGCGGAACGGCTCGTCGACGACGACCCAAGCGAACAGGAGAAGCACCGACAGGATCAGGACGGCGGGCACGAAGATCCGCTCGAACCGGTCGGTGAAGCGCTGCGTCGGCGACTTTTGCGTCTCCGCTTCGCTCACCATCTTGACGACCTTGGCAAGCGCGCTTTCATTGGAACGGCGCGTCACCTCGATCTCGATCGCACCGCCGCCGTTGATCGTACCGGCAAAGACCCGGCTTTCCGCGTCTACCGCATCGGGCTTGGCGCGTGCCGCTGCGGCATCTGCGACCGGCACCTTGTCGACCGGGATGCTTTCACCCGTGACCGGGGCCTGGTTGATCGCGCTGGTGCCCTTGATGACGAAGCCGTCGGCAGGCAGGCGCTCGTTCGGGCGGACGATGGCAATGTCCCCGACGACCATCTGCTCGACCGGGATTTCGCTGGTCTGCCCGCCGCGTCGCACGGTCGCGGTTTCGGGCGCGAGCTTCGCCAGCGCCTCGATCGCCTTCTTGGCGCGGCCCATTGCATAATGCTCAAGCGCATGGCCGAGGCTGAACAGGAACAGCAGCAGCGCACCTTCGGCCCATGCGCCCAGCGCAGCGGCGCCGGCCGCAGCGACCAACATCAGCGTGTCGATCTCGAACTTCTTCATCCGGAGGTTGTCGATCGCCTCGCGCAGCGTGAAGAATCCGCCGAAGAAATAGGCTGCGATATAGCAGGCGGTCGGCAGCCATTCGGGCGCGCCAGCGACCAGCCTCTCGATCGCGTAGCCGATCCCCAGCAGCGCGCCACAGGCGAGCGCGAAGATCAGCTCGGTATTGGGGCCGAGAAATTCGGCGTGGCTATGGTCGTGGCCATCGCCGGGGCCGTGCTTCTCTTCGCCCGCGCCGTGGCCCCCGGGGCCGTGGTCGTGGCCGGCATGTTCATCGGCAGCGACCCGCTTGCCCACCCTCACCTTCAGCTTGCGAAGCGCAGCGCGCACCTCCTCTTCGGTGGTTTCGCGGCGATCATATTCGACCCGGACAGACCCGCTGGTGCTGGCGCTTGCCTGGACCACGCCGGGCAAGGCGCACAGCGCATCGCTGACCGTGCGCGCCCGACGTTCGTGGTTGATCCCCGTCACCTGCCAGATCGCATGGCCGTAGCGCTCGGTGATTTCGGCACCTGCGGCGCGCACCATTTCGCGCAACCGTGGCAGCGGCAGCTTGGCGGCATCGAAATGGATGCACAGCGCCGCTGGCGTGTTGCCGTCGAGACAGATCACATGCGCCCGCTCGACACCTTCGCGCTTTGACAGGGTTGATACGAGACGGTCCAGGCAGGCATCGGCCGCGTCAGGAAGGTCCGGCAACAACACTGGAATGTCGAGTTCGAGCTTGTCGTTCATGACGACCTCCTTTCGCTTTTCTTGGTTTCGGCGCGCGCGTCGCGCAGGATTTCGACACCGCCCTTGATGGCGATGATGGCGGTGGCGAAGCCGACCAGCAGGTCCGGCCAATTGGTACCCAACCACAGCACCAGCACGCCGGCGATCAGGATGCCGCCGTTGGAAATGAAGTCGTTGAAGCTGAAGGTGGTTGCGGCCCGGAGATTGACGTCCGGATCCTTGAGGCGCTGGAGCAGCCGCAGGCAGAGGTAATTCACGACGCCGGCGATCGCGGACATGACCATCATGGTAGGTCCGATGGGCTCGCTGCCCTGCACGTAGCGCCGTCCGACATCGATCAAGATGCCGCCCGCGAAGATCAGCAGCATGACGCCCGAAGCGACCGCGGCGCGTGTCTTCCATGTCTGGCCCCGGGTGAGCGCCACAAGGCTCAGCGCATACACAGCCGTATCGGACAGGTTGTCGACGCCGTTGGCGATCAGCGCGCTCGAGTCCGCGAAGAAGCCGGAAACGAAGAAGCCCGCAGCGATCGCCGCGTTCAGCAGCAGGACGATCCACAGTGTGCGGCGCTCCTGCCCGCCATTGTTGTCGTTGCCCGGGATCATCCCATCATCTCCTCAAGTGTCAGCAGGGCCAGGAAGCCGACGAAAACGGATAGGAAATTCAACCGCATGAGGCCAAGTATGGCACGAGTTTTGGGCCTCGAAACACGTTCGGCCAAGGAAGGTTGAGCGCTCGCTTGCCGCTCAATGGCAAGAGCTTGGGAGGCAGTATGCATTTGGGCCTGGCGCGCGCGCAGCTGCTTCCCCGCAGCGATGGATACCGCCGCTTCACTGGGTCACCAATTGACGCGCTGGTCTACCTCGTCGGGTTGAGCTGCCAGATCCCAATCCGGCTCGCCTTGCGCACCATCATCCACCGGCGCGTCGCAGCCCTCCCACAGCGGTGGCCCGCGTGCCGGGGTGATGTGCGGGGGGGCAGACTCCACCCCGATGTGGTTCAGGATGTGGCGGATTTCGGCGCTGTGGGTGATGAAGGCAATGATGCGCATCTGTCCACCGCACATGGGGCACAGCAGCGGAAATGCCTCGTAGATGCGGGCAATCAGCACCGCCCACAAGTAATGCGCCGCTCGCTTCGGGCGTGCTTCAGGTTCGGGTGTGGGTGTGGCCGCGTTGCCCGGCGCCGCCACCCCAGGTACGCCCGCGCCAGGTTGTGCAGTCTCCACCGTGGCTGGTTGCGACGCAGCAGGCTGAGCCAGCGCCGTTACCGCCGCTCTCAGCGGCGAGTTTGGTGCCAGCACACCAAAGTAGCGGTGCCGGTGGGTGCGTGGCGGTGGCACCAGCGCGGCGATGCGGTCGATCAGTTCCAGCGGTGTGAGGTGCAGCTCATCTGCCTTGGCACCACGCTTGTCACTGGTGGGCTCGCTGCGCTGTTTGGCACAGCGGTACACCAGTTTGCTTCCCTCTTTGCGTAGGCGCTCCATGGAAAACGGTGGACGCGCGCAATAGCGCAGCAGCCGCTCCAGCGCAGCGCGGTCGTGGGCTTCGATGCACACCCCCGCATCCACCGAGAAGCCGCTGTGTTTGTAGCCCAGCATGTCTTTGGCGTCACAGTTCTCCAGCAGGCCCCGAGCAACGAAGGCGCGCAGGATGCGTTTTTGCAGTGTGGTCTGCACTGGGGCCACGGTAGCCGCATCGATGCCGGTGGCCGCGTGAAAGATGACACCCGGCGATGAGATTCGAGGGGTCGCATCAGCATCGCCCTCCACTTCCTCAAACACCCCGTCCACCACACAAACGTGGAAGTGGACGTGTTCATTGAGGCTGGAGCCGAATCGGTGAATGAAGGCGATGGCACCGATGTGCAGGCCTGCCTTGTCCATATGGGCCGCACCGGGGCTGTGGGTCTGCAGAGTTTGTGCGATCACCCGCAGAAAGATGCGCAGCACCATGCTCAGCACCGCTCCGTCGCGCTGCATGAAGTAACGAAGCCGCTTGGGAACCGACAGCACCCACTGGCGCACCGGCAGGCGGGGGAATACGTGATCGTTCAGGTGCGCTGCTGTCTCCACCATGCGCCGGGTGGTGCACGAGGGGCAGACTCCCCGGCCTTTGCAGGAGAAGGCTACAAAGTAGTCGTGCCCACAGTCGCCGCAGCGAGCGCGGGCAAAGCCATGGGCAAAGATGCCGCACTCAAGATACTTGGCAAACGCTTTGCGCACGAAGGGCTTGGGGGTGTGGTGGTCGCCCTGTCCGTCGAACTGACCCGCGCTGGCCAACTCTAGCCAGGTCTCGTGGTGCTCGGCTACCGTTTGGTAGAGCAGCGTGCGTTCGGGGTGGCGTGGGTTGTAGAGCTTGGGCTTGGAAGTGGCTGACATGAATACTGTACAAATGCACAGCATTCTGCGGCGATTGTTTGGGTACGCAAAGCACAAGGCCCGAACCGTCGCCAGTTCGGGCCTTGTCAGGGTAGCTTGGCTGCGGACTTACTTGCGCGCAGGCGGCACATCCGTGCAGCTGCCATGCGCCACTTCCGCCGCCATGCCGATGCTCTCGCCCAGCGTGGGGTGCGGGTGGATGGTCTTGCCGATGTCCACCGCGTCGGCGCCCATCTCGATGGCCAGGGCGATCTCGCCGATCATGTCGCCCGCGTGGGTACCGACCATGCCACCGCCCAGAATCTTGCCGTGGCCATGGGCCTCGGGCGAATCATCAAACAGGAGCTTGGTGAAGCCTTCGTCACGCCCATTGGCAATGGCGCGGCCCGAGGCGGCCCAGGGGAACAGGCCCTTCTTGACCCTGATGCCTTGGGCCTTGGCCTGATCCTCGGTCAGTCCCACCCAGGCGACTTCGGGATCGGTGTAGGCCACGCTGGGGATCACGCGGGCGTTGAAGGCGGCGCTGGCCAGTTCCTTGTTGCCCTGCAATTCACCGGCGATAACTTCTGCCGCCACATGCGCCTCGTGCACCGCCTTGTGCGCCAGCATGGGCTGGCCCACGATGTCGCCGATGGCGAAGATGTGCGGCACGTTGGTGCGCATCTGGATGTCGACGTTGATGAAGCCGCGGTCCGTCACGGCGACACCGGCCTTGTCGGCGGCGATCTTCTTGCCGTTGGGCGTGCGGCCCACGGCCTGCAGCACCAGGTCGTACACCTGGGGCTCGGGCACCGCGACGCCGTCCTTGGCGGGCGCGAAGCTTACCTTGATACCTTCGGGCGTGGCCTCGGCGGCCACGGTCTTGGTATTCAGCATCACGTTGTCGAAACGGTGCTGGTTCATCTTCTGCCATACCTTGACCAGGTCGCGGTCAGCGCCCTGCATCAGGCCGTCCAGCATCTCCACCACGTCCAGGCGCGCGCCCAGCGTGCTGTACACCGTGCCCATTTCCAGGCCGATGATGCCGCCGCCCAGAATCAGCATGCGTTTGGGCACGCCCTGCAGCGCCAGCGCGCCGGTGGAATCCACCACGCGCGGATCGTCGGGCATGAACGGCAGGCGCACGGCCTGGCTGCCGGCGGCGATGATGGCGCGCTTGAACGCCACCACCTTCTTGGCGCCGGTCTTGTCCTGGCTGGTGCCGGTGGTTTCCTCCACCTCCAGGTGGTTGGCGCCGACGAAGTGGCCGTAGCCGCGCAGCACGGTCACCTTGCGCATCTTGGCCATCTGCGCCAGCCCGCCGGTCAGCTTGCCGATGACCTTTTCCTTGTGGCCGCGCAGGGTGTCGATGTGGACCTGCGGCGCGCCGAAGTCGATGCCGGCGCTCTTCAGGTGGCTCACCTCGTCCATCACCGCCGCCACGTGCAGCAGCGCCTTGGAGGGAATGCAGCCCACGTTCAGGCACACGCCGCCCAGGGTGGCGTAGCGCTCGACCAGCACCACGTTCAGGCCCAGGTCGGCCGCGCGGAAGGCGGCGCTGTAACCGCCGGGGCCGCCGCCCAGCACCAGCACATCGCACTCCACGTCGGCACTGCCGCCGAAGCTGGCTGCTTCGGTTTTAGGAGCTGCTGGCGCTTGAACAGCGTGCGCTGGAGCCGGTTTTGACTCAGATGGCGGTGCGCTGGGTGTGCTCGCCGCGGCAGGGGCCGCAGCCGGCGCCGCCGCACCCTGCGCCACTTCCAGCGTCAGCAGCACGGAGCCCTCGGCCACCTTGTCGCCCAGCTTGACCTTGAGCTCCTTGACCACGCCGGCGTGGCTGCTGGGAATCTCCATGGAGGCCTTGTCGGACTCCACGGTGACCAGGCTCTGCTCGGCCCGGATGGTGTCGCCCGGCTGCACCAGCACTTCGATCACGCCCACCTCGGCGAAGTCGCCGATGTCGGGCACCTTGATGTCGATGATTGCCATATGTTGTGCTCCGTCCTTACAGCAGGATGCGGCGGTAGTCCGCCAACACTTGGCCCAGGTAGGCGTTGAAGCGCGCGGCAGAGGCGCCGTCGATCACGCGGTGGTCGTACGACAGGCTCAGCGGCAGCGTGAGGCGCGGCACGAACTGCTGGCCGTCCCACACGGGCTTCATCTGGCTCTTGGACAGGCCGAGGATGGCCACCTCGGGCGCATTGATGATGGGGGTGAAATGCGTGCCGCCAATGCCGCCCAGCGAGCTGATCGACATGCTGCCGCCCTGCATGTCGGCCGCACCCAGCTTGCCGTCGCGGGCCTTCTTGGCCAGCTCGGCCATCTCGGCGCTGATCTGCAGGATGCCCTTCTTGTCGGCATCTTTCAGCACGGGCACCACCAGGCCGTTGGGCGTGTCGGCCGCAAAGCCGATGTGGAAGTACTGCTTGTAGACCAGCGCGTCGCCGTCCAGGCTGGCGTTGAACTCGGGGAACTTCTTCAGCGCCGCGACCACGGCCTTGATGACGAAGGCCAGCATGGTGACCTTGACGCCGCTCTTCTCGTTCTCCTTGTTGGTGGAGACGCGGAAGGCTTCCAGCTCGGTGATGTCGGCCTCGTCGTTATTGGTGACGTGGGGAATCATCACCCAGTTGCGCGACAGGTTGGCGCCGCTGATCTTCTTGATGCGCGACAGCTCCTTGCGCTCGACGGGGCCGAACTTGGCAAAGTCCACCTTGGGCCACGGCAGCAGGTCCAGGCCCACCCCAGAGCCACCCGCAGCGGGCGCCTTGCTGCCCTGCGCCTGGGTCTGCAGCGCACCGCTCATCACCTGGCGCGTGAAGGCCGCCACATCGTCCTGCGTGATGCGGCCCTTGATGCCCGTGCCCTTGACCTCCGCCAGCGGTACACCCAGTTCGCGGGCGAACTTGCGCACCGAGGGGCTGGCGTGCGGCAGGCCCGGCGTGGGCGTCGAGGGCTGGTGGGCAGGCACGGGCGCCGTTGCCGTTGCCGCAGCTGGTGCGGGCGCGGAGGCCTGAGCCGCCACGGGCGCGGCAGCGGCCGGAGCAGAAGCGGCCGCTGGTGTAGCAGCCTGCGCCGGGGCGGCGGCAGGTGCAGGGGCGGCACCTTCAAGCACCGCCACGAGGTCGCCCACGTTGATCTTGTCGCCGATCTTGACCTTGAGCTCCTTGAGAACGCCGGCGGCGGGCGAAGGGATCTCCATCGAGGCCTTGTCGGACTCCACGGTGAACAGCGACTGCTCCACCTTGACCGCGTCGCCGGGCTGGACCAGCAATTCGATCACGGCGACGTCCTTGAAGTCACCGATGTCGGGCACACGCACCTCAACCGCGCCACCACCCGCAGCAGGGGCGGCGGGTGCAGCAGGCGCGACCGGCGCTTGCGTTTCGATAGCTGCCGGCGCTTGTGCGGCGGGCGCTGGAGCCGGTTTTTCATCAGAAGCAGCCGCTTCGCCCGCGGCCTCCAGCACGGCGATCACGCTGCCTTGCTTGACCTTGTCGCCCAGCTGGACCTTGAGTTCCTTGACCACACCCGCGTGGCTCGACGGGATTTCCATCGAGGCCTTGTCGGACTCCACGGTGATCAGCGACTGCTCGGCCTTCACCGTGTCGCCCACTTTGACCAGCAGCTCGATCACGCCGACCTCGTCGAAGTCGCCGATGTCGGGAACCTGGATGTTTACCAATGCCATTGTCTTGTCTCCCGGTCTTCAGGCGTGCAGGGGGTTGATCTTCTCGGTCTGGAGGCCGTACTTGGCAATCGCCTCGGCCACCTTCTCCTTGGGCAGCTTGCCCTCGTCGGCCAAGGCGCTCAGCGCGGCCACGGTGATGTAGTGGCGGTTGACCTCGAAGTGCTCGCGCAGGCGGTAGCGGAAGTCGCTGCGGCCAAAGCCGTCGGTACCCAGCACGGTGTAGGAGCGCCCATCGGGAATGAAGGCGCGGATCTGCTCGGCGTAGTTCTTCATGTAGTCGGTCGAGGCGACCACGGGGCCCGGGCGGCCGCCCAGCTGCTGCGCCACGAAGGACACGCGCGGTGTCTCCAGCGGGTGCAGCAGGTTCCAGCGCGCCACGTCCTGGCCCTCGCGGGTCAGCTCGTTGAAGCTGGTGCAGCTCCACACGTCGGCCTGCACGCCCCAGTCGGCGGCGAGCAGCTTCTGCGCCTCGATCGACTCGCGCAGGATCGAGCCCGAACCCAGCAGCTGCACGCGCTTGTCGCCGTCCGCGCCGGCCTTGCACAGGTACATGCCCTTGATGATCTGCTCTTCCGTGCCCGGCTGCAGGCCCGGCATGGCGTAGTTCTCGTTGAGCAGCGTGATGTAGTAGTAGACGTTTTCCTGCTTCTCCACCATGCGCTTCAGGCCGTCCTGCATGATGACCGCCACCTCGTGCGCGAAGGTCGGGTCGTAGCTCACGCAGTTGGGAATGGTGTTGGCCAGGATGTGGCTGTGGCCGTCCTCGTGCTGCAGGCCTTCGCCGTTGAGCGTGGTGCGACCGCTGGTGCCACCCAGCAAGAAGCCGCGCGCCTGCATGTCGCCCGCGGCCCAGGCGAAGTCGCCAAAGCGCTGGAAGCCGAACATCGAGTAGTACACGTAGAACGGGATCATGATGCGGTTGTTCGTCGAATACGACGTCGCCGCAGCGATCCACGAGCACATGCCGCCCGCCTCGTTGATGCCCTCCTGAAGAATCTGACCGGCCTTGTCTTCCTTGTAGTACATCACCTGGTCGCGGTCGACCGGGGTGTAGAGCTGGCCCTTGGGGTTGTAGATGCCAATCTGGCGGAACAATCCCTCCATGCCGAAGGTACGCGCCTCATCCACCAGGATGGGCACCACGCGCGGACCCAGGGCCTTGTCGCGCAGCAGCTGCGTGAGAAAGCGCACGTAGGCCTGGGTGGTGGAGATCTCGCGGCCCTCCGCGGTGGGCTCCAGCACGGCCTTGAAGGTCTCCAGCGCCGGCACGGTGAAACTCTCGTCGGCGTGCGTGCGACGCTGCGGCAGGTAGCCGCCCAGGGCCTTGCGGCGCTCGTGCAGGTACTTCATTTCCGGCGTGTCGTCGGCCGGCTTGTAGTAGGGCAGCTTGTCCAGCTCGCTGTCGGGGATCGGGATGTTGAAGCGGTCGCGGATGTACTTGATGTCCTCGTCCGACAGCTTCTTGGTTTGGTGCACGGTGTTCTTGCCCTCACCGGCCTTGCCCATGCCATAGCCCTTGACGGTCTTGACCAGCAACACCGTGGGCTGACCCTGGTGTTCATTGGCCGCATGGAAGGCGGCATACACCTTCTCGGGCTCGTGACCACCGCGGCGCAGTTCCCAGATTTCGTCGTCGCTCAGGTGCTCCACGAGCTTGGCCGTCTCGGGGTACCTGCCAAAGAAATGCTTGCGGATATACGCACCGTCCATGGCGCGGTAGGTCTGGTAGTCGCCGTCCAGCGTCTCCATCATCAGCTGCTTGAGCTTGCCGCTCTTGTCGCGCGCCAGCAGCTCGTCCCAGCCCTTGCCCCACAGCAGCTTGATGACATGCCAGCCCGCACCGCGGAAGTCACCCTCCAGCTCCTGGATGATCTTGCCGTTGCCGCGCACCGGGCCGTCCAGGCGCTGCAGGTTGCAGTTGATAACGAAGATCAGGTTGTCCAGGTTTTCACGTGCGGCCAGGCTGATCGCGCCTTTGCTCTCGGGCTCGTCCATCTCGCCGTCGCCCAGGAAGATCCAGACCTTGCGGTTCTCGGTATTGGCGATACCGCGGGCATGCAGGTACTTGAGAAAGCGCGCCTGGTAGATGGCCATCATCGGCCCCAGGCCCATGGACACCGTGGGGAACTGCCAGAAGCCCGGCATCAGCTTGGGGTGCGGGTAGCTGGACAGGCCCTTGCCGCCCACTTCCTGGCGGAAGTTTTCGAGCTGGTCCTCGGTGATGCGGCCTTCCAGGTAGGCGCGGGCGTAGATGCCGGGCGCGCTGTGGCCCTGGAAATAGATGCAGTCGCCGCCGTGGCTCTCGCTCTCGGCATGCCAGAAGTGGTTGAAGCCCGCGCCCCACATGGAGGCCAGCGAAGCGAAGGAGCCGATGTGGCCGCCCAGGTCGCCGCCGTCATGCGGATGCAGGCGGTTGGCGCGCACCACCATGGCCATGGCATTCCAGCGCATGTAGGCGCGCAGGCGCTTCTCGATGGCGATATTGCCGGGGCAGCGGGCCTCCTGGTCCGGCTCGATGGTGTTCACGTATCCCGTATTGGCGGAGAACGGCAGGTCAATACTGCTCTGGCGCGCCTGCTCCAGCAATTGCTCCAGCAGGAAGTGGGCACGCTCCGGCCCCTCCTTGTCGATCACTGCCGACAGCGCGTCCAGCCATTCGCGGGTTTCCTGTTGGTCGATGTCGGTAGCGGTCAGGACTTTGGTCGGATCAGACATACCTGTCTCCTTGATTCAGTGGCAATAACGGTAATACGGGCGCGAGTTTCGCACAAATTTTCATCATTTCAAATGATGCTTTTTCATCTCTTAATATGAAAAATTGCTGCAATTGCACATTATTTCTTCAGATGAAATCACCCCCGCGAAGCCTTTAAACTCCGCGCCCATGGAGTCCCCTGTCGCACCCTCTTCCACCGTGTCTGCCGTGAAAACCCCGGCGCGCTGGTGGCGTGCCTGGTGGCGCAGCCTCTCGCCCACGCGCCAGGACCGGTTCGCGGCGCTGGCGCCCGTGGCATCGGTGCTGATGTTCCTCGCTGCCATCGTGGCCTCGTTCTGGTATTTGCGCACGGAAGAGGTGGAACGCGAGAAGGAAGCCCTCAGGCGCGACGTGGAATACGCCCAGCAGCGCGTGCGTTTGCGCTTGCTGGAGCGGCAAGAGCAGATCATGCGCATCGCGCGCGATCTGTCCAACCAGGATGTGGAGCGCGCGGACTTCGGCAGCCGCGCCGAGCCGCTCATCAGCCAGTACCCCGAGCTGCAGGCCATCACCTGGATCGACGAGCGCCGGCGCATCCGCGCCAGCCACGCCGCGCCTGCCGTGACCAGCAGCCAGCTGCGCGTGGGCGGGGAGGTGCTCAAGCCCGGCGAGACCACCAACCTCTTTAACGCCGTCCGCGACCTGCAACAGCCGCTGTATTCGCAACCCACGGCCACCGAGGGCGAGAGCGCGCCCCTGCTGCAACTGCAGGTGCCCCTGTCGCCCCAGGGCAAGTTCGGCGGCGTGGTGCTGGCGGAATATTCCATCGACAGCCTGCTGCGCTACGGCACTCCCACCGAGGTGCTGGCGCGCTACGCCGTCACGTTGCTGGACGGCAATGGCCGCACCTTGGCGGGCACGCCCCTGCCCCCGCGCACCAATGCGCTGCTGCCCTGGACCACCAAGGCCAACCAGTACGAGATCCCGGTCTACCCGGTGGGCAACGGCCTCGTGATGCGGGCGCAGGCGTACCGTACGTCGCTGGGCGTGGTGGGCAGCGGGCTGTTCTGGCTCGTGGGCACGCTCAGCGTGATGACGGCATGGATGCTCATCGCCACCTGGCGGCACACGCGCAGGCGGCTGCAGGCCCAGGAAGCACTGGTGGCAGAAACCAACTTCCGCCGGGCGATGGAGAACTCCATCCTCACCGGCATGCGCGCGCTGGACCTGGAGGGCCGCATCACCTATGTGAACGCCGCGTTCTGCCAGATGACAGGCTGGACCGAGGCCGAGCTGGTCGGGCAGACCCCGCCCTACAGCTACTGGCCCGAGGGCGAATATGAGTCGCTGCACGCCAATCTGCGCGACGAACTCTCGGGCAAGACCGTGCCCGGTGGATTCCAGGTACGCGTGCGGCGCAAGAGCGGCACGCTGTTCGACGCGCGCCTGTACGTCTCGCCGCTGATCGACGCACGCGGTCACCAGACAGGCTGGATGACCTCGATGACCGACATCACCGAGCCCAACCGCGTGCGCGAGCAACTCACCGCCTCGCATGAGCGCTTCACCATCGTGCTGGAGGCGCTGGACGCCTCCGTCTCCGTGGCGCCGCTGGGGAGCGAGGAGCTGCTGTTTGCCAACCGCCTGTACCGCCAATGGTTCGGCTCGCAGACCAGCGGCCACCTGCAGCTAGTGGCGCAGGCGGGCGTGCTACCCACCTCCTACAGTTCCGGCGGCATGGACGACGAAGATGGCCTGATGGGCCTGCCCACCGACTCGCTGACCAGCGCCCGTTCGGAGAACGCCGAGATCTACCTGCCCGATCTGGGCAAGTGGCTGGAGGTGCGCTCGCGCTACCTGAACTGGGTGGACGGCCGGTTGGCGCAAATGGTCATTGCCACCGACATCACGCCGCGCCGCCAGGCCGAGGAGCAGGCCGCGCGCCAGGCCGAACGCGCCCAGTCGGTCAGCCGCCTCATCACCATGGGCGAGATGGCCTCCAGCGTAGCCCACGAACTCAACCAGCCGCTCACCGCCATCAACAACTATTGCAGCGGCATGGTCTCGCGCATCCAGGGCGGCCAGATCAGCGAGGAGGCACTGCTCACGGCGCTGCAAAAGACCGCCCACCAGGCGCAGCGCGCCGGCCAGATCATCCAGCGCATCCGCGCCTTCGTGAAAAAAAGCGAACCCAACCGCACGCTGGCCGACGTGCACGAGATGGTGAGCGAAGCGGTGGAACTGGCCGACATCGAACTGCGGCGCCACAACGTGCACCTGACGCACTACGTCGCCGCCCGCCTGCCCCAGGTGATGGCCGACACGATCCTGATCGAGCAGGTGCTCATCAACCTGATGAAGAACGGCGCCGAGTCCATCGCCCAGGCCCACCGCCCCCCCTCCGGGCGCAGCGTGGAGCTGCGCGTGGTGCCGCGCCATGTGGATGGCCGCGGGGTGATCGAGTTTTCGGTGCAGGACACGGGCAAGGGCCTGGCCCCGGAAGTGCTGGCGCACCTGTTCGAGGCATTCTTCTCCACCAAGAGCGAAGGCATGGGCATGGGCCTGAACCTGTGCCGCAGCATCGTCGAGTCGCACCAGGGCCGGATGCACGCGGAGAACCTCTACAATGGATCGGAGGTCACCGGCTGCCGGTTCTCCTTCTGGCTTCCGCTCGCCACTGCTGCGGATGCCACTATCAATTCCGCAGCAACGTCAACCCCAAGGACTATTGCATGAGTTTGATTCCGAAAAAAGGCACCGTCTATGTCGTCGACGACGACGAAGCCGTCCGCGACTCGCTCCAGTGGCTGCTGGAGGGCAAGGACTACCGTGTACGCTGCTTTGATTCGGCGGAATCGTTCCTCGCACGCTATGACCCGCGCGAAGTCGCCTGCCTGATCGTGGACATCCGCATGGGCGGCATGACGGGCCTGGAGCTGCAGGACCGCCTGGTCGAACGCAAGTCGCCCCTGCCCATCGTCTTCATCACCGGCCACGGCGACGTGCCCATGGCCGTGAACACCATGAAGAAGGGCGCGCTGGACTTCATCCAGAAACCCTTCAACGAAGAAGAGTTGCTGGGCCTGGTTGAGCGCATGCTGGACCATGCACGCGAAGCCTTTGCCGACTACCAGCAGGCCGCCAGCCGCGACGCGCTGCTGTCCAAGCTCACCAGCCGCGAGGCGCAGGTGCTGGAACGCATCGTTGCCGGCCGCCTGAACAAGCAGATCGCCGACGACCTGGGCATCAGCATCAAGACGGTGGAGGCGCACCGCGCCAACATCATGGAAAAGCTCAACGCCAACACCGTGGCCGACCTGCTCAAGATTGCCCTGGGGCCAGGTAGCGCCAAGGCCTAATCGCTCCGTTTTTAATAGCTGCCTGCGCATACCAGACAAGCGCCAGGCAGCTTTTTCATTTGTATCGTGGATTCATCAATGACAGCCCAACTGATCGACGGCAACGCCCTCTCCCGCCAACTGCGCACTGAAGTCGCCGCGCGCACGGCCGCGCTGAAAAGCCGCGGCATCACCCCCGGCCTCGCAGTGGTGCTGGTGGGCGACAACCCTGCCAGCCAGGTCTACGTGCGCAACAAGGTCAAGGCTTGCGAGGACGTGGGCTTTCACTCGGTGCTGGAAAAGTACGACGCCAGCATGACCGAAGAACAGCTGCTGGCGCGCGTGCAGGCGCTGAACAACGACCCCAGCATCCACGGCATCCTGGTGCAACTGCCGCTGCCCAAGCACATCGACGACCACAAGGTCATCGAAGCGATCTCACCCCTCAAGGACGTGGACGGCTTTCACGTCGCCAGCGCCGGGGCACTGATGGTGGGCGAGGTGGGCTTCAAGGCCTGCACGCCTTACGGCTGCATGAAGATGCTCGAATCCATCGGTATGAAGGACCTGCGCGGCAAGCACGCCGTGGTCATCGGTCGCTCCAACATCGTGGGAAAACCCATGGCCATGATGCTGCTGGCAGCCAACGCCACCGTCACGGTCTGCCACAGCGGCACAGCGGATCTTGCCGCCATGACGCGCCAGGCCGATGTGGTGGTGGCTGCCGTGGGCAAGCGCAACGTGCTCACGGCCGATATGGTCAAACCCGGCGCCGTGGTGATCGACGTGGGCATGAACCGCAATGACGAAGGCAAGCTCTGCGGCGACGTGGACTTCGAGGGCGTCAAGCAGGTGGCGGGTTACATCACGCCAGTGCCCGGCGGCGTGGGCCCGATGACAATTACCATGCTCCTGGTGAACACCCTGGAAGCGGCTGAGCGCCTCTGACGCGAGGCACCCCTGACCCGAGTGCCGGTGGGCGCGCGTTTGCGCCAACGGCTTGAACCCACTCACGGCAACGCCATCTAAGCCAGCATGAGCAATCCCCTCCTCGACTTCTCGGGCCACATTCCCTTCGACCGCATCACCCCCGCCGACGTAGCCCCTGCGGTGGATGTGCTGCTGCAACGCGCAGACGCCGCACTGGAAACCGTCACCCAGCCGGACTACCCGGCCCGCTGGGATGCGATTGCGCAGGTACTGGATGTCGCCACCGAGGAACTGGGCCGCGCATGGGGCGCCGTCAGCCACCTCAACAGCGTGGCGGACACGCCCGAGCTGCGCGCCGCCTACAACGAGGCGCTGCCCAAGGTCACCGAGTTCTGGACCCGCCTGGGCGCCGACGAGCGCCTGTACGCCAAATACAAGGCGATCGACCCCGCCACGCTCAACCCCGAGCAGCGGCAGGCGCACAGCAATGCGATCCGCAACTTCGTGCTGTCGGGCGCCGAGCTGCAGGGCGCAGCCAAGGAGCGCTTTGCTGCCATCCAGGAACGCCAGGCCGAGTTGCAACAAAAGTTCAGCGAGAACGCGCTGGACGCCACCGACGCCTACGCCTACTACGCCACGGCCGAGGAACTGGACGGCGTGCCGGCCGACGTGCAGAACGCCGCCCGCGCCGCGGCCCAGGCCGAGGGCAAGGACGGTTACAAGCTCACGCTGAAGATGCCGTGCTACCTGCCGGTGATGCAGTTCGCCACCAGCAGTGCCCTGCGCGAGAAGCTCTACCACGCCTACGTCACACGCGCATCGGACCAGGCCAGCGGCGACGCCGCGCGTTTCGACAACACCGCCGTGATGGGCGAGATCCTCGCGCTGCGCAAGGAAGAGGCGCAGCTACTGGGCTATGGCAACTTCGGCCAGGTGTCGCTGGTGCCCAAGATGGCGCAATCGCCCGAACAAGTCATCCACTTCCTGCGGGACCTGGCGCACCGCGCCCGGCCCTTTGCGGAGAAGGACGTAGCCGACCTGCGCGCCTTTGCCGCTGAGCATTTGGGCTTGGCCAACCCCCAGTCTTGGGACTGGCCCTACATCTCCGAGAAACTCAAGGAAGCGCGCTACGCCTTCAGTGAGCAGGAGGTCAAGCAGTACTTCACGGCGCCCAAGGTGCTGGCCGGGCTGTTCAAGATCGTCGAGACGCTGTTCGAGGTGGCCATCCGCCGCGACGTCGCGCCCGTATGGAACAGCGCCGTGGAGTTCTACCGCATCGAGCGCGGCGGCGAGCTGGTGGGTCAGTTCTACCTGGACCAGCCTGCCCGCCAGGGCAAGCGCGGCGGGGCCTGGATGGACGATGCGCGCGCCCGCTGGCTGCGCCCGGACACGGGCCTGCTGCAGACACCGGTGGCGCATCTGGTGTGCAACTTCGCCGACGGGGTGGACGGGCGCCCACCCCTGCTCACGCACGACGACGTGATCACCTTGTTCCATGAATTCGGCCATGGCCTGCACCACATGCTCACCCAGGTGAACGAGCGCGACGTGTCAGGCATCAGCGGCGTGGAATGGGACGCCGTGGAACTGCCCAGCCAGTTCATGGAGAACTTCTGCTGGGAATGGGAAGTGCTGCGCCACATGACCTCCCATGTGGACACGGGCGAGCCGCTGCCGCGCCCGCTGTACGACAAGATGATCGCGGCCAAGAACTTCCAGGCCGGCATGGCCACGCTGCGCCAGATCGAGTTTGCGTTGTTCGACATGCTGCTGCACACCGAGCACGACCCCCAAGGCGACGTGCTGGCGCTGCTGGACCGCGTGCGCGACGAAGTGGCCGTGCTCAAACCTCCCGCCTTCAGCCGCTCGGCCCACACGTTCAGCCATATCTTCGCGGGCGGCTACGCGGCGGGGTATTACAGCTACAAGTGGGCCGAGGTACTCAGCGCCGACGCGTATGCCGCGTTCGAGGAAACTGCCGGCGCGGGCGGGGAGCCCAGCGCGGAGACCGGCCGGCGCTACCGCCAGGCCATCCTGGAAGCGGGCGGCAGCCGCCCCGCCATGGACTCCTTCAAGGCCTTCCGCGGGCGCGAACCCACACTGGACGCGCTGCTGCGCCACCAGGGCATGGCAGCATAAAAGTGAGCGGTTCGCGCTTGTCTGCCGGGCGTTTGCGCCTGCTTTCTACTGGAAAATGGCTTGCAGCAAGCGCGACCAGCTATTATTTTTAAGAAACCAAGAGGAGAGGAACCCATGTCCATCATTCGCAACGCTGCCGTGTTGGCCACCACATGCGCCACGGCCGCCCTGCTGTCCACGGCCGCGCTGGCCCAGCAGGTGTACCGCATCGTCGGGCCGGATGGCAAGGTGACCTTCTCCGACCGCGCTCCTGCCGCAAACGCCGAGGGCACAGCGGTCGGCGCCGGACCACGCAGCGGCGGCGGCGGCGCCGAGGCCCTGCCCTACGCTCTACGCCAGGTGGCCACGCGCTTTCCCGTGACGCTGTACACCAGCAGCGACTGCGTGCCCTGCAACAGCGCGCGCAATCTGCTGATCAACCGTGGCATTCCTTTCACCGAGCGCACCGTCAGCACCAACGAGGACATCGACGCGCTCAAGCGCATGAGCGGTGAATCCAGCCTGCCCTTCGGCACCATTGGCGCACAGCAGCTGCGGGGCTTTTCCGACACCGAGTGGACGCAGTACCTGGACGCCGCCGGCTACCCCAAGCAGTCGCAATTGCCGCCGAACTACCGCCGCCCTGCGGCAGCCCCGCTCGTTGCGGTGCCTGCGCAGCCTGCAGCACCGGCTGCGGACAAGGCGTCCGCTGCTCCCGCACGACGCCCCTCAGCGCCACCGGCAGCGCCCACGGGGCCGTCTCCCTCCAATCCGGCCGGCATCATTTTCTAAAAGCGAGGGGATGCTCGGCGCGGCATTGCCGCGCCACTGCCGTCCACCGTCTTACAGGGACAGCGTACGCACGCCCTGTGCCGTGCCCAGCAGGCAGACGTTGGCCTTCTGCAGCGCAAACACGCCCACCGTCACCACCCCCGGCCATTGATTCACCTCGGTCTCGAACGCCAGCGGATCGCTGATGGTGAGGCCGCGCACATCCAGTATGTGTTGGCCGTTGTCGGTCACGAGCGGTTGGCCATCCTTGAGACGCAGCGTCGCCTGCCCCCCCAGCGACTCAAAGCGCCGCGCGATGTGCGCTGCGGCCATGGGAATGACCTCCACCGGCAGCGGGAACGCGCCCAGCACGTTCACCAGCTTGGACTCGTCCGCTATGCACACAAAGCGCCGTGCCAGCGCGGCGACGATCTTCTCGCGCGTGAGGGCCGCCCCTCCGCCCTTGACCATGTAGCCGTTGCCGTCGATCTCGTCGGCGCCATCGATGTACACCGACAGCGAGCGCACGTCGTTGGCGTCCAGCACGGGGATGCCCAGCGCCTTCAGCCGCGCCGTACTGGCTTCGGAGCTGGAAACCGCGCCGCGGATGGTGTCCTTGATAGATGCCAGCGCGTCAATGAACTTGTTGACGGTAGAGCCGGTCCCCACGCCCAGCAGTTCGCCCGGCACCACATATTGCAGTGCAGCTTGGCCGACCAGGGTCTTGAGTTCGTCTTGGGAAAGGGATGTGGGTGCAGTCATGGGGGAAAATCCGGAAAGATCATTGAATTATCCCCATGTCTCTGCTGCCCTACGCCCTCGCCCGCTCCTTTCTCTTCGGCATGGACGCCGAAGCCGCCCACGAACTCACCATGGACATGCTGGCGCGCGGCCAGCGCACGCCGCTGCAATGGGCCTGGTGCAACGAAACCGTGAGCGACCCCATCGAACTGGCAGGCCTGCGCTTCCCCAACCGCGTGGGCCTCGCGGCGGGGCTCGACAAGAACGCCCGCTGTATCGACGCGCTGGCCGCCATGGGCTTCGGCTTCGTGGAGGTTGGCACCGTCACGCCCCGTGCGCAGCCCGGCAACCCCAAGCCGCGCATGTTCCGCCTGCCCGAGGCGCGTGCGCTCATCAATCGCCTGGGCTTCAACAATGAAGGGCTGGATGCCTTCGTGGCCAACGTGCAGCGCTCGCAGGTCCGCACACAGGGCCGCGGCCAGAGCAAACTGCTGCTGGGTCTGAACATCGGCAAGAACGCCACCACGCCCATCGAAGACGCCACGCGCGACTACCTCACCTGCCTGGAGGGCGTGTACCCGCATGCCGACTACGTTACGGTGAATATCAGTTCGCCCAACACGCAGAACCTGCGCGCTCTGCAGAGCGATGCGGCGCTTGACGGCCTGCTGGGCGCCATTGCCGAGCACCGCGAACAGCTCGCCGCCGCTCAGGGCCGCCGCGTGCCCATCTTCGTGAAAATTGCGCCGGATTTGGACGAGGCCCAAGTGGCCGTGATTGCCACCACACTTCAGCGCCACGGCATGGATGGCGTGGTTGCCACCAACACCACCATCCGCCGGGACGCCGTGCAGGGCCTGCGCCATGCCGGCGAGACTGGAGGCCTGAGCGGTGCACCCGTGCTGGAAGCCAGCAACGCCGTGATCCGCCAGTTGCGTGCCGCGCTGGGCCCGGCTTTCCCGATCATCGGTGTGGGCGGCATTCTGAGCGCCGAAGATGCTGTGAGCAAAATCCGCGCAGGCGCCGATGTCGTGCAGATCTACACCGGCCTGATCTATGAAGGCCCTGCCCTCGTGGGCCGTGCGGCCAAGGCGATCCGCGATCTGCGTTAAAAACGGGCCAAGAAAAAAGGCCGCGATGCGGCCTGATAGAGACTGTGGAAAAGGGCCTTAGCCGCGCCGCATGCGCATGACCAGCGGCATCACCAGGGTGGCCCAGCGCACCAGCCGTTGAGGCCCCGCCAGCACCGCAGCGCCCACCACCGCTGCCACCGCAACGGGATGCAGGCGCGCAAACGCCACCAGCCGTGCCGCCAGCGGCGCATCGGGTTCCACCCGAACTTCCGCGCCTGCGGCCACGGCGCGCGCCTGGCGCAGGGCCGCGCGCCGAGCACGCAGCCGCTCGCGCTGCACCAGAATGCGGTCCAGCACCTTCTGCTGCTGCGGGGTGGGCACGCGCGCCGGCTGCCCAGAGTCCAGGGAAGAGGGGCTCATAACTGCTCCTTGATGGTGCGCCAGTCCTGCTGCAACTCCCGCCGCGTAAGGGCAAAGGCATTACCCGCCTGTCGGCCGATGGACACCAGGGCCACCGCCACTGCCACCCAGGCCAGCAACCAGCCGCCTGCCAGCAACCATGCCACCAGCACGCGCTGCGGTGAATCCCAGAACTGGACCAGCACAGCCAGTGACAACAGCAGCAGGGCGATCACGGCCACGCACCCAAAGAGAACTAGCAGCACCACCAGCTGGGCCATGCGGCGCTTCTGGTCGGCCCATTCGAGCCGTGCGAGCTCGATACGGTCTTCCACCGCGATCGCGCCTTCGATGATGGCGGCCCGCCAGCGTGCAACCCAGCCTTCCAGGCCGAGCAGGGACAACCAGTTCATGCAAGCCCCTCCCAGGCGCTGGAGCGCGCCGCAGCGTTGACGATTCGCCCTGCCATTGCGCTACCGGTCAGCGGCGGGCCAGCATGAAGCCCACCAGCGCCCCTACGGCCAGCGCAGCGCCGGCAACGCGCCAGGGCTCATCGTGGGCATAACGGTCGGCGGCGCGCGCGGCATCTTTGGCCTGCAGGGCTGCCTCCTGAGCGGCACGCACGGCGGAATCGCGTACCGAATGGATGCCGTCATCCAGACGCTGGCGCAGTTGCTTGATCTCGGGAATACCGTCCAGATCCTTGCTGGCCAGCAGACCGCGCAGGTCGCCCACCAGCTTTTCGAGTTCTGCCTGGGTGGAGGAAATGGTTTCGGATACGGTGGTCATACGGGAGCCTTTCAAAGCAGGAAACAACGGTAATACGCCGTACATGGCAAACCATGTAGGCGGGTATCTCATCTTAGCCCAGTGCTCGCGCCGCAGGGCATGGCGGCTATCACAAAATGACCGCGTTGCATCAAGACACGGCGTCTAGGTGCAGCAGACCGGCCACGTGCGCACCGATTGCCAACGCGCTGGTCAGCCCAGGTGATTCGATGCCAAACAGGTTGACCAGCCCCGAGACTCCGTGATCGCGCGGCCCCTGGATCAGGAAGTCCGCCGCAGGCTCATGGGGGCCGTGGATCTTCGGGCGTATGCCGGCGTAGCCCGCCGCCAGTGCACCGTCGCGCAGGCCAGGCCAGTACTTGCGCACCTCGGCGTAAAAGGCCTCGGAGCGGCTCGCATCCACCACCAGGTCCTCGGGGCCTTCCACCCATTGCACGTCGGGGCCGAACTTGGCCTGCCCCCCCAGGTCGAGCGTCAGGTGCACGCCCAGCCCCGCCGCCTCCGGTACGGGATAGATGAGATGGCTGAAGGGTGCCCGGCCGGACAACGTGAAATAGTTGCCTTTGGCATAGGCCGCCTGCGGTACATGCACCGCGGACAACCCCTCGAACTGGCGCGCGAGGACTGGCGCATGCAAACCGGCCGCGTTGACCACGGTGCGCGCACTGATGCACGTGCCATCCATTGCTTCCAAATGGATAGCTTGTGGCGTGCAACGGGCCTTGGCCAGAGGCGAATTCAATGCCAGAACACCACCCGCGTTCTCCAGGTCGCCCAGCAACGCCAGCATGAGGGCATGGCTGTCCACGATGCCGGTACTGGGCGAGAGCAGCGCTGCCACACATTCCAGTTCGGGCTCCAGCGCACGCGCTTCCTCCCGCGAGAGCCATTGCAGGTCATCCACGCCATTGGCCTGCGCGCGCGCCCTGATGCCCGTCAGCGCGTTCTGCTGTTCGGTCGACGTGGCGACGATGAGCTTGCCGCAGCGACTGTGAGGCACGCCGCGCTCGCTGCAGTAGTCGTACAGCATGGCCTTGCCTTGTACGCACAAGCGCGCCTTGAGCGAACCCTGCGGGTAATAGATACCGGCGTGGATCACCTCGCTGTTGCGCGAACTCGTCTCGGTGCCAATGGCATTGGCCGCTTCCAGCAGCCAGACCTCGCGCCCTTGCAGCGCCAATACGCGCGCCACCGCCAGCCCCACCACCCCCGCGCCCACCACGACGCAATCGACCGTCTCACTCATCGCTCATGCCTCCGTTGTCATGCCTGCTCGAAACCCTCGAGCACATTCACCGCATTCGTTCCCAACTCCGCCGCTGCGTAGCCGCCTTCCAGCACCAGCACAGTGGGCAGTCCCACACCACGCAGCCGCGCACCCAGCCGCAGAAAATCTGTCGTCGCCAGCCGAAAGCGCGAGATCGGATCGCCCTCATAGGTATCCAGTCCCAGCGAGACCACCAGGGCATCCGCTCCAAAAGCGGCGATGCGCGCGCAGGCCTGCTCCAGGGCCGCAAACCAAGTGGCGACATCGGTGCCGGCCGGCAGAGGCAGGTTCAGGTTGCAGCCCGCACCGAGGCCTGCGCCGGTTTCATCGGCATGTCCCAGATAAAACGGGTATTCGGTGCGGGGATCGCCATGGATGCTGACGAAGAGCACGTCCGCACGGTCATAGAAGATGCTCTGCGTGCCATTGCCGTGGTGGTAATCCACGTCCAACACGGCCACACGGGCTGCGCCGTGGTCGCGCAGCCATTGGGCCGCCACGGCCGCGTTGTTCAAGAAGCAGTACCCGCCCATGAAATCGGGGCCTGCATGGTGCCCCGGCGGGCGTGTGCTGCAGAACGCGGCGCGCTCGCCAGCCGCCAGGCGCGCCGCGGCACTGGCCGCCGCGTCGGCGCCTGCTTTGGCTGCCGTCCAGGTGCCCGCTGCAAGCGGCGAGCCGTTGTCCATGGAGTACAGCCCCAGCTTGGCAATGAAATTGTCGGGCTCTATATCCGAGCGCAATGTGCGTACCGGCCATACCGACGGAAACGGCTGCACACGGTCCTGCCCTTCACCCAGCGACAGCCACTGCTGCCACGCCGAAGCCAGAAAAGCCAGGTAGCGCGGCGCATGGATCTTTGCCAGGATCTCAGCGCAATCCACATCCGGAGGGTGCAGTACATGACCCCGCGCAGTCAAAGCGGCTTCCACATAGGCCGCGCGCGTCGGGTTCTCGAAACACGGTACACGCTCGCCGCGGAAAAATTCGTGCTCGGGAGCGTGGGTGTGTTGCAGCGGGTTATGGAAGGTGATCATCGACGGCGGCCAAGTCAATCGCGACTGCCGGATTGTCATCGACGCCGGCAGTCCCCCACGACCTCAGCGCCAAGAAAAAACCCCTTGCGGCCATACGGGCTGCAAGGGGTTCGGATTGGTGGGTGATACATGGATCGAACATGTGACCCCTGCCGTGTGAAGGCAGTGCTCTACCGCTGAGCTAATCACCCAAAGACTGTATTTTTGCGAGTACAGGCCCTGACAAAACTGGTGGGTGATACATGGATCGAACATGTGACCCCTGCCGTGTGAAGGCAGTGCTCTACCGCTGAGCTAATCACCCGTGTCGTTGCTGCGACAGCCCGCGATTATGGCATAGCTTTCTCACGCCTCAGACAAAGTCCGCCAAATTGTTTTACCGCTGCTGGACTTGTCGATCTGCACGAGTACTTCCTCATGCTCGGCAAGCTCCTGCGCACTGGCGGTCAGCACCGTCAGTGCAATGCGGCTCAGATCTACCGCGGCCACGGTGGTGCCTCCTGCCCCGGCGGTGGCCTCATCCATGATCAGCAGGGCATCCTGCCCGCGGGTCATGTTGATGTAGACATCCGCCAGCAACTCCGCGTCCAGCAAGGCGCCGTGCAGCGTACGGCTGGAATTGTCCACGCCCAGCCGGTCGCACAGCGAGTCCAGCGAGTTGCGCTTGCCCGGGAACATCTCCTTGGCCATGGCCAGGGTGTCGATCACGCCCCCGACATGCGCGGACAGCGGCGCCAGGCCAACCAGTTCCAGCTCCTTGTCCAGGAAGCCCACGTCGAAGCTCGCGTTGTGGATGATGAGTTCCGCGCCCTGCAGGTATTGCAGGATGTCTTGCACCCGCTCGGCAAACTTGGGCTTGTCGCGCAGGAATTCATTGCTGATGCCGTGCACCTTCAGCGCGTCCTCATGGCTGTCGCGCTCGGGGTTCAGGTACAGATGCAGATTGTTGCCGGTGAGCTTGCGGTTGACGAGTTCCACGCAGCCCAGCTCGATGATGCGGTCACCCCCTTCCGCCGACAGGCCGGTGGTCTCCGTGTCCAGAACAATCTGCCGGGACATCAGTGGTTCTCCTTGGCGTGGTTGATCGAGTACTTAGGAATCTCCACCGTCACATCGCTCTGCGCCAGGATGGCCTGGCACGACAGGCGCGATTGCGGCTCCAGGCCCCACGCGCGGTCCAGCAGGTCTTCCTCCTCCTCTTCCGCATCATTGAGCGATTCGAATCCTTTGCGCACGACCACATGGCAGGTCGTGCAGGCGCAGCTCATATCGCAGGCGTGCTCGATCTTGATGCCGTTGTCCAGCAATGCCTCACAAATCGAGGTGCCGGCCGGCGCGGTGATTTCCGCGCCCTCGGGACAGTATTCGTGATGAGGCAGGATCTTGATGACGGGCATGGGTGTTTAAATCAATGGATGAGGTTTGTGCGCTCAGAGGGCGCTGACGTTCTTGCCTGCCAGGGCTTGGCGGATACCGCGGTTCATGCGCTGCGCGGCAAATGCCTCGGTGCCCTTGGCCAGGGCCTGCGCCGCGGCCTCGACAGCCGCCGCGTCGGTGCTGGTCTCCAGCGTGGCGCGCAGTGCATGCATCAGGTCGTCGATCGCCGTGCGCTCCGCGGCCGTTAGTACATCGCCGTCCACGTCCAGTGCGCTCTGCGTGGCGATCAGCAGGCGGTCGGCATCCACACGGGCTTCAACCAATGCGCGCGTCTGCATGTCCTGCTGCGCGGTCGCAAAGCCCTCTTGCAGCATGCGCGCGATCTGCTCGTCGCTGAGCCCGTAGGACGGCTTGACGTCAATACGCGCCTCCACACCGCTGGCCTGCTCGCGCGCAGCCACGCTGAGCAGACCATCCGCATCGACCGTGAACGTGACGCGGATGCGCGCCGCGCCCGCTGCCATGGGGGGAATGCCCCGCAGCTCAAAGCGCGCTAGGCTGCGGCAGTCCTGCACCAGGTCGCGCTCGCCCTGCACCACGTGGATGGCAAGAGCGGTTTGGCCGTCCTTGTAGGTGGTGAAGTCCTGCGCCTTGGCCGTGGGAATGGTCTCGTTGCGGCCGATGATGCGTTCGACCAGCCCACCCATGGTTTCGATGCCCAGCGACAGCGGAATCACGTCCAGCAGCAGCAGATCGCCGGCCGCATCGTTGCCGGCCAGTTGGTTGGCCTGGATGGCCGCGCCGATGGCCACCACTTCGTCCGGGTTGAGGTTGGTCAGCGGTTCACGGCCGAAGAATTCGGCCACCGCGGTGCGCACGACCGGCATGCGCGTGGAGCCGCCCACCAGCACCACGCCCTTGACCTCATCGCGCTCGATCTGCGCATCGCGCAGGGTGCGGCGCACCGCCGCCAGGGAGCGCTGGGTGAGATCCGCTGTCACTGCAGCAAAATCTTCACGCTTAACATCAAATTGCACTGTAGCGCCCGCCACATCTGCGGTAAAAGCTACATTATCAGTAGCAGTCAGCGCTTCCTTGCAGGCGCGCGCGGCCAAGCGCACCGCCGTCTTGTCCTCGGGCGTACTCGCCCGAACACCTGTCTGCTGCATCACCCACTCGGCCAGAGCCGCGTCGTAATCGTCGCCGCCCAGGGCCGAGTCCCCCCCGGTGGCAATGACTTCGAACACCCCTTGCGCCAGGCGCAACACGGAGATATCGAACGTGCCACCGCCCAGGTCGTACACGGCATAGACGCCTTCGGCTCCGTTGTCCAGCCCGTAGGCAATCGCGGCGGCCGTCGGCTCGTTGATCAGGCGCAGCAGATTCAGGCCCGCGAGATGGGCGGCATCCTTGGTCGCCTGGCGCTGCGCGTCGTCGAAATATGCGGGCACCGTGATCACGGCGCCGTAAAGGTCACTGTCGAAACTGTCTTCGGCACGGTAGCGCAGCGTGGCAAGGATCTCGGCACTGACTTCCACCGGCGATTTCACGCCTGCCGCGGTGGACAGCGAGAGCATTCCGCCACTGTCGGTCGCTGCAATGAAGTTGTAAGGCAGCTTCTCGCGCCCCGTGATGTCGCCCAGGCCCCGGCCCATGAATCGCTTGACGGATGACACCGTGTTGGCCGGGTCCTGCATCTGCGCTGCAGCGGCCTCGTAGCCGATCTGCCGCCCGCCCCCGCCCAGGTAGCGAACGACGGAAGGCAAAAGCACCCTGCCCTGCGCATCGGGCAAGCACTCGGCGACCCCGTTGCGCACCGCCGCCACCAGCGAATGCGTGGTGCCCAGATCAATGCCGATGGCAACGCGCCGCTGGTGAGGATCGGGCGATTGCCCTGGTTCAGAAATCTGCAGAAGCGCCATGAAATGAGTGTGGAAAAGCCGGGGCCCGCAAGCGCACGCCCAGGCAGGAGTGACCGAATAAAGCGCCTATTGTCCCAGTTGCTCTCGGCGCAAATCGATGTCGTGCGCAAATCGCGCAATGAACATGAGGGCTCTGACCTCGCGGGCTGCGCCGGCATAGTCCTGCTGCTGGTCCAGCAGTTCCGCACAACGGGCCAACGCCACTTGCCGCGCCATATGGGTGGTGTCGTCCAGCGCGTCAAGCTCCGCAGCACTGCGGGCCTCATCCAGGGCTTCGCGCCACTCCATCTGCTGCATCAGGAAGGCCGCGGGCATGGCGGTGTTGTCCTCGGCGCGGATGGGCGAGCCGCCCAGTTCGCAAAGGTAAGCCGCCCGCTTCAAAGGATCCTTCAGGCGTTGGTATGCCTCGTTGATGCGCACCGACCATTGCATCGCCACACGCTGGGCGGCGGCGCCCTGCGCCGCAAACCGGTCGGGATGGGCTTCGCGCTGCAGGTCCTTCCACCGCGCGTCCAGAGCGTCGCGGTCCTGCGCAAAGCGGCGTGGCACGCCAAAAAGTTCGAAATCGTCGGATTGGAGGTTCATGGCAATAAAAAAAACCGCCAGCGCGGCGGGCGATGGCGGTCCTGTGCAATAAGCGGCCTACGGCGTGCTCACACGCGGAAGCTCTCTCCACAACCACAGCGGTCGCGCTCATTCGGGTTATTGAAGCGAAAGCCTTCATTGAGGCCCTCGCGCACAAAATCCAACTCGGTCCCGTCGATATAAGCAAGGCTCTTGGGATCGATCAGCACCTTGACGCCGTGATTTTCAAACACAACGTCTTCGGGTGCCTGCTCATCGACATATTCAAGCTTGTAAGCCAGGCCTGAGCACCCGGTGGTCTTGACACCCAGGCGCACGCCCACGCCCTTTCCCCGCCGGGCGAGGTAGCGCGTCACATGGCGCGCGGCAGCTTCGGTCAACGTGATCGCCATGGTCTTCAGGCGGCCTCGACAGCCGCTCCGTGCTTGGCCTTGTAATCGTTGACGGCGGCCTTGATGGCGTCTTCCGCCAGGATGGAGCAGTGGATCTTCACCGGCGGCAGCGCCAGCTCTTCGGCGATCTGGCTGTTCTTGAGCGAGGCAGCCTCATCCAGCGTCTTGCCCTTGACCCATTCCGTCACCAGCGACGAGGACGCAATGGCGGAGCCGCAGCCGTAGGTCTTGAAGCGCGCATCCTCAATCACACCCGTATCGGGGTTCACCTTGATCTGCAGCTTCATCACGTCGCCGCAAGCCGGCGCACCGACCATGCCGGTGCCCACCGAGTCGTCACCCTTGTCGAAGGAACCCACATTGCGGGGGTTCTCGTAATGGTCAATCACTTTGTCCGAGTAAGCCATGGTGTGTTTCTCCTGTATTCCGTCGTTCCGCGTGTGGTCAGTGAGCTGCCCATTGGATGGTGCTCAGGTCCACCCCATCCTGGTACATCTCCCAGAGGGGGCTCAACTCACGCAACTTGGCGACGTTGTGCCGGATGGTGCTGATCGCGTAGTCAATTTCTTCTTCCGTCGTGAAACGGCCAATGGTCATGCGCAGGCTGCTGTGGGCCAGCTCATCGCTGCGGCCCAGGGCGCGCAGCACATAGCTGGGTTCCAGGCTCGCCGAAGTGCAAGCCGACCCGGAAGACACCGCCAGTCCCTTGATGCCCATGATCAGGGATTCGCCTTCCACGAAGTTGAAGCTCATGTTCAGGTTGTGGGGTACGCGCCGCTCCAGGTCGCCGTTGATAAAGACCTGCTCCACATCCTTCAGACCGTCCAGCAGACGCTTTTGCAGCGCTTGGACCTTTTCCAAATCCTGGGCCATTTCCAGCTTGGCCAGGCGGAAGGCCTCGCCCATGCCCACAATCTGGTGGGTGGGCAACGTGCCCGAACGCATGCCGCGCTCGTGGCCGCCACCATGCATCTGCGCTTCCAGGCGCACGCGCGGCTTGCGGCGCACGTAGAGGGCTCCGATGCCCTTGGGTCCGTAAGTCTTGTGCGAAGCCAGGCTCATCAAATCCACGGGCAATTGGGTCAGGTCGATTTCGACCTTGCCGGTGGCCTGCGCGGCATCCACGTGAAAAATGATGCCCTTCTCGCGGCAAAGCGCACCCAGCTGGGGAATGTCCTGGATCACGCCGATTTCGTTGTTCACGAACATGACACTGGCCAGGATCGTGTCAGGGCGGATGGCGGCCTTGAACTCCTCGATGTCGAGCAGGCCGTTCTCCTGCACATCAAGGTAGGTCACCTCGAAGCCTTGGCGCTCCAGTTCACGCATCACGTCAAGGACGGCCTTGTGCTCCGTCTTCACGGTGATGAGATGCTTGCCCTTGCCTTGGTAGAAATGGGCAGCGCCCTTGATGGCGAGGTTATTGGATTCAGTGGCGCCCGAGGTCCACACGATCTCGCGCGGGTCGGCGCCGATCAGATCGGCCACATGGCCGCGGGCTTGCTCCACAGCCTCTTCGGCCTCCCAGCCCCAGGCGTGGCTGCGCGACGCCGGGTTGCCGAAGTGTTCGCGCAACCAGGGAATCATCGCGTCGACGACCCGTCCGTCCACGGGGGTCGTGGCGCCGTAGTCAAGATAGATAGGGAAATGCGGAGTCATGTCCATGGCTGGCTCAGTGAAAGGTTCTGGCTGGCATCAGAAAGCAATAGGGTCGACGTGGCGAGCCCGCCCCGCGCGCAGCCCGTGGCCGGCGCGGGTCAGCCTACAGATCAAGATTTGGCGAACGCGTTGCCGAGGGCAAACACCGAATTGGGTGCATTCACACGGATCGGCTTGACCACCGGCGTGGTGGAGATCGCGCGGCGCGTGACCGGCTTGTCTTCGATTTGCACGCCCTTGGCGAGCTGATCGTCCACCAGTTTCTGCAGCGTGACGGAATCCAGGAATTCCACCATGCGCTGGTTCAGAGAGGCCCACAGCTCGTGAGTCATGCAACGGCCCGCCTCGCCCAGGCAGTTTTCTTTGCCACCGCACTGCGTGGCATCAATGGGCTCGTCCACGGAGACGATGATGTCTGCCACGGTAATATCGCCCGCCTTGCGGGCGAGCGTATAACCCCCGCCAGGGCCGCGCGTGGATTCCACCAGTTCGTGGCGGCGCAGCTTTCCGAACAATTGTTCCAGATAGGACAGCGAAATCTGTTGGCGCTGGCTGATGGCCGCCAAGGTGACGGGCCCGTTGTTCTGGCGCAGGGCCAAATCGATCATGGCGGTGACCGCAAAACGGCCTTTGGTTGTGAGACGCATCGCAAGCTCCTTGTCTAGGCTTGATCGTTATAGAAACGCCGCGGCATGCGTATAGCCAACCGGGCACCGTCTCCACCCTTTCCCTGAAGAGCTACGGTCGCAGCCTCCAAGGCCCTTGTTTGTAGTGGGGCTCTTTCTTGAGTATTTGAGACAAGTATAGCACAAATCCCTATTAATTTGTCGGGTAACTAGACTAAACAGTCGCGTTTTCTCCTGCAGGGTCGCAAAGCCTGGTCATGCGGCAGGGATTTGATCGCCGCCATGCGCTCCAAACACCCGGTCCTTGAGACGGGTCAATTGATCGCGCACCCGAGCAGCCTGCTCAAACTCCAGGTTGCGGGCGTGTTCCAGCATGAGCTTTTCCAGCCGCTTGATTTCGCGGGCAATGTCCTTTTCGGACATCTCCTCCAATTCGGCCTGCCGCGCCGCATCTTCGCGGAGTCGCTGGGCTTCCTGGCCTGCCTTCTCGCTGTACACGCCGTCAATCAGGTCTCGCACCTGCTTGACGATGCTGCGCGGCGTAATACCCCGGGCCTCGTTGTATGCGATCTGTTTGGCGCGGCGGCGTTCCGTTTCGCTGATCGCCTTGCGCATTGAGTCGGTGATCCGGTCGGCATACAGGATGGCCTTGCCGTGCAGGTTGCGCGCCGCCCGGCCGATGGTCTGGATCAGGCTGCGTTCGGCGCGCAGGAAACCCTCCTTGTCGGCATCCAGGATGGCCACCAGGGAGACCTCAGGAATGTCCAGCCCCTCACGCAGCAGGTTGATCCCCACCAGGACATCGAAGGCTCCCAGGCGCAGGTCGCGAATGATTTCCACACGCTCCACGGTGTCGATATCGGAGTGCAGATAGCGCACCTTGACCCCGTTGTCGCTCAGGTAATCGGTCAGTTGCTCCGCCATGCGCTTCGTCAGCGTCGTAATGAGTACGCGTTGATTCTTTTGCGTGCAAATGCGTATTTCCTGCAGCACGTCATCCACCTGATGGGTAGCGGGACGCACCTCCACCTCCGGGTCCACCAAGCCGGTGGGCCGTACCACCTGGTCCACCACCTGGCCCGAGTGCTCCTTCTCATAATCAGCCGGAGTGGCCGATACAAACACCACCTGCCGCATGCGCTTCTCGAACTCCTCGAACTTGAGCGGCCGGTTGTCCAATGCCGACGGCAGGCGAAAGCCGTACTCGACCAGCGTAGTCTTACGCGCGCGGTCGCCGTTGTACATGGCGTTGAGTTGCCCGATCATCTGGTGGCTCTCATCCAGGAACATCAGCGCATCGGGCGGGAGGTAGTCGGTCAGCGTGCTCGGCGGCTCGCCAGGCGCAGAACCCGACAGGTGGCGCGTGTAGTTCTCGATGCCCTTGCAGTGCCCCACTTCGCTGAGCATTTCCAGGTCGAAGCGCGTGCGCTGCTCCAGCCGTTGCGCCTCCACCAACTTGCCCTCGGCCACGAAGAACTTGAGCCGCTCGTCCAGTTCCTGCTTGATGGTCTCCACGGCCGCCAGCACCTTGTCGCGCGGCGTGACGTAATGGCTGCTGGGGTACACCGTGAAGCGCGGGATTTTTTGCTGGATACGCCCCGTGAGCGGGTCGAAAAGCTGCAGGCTTTCCACCTCGTCGTCGAACAGTTCGATGCGCACCGCCAGCTCGGAATGCTCGGCAGGGAACACATCGATGGTGTCGCCACGCACGCGGAACTTGCCCCGGCTGAAGTCCTGCTCGTTGCGCTGGTACTGCATGCGGATCAGCTGCGCGATCGCGTCACGCTGGCTCAGCTGGTCGCCCACGCGCAGCGTCATGATCATGCGGTGGTAGCTCTCGGGCTCGCCAATGCCGTAGATGGCCGACACGGTGGCCACGATGACCACATCGCGCCGCTCCAGCAAGCTCTTGGTGCACGACAGGCGCATCTGCTCGATGTGCTCGTTGATGGCGCTGTCCTTCTCGATGAACAGGTCGCGCTGAGGCACGTAGGCCTCGGGCTGGTAGTAGTCGTAATAGCTCACGAAGTACTCCACGGCGTTCTTGGGGAAGAACTCGCGGAACTCGCTGTACAGCTGTGCGGCCAGCGTCTTGTTGGGCGCGAAGATGATGGCCGGCCGTCCCAGGCGGGCGATCACGTTCGCCATGGTGAAGGTCTTGCCCGAGCCCGTCACCCCCAGCAGGGTCTGGAACACCTCGCCGTCCTGCACGCCCTCCACCAGCTTGGCGATGGCCTCGGGCTGATCACCGGCGGGCGGGTATGGCTGGTACAACGAAAAGGGCGAACCTGGAAACTGGACGAACTGCCCGTCCGCCGCGCCAGCGGCCGGCTCAGAGGTGACTTCATGCATGGCGGAGGTAAACGGCGCGCGGGGGCGGCCGTTAAAATCAAGAGTGGACCGAAAGCCTACCGTAGGTGAGGTCCCGTCGTCAGATTTCCATCCCCTCAAGGACTTTTCATGTCTCTGTTCACCGCCGTCGAAATGGCTCCCCGCGACCCGATCCTGGGTCTCAACGAACAATACGCCGCCGACCCCAATCCAGCCAAGGTCAACCTGGGCGTGGGCGTGTACTTCGACGACAACGGCAAGCTGCCCCTGCTGCAGTGCGTGCAGGCGGCCGAAAAGGCCATGATGGACAAGCCCGCTGCGCGCGGCTATCTGCCCATCGACGGCATCGCCGCCTATGACAACGCGGTCAAGGCCCTGGTGTTCGGCGCGGAGTCCGACGTCGTCAAGGCCGGCCGCGTGGCCACGGTGCAGGCCATTGGCGGCACGGGCGGCCTGAAGATCGGCGCAGACTTCCTCAAGAAGATCAGCCCGAACGCGAAGGTGCTGATCTCCGACCCGAGCTGGGAAAACCACCGCGCCATCTTCACCAATGCCGGCTTCGAGGTGGGCAGCTACCGCTACTACGACGCCGCCAACCGCAAGGTGGACTTCGACGGCATGCTGGCCGACCTGAACGCCGCCGCGCCCGGCACCATCGTGGTGCTGCATGCCTGCTGCCACAACCCCACGGGCTACGACATCACCGCCGCGCAGTGGGAGCAGGTGATCGCCGCCGTGAAGGCTAAGGGCCTGGTGGCCTTCCTCGACATGGCCTACCAGGGCTTCGGCCACGGTATTGCCGAGGACGGCGCCGTGATCGGCAAGTTCGTCGCGGCCGGCCTGAACATCTTCGTGTCCACCTCGTTCTCCAAGAGCTTCAGCCTGTACGGCGAGCGCGTGGGTGCGCTGTCCGTGGTGGCCAACGACAAGGACGAGGCCGCGCGCGTGCTCTCGCAGCTCAAGATCGTGATCCGCACCAACTACAGCAATCCGCCCACGCACGGCGGCGCCGTGGTAGCCGCGGTGCTGAACAACCCCGAGCTGCGCGCCCTGTGGGAAAAGGAGCTGGGCGAAATGCGCGTGCGCATCAAGGAAATGCGCCAGAAGCTGGTGGACGGCCTGAAGGCCGCCGGTGTGAAGCAGGACATGGGCTTCATCACCACGCAGATCGGCATGTTCAGCTACTCCGGCCTGTCCAAAGACCAGATGGTGCGCCTGCGCAATGAGTTCGGCGTGTACGGCACCGACACCGGCCGCATGTGCGTGGCCGCGCTCAACAGCAAGAACATCGACTACGTCTGCCAGGCCATTGCCAAGGTGATGTAAGTATCACGTGCACAAAAACCGCCCTCCCGGGCGGTTTTTTTTTTGGCATATCCGAAGCCATCTCGCACGGATCTCACACTTCGTTACAAGCCTTGCATAATTCGGACGCCCTGCGCATCTGAACAAATCCATAGACGCCCGCCACTGCACATCATGAATCACTTCAAGATCTCGACCCGCCTTGTGTTCCTCATCGGACTGATGTCCGTCCTGCAGCTCATCGTGGGAGGCATAGGCCTCTATGGCACAGACCAGACCAAAGAAGGCCTGCGCACCGTGTACGAAGACCGTGCCGTGCCCCTGGGTCAGCTGTCGCAAATCCAGTCCAACCTGCTGGAAAACCGTCTGGCGCTGACCAGCGCCCTTGCCAACTTCACACCCGAAGAAGTCACACGCACTGCTACAGAAATCGACCGAATCCTGGCGGAAACCAGCAAGATCTGGGTAGCGTACGCTGCCACCAGCATGACTGCCGCCGAGAAGGTGCTGGCCAACAAGTTCGAGGCCGACCACACCAGATTTGTGAATGAAGCCCTCAAACCTGCAGTCGCCGCGTTGCAGGCGGGTGATTTTGACAAAGGCAAAAGCCTCAACGACACCATGGTGCGCCCGGGCTATGCCCCCCTGCGGGAAGGCATACAGGCCCTGGTCGATCTGCAGCTGAATGAAACCAAAGCCGAGTTCAATGCCGCCACCAGCCGCTACAACACGCTGCGCGCTCTCTCGATCGGCTCCATTGTCCTCGGGATCGCCTTTGGTGTGCTTTTTGGGCTGGCCGTGATGCGCAACATCACCCGCTCCCTGAAAGAAGCCGTGGAAGCCGCCGACGCCGTTGCCCATGGTGACCTGAGCCGCAGCATCCCAGTCCATGGCAAGGACGAAATATCGCTGCTCTTGCGCTCGCTCGCTGCCATGCAGGAATCGCTGGCACATGTCGTGCAGCGGGTACGCAGCGGTTCCGAATCTGTGGCGATGGCCAGTGCCGAAATTGCCCAGGGCAATCAGGACCTGTCGGGCCGCACCGAAAGCCAGGCCAGCGCACTGGAAGAAACCGCCGCCAGCATGGAGCAACTGGGCTCCACCGTGCGCCAGAACGCCGACAACGCGCGTGCGGCCAACCAGTTGGCCCAAAGTGCCAGCATCGTGGCTGTTCAGGGTGGGCAGGTCGTGGCCCAGGTGGTGGACACCATGAAGGGCATCAACGACAGCAGCAAGCGGATTGCCGACATCATCAGCGTCATTGATGGCATCGCCTTCCAGACCAACATCCTGGCCCTCAATGCGGCCGTGGAAGCCGCCCGGGCCGGCGAGCAGGGCCGGGGCTTTGCCGTGGTGGCCAGCGAGGTGCGCAGCCTGGCCGGGCGCAGCGCCGAAGCGGCCAAGGAAATCAAGAGCCTCATCACCGACAGCGTCAACCGTGTCGAGGCCGGCAGCGCCCTGGTGGATCAGGCGGGCACCACCATGCAGGAGGTGGTGGGCTCCATTCGCCGCGTGACCGACATCGTGGGCGAGATCAGCGCGGCCAGCAGCGAGCAGAGCGCCGCCGTGACGCAGGTCGGCGAAGCCGTGACACAGATGGATCAGGTCACGCAGCAGAACGCAGCACTGGTCGAGGAAATGGCCGCCGCGGCCAGCAGCCTGCGCAGCCAGGCGGCCGATCTGGTCAACACCGTGGCCGTCTTCAAGCTCGGTGCGCAGGGCGGCAACACGCCCGTGCGCCCGGCAGCCCCGCAGGCTCCCGCAGCACAGGCCCCGGCGCCCATGCCCGCACCAGCCCCCCGCCCCGCTCTGCGCACGGCGGCACCCGCAGCCAAACGCGCGCCCGCCCCCGCCAAAGCCAAGGCGGTGGCCGCACTTCCGCCCAGCACGCCCAAGGCGCCACCCGCCAGCGCGGGCAAGGACGATGAATGGGAGTCCTTCTGAGCATGAACGCACCGCTTGCGCATACCCGCGTCCTCAGCCTGGCACTCAACCTGCCGGGCCCTGCGGCCCTGTTGCGCTGCGCCCAAATGGGTGCACAGTGCACCAAGCTTGAACCGCCCCCGGCCCCGGGCCAGCCCAGCGCCGACCCCATGGGCATCTACAGCCCGGCTGCCTACGGTGAACTGCACCAGGGCGTGCGCGTGCTGCATGCCCACCTCAAGACAGACGAAGGCCAGGCCGCGCTGCATGCCGAACTGGCGCACACCGACGTGCTGATCACATCCTTTCGCCCCTCGGCGCTGACCAAAATCGGGTTGGGCTGGGAGGCGCTGCAGGCGCGCTACCCGCGCCTGTCGCTGGTGCGCATCGTCGGCGCCCTGGGCGAGCGCGCCGAGGAACCGGGCCACGATCTCACTTACGAGGCCGAGACCGGGCTGCTGGCCAGCCTGCAGGTGCCCCCCACGCTGTTTGCCGACATGGCTGGTGCCCTCATGGCCAGCGAGGCCGTTCTGCAGGCCCTGCTGGCACGCGCGCAGCAGGGCACGGGGGTCTGCATCGAGGTGGGACTGGCCGAGGCCGCGCAGTGGCTGGCGATGCCCCTGCACTGGGGCCTGACCACACCGCAGGGCGATGTGGGCGGTGCCCACGCGGGCTACCGCGTCTACCCTTGCGCCGACGGTCGTGTGGCCGTGGCTGCTCTCGAGCCGCACTTTGCCACGCGCCTGTGCGAGGCCGCAGGCCTCGCGGCCCGGGGCGACATGGAGCACATGCGCGACCAGGCCACCCACGCAGCCATCGCCCGCTTCCTCCTGGGGCATACCCGTGACGAACTGACCGCGCTGGCGCAGTCGCGCGACATTCCGCTGCACACCCTGCGCTGAACTGGCCATGCAAGGCACTGAGCGGCGCAGGGATGGCGACAAAAACCCGCGCACCACGCAGGTGCGGCCCCGGTCTGCGCGCCAGCAGAACACGTCCCCTGCGGGCGCCCGCCTGGCCATGCTGCTGATGCTGGGCTGGCTGGCCCTGCTCGCCTGGGGTGCCTGGGCACAGCGCCTGCCACTGTGGCTGCTGGTGGCCGTAGCGGGACTCAATCTGGTGACTTTTTTCGCCTATGTCCTCGACAAAAGCGCTGCCCAGCGCGGCGCCTGGCGCACCCGGGAGAGCCACCTGCACCTGCTCGCCCTGCTGGGCGGCTGGCCTGCCGCATGGTGGGCCCAGCAGTGGCTGCGCCATAAATCGCGTAAACAGGACTTCCGCGCGGTGTATTGGGGCACGGTGGTGTTGAACTGCGCCGCACTGGCGGTGTGGACGCTGCGGCCGCAGACGCTGCGCGAAGTGCTTTCTTTTTTATAGCTGCTCGCGCTTACCAGCATTGCGGCGGGGCCGGTTTTTATCGGGATCTGCGGCATGCCCTGCGGCCACGTCCGACAGCGCGGCCTTCCATCACCCGACAGCCAGGCGATGCTGCTGCGCCTCCAATGGGTCCAGTTTTTTGCCGCATTGGAGAACGACGCCATGAAGCCTTTCGCCCTCGACCCGAGCATGACCACGGCGACCGGGACTTTCTACCCCACGGGCCATGTGTTCGCGCTGTTTGCGAACGAGGAGGCGGCGCGCTCCGCAGGCCAGGCGCTGCAGGCCCAGGGTCGCGATGACGTGGCGCACGCCACGCCGCCGATGATCCTGGAACATGTGGTGCGCACGCTGGGCAATGCCGATGCACCCCTGCCCTCGGTCGGTGCGGAGGGCGTGATCGTGCGCCGCATCGCGCAACTGGCCAGCGACGGCGCCCACGGCCTGTTGCTGCGTGCCGCGGATTCCGACGCTCCGGAGACGCTGCGCGACCTGCTGCAGCCGCTGGGCCCGCTGGCGGCGTTCTACTACCGCCGCCTGGTCATTGAGGAACTGGTGCCCGCCCCCGCCGGTCCCGCGCGCTGACGGCCGGGTGCCGCCCCGTCAGCGCCGCCGGCCCGTACCCTTGCCCGACGCCGGGGTGCCGGCCCCGCCCTGGCGGCGCCCCGCGGCGCCCGCCGCGTTGCCGCCGGCATTGCCACGGCTGCCAGTGCGGGCACCGGTGCCGGCACGTGGCGGCAGGCCGGTGTTCTGCGTGAGCATGCGGCCCGGCTGCGGCGCGCTGCTACGAAAACGCACGTCTCCCTGCGGCTCCTCCGGCTCCTGCGGGCGGCGGCGCAGCGCCACGGCCTTGCCGTCCTTGTTGATGGTGTAGCCCACGCCGGCCCCGCCACCCTTGGGCCCGGTGCTGTTTTTCTTGCGGGCACTTTGGTAGCTGCCGTCGACCAGCGGCTGGAAGGTGGGGATCAGGTGGTGCTTGCCGTTACCGATCAGGTCGGCCCGGCCCATGCTTTTCAGCGCCTCGCGCAGCAGCGGCCAGTTGTTGGGGTCGTGGTAGCGCAGGAAGGCCTTGTGCAGGCGGCGGCGCTTTTCGCCACGCACCACGTCCACCTGTTCCTCGGCCACGTCGCGCATCTGCCGTCGCACGCGCGTGAGCGGGTTGCGGCCCGAGTGGTACATGGCCGTGGCGCTGGCCATGGGGCTGGGGTAGAAGGCCTGCACCTGGTCGGCGCGAAAGCCGTTCTTCTTGAGCCAGATGGCCAGGTTCAGCATGTCCTCGTCGGTAGTGCCGGGGTGGGCGGCGATGAAGTACGGGATCAGGAACTGTTTCTTGCCCGCCTCTTCGGTGTACTGCTCGAACATCTGCTTGAAGCGGTCATAGTTGCCGATGCCTGGCTTCATCATCTTGGACAGCGGCCCCGCCTCGGTGTGCTCGGGCGCGATCTTGAGGTACCCGCCCACGTGGTGCTGTACCAGCTCCTTCACGTATTCGGGGGACTTCACCGCCAGGTCGTAGCGCAGGCCGGAGCCGATGAGGATCTTCTTGATGCCCGGCAGCTTGCGCGCACGGCGGTAGATGTTGACCAGCGGCGCATGGTCCGTGTGCAGGTTCTGGCAGATGCCGGGAAACACGCAGCTCGGCTTGCGGCAGGCGGCCTCGATCTCTGGGCTCTTGCAGCCCAGGCGGTACATGTTGGCCGTGGGGCCGCCCAGGTCGGAGATGGTGCCGGTGAAGCCCTTGACCTTGTCCCGGATGTCCTCCACCTCGGCAATGATGGAATCCTCCGAGCGGCTCTGGATGATGCGTCCCTCGTGCTCGGTGATGGAGCAGAAGGTGCAGCCGCCAAAGCAGCCGCGCATGATGTTGATCGACGCGCGGATCATCTCCCATGCCGGGATCTTGGTGGGCCCCTCGTAGCTGCCCTGCGCGTCCAGGTACTGCGGATGCGGGTTGCGCGCATACGGCAGGCCGAACACCCAGTCCATCTCGGCCGTGGTGAGCGGGACGGGCGGCGGGTTCAGCCACACGTCGCGCGCCGTCGCGCCCTCGCCATGCGCCTGCACCAGCGCGCGGGCGTTGCCCGGGTTGGTCTCCAGGTGCAGCACGCGGTTGGCGTGGGCGTAGAGCACCGGGTCGGCCTTCACCTGCTCATAGCTGGGCAGGCGGATCACGGTGCGCTCGCGCGGCGGCAGCGCCCGACCGCTGCGCCCCTTGGAGGGCAGCGCCGGGTTGGGCACGATCTGCACGGTCCGCAAGGGTTTTTGGCCTGCAGCGCTTTGTGGATCAGCGCTGGCAGCTATTGAATTTGCAGCATCTTCCTGCGAACACGCCTGGCCCTGGGCCGCAGCCTGCTCGCTGGTGGTCATGTAGGGATTGATCAGCTCATCCACGCGGCCGGGCTCGTCCACCTCGGTGGAGTCGATCTCGAACCAGCCGGGCTCGGACGCGCGCCGCACAAAGGCCGTGCCGCGCACGTCGGTGATGGTCTCCACCGGGTCGCGCCGCGCGATGCGGTGGGCCACTTCGACCAGGGCACGCTCGGCGTTGCCGAACAGCAGGATGTCGCACTTGCTGTCCACCACGATGGAGCGGCGCACCTTGTCGCTCCAGTAGTCATAGTGGGCGATGCGGCGCAGAGAGCCTTCGATGCCGCCCAGCACGATGGGCACGTCCTTGTACGCCTCGCGGCAGCGCTGGCTGTAGACCACGGCGGCGCGGTCGGGCCGCTTGCCACCCACGTCGCCGGGCGTGTAGGCGTCGTCGCTGCGGATCTTGCGGTCCGCCGTGTAGCGGTTGATCATCGAATCCATGTTGCCCGCGGTCACGCCCCAGAACAGGTTGGGCTTGCCCAGCACCTTGAACGCGTCGGCGCTCTGCCAGTCCGGCTGCGCGATGATCCCCACGCGAAAGCCCTGCGCCTCCAGCACCCGCCCGATCACCGCCATGCCGAAGCTCGGGTGGTCCACATAGGCGTCGCCCGTCACCAGCACCACGTCGCAGCTGTCCCAGCCCAGCTGCTCCATCTCTGCACGGCTCATGGGCAGGTACGGCGCCACGCCAAAGCGCTTGGCCCAGTAGGGGCGGTAGCTGGTCAACGGCTTGGCGTTGCGCGGGAAGAAGGAAACATCGATCGGGGCGTTCATGGGCGGGCCTGCAGGGGGGGCCGGGCATTTTAGAAGCCATGCCCCCTTTGCGCCTAACCGCCCCCGCATGGCCCTTGTCGCCGTCGGCCCATGGGGTAAGCTCGGCCGCCCCCATGCCCTACACCCTCAGCGCCCCCGTTCACAGCGAACTCATCATCAAGAAAAGCCGCTTCATCGGCTGCGTGCAGCCCATGGCCGACCGCGCGAGCGCGCAGGCCGTGGTGGATGCGCTGTGGCGCGAACACCCGGGCGCGGCCCATGTGTGCTGGGCGCTGCTGGCGGGCGGCCAGTCCGCCGCAGTGGACGACGGCGAGCCCAGCGGCACCGCCGGGCGGCCCATGCTGGATGTGCTGCGCCACCAGGACCTGGAGGGCGTGCTGGCCACCGTGGTGCGCTATTTCGGCGGGGTGAAGCTGGGCGCGGGTGGCCTGGTGCGCGCCTATACCGATACCGTGGCCCAGGCGCTGCTGCAGGCCGACAAGGTGCCGCTGCAGCGCATGCGCACCCTGGAATGCAGCGTGCCCTACGCCCTGGAAGGACTGCTGCGCCGCATGATCGACGGTGCTGGCGTGCAGCTGCTGCAGGTGCAGCATGCCACGCTGGTCACGCTGCAACTGCGCCTGCCCGAGGCCGAGGCCGAGGCCTTCGTCCACCAGGTGAACGAAGCAGGCCAGGGCCGCGTGGCCTGGGGCGAATCCACGGACTGAAGACCGGGGGCGGGCCGCGCCCACGCAAGCCCAACAATGCCTGCGCGCCTACATGCCGCGCCGGCGCGCGCGGCGACACTGGCGGCCCGCATTGACAAGGAGCCCCTCCATGAGCCAGCCGCTGGACGTGATTATCCTGGGCGCCGGGTCCGCCGGACTGGCGGCGCTGCGCGAGGTGCGCAAGCGCACCGACCACTGGCGCATCGTGAACGACGGCCCCTGGGGCACCACCTGCGCGCGCGTGGGGTGCATGCCGGCCAAGATGCTCATCGAGGCCGCCAACGCCTACCATGCGCGGCGCGCGCTGCACACCTTCGGCATCGAGGGCGCGGATGCGCTGCGGGTGGACCTGCCCGCCGTGCTGCGCCGCGTGCGCGCGCTGCGCGATGACTTCGTGGCCGGCACGCTGGCCGCCACCGACGCGGGCGAGCGCGCCATCAGCGGCCACGCCCGGCTGCTGGACGCGCAACGTGTGGAAGTGAACGGCCAGGTGCACACCGCGCGGCGCATCATCATCGCCACGGGCTCGCGCCCCATCGTGCCGGAGGACTGGCTGGCTTTTGGCGACCGCATCCTCACCACCGACACGCTGTTCGAGCAACCCACGCTCGGCCCGCGCGTGGCCGTCATCGGGCTGGGGCCGCTGGGGGTGGAAATCGCGCAGGCGCTCGCGCGGCTGGGGGTGGAAGTGATTGCCTTCGCCACGGGCAACACCGTGGCCGGCCTGAGCGACCCCGCCATCAACGACGCGCTGCTGGCGCGGCTGAAGGACGAATTCATCGTCAACGTGGGCGACAAGGCCGAGCTGCGCGAGGTGGCCGGCGGCATACAGGTCACCAACGGCAGCGCGACCGTGGTGGTGGACCAGGTGGTGGCCGCCATGGGCCGGCGCCCGAATCTGGAGCACCTGGGGCTGGACACGCTGGGCGTGGCGCTGGACGACAAGGGCCGCCCGCCCATCGATCCGTGCACCCTGCAGGTGGGCGATCTGCCCGTCTTCATCGCGGGCGATGCCGATGGCGACCGCCCCCTGCTGCATGAAGCCGCGGACGAGGGCCACATTGCGGGGTTGAACGCCCTGGCGCCTACGCCGCGCGGCTTCGCCCGGCGCACGCCGCTGGCCATCACTTTCAGCCAGCCCCATGCCGCCGTGGTGGGACAGCGCCATGCCGATCTGCCCCAGGGGCAATGGGTGGTGGGCACGGTGGACTTTGCGCGCCAGGGCCGCGCGCGCGTGGCGCAGTGCAACCACGGGCGCCTGAACGTGTACGCCGAGCACGGCAGCGGCCGTCTGCTGGGCGCCGAGCTGTGCGCGCCTGCGGGCGAACACATGGCTCACCTGCTGGCGCTGGCCGTCGAGCAGCGGCTGACGGTGCACGACCTGCTGCGCATGCCCTTCTACCATCCGGTGCTGGAGGAAGGCCTGCGCACGGCGCTGCGCGACGCGGCCTCGCGCCTGCCCAAGGCCAGCGATTCCGACCTCGCCGCCTGCGAGGCCTACGGCGCGAGCGCGCTGGACTGATACAAAAACAATAGCTGGCTGCGCTTGCCAGGATGGATTTTCAGCACCAAAACAGCTTGAAATTCTTACGTATCAAGCGCCAACAGCTATGTTTATAGAAGCACCCTTGAATCCGCGGTGAACTGACCGATAACAAGAGGTACACCGGAGATCGCCATGGACGTCGCCCTCACCCAATCCATCGTCAGCACCGCCAGCGCCCTCGCCAGCCGCGAGACGGCCGATGCCGTCCAGGTCACCGTGCTGAAGAAGGCCCTGGACACGCAGGAAACGGCCGCCGCCACCCTGCTCGCCGCCCTGCCCCAGCCACCGCTGGCGACCGGGGGCCCGCTGGGCACGCAGCTCAACACCTACGCCTGACGCGCACGGCGCGCTGGCTTTTTTCGGCGGCTCAGGCCGGCTTCAGCTCTGGCCTTGCTCAGCGCAGCCGCGCAGGCGACAGGCCCGCCACGTCCACACCCTCGCGCGCCAGCTCCGGGGCCAGCGGCTCGCCCAGTGCCAACTGCCGCGTCAGCAGCGCCGCGCCCGCCGCGCTCTGGATGCCATAGCCGCCTTGCGCGGCCAGCCAGAAGAAGCCGGGCACATGGTTGTCCCAGCCAATGACCAGGTCGCCATCGGCCACGAACGAGCGCAACCCCGCCCAGGTGTGCGAGGGGCGGCGGATCTGAAAGCACGTCACCTGCTCGATGCGGTGGATACCCAGCGCCACGTCCAGTTCCTCAGGCACCACGTCGTGCGGCGCCACGGCATCGGCATTGGCGGGGGAGCCCAGCATCTGCCCCGCGTCGGGCTTGAAGTAGTAGTCCTCCGCAATGCCGATGACAGCGGGCCAGTGGGCCGCTTGCATGCCGGCCGGCACGGGGAAGGTGAAGGCCGTGCGCCGGCGCGGCTCCAGCCCGATGGGCGGCACGCCCGCCTGGGCTGCCACCACATCGGCCCAGGCGCCTGCGGCATTGACCACGGCGCGCGCGCGCAGCACCTCGCCATCGGCCAGGGTGATGTGCCAGCCCTCCTCGCCCCGCTGCAGGGCCGTCACCTCGGCATGGGTGCGGATCTCGCCACCACGCTGGCGCAGGCCGCGCAGGTAGCCCTGGTGCAGCGCATGCACGTCGATGTCGGCGGCGCCGGGCTCGCTCATGCCCGTGGCCACGGCCTCGGGGCGCAGGCACGGGGCCTGCTCCAGCAGCTCCTCGCGCGTCAGGCGGCGCACCTGCGGGTTGCGCGGCAGCGCCTCGGCGTAGGCGGCTTCCAGCAGGTCGAGCTGGTCGGGCCCCGCCAGGTACACCACGCCGCGCGGCGTGAGGATGGGGGCGCTGCCGAATTCGGGCGGCGGCGCATCGTAGAACGCGCGGCTGGCCCGTGTGAGTGCGCAGATGTTGGGCGTGCCATAGGTGGCCGAGTACAGCGCAGCCGACCGGCCGGTGGTGTGGTAGCCGGGCTGGGCCTCGCGCTCCAGCAGCAGCACGCGGCGGTGCGCGGCCAGTTCCCAACCGGCGGAGGCGCCGGCAATGCCCGCGCCGATGATCACAAAGTCATAGGGTTGCATGGGTTCCCTCGCCAATCACTGTCAGACCGCCGACGCCTGCTCCGCGGTACCGCGTGCGCCCAGCCGCGGCACGCCGCGCGCGTCATCGGGGTCCGGCGCGTGGGTGACGATGGAGGTGAGCGCGGGTTGCACCGGCCCCAGCCGGGCCAGGTCGGGCCGCGGGCGCTGCAGGCCATCGATGCGGGCAAAGGCTTGCTCCAGCCCCAGGCCGATGGACAGCAGGCGATGGTCGTCGCGAAAGCGCCCCACCACCTGCAAGCCGAACGGCATACCCGCCGTGTCGCGCCCGCAGGGCACGCTGAGCGCGGGGTGCGTGGTCAGCGTGGTCACATAGGTCAGCGCCAGCCAGCGGTAATAGTTGGCCTGGGGTTCCCCGTTGATGTGACTCGCGTACAGCGCGGTCCATGGGAAGGGCGAGACCGGCGTGGTGGGTGCCAGGATCACGTCGAAGTTGGCAAACGCCTCCTGGAAGCGCGCCAGGATGCGCGTCTGCTCGGCCTGTGCCCAGGCGCTGTCCAGCAGCGACATGGCCGCACCCATCTCGTAGTTGGCGCGCGTGTTGGGCCCCAGGCTGGCGGGGTCGCGCTCGTAGGCCTCGCGCATGCCGGCCAAGAAGCTCTCGGCCCGCAGCACGTCGAAGCAGCGGTGCACTTCGCCCAGGTCCAGCCGGATCTCCTCGCAAGAGCGGAACAGGTGGCGCATGGCGCCGATCTTGGCGCGGAACACCGCGCGGATGCCGTCGTCCACCGCGCAGGCGCCGAAGTCTTCGGTGTAGCCCACGCGCAGGCCGCCCAGGTCGGCCGGCTCCAGGTGCAGGAAGCTGTGGGGGTCCAGGGGGTAGGTCAGCGGGTCGCCCGCCGACAGGCCGGCCGATGCGGCCAGCTGCAGGCAAGCCTCGGCCATCGTGCGGCCCATGGGGCCGACCACGGAGATCGGCGTCCAGCCCAACAGCTTGCGCGAGCTGGGCACCACGCCGGGCGACGGCCGAAAACCCACCACGCCGCACTTGGCCGCAGGGATGCGCAGCGAGCCGCCCGTGTCCGAGCCCGTGCACACGGGCAGCATGTCGCAGGCCAGCGCTGCGGCCGACCCGCCGGACGAGCCGCCCGCGTTCAGGCGCGGATCGAACGGGTTGCCCGTGGCCCCCCAGACCACGTTGCGCGAATTGGCGCCCGCGCCCATCTCGGGAATATTGGTCTTGCCCGTGACAATGGCGCCGGCCGCGCGCAGGCGCGCCACCAACACGTTGTCCTGCGCAGGGATGTTCTCGCGGTAGATGGGCGAGCCGTAGGTGGTCAGCAGGCCGGCGGTGGCCTCCAGATCCTTCACGCCCATGGGCAGCCCGTGCAGCAGGCCGAGGGGCTCGCCGGCGCGTACCGCCCGCTCGGCGGCCTGCGCCTCGGCGCGGGCGCGGTCGTAGCAGGTGGCGGTGACGGCGTTCACAGAGGGGTTCACCGCCTCGATGCGGTCGATGCAGGCTTGCAGCAGCTCGACGGGCGAGATCTCGCCCGTGCCGATGCGGTGGCGCAGTTCATTGGCGGACAGTTCCACCAGCGTGGGATCAGCAGTCATGGTCGTGAAGAAGGTCCAGGGGCCATTGTGGATGAGCCGCGCCTCAGTCGGCGGTGATGCCCGCGCGCTGGGCGATGGCACGCATCAGCGGCAGCTCCCGCTCGATCAGCGCGGCCAGCTCGGCCGACGAGGCGAATGCCGGCTCAAAGCCCAGCGCGAGCAGGCGCTCGCGCGTGTCCGGGTCGGCCACCACCTCGGCCAGCGTCTTTTCCAGCCGCGTCTTTACCGCGGCAGGCAGGCCTGCGGGCGCCACCAGGGCCAGCCAGGTGTCCATGTTCAGGCCGGGGTAACCGCTCTCGGCCAGCGAGGGTACCTGGGGCAGCAGGGTCGAGCGCTTCTCGGTGGTGACGGCAATCGCCTTGACTTTGCCCTCCTTGAGCTGGGGCAGCGCGGCCGACACCGTGTCCACGGTGAACGGAATCTGCCCGCCGATCAGGTCCACCATGGCCGGCGCGCTGCCCTTGTAGGGCACATGCTGGATCTTCAGGCCCGCGGCATGAAAGAACATCTCGCCCGCGAACTGCGAGGTCGTGCCCGCGCCGAATGAGCCGTAGGAATACTTATCGGGCGCGGCCTTCACGGCACTGACGAACTGCTTCACATCGTTAACCGGCACGCTCTTGCTGGCCAGCAGGATCAGCCCCGTGCGCCCGGTGATGCCGATGGGATCGAAGCTCTTGACGGGGTCATACGGCAGCCGGGGCCGCACTGCCGGGTTCACCGTGAAGGTGGTGCCTGAGCTCAGCAGCAGCGTGTAGCCGTCCGGCGCGGCCTTGGCCACGTAGCTCGCACCGATCACCGTGCCCGCGCCAGCGCGGTTGTCGATGACCACGCTTTGCCCCAGCTTGTCGCCGAGCTTCTTGCCGATCAAGCGGCCCAGCACATCGGTGGCTCCACCCGCGGGGAACGGAATCACCAGCGTGATGGGCCGGGAGGGAAACGCCTCCTGCGCATGCGCGGGGGCGAAAGCGGCGGCGCCCAGTGCGCAGGCCAGCATGGACAACATCGTCTTGCGGTTCATGGCGTTCTCTCCAGTCAAGCCAGTCAAAAAACAGATCCTTTCGTGGGGCCAGGACTCGGCGAAGGCGCGTCAACCCAGGGCCCGGCCACGTTCCTCGAAGCGCGCGTAGGCCTCGGGCGGCACGTACAGCCCGCCGGTGGTCCACACCAGGTGCGTGGCATGTGCCAGGTGGGGCCACAGCCCTTGCGCGTGCAGCCAGGTGCGGCCCGTCTCGGTGCCCGTCAGGAAACCGGGGCCGCTCAGGCCCGCCGCTGCGGACGGCTCGATGCGCTCGCCCGTGGCATCCAGCACCTGCACCAATTGGCGAAACAGGGTGTCGTCGCGCACGGTGAAGCAGCCCGACAGCAACGGCTCCATCAGCTCGGCCGCGGGCAGGGACGCGCGTGGCACGGCCAGGCCGTCGGCTTCCGTCCGGTTGGTGAGGCCCCAGTCGTACACCGAGGGGTGTGCGCCCTGTCCGGCCATCATTTGCACCATGAAACACGGCGACTGCACGGGCTCCGCGAAGAAGCAGTGCACATGCGCCCCCAGCACCTGCCGCAGGCCGAAGGTGATGCCCGCCGGCGCCCCGCCCACCCCGCAGGGCAGGTAGACGAACAGGGGGTGCTGCGCGTCCACGGCGATGCCCGCGTCCTGCAACTGCTGGCGCAGGTGCAGCGCCGCGGCGCTGTAACCCAGCAGCAGCGACAGCGAGCGTTCGTCGTCCACGAAATGGCTGAACGGGTCCTGCGCCGCCTGCGCGCGCCCCGCGGCCACGGCGCCCTCGTAGTCACCCGCGTGCTCCACCACCTGCACGCCGCGCTGGCGCAGACGCTGCTTCTTCCATTCCTTGGCATCGACCGACATGTGCACCACGGCACGAAAGCCCAGCGCCGATGCCGCCACGCCGATGCTCAGGCCCAGGTTGCCCGTGGAGCCGACGGCCACGGTGTAGCGCGCAAACACGGCGCGCGCAGCGGGGTTTGCCAGGGCGCGGTAGTCGTCGGCACCGGACCGCGGCGTCAGCAGGCCGTGCTGCAGTGCCAGGCGCTCGGCCAGCTCCAGCACTTCATGGATGCCTCCGCGTGCCTTGATGGACCCAGCCACGGGCAACCGGTGGTCCGCCTTGATCCACAGCGCGCCCTGGCCCGCGACGAGCCCCGCCGCGGCATGCAGGCTGGATGCGGGTAACAGGGGCGACTCGATCACGCCACCCGTCGCCTGCAACTCGGGGAACACGCCCTCCAGCAGCGGCGCAAAGCGCGCGAAGCGTGCCGCTGCCTTCTCCGTATCATCCAGACTAATGTGATCACCGGCCACGGCCTGCCGTGCGGCGGGTATGGGCTGCCTGTGCGGGTTGAGCCATAGGCAGGGCTCGGCGCGGCGCAGTTGTGCGCCCGGGGCGTCGTCCTGCAAGCAATCCTGTGGGGAAACAACGGAGGGCATGGGCTGCGGTCGGTGGAAGGTGGGTATAGACGGCATTCTTGGCATGCCCCGGCACCGATACAACTCGTTTATATTGACGAGTGCATTAGTTTGAATAATGAATTCACGGCTTTTCCCTTCCCTGCTCGCGTGGCTGCGCTGCTTTGAAGCAGCCGCACGCCACGGCAGCTTCACGCGCGCGGCGGCGGAGCTGTGCATCACCCAGGGCGCGGTGAGCCAGCAGGTCAAGCAGCTGGAAACCTGGCTGGGGCGCCCCCTCTTCGTGCGCACGCCCCGCACCCTCATGCCCACGCCCGAGGGCAAGTGGCTGGCCGTGGTGCTGCGTGAGAGCTTCGGCGCCATCGAGGACGCCCTGTCGCAGATGCGTGTGACCGACGATACGCCGGTGGCCACGCTGAGCTGCTCCCCCTCGTTTGCCATGCAGTGGCTCACGCCGCGGCTGGGGGATTTCTTTCGTGAGCACCCGGACGTGGGCCTGCGCGTGTTTGGCGAGTTCCACCGGCTGGACCGCACCCGCATGGTGCGCGACGGGGTCGAGGCGGCAGTGCGCTTCGACCTGGGCGGCTACACCGACCTGCGCGCCAGCGTGTTCCTGGATGAGTGGCTGATTCCCGTGGCCAGCCCCGCCTTCCTGGCCGCCCATCCTGACCTGCAGTCACCCTCGCAATTGCGCGGTGAATGGCTGCTGCACGACAGCAGTGCCTGGGAGGGAGCCGAGCCGTTCGAGGAATGGCAACACTGGTGCGCCTGCACGGACACAGCGCCGCCCGCCTGGGGCGCCGGGCAGCAGTTCAACCTGTCGCAATTGGCGCTGAGCGCCGCCCTGGCGGGCCAAGGCATTGCCATCGGGCGCGCGGCCCTCGTGCTGGAAGACGTACGGCACGGGCGGCTGGTACCGCTGTTCGGGTGCAGCGTGCGCTCGCGGGCGTCGTACTCTTTCGTCACCACGGCGCATCCCAGCCCGCCGATGCTGCTGGTCAAGGAATGGCTGGCGCTGCAGGCACAGCGCTTTGCGGAGTTGCGCGGGGCTCTGCTGCCGTTTCCCGCTTGAAAAAAGGAACTTATAAAGCGCTTTTTAATAAAAAAGCGTATAAAGGATGGCATGACGCATTCGTTGATCACCACATTGGCAGAAGTGCGCAAAGCCCGGCGCATCACGCAGGCCGATCTGGCCGCACAAGCCGGCCTGTCGCGCATGGCCGTGCAACGCACCGAGACGGGGGACGTGGACCCGCGCTTTTCCACCCTGGCCGAGATGGCCCGCGTGCTCGGCATGGAACTGATTGCAGTGCCGGCCGAACTGGGCCCCGCGCTGCAGGCCTTCATCCAGTCGGGGGGCAAGTTCCTGGGCCAGCCCTCGGGGGCGGATGCGCCCCCCTCGGTGGTGGAGAGCCTGGGTCGCTGATCAAGACGCACGATGAGCACCGCCATCCGCTACCTGCGCCTGTACCTGCACCGCCCAGCGGCCCAGGGGGGCGGGCGGCGCGGCATCGGCTACCTGTCCCAGTACGGCGACATCCTGCGCGTGTCCTTCGATGAGGACTACATCGCCGACCCGCAGCGCCCCACCCTGTCGCTGAGCTACCGCGGCGCGAACGAGGCGGACACGCAGCAGATCCTGCGCTCGGCGCGTGACGCCCGCTTGGTGCGCACCGACGGACGTTGGCCGGCGTACTTCCAGAACCTGCTGCCCGAGGGCCACAACCGCGACCGCCTGGCGCGCGAACGCGGCTGCGCGCCCGACGACGAATTCGAGCTGCTGGCCGCCGCCGGCCACGACCTGATGGGCGCGCTGGAGGGCGAACCCGTGCCCGCCCAAGAGGGCGTGCCCGACGTGGTGCGCTACTGGCACACCACGCAGGGCCTGGACGTGCTGGAGCCCGGGTTTGTCGAATACCCGGTGGAAGACGCCGCCTCACTGCCCGGTGTGGTCACCAAGTTCAGCGCCGTGCAGGACGGGCGCCGCTACCTCGTCAAGCGCCGCGGCGCCGCCGGCAGCGTGATCCTCAAGCTGCCCACCACCGCCCACCCGGACCTGGTGGCCAACGAGTTCACCTGCTACCAGCTGGCCGGTAGCCTGGGCCTGCATTGCGCCCAGGCGCGCATCATCACCCGCGCCGAGGCCGAGCTGCCCGAGGCCGTGCCGTTCGACGACATCCTGGCCGTGCAACGCTTCGACCATCTGGCCGACGGCACCCGCGTGCACATGGAGGAGTTCAACCAGGCCCTGGGCTACGCGCCGCGCCAGAAGTACGGCAAGGGCCTGTTGCAGGACTGGGCCACCATGCTGCGCGTGGTCGATCGCCTGAGCGACCAGCCGGTGCAGGACACCCGCGAGTTCCTGGCGCGCATGGTGGCGTTCATCCTCATGGGCAACACCGACGCTCACCTGAAGAACTGGGCACTGGTCTACCCCGACGGGCACACGCCGCGCCTGGCGCCGCTGTACGACCCGGTGTGCGTGGCTGCGTTCTTCGAGGGAGCGACCGAGCACCAGTACGCGGTGAATCGCGCCATCGACCGCAGCATGCGCGCGCTGGACTGGGACGCACTGCAGGCCCTCATCAAGACCGCCGGCCTGTTGCGCATACCGCGCCACCTGGCACTGCTGCGGGACCTGGTACGCCGCGCGCAGGCCGACTGGCCCGCACTGCTGGCTGACGCCCCCTCCACGCTGCAGCGCACCGTGCAGGCGCGGCTGGCGGGTGGCGTCGCACTCACGCACCCATAACAGTCGGGCCCGGTCCAGCCGGGTGCGGCAGCCGCCCCCGTCGGTGAAAAGCCTGTGGGGCCACGCCCCGCAGCAGCTCGGTGCCCGACAGCCTTTGCCACAGGGTGCTGCCTAGATGGACGTGCAAACCGGTGCCTGCCCCGAGTCTGGCCACCATCGTCAGTCACAGCCATGAGGCGGCGGCGACCGCGCCTTCATTGGCCAAGGGATAAGCCGCGCGCCGCCGCAGCCCTCAGCGGCTCTGCATCCATCCAGCAGCCTCATCCATCAAATGCCCGCGAAACACTTCGGCAATGGGCGACAGCCGCTTGCCCTTGGGCCAGACCAGGTGCCACTGCGATTGGATGGGAAAACCCTGCACGTTCAGAATGGCCAGGCCATCGAGGTGCGGACCCAGCGCGTGTCGCGAAACGATGGAAACGCCCAGCTGCCCTTGCACCGACTCCTTGATGGCCTCGTTGCTGCCCAGCTCCAGTACCGCAGCGGGCGCAAAGCCCAACTGGCGCAGATGGGCGTCCGTCGCCATTCGTGTGCCTGAGCCTTTCTCGCGCAGGATGAACCGCTCGCTCTGCAGCTGCGGCAAGGCCACCCGTTTCTTGGCGGCCAGCCGGTGCCCCGCGGGAGCGATGACCACCAGCGGGTTGGGCATGAGCACATGGTCCTCCAGCGGCAAATCGCCCGGCGGCATGGACATCACGTAAAGGTCGTCCTGGTTGGCACGCAGACGGGTGATGACATGGTCGCGGTTGAGCACTTCCAGCGAAATGTCGATCTGTGGGTGCAGCTTGCAAAAGCTGCCCAGCAGGCGGGGAACGAAGTACTTGGCGGTGCTCACCACCGCCACCTTGAGCCGGCCGCTGGTCAGGCCCTTGGCGCCCGAAATGCCCTGCTCAAACGCATCCCACTCGCTGGCGATGGCGCGGGCGGTGCGGGCAAGGGCCTGGCCCGCCTCGGTCAGGTACACGCGGCGCGACACCACCTCGTACAGCGGCACGCCCACCGCTTGCGCTACCTCGCGCAACTGCATCGAAGCCGTGGGCTGGGTCACGTGCATGAGCTTGGCGGCGGCGCTCACGCTGCCGGTCTCGGCCAGCGCAAGAAACAGGCGCAGTTGGCGAAAAGTGATATTCATAGATTTTTATCTATAGATAACCGCATTCGAATCGATTTTACTTTGCCCCCTGCCCTCTCTAGCATCGCCTCCCATCACCCATGTGGAGTTGAAGAATGCAAAGTTTGCTGGACCCTGCCGTCCTTTTTTTTGCGCTGGGCGCTTTTGCGGGCCTGGTGCGGTCCAACCTGGAGATGCCTGCGGCCATCTCGAAGTTCTTGTCGATTTACCTGCTCACGGCGCTGGGCCTGAAGGGCGGCTTTGCGCTGGCGGCCTCGGGCTTCACGGCCAGCGTGGCCAGCAGCCTGGGGCTGGCGGTGCTGCTGGCCGTGGTGGTGCCCCTGGTGGGTTACGCGCTGCTGCGACGGGTGCTGTCGGGCTTCAACGCGGCGGCCGTGGCGGCCACGTACGGATCGGTCAGCGCAGTGACATTCGTGACCGCCACGCAGTACCTGGAATCGCAATCCATCTCCTACGGCGGCTACATGGCCGCGGCCATGGCGCTGATGGAGTCGCCCGCCATCCTCCTGGCCGTGATGCTGGCCAATGCGCTGCGCCAGCGCCAGGCGGTGCCCGCAGCCCATGCTGCGCCCGTGATGGCCGTTTCTCCTTCAGGCGCCGCGGCCCTGGCCGGCCCCGGCGGGCTGGGTGCCGCGGGCCCCGCCCCAGCGGGCAAGGCCGGTCCGGCCTTGTCGGTGGGGAAGATCCTGCGCGAATCGTTCACCGATGGCACCCAGCTGCTGTTGTTGGGCGCCATGCTCATCGGCCTCGTCACGGGCGACGCAGGCAAGGCCGCCATGCAGCCGTTTTCGGGTGACCTGTTCAAGGGCATGCTCTGCCTGTTCCTGTTGGACATGGGCCTGTCTGCCGCGCGCAATCTGCCCGCCGTGCGCAAACAGTCGCCCTGGCTGTTGGCCTACGCAGTGTGGGGTCCGCTGGTGCATGCCAGCGTGGCGGTCGGCCTGGCGTGGCTTGCCCAGGTGCCCGCGGGCGACGCCGTGCTGCTGATGGTGCTGGCCGCCAGTGCGTCGTATATCGCCGTGCCCGCCGTGGTGCGCTATGCGATACCCGAGGCAGATCCTTCGCTGTACGTCAGCCTGTCGCTGGGTGTGACGTTTCCGCTCAACATCCTGCTGGGCATCCCGCTGTATACGCAGGTGGTGTTGCAGTTGTGGGGTGGTTAACGGCTTGGGCACCAAAGCGCATTGCCCCAGCGGTGGCATCCGCTGCCGGGCATATGCCAACTATTTTGCTATCAATAAAGTAGCTTCAACCGCTTATCCAACCGGCGCCAGCTCGTCTTTTCACTCAAAACTTTCGGCACCTGCCGAGCGCAGCAGGGCGGCTGCCGCGTCGGCTTTCATCGCGCGGGCGCAGCCCAGGGCGGTGTTGCCTTGCTGGTCGGCCGCGCGCGGGTTGGCGCCGCGTGACAGCAGCAGTTCGACCACGGCCGGATGGTTGAACAGGGCGGCGAACATCAGCGGCGTACGGCCATCCGGCGAAGGCCCGTCCACGGCCGCACCACCGTCCAGCAGCAGGCGCACCATGTCCACGTCGCCCTTGAAGGCGGCGCCGGCCAACGGCGTCTGCCCGCGGCCGTTCACCAGCCCCGCGTCGGCTCCGCGCGCCAGCAACAGCCGCGCGGCCTCGGCATGGCCGTGGTAGCTGGCCAGCATCAGCAGGCTGTCGCCCTGGGCATTGCGCAGGTCGGGCGGCAGGCCGTTGTCCAGCCACAGCGCCAGACGCGCGGCGTCGCCCTGGCGCGCGGCGTCGAACACCTTCTCGGCAAAGGCCAGGGTGGCTTCATCCAGGGCGGGGCGTTCGGGCGTGGCGGTCATGGGGTTCTCCAGCGTCAAGGTGTGAGCCATTGTAGGAACGGGCACCCTGCCCCGCCGCGCAATTGCGCTATGGCTTCGATAGCTTGACAGGCCGCACGGGTCAATGCCCCGTGGCCTTGGAGAGCAGCTGGATCACCAGCACGCCGCCCACGATCATGGCCATGCCGACGACGGCCGGCAGGTCCAGCTTCTGCCCATAGAGCAGCCAGCCGACCAGCGAGATCAGCACGATGCCCAGCCCCGACCACACGGCGTACACCACGCCCGTGGCCATGTGGTTCATCACCTTGGAGACGAGGTAGAACGCCACGCAGTAGCCCAGCACCGCCAGCGCGCTGGGCCCCAGCCGCGTGAGCCCCTGCGAGGACTTGAGCGCCGAGGTGGCCACCACCTCCGCCATGATGGAGATGCCGAGCAGAAGGTACGGATGCATGGGTAAGAAAGTGCGGTGCGTGCGAGATTTATCAAAATGATAGCTGCTCGCGCTTGATGGGAAAGCGCTCCAGGCATATTTGGCTTGAAATTCCCACGCTACACCCTACCCGCCCGTGCAGACCAGCCGCTGCTCGCCCAGCCCCGTCGCGCCCAGCCGCATCACGTCGCCCGCGCGCAAGAAGCGCGGCGTGGGCTTCTGTCCCAGGCCCACGCCGGCGGGCGTGCCGGTGAGCACCAGATCGCCCGGCTCCAGCGTCATGAACTGGCTGATGTAGGCCAGCACACGGGGCACGCCGAAGATGAAATTGCGCGTGTGGCCGTCCTGCATGCGCTGGCCGTTCACCTCCAGCCACAGCCCGATGGCGTGCGGGTCGGGAATCTCGTCGGTGGTCACCAGCCAGGGGCCCACGGGCGCGAAGGTGTCGCAGCCTTTGCCCTTGTCCCACTGCCCGCCACGCTCCATCTGGTAGCTGCGCTCGGACACGTCGTTGGCCAGCACGTAGCCGGCCACATGGGCCAGCGCATCGGCCTCGGCCACCTGCTGCATGCGCGTGCCGATGACGATGCCCAGCTCCACCTCCCAGTCGGTCTTGAGCGCGCCGGGCGGGATGCGCACGGCGTCCGTGGGGCCGCTGAGCGCGCTGGTCGCCTTCATGAACAGCACGGGCTCTGCCGGCGCGGGCAAGCCGGCCTCGGCCGCATGGTCGGCGTAGTTCAGGCCCACGCAGACGATCTTGCCGACACCGCCCACGGGGCAGCCCAGGCGTGTGCCGGGTACCACCGCGGGCAGGCGCGCGGCGTCGATGGCGGCCAGCGCGGCCAACGTGCGTGGCGCCAACTGCGTGGGGCCGATGTCCGGCAGCAGCATGGACAGGTCGCGCAGCACGCCCTGGGCGTCGATCAGGCCGGCGCGCTCCGCGCCGGGTTGTCCGTGGCGGACGAGTTTCATGGGTGTCTCCGTGGGTTTGATCGGGACGATCTTATGCATGCCATCCCGTTCATCCATCGCATCGACTGATGGCCGCATCGCGTTTGGCGATGGCGAGGCTGGCACGGCCGCCCCGCGCCACGCGTACGATGCGCAGCTTCGCCGCCCCGCCATGCACACCCACATCCCCGAATCGCCCGCCAGAACCGCCGAGGACGACCATCCACGCCCGCACAGCCTGCGGGAGCTGTTCTGGGCCTTCACCTGGCTGGCGCTGCAGGGCTTTGGCGGCGTGCTGGCCGTGGTGCAGCGCGAGCTGGTGGAACGCCGCCGCTGGATGAGCAACGAGCAGTTCGTCGAGGACTGGGCCGCCGCGCAGATCCTGCCGGGCCCGAATGTGGTGAACCTGTCCATCATGGTGGGCGACCGCTACTTCGGCCTGCGCGGCGCGCTGGTGGCCGTGGCGGGCATGCTGTTGCTGCCCATGCTGCTGGTGGTGGTGCTGGCCGTGGTCTACGCCGGCTTTGCCGACCAGCCCATGGTGGCAGGCGCTCTGCGCGGCATGGGCGCCGTGGCCGCAGGCCTGGTGGCGGGCGTGGGCTGCCGCCTGGCCGCGTCGCTGCGCAAGCACCCGCTGGGGCCCTGGGCCTGCGGCGCGATCGCGGCCGCCACCTTCGTCGCCATGAGCGTGCTGCGCCTGCCGCTGGCCTGGGTGCTGCCCGTGGTGGGCGGCGCGGCCTGCGCCCTCACCTGGCGCAAGCTCGCTCCCGCGGGGCACTGACGCAGCCATGGCCGCACCGCTGACCTTGCACCTGCAGCCGCTGGACTGGCTGAACCTGTTCCTGTACTACCTGTCGCTGTCGCTGCTGGCCGTGGGCGGCGCCATCGCCACCGCACCGGACATGCACCGCTTCCTGGTGGAGCGCCAGGGGTGGCTGACCGAGGTGCAGTTCAACACCTCCATCGTCATCGCACAGTCGGCTCCCGGGCCCAACGTACTGTTCATCGCCCTGCTGGGCTGGAACGTGGGCCTGAACGCAGCCGGCACCGGCACGCATGCGGCCTGGGCCTTCGGCGCGCTGGGCGTGGCGGTCTGCATGCTGGGGGTGCTGCTGCCCAGCAGCCTGCTGACCTGGGCCGCCACGCGCTGGGCACACCGCAACCGCGAACGCCGCTCGGTGCGCGCCTTCAAGCAAGGCATGGCACCACTGGTGATCGGCCTGCTGCTGGCCACGGCCTGGGTGCTGGGCAGCGCCCATGGCGAGCCCGCGCAAGACTGGCCACTGTGGCTGCTGAGCGCGGCCACCACCCTGCTGGTGTGGCGCACGCGCATCCACCTGTTGTGGCTGCTGGGCGCGGGGGCGTTGCTGGGCGCGTTCGGCTGGGTCTAGCGCGGTATCAGGGCTGGCGCGCGCGACGGTAGTCCGCCAGCGCCCGCACCGTGGTGCACAGCAAGCCATGCGCACGGGCAAAGCGGGCCACCTGTGCGCCGCGCGCCATGCTGCCGTCGGGGTTCATGAGCTCGCACAGCACGCCCGCAGGCGGCAGGCCGGCCAGCACGGCCAGGTCCACGGCCGACTCGGTATGGCCGTCACGCTCCAGCACGCCGCCCGCGCGTGCTACCAGCGGGAACACGTGGCCCGGGCTTACGACCTCGGGCACGCACCCCGGCGCCGGAATGCGCAGGGCGCACCGCACGGTCTGCAGACGGTCGGCCGCCGACACGCCGGTACTCACGCCATGCGCGGCTTCGATGGACTGGGTGAACGCGGTGGAGAACGCCGAGCGGTTCACCTCCACCATGGGCCGCAGCCCCAGCGCCTTGGCATGCGCGGGCGTCAGGCACAGGCAAACGATGCCGCTGCCCTCACGGATCATGAGTGCCATGGTGGCCTCGGTCATGTTGGCGGCGGCGCAGACCAGGTCGGCCTCGTTTTCGCGGTCGGCGTCATCGAGCACCAGCACCGGGCGGCCGGCCGCGATCGCGGCGATCACCGCGGGCATGGGCGCGAGCGTGACCTCCTGTGGGAGATCGCCAGGGGCGGACAAGAAAGTGGCGGGAAACGACATGAAACGCTCCTCGGTTGAAATGAAGAAACGCCTCAAGGCATGCAAGAAGCACCCACGCGCGCCATGGGCCCGGGGCCCGGCACGCGCGCAGCACACGGCCGCGCCCAGGGCGCTGGGCCCCGGTCGCGACACGTCTTCTTTCATCCGGACTATGACCGTCGGCCCCCGACTGGGAGTGGCCTGCGCCGCCCCGCACCGGGTCTGCTGACCCCCGGTTGCACTGATGGCAACCGGGGCGCTCGCGGGCTCGCGGTGCAAAAAAACCTCCATGCGCCGCCTACCGCCGGTGGGGAATTCCACCCCGCCCTGAAGACCTGCCGATTATGGCGCCCCAACCATCGGCGGCCCGTCCAGCAGCAACGGTAACAGCCGCGCCGCCGGGCCGCGCAGCACGGCGTGGGCGATACCGTCCAGTTCGCTGGCCGCGGTGTTGACCACCACCACGCGCGCACCGGCATGGCGCGCCTGGTGCGCCAGCCCTGCGGCCGGGTACACGGCGCCCGCGGTGCCCACCACCAACATCAGCTCGCAGGACTGCGCCGCCTGCTGCGCCGCGGCCAGCACCGGCAGCGGCAAGGCCTCGCCGAACCAGACCACGCCAGGGCGTACCAGGTTGCCGCAGGTGGGACAGCGCGGCGGGTGGCCGGGCGCGGCGTGGGCCAGATCGCAGCAGGCACGCGGACGGTCGAGCCAGCGGTCGGCCGTCAGGTCACCATGCAGGCACAGCACATCCGGGCTGCCGGCGCGCTGGTGCAGGCCGTCCACGTTCTGGGTGATGAGCGTCAGCCGCCCGCGCCCGCGCCCGTGCTGCGCAAACGCCGCCAGCGCCCGGTGGCCCGCGTTGGGCTGCACGCCCGCGAGCAAGCCGCGGCGGTGGGCGTACCAGTCCCACACCCGCGCGGGCTGGGCCCTGAAGCCGGTCTCGCTGGCCATCTCCATGGGGTTGAACTGCGCCCAATAGCCCGTCTGCGCATCCCGGAACGTGGGGACGCCCGACTCGGCGCTGATGCCTGCGCCTGTCAGCACCGCGATGCGGCGCGCATCGCGCACCCACGCCCGCACCTCGTCCAGCGGGGTGCAGGGGCCGGACGTTCCGGCATCGTCCGTCATGCCGCGGCCTCGGCCAGTAGGCCCTGCTCGACCATGGCGACCAGTCGCTCGGCCAGCGCCTGGCAGCCGGCCTCGTCCAGGCCGCGCAAGGGGCCGTCCAGCATCAGCATCGCCATGCCATGCACGGCGGACCAGGCCATGAACTCGGCGCCCGGGCGGCGTGCGGGTGGCAGCAGACCGGCCTGCACCATGCCGTCGAGTGTGTGCCCCAGCAGTTCGAAAGGATCCATGCCGCTGGCCCCGCGCGCCGCACCATCGTCCGGCGCGCGCTCGTCCACATCAAAGGGCCGCGCCACGAAAGCGGTGCGAAACAGGCCCGGCTCGTGCCGCGCAAAGCGCAGATAGCCCAGGCCCACGCCGCGGAACGCGGCGCGTGCACGCTGGCGCGGGTCGCGCAGCCGACGCGTGGCATGGATCTCGGCCTCGATCGCGCGCGCCAGTTCCGAAAGTGCCACCGCGCGCACGGCTTCCAGCAGCGCCTGGTGGTTCTGGAAGTGCCGGTACGCCGCATTGGGCACGACACCGGCACGGCGCGTGGCTTCGCGCAGCACCACCGCGGCAGGGCCGCCTTCGCGCGCCAGCGCCACACCGGCGTCCAGCAGCGCGCGCTTCAAATCCCCATGGCGGTACGTGGCACGCGCGGGGCTCAGGTCTTCATTCGGCATTTACGAGTTTTTACAGATACACCGTCCACATTTATCGACGCAGCCCGCATACACTGCAAGTGTACATTGTCCACAAAGGAGTGCGCCATGGAACCCGACAGCTACATCGACGGCTTCGTGCTTGCCGTCCCCACTGCCAACAAGGAGACCTTTCGCCAGCACGCCAGCGAGGCCGCGCAGATCTTCAAGAAGCACGGCGCCCTGGAGATCGTGGAATGCTGGGGCGACGACGTGCCCGAGGGCAAGCTCACCTCCATGCCCCTGGCCGTGCAGCGCAAGGACGACGAGACCGTGGTCTTTTCCTGGGTCGTGTGGCCCTCGCGCGCGGTGCGCGATGCCGGCATGCAGGCCGTCATGGACGACCCGCTCTGCCCCAAGGACATGCCTTTCGATGGCCAGCGTGTGATTTATGGCGGGTTTCGCGTGCTGGTCCACGCGTAAACGGCGCGCACCTCTTCCCCTTCTACTCCACTCAAACCACCCCAGGGAGACACCATGCAGTTCACGCCCTACCTCAACTTCGACGGCAACTGTGCCGAGGCATTTGCCTTCTACGCCAAGCTGTTCGGCGGCACCATCGTCCACCAGAGCACCTTTGGGGAGATACCTCCCTCCGAAAACATGCCCCCGCTGCCCGAGGCAGCCAAGAGCCGCATCATGCATGCGCAGCTGCAGATCAAGGACCAGTCGTTGATGGGATCGGACGCCATGCCGGCCATTCCCGGGCAGGACCCGAATGCCTGTGGTGGCGGCTACCAACTGCCGCAGGGCCTGTGGGTGTCGATCCAGGCCGCCGACGCGGCCGAGGGGCGCCGCCTGTTCGATGCGCTCAGCGCCGGCGGCGAGACCGTCATGCCATTTGCCGCGACCTTCTGGTCACCCGGCTTCGGCATGGCGCGCGACCGCTTCGGCACGCCGTGGATGGTCAACGTGACGGCACAGGCCTGATGCCCCACACCCGAGGAGGCCATATGACCGACCGCACCGTTCGTTTGCACCGGGTGCTGCGCACCACGCCGCACAAGCTGTATCGCGCCTTCCTGGAGGGCGACGCCATGGCCAAATGGCTGCCACCCCACGGCTTTACCTGCAGGGTGCAAGAACTCGACGCCCGCGTGGGAGGTACCTTCCGCATGTCGTTCCACAACTTCGGCTCGGGCCAGTCGCACGCCTTCAGCGGCGAATACCTGGAGCTGGTGCCGGGGGAGCTCATCCGCTACACCGACCGGTTCGACGATCCGAACCTGCCCGGCACGCTGGAGGTCACCGTCCGGCTCACGCCCGTGAGCTGCGGCACCGAGCTGAGCATCACCCAGGCCGGCATTCCGCAGGCCATTCCGCTGGAAATGTGCTACCTGGGCTGGCAGGAATCTCTCACCCAGCTGGCCGCGCTGGTGGAGCCCGACATCCCGGGTTAAAGGCCCAGCAGTCCCGACTCAGCAGGAGCACCCCATGACGCAACCCGCCAAAAACACCGTCTGCCTGTGGTTCGACGGCACTGCCGAAGAAGCCGCGCGGTTCTACGCGAAAACCTTTCCCGACTCATCCGTGAGCGCGCTGCACCGCGCGCCGGGGGACTTTCCGTCAGGCCACGAGGGCGATGTGCTGATGGTCGAGTTCACGGTGCTGGGCATCCCCTGCCTTGGGCTCAACGGCGGCCCGGCCTTCAAGCACAGCGAGGCTTTCTCGTTCCAGGTGGCAACCGCCGACCAGGCAGAAACCGACCGCTACTGGAATGCCATCGTGAACAACGGCGGCCAGGAAAGCGACTGCGGCTGGTGCAAGGACCGATGGGGCCTGTCCTGGCAGATCACACCCGTGGCCTTGACCCGCGCGGTGACCGACCCCGACCGCGCCGCCGCCAAGCGCGCGTTCGACGCGATGATGCAGATGCGCAAGATCGACATTGCCGCCATCGAGGCGGCGCGCCGCGGCTAGGGGCCGGGCGCCTTCCGCGTTCAGGCGCGCTGGCGCAGCGCCTCGTACAGGCACACTGCGCTGGCCACCGACACGTTCAGGCTCTCGACAGCGCCCTGCATGGGGATGCCCACCAGTTCGTCGCAGGTCTTGCGCGTGAGTTGGCGCATGCCCGGGCCCTCGGCGCCCAGCACCAGGGCGACCGGGCCTTTCAGGTCCACCTGGTACAGCGTCTTGTCGGCATCGCCACTGGTGCCGATGACCCAGATGTTGCGCTCCTTGAGCTCGTTCAGCGTGCGCGCCAGGTTCGTGACCATGAAGTACGGCACCGTCTCGGCCGCGCCGCTGGCCACCTTGGCCACGGTGGCGTTGATGCCCACCGCATGGTCCTTGGGGGCGATCACCGCATGCGCGCCCGCGCCATCGGCCACGCGCAGGCAGGCGCCCAGGTTGTGCGGGTCGGTCACGCCGTCCAGCACCAGCAGCAGCGGATTTTTCACGCCACGGGCTTCCAGCTCGTCCAGCAATTCGTCCAGCGTGCGCACCTGCGCCACAGCCTCGACCCGCGCAGCCACGCCCTGGTGGCCATGGCTGCCGGCCAGCTTGGCCAGGCGCAGGCCATCGGCCTCGATCAGGCGCGTCCCCGCCTCGCGGGCGCGCTCCAGGAACTGGCGCATGCGCGCGTCGCGGCGCGTGGGCTCGTAATAGATCTCGATGATGCTTTGCGGCGCGGTCTTCAGGCGCACGCCCACGGCGTGAAAGCCGAAGAGGACTTTGGGGGAGGACATGGGTGGCGATTATCCCGCCGGCGACCCCACTGGCACCGTGGCGCGGCGCAGGCCACCGCCGGGCAGTCGCTAAAATCCGCGTTTCTTCCCTTGACAAACGGGCCGCTGCCACAAGCGGCGCCGCTTGCCTGACCGCCTTCATGGCCGTCCCTGTGGCGGCCGCGCCTGCCACAAGGCGCCGCGCTGCGCGGCCTGCGCAGCGGCTCAGGCCCTCCTTCTGTTCAGATCATGATCCTCTCTCCCCTGTTGCGCTGGGTGCAGCGCACGAGCCTGGTCACCCAGATCGCCATCGCGCTGGTCGTCGGCATTGTGCTGGCGGCTGTATGGCCCGCCGCCACGCCCCACCTGTCCATTCTGGGCGCGTTGTTCATCTCGGCCCTGAAGGCAGTGGCGCCGGTGCTGGTGTTCGTGCTGGTGATGGCCGCCATCAGCAACCACACGCCGGGCGAGACGACGCACATCCGCCCGGTGCTGGTGCTGTACGCGGTGGGCACGCTGGCCGCGGCCACCGTGGGTGTGGTGGCCAGCATGTGGTTTCCCAGCACGCTCACGCTGCAGGCGCCCGCACAGGCCGCCGCGGGGCCGGGGTCGGTGTCCGAGGTGCTGATGAACGTGCTCAAGAGCGTGGTCGAAAACCCGGTCAAAGCGCTGCTGGAGGCCAACTACATCGGCATCCTGGCCTGGGCCATTGCGCTGGGCCTGGCGCTGCGCCACGCCAGCGCGGGCACGCGCGCCATGCTGCAGGACGGCGCCGCGGCCGTGACGCAGGTGATCCAGCTGGTGATCCGCCTGGCGCCTCTGGGTATCCTGGGCCTGGTGGCCAGCACCTTTGCGGAAGCCGGCGCGCAGGCGCTGTGGGGATATGCCCAACTGCTGGCCGTGCTGCTGGGCTGCATGCTGTTCGTGGCGCTGGTGGTCAACCCACTGATCGTGTACGTGGCGATCCGCCGCAACCCCTATCCGCTGGTGTTGATGTGCCTGCGCGAGAGCGGCGTGACGGCGTTCTTCACGCGCAGCTCTGCCGCCAACATCCCGATCAACCTGGCCCTGGCCAAGCGCCTGCGCCTGAACGAGGACACCTACAGCATTGCCATTCCGCTGGGCGCCACCATCAACATGGCCGGCGCGGCCATCACCATCAGCGTGCTGTCGCTCGCCGCGGCCAACACCCTGGGCATCCAGGTAGACCTGCCGACCGCGCTGCTGCTTTGCGTGGTTGCGTCGCTGTGCGCCTGCGGCGCATCGGGCGTGGCCGGCGGCTCGCTGCTCTTGATTCCGCTGGCGTGCAGCCTGTTCGGCATCGGCAACGACGTGGCGATGCAGGTGGTGGCCATCGGCTTCATCATTGGCATCCTGCAGGATTCGGCCGAGACGGCGCTGAATTCCTCCACCGACGTGATCTTCACCGCCGCCGCCTGCCTGGCACAGGAGCGCAAGGCGCAGGTCTGATTCACCACCAGCTCGCTATCGATACGAGAGCTGTCAGCGCATGCTATGCAAGGGTTTCAATATGAAATTCATTGAAAACCATCTACCATCAAGCGCTGGCAGCTATTCTTTCAGGAGTTATCGACCAGCCGTCCGGCCTCAATGGTGATGCGCCGGTCGCAGCGTGCGGCAATGCCGCGGTCGTGCGTGACCAGCACCAGCGTGGTGCCCTGCTCGCGGTTGAGGGCCAGCATCAGTTCCATGATGGTCTCTCCCGTGGCGAAGTCCAGGCTGCCCGTGGGCTCGTCGGCCAGCAGCACGGCGGGCTCCACCACGAAGGCGCGCGCCAGCGCCACGCGCTGCTGCTCGCCGCCCGACAGCACCTTGGGATAGTGCGTCAGGCGCTGGCCCAGGCCGACGCGCTCCAGCATGTCGGTCGCGCGGCGGCGTGCATCGCGAATGCCCGCCAACTCGAGCGGCAGCATCACGTTCTCCAGCGCCGTGAGGTTACCCATGAGCTGAAAGCTCTGGAACACGAAGCCCACCTGCCGCGCGCGCAGTGCGGCGCGGTCGTCCTCGTCCAGTGCGAACAGGTCCTGCCCGCCCAGGCGCACCGTGCCGCGCGTGGGCGTGTCCAGCCCGGCGATGATGGACAGCAGCGTGCTCTTGCCCGATCCCGAGGCGCCCACAATGGCCGCAGTCTCCCGCGGCGCCAGGCGGAAATCGATATCCCGCAAAATCTCCAACGTACCCGTGGAGTCCGTGACGGACTTGGACACATGCTCCACCGCGATGATGGATTCGGGCGGCATGCGTTCGTTGGAGGCGGCAGGGGCCGCGGCGGCGGAGGTTTCGGACATGAAAGGTTCTCGGCAGTGAAGCATATGGTTCGGCGTGACTTTATCGTGGCGGGCGCCCTGGCCCTGTCGGGCGCGGCGCCCGCCCTTGCGCAGTCCGGTGGCAAGAAGCCCACCCGCGCCCCTGTGATCCTGGTGGTGGGCGACTCGCTCAGCGCCGAATACGGCCTTCCGCGCGGCACCGGCTGGGTGGCGCTGCTGGACAAGCGGCTGGCGCAGGAGAAGATCCCCGCCACGGTGGTCAACGCCAGCGTGAGTGGCGACACCACCGCCGGCGGCCGTGCGCGGCTGGCCGCACTGCTCCAGCAGCACCGGCCCACGCATGTGGTGATCGAACTCGGCGGCAACGACGCCTTGCGCGGCCTGCCGCTGGCCAGCACCCAGGGCAACCTGGCGTGGATGACCGAACAGGCCCAGGCCGCGGGCGCGCGCGTGCTGCTGGTGGGTGTGCAGGTGCCGCCTAACTACGGTGCCAACTACACCCGGCAGTTCGCCGAGGTCTTCGAGAACGTGGCCCAGGAGCGCAAGGCAGCGCTCGTGCCCTTCTTGCTCAAGGGCGTGGCCGATGGGCCCGATCCCACGGCGCTGTTCCAGCCCGACCGCATCCACCCCACGGCCCAGGCGCACCCGCGCATGCTGGACAACGTGTGGCCCGCGCTGCGCGCGTTGCTGTAAACCATCGTCAGAGAATCAGCCGGCGCTCTGCGGCGCCTGCGCGGGCGCAAGGGGCGCAGTGGGCGCCGCCACCGCCGCGCGGTAGGCATGCCAACTGGCATGCCCCAGCACCGGCCCCACCACCAGCAAGCCCGCGCCCCAGGCGAACAGCGACAACGCCACCAGCGCCGTGATGAGCAGGCCCCACAGCAGCATCACGCCGGGGTTTTCCACCACCACCCGCATGCTCGCAATGCCGGCCGTGAGCGCATCGGTGTCGCGGTCCAGAATCATCGGAATGGACACCACCATGCTGGAGAACACCAGGGCCGCGAACACACTGCCCACCAGCAGGTACACGGCGACGAACTGCCAGTTGCCCGGGTTGAACACCGCCTGCACCACCCCCGTGGTGGACGGCATGCCGGTGTTGAAGAACACGGCAAACACCACGAGCGACGCGCGGCCCCACAGCAGTTCCAGCACCACAAGTACGAGTACCAGCATGCCCATGCTGCCCAGGTGGCGGTCCCAACAGGTCAGCGATTCGCCCAGATCGGGTGCCAATCCCTGTTCGCGCCGGCGGCTGGTGTCGTACAGCCCCATGGCCAGGAAGGGGCCCACCAGCAGGCAGCCGCTGGCAAACGACATGGTGTATTCCGGCCGCGCCTGGAACACCCAGCCCAGCAGGAGTGCCATGCCCCAGAACCACGTACCGTAGAACAGCGCCACGCCGGGCGCGGCCATCATGTCGCGCGCCCCCAGCACGAGCCAACGCAGCGGGTCCGGCCAGCGCAAGGGGTTGAGAGTCACCGGTGCGGACACCGGCGCGGAGGTGACTGGCGCGGAAGAATCAGACATGGCGGTCGGCATCGCTGCGGCAGTGGCGTTGCTGCCACCTTAACCACCTGACTGCCTGACCACCATCAAGGAAACTACCACCCTCGCCGCGCCAGCCGCCAACGCATCAGGCAGCTCCAAAGGCCTGGTGCATCGACTGCGCCAAGTCGGCACGCAGGTCGTCCACGGCCTCCAGCCCCACGGAGAAGCGCACCACGGTGCCGGGCCGCAGATGCGCGGTGGCGCCCGTGCGCATACTGGGCAGGTCGTAGGGCACCACCAGGCTCATCGGCCCGCCCCAGCTGTAGCCCAGCTTGAACAGGCGCAGGCCGTCGCAAAAGGCATCCACCTGCGCCTGGCTGTGGCGTGCGTCAATGACCACGCTGAACAGGCCGGCGGCAGCGCCCTGCCCGCCATTGGCTGCGCCGCACAGCGCCTTCCACTGCGCATGGCCGGGCGATCCGGGCAGCGCCGGGTGCAGCACCTGGGCCACCGCGGGCTGCAAGCCCATCCACTGCGCCAGGTCGCGCGCGGCCGCATCGTGCGCGTGGTAGCGCAGCGCCATGCTGGGCAGCGCCCGCAAGACCGCTTCCACGTCGTTCGCCCCCACTCCGAGCCCGAGCCGCATATGCGTGAGTTTGATGCGCAGATGCAAGCCTTCGTCGCGGGTGGTGATGCTGCCCATCAGCACATCGCCCCCGCCGCTGGGGTACTTGGTGAGCGCATGCACGGATACGTCCACGCCCAGCGCGCCCTCGGCACCCGCGCCACGGCCCAGCAGGTCGAAGGGTGCGAAAGCCAGGCCCGCGCCCCAGGTGTTGTCCAGCACCGTAGCCACGCCGCGTGCGCGGCAGATGCGCACCTGCTCCACCAGGTCGGGGAACTCCAACGTGACGGAGCCCGGCGCCTCCAGCCACACCAGCCGCGTGGCGTCGGTGATCTTGGATGCGAGGTCCGCCGGGTCCAAGGGGTCATAGATACGGTGGCGGATGCCGTAGTGGCGCAGCTCTACCTCGGCCAGTGCCTTGTTGGGACCATAGGCGTTGTCCGGGATCAGCACCTCGTCGCCCTGGCGCAGCAGCGCCAGCGATACGGTGGAAATGGCGGCCAATCCGCTGGGCACCAGCAGACACTGCAGCCCGCCTTCCAGCGTGGCCAGGCGCTCTTCCAGCTGGTAGGTGGTAGGCGTGCCGTGCAGCCCGTAGGTGTAGCTGCTCTTGTCCTTCCACTCGCGCGCGCGCATCGCGGCGACGTTGGGGAAGATGACGGTGGACGCCTTGTGCACCGCTGGCTGCGGGGCATGGAAACCCTGCGGCGGTGTGTACTCGTGGTGAATGAGGCGGGTGGACAGGTCGGGTGTGGAGGGCTGCTTCATGCGCCGATGGTAGAGCCTGTCCCCCGCCCAGGCTCAGCCGCCGCTGGAGATGGTGAGGTTGTTGACCACCGAGGTCACGCCCGGTACGGCCTGCGCGATCTGGCTGGCGCGGTCACGGGCCTGCTCGCTTTTCACGGGGCCATTGAGCGTGACGACGCCCGCGCGGGTGTCCACGTCGATCTTGATGGCGCTGAGGTCCGGGTCTTGCGCCAGACCCGCGTTCACCTTGGTGGTGATGCCGGCATCGTCCATAAGGGCGGCTGCGTCGGCCGTGGCGTTGCGTGAAGCCTGCCCGGCTTCCTGCGCCGCGGATTCCATTTTTTGCTTGGCATCCTGGGCCGCCTGCTCGGTCTTGTTGATGGCGGAATCCAGGCGTTGCCCGGCCGTGGGTTCCTCGGCCTTGTTGCAAGCACTCAGCCCTGCGGCCAGCGCAGCAGCAGCGGCGAAAGTGGTCCAGCGCGACGCTCGAAAAAGAGGGGTTGTCATGGCATATCTCCTTCCAGTGGGTACGGGGTCCACTGTAGAAAGCACTGGCTGCCGAGCCGGTCGGACAGGGCCGAAACCGCAGTAGGACAACAGCGGCTTTCAGGCACGTGCCGACGCAAGCCTGGACAATCGGCCGATGTCCTCATCCTTGCTGCATCGCTGGTTTCCCTTTCTCTCCTGGCCCCGCCCGACATCCGCGCTGCTGCAGGGCGAGTTCTGGGCCGGCATGACCGTCGGGCTGATGCTGGTGCCGCAGGGCGTGGCGTACGCCGCGCTGGCCGGCATGCCGCTGGTGACGGGGATCTACGCATCGCTGGTGCCGGCACTGGTGGCCGTGCTGTGGAGCTCATCCACCCGCCTCGGCGTCGGGCCCACGGCGCTCACCAGCCTGCTCATCGGCGCGTCGATCACCGGGCTGGCCGAGCCCGGCAGCGCCCATTGGGTCACGCTGGCGGTGTGGATGGCCCTGCTGTCGGGCCTGCTGCAGCTGCTGCTGGGCGTGGTGCATTTCGGCTGGCTGCTCAACCTGGTGACCTCGCCGGTGCTGGGCGGCTTCACGCAGGCTGCGGCGTTGCTGATCCTGGCCTCGCAACTGCCCGACCTGTTGGGCCTTCGCACCAGCTGGAGCGCACTGGCGGTCAGCCCGTCGCTGCACCACTTCGATCTGCGCGCGCTGGCGTTCGGCCTGGGCAGCCTGGGCTGCCTGGTGCTGGCGCGGCGCTGGCGCTCCAGCTTCCCGGCCGCCATCGTGGTGATCGCGCTGGCGGCACTCATCAGCTGGGCCATGGGCTATGCCGATGCCGACGGCGCCGTGATCGGCCACTTGCCCTCCGGCCTGCCGACGCTGTACTGGCCGGGATGGCTCTCGTGGGAAGAAATGGGCGCGCTGGTGATGCCGGTGATGGTCGTCACGCTGGTCAGCTTCCTGGAGACCGCCTCCAGCGCCAAGGTAGAGCACCACCAGGGCGGCACCCGCTGGAACGAGAACCAGGACCTGATCGCCCATGGCATGGCCAAGATCAGTTCGGGCCTGTGCGGCAGCTTTGCCACCAGCGCGTCGTTCTCGCGCTCCGCCATCAACCTGTATGCGGGCGCCAAGAGCGGTTGGGCGACGCTGTTCGCGCTGGTGTTGGTGCTGGCAACGCTGCTGTGGCTCACGCCGGCCCTGTACCACGTACCACAGCCGGTGCTGGCCGCCGTGGTGGTGACAGCGGTCACCAGCCTCATCAAGCCCGTCGGCATGTTCCGCCTGTGGCGCGTCTCGCGCGTGGAGACGGCCATCGGCCTCGTCACCTTCGGCCTCACGCTGGCCACGGCACCGCGCATGTACTGGGGCGTGCTGGTGGGCCTGCTGATGAACCTGAGCCACTTTCTCTACCAGCGGCTGCACCCGCGCATCATCGAGGTGGGCCTGCACCCCGACGGCAGCCTGCGCGACCGCCACCTGTGGCAGCTGCCCCCGCTGGCGCCAGAGCTGCTGGCCCTGCGCATGGATGCCGAGCTGGACTTCGCCTCCGCCAATGCGCTGGAGCGCCGCGTGACCGACGAGCTGGCCCAGCGCCCGTCCATCCGCCACCTGTGCCTGTTCGCGCTGCCCATCAACCGCATCGACGTGACAGGCGTGGAGGCCTTCATCCGCCTGCGCGCGCTGCTGCAAAGCCACGGCGGCACGCTGCATGTGACGGGCATCAAGCTACCGGTACAGCACACGCTGGACAATGCAGGCGCGCTGGCGCCGGGACCCAACTTCGCGCTGTACCGCACCGACGCCGAGGCCATCGCGGCACTGCAGAGGCTGGCTCCCCCCGACGCCGGGAACCCTGCCTCGGCCCCGCAGTCCGACACAAGTGGCCCAGCTCAGCCGCTACCGAAGCTATAGCTGCTACACTGCCGATAGATATTTGTTTCTGGTTGTGACAAACACCGCGTCCCCCGCTTCCGTCTCTCTGCGCGACCTGCGTCTGGCCACGGCCCATGCCCTGGTGGCGCAGTCGTTGGGTTCCGAAGTGTCCCTGCAGGGCCAGACGCCGCTGCTGTACCTGCAGAACCTCATCGACGGCTTGTGCGAACTCTCGCTGAAGGACCCGCTCACCGGGCTGGCCAACCGCCGCCACGTGCGTGCGGTGCTGGAGCGCGAGATCGACCGGGTCGCGCGCTCGGGCGAAGCCGCGCTGCTGCTGATGCTGGACATCGACCATTTCAAGCAGGTCAACGACCGCCATGGCCACCTGGCCGGCGACATCGTGCTGCAGTCCGTCGCGCGTACGCTGGAGAGCTGCGTACGGCCCATGGACACCGTGGCCCGCTACGGCGGCGAGGAATTCGCCATCGTGCTGCCCGCCTGCCAGTTCGGCTTTGGCCGGGTGATCGCCGAACGCGTGCGCCGCGCGATCGAAGCCACGCCCGTGCGCATCTCGCCATCGCTCACGTTGAACGTCACCGTGAGCATCGGCGGCGCCTTCGCGCTGCAATGGATCCGCAGCACCACCGCCCTGTGGGCCGACCGGGCCGATGCCGAGCTGTACAAGGCCAAGCTCGGCGGCCGCAACTGCATCAGCATCGAAGAACAACCCGACAGCACGGTCACTGCGGAAGAAAAGAGTCTGCTGTTCGGCCCGCTATACACTCCGTCGGGATGGGGCGAGCTGCCCCCGCCTTTGGATCCATCCACAGGCAGCGCCTATTGAAAGCCCAGTAGTGATGAACGACGCGCTGTCCCCCAACCCGACGACTCCACCGGCCGGCGCCGCTGCGCCGGCTTCTGCTTCCGTGCCCTCCGCCACACCCGCCAACGCACGCATCATCGCGATCACCAGCGGCAAGGGCGGCGTGGGCAAGACCTTCGTGTCCGCCAACCTGGCGGCCGCCCTCACCCGCCGCGGGCACCGCGTGCTGGTGCTGGACGCCGACCTGGGCCTGGCCAACCTGGACGTGGTGCTGAACCTGCACCCCAAGGTCACGCTCCACGACGTCTTTACCGGCAAGGCCCAATTGGAAGACGCCGTGATCAAGGCGCCCGGCGGCTTTTCGGTCCTGCTGGCCGGCTCCGGCATGGTCGAGTACTCGCGCCTCACGCCCGAGGTGCGCAACGAATTCCTCAACGTCATCCACACGCTGGCACCCCGCTTTGACGTGGTGCTGCTGGACACCGGCGCGGGCATCTCCGACGTGGTGCTGTTTTCCGTCTCGCTGGCGCACGAGGTACTCATCGTCGCGACGCCCGAGCCCACGTCGCTCACCGACGCCTACGCCGCCATCAAGGTGCTGGCCACCCAGCAAAAGCGCCAGCACGTGCGCATGGTGGTGAACCAGGCCGCACGTCCGGGGGACGGACGCGCCATCACCGGGCAATTGCAGCAGGTGCTGGACCGCTTCGTGACCACCGACACCGGCCGCCCCATGCGGCTGATCCACGTGGGGGACATTCCCGCCGACACCTCGGTGCGCGACGCCGTGATGCGCCGCCAGTTGCTGATGCTGCAGATGCCCGGCTGCCCGGCCGCGCTGGCCGTGGCCCAGTTGGCGAACAAGGTGGAGTCCACGATGCTCACGCCATCCCCCGAAGGACCGGGCGCAAATCGCTCCTGAAAAAATAGCTGCTAGCGCTTACCTAACAAGCGCTACAGCCAATTTTTCTCTCAACAACTTACACCTGGAACCTCCGCGGCGGCAGGGGAATGCGTTCGCTCTCGCCCGGGATGTGGCCCGTGGCGTCGCGCTCCCAGTCATCGGCGGCTTGCACGATGCGCTCCTTGCGGCTGGAAACGAAGTTCCACCAGATGTGGCGCGGGCCGTCCAGGGCGGCGCCGCCGATCACCACACACCGCGCCCCCGCCTTACCCGCGCGCACGCTGGTGGAGCGGCCGGGCTCCAGCAGCGCCAGCGTCTGCGCGGGCAACGCCTCGGCGTCCAGCCACAGCCCGTCGCTCACGGTGTAGAGCGCCATCTCGTCGGCGAGCGCGGGCAGGTCCAGCGCAGAACCCGGCTTCAGCCGCACATCCAGCAGCAGCGTGGGCGCAAACGTGGCCACGGGCGACTGGCAGCCGAAGGCCGCGCCAATCAGCACCCGCACTGCTGCGCCGCCATGCTGGTAGGCCGGGATCTGGTCCGCAGGGGTATGGGCGAAATGCGGCGCCGCTTCCTCATGCGCCTGCGGCAGCGCCGCCCAGAGCTGGATGCCGTGGTTCACATAAGTGCTGTGCGCCAGCGCGGGCGGGCGCCGCTCGGAATGCACGATGCCGCGCCCCGCCGTCATCCAGTTGATGGCGCCGGGCTCAATCTGCTGCAGCGAACCCAAACTGTCGCGGTGCAGGATCGCGCCCTCGAACAGGTAGGTGACCGTGGCCAGCCCGATGTGCGGGTGGGGCCGTACGTCATAGGCGGATGCAGGCGCCACCGTCGCGGGGCCGAAGTGGTCGAAGAACACGAAGGGCCCCACCGACCGGCGCTGCAGCGCCGGCAGCAGGCGGCGCACGGTGAAGCCGCCGCCCAGGTCCTTGAAGTGCCCGCTCAGGCGCAGCGAGGCCTGCGGCGTGGTGGCGCCGGCGCTCATGCGCGCTCCACCACGGTGGTGATCTCGGTGGTCACCTGGGTCATGAGCTTGTGCACGGGGCATTTGCCGATCGCGGCCTGCAGCTCGGCGATCTGCGCATCGCTCAAGTCGCCCTGCACTTGCAGCCGTGTGGCCAGGCGATAGGTACCGCTGCGCTCCTGCGAGGCATCACGCTCCACCACGGTGCGCACGTCCTGCACGTCCCAGCCCTTGCGTCGCGCGTACCACAGCAGCGTGAGCGCCTTGCAGCCGCCCAGCGCGGCGTCGTACAGGTCGTGCGGGTTGGGGCCGGTGTCGTCACCGCCTTCGGCGGCCGTGCCGTCCACCACCCATTCGTGGCTGCGGATGGCGAGGCGCTGGGCCATGGGGGTGCCCTTGATGCGCTGCAACTGGATGGTCATGGACGGCTCTCCTTCAGGGTTGTCCGTGCCACTGTAATGCGACAGGCGTGACAAACGTGACAAGCGGCACCGCGGCGTGCGCCCGCCCGGTGTCTAGGGCCTGTTCACACTATTTTTGCCAGATGCGTTGCGATCAAAAAGGGCCAGGCGCAAGGCGCCAAACGAAGCTGGGGTGCTACCCCAGCGAGGCTTGGCAACGCCGCGAATGGCCCTTTTTGATCGCAACCCGGAGGGAACGGAGTGAAAACCGCGCCATTCGTCGTTGCCCTCCTAGCCAAGGCCCCGGCCTTGGCGTCGTCACGCGCCTAGATTGGCGCGGTTTTCACGCCATTCGCACTGGCAAAAATAGTGTGAACAGGCCCTAGGGGCGCAGCTGCAACTGGTGCACGTAGCGGCGCGGCCGGCGCTGCAGGGGACGGTAGCCGCCGCCGGCCCAGGCCTGGGCCATGTCGGCGTGGCGCGGCGAGAACACCAGCCCACTCTGGCCCGTCTGGTAAATGAACAGCGAACGCTCCGGGTCCTGCAGGTCGTACAGCGCGCGCAGCGAGGCCGCGTGCCGGCTGGCGAAGGGCTCCACGGGCTGCGTAGCGTTGTACTGGCCCACGTTGACGCTGTACGCATCGCCCCCCGAGGGCACGCCCACGTTGAACCAGCGCGACAGCACGGGCACGCTGCCCAGCGGCTTGTGCACGGAAAGCGCCGGATGCGCCGCGCCCCACGCCCAGCGCTCGGGCTGGTTGCCATAGCGCGCGGCCAGGCGCTGCACGGTGCGCTCCAGCGCCGCGCCGGCATGGGCGGCGCAGCCGTGGGGCGGGCACCACCAAGTGTCGCCGCGCTCCAGCATGCCTTCCAGGCCCGCACGGAAGTCCCGCCGGCCGTAGGTGGCGGCAAAGCGCTCCTCACCCACGCGGGGCACGACCAGTGCGCGCGTGAGCTCGTCGGCCCACACCGACAGGATGAGCGGCGCCGCGCGGTCGGCGCGCATGTCGCCGTCAAAGCCGCGCAGCAGCGCCTGGGCCTGCCGCGCCAGCGGCTGCGAAACCGGAGCCGCCAGCAAATGGGGCAACAGGCGCAGCGCGGCGGAGGACACCGTGTCGCCCTGCAGCGCGCGCAGGGACGGCAGGTCGTGCAGGCGCCGTGCCTCCAGCTGCTGCTCTATGCGCTGGTAGCGGTAGGGCAAGGCCCAGTCCTGTGTCAGGAAGTGCGGATAGCCCGGCGCCGTGATGCGCTGGTTGGCCGTGGCGACCCAGCCGCGCGCGCCGCCGTCGTCCTGCGGCGCCTGCGCCAGGGGCAGCCAGCCCTGCCAGTCGTAGCGCGCCTCCCAGCCCAGCGCGGGGGCCACACCGCGCAGGTCGTTGCCGGCCGCACGCAGGGGCACGCGCCCAAAGGCCTGGAAGCGGATCGCGCCATGCACGTCCGCCGCCACCACGCTTTGCATGGGCGAGTGGTAGTGCGCCATGCCTGCGAAGAGCTCCTCCACCGAGCGCGCCTGGTTGCTCAGCAGGCCCGCCAGCACGGTGTAATTGTCGGCATCCAGTGCGCTCCAGCGCAGCGCGATGACATGGCGGCGCAGGTCCAGCACGCTGCCGTGCAGCGCGGGCTGCGCATCGCTGATCACCGGCCCATGGCGCGTGCTGCGCACAGTGTGGCGCACGTCGGGGCGGCCCTTCACGCGGATCACGTGCTCGCGCTGCTCGAAGGCCTGCCAGCCCTCGGGCGTGCGGTAGCGCGTGGGGTCGTCGGGGTGGATGGCCTCGATGTACAGGTCTTGCACATCGGGCGCGGTGTTGGTGAAGCCCCAGGCCACCTCGGCCGTGCGGCCCAGCACCACGAAGGGCAGGCCCGGCAAGGTGGCGCCGATCACGTCAATGGCCGCGACGGGCGTGCCGTCGGACGCCCTGCCCTGCGGCGCCTTCAGGTGCGCGAAGTACCACAGCGCCGGCGCGCCCAGGCCCAGGTGCGGGTCGTTGGCCAGCAGCGGCCGGCCGCTGGCCGTGCGCGTGCCGTCCAGCACCCAGTTGTTGCTGCCGCGCCCGCCGGGCGTGCCCAGTCCCGCCACGAAGTCCTGCGACCAGGCCTGGAGCGCCTGCGCCGCGCCTTCGCCTGCGCCTGCGCCTGCGGACTCGGCATCGGCCTGCGGGGCCGGTGCAGCCGCCTGCGGCGCGCGGTACACGCCCAGCGACCGGTACAGCGCCTGCAGATCCACCGCCGTCGCGGGTGCCTCGCCAGGATAGGGCGGCATGAGCTGCCACAGCCGCTCGGTGGGCAGCGCGGCCGCCAGCGACAGGCGCGCGAACTCGTTGCCCCAGTTGCCGCCCAGGTCCAGCGCCATCATCAGCGCCCAGGCCACGCTGTCCTCGGGCGCCCAGGCCACGCCCTGCGCACCGCCGGGCCGCGCACCCAGCAGCAAAAACTCCGGCGGCAGCGCCTGGGTCCGCGCCGCGTGGAAGGACTGGATGCCCCGGCTGTAGGCCTGCAGCGCCTCGCGCGCGAACGCGGGCAGCGCGGCGTACTGGCGGCGCGCCGCACCCATGATGTTCAGCGTGCGCATGAGCTTGTCGGTATCCAGCGTGGCGGGGCCGAGGATCTCGGACAGCTCGCCGTGCATCAGCCGGCGGTTGAACTCCAGTTGCCAGGTGCGCTCCTGCGCATGCACGTAGCCCATGGCAAACCACGCGTCCCAGGGGGTCTGCGCCTCGATGTGCGTCACGTCGGCTTCGTCGCGGCGCACCGCCACGGCGTGCTGCAGCCCGGCGGCGCGCAGTGTCCCGTCCAGTTGCGGGAAGCTGCGCAGCGCATACACCGCGGCCACGCTGCCGGCCAGCAGCAGCGCTGCCACCAGCGCCACCACGGCGCCCGCGCCGATGCGTTGCAATCTGCCCATGCCGCCTCCCCCGCCGTCGCGGCGTTTCAAGCCAAAACCTGCCATCGCGCCCACCCTTCAAGCGCTGGCAGCTCTTAAATCAATAGCATCTCAGTGGGCATGGCCCCAGTAGATGAGCGCGTCGCGCCCTTCGACCGACAGCGACACCTCCGCGCCCACGGGCAGCAGCACCTTGGTGGGCACATGGCCGAACGGCAGGTTGGTGAGCACGGGCGCCTTGATCTGCGTGCGCAGCCAGTCCAACACGCTCTGCAGCTTGAAGCCCTTGTCGTGCGGCGTGAGCTTGTATTCATTGAACTGGCCCAGCACCACGGCCTTTTGCTGGGCCAGCACGCCGGCGTGCAGCAACTGGGTGAGCAGGCGTTCGACACGGTAAGGGTGCTCGCCCACGTCCTCCAGGAACAGCACGCCGCCCTTGACCTGCGGGAAGTACGGCGTGCCCACCAGCGAGCACAGCACGGCCAGGTTGCCGCCCCACAGGGTGGCCTTCTTCACGTAGATGTCGCGCACGGCGGGCTGGCCGTCGGCGCGGGGTTTCTCGGCGTTCATGCGCCAGCCGCTGCCCTCGCCGTGGCCGGTGAGCAGATCGTCCAGGCAGGCCAGCATGATGTCGTCGGGCTCGCCCGGCACGCCCAGGTCTCCCACCAGCGCCGGGCCGGCCCAGGTGGTGGCGCCGGTCTTGGCCAGCAGCGCGGACTGGAAGGCCGTGAAGTCGCTCACGCCCACGAACTGGGTTCCGCGCTCCACCGCCTTGGCCACGGCCTTGTACTGGATGCCCGGCAGGATGCGCGTGAGGCCGTAGCCGCCGCGGCTGATCAACGCCACGTCGGCGCCGCTGGCGGCCGCGCGGTGGATGGCGGCCAGGCGCGTGGCATCGTCGCCGGCAAACCGCGTGTGGGACGCGAGCGCGTCCGGGTCCACCTCCACCTCGTGGCCCATGGCCTGCAGGCGGGCAATGCCGCGCTTGAACGCGGCCTTGTCGCGCACCGCGCCAGAAGGGGAGTAGATGTAGATGTGCCGGGGGCCGTGAGGGTGATCGCAGTGATCGTGGCCGCAGTCGTGGGGGTGGTTAGGCATAGCGGGTGAAGTATTCCATAGCGCGCAGCGCCGAGGCGGCGCTGGCGTCCGGCACGGTGAGGAGCGGCGCGGCATCGGCATCGGCAAAACGGGCGAAGGCGCGCGGCCCGGCGCGATGGCCGGCATCGGGGAACGGCGCGGCATCGCAGGGCGCGCCCCCCCGCACATGCAGCACGCGCACCAGGGGCGCCGACGCCGCATCAGGCAGCAGCGGCGCGCCGGGCTGCGCCACCTGCACCACGCCGCGCAGGGCCAGGCGCTGCACCAGCTCGGCCAGCACCTGTCGATGCCAGTCGAGGCGGTGGGCGGCTTCTTTCTTGGGTTTGTCGCTGCGGCCGAAGCCGATCAGGTCCGGCGCCACCACGCGGTGGCCGGCCTGCGCGAAGGCCGCCAGCATGGGCTGCCAGCCATGGCTCCAGCCAGGGCTGGCATGCAGCAGCAGCCAGGTGCGGGCGGCGTCGCGCGGGCCTTCGTCCAGGTAGTGCAGGCGCAGGCCGGCCAGCGCGGGCAGATCGCTCACGTAATGCGGCGCGGGGCCGTCCAGATGGGCGAACGCGGCGTCGGGCGTGCGCAGCGCGTCCTGGCGCAGCGGGTGGGCGGCCAGTTGCTGCGCCCGCTGGGCGCGGCGGCGGTCGCGGAAGAAGTCGCTGAGCAGCGCGCCACATTCATCGGCCAGCACGCCGCCTTGCACTGCGGTCTGGTGGTTGAGACGCGGCTCGGCGAACAGGTTGACCACCGAGCCCGCCGCGCCGGTCTTGGCATCCGCCGCGCCGTAGACCACGCGCGGCAGGCGCGCGTGCAGCATGGCGCCGCTGCACATGGCGCACGGCTCCAGCGTGACGTAGAGCGTGCAGCCGTCGAGCCGGTAGTTGGAGAGCTGCGCCGCGCCGGCGCGCAGCGCGGCCATCTCGGCATGCGCCGTGGGGTCGTGCCCGGCGATGGGGGCATTGCGCCCGGTGGCGATCACCTGCCCATCGCGCACCAGCACGGCGCCCACGGGCACCTCGCCCGCCTGCTGCGCGGCGCGCGCCTGGGCGATGGCCTCGCGCATCCAGTGGGCGTCGTCGGATTCGCTCATCTTTCAATAGCTGCTCGCGCTTGATGGGTAAGCGCTAGAGGCCATTTTGGCCATCAATCTTCGGGCAGGGTGCGTGGCTGCTGCATCAGTGCGTCCATCTGCTGCTTCACCTGCTGCTGCACCTGCTGGCTTTGCGCGCGCACCGTGGAGGCAGCGCCCTCCGCCGGCGCCGGCAGCCCCTGCACGGCGGGCGGCACGGCGACGCGCGTGGCGCCCATCTGCTTCTTGACCAGCACGGCCACGAGGGCCAGGGCCAGCAGCAGCCCGATCAGTCCGAATCCTGTACGCACCGCCTGCCCTCCGCGCCGTGGTGGGCGCTTAGCCGAACACGTTGATGAAGACCTGGATGGCCACGGCATTGACCAGGTCGATGAAGAACGCGCCCACCATGGGCACGATCAGGAAAGCCTTGTGCGACGCGCCGTACTGGTTGGTAATGGCCTGCATGTTGGCCACCGCCGTGGGCGTGGCGCCCATGCCGAAGCCGCAATGCCCCGCACAGAGCACGGCCGCATCGTAGTTGCTTCCCATCAGGCGGAAGGTGACGAAGCCCGCGTAGGCCGCCATGACCAGCGTCTGCACGCCCAGGATGATGACCAGCGGACCCGCCAGCCCTGCCAGCTCCCACAGCTTGAGCGACAGCAGCGCGATCGCCAGGTAGACGGACAGCCCGGTGTTGCCGAACACGTCGATGGCGCGATCGAACACCTCGAAGTTGAAGACGTAGTCCAGCACGTTGCGGATCAGCACGCCCCCGCCCAGCGCCCACACGAAGGTGGGCAGTTGCAGCGCCGTGCCCTTCGTCAACTGGCTCATGAACTCGGCAAAGGCCAGGCAGCCGGCAAACAGGGCCATGGTTTCGATGGCCGCGTCCGCCGTGATCAGGCGTGTCTTGTGCGGGAACTCGAAGTTGGGCGTGCCCGCCTCCAGCGCGCCGGCATCGCCCGTGCCCTGCGGGTGCTTCAGCCCGTGGCGCTGGATCAGCCATTTGGCCAGCGGCCCGCCGATCAGCCCGCCGATGACCAGGCCGAAGGTGGCACAGGCAATGCTCAAAGTGATGGCGCCAGGGATGCCGTGGTCGTTTTCCAGCACCGAGCCCCAGGCCCCGGCCGTGCCGTGCCCGCCCACCAATGTGATGGAGCCTGCGATCAGGCCGATCAGCGGGTCCAGCCCCAGCGCGGTGGCCAGCGCCACGCCCACGCTGTTCTGCACGCCGATGAACACCACCACGACCAGCAGGAAGACGATCAGCCCCATGCCGCCCTCGCGCAGCTTGAGGAAGTTGGCGCTCAGCCCGATGGAGGAAAAGAACACCAGCATGAAGGCGGTCTGCAGGCCGGTGTCGAACGACGCACGCACATCGAACGCGGCGTTCAGCCCCCAGGAGATGAGCGCCGCCACCAGGCCGCCCGCCACGGGTTCCGGAATGTTGAATTCGCGCAGCCAGCGGATGCGCTGCACGAGGAACTTGCCCACCAGTAGCACGATGGCCGCGAAGATCAGGGTGTAGTAGGTGCTGAACTGTATATCCATGTGATCTCAAAGGAAGAACCACGCCGGCGGACGCAACCCAGCCGTGCCGCTGGCGGTGGAAGCGGCAGGCGCACAAACCACACGCGCGCTAAGCGCCCTGTCCATGAACCATCCGGGAAAACCCGCAATTTTGCCAGACGCGTACCTGCCGCCGGGTACCCCCGCCCCGGCACGGCCGGGCGCAGACCGGGATAATTCACGCCCTATGTCCCTCCTGCCCCACCAGCTCGAACTGCTCTCCCCCGCGCGCGACGCCGACATCGGCATCGAGGCCGTGAACCACGGCGCCGACGCCGTCTACATCGGCGGCCCCGCCTTTGGCGCGCGGGCCACGGCGGGCAACGACATCCGCGACCTGGAGCGGCTCATCCAGCATGCGCACCGTTTCAACAGCCGCATCTTCATCACGCTGAACACCATCCTGCGCGACGACGAGCTGGAGGGTGCCCGCCAGATGGCCTGGCAGGTGTACGAGGCCGGCGCCGACGCGCTCATCATCCAGGACATGGGCCTGCTGGAGCTGGACCTGCCGCCGATTCAGCTGCACGCCAGCACGCAGACCGATATCCGCACGCCCGAGAAGGCGCGCTTTCTGCAGGACGCAGGCCTGTCGCAGATCGTGATTGCGCGCGAGCTGGATCTGCAGCAGATCCAGGCCATTCGCGAAGCCACCGACCCCAGCCGCACCACCATTGAATTCTTCGTGCACGGCGCGCTGTGCGTGGCCTATTCGGGGCAGTGCTTCATCAGCCATGCCCACACCGGGCGCAGCGCCAACCGGGGCGACTGCAACCAGGCCTGCCGCCTGCCCTACGAGGTGCTGGACGGCGCCGGCCGCATCATCGCGCACGAGAAGCACGTGCTGTCGATGAAGGACAACAACCAGAGCGACAACCTGCGCGCGCTGATCGACGCCGGCGTGCGCAGCTTCAAGATCGAGGGCCGCTACAAGGACATGGGTTACGTGAAGAACATCACCGCCCACTACCGCAAGCTGCTGGACGAAATCATCGAGGAGCGCGAGTTCACGGGCGAGCCGCTGGCGCGCTCGTCCAGCGGCCGCACCACCTTCACGTTCGAGCCCGATCCCGACCAGAACTTCAACCGCGAGTTCACCGACTACTTCGTCAACGGCCGCAAGGAGGACATCGGCGCCTTCGACACCCCAAAGACGCCGGGCCGCGCCATCGCCTGGGTGACGCAGATCGGCGACAACTGGTTCGAGCTGGAGGTGAGCGACAAAGCCACCGCACTGCACAACGGCGACGGCCTGTGCTACTACGACCTGCAAAAGGAACTGGTGGGCGTGCACATCAACCGCGCCGAATGCGTGGCGCCCAAGAAGGGCATCTGGCGCGTGTTCCCCAAGAACGAGATCACCGAGTTCAAGGACCTGCGCAAGGGCTTGGAGATCAACCGCAACCGCGACATGGACTGGGTGCGCACGCTGGAGAAGAAATCCAGCGACCGTCGCATCGGCCTGTGGGCCCATCTGGCCGAGACCGCCGACGGCTTTGCGCTCACGCTCACCGACGAAGACGGCTTCGTGGGCAGTGCGTCGGTCATCCAGCCCCACCAGCCAGCCACCGATGCGGTCAAGGCCGAGGCCACGCTGCGCGATCAGCTCGGGCGCTTTGGCGCCACCCGCTTCGCCGTGCACGCCATTGCGCTGCAGCTCTCGCAGCCGTGGTTCGTGCCCGCATCGGCACTGAACCAGTTGCGCCGTGACGCCGTGGTCGCGCTGGAGGACGCGCGCACCGCCGGCTTCGTGCGCCTGCCGCGCGCCGTGCCGGTGCAGCCACCCGTGCCCTTCCCCGAAGACACGCTGACCTACCTGGCCAATGTGTTCAACCACAAGGCGCACGACTTCTACGTGAAGCATGGCGTGAAGGTGATCGACGCCGCGTACGAATCGAAAGAGGAAGAAGGTGAAGTCAGCCTGATGATCACCAAGCACTGCGTGCGCTTCTCCATGAGCCTGTGCCCCAAGCAGGCCAAGGGTGTGATCGGCGTGAAGGGCACCATCAAGGCCGAGCCGCTGCAGCTCATCAACGGCAAGGAAAAACTCACCCTGCGCTTTGACTGCAAGCCCTGCGAGATGCACGTGGTGGGCAAGATGAAGAAGTCGGTGATGAACCAGCACCTCAAGGACATGCAGGCCCAGCCCCTGCAGTTCTACCGCACGCGACCGGCGCCCACCTCCGCCTGATCCTGGCCTGCTGCCCAAAACATGGGCATCGCGTGCCAGGCCATGACTGGCGCGGCTTCGCGCAGTTGCCCACGGGGTTTTCCACAGCACAGCCCACAGGCTGCGGGGATAACGCAACGCCCGCCCGGCGCCGCGCGGGCGCATATCGACATTGCCAATGCATCGTTGGCCTGTGGAGGGTGGACCGCCATAATCGCGCGGCTATCTCCGCCCCAGGGCGCCCAGGGGCTCGCACTAGGAAGCGCCCCAGGACGCCGGGCCTCGCCCTCCCCTTCACCCGCAAAGGAAGCACATGCGCATCGAGACATTGGCCGTCCACGCCGGCTATTCGCCCGACCCCACCACCAAGTCCGTGGCCGTGCCCATCTACCAGACGGTGGCCTACGCCTTCGACAGCGCCCAGCACGGCGCGGACCTGTTCGACCTGAAGGTGCCCGGCAACATCTACACGCGCATCATGAACCCCACCACCGACGTGCTGGAAAAGCGCGTCGCGGCGCTGGAGGGCGGCATTGCCGCCGTGGCCGTGGCCTCGGGCATGGCGGCCATCACCTACGCCATCCAGGCCATCGCCGAGGCGGGCGACAACATCGTCAGCGCCAGCACGCTCTATGGCGGCACCTACAACCTGTTTGCCCACACCTTTCCCCAGCAGGGCATCGAGGTGCGTTTTGCCGACGCACGCGATCCCGCCAGCTTCGGCCAGCTGATCGACGCGCGCACCAAGGCCATCTTTGTCGAATCCATCGGCAACCCGCTGGGCAACGTGACCGACATCCGCGCCCTCGCCGACGTGGCCCATGCGCATAGCGTGCCGCTGATCGTGGACAACACCGTGCCCAGCCCCTACCTGCTGCGCCCCATCGAGCACGGCGCCGACATCGTGGTGCACGCCCTGACCAAATACCTGGCCGGCCACGGCAACAGCATGGGTGGCGCCATCGTGGACAGCGGCAAGTTCCCCTGGGCTGAGCACAAGGCACGCTTCAAGCGCCTGAACGAGCCCGACGTGAGCTACCACGGCGTGGTCTACACCGAGGCCCTGGGCCCGGCCGCCTATATCGGCCGCGTACGCGTGGTGCCGCTGCGCAACACGGGCGCTGCCATCTCGCCGCACAACGCCTTTCTGATCCTGCAGGGCATCGAGACGCTGGCGCTGCGCATGGACCGCATCTGCGAGAACACGCAGAAGATCGCCGAGGCGCTGCAGGGCCACCCCAAGGTGGAGTGGGTGCGCTACGCCGGTCTGCCGGACCACCCGGACCATGCCCTGGTGCAGCGCCAGATGAAGGGCCGCGCCTCGGGCATCCTGTCGTTCAGCCTGAAGGCCAGCGGCGACCCGCGCGCCGCCGGTGCGCGCTTCCTGGACGCGCTGCAGCTGTTCACTCGCCTGGTGAACATCGGCGACGCCAAGTCGCTGGCCACACACCCGGCCTCCACCACGCACCGCCAGCTCAATCCCGAAGAACTGGCCCAGGCGGGCGTGACCGAGGGCATGGTGCGCCTGTCCATCGGCATCGAGCACATCGACGACCTGCTGGCCGACCTGCACCAGGCGCTGGACGCGGTTTAAGCGATTTTCGGCTCTAGCGCTTTCCTGGCAAGCGCTAGCAGCTCCTGATTTAGGAGCATACCCACTGCTCAGCGGGCATCGCGTGCCAGCCGCAGGCCCGTGAACTGCCAGCGCGCCGTGGCGGGAAAGAAGTTGCGGTAGCTGGCACGCACATGGCCGGGCGGCGTGGCGCAGGAGCCGCCGCGCAGGATGTACTGGTTCACCATGAACTTGCCGTTGTACTCGCCTACGGCACCGGGCGCGGGCGCGAAGCCGGGGTACGGGGCGTAGCTGGACTGCGTCCATTCCCAGACCTCGCCGCCCATCGGCTGGAAGGGATCGGCGCCGACCGCCGGCGCCGCTGGGCGGGGATGCAGCCGGCCGCCGTCGTCCAAGACATCGGCATCAGCGGGATGGCCCACGCAGCCCGCGGGCCCGGCACAGGCCGCCGCGGCGGCCACCTCCCACTCGGCTTCCGTGGGCAGGCGCGCGCCGGCCCAGCGGGCAAAGGCATCGGCCTCGTAGTAGGACAGGTGCACCACCGGTTGCGCAGGATGCAGCGGGCGCTCGCCTGTCAGCGTGAATTCGCTCCAGCCGCCCGGCCCGCCGCCTTGGCCGCACTCCCCATCACCGCGCCAGTAGATGGGGTGCTCCAGCCCTTGCGCACGCCGCCAGTCCCAGCCCTCGGCCAACCAGTGGGCCGGCTCGCGGTAGCCGCCGGCCTGCACAAAAGCCAGGTACTGCGCGTTGGTCACCGGTCGGGTGGCGATCTCGAAGGGTTGCAGGAAGACGGTGTGGCGCGGCGTCTCGTTGTCGAAGGCGAAGCCCTCGCCATCGTGGCCGATCTGCGCCAGGCCGCCCTCCAGGCGCCGCCACGCGGTGTCTTGCGCCGCAATGGCGTCCGCCACCACGGCCGCGGCTGTGCCCTGGTAGGCCGGCCACAGCGGGTTGCACCAGAGCAGGTGCTTGACGTCGGTGAGGATCAGCTCCTGGTGCTGCTGCTCATGCTGCAGGCCCAGTTCCACCAGCGCCAGCACGTCACCCGGAACTTCGGGCTGCGACAGGAGCTGCTGCATGCGAGCATCCACGTCGGCGCGGTAGGCCCGCACGGTGGCCAGGTCGGGCCGCGTGATCAACCCACGCTGCGGGCGCGGGTGCTGCCGCCCCACGCCGTGGTAGTACGAGTTGAACAGCACGCGGAACGCCGGATCGAATGCTCGGAAGCCGCTCTCGTGCGCCTCCAGGACGAAGGTCTCGAAGAACCAGCTCGTGTGCGCCAGGTGCCATTTGACGGGGCTGGCGTCGGGCATGGACTGGGCGCAGCAGTCCTCGGCCGAGAGGGGCCGCGCCAGCGCCTCGGTGGCCGCGCGCACCGCGGCGTAGCGCAACGCCATCGAGGGTTGCGACTGCTGCGGCGACGACGGCAGCGTGGGAGTCGAGGGTGGCAAGCGCATGTGGTATCCCCTGGCGGCATCACGCCTGGGCATGCACCATGGCGAACCAGCCGCGATCGTCCGTCCAGGCCTGCGTGCGCGTGAAACCCGCTTCATGCAGCAACGCGGTGAAATCCGGCAGCGGGTACTTGTAGCTGTTCTCGGTATGGATGCGCTCGTCCGCCGCAAAGTCGCGCCCGCCGCCCGGCCAGCGCACGCGCTGCGGCCCCGCGGCCTCCAGGTGCATCTCGATGCGCGAGGCATGGGGGTTGAAGAAGGCGCGGTGGCGCCACTGCGCGGGCACGAAGTCGCTGCCGACCAGGCGGTTCACGTGGGCCAGCGCGTTGCGGTTGAAGGCCGCGGTCACGCCGGCGGCGTCGTCGTACGCGGCCTCCAGCACGGCTACGTCTTTGGGCAGGTCGAACCCGATCAGCAGGCCGCCATCGTCCAGCGCCAGTTCGCGCATGTGCCGCAGCAGGGCCAGTGCCTGGGGTGGGTCGAAGTTGCCGATGGACGAGCCGGGGTAGAAGACGAGGCGGCGCGCGCCGGGAACGTCCGGCGGCAGGTGCACACCCCGGGTGATGTCCGCGCCCACGGCGCGGGCATGCAGGCCCGGCAGTGCCACGCGCAGGCGCGCGATGGCATCCCGCAGGTAGTCGGCGGAGATGTCCACGCCCACGAAGTGCGTGGCCCGCACCAGCGCGCAGAGCTCGCGCGCCTTGTCGCAATTGCCCGCCCCGGGCTCGATCACCACACGCGCCGGGCCTACGGCCTGGGCAATGGCGTGCCCGTGGCGCCGCAGCAAGGCACGCTCGGTACGCGTGGGGTAGTACTCGGGCAGTCGGGTGATGGCCTCGAAGAGTTCCGAGCCCCGCTGGTCGTAGAAATACTTGGGTGAGAGCGCCGCCTGCGGCTGCAACAGGCCGGCCAGGATCTCGCCGCGTTCGGCGGCCGAGGCCACATCCGCGGGCGGTTGCGGCGGTGCCAGGCCGAGGTGGTGAAGGACGCCGTCAAGCCGAGCAAGGGGAGAAACTGCAGACATAGCGCTGCAGCGTAGGCCACGCGCGATCTGCAGGGCAATCCACAGTGCACCTCTTGTGCCGGATTGCCCGCTGTGGTTGGCTTTTTCGCTGCCCTGCCAATAAAGGATCAAATCAGGCGGAAGCGCTTGCCCACCAAGCGCAAATAGCTCCTTCAATGAGAGCATCAATTTACCGTCCGCCGAGGATAAAAAAAGGGCCGGCGCATGCGCCGGCCCACCCCACCATGAAGAACGGAACTTGCGTGCTTAGAAGCGGTAGCCCACGCCCACGCCGAACAGCACCGGGTCGACCTTGAAAGTGCCCACGCCGCGCACGTCGGTGTCGATGTACACCTTCTTCACGTCCACGTTCAGGGACCAGTTCTTGTCCAGCGCATAGTCAAAGCCGACTTGCAGGGCACCGCCCCAGCTGTTGCGCTTCACGTCCAGGCCCGCGGGCAGCTTCACGCTGGAAAAGCGCGTGTAGTTGACACCAGCGCCGACGTACGGCTTGAACGCGCCGAAGTTCGTGAAGTGGTACTGCAGCAGCAGCGAGGGCGGCAGGTGCTTGAGCGAGCCGATCTTGTCGCCGTTCAGGCGCACGTCGTGCTTTTGCGGATAGGTCAGGACCAGTTCGGCAGCGAGGTTGGGCGTGAAGAAGTACGAGACGTCGACTTCAGGAATCCACTTGTCGTTGATGCTCACGCCCGCGTCGCCGGCGGCACCGTTGTTGGCGCTGTCCAGATGCACCGCGCGTGCACGCACCAGCCAGGAACCTTCCGCAACCTGCTGCGCGAAGGCAGCGCCGGAGGTCATCGCACACAGAACGGCCAGGGCCAGAAGATTCTTTTTCATGTTGACTCGATACGTTGGGTTGACCGGGGACGACCCCCGTGCACGTATTAAGCCCACGAGTAATATGGTCAATATTGCTGCAGATCAAACCCAGAATCTGTGTGTCTATTCGTATGTGTCTATTCCGTCACAAACGGCGGCATATGGCCTCATTCAATGCGTGCCATTGGCAGCCGCCTTGCCGCGCAGCCGCCCCACCAGCGTCCACACGGCCAGCACCACGGCGCCCGCCACCAAGCCCACCACGGCATTGAGCAGGTTGGTCACCAGCACCGACCACAGTCCGCCCAGCGGCCAACCCTGCACCGCCGCGCCCACGCCCTCGACGGCATGGTGCAGCGCCGGCACGCCATGCACCAGGATGCCCCCGCCGACGAGGAACATGGCTGCGGTGCCGACCACCGACAGCGTCTTCATGAGCCAGGGTGCGGCCGCGACGATGCCGCGGCCCAGGGCCTGTGCCGCGTTGCTGGCCTGGCGGCTGAGCCACAGGCCCAGGTCGTCCAGCTTCACGATGCCCGCCACGAGGCCATAGACCCCCACCGTCATCAGGACGGCAATGCCCGCCAGTACCGCCACTTGCTGCGCAAAAGGCGCGCCCGCGACGGCGCCCAGGGTGATGGCGATGATTTCGGCAGAGAGGATGAAGTCGGTGCGCACGGCCGCCTTGATCTTGTCCTTCTCCACCCGCGCCAGGTCCACGTTGGGATTGGCGTTGGCCTGCGCATGGATCGCGTGTTGCACGGCGTCTTCCTCGGGCGTGTGCAAAAGCTTGTGCGCGAGCTTTTCGCAGCCTTCGAAGCACAGGAAGGCACCGCCCACCATGAGCAGCGGCGTCACGGCCCACGGCGCGAACGCGCTGATGAGCAGCGCCGCCGGCACGAGGATGGCCTTGTTCACCAGGGACCCCCGGGCCACGGCCCACACGACGGGGATCTCGCGCTCTGCCCGCACGCCGGTGACCTGCTGGGCATTGAGCGCCAGGTCGTCGCCCAGCACCCCTGCGGTCTTTTGCGCCGCCACTTTGGTCATGACGGACACGTCGTCGGCCATGGCGGCGCTTTTCTTGGCGGCCACCTTGGTCATGAGGGCCACGTCGTCCAGGATGGTGGCGATGTCGTCAAGCAGGGTCAGAAGGCTGGCGCCGGCCATGGGTGAGTTCCTTTCAAGAAGCCGCCATTCTGAATGAAAACACCCCTAACGCATGTGGGACAAGCGCTGACAGCTATTGATTTTGCAATACGGTGGGCAGGCGTACCATGGCGGCATGCCCTCTCGCACTGCGTCCTCGCGCCCCGTGCGCACCGCCGCCGCGCTGGCCGCGTTGGTGCTGTCCGCCTGCGCCGGCCCGTCGGCGCGCCTGGGCGTGGGCGTGCCGGTGGGGCCGTTCAGCGTGGGCGTCGGCGTGGGCTCGGGCGGCGTATCAGCCGGGGTGGGCACCGGCGTGGGGCCGGTAGGCGTCGGAGTGGGAGTGCACCCAAGCGGCCAGGTGACTGGCGGCGTGGGCGTGGGTGCCTCGGTTCCCATGGGCGGCGCACACGTCGGAGCCGGCGTGGGCTCATCCACCGTGCTGCACGATCCGTACCGGCCGCCGCAGCCACCCGCGCCGGCGGCGCCGTCTTCCGACAGTCCGCCGATGCAGTGGCGCGATGCGCATGGGCGCATCGTGCCCGAGTGCCAGGTGCGCGGCGGCTGCTAGCCGCGCGCCGCGGCGCCGATCACCCCACCCACTTGCGTGCGTTGCGCCACACGCGCATCCAGGGGCTGAACGCGTCCTTGCCCCCCGTGGCGGCCAGATCGGTCCAGCTCATCTGGATGTTGCGGAACACACGCTCGGGGTGCGGCATCATGGCCGTGAAGCGTCCGTCCGCCGTCGTCACGGCCGTGAGCCCGCCGGCGCTGCCATTGGGGTTGAACGGGTAGCGCTCGGTCGGCTGGCCATGGTTGTCCACGAAGCGCATGGCACGCACCACCTTGGCGGCATTGCCACGGTACTGGAAGTTGGCATAGCCCTCGCCGTGCGCCACAGCGATCGGCAGGCGGCTGCCGGCCATGCCCTGAAGGAAGATGCTGGGCGATTCCAGCACTTCGACCATCGACAGGCGCGCCTCGAAGCGGTGGCTCTGGTTGGTGGTGAAGCGCGGCCAGTCCTGCGCGCCAGGGATGATGTCGGCCAGTTCGGCAAACATCTGGCAGCCGTTGCACACGCCCAAGGCGAAGGTATCGCCACGCGCGAAGAACTGCTGGAACTGGGCCGACAGGCGCTCGTTGAACGTGATGGAGCGCGCCCAGCCGATGCCCGCGCCCAGCGTGTCGCCGTAGCTGAAGCCGCCGCAGGCCACCACGCCAGCAAACTGCGCCAAGTCGGCACGGCCGGTCTGCAGGTCGGTCATGTGTACGTCGAACGCCTCGAAGCCCGCCTCGGTGAAGGTGTAGGCCATCTCCACATGCGAGTTCACGCCCTGCTCGCGCAGCACCGCCACACGCGGGCGCGCGCCTGTGGCGATGTACGGCGCGGCCACGTTGTCCAATGGGTCGAACGTGAGCTGCACGTGCATGCCGGGGTCTGCGGGATCACCGGCCGCGGCGTGCTCGCTGTCAGCGCAGGCGGGGTTGTCGCGCTGCTGGCAGATCTTCCAGCTCACCGCGTCCCACACCTGGTGCAGGTCCGGCAGACTGGCGCTGAACACGGCCTTGGCATCGCGCCACACCTGCAACTCGCCCTTGCCCGCATCGATGGGCGAGGACAGCGGGCGCGTCTTGCCCACGAAGTGGCTGCAAGTGGACAGGCCGTGCGCGCGCAGCGTCTGCATGACCTCGTTGCGCTCGCTGGTCCTCACCTGCAGCACCACGCCCAGTTCCTCGTTGAACAGCGCGCGCAGCGTGCGCTCCTCGCGCCGGCCGCTGATCTGGGCGCCCCAGTTCTTGCCCTCGCCGCTGTCCATGCGGCTGTCGGTGATGCCGTCGCCCTCGGTGATGAGCATGTCCACATTCAGCGCCACGCCCACCTGACCGGCAAAGGCCATCTCGGCCACGGTAGCCAGCAGGCCGCCGTCGCCCCGGTCGTGGTAGGCGAGGATCGCTCCTTTAGCGCGCAGCGCGTTCACGGCGTCCACCAGGGCGATCAGGTCCTTGGCGTCGTCCAGGTCGGGCGTCTCGTCGCCGGTCTGGTTCAGCACCTGCCCGAGGATGGAGCCGCCCATGCGCATCTTGCCGCGGCCCAGGTCGATCAGCACGAGGGTCGTGTCCTCTTCCTTGGCGTCGAGCTGCGGCGTGAGCGTGCCGCGCACGTCGGCCAGCGTGGCGAACGCGGTGATGATGAGGCTGACGGGCGAGGTGACCTTCTTGGTCTCGCCGCCCTCGCTCCACTGGGTGCGCATGGACAGGCTGTCCTTGCCCACGGGGATGGAGATGCCCAGCTGCGGGCACAGCTCCATGCCCACGGCCTTCACGGTCTCGTACAGCGCGGCGTCTTCTCCGGGCTCGCCGCAGGCCGCCATCCAGTTGGCCGACAGCTTCACGCGCGGCAGTTCGATGGGTGCCGCCAACAGGTTGGTGATGCTTTCCGCCACCGCCATGCGGCCCGACGCGGGCGCATTGAGCGCCGCCAGCGGCGTGCGTTCGCCCATGGCCATGGCCTCGCCGGCAAAGCCACGGAAGTCGGCCAGCGTCACGGCCGCGTCGGCCACGGGCACCTGCCAGGGGCCCACCATCTGGTCGCGGTGGGTCAGGCCGCCCACGGCGCGGTCGCCGATGGTGATGAGAAAGCGCTTGGAGGCCACCGTGGGGTGGGCCAGCACCTCGATCACGGCCTTCTCCAGCGGCAGGCCGTCCACGTTCAGCGGCGCGAAGCTGCGCTGCACGCTGGTCACGTCGCGGTGCATCTTGGGCGGCTTGCCCAGCAGCACGTCCATGGGCATGTCCACAGGATATTTCTGGTCGCCGGACGTGACCGCCGTGTCTTCCAGCACCAGTTGGCGCTCCTCGGTGGCCGTGCCGATCACGGCGAAGGGGCAGCGCTCGCGCTCGCAGAAGGCCGTGAACTGCGCCAGCGACTCGGGCGCGATGGCCAGCACATAGCGCTCCTGGCTCTCGTTGGACCAGATTTCCTTGGGCGCCAGGCCGGACTCCTCCAGCGGCACGGCGCGCAGGTCGAAGCGCGCGCCGCGGCCCGCGTCATTCGTCAGCTCGGGGAAGGCGTTCGACAGGCCGCCCGCGCCCACGTCATGGATGGCCAGGATGGGGTTATCCGCCCCCTGCGCCCAGCAGTGGTTGATGACCTCCTGCGCGCGGCGCTCGATCTCGGGGTTGCCGCGCTGCACGGAGTCGAAGTCCAGCTCCGCCGCGTTGGTGCCCGTGGCCATGGAGCTGGCGGCGCCGCCCCCCATGCCGATGCGCATGCCGGGGCCGCCCAGTTGGATCAGCAGCGTGCCGGCGGGGAACAGGATTTTTTGGGTGAGCCGCGCGTCGATCGTGCCCAGGCCGCCCGCGATCATGATGGGCTTGTGGTAGCCGCGGATGATGGCGCCCTCGCCCGTTCCGACCACCTGCTCGTATTCGCGGAAGTAGCCCGTCAGGTTGGGCCGGCCGAACTCGTTGTTGAACGCGGCGCCGCCCAGCGGCCCCTCGGTCATGATCTGCAGTGGGCTGGCGATGTGCTCGGGCTTGCCCACCTCGCTGCCCCAGAGCTTGGACACGGTGAAGCCCGTCAGGCCCGCCTTGGGCTTGGAGCCGCGGCCGGTAGCGCCCTCGTCGCGGATCTCGCCGCCCGCACCGGTGGCGGCACCGGGGAACGGCGAGATGGCCGTCGGGTGGTTGTGCGTTTCCACCTTCATCAGAACATGGTGGGTTGCACTACGCTTTTGATAGCTTGGAGCGCTTACCTGTTGGGCGAAAGACTCGAATTTGGCGATGAATTGCTCGACCTCACTGCCTTCCATGATGGAGGCGTTGTCGGCATAGGCCACCACGGTATGCTGGGGCGACACGGCTTCGGTGTTGCGGATCATGCCGAACAGGCTCTTGTCCTGCGCCACGCCGTCGATGGTGAACTGCGCGTTGAAGATCTTGTGGCGGCAGTGCTCGCTGTTGGCCTGGGCGAACATCATCAACTCCACGTCGGTGGGGTTGCGCGCCAGGCCCGTGAAGGCGTTGACCAGGTAGTCGATCTCGTCGTCGGCCAGGGCCAGGCCCCAGGCCTTGTTCGCAGCCTCCAGCGCCGCACGCCCGCCCTGCAGCACGTCCACGAAGGCCATGGGCTCGGCCTGCAGCTCGGTGAACAAGCGCTGTGCCTCGTCCAGCGTGGTGACCACCGATTCCGTCATGCGGTCGTGCAAGAGCGCCGCAACCTGCTGCAGCTGCTCAGTGCTCAACTCGGGCTTGCCACCCAGCAGGCCGCCCTTGAGGCTGATGCGGTATTCGGTGATGCGCTCGATGCGGCGCACCGCCAGGCCGCAGTTGTGGGCGATGTCCGTGGCCTTGGACGCCCAGGGCGACACCGTGCCCAGGCGCGGAGTGACATACAGCACCATGCCGTCCCGCGGGCCGGCGTATGGGTCGCCGTAGGTCAGCAGCGCGGCCAGGCGCTCGCGCGCGGCGGCATCGGGTGCGGCGTCGCCAGCTACCAGGTGCACGAAGCGCGCCGCAATGCCGTCGATCTTGGGATGAATGGCCGCCAGGGCGGGTTGCAGTTGCTGGGCGCGGAAGGTGCTGAGGGCATTGCCGCCCTCCAGCGGGGTGATGTGCAAGGTCACGGTAGCGGCCTGTGTGGTGGCAGAAAGAGGCGTTTCGCCCGCTGGTTGAGGCAGCCGCTGAATGGGGCCGCCGCGCCGGCAGCGCGTGTTGGTGGGAGCCCGCTATTTTAGCCCGCGGCACCCGCCCTTGCCCGCCCCTCGCCCACAGGGGGCAAAGGCCGATGGGATAATTTGCGCCATGAGCATCACCATCAAAGACGCGCAGGGCATCGCCGGCATGCGCGAGGCCTGCCGCCTGGCGTCCGAAGTGCTGGACTACATTGCCCCACACATCAAGCCCGGCATCACCACCGCAGAGATCGACCGCCTGGGCGCGGAATGCATGGCCGCCCAGGGCACCGTGTCCGCCACCATCGGCTACCAGCCTCCGGGCTACCCGCCCTACCCCGGCCACCTGTGCACCTCGGTCAACCATGTGGTCTGTCACGGCATTCCCAACGACAAGCCGCTCAAGAAGGGCGACATCGTCAATGTGGACGTCACCGTGATCACCAAGGACGGTTGGTATGGCGACAACAGTCGCATGTACCTCATCGGCGAATGCTCCATTGCGGCCAAGCGGCTGTCGCAGCTCACGTTCGAATCCATGTGGCTGGGCATCCAGCAGGTCAAGCCGGGCGCGCGCCTGGGCGACATCGGCCACGCCATCCAGAAGTTCGCCGAGGGCCACGGCCTGTCGGTGGTGCGCGAGTTTTGCGGCCACGGCATCGGCCAGAAATTCCATGAGGACCCGCAGGTGCTGCACTATGGCCGCCCCGGCACGGGCGAGGAGCTGGTGCCCGGCATGACCTTCACCATCGAGCCCATGCTCAACCTGGGCAAGCGCGACATCAAGGAGCTGGGCAAGGACGGCTGGACCATCATCACCAAAGACCACAGCCTGTCGGCGCAGTGGGAACACACCGTGCTCGTGACCGAGACCGGCTACGACGTGCTGACCCTCTCCGCCGGCTCCCCCGCGCTGCCGGCCTTCGTCACCGCCACCACGACCTGAGCCAGGCCGCCGCGCCCAGAGCGCCGCAAGGCATGCACGGTTCTTGCTAAACGTCCTCCATGCCTTCCATCCCCCCCTGCCCCCCCGCCACCGCACCGGATCTCGCGCAGCTGCATGCGCTGCGCGACGCCTACCGCCAGGACAAGGCCGCCCTGCTGGCGACCCTGCGCGCGCCCGGAGCGTCCACGCGCGGCGTGCGCAGCCTGCTGCATCGCCTCTCCTCGCTGACCGACGGCCTGCTGTGCCGGCTGTGGGACCGCGCGCAGTTGCCTGAAGGCATGGCGCTGGTCGCCGTGGGGGGCTACGGACGCGCACAGCTGTTCCCTTATTCCGACGTGGACGTGCTGCTGCTACTGCCGGACGGCATGAGCGTGGCCGCGGGCCATGCAGGTGCGGCGCCCTGCACGCCGATCGAGACCTTCATCGGCAGCTGCTGGGACGCGGGGCTGGAGGTTGGGTCCAGCGTGCGCAGCGTGGCCGAATGCCTGAGCGAGGCCGCCGCCGATGTGACGGTGCAGACATCGCTGCTGGAAGCGCGCCTGCTGTGCGGCAACACCGCACTGTTCGATGCGTTCCGCCAGCGCTACGACGCGCAGATGGACCCGCGCGCCTTTCTGGTCGCCAAGACGCTGGAGATGCGCCAGCGCCATACGAAGTACGAAAACACCCCCTACGCGCTGGAGCCCAACTGCAAGGAGTCGCCCGGCGGCCTGCGCGACCTGCAGCTCATCCAGTGGGTGGCGCGCGCCGCGGGCCTGGGGCGCAATTGGCGCGAGCTGGCGGCCAGTGGCCTGGCCACACCGTTCGAGGTGCAGCAGATCGAGCGCAACGAGGCGTTGCTGTTCCTGATCCGCGCACGCCTGCATGCGCTGGCCGGCCGGCGCGAAGACCGCCTGGTGTTCGATCTGCAGACCGCCGTGGCCGAGACCTTCGGCTACCGCTCCACCGCACCGGACGGCCAGCGCCTGGCGATGCGTGCCAGCGAGACGCTGATGCGCCGCTACTACTGGGCCGCCAAGGCCGTGTCGCAGCTGTGCCAGATCCTGCTGCTGGGCATCGAGGAGCGACTGAACCCCTCCACGCATGAACTGCGTCCGATCAACCCGCGCTTCTTCGAGAAGGCCGGCATGATCGAAGTGGCCAGCGACGACCTGTACGAAAGAGAACCCCACGCCGTCCTGGAAACCTTCCTTCTCTACGAGACCACCGTAGGGCTCAAGGATCTGTCGGCACGCACGCTGCGAGCGCTCTACAACGCGCGTGGCGTGATGGACAGCGAATTCCGGCGCGACCCCGCGAACCGCGCGCTATTCATGCAGATCCTGCAGCAGCCCGCAGGCATCACGCACGCCATGCGGCTCATGAACCAGACCTCCGTGCTGGGCCGCTACCTGTGGCCCTTCCGGCGCATCGTGGGGCAGATGCAGCACGACCTGTTCCATGTCTACACGGTGGACCAGCACATCCTGATGGTGCTGCGCAACGTGCGGCGCTTTTTCATGGCCGAACACGCGCATGAATACCCGTCGTGTTCACAGCTCGCCGCAGGCTGGGACAAACCGTGGATTCTCTACATCGCTGCGCTGTTCCACGACATCGGCAAGGGGCGCGGCGGCGACCATTCACAGATCGGCGCGCAGGAAGTGCGGCGCTTTTGCCGCCAGCACGCGGCGCACGGCATCACGCGCGAGGACGCGCGGCTCATTGAATTCCTCGTGGCCGAGCACCTCACCATGAGCCAGGTGGCGCAAAAGCAGGATCTGTCCGACCCCGACGTGATCGCCGCCTTCGCTCGCCGCGTGGGCAACGAGCGCTACCTCACCGCCCTGTACCTGCTCACCGTGGCCGACATCCGCGGCACCAGCCCCAAGGTGTGGAACGCCTGGAAGGGCAAGCTGCTGGAAGACCTGTACCACGCGACGCTGCGCACCCTGGGCGGGCGCGCACCCGACGCCGCCGCCGAGATCGAGGCGCGCAAACGCGAGGCGCTGGTGCTGCTGGCATTGGCCTCCCAGCCCCACGAGGCGCACAAGAAGCTGTGGGATACGCTGGACGTGAGCTATTTCATGCGCCACGAGGCGGCGGACATCGCCTGGCACACCCGCCACCTCTCGCGCCACGTGGGCGCCGGCAAGCCGGTGGTGCGCGCACGCCAGTCGCTGGCGGGTGAAGGCCTGCAGGTGCTGGTGTATGCGCCCGACCAAAGCGACCTGTTCATGCGCATCTGCGGCTACTTCGACCGTGCGGGCTTTTCCATCCTGGATGCGCGTGTGCACACCGCCAACAACGGCCATGCGCTGGACACCTTCCAGGTCGTTGCCTCCAGCCAGCCAGGCGCCTACCGCGAGCTCATTCACATGGTCGAGAACGACCTGCTGCGCGCCATCGAAGACCCGCGGCCGCTGCCCGAGCCTACGCGCAAGCGCGTGTCGCGTCGCGTCAAAAGCTTCCCCATCGCGCCGCGCGTCACGCTGCGCCCTGACGAAAAGGCCCAGCGCTGGCTCATCAGCATTTCCGCCAGCGACCGTGCCGGCCTGCTGTACCTGGTGGCGCGCGTGCTCTCGCGCCACGGCCTCAGCGTGCAGTTGGCCAAGGTGAGCACGCTGGGCGAGCGGGTGGAAGACGTGTTCCTGGTGCAGGGCCCGGAGATGCAGAACAACGCGCGACAGATCCAGATCGAGACCGAGCTACTGCAGGCGCTGGCCGATCAATGACTATGATTTCGATAGCTGCTTGCGCTTGCCACAAGGGCGCTACAGCCTGATTGAGCGCTCAATCGTCTTCTACCGCACCAATCTCCGGAAACAACACCTCCGTGTAACCGAACTGCGTGAAATCGCGCACGCGCATTGGGTAGAGCTTGCCGATCAGGTGGTCGCACTCGTGCTGCACTACCCGCGCGTGGAAACCTTCCGCCACACGGTCGATGGGCGCGCCCAGCAGATCGACGCCGCGGTAGTGGATGCGCGCAAAGCGCGGCACCTTGCCGCGCAGGCCCGGCACGGACAGGCAGCCCTCCCAGTCGTCCTCCTCGTCGGCGCCCAGCGGCGTGATCACGGGATTGATGAGCACCGTGGGCGGCACGATGGGGCGGTCGGGATAGCGCGGGTTGCGCTCGCCGGAGCCGAAGATCACCACCTGCCAATCCTCCCCGATCTGCGGCGCCGCCAGGCCCGCGCCGTTCACGGCCTGCATCGTCTCGCGCATGTCGTTCACCAGTTGGTGCAGCGCGGGCGTATCGAATGCGGTAACGGGTTGGGCCACCCGCAACAGTCGCGGGTCGCCCATCTTCAGGATGGTGCGGATGGTCATGGTGGGTCTGCGGGCTGCAGCCGCCAAGCGCAGGGCATGGCGAAAGGCATGGCGGCGTCCCTGCCTTGGAGCATAACGCCCGGCAACACCTGCACAATGGCAGGCATGTCCCCGCCGTCCGAGCCACTGCCGCCCGTCCCTGGGCAAGCGCCCCTGCCCGCGCTGGCGCGCTGGCTCTTGCTGGTGTTTGCCGCACTCTGCCTGGCGATGGGGGTGATCGGCATCGTCGTGCCGGGCCTGCCCAGCACGGTGTTCATCCTCATGGCGGGCTGGGCGGCCGCGCGCAGTTCGCCGCGCCTGTACCGCTGGCTGTGGTTCCACCCGCTGTTCGGCTCCATGCTGCGCAACTGGGCCAACGGCGGGCGCGTGAGCCGCCATGCGAAGTGGAGCGCCACCTTCCTGATGGCCCTGTGCGCGCTGGTGCTGTGGGTGGTGCATATACCACGCTGGGCGACCATCAGCGCGGTGGTCAGCATGGCCTGCGTACTGGTGTGGCTGTGGCTTCGCCCTGAGCCGCAGCGCTGACATCGCCCTTCGCATCCCTTGCACAGCACAGCGTCAAGGCGGCACTTTTTATGTATATAATCTAAGTCTTGTTCCTCGATAGCTCAGTCGGTAGAGCGACGGACTGTTAATCCGCAGGTCCCTGGTTCGAGCCCAGGTCGAGGAGCCAAAATCCAAGCCTTGCAATTGCACAAGGCCTGCCAAAAACAAACACCGATTATTCCTCAATAGCTCAGTCGGTAGAGCGCCGGACTGTTAATCCGTAGGTCCCTGGTTCGAGCCCAGGTTGAGGAGCCATTCAAGGCCATTCCAGCATCTGTTGGGATGGCCTTTTTGCTGGGCGCTGACCTTGCGCTAGGGCAAAAAAAAACCCGCCGACCAGCGGCGGGCCCAGTCACGCACCCGTGGTTGCCGGGGCGCTTACATGTGGTCGATCATCACCTGCCCGAAGCCCGAGCAGCTCACCTGCGTGGCCCCGTCCATGAGGCGCGCAAAGTCATAGGTCACCTTCTTGCTCTGGATGGCCTTCTCCATGGAACTGATGATCAGGTCGGCCGCCTCGGTCCAGCCCATGTGGCGCAGCATCATCTCGGCCGAGAGGATCTCGGAGCCCGGGTTGACATAGTCCTTTCCCGCGTACTTGGGGGCCGTGCCATGGGTGGCCTCGAACATCGCCACGCTGTCGGACAGGTTGGCACCCGGGGCAATGCCGATGCCGCCCACCTGCGCCGCCAATGCGTCGGAGATGTAGTCGCCATTCAGGTTCAGCGTGGCGATCACGCTGTACTCGGCCGGGCGCAGCAGGATCTGCTGCAGGAAGGCGTCGGCAATGCTGTCTTTGATGGTGATGTCCTTGCCGGTGCGGGGATTCTTGATGCGCATCCACGGGCCGCCGTCGATCAGCTGCGCGCCAAATTCCTGGACTGCCAGTTCATAGCCCCAGTCACGAAAGCCCCCTTCGGTGAACTTCATGATGTTGCCCTTGTGCACCAGGGTCACGCTGGGCCGGTCATTGTCGATGGCGTACTGGATGGCTTTGCGCACCAGGCGCTGCGTGCCCTCGCGCGACACCGGCTTGACCCCGATGCCCGATGTCTCAGGAAAGCGGATCTTCTTGACGCCGAACTCCTCCTGCAAGAACTTGATGAGCTTCTTGGCCTTGTCCGACTCGGCCTCGAACTCGATGCCGGCATAGATGTCCTCGGAGTTCTCGCGGAAGATGACCATGTTGATCTTCTCGGGCTCACGCACCGGCGAAGGCACGCCCTTGAAGTAGCGCACCGGGCGCAGGCAGACGTACAGGTCCAGCTCCTGGCGCAGCGCCACGTTCAGCGAACGGATGCCGCCGCCCACGGGCGTGGTGAGCGGCCCCTTGATGGAAACCACGTAGTCGCGCACGGCGTGCAGCGTCTCTTCGGGCAGCCACACGTCGGGGCCATAGACCTTGGTGGACTTCTCGCCGGCATACACCTCCATCCAGTGGATCTTGCGCTGCCCGCCATAAGACTTTGCCACAGCCGCATCCACCACCTTGAGCATCACGGGCGTGATGTCCATGCCCGTGCCATCGCCCTCGATGAACGGGATGATGGGCTGGTGGGGCACGTTCAGCGACATGTCGGCGTTGACGGTGATCTTCTGGCCCTGGGGCGGAATCTGGATGTGCTGGTAGCTGGTCATGAAGAAGGTCTCCTGTAGGTGCGTGCGCAAGGCGACGGGCTGCTCGCGCAGGAACGGGGCCCAAAGATTCTAGGGCAAGGCTGCAGGGTGGCCCGCCCCGCAGCGCATGTCGGCCCGGCATGATGCCCCGCGAAGGGGCGCTGTCAACGCGCGCTCCGGGAAGCCGTTGAGACAGGGCGTGCAACAGGCTCCGCGGCCGACGCACGCATCCGTGCCATGCGGCCTGGCCGCCTGGCGTATACCGGTATACCGACCCTTCCAAGGAATTGGCACATATGAAAAAACTCCTCGCTATCCTGGCCGGCGGTCTGCTCGCAACGGGGGCCTTCGCGCAAGCGACCCCTGCCACGCCAGCAGTTCCCGCCACCCCGGCCGTTGTGGCCGCCCCCGACACGGCCGCCCCTGCGGCCGCCGCACCGGCTCCGGCCGCCGCCACCAAACCCGCCAAGCTGCGCAACCACCACGCCAAGGCGCCCGCCAAGCACAAGAGCGCCAAGGTCGCCAAGAAGACCGCCAAGCGAAGCAAGACGGCCGCCTGATCGCCGCGGCCACTGCTGAACAGCCCGCTTCGGCGGGCTTTTTGTTGCCTGCTACGCTCAGGGTTCCGCATTGCCCCTGCCAACCCATGTCTTCCATGCCCATGTTTTCGCTCACCGCACCTGCCATGCCCATCGCGCGCTTGCTGCGCAGCTTTCTGTCTCCCCTGCTGGCATACGGCGTGGCCTTAGGCCTGTGCGCAGCCGCAGCGGCGCAGGGTGTTCCGCAAATGAACCTGCCGCGCGTGGAGTTGCAGGCCGGCATGCACCGCATCGACGCCCAGGTCGCCACCGCGCCGCAGGAGCGCCAAGTCGGCCTGATGCACCGCCGCGACATGCCCATGCACGAGGGCATGCTGTTCGTCTTCGAGCAGCCGGCCACGCAATGCTTCTGGATGCGCAATACGCTGCTGCCGCTCACCGCGGCCTTCGTGGCCGACGACGGCACCATCGTGAACCTGGTGGACATGCAGCCGCTGTCCGAAGAATCGCACTGCTCCAAGCGGCCGGTGCGCTTCGTGCTGGAGATGAACCAGGGCTGGTTCGCCAAGCGCGGACTGAAGGCGGGCAGCAGGCTCAGCGGAAGACCGTTTACGCAGCGGTAGCGCGCTATTTATTCAGGAGCTGGCAGCGCTTTTCCCGCAAGGATTTCATGAGATATTTACCTTGAAACCATTGCGTATCAAGCGCGAAGAGCTTCATTTTTCATAGCATCCCTGTCCGCGATTGCGAGGGTCCACCCCACCCAAAGGCCGTGCAAAAAGAAACCGGCCTCCCCTTGCGGGAAGGCCGGTGACGGCCAGGATGACACCCGGCCGGTGCTCCGTCAGGCGAGCGCTGCGATGGCCGCGTTGAACGTGGCGCTGGGGCGCATCACGGCGTCCAGCTTGGACAGATCGGGCAGGTAGTAGCCACCGATGTCGGCGGGCTTGCCCTGCACCACGCGCAGTTCCTCGACGATCTCGGCCTCGTTATCGGCCAGGGTCTTGGCCAACGGAGCGAACTTGGCGGCCAGCGCGGCGTCCTCGGACTGCGCGGCCAGGGCCTGGGCCCAGTACAGCGACAGATAGAACTGGCTGCCGCGGTTGTCGATCTCGCCCACCTTGCGCGAGGGCGACTTGTTCTCGTCCAGCAGCTTGCCGGTGGCCTGGTCCAGCGTCTTGGCCAGCAGCTTGGCGCGGGGGTTGTTTTCCTTCAGGCCCAGGTCTTCCAGCGACACGGCCAGCGCCAGGAATTCCCCCAGCGAGTCCCAGCGCAGGTAGTTCTCTTCGACCAGCTGCTGCACGTGCTTGGGAGCGGAGCCGCCCGCGCCCGTCTCGTACATGCCGCCGCCGGCCATCAGGGGCACGATGGACAGCATCTTGGCGGAAGTGCCCAGTTCCATGATCGGGAACAGGTCGGTCAGGTAGTCGCGCAGGATGTTGCCGGTCACCGAGATGGTGTCCAGGCCGCGCGCCACGCGCTCCAGCGTGAAGCGCATTGCACGCACCTGGCTCATGATCTGGATGTTCAGGCCGGTAGTGTCGTGGTCCTTCAGGTACTTCTCGACCTTCTTGATCAGCTCGTTCTCGTGCGGGCGATAGGGGTCCAGCCAGAACACGGCGGGCATGCCGGAGTTGCGCGCGCGGGTCACGGCCAGCTTCACCCAGTCGCGGATCGGAGCGTCCTTGACCTGGCACATACGCCAGATGTCGCCGGTTTCCACGTTCTGCGACAGCAGCACTTCACCCGTGGCGATGTCCACGATGTTGGCCACGCCGTCTTCGGCGATCTCAAAGGTCTTGTCGTGCGAGCCGTATTCCTCGGCCTTCTGCGCCATCAGGCCCACGTTGGGCACGGTGCCCATGGTGCGGGGGTCGAAGTTACCGTGCCACTTGCAGAAGTTGATCATCTCCTGGTAGATACGGGCAAAGGTCGACTCAGGCATCACGGCCTTGCAGTCGTAAGGCTTGCCGTCGGCGCCCCACATCTTGCCGCCCTGGCGGATCATGGCGGGCATGGAGGCGTCCACGATGATGTCGTTGGGCGAGTGGAAGTTGGTGATGCCCTTGGCGGAGTCCACCATGGCGAGCGCCGGACGGTGCTCCTGGCAGGCGTGCAGGTCGCGGATGATCTCTTCACGCTTGGAGGCGGGCAGCGTCTCGATCTTCTCGTACAACGTGGCCATGCCGTTGTTGACGTTGATGCCCAGCTCGTCAAACAGCGCGCCGTGCTTCTCGAAGGCTTCCTTGTAGTAGATCTTCACGCAGTGACCGAACACGATCGGGTGCGAGACCTTCATCATCGTGGCCTTCACGTGCAGCGAGAACAGGATGCCGGCTTCCTTGCAGTCGGCCAGTTCCTTCTCGTAGAAGGCGCACAGGGCCTTCTTGCTCATGAACATGGAGTCGATGATCTCGCCGTCCTTGAGCGCGACCTTTTCCTTCAGCACCACGGTCTTGCCGGACTTCGTCTCCAGCACCATCTTTACGTCGCGGGCCTTGTCCAGGGTCAGGGACTTTTCGCCATGATAGAAGTCGCCCTCGTGCATGTGGGACACATGCGTCTGCGACCACTGCTTCCACTCGCCCATGGAGTGCGGGTGCTTCTTGGCGTAGTTCTTCACCGCGGCAGGCGCGCGGCGGTCGGAGTTGCCCTCGCGCAGCACCGGGTTCACGGATGAGCCCAGGCATTTGCCATAGCGGGCCTTGATGGCCTTTTCCTCGTCGGTGGTGGGGTTCTCGGGGTAGTCGGGCAGGTTGTAGCCCTTGCCTTGCAGTTCCTTGATGGCGGCGATCAACTGCGCCACGGACGCGCTGATGTTGGGCAGCTTGATGATGTTGACGTCGGGCTCGAGCGTCTTCTTGCCCAGTTCAGCCAGCGTATTGGGTACGCGCTGCTCGGGCGTCAGGAAGTCGGGGAACTCACCCAGGACGCGCGCCGCCACGGAGATGTCGCTCTCGGCCACTTCGATACCGGCCACCGACGCGAAGCTGCGCACGATGGGCAGGAAGGAGGCCGTGGCCAGGCGGGGAGCCTCGTCGGTCAGGGTATAGATGATGGTGGGTTTCTGGGTGCTCATCTCGTCTCTCAGGTAAACAAAACAGAGGTCTTGCGCCGCCGGTCCGCGGCCTCGCGCGCAGTCATCCGATGTGACAGTCCGGATTGTGCGCGAGTCGTTGCGCGGAAATCGTGTAATTTGCAATCGAATATCGCATTGCAAAAAATTGACAGGGGAACTGGCACTTTTTTTTGCAAGTCTTCTACAAGACTGTCGTCCCGCTGCCAAATTACCCAGGGAGGCCGTACCCAATGAGGCCGCCGCCCGGGCCGTCAAGCCAGACGAAAAAACGGCCCGCAGATTCCTCTGCGGGCCGTTTGTCTTTGGGTCGCTCAACGCCGCAGGGCGCGGCGTGCATTTCGGTTCAGGCGAAGTTGGCTTCGGCGAACTTCCAGTTCACCAGCTTGTCCAGGAAGGTCTCGACGAACTTGGGACGCAGGTTGCGGTAGTCGATGTAATAGGCGTGTTCCCACACGTCCACCGTCAGCAGCGCCTTGTCGGCCGTGGTCAGCGGCGTGCCGGCGGCGCCGGTGTTCACGATGTCCACCGTACCGTCGGCCTTCTTGACCAGCCAGGTCCAGCCGGAGCCGAAGTTGCCCACGGCGCTCTTCACGAACGCTTCCTTGAACGCGGCGTAACTGCCCCACTTGGCATGGATCGCCTGGGCCAGGGCGCCGCTGGGCTCGCCACCGCCGTTGGGGGCCATGCAGTTCCAGAAGAAGGTGTGGTTCCAGATCTGCGCGGCGTTGTTGTAGATGCCGCCGGACGACTTCTTGACGATCTCCTCCAGCGTCATGTTCTCGAACTCGGTGCCCTTTTGCAGGTTGTTCAGGTTCACCACGTAGGCGTTGTGGTGCTTGCCGTGGTGGTATTCCAGCGTTTCCTGGCTGTAGTGCGGGGCCAGGGCATCAATCGCGTAGGGCAGCGGAGGCAGGGTATGTTCCATGGTCAAGTCCTTCGTGGGTTGGGATGGGGGAGATCGCGGCCACCAGGGCGCGGCGATGCAACGGGCATTGTAGGAAAGTAATAGCACTCGCCGCTGTAGGCGGGCGGCGACTCCTGCCCTCTGGTACGGGATTGACCCGCGCCGTTCACAGCAAGCGGCGCTGCGATACCGTCAGGTCCAGTTCACCCTCGGCCAACTGGGCATGCACGGCGTCGCCCAGGCGCACCTGGGCGGGGCGCGTCACGGGTTGCCCCTGCGCATCGGTCAGCAAGGCATAGCCGCGCTGCAGCACCAGGCGCGGATCCAGCAGTTGCAGACGCAGCGCCGCGCGCTCCAGGCGCTCTCTGCGCTGCACCAGGCTGCGCTGCACGATTTGAGGGAAATGACCCTGCAGCGCTTGCCCCGCATGTGCAAGCCGCTGCGTTTTCAATAGCAATCCGTGGCGCAGGCGCTGTTCCAGGCCGCTCAGCCGCAGTTGCTGCCGCCCCACGAAACCCGAGGGCCGGCCCAGCCGCTGGGCCGCCTGGTCCAGCCGTTGGTGCCGCAGGTCCACCTGGCGCTGTACGCCGTCGGCCAGCCGTTGCGCCAGCAGGTCGAGTGCCCCCAGCCACACGGCACGCGGCTGTGCCACCAACTCGGCGGCGGCCGTGGGCGTGGGCGCGCGCAGGTCGGCGCAGAAGTCGGCGATGGTGAAGTCGGTCTCATGCCCCACACCGCTGACCAGCGGCACCGGGCTCTGCACGATGGCGCGGGCCACGCGCTCGTCATTGAACGCCCACAGGTCTTCGATGGAGCCACCGCCGCGCACCAGCAGGATCACATCGATGGCTGGCGGCGCCCCGGCATTCATAGCCAAATCACCGCCCAGCGCCCGCCCCTCCTGCGCAAGCAGATACATTTTTGATAGCGCTTCGGCAATCGATGCCGGCGCCTGCGCCCCCTGTACCAGGGCCGGCACCAGCACCACGGGAATGTGCGGCACGCGCCGGCGCAGTGCCGTCACCACGTCATGCAGTGCTGCAGCGCCCGGCGACGTGACCACGCCGATGCCGCGCGGCATGGCCGGCAGCGCGCGCTTGCGCACCGCGTCGAACAGGCCTTCGGCCTCCAGTTGCGCCTTGAGGCGCATGAACTGCTCGAACAGCGCCCCCTGCCCCGCGCGCTGCAGGCTGTCGACGATGAGCTGCAGGTCGCCGCGTGCCTCGTACACGCCCAGCCGGCCGCGCACTTCGACTAGTTCGCCGTCGCGCGGGGTGAAATCCAGCACGCCCGCCGCACGGCGGAACATGGCGCAACGGATCTGACCATTTCCATCCTTCAGCGTGAAGTAGCAGTGCCCGCTGGACGCGCGCGAGAAGCCCGTGATCTCCCCGCGCACCGCGACAGGATTGAACCGCGCCTCCAGCGCATCAGCAATGGCGCGGCATAACGCGCCAACCTCCCAGATTCGCGGCGCCACGCCTGTATCTGCACGCTCAAACACAGGCCGCTCCACGCTTGTACGCGCACCGGGCCGGTGCACTAGTCCACAGATCCGGGCATCCGGCGCCACGGCGGAAGGCCATGCGCCAACCCGGCCCCATACCACAAGAGTACGTGCAACCCATTGATTTCAAAGGTTTTTTTGATGCGCAGTTTTTCATCAAACTAAGCAAACCACGTAACGGCGCCGCTTCGCGACGGGTATGCACGTGGTTTCCCACAAAGTTATCCACAGAAAATGTGAGTCTCCCCGGCGACTCTACGTGCCCCGGCCCTGTGCTCCGAACAGGGGTGGCGTAAAGCAGACGATGCGCCCAAAGGCCGGGTTGGAAGGTGCGCCATAATCCCCGCTGCTTTTTACGTGAGCGGAGTGAGAATTGCTGTCGATCATACAAGCCGCGGGCTGGCCGATCTGGCCCCTGATTGCCTGTTCCATCCTGGCGCTGGCGCTGGTTTTTGAGCGCTTCGTCGCACTGAAGACCGCCCGTGTGGCCCCCCCGAAGCTGCTGGACGAGGCCATCTCGGTCTCCTCCAAGTCCATTCCCTCGCCCGACGTGGTGAACCAGCTGGCGCAGAACTCGGCCCTGGGCGAAGTGCTGGCCAGCGGCCTGCGCACGCTCAACAGCAACCCCCAGAGCACCGAGGCCGACGTGCGCGCCGCCATGGAGGGCGCCGGCCGCGCCGTCGCCCACCGGCTGGAGAAGTACCTCAACGCCCTGGCCACCATCGCCTCGGCCGCACCGCTGCTGGGCCTGCTGGGCACGGTGATCGGCATGATCGAGATCTTCGGCTCCCAGGCCGGCACGGGCGCCGTGGGTGCGACCGGCGGCGGCAACCCCGCGCAACTGGCGCACGGCATCTCCATTGCGCTGTACAACACCGCCTTCGGCCTGATCGTGGCCATCCCGGCGCTGATCTTCTGGCGCTACTTCCGCAGCCGCGTGGACGCCTACCTGCTGACGCTGGAACTGGCATCCGAGCAATTCGTGCGGCACATCAACCGCCTGCGCAAGTGAGCGGCGCCAGCGCACAGAGGCACGTTTCGCCATGAACTTTCGCCCCCGCCAAAAGGAAGAGCCGGAGATCAACCTGATCCCCTTCATCGACGTGCTGTTGGTGATCCTCATCTTCCTGATGCTGACCACCACCTATAGCAAGTTCACCGAGCTGCAGCTCACCCTGCCCGTAGCGGACGCTCAGCAGTTGCGCGACCACCCCAAGGAAGTCATCGTGGCCGTGGCCGCCGACGGACGCTACGCCATCAACAAGACCACGCTGGAGGGCCGGCAGGTCGACCAGGTGGCGCGGGCGCTGGCCGATGCCGCCACTGCGGGGCCGAACAGCGTGGTCATCATCAGCGCCGACGCATCGGCCCCCCACCAGTCCGTGGTCACGGTGATGGAAGCCGCGCGCCGCGTGGGCCTGTCGCAGATCACCTTTGCCACCCAGTCGTCGGCCACGGCCGGCAAGTAAGCCTGCGCCGATGGCCGCGCCCGGCCGCCCGTCCCCCCTGGCCGAGCGGCTGCGCGGCGCCTGGCAGCACCGTGGCGCGCTGGCCCTGGCGCTGTGGCCGCTGTCGCTGCTGTACGGCGTGCTCACGGCGCTGCGCCGCGCGCTCTATCGCACGGGTCTGCTGCGCAGCGAGCGACTGCCCGTGCCCGTCATCGTGGTCGGCAACGTGATCGCCGGCGGCGCCGGCAAAACGCCCGTGACCCTGGCCGTGGTGCGCCACCTGCAGGCCCGCGGCTGGCGGCCGGGCGTCATCTCGCGGGGATACGGCCGCGCCACCGCAGACTGCCGCGAAGTGCTGCCCGCCAGCAGCGCGGCCGAGGTGGGCGACGAGCCGCTGCTCATCGCCCGCGCCAGCGGCGCCCCGGTCTTCGTGGCGCGCAGGCGTGCCCAGGCAGGGCGCGCGCTGCTGGCCGCCCACCCCGCCACCAACATCCTGGTTTGCGACGACGGCCTGCAGCACCTGGCCCTGGCGCGCGACCTGGAAGTCTGCGTCTTCAACGACGAAGGCGCCGGCAACGGCTGGCTGCTGCCCGCCGGCCCGCTGCGCGAGCCCTGGCCGCGCGCGGTGGACCTGGTGCTCCACGCCGGCTCCCCGCCCGGAGGGGGCGCGCCGCAATTCGCGCTGTCACGTGAACTCGCCGCCCATGCCGTGAATGCCAGCGGGCAGCACCTGCCGCTGGAGCAATTGCAGGGCGAACCGTCGCACGCACTCGCGGCGATCGCGCGGCCGCACGACTTTTTTGCGATGCTGCACGCCAGGGGCATTCAGCCCGAGAGCGAGGAAGCACTGCCCGATCACTATGATTTTTGTAGCTGGAAGCGCCCATCGAATAAGCGCTTACGGCTGATTTGCACCGAAAAAGACGCCGTCAAGCTCTGGCCCGCGCACCCGGACGCGCTGGCCGTGCCGCTGGCCGTGCGGATCCCGCCGGCCTTCTTCGACGCGCTCGACGCCCGCCTGGCGTCGCTATCATCGTCCGGCCATTGAGGAACACCATGGATCCCAAACTGCTTGAACTGCTGGTCTGCCCCGTCACCAAGGGCCCGCTGACCTACGACCGCGAACGCCAGGAACTCATCTCGCGCAGCGCGCGGCTGGCCTATCCCGTGCGCGACGGCATTCCCGTGCTGCTGGAAAACGAGGCCCGCCCCTTGAGCGACGAGGAGCTGGAACAGTGAGTCGCGCCGCACCGTTCACGGTGCTGATACCGGCGCGCCTGGCCTCCACCCGCCTGCCCAACAAGCCCTTGGCCGATATCGCCGGGCTGCCCATGGTGGTGCATGTGGCCCGCCGCGCCAGCCAGAGCGGCGCCCAGCGCTGCGTGGTCGCGGCGGACGACGCGCGCATCGTCCAGGCCTGCCAGGCGCACGGGGTGCAGGCTCTGCTGACGCGCGCCGACCACGCCAGCGGCAGCGATCGCCTGGCCGAGGCCTGCGAGCTGCTGGGCCTGGCGGGCGAAGACATTGTGGTGAACGTACAGGGTGACGAGCCCCTCATCGACCCACGGCTGATCGACGCCGTGGCCGCACTGCTGCATGCGCGCGGCGATGCCAGCATGGGCACCGCCGCGCACGCCATCGACAGCGCGGAGGACTTTGCGAACCCCAACGTGGTGAAGGTGGTGCTGGACGCGCAGGGCCTCGCGCACTACTTCAGCCGCGCCCCCATCCCCCACGCACGCGACCACGCGCCGGGCAGCCTCTGGTGGCAGCCGGGCCAACCGGGGGTGCCCGTGGGTTTCGCACCGCTACGGCACATCGGCATCTACAGCTACCGGGCAGGCTTTCTGCGCCGGTTTCCACAGCTGCCAGCGGCGCCGACCGAGCAACTGGAAGCGCTGGAGCAGCTGCGCGCCCTCTGGCACGGCCACCGCATCGCCGTGCACGTGACCGGCAGCGCACCCGGTGCGGGCGTGGACACGCCAGCCGACCTGGAGCGCGTGCGCACCCTCCTGGGCGGCTAGCGCGGCCGTCAGCTTGGCGCATGGCCCGCGTGCTATCCTTGTTCGCAACAAGAGCACCTGTCCCGCGCTGGCGCGCCGACGGCAAGCGTGCCCGCTGATTTCAAAACACTAGAGGACATCCATGAGACTGATTCTGCTCGGCGCTCCCGGCGCCGGAAAGGGTACGCAGGCCGCGTTCATCTGCCAGAAATTCGGCATCCCCCAGATCTCCACCGGCGACATGCTGCGCGCCGCCGTCAAGGCCGGCACGCCCCTGGGCCTGCAAGCCAAGGCCGTCATGGATGCGGGCCAGCTCGTCAGCGACGACCTGATCATCAACCTGGTGAAGGAGCGCATCGCCGAGCCCGACTGTGCCCAGGGTTTCCTGTTCGACGGATTCCCACGCACCATCCCCCAGGCAGACGCCATGAAAGCCGCGGGCGTGAAGCTCGACTATGTGCTGGAGATCGACGTGCCGTTCGACGCCATCATCGAACGCATGAGCGGCCGCCGCTCCCACCCGGCTTCGGGCCGCACCTACCACGTGAAGTTCAACCCGCCCAAGGTCGAAGGCAAGGACGACGTGACGGGCGAGCCCCTGGTGCAGCGCGAGGACGACAAGGAAGAAACCGTCAAGAAGCGCCTGCAGGTCTACAGCGACCAGACCCGCCCGCTGGTGGACTATTACTCCAGCTGGGCCAAGACCGATCCCGCCAACGCGCCCAAGTACCGTGCCATTCAAGGCACCGGCAGCGTGGAGGAAATCACCCAGCGCGCCCTGACGGCACTGTCAAGCTGACGAACCCGCCGCCGGCGCCCGCCAACGCCCCGCAACGCGGGGCGTTGTGCTGTGTGCCCAGGCAAGCGCCTCGGCCCATGACGGTGCTTATGAATTAGCGGACTGCATCAACTCCAGCAGCAGGCTGACCCGTGCCTTCATAGGGCTCAGCCCATCCGCATCACGCCAGGGCGTGCCCGTCAGGTCCATCATCCGCCCCTGCGGGCAGCGCGAAGCCACGCGCACCTGCACCCCGGCCGCCACGGCACGCGCGAGCGCGGCCTCCAGCGCATGGTGCAGCGTACCATTGCCGGTGGCGGCCACCACGATGCCGTGCACGCCCTTCTCCACCAGCCAGTCCACCAACGCGCCATCCGCGCCGGCGTGGCTGAGGACGATTTCCACGCGTGGCCAGGCGGCATCTGGCAGGATCGGCACCAGCGCGCCATGCGCAGGCTGTTCCACCTGCGGCGCAAGGCCGCGGGCCCAGCGCACGCGCCCCGCTTCCATCCAGCCCAGAGGCCCGGCATCGCCGGAGTGGAACGCGTCCAGCCGCAGCGGGTGCACCTTGCTCACCTCGCGCGCCCCGTGCACCACGCCGGCGGCCGCCATCAGAACCCCCCGCGCTGAGGGGTCGGCCGCTAGTGTGACGGCATCCAGCAGGTTCTGCGGCCCGTCCGGCGCGAGCGCCGTGGCCGGACGCATGGCACAGGTCAGTACCACCGGCTTGGCGGTGGTATCGAGCAGGTTGTGCAGCAGCCAGGCGGTTTCCTCCAGCGTATCCGTGCCGTGGGTGATGACGACGCCGGCCACGGCCGGGTCGGCCAGGTGTGCGGCGCAACGACCGGCCAGGCGCGCCCACACGTCAAAGCCCATGTCCTTGCTGTCCAGCTGCACCACCTGTTCAGCCACCAGCGCGCCGCCCGCGGCCTGCACCAGCCCGGGCACCGCGGCCAGCAATTGCTCCACGCCGATCTGCCCGGCCGTGTACCCCACGTTCGCACCTTGCACCGCGGAAGAGCCCGCAATCGTGCCGCCGGTGCCCATAACGACGATTTTTCTTGCAGCTGCCACTTGCATCCCTCCAAAAACTGTTCAAAAATACAGATACTGGATTAAAAAACAGTAACCCACTCAACCACCGACCGCATTGGATCGCACCATGCTCGACAGTCCCAAGCTCACCGCCCGCCAGCAGCAGATCCTGGACCTGATCCAGACCGCCATCGCGCGCACCGGCGCCCCGCCTACCCGCGCCGAGATCGCGGCAGAGTTGGGTTTCAAGTCCGCCAACGCGGCCGAGGAGCACCTGCAGGCGCTGGCCCGCAAGGGCGTGATCGAACTGGTCAGCGGCACCTCGCGCGGCATCCGCCTGCGCGGCGAAACCGTGCGCAACATCAATGCGGCGCGCGGCGCCCAGTTCAACCTGCCGATACCCGGCCTGTCGCAGCTCACGCTGCCGCTGGTGGGCCGCGTGGCGGCCGGCTCGCCCATTCTCGCCCAGGAGCATGTGGACCAGACCTATACGGTGGAAGGCAGCCTGTTTGCGCACAAGCCCGACTACCTGCTCAAGGTGCGCGGCATGTCCATGCGCGACGCGGGCATCATGGACGGCGACCTGCTCGCCGTACAGGCAACGCGCGAGGCGCGCAACGGGCAAATCATCGTGGCGCGCCTGGGCGATGACGTCACGGTCAAGCGCCTGCGCCGCACAGGCAGCGCCATCGAACTGCTGCCCGAGAACCCCGACTACCCGGTGATCCGCGTCGAGCCGGGCGAACCTTTCGAGATCGAAGGGCTGGCCGTGGGCCTGATACGCAACACCATGCTCATGTAGTCCGTTGAATGCAGCGCCACCGCAGGTGGCGGGCGTCTGGCAGGCGGTAGCCCGGGCATGCCCCGTGGCTGCCGCATGCCAACCCTGCGGATGCGCGCTTGACGTCCTTGGCAATCCTGCCTGTGTTCCACCTTCATGCCCTGGCATGCCGGAGTCTTCACATGGGATTTGCCCTCTTTGCCTTTGCCTCCCTTACCCGCCCCTTGCGCCGCCTGCGCCGATGGGGACTGGCTGCACGCCATATGTCGCGCGGCGCGGCAACCTCTGCCTGCACCACGCACGGACGCGCCGATGCACTCCAGGGAGCGACGCCCAACGCCGGCCCTCTCGATAGCCCCGCCGTGGCGGGCATGGCGCAAGAAAATCCGGCCCGCCACCGCGCCTTTGCCATGCCTGCCGCGGATGCGGCCATGCAGCACACAGGTCTGCGGCCTGCGATCTCCACCCGTTCGCTCCCCCTGCGCGTGATCCTGCGCCATGACACCGACGACGCCTGCAAGCTCGTGATTTCCGGCCGCATGGCCGATGTGTGCGCGGAACTGGAGCGCCTGGCCCTGCGCTGACCGCGGGGCACTGCTGCGACCACTTCTGACACTTTTCGAAGGCGTCGCGGCAGCAGCGCGTTCATCGCAGGCCCGTTTCTACAATGCACGGCACTTGCAACTGCCCGCCCCCAAGCACGCCATGACCCACGAGTCCCGCCTGGACCGCTTGCTGCGGCAACTGCTGTGGGGCCGGCGCACGGCCGCGCTGGCAACGCTGCAAACCCTGCCCGGCGCGGAATCGGTGCCATTCACAACGCCGGCGGTGTCGTTCGTTCCGTATGCCATCGACTCCACGGCCCAGGTGCTGGTATTGCATGTCAGCGCCCTCGCCGCCCATACCCGCAACCTGCGGCAATCGCCCGCGGTTTCTCTCCTGATCACGGCGCCCGAGGACGCGGCCCAGCCCGTGCATGCGCTGGAGCGCGTTGCCATCCAAGGACAAGCCGTACTGCTTGCGCCCGAGGCAGCCGCCAGCGCGCGCGCCGCCTACCTGCAGCGCTTCCCTGAGGCAGCGCCCATGACGGCGCTGGGCGACTTCCAGTTCGTGCAGATCATCCCTTCGGTGGGCCGCCACGTGGCAGGGTTTGGCGCGGCGCGGGATTTATCTGCCGAGGAGCTGAAGGCGCTGCTCACGTCTTGACGCTGGGGCGATCGGCGCCGTCAGCAGTTGGATGGCAAGGGCCGTTCCGCCCAGGCGAGCGCTGGCGGCCGCAAGCCCGGTGCCTGGGAAGGCCACACGGGTCGCTGCCAGGGCCGGTTTGGTGACGGGTTGGCGGACGCTCGCCGTGCGCGCCAAAGCATGAACGGCCCCGCCCACGGCGGCTGGTGGCAGCACATCTGCCCCGACGGCCTGTCCCCGCGCGAGAGCCCCTCAAGACACCAGTTGCGACCAGACCTTGTCCAGCCGCTTGCCGCTGACCGGATACGGCGTGCGCAACTCCTGCGCGAAGAAGCTCACGCGCAGTTCCTCCAGCATCCAGCGGTACTCCTGCATGCGGGCATCCACCTGGCCCTTGCGCTCGGCCACCAGGCGCCAATAGCGCTGCTCCAGCGGCTGCAGTTCCTTGAGCTTGGCGGCATCGCGTGCCGGGTCGGCGCGGTACTTGTCCAGGCGCGTGGCGATGGCCTTGAGGTAGCGCGCGTAGTGCTGCAGCTGCGCCCAGGGCGCGGCGGCGATGAACTGCTTGGGCATCAGGCGCTGCAGCTGCTGTGACGCGTCGGCCGTGGCCTCGGGAGCGTTCTTGGTGTCCTTGATCTTGCGCTGCGTGGCGGCGTATTCGATGAGGATGGCCGCCGCCATGCGCGCCACCTCGTTGGCGATCAGCGTGAGGCGCCCGCGCCCGTCCTGCACGCGCTGCTTGAACTGGGCCTCGTTGCTGGGCAGCGGCTCTTGCAGGAAGGCGCGGTCGATGGCCACGTCGATGATTTGTGCGCGCAGCTCCTCCTGCGTGCCCAGCGGCATGAAGGCCACAGCCATCTTCTGCAGATCGGGGATGTTCTTTTCCAGGTACTTGAGCGCGTCCTTGATCTGAAGCGCAAACAGCCGGCGCAGGCCCACGCGGTGGCGCGCGGCGGCGACTTCGGGTTCGTCGAACACCTCGATGCCCACCGCATCGCCGTGGTCGATGAGCGCGGGGAAACCGATCAGCGTCTGGCTACCCTTGGCGATTTCCATCAGCTCGGGCAGTTCGCCAAAGCTCCAATCCTCGTAGCGGGCATCGGCCTTGCGGGCCGCGGGCGCGCCGACGAGTGGTTCTTTTTTGATAGCTGCTGGCGCCCGTTTTTCCTTGGTTTCAGATGGTTTTCCACCGGAATCTGGCTTCTGGTGAGCGCCACCAGCTATCTTTAATGAAGCAAGCGCCTGGAACGCCCCACGAGCCTTGCTCCCCCACTCCGCCTTGAGCGCGCCCAGGTTGCGTCCCTGGCCGAGCTGGCGGCCGTGCTCATCCGTCACGCGAAAGTTCATGAACAGGTGCGGGCTGAGCATGTCCAGCTTGAAGTCCGCGCGCTTCACGTCGAGCGAGGTTTCATCGCGCACTTGCTTGAGCAGCGTGTCGATCAAGCTGCCCTGGGCCCAACGCTCTTCCTCGGTGAACAGCGACGCCAGCCGCGCAGCACTTTCCGGCAGCGGCACGAAACGGCTGCGCGGGCGCTGCGGCAGGCTCTTGAGCAGCGCCTGGATCTTGTCCTTGAGCATGCCGGGCACCAGCCATTCCGCACGCTCCTCGCTCACCTGGTTCAGCACGAACAGCGGCACCGTGACGGTGACCCCATCGCGCGCGTCACCGGGGCTGTGCAGGTAGCTGGCCGTGCAGTCCACGCCGCCCAGCTTCACCGTCTTGGGAAAGTTGTCGGTGGTGATGCCCGCGGCCTCATGGCGCATCAGCTCGTCGCGCTTGAGAAGCAGCAGGCCGGCGTTCTCCTTGCCGGCACTGCGGAACCACTTGTCGAACGTGGCGCCGCTGTACACGTCTTTGGGAATCTGCTGGTCGTAGAAGGCGAAGATCAGCTCGTCGTCCACCAGCACGTCCTGGCGGCGGCTCTTGTGCTCCAGCTCCTGCACCTTGCGCACCAGCTTGAGGTTGGCGCCCAGGAACGGCCAATGCGTCTCCCACTCGCCCTCGACCAGCGCCTGGCGAATGAACAGGTTGCGCGCCTCGTACGGATCCACGCGGCCATAGCTCACGCGGCGGCCGCTGTAGACCACCAGGCCGTAGAGCGTGGCGCGCTCGAGCGCCACCACGTCGGCCTGTTTCTTGGACCAATGCGGGTCCAGCAGCTGCTTCTTGAGCAGATGGCCGCCCACCTCTTCCAGCCATTGCGGTTCGATCGCCGCGATACCGCGGCCGTACAGGCGCGAGGTCTCGACCTGCTCGGCTGCGACGATCCAGCGGCCGGGCTTCTTGGACAGGTGCGCGCCCGGGTGCGGGTGGAACTTGATGCCGTGCGCGCCCAGGTAGGCCTCGCTCTCCTCGGCCTTGTAACCAATGTTGCCCAGCAGGCCCGACAGCATGGACAGGTGCACGGCCTCGTAGCCCGCGGGCTCGGTGTTCACCTGCCACTGGTGCTCCCGCACCACGGTGAGCAGCTGCGAATGGATGTCGCGCCACTCGCGCACGCGGCGGATGTTGATGTAGTTCTGGCGCAGCAACTGCTCCCACTGCCGGTTGCTGAGCTTGTGGGTGGCCTCCTCCGCATCGGCGGGGTGGAACTGCGCCAGGCGCTCCTCGCCTGCGGCTTCCGCTTGCGCGCCGCTGCTGCGCTGGCTCACGGGCAGGAAGGCCGTGTTGCGCGCTTGGGCCGCGGGGGCGGTCTGGGCCGCCATCTCCTTGCGCGTCTTGGCGACGATCTTGCCGCCGCGCGCATCCTGCAGCCACTTCCACAGGCGCAGGTAGCCGGTGAACTCGCTTTTCTCGTCGTCGAACTTGGCATGCTGCTGGTCGGCCTGCTGCTGCGCCTCCAGCGGCCGGTCGCGCACGTCCTGCACGCTAAGGGCCGAGGCAATCACCAGCACCTCGGCCACGGCGCCGCGGGTGCGGGCCTCCAGGATCATGCGGCCCACGCGCGGGTCCAAGGGCAGGCGCGACAGTTCGCGGCCCATGGGCAGCAAATTGCCGCGCTCGTCCACGGCGCCCAACTCCTGCAGCAGTTGATAGCCGTCGGCGATCGCACGGCCCGAGGGCGCCTCGAGGAACGGGAAGTTCACCACGTCACCCAGGCCCAGCGACTTCATGCGCAGGATGACGCCCGCCAGGGACGAGCGCAGGATTTCGGGGTCGGTGAAGCGGTCGCGCTGGTGAAAGTCCGCCTCGTCGTACAGGCGGATGCAGATGCCGTTGGCCACGCGGCCGCAGCGCCCGGCGCGCTGGTTGGCCGCCGCCTGGCTGATGGGCTCCACCAGCAACTGCTCCACCTTGCTACGGAAGGAATAGCGCTTCACGCGCGCCGTACCTGCGTCAATGACGTAACGGATGCCCGGCACGGTGAGCGAGGTCTCGGCCACGTTGGTGGCCAGCACGATGCGCCGGCCGGTGTGGCCGTCGAAGATGCGGTCCTGCTCGGCCTGCGACAGGCGCGAGAACAGGGGGAGTACCTCGGCGTTCCTCAGCACTGGCGAGTGCTGCAGGTGCTTGCGCAGGTGGTCCGCCGCCTCGCGGATCTCGCGCTCGCCGGGCAGGAAGACGAGGATGTCTCCGCCCTTGCCGCCCGCCCACAACTCGTCCACGCCGTCGGCAATGGCATCGTTGAGGTCAAAGTCCTTCTTTTCTTCAAAGGGCTTGTAGCGCATCTCCACGGGATAGGTGCGCCCGGACACCATGATGACCGGCGCCGGACCGGCCTTGCCCTCGAAGTGCTTGGCGAAGCGCTCCGCGTCGATGGTGGCCGAAGTCACGACCACCTTCAAATCGGGCCGCTGCGGCAGGATCTGCTTGAGGTAGCCCAGCAGGAAGTCGATATTCAGGCTGCGCTCGTGCGCCTCGTCGATGATGAGCGTGTCGTAGGCCTTGAGCAGCGGATCGGTCTGCGTCTCGGCCAGCAGGATGCCGTCGGTCATCAGCTTGACCGAAGCGCCCTTTTGCAGCGTGTCCTGAAAGCGCACCTTGTAACCCACCACCTCGCCCAAGGGGGTGTTCAGCTCCTCGGCAATGCGCTTGGCCACGCTGCTGGCGGCAATGCGCCGCGGCTGGGTGTGGCCGATCAGGCGCCCGCGCGTGCCCTCGGGCGCATTGCACTTGCCGCGTCCCAGGGCCAGCGCTATTTTTGGCAGTTGCGTGGTCTTGCCCGAGCCCGTCTCGCCGCAGACGATGATGACCTGGTGCTCGGCCATGGCCGCCATGATCTCGTCGCGGCGGCTGGAGACGGGGAGTTGCTCGGGAAAGGTGATCGTGAGGGGCATAGGGGCGGGAATTATCCCAGCCCCCAGGCACCCGTGCCGCACCAGGGTCAGGCGGGGAACATGGCCTCCATCTCCCGGCGCACCCGATAGGCGTGGGTGGTGGTGTCCATCTCCACATCGTCCCAGGACAATGCCTGGCCTTTTGCCACCGGGCGCACCACGCGCGCGCTGTGCGCCAGGCCCAGCGGCAGGCCCCTGAGGCTGCGCGACGTCGCAGCCGGCAGCAGCTTGCCCCAGACGGTGTAGCCGCCCTCGCCATCCAGCAGGTCGCCCGGGCGCAGGTCACGCTTGGCCGTGGCCACCACATCGGCGTTCCAGCCCTGGGGCACGCCGGTGGGCTCGCCGCGCAGCGCCACGCTGGCCACCGACATGCCCACCTCCAGCCCGATGAGGTGCCAGCGCTTGTACAGCGTGAAGTAGCGGCCCGTGGGGTCGGTGTGGGCGTTGTATTCCTCGAAACAGTGGCGGATGTAGTCAGTCTCGCCTTCCACCGTGACCCACACGCCCATGCGGATGTCGTAGGGGATCCGGCGGCCGTCCTTCTCCAGCGACGAGATCACTTCCACCATGCCTTTTTTCTCTAGCACTCCGCCCTCGCCCACCGGGCGCGTGACGTAGGGAATGTCCTCCACACTGGCGGGCGGGTACTGCAGGCCGTTGCTCGGCACGGCCAGGCCCGTGGCGTTGGAGACGGCCGTGCTCTCGATGCTGGGCTTGGACCCGTCCAGGAAGCTGTTGAACATCTTGGGGTTCAGGCCGCCACGCTGCGCCTGCTCGGGCGTCAGGCCGTAGTAGCCCCACACCGTCTCGGGCGTGGATTCGCAGAAATGCGGCAGCCACTTGTGCCCGCGCCCGGCCGCCACCACCGGAAAGCCGCAGGTGCGGGCCCAGTCCACCAGCTCGCAGATCATGGCGGGCTGGTCGCCGTAGGCCAGCGAATAGACCACGCCCGCGGCCTGGGCCTTGCGCGCCAGCAGCGGGCCGCAGAAAGCGTCGGCCTCCACGGTCACGTTCACCACATGCTTGCCGTGGGCGAAGGCGTCGAGGATATGGTCCACCGCCGCCAGCGGGTTGCCCGTGCATTCGACGATCAGCTCGATCTGCGGGTGGCGCACCAGGGCCTGCCAGTCCTCGGTGATCCAGGTCGTGCCCTGCTCCAGCGCCTGCTGGGCCGACGCGGCCTCCGACTGCTCGGGCGCCCATCCCACGCGCGCCAGGCTGGCGCGGGCGTTGGCCGGCGACAGATCGGCAATGCCCACCAGGTGCACGCCCGGCATGCGCGGCACCTGCGCCAGGTACATGGCGCCGAACTTGCCCGCGCCGATCAGCCCAATGCGGATGGGACGCCCTTGCCGGGCACGCTGCAGCAGTTTCTGGTGAAGGTTCATGGGTATGGCAAACGATAGAAGTGCGCCGCTGCGGCGCGAAACCCCGGCGCCTGCTGGCGCGCGGGCCGGTGGGAATCCCACGGCCACCGTAGCGCAGGGTACGCCCCACGTCTCTTGGGATACGCCCTAGGGCCGGGACACCGCCCAGTACCCCACCGCCTGCAAGGCATTGAAAAGGACCGTTATCCTGCGCACGTTCTCGGCCGGCGGGGCGCACCCTTTTGTCGCCGCGCCGCCCCCCCACGCCGGCCCCATACGTCGGTGCCGCTTTCTTCTTTGCATCCCCGGCTTTCCATGGTGTCTCTTGCTGCGTTGGTGATTCCGCTGCTGGCGGTCTGGCTCTGGGGGCCCGTGCGCGGCATGTCGCGCCGGGCGCGCCTGGTGGCCATTGCGCTGACCGCCCTGCTGGGCGTGACACCGGCCCTGCTGCTCAAGCTCTTGCAGGCCGGCGCCATGGATTACGCCACGCTGGCCTATCTGCAGGTGCCCGGCGGCTGGGTGTTGGGCACGCTGGTGCTGATCATTGCTTTTCTTCTGGCGCGTGATGCCGCATGGCTCGCGGCGCGGGCCGCCGCGCTCATGGGCGGGGGCGACACATGGCACCTGCGGCTGCGCGGCAGGCGGTTGACCGGCACCGCCGTGGCGCTGGCGCTGGGCGCGGCGGGCTTTGGCACGGCGCAGGGCCTGCAGCCGCCCACGGTGCGTGAACAGTTGGTACACCTGCCGCAATTGCCCGAGGCCCTGGATGGCCTGCGTGTGGCCGTGCTGGCGGATATCCACGCGAGCCCCATCAACCATACCGCCTACGTGCAGAGCGTGGTGGAGCGCACCCACGCGGCGCGGCCCGACCTGATCGTGCTGCCCGGTGACCTGGTGGATGGCGACGTAGGCAGCAGCGCCGCCTTCGTAGCTCCACTGGCGCAACTGCGCGCACCGCACGGCGTATGGGCCGCGCCCGGCAACCATGAGTACTACGGCGGCTACGACGCCTGGATGGCGGAATTTCGCCGCCTGGGCCTGGGCGTCTTGGCCAACCAGACCCAGGTGCTGCAGGTGAATGGCGCGCGTCTGGCTCTGTCCGGCGTGGGCGACCCGGTCTACGGCCGCACCTCTCACCACAATGCCGACCCGCGCGTGCCCGAGGGCGTGCCCCCCGATGTACCCGCGGTGGCCCGGCAGGCGCGCGCGGCGCAGGCCGACTTCCACCTGCTGCTGGCGCACCAGCCCAAGCTCGCGCGCGACAACGCCGCGCACGGCGTGGACCTGCAGGTCTCGGGCCACACGCACGGCGGGCTGATCAGCGGCATGGACCGCTGGCTGGTCGCTCCGTTCAACAACGGTTTCGTGCGCGGGCAATACGACGTGGACGGCATGCGCCTGTTCGTGAGCGCGGGCGCGGGCCTGTGGGCCGGCTTCGCAGTGCGGCTGGGCGTTCAGCCCCATATCGACCTGTTGGTGCTGCGCCGTGGCACAGCGTCGTAAGACCGCGCGACGGCCCGGCGCCGTCAAATACTGAATAAGTCGGCACGAGGGTACTGCCTGGGCTGCGAGGGGACGCACCTCGCACGCAAAGCCCCGCCATCACCATCGCGATCGTTATGCAACGCAGCAGGCCGCAGAAAAGGTGGGGCTCACGACACGCGAGGGAACGTGTTCCGCATTGCCTCAGCGCAGCACGGTGAAGTAGCGCTCCAGCGCCTCGCGCTCGGTGCGCGTGCGGTTGACGGGTGCGCCCGCGTCTTCCCAGCCCAGCGCCATGCCGCAGACGACCACCTCGCTGGCCGGCAGGCCCAGCGCGTCGCGCACGATCTGCGGGTAGCTCGCCAGCGCACCAATGGCACAGCTGGCCAGCCCCTGGGACTGCGCGGCCAGCATCAGTCCGTGCAGGCACATGCCCAGGTCCATGAAGCCACCTGCGCCGAAACCGCGGTCGATGGTGACGATCAGCGCCACGGGTGCATCAAAGAAGCGGTAGTTGCGCTCGAACTGCGTGGCCCGACCCGCGCCGTCGCCGCGCGCCACACCCAGCGCCCCGTACAGCGCCTGCGCGGCTGCCACCTGGCGTTTGCGCAATGCCAGCGGCATGGGGCGGGGGAAATAGCCATAGTCCTCGGCCTCAGGCACCTGGTCGCGCCACGCCTGGCACAGCGCGGCACTCAGGCGTTCGCGCACCGCGCCCTCCACGGCCCAGAAGCGGCCCGGCTGCAGATTGGCCCCGCTGGGCGCCAGCCGCGCCGCAGCCAGCAACCGCTCCAGCAGCGCGAGGGGCACGGGCCGCGGCAGGAAGGCGCGCACGGAATGGCGCGCCTGCGCCAGCGTCTCGAAGGCGTCCTGCGCCACAGGCATCACCAGGGGTTCGGTCATTCTCACTCCGGTATTTCCACCCAGGTGGCCGCACCCAGGCCGCCCGCACCCGCAATGCACGCCATGCCGCGCAGCGTGCGGTCGGTGCGGTCGGCACCCTGCCGCTGCGCCATCTGCGCCAGCACGCGCACCAGCGCAATGGCGCCCGATGCACCGATGGGGTGCCCGCGCGCCAGGCCGCCCCCGCCCCGGTTGATGGCACCGAGCGGCAAGCCCAGCGCATTGCAGAACGCCAGGCCCTGCGCCGCAAAGGCGTCGTGCAGTTCCAGCGCCTCCAGCGCCGCCCAATCCCAGCCACAGCGCTGCTGCGCGGCGCGTGCCACGTCGACGGCGCAGAGCATGGGCGACTCGGGCGCACCGCCCACGCTGACGCTGCCGCGCCACTGCGCACGCGGCCGCACGCCCCAGCGCGCGCAGGCCGTGGCCGTGGCCAACAGCAGCAGGGCCGCGCCGTCCGCCTTGGGCGACACGGCGACGGTGCTGAGGCTGCAATCCTGGCCGTCCACCGACTGACCGCTGGCCACCGCAGGCATGCGCGCCACACGCGCGGCGCTCAACAGGCGCGGGTAGGCGTCGTGCGCCAACCCCCGCAGCGGCACGATTTCATGGGCCATGGCAGCGCGCGCCGCCACGCTGCGCGCGTGGCTGGCCATGGCGTACGCATCCTGCGCGTGGCGCGTGAGCCCCAGGCGCCGCGCGCCGTCCAGCGCGGCCAGCAGCATGTCGGGGTCGCGCGCGGGCCAGGGCGTGAAGGGTGGCCGGTCATAGGGCACCGGTGCCTCCTCCGCCTGCAGAGGCCGGTGCATGCGCAGGGGTGCGCGGCTCCACGCCTCGGCCCCGCCGGCAATCACGACATCGGCCTGGCCCAGCGCCAGCAGACCGCAGGCATGGGTGACGGCATCCAGCCCCGCGCAGCACTGGCTGTCCAGCGTCACGGCGGGAATGCCCTCGGGGAGGCCGGCCGCCAGCGCCAGCATGCGGGCGGGGTTGCCCCCGGCGCCCAGGGCGTTGCCCAGCACCACGGCATCGACGGCCTCGGCCGGCAACCCGGCATCCGCCAGCATGCGCGCCACCAGCGGCGCCGCCAGATCGTGCGGCTGGCAGGCCGCGAGCACCCCGCCGACCGGCGCCACCGGCGTGCGCGCCCAGGCCAATATGGGAATAGCGTTCACCGCCAGCGCTCCAGCGAGGGCGACGGCGCCTGCAGCGCGCGGGCGATGGCTGCGTGGTCGGTCTTGCCGCTGGCCGTCTGCGGCCAGTCGCCCACCCACACCCACCAGTGGCGCGGCGCCTTGTAAGGCTCCAACACCGCGCGGCACCAGGCCGCCAGCTCCAGCGATCCGGGTGGCGGCGCGTCGCCCTGCCACTGCAGCACCGCCTGCACACGCAGGCCGCGCAGGCCGTCGGCCACACCCTGCAGGCTGGCCTGCGCCACCTGTGGGTGGGCCAGCAGGCGCGCCTCCACTTCCTCGGGGAACAGGTTCTTGCCTTGGGTGACGAGCATGCGGTTCTCGCGCCCGCACAGGTGCAGCAAACCGCTGTCGTCCACGTAACCCATGTCGCGCACCGAGAGCCAGTCGCCCTCGCGCAGGGCGGCGGTGCCGTCGGCGGCGTTCACGTAATCCATGAACAGCATGGGACTGCGCACCCAGATCAGCCCCGGCACGCCCTGCGGCAGCGCGGCGCTGCGGGGATCGGGGCCGATGTGCAGGTCCACGTTGCTGAACGGCCGGCCCACGGCCTGGGCCGGTGCGCCCGGCTCAGCATCCATCCAGGCGACGTAGCTGGCCTCGGATGCACCGTAGAACTCCACGATGCGTGCGCGCGGGAACAACCGGCGCAGCGCGGGTGTGCGCTCGCGCAGCCAGCGCGCGCCGCTGATCAGCACCAGCTCCACCCCCTCGATAGGTGCCAGCTGCCGCCGCTCGGTCCACTGCAGCATCAGCACAAGCTGGCTGGGCACCGCCACCAGCAAGGGCGCGCCGCCCGCGCGCAGGGTGTCCAGCGCGCGCGGCGCGGAAAAGCGCTCCTGCAGCACCGCGCCAGCGCCCGTCCACAGGCCCAGCAGCGCGCCGAACAGGAACAGCGAATGCGACATGCGGCCCGGCGCCAGCACGCGCGTGGCCGCCGCGACACCAAAGTCCTGCAGGCTGACGCGAAAGCTCTCCACCCAGGAGCGGTGGTGGCGCATGAAGCCCTTGGGCAGGCCCGTGCTGCCCGAGGTGAAGCCCACGTAGAACGGCGACTGCGGCGTGGCCGCTGCCGGGGCTCCGGAGCCCAGAGGCAGCCGCCCGGCAACCGCCCGGGCCACACCCGCCGGCCACTGGGGATCTCCCATCGCCGCGCAGCGCCCGCTGGCGATCACGCCCAGGAATTCCACCACCCCCTCCAGCGTGCCGGCATCACCGGGCAGCAGCACGGTGGCCGGCGCGCCTTGCGCATCCCACTGGCGCGCACGCTCCTGTACACGGTCGTTCAGCGTCGCGAAGTCCCACCGGGTGGTTTCATTGGCCAGCGCCAGGCAGTGCGGCCGCGTGCGAGCCCAGTGCGCCAGGGGGCCATGTACCCACTCGAACAGCTCAGGCAGCGCATCGCCCGTCAGCAGTTGCGGCAGGGGCGCCAGCGCCTGCCGCTTGCAAGGGTGGGTGTTCAACGTTCGCGCCCACCAAACGGCCAGTCTGGCAGCGCCTTGGCCACGGTATGCACCACCACCGCGCAGAGCGCGCACTTGACCAGGTCACCGGGCACGAAGACCAGGTCCGCCAGAAAGGCCTTGTCCAGCGGCATCTGCGCCAGCAGCACGAGGCCGGCAATGCCCATGGCATGCAGGAAGACCAGCCCGCCAAGCACGGAAGCGATGAACGCGCTCGCGGCCGTGCGCAGCGGCGTGCCCTGCGGCAGTGTGCGCATCAGCGCGCCTGTCACCCATGCCGCCAGCGCGTAACCCACCAGGTAGCCGGCCGACGGCGCCATGAACACCCCCAGCCCGCCCCGCCCGCCCGACAGCAGCGGCAGGCCGGCCGCCACGGCCGCCAGGAACAGCAGCATGGACTGAAAGCCCCGGCGCGCGCCCAGCAGGCAGCCGGCCAGCATCACGCCCAGCGACTGCAGTGTGATCGGCACGCCCAGCGGTAGGTCGATCTTGGGAATGAGCCCCATCACGGCCATGAGCGCGGCGAACAGCGCCACCAGCGCCATGGAGTGAGAGGCTTTGCGGGATATGGCAGCAGTCATACAACTCCTTGGGTCGACAAGAAAAAACAGGAATAGTCAGCCGCCCAAACGGGCGTAGAGGGCATCGGCCACACGCTGCGCCCCCTGCAGCATCTGCACGGTGAGCGGCGCGATCAGCCGCAGGCCGCCGGCGCGGCCGGTGCGCAGGCGGTGGGCTTCGTCCAGCTTCTTCCACTGCACGAAGAAATGTTCGGTGAACCGCAGCATCAGCGCCAGTTGCAACGACACGCGCTCCGGCCGCAGGCCGAGGTGCGCCAGGGGCCGCAGCAGCGCATCCAGCACCTGCAGCAAGTCCGTGGGACGCGTGCTCACGGTGAGCGCCACCCCCAGTGTGGAGGCGCAGGCCAGGCGCAGTGCGCTCACCGCCGCCACCTCGGGCCGTCCCATCCACAGGTGAAAGCCCGCCACCAGCGCCGCGGCGATGAGCACCGACACGATGAGCCGGCGCGCCACGCGGGTGGCCGGCCCCAGGCTCCACCACAACAGTGCGCACGCCACGCCCGCCGCCGCCAACGCCCCCGGCGCGGACAACACGAACAGCAACGTGCCCAGCACCGCCATGCCGGCCAGCTTGCCCCCCGCGGGCCAGCGGTGCAGCCAGGTGAGGTGTTCGCTGTAGAGGCTACCCATGGCATTGCATCCTTCGCTCAGGCCGCGGCGCGCATACGGGCAGGTGGCATGCCCGCCGCGGCGCGGGCCCGCGCCACCTGTTGGGCAACGGCGGCTTCATACGCCGCGCACACATCGTGGCCGCGCCCGTCCGCCTGCACCCGGCCTTCATGCAGCCAGACCACGCGCGGGTAGTCGCGCACATGCTCCAGCACATGGGTGGACACCACCACCTGCCGCCCGCAGGCGGCAATGTCATCGGCCAGCCGTGCCTGCCCCGGCAGGTCCAGGCTGGCGAAGGGTTCGTCCAGCAACAGCGTTCGCGGCCCGGCGAGCAGCAATGCAAGCCAACAAACGTGCTGGCGCTGGCCCTGGCTCAACGCCCCGACCGCGCGCGCGGCCCAGTCGGCAAGGCCCCGTTCGGCCAGGAAGGCGCGGGCGCGCGCCAGCGCATCACGCCGGGACAGGCCCTGCGGTTGCAGGCCCAGGGCGAGCTCCTCTTCCACCGTGGGAAAGATGATTTGATCGTCGGGGTTCTGGAACATCATGCCCACGCGCTGGGCCCGCAATTGCCCTTGCGGCAGTGCCTGCAAGTCCTGCCCGTGCGACAGCACCTGGCCTTCGTCGGGCACCTCCAGCGCGCACAACAGCCGCAGCAGGCTGGTCTTGCCTGCGCCGTTGTGGCCGATCAGTCCAATGCGCGGCTCGGCCAGCATGAGATCAAGCCCGTCAAAGACCTGCGTGACACCGCGGCGCAGGCGCACCTGCCGCACTTGCAGCACGGGAGCGTCAGGGGGGTGAGAGGAACAGGAGGGGAGCATGCCAAGAAAGCCAAGCAAATTCGCCGCGGATTCTACGCCCCTTAAAAATCCTTTTCTTTCAGCAAAAAGCATCTATTGCAAATCAATTTCCGCCAATAAGCAGGCAAATCACATCCGCAACCTTCAGCAAAAGAGCACAAAAATCCGGCCCTTTCAACGCAGTTATCTTCAACTGGGCTCATTTGCAACAACCCACCCTCTTCATGCCACCATCTGCATCCTTTATCGCGTCATCTACCGCGAAAAATGATGCATGGTCTATCCCGAAACCGTACATCCAGCGAAGACAATAGGTGTCCTGTTCGCCGCCTCCCGCCCATGAAGACCTCTTCCACCGCTCTTGAACGCCGCAATCTCGGCTTGCTGGTCGCCGCCCAGTCATTAGGCGGCGCCTCGCCCCCCATCATCATTTCGCTCGGGGGCTTGGTGGGCCAGATGCTGTCGAGCACGCCTACCGCCAGCACGCTGCCCGTGAGCCTGTACCAGCTGGGCCTGGCCCTCTCTACCCTGCCCGCGGCATGGCTCATGCACCGCACGGGCCGCCGCACGGCCTATCTGCTGGGTGCGGTGCTGGGCGTGCTGTCGGGCTTGATCGCGGCCTGGGGCATCAGCCAGTCGGACTTCCTGCTGTTCTGCCTGGGCACGACGCTGGCGGGCTTCTACGGCGCCTGCGTGCAGAGCTACCGCTTCGCCGCGATCGACGCGGTGGGCGGCGACACCACGCGGCACGCCAGCGCCATATCGCGGGTCATGGTGGGCGGGCTGATCGCGGCCATCATTGGCCCGCAGGTGGTGATCTGGACGCGCGACAGCCTGCCAGCCACGCCGTTCGCCGGCAGTTTCTACAGCCAGGCCGCGCTTGCGCTGCTGGCGTTGCCCCTGCTGCTGGCCCTGCGCCTGCCGCCCGCGCCGCCGCGTGCCGAGTCGCATGGCGCGCGGCCGCTGTCGCAGATCGCGCGCACGCCGCAGTTCATCGTGGCGGCGATCGCGGGCGTGGTGAGCTATGGGCTGATGGCCTTTCTGATGACGGCCGCTCCCATGGCCATGGTGGGCTGCGGCCACAGCGTGGGCGAAGCCGCCCTGGGCATCCAGTGGCATGTGCTCGCCATGTTCGCACCCAGCTTCTTCACCGGCCGTCTGATCGCCCGTTGGGGCAAGCGCGCCGTAACGGGCCTGGGGCTGGTGCTGATTGCCGCGTCGGGCCTGCTGGCGCTGATGGGACTGGCGCTCACCCATTTCTGGGGCGCTCTGGTGCTGCTGGGCGTGGGCTGGAACTTCGGCTTCATCGGCGCCACGGCCCTGCTGGCCGATTGCCACCGCCCGTCCGAGCGCGCCAAGGTGCAGGCGCTGAACGACTTCCTGGTCTTCGGCACCGTGGCCGTGGCGTCCTTCGGCTCGGGCCAGTTGCTGCACAGCGTCGGCTGGGGCGGCATCAACGCCGGCATGCTGCCCATGGTGGCGGTGGTGCTGGCGCTGCTGGGCTGGCAGAGCCTGCGCCAGCGCCGCGGGGCCGCTACCCAAGGCTGATTACTCCTTTTTTTATAGCTGCCAGCGCTTTATCAGTAAGCGCTACAGCACAAAAACGCCTTGACGCTACGCCCCGTGCGCTACAACGGCAGCCAGCGCCGCCACGCTGCCACGCGCCTGGGCGGCGGCACGTCGCGCGCACCCCGGCTGCGCAGCAGTGCGGCCAGCTCACCGCGGCCATGGCGCAGCGCAGCCTGCAGCGGCGTGAGCCCGTCGAACTCCGACAGCAGGTGCGGATCCGCCCCGTGCTCCAGCAGGTAGCGCGCCACCGCATCGTGGCCCTGCACCAGGCTGGCGACGAGCGGCGTGCACAGCACCTCGGGGTGCTGGTAGTTGGGATCCACGCCCGCGCTGATGTGATAGCGCACCCGGGCCAAATCCCCCGCGGAGGCGGCGGCGTACAGGTCTTTCCAGTCTCCGGCGGACATGGGCGCTCCTTTCATCGGGTTCTCATACGGCACTGCCGCGCAATATAGATGCCGCAGTACGTGCGGCACACAGGGGAGCCCCCATGGCAACCGCCCGCCATCGCGATGGACTGGTCCATACTCCCGGCGAGCGGTCCCAGCCCGGCGCCGCCTTCTTCAGGAGCATGCGTGCAATCGGCGAGTGAGCAGTGGTTTGACGAGGCGTACTACCAGCGCTACTACTTCGACAAGAAAACCAGCGTGGTGGACCCCGGCCATGCGCAGCGGCTGGGCAGCTTCGTCTGCAGCTATCTGCACTACCTGCGCGTGCCCGTGGCACGGGTGCTGGACGTGGGCTGCGGCATCGGCCTGTGGCGGGACATGGTGCAGCACCACCTGCCCGGCGCGCTCTACCAGGGCGTGGAATACAGCCCCTACCTGTGCGAGCGTTTTGGGTGGGAGCGCGGCTCGGTGGTGGACTACACGGCGCGCGAGCCTTTCGACTTCGTCATCTGCCAGGGCGTGCTGCCCTACCTGGGCACGCGGGACCTGGCGCGCGCGCTGGACAACCTGGGGCGCCTGTGCCGCGGCGCGCTGTACCTGGAGGCCGTCACGCGCGAGGACTACGAGCGCGACATCATCGACGAAGACCTGACCGACCCGCGCCTGTACCGCCACCGCGCGTCGCTGTACCGCCGCGGCCTTGCGCGGCACTTCATCGACATGGGCGGCGGCCTGTGGCTCAGCCGCCAGGCGCAGGTGCCGCTGTTCGCCCTGGAGGCCCCGGGACAGTAGCGCTCATTGATTGATAGCTTCCCGCGCTTGACCGGTGGGCGTCAGACGCAAAAAAGGCCGTGAATCCTCACGGCCTTTCTTTGTCAGCGGGAGCAGGCGTTTAGTCCGCCGTAGCGCCCGATGCCTTGACCGCAGCGCCCCACTTCTGAATATCGGCGGCGATCAGCTTGGCAAAGTCGGCCGTGCTCAGGCCATAGGCCTCGGCGCCCAGGTCGGAGATCTTCTGCTTCACGTTCTCCTGGGCCAGGATCTCACGCACGTATTTGTTCATGCGCTCGGCCAGGTCCTGGGGCAGGCCCTTGGAGCCGATCATGCCGTACCAGGGCTCGGCCTCGAAGCCGGGAAAGCCCTGCTCCGCCAGCGGCTTCACGCCCGGGAACTTGGGCGAGGCGGTCTTGCTGGTGATGGCCAGCGCCTTGATCTTGCCGGCCTCGATCTGCGGCTTGAGCGGCACGGGGTTGTCGATGGCGTACTGCACTTCGTTGGACATCACGGCCAGCACCAGCGGCGCGGAGCCCTTGTACGGCACGTGCATGGTCTTGGCCTTGGCCTGCATGTGGAACATCTCCACGATCATGTGCTGGGGCGAGCCCGCGCCGGCCGAGCCGAAGTTGATCTTGTCGGCCTTGATGAGCTTGAGCAGCTCGTCCACCGAGTTGATGCCCGAGTTGGCGCCCGTGACCAGCAGGAACGGCGCCTTGGCCAGCGGGGTGATGGGCGTGAGGTCCTTCACCGGGTCGTAGGGCACGTTCTTGTACAGCGTGGGCGAAATCACCACCGGGCTGCTGGAGCCCACCAGGAAGGTGCCGCCGTCGGGCTTGGCGCGGCTCACGTAGGCGGTGGCGATGTTGCCGTTGGCACCGGCCTTGCTTTCCACGATCACGCTGGCAGTGATGCGCTTTTCCAGCTCGTTGGCGATGATGCGCGCCAGCATGTCGCTGGTGCCGCCGGGTGCGTAGGGCTGCACCAGCGTGATGGTCTTGACCGGCCAGGCATCCTTGGCCAGCGCCATCGTGGGTGCGCCTGCGGCCAGGGCCAGGACTGCGCCAGCGGCAAGAACGGTTCTGCGGAACATAAGCTCTCCTTCAGTGAGGGCCCTTGTGGGGCCGGTGTACGAGGCCCGCGAAGGGCCGCTTGCAGAAAAGAAAAAGCGTCCGCTGGGGCGAACGCATCATCAGGGTTAACCCTTTGATGGTAACCGGAAAGACAATTTCACCGTCTCCGCCATGGGCCCCGCGTGCCCGCGGTCACGCCACGGTTGCTTGCAGCGGAACTTCGCACCCGCACGAAAGTCATCACCCTGAATCGGTAGCGACATTTGGTAACCCGCCTCCTGTGGACGGCCCCTAGAATCCGACGGCCGGGCGCAGATCCGGCGCGGCACGCAGCGCGTGCCCACGACCGCAGGACCGCTTTCACGGCCTGCCTTCCCGACACAGGAGCGAAGGGTGCCGCGCCGTCCTCAGGGACGGCTGGCAGTGTCGACCACTCCCAGCCAGCGCAATGCGGCCAGGCACGGCCTGGGCAGCGCATTGGACTGGTGACGAGCCCATTCCGGGTCGGGATGTGATTGGTGATGAACACGGCGGGCGGCAGGCCTGCCCAGCAATGGAGGTGCCGCGTTTTGGCAGACAAAATGGACAACCCCCGGGTGAACCCCCTCAGCCATGACGGCCGCGCGCCGAGCCTGGCCTACAACAGCGCACTGGACGGACTGCGCGGCGTGGCGATCCTGCTGGTGATCCTGTCGCACGCCCATGCGCCGCTGTTCGACGGCGCGTTCTACGGGGTGGACCTGTTCTTCGTGCTCAGCGGTTTCCTGATCACCTCGTTGCTGCTGCAGGAACTGCAAAGCAACGGCCGGCTGGACTACTGGCGTTTTTACCGCCGCCGCTTCTTCCGCCTGATGCCCGCGCTGGCGCTGTTCCTGGGGGCGTACTGCGTGTTCGCGCCGCTGCTGTGGCCGGACCTCACGGACGTGTATTCCGACGCGCTGGTGTCCCTGTTGTACCTGGCCGACTACGGCATCGCCTTCTTCGACAGCCCCGACACGCTGCTGCACATGTGGTCGCTGTCGGTGGAAGAGCACTTCTATCTGGTCTGGCCACCGCTCCTGGTGGTGTTGGCGCGTTTTACGCCGCGCGGCGCGCTGTGGCGCCCGGTGCTGGGACTGCTGGTGCTGGCGTGGGCCTGGCGCGTGCTGTGGGTGGCGCAGGGCCAGCAGTTCTACGAGATTTTCTTCCGCTTCGACACCCGCGCCACGGGCCTGCTGGCCGGCAGCCTGCTGGCTACGCTGCTGCACGAGCAACCCGCCTGGTTCCAGGCGCTGCGCCAGCGGCTGCACCATTTCATGTGGGTGGTGCTGGCCGTGCCGCTGCTGATGGCCCAGTCCTGGGACGACATGAACGCCATGCTCTGGGGCATGACGGTGGTGGAATGCGCCGCCCTGGTGGTACTACTGGCGGTGCAGCAGCACCGCGGCGCGCTGCACCAGATGCTGAGTGCACCGGCCCTGATGCTGGTGGGCAAGCTGTCGTACGGCATCTACCTGTGGCACTACCCCGTGGTGCGCTACCTGCGCGCCGACCTGCCGTGGCCGGCCGTGGTGGTGCTGGGCCTCCTGATCTCGGCGGCGCTGGCGGCGCTGTCGTACTACACCGTGGAACGCTGGGCCATGCGCTGGCGCGATGCCCGCCCCGCCCAGCGCAAGCCGGCCCCCGTGCGGACGGCGCGGCCGGCTACCGCACGCGGTTCGCTGGCGCTGTCGGCGCGCGGCGAGCGCTGATGGCTGGGTCGGCGCTATTATTTAAATAGCTGCCCACGCTTTTCCCGCGGTGGATTTCAGAAGAAAACCCTTCGGAAACCATCACAATCAAGCGCTGGCAGCTATTATTTGAGGAGCGTTCCTCCTCCCTCCCCGCGCTGCCCGCGGCACGGCGCGCAGCCCGCTACACTGCGGCCTGCGCTTGCTGGCGCCCCTGCCCTGGTACAGGCGCACGGGAGCCGCGAGCGCTTTTCGTCTCCGCCCCTCTTTTCACCGCTCCACCGCCAACCCTTTGACGCACCGCCCATGTCCACGGTCTTCAACTTCACCTTCGTTCCCTGGTTCCGGTCCGTGGCGCCGTACATCCACAAGTTCCGGCACCAGACCTTCGTGGTGGGCCTGACGGGTGAGGCCATCGCCGCGGGCAAGCTGCAGAGCATCGTGCAGGACCTGGCGATGATCCAGGCCATGGGCGTGAAGATCGTGTTGGTGCATGGCTTTCGCCCGCAGGTCAACGAACAGCTGCACGCCAAGGGGCACGCCCCGCGCTACTCGCACGGCATGCGCGTGACCGATTCCGTGGCGCTGGACTGCGCCCAGGAGGCCGCGGGCCAGCTGCGCTATGAGATCGAGGCCGCCTTCAGCCAGGGCCTGCCCAACACGCCCATGGCAGGCTCGCGCGTGCGCGTGATCTCGGGCAACTTCCTGACGGCACGACCCGTGGGCATCGTCGATGGCGTAGATTTCCAGCACTCCGGCCTGGTGCGCAAGGTGGACGTCGAGGGCATTCGCCGCACGCTGGAGTCCGATGCCATGGTGCTCATCTCGCCCTTCGGCTTCTCGCCCACGGGCGAGGCTTTCAACCTGGCCATGGAGGAAGTCGCCACACGCGTGGCCACCGAGCTCAAGGCAGACAAGCTGCTGTTCCTGACCGAAGTGCCGGGCATCCGCATCCAGCCGCTGGAACCCGAAGCCGAGGACAACCCCATCGACACCGAACTGCCCCTGGCCGCAGCGCGCCAGCTGCTGGCCCAGTTGCCGCCCGCGCAGCAGCCGACCGATGTGGGTTTTTACCTGCAGCATTGCGTGAGGGCCTGCGAGCACGGCGTGGAGCGCAGCCACATCCTGCCGTTCGCGGTGGACGGCGCGCTGCTGCTGGAGATCTACGTGCACGACGGCATCGGCACCATGGTCATCGACGAAAAGCTGGAAGAGCTGCGCGAAGCCACCATCGACGATGTGGGCGGCATCATCCAGCTCATCGAGCCGTTCGAGCGCGACGGCACGCTGGTCAAGCGCGACCGCACCGAGATCGAGCGCGACATCGCCGCCTACACCGTGATCGAGCACGACGGCGTGATCTTCGGCTGCGCCGCGCTCTACCCCTACCCGGAGGCCGGCACGGCCGAGATGGCCGCCGTCACCGTGTCCCCGCAAAGCCAGGGCACCGGCGACGGCGAGAAGCTGCTCAAGCGCATCGAGCAGCGCGCGCGCATGCTGGGCCTGTCCAGCATCTTTGTGCTGACCACGCGCACCATGCACTGGTTCATCAAGCGGGGCTTTTCGCCCGTGGACCCCGACTGGCTGCCCGACGCACGCAAGCGCAAGTACAACTGGGACCGCAAGAGCCAGGTGCTGGTCAAGAAACTCTGAGCTTCACCCTGCGGCCGCCAGCCATGCGGCCGCCAGCGACCCCACCTCGGCAATCGCCGCGTCGCGCTGCGCGGGCGCGGCGGGGCACTGCGTGAGATAGCACGCCACCACGGCCGGCGCCCCACCCTCCGGCCACACCACGCCCACGTCGTTGCTGGTGCCGTTGGCGGTGCCGGTCTTCTCGCCGATGCGCCAGCCCGCCGGCATGCCCGCGCGCAGCCGCTTGTCGCCCGTGAGGTTGCCCAGCAACCAGCCCTGCAACCGCGCCCGTGCCTCGCCAGACAGCGCATCGCCCAGCACCAGTTTCTGCACGGTGTGCACCATAGCGCGCGGCGTGGTGGTGTCGCGCAGTTCGCCCGCAGGCACATCGTTGAGCGCGGGCTCGATGCGGTCCAGCCGTGTGTGCGCATCGCCCAGCGTGCGCAGCCAGGCCGTCAGGCCGGCGGGCCCGCCCTGGCGGCGCAGCAGCAGGTTGGCGGCGCTATTGTCGCTGAGCACCATGGTGGCCTCGCACAGCTCGGCCACGGTCATGCCGGCGCCGCCCGCGTGCGGCTCGGTGCGCGGGGAATATTCCACCAGATCCTCCCGGCCATAACGCACGCGTGCATCCAGCCGCTCCAGCCCCTGGTCCGCACGCTGCAGCACCTGGCCGGCCAGCAGCAGCTTGAAGGTGCTGCACAGCGCAAAGCGCTCGTCGCCGCGGTAGGTCGCAAGGGCGTCCGAGCCCGTGTCCAGCACGGCCACGCCTAGCCGCCCGCCCACGCGCCGCTCCACCCGGCCCAGCGCGGCCTGCAACTGCTGCGCGGCCTGAGCCCTGTTTTTCTCGACCCCGGTTTGGGCACACCCCATCACGGGCAGCAGCGCGGCGCCCAGCAACCAGCTTCTTCGGTCCATTGTTTTACCTCGTCATGTGTGGAAAGAAGGCGCCACGATAAGGCGGCACAGGGGGCTTGACCATCGACAATAATCGCCACCAGCCCTTAGAAAAACTTCACCCATGCACCTGCCCCTGAATGCGCTGCGGGCCTTCGAGGCGGCGGCCCGCCACCTGAACCTGACGCGCGCCGCGGAGGAACTGCACGTCACCCAGACCGCGGTGAGCCAGCACATCCGCAACCTGGAGGAACGCGTGGGCAAGCCGCTGTTTCGCCGCCTGCCGCGCGGCCTGGCCTTGACCGATGAGGGCCGCCAGTTGGTGCCCGTGCTGTCCGACAGCTTTGCGCGCATCGGCCAGGCCCTGCAGCGCCTGGCCGACACCCGCCCGCGCGAGGTGCTGACCGTGGGCGTGGTGGGTACGTTCGCCGTGGGGTGGCTGCTGCCGCGCCTGCGCGCCTTCCATGAAAGCCACCCCTTCGTCGACCTGCGCCTGCTCACACACAACAACCGCGTGGACCTTGCGGGCGAAGGGCTGGACTGCGCCATCCGCTTCGGCGACGGCGCCTGGCACGGCACCGACGCCGAGCGGCTCATGCCCGCGCCGCTGGCGCCCCTGTGCGCGCCAGAAGTGGCTGTGCGCCTGCACGAACCCGCCGACCTGGGCGCCGAGGCGCTGCTGCGCAGCTATCGCACCGACGAGTGGCCTGCATGGTTCGCCGCTGCCCATGCACCCTGCCCCGTGCTGCGCGGCGCGGTGTTCGACTCGTCGCTGACCCTGGCCGAGGCCGCAGCCCAAGGCGCGGGCGTGGCGTTGCTGCCCGTGCGCATGTTCGAGCGCGAACTGCGCCAGGGGCGGTTGGTCCAGCCCTTCGCGTGCACGGCAGCGCTGGGCGACTACTGGCTGTGTCGTCTCAAGTCACGCGCCCCGACCGATGCCCTGCAGGCGTTCCGCGACTGGCTGTTGCGCGAGTCCGCGCCGCCGCAGTGATGCCACCCCGCCAGCAAAACCGCATCAAAAAAGCCTTTCAGGCTTATAGATCAAGCGCCGGCAGCTATAAAACTGGAAGCACCCTGGTTGAAAAATGCCTGCGCGGCGCCGCCCCGCAATGGGCATAATCGCCGCCATGAACTGGCCCCGCCTCTCGCTCACACTGCGCACCTGGATGCTGGGCTGGTTCATGGCTTCACTGGGCGTGGCCGTGGCCTCGCCGTTGGTGCATCCACAGTCCCTGCAGCTGGTGTGCTCGGCCTCGGGCGCGGTGATGCTGATGGTCCAGGCGGACGACGGCAGTGTGGGCGCCATGGGCGCGTCCGGTATGGACTGCCCCTTGTGCGCGCCCGCAGGCGCACCGCCCGCCCCCGAAACCGCGGTGGTCGAGCCGCCTCCACCTTTGGCCCATGCGCTGCGGCCCATCGAGGCGGCGCGCATTGCCGCGGCCACCGCCGCGCCGCTGCCGGCGCGCGGCCCTCCCTCGACTCTCTGACCCTGCCGGGCCGCAAGGAGCCTGCTGGCTCCCCAGGCGGCCCTTGCCACGCCCACGCACTGGGTGTGCCTTGCCGCACGAGACAGCACCACCCCCCGCACACCACTGGGGCGGCGCGCTGCACTCGTCGGCCGTTCTTCCGCAGAGACCGAGAGAGTTTTCACGCATGTTCCGTATCGACATACGCCAGAGCGCCGGCGCGTTCACCTTGGCCGCGCTGGCCGGTGCCGCCCCCGCCCAATCCACCGACCCGCTGACGCCCACCCTGCCCACCGTGGAGGTAAGCGACGCCACCCAGACCCCCGGCCTGCTGCCGCTGGACACCCCGGTGGAGACCGGCAGCCGCCTGGGCCTGACCCCGCGCGAGACGCCCGCCAGCGTCACCGTGGTGGACCGCAGCACCATCGAAGCGCGCGGCGCCCAGGACACCCAGGAAATCCTGCGCGCCATCCCCGGCGTTTCTGCCCACAACGCCCCAGGCTCCATGTCGGCCAGCTACCGTGGCTTCACCGGCAACTCGGTCACCCAGCTCTACAACGGCATCACCGTCCACTACGGCAGCGCGACGCGCGCCGTGGACAGCTGGATTTCGGCAGCGCGACGCGCGCCGTGGACAGCTGGATTTACGACCGCGTGGAGGCCGTGGGCGGTGCATCGAGCTTTCTGTATGGTTCAGGCGCCGTGGGTGGCTCCCTCAACTACATCACCAAGACGGCCGAACGCTACGATTTCAGCGAAGGCCAGCTGCGGCTGGGCCAGAACAACCTCAAGGAAATCTCGCTGGGCCTGAACCGCCGTCTGGGAAGCAGCGATGGCACGGCGGGCACGCAGCATTTCGCGCGCATCGATCTGAACCACCGCAATGCCGGCAGCTGGGTCGAAGGAATGCACACACAATCCACCCAACTGGCTACCTCGCTGCTGTCCGACTTCGGGGGCGGCTTCACGCACACCCTCGCCTACGAACTGCAAAAAGATAACGTGGACCGCCCTTACTGGGGCACACCCACACTCAATCCGACGGCCGGGGAAACCCGAATCGACCGAGCCACCCGGTTCAAGAATTACAACAGCGCCGACGGCATCTACGCTCACCAGGTGCAATGGCTGCGCTCGATTGCCCAATGGCGCACCTCCGATGCGCTGCAGTTCAAGAACACGCTCTATGCCTATGACGCGCTGCGGGACTACCGCAACGTGGAAACCTACCGTTTCAATGCCAGCAACACCCAGGTGATCCGCACGGGCACCTACCTGCAACGCCATGACCAGAAAGTGCTGGGCAACCGTTTCGAAGGCACCTACAAAGGCAGCCTGGCTGGCCGCAAGAGCGACTGGGCCTTCGGCCTGGATGTGAGCGTGAACCGGCAAACGCGCTTCCCCAACGGACTCTCCAGCATCGTGAGCACGGTGGACCCCTACCAGTTCACGACTGAGAACTTCTTCGACATTCCCGACATGCAACCGGGCTTCAACCCGGACCGCGACAACAAAACCACGTCCACGGCCTTGTATCTAGAGAACCGCACTGCGGTGCTCCCCGCCCTCCACCTCGTCACCGCCCTGCGCCACGAGCGCATCGAGCTGGACCTGACCAACCGACGCGCCGTCACGACCGCCAACCCCGCGACCTTCAGCCGCGGCTACCGCCCCACCACGGGACGCATCGGTATGGTCTGGGACATAGCTCCCGACGCGAATCTCTACGCACAGTACGCCACCGCCGGCGATCCGCCCTCCGGCTCGCTCTCCACCGCGACCTTCGGGGATGTGCGCAACAACAGCGAACTGACGACCGGGCGCCAGTTCGAGCTGGGCAGTAAATTCGATTTCTGGGACCGCAAGGGCTCCGCAACCCTGGCCGCTTTCCAGATCACACGCAACAACATCGCCTCGCAGGACCCCAACAACCCCGGCCTGACCATCCTGGTCGGCGAGCAGTCCTCCCGTGGCATTGAACTCGCGGTGGGCCTGCGCCCTTCCGTCCAATGGCAAGTGCAGGCCAACCTGATGGCAACCCGTGCCCGGTACGAGAACTTCATGCAGGGCGGGGTTTCGCTGGCCGGCAAGACCCCACGTTCACGCCCGAACGCGTCGCCAACCTGTGGGTGACCTACGCCATCACCCCCATCCTCCATGCCAGCGCGGGACTGCGCCATGTGGGCAAGACCTATGCCGACGCAGCCAACACCATTTACTGGCCGTCATACACGCTGCTCGATCTGGGGCTGTCCTGGAAGATCAGCAAGACAGCCTCGCTAACCGGGCGCCTGCGCAATGCCACCGACCGGATCTACGCCGCCGAAGGACGCCCGGGCCAGGCCTACCTGGGCGCGCCGCGCACGGCCGACGTGACGCTGCACGTCGCCTTCTGAGCAACCGGAGGCCATGATGGTGCATGCCAAACGCTGGCTGTTTCTGGTCCACCGCTGGCTGGGCGTGCTGCTGTGCGCCTTCTTCGCCATGTGGTTCGTCTCCGGCGTGGTGATGATGTACGTGGGCTATCCCAAGCTCACGCCCGCCGAACGGCTGATGCACCTGCCGCCGCTGCGCGGCGCCGCCGTGGCGCTGGAGCCCGACCAGGCCCTGGCCGCCGCCGGGCTGCAGGGCCCGCTGCGCGACCTGCGGCTGGCCGTGGCCAGCGGCGGGCGGGCGGTGTACCTGGCCACGCCCCAGCCGTCCAAGGCCGCCCCGCCCGGCAACGCACGCCCGCGCGGCGCCCCGGTGGTGATCGACGCCCGCACCGGCGCCGTGCTCACGGCCGTCGACGCGCCACGGGCATTGGCCAGCGCTGCAGCCTACGCGCAGGGTCCGTCCCATGCCGTACACGAAGGCACGCTGCAGGAAGACGCCTTCACCCACTCCCGCGCGCTGGACATGCACCGGCCCCTGCACCGCGTGCGCCTGGGCGATGCACACGACACGGTGCTTTACATCTCCGGCACGACCGGCGAGGTGGTGCGCGATGCCACACGCACCGAGCGCCAATGGAACTACGCGGGCGCGTGGCTGCACTGGCTGTACCCGCTGCGCGGCGGCCTGGTGGACCGCTACTGGGCGGACATCGTCAATGCGCTGTCGCTGCTGGGTATCGCCGCAGTGGTCACAGGCGGCGTGATCGGCATCCTTCGCTGGCGCTTCGCGGGCACCTACCGCAGCGGCCGGCGTACGCCGTTCCCGTCCGCATGGGCGCGCTGGCACCACGTGGCGGGCCTGCTGTTCATGGTCGTCACGCTCGCCTGGATCTTCAGCGGCCTGATGTCCATGAACCCCTGGCGCATCTTCGACAGCGGCGCACCCGCTCTGCGCACCAACGCCATGCACGACGGGCCCCTGCAGCTGCCGCACGCAGGCGCACCCGTGGCCGCCCTGCTGCAGGCCGCGCCCACCGACACGCGCGAACTGCGCTGGACGCGCACCGCCGGCCATACGCTGGTGCAGGCGTTGCCCGCCTCTGGCCCGCCCACGGTGCTGGACGCGCATACCGCCCTGCCCCACGCATGGCAGCCGGGCGAGCTGGAAGCCGCCGCCGCCCGGCTGGTCGATGCGCCGCTACAGCGCGTCGAGACCCTGCGCGCATACGACGCTTATTACTACACGCGGGATGCCCACACCATGACCGGCGGCACCGACAAACCGCTGCCCGTGCTGCGGCTGGTGTTCGGCGACCCGCACGCCAGCTGGGTGCACCTGGACCCACACACGGGCGCCGTGCTGGGTCGGCTGGACCGGCACCGCCGCACCTCGCGCTGGCTGTTCGGCCTGCTGCACAGCTGGGACTGGCTGCCGCTGCTGCAGCGCCGGCCGTTGTGGGACGTGCTGCTGGTGGCATTGAGTGTGGGCGGCACGGTGATCAGCCTGAGCGGCGTCGTGCTGGGCTGGCGGCGCGTACGGCGCAAGCTGGGCTGGCGTACACCTGCCGCACCCCAGGCCCCGATGCGGTGATGGACAGCGCTGCATACTCGGGCGCATGCCCGCCACGTCTGCCCTGCCCGTTCTGTATTCGTTTCGCCGCTGCCCCTATGCCATCCGCGCGCGCATGGCGCTGGTGGTGAGCGGCCAGCGCTGCGAACTGCGCGAAGTGGTGCTGCGCGACAAGCCGGCGGCGCTGCTGGCCGTATCGCCCCAGGCCACGGTGCCCGTGCTGGTGCTGCCGGGGCAGGTGCTGGAGCACAGCCTGGACATCATGCGATGGGCCTTGGCGGCCCATGACCCGCACGGCTGGCTCAACCCCGGCCGGGGCGACCTGGGCGCCATGCTGGAACTCATCGCGCAGTGCGATGGTCCGTTCAAGCGGGCGCTGGACCGTTGCAAGTACCCCAACCGCTACCCCGACGCCAGCCCGGCGGACGAACGGGCCGCCGCCCATGCCTGGCTGCGGGTGCTGGAACAGCGCCTGGCCTTGGAGCCGGGCGGGCACCTCTTCGGCCCACGCGCCGCCTTGGCCGACATGGCCATCGCGCCCTTCGTGCGCCAGTTCGCCGGCATCGACGACGCGCAGTGGCAGGCCGCACCCTGGCCGCACCTGCGCGCATGGCTGGTGCGCTGGCAGCGGTCGCCGCTGTTGCTGGGCGTCATGCACAAGTACGAGGCCTGGAAGCCCGGCGCGCCGCCCGTGGTCTTCCCACCCCCAACCGCGTGAGATGGGTTGGAGACGGGGTGAAGACGAGGTGAAGCGCCGCGGGGCGCCCGAAGGCGCCCCGCGAGAGGTCAAAAAAGACGCGTAGTTATGCCCGGGCCAGCGTGTCCGGCGCGCCGCGCCCGCCGCGCACCAACAGCACCAACAGCAGCACGGCAAACACCAAGAACCAGACAAACGACCAGTTGGCGATGGAGCCGCCGAGGAACGTCCAGTCCACTGCCGTGCAGTCGCCCGAGCCGCGGAAGATCATGGGAATGGCGCGGCTGATGGGATAGTTCTCGATCATTCCGTAGAAGTCGCGCCCGCAGGTGGCGATCTCGGGCGGATACCACTGCAGCCAGCTCTGGCGCGCGGCCGTGAAGCCGCCAAAACCCGCTGCTGCCAGCGCCAGCACTGTCCAACCCATCCACCAGCCTTTTATACCTCTAGCGCTTGCCAGTCCTGCGAAGACCGCTACACCTATGAGAGCATAGCGCTGCACGATGCACATCGGGCAAGGCTCCAGTCCCACCACATGCTGCAGGTACATGCCAAAGGCCAGCATGGCCACGCAGGCGGCACTGATCAGCGCCAGGATGCGGCCCGGGGCGGTATCAATCCAGTTCAACAACACTTTTTGTTTTCCTTGCAGGGAGCGGCCTCCGCATCCGCTCCCTTGGCAGGCAGCGGCGCTCAGATGCCGGCGGCTTCGTCCAGAAACACCTTGGCGCGCCGCGGTGTCACCACCAGCGTCTCGCCCTCACGCAGCCCCATCTCGTGGAATTGCTGCGCCGGAATCTGCGCTTCGATCAACGCGTCCGAGGGCGCATTGTCCGCCGATTGGGTATCGCCCTCGGGGATTAGTTCCAGCCGCGCGATCGGCCCCACCACGATGGCGCGCGCCAACTGCACCACGATGCCGCGCGGGCGCCCGTGCGCGTCCAGCGCCTGGCCGGGGGAATAGCGCTCCACGTCCAGGTCGTGCGGGCGCACGTACGCGAACGCGCGCGCATCGTCGGCGTGCTGGGCCTCGGGGCTTTCCAGCTGCATGCCGTCGTCCAGGTACACCCGGCCGTCGTTGGCGCGGCCCTTGAACAGGTTCACGTCGCCCAAAAAGCCATAGACGAAGGGGCTGGCAGGGTTGTCCCACACCTGCTGGGGCGTGCCCTGCTGCTCGATGCGTCCCTGGTTGATGACGACCACGCGGTCGGCCACTTCCAGCGCCTCCTCCTGGTCGTGCGTGACGAAGATGCTGGTCACGTGCAGTTCGTCGTGCAGGCGGCGCAGCCAGCGGCGCAGTTCCTTCCTGACCTTGGCGTCCAGCGCGCCGAAGGGCTCGTCCAGCAGCAGCACCTTGGGCTCCACGGCCAGCGCGCGCGCCAGGGCGATACGCTGGCGCTGCCCGCCCGAAAGCTGGGAGGGATAGCGGTCGGCGATCCAGTCCAGCTGCACGAGTTTGAGCAGGCTCATCACCTTCTCCTTGATCTGCGCTTCGGACGGCCGCTCCTTGCGCGGCTTCATGCGCAGGCCGAAGGCCACGTTGTCGAACACCGTCATGTGCCGAAACAGCGCGTAGTGCTGGAACACGAAGCCTACGCCGCGCTCGCGCACGTGCACGTCGGTCGTGTCCTCGCCGCTGAAGTGGATGCTGCCCACGTCGGGGGTCTCCAGCCCCGCGATGATGCGCAAGAGCGTGGTCTTGCCGCAGCCCGAGGGGCCCAGGAGCGCGATGAGTTCACCCGACTGGATGTCCAGGCTGACGTCGCGCAGCGCCTGGAAGTCGCCGAACTGCTTGCTGACGTTGCGGATTTCAATGCTCATGTGTTCATCCTTCAGCGCGGCGCGCCAGGCGCGGGCGCAGGCCGCTCGGGCGGCAGCGCGGCAGCAGCCTTCATTTCCTGTTCGCTCTTCCACTCGGCCACCGACTTGATGACCAGCGTGACCAATGCCAGCAGCGCCAGCAGCGAGGCGGCTGCGAACGCGGCCACCGATTGGTATTCGTTGTAGAGGATCTCCACGTGCAGCGGGATGGTGTTGGTCTGGCCGCGGATGTGGCCCGACACCACCGACACCGCGCCGAACTCGCCCATCGCCCGGGCATTGCACAGGATCACGCCGTACAGCAGGCCCCACTTGATGTTGGGCAGCGTCACGTGCCAGAAGGTCTGCCAGCCGCTCGCGCCCAGCACCACCGCCGCCTGCTCCTCGTCGTTGCCCTGCGCCTGCATCAGCGGGATCAGTTCACGCGCGATGAACGGGAACGTGACGAACACGGTGGCCAGCACGATGCCCGGCACGGCGAAGATGATCTTGATGTCGTGCGCCGCCAGCCAGGGCCCCAGCCAGCCGTTGGCGCCGAACACCAGCACATACATCAGGCCCGCCACCACGGGCGAAATGGAGAACGGCAGGTCGATCAGCGTGGTCAAGAAGGCCTTGCCCTTGAACTCGTACTTGGCGATGCACCACGCCGCGGCGATGCCGAACACCAGGTTCAGCGGCACGGCGATCACGGCCGTGAGCAGCGTGAGCTGGATGGCGGACCAGGCGTCGGGCTCGCGCAGGCCCTCCAGGTAGGCATTCACACCCTTGCGCAGCGCCTCGGTGAACACGGCGGCCAGCGGCAACACCAGGAACAGCAGCAGGAACACCATGGCAAGGCCAATCAGCGCCCACTGGATCCAGCGCGCCTCGGTCGTTCCGGCCTGCGCGCGCCGCACGGTATGGGTGTTCGCGGCGCTCATGCGGGTGCTCCTGCGTGGCGGCGCTGCCAGGCCTGCAAGGCGTTGATGACCAGCAGAAGGACGAAAGAGATCACCAGCATCACCACCGCCACGGCAGTGGCGCCTGCGTAGTCGTACTGCTCCAGCTTGCCGATGATGATCAGCGGCGTGATTTCAGACACCATGGGCATGTTGCCGGCGATGAAGATGACGGAGCCGTACTCGCCCACGGCACGCGCGAACGCCATGGCAAAGCCGGTGAGCAGCGCGGGCGTGATGGCCGGCAGGATCACGTGGCGAAAGATCTGCCAGCGCGTGGCGCCCAGGCTGGTGGCCGCTTCTTCCAACTCCTTCTCGCTGTCTTCCAGCACCGGTTGCACCGTGCGCACCACGAACGGCAGGCCGATAAAAATCAGCGCAATCACAATGCCGTTGGGGTTGAATGCGAGCTGGATGCCCAGCGGCTCCAGGTACTGCCCCACCCAGCCATTGCCCGCGAGCAGTGCGGTGAGCGAAATACCGGCGACCGCCGTAGGCAGCGCGAACGGCAGGTCCACCAGCGCATCCACGATCTTCTTGCCCGGGAACTTGTAGCGCACCAGCACCCAGGCGATGAGCAGGCCGAACACCAAGTTCACGCAGGCGGCGATGAACGAGGCACCGAACGTGAGGCGGTACGACGCCAGCACGCGCGGCGACGCCACCGCTTCCCAGAACTGCGGCCAGGTCATGGTGAACGTCTTGAGCAGCAGCGCCAGCAGCGGGATCAGCACGATGATGCTCAGGTAAAACAGCGTGTAGCCCAGCGTGAGGCCAAAGCCGGGCAATACCCTCTTGGCTCGCCTGGGGGCGCTTTTCTTGCCACTCATATGGAGTTATCCGTTATTCGCCGCCGGTCAAAAGCCGGTGCGGCCCACGCCCGCAGGCACCGCGCTTGCATGCGCGGGCACCGCCACCCTACCCGGGCAGTCAGGCCGGGGTGAAGGCGCCAGGCGGCTCAGGGGCGTGTTCACTGCTTACTTGCCAGGCGTGTAGAGCTTGTCGAACTGACCGCCGTCGTTGAAGTGCACCTTCTGCGCCTCGGTCAGCGAGCCAAAGTACTTGGCCACCGTGAACTGCTGGATGGGCTTGAACAGGTCGGCATGCTTCTTGAGCACCGCCTCGGAGCGCGGGCGGATCGCGTGCTTGGCGGCGATCTCCTGCGCTTCATCCGAGTACAGGTAGTCGAGGTAGGCCTTGGCCAGCTCGCCCGTGCCCTTCTTGGCGACCGTGCGCTCCACGATGGCCACGGGGTTCTCGGCCGTCACGCTCACCGAGGGATAGACCGCATCCACCTTGCCCTTGCCGAACTCACGCTCCACCGACACCACCTCCGACTCGAACGTGATCAGCACGTCCCCAATGTTGCGCTGCAGGAAGGTGGCCGTGGCATCACGCCCACCCTTGGCCAGCACGGGCACGTTCTTGTAGAGCTTGCCCACGAACTCGGCCGCCTGCGCGTCGCTGCCGCCCTTCTCGCGCACCGAGCCCCAGGCGCCCAGGTAGGCGTAACGGCCGTTGCCACCGGTCTTGGGGTTCACCACCACCACCTTCACATCGGGGCGGATCAGGTCGTTCCAGTCCTTGATGTTCTTGGGATTGCCGTGGCGCACCAGGAACAGCATGGTGGAGGTGGTGGGCGATGCGTCATGCGGGAATTTCTTGGCCCAGTCCTTGGCCACCACGCCGTTGTCCGCGAGGAACTGCACGTCGGTGGTGGTGTTGAAGGTGACCACGTCGGCGGCCAGGCCATCGTTCACGGCGCGCGCCTGGGCGCTGGAGCCGCCATGGGCCTGGTCTACCTTGATGTCCACGCCCTTGGTTTTCTTGTAGTGGGCGATGAAGGCCTGGTTGTAGTCCTTGTAGAACTCGCGCGCCACGTCATAGGAGACGTTCAGCAGCGCATTGGCCTGGGCCGAGGCCAGCCCGCTGGCCGCCAGGGCCAGCGTGGCGAGAAGGGTCTTGAGCTTGGTTGCCGGGGTCATGGGAGCGCCTCCACGTTGCAGGAAATCATGCATTGTGGAGAGCGCAGGTTAAAACTCAAAAGAATATATTTTTGTAAATTTATCCACGGATGAGCATATGCAATGCCATCTGGCACACAGGCTCCCGGCACCGCCATGGAAAGTCAAATGGGTCTCTAGCCCTTATGCGATAAGCGCTACCAGCTATCAAAAGCAAAGCGCCCTTACATCGATCCCCCACTGGGGATCAAGCCGCACCGCCCATGCATCCCGCGCTCTTGCGTACACCACGCGCCGCCGCATCAGCGGGGCAGTGCCGCGCCGGCCGTGGCCGTGTCGCCCCGCTCACAGACCGCAGCGGAATGGCCGGGCACGGTTTCACCCAGAAAGTCCAGGAAGCTGCGCACCGCCGGCGACAAGCCGCGCCGCGACGCAAACACTGCATGCACCACGCTGCGCGGCTGCGTCCACTGGGGCAGCAGGTGCACCAGCCGGCCCTCCTGCAATTCGGACATGCACATGTAGTCCGGCATCCAGCACAAGCCCGTGCCCGCCAACGCGGCGAATTTGAGCGTCAGCAGGTCGTCGGCCACGTAGCGCGGCGTGAAGTGCACGGTTTCCTCGCGCCCCTCGGGGCCGATCAGGCGCAGGCTGGCGCGCCCGTCGGCCGCGGACATGGCCAGCGTGTCCAGCAGCGCCAGGTCGCGCAGCGAGGTGGGCGTGCCCTGGCGCCGCAGTTGCTCGGGGCTGGCCACCAGCAGCAGGCGCACCTCGTCCAGGCGCTTGACCACCATGCTGCCGCTGTCCTCCAGCGTGGGGCGCACGCGCAGCGCCACGTCCACGCCCTCTTCCACCACGTTCACCACGCGGTTGGTGACCTGCATCTCCAGGCGCACCTGGGGGTGGCGCTGCAGGAACTGCGGCATCAGCTCGGCCACCACCGTCTGCGCCAGCGTCACCGGGCAGGTCACGCGCACGGTGCCGCGCGGTTCGGTCTGTACCTGGTCCACCGTGTCCTGCGCTGCCTGGGCCGAATCGCGCATGGCCTGGCAATGGCGCAGGTAGGCCTCGCCCACCTCGGTGAGCGAGAGCGTGCGCGTGGTGCGCTGCAACAGGCGCACGCCCAGGCGCGCTTCCAGCTCGGCCACGCGGCGCGACAGGCGCGACTTCGGGATCCCCAGCGCCCGGCCCGCCACGGCAAAGCCGCCGCGCTCGGCCACCTCGGCGAAATAAAGCATGTCGTTCAGATCCTGCATCGCGCGCCTTTCGTTCCAAATTCAGAACAATCTATCGCAGCACCGCCTGCTTATCAAACATTCAGTCCAAAACGACAATCTATCCATCGCCCCATTGCGGGTTTATCCCTATCCCCAGGAGATTTCCATGCAACTGCTGCACATTGATTCCGCCATCACCGGTGACCAGTCCGTCTCGCGCCAGCTCACGGCGCAGATCGTCGAGGCCTGGAAGGCCAGCCATCCCGCCACCCAGGTGAGCTACCTGGACCGGGTGGCCGACGCGCCTGCGCACTTCACGATGGATGCGATGGCACCGCGCACCGGCCAGACCGACGGCCTGAGCGAGGCGCAGCAGCGCGAGAACGCCGTGTCCGAGCGGCTGGTGAGCCAGTTCCTGGCGGCCGACGTGGTGGTGATCGGCGCACCGTTCTACAACTTCGCCATCCCCACGCAGCTCAAGGCCTGGATCGACCGCATCGCCCAGCCCGGCCGCACCTTCCAGTACACCGCCAACGGCCCCGAGGGCCTGGCCAAGGGCAAGACGGTGATCGTGGCGTCGAGCCGCGGCGGCGTGTATTCCACCAGCGAAGGCGGCCGCGCCATGGAGCACCAGGAAAGCTACCTGCAGACCGTGCTGGGCTTCTTCGGTGTGACCGACGTGCGCTTCGTGCGCGCCGAGGGCGTGGCCATGGGTGGCGATGCCAAGGCCCAGGCCCTGGCCGCCGCCGCCCAGGCGATCGAGGCCCACGTAAAGGCCCATGCCGCCAACCAGGACCGCGTCAGCCAGGCCGCCTGATCGGCCCCGGCGCCTCGCCAAACAAAACCCGCCTCCGGCGATGCCGGGCGGGTTTTTTCATATCAAAATGGGCTCTAACCCTTGATAGTCAAGCGCAAACAGCTATCTAATCGATAGCAATCGTCAGCCGTTGTGGCGCTTGACCCAGGCGATGTACCGGTCCATCCAGCGCTGCAAGAAGTCCTTGCTGCCCTCGCCGATGGTGCCGTCTTCGTTGAACAGGCCGTCCTTGGCATGGATGAAGGCCTCGGGCTGGCCCAGCGTGGGCATGTCCAGGTAGGCCAGCACATTGCGCAGGTGCTGCTGCGCCATCGCCGTGCCCATGGCGCCGATGGACACGCCGATCACACCCGCGGGCTTGCCCGCCCAGGCGCTCTGGCCATAGGGGCGCGATGCGTTGTCGAGGGCGTTCTTGAGCACGCCGGGGATGGAGCGGTTGTATTCCGCGGTGACGAACAACACGCCCTGCGACCCGGCGATCTCCTTCTTGAGCCGTTGCACGGACTCGGCCTGCTGGCCGTCGTCGTCCTGGTTGTACAGCGGCAGATCGTCGATGCGCACCTGGTGGAATTCGCAGTCCGCGGGCGCCATGCGCGCGAGCGCGTGGGCCAGCTTGCGGTTGAACGAATCCTTGCGAAGGCTGCCGACGACGACGGCAATGCGGTAGTGGCTCATACGGACCCTTTCTGGCAGAGGTAGGCGCCGCGCAGCGCCATCGCGATGGCGGGCGGCCGGACCATCTTACGGGCCGCCGTGGAACGCTGCTGTCAGACAAGCGGCGGTCACGGCACCGGGGCCGGGGGCCGGTCGAGGCCCCCCGCCGCGCGCCATCACCAGCCTGCCAGCACCGAGCCCTTGAACTGCGTCTCGATGAAGCGGCGGATCTCCTCGCTCTGGTAGGCCTTGACCAGTTGCGCCACCCAGGGCTTGTTCTTGTCGGCCTCACGCACCACGAGCAGGTTGACGTAGGGGCCGTCCGGGCTTTCCTGCGCGATGGAATCGGTCTTGGGGTTCAGGCCGGCGGAGATGGCGAAGTTGGTGTTGATGGCCGAGGCGTCCAGGTCGTCCAGCGAGCGCGGCAGCTGCGCAGCGTCCAGCTCCACGAACTTGAGCTTCTTCGGGTTGCCCACCACGTCCAGCGGCGTGGCCTTCAGGCCTGCGCCGTCCTTGAGCTTGATGAGGCCCTGCGCCTGCAGCAGCAGCAGCACGCGGCCGCCGTTGGTGGGGTCGTTGGGAATGCCGAAGCGCGCGCCTTCCTTCAGGTCGGCCAGCTTCTTGACCTTCTTGGAATACAGGCCGATGGGGAAGTTGACGGTGTTGGCCGCCACGGCGAACTTGTAGCCACGGTCCTTGGTCTGCGCATCCAGGTAGGGCTTGTGCTGGTAGCTATTGGCGTCCAGGTCGCCGGCGGCCAGGGCCGCGTTGGGCTGCACATAGTCGCTGAACTCCACCACCTGGATCTTCAGGCCCTGCTGTTCGGCCACTTTTTTGACCTGCTCGAAGATCTGCGCGTGCGGGCCCGCCGTCACGCCGATCTTCAGCGGCTTGTCCTGCGCCAGGGCATGGCCCGAGAGGCCGGCGGCCATTGCCAGGGCCAGGGTCGATTGGAGCAGGGAGCGCTTGGAAATCACGGGAAACCTTTCATACCGTTACAGGGAGAGCCGGCATCGTAGCCCCTGCGGCGCGCCCTCAGAACGAATACTTTTCCATATCCAAAGAACCCGCACACATGAAGAGCACCCGGGCAGCAGAGCACGTGCGAAGGTGAAAGGCCGCGCATCCTCCACCGCCCCGGGAAGGCCGCAGCGCCGCCCCGTCAGCCCTTGAGCGCCACGTTGTTGAGCTTGTCCAGCCGCGCGGGCCAGCCGCCCTCCTCGGCCGACTGCAGCAGGATGCGCGTCCAGGCGATCCAGGCGTCCCACTGCACGCGCTTGTCCCAGGCATTGCCCCAGGCGCTGAAGGCCTGCAGCGCCCCGCGTGCGGCGCACGCCGCGTCCTGCGCGCGGCCGGCCGACAGGTACAGCTGTGCCAGCACCATCTGCGGCTCGCCCACCCAGGGGTTCAGGCGCACGGCCTGCTCCAGCGTGGCCGTGGCGCCGTCCAGGTCCACCAGCGGCTGCGCCAGCTGGATCACCGACCAATACAGGGCCGTGGCGGCCGCCTCGTCCTGCGCCGTCAGGCCCTGGCTGCACTGGTCGAACACGGGCGGCAGCGGCAACTGCCCGCGCAGCCCGGGGTGCTGCAACGCCAGGCCCAGCGCCGCGATCTGGCTGACCATGCGGGCCGTGGGGCGCATGGGTCCGGGCCACAGCGACGCGGCCCAGTGCACGGCCTGCGGGCGCGAAGGATCGACGGCGGGAAAGCGCGAGTAGATGTCGTCCTGCCAGCTGAACCACTGCTCGATCGTGTCGGCCATGCTGACGATAGTGAAAGCCGCCACCTCGTAGGGTGCGAGGTGCACGGTCTGGCGCGGCGCGGGGCCGTTCTTCTCCACGACCAGCGAGCCGTCGGCCTGCAGCTCGCCGGCCAGCACCTTTTGCACGAACTGCGCGCGGCTCATGGTGCAGAACAGGTACACCAGGTGCTCGGCGCTCTCGCCCACCAGCGCCTGCAGGCGGCCGCGCTCGCTGGCCGCGTCGAACTTCACCAGGTCGACGAAGGCATTGCCGTACACGCTGTGCAGCAGCCCGAGCAGACGCACGTCCCGGGGCTGGCCCCACAGCGCCAGCGACCGGGCCACGCCCACCAGGTGATGGCGGAAGGTTCCGGCCTTGTGCCAGTCCTGCCCCACACCGCGCGCCAGCACCATGGGCAGCACGGGAGCCAGATCGGCATCGTGGGCCAGCCATTCATCGTCCAGCAGGGACTGGGCGCGCTGGAACAGCGCGTCATCCGGTGGCGCAAAGGCGGGCAGTGCGGACATGGCGGGGTCTCCTTCGTGGTAGTGGCTTTGCCATCGAGTATCGGCCAAGCCGCCCGCACACGCAGGCCTTCTGTCAAAACAGCCCGCAGCGCCCGCTGCACAAGCGCCAAAAGCTATCAAATCAGGAGCTTACACATCCCGTGTGCGCCCCCCTGTCCTGCATCAGCGGTGCGACAGGCGGCGCACGGCCCAGTCACCCAGGCTCTGGATGGCTTGCACGAAGAAGATCAGGATGACCACCACGGCCAGCATGATGTCGGGCAGGAAGCGCTGGTAGCCGTAGCGGATGCCCAGGTCGCCCAGCCCGCCGCCGCCGATGGCCCCGGCCATGGCCGAGTAGCCCGTGAGGCTCACGAAGCTGATGGTCAGGCCCGCCACGATGCCCGGCAGGGCCTCGGGCAGCAGCACCTTCCACACGATCTGGCCGGTGGTGGCGCCCATGGACTGCGCGGCCTCCACCAGGCCGTTGTCGACCTCGCGCAGCGCCGTCTCCACCAGCCGCGCCACGAACGGCGCCGCGGCGATGGTCAGCGGCACCACGGCCGCCCAGGTGCCGATGGACGAGCCGGTGATGAAGCGCGTGAACGGGATGATGGCCACCAGCAGGATGATGAACGGCGTGGAGCGCACGGCATTCACGATCCAGCCCACGATCTTGTTGGCCGGGCCGTTCTCCAGCACGCCGCCCGCATCCGTGAGGCGCAGGAACACACCCAGCGGAATGCCCACCAGGCCGCCGACGATGCCGGACACGCCGACCATGATGATCGTCTCCCACAGCGAGGTGACGAACAACTCCAGCATCATTTCAGAAAAGTTCTCGAACATCGCCCGCCCCTCAGCCTGTCACTTCCACGGTGCGCACCACCACGCCGTTGGCACGCAGATAGTCGATGGCCGCGCCGATGCGCGCCATGTTGCCGCTGGCGTACACCGCCAGCGAACCGAAGGTCTGGTCCTGGATCTCGTCGATCTGGCCATGCAGGATGGACAGGTCCAGTTCCAGCTCGCGGATCAGGTGCGACAGGATCGGCTCGTAGGCATGCTCGCCCGCATACGACAGGCGCAGCAGCTGGCCGCTCGCGCCCGGCTCCAGCCGCGCGGCCAGGCTGCGCACGCGCGCCAGCACCCCGGCGGGCAGCTCCTGGGGCACGATCTCGTCGATCAGGCTCTTGGTGATGTCCTGCTGCGGGCGGGTGAACACGTCGACCACCGGGCCCATCTCCACGATGCGGCCCGCGTCGATCACGGCCACACGGTCGGCAATCTGCTTGATGACCTGCATCTGGTGCGTGATCAGCACCACCGTCACGCCCATTTCGCGGTTCACCTGGCGCAGCAGGTCCAGGATGGAACGGGTTGTCTCGGGGTCCAGCGCGCTGGTGGCCTCGTCGGACAGCAGCACCTTCGGGTTGCTGGCCAGCGCGCGCGCAATGCCCACGCGCTGCTTCTGCCCGCCCGAGATCTGCGCCGGGTAGCGGTCGGCCAGGTGCGCCAGGCCCACCAGGTCCAGCAGCGGGTCGATGCGCTTCTTGATCTCGGCCCGCGGCATGCCCGCCAGCTCCAGCGGCAGCGCGGCGTTGTCGAACACCGTGCGCGACGACAGCAGGTTGAAGTGCTGGAACACCATGCCGATCTCGCGGCGCGCGGCGCGCAGGTCGGCGTCGGACAGTTGGGTCATGTCGCGCCCCGCCACCATCACCTGGCCGGCGGTGGGCCGGTTGAGCAGGTTGATGACGCGGACCAGCGAACTCTTGCCCGCGCCCGAACGGCCGATGATGCCGAACACCTCGCCCGGCGTGACATGCAGGTCGATGCCGCGCAGGGCTTCGACGGGGCCCTGCGGGCCCGGGTAGATCTGGGTGATACCCCGAAGGTCAATCATGAAATGCAATGCAAAGCGCGCGCAGGCTGCCCCCTCAGGGATGGCCAGCCGCGGCGGGTGAAGATCAAAACAGCGCGTGAATGTAATTGTTCGTTATGAAAAACCCAACGAACAAAAAGTAGGCACATAAGACGACCCCGTTATGAGGCGTGCTTCAGCGAGCCGGGCGCTGCCCCTGTCGGGCGGCAGTGCCACGCAGTAGCGGAGCACAGGGGCGATTTTAGGTGACGGGGCAAATCCCCGGGCCGGCGTGCGCCTGCGCCTGGGGAAGGAGCACGCGCAACTGCAGCCGTCCTGCCAGGGCGAATGGCAACCGGTGCCAACCCGCCCAGCGATGCGCAAGACTCGCCTACCACCGACAGCACAGGCGTGTGGCGCGCCACCTATCCACGGCTGCGTGGCGCGTGGGGTCTAGCGCCGGCGGCCTGCATGGGGCCCCTCGCCCACCGTACCATTCACCGTTCCCGACACGCCCCGCTGCCGGCTCCCCGTCGCCGCCGCGCCCCACCGCGCGGGCTTTCTCCCTCCACCTATGCAAGAACGCTCCTGGTCTCCCGTTGTCTGGATTGGCTATGCCATGTGCGTCGGCGTCATGGGCACGGCGCTGGCCAGCCCGCTGTACCCGCTCTACCAGCAGGCCTGGGGGCTCAAGCCCAGCGACATCACGCATCTCTTCGTGGTGTACATGTTCGGCGCGCTCACCAGCCTGCTGTTTCTGGGGCGGCTCACGCAGCGCCACGGCTTCCTGGCCATCCTGCGCACGGGCCTCGCGCTGATGACCGCGGGCGTGGTCCTGTCAGCCCTGGCGTGGAATGTGCCCGTCTTCATGCTGGCGCGGCTCATGATCGGGCTGGCGTCGGGAATGATCACCACCTCGGCCTCCATCGGCATGGTGCAGGCCCGCCCCGGGCGTGATCCACGGCGCACGGCCGCACTGACCACCGTGGCGATGACGCTGGGTTTCGGCCTGGGGCCGCTCGTGGGCGGCTTGATGGCCCAGTGGGTGCCCCACCCGCTCGTCACCGCCTACGTGCCCACGGCGGCCATGGGCCTGCTGGCGGTGTATGCGCTGCACCAACTGCGCGGGCTGCCCACAGGGGGAACGCGGGACGATGCCCTGCCGCCCGGCACCTGGCGCGGCGTGATCGCGCAGTGGATGCCGCGGCTCACGCCGCCGCCGCGCCTGCGCCGGCGCCAGTTCTGGCTGGCGAGCATGGGCGCCTTCAGTGCCTTCGGCATGTTCAGCCTGTACTCATCGCTGGCGCCCAGCTTCATGCAGGAGATCGTGCCCTGGCATGGGCCGGCCGTGAGCGGACTGTCGATCGCGATGATCCTGTTCCTGTCGTCCGCGTTCCAGTTCATGGTGCGCAACTGGCGCACCAAGCGCGTGGCCCTGGCCAGCGGCTGCGCGCTGGTGCTGTGCAACCTGCTGCTCATGGCGACCACGCTCACCGGCGCCACGCTGGTGTTTGGCGCGGCGGTGATCGCCACGGCCTTCGGCCATGGGCTGGCCAATGTGGCGGGCATGGGCGTGGTGGCCAAGCTCACCACGCCCGAAGAGCGCGGCGGCCTGCTGTCGTCCTACCTGATCGTGGGGTACCTGGGCACCATCGTGCCCATCCTGGGCATGGGCTGGCTGTCGGACCACGTGGGCCTGAACCGCGGCTTGCTGGTGTTCTGCGGCGCCATGGCCCTGCTGAGCGCCGTGGTCACCGCGCTGGGCATGCGCACCGTGGAAATCCCCGTGCCGCAGCAGCACCCTTAATTGCTGATGTCAGCGCCAGCCGATCAGCAGGATGGCAATGTTGACCAGCAGCCCCGCGCCCCACACCAGGCTGCGCGCCGTGGGCATGTCGCCCACGTACATGGTGATGTAGGACACGCGCAGCATCACGAACAGGAAGGCCAGCAGGTCCAGCATCATCTGCGGCGCGCCCAGCTGGTGCGCGATGATGACCGCGCCGATGAAGAACGGCAGCGCCTCGAAGCTGTTGGCCTGCGCCGCATTGGCACGGGCGCGCCAGCCGGTCTGGCGCGCCAGCCACGCACGCGGGTCGTGGTTGTCGCTGCCGCGAAAGCCCCCCCGCTTGGCCAGCAGCGCGCAAGCCATGGGCAGCAGCGCCGCAATCAGCACGCACCAGTAGGCCACGGTGAAGCGGGCCACATGCATTGTTGTGTTCATTTTTGCAGTGTTTTTGGCCTCCAGCGCTTATCCAACAAGCGCTAGCAGCTATTGTTTTTGATATTCAGCGCCGATCCGCCAGCGCATGAGCGATGGTGCCCAGGTCCACGTATTCCAGCTCGCTGCCCACGGGCACGCCCCGCGCCAGGCGCGTGACGTGCATGCCGCGGCGCTTGAGCGCCTCGCCGATCGCGTGGGCCGTGGCCTCTCCCTCGGCCGTGAAGCTGGTGGCCAGGATCACCTCCTGCACCACGCCGTCGCTGGCGCGCTCCAGCAGGTTGTGCACACCGATGTCGCGCGGCCCCACCCCATCCAGCGGCGACAGCCGCCCCATGAGCACGAAGTACAGCCCCTTGAACGCCGCGGTGCGCTCCATCGCGGCCTGGTCGGCGGGCGTCTCCACCACGCACAGGCGGGTGGCGTCGCGCGCCGGGTCCAGGCAGGTCTCGCACACCGCGCCCTCGGTGAAGGTGTGGCAGCGCTCGCAATGGCGTACCTGCGTTGCCGCCTGCGCGAGCGCCTGCGACAGCACCTGCGCGCTGGCGCGGTCATGCTGCAGCAGATGGAACGCCATGCGCTGCGCCGACTTCACGCCCACACCGGGCAGGCGCCGCAGGGCCTGGATCAGTGCGTCAAGGGAGCTGGTGTCGGACATGAAGAATGGATTTCGGAGTGCACATGCCGCCCCCAAGGGCGTAGCGAGCGCCTGCCAGGCGAGGCGGACGGAGCACGGCAACCGGAACGTACTTGCCTAGTACGTGAGGATTGCGAGCACCGCCCCACGACGCATGGCCGGCGCGCAGTAGCCTGCCCTCAGAAGGGGAATTTCATGCCGCCGGGAAGGCCTGGCATGCCGGCCGTGATCTTGGCCATCTTCTCCGCCGAAGTCTCCTCGGCCTTGCGCACCGCGGCGTTGAAAGCGGCTGCCACCAGGTCTTCCAGCATGTCCTTGTCGTCGGCCAGCAGGCTGGGGTCGATGGTGACGCGCTTGACGTCGTGCTTGCAGGTCATCAGCACCTTCACCAGGCCGGCGCCGGATTCGCCCTCGACCTCGATATTGGCCAGGTCATCCTGGGCCTTCTTCAGGTTGTCCTGCATGGCCTGGGCCTGCTTCATGAGGCCGGCGAGCTGTCCCTTGTTGAACATGGATGGTTTCCTTTGCGTTTCAAAAATGGTTATGCAGGCTTGATGCTGCCCGGCACGATTTTCGCCCCGAAATCACGCATCAGCTGCTGCACGTAGGGGTCGTTGTGGACGATCTCCTCGGCCACGCGCTGGCGTTCGGCCGCGGCGTGCGCGTTGCGGCGCGCGGGGCTGTCGATCACCACACCCACCTCCACGCTGATCTGGCGCGCATGGCCCGCGGCCTCCAGCGCCGCGCGCAGGCGCTCGCGCGCCGTGGGCTGGTTGAGCGACTCCCGCTCCACGCGCAGCAGCCAATGGTCCGGATCACGCGCCACCAGTTGCGACTGCAGCGCCAGTTCGCGCACCAGGGCGGTGATGGCCTCCTGGGCAATGAGCTGCTGCACGGTGGCATGCCAGACATCGCCCTCCTCCGTGCGCACCAGCCGCGCGGGTGCCGGGGCCGCCGATGGCAAGGGCTGCAGGCGCGCGCCGGGTTCCGGCGCGGTACGCACGGGTATTGCTACCGTTTCAGGAGCTGCTTGCGCTGTCTGAGCGGGCGCTGGAGGTGTTTTTTGCCTTAGATCCTCAGGGGAGCGTACGGGCAGACGCACAGGCGCTGCGGCCCGTACGGGCGCCTGGGCCGCGTCGCCGGCTTCCCACGGGGGAGATTCGCGGTCGCCCGCGTCCAACGCGTCCTGCACCGCCTGGTTCACATCGTCCGGCGTGGCTTGCGCCAGCGCGGGCGCCGCCGACGCGGCGGGCCGGGCGGGCGCGGCAGTCGCGCAGTCCATCGCGTGCGCCGCGACAGGAGCCGGGTGCACCGACACCGGCGACGGTGCGGGAGCCCGGTCCGCGGCGGCCGGCACAACCTGCGGTGCCTGGACTACAGACGTATCGGCCGGCGCATGGGCCGACGGCGCTGCGGCTTCAGGCCGCGTCAGAGTTTTTTTTTCAGCCGAGGCAGCCGCGCCGCCTTCCGAAGCCGCCGGCTTGAACGCCAACAGGCGCAGCAGCACCATGGTCAGCGCGGCATATTCGTCGGGCGCCAGACCCAGATCGGCGCGGCCGTGCAGGCAGATGCTGTACAGCAACTGCGTCTCGTCGGCCGGCAGGGCGGCAGACAGGCGCGCAACCTCTGCCGCTTCGGGGTCGCTGGCGTCCACGGCCGCAGCCATCTGCGGAACGGCCTGCAGCACGGCCATGCGCTGCAGCACGGCGCTCATGTCCTCCAGCGTGGAGGCGGCGGACAGGCCGTTGATGCGCAGGGTGTCCGCCGTCTCGACCACCGTGCGGCCATCGCCCTGCGCCAGCGCGTCGATCAGACGGAACACATGGCTGCGGTCCACGCTGCCCAGCATCTGGCGCACAGCGGCTTCCTGCAATTGGCCGCTGCCGAAGGCAATCGCCTGGTCGGTCAGGCTGAGCGCGTCGCGCATGGAACCGCGCGCGGCGCGGGCCAGCAGCCGCAGGGCCTGCGGCTCGGCGGGCACGTTCTCGGCAGCAAGCACGCGGGTGAGGTGCTCCAGCACCGTCTCGGGCGCCATGGGCCGCAGGTTGAACTGCAGGCAGCGCGAGAGCACCGTGACCGGCACCTTCTGTGGATCGGTGGTGGCCAGCACGAACTTGAGGTATTCGGGCGGCTCCTCCAGCGTCTTGAGCATGGCGTTGAACGCCGTGTTCGTGAGCATGTGCACTTCGTCGATCATGAAGACCTTGAAGCGCCCCTGCACCGGCTTGTAGACGGCCTGCTCCAGCAGCCCCTGCACCTCGTCCACGCCGCGGTTGGAGGCGGCATCCAGCTCGGTGTAGTCAGGAAACCGGCCGCTGTCGATGTCGGTACAGGCCGGGCACACGCCGCAGGGCGTGGCAGTGATGCCGCCTTGGCCGTCCGGACCCTGGCAATTGAGCGACTTGGCCAGGATGCGCGAGACCGTGGTTTTGCCGACGCCGCGCGTGCCAGTGAACAGGTAGGCGTGGTGCAGCCGCTGCTGCGTGAGCGCGTTGGAGAGCGCCTGCACCACGTGCTCCTGCCCCACCATCTCAGAGAAGGTCTTGGGACGGTATTTGCGGGCGAGCACAAGATAGGACATGGGGCGTGATTCTATGTGCGGGCCAGACACGCAGCGCGCCAAGGCTTCTAGCTGGCCCGGGCCTACGCAGGCCACCGCGCCAACCGAGGGTGATCTGCTTTCTGCCAGGATTCATACTCCCCGGGAATGACTGCAAACTGCCAGTCGCACCGTACCGCCATGTTGCCCGCCCTGCTTCCATCCCTTGCGGCCCGCAGGCGGCTATCGCGACAAGGGTTGCTGACCCGGTCGGCTGGGGTGCGTCTCGCCTGCTGGCTACCGTGTCTGTGCCTGCAGCCACCAACGCAAGCACAGGAGGATTCCCAAAACACCGCCGCTGCCGATCCGCCGACGCAGCAACAGCCATTACCTGCGGCTTTGGATGTGCGTGCGCGTAACCACCCCGAGCCAGACGGTTACTCGCTGCCCAGCACGCCCGAGTTTGGCGCCATCGGCGTGCAGCTGCAGGGCGACTCACGTTTGCTGCTGCGCGTCCGGCGCGGCGGCCCCATGCTGTACTACCGGGCAAAGTTCTGACAGGCCACGGGCAGAGCGTGGTTCGTCGTACAATCACAGGCGACGGGCCTCCCCGCATGGTGAAGCGGCCAACCGGGTCAGGTGGGGAACCAAGCAGCCCTAACTGTGGAGCCAGTGCCGGGGGTAAGGCTCGTCACCTTCTTCTTTTCTTCCCCCTTCTTTTTTTGCGTCGCCTGAGCGCTTTGCGTTTCATCGGGCGGTTGCGGCGTTGCCTGCACATGAACGCCGTGCGTCAGCTCCGTCCTACAGTGGAACAAGCACGGCGATCGCGACAAGCACGTGCCCGCGGTCCATACTGCGCCCCAGGAGTTCTCGCCACCGATCCACTTTCTTGCTGTCCCGTGCCGCCATGCTGTCTGCCATGTCCGCGCTGCTTGCAAGTCATCTGCTCCGGCCGCTGCCACGGCCGGCCATGGATTGGGGCATTGTGTGCCTGCTGTGCCTGTGCGCGGCATTTCCCGCCCGGGGCGATGAGAGCCTGGCAGACGGCGCTGCGGCCGCATTGCGACAGGCTCAGGATGAGCCTTCTTCCGCCGCCTTCACGCAGGACACCGCCACCTACCCCGACCTGAACGGCAGCGATCTTCCGCGCGCAGCATTCGGCAACAGCGTTCAGTACACGGACATCACCCGTTGGCTCACGCCGCTGCAAGCCTCACGCCTGGGGCTGACGCTGGGCGTGGTGGTTCCGTCGGACGGCGCGGCCCGCGCAGGAGCCGTCAGCCCGGCCTACCCGTCAGGCACCCCGCTGGCCTACGACCTGGGTCTGCGCTGGCGATCACAGTTGCAGCCGCGCGTACGGCTGGACCTGCAGGCCTGGGCCCGCACCCACCCGCACACGGGCCTGCACGACGCCATGGGCATGATCTGGGGTCGCGACCAGGGCAGCAACTTTGGCACCCGTCTGGAGGTGCAATGGTCCGCATCGCGCACGCGCGGTCTGGTCCCCGAGCTGGGCGCCATCGGCGTGCAGTTGCAAGGCGATGCGCGGCTGGTGCTGCGCGCCCGCCGCGGCGGGCCCATGGTGTATTACCGCGCGAAGTTTTGACCGCGCGCTCAGCAACGCTCTGGGTTGACGCCGACCTTCTTGCAATGACCGCAGAGCATGCCCTAAAGCGGCGCCCCTGCTGTACTACGCCTGCGTTGCCAGCCAGTGCGCGGCACCCGCCCCTGCCGCACGCCCGGTGGCATAGCACGCAGTCAACAGATAACCCCCGGTGGGCGCCTCCCAGTCCAGCATCTCGCCCGCGCAGAAAACCCCGGGCATGGTGCGCAGCATGAGGCGCGTATCCAGCGCTTCGAAGGCCACGCCGCCGGCCGTGCTGATGGCCTCATCCAATGGGCGTGCTGCCACCACGGTGATGGGCAAGGCCTTGATGGCATGGGCCAGCGCCACCGGGTCGGACATACCGTCCTTGCCCAGTTGTTCGTAGAGGACGGCGGTTTTGATGCCGTCCAGGCCCAGCCGGCTCTTGAGGTGGGTGGAAAGGCTGCGCGAGCCGCGCGGGTGGCGCACCTCGGCCAGCACGCGCTCGGGCGTGTGGTCGGGCAGCAAGTCCAGGTGGAAGGTGGCGTGACCGTGTGCCACGATCTCGTCGCGCAGCAGGCTGGAGACCGCATAGACCAGGCTGCCTTCCACGCCCGTGGCCGTGGCCACGAATTCCCCGCGCCGCTCAAAGCGCCGGCCCTGGCTGTCGGTGAAGGACAGCACCACCGACTTGAAGGGCTGGCCCGCGAAGCGCTCGACGAAATGCGGCGTCCAGCCGACGGCGGGCGCGCCTCGGCCGATGAGCTCCAGAAAGAACTCTCGCCGCGTCTCGCCCACGGGCGCATCCACGCGCGGTACGTCGAAACCGCAGTTGGACGGCGCCAGCGGCGCTACAGGCACGCCGCGCTGCGCCAGCAGCGGCGCCCAGGTACCGTCCGAGCCCAGGCGGCCCCAGCTGCCGCCGCCCAGGGCCAGCACGACGGCGCGCGCCCTTACCCGCACCTCTCCCGCCGGCGCGGCAAAGCGCAGCACAGGCGGCGTGATGCCATTCAATGCGTCGGCCCAGCCCATCCAGCGATGGCGCATGTGCAGCTGCACCCCCTGCCCGCGCAAGCGCTGCAGCCAGGCACGCAGAAGCGGCGCGGCTTTCATGTCCTTGGGGAACACCCGGCCCGACGTACCGACGAAGGTCTGCGTGCCCAAGGCATCAGCCCACGCGCGCAAGTCCTCGGGGCCAAAGTCTCGCAGCCAGGGCGTCAGCGCCTGCTGGCGATCGCCATAGCGCGCCATGAAGGCCGCCAGCGGTTCGGAATGCGTGAGGTTCAGCCCGCCCCTGCCCGCCAGCAGGAACTTGCGTCCCACCGAAGGCATGGCGTCGAACACCTGCACGCTCAGGCCCGCCGCTGCGGCGGTCTCGGCGGCCATCAGGCCAGCCGGCCCCGCGCCAATCACAGCGATCTCGCAAGATCGCAGATCCGTATCCATCATGGTGTTGCTTTCATCAACCCACACGCCGCAGCAGGCGCACGTGCATGGGCCGCACGAAGTGCGCTCCCTGCATCGTGCAATGCGGCGCGAAGGCCGCCGCCACGCGCTCGCGCAGGGGCGCGTCGATGCGGTGGTCGGCAAAGGTGGGGTTCATCATCCGCCGCTCAAACTGAGCGAAGTCCTCGAAATGCACAGGCATGTCGAATCGCCGTTGCGCCACCTGCTCCCAGGTGCTGCGGACGGCCAGGGCGCGGTCCAGCGCCGCCTGCGCAGCGGCGCGCACGATGCCTTCGTCGTTGTACAGGCGCACGATCTCGTTGAGCGCGCCTTCGTAGACCGGCTCCGAAACGTACAGATGCCCGCCGGGACGCAGCACGCGCGCCACTTCGGTCAGCGCCTGGTCCATCGCATCCAGCGGCACGTGGTGCAGGGACTTGAGCATCAGCGCCAGGTCGAACTGCGCGTCATCGCCTGCAATGGCCTGCGCACCACCCACGGCAAAGCGCATGCGCGGCGGCGTGTCCTGCAAGTTGATTGCGTGCTGCCGGAGGTCCACTTCCAGCCCCAGATACCGCATGTCCGGCCAACGCTGCAGCATCTGCCGCGCCATGCGCGCTCCGCCGCATCCGAGTTCGATGACGCGCGTGCCGGGGGTTGGCAGCAACTCGACCAGGACATCCAGTTCATCAGGGACGAGGGTGTGGTTCATGGGTCATCGATCAATCGGCAGAATCAACCGATGGTACCTACCCCTGCGCGCGACGCGGGGTATTCCCGTACGCCGGCCACAGGCCCGGCGCCTGCCCACCCGGTCAGAACAGCACGCCCTGCCCTGGCGCGTCCACGACCACCAGCCTCCCATCGCCCGTCAAGAAAGCCGCGCCCACCTGTTCGCCCGGAAACTGCGCTCCCACCGCTTCGCGGTACAGGCGCAGCTGGGCCATCAGCTGCGGCTGGCGCTCGGGCGCGGTGGCACTTTTGTAGTCAAGCACCCACCAGCGCGCACCCTCGCGCGGCTGGCGCAGCCGCACCAGGCGGTCCAGACGCAGACCCTGGCCCTGGTAGACCAGCGGCGCTTCGTTGAGGGCCTGCTCCACGTGATCGGGGTTCCACGCCCAGGCACCCTCGCCCTGCAGAATGCTCCGCGCCATCGCTGCGGCCTGTGCGGCAGCCTCCGTCGTGATATCGAAATCGCGCGCCAGCTGCGCCAGCCGCCGCGCGGGCCACACGCCGCCCGCCCGCGGGGCGCCGACCACGCCCGCCTGCTCCAGCAACTGGTGCATGGCCTCGCCCTGGCGCGACTGCGGGGTGGAGGCGGGAGCACCCGCCGCAGCGGCTTGTGCCCCCGGCGCAGCCCCCGCATACGGCGGAAGCTGCGGCAACGCGACGGCGGCATCGTCAGCCACATCGCCCAATGGCGCGGCGGGCGGCACTGGCGCGTCCTGCAGGGACTCGGCCAGCCGGTTCCACCAACTGCCGGGCGCGGCCGTGCTGGACTGCACCGCCGACAAGGCCAGGCAATGCTTGGCGCGTGTCATGGCCACATAGAGGGTGTTGAGCTCCTCGCGCTGGCGCTCCGCCAGTTCCGCCGCCAGCAGGTCCACCGCACTGGGCGGCGGGTTGGATTCGCTGGCCAGAAAGACAAAGCGCAGCGGAGCGGCCTGCTCGCCCGGCCAGTCGACCAGCGCGCCCATGGTCTCGGCCTTCTGCGCGCGCGCATCGGTGTCCAGCAGCAGCACGCTGTGCGCCTCCAGCCCTTTGGCGCCGTGGATGGTGAGCAGGCGCACGGCCTGCGCCTCCACGCGGCCGGGTGCGCGCATGCCCGGGCGCTTCATGGCGCGCACGAAGGCATAGGCCGTGAGGTAGCGTCCCCCGCCCTGCTGCAGCGCCGCGGCCAGCAAAGCGCGCAGGTTGGCCAGCACGCCCGCACGCTGCGAGGCGGGAGCCGCGGCGGCAAAGCGCGCGGGCACGTCGCCGTGTTCGTAGATGGCATGCAGCGCATCGTGGGGGGGGCGTGTTTCCACCCATCGCTTGTATTGAGCCAAAACAGGCGCCAGCGCTTGCAGGTCGGTCGGAAGCAGCTCACTTTTTTGAAGTACGTCGAACCAGCTGCACGGGGATCCTTCTGCGGCCGTCTGGCGTACCCGCAGCGCAATCTGCACCAGCGCGTCATCCGTCAGGCCGAACAGCGGCGAGCGCAGCGCACGCGCCAGCGAAAGGTCATGCCCCGGTGAGACCAGCGCATCCAGCAGCGCGACGATGTCCTGCACCTCGGGCGCCTCGCCCAGCTCGGCCTTCTCGGGCTGCACGCAGGGCACGTGCAGCGCGCGCAGGGCCTCCTGCAGGGAGGCCAGCCGGTCGCGCTTGCGCGCGAGCACCATGATCTCCTGCGGCTGCACGCCCGCGGCGATCTGCGCCGCCACCCATTGCGCAGCCTGCGCGCATTCGCGCATGCGCAGGGTTTCCTCGGCTTCATGGCGCGGCTGGGTCAGAGTGTCGCGCCACTCGGGGGCAGTGGCCGCGGCGGCATCACCCCCGTCAGGCGCCGTGATCGGGGGCAGGCGCAGCAGTTGCCCCGGGTCGCGCGATTCGGTGGTGTGGTCGCGAAAGCCCGCGTACTCACCCTGTGCCTGCGCCGCCTGCATGGCCTGGTTCACCGCTGCGATCACGCCGATGGCGTTGCGCCGCGTGTGGTCGCAGGCCAGCAGGTCGCCCCCCAGCCCCTCGCGCACGAAGGCCTGGGCGGCCTTGAAGACCTGCGGCTCGGCGCGGCGAAAGCGGTAGATGCTCTGCTTGGGGTCACCCACGATGAACACGCTGGGCGGCTGCTGGCCGCCGCCCGCGCCCGCGTAACCGGCCAGCCAGGCATGCAGCGCCTGCCACTGCAGCGGGTTGGTGTCCTGGAACTCATCCACCAGCAGGTGGCGCACGCGCGCGTCCAGCCGCTCCTGCACCCAGCCCGAGAGGATGGGGTCGGACAGCATGACCAGCGCCGTGCGCTCCACGTCGTTCATGTCCACCCAGCCGCGCTCGCGCTTGAGCTGGGCGAACTGCGCGATGAGCGCACGCGCCAGCCGCGCCATGCGCTGCTGGTGCAGCCAGGCCTCGTGCTGGCGGCGCGCGGCGCACAGGCGCTGCAGTTCGCCCTCGGCCTCCTGCGCGGCGGCGAACTTCTCCAGATTCTTGGACAGGCGGTCCTCGCTGGCCACGAAGAAGGCCTTGCGCAGCGTGTCCAGACGCTGGCCCAGGTCGTCGCACAGCCAGGCGTCGATCACCGCGTTGGCGGCCTTCTGCGGCGTCTTGTTCGCCTGAGCCCCCAGCACCTGGGCCCAGGCATGCCAGCGCTGGCGCGCTGCGTCGCTGGCCAGCGCATCGGCCGGATGGTGCAAGCCGGCAAGGTCCGAGAACTGCGTGCCGAAATGCGGGATCGATGCGTCCACCACGCCCGCCTCGTCGGCCAGCGCGAACTCCACGCGCTTGGCCAGCGCGCCTTCAAGCGCCTTGTGCGTCTGCGAGCGGCCGTGATGTGCTACGCAGGCTTCGTAATCCGCGCGCAGCGCGGCGTCCTGCGCCACGGCGGCGAGGTAGGGGCGCCAGACCTCGCGCACTGCCTCGGCGTCATCCTCCAGCAAGTCGTAATGGGCGGGCAGGCCCTGCTGCTCCAGCACCGCCAGCGGCGCCGTGCCCAGCAGCGCCGCAAACCAGCTGTGAAAGGTGCGTATCTGCACGGGGCGGCCCGCGTCCAGCGTCTGCCGATATAGTTTTTGTAGCTGCTCGCGCTTGTCCAGAGCGCGCTGCGGCCCGATTCCTCTTGCAATCAGCTCCTTTTCCAGATCGGGCAGCGGCTTGGCCGCAAACTCCTGCAGCCATTCCTGCAGGCGCTGGCGCATTTCGCCGGCTGCCTTCTTGGTGAAGGTGATGGCCAGGATCTCGTGCGGCGCACAGCCGTCCAGCAGCGCGCGCAGCATGCGCGAGACCAGCATCCAGGTCTTGCCGGCGCCGGCGCAGGCCTCCACGGCCACGCTGCGCTGCGGGTCGCAGGCAATGGCGTAGAAGGCCTCCCGCGTGACCGGTTGGCCGTTGTGTTCGTAGGCGGCTTGCGCGGCAGCTTCACTCATTCCAGAAATCCTTGCGGCACAGACCGCGCGCGGCGCACCATTCGCACACGCTGCCCTCGCCCAACGCGGGCAGCGGCGCGCCGGCGGCAATGCGCTGCATGTCGTGCGTGATGCCGTCCAGCAGCAGGTCGCGCAGGTGCACCACGTCGTCCTGCTCGTGCAGCCGGGTTTCGCCGCGCTCACCCACATTCACGTACGCGGCCCGCAAGGTGTCGTCCTGCAGCAACGCGGCGTAGAAGGCCAGCTGCGTGTCCTCGGCCCCGGCCTTGATGCGCTCGCGCGTGAGGGCGTCGCTCTCGGTCTTGTAGTCGATCACCAGCGTGAGGGGTTCGCCGCCGCCCTGCGGACGCACGGCGTCCACACGGTCCAGTGTGCCGACCAGTTCCAGCGCGCCCAGCGGCTGGCGCGCGCGCAGCTCGGCCTGGCGAAAACAGGCGCCAGCGGCTTCGTGCTTGCCCAGCCATTCCAGATAGCCGGCGCGCAGCGCGGGCCAGCCCGAGGCGTAGGGCAGGAAGTCGCCCTCCTGCAGCCCCAGCTCGCGTGTGGCGCGCGCAGCCGCCTCGTCCATGAGCGCCGTGCGCGCCGCGGCGTCGCCCGTGGGCGCGTCCTGCAACGCCTCATGGAAGTGCTGCAGCACGGCATGCAGCCAGGTGCCGAAGTCACGTTTGTCCAGCCCGGCGTCCAGTTCGTCGTCTTCCTGCAGCTGCAGTTGGCGCAGCGCGAAGAAGCGGTAAGGACAGTGGCGCAGGTCGGAATATGCCGAGGACGATAGCCGCTGCACCGGCAGCTGCGCGCCCACCGGCAGCGGACGCGCCGTGGGTGCCACGGGCACGCTGCGCGTCACCCGGGGATCGGCACCGTCCGTGCCGGGTCCGTCCAGCCGAAGCGCCTGGACCAGCGGACTCGGCAGGAGGGGTTCGCCCCCCTCGTCACCCACGCGCCACAGGAGGTCGACACGCGCAATACGCAGGGCCTGCCGCCAGGCGGCGCGCTGCGCGGCGGCCAACAGGTCGCGCGTAGGCAGCCCCAGTCCCTCGCGCTGCGCCTGCGTCCAGGGGCCGGGCGGTTCAGGCGCGGCCTGCAGGCGTTTCTCATCGCAGCCGGGCAGCACCAGCGCAGCGAACGGGCGCGCCAGCAGCTGCGGCAGGGGCAGAACCACCACGGGTGCATCGTCCACATAGGCCGGTCGATAGCGCGCGCATTCCAGCACCTCCCCCACCCAGCGTGTGAAGTCCGCCAGCGCCATGCGCGCACCGGCCCCGTCCATGTCCTGCAGATCGTCCTGCAGGCCCTCGGGCAGGCGCAGCTCGGCCAGCACGCGCGCACCGGCCTCGTCCTGCTGCAGCCCGTCCCACAGGCCGCAGTCCTGCAGCAGCACGCGCAGCGACTGCAACCACTGGGCCAGCGGCCGCGCGGCCCGCAGCTGCGCGCGCCAGACCTGTACCTGGTCCGCCAACGCGGCCTCGGCCGGGCGCCGCTCAGCCAACGCCTGCAGTTGCGTCGCCGCGCCGCTCCAATGCCGGGCGCCCGCACGGCGCAGCCAGTGCTCCAGCGCGCGCAGTGCGGCCCCATCCACCGCGGGCGACTGCTTGAGCCAGTCGAGCACGGCATCGGCGGTGGCGTCCCAGGCACAGGCCTGCAACACCGCCATCAGCCGCGCCGCAGCGTGGGTGGTGGAGAGCAGCCAGCCGTTTTCGTCGTGCACAGCCACGCCTGCGCCGCCGAGCAAGGCGCTGATGCGGCGGGTGAGCGCGCGGTCGTTGGCCACCAGTGCCACGGGCGCCTGTCCCTGCGCCAGGTGCTGCAGCACACAGGCGGCGGCACGCTGGGCCTCGTCCTCGGCATCGGGCACGGCATGCAAGGTTGGCACGCCGGCCTTCCTGCCGTCCATCACCTGCGGCAGGTCCACGACAAGGCCCGCCTCCGCCCAGTGCCGTGCCAGCGTGCGGGCCAGGGGGTCGGGTTGGAAGCCCTGCACCACCACCAGCAGCGGCACGGCCGCACGCACGCCAGACTCGAACAGCACATCCCCCACGTGGCGCGAGGCCAGCACCCATTCCAGGGCGATGCGCGCTGCGGCGGCCTCCAGCCGGAGCGCGCCACCGTCGCCCGCCGCCGGCAGCAGGGCGCGCGCCGCTTCGCCCCAGTCCGGGCGCCGGTCAGGAGCCACGGCCGCTGCCACCACCGCCAACTGCGCGGCCATCTCCAGCAGCGGACCGCTGAGGACTTCGCGGTGCGCGGCAAGACCGGCGCGGTCGAGCAATGCACGTGCGGTGACCGCATCGCGCGCCATATCGCCCGCGTACTCGCTGCCCTCCGCCAGAGGCGCGCCCAGCTGGGAAGCCCAGTTACGCGTGGTCTCGAAGCGCGGCGCGAAACCCTGCGGGTAGGCGCGCTGCCATTGCCGGCGCGCCTCGCCCATGAGCTGGGCGTACGGCACCAGCACCACGGTGGCCGCCAGGTGCGCGCCGCGCTGCGCAGCCGCTGAGCGCACCTGCTCGAAAACCGCGCGCCACCCCGCGCTGCACGCTGCGGCGTGATCGTCTTTTGCTATGGGTGTCATAGCGTTACAAGCACCGGCCATATGAGGATGCGGGGATTCGGTTTCTGTCACAATGACTGGACTTTATACGTATCGGCATCGCCCACTGCTCACACAAGGAACCAAGGAACGCGCCATGGCCAGCGAACTCATCAAACATCTCTCCGACGCCAGCTTTGAAGCCGACGTGCTGAAAGCCGGCACTCCGGTGCTGGTGGACTACTGGGCCGAGTGGTGCGGCCCCTGCAAGATGATCGCCCCCATCCTGGACGAGGTGGCTGGCGCCTACCAGGGCAAGCTCACCATCGCCAAGATGAACGTGGACGAGAACCGCGAGATTCCCGCCAAGTTCGGCATCCGCGGCATTCCCACGCTGATGCTGTTCAAGAACGGTGAACTCGCCGCCACCAAGGTAGGCGCCATGAGCAAGGCCCAGCTCACCGCCTTCATCGACCAGCAATTGGCCTGATTCCCTTCTTGCCGGCCGCCCGCCGCGGCCGGCAGTCTTCCGAGGTGCGCAGCACCCGGGCAACCTGCGAATAGCGCAGAACTTTTCCTGTCATAATTCGCGCTGATCGCCTCGCCGCACGTGCACCCAGCGGCCGGCTCCGGATCACAGGCTCGCCAAGTCCGCCATCACCCATGGCCCGCACGAAACGCAGCCCTTCCCCTCACACAGACATTTCCACTCCGCCCAGGAGTCACTCCATGCACCTTAACGAACTCAAGGCACTGCACGTGTCTGAAGTCCTCAAGCAGGCCGAAGACCTGGAAATCGAAAACGGCGGCCGCATGCGCAAGCAGGAGCTGATGTTCGCCATCATCAAGAAGCGTGCAAAAGCCGGCGAGCAGATTTTTGCCGACGGCGTGCTTGAGATCCTGCCCGACGGCTTCGGCTTCCTGCGCAGCCCCGACACCAGCTACACCGCGAGCACCGACGACATCTATATCAGTCCGAGCCAGGTGCGCCGCTTCAACCTGCACACCGGCGACATGATCGAAGGCGAGGTGCGCACGCCCAAGGATGGCGAGCGTTACTTCGCGCTGACCAAGCTTGACTCCGTCAACGGCGGCCCGCCCGAGCAGAACAAGCACAAAGTGATGTTCGAGAACCTCACGCCGCTGTTCCCCAAGGAGCAGATGCGGCTGGAGCGCGAGATCAAGGGCGAGGAGAACATCACCGGCCGCATCATCGACATCATCGCCCCCATCGGCCGCGGCCAGCGCGCGCTGATCGTCGCGCCTCCGAAGAGCGGCAAGACGGTGATGATGCAGCACATCGCCCATGCCATCACGGCCAACAACCCCGATGTGCACCTGATGGTGCTGCTGGTGGACGAGCGCCCCGAGGAAGTGACCGAGATGCAGCGCTCGGTCAAGGGCGAAATCATTGCGTCGACCTTCGACGAGCCCGCCGCACGCCACGTGCATGTGGCCGAGATGGTGATCGAGCGCGCCAAGCGCCTCGTGGAACTGAAAAAGGACGTGGTGATCCTGCTGGACTCCATCACCCGCCTGGCCCGCGCCTACAACAACGTGGTGCCCTCCAGCGGGAAGGTGCTCTCCGGCGGCGTGGACTCCAACGCCCTGCAACGCCCCAAGCGCTTCTTCGGCGCAGCGCGCAAGGTCGAGGAAGGCGGCTCGCTGACCATCATTGCCACGGCGCTGGTCGATACCGGCAGCCGCATGGACGAAGTGATCTTTGAAGAATTCAAGGGCACGGGCAACTGCGAAATCCACCTGAGCCGCCGCCTCTACGAAAAGCGCGTGTTCCCGGCCATCGAGCTCAACAAGAGCGGCACACGCCGCGAGGAACTGCTACTGGCACCCGAGATCCTGCAGAAGACGCGCATCCTGCGCCAGTTCATGTACAACATGGACGAGATCGAGTCCATGGAACTCATGATCAAGAAGATGAAGGAAACCAAGACCAACGTGGAGTTCTTCGAGGCCATGCGCCGCGGCGGCTGACCTGCTCCACCGCTTTTGCCCAGCCCCGCCTTCGTGCGGGGCTTTTTCATGGCCGCCCATTGCCCCTCGCTGTGCGCAGGCGTGACTCCCCGCCCACCGCTCACTTGATTCGCCTCAAGACACGGCGCGACGCGCCGGCCCATACTGGCTGTCATCTCATTTCGATAGCATGGTGGCCCGCAATGGGGCGCCCAAAGGACCGGGCGCTGCGAACGAAATTGCGGATTACCATCGCCGGCCTGCGTATGCCCTTCGCCCTCCCCGCCCTCGTGTCGCTCCTTGACAGCCCAGCGCTGCGCACGGGCCTGCTCGGGATCTGCGTCACAGTCGCCGGATGCATGGCAGGGGTGCGAACGGACGTGCCCTCCCCTGCGCTGCTGCCCGCCGCATGGCCCGTGCCACCCGTCGCCTTCGATGACAGCACCGTCAGCGTTGACGATCAGGCCGAGTGGGGGATGTTCTACCGCGACCCCACACTGCAAGGCCTGGTGCGCCAGGCGCTCGAGAACAACCGCGACCTGCGCCTGGCAATGCTGCGCGTGGACGAGGCGCGCGCCGCCCTGGGCCTGCAGTCCGCCGAACGCTGGCCGACCCTGGCCGTGGGCAGCAGCCACACCCGCGCACGCGTGCCGGGGGACCTGAACGTGAGCGGCCGCGCCGTCACCACCGGCGAGCACCGCGTGGGCCTTGCCATCAGCAACTGGGAGCTGGATCTGTGGGGCCGCGTGCGCAGCCTGGAGGCGGCAGCGCAGCAGGCCTACTTCGCCTCCGCCGAAGGCAGCCGCGCCGCCCAGGCCGCACTGGTGAACCAGGTGGCACGCAACTATCTCGCATGGCGCGAAACGCAGGAACGCATCGCGCTGACAGAAGACACCATCGCCACGCGCCGCGAGAGCCTGCGCATCTTCGGGCGCCGCCACGCGGCCGGCGCCATCTCGCGCCTGGCGCTGACGCAGGTGGAATCTCTGCTGTACCAGGCCGAATCCATCGGCACCCAGCTCGCGCAGCAGCAGGCACTGCAGGCCCATGCGCTGGCGCAGCTCGTGGGCGTACCGTGGGATGCGCTGGCCCTGGCGCCGCCCCAGGCTGCCGTCGCCCTTCCCACCGTGCCCGCGGGATTGCCTTCCGACCTGCTGCTGCGCCGCCCCGACATTGCCGCCGCCGAGCACACCCTGCACGCCGCCAACGCCCGCGTGCAAGCCGCGCGCGCAGCGTTCTTTCCGCGCATCGCTCTGACCACGAGTGCGGGCACCGCCAGCGCGCACCTGGACGGCCTGTTCGACAGCGGCAGCCGCGCCTGGACGTTCGCTCCCAGCGTCTCTCTGCCGCTCTTCGACGGCGGGCGCCTGCAGTCCAACCTGGATCTGAGCGCCGCACGCCAGAACATCGCCGTGGCCGACTACGAAAAGACCGTGCAGACGGCCTTCCGCGAAGTGTCAGATGCGTTGGCCACGCGCGCCACGGCAGCGCGCCAGATCACGCTGCAGCAGGCCCAGCGCGACGCCTTGCATGAACGCGCACGTTTGGCGCAACTGCGCTACGACCACGGCGCCACGCCCTATTTCGAAGTGCTGGATGCCCAGCGCGACCTGCTGGCCGCCGAGCAGCAACTCGTGCAAGCACGCTATGCGCTACAGGCAGCACACATCGCCGTCTATGCCGCGCTGGGCGGCGGCGCGCCCGCGCGCTGACAACCCAACGGGACCCTCGCATGACCATTCCCAAGAAAATCCTCATCGCCGCAGCCGCAATCGCTGCCATCGCCGCACTGGGCGGCTACGCCTGGCTGCAGTGGAAGGAAACGCAGCAGAACGCCGGCCTTGTGGGCGGCAACGGGCGCATCGAGGCCACCGAGGTGGACGTGGCCACCAAGTACGCCGGCCGCGTGGCCGAGATCCTGGTGCAGGAAGGCGACTTCGTGCAGGCCGGCCAGACACTGGCGCGCATGCAGGTGGACAGCCTGCTGGCCCAGCAGCGCGAGGCCGAGGCCAGCCGCGACCGCGCCCTGCAGGCCGTGGCCTCCGCGCGCGCCCAGGTGGCACTGCGCGAGAGCGAGCACACGGCCGCCCAGGCCCTGATCGCCCAGCGCGAGGCCGACCTGGACGCCGCTCAGCGCCGCGCGGCACGGTCGGAGACGCTGGCGCGCGAGGGCGCATCCTCCGAGCAGGAACTGGACGATGACCGGGCCCGCGTGCGCAGCGCACAGGCCGCGCTGAAGGCCACGCAGGCACAGGCGCAGGCCGCGGGCGCGGCCATCGTTGCGGCGCGCACCCAGGTGGCCGGCGCCGAATCGGCGGTAAAAGCCGCCGATGCGACCGTGCAGCGCATCAACGCCGACCTGGCCGACAGCGAACTCGCCGCCCCGCGCGATGGCCGCGTGCAGCTGCGCCTGGCCCAGCCCGGCGAAGTGCTGGGCGGCGGCGGCAAGCTGCTGAACCTGGTGGACCTGACCGACGTGTACATGAGCTTCTTCCTGCCCGAGACCGTGGCCGGCCGCGTAGCGCTGGGAACCGAGGTGCGCATCGTGCTCGACGCCGCACCGCAGTATGTGATCCCGGCCAAGGTGTCGTTCGTCGCCAGCACGGCGCAGTTCACGCCCAAGACCGTGGAGACGGCCAGCGAGCGGCAAAAGCTCATGTTCCGCGTGCGCGCGCGCATCGCACCCGAGCTGCTGCGCAAGCACATCACGCAGGTGAAGACCGGCCTGCCCGGCCAGGCCTGGATCAAGCTGGACGAGGGCCGCGACTGGCCGGCGCACCTGCACAACGTCGTGGCCCCCTGACGGACCGTAACGCCCGGCTGCTCCATGCCCCAGCACCTTGAGACCGCCACCCCCGTGGCCCGGCTGCGGGACGTGCAACTGCGCTACGGCGCGGCCCAGGCCCTGCGCGGCATCACGCTGGACATACCGACCGGCCGCATGGTGGGCCTGATCGGGCCGGACGGCGTGGGCAAGTCCAGCCTGCTGGCGTTGATGGCCGGCGCGCGCGCACTGCAGCAGGGCAGCGTGCAGGTGCTGGGCGGCGACATGGCGCGCAAGGCGCACCGCGACGCGATCTGCCCGCGCATCGCCTACATGCCGCAGGGCCTGGGCAAGAACCTCTACCCCACGCTGTCGGTCGAGGAGAACCTGCAGTTCTTCGCGCGCCTGTTCGGCCACGGCGCGGCCGAACGGCGCAGGCGCATTGACGACCTCACACGCAGCACAGGCCTGTACCCCTTCCTCGCGCGGCCCGCGGGCAAGCTCTCGGGCGGCATGAAGCAAAAGCTGGGGCTGTGCTGCGCGCTGATCCATGACCCTGACCTGCTGATCCTGGACGAGCCCACCACCGGCGTGGACCCCCTTGCACGCGCGCAATTCTGGGAGCTGATCGCCCGCATCCGCACCGAGCGCGCGCACATGAGCGTGATCGTCGCCACCGCCTACATGGACGAGGCGCAGCGCTTCGACTGGCTGGTGGCCATGGACGATGGCGCCGTTCTTGCCACGGGCACACCGCAAGAGCTGCTGCAGCGTGCTGGCGTCGACACCCTGGAGGAAGCCTTCATCGCCCTGCTGCCCGAAGCCAGGAAGCGCGGCCACAGCCCGGTGGTGATTCCACCGCTGCCGACCAACGGCGAGGACGACATTGCCATCGAGGCGCAGGGCCTGACCATGCGCTTTGGCGACTTCGTGGCCGTGGACCAGGTGAGCTTTCGCATCCGACGCGGCGAGATCTTCGGCTTTCTGGGCTCCAACGGCTGCGGCAAGTCCACCACCATGAAGATGCTCACCGGACTGCTGCCTGCGTCCGAGGGCCGTGCCTGGCTGTTCGGGCAGGCGGTGGACCCGCACGACATGGCCACGCGCCGGCGCGTGGGCTACATGTCGCAGGCGTTCTCGTTGTATGGCGAGCTGACGGTGGAGCAGAACCTGGTGCTGCACGCGCGTCTGTTCCATGTGCCGGAAGAACAGGTGACAGCGCGCGTGGACGAGATGCTGCAGCGCTTTGCCCTGCAGGACGAGCGTGCCACCCTGCCCGCCAACCTGCCGCTGGGCATGCGCCAGCGCCTGTCGCTGGCCGTGGCCATGGTGCACCGGCCCGAGTTGCTGATCCTGGACGAGCCCACCTCCGGCGTGGACCCGGTGGCGCGCGACGCCTTCTGGCGCCTGCTGGTCGAACTGTCGCGCCGCGACCGTGTGACGATCTTCATCTCCACCCACTTCATGAACGAGGCCGAGCGCTGCGACCGCATGTCCATGATGCACGCGGGCCGGGTGCTGGACAGCGACACGCCGGCCGCGCTGATGGCCCGGCGCGGCGCCCAGACGCTGGAGCAGGCGTTCATCGGCTACCTGCTGGAGGCCGCTGGCGAGCCCGCGGCCGATGACGGCGCTACAAAAACAGGAGCTTTCAGCGCTCAATCGACGGTCGTATCAAACGCAAAAGAGTTTGAAACACCCGCAAATCAAGCGGCAGCAGCTCCTGAAATAGAAGCACCCCGGCACCGCGCCTTCAGCCTGCAGCGCATGCTGAGCTACATGTGGCGCGAGTCGCTGGAGCTGCGCCGCGACCCGGTGCGCGCCACGCTGGCGCTGGCGGGCTCGTTGATCCTGATGTTCGTGATCGGCTACGGCATCAACATGGATGTGGAGAACCTGCGCTACGCCGTGCTCGACCGCGACCAGACCACGCTGAGCCAGAGCTATGCCAACGCGCTCTCGGGATCGCGCTATTTCATCGAGCAACCGCCGCTGTCGGACCATGCCGAGCTGGACCGGCGCATGCGAAGCGGCGAGCTGTCGCTGGCCATCGAGATCCCCAGCGGCTTTGCCCGCGACGTGCTGCGCGGCAAGAACGTGGAGATCGGCGCCTGGGTGGACGGCGCCATGCCCATGCGCGCGGAAACCGTGCGCGGCTATGTGCAAGGCATGCACCAGCATTGGCTGGCCGCGCAACTGCATGAGCGCACGGGGCAGCGCCTGGCCAGCAGCGTGACCGTGCAATCGCGCTACCGCTACAACCCCGACGTGCGCAGCCTGCCCGCCATGGTGCCGGCGGTGATTCCACTCTTGATGCTCATGCTGCCGGCGATGCTCACGGCGCTGGCCGTGGTGCGCGAGAAGGAGATGGGCTCCATCCTCAACCTGTACGTGACGCCCGTCACACGCACCGAATTCCTGCTGGGCAAGCAACTGCCCTACGTGTTGCTGGCCATGCTGAACTTCCTGCTCATGTGCCTGCTGGCGGTGACCGTGTTCGGCGTGCCCATCACCGGCAGCTTTGCCACGCTGGCGCTGGCAGCGCTGGTGTTCTCGGTCACCTCCACCGGCATGGGCCTGCTGGCCAGCAGCGTCACGCGCAGCCAGATTGCAGCCATGTTCTTCGCACTCATCGGCACGCTGATACCGGCGGTGCAGTTCTCGGGCCTGATCGATCCCGTCTCGTCGCTGGAGGGCAGCGGCCGCCTCATCGGCTCGGTCTACCCGGCCACGTACATGTTCATGATCAGCCGCGGCGTCTTCAGCAAGGGACTGGGACTGGCCGACCTGCAGGGCGCGCTGCTGCCGCTGCTGGCGTCGGTGCCCGTGGTCATGCTGGGCGCGATTGCGCTGCTGAAGAAGCAGGAGCGCTGACCAATGCCCGGCTCCTCCTCATCCGTGCGCCTGCACCTGCTCAACATCTACCGCCTGGGCGTGAAGGAGTTGTGGAGCCTGCTGCGCGACCCCACCATGCTGGTGCTGATCGTGTATGTGTTCACGCTGTCGGTGTACGCCGCCGCCACGGCCATGCCCGAAATCCTGCACAAGGCGCCGATTGCGATCGTGGACGAGGACCAGTCGCAACTGTCGCAGCGCATCGTTTCGGCCTTTTACCCGCCGCAGTTCAACACGCCGGCGCTCATCACCGCGCGCGAGATGGATGCGGGCATGGACGCGGGGCACTACACCTTCGTGCTCAACATCCCGCCCGACTTCCAGCGCGACGTGCTCGCGGGCCGCGCAGCGGAAGTACAGCTGAACGTGGACGCCACGCGCATGAGCCAGGCCTTCAGCGGCAATGCCTACGTGCAGCAGATCGTGCTGAGCGAGGTCAGCGAATTCGTGCAGCGCTACCGCGGCACCGCAGCCCCACCCGTGGATCTGGCGCTGCGCATGCGCTTCAACCCCGCGCTGGACAAGGCATGGTTCGGCAGCCTGATGGAGATCATCAACAGCGTGACCATGCTGTCCATCATCCTCACGGGCGCGGCGCTAATCCGCGAGCGCGAGCACGGCACCATCGAGCACCTGCTGGTCATGCCTGTCACGCCCACCGAGATCATGCTGGCCAAGGTCTGGTCCATGGCGCTGGTGGTGCTGCTGGCGGCCACGACGTCGCTGGTCCTGGTGGTGCAGGGGCTGCTGCGCGTGCCCATTGGCGGCTCACTGGGGCTCTTCCTGGCCGGCGCGGCGCTGCACCTGTTCGCCACCACCTCCATGGGCATCTTCATGGCCACGGTGGCGCGCAGCATGCCGCAGTTCGGGCTGCTCATGGTGCTCACGCTCATCCCGCTGGAGATGCTGTCGGGCGGCACCACGCCGCGCGAGAGCATGCCGGCGCTGGTGCAGGACCTGATGCTGGCAGCCCCCACCACGCACTTCGTGGAGCTGGGCCAGGCCATCTTGTACCGCGGCGCAGGCATGGACGTGGTGTGGCCGCAGTTCCTGGCGTTGGCGGGCATCGGCTCGGTCCTGTTCGCCCTGTCGCTGGCGCGCTTTCGCCGCACCATCAGCAGCATGGCCTAGCACCGCTGAATCAGCTTGTGCGATAATTGCGGGCTTTTTTGCGGAAAGTACACTGGAATAGGCTGGTGCGGCTCCCGCTGACTTGAGGAAGAAGATCATGAAAGAAGGCATCCACCCCAATTACCGCGAAGTGCTGTTCGTTGACCTGTCCAACGGCTTCAAGTTCGTGACCCGTTCCTGCGTGAACACGAAGGAAACCGAGACCTTCGAAGGCAAGGAATACCCCCTGTACAAGCTGGACACGTCCTCCGAATCGCACCCCTTCTACACCGGCACGCAAAAGTCGGTGGACAACATGGGCGGCCGCGTGGAGCGTTTCCGCAACCGCTTCGGCAAGACCGCAGCGAAGTAAGCAGCAAGGCCTGCCCCGTGCAGGCCCGTGCAGGCAGGTGGCGAACCCATTCGCCGCACCTGCACACACTAGGCAGCCCGGCTTCTCCGCGCTGCCTTTTTTATTGCGCACTCCGCTATCCTCGGCCCAACGCCATTTCCCCCCGCCCGCGTGATACACCCGACCCCCGCCATCGTTGCCCAGAGCGCCGTGCGCCCGCTGCCGCGTTGGGCCTTGCTGCTGCTGTGCCTGGCCTATGCCGTTCCCGGCTTCGTGGGGCGCGACCCGTGGCGCAATGCGGACATCGCCTCGTTCGGCTACATGCGCGAACTGGCCCTCGGGCACACCTCCTGGATGGACCCGCTGCTGGTGGGCGTGCCGCCGGATGGCGACGGACTGCTGCCCTACTGGCTGGGCGCGTGGGCCATCCAGGCGCTGGACGGCTGGCTGCCGGCGGAGCTTGCCGCGCGCCTGCCGTTCGTCGCTCTGCTGCTGCTGACCCTGGCGGCCACCTGGTACAGCGTGTACTACCTGGCGCGCAGCCCCGGCGCACAGCCCGTGGCCTTTGCCTTCGGCGGCGAGGCGCAGCCCGCCGACTATGCCCGCGCCATGGCCGACGCCGGCCTGCTGGCCTTCATCGCCTGCCTGGGACTGGCCCAGCTGTCGCATGAAACCACGAGCTACCTCACCCAGCTGTGCTGCACCGCGCTGCTGTTTTACGCTGGCTCCGCAATGCCTTGGCGCACGGCGTGGCCCACCTTCACCGCCATTGCCGGTCTGCTGGGGCTGGTGCTCAGCGGCGCCCCCACGCTCGCAGTGCTGCTGGGCCTGGGCTGTGCCTGGCTGGTGGCCTGCACGCGCGGCGCGACACTGCGCAGCCGCGCAGTGGCAGCGGGCGTGCTGCTGGCCGCCACAGTGGCCGCTGCCGCGCTGGCGCTGCAGTTGGACCTATGGCGCTGGCGCATCGTGCGCTTCGAAGATCTGAAACAGTGGCAAAGCCTGGTGCGCCTGTTCATCTGGTTCAGCTGGCCCGCCTGGCCCCTCACGCTGTGGACGCTGTGGCGCTGGCGGCAGCAGATCCTCAGCCGCGAATGGCACCGGCACCTGTTACTGCCGCTGTGGTTTGCCCTCGTGGCCGTGACAGCCACACTGACCACCCAGCCGGCCGACCGCGCACTGCTGCTGGGCCTGCCCGCCCTGGCGGCGCTGGCCGCCTTTGCGCTGCCGACGCTGCGGCGCAGCATCGCAGCGCTGATCGACTGGTTCACCCTGCTGTTCTTCAGCGCCTCGGCCATCGGTATCTGGGTGGTGTGGCTGGCGGTGCAGACAGGGGTGCCGGCCAAGCCCGCGGCCAACGTGGCCAAGCTGGCGCCCGGCTACGTGCCGTCGTTCTCGCTGTTGGCCTTCGGCGTGGCGCTGGCCGCCACGGCTGCGTGGTGCCTGCTGGTGGTCTGGCGCGCGGCACGCAACCGCCCCGTCATCTGGCGTAGCCTGGTGTTGCCCGCAGGCGGCGCCACGCTGGGCTGGCTGCTCATGATGACCTTGTGGCTGCCGCTGCTGAACTATGGCCGCAGCTTCGCACCCCAGGTGGCCGGCGTGGCTGCCGCCATCACCGACCGCGACAGCTGCGTGGTCGGCTACGGGCTCAACCGTGCGCAGTTGGCCGCGCTGCTGCACCATGGGCAACTGCACATGGTGCCCACCGAACAGCTGGCGCAGTGCGACTGGGTCATCGCAGACGCCTCCGCCGCACCGCTGGTGAGCGCGCTGCTGCCCCCGGCGCAGTGGCAGGAGATGGCGAGCGTCAGCCGCCCCACGGACCGCGGCGACCGCATGCTGGTGCTGCGCCGCACGGCCCGCAAGCGCTGATGTCCGAGCTGTCCACCATTGCACGGCACGCACTCACCGTGCTGGCCGGGCAGCTTGCGGTGATGGCCTTCGGGGTCACCGACACCATCGTTGCCGGACGCCATTCGCAGGAGTCCCTGGCCGCCCTCTCCATCGGCTCAGCCGTGTTCGTGAGCGTGTACGTGGCGCTCATGGGTGTGTTGCAGGCCTTGCTGCCCATCTGGGCCGAGCAGCGCGGCGCGAACGCACAGGCCGGCATGGGCGCCAGCGTGCGCCAGTCGCTGTACCTGTGGGCGGGTGCCGCGGTGCTGGGCATGGCCGTGCTGCTGTCGCCAGGCCCGCTCCTGCAATGGACCGAGGTGCCGCCGGCGCTGCGCGGCGAGGTGCAGGCCTACCTGGCCATCCTCGCGTTCGGCCTGCCGCCTGCATTGCTGTTTCGCATCTACAGCACCCTCAACCAGGCTTTGGGGCACCCGCAGCTCGTCACCTGGCTGCAGGTCGGCTCGCTGGCGGTCAAAGTGCCGCTCTCGGTCTGGTTCACCTTCGGCGGTGCCGGTCTGGCGCCGCAGGGTGCTGCAGGCTGCGCGTGGGCCACGCTGGCCGTGAACTACGGCCTGATGCTGCTGGGCTGGTGGATGCTGCGTCGCCACACGATGTACGGCCCGCTGCGGCTGTGGCGCCCGTTGGAGCGGCCCGACCCCGCGCAGATTGCGCGCTTTCTGCGGCTGGGCCTGCCAGCGGGCTTGTCCATCCTGGTGGAGGTGACCTCCTTCACGCTGATGGCGCTGTTCATCGCACGCCAGGGGGCGTTGGCCTCGGCTGCGCACCAGATCGCTTCCAACCTCGCCGCCGTGCTCTACATGGTGCCTTTGTCGCTGGCCATTGCCGCAAGCGCCCGCGTGAGCTTCTGGCGTGGCGCGGGGAACGAGCACCAGGCCGCTGCCGTCGCCTTGAAGGGTTTTTGGCTTGCAGCGCTTATGGGATTTGCGCTAGCAGCTATGTTATTAATAGCAAAAGGCACGATCACGGCCTTGTACTCCACCAGCGCGGAAGTCGTCGCCATGGCAGGCGCGCTGGCAGTATGGGTGGCCGCCTACCATGTGGCGGATGCCCTGCAGACGCTGTGCATCTTCGTGCTGCGCAGCTACCGCATCACGCTGGCGCCATTGGCGGTCTATTGCGTGCTGCTGTGGGGCGTGGGACTGTATGGAGGCTACGTGTTGGCCTACCGCGGCCTGGCGGGTTGGGGTCCGATGCATTCCCCTTCGCCTTTTTGGGCCGCCAGCGCTGCCGCTCTAGGCGCGACGGCGTTGATTTTCACGGCCCTGCTGCTGGGCGTGCTCAGGCTGCAGACACGCCGGGCGGCTCCGCCGCTACCGCAGGAACCCCACCGCTGAGGCCGCGCGGCGGCGTCCGCAGGCGCGACGGCGGAAACACCACCGTGAACGTCGAGCCCTGCCCCACCACGCTGGCCACCTGCAGCGCTGCGCCATGGCGCTGCACCACATGCTTCACGATGGCCAGTCCGAGGCCCGTGCCGCCCGTGTCGCGCGAGCGGCTGCGGTCCACGCGGTAAAAACGCTCGGTGATGCGCGGCAGGTGTTCCGGCTCAATGCCAGGCCCTGAGTCGCGCACCATGAAACGGGCGCTGCCATCAGGCTCCACGTCCCACGCCACGGTGATGCTGCCTCCGGGTGGCGTGTAGCGCACGGCGTTGTTGACCAGGTTGGCCAGGGCGCTTTGCAGCTCGGCCGCATTGCCGGCCACCTGCCCGGCCGCCTGCGCTGCTTCGGCCGTGGGGAACGTGATCTGGTGAAGCTTGCCGGGCTGGTTCTGCGTCAGCAGGGCCGAGAGCGCGCGCCCCTCGTCCTCGCAGCGGCGCAGCAGCGTCGAGACCGCGACCCATTCGTGCATGCTGGGCGGAGGGCTTCCCTCCAGGCGCGACAGCGTCAACAGGTCTTGCACCAGGTTCTGCATGCGCACGGCCTGCTGCGACATCATGCGCAGGTAGCGCGCACGCTCCTCGTTGCTGAGCTGCAGGGTCTGCAGGGTTTCGACAAAGCCCATCAGCACGGTGAGCGGAGTGCGGATCTCATGCGACACATTGGCGACGAAGTCGCGCCGCATGGCCTCGGCCTGCTCCAGCGCCGTCACGTCGCGTGACAGCAGCAGCTTGCGGCCATCGCCATACGGGTGCAGGTGCACCGATACGCGCACCGGCCGCGAGGGCGTGCTGGCGCGTCCGGGCAGCACCACGTCGCGCGTGTAGTCCTTGGACGCGTAGTAGGTACTGAAGTCCGGGTCCCGCACGAGGTTGCCGATGGATTGCTGCGCATCACGCTCCGCATCCAGGCCAAAGTGCTCCTCGGCCATCTGGTTGCACCATTCGATATGGCCTTCGGCATCCAGCAGCATCACGCCATTGGGCGATGCCTGCAGCGCCTGGAGGATTTCCTGCAGGCGCGCATCGCCAGCCTGCGCCTTCAACTGGCCCTGGCGCACCAAGCGCCGTGCGCGGTCCGCTGCTTCTCCCCACAGGCCGCTCAGGCGTGGCGTTTGCGTGGGGTCTCCCTGTCGCAACCAGTTCAGCACGCGCGCGCCGCGCCACAGATCCCAGGCAAACCACAACCATGCGGCGAAACAGGCGCCGATGCCTGCACCCCAGGGGCCCGCCTGCCACCAGCCCAGCGCACCGCCGATCAGTTGGCACAGCAGAAAGAAAAAGAAGCGCAGGAGCATGGCCGCAGGGCTCAGGTCAACAACAAAAAAGCGCCCGCATCATCTCCGGGCGCCTGAAAAAACACGGGGGCGTCGGGCACCCGCCATCACGCCCGCATGAGTGCCTGCGGCTGCGCGGTGAGCCGGTACCCCGCTCCACGCACGGTCTCCACCATGGCGCCGCCTACCCCCAGCGCTTCACGCAAGCGTTTCACGTGCACGTCCACCGTACGCTCCTCGATGAAGACGTGGTCCCCCCAAATCTTGTCGAGCAGTTGCGCGCGGCTGTGCACGCGCTCCGGGTGCTTCATCAGGTAGTGCAGCAGCTTGAACTCTGTCGGCCCGACCTTGAGCTGCTGGCCCTGGTAGCTGACGCGATGCGTGGCCGCATCCAGCACCAGCTCACCAATAGAGACGCTGTCGCTGACCTGCTCGGGCGCACGCCGGCGCAGCACGGCGCGGATGCGCGCCAGCAGTTCCTGCGTGGAAAACGGCTTGGTGATGTAGTCGTCGGCGCCGGCATCCAGCCCGGCCACCTTGTCGGGCTCGTCGCCACGCGCCGTCAGCATGAGGATCGGGATCTGCTTGGTGCGGCTGTCGGCACGCCACTTGCGTGCCAGTTGCAGGCCACTTTGGCCCGGCAGCATCCAGTCCAGCAAGATGACATCGGGCAGCACCGCGTCCAGTTCGCGCTGCGCCGACTCGCCGTCTTCCGCCCAGATGGGCTGAAAGCCGTTGTGGCGCAGGTTCACGGCCACCAATTCTGCGATGGGGGACTCGTCCTCGACGATGAGTACCCGGGGAAGCTTCTTCATCGGTTCACCGCCTTTCTCAGGCCACGGCCGACTCGATCTCGTCCAGCGCCGTGTGGCGCACGTCCTTGCCCTTGACGAGATAGATGATCAGCTCGGCCACGTTCTTGGAATGGTCGCCGATGCGCTCGATGGCCTTGGCCAGGAACAGCAGGTCCAGGCTGGCGGAGATGGTGCGCGGGTCTTCCATCATGTAGGTGATGAGCTTGCGCACGAAACCGTCGAACTCCCGGTCGATGAGATCGTCTTCCTTCAGGATGGCAACAGCGGCCTTGGTGTCCAGGCGGGCAAACGCATCCAGCGCCTTGCGCAGGAGCCCCGAAGCCAGGTCGGCCGCCACACGCAGGTCGCTGGACGGTAGCGAACGGGCGGCCCCGCTTTCGATGATGGACTTGACCATGCGCGCCATGCGCGTGGCCTCGTCACCCATGCGCTCCAGATTGGCGATGGCCTTGGAGAACGCCATCAGCAGGCGCAGGTCGCGTGCGGTGGGCTGGCGGCGCGCGATGACGGAAGCCAGCTCATGGTCGATCTCGACCTCCATGGCGTTCACGCGGCGCTCCAACTGCTCCACCTGTTCCACGGCTTCCAGGTTGAAGTGGGAAAGCGCATAGATGGCTTGGCGAATCTGCGACTCCACCAGGCCGCCCAGTTCCATGACGCGGGAGGAAATGTTGTTCAGTTCGCTGTCGAACTGTGAAGAAAGATGTTTGTCTGCCATGTCCCGTACCTCCATCAGCCGAAGCGGCCCGTGATGTAGTCCTCTGTCTCCTTGCGCTGCGGCTTGAAGAACATCTGCTCTGTGTCCCCGAACTCCACCAGGTCGCCCAAATACATATAGGCGGTGTAGTCACTGCAGCGCGCCGCCTGCTGCATGTTGTGCGTGACGATGACCACGGTGTAGTCGTCTTTCAGTTCAGCGATCAATTCCTCGATCTTGGCGGTCGAGATGGGGTCCAGCGCCGAGCAGGGCTCGTCGAGCAACAACACTTCCGGCTTGATGGCGATGCCGCGTGCGATGCACAGGCGCTGCTGCTGGCCGCCGGACAGGCCCGCGCCGCTCTGGTCCAGCTTGTCCTTGACCTCATTCCACAAGGCCGCCTTGCGCAGCGCCCATTCCACGCGGTCGTCCATGTCGCTCGCGCTCAGGCTCTCGAAAAGCTTCACGCCAAAGGCGATGTTGTCGTAGATCGACATGGGAAACGGCGTGGGCTTCTGGAACACCATGCCCACCTTGGCGCGGATCAGCGCCACGTCCTGCTTGCTGGTGAGCAGGTTCTCGCCGTCGAGGATGATCTGCCCCTCGGCGCGCTGCTCGGGATACAACTCGAACATGCGGTTGAAGGTGCGCAGCAGCGTGGATTTGCCGCAGCCCGACGGCCCGATGAAGGCGGTGACCTTCTTCTCGGGAATGTCGAGGTTGATGCTCTTGAGGGCATGGAACTTCCCGTAATAGAAGTTCAGGTCACGGACCGTGATCTTGGATTGCACGGGCGCGGAGGTCTTGGTGGAGGGCATGAATGTCTTCCGGAGGCAATAGTTACTTTTGGCGCGTGACCACACGGGCCAAGATGTTCAGGCCCAGCACCGCAAGGGTGATGAGGAACACGCCAGCCCAGGCGAGCTGCTGCCAGTTCTCATAGGGGCTCATGGCGAACTTGAAGATGGTCACCGGCAAGCTGGCCATGGGCTTGGACAGGTCGCCATTCCAGAACTGGTTGTTCAGTGCAGTGAACAGCAGGGGCGCCGTCTCGCCTGCGATGCGTGCCACCGCCAGCAATATGCCGGTGATCACGCCGGCGCGGGCCGCGCGCAGCGTCACCATGGTGATGACCTTCCATTTGGGTGTGCCCAGGGCGTAGGCCGCCTCGCGCAGACTGGCCGGAACGAGGATCAGCATGTTTTCGGTGGTGCGGATCACCACGGGGATGACGATGAGCGCCAAGGCCATGATCCCGGCGTAGGCCGAGAAGCTCTTGAACTGGGCGACCACCACGGCATAAACAAACAAGCCGATCACGATGCTGGGTGCGGACAGGAGGATGTCATTCACAAAGCGCGTCGTGGATGCCAGCCAGCCGCGTGCGTCGTATTCCGCAAGGTAGACGCCCGCCATGATGCCGATGGGCGTGCCTACGAACGTCGCCAGCAGCACCATGACGAAGGAACCGAAGATCGCGTTCGCGATACCACCGGCTTCGTTGGGCGGGGGCGTCATCTGCGTGAACAGCGCCACGCTCAGCCCGCCCACGCCCAGCCGGATGGTTTCCCACAGGATCCAGACCAGCCAGAACACGCCAAACGCCATGGCCAGAAGCGACAGCGTCAATGCGATCTGGTTCAGGCGCTTGCGCGACGCATAGCGCGCCTGGCGCACCTGGGCCAGCTCGGCTGCGGAGATCAGTTTTTGCGACGTGCTCATGCGCGGGCCCCTTCGTTCTTCTTGAGGCGCGCCAGCAGCAGCTTGGACAAGGCCAGCACCACGAAAGTGATGAAGAAGAGCACCAGTCCCAGATAAATCAACGACGCCTGGTGCAGGCCCTCGCCGGCTTCGGCAAATTCGTTGGCCAGCGCGGAGGTGATGCTGTTGGCCGCCTCGAACACGGACAGTGAATTGAGCTGGTTCATATTGCCGATCACGAAGGTGACCGCCATGGTCTCGCCCAGCGCACGGCCCAGACCCAGCATGATGCCGCCCAGGACACCGGACTTGGTATAGGGCAGCACCACCTTCCACACCACCTCCCAAGTAGTGGAGCCCAGGCCGTAGGCGGACTCCTTGAGCAGCGCGGGAGTGACTTCAAACACATCGCGCATGACCGACGCGATGAAGGGGATGATCATGATGGCCAGGATGATGCCGGCCGACAGAATGCCGATACCCACGGGCGGCCCCGACACCAGCGCGCCAAGGTAAGGCACGCCGTGGAACAGCGACTGCAGCGGCTGCTGCACATAAGTGGCAAGAATGGGGCCAAACACCATCAGGCCCCACATGCCGTAGACGATCGAAGGCACAGCCGCCAGCAGTTCGATGGCCGTTCCCAGAGGACGCTTGAGCCATGCAGGGGAAAGCTCCGTCAGAAACAGCGCAATGCCGAAACTGACGGGCACGGCGATCAACAGCGCGATGATGGAGGTCGTCAGGGTGCCATAGACCATCACCAGGCCGCCGTACTCGTTCTGCACGGGATCCCAGACGCTGCTCGTCAGGAAGCCCAGGCCGTACTGCTGGATCGATGGCCAGGCACCGTGCACGAGCGACGCCATGATGCCCAGCAAAAGCGCCAGGGTCAGCACGGCTGCGCCGCGCGCCAACCAACCGAAGATGCGATCGGCAATCACGCCGGAAAACAGGGTGGTACGGGGCGGGGGGGAACCCCTGGATGCGCCAACAGCCGCATCAAGCGGCGGGGCCTCGTGGACGGGCATGGTACTGGACACGTCTGATTGCCTTGTAAAACAGAGGAACCGGCAGCCTGCCCGCCAGGGCAGGCGGCCGTATCAGCTTACTTCAGGGCGATGGATTTGCCCGAAGTGTCCTTGATCTCGCCCCACGACTTCATGATCACTGCCTTCACATTTTCCGGCATGGGCACATAGTCCAGGTCAGAAGCGGTCTTGTCGCCCGACTTGTATGCCCACTCGAAGAACTTCAGTGCCGTAGCAGCCTGCACCGGCTTGTCCTGCGACTTCTGCATCAGGATGAAGGTGGCGGAGGTGAGCGGCCATGCATCCTTGCCGGGCTGGTTCGTCAGGATCTGGTAGAAGCTCTTGGTCCACTCCGCACCCGCGGCGGCGGCCTTGAAGGTGGCCTCATCAGGCGACACGAAGTTGCCAGCGCTGTTCTGCATCTGCGCGAACGTCAGCTTGTTTTGTTTCACGTAGGCGTACTCCACGTAGCCGATGGAGTTGGGCAGGCGTCCCACGAACGCGGCCACGCCTTCGTTGCCCTTGCCGCCCGCGCCGGTGGGCCAGTTCACGGCAGTGCCTTCGCCCACCTTGGCCTTCCACTCGGCGTTCACCTTGCTCAGGTAGTTGGTGAAACCGAAGGTGGTGCCGGAGCCATCGGCACGGCGCACCGGGGCGATGGCGGCATCAGGCAGGTTCAGGCCCGGGTTCAAGGCCTTGATGGCTTCGTCGTTCCACTTGGTGATCTTGCCCAGATAGATGTCGCCGAGCAGTTGGCCGTTGAGCTTGAGTTGGCCGGGCTGAATACCCTTGATGTTCACCACGGGAACGATACCGCCGATCACGGTAGGGAACTGCACGAGCCCCTTCTTGGCCAATTCTTCGTCTTTCAGGGGCGCATCGGAAGCGCCGAAATCAACCGTCTTGGCCTCGATCTGACGCAGACCGGCGCCCGAGCCGACGGACTGGTAGTTGATCTTGACGCCCGTGGCCTTGTTGTAGTCGGCCGCCCACTTGGAATACAGGGGTGCAGGGAAGCTGGCGCCAGCGCCCGTTGCTTCCTGCTGTGCCCAGGCGCCAGAAAACGCGCCCATTGCCACAACACCAGACACCAGAACGCGAATCGCGGAGAGTTTCATGGAAGAGACCTCTTGGTTGAAAAAACTCAATGCTGCGACTCTAAAAGCCGTTTGTGACATCACCGTGACATTCATTCTTGACCGTCATACACCGTCCGCAGCGCTGCCCCACTTCCTTGTCACGGAACTGTCGCACGGGGAACGTACGCTCCCGCCACCGACAACAGTCGGTAACAAACACACCTCTACGGGAGAACCACATGTTCCGTCGCCTGACTCTTCAAACCACCCTGGCCCTCGCGATCGTCGCGACCCTGGGCGCCTGTTCTACCCCCGCGTCTGCCCCTAACACGGTGGGCGGCGTGGTGGCCAAGACCAAGAACCTCAGCACCTTCAACCAATTGGTCGCCGACGCAGGCATGGCAGCCACGCTGAACGGCTCCGGCCCCTACACGGTTTTCGCCCCCAGCGATGCAGCCTTCCAGGCGCTTCCTGCGAAGACGCGTGACGCCCTCAAGAACGACAAGGAACAGCTGAAGGCCGTGCTGAGCTATCACATCGTGCCGGCACACGTCACCGCAAGCGCCAAGGCCGGCAAGCTGAAGACCCTGCAGGGCTCGGACATTGCTCTGGCACGCGCCGCAGACTTTGTGACCGTGGAGGACGCCCTGGTGGAACAGGCCGACCTGAAGGCGGGCAACGGTGTCGTGCACGTGATTGATCGCGTGCTGGTGCCTCCCCGCAAGAAGTAAGCCGCTCCACGCCAACCTGTCCTTCCAGACCATGCATCCTCCCCTTTCTTGCAGCCTGCGATTGCAGCGGCGCGCCCTGTTGAAGGCGGCGGGCGCTGCCTGCGCCATCGGCGCAGCGGCATATGCGCCCGTGGCGCGGGCGCAGGAGCCACGCGCTCTCGCAGTCACACAGATCGTGGATCTGTCGCCACAGAACCAGGACGTCAGCCGTGACTTCCTGATCGGGTCCCGGGCTGCATGGACGGACCTGAACGCTCGTGGCGGCGGCATTCGCGGCCGCTCCGTCCAGCATGTGGTGGTGGAGACCGACGGGTCGGCTGCCGCAGTTCGCACGGCCTGGAAGGCGGCATACGACAACGCCGCGTGTGTGGCATTGTCCGGGTGCGTGGGGGACAGCACGGCGGCCGCCATCGCCACCCTTCAGACGGGCGAGGCCGCACTGGCCCACCTGGCACCCTGGCTCTTGCGGCAATGGAAGGACGACAGCGACACCGTCTTTCCCATCTTTCCCAATTACCGTGCCCAGATGACCCATGCCATTCGCTCTCTCGCGGTCATGGGAGTGCAACAGGCAGGTGCGGTCTACGCCAATGCGACACTCCAGCAGCAGTTGCAGGGTCTGGTCACCGAAGTGGGCAAGGCCATGGGGTTGCGCATCCAGCCCCTCTCGCCCCAGGAGCAACGCGGAATTCCCCCTGCCATCGTGCTGTTCATCGGGGGCACTCCGGAGCTTCACGAATATGTAAGACACCTGACCCTGCCCCAGGGCCGGCAATGCTATGTAGTGGCCCTTGCCGATGCGAATCTGCAGGTGCTGGCGCAGTTGGGTGGCATTCCGCGCGGCATTTCCGTCATCGCCACGCAACCGGTTCCCTTGGTGTCGCACGGCATGTCCATCGTGCGCAACTACCGCGAGGTCATGGCCAAGCTCTACGACGAGCCCCCCTCGCCTCAGGGGCTGGCGGGCTTCATCGCCGCACGGTATACCGCAGAGGTGCTGCAGTCGGTGGCCGGGCCGGTCACACGCGCTAGCGTTCTCGCCGCGTTGCGTAAACGCGTAGAAATCCAGGTCGGCGGCTACCTGGTGGCCTACGAAGACAGACGCCTGGCCAATGCCCACGTCACACAAAGCATGCTCACGGCCGACGGACGCATCGTGGGCTGAGACGTGGCCGCCCTGCAGTCGTTTTCTCCCCGGCGCCGATGCTATGCTGCACCGCTGGAAAACCTGCGCACAGCGTGCATCCCCATGCAAGATGGAATACTGCTGGCAGCCGTGGATCTGGGCTCCAATAGCTTTCGCCTGGAAATCGGCCGCCTCGAACACGGGCAGATCCGCCGTGTCGAATACCTGAAAGAAACCGTTCGCCAGGGCGGCGGCCTCGATGAGGACCGCAACCTCACGCAGGACGCCATGCAGCGTGGCTGGGATTGCCTTGCCCGGTTTGCAGAGCGGCTTGCGGGTTTTCCAGCTGCTCATGTCCGTGCGGTGGCGACGCAAACCTTGCGCGAGGCACGCAACCGGGAAGAATTCATTACCCGAGGAAGCCGGATTCTGGGCTTTCCCATCGACGTCGTGTCCGGGCCTGAAGAGGCGCGGCTCATCTACCAGGGCGTGGCAAGACTGCTGCCGCAATCCGACGAAAAGCGCCTGGTCGTGGACATCGGCGGTCGCTCGACGGAATTGATTCTGGGGCAGCAGTTCACGCCAGGTACCGTGGCGTCCTACCGCGTGGGCAGCGTGGCTTGGTCTGCCCGCTACTTCGCTGACGGTTCCTTCACGCGCCACGCTTTCGAAGCCGCTGAGATCGCCGCCAAGGCCGTGCTGGACGAGGCGATGGACAGTTACCGGCGCCAGACGTGGGATGTGGCCTATGGCTCATCAGGCACCGTCGGGGCCGTTGGCTCCATCCTTGCTGCCGCTGGCGGTGAGGAGGGTGTGATCCGCCGGGAGGGCCTCGACTGGCTGCAGGACCAGCTGATGCGTGCGCGCCATGTAGACCGCCTGCGACTGGACGGCCTCAAGGACGACCGCAAGGCGGTGATTGGAGGGGGCGTCAGCATCGTGCGTGCGATCTTTGATCTGCTGGATATCGAACGCATGACCGTGGCGCAAGGCGCCCTGCGTCAAGGTGCCCTCTACGATCTTCTGGACCGCGACCAGCCCGAAACGGATTTGCGCTCAGCTACCGTGCGCTCGCTCATGCACCGTTTTACGGTGGACCACGCCCATGCCGAGCGCGTTGCCGAACTGGCCTGCCGCCTGTTCCGCGAGGCTTCCCCGCAAGGCAGCGAACGTGCCGCCCGCAAGCTCGGCTGGGCCGCCTGCCTGCACGAGATCGGGTGCCGCATTTCACACAGCGACTACCACCATCACGGCGCCTACATCCTGGACCATACGGATGCAGCCGGCTTTGCCTTGCCCGAACTGCACCATCTGGGGCTCCTGGTGCTGGGCCACCGGGGGAAGGTGCGCAAGCTGGAAGCCGCGAATCTCGCCGATCCGGTCTTTGCCTTGCAGCTCATGTGCCTACGCGCAGCAGTGGCCCTGTGCCACGCGCGGCGCCCTCCAGACGTAGAAGGTATCCATCTGCAGGTGGAAGGCCGCCGCTGTACCGTGCAGTCGCGCACCGGCTGGGCAGCGGCCTATCCGCAGTCTGCACACCTGCTGCGGGAAGAATCCGATGCATGGCAAAAAACGCCATGGGAATTCGTGACCGAGCTTTCTTGATGTGATGGCGCCGCAACATAAAACGATATAAACTGTTTATATCGTTTTTCAGTCAGGCAAAGTATATGGCACGAACTCCCGCTACCGACACAGCGGCCCCGGCCGCGCAGGCCCCGGCTCCAACTCCGGCAAAAGATCTGGCAACAGAAGCGCCAGCGGCTTCGCTGAAGAAGTCGCTGGCAAAGCCTTCCAGGGCACACGTAAAAGCGCCCCTCAAAGCGGCCACCAAGGCAGCACCATCTGCGGCCGACAAAGAAAAAGACATGAAGGCTAAGAAGCCCAAGCTGGTGCGCGATAGCTTCACCATCCCGAAGGACGAGTACGCTGTCATCGAAACGCTGAAGGAACGCACGGCCCGCTTGTCGACGCCTGCCAAGAAGAGCGAGTTACTGCGGGCCGGCCTCAAGTTATTGTCGCAACTGGACGATGCCACCCTGCAAAAGGCAATGCAGTCCATACCCGCCATCAAGACCGGGCGCCCTAAGTCGGACAAGAAATAGTCTGCTTTGCAGGGCAGGTTGGAAGATCGCCTGCCCTGTCCTGCGCTCCAGCTACAGGAATTCGGGCGATTGCACCGCAAGCAGGATGGTCTCGCTGGCATCCTGTCGTTGCCGATGGCGCAGCCACCATACGGCTCCCTTGCGGATGGAGCATTCATCGGCACGCAAGCCCAGGAGCCGCGCCACCGTTTGCCCCAGCATCGGCTGATGGCCCACTATCAGCACTGCCCCCCGCGAACGCGGCCACTGGGCCAGTTCAAGTAGCTCATCGGGTTGTCCGCCCGGCAACAGTTCTGCACGCAGCTTGTATTTGCGGCCCAGTGCTTTTGCGGTCTGCTCGGTGCGCCGTGCGGGGCTGGCAAGCACGCGCAATCCGTCGGGCAGTTGGCGATCGAGCCACACCGCCATGCGCGCCGCCTGTTTTTCGCCACGCTGCGTCAGCGGCCGGTCCAGGTCGTCTTCGTTCTCACCGGCATTTTCCGCCTCGGCATGGCGCCAAAGTATGAGATCCGTCATGCGCTTTCTTTCCGGGGCACAGGCGCAGCTACGGGGGCGTAGCGCGCCATCAGGGCATTTTGGGCTCCCGCGCCATCCAGCACATGCGGCGCGCGGGAATAACTGCCATCGCTCTCCAGGCTCCACGCATCACGGTTGTCGTGCAGGTAGGCCACAAGGCATTCGTCAATGATGCGCTGGCGCAGCTTCTTGTCCGTCACCGGCCACGCCAGTTCCACGCGGCGCAGCATGTTGCGGTTCATCCAATCGGCGCTGGACAGGTAAAGGTCTTCCCGCGTACCGCTGCGGAAGTAAAACACGCGCGTGTGCTCCAGGAAGCGACCGATGACGGAACGCACCCGGATGTTCTCCGTGGCGCCCGCCACCTGTGCGGGGAGGATGCATGCGCCGCGCACGATGAGGTCAACGCTTGCGCCACGCTGGCCCGCGCGGATGAGCGCCTGCACCAATGCCTCATCGGTCAGCGCGTTCATCTTGGCGACGATGCGGCCGCCCTCGCCGCGCTCAGCCGCCAGCCCTGCCTGCTCAATTTGCTCCAACAGGAACGAGTGCAGGTCGAAGGGCGCCATGACCAACTGCTTCAGCGGTGGCAGCCGGTTCTGATTGGCCAGATGGTCAAAGACGAGATCCATGTCCGCCGTCAGGTCCGCATCCGCCGTCAGATAGCTTAGATCGGTATAGAGCCGGGCCGTGCGTGGGTTGTAATTGCCAGTGGACAGGTGCCCGTAGCGCCGCAGGCGCCCTCCTTCGCGGCGCGTCACCAAGAGCATCTTGGCATGGGTCTTCAAGCCCACGACGCCATACACCACCTGCGCGCCGATGGACTCCAGCGCTTCGGCCCAGTTGATGTTGGCCTCCTCGTCAAAGCGTGCCTTCAGTTCCACGACTGCCGTCACTTCCTTGCCGCGACGCACCGCCTCACGCAGGAGCTCCATGAGTTCCGAATCCGAGCCCGTGCGATAGATGGTCTGCTTGATGGCCAGCACCTGCGGATCGTTGACCGCTTCGCGCAGGAATGCCAGCACTCCGTCAAAACTCTCGAAAGGCTGGTGGATGAGCAGGTCTCTGCGGCGCAGCTCCGCCATGATGGAGCTGGAGCGCGGCAATTGCACTGGCCATGCCGGGCGCCACGGAGGGAACAGCAAGGCTGGCACATTAATCAGTTCCACCATCTGCACCAACCGCACCAGGTTGACAGGGCCATGCACCCGGTACAGCGCCGCGGCAGGCAGAGCGAACTGGGATTGCAGGAATTCGGCCAGGAATCGCGAGCAACCGGAAGACACCTCCAGGCGCACCGCTTGACCGAAGTGCCGCTGCTGCAGTCCCTGCCGCAGGGCGGTGCGCAGGTTGCGCACGTCTTCCTCATCCACAGCGAGGTCCGAGTGACGGGTGACGCGGAACTGCGAAAATTCGTACACCTCGCGGCCCGGAAACAGGTCCACCAGGTGCGTGCGGATGATGCTGGAGAGGCTGACGAACTGCATGCCCGTGGGCGCCACATGTGCGGGCAGGCGCATGATGCGCGGCAATACGCGCGGCACCTTGACAATGGCGATCTCGTTTTCACGCCCGAAGGCATCGCTGCCGCGCAGGCGCACGATGAAGTTCAGGGATTTGTTCGCCACTTGGGGAAATGGGTGCGCCGGATCCAACCCCACCGGAATGAGCAGCGGGCGCACATCGCGCTGGAAATACTCACGCACCCACCGCCGCTGCGCCGCCGTGCGCTCGCCATGCGAGACCATGCGTATGCCCTGCGCGGCAAACGCGGGAATCAGCGAATGGTTGTACAGGGCGTATTGCCGCTCGACCAGATCGTGGGCTTTGCGTGCCAGCGCCTCAAACGAATGCAGGCTGTAGCCTTGCTTGGCTTCACCACCGTCCGCCGCGGCAAGATGGGCAGCGGCACGTACTTCGAAGAACTCGTCAAGGTTGGAAGAAACGATGCACAGGTAGCGCAGCCGCTCCAGCAGCGGCACGTCTTCCCGCATCGCCCAGTCCAGCACCCGTTCATTGAAAGCAAGAATGCTGTGGTCACGGTCCAGCAACGGCACGCCAGCCACGGGAACCGGCAAAGCGGCGGCGGCCCCCTTCTTTTCCACGCCGGTATCCGGTTCCTCGTCGATCTGGCGAGAGACAGCGGACGGAGTCACGGAAGAGGACATGGGAGCACAAAGAAGAAGAAGTGACTGCCAGTATTCGCCATGCCAATGACAAATTCATGACATTGACTTGTTTCTGTCATGCGTTGCTCGGGATACCTTTCCGAAGGCGTACTCGTCAATGTCCCAGGAAGTGCTTCCGGTAGCGAGGGGGTAGATCCACCAGGCGCATCAGCATGGGCAGGTCGGCCGTGTTGAAATCCGGGTCCCAGGCAGGCGCTCCCAGAATCTTGGCACCCAGGCGCAAATAGCCCTTGATCAACGCTGGCGGCTCCACATCCATGCTGCTGTCCAGGTGCTCGACAGGCAGCGGCAAGCGGGGCAAGACATGGTATTCGATGGGCGCGAGATGCGTCTGGCGCAATTGGTGCCAGATGCTGGCGGCCACGTCGCCCGTGACAATGCCGCCGTGCAGCATCGGGATGCTGGCGCAGCCGATCATCGTGTCCAGCCGGTTGCGGGCCATGAAGTCCGCCAGTGCGCCCCACAGCGCAAGAATGACGCCGCCATGGCGATGGTCGGGGTGAACGCAACTGCGGCCCAGTTCCACCATGCGCTCACGCAGGCCGCGCAGGCGCGTCAGGTCGAACTCGGTATCGCTATACGTGCTGCCCACGCGCTGGGCCTGCGCAGGCGTCAAGACCCGGTAGGTGCCGATCACTTGCCGCGACTGCGTGTCGCGCACCAGTAGATGCTCACAGTAGTCGTCAAAGAGGTCCACATCATGGCCGGGCAGCGCGGTCTGCAGACGTGCGCCCATTTCCGAAGCGAAGACATCGAATCTCAACCGCTGCGCTTGACGGACTTCATCGAGATGCCGCGCCCAGGCCACCTCCACACCGCCGTGCGGCGCTGCACCGTGGCCCACACCTTCCGTGCTGCGTGGGCGGTGAAGTGACCCCCTGGGAAGGGTCACGGGGCTCAAGGGCATGGTGGGGTTCGGCAAGTCGCTCATTGGCACTCCTGATGTCGCAAGGACCACGCGTGCCTGCCCGAAGAGGCCGGAGCACCGCATTCCTTGGACATGACTGTGCATACGGCCCGTGACGGCGCGGTGTCGCCTTCGTGGCGACTTTGTGTCATGGGACTAACCCTGCCAAAAAGAGATGGCCGAAAACGCCCCGCCGCTAATACAATTGCTACAAATCAGGATTTCCAACGTCACCATCTTCGGACTGCTGGTCCATGTCGCACCCGTCCACCGCCCTGGCGCAGGACCCAGGGCAGGTTTCTCCCGGGGCGATGCAGCGCGTCCTGCGGGAACAGCAGACCTTGCTGGACAGCGCGGGTGTCGGGATCGTGTTCATTCGCAACCGCGCTTTGGTGCGGTGCAACCAGCGCTGCGCCGAGATCTTCGGGCTACCCTCGCCCGAAGACGCGATTGGCCGAAGCAGCGAAGCCCTGCACCCAAGCCGGGGAGCGTTCCGCGAACTCGGCCGCGCCGCTTATCCGACCCTCGCGCGCGGTCAGGCGTATCGCACGGAGCGCCAGCTGAAACGCTGCGACGGCCAACTGTTCTGGGCGCACCTCACCGGGCGATTGATCAACCCCCGGGACAGCCGCGAAGGGTCCATCTGGATCATCGACGACATCGACGAGCAAAAGCGCGCTCAGGCGCAGTTGCAGGCGGCCTTGTGGGAAAAGCAGGTGCTGTTCGACAGTGCCATGGTGGGCATCGTCTTCCTGCAAGAGCGGCGCATGACACGGTGCAACCGCCATTTCGAGCAGATCCTGGGGTACGGCCCGGGCGAACTGGCAGGGTCCTCGTCGCGGCGGTGGTATTTGAGCGACGAAGACTGGCACGAGGCCGGGGTGCGCTGCTATGCGCCGCTGGTGCAGGGACAGGCCTTCGAAGGCCAGATGGTCTTGCGCACCCGCGATGGGCGCGCCATTGAATGTGAGGTACGCAGCAAGGCCGTCGATCCGTCGAATGTCGCGCAGGGCTCCATCTGGATCGTGATGGATGTGAGCGAGCGATTGCGCATTCAGAGGCAGCTCGCGGGCATGCATGGCGAACTGGAGCAGCAAGTGCGCGACCGCACGCGCGAGTTGCAGGAGACAGTGGGCAACCTGCACCGCGAGATCCAGGACCGTCAACGCGACCAGGAACGTATCTACTGGATGGCGCACTACGACGCGCTCACCGAACTGCCCAACCGCGTCCTTCTGGCCGAGCGCGGTCAGGACGCGATCCGCCAGGCGCAAGAGTCCGGTGCGCCCCTGGCCGTGATGTTCCTGGACTTGGACAACTTCAAGCACGTGAACGACTCGCTGGGCCATCGCATCGGCGATGCACTGTTGGTGGAAATCGCACAGCGCCTGCGCACCACGGTGCGGCAAAGGGACACCGTGGCGCGTCTAGGGGGTGACGAGTTCGTGCTCCTGCTACCCGGCGCCAACGCGCAAGGCGCCGCGCGGGTGGCGGCCAAGATGCAGGAAGCAGCCCTGCAGCCGGTGCACATCCAGCACCATGAATTGTCGCTGGCCCTGTCCATGGGGATTGCGCTCTTTCCTGAGCATGGGAGCGATTTCGAGACCCTGATCCAGTCGGCCGATACCGCGATGTACCGCGCCAAGGCGGACGGACGCAACAGCTTCCGGTTCTTCACGCCCACGATGCAGGCGCAGTCGGCCCGAGCGCTGCAATTGACCAACGCGCTGCGGCGGGCTCTGGAGCGCAACCAGTTGTCGCTGCATTACCAACCCCAGGTGTCCATCGCGACGGGCCGGGTCTGCGGCGTGGAGGCGCTGCTGCGCTGGCATCACCCAGAACTGGGCGCGGTATCGCCGGCAGAATTCATTCCGGTGGCAGAAGACACTGGGCAAATCCTGCCCATTGGCGAGTGGGTGCTGCGCACGGCGCTGGCGCAGTTGCGCACCTGGCATAGCCAGGGACTTCCGGCCCTGACGATGGCAGTGAATCTGTCCGCCGTGCAGTTCCGCCAGCCGCAGTTGCTGGAGCTGGTGGACCGGCTTCTCGCCGAGTACGGAGTGCAGCCCCACCTGCTGGAGCTGGAGCTGACCGAGAACGTGGCCGTCGCGGACCCCCACGCCGCGATCGCGACGATGGACCAGCTCCACGCCAAAGGCGTGCGCCTGTCGATGGATGACTTTGGTACCGGCTATTCGTCGCTGAGCCATCTCAAGCGATTCCAGATCTACCGGCTGAAGATCGACCAGTCCTTCGTGCGCGACCTGGACCATGACGGCAACGACCGCGCCATCGTCAGCGCCATCATCCGCATGGCGCAGGCGCTGGGCATGCGCACCACGGCCGAGGGGGTAGAAACCGCCCATCAGCTGACGTTCCTGCGCGAACAGGGCTGTGATGAAGCCCAGGGTTTCTATTTCAGCCGGCCCCTGGGGGCCCCGCATCTGCAGCAGTATCTGCTGCAGCGCCCAGCCTGAATGAACAGTCAAAAGTGCCTGTAGCGCCCGTCTATCAAGCGCAAGCAGCTACAGTAACAATAGCAAATCAGCCCGCACGCGCCGCGTCTGCCATGCGTTGTGCGCAGCGGTTCGCCTGCTCGGCCTCACGTGCCTCCACCATCACGCGCAACAGTGGCTCCGTGCCGCTGGCGCGTACCAGCACGCGGCCATGGGCGCCCAATTCGGCCTCTGCGTCGCGGATGGCATCCGCGAGCACAGGGTTGGTTTTCCAGTCCTGGCCCGGGTTCAAGCGCACATTGAGCAACACCTGGGGAAACAACGGCACGTCCGCGAGCAGCTGTGCCAGCGTTTTGCCGCTGCGCACGCACGCCTGCAACACCTGCAACGCGCTGATCAGGCCATCGCCCGTGGTGTGCCGGTCCAGCGCGAGCAGGTGGCCCGAGCCCTCCCCGCCCAACAGCCAATGCTGGCGCTGGAGTTCTTCCAGCACATAGCGGTCCCCCACCTTGGCGCGCATGAATTTCACGCCGCGCCGCTGCAGGGCTTCTTCCACGGCCATGTTGGTCATCAAGGTGCCGACTACGCCGGGCACATGCTCGTCGCGCGCCAGCCGGGCGGCGACCATCACGTAGAGCAGTTCGTCACCGTTGAAAAGCCGCCCCGCCGCATCCACCATTTGCACGCGGTCCGCGTCGCCATCCAGCGCAATGCCGTAGTCAGCATGGTTGGCACGCACGGCTCGCACCAGCGCGTCCGGATGCGTGGCGCCCACCTGATGGTTGATGTTGAGTCCATCGGGCGCGCACCCGATCGCCAGGACCTCGGCCCCCAGTTCATGGAACACCTTGGGCGCGATGTGATAAGCCGCGCCATGTGCGGCATCCACGACGATCTTCAGGCCCCGCAGCGTGAGGTCGTTGGCAAAAGTGCTCTTGCAGAATTCGATGTAACGGCCGGCGGCGTCATCCAGCCGTCGCGTCTTGCCCAGCGATGCGGAATCGGCCCACACGGGCGGTTGCTCCAGGGCGGCTTCCACCTCTTCTTCCCATGCGTCGGGCAGCTTGGTGCCTTGCGCACTGAAGAACTTGATGCCGTTGTCGGGGTATGGATTGTGGCTGGCGCTGATGACCACGCCCAGACTCGCACGCTGGGCACGCGTGAGGTAGGCCACACCCGGCGTAGGCAGCGGCCCCAGCAGCACGACATCCACACCCGCCGAGTTGAAGCCCGATTCCAGCGCGCTTTCCAGCATGTAACCGGAGATGCGCGTGTCCTTGCCGATGAGCACCGTGGGACGCTCCTGCGTGCGGCGCAGCACACGCCCTACCGCATGTGCCAAGCGCAGCGCGAAGTCGGGGGTGATGGGCGACTGTCCCACCGTGCCGCGGATGCCATCGGTGCCGAAATACTTGCGGGTCATGAAATTCCTTGATTACTGGGAAATGGCGGCGCCGGTGTCCTGCTGCCGCATCGCGCTCCACACCGCCAGCGCCGCCACGGTCTCGCGTACGTCATGCACACGCACCACCCGCGCACCGCGCTCCACGGCAAGCACGGCCGCGGCAACGCTTGGTGCCATGCGTTCGTGCACAGGCAGGCCAGTGACGGAACCGATGGACGATTTGCGCGACCAGCCGGCCAGCAACGGGTAGCCCAAGGCCAGGAGCTCGGGCTGGCGGGCCAGCAGGGCGAAATTCTGCTCGACTGTCTTGCCGAACCCAATGCCATAGTCGAGCACGATGCGGGCCTTTTCCACGCCCAGCGCTTGCAGTTCCTGCGCTGAGCGCTCCAAAAAATAGAGCACTGACGGCACCACATCTTCCTCCATGGGCGTGGCCTGCATGGTCTGCGGGTCCCGGTGCATATGCATCAGGCACACGCCGCAGCGCGGATGGGCGGCGACGATCCCGGCCGCCCCTGGCTGGCGCAACGCCCAGATGTCGTTGACGATGTCCGCCCCCAGGTCCAGCACCGCCTGCATGACCTGGGGCTTGTAGGTGTCGACCGAGACTGGCACCCCCAGGCGCACCGCCTCCACCACCAGCGGCACGACGCGCGCCAGCTCTTGCTCCAGCGGCACCGCCGGGCTACCCGGGCGCGTGGATTCACCGCCGATGTCCAGGATATCCGCGCCATCCTTGATCAGCTGCTCGCAGTGCCGCAACGCTCCCCGCGTATCGACATGCCGGCCGCCGTCTGAGAAGGAATCTGGGGTGACGTTGACGATCCCCATGACCTGGGGACGCGTGAGGTCCACGTCGAAACGTGTGGTTTGCCAGCGCATGCGTGAGTGAGAGCCGTGAAATACAGAAAACGGGGCGCGAGGCCCCGTTGTTCATGCCAAACCGCTGTCAGGCGGCGGAGGGCGCCGGGTCCGGCTTGACGGCCGGAGTGCCGCCGCTGGAACCATCACCACCCGAAGGAGGGGTGCGCGGCGTCCAGTCCTTGGGCGGGCGAGGCGCCCGGCCGGCCATGATGTCGTCCAGCTGTTCGGCATCGATGGTTTCCCACTCCAGCATGGCCTTCGCCATGGCGTGCATCTTGTCCTGGTTCTCTTCGATCAGGCGGCGTGCCAATCCGTACTGCTCGTCGATGATGCGACGCACCTCGGCATCCACCTTCTGCATGGTTTCTTCGGAGATATTGGTGGTCTTGGTCACCGAACGGCCCAGGAACACTTCGCCTTCGTTCTCCGCGTACACCATGGGCCCCAGGGCCTCGCTCATGCCGTAGCGCATCACCATGTCGCGCGCGATGGACGTGGCGCGTTCGAAGTCATTGCTGGCTCCCGTGGTCATCTGGTTCATGAACACTTCTTCGGCAATGCGCCCGCCGAACAGCATGGCGATCTGGTTCAGCATGTACTCCTTGTCGTAGGAGTAGCGGTCCTTCTCGGGCAGGCTCATGGTCACGCCCAGCGCGCGGCCGCGCGGAATGATGGTGACCTTATGTACCGGGTCGCACTTCGGCAACAACTTGCCGATCAGCGCATGGCCTGCTTCGTGGTAGGCCGTGTTGCGGCGCTCTTCCTCGGGCATGACCATGGTCTTGCGCTCGGGGCCCATGATGATCTTGTCCTTGGCCTTCTCGAAGTCCTGCATCTCCACGGTGCGCGCATTGCGCCGTGCAGCCATCAACGCTGCTTCGTTGCACAGGTTGGCCAAGTCTGCGCCGGACATGCCGGGCGTTCCGCGCGCAATGATGGCGGGGTTCACGTCCTGCCCTACCGGAATCTTGCGCATGTGCACACCCAGGATCTGCTCGCGCCCACGAATATCAGGCAGCGTCACATAGACCTGGCGGTCGAAACGGCCGGGGCGCAGCAAGGCAGCGTCCAGGATGTCGGGACGGTTGGTCGCAGCCACGACGATCACGCCCAGGTTGGTCTCGAAGCCATCCATCTCGACCAGCATCTGGTTCAGTGTCTGCTCGCGCTCGTCATTGCCACCGCCCAGGCCAGCGCCACGCTGACGACCCACGGCGTCGATTTCATCGATGAAGATGATGCAGGGGGCGTTTTTCTTGGCGTTCTCGAACATGTCGCGCACACGCGCCGCACCCACGCCGACGAACATTTCCACGAAGTCGGAGCCCGAGATGCTGAAGAACGGCACCTTGGCTTCACCTGCGATGGACTTGGCCAGCAGCGTCTTGCCGGTGCCGGGTGGGCCGACCAGCAGCAAGCCGCGCGGAATGCGGCCGCCCAATTTCTGGAATTTCTGCGGGTCTTTCAGGAAGTCGACGACTTCCTTCACCTCTTCCTTGGCCTCGTCGCAGCCCGCCACATCCGCGAAGGTGACGGTGTTGTTGTTCTCGTCCAGCATGCGCGCCTTCGACTTTCCGAAGCTGAAGGCACCACCCTTGCCGCCGCCCTGCATCTGGCGCATGAAGTACACCCACACGCCGATCAGCAGCAGCATGGGGCCCCAGCTGACCAGCAGGGTCATGAGCAGCGAGCCTTCTTCGCGCGGCTTGACGTCGAACTTGACGTTGTTGTTGATCAGGTCGCCCACGAGGCCGCGGTCGAGGTAGGTGGCCGTGGTGCGGATGCGGCGGTCATCATTGGTGACCGCCACGATCTCGGTGCCGCCCTGCCCTTCCTGGATGGTCGCGCTCTTGATGCGGTTGCTGCGCACCTCTTCCAGGAATTCCGAATAGCCGATGGTTCCGGCGCCCGCGCCCGCACGGGTGTCAAATTGTTTGAACACCGTAAAGAGCACCATGGCAATGACCAGCCAGACGGCGACTTTTGAAAACCACTGATTATTCAAGCGGAACTCCAGATTCAGAAGTGGGAGGCCGGCCACGACACTGTCATGGAAACGTCCTAACGCAATTGGGGTTCATTTTAGGCGTTTCAACCCGCCAGCACTGCCCATTAACCCCGGCACAGGCCATGGTCAAGGCGCTGCGGTCAACCTTGACGCTTGAGCCCCATGCCCACCAGAAAGGTCTCCGATGACTTGTCGCGCGAGGCCTTGGGCTTCATCGGCTTGACCACGCGAAAGGTGTCCTTGAAGAGTTGCACCAACTGGGAGTAACCGCTGCCGTGGAACAGCTTCACAACCAGTGCCCCCTCAGGCTTCAGATGGTGCACGGCAAAGTCCACCGCCAGCTCGATCAGGTGCGCGATACGCACGGCATCCACCGACTCCACGCCCGACAGATTGGGAGCCATGTCCGACACCACCACATCCACGGGCCGCCCTTGCACGGCCTCCTGCAAGCGTGCCAGCACCTCTTCCTCCCGAAAATCCCCCTGTAAAAAGGTGACGCCTTCAATCGGTTCCATCGGCAGAATGTCCAGCGCGATGATGACGCCGTTGAGTTGCCCCACGGCAGCCCCGTCCGGCGACAGCCGCCGGCGCACATACTGGCTCCAGGCCCCCGGAGACGACCCGAGATCCACCACCACATGGCCGGGCTTGATCAGCCCGAGCTGTTCGTCGATCTCCTTGAGTTTGTAGGCGGCGCGTGCGCGGTAGCCCTCCTTCTGGGCGAGCTTGACGTAGGTGTCGTTGACATGGTCGTGAAGCCATGCCTTGTTCACCTTCTTGCTTTTGGTCTGGGCTTTCATGGATAGATCGGTGCGCCGCCCCGGATCGGGGGACAGCAGTATGCCGGCCATTGCCGGGGCGTTGAGATAATACGGGTATGCCTCAAATTCAACTGACTCCCGCCGAGCGCCGGGAACACCGCGCCAATGCCCACCATCTGGACCCCGTGGTCCTGATCGGTGGCGACGGACTTACGGCCGCCGTTCAAAAGGAGATCGATGCCGCACTCAAGGCCCATGGCCTCATCAAGGTGCGCGTCTTCAACGACGACCGCGCCGCACGCGAGGAGATGTATCAGCAACTGGCCGATGCGCTGAACGCCGCACCCATCCAGCATATCGGCAAGCTGCTGGTGCTGTGGCGGCCCATTCCTGCGAAAGAGAAAGCCATCGACGAAGACCGCATGCCCGGTCCCCGCGATGTGAAGGTACTCAAGTTCAGCAAGCGCGGCGGCCAGCGCCCCGAGGTCAAACAACTGCGTGTGCTGGGTAACCAGCGTCTGACGCCTGGCGGGCAGATCAAGCGTGCCAAGCCCAAGCAGAAGTCGGTAAAGAAACGCCAGGCCGATTGACCCTAGATCCCATGAACGCACCGCAGCCGCAGCAGCACCAGCGCCACATCCTTTGCATGAAGTGGGGCACGAAATATGGCCCCGAGTACGTCAACCGGCTTTACGCCATGGTGCGCCGCCACCTGAGTGGCGAGTTCAACTTCGTCTGCCTCACCGACGACGATGCGGGCATACGCCCCGAGGTGCAGTGCCTGCCCATCCCGCCGCTGAATCTGCAACTGGCGCCCGGCCAGCGGGACGGCGCCTGGAAGAAGCTCACGACCTTCGAGGCCGACCTGCACGGCCTGCGCGGCACAGCGCTGTTCCTCGACCTCGACGTGGTGATCGTGGGCGGGCTGGATCCCTTCTTCGAGCAGCCGGGTGAATTTCTCATCATCCACGACTACCCCCGTTTCTGGCGCTTTGGCCAGCGGATCACGGGCAACTCCTCGGTCTACCGCTTTGAACTGGGCGCGCATGCCGATGTGCTGGCGTACTTTCGCACGCACATGGACGAGGTGCAGGCCAACTATCGCAACGAGCAGGCCTTTCTGTCACGCTTCCTGCATGCCCAGGGCAAGCTGTCGTACTGGCCTGAAGGCTGGTGCCCGAGCTTCAAGTACGACGGCATTCCCGCGTGGCCGAGCAACTACTGGCGCGAGCCCTTCGTGCCCGAAGGCGCACGCATCATGATCTTCCACGGCGAATGCAATCCGCCGGATGCGCTGGAGGGACGGCGCAACAAGCGCTTTCACCACATCCAGCCCGCACGCTGGGTGGCGCGCCACTGGCGCGAATGACGAGGTCACCCCGCCATGAAGCGGGGCGGACAGGAACCGTCAGCGCCAAGGCGCCGGTTAGGCCGTCGGAACGCCGTGCAACGGCCGGCCCGTCAATCGCGTGAGGATCGCCAAGGGGCTCGCTTCCCGGTCATACCCATGCGACGCGGGCAGGTGCAATGTCTGCTCCAGCATGTATTGGCCGGACATGACCGCATGCGTGGCTTGGTCCGAAAAGCACATCCATACCGAACCCGCCGGAAACGGCACCGTTTCCTGCGGACTGGTGCGCTGGTACTCCAGGTCGCCCTTCATGCCGTCGTGCAGTTGCAGCATCAGGTGGTCGTACTCGCTGCGAAAGGACTTGGTCACACGCAGCGCCTGCAGCACCTTGGCCTGCCACGCCGAATACGGCTTGGCGCGTGGCAGGAACTTACGCGCCATGGCTTCGAAGGGCTCACCCACGCGCCACACACGGGGCGCCCCGTCGGGGTTGACGTTGGCAAACACGCGCAAGATGCGTTCGCCATAGTTGGGGCGCGAGGGAAACGCATCCACGTGCAGCCGCCGGTCGTCGGCCCGCCAGGATTGCTGGCGGCTTTCCACCTGCATCGGCCGGTAGCTGGTGGGGGCCAGTCGCAGCGCAGAGGTGTAATGCGGCAGCAGTGCCTCGATCAAGCCCAGCGCCTGCGCCCGAAAGCGCGTGATCATGGCCGTCAACTGCGCCTGGGTGGCGGCGTCGCCCACCGCGCCCTTCAGGCTGCCGTCAACATTCAGGCTGATGTTGCGCGCACCAGGGTCGCGGATGTCGGGCCGCAGCAGGGCGCGCTCGTCAGGCTGCACCTCGAAGGCGAGGTTGGGAAAGAACAGCACCTTGCCGCCCTCCAGCGCAGCGCGCCAGGCGTCGGTCCCCGGTACCGACCAATCACGGGATTCGATGCGTACGACCTGGGATTCCATGCTCGCTCACCCTCCTTGCCTGGCAGTTTTCCACAACGTAATACCCGCGCAGAGCCATTGCACCAGATACATGGCACTGCCCACGCTGTGCCACAGCCGCAGGTTCTGGCGCGCCACGATGCGCGGCGCCACGCCATATTGCACCAGCAAGGCCAGCAGCAGGCCGAGGATCACAAAAACCATAGCTGCTCGCGCCCACTGCTCCTCGGTTTCCGCGTGTTTTCTTTTGGAAAGCACCAACAGACAAGCGCAACACGCTATCGAAATATAAGTCTGCGCCTCGAACAAACGGGCTGCCATCTGCCCCGCCATACTCGGCGTGGGCAGGTAGACGAACAGCATCGGCACGGCCACGAAGCCCATGGCCGTGAGGCTACCCCACCACAGGGCCGCAGCCAGCACGGGCAGGCGTTCGCGCATGGCGTGCACCCTCAGATGTAGCTGACGGCCACCACTTCGTAGCGCCGCACGCCCCCAGGCGCCTGCACCTCGGCCGTGTCGCCCTCTTCCTTGCCGATGAGCGCGCGCGCGATCGGGCTGGAAACATTGATCAGGCCGTGCTTCAAGTCGGCTTCGTCCTCGCCCACGATCTGGTACTTCACGGCGTCGCCCGTGTCCTCGTCCTCCAGCTCCACCGTGGCGCCGAAGACCACGCGACCGCCAGCGTCCAGCGCCGAGGGGTCGATGATCTGGGCCGCCGACAGCTTGCCTTCGATCTCCATGATGCGGCCTTCGATGAAGCCCTGGCGGTCCTTGGCGGCTTCGTACTCGGCGTTTTCGCTCAGATCGCCCTGCGCGCGCGCCTCCGCAATGGCGCTGATCACGGCAGGCCGCTCGACGGTCTTGAGGCGGTGCAGTTCCTCCTTGAGTTTCTCTGCGCCGCGCTTGGTGATGGGAATGGTGGCCATGGGTCCGTCTCCAGATTCCAAATGCAAAAAGCAAACCGCCGCGCGTTGCCGCGCGGCGGTCTCACAAATCAAGGGCGATTATGCCGCGTTTGCCGCGGCGGTCATCCCCTAAAACCCGGTGCCGCGCTCAGGCTGCAGCCGCCAGGCGGGCGTGCAGTTCCTGCACCGAATACACGTCCAAGTTGTCGAGGTGCTTCATGCCTTCCACGGCCGCCTCGGCGCCGAAAATGGTCGTGAAGGTGGTCACGCGTGCCAGCAGCGAGCTGGTGCGGATCGCGCGCGAATCGGCAATCGCGTTGCGGCGCTCCTCCACTGTGTTGATGACCATGGCGATCTCGTCGTTCTTGATCATGTCCACGATGTGCGGGCGGCCTTCGGTCACCTTGTTGACCACCTGCACCGGCACGCCGGCGGCCTCGATGGCCGCGGCCGTTCCCTTGGTGGCCAGCAGCTCGAAGCCCATGGCCGCCAGGTCGCGGGCAATCGCCACCGCGCGCTGCTTGTCGGCGTTCTTCACGGTGAGGAACACCTTGCCCGAGCGCGGCAGGCGCGTACCCGCACCCAGTTGGCTCTTGACGAAGGCCTCGCCAAAGGTCTTGCCCACGCCCATGACTTCGCCGGTGGACTTCATCTCGGGGCCCAGAATGGTGTCCACGCCCGGGAACTTGACGAAGGGGAACACGGCCTCCTTCACGCTGAAGTACGGCGGCGTGACTTCTTTGGTGATGCCCTGGCTGGCCAGGGTCTGGCCGGCCATGCAGCGCGCCGCCACCTTGGCCAACTGGATGCCCGTGGCCTTGCTGACGAACGGCACCGTGCGCGAGGCGCGCGGGTTCACTTCCAGCACGTAGATCACATCACCGTCGTCAGTTTCCTGAATTGCGAACTGCACGTTCATCAGGCCCACCACATTCAGGCCATGGGCCATGGCCGTGGTCTGGCGCTTGATCTCGGCCACCGTCTCGGCCTTCAGGTAGTACGGCGGCAGCGAACAGGCGGAGTCGCCCGAGTGCACGCCAGCCTGTTCGATGTGTTCCATCACGCCGCCGATGAACACGGCACCGGAGGCATCGCGCACACAATCCACATCGCATTCGATGGCATTGGAGAGGAAGCGATCCAGCAACACTGGCGAATCGTTGCTTACCTTGACGGCTTCACGCATGTAGCGTTCCAGGTCGCGCTGCTCATGCACGATCTCCATGGCACGGCCGCCCAGCACGTAGCTGGGGCGCACCACCAGCGGGTAGCCCAGGGCAGCGGCCTTCTCCAGCGCCTCGGGTTCGGTACGCGCGGTGGCGTTGGGCGGCTGGCGCAGGCCCAGGTCGCCCAGCAGCTTCTGGAAACGCTCGCGGTCCTCGGCGGCGTCGATCATGTCGGGGGTGGTGCCAATGATCGGCACGCCAGCGGCCTCCAGGCCCAGCGCCAGCTTCAGTGGCGTCTGGCCGCCGTACTGCACGATCACGCCCTCGGGCTTTTCCTTGTCCACGATCTCCAGCACGTCTTCCAGCGTCAGCGGTTCGAAGTACAGGCGATCCGACGTGTCGTAGTCGGTCGAGACAGTCTCGGGGTTGCAGTTGACCATGATGGTCTCGTACCCGTCCTCGCGCATGGCGAGGGCGGCATGCACGCAGCAGTAGTCGAACTCGATGCCCTGGCCGATGCGGTTGGGGCCGCCACCCAGCACCATGATCTTCTTCTGGTTGGTGGGCTCGGCTTCGCATTCGTCCTCATAGGTCGAATACATGTAGGCGGTATTGGTGGCGAATTCGGCGGCGCAGGTATCCACGCGCTTGTACACCGGGCGCACATTCAGCGCATGGCGCGCTTCGCGCACAGCCTTCTCGTTGGTTTTGAGCAGCTTGGCCAGGCGGCGGTCGGAGAAGCCCTTCTTCTTGAGAGCGCGCAACGTGTCCGCATCCAGCGAGGCCAGCGCGCCCTCGCCCTTCTCGGCCGTGAGTTGGTCCAGGTCGAGTTCGATCTTCACGATCTCCTCGATCTGCACGAGGAACCACTTGTCGATTTTGGTGAGGTCATGCACCTCGTCCACCGACAGGCCCATGGCGAACGCGTCACCCACGTACCAGATGCGCTCAGGTCCCGGCTCGCCCAGCTCCTTCTCGAGCAGTTCGCGGTCCTGCGTCTTCTCATTCATGCCATCCACACCCACCTCCAGGCCGCGCAACGCCTTCTGGAAGGACTCCTGGAAAGTGCGGCCCATGGCCATCACCTCGCCTACGGACTTCATCTGCGTGGTCAGGCGGCTGTCGGCCGCTGGGAATTTCTCGAACGCAAAACGCGGGATCTTGGTGACGACGTAGTCGATGGAGGGTTCGAACGACGCAGGTGTGGCGCCGCCGGTGATCTCGTTCTTCAGTTCATCGAGCGTATAGCCCACGGCCAGCTTGGCAGCGACCTTGGCGATCGGGAAGCCCGTGGCCTTGGAGGCCAGCGCCGACGAGCGCGACACGCGTGGGTTCATCTCGATCACGATCATGCGGCCGTCCTTCGGGTTCACCGAGAACTGCACGTTGGAGCCGCCCGTGTCGACGCCGATCTCGCGCAGCACTGCCAGGCTGGCGTTGCGCATGATCTGGTATTCCTTGTCGGTCAGCGTCTGCGCGGGTGCCACGGTGATCGAGTCGCCCGTGTGCACGCCCATCGGGTCCAGGTTCTCGATCGAGCACACGATGATGCAGTTGTCCGCCTTGTCACGCACGACCTCCATCTCGTACTCCTTCCAGCCGAGCAGCGACTCTTCGATCAGCAGCTCGTTGGTGGGTGAGGCTTCCAGGCCGCGCTTGCAGATGGTTTCGAATTCTTCCGGGTTGTAGGCGATCCCGCCGCCAGTGCCGCCCAGCGTAAAGCTGGGCCGGATCACGGTGGGGAAGCCCACGTTCTTCTGCACGGCCCAGGCCTCGTCCATGCTGTGGGCAATGCCGGAGCGCGCCGACCCAAGGCCGATGCGGGTCATCGCATCCTTGAACTTCAGGCGGTCTTCGGCCTTGTCGATGGCCTCGGGCGTCGCGCCGATCAGTTCGACCTTGTACTTGTGCAGCACGCCGTTGCGCCACAGGTCCAGCGCGCAGTTCAGTGCAGTCTGGCCGCCCATGGTGGGCAGGATGGCGTCGGGGCGCTCCTTGGCGATGATCTTCTCGACCGTCTGCCAGGTGATGGGCTCGATGTAGGTGACGTCGGCCGTGGCCGGGTCGGTCATGATCGTCGCAGGGTTGCTGTTGATCAGGATGACCTTGTAGCCCTCCTCGCGCAGCGCCTTGCAGGCCTGCACGCCCGAGTAGTCGAACTCGCAGGCCTGGCCGATGATGATCGGGCCGGCACCGATGATGAGGATGCTTTTGATGTCTGTGCGTTTTGGCATGGTATGTCTGTCAATCGGTCGCTGGGGCGGAGGCTGGGGCGGCAGACACCGCTGCGGGGCGCCGCGTATTCAGCCTGTCCAGCAGCGCCTGGGCCCGCTCGGCGGGGAGGTTCTTTTGCATCAGCTGCAGCAGGCCGTCGCCCTGAACCAGGGGTCGCAACACTTCGGCTTCTGCCTCGTAGAACGTCACGTCCCACTCCTGCATGGCCTCTGCGAAGGTCGCATCGTCCCAAGTCTTGCCCTTGGCGATCAGCGTAACCAGGGGCATGGCCTTGTTCTCGACGAAAGACTTCTTATAGGGCTTTTGCTGCCAGCGTTCGGTGAACCACTCGCGGTGCATTGGAGGCAATGTCAGCACACGCTTGTGAATGGCTTTCTCAAGCGCTGCAGCCGGGAAGCTGAAGAGTTTCATGGCGCCGGTTTCCTTTTGGGCTTACTGGGCCTTGGCGGCCTGCATCAGAGTGGTGAAGCGGTCGAACAGGTAGGCAATGTCGTGCGGACCGGGTGACGCCTCGGGGTGCCCCTGGAAGCAGAAGGCCGGCTTGTCCTTGTGTTCCAGGCCCTGCAGCGTGCCGTCGAACAGGCTGATGTGCGTGGCGCGCAAGGTGGCCGGCAGCGATGCCATGTCCACCGCGAAACCGTGGTTCTGGCTGGTGATGCTTACCCGGCCGCTGTCCAAGTCCTTCACAGGGTGGTTTGCGCCATGATGGCTGTTGTCCATCTTGAAAGTCCTGGCGCCACTGGCCAGCGCCATGATCTGGTGGCCCAGGCAGATGCCGAAGGTAGGTACGCCGCTGTCGATGATCTGCTTGACTGCCGTGATCGCGTAGTCGCAGGCCGCCGGGTCGCCCGGGCCGTTGGACAGGAACACGCCATCGGGATTCATGGCCAGCACCTCTGCCGCCGGGGTCTGCGCGGGCACCACGGTGAGCCTGCAGCCGCGTTCGGCCAGCATGCGCAGGATGTTCAGCTTCACGCCATAGTCATAGGCCACGACGTGAAAGCGCGGGGCCGTCTGCGTGCCGTAGCCTTCGCCCAGCTTCCACTCAGTCTGGTCCCAGGCGTACGCGGCACGCGTGGTCACGACCTTGGCCAGATCCAGCCCGTTCATGTTGGGCGCCGCCTTCGCCGCGGCCACGGCTTCGTCGATGCGCGCCTGGGTCACGGCCTCGCCAGCCGCCAAGCCGACGATGGCGCCATTTTGCGCGCCCTGGGTGCGCAGCAGGCGGGTCAGTTTACGGGTGTCGATGTTGGCGATGGCCACCGTCTTGGCACGCACGAGGTACTCGGGCAGCGTCTCGGTCATGCGGAAGTTGCTGGCCAGCAGCGGCAGGTCCTTGATGATGAGGCCTGCGGCGTGGACTTTTTCAGCCTCGATATCCTCTGCGTTGACGCCGTAGTTGCCGATGTGCGGATACGTCAGGGTGACGATCTGCTGACAGTAGCTGGGGTCCGTGAGAATTTCCTGGTAGCCGGTGATGGCGGTATTGAAGACCACTTCGCCGACCGTGGTGCCGGCGGCACCGATCGAGTTACCGATAAAGACCGTGCCGTCTGCGAGCGCCAGGATGGCGGGCGGGAAGGTTCCCTTGAGAGACAAAAGCACTGGGTTCTCCGATGGTTTACGGGTCGCCCGGGAGCCGCAGGAACGGCGATGTTCCTGAAGGCTACTGCTTGTTGAAAATTGCTTTGGATGCGGCCGGGCGACTTGTTTGCGGGAAAGCCTCTCATTGTAGCGCGAGAGACGCATGCCCACTGCGCACAAGACATTGGTCCCGCCAAGGATCCAAACGCGCCAAAGAAGAAAGGGACCACCGTTTTTACGGTGGTCCCTTTGGCATAAATGGTCGGCGTGGCGGGATTCGAACTCGCGACCCCTTGCACCCCATGCAAGTGCGCTACCAGGCTGCGCTACACGCCGACAAGATTTGGATTCTATACCGAAAAATCAGGCCGTAAGAAGAAGTGCGCGAATTTCTTCCAATTCTTTTCGCAGGGTCGCCGCATTCAAAGGAACCGCCTGCGCGACGCTTATCCCCTCGTTCGCACCCTGCGCGGGTACAGCCGCCTCCAAGCCATCCGCATGCGGCGCACCACCATCGCGCAGCAGCGCCTTGTCCGCATGGGCCAGCTCCTGCAACCGGTTGCGCGCACCGCTGATGGTGAAGCCTTGGTCATACAGCAGGTCGCGAATGCGGCGGATCATCAGCACCTCATGGTGCTGGTAATAGCGCCGGTTGCCGCGCCGCTTCATGGGGCGCAACTGCGTGAATTCCTGTTCCCAGTAGCGCAGGACATGGGGTTTGACGCCACAGAGCTCCGCCACTTCACCAATCGTGAAATAGCGTTTGGCCGGAATGGGTGGCAGCAAGGTGCTCATGGGAATGGCGCAAAAAACGGGCAGGACTGTGGAGCGTACTGCAGCCCCTTACCGGCGGCCAGGATCTCTGGGCCAAAAACACCGGTTCGGGTCAACTACTTCAAGCTTTGTCCTGCCCCTGGATCTGCTCCTTGAGTTTGGTGCTGGCATGAAAGGTCACCACGCGTCGCGCCTTGATGGGGATGGCTTCGCCAGTGCGCGGGTTACGCCCCGGGCGCGGCGCCTTGGTGCGGATCTGGAAATTGCCAAACCCCGACAGCTTCACGTCCTGGCCGTCGACCAGGCTTTGCACGATCAGGTCGAAGAAGGCGTCCACCATGTCCTTGGACTCGCGTTTGTTCAGGCCGATGTGCTCGAACAGCAGATCCGCCAGCTGCGCTTTGGTCAGCGCAGGCGATTCCAGGCTTTCTACGGCGAACTCCACCGGCCCCGGCTCCATCCCCCGAGTCATCGCAACCTCGCTCCTGTGTGGGTACCCAGCGCCTGCAGCACCGATTGCACTGCGGCTTCGATCTCAGCGTCCGTCAACGCGGCGGCGTCGCTGCCCAGCGTCAGGCGAATGGCCAGGCTCTTCTCGCCCTGCGCCAGAGCGCCCGCCGGCACGGCCTCGCCCGCACGCTGCGGCTGGGGCCGGAAGACATCGAACAGCACCGCGGAGCGCAGCAGATCGCCCGCCAGCGCACCGCCAATGGCACGCATCACCTCATCGTGCGAGACCCGCTCGGCCACAACCACGGCAATGTCCCGCTCCACCAACTGGCGCTTGGCCACGGGGCGAAAGCCCGGCACCTTGCGCTGCAGCACGGCGTCCAGCTCCAGTTCAAACATCATCGGCGCAGCCGGCAGGTCCCAGGACTGGCGCCATTGCGGATGCAATTCGCCCACAAAGCCGATGGGCTGGCCCTCCAGCAGCACGCGCGCGCAGCGGCCCGGGTGCAGTGCCGGATGCGCTGCTGGCTCGAACGTGGGGCGCAGCGGCGCGAGCAGCGCTTCCACATCACCCTTGGCATCGTAGAAGTCCACCGCCTTGTCCTTGCGGCCCCACTGCAGCGCATCGGCCGCACCATAGGCCAGGCCCGCGACCCGCATCGGCTGCGCGAAGCCTTCCACCGTGCGGTCGGTGTTCTGCACGCTCGCATCACGCAGGAACACCCGCCCGAGTTCGAACACGCGCACGCGGCCGGCCTTGCGGTCCAGGTTGAACTTGAGCACCTGCAGCAAAGAGCCCAGCAGCGACGAGCGCATGACGCTCAGGTGGCTGGCGATAGGGTTGAGCAGCTTGATCGGCGCGGCGTTGCCGGCCAGTTCCTTTTCCCAATGCTCTTCGACAAAGCTGAAGTTGATGGTCTCCTGGTAGCCCAATGCCGCCAGTTCACGGCGCACCGCGAAGCTGCTGCGGCGCGATTCTGCGCGCAGCTTGGGCGTGATCGGCGCCAGCGGCGGGGTGGTGGGCAGGTTGTTGTAGCCCACCACGCGCGCCACTTCCTCGATCAGGTCTTCCTCCAGGCGCAGGTCGAAGCGGAACGACGGTGGCGTGACCGTCACGGCACCCTCTTCCTCCTGCAGCGGCAGGCCCAGGCGCCGCAGCGCATCCACGCACTGCGCCTGCGTGAGCGGCATGCCGATCACCTTGGCCGCACGCGCGATGCGCATGCGCACCGGTGTTTGCGCGGGCATGTTGACGCGCTGATCATCAATGGGAGCGCATGCCGTCTCTGGCGTACCGCAAATGTCGACGATCAGCTGCGTGATGCGCTCGATGTGCTCCACGGTCAGCTCGGGATCCACGCCGCGCTCGAAGCGATGGCCGGCGTCGGTGGAGAAGTTGTAGCGGCGCGAGCGGCCGGCTACGGCCTCTGGCCACCAGAAGGCCGCCTCGACGTAGATGTTGCGCGTGTCATCCGACACAGCCGTGGCGTCACCACCCATGATGCCGGCGAGCGACTCCACCTCGCGCTCGTCGGCGATCACACCCACCTTCTCATCGACGGTGACGGTGTTGCCGTTGAGCAGCTTGAGTTGTTCGCCGGCCTTGCCCCAGCGCACTTCCAGGCCGCCATGGATCTTGTCCAGATCGAAGATGTGCGACGGGCGGCCGAACTCGAACATCACGTAGTTGGAGATGTCCACCAGCGGCGAGACACTGCGCTGGCCGCAGCGCGCCAGGCGGTCCACCATCCACTGCGGTGTGGCGGCCTGGGTATTGACGTTGCGCACGACGCGGCCGGAGAAGCGCCCGCACAGGTCAGGCGCGCTCACGCGCACGGGCAAGCGGTCATCGATCGCGGTGGCCATGGTGGGGAACTGCGGCGCCTTCAGCGGCGCGCCCGTCAGCGCGGACACCTCGCGCGCGATGCCGTAGACACTCAGGCAATGCGCCAGGTTGGGTGTGAGCTTGAGCGTGAACAGCGTGTCGTCCAGGTTCAGGTACTGGCGGATGTCCTGGCCCAGCGGCGCGTCGGCCGGTAGTTCCAGCAGGCCGCCATGGTCCTCCGACAGTTTCAGCTCGCGCGCCGAGCACAGCATGCCAAAGCTCTCCACACCGCGCAGCTTGCCCACCTTGATGAGGAACGGCTTGCCATCCTCGCCGGGCGGCAGCTCCGCACCCACCATGGCGCACGGCACCTTGATGCCCACGCGGGCATTGGGCGCGCCACAGACGATGGTCAGCGGCTCGCCCTGCCCCACATCCACCTGGCACACGCGCAGGCGGTCGGCATTGGGGTGCTGCTGGGCATCCTTGATCTCGCCGACGACGATCTTCGTGAACGGCGGCGCGACGGGCTGCAGCTCTTCGACCTCCAGCCCTGCCATCGTCAGGGTGTCGGCCAGTTCTTGGGTGGTGAGCGGAGGGTTGCAGAACTCGCGCAACCAGGATTCGGGGAATTGCATAGTCAGACTTCTTTGGCGTGCTCTTGAAAAGAGAGCTGCTAGCGCTTGCTACCTATTGTTTTCCACATGAAAACATATTGAAGAGTAAGCTTAACAAGCGCTGGCAGCTCACTTTTTTGCATTACTGGAACTGCGACAGGAAACGGATGTCGCCGTCGAAGAACAGGCGCAGGTCGTTCACGCCGTAGCGCAGCATGGTCAGTCGGTCCGGCCCCATGCCGAAGGCAAAGCCGATGAAGCGCTCGGGGTCCAGCCCCATGTTGCGCACCACGTTGGGGTGCACCTGGCCGGAGCCCGCCACCTCCAGCCACTTGCCGGCCAACGGGCCCGACTGGAACTGGATATCGATCTCGGCGCTGGGCTCGGTGAAAGGGAAGAAGCTGGGGCGAAAGCGCAGCACCAGGTCGTCGCTTTCAAAGAAGGTCTTGCAGAAGTCCGTGAACACGACCTTCAGGTCCTTGAAGCTCACGTTCTCGCCGATCCACAGGCCTTCACATTGGTGGAACATGGGCGAGTGCGTGGCGTCGGAGTCCACGCGGTAGGTGCGGCCCGGAGCGATCACGCGGATCTCGGGCATGGCCTGGCCGGCGTCGATCAGGCCACGGTGTTTCTTCACATGCTGCACGGCGTAGCGCACCTGCATCGGGCTGGTGTGCGTGCGCAGCAGGTTGGGGGCTTCGGGTGTGCCGCCTTCCACGTAGAAGGTGTCGTGCATGGACCGGGCGGGGTGGTCCTCGGGCGTGTTCAGCGCCGTGAAGTTGAACCAGTCGGTCTCGATCTCGGGGCCGTCCGCCACCTCGAAGCCCATCGAACCGAAGATCCGCTCGATGCGCTCCAGCGTCAACGACACGGGATGCAGGCCGCCGCGGCCGCGCTGGCGGCCCGGCAGCGTCACATCCAGCGCCTCGGCCTTGAGCTGTGCCTGCAGCTCGGCGTCCGCCAGCTCCTGGCGGCGTGCGGCGAGGGCTGCCTCCACGGCCTGCTTGGCCACGTTGATGGCGGCGCCGCGGGTTTTCTTCTCCTCGGGCGAGAGCTGCGCCATGCCCTTCATGAGCTCGGTCAGGCGGCCTGACTTGCCCAGGAACTGCGCCTTGGCGTTCTCCAGTTCGGCAGGGGTTGCGGAACGCGCGAACGACTCGCGCGCGCTCGTCACCAAGGAATCCAACTCGTTCATATCGACTCTTGAAAAAGAAACAAGGGCTAGTGCCTTTTCAAGCCCTAGCCCTTGTTGTTTGCGCGCTAGTAGCTATAAAATTTATAGCTACCAATCGTGAACTCAAGCAGCCAGCTTGGCCTTGACTTGCTCCACGATGCTGCCAAAGGCAGCCTTGTCATGCACCGCGAGGTCGGCCAGCATCTTGCGGTCGATCTCGATGGATGCCTTCTTCAGGCCGTTGGCGAACTGGCTGTAGGTCAGGCCCAGTTCACGGGCCGCGGCGTTGATACGGGCGATCCACAACTGGCGGAACACGCGCTTCTTGGTGCGGCGGTCACGGTAGGCATATTGCCCCGCCTTCATCACCGCCTGCTTGGCGATGCGGAAGACGTTACCGCGGCGACCACGGAAGCCCTTGGCAAGGGCGAGGACCTTCTTGTGACGGGCGCGGGCCGTTACACCACGTTTGACGCGAGGCATGTGTTTTCTCCTTGTTCGTCAGTTGATTACAGGCCAGCGGAGGGCAGCATCTTTGCGATGGAACCCATATCGCCTTCGTGCACGTTCACAATGCCACGCAGGTGGCGCTTGTTCTTCGTGGTCTTCTTGGTCAGGATGTGGCGCTTGAAAGCTTGGCCACGCTTGACCGTACCGCCTGGACGAACGCGAAAACGCTTCTTCGCGCTGCTCTTGGTCTTCATCTTGGGCATGTGAATGCTCCTGTTGGTTGTGCTCGTGAGGCGTTTGCACACCGCTGTGCAACCTTGTTGGCCCCGAGCCACTTTTTCAAACGACGCGCCTTGCGGCTCGCCGTGCGGCGGCACTTGCATGCCGCCTATCGGCCGGCACCCTTTTTTAGGGGGCGCCCGCCAAATCTCCTTGCTTACGCAGCGTTGTCGCCAGCGGCGGGAGCGCTTTCGGCGGCAGGTTTACCTGCCGGCTTCTTGCGGGCCGGCGCGATCATCATGATCATTTGGCGACCTTCCAGCTTGGGAAACTGCTCCACCAAAATGGTGTCGCCCAGGTCATCCCTCAAGCGGTTGAGCAATGCCAGGCCCAGCTCCTGGTGCGTGATCTCGCGGCCACGGAAGCGCAGCGTGATCTTGCACTTATCGCCCTCCGCCAGAAAACGGCGGATGTTGCGCAGCTTGATGTTGTAGTCGCCATCGTCCGTACCAGGGCGGAACTTGACTTCCTTGATCTCGATGACCGTTTGCTTGGCCTTGGCCTCGGCCGCCTTCTTCTGCTCCTGATACTTGAACTTGCCATAGTCCATCAGGCGGCAGACCGGGGGATTAGCCGTGGCTGCAATTTCAACCAAGTCCACATCCAGCTCGCCCGCCATGCGCAGGGCCTCTTGCAGGCTGACGATGCCCAGGGGCTCGTTGTCCGGACCGGACAAGCGCACTTCAGGCGCCATGATTTCACGGTTCAGTCGATGCTTGCGCTCCTCGCGCTGGCGACGGTCACGAAATTCGGTAGCGATGGCTCTCACCTTCAATTAAAAAGCTACGAAAAGCGTAGCAGCTTACGCACCAGGGATGCGCTTCAAGCGATGATTCAGACTTTGGAGGCAATGTCCTGCGCGATCAGATCGACGAATGCGTCGAGGGACATCACGCCGAGGTCTTTGTTACCCCGGGCACGCACTGCCACAGCCCCTGCAGCCTTTTCCTTGTCGCCGGCGACGAGGATGTAGGGCAGCTTTTGCAGCGAATGCTCCCGTATTTTATACGTAATCTTCTCGTTACGCAGATCAGTCACCACCCTAAGGCCTTGATTCGGCAACGCTTTTTGCAGCTTTGCGGCGATTTCACGACAGTAATCGGACTGTGCATCGGTGATATTGAGCACCGCCACCTGTACGGGCGCAAGCCAAACGGGCAAGGCCCCGGCGTGTTCTTCGATCAGGATGCCGATGAAGCGCTCCAGGCTGCCCACGATGGCGCGGTGCAGCATCACCGGCCGATGGCGCCCGCCATCCTCGCCCACGTACTCTGCATCCAGCCGCTCGGGCATCGAGAAGTCCACCTGCATGGTGCCGCACTGCCACTGCCGTCCGATCGCGTCCTTGAGCGTGTACTCGATCTTCGGGCCATAGAAGGCGCCATCGCCGGGAGCGATCTCGAATTCGCAACCCGACGCGCGCAGGCTTTCCATCAGCGCATGCTCGGCCTTGTCCCAGCTCTCGTCGGAACCGATGCGTGCTTCGGGGCGCGTGGCCACCTTGTAGATGATGTTGTGGAAACCGAAGTCCTTGTAGACCTTTTGCAGCAACGCTGTGTAAGCCGTGCATTCGGCCAGGATGTGGTCTTCCGTGCAGAAGATGTGACCATCGTCCTGCGTGAAACCGCGCACGCGCATGATGCCGTGCAGGCCACCCGTGGGCTCGTTGCGGTGGCACTGGCCGAACTCGCCGTAGCGCAGCGGCAGGTCGCGGTAGCTCTTGATGCCCTGCTTGAAGATCAGGATATGGCCCGGGCAGTTCATCGGCTTGAGAGCGTAGTCGCGCTTCTCGCTCTCAGTGGTGAACATGTTGTCGCGGTACTTGTCCCAGTGTCCCGTTTTCTCCCACAGCGTCTTGTCCAGGATCTGCGGGCCCTTGACCTCCTGGTAGCCGTTGTCGCGGTACACGCGGCGCATGTACTGCTCCACCTCCTGCCACAGCGTCCAGCCCTTGGGGTGCCAGAACACCGTGCCGGGCGAATGCTCGTCGATGTGGAACAGGTCAAGCTCACGGCCCAGCTTGCGGTGGTCGCGCTTCTCGGCCTCTTCCAGCATGTGCAGGTACTGCTGCAGTTCTTCCTTCGTGGCCCATGCCGTGCCATAGACGCGCTGGAGCATCTCGTTGCGGTGGTCGCCGCGCCAATAGGCGCCCGCCACCTTCATGAGTTTGAAGAACTTGAGCTTGCCGGTGCTGGGCACGTGGGGGCCACGGCACAGGTCTTCAAAGCCGCCCTCGCGGTACAGGCTCACGTCCTCATTCGTCGGGATGCTGGCAATGATCTCGGCCTTGTAGTGTTCGCCCAGGCCCTTGAAGTACGCCACCGCCTCGTCCCGAGGCAATACACGGCGCACCACTGGCTCATCCTTCGCAGCCAGTTCCGCCATACGCTTTTCAATGGCGGCCAAGTCTTCCGGCGTAAACGGACGCTTGTACGAGAAGTCGTAGTAGAAGCCGTTTTCGATCACCGGCCCGATGGTCACCTGCGCATCGGGAAACAGTTCCTTGACCGCATAGGCCAGCAGGTGGGCCGTGGAGTGGCGGATCACCTCCAGGCCGTCGGCATCCTTGGCCGTCACGATGGACAGCGGGCTGTCTTGCGTGATCTGGTAGCTGGTATCCACCACCTTGTCCCCGATCTTGCCGGCGAGCGCCGCTTTGGCCAGGCCCGAACCGATGGAGGCAGCCACCTCCGCCACAGTCACGGGACCAGCAAACTCTCGCTGGGAACCGTCGGGAAGCGTAATGTGAATCATGGAAGTCCTTATCGAGTCTTTTTCGGTAGGTGAGCTGCGCTTGATTTGGGTTCAGAAAGCAAAAAGCGCGGTACAGGTCCGCGCTTTTATGGGGGCGAGATAAATCTCGTGCAGGCGCGAACGGCCAGCCTCAGCGGCTGGAACAGATCTCCGTCGTAGTTCGCGGTGTCATAACCAGATTGCCTTTCTCGCCCTTGTTGGTGAACAGATGTGGCATTTTACCCTGCAGCAATAGAAAAGCCCGAGGCGGGGGCCCCGGGCTTCTCGCATCAACCAAGAAGATCAGTGGAACTGCTCTTCTTCGGTGGAGCCGGTCAGCGCCTTCACGCTCGAAGAACCACCCTGGATCACGGTGGTTACGTCGTCGAAATAGCCTGCGCCCACCTCCTGCTGGTGCGACACGAAGGTGTAGCCCTGCTCACGTGCGGCGAACTCGGGCTCCTGCACCATGTTCACATAGTGCTTCATGCCTTCGCCGCGGGCATAAGCATGGGCGAACTGGAACGTGTTGTACCAGTTGATGTGGATGCCGGCCAGCGTGATGAACTGGTACTTGTAGCCGAGTGCCGACAGCTCGTCCTGGAACTTGGCGATGGTCTTCTCGTCCAGGTTCTTCTTCCAGTTGAAGGACGGCGAGCAGTTGTACGACAGCAGCTTGCCGGGGCACTTCGCATGCACGGCCTGGGCGAACTCGCGGGCAAAACCCAGGTCGGGCGTGCCGGTCTCGCACCACACCAGGTCGGCGTAGGGGGCGTAGGCCACACCGCGGCTGATGGCTTGCTCCAGACCATTCTTCACGCGATAGAAGCCTTCCTGCGTACGCTCGCCCGTCAAGAACGGCTTGTCGTTGGCGTCGTGGTCGCTGGTGATCAGGTTGGCGGCCTCGGCATCGGTGCGGGCCAGCACGATGGTGGGCACGCCCATCACGTCGGCAGCGAAGCGGGCAGCGATCAGCTTTTCGATGGCTTCCTGTGTAGGCACGAGGACCTTGCCGCCCATGTGCCCGCACTTCTTCACGGCAGCCAGTTGGTCTTCGAAGTGCACGCCGGCCGCGCCAGCGGCAATCATGTTCTTCATCAGTTCGAAGGCGTTCAGCACACCGCCGAAGCCGGCTTCGGCGTCGGCCACGATGGGCAGGAAGTAGTCGATGAATTCCTTGTCGCCGGGATTGATACCGCGGCCCCACTGGATCTCGTCGGCACGCTTGAAGGTGTTGTTGATGCGGCGCACCATCGTGGGCACCGAGTCATAGGCATACAGCGACTGGTCGGGGTACATGGTCTCGCTGGTGTTGCCGTCAGCGGCCACCTGCCAGCCCGACAGGTACACGGCTTCCAGGCCCGCCTTGGCTTGCTGCATGGCTTGGCCGGCGGTGATGGCGCCGAAGGCATTCACATAGCCCTTCTTGGCGCCGCCATTGATCTTGTCCCACAGCTTCTCTGCGCCACGCTTGGCCAGCGTGTATTCGGGCTGGAGGCTGCCACGCAGACGCACCACGTCAGCTGCTGTGTAGCCGCGCTTCACGCTCTTCCAGCGGGGATTCTGGGCCCAGTCCTTTTCCAGGGCTGCGATTTGCTGCTCACGGCTCAGTTGTGCGTTCAGGGAATCTGGCATGTTGCTCTCCAAGAGATGAAGGAATGGGCGGGTACCGCTCCCGGGACCCTTGGACACAACTTTAAGTCTTCTATAAGACCACATCAATCTCTTATGTCTTATATAAGAGATAAATTTAAGCCATAAAAATCAATGGCTTATGCTCTATATATCTCTATATGAAAATTCATTTCTCGTATCGAGAAATTTTTCCGCAACGCAACAAACAAAATTTTCGCAATGAGAAATTAGACTTTCTCCATGCGAAATAGCAGGTCTGGTGAGTTCCTTTCCATGGGCTGCCCCGCGCTCATGCATGATGGAGCCTCCGTTCGGAATCTTCATCAGATGCCAAACCGCCCCACCGCATACCTTTGCCTGGCGCTCAGCATGATGCTGGTGGGTGCCTACGTGGCGCTCTCCAAGCCGCTGGCCGCGGCGTTCCCCGTGCTTTTGCTGGCGTGGTTGCGTTTCGGTATCGGCGCAATGGCCATGCTCGGATGGTTGAAGAAGCCGCACCAGGAGCCACCTCTGACGCGGCAGACCCAAGGCCTGCTTTTTCTGCAGTCGCTGCTGGGCAACTTTCTGTTCACCGTTTGCATGATCTACGGCGTGAGCCTGACCAGCGCCACCTCTGCCGGGGTGATCATGGCGACCATCCCCGCATGTGTGGCGGTCATGAGCTGGCTGTTCCTGCGTGAACAGGTGGCGACCCGCACCTGGGTGGCGGTGGCCTGCGCAGTGGCGGGTATTGTGCTGTTTGCGCTATCCAAACCAGAGCACTCCGCACACGCCAGCAATGCCCTACAGCCCGAAAATGCCCAAAACTTGCAATGGCTGGGCTATGCCCTGCTGCTGGCCGCATCGCTGTGCGAGGCCGCCTATTCCGTCATCGGCAAGAAGCTCACCGGCGCGCTGGGGCCACGGCGCATCACGGCGCTGATCAACCTGTGGGGCTTCATGCTCTCGATGCCTTTCGGGCTGTATTTCGCCCTGTACTTCGACTTCACGGCCGTACGCTGGCCCACTTGGTTGCTGCTGGTGTTCTACGCCATGGCAGCATGCATGTGGAGCGTGTGGCTGTGGATGACCGGCCTGAAGACCGTCCCCGCCGCGCAGAGCGGCGTATTCACCGTGCTGCTGCCGGTGAGCGCGGCGCTCGTGGGCGTGCTGGCGCTGGGCGAGCGCTTCACGACCATGCAGTTCATGGCCTTTGGCATCGCACTGGCCAGCGTCGTACTGGCCACGATGCCCGCACGGCTGCCGTGGCGCACCGGCCGCGATATGCGCGCCTGACCGGCGACGTTACAGCGCGTGGTCGCTGATCACGATGCCGTCGGCATCCGCATACAGCCAGTCGCCCGGCCGCACCCACACGCCCTGTACCTGCACCGCCACGTCAGAAAGCCCTTCGCCCCGCTTTTCGGTGGGCAACGGCATGAGTGCGAGTGCGCGGATACCCACGCGCTCGGCATTCAGTTCTGCCACGTCGCGCACGCAACCATTCACGACGATACCGGCCCAGCCATTGCGCGCCGCGCTGGCTGCCAGATTGCCCCCCACCAGCGCGCGACGCAGCGAAGCTCCACCGTCCACCACCAACACGCGCCCGTTGCCCGGCGAATCCACGGCCGCCTTGACCAGCGTGTTGTCCTCGAAGCACTTCACCGTGCTCACGGGGCCGCTGAAAGCGGGCAGCGCTCCGTAGCTCTGGAACACGGGCGGCAGCACGCGGAACGCGCCACTGTCGTCACCCTTGTGGGCGTCGCAGAGATCGCAGGTGCTGATGGCCGGGGTCGGGTGTGCGGACATGGAAGGGAAGCCTTTCTGTGCATAAAGGGGATGGTGCGCCGCAGCAAGCTGCGGTCGCGCATTCTCGCGCGTGCCGGCAGTTGGCCGCCAGAGCAACAAATCGAGGCAAAAAAGAGGCAGCTCGCCTTGGAAACCGGTTTTTTTCCCAGTAGCATCACCGCTGCCAGTGGAGCTGCGGCGTTCGCTGGTGACATATTTCATTTCCAACAAGGAACAACCCAACATGGCAACTGCAAAGACCGCGTCCGCAGCACCCGCAAAGAAGCGCACCCCCAACGCCGCTTTCATGAAGCCCCTGACCCCCAGCCCCGCTCTGGCGGCCGTGGTCGGCGCCACCCCGCTGCCGCGCACGGAGATCATCAGCAAGCTGTGGGTGTACATCAAGGCGCACAACCTGCAGGACGCCTCCAACAAGCGCATGATCAACGCGGATGCCAAGCTCAAGGAAGTGTTCGGCAAGCCCCAGGTCTCGATGTTCGAAATGGCCGGCCTGATTGGCAAGCACGTCAAATAATCTGCCCTGCCAGGCTCTCTGCGAGAGCCAGGCGAACAAAAACCGGCATGCGCATGCCGGTTTTTTTCGCCTGCAAGGCACTCGGCAATGGTTTCTTACACGGCAGTGGGGTCAAGGACTGCAAATGCGATGAATTCGCATTTATAATCAGTTCATCGTCCATAGCCAGCCACGACTGCCTGCACCATGATCGTCTGTGTTTGCCACCGCGTTTCCGACCGGGAGATTGCACGCCACGCGCGCGCAGGTATGAGCTTCGATGAGATTCAGTTCGAGTTGGGCGTCGCCACCCAGTGCGGCCGCTGCGAAGACTGTGCCCGCGATGTCGTGGCGCAGTGCTGCGCATCGCAGCCGGTGGCCGCCCTGTACAAGGACACCGATCCCACAGCCGTCCAGCTTGCCACCCTCATCCCGGAAGGCAAGGCATGCAACTGTTCTACGCACTCGCAGGAAGTCTGATCATCGTCATATGCTCGGTCTGGTGGATCCTGCATAAATAGACCGCCTATTCAAGGCTTTTTTGGCCTTCCGACCAAGCTGGACAAGCGCCAGCAGCTATCATTTTTATGTCCTCTGACCGATACGGCTCCCCCGGGGGCTTGAGCCGCAATGCCGTGATCGCAGGCTCCGTGGTGGTGCTGCACGTGGCCGGCCTGTGGGCCCTGCAATCGGGTCTGGTGCGCAAGACGGCGGAGATCATCATCCCTGCTGAGGTGTTGAGCGAATTCATCGCGCCGCCCGCGCCTCCGGCCCCACCGGCCCCCCCCGCTCCGCCGCCGCCCAAACCAGCCCCGGCGCCGCCCAAACCCGTGGCGCCCAAGCCGCGCCCCGCTCCCATGCCCGTGGCGGTCCCCGACCCGACACCCGCCCCCGCCGCGCCCACGGGCGTCGTAGAGCCTCAGCCCCCGGCCCCACCGGTTGCGGCCGCCGCGCCCGTCACCGCACCGGCGGCCCCCGCGGCTCCACCGGCGCCGGCCGCACCCAGCATCGAGTTGCCCTCCAGCGACGCGAGCTACCTGAACAACCCCAAGCCCGTCTACCCCGCCGTGAGCAAGCGGCTGGGAGAACAAGGCAAAGTGATGCTGCGCGTGCTCATCGGCACCGACGGACTGCCGCAGAAAGTGGAGGTCAAGCAGTCCAGCGGTTTCGAGCGCCTGGACCGCCAGGCCATCGACGCCGTCATGCGCTGGCGCTTCGTACCCGGCAAGCGCAACGGCGTGCCAGAAGCCATGTGGAATCTGGTCCCGATCAATTTCGTTCTCCAACAATAAGTCTCGCAGGAGTTTTCATGGAATCGCATTTCGGCATTGCCAATGTCTGGGTACAGGGCGACTTCGTCACCCGCGCCGTCGCTGTGCTGCTCATCGGCATGTCGCTGGCATCGTGGATCGTCATCATCATCAAGGCGCTGGACATCCTGAAGTTCAAGAAACACGCCCGCCAGGCACGCGACTTCTGGCACAGCGAAGACTTCGCCGCCGGCCTGACCAAGCTGGGCTCCGACCCGAGCAACCCCTTCCGCCACCTCGCCTTGGAAGGCCGCGAAGCCACGCAGCACCACCGCAACACGCAGGCCCATCTGCATGACAGCCTGGACGTGAGCGACTGGGTCACGCGCTGCCTGCGCAACTGCATCGACGAGTTCACGGCGCGCGTGCAGGCGGGCCTGGCCATCCTGGCCTCCGTGGGCTCCACGGCGCCATTCATCGGCCTCTTCGGCACCGTGTGGGGTATTTACCATGCGCTGGTGGCCATCGGCGCCTCGGGCCAGTCGACCATCGACAAGGTGGCCGGCCCGATCGGCGAGGCGCTGATCATGACCGCGCTAGGCCTGGCCGTGGCCATTCCCGCCGTGCTGGGCTACAACGCCCTGGTGCGGGGCAACAAATCCATCCTGCACAGCCTCAACAGCTTTGCGCACGATCTGCACGCCTACTTCGTCACCGGCGCGCGCGTTTCGGTACACGGCGAGGCAGCCAAGGTGCTGCCCATCAAGAAAGGCTGATGCGCCATGGCTTTCGGAACCCAGGACGATGCCGACGAGGTGATGAACGAAATCAACATGACGCCGCTGGTGGACGTCATGCTGGTGCTGCTCATCATCTTCATCATCACCGTGCCGGTGATGAAGCACGCGGTGCCGGTGGACCTGCCGCGTGCATCCAACGAGCGCGAAATCATCAAGCCCGAAACCATCCGCCTGTCGGTGACGGCCGACGGCAAGTACCACTGGAACGAGACCACGATCGGAGACGACGAGCTGGAGCCGCGCCTGCAGGCCGAGGCCCGCAAGGACCCGCAGCCGGACCTGCACATCCGCGGCGACAAGGACGTGCGCTACGAGCGCGTGGCGCAGGCGATGTCGGCGGCGCAACGCGCGGGCGTGCGCAAGATCGGCTTCGTGACCGACCCGGCGCCCTGACGCACCACGGCCGCGCCGGCGCGCCGGCCTTCACAGCAGCAGCCCCACGGGCGGCGCAGCAGCGTCTCCAGCGCCACCTGCGGGGGCTGCCTCTTGCATCTGGATACGAATCGACAGGAAATTTTCAGCCCCGGATGCTTGATCTTTAATTGAGAATGGTTATCATTTGATCACCGTAACGCACCGAGACTTCACCATGCATGCCAGCCTGACCGCACCGTCCGCACTGACCGCACCCCGCATGTTCGCAGTGCCCGCCGATTCCAGCCCGGCGTCCCACGCCGAAGGCCGCGCGGTCGACAGCAGCACCCTGCTGCGCGGCCAGAAGGCCGTGGCCATCGTGCACAACGGCGCCGTCTACCGGCTGCAGGCCACCAAACTCGGCAAGCTGATCCTGACCAAATAAGTTTCATCGTGGGGCGACTCCAGGACCTCGGTCCGAAGGGTCGTATTGGCCAGCCAACGGGCATGCCCGCGTAGCCAGGCTTTTTTTCCCTGCACACCCATGCAAAAAACCGGAGCACGCGCCGGTTTTTCTGTTGGAACCCAATATGTTTTTGGTCCCTAGCGCCCTTCCAACAAGCGCTAGCAGCTATCAAAACAATAGCAATCCAGTCCCGATGAGTGCTTACAGCCCGATCGCCGCAATCCCCGCGCGCGCAATCTGCGCGTCCTCATGGGACTTCACGCCGCTCACACCCACGGCGCCCAGGCACTGGCCGTTCTTCATGATGGGTACGCCGCCTTCCAGCATGCCCTGCAGCGCAGGCGCGCTCAGGAAGGCCGTGCGGCCGCCGTTGATCACGTCTTCATAGCCCTTGCTCTCGCGGCGGCCCAAGGCGGCAGTGTGGGCCTTGGCCGGCGCGATATGCGCGGACACCGCTGCGGCCCCGTCCAGGCGCTGCAGCCACAGCAGATGTCCGCCGTCGTCCACGATGGCGATGGTCACGGCCCACTGGTTCTTCAGGGCCTCGGCCTCGGCGGCGGCGGCGATCAGCTTGACGTCGGAGAGTTCAAGTTCGGGTTTGGTCTTCATGAGGCAGTCCTGCAGGAGGTGGGTGGATGCGCCCGGCCAGCCGGCAGGGCGCGCAACGGAAAACGAAAAGCATAGTGCCAGCGGGCCCGCCCAGTGCCCCGCCTCAGGGCAAAAGAATGCAACCCATAAAGTACGGGATGGTGCGCGGGTATTGCATTCGGCGCCAAAAGCCACCACCTAGAATCATTCGGGTCTGCGCTGTGCAGGCCAATCAGGAGAGAAACCAGATGAACCCAGAAATCACCAGTGTCGGCTCCGCGGGCTATGGCATCTCGCAGGAGCAGCGCCACCGCGTGCTGCGCAACACGTACTGGCTGCTGGCGCTCAGCCTGCTGCCCACCGTGCTGGGCGCCTGGATCGGCGTGGCCACGGGCATCACGCAGTCGCTGCGCGGCGGCCTGGGGCTGATCGTGTTCCTCGGCGGCGCCTTCGGCTTCATGTTCGCCATCGAGAAGACCAAGCGCTCTGCCGCGGGCGTGCCGGTGCTGCTGGCCTTCACCTTCTTCATGGGCCTGATGCTGTCGCGCCTGATCGGCATGGTGCTGGGCTTCAAGAACGGCACCGACCTCATCATGACGGCCTTCGCCGGCACGGCGGGCGTGTTCTTCGTCATGGCCAGCCTGGCCAGCGTCATCAAGCGCGACCTGTCGGGCATGGGCAAGTGGCTGTTCGTGGGCGCGCTGGTGCTCATGGTGGGCGCCATCATCAACGTGTTCGTGGGCTCGTCGGCCGGCATGATGGCCATCTCGGTGGCGGCGATCGGCATCTTCAGCGCCTACATGCTGTACGACCTGAAGCAGATCCTGGACGGCGGCGAGACCAACTACATCAGCGCCACACTCGCGCTGTACCTGGACATCTTCAACGTGTTCCAGAGCCTGCTGGCCCTGCTGGGCATCATGGGCGGCGAGCGCGACTGAACGGCGTTCCCACCGCACATGCGTCGCAAGGCCCCGATTTCCGGGGCCTTTTTCACGTCCGCCCTTGGCTGACAGCCTCAACTTGACGGCACGCCTGCCGATAACCCCTGTACATGCTGCCTCGCCACCCCCCCCTCCTTGCCGCCGGCGCTCGCGCCGCCCTGATCGCTGCCGCGCTGCTGCCGCTGGCGGGTTGTGAGATTCCCGGCATGGGGCCGGACCCGCGCGTGGCCCAGCGTGAGGCCGAGGCCAAGGCCATCGGTGGCGCCTGCCGGCATGCGCTGCGCGGGCTGGAGGACTGCTTCACGCTGAACCCCAAGGCCCCGAAGGCCCAGGTGTTCGCGGGCTGGAAGGACATGGATCTGTACATGCGCGAGAACAAGATCGAGGGCACGGCCTCGGTACTCACGCAGTTGGAGAAAAAGCCCGCCAGTCGCCGCGCAAGCGACGAAGAGGCGGACCTGCAGACCGAGGGTCGCACCTCCCGCAACCGCAGCTGATGCTATCCAAACGATAGCTGCTGGCGCTTGCTAGGCAAGCGCCCCTGGCCAAAAACGTCTTGAGCCACCGCGGGCGTCAGCCCCGCTCGAACACTGCCATGCTCTCCACATGGGCCGTGTGCGGAAACATGTTGACCACCCCCGCCGCCACGCAGCGGTAGCCCGCCTGGTGCACCAGCAGGCCCGCGTCCCGCGCCAGCGTGGCGGGGTTGCAGCTCACGTAGACGATGCGCCGGGGCGGCTGCCAGCCTTCGTGCCCAGCGGGCAGCGGCGGCGCGTCCTCGGCACCGATGCGCGCCTGGTGGATGTCCGCCAGCGCCTTGGACAAGGCGAACGCCCCCTCGCGCGGCGGGTCCACCAGCCATTTGTCGGAGGCGCCATCGGCAATGAGCATCTCAGGCGTCATCTCGAACAGGTTGCGCGCTACAAAGCTGGTAGCTGCCAGCGCAGATCCATCTTGCCTTTGGGCCTGATTTGACTGGTAATTCTCGCGCGAACGCGCCACCAGCGCCTCGCTGCCCTCAATGCCCAGCACCTCGCGCGCCTGGGTGGCGATGGGCAGCGTGAAGTTGCCCAGGCCACAGAACCAGTCGATCACGCGCTCGTCCTTGCGCGCGTCCAGCAGGCGCAGCGCGCGCGTGACCAGCACGCGGTTGATGTGCGGGTTGACCTGCGTGAAGTCGGTGGGTTTGAAGGGCATGGTGATGCCGAAGTCGGGCAGCCCATAGGCAAGCGGCTCGCCGCCCTCGTCCAGCAGATGCACCGTTTCCGGCCCTTTGGGCTGCAGCCACCATTGCACGCCATGCACGGCGGCAAAGGCGCGCAACTTGTCTTTGTCCTCCGGGGACAGCGGCTCCAGGTGGCGCAGCACCAGCGCCGTGACCGTATCGCCGCAGGCCAGCTCGATCTGCGGGCAGGTGTCGCGTGCGGCCATGCTGCCGATCAGGGCGCGCAGCGGCATCAGCATGGCGTCCACATGCGGCGGCAGGATCTTGCAGGTCTCCATGTCGGCGATGTAGCGGCTCTTGCGCTCGTGAAAGCCCACGAGCACCTTGTCCTTCTTGGGCACGTAGCGCACGGACAGGCGCGCGCGGTAGCGGTAGCCCCAGGCAGGGCCTTCAATGGGGCGCAGGATGGTCTCGGCCTTCACTTTCCCCAGGTGCCAGAGGTTGTCTTCCAGCACGCGCTGTTTCACGGCCACCTGTGCCGCCACGTGCAGATGCTGCATCTTGCAGCCGCCGCAGGCGCCCGCGTGCAGGCCGAAGTGCGGGCAGCCGGGCTGTACGCGCTGGCTGGACTGGCGGTGGACTTCCGTGAGGCTGGCCTGCTCCCAGTTGTTCTTCTTGCGGTGGGTGTTGGCGCTGACCAGCTCGGTGGGCAGTGCGCCGTCGATGAACACCACCTTGCCATCGGGCTTGCGCGCGACGCCTTGGGCGTCCATGTCCATGGCGGTGACTTCGAGCCAGCCGGGGGGAAGAACCGTGGAGGTGGGCGGTGGTGGGCTGAATTCTGTGGGGTCGCTCATGCCTCGATTGTCTCAGGCCGGCCCACCCCTGCCGCCGCGCGGGCGGCTTTCAGCTGCGGCTGGCGCGCGGCGCACGGGGCGCGGTGGGGGCGCCTGCAGCGGCATCCTTGCGGACCGCAGCCACATTGGAAGGCAGGCGGTTGACTTCCACCTCGCAGCCATAGTTGTCCAAGGAAAACACCAGCGTGCCGCCGGGCGCGACCTGGGGCAGGGTTTCGTGCAGGTTGCGCGACAGGTCCACAGGGGGGGTCTGCGAGCGGTAGATGACCTGCTGGTCTGCGCCATAGATCACGTAGCAAGTAGCCCACGCGCCCGGTGCAAACAGTCCGGCAATCATGGCGGCGGCGGAGGTGGCAAAGCGAATGGCTCGCATGAGGGTTCCCTTCCTTCTTGTGCTGTGAATGCGGCGCATTATTGCGGAGTTTGCGCCCGCCCCGGTAAGCGGCTGTTCCCGGCCCCGTGTCGACGGTTTCATGGAACTTTTGCTGCGGCCCTGCGTTGAAAGAGGCAATGCGTCCCCTGAGCCACCTTGAAGAAAGCGACTGCATCGCCCGCGCCCAGTGCGGCGAGGTCGCGGCGTTCTCCGAACTGGTGGCCCGCTATCAGGACCGCATCTACCGTTTTTTGTTCCGTATGACGCGCTCGCAGGAGGATGCGCGCGAACTCGCCCAGGAGACTTTCTTGAACGCCTACCAGGCACTGCCCCGCTGGCAGCCGGACGCACAACTGTCCACCTGGCTGTTCGCATTGCGCGCAACCAGGCGTTGGACCTGTTGCGCCGCGCGCAGCGTGTCGCGTTCGTGGAACTGGACGAGACCCTGTCCGAGCAGGTGCCGGCGGCCACGCCCACGCCCGAGGCTGCACTGCAGGCCCGCCAGCGCATCGAGGCGCTGGAAGGCGCGCTGCAGCGGCTCTCGGTAGAGCACCGCGAGATCCTGCTGCTGCGCGACATCGAAGACATGGCCTACGAGGACATCGCCGAGGTGCTGGGCATCAGCCTGGGCACCGTCAAATCCCGCATTGCCCGCGCACGCGTCGGGCTGCTGCAACTCATGCCACGCTGAACGCAAGGAGCCGCCATGAACTGCCCTCGCACCGAAGACCTTTCCGCTTTGATCGACCATGCGCTGCCCGCGCATGCGCAGGTCGCGCTGCAGCAGCACCTGCACGCCTGCCCCCTGTGCAGCCAGCACCTTGCCGCATTGCAGGCACAGCGCCAGCAATTGCTGGCCCTGCCCTCGCCCGCGCTGGGTTTCGACCTGGCGGCGCAACTGCAGGACCGCCTGGCACACGACCTGGCGCAACGCCCCACCCGGTCCCGGCGCACCGGCTGGAGCCTGCTGGGCTGGATGCCCACGGGCCTCGCCGCGGGGGCCGCGCTGGTGTCCGGCGTCTGGCTGGGGGGGCTGCTGCTGGGCACGGGCGCGGCCCTTCCGGCTGCCAGCCCTGCCATGGCGCGCGTGTTCGACCCTGTGCCGCCAGGCGGGCTGTGCGCCGCCGCCGAAATCTGCCGTTTGCCGAGAACCCTGCCATGAAAAACCCTGCCTGGATTCGCACCCTGCTGGCGATCTCGCTGGCGCTCAACCTGGGCGTGGTTGCCGCACTGGTGCTGCGCACTGCGCCGGACACGGTGCCCGAGGGCGGCGCGCCTCCCGTGGTCCACCTGCCCGAGTATCTGAAGCTCACCCCCGAACAGCGCGCGCGCTGGGAAGGAATGGAAACCCCCTTCCTCCATGACCTGTCGTCCAACTGGAGTGACATACGCCGCCACCGCGAAGCCCTGGTGCGCCACATCTTTGCTGATGCACCAGAGCGCACCGCCATTGACGCCGAGCAGGCCGCCATCGCCCGCCTGCAGGCCACGCAGCAACAGCGCGTGATTGACCAACTCTTGGCCGAGCGCGCCATGCTGAACGACGCCCAGCGCACGCGGCTGCTGCAATTGCTGCTGACCCGCTATGCAGAAGAAGCCACCGAGGAGGAAATGCTGCACCGCAAGTGAACGCCGAGATGAGAGAAGGAAAAAGGTGCAAATCAGATGGAACATTGAGGCACCCCCTTCGTTGAAGTAGGCAAGGCAGCCACACATTCCCTTGAGCGGCTGCCTTGATGGTTCAACTTTTCAACGGAGCATTCTCATGAACACCTTCACCGCACTGCTGCTGTCCGCCGCCCTGGCATCCCCGCTGGCCGTTTACGCCGCCGACGCACACAACCATGGCGGCAGTGCCGAAACCCACCAACTGCAGCTCAACGCCGGCAAGAAGTGGGAAACCGACGCGCCGCTACGCAAGGCCATGACGGCCGTGCGCGGATCGGTCACGCAGATCCTGCCCGCCGCCCACTCGGGCAAGGCCACTCCGGCCGATTACGACGCCTTCGCCAACACCGTCAACCAGCAGGTCGCCTACATGGTGGAGAACTGCAAGCTGCCGCCCGCCGCCGATGCACAGCTGCACATCATCGTGGCCGACCTGATGGCCGGTGCCGAGGCCGCGCAAGGCAAGCACGGCGAGGACAAGCGCGCCGAGGGCGTGGTCAAGGTGGCCCAGGCCTCCAATGCCTACGGCAAGTACTTCAGCCACAGCGGCTGGAAGGCCATCCCGCTGTCCCACTAAGGGGCACACCGCAAGTACCGGAGGGGGGCTGCACACCCCGGTGCATGCCAGCCCCTTCCAAGCATTCATCTGCTGTGAGCGCCCCTTTGCGCCCCCCTGCGCAAGGGCGGGATATGCACGCTCCGGCAAACCAACACAGGATATTGAACATGACGGGTCGTCGACTTCCCCTTTTCTCCGTGATCGCAAGCGTGGCTGCCGTCGCAGCACTCGGTCTGCCAACGATGGCATCTGCTGGCTACTGGCACCCTGCCAACAACGAAGCGGGCGTGGTCGTTCACCCCGAGCACTTCAAGAGTGATCGGACCCGTGAGCAAGTCAGGGCAGAAACCGAGACCGCAGTGCGACAGGACCGCCTGTCCTATGGGCAAAGCAGCTTTCCGGAACCGGCACCCTCAACGACTTCGACCAGGACCCGCCAGCAGGTGATCGATGCGATGCGCAACGAAACATCGGCACAACACAGGCAACGCCCATCGCTGTACCCGGCGGGCTGATGGGAAACACAACGCCCGCACGACGCGGGCGTTGCGTCTTCCGTACCGAAGGGCTTCAACCCAGGTACAGGTGGTTGGAGTGCTTGACCTCTTCCATCACCGCGTAGGTGCGCGTCTCGCGCACGCCGGGCAACTGCCACAACACGGCGCCGGCGAACTGGCGGTAGGCATTCATATCGGCGCAGCGCGTCTTGAGCAGGTAGTCGAAACCGCCGGCCACCATGTGGCATTCCATGACCTCGGGATGCACCTGCACCGCGGCCTTGAACTGGTCGAACACGTTGGGCGTGGTGCGGTCCAGCAGCACCTCCACGAACACCAGCATGCCCGCGCCCAGCTTGAGGGGATTGAGCCGCGCCTCATACCCCAGGATGTAGCCTTCGCGCGTGAGCCGCTGCACCCGCGCGAGCACGGCAGTGGGCGACAGCGCCACGGTCTCTGCCAGCTTGAGGTTGGAGATGCGCCCATCGTCTTGCAGGATCTTCAATATCCTGCGATCGATGCGATCCAGATCAGTGGGAAATTGGCCGGTCATTGAGCAAAAATTCGGTGGTGCTTGCCGATTTTAGTGATTCATTCGCCATTCACCCAAGGATGATGCGACCCCATGACAAACGCCGCCCCCCACGCCGCCCACTTTTCCCCTCGCCCCCGCGACACCGACCCGCTGCGCCTGGCGGTCACCCAGGCTTGCCGTCCGCCCGAGCCTGAGGCACTGGCGCCGCTGCTGGCGCAGGCGCGCCTGCCCGCTGCCATGGCGCAGGACATCCAGGCGCGTGCCCTGCGCCTGGCGCAAGGGCTGCGCCAGCGCGAACATGCCAGCGGGCGGTCCGGCCTGGTACAGGGGCTGCTGCAGCAGTTCGCGCTGTCCTCGCAAGAAGGCGTGGCGCTGATGTGCCTGGCCGAAGCGCTGCTGCGCATTCCCGACGCGGCCACGCGCGACGCGCTGATCCGCGACAAGATCGGTACGGGCGACTGGGCCGCGCACCTGGGCAAGAGCCCGTCGCTGTTCGTCAATGCGGCCACCTGGGGCCTGCTGCTCACCGGACGGCTGGTGACCACGCACAGCGAAGGGGGCTTGAAGGATGCGCTGCGCCGCATCACCGCACGCGGCGGAGAGCCGCTGATCCGCAAGGGCGTGGACGTCGCCATGCGCATGATGGGCGAGCAGTTCGTCACCGGCGAGACCATCGAACAGGCGCTGGGCAAGGCGCGCACCCTGGAGGCACGGGGCTTTCGCTATTCCTACGACATGCTGGGCGAGGCCGCGCTCACGGGGCACGACGCCGATCGCTACATGCAGTCCTATGTGGATGCCATCCACGCCATCGGCCGCGCCAGCGCGGGCCGCGGCGTGTACGAAGGGCCCGGCATTTCCATCAAGCTCAGCGCGCTGCACCCGCGCTACGCACGCGCGCAGTGGCAGCGCGTGATGGACGAGCTGTACCCGCGCGTGCTGCAACTGGCGGAACTGGCGCACGGCTACGACATCGGCCTGAACATCGACGCCGAAGAGGCCGACCGGCTGGAACTGTCGCTGGACCTGCTGGAGCGCCTGTGCCATGCGCCGTCCCTCGCGGGTTTCAAGGGCATCGGCTTCGTGATCCAGGCCTACCAGAAGCGCTGCCCGCGCGTGATCGACTACTGCATCGATCTGGCGCGCCGCAGCGGCCACCGCCTGATGATCCGGCTGGTCAAGGGCGCGTACTGGGACAGCGAGATCAAGCGCGCCCAGGTCGATGGCCTGGCGGACTACCCCGTGTACACGCGCAAGGCGCACACCGATATTTCCTACATCGCCTGCGCACGCAAGCTGCTGGGCGCACCCGACGCGGTGTACCCCCAGTTCGCCACGCACAACGCGCAGACGCTGGCCACCATCTATGAGCTGGCGGGCCCCGCGGACTATCGCCCCGGCCAGTACGAGTTCCAGTGCCTGCACGGCATGGGCGAGCCGCTGTACGAGCAGGTGGTGCCCGAGCGCCCCTGCCGCATCTACGCCCCGGTGGGTACGCATGAAACGCTGCTGGCGTACCTGGTGCGCCGCCTGCTGGAAAACGGCGCCAACACCTCGTTCGTGAACCGCGTGGCCGACGCCACGCTGCCGCTGGAGGCGCTGATCGACAACCCCGTGGACACGGTGGATGCCGAGGCCCGCGCCGAAGGTGCCACCGGCCTGCCGCACCCGCGCATCGCGCTGCCCCCGCAGCTCTACGGCCCGGCGCGTGCCAATTCGCAGGGCCTGGACCTGGCGGCCGAGCCCACGCTGCAGTGCGTGGCCGACGCGCTGGCCGCCAGCGCCGCCACGCCGCTGGAAGCCACACCCCTCATCGCCGCCGGCGCTCCCGCCGGCCCGCGCGCCCCGGTGCGCAACCCTGCCGATGCCACCGATGTGGTCGGGCAGGTGCAAGAAGCCACCACCGCCGATGTGGACGCCGCGCTGCGGGCTGCCGCCGCGGCGCAGCCCGCCTGGGCTGCCACGCCACCCGCAGAACGTGCACGGCTGCTGCGCGCCGCGGCCGATGGGCTGGAACGCGATATGCCCGCCCTGCTGGCCCTGCTGATGCGCGAAGCCGGCAAGACCTGCGCCAACGCCGTGGCCGAGGTGCGCGAGGCGGTGGACTTCCTGCGCTATTACGCGGCGCAGGTGGATGGGCACTTCGACAACGCCACCCACCCGCCGCTGGGGCCGGTCACCTGCATCAGCCCCTGGAACTTCCCGCTGGCCATCTTCATGGGGCAGGTGGCCGCCGCACTGGCCGCGGGCAACGTGGTGCTGGCCAAGCCGGCAGAGCAGACGCCCCTCATTGCCTGCCAGGCCGTGCGCCTGCTGCACCAGGCCGGCGTGCCTGCCGCCGCCGTGCAGCTGCTGCCCGGCCGCGGCGAGACGGTGGGCGCGGCGCTGGTGGGCGACGCGCGCGTGATGGGCGTGATGTTCACCGGCTCCACCGAGGTGGCGCGGCTGCTGCAGCGCAGCCTGGCCGCACGGCTGGACGCCAGCGGCCGGCCCATTCCGCTGATTGCGGAGACAGGCGGGCAAAACGCCATGGTCGTGGACTCCTCCGCCCTGCTGGAGCAGGTGGTCGCGGACGTGCTCACTTCGGCCTTCGACAGCGCGGGCCAGCGCTGCTCCGCCCTGCGCGTGCTGTGCGTGCAGCGCGACTGCGCGGACCGGCTGCTGGAGATGCTGCGCGGCGCCATGCAGGAACTGCACATGGGCAACCCCACGCAACTGGCGGTGGACGTAGGCCCGGTGATCGACGAGGAGGCGCGCGCCACGATCGCGCGCCACATCGAGCGCCTGCGCGCCAGCGGCCGGCCGGTGTTCCAAAGCCATGCCGGTGGGCAGGGCACGGCGCATGGCACCTTCGTGCCGCCCACGCTGATCGAGCTGAACAGCATCACCGAGCTGGAGCGCGAGGTCTTCGGCCCCGTGCTGCACGTGGTGCGCTACGAGCGCGGCGAGCTGGACGCGCTGCTCGCGCAGATCAGCGCCACGGGCTACGGCCTCACCCAGGGCCTGCACACCCGCATCGACGAAACCGTGGCCCAGGTGCTGGCCCACAGCACGGCCGGCAACGTCTATGTGAACCGCAACATGGTGGGCGCCGTGGTCGGCGTGCAGCCTTTCGGCGGCGAGGGCCTGTCGGGCACGGGCCCCAAGGCAGGCGGCCCGCTGTATCTGTTGCGCCTGCTGTCGCGCCACCCGGCCAACGCCACGCACGGCGCGCTGGCGGCGACGGCCGTGCAGGTGCCCGACGCCAGCGCACAGCCCGCGCTGCTCGCCCCGCTGTCGGCGCTGGAGCACTGGGCCCATGCGCAAGGCAACGCAGCGCTGGCACAGGCCTGCGCGGCCCAGGCGCAGGCCAGTTGCGCGGGCCTGGCCTGCACCCTGCCCGGCCCCACCGGCGAGCGCAACACCTATCGGCTGCTGCCGCGCGAACGCGTGCTGTGCCTGGCCGACACGGACGAGGCGCTGCTGCTGCAGTTGAGCGCGGTGCTGGCCGCGGGCGCGCTTGCGCTCTGGCCGCAGGACGCGCAGGCCCTGTGCGCCACGCTGCCGAGCGAGGTGCAGGCGCGCATCGCCCTGGTGTCCGACTGGCGCGGCGATGGCCTGGGCTACGACGCCGTGCTGCACAGCGGCAGCCCGGAAACGCGCCGCGTGGAATGCCAGCGCGTGGCCCTGCGCCCCGGCCCCATCGTGGGCGTGACGGCGGTGGACGGCGCCGCCGATGCGCTGCAGGCGCCCCTGCGCCTGTTGCTGGAGCGCGCGGTCAGCATCAACACCACGGCGGCAGGCGGCAATGCCAGCCTGATGACCATGGCGTGATGCCAGAGTAAATTGGCCTCTAGCGCTTATCCATCAAGCGCCAACAGCTATATAAACAATAGCAATCAATCCGCCAGCGGCCACTCGCCCAGCACCTCGTAAGGGCCGGGCGAGCCGCGCAGGTTGTGCAACAGCACGAAGCGGCGCACCGTCCATTCCAGCGGCGGCACGGGTTGCTCGGGCGCGGCCTGGCGGCTGTAGCACAGCGTCATGTGCGGGGTGATGTGCGGCGCATGGGGCACGCCGTCCAGCCCCCGCACCTGCGACCACAGCGCCGTGTGCAGCGCCTCGTACAACGCGATGAAGCCCTGCTGCCCGTCGGCGGGGCCGCAGAGCACGCAGGGCCGCTTGGCCTGCGGCGCGCGGCGAAAGCTCAACACCCGATCGAACCGCAGCGAGAACGCCCTCGCCCGCACCTGCTGCGCCGCGTCGCGCGCCCACTGCAGATGCCGGGGCGACAGCGCAGGCTCCCACCCCAGCGACAGCAGCGTGGCGTGCAGGCGCTGCGCGCGCACCTGCGCCTGCAGGTCGTGCCGCGCAATCAGCGTCTGCGCCAGATCGGCCGCAGCCTGCGCCGCTCCGGGCTCGGGCAGCACGGCAAAGAAAAGATGGTGGTTGGGGCGTGGCGCATCGGGCTCCACGCCGGCGAGCGGCAGTTGGTGAGCGTCCATGCGTCCCACTGTAGCGCCGCCCCTTGCCTTTGTGGGTAACAGGCACTCCGCCGGCGCGGGCAATAACCGATATTTTTAATCGGAATGGCGGCAATTGAGGCACATCGCCTCACCGCCCATTCATCGGCAATTTTCGGATTTTGGTACCCAGGATGGCATTCGTATCCCAAGCCCAGAAGGCTGATTTCCCGCGGGGCCCGGAACCCGCACGCACAGACGTTTGCAGCCCCTCCACATTCCATACGCAATTGCTCGGGATTATTTAATATTTCATTAATTTTCAATTAATAAAATAAAAAAGTTTAACCAAAATAATCCAATAAGAATATCAACGAAGTCATTTGACGTTAATCAAATAGATAATCGAGATGCGGGGAGAATAATGCATCTACGCAGTAAATATTCAAAGGTATTTATGTCAAAAAGTACCCCCTCCCCCACCGCCTGCGCCGCGCCGCAACCCGGCAAGCGCACCTTCCTGCAAGAACTCGTCGGCCTGGCCACCGCCTTTGGCCTGGCCGGCGCCAGCCAGGCCGCCACACCCTTCGCGCCGGGCCAGCCGCCGCGCCGCCCCGGCATGGAGGGCAAGCGCTTTGGCATGCTGGTGGATTTGCGCAAGTGCATCGGCTGCCAGGCCTGCACGGTGAGCTGCTCGGTGGAAAACCAGCCGCCCATCGGCCAGTTCCGCACCACGGTGCTGCAGTACGAGATCGACAAGGATGACGGCAGCGCGCCCGCCATGGTCAGCCTGCCGCGTCTGTGCAACCACTGCGAGGAGCCGCCCTGCGTGCCCGTGTGCCCGGTGCAGGCCACCTTCCAGCGCACCGACGGCATCGTGCTGGTGGACAACGAGCGCTGCGTGGGCTGCGGCTACTGCGTGCAGGCCTGCCCGTACGACGCGCGCTTCATCAACCACGAGACGCAGACCGCCGACAAGTGCACCTTCTGCGAGCACCGCCTGGAGGCCGGCCTGCTGCCCGCCTGCGTGGAGAGCTGCGTGGGCGGCGCGCGCGTCATTGGTGACCTGAATGACCAGGGCAGCGAGATCAACCGCCGCATGGCCGAACACAAGGAAGACCTCAAGGTGCTCAAGCCCGGCATGAACACTGCGCCGCGCGTGTACTACATCGGCCTGCCGGATGAGTTCGTCAACGGCGTAGACGGCCAGGCCAGCGTGCGCCTGCTGTCCGACCACTGAACCCCAAGGAGCGCACCATGCAAATCATCGAACTCCTGACCCCGCACTACGAGGCGGCCTGGCTGCCCTGGGCGGTGCAGTACTTCTTCCTGGTCGGCGTGGCCACCGGCGCCGCCATCCTGGCTGCGCTCTGCGCCTGGGGCAAAGACGGCGGCACGCTGCAGCGCCTGCTGCCCGCGGCCGTGCTGACGCTGGCCGTCAGCAGCATTGCCGCCCCCGTGTCGCTGCTGGCCGACCTGCACCAGCCCGCGCGCTTCTGGCACTTCTATGCGCACTTCACGCCCTGGTCGTGGATGTCGGTCGGCGCGCTGCTGCTGCCGGTGTTCGTCACGCTCAGCGTGGCCATGTGCGCCGCCTGGTGGCTGGGCAAGACCGGCTGGATGCGCCTGCTGGCGCCGCTGCTCGTGCTCTCGGCGCTCACCATTTCGGTCTATACCGGCGCCGAGATGATGGTGGTGCGCTCGCGCCCGCTGTGGAACACGCTGTGGGTGCCCGTCAACCTGGCGCTGACAGGCTGGCTGGCCACCGTGGGCGCGGCCTTCGTGCTGGAGCGCTTCCTGCCCGCCGCGCTGCGCCCTGGCGCTGAAGCGCTGCAGACGCTGCGCGGCATGGGCCTGGCGCTGGCCGGCGCGCTGCTGGTGGTGGCGCTGGCCTGGGCCGCGAGCGGCTTGGGCGGCGACAGCCCCTCGTTCAACGCCGCACTGCGTTTGTGGAACGACTTCCCCGTGTGGCGCCTGACGATGGTCGGCTCGGCCATTGGTGGTGCCGCCGTGCTGGGGGCGCTGCTGCGCGGGCGCCACCGCCTGCAGGCCAAGGGCTACACGCTGGTGCTGGGCCTGGGTCTGGCGGCCGCCGCCTGGGCCTTCCGTTGGGCGCTGTTCATGGGCGTGCAGGGCGTGCCCAAGTTCGGCGCGGGCCTGTACCTGTACCACATGCCCCTGGGCGGCGACGGGCTGCTGGGCATGGTGGGTGTGGCAGGCCTGTGCGTGGCACTGGTCGGGCTGGCGAGCTGGGCGCTGGAGCTGTTCCCGGCCCGCCAGGCACCCACGGCCACCGCCGCCTGAAATTCATAGACAAATCGGCCTTTAACGCAATATCAGCAAGCGCGAGCAGCTATCAATACTGAAGTGATACCCGCTGGCGCTGCCCTTGAAGGTACAGACCATGACTGACAAGAAACCGCATTCCTCTCCCGAGACCGAGGCCCACCCCGACGCCAACCGCCGCCGCCTGCTGCTGCGCGGCGGCGCGGTGGCCGGTGGCCTGGCGGCCTTTGCCGCAGGCTACGGCGAAACCGTGGCCAAGGGCGCCAAGGGGCTGGTGACCGGCACCTCGGGCACTGCCACCAAGAGCGCCACGCGTGGCAATTCGCTCACGCCCGAGTTCCGCATCGACCCCGTGACCGGCCAGCTCACCACCCAGCCGGGCCAGGTGGTCAGCCCCAGCAGCTGCCTGGGCTGCTGGACGCAGTGCGGCGTGCGTGTGCGCGTGGACACCGAGCACAACAAAATCATCCGCATCGCCGGCAACCCCTACCACCCGCTGGCCACCACGCACCACGCACCCATGGAAACGCCCGTGCGCGAGGTGTACGCCCTGCTGGGCGGCGACAACGGCCTGGAGGGCCGCGCCACCAGCTGCGCGCGCGGCTCGGCCATGCTGGAGCACCAGACTGCGGCCCACCGCGTGCTCACCCCGCTCAAGCGCGTGGGCCCGCGCGGCTCCGGCCAGTGGAAAAGCATCTCGCTGGAACAGCTGGTCAAGGAAATCTGCGAGGGCGGCGACCTGTTCGGCGAAGGCCACGTGGACGGCCTGGCCGCCATCCGCGACGTGCAGACGCTGATCGACCCCGAGAACCCCGAGTACGGCCCCAAGGCCAACCAGCTGCTGGTGACCGACGCCTCCAACGAAGGCCGCACCCCGCTCATCAACCGCTTTGCGCGCCAGTCCTTCGGCACGGTCAACGTGTCCAACCACGGCGCCTACTGCGGCCAGACCTACCGCGTGGGCACGGCGGCGGCCCTGGGCAACATCCCCGGCATGCCGCACGGCAAGCCGGACTGGAAGAACTCGCGCTTCGGCCTGTTCCTGGGCACCGCACCCGCGCAGGCGGGCAACCCGTTCCAGCGCATGGGGCGCGAGCTGGCCGAGGCCCGCTCGCGCGACGACAACACCTACCGCTACGTGGTGGTGTCGCCCGTGCTGCCCATGTCGTCCAGCCACGCCGCCGGCGACAACAACCGCTGGCTGCCCATCAAGCCCGCCACCGACCTGGCGCTGGCCATGGCGCTGATCCGCTGGATCATCGACAACGAGCGCTACGACGCCAAGTACCTGACCCAGCCCGGCCCGGCCGCCATGGCCGCCGCCGGCGAGGCGAGCTGGAGCAACGCCACCCACCTGCTCATCAACGACCCCAAGCACCCGCGCTACGGCCAGTTCCTGCGCGGCGCCGACCTGGGCCTGCCCATGCCCGAGCCGGTGGACGAGAAAACCCCGGCCGAAGACGTGTACGTGGTGCAGGTGGCCGACGGCAACGGCGGCTTCAAGCTGGTGCCCCACACCGTGGCGCAGCCGGCCGAGCTGGTGGTGGAACGCGAGTTCACGCCCCTGAAGGCCGCGGGCGCCACCGAGGAGCCCGCGCCGATCGCCGTGTGCACATCGTTTGTCAAGCTGCGCGAGGAAGCGCGCCGCAAGACGCTGCAGGAATACTCCGACCTGTGCGGCGTGCCGGTGAAGGACATCGAGGACCTGGCGCGCGAATTCACCAGCCATGGCAAGCAGGCCGTGGCCAACTCGCACGGCGGCACCATGAGCGGCGCGGGCTTCTACACCGCCTACGCCATCGCCATGCTCAACAACCTGATCGGCAACCTGAACGTCAAGGGCGGCTGGGTGCTGGACGCCGGCCCGTTCGGCCCCTTCGGCCCCGGCCCGCGCTACAACTTTGCGCAGTTCGAGGGCGCGGTCAAAGCCACGGGCGTGGCGCTGTCGCGCACGCGCTTTCCGTACGAGAAGACCAGCGAGTTCAAGCGCAAGAAAGAAGCCGGCCAGAACCCCTACCCCGCCAAGGCACCATGGTACCCGGCGCCCGGGGGCCTGAGCAGCGAAATGCTGGCCGCCGGCCTGCTGGGCTACCCCTACCCGGTGAAGGCGTGGATCAACCACATGAGCAACCCGGTGTACGCCATCTGCGGCTTCGAGAACACCCTGGTGGACGCCATCAAGGACCCGAAGAAGCTGCCGCTGTTCGTCTCGGTCGATCCGTTCATCAACGAGACCTCGGCCCTGGCCGACTACATCGTGCCCGACACCGTGACCTACGAAAGCTGGGGCATCGGCGCCCCCTGGGCCGACGTGATCGCCAAGAGCAGCACCGTGCGCTGGCCCACCGTGGAGCCCGCCACCGCCAAGACCGCCGACGGCAAGCCGGTGAGCTTTGAGAGCTTCGTCTTCGCCGTGGCCAAGCAGCTGCAGCTGCCCGGCTTTGGCAAGGGCGCGATGAGCACCAAGGACGGCGAGCCGCTCGACCTGGAAAGCGCCGAAGACTTCTACCTGCGCGGCATGTGCAACATCGCCTACCAGGCAGGCAAGCCCGTGCCCGAAGCCAGCGACGACGACATCGCCCTGACTGGCGTCACCCGCTGGATGCCCGAGGTGGAAAAGCGCCTCAAGCCCGAGGAAGTGCGCCGCGTGGCCATGGTGATGAGCCGCGGCGGGCGCTTCGACAAGATCGAGGACGCCTGGAAGGGCGAGCAGATCAAGGCCGCCTACAAGTTCCCCGTGCAGCTGTGGCACGAAGGCCTGGCCAAGATGCGCCACTCCATGACCGGCGAGCGCTACGTGGGCTGCCCCACCTGGTTCCCCACCCGCTTTGCCGACGGCAGCAGCATGCGCGAACGCTTCACCGAGCAGGACTGGCCGCTGACCATGAGCAGCTACAAGTCCAACCTGATGAGCAGCATGTCGATTGCCGCCTCGCGCCTGCGCCAGGTGCACCCGCACAACCCCATCAGCCTGAACAAGGACGATGCGGCCAAGCTGGGCATCGCCAACGGCGACCGCATCGAGGTCAGCACCCCCGGCGCCAAGCTGCAGGGCGTGGCCCTGGTGCGCAGCGGCATCGCCCAGGGCGCCCTGGCCATCGAGTATGGCTACGGCCACAAGCAGCTGGGCGCGGTGGTGCACACCGTGGACGGCAAGCCCATGGCCCACAACCCGCAACACGGCAACGGCGTGAACCTGAACGCGCTGGGCTTTGCCGACCCCACCCGGCCCGCCAAGGACAACGTGTGGATCGACTGGGTGTCGGGGGCCGTGGTGCGGCAGGGGTTGCCGGTGAAGGTGCGGAAGGTGTGATGCCTGCCGGGTGCTGAGCACCGGGCGCTTGCGGGCGCAGGTGCTCTTGAATGTAAAAGCTCATCGCAACTGCGATGGGCTTTTTTTATCAGCGGCGGCTTTCGACCCTGAGCCGCCGTCCGATCTGTAACGAGCAACGGCTGCTTTGCAGCGGTTGCTGTCGGTCGCGGCCGTGACCTGAGTTCACGGTGCCTGGCACAAAGCTGTCATTGGCTCACCCAGCAGCGCGGCAGCATCGATGACCGGTATCGAGGGAGCTGCAGTCATGGTCTAGCACACGTCTCCCCATGAACGGGCACGACCCTACGCCTACCTGCGCGATGTCATGGCACGCCTGCCCATGCAGCCCGCCACCCAGATCGGCGAGCTGCTGCCATACCGCTGGCAGTCAGCCTGACAGCGCATATTCAGATACACGACCGCGCCCCGCAGTCAAGATGGGATCGCCGCGCGATTACGGGCGTCCTACAACCCTTAACTTAAGTCGGCCTACAGGCGAACAGTTGCCCCTCGGTCCCATGCCCCACGGCTGCATGGAATCCAAGTTCCATACCTAGGCAATTTTCTGACTTACGCTATGCGCCAAACCCAGGAAGGTCGAGATCAGAGGAGCTTGATGCCGCTCCTTTCTACAGATGAAGTGCACCTGTGTCGCCATGCTGGTGTCTGAAATAGTTAACTTAACAAGGCGAGGATCTGGCCTGTAGGCTGTTTCCGCCACGACGCCTAGGCCCAGCCCCTCCGCCACCGCCTCTCGAACGGACTCGCGGCTGCCCATCTCAAGCGCAACCTGAACCTCAATGCCTCGCTCCTTTAGTTCTTGTTCAAACACGCGTCTGGTCGTCGATCCTTCCTCTCGGATGACGAACCTCTGACCCTGCAGATCACGCAGTTTGAGAGTGGCCCGTTGCGCGAGTGGGTGTTGGGTGTTGCCGAATATCACCAATCGCTGGGTACGGTAAGCCGCGCCAAATAGATCTGGGTGAGCGACGTGATTGAGCACCATGCCCACGTCTCCCTGGTAGTCAAGAATCTTTTCAGTGATGGTTCGCGAGTCGCCTACGCCAACAGCCACGTTGACCTGGGGGAACTGTTTCATGAACAGCTTCAACACGGGCAGCACGTTGTGCGGCCCGATGGCATGGATGACCAGTCGCCCTACGTATTGATTTTTCGCAGCAGCGAGCAGTGCGTGCGCATCTTCCTCGCCACTGAAGGTACGCCGGGTGTAGTCCAACAGAGTGCGTCCAAAGGACGTGAGTTCAAGCCGCCGCCCGCGCCGATGAAAAAGCTCCACGCCGAAGTCGACCTCCAGGCGCTGTATGTGTGAAGAAACAGTCGGTTGTTGAATAGCGAGCACTCTCGCGGCAGCGGTCATGCTGCCGGCTCGGGCCGTTGCGTCAAAGGCCTTCAAGGCTGCGAGGAGGCTGAGTCCAGACATTGATGTGATCTATGGGTGCCCTCATTTTTAGGGATGAAAGTTTCATATTCATGACACCTTGGTCACCCAGACTTGAGCTGTGCTTCCACTGAAGCTGTTTCTTCCAGAACCTCCTCTTTCCCGAGAGATACCTCTGACCACTTGAGTCCTGGTGTGCGTCTAGCGCACCACAACAAATGAAACCGAGCTATGAAAACTGCAATTCGCGAGAGCTATCTGAGCTTGCGGGGTATCACGGTGACCTATGCCGATGGTCACACGGCGCTTGCGCCCACCTCGCTGGAGGTACAGCATGGCGCGTTCCTTGTGCTGCTGGGCGCGTCGGGCGCGGGAAAGTCAACGCTGCTGCGCAGCATCAATGGCTTGGTTAGCCCCACAGACGGAGAGGTGTCGGTGGCCGATCTGCCGGGCGGCACCGTCTCAAAACGCAACCTTCTTGAGCATCGGCGCCACTGCGGCATGGTGTTCCAGCAGCACCACCTGATCGGGCGGCAAAGCGTGCTGGCCAATGTGTTGATGGGCAAGCTCGCCACCCGCGGATCTCTGGCGTCGTTGTGGCCTTGGAGCAAGGCTGACAAGCTGGAGGCGCTGGCGGCCATTGACCGCGTAGGCCTGCTTGAGAAAGCCCTAGCACGGGCAGACACCTTGTCTGGTGGGCAACAACAACGCATTGGCATTGCGCGTGCCTTGGTGCAAAAGCCCCGCCTGCTGCTGGCCGATGAGCCGGTGGCCAGCCTCGACCCGGCGACCGCGCAGAGTGTGTTGACCCTGCTTCACGACATCTGCAAGAAAGACCGACTCACGGCCATCGTGACTCTGCATCAAGTCAACCTCGCGCGCATGTTCGCCGACCGCATTGTGGGCCTTCGCCAGGGCCAGGTGGTGTTCGACGGGACAGCAGCGCAGTTGACGGAAGAAGCCCAGTCTGCCCTGTACGCGAAGTCGTCACCTGCCAACATGGGCAGTCAATTTGATTCCCCCTCTCAATCCAAGGAGTTTTTACCGTGCTGAATCGTCGCCGTTTCCAATTTATCGCTGCCGTCACTTTGGCCGCCCTGTTGCCACTTGGCGCCCATGCCGAGGGCAAAAATCCTTCCAAGCTTCGCGTTGCACTGTTGCCGGACGAAAACGCCGCCACCATCATTCAGAACGCACAGCCTCTGAAGCGGTACCTGGAACAGACCCTGAAGAAGGAAATAGAGATTACGGTGACTACGGACTACTCGTCGATGATTGAAGCCATGCGCTTTGGCCGCATCGAGGTGGCCTACTTTGGACCGTTCTCTTACGTGCTGGCCAAGTCCAAGGCGCCCAACATTGAGCCTTTTGCCGTTGGCGTGGAGCGCGGCTCTCCGACCTACCAGTCGGTTCTCATTGCCACGGCGGGCGGCCCGGTCAAGACCCTGGCTGACGTTCGTGGAAAGCCTTTTGGCTTTGGCGATCAGGCTTCGACGTCCGGTCACCTTGTACCGCGCGCGCACTTGCTTAAAAACCACCAACTGAACGGCGAGACTGACTACCGCCCCGTTCACCTGGGCACGCACGATGCCGTGGCCCGAGCTGTTCAGGCAGGGCAGGTTCCCGCCGGCGCTCTGTCAAAAACCATTCTGGACAACCTCATCGCAAAGGGCATGGTGGATGCCAACAAGATTGTGCAACTTGAACTGTCGGCACCCATTCCGAACTATCCCATTGCGATGCAAGGTAATCTCACGCCGGAGCTCAAGGAAGCCATCCGAGCCGCCTTTCTTCAGATGAAGGACGCCGAGATTCTCAAGTTATTCCGTGTGCAGGCCTTTGCCGCGACCGATGACAAGGCCTACGACGTTCTGCGTGACACCGCACAAATTCTCAAGCTTGATCTGGGACGCATGAAATGACATCGGTAGCCTTGGAATCCATCATTGCCATTGACGGACAGCGGCGACTCAGACGGCTGGGCGCAGCCTGCGTAGTCCTGCTCGTTTGCACGCTGGCATTGTTTGTCACCGGTTTCTTTGACGCGCAGCGTTTCATCGAAGGGGCTCCTGCCATTCAGCAGTTGGCCTCTGAGATGGTGCCGCCGAATTTCGAGCGCTGGGAGCACTGGGTCATTCCATTGCGTGACACCTTAGCCATGTCGATCGCAGGCACGGCGCTGACCGTTCTGGCGTCGTTGCCGCTGGCCCTGGTGGCGGCGCCCAACACCGCGCCGAATGCGGTGGTTGGGCGAATCGTCAGAACCATCTTGGCTGCATTTCGGTCTGTGCCTGAAATCATCCTGGGCATTCTGTTCGTCGCGGCCGTGGGCTTTGGGGCATTGCCTGGTGTGCTGGCGTTGGCCCTGCATTCCACGGGCATGGTGGCCAAGTTCTACGCCGAAGCCATAGAGCACGTGGACCCGAAACCTCTGGAGGCCGCTAAGGCCGCGGGCGCAAGCCGGTTTCAGGTCATCACCCATGCTGTGTTACCGCAGGTTTTGCCCCAGTTGGCGGACATCACCATCTACCGATGGGAATATCACTTTCGCGCATCGGCAGTGATGGGCATCGTGGGTGCGGGCGGCATTGGCTTCGAACTCATGGCAGCTCTGCGCCTGACCAAGTACGACGAGGTCTCCGCCATTTTGCTGTCCATCCTCATATGCGTGCTCGTGGTCGACGGCATTGGGTCGGCGCTTCGCAAACATCTGAAATAGAAAGAGAGAGGAAGGTAATGATGCCGAAAATTGTGGTGACGCAGCCCATTCATGAAGAGGTACTGGCGCGTCTTATGCAGGTTGGTGAAGTGGTGATGAATCCCGGTCCTGAGCCGTGGAGCGAGGCCGAGCTCCACCGTCATCTGAAGGATGCCGACGCAATGATGGCTTTCATGCCTGACCGGGTAGATCAGCGAACCCTGTTGCACGCTCCCAGGCTCAAGACCATCGCTTGCGCCCTGAAGGGGTATGACAACTTTGACCTCAAGGCATGTGCGCAAGCCGGTGTCAGCGTGAGCTTCGTTCCTGACCTGCTCACAGAACCCACGGCAGAACTCGCCATTGGGCTGGCCATCGCCGCCGCGCGCCATGTGCTGGCAGGTGACGTCAGTGTTCGCAAGAGCTACGCAGGATGGCGTCCCCAGCTGTACGGAATGGGGTTGCACGGCTCGATAGTGGCGGTCGTCGGACTTGGCGCCGTTGGGCGGGCCATTGTGGACCGTCTCTGTGGCTTCGGGTGCGCTCAACTGCTGGGCGTGGACCCGCATGGTGATGACGAACGCCTGACCATGGTGAGCCTGGGTGAGGCCCTGTCGCAATCCGACTATGTCATTCTGGCCGTTCCGCTGCTGGACGTAACGCGTCACCTCGTCAATGACACCATGCTTGAAGGTGTTCGGCGGGGGCAGATCCTGGTCAACATTGGGCGAGGCTCGGTTGTGGACGAGGCTGCCGTGGCACGGGCGCTCAAGGACGAGCGCCTGGGTGCATACGCCGCCGATGTCTATGAGATGGAGGACTGGCTGCTTGCAGATCGCCCTCGCCAGATTCATCCGGAACTCTTGCAACACCCCTCCACCGTCTTCACTCCCCACATCGGATCGGCTGTGAAGAAGGTCCGTCTCGCTATCGAGTTGCGCGCTGCTGAAAATTTGCTCGTTGCGTTAAATGGTAATGAGCCGCTTGCACACTACGAGGCATCGCACTGAGCGGCTCATGTGGCAGCTTCGCACTGCTCGGTGCAGCCATGAGGTCACCACACCAGAGAATGCTTTTGGACGTTCTATGGTTCTGGCCGATCTAATTCTTTGAGAAGACCTTGGCTACGTGTTTCGGACCCGCGGGCCAACTGCGGATGCTCTTCGCAATGGTTCCGATAAGCCGTGCCGCCAAGTATCCGGGGTGGGATTCCCCCGGTTTCTCGGACGGTTTTCTGGGATCGTTGCCTACATCAACACCGACCGCAGCGGGTCGGGAGAACCAATTCATCCTTGGTGTGATCAGTTGCTCCTGCTACCTTGCCCGGCTCGCATCAATAGAGTGACCGGTCTGAGCAACAAAGCGGTCGCTTGAGACCCTGCTCGGCCAATGACCAGTTGCGCAACACGCGAACTTTCAGGCGTTAGGTTCGAGTGTCGGAGATCAGCCTGAAGCAGCCAGCCCAGCAGGCGTTGCGACCGGCCCCTTCTGGCCGCAAGCTGCCCCACAGCCTTTGAAGCGCGGTCTTTGCTCAGCGCCTTCTGAGCATTTCACTGAAAAATCAGCTTTCCCTTCAAGCCGATTCGGGGAATTAAATCCTGCCGGCCTATCAGTTAAATAGGCCGCTAAGGCGCTTTAGATAAGCGCTAGCAGCTACCAAATTCATAGCATTCAGCACCGTTCGGTATCACGGGCACGCGTGCTGCCCCCCATCCGAACCCAGCCCCTCACCCCACCAGCCACCACCGTGGCAACAACGCGCGCACCTCTGCACGCTGAAAGCGGTCGTCCATCAGCACCACCACGCCCCGGTCGTGTTCGGTGCGGATCACGCGGCCGGCGGCCTGCACCACCTTGCGCAGGCCGGGGTAGAGGTAGGTGCAGGCATAGCCCTGGCCAGGGCCCATCGCCTCGTCCAGCGCACATTGCATGGCGTCGTTCACCGCGTTCACCTGCGGCAGGCCCAGCGTGGCGATGAAGGCGCCGATGAGGCGGGTGCCCGGCAGGTCCACGCCTTCGGCAAAGGCGCCGCCCAGCACGGCCAGGCCCACGCCCTGGCCACCTTCGGTGAAGCGGGCGAGGAAGGCGGCGCGGCTGGCGTCGTCCATCTCGCGCGTTTGCTGCCATTGGGGCACCTGCGGGTGGCGCTGGGCCAGGGTGGCGGCCACGCGCTGCAGGTAGTCGAAGCTGCTGGCAAAGCACAGGTAGTTGCCGGGCTGGCGCGCGTACTGCGCGGCCACCAGATCGGCGATGGGGGCGAGCGAGGCCTCGCGGTCGCGCCAGCGGGTGGAGATGTACGGGGCCACGCGCACCTGCAGCTGGTGGGCGGCAAAGGGGGCGGCCACGTCCAGCCAGGCGGTGTCGGGCGGCAGGCCCAGCAGGTCGCGATAGAACTGCGGCGGGCTGAGCGTGCCCGAGAACAGCACCGTGGCCTGCGCCGCGGCGTGGCGCGCGGCCAGGTGCGGCGCGGGCATGACGTTGCGGATGCACAGCGTGGTGGCGGGTGTGCGGGCCCGGCCGCTGCGGCTGCGCGGTGGCGTGGCGGTGCGCTGCAGGTCGAACAGCGCATGCGGGCCGAACTGCTCGGCCAGGGCCTGGAAGTGCAGCAGCGACCAGTAGAACACCAGCACCGCGTCGCCCGGCGGCAGGGGCTGGTCGGCCTGGGCCTCGGCCATGGCGCCTACGGCGCGCTGCACGGCGCCCAGCAGCGCGGGCGGCACGGTGGTGTGGGCCTGGTAGCTGGGCGTGGCGGCGATGGGGAGCGCGGGTGCGGTGGCGCCGGTGTGCAGTGCGCCGGGTGCGCCCGGCGCGTCAGCGTCTTCTGCGGCCTGGCTCACGGTCTTGCTCAACGCATTCCACTGGCGGTGCAGCGCGTCGAGCGCCTTCTTCACGGGGCCGGTGGCGGCCTGGCGTGCGGCGGCCAGCTCGAAGGGCGAGAGCGGCGCGGTGTACATGCTGCGCGCGCGCTCCAGCAGGTTGTGGGCTTCATCCACCAGCACGGCCACGCGCCAGCCCTGCTGCTGCGTGAGGGCGTACAGCATGGCGGCGCTGTCGTAGTAGTAGTGGTAGTCGGCTACCACCACGTCGGCCCAGCGCACCAGCTCTTGCGACAGGTAGTAGGGGCAGATGCCGTGCTGCAGCGCCACGCTGCGCACGGCGGGCGCATCCCAAGGCGCGGGCTGTTGCACGGCGGCGGCGCGGGCGGCGGGCAGCCGGTCAAAGAAGCCGCGCGCCAGCGGGCAGGCATCGCCATGGCAGGCGCTGCCGGGGTGTTCGCAGGTCTTGTCGCGCGCGTGCAGGTCCAGCACGCGCAGCGGCGTGCCGGGCGCGTGCGGGGCCAGCGCGCCCTGCAACTGGGCCAGCGCGTGCAGCGCCAGGCCGTGGCCCGTGCCCTTGGCGGTGAGGAAAAACAGCTTGTCCAGGCCGCTGAGTGAGCGTGGCGCGCTCTCTTTTTTGATGACTTCCGTATCCCCGTTGGGCACCGCATCGGCGGCGGCGCCGGATGCGGCAGCGGCCGGGGCTGGCCCGCCCTGCCCTGGCGTGGTCATTGCCGGGGGCACCGTGGCTGGGGGCACCGTGGTCGGGGGCGCCATAGCCGGGGGCGCCATAGCCGGGGGCGCCATAGCCTTGAGCAGCGGGAACAGCGTGCCCAGGGTCTTGCCGATGCCGGTGGGCGCCTGGGCCAGCAGGCAACGCCCGGCGGGGGCGCTGGCACCCTCTGCGTTGGGGTGCGCGGTGCGGTACACGGCCACGGCCAGGTCGCGCTGCCCGGCGCGGAACGCGGGCAGCGGAAAACGCAGCAGCGCCAGGGCCGCGTTGCGCTGCTGGCGGTGCGCGGCTTCGCTGTGCGCCCAAGCCAGGTAACGCTGGCACTGCGTGGCAAAGAACGCCTGCAGCGCGGCGGCGGTGTTCTCTTGCACCAGCACGGTCTCGGCATGGGTGGTGGCGTGCACGTAGACCAGCGCGAGCTTGAGCCCCGCCAGCCCGCGCGCCTGGCACAGCAGGTGGCCGTACACCTGGGCCTGGGCCCAGTGCAGCGCGCGGTGGTGGGGGCGCACGCTGTCCAGCGTGCCGCGGTAGGTCTTGATTTCTTCAAGCTGCCCCAACGCTGCGTTCCACCCATCGGCACGGCCGCGCACCGTCAGGTGGTCGTACGTGCCGCTCAGGGGCACCTCGGCCTCGTAGCCGGCGCCCCGGCGCTGCTGCACGGCGCGGTGGCCTTCCATGCCCTCAAGGGCGCTGGGAGCGGGGGTGAAGCGCAGGTCCAGGTCGCCCGTGCGGGCCGTGAACTCGCACAGCGCGCGCACGGCCACCACGTGGGGGCGCGGGGCGGCCGTCATGCCGCGCCGCACCACTGCACGTGGCACACCTGCACCGGAATGCCCTGCGCCACGCAGTAATCCAGCCAGCGGATCTGGTTGTCCTGCAGCTTGTCGCCGGGGGCCTTCACCTCCACCAGCGCATAGCGCTCGGCCCCGGGCGGGCGGCCGGGCCAGAAGCGCACCAGGTCGGGCAGGCCGGTGCGGTTGGCCTGCACGTCGCGCAGCAGCCGGGCGAACAGCCGCTCCAGGTGCGCCGGCGGAATGCATTCCAGCGCCAGCGCCAGCAGTTCGGCGCTCAACGCGCCCCAGGCCACGAAGGGCGACTGGGTGCCGTGCTTCTCTTCAAAGCGCTGCAGGATGGTGGCGCGGTAGCGGCCGTCGTGCAGCTCGGCCAGGCAGGCGTCGAACAGGGCCTGGCGGCGCGCCACGAAGTCGGGCGCGCCCAGGTCGGCCGGGCCACTCTGGAACGGGTGGAAGAACGCGCCCGGCAGCGGCGCAAAGATGGCCGGCCAGCACAGCAGGCCGAACAGCGCGTTGACGAGCGTGTTCTCCACATAAAACACCGGTGCCTCGGCGCAGTGCCAGTGCGCGCGCAGCGCGTGCTCCACCGACTGGGGCGGCGTGGGCGCGGGCAGTTCCACGTCCATGCGCAGCGCAGCCACGGCCGGGGCCAGCGCGGGCCGGCGCGGCCCGCCGCCCTGCCCCAGGCTGCGGCGCAGGCGCGGCAGCATGCGCGCCACGCGCTGGTGTTCTTCTTCACTTTCAGGAGCAGCCAGCGCTTGATGGGCAAGGGCTAGAGCCTGATCGGAGCATTGCATGCGCTCCAGCACGCGGATATGGCGGTGGCGCGCACCGGGGGCGCGGCTGGCGGCGTAGGCCTGGGCGGCCAGCGGCCAGTCGCGCGCGCGCTCGCAGGCCTGGCCCACGCGCAGCAGGACCCGCGCGCGGCGCTGCTCCAGCCACGGCGTGGCGCTGTGCGCGGCGGCCAGGGCCTGCAGCAGCGCAGCGGCGTCGAAGCCCTCCGCGTCCAGCGCCTGGCGGCAGGCGCTGAGGGCGAGGTAGGTGTCCACATCGGCCTGATGCTGGAAGGCGCGCGAGGCAGCGTCCAGCGGCACGGCCTCGTAGCGGAACACGCCCAGGTCGGCCAGCACGAACTCCGCCCAGCTCTGGTGCAGGTTGCCGAAGAACATGAGCCGCAGGCGCTCGCAGCGCGCGCCCACCGTCACCTGCCACACGGGCTCGTCGGCGTGCGGGTGCCACGCGGCGTAGGGCTGCCGCAGGTCAGCGCGGTCGACCAGGGCCTGCAGCATCTCGGCCTTGCGCATGGTGGGGTGCAGCGCAGTGCCCTGCAAAATCTGTAGCAGCTCGCGCTTAGTGTGCAAAGCGAACAGCTCCGATAGACCCAGGGGCGCATCGGCGCACAGCCAGCCCCGCGACAGCAACGGCGCGGCAGCGTCGCGCGTGTCGGGAATCTCGTCATAGGCCAGCTTGCTCGCGCGAAACCACGGCCTGCGCCGCATCACCATGCGCACCAGCAGGGCCTGTGCGGCCTGGGGCAGTTGCCGAAAGTCGGTGAGGAACTGCAGGTCGTCCACACCGAGCAGGTCGCCATAGCGCGTGTGCAGCCAGTCCAGCGCACGCTGGAAGTTGTGCAGGTAGTAAAAGCGGTGCGGTGCGGGCGCAGGGCCGGGCTGCGGCATACAAAAGACTGTGCGTTTATAAGGGGTATCTATTTAGCTCCAGTGACGTGAGAATAGCTGGATGGAAACCCAGATGCTAACGCCAACTCCTGGAGGGGACTACCCCCGCACCTGGAACGAATTTCTTGACTGGTTTGCCACCGAAGAGGCTTGCCAGGCGTTCCTGGAGAAGCTTCGGTGGCCCCAAGGCTTCGTCTGCCCGCGTTGCGGCAACGCTGGCGATGTGTACCGCGCCAGCCGCACCCGCCTGATGTGCCGCTCATGCCAGTACCAAGGCACAGTGACATCTGGAACCATCTTTGACAAGACGCGCACACCGCTGCGTGTCTGGCTGGCTGCAGCTTGGTACCTGACCAATCAGAAACAAGGCGTGAGCGCCCTGGGGCTGCAGCGCGTATTGGGTTTGGGGAGCTACCAGACCGCCTGGACCATGCTGCACCGGTTTCGACGTGCCATGGTCCGCCCGGGCCGGGACAAGCTCAAGGGGCTTGTGGAGGTGGATGAAACGTACCTGTCCATCACGGATCGCAAGAATCCCGCCACCCCTGCAGGGCGCAAGAGCAGCACCACCAAAGTGTTGATGGTCATGGCGGTGGAGATCGTGGAGCCCAAGGGGTTTGGGCGCATCCGGTTACGCCGCATTGACCGAGACGCCGCCACCCACGTAATCCCCTTTGTGCAGGAGGTGGTCGAGCCTGGAGCCCAGGTACGCACGGATGGTTCGGCGGCATACCGCGCTCTGGGAGAACTGGGTTACACCCACCAGCGCACCGTCATGCTCGGCTCAGGCGTACCTGCCCATGTCTCCATGGCGGGAGTGCACCGGGTCGCCTCACTGGTACAGCGCTGGGTGCTGGGAACACATCATGGCTCTGTACAGCCAGACCACCTGGACGCCTATCTCGATGAATTCGTGTTCCGTTTCAACCGGCGCACATCCAGCTCACGCGGGATGCTGTTTTACCGCTTGCTGCAGCAAGCGGTGGTTACGCCGCCAGTGACGTATGGGGATGTCGTGAGCAAGAACACCGGGGAGAGCCAATCGGATACCATTGCTGGATGAAATCACAGTATCAATGGGGCTGCTGGAGCTAAATAGATACCCCTTGCGTTTATACAGTCAATGATACCGGCGCAGCGGGTGCGCCGTTAATGTGGGGATAACGCGCCGTTCCTAGAATGCGGGCTTTTGCCAAGCGGGCCGCATGCACATCCTGATCGTCGAAGACAACGCACTGGTGGCCAGCGGCATCCAGGCCGGGCTGGAGTTGCACGGCTTCACCAGCGACACCGCGGGCAGCGTGGCGCAGGCGCAGGCCCACATGACCAGCCGCCAGTTCGATGCCTGCGTGCTGGACTTAGGCCTGCCCGATGGCGACGGCATCAGCCTGCTGCGCCAGTGGCGCGGCAAGGGGTTGGCGCTGCCGGTGCTGATCCTTACCGCGCGCAGCACCATCGAGGACAAGGTGGCCGGCTTTCAGACCGGCACCGACGACTACCTGACCAAACCCTTCGACCTGCAGGAGCTGGTGCTGCGCCTGCGCGCCCTGCTGCGCCGCGCGGGCGGGCGCACCAGCGACCTGCTGGCGCTGGGCGACTGCCAGGTCAACATGGCCACCGGCGAAGTCACGCGCAACGGCGTGGCGATAGACATCTCGCGCCGCGAATGGGCGCTGCTGCAGGCCCTGCTGCAGGCGCACGGGCGCGTGCTGAGCGCGGCGCAGCTGCATGACAGCCTGTACGGCCTGGACCAGGACGTGGGCAGCAACACCGTGAACGTGCATGTGCACCATCTGCGCAAGAAGCTGGGCGCCGATGTGATCGACACCGTGCGCGGCCTGGGCTTTCGGCTGGGCACGCGGTACTGCGGCGGTGCGGCATGACGGCACGACCTATGCAAAGCCTGCGGGTTCGGCTGGTGCTGGGCCTGAGCCTGACCATTTGCCTGGTCTGGAGCGGCGTGGCGATCTGGCAGTTCACCAACATGCAGCGCGAGCTGCGCACGCTGCTGGACGACCGTCTCATCGCATCGGCCCGGATGGTGGTGGGCATCGTGCAGCAGTTCCAGCAGGCCGAGCTGGCGGTAGCGCCGCGCGCCAGCAACGATGCGCTCCTGTCGGTCATTGGCCGCGATGGTGTGGCCTGCGAGGTGAGCCTGGTGCGCAGCGAAGTGGACATCCTGCCCATCGCGCGCACCAACAACATCCCGGACATGGCCTCTGCCGGCAACGCGGGCTTTGGCCAGATCACCAAGGGCGGCAAGCAGTGGCGCACCTATGTGCTGGAGGACAAGGGGGTGCGCGTGGCCACCGCCGACCGGCTGGATGTGCGTGACCAATTGGTGCAGACCTTCGTGCGCACGCTGGTGCTGCCCTTCGTGCTGGCGCTTGCCGTCATCCTGCTGCTGACCTGGTGGATGGGCACGCGCAGCCTGCGCCCGCTGCAGCGCCTGCGCGAGGAGCTGGTGCAGCGCCCACCCCACGACCCCACGCCCGTGCAGTCGGGCCGCGACGTCAAGGAACTGGCCCCGCTGGTGGACAGCCTGAACCAGTTGCTGGCGCGCATGGATGCCAGCATGGAACACGAGCGCCGCTGGACCGCCGACGCGGCGCATGAGCTGCGCACGCCGCTCACCGCCATCAAGACCCATGTGCAGGTGGCGCAGCTGACACTTGCCGCGGGCAACAACAACGCCAGCCCCGACAAGGCCGCCAACGCACTGCGCCAAGCGGGCGAAGGCATCGACCACATGCACGCCACGCTGGAGCAACTGCTGCAGCTTGCACGCGTGGAAAGCGCCAGCGCGGGAGAGGCGCGCGCCACCGTGGGCACCGGCATCGCGCAGGCCTTCCGCCTGGCCTGCAGCCAGTCCCTGCAGCGTGCCGAGAACGAGGGCATTCAGTTGCCCTCCCCACCGCTGGACGCGGCAGAAATACCCGCCGACCCGGCAGCCTGGCAGGCAATACAGCTACCGCTGCCCCCCGCGCTGCTGGCCTGCGCCATCACCAACCTGATCGACAACGCGCTGCGCCATCACCAGGGCCCCGCCCCTGTGAGTGCCACGCTGCGCTGGCAAGCCGATGATGCCGGCCCGGGCACGGTGGAAGTCTGTGTGCGCGACGAAGGCCCCGGCCTGACCCCTGCGGAGTGCGAGCAAGCGCTGCGGCGTTTCTGGCGCAAGTCCAGCACCTCGCCCGGCAGCGGCCTGGGCCTGACGATCGTGCGCCGCATCGCCGAAAGCGCCCATGGCACGCTGACGCTGGAGCCGGCCGAGCCCGGCCTGCGGGCGCGGCTGTGCCTTCCGGCGCTGGCAGTGACCTCTTCGGCGGCAAGGGACTGACGCCGCCGTGGACCGCGTACTGCACCTGGGCCCACTGGTCCTGCCGTGGATGTTGCTGGTGCTCCTGGGCGCCTGGCAGTTGGGCACGATGGTGCATGAGCGACTGGCCGCACGGCGTGGCCTGACGGGCGGCCCGCATGGCTGGCGGCTGCCCCTGGTCGCACTGATCGCGGCGCGGCTGGGCTTTGTGCTGCGCTATGCGGATCTGTATGCCAGCGCGCCGGTGGCTGTGCTCGACATCCGCGACGGCGGGTGGTCGCCCTGGGCGGGCCTGGGCGCCGCGCTGCTCTATGTCGCGCTGCTGTGGCTGCGCCGCAGCCCATGGCGGCAGAGCGCCACGGCAGGGCTGGCCACATTCGCCGGCGTATGGCTGCTGGGTTGGGGCGTGCTGCAGGCTACGGCACCGCGCGAGCAGGCCGCCCTGCCCTCATGGCAAGGCGTGGCGCTGGATGCGCGCACGGTCGCCCTGCCAGAACTGAAGGGGCAGCCCGTGGTGGTGAACCTGTGGGCCAGTTGGTGCCCACCCTGCCGGCGCGAGATGCCCGTCATGCTGCAGGCGCGCGAGGCCCAGTCGCCCCAGTCACAGGTGCGTTTTCTGTGGGTGAACCAGGGGGAGCCTCCCGAGACAGTCGCCCGGTTTGCTGCGCAGCAGCGCCTGCCGGCCGCCGATGTGCTGCTGGACTCAGCGGGCCAGCTGGGTAGCGCGCTGGGCCACAAAGCCCTGCCCACCACCCTGTTCTATGACCGCCAGGGCCGTCTGGCCGCGGTGCGCGTGGGCGAGCTGTCGGCTGCCACGCTGGCCCAACACCTCGCGCTCATCAGCGGCCACTCCGCCCCTTAGCAACGCGGCCGCTGGCGCAAAGAGGTGCGCCGCCGGCATCACGACATGCCCTGCGGCGCGCCAGCCCCTTTCAGGAACGCATTGATGGGCAGCTGGATATAGGTACGCCCGTCGTCCTGCGCGGGCGGCAGCTTGCCGGCGCGCACATTGACCTGCACCGAAGGCAGGATGAGCGTGGGCATCGCCAGTGTGGCGTCCCGCGCGGTGCGCATCTGCACGAACGCGGCCTCGGTCACGCCCTCGTGCACATGGATGTTGCCGCTGCGTTGCTCTGCCACGGTGCTGACCCAGGCAGGTGCGCGGTTCTCGGGCGGATAGTCGTGGCACATGTGCAGTCGGGTGTGCGCGGGCAGCGCCAGCAGGCGCTGGATGGAGCGGTACAGCGTGGCGGCATCGCCACCCGGAAAGTCCGCGCGGGCCGTACCCACGTCGGGCATGAACAGCGTGTCGCCCACAAACACGTCGTCACCCACGCGGTAGGCCATGTCGGCAGGCGTGTGGCCCGGCACATGCAGCGCCGTCAGCTCCAGCCCGCCGACATGGAAGGTCTCGCCGTCCTCGAACAGGTGGTCGAACTGGCTGCCGTCGGGCAGGAAGCTGCGCTCGAAATGGAACACGCTGCGAAAGAGCTGCTGCACCGCGCGGATGTGCGCGCCGATGGCGACCTTGCCGCCGAGGTGGTGGCGTATGTGCTGCGCGCCCGAGAGATGGTCGGCGTGTGCGTGGGTTTCCAGGATCCACTGCACCTGCCAGCCCTGGCGGCGCACGTATTCAATGATGCGGTCCGATGACGCGCTGGTCAGCGTGCCGGACTTCGGCTCGAAATCCAGCACGGGGTCGATCACTGCCGCTTGGCCGGCGTCGGTGTCTGCGAGCACATAGCTCACGGTGCCCGTCACGGGGTCGAAGAAGGGCTCGATATGCATGGAGGCGTGGGGCATGAAGGTCCTTTCGCAATGAAGACGGAAGTGCCGAAGCAGCACCACCAACCAACAACAATTTATTTTTTGATATATTATATGAAAACATATTGTTTTGCACCTCCATCATGATTGACGACGCCACGACCCTGGACCTGCCCGCCATGCGCGCCCATGCGGGCGAAGCCGTGACCATGCTCAAGCTGCTGGGCAACGAAGACCGGCTCATGCTGCTGTGCCAGCTGACCGAAGGCGAGCGCACCGTGGGCGAGCTGGAGCAGCTCACCGGCATCGGCCAGCCCACGCTGTCGCAGCAGTTGGGCGTATTGCGCCGCGACGGGCTGGTGCAAACCCGCCGTGAAGGCAAATTCATCTGGTACCAACTGGCGGACGACCGCGCACTGCAGCTGATGCAGGCCATCCATCGCCTTTTCTGCAAGCAAGGAACTTGATCCCATGACCATCCTCTGGAATTCGTTCACCCCCTGGTCATCGCTGGCCGGCGGCATGCTGATCGGCCTGGCCGCGGCGCTGCTGATCGTGCTGCTGGGGCGCATCGCCGGCATCAGCGGCATCGTGGGCGCGCTGCTGCAGCGCAGCAGCTGGGCCAGCGTTGCCAACTGGGGCTGGCGTGCGGCCTTCGTGATCGGCATGGTGGTGGCGCCATTGGTCTGGCAGCTCATCGCCCCCCTGCCACCCATGGAGATGCCCAGCAACCCGCTGGTCATCGTGCTGGCCGGCCTGCTGGTCGGCTTTGGCACCCGGCTGGGGTCGGGCTGTACCAGTGGGCACGGCGTGTGCGGACTCTCGCGCCTGTCGCTGCGCTCCCTGGCCGCCACCCTGACCTTCATCGGTGCCGGCGCCGCCACGGTGTTCGTGGTGCGTCACGTGCTGGCCTGACCCCATCTCAAGGAGAAACACCATGGCTTCTGCCATCGCATCACTGCTCGCCGGCCTGATCTTCGGACTGGGCCTGATCCTGTCGGGCATGGGCAATCCCGCAAAAGTACAGAACTTCCTGGACTTCTTCGGCGCATGGGACCCTTCGCTCGCCTTCGTCATGGGGGGCGCCATTGTTGTGGGCCTGGTGGCGTTCACCTGGGCCCGCAAGCGCAAGACCTCGCTGCTGGGAGACCCCATGCAGCTGCCCTCCTCCACCGCGGTGGACAAACGCCTGCTGACCGGCGCGGCGCTGTTCGGCATTGGCTGGGGATTGGCGGGGTTCTGCCCCGGCCCGGCCGTGATGAACCTGGGGACGCTGCGCGGCGAGGTCTGGCTGTTCGTGGCCGCCATGCTGGCGGGGATGCAGCTGCAACACTTCTGGGATCGCCGCACGCGCTCCTGAAAAAATAGCTGGCAGCGCTTGTCATTGGCTGAATTCATCGCAGTAACGCATTGAAAACCAATACCAGCAAGCGCTATAAGCTCCTTAATTCATAGCGATGCACATGGACTCCCTGTTGTTTCTCCTCACCGCCGCGCTGCCGTTGCTGTACCTTGTGCGGCACTGGGCGTGGGCACCTTCCGCCACACGCGCCCATACCCGGTTGCGGCAGGAATGGTTTACCGCCATTGCGCAGCACAAGGGCACCGAAGTGCTGGGGGTCCAGACGCTACGCAACTCGCTCATGTCCTGCACCATGACGGCGACCACCGCCACCCTGGCCTTTATGGGCGGGCTTACGCTCACCCAGGGCCACTGGCCGTCGCAGTGGTGGCACCACGGTTTTCCACCGTTGGGCACCGACCAGGGGTTGGCCTTCTGGAACGCGTTCGCCGTGCTGGTGCTGTTGGCACTGGCATTCCTGACCTCGATGCTGGCGGCGCGCAACTACCACCACGCTGGCTTCGTGGCGGGCATGCCGGTGGAGTCCGCTGCGCGCCGGTCATGGCAGACCCTGGGCGAGCGCAGTCTGATGCGCGCGGGCCTGTACTACAGCCAGTCGCTGCGCCTCATGATCTGGGCGGTGCCGCTGGCGCTGTTCTACATCCACAGCCTGCTGGGCGCTGCCGTTGCGGTGGCGCTGTTCCTGTCGATGTGGGGCTGGCTGGACGTGGACCGCTGATGCCCTATTTGCCGCCGCCCAGGCGGTCCATCAAGCCGCCGCGAGAGCTGTCGGGGTTTGCCACCTGGCCGCTGGCGGACTCCACGGCAGTGACAAAGTAGCTCATCGCCTCGACGGCCTTGCTGCGCTCTTCACCGCTGTTGAGCGTCTCATCCACGCTGCGCCCATCGGCGGTGTGAACCCGCACCCAGCTACGCGGCGTATAGGCGATCTGGTCCACCAGCCGCAAGGGCACATCGAACGCCGTGGCGGGGTAGCCCAGCGCAGCGGCCTCGGCGCGCGAACGCGACCGCACGCGCACCGCCTGCCCGCCCCCCAAATGGAAGTCCGCGCCCGTGACCTCCGCCGCCTGATGGGGCAGGCCCACGGTGAGCACCGCCTGCGCCGGCTTCGCCGCGCTCCACGCCGCCGCCAGCACGGGGCACTGGGGCCGGGAGCACGCGGCACTCGCGGGCGCCACCGTCACGGTCTTTTTCCCTTCGGATTCGCCTTGCTGAATCTGCGGCACCAGCGTTTGCTGGCTGGCACAGCCCGCCAACACCAACGCTCCGAACGCACCCGCCCGCCAGAATTTCATGGATTCACTCCCACATAGAAAACCGCATGGTGCCATGCCCGCGGGCGAGATGCGGCAACCCTCGGAATCCTTCATGGGCCCGCTCCCGGAATAAGGCATCCGCGCCGACCGGCTCCGGCGTCGCCATTGCACGCTCTGCGCCAACGCGACGGCACGCGATGCGGCGCGCGGCTTTCACCGAGGCGCGCAGGAGGCGATCCGCCACCGCACTGCCGGGCATTACCGCCCCAGCAGGTCCGCCGACGGATTGCATGGCAGCCACCATGGCCGGGCTTACCACCAGTGCCCACCTTGCTAGGTCAGGGCCTGGATCGTTTGCTGGATAGCGCATCACCTGGCACGCAACGCACTGAGGCCCGCCACCCCGCTCCGCGCATGGCCGCAAGCCGGCCGGCCAAGGAGTTGCGGGTCACGATGTGGGGGACGTCGCCTCCCTCATGGCTTTGGCGAGCCCATGGTTGCCGCGGGACTCCAGTCCTTGAATCGCGCCCTCGCGGTCTTGCTCGCCGTGGTGCTGGTTCAGCTTGCGCTTTCCTTCCAGTCGCCCGAGACGGATCTCAATGCCCACGATATGCCGCAGTTGCTCATCCAGGTAGTCTGGCGGCGCATCGCCCATCTTCCACGGCTGTGCCTGCCCCGCCTCATGCTGGCGCGTTAGCAAGGCGACCACCCTGCGAACGAATTTCACATCGTCGCGGACATGAATCGTTCCGTGGGCATGGACAACCTCGTAGTTCCAGGTAGGCACGCGCCGATGCGTCTCCTGTTTACCGGGATACCAGTTGGGAGAGATATAACCTTCGACGCCGCGGAAGACGACAAGCACTTGATCGCCGTCGCGTACCTCGCGCCAGATGGGATTGCCACGCGCCACATGCGCCAGCAGCATGTCGCCATCCAGAAAAAAAGGAAGGTGGTTGGCCTCCAAACCGGCGGGAGTGTGTGTCACCAGCATGCCCAGCGCGTTCTCGCGGACGATGCGGTGAAGCTCCCCGATCCGGGACTCGGCGAATTGTGCAGGTAGGTACATAAAGTGCGTGGTGAAAAAAGTTGCCGGAAGCCTTTCAGCCAAGCGCCCGTTTGGCGCCTATCCAAACCCGCTGCGCAAAGGATGGACAGGCCCCTAAGGCTAGCAGCCTCATCGTCAGCACTAACGTGATGGGCGCTTCAAATGTGCGAGCGCCTGTCCAAATCCAGCGACTATGGGGCTAGGGAAGGTCTGCAAAACCTCCCGAGCTGATCCTCCCCAGCGCCAAGCATCCAAGACAATGGCGCCATGGATCAATACACCCTGGGCCTGGGCCCACTGCCCAAGAAGACCCGCAAAGAGGTCTTTCTCGATGAGATGAACCAGGTGGTGCCCTGGGCAACGCTAGTGGCTGTCATTGCCCCATTCGCCCGGGGCTCGCACCAGGCCCTGGGTGGGCGCCCACCGTTTCCCATCGAGACCATGCTGCGCATCCACTGCCTGCAGCTGTGGTGGAACCTGAGCGACCCGTCCATGGAAGAAGAACTGCACGAGCGGCCCCTGTACCGCCGCTTTGCAGGCCTTGATGGTGCAGCGCGCATGCCCGATGAGACCACCATCCTGCGGTTCCGCCATTTGCTGCAGAAGCACCAACTGGCCCCGCAGGTGCTGGCTGCCATCAACACCGGACTGGCCCAGCAGGGCCTGATGCTCAAGACCGGCACCATCGTGGACGCCACCATCATTGCGGCCCCCAGCTCAACCAAGAACAAAGAAGGTGAGCGAGATCCAGAGATGCACCAGACCAAGAAGGGCAACCAGTGGCACTTTGGCATGAAGGCGCACATTGGCGTGGATGCCGACTCAGGACTGGTGCACACCGTCATCGGCACAGCTGCCAACGTCAACGATGTGACGCAGGCAGCAGGACTGTTGCATGGCAAAGACAAGCATGCCTGGGGTGACGCGGGCTACCAGGGCGTGGACAAGCGCCAGGAGATGCAAGGGAGCAAAGCCAAGGCCAAGATCAAGTGGCACGTAGCCATGCGCCCGGGCAAGCGCAAGACGCTCGATGCCAATCGGGAGCTGCACAAACTGCTGGAGAAGGTCGAGCGACTGAAGGCCAGCGTGCGGGCCAAGGTGGAGCACCCCTTCAGGGTGATCAAGCAGCAGTTTGGGTATGCCAAGGTACGCTACCGTGGGTTAGAGAAGAACACGGCGCGGCTGACGATGCTGTTTGCGCTGGGCAACCTGTGGATGGCCAGGAAGCGGATCATGGCGCTGCAGGGATAGGTGCGTCTGTGGGGCGCCAAAGTGGCGCCACAAGGGCTGAACCAGGCCTGCAAACGGTGTCAATACACCCAGCGCAGCCGGTCGTTCCTGTATGTCTCCATCGGCGCGACGATTGCTGGAATGCTGGGCCTGCGCAGCGTGCGCTTCTACGAGAACGGGGTCATCAGCTTGAACCTGCCGGTGTGCGCCCAAGTGGTCGGCGGCCGCGCCACGCGCACGACGCATCCCCGGGTGATGAAAGGTTTTCAGGACATCATTTCGCTGGTCGCGGGAGAGCCCTTCACGATAGAGAACCCGTACATCTGGAAAACCAAGGCAGACGTCGTCAAGGTCATCACGGAAGCAGGCTGCCACGATTTGATCGCGCACTCGATGACCTGCACGCACACGTGGGAGATGACGAACCAGCATACCCACTGCGGGGGCTGTTCCCAGTGCATCGACCGGCGCTTCGCGGTACTTGCGGCAAAAGCCGATCAGTACGATCCTGTCGACCACTACAAGTTCGACGTGTTCACCCAGAGCCGCGATGCCCAAGACGAGAAGAAGAACGTGGACAAGATCATGGCAGCGGCCTACCTGGAACGCGCCAATCAGGTGAAGGGGCTATCAAACGTCGCGCAGTTCGTCAGCAGCTACCCTGACGTAGGCCGGGTGTTCAAGTTCTTGAACTGCAACAGCGCCGGGCAGGCTGCGCAGCGAGTGTTCGATCTCTACAAGCAGCACGCCAAAGAGGTGATGGGAGCCTTGGATGAGCTGCTCGGTCGTCATCGCACAGCGATTCGGGAGCGGACGCTCCCAGGTGATTGCCTGCTTCAAACTGCGTACCAAGCAAATTCCGTGATCTCGATGCCTGCCGTGGTCTCGGCAGAAAAGCAGCCGGAGAACTTCTTCCGCAAGCGCGGAGCAGTCTGGGAGACGCGATTCCAAGGTCGCAACACTATCTGCCTGATCAATGTCGACAAGGGAGCGGAGTACATCAACCTCTTGCTGGCGTTTCCAGATCGTGAGTCATCGGTCTATGAGATCGCCGTCGGAAGCGCAGCCAACGCCATTGACCTCCCAGCCAACACTGGGGTTGCGCCGGAAGACATTGAGGAAGGCTTCCTAGTCACCCAAGGCATCCCGCAGGGCGATGCTGGAGACGTCGCAGACCGGCAAGCACTCCGTGAATGGCAGCAGCGCGCCCGCGAGCTGCTGAGCGAGATTGAGGAAGCGCGCGAAGCCGGTGACCACGCCCGCATTGAGGAAATCGAGGAAGAAATGGCCTTCCTGACCAAGGCGATGGAAGGCGGTAAAGGCCTCGGCGGGCGGCAACGTAAGGCTGGGGACAAGCGCAAGAACGTCAGGGACGCCTTTCGCAACGCCGTCGACCGGGCGATCAAGCAGATCGAGAAGTATGACAAGCCGCTGGCCGAGCACCTCAAAGACACGATCAAGATCAGTCACGAGGTCGCCTACCGGCCTGGGGTGCCGATCACTTGGGACGTCCGGCCCATCGTGAATGGGTAGCTCGTTCGGGGGCGGGTCGCCAGCGTGAAGGCGCTTTCCCTGACGAACAAGGAGCCGGAAACCCGCATCAATGCTGAGGTGGGCGCGAAGGCGTCCGTCGCAGAAACAGAGAATGGGCGGGAACAGAGAGCGGAAAACCGCCCGAAACCGGGCCGTCCTGGGTGATAGCGTCCGTCGCAGCGTGGCCCGAACCCGCGCCAGCACTGGGGATTCCGGGCGAAAAAAACCAACCGAGAACGGTTGGTTTCTTGAAAAGTGGTGGAGCTGGCGGGAATTGAACCCGCGTCCGCAAGCCTTCTTCGGGCAGATCTACATGTTTAGTGCTCTGTTTTCATTCTTGCATCTCACGTCGCGCAGGCACACGCTACGCAAGATGCCAGCACCCTTGAATCTCGTGCCATGCCAAGGTGCCCGGCATGCCACCAGCTGATGTAAATTCCCTTGCAGCCGGGAGGCCTTGCGGCCCCCTTGCCCAGCCCATCAGCGTGCTGTTGCAAGGCTCACCGGTATTTAAGCGGCGAGTGCGAAACGTTCGTCGTTTGCAGTTAGTTTAGTGAATGGAGATTTACGAGCGTCACTCAAGCTCGACATGCACCGCTCCGATTCCGAACCCACGTCGAAACCGGGACAGCCCCTTGGATGACTATTTTAGTCCAGGCCCATCAATTTCAAGAGGTCAAGGGGGGAATAAATCTCTGCATCCGCGCCCCAACTCTTCGGGGAGGCGCCCGAGCCAAGATAGCCGTACATGGCCACCACGGTTTTCATGCCTGCGGCTTGCCCTGCTTGAATATCTCTTTCGTCGTCACCGACGTAAATGCACTCGTGCGGCTCCAGCCCCAGGCGCCGTGCAGCCTCCCACAAAGGCTCTGGGTGAGGCTTGGAATACGCAGTGGTGTCTCCGCTGACGATGGCCCCCGCATTGGCGAAAAGCGCCACGCGCTGGGCGATGAGCGAGGTAAAACGCTCCACTTTATTGGTCACCACACCCCATTTCAACGGACGATGCTCAAGAGTAGCCACCAATTCCTGGATGCCAGGAAACAATGCCGTTTGGTCGTGGATGCATTGCTCGTAGTTAGTGAAAAACTCTTCCCTCAAGCCGGGAAAGTCCGGATGGTCCGGCGTGATACCGAATGCCACCGACAACATACCCCTCGCGCCCGCGCCGGCCAGGGGGCGATAGGCCTCCAGCGGCAGCGAAGGGAGCCCGCGGACGGACCGCAACTGGTCCGCAGCAAAGCCCAGGTCAGGCGCACTGTCGATCAAGGTGCCATCCAGGTCGAACAACACCCCGCGCACCGCCGTGAAAGACACCTCGCTCATGCAGTGGGTCGCCTGGTAGCGAACAGGTAATTCACATCGGTATCCCCGCTCAGCCAATAGCGGCCGGTTACGGGGTTGTACTGCATGCCGCGCGTATGCAACACATCAAGGCCCGCCTGGCGGCATGCGGATGCCAGCTCACTAGGGCGGATGAATTTGGCGTACTCATGCGTTCCCTGGGGCAGCATCTTGAGCAGGTATTCCGCCCCCACGATCGCCAACGCAAAGGACTTCGCATTCCGGTTGATCGTAGAGAAGAACACCCATCCGCCTGGCTTGACTAGGCGCGCGCATGCGGCCACAACCGACTGGGGATCGGGCACATGCTCCAGCATCTCCATGCAGGTGACCGTGTCGAACGACCCAGGACACTCGTTTGCCAACTCTTCGACGCTGATCTCCCGGTACTGTACGCGCGGCGTTTCCGCCTCCAGGGCATGAAGCCGCGCCACGCGCAATGCCTTGGACGCCAGGTCGATCCCCGTGACCTCTGCCCCCTTGCGGGCCATGGAGTCCGACAGAATTCCCCCGCCGCAGCCCACGTCGAGAACCTTGCGCCCTTCCAGAGGCGAGAGTTGATTGATCCAATCCAGCCGCAACGGATTGATTTGGTGCAGCGGACGGAATTCGCTGTCGGGGTCCCACCAGCGATGGGCCAGTTCCGAAAACTTGGCCAACTCAGCGGGATCGGCGTTTACAGAAACAGTCATGTTTTCATTGTCCCATCTGCAACGAGCAAGGCATAAAAAAAGCCCCGTTGCCGGGGCTTTTTTGTGACCGATGGATCGATCAGTTGGCGCGGGTACCAACCACTTCGATTTCCACACGGCGGTTCTTGGCGCGACCTTCCTTGGTCTTGTTGTCCGCCACGGGCTGCTTTTCGCCCTTCCCTTCGGTGTAGACGCGGTTCTTTTCGATGCCCTTGGACACCAAGTAAGCCTTCACGGCTTCAGCGCGACGCACGGACAGCTTCTGGTTGTATGCGTCGGTACCGATGGAGTCGGTGTGACCCACGGCAATGATCACTTCCAGGTTGATGCCCTTGACCTTGGAAACCAGGTCGTCCAACTTGGCCTTGCCTTCGGGCTTGAGGACGGACTTGTCGAAGTCGAAGAAAGCGTCGGCTGCATAGGTCACCTTGCTAGCGATAGCAGGTGCGGGGGCAGGAGCGGCAGGAGCTGCGGCTGCAGGAGCGGGTGCAGCTGCGGGAGCAGGAGCAGCAGCCTTCACCAGAGCGCCGTCGCAACCTTCAGCAGCGGTTGCGGGGGTCCAGTTGGCGTCGCGCCAGCACAGTTCATTCGTGCCGTTCTTCCAGACCAGCTCGCCCGAGCCGTTTTGCCAGTTATCGATGACCTTACCGCCGTCTGCCGCCTTCACTTGAGCAACAGCCGAGGTAGCAAGCACAGCAGAGGCCAACAACATCGCCACTTTGTTCAGTTTCTTCATGGTTCTCCTCTTGGGGAAAAAGCCGCAGCCGCGCTGCGAATCAGGGACGTCGTCAGTGACCATCACCAAAAACGTTGAAATGATTGTGCCATACGTAACAAGGCCGGGGCTGCTTTGACGAGGTGCAAACCGTAGGACAAAAGCGCAATCCCAGGGATGTGTTGCTCAGCTACTACAGGGCGTTGCACCTAAAATGGCCGCTTCCTGCCGCCACCCCTCCGTCGACATGACCCAGTTTGCCAAAGAAACCCTGCCCATCAGTCTCGAAGAGGAGATGCGACGCAGTTACCTGGATTACGCGATGAGCGTGATCGTCGGGCGCGCCCTGCCCGACGCGCGGGATGGCCTGAAGCCTGTGCACCGGCGCGTGCTGTTTGCCATGCACGAACTCAACAACGATTGGAACCGGCCTTATAAGAAGTCCGCCCGTATCGTTGGTGACGTGATCGGTAAGTACCACCCCCACGGCGACAGCGCGGTATACGACACGATCGTGCGCATGGCGCAAGACTTCTCTCTGCGCCACATGCTGGTGGACGGCCAGGGCAACTTCGGCTCAGTGGACGGCGACAGCGCCGCAGCAATGCGCTATACCGAAATCCGCCTGTCAAAAATAGCGCACGAGATGCTGGCGGACATCGACAAGGAAACGGTCGATTTCGGCCCGAACTACGACGGCAGCGAGAAGGAACCGCTGGTGCTGCCGAGCAAGCTGCCCAACCTGCTGGTCAACGGATCGGCCGGCATCGCGGTGGGTATGGCAACCAACATCCCGCCGCACAACCTCAATGAGGTGGTGGATGCCTGCTTGCACCTGCTGCGCCAGCCTGACGCGACGGTGGACGAACTCATGGAGATCATCCCCGCGCCCGACTTCCCCACGGCCGGCATCATCTACGGCATCAACGGGGTCAAGGAAGGCTACCGCACGGGCCGCGGCAAGGTGGTGATGCGCGCCAAGTGCCACTTCGAGGACATCGACAAGGGCCAGCGCCAGGCCATCATCGTTGACGAGCTGCCCTACCAGGTCAACAAGAAGACGCTACAGGAGCGCATGGCCGAGCTGGTGCACGAGAAGAAGCTCGAAGGCATCAGCCACATCCAGGACGAGTCGGACAAGTCCGGCATGCGCCTGGTGATCGAACTCAAGCGCGGCGAAGTACCCGAGGTGGTGCTCAACAACCTGTACAAGCAGACCCAGCTGCAAGACACCTTTGGCATGAACATGGTGGCGCTGGTGGACGGCCAGCCCAAGCTGTGCAACCTGAAGGACCTGATCGAGGTCTTCCTGCAGCACCGCCGTGAAGTGGTCACGCGCCGCACGGTGTTCGAGCTGCGCAAGGCCCGCGAGCGCGGCCACGTGCTGGAAGGCCTGGCCGTGGCGCTGGCCAACATCGACGAGTTCATCCGCATCATCCGTGAGTCGCCCACGCCGCCCGTGGCCAAGGCCGAACTGATGGCGCGTTCCTGGGACAGCCAGTTGGTGCGCGAGATGCTCACGCGCACGCGCGCCGATGGCGGCGTGGTCAACGCGGACGACTACCGCCCCGAAGGGCTGGAACGTGAGTTCGGCATGCAGGAAGGCGGCCTGTACCGCCTGTCGGACACGCAGGCCCAGGAAATCCTGCAGATGCGCCTGCAGCGCCTGACGGGCCTGGAGCAGGACAAGATCGTGGCCGAGTACAAGGACGTCATGTCGGTCATCGAGGACCTGCTGGACATCCTGGCCAAGCCCGCGCGCGTGTCCACGATCATCGGCGAAGAGCTTTCCACGCTGCGCCAGGAGTTCGGCCAGTCCAAGGTGGGTGCGCGCCGCAGCACCATCGAGCACAGCGCCCAGGACCTGTCCACCGAGGACCTGATCACGCCCACCGACATGGTGGTCACGCTGTCGCACACCGGCTATATCAAGAGCCAGCCACTGTCCGAGTACCGCGCGCAAAAGCGCGGCGGGCGCGGCAAGCAGGCGGCGGCGACCAAGGAAGACGACTGGATCGACCAGCTCTTCATTGCCAATACGCACGACTACATCTTGTGCTTTTCCAACCGCGGCCGGCTGTATTGGCTCAAGGTGTGGGAAGTGCCCTCCGGCTCGCGCAACTCGCGCGGGCGCCCCATCGTCAACATGTTCCCGCTGGCCGAGGGCGAAAAAATCAACGTCGTTCTGCCCCTGACGGGCGGCATGCGTACCTTCCCCGCCGACCACTATGTGTTCATGGCGACCAGCATGGGCACGGTGAAGAAGACCGCACTGGACGAGTTCAGCAACCCCCGCAAGGGCGGCATCATCGCGGTGAACCTGGATGATGGCGACTACCTCATCGGCGCGGCGCTGACCGACGGCCAGCACGACGTGATGCTGTTCTCCGACGGCGGCAAGGCCGTGCGCTTCGACGAGAACGACGTGCGGCCGCTGGGCCGCCAGGCGCGCGGCGTGCGCGGCATGATGCTGGAGGACGGCCAGAGCGTGATCGCCATGCTGGTGGCTGAGGATGAGAACCAGAGCGTGCTCACCGCCACCGAGAACGGCTACGGCAAGCGCACGAGCATCGTCGAGTACACCCGCCATGGGCGCGGCACCAAGGGCATGATCGCCATCCAGCAAAGCGAGCGCAACGGCAAGGTCGTGGCCGCCACGCTGGTGCATGCCGACGACGAGATCATGCTGATCACCGATACCGGCGTGCTGGTGCGCACCCGCGTGTCCGAAATCCGCGAACTGGGCCGCGCCACGCAGGGCGTGACGCTGATCTCGCTGGACGAAGGCGCCAAGCTCAGCGGACTGCAGCGCATCGTGGAGAACGACGCGAACGCCGCTGATCTCGATGCAGCCGACGCCCCGCCGCCTGCTGACGCCTGAAACCGCTTCCAAAACGATAGCTACCAGCGCTTGACTGACAAGCGCTGGCAGCACATTTGACCCATGACCATGAATCGCCCTTACAACTTCTCGGCCGGTCCGGCCGCCATCCCTGAGGAAGTGCTGCAGCAGGCCGCCGCCGAGATGCTGGACTGGCACGGCAGCGGCATGGGCGTGATGGAGATGAGTCACCGCGGCAAGGAGTTCATCGCGATCTACGAGCAGGCCGAAGCCGACCTGCGCGATCTGCTGGCGGTGCCGCCGGAGTTCAAGATCCTGTTCATGCAGGGCGGTGGCCTGGCGGAGAACGCCATCGTGCCGCTGAACCTCTCGCGCGCAGCCACCGTGGACTTCGTGGTCACCGGCAGCTGGAGCCAGAAGTCGCGCAAGGAGGCAGCCAAATACGCCGCCGAGGTGCGCACCGCGGCCTCCGGCGAAGAGAGCCAGTTCACCACCCTGCCCGACCCGGCCGGCTGGCAGCTGAGCCGCGGCGCCAGCTACGTGCACATCTGCAGCAACGAGACCATCCACGGCGTGGAATTCCAGGAGCTGCCCGACCTGCGCGCCCTGGGCAGCGATGCGCCACTGGTGATCGATTTCTCCTCTCACGTGGCGTCGCGCCCCGTCGACTGGAGCCGCGTGGGCCTGGCCTTCGGCGGCGCGCAGAAGAATCTGGGCCCGGCAGGCCTGACGCTGGTGGTGGTGCGCGAGGACCTGCTGGGCCACGCCCTGCCCGCCTGCCCCAGCGCCTTCGATTACAAGATCGTGGCCGAGAACCACTCCATGTTCAACACGCCCCCCACCTGGGGCATCTACATGGCGGGCCTCACCTTCCAGTGGCTCAAGCGCCAGCGCGAGGGCGCGGCCAGCGGCGTGGCCGCGATGGAGCAGCGCAACATCGCCAAGGCGCGGCTGCTGTACGACTTCATCGACCAGTCGCAGTTCTACGTGAACAAGGTGGCGGCCAACTGCCGCTCGCGCATGAACATCCCCTTCTTCCTGCGCGATGAGTCGCGCAACGACGCCTTCCTGGCCGGCGCCAAGGAGCGCGGCCTGCTGCAGCTCAAGGGCCACAAGTCCGTGGGCGGCATGCGCGCCAGCATCTACAACGCCATGCCTCTGGCGGGCGTGCAGGCGCTGGTGGACTATCTGCAGGACTTCGAACGCACCGCTGCCTGAAGCCACGGCACGGCCCTTTCATAAAAATGTGAGCTGTTCGCGCTTGATTTATCTGGGTTTGAGATAGTTTCTCCACTCAAACATAGAACAGACAAGCGCGGGCAGCTATCAAATCCATGGCAGACAACGCTTCAAGCCCCACACCCCAGGCCAGCCCCGCGCTGGCCGATCTGCGCGTGCAGATCGATTCGCTGGACCACCAGCTGCTGCAGCTTCTCAACCAGCGCGCCCGCGTGGCCGAGCAGGTGGGCGAGCTGAAGAAGCGCGAGGGCACGCCCTACTTCCGCCCCGACCGCGTCGCCCAGGTGATCGAGAAGATCACCAACGCCAACCCCGGACCGCTCAAGGGCGCACACGTGTCCGCCATCTGGCGCGAGATCATGTCGGCCTGCCTGGCGCTGGAATCGCCCCAGCGCGTGGCCGTGCTGGGCCCCGAGGGCACGTTCTGCGAGCAGGCAGCCATCGAGTACTTCGGCGGCGCGGCCGACCTGATGTACTGCAACAGCTTCGACGAGGTGTTTCACGCCACGGCCGCGGGCAGCGCGCAGTACGGCGTGGTGGGCGTGGAGAACTCCAACGAGGGCGTGGTCACGCGCTCGCTGGACATGTTCCTGCACACCCCCTGCCATGTGGTCGGCGAGGTCAGCCTGCTGGTGCGCCACAACCTGCTGCGCTCCACCAACAGCGCCGAGCACATCGAGGCCGTGTTGGCCCATCCCCAGGCGCTGGCACAGTGCCAGGGCTGGCTGTCCAAGCACCTGCCCCACGCCGAGCGCCGGCCCGTGTCCAGCAATGCCGAAGGCGCACGCCTGGCCGCCACCAACCCGGCGTGGGCCGGCATCTCCAGCGAGCGCGCCGCGCAGCAGTTCGGCCTGCATGTGGTGGCCCACGCCATCCAGGACGACGCCTACAACCGCACGCGCTTTGCCGTGATCTGCCTGCCGCACACGCTGGCCACGCCCGCGCCCACGGGGCGGGACTGCACCAGCCTCATCATCTCGGTGCCCAACCGTCCCGGCGCGGTGCACGACCTGCTGGTACCCCTGAAGAAGCACGGCGTGTCCATGACGCGCTTTGAATCCCGCCCCGCGCGCACCGGACAGTGGGAGTACTACTTCTACATTGACATCGAAGGCCACCCCGCCCAGCCCAACGTGGCTGCCGCGCTGGCCGAGCTGCAGCAGCTGTGCGCCTTCTACAAGGTGCTGGGCACCTACCCCGTTCCGGCGTGAGGGGGCAGCATGTTTGAACAACTGGGACTGATCGGCTGCGGCCTGATGGGCGGCTCCTTCGCCCTGGCATTGAAGAAGGCGGGGCTGGTCAAGCGCGTCGTGGGCTACAGCAAGTCGCCCTCCACCACCGATCGGGCGCGCCAGCTCGGCGTGATTGACGTTGAGGCGCCCTCCGCGCTGCTGGCCGCCGCGGGTGCCGACATCGTGCTGCTGGCCGTTCCCGTGGCCGCGACCGAATCCACCTTGAAGGCCATCAAGCACCTGGTCACGCCGCAGATGCTGCTCATGGACGTCGGCTCCACCAAGGCCGACGTGGTGCAAGCCGCGCGCCGCGCGCTGCGTGACCAGATCGGCTCGTTCGTGCCGGCGCACCCGATCACGGGGCGCGAGGTGTCGGGCGTGGAACATGCCGACGTCGACCTGTACACCGGCCGCCAGGTGATCCTGACCCCCACCGAACGCACCCTCACCGCCCAGCTGCACCGCGCGGAGGACGTGTGGCGCGCCCTGGGCTGCCACGTGAGCAGCATGTCGCCCGAGGCGCACGACGCCAGCTTCGCGGCCGTGAGCCATCTGCCGCACATGCTCGCGTTCGCCATGATCTCGGGCATCACCGCGCAGCCCAACGCGGACGAACTGCTCGCACTGGCCGGACCCGGCTTTCGCGACTTCACCCGCATCGCCGCCAGCGACCCCAAGATGTGGCGCGACATCCTGCGCGCCAACCGCGACGAGGTGCTGGCCCAGTCGCGCGTGTTCAAGCAGGCACTGCAGACGCTAGAGGAGGCCATGCAGGCCGACAACGACCAGGCGCTGGAAGACCTCATCACGCTCGCCAGTCACACCCGCGCGCACTGGCGCATGGGCGCGCCCCGCAAGCACAAGGACCACTGATGTTCTCCACCGCGTTCCTCGACCTGCCGCCCCTGGCCAGCGTGCAGGGCAGCGTGCAGCTGCCGGGCTCCAAGAGCATCTCCAACCGCGTGCTGCTGCTGGCCGCGTTGAGCCAGGGCACGACCGAGGTGCGCGACCTGCTGGCCTCCGACGACACGCGCGTGATGCTGGATGCGCTGCGCCAGCTCGGCTGCACGGTCGACGAAGCCGGAGGCGGCACCGTGCGCATCACGGGTTTGGGGTCTTCCACGCCGCCCTCGCCCACGCAGCTCTTCATGGGCAACGCCGGCACGGCCATGCGCCCGCTCACCGCGGCACTGGCGCTGCTGGGCGGCGAGTACGAACTGTCGGGCGTGCCGCGCATGCACGAGCGTCCCATTGGCGACCTGGTGGACGCCCTGCGCCAGCTCGGCTGCCGCATCGACTACCTGGGCAACCAAGGCTTTCCACCGCTGCGCATCGCCCACGCGGGCGGCCTGCCGCCGCTGCAGTTGCAGGCGCCGATCCGCGTGCGCGGCGACGTGTCCAGCCAGTTCCTCACCGCGCTGCTGATGGCGCTGCCGCTGGTGGCCCGGCAGCAGGACGTGGTGATCGAAGTCGTGGGCGAGCTGATCTCCAAGCCCTACATCCACATCACGCTGGAGCTGCTGGCGCGCTTTGGCATCGCCGTGCGGCATGAGCAGTGGCAGCGCTTCACCATTCCCGCGGGCAGCCGCTACCAGTCGCCGGGGCTGATCCATGTGGAGGCGGATGCATCATCTGCTAGCTATTTCATAGCTGCTGGCGCAATCGCTGCGGGCGCTAACGGCCAAAATGGCATCAAGATCCTGGGCGTCGGACTGGATTCGATCCAGGGCGACATCCGCTTCGTGGAGGCCGCACAAGCCATGGGCGCACGCGTCACCGGCGGCCCCAATTGGCTGGAGGTGACCCGCGACACCTGGCCGCTCAAGGCGATCGACCTGGACTGCAACCACATCCCCGATGCAGCGATGACCCTCGCCGTCATGGCGCTGTATGCGCGGGGCACGACCGTATTGCGCAACATCGCAAGCTGGCGCGTCAAGGAAACCGACCGCATTGCCGCCATGACCTGCGAGCTGCGCAAGCTGGGCGCCACGGTGGAGGAAGGCGCGGACTACCTGTGCGTCACGCCACCCGCCCAGTCCGGCGACTGGCGCGCCGCCAGCATCCACACCTACGACGACCACCGCGTGGCCATGTGCTTTTCGCTGGCGGCCTTCAACCCGGCCGGGCTGCCCGTGCGCATCGAAGACCCCAAGTGCGTCGCCAAGACCTTCCCGGATTACTTCGAGGCCCTGTTCCAGGTGGCGCAGACGGACGCGGACCGCATCCCCGTGATCTGCATCGACGGCCCCACGGCCTCGGGCAAGGGCACGGTGGCCGCTGCCGTGGCGCGTGCGCTGGGCTACCACTTCCTGGATTCGGGGGCGCTGTACCGCATCACCGCCCTCGCGGCGACCCGTGCGGGCCTGGAGATCAGCCCCGACAACGAGCCGCGCATCGCCGAACTGGCGCGGCAACTGCCCGTGCGCTTCGCGGGCAACCGCATCTGGCTGGGCGAGGAAGACGTCACCGACGCCATCCGCACCGAGCAGGCCGGCATGAACGCCTCGCGCGTGTCGGCGCTGCCGGCGGTGCGCGGCGCCCTGGTCGCGCTGCAGCATGGCTTTCGCCGCCTGCCGGGCCTGGTGGCCGACGGGCGCGACATGGGCACGGTGATCTTCCCGCAGGCACCGCTCAAGGTCTTCCTCACGGCCAGCGCCGCCTGCCGGGCCGAGCGCCGCCATAAGCAGTTGATTTCCAAGGGAATTTCGGCTAATATCGACGAACTTCGCGCAGACTTGGAAGCGCGGGACGCGCGGGACGCAAACCGCAGTGCCTCGCCCCTGAAGCCCGCGCAGGACTCCCTGGTACTGGACAACTCCGAGCACACGATCGACGAGGCCGTGATGCAGGTGATTGACTGGTGGCAGGCTCGCCAGCCGTTCGGCGCGTAAGTGCTGACGGCCGGTACATGGCCCACACGGCTCCCGCCGCGCCCTGACTGCGCACTGGCCGTGTGGTTCTTACAACCTCAACCCCGCGGTGTGATGCCGCACAACCTCCGCAAGCAGTCTTAGAAACGAAGGCAATGGTGCCGTCGGAAACCTGCATGCGGGCAAGGAACTACATGTCTGAATCTTTTGCCGCCCTTTTTGAAGAGTCGTTGACACGCACCGAAATGCGTCCCGGCGAAGTCATCACCGCTGAAGTCGTGCGCGTGGAGCACAACTTCGTCGTGGTGAACGCTGGCCTGAAGTCGGAAGCCTATGTGCCGATCGACGAATTCAAGAACGACCAGGGCGAGATCGAAGTCCAAGTGGGCGACTTCGTGTCCGTGGCCATCGGCTCGATCGAAAACGGCTACGGCGACACCATCCTGTCGCGCGACACCGCCAAGCGTCTGGCCTCCTGGCTGTCGCTGGAGAAGGCGCTGGAGTCCGGCGAATTCGTGACCGGCACGACCTCCGGCAAGGTCAAGGGCGGCCTGACGGTGCTGGTCAACGGCATCCGCGCCTTCCTGCCCGGTTCGCTGATCGACACCCGTCCCGTCAAGGACCTGACTCCGTACGAAAACAAGACCCTGGAGTTCAAGGTCATCAAGCTGGACCGCAAGCGCAACAACGTGGTGCTGAGCCGCCGCGCCGTGGTGGAAGCCTCCATGGGCGAAGAGCGCGCCAAGCTGATGGAAACGCTGAAGGAAGGCGCCATCGTCAACGGCGTGGTCAAGAACATCACCGAATACGGTGCGTTCGTGGACCTGGGCGGCATCGACGGCCTGCTGCACATCACCGACATGGCATGGCGCCGCGTGCGCCACCCCTCCGAGGTGGTCACCGCCGGCCAGGAAATCACGGCCAAGATCCTCAAGTTCGACACCGAGAAGAACCGCGTCTCGCTGGGCCTCAAGCAAATGGGCGACGACCCGTGGCTGGGCGTATCGCGCCGCTACCCCTCGGGCACGCGCCTGTTCGGCAAGGTCACGAACATCGCCGACTACGGTGCATTCGTCGAGCTGGAGCCCGGCATCGAAGGCCTGGTGCACGTCTCCGAAATGGACTGGACCAACAAGAACGTGGCTCCTTCCAAGCTCGTGTCGTTGGGTGACGAAGTCGAAGTCATGGTCCTGGAGATCGACGAAGACAAGCGCCGCATCAGCCTGGGCATGAAGCAGTGCAAGGCCAACCCCTGGCAAGAATTCGCGCAGGACACCAAGCGCGGCGACCGCGTCAAGGGCCCGATCAAGTCGATCACCGACTTCGGCGTGTTCGTGGGCCTGGCTGCCGGCATCGACGGCCTGGTGCACCTGTCCGACCTGTCCTGGAACGAGCCCGGCGAATCCGCCGTGCGCAACTACAAGAAGGGCCAGGAAGTCGAGGCGATCGTGCTGGCCGTGGACGTGGACCGCGAGCGTATCTCCCTGGGCATCAAGCAGCTCGACGGCGACCCGTTCACCACCTTCGTGACGGTGAACGACAAGGGCCAGACGGTGACCGGCAAGGTCAAGACCGTGGACGCCCGTGGCGCCGAGATCGATCTGGGCGAAGACATCGTGGGCTACCTGCGCGCTTCGGAAATCTCCCGCGACCGCGTGGAAGATGCCCGCAACGTGCTGAAGGAAGGCGACGAAGTCACGGCCGTGGTGGTGAACGTGGATCGCAAGACCCGCAACATCCAGCTGTCCATCAAGCAAAAGGACATGGTTGACCAGCAGGAAGCCATGGCGCACCTGTCGGCCCAGTCCGCGAAGGAAAACGCCGGTACCACCAGCCTGGGCGCCCTGCTGCGCGCCAAGCTGGACAACTCCGACAAGTAATCCGTCGCGGCCTGCCCTGCAGGCGCCGGTGTTCCGCCACCTGCGGGTGGCGGCACACCACACACAGCGGGCGCTCTGGTAGCGCCCGCTGTCACATCAACCTCTGCCCGAATGCCGTCCCATGACCCGATCTGACCTCGTCGAAGAACTGGCTGCCCGCTTTGGGCAGCTCACCCAGCGCGACGCCGAATACGCCGTCAAGACCATTCTGGACGCCGTGAGCGATGCACTGGTGCGCGGGCACCGCATCGAGATCCGCGGCTTTGGCAGCTTCTCGGTCAACCGCCGCCCCCCGCGCATGGGCCGCAATCCGCGCAGCGGCGAGGCGGTGCATATCCCCGAAAAGCGCGTTCCCCACTTCAAGCCTGGCAAGGCCCTGCGCGAAACCGTGGACCAGCGCACCGCTGAACTGCAGGGCGTACAGGCGCAATAAAACCATAGCTGTTCACGCTTGCTGGGCAGGCGCTAGAGCCGTTTTTGGCTTGAGGCCAACGGATGGCCTGCCGCCTGCCGCTCAGGCCGCTACGCTGCCCGTAGAATCTCGCCACCACTGGGGAGATGCATGAAATACCTCCTGTGGCTGCTCAAGGCAGCCATTTTTTTTACCCTGTTCGCGTTCGCGCTGAACAACCAGCAGGACGCCACGGTGTACTTTTTCTTCGGCACGCAGTGGACGGCACCGGCCGTGCTGATCGTGCTGACGGCCTTCGCGCTTGGCGTGGCCGTAGGCGTGCTGGGCATGGTGCCGCGCTGGTGGCGCCACCGCAGCGCTGCGCGCCGCGCGCACCAGGCCTTGCCGCACCCCGCCGCGCCCACCGCCGCGCCCACCGCCGCATCCGCTGCCGCATCTCCGGCGGCGGCCGACCCCGCCTTGCCGCAGCCACCCATCCATGGAATTTGACCTGAGCTGGATCTTCCTGGGGCTACCGCTGGCCTTCGGGCTGGGGTGGTTCGCCTCGCGTTTCGACCTGCGGCAGATGCGGGAGGAGAACCGCCGCGCACCCAAGGCTTACTTCAAGGGCCTGAACTACCTTCTCAACGAGCAGCAAGACCAGGCCATCGATGCCTTCATCGAGGCGGTGCAGAGCGACCCTGACACCACCGAACTGCACTTCGCCCTGGGCAACCTGTTTCGCCGCCGCGGCGAGTACAACCGCGCCGTGCGGGTGCACGAGCACCTGCTGTCGCGCGGCGACCTGAGCCGCGCCGACCGCGAGCGCGCACAGCATGCGCTGGCGCTGGACTTCCTCAAGGCAGGCCTGCTCGACCGCGCGGAAGACGCACTGCGCCGCCTGGAGGGCAGCGCCTTCGAGGGCCAGGCACGCATGGCCCTGCTGGCCATCTACGAGCGTTCGCGCGACTGGCCACAGGCGTCGGACATTGCACGGCGCATGCACGATGCGCAGCAGGGCGACTTCAGCACCCGGCTGGCGCACTACCTGTGCGAGCAGGCGCTGGCGCTGGCGGCCCATGGCGAACTGCACGCCGCCCAGGCGCTGCTGGAGCAGGCCCTGGCCACGGCGCCCCAGGCGCCGCGCGCGCGCATCGAGCTGGCGCGGCTGCAGCAGCGCCAGGGCCAGCCCGAAGCGGCCTTCGACACCCTGCAAGCGCTCGCCCAGGCTGCACCCGCCGCGCTGCCGCTGGCCGCACCGCTGCTGGTGGAAACCGCCACCGCCACGGGACAAGCGCCGCAGGCCCAGGCGCTGCTGCAGCACCACTACGGGGACATGCCATCCCTGGATCTGCTGGAAGCCGTGGTGGCGCTGGAGGCTGCCAACGCGGACACTGCGGCCGTCGGGCGCGAATGGTACGTGCGCCACCTGGAGCGCGAGCCCTCCCTGGTCGCCGCGACGAAGTGGCTGGCAGGCGAGACGCTGACCCATGAGCAGTTCCACCCGCAAATCCAGCGCGCGCTGGAGCAAGCGGCAAAGCCGCTCACGCGCTACCGCTGCGCAGCCTGCGGGTTCGAGGCACGCCAGCACTTCTGGCAATGCCCGGGCTGCCAGACCTGGGACAGTTATCCGGCACGGCGCGTCGAGGAGCTGTAGCCGTGCGCATGCCCCCGGCCCTGCGGCTTGCGAGCGTAGCGCTCGTGCTGCTGCATGCTGCCGTCGCGCTGGCCGGCGTGGACGTGAACCACGCACGCGAAGCGGACCTGGATGGCGTCAGGGGCATCGGGCCGGCGATGTCGTCGCGCATCCTGGCAGAGCGGGCACGCGGGCCCTTCCAGGACTGGAGCGACCTGATCGCACGCGTGAAGGGCATCGGCCCCGCGGCCGCCGCCCGGCTGTCGGCGCAGGGGCTCACCGTCAATGGCGCCGCCTATCCAACCGTAGCAACGCCCGCGGGCGCGCCTGCAGCCTCCGACGCGGGGGTCGGCGACAGCCCCTTCTCACGCTGACACACACTGGTAGCCGCGCGCCATAACGCGCTGGACGGCAGCGTATTCGCCGCCACTTGCTCGGGTTTTCATAGCACGCGGGAAGGGGCGACGCCCTAGAATCAGACGCTGATGCCTCTGACCCTCCTCATTCTTCTTCCCTTTGTGGGCAGCTTGCTGGCGGCCGTGCTGCCCGCGAATGCGCGCAATACCGAGTCCACGCTCGCGGGCCTGGTCGCGCTGTTTTGCACGGTGCAAACGGCGCTGTACTTCCCCCAGATCGCCGAAGCGGGCGTGTTGCGCGAGGAGATCACCTGGTTGCCTGCCCTGGGCCTGAACCTGGTCATCCGCATGGACGGGTTCGCCTGGATGTTCAGCATGCTGGTGTTCGGCATCGGCACGCTGGTGGTGCTGTATGCGCGCTACTACATGTCGCCGGCGGACCCGGTGCCGCGCTTTTTCTCGTTCTTTCTGGCTTTCATGGGCGCCATGGCCGGCGTGGTGCTGTCGGGCAACATCATCCAGCTGGTGTTCTTCTGGGAACTCACCAGCCTGTTCTCGTTCCTGCTCATCGGCTACTGGCACCACCGTGAAGACGCCCGCCGGGGCGCGCGCATGGCCCTCACCGTGACGGGCGCGGGCGGACTGTGCCTGCTGGCCGGCGTGCTGGTGCTGGGCCACATCGTGGGCAGCTATGACCTGGACCGCGTGCTGGGCGCAGCCGAGCTGGTGCGCGACCACCCCATGTACCTCACGGCGCTGGTACTGGTGCTGCTGGGGGCGTTCACCAAGAGTGCGCAGTTTCCGTTCCACTTCTGGCTGCCCAACGCCATGGCTGCGCCCACGCCCGTGTCGTCGTACCTGCACTCGGCCACCATGGTGAAGGCGGGCGTCTTCCTGCTGGCACGGCTGTGGCCCGTAATGGGCGGCACCGAGCCGTGGTTCTGGCTGGTGGGCGGCGCGGGCCTGGCCACGCTGCTCATCGGCGGCTACGCGGCCATGTTTCAGAACGACCTCAAGGGCCTGCTGGCGTATTCCACGATCTCGCACCTGGGCCTGATCACGCTGCTGCTGGGCCTCAACAGCCCGCTGGCCGCCGTGGCCGCCGTGTTCCACATCATGAACCACGCCACGTTCAAGGCATCGCTGTTCATGGCCGCGGGCATCATCGACCACGAAAGCGGCACGCGGGACATACGGCGCCTCTCGGGCCTGCGCCGCATGATGCCCGTCACCGCCACGCTGGCCACGGTCGCCAGCGCCGCCATGGCGGGCGTGCCGCTGCTCAACGGCTTCCTGTCCAAGGAGATGTTCTTCGCGGAGACGGTGTTCTTCGACGCTGCGCCGGCCGTGGCCCAGATACTGCCGATCGCGGCCACCGTCGCGGGCATGTTCAGCGTGGCCTATTCGCTGCGCTTCATCGTCGATGTGTTCTGGGGCGCCCCCGCCACCGATCTGCCGCATGAGCCCCATGAGCCGCCGCACTGGATGCGCGTGCCGGTGGAGCTGCTGGTCTGCGCCTGCCTGGTGGTGGGCGTGCTGCCCGCGTGGTCGATCGGCCAGTACCTGAATGCCGCGGCGCTGCCGGTGGTGGGGGGCGAACTGCCGGCCTTCAGCCTGGCGGTCTGGCACGGCTTCAACACGCCCTTCATGATGAGCCTGGTGGCGCTGGTCGGCGGCACCGCCCTGTACATGGTGTTGCGCTGGGAGCGCAAGCGAGGCCGCATCAACGCCGCCCCACTGATGCACCGCGTCAGCGGACGCGGCGTGTTCGAGGCAGTGCTGGTGCAGATCACGCGCTGGGGGCACAGCGGGCGGCGCCTGCTGTCCACGCGCCGCCTGCAGTGGCAGATGCTGTGGCTGGTGCTCGTCACGCTCGTGGGCGCCGCCATGCCGCTGTACACACGTGGCTTGCAGCTGGGAGACCGGGGCACGCTGCCGCTGTCGCCCGCTTTCGTACTGATCTGGGCGTTGGGCATGGTCTGCGCCGTGGCCTCGGCCTGGCAGGCCAAGTACCACCGTCTGGCGGCGCTGACCCTCATGGGTGGTGCAGGGCTGTGCGTCTGCATCACCTTCCTGTGGTTCTCTGCGCCGGACCTCGCACTCACCCAACTGGCCGTGGAACTGGTCACCACCATCCTGATCCTGCTGGGCCTGCGCTGGCTGCCCAAGCGCGACGAAAGCCTGCCCGCCTCGCCCGCCAGCGCCGCGCTGGCGCGCACGCGGCGCGTGCGCGACCTGCTGCTGGCCGTCGCCGCGGGCGGCGGCATGGCGTGGCTGGCATTTGCCATGATGAGCCGGCCCTTCGCGCAGAGCACCTCCACGTTCTTCCTGGAGCGCGCCCTCACCGAAGGCGGCGGCACCAACGTGGTCAACGTCATGCTGGTGGACTTCCGCGGGTTCGACACGTTCGGCGAGATCGTGGTGCTGGGCATCGTGGCGCTTGCGGTGTATGCGCTGTTGCGGCGCTTTCGCCCCGCGGTGGAGACCATGGACCTGCCCGAGCAGCAGCGCTACCTGCCGGCCGATCTACAGACCGACCTGCTGAACCCGCGCAACGCCACCGACACGGCCATCGGTTACCTGATGGTGCCCGCGGTGCTGGTGCGGCTGCTGCTGCCGTTCTCGGCCCTGGTGGCCTTCTACCTCTTCATGCGCGGGCACAACCAGCCGGGCGGCGGCTTCGTGGCGGGGCTGGTGTTCTCGGTGGGGCTGGTGCTGCAGTACATCATTTCGGGCACATCGTGGGTCGAGGCGCACCTGCCCCTGTATCCGCGGCGCTGGATTGCTTCCGGCCTGCTGCTGGCGCTGGGCACCGGACTGGGCGCCGTGGCGCTGGGCTATCCGTTCCTTACCAGCCACACCGCGCACCTGCACCTGCCGCTGATCGGGGACCTCCACGTGGCCAGCGCCATGTTCTTCGACATGGGCGTCTTCGCGCTCGTCGTCGGCTCCACGCTGCTCATCCTCACTGCCATCGCCCACCAGTCGGTGCGCAGCCACCGTTACCACGCCCGTCTCATGGAAGAAGAACAACAAGCGGCCAGCGAGCAAGCAGCCGTCCCCGCCACACAAGGAGCCGTCTGATGGAAATCGTGCTGGCTCTGTCCATCGGCGTGCTCACGGGCTCGGGCGTCTGGCTGCTACTGCGCCCCCGCACCTTCCAGGTCATCATGGGCCTGTCGCTGCTGTCGTATGCCGTGAATCTGTTCATCTTCAGCATGGGTCGCCTGGGCCTGGCCGTGGACAAGGAGCCCGTGCTCGTGCCCGGCGTGCCGCAGGATCTGCAGCATTACGCGGACCCCATGCCCCAGGCGCTGGTGCTCACCGCCATCGTGATCGGCTTTGCCATGACCGCACTGTTCCTCGTCGTGCTGCTGGCTTCGCGGGGCATGTCGGGCACCGACCACGTGGACGGCTCGCACTCGCGTGAAACGCAGGAGATGCCATGAGCCGCATCGCGGAGCTGACCTCCCTGCTCATGCCGCACCTGATGCTGGCGCCCATCGGGCTGCCGATGCTCACGGCCGCTTTGCTGCTCACCATGAAGGAAGAGCAGCAGCGCCTGAAGCTGGGCCTGAACATCCTGTCCACCCTGCTCGGGCTGCTGGTGGCCTTGGCGCTGCTGCTGTGGTCGCACGAATCCAGAGCGCCCGCGACCATGGGTGTGTACCTGCCGGGCAACTGGCCGGCGCCGTTCGGCATCGTGCTGGTGCTGGACCGGCTCTCGGCCATGATGCTGCTGCTGACGGGCTTCGTGGCGCTGTGCTCCATTGTGTTCGCCGGTGCGCGCTGGCACCGAGCCGGCGTGCACTACCACACGCTGTTCCAGTTGCAGCTCATGGGACTGGGGGGCGCCTTCCTCACGGGCGACCTGTTCAACCTGTTCGTCTTCTTCGAGATCCTGCTGGCAGCCTCGTACGGCCTGCTGCTGCACGGCGCCGGCCGCACGCGCGTGCAGGCCGGCCTGCACTACATCGCCATCAACCTGGCGGCGTCCTCGCTGTTCCTGATCGGCGCGTCCATGATGTACGGCATCACGGGCACGCTCAACATGGCCGACCTGGCGCAGGCCATCCCGCAGGTGTCGGCCGCCGACCGGGGGTTGCTGCACTCGGCGGCCGCCATCCTGGCCACGGCGTTTTTCATCAAGGCGGCTGTGTGGCCCCTGAACTTCTGGCTGGTGCCGGCCTACAGCGCGGCCACGGCGCCCGTGGGTGCGCTGTTCGCCCTGATGACCAAGGTGGGCATCTACACGCTGCTGCGCCTGTGGACGCTGATGTTCAGCAGCGAGGCCGGTCCCTCCTCCCTGTTCGGCAGCCTGTGGCTGATCGGCGGCGGCATGGTCACCATGGCCTTCGGCGCCATCGGCATGATGGCCTCGCAGCGCCTCACCCACCTGGCCGGCCATGCGGCCGTGCTGTCGTCGGGCACGCTGCTGGCGGCAGCAGGCTTCGGACAGAACGCGCTCACTGCCGGGCTGCTGTACTACCTGCCCAGCTCCACGCTGGCCGTGAGCGCGCTGTTCCTGCTGGCCGACCTCATCGACCGCTGGCGCAACGATGGCGCGTCGCTGGCGCCTTACGAACTGGACGACGTGGCCCCCTTCCTCACCCCCGAGCTGATGCCCACCACCGGCCTGAACCTGGGCGAGGACGAGGAAGTGCTGGTCGGCCGCGTCATCCCCGCCGCGGCCGCGTTTCTGGGTCTGGCCTACATGGCCTGCACGCTGGTGATTGCGGGCCTACCGCCGCTGTCCGGCTTCATCGGCAAGTTCGCGATGCTGACGGCGCTGGTAAACCCGCTGGGGCTCGGCTCCTCGGCCGGCACACAGCCCGGCCTGCCGGGCTGGACGTTGATCGCGCTGATGATCGCCACGGGTCTGCTGGCGCTGCTGGCGCTCACGCGCTCGGGCATACGCCACTTCTGGGCCGCGCACGACCGCCCCACGCCCCAGTTGCGCGTGATGGAGGGGCTGCCCATCGCCATACTGCTGGGGGCCTGCGTGGCGCTCACCCTGCAGGCCAACGGCGTGATGCGTTTCACCGAGGCAACGGCCAACGGGCTGCATGCGCCGGGCACGTATGTACGCGCCGTGATGACGGCCGCGCCCATTCCCAGCCCCACCACGACGCCGACGCCTGAGCGCGCGGAAAGCTCTGCCACCACGAAGGCCGCGCCATGATGAAGAAGCTGCTGCCCGCCCCGCTGGTCTCCCTGGGTTTGTTTGTGATGTGGCTGCTGCTCAACCACACCACCAGCATCGGCCACGTCCTGCTGGCACTGGTACTCGCATGGGGCCTGCCGGTGCTGTTCAGCGAATTGCGCCCGCAGAAGGTGCGCGTGCGCCACCTCGGCACGATCATCCGGCTGTGCTTCACGGTGATGGTGGACACCACGCGGTCCAACCTTGCCGTGCTGCGCTTTCTGCTGCTGCCGTCACAGCGCCGCCACCCGCCGGACTTCGTCAAGATTCCGCTGGAACTGCGCGACCCCAACGCCCTCGCCGTACTGGCCATGATCGTGTGCATCACCCCTGGCACCTCCTGGGCCGAGCTGTCGCTGGACCGCAGCCTGCTGATGCTGCATGTGCTGGAGGTGGGCGATGCGCAGGCCATCATCGACCACGTCAAGGCGAGCTACGAGCGCCCGCTGATGGAGATTTTCGAATGACCGGTTCCGTACTGTCCTGGGCGCTGCCCATCGCCATGTTCCTGCTGGCCGCGGCCATGGTGCTGTGCCTGGTGCGCCTGCTCAAGGGCCCCGCCGCGCAGGACCGCGTGCTGGCGCTGGACTGCATGTACCTCAACGGCATGCTGCTCATACTGGTACTGGGCATCTACTACGGCAGCACCAACTACTTCGAGGCCGCCATGTTGATCGCACTGCTGGGCTTCGTCAGCTCCACGGCCATGGCCAAGTTCCTCTTGCGCGGCGAGGTGATCGAATGAGCGACGCACTGCCGCTGTGGCTGGACATCGTGCTGTCCGCGCTGGTGCTGTGCGGCGCGGCCATCGCGTTCATGGGGTCACTGGGGCTGCTGCGCCTGGCCACCTACTTCGAGCGCGTGCACGCACCGTCCATCATCGCCACCATGGGCTGCTGGTGCATCATGCATGCCACGCTGGTGTACTTCTCCGTGACGGGCAACGGCCTGGCGCTGCATGCGCTGCTGATTGCCCTGTTCATCGCCATCACCGTGCCCGTGACCAACATCTTCCTGATGCGCGCCGCGCTGTTTCGCGCGCGCCGCGCGGGCGAGAAGGTGCCGCCCAGCCTCAGCCGCGTGGCGGACAGCAGCACGCTCGACTCGTGATTTGCTATTGAAAATATAGCTACTAGCGCTTGACCAGCAAGCGCTAGAGCCTTATTTCACTCAAACCCACTCAGCGTCCACCAAAGCCACCACCGCCCGGCGTGTGGATCTCGAACACATCCCCCGCTTCCATTTGCGCCTGCCCGATGTGCTGCAGCGGCTCCGCCCGGCCGTCCGCACGCACGACGCGGTTGACGCCGGGCATGCCCGGCTGCCCACCCGCCATGCCGAAGGCGCCGTGCACCCGGCCGTTGGACAGAATGCTCGCGGTCATGGGCTCCAGGAAGCGGATGCGGCGCACGCCGCCGTCGCCGCCCTTCCAGCGGCCGCCGCCGCCCGAACCGGCGCGGATGGCGTAACTCTCCAGCCGCACGGGGAAGCGGAACTCCAGCACCTCCGGATCGGTCAGGCGTGAATTGGTCATGTGCGTCTGCACCACGCTCGTGCCATCAAAGCCCCCCACCAGCGCGCCCGCGTCGTCGAACTGGCCGCCCGCCCCGCTGCCGCCCGAGATGGTCTCGTAATACTGGTAGCGCGCGTTGCCGAAGGTGAAGTTGTTCATCGTGCATTGGCTGGCCGCCGACACGCCCAAGGCGCCCAGCAGCGCGTTGGTGATGCAGCTGGAGGTCTCCACGTTGCCCGCCACCACCGATGCCGGTGGGTTGGGATTGAGCATGGAGCCCGGCGGAATGATGACCTGCAGGGGCTTGAGGCACCCGGCGTTGAGCGGAATGTCGTCCTCCACCAGCGAGCGGAAGACGTAGAGCACCGCGGCCATGCACACCGCCGTGGGCGCATTGAAGTTGTTGGACTGCTGCGCACTGGTGCCGGTGAAGTCGATCACCGCACTGCGCGTGGCCGCGTCAATGCGCACGGCCACGGTGATCTGCGCGCCGTTGTCCAGCGGCAGGGTGAAATGCCCGTCCTGCACGCGCGCGGCCAACCGCGTGATGGCGCGGCGCACGGACTCCTCGGCGTTGTCCTGCACATGCTGCATATAGGCCTGCACCACGCTCAGGCCGAAGTGCTCCACCATGCGGCGCAGCTCCTGCACGCCCTTCTCGTTGGCGGCGATCTGCGCCTTCAGGTCGGCCAGGTTCTGCTGCGGGTTGCGGCTGGGGTACTCGCCACTCTCCAGCAGCGCAATCATCTCGGCCTCGCGCAGCACGCCGGCATCCACCAGCTTCACGTTGTCGATCTGCACGCCCTCTTCCTCGATGCGCGTGGAAAACGGCGGCATCGACCCCGGCGTGGTGCCCCCCACGTCCGCATGGTGGCCGCGGCTGCCGACATAGAAGGTGGGCTCGGTCGCCTCGTCGTCGTCACCGATATAGACCGGCGTGATCACGGTGATGTCCGGCAGGTGCGTGCCGCCGTGGTATGGGTCGTTCAGCACAAACACGTCGCCGCGCCGCATGTGGCCGCGGTTGCGCGCGATCACGGTGCGGATGCTCTCGCCCATGGACCCCAGGTGCACCGGCATGTGCGGCGCGTTGGCAATCAGTTGGCCCTCGGCGTCGAACAGCGCGCAGCTGAAGTCCAGCCGCTCCTTGATATTCACGGAGTACGCGGTGTTCTGCAGCTGCAGCCCCATCTGCTCGGCAATGTTCATGAACAGGTTGTTGAACACCTCCAGCAGCACCGGGTCCACCTGCGTGCCCGCGGCATGGCGCTGGGCGCGCGGCAGGTGGCGGTGCAGCACCAGATGGTCCAGGGACGTGAGCCGTGCCTGCCAGCCCGGCTCTACCACCGTGGTAGCGTTCTTCTCGGCAATGATGGCCGGGCCCTGCAGCAGGTCGCCGGGGCGCATGTCTTCGCGCACCACCAGCGCGGCGTCGTGCCAGGCCGGTGTGCCGTCCGTGCCCACGGTGAACATGCGCACGGTGTCGCGCCGCGGCACTTCGCGCTCGGGCTGCAGATCCTGCGCATGCTCGACCGGCGCATCGCCCGCCACCACGGCTTCCACCGACACCGCCTCCACCATCAGTGCCTTGCCCTGCATGAGGAAGGCAAACCGCTGGCGGTACGCGGCCTCGAAGCCCCGCGTGATCGCCTGCAGGTCGCCAAAGGGCACGGCCAGCGCCGAATCGGTACCCTCGTAGCGCACATGCACGCGCCGACGCACCACGATGTCGCCGCCCGAGAGGCGCTCTTGCGCCATCTCGGCCTCGGCGGCCTGGGCCAGTGCATCCAGCGTGGCCGTGATGCCGGGCAGCGCCTCGGGTGTGAGGCGTGCCTCCACCGCCTTCTCACGCATCACGTTCTGGTCGGCCAGCCCCATGCCGTAGGCCGACAGCACGCCCGCCAGCGGATGCACCAGCACCTGCTGCATGCCCAGCGCATCGGCCACCAGGCAGGCGTGCTGGCCGCCCGCGCCGCCAAAGCACTGCAGCGTGTAGCGCGTGACGTCGTAGCCGCGCGCCACGGAGATCTTCTTGATGGCGTTGGCCATCTGCTGCACCGCGATCTGGATGAAGCCATGCGCGCAAGCCTCGGGCGTCAGCGCAGCTGCGCCATCTGCCGCTCCTGCGGTCTGGCCCGCCAGCGCCGCAAAACGCTCGCGCACCACGACCGCGTCCAGCGGCTCGTCGGCGCCATGGCCGAACACGCGCGGGAAGTACGCGGGCTGGATCTTGCCCACCATCACGTTGGCATCGGTCACGGCCAGCGGGCCGCCGCGGCGGTAACTGGCGGGGCCGGGGTTGGCGCCGGCACTTTGGGGACCTACGCGGAAACGGGCGCCGTCGAACTCCAGGATGGAACCGCCGCCCGCGGCCACCGTGTGAATGCTCATCATGGGCGCACGCATGCGCACGCCCGCCACCTGGGTCTCGAACTCGCGCTCGAACTCACCCGCAAAATGGCTCACGTCGGTGGACGTGCCGCCCATGTCGAAACCGATCACGCGCACCGGCGGCTGCGTGGCGGCCGCACCGGCCCCTGGCGCTGCCTCGGCCTGCGCCGCAATCTGCGCCGTGCGCGCCATGCCCACGATGCCGCCGGCCGGCCCGGAGAGGATGGCGTCCTTGCCCTGGAAGCGGTGCGCATCCGTGAGCCCCCCCGAGGACTGCATGAAATACAGCGGCACGCCCGGCATCTCGGCCTCCACCTGCTGCACGTAGCGCCGCAGGATGGGCGACAGATACGCGTCCACCACGGTGGTGTCGCCCCGGCTCACGAACTTCATCAGCGGGCTGGTGCCGTGCGAAGTGCTGACCTGCGTGAACCCGGCAGCCAGCGCCAGGCGGGCGGCTGCTTCCTCATGCGCGGGATAGCGGTAGCCGTGCATGAACACGATGGCCACGCTGCGCAGGCCCGCGTCATAAGCGGCCCACAAACGCTCCTTCAGGTGGTCTTCCTCCAGCGGCTGTACCACCTCGCCGTGCGCGCCCACGCGCTCCTGCGCCTCGATGACGCGGCTGTACAGCAGTTGCGGCAGCACGATGTGCCGATCGAAGATGCGCGGACGGTTCTGGTAGGCGATGCGCAGCGCGTCCTTGAAGCCACGCGTAGTAACCAGCAGCGTGGGCTCCCCCTTGCGCTCCAACAGCGCGTTGGTGGCCACGGTGGTGCCCATCTTCACGCACTCCACCAATTCAGGCGTCACGGCCTCGCCCGGCGCCAGCCCCAGCAGGTGGCGGATGCCCGCCACCGCCGCATCGCGGTACTGCTCGGGGTTCTCGGAGAGCAGCTTGTGCGTCACCAGGCTGCCGTCGGGGCGCCGGCCCACGATATCGGTGAACGTACCCCCCCGATCCACCCAGAACTGCCAGAGTTTCTTTGCCATACCCGTTTCCTTTGTGTGCCGCGTGTGAAACATTGCGGAGAAAGAACCCACAATTTACCGATAATTTATCTGCAAGCCTGCATGATCCATACCGGATATTCACCACCCCCCCACGCATATGACCCAACCGCCCGCCGCCACAGGTTCCCGGCTGCTTGACCTGCCACTGGAGCGCACGCTGCACGCCTGGGTACAGCGCTTTGGCGAGCCGCGCTGGCGCGGCTGCCACGTGGAAGGCTGGGTGTTCGAAAGCCAGGCCGCGCGCCTTGCTGCGGCGCAGCAGCTGGCGGCCGCAGGCGTGCATGCCCGCTTTCACAGTGCCTACAAGCCGCTGGTACAGCATTTCATGGACCACGTGGATTGCACCCAAGTGGTGCAGGCCCGCGTGCGCTACCCGCTGGCGGCGCACGGGCCTGCACAGCGCTTTCGGTTGGAGGCCTATCCGCTCGCCGCCCTGCTGGGGGGCAGCATCTTGCACATGGAGCCCCACGACGACGCCAGTGGCGGCTACCACGTGGAACTGGAGCTGCGCGACGGCACCCGCACCGTGCAGCACGTGCACGCACCCAACCGCGTACACGCCGACATGACGGGCGCCACGGTGCTCTCGCCCACCGGCTGGCTGCGCGTGGGCACACAGGAAGGCGCTGCCGACCTGATCGACACCGCCGTATGCACCGACTACGAGCAGGCCTTCGCCGCGGCGGTGCAGGCGGTGCGCAGTCACGCGTGGCCGGACCATGAGCCGTACTTCGACCGCCTGCTGCTGCGCGTGGACCTGCCGGGCTACGAGCAGCCCGTGGGCGCCACCGGCGAGACCATAAGCACCCTGGAGGCGCTGCACGAGGACCTGTACTTCACGCTGCTGGAGTTCTTCCAACAGCACAGCGGCCGCCCCGTGGGCGACCGCCGGTTGCAGCCCGGGCAGATCGTGCCCGACGTGCGCGCGGGCGACGGCGCTCCGCACGTACAGGTGGACCTGCTGCCCTTCGCGGCGTGCGCCGACGACCTGCCAGCCCACCCAACGGCCCACGCCCCGGACAGTTTGGCGACGCTGGCCGAGTCCCCTGCCCCTGATCGCATCACCCAGACCCTGCACGCCTGGCCAGCGCAACGTTTCAGTGCCCGGTCACGTCAGGGACGCACCGTATGGGGGCAGTACCACGCGGGCACGCAGGCACCGGTGTTCATCAGTGCGGGCCAGCATGCCAACGAGACATCGGGCATCGTGGGCGCGCTGCGCGCCGCCGAAGTGCTGCAGGCGCAACCCGGCGCGCACTTCGCGCTGATCGCGCTGGAGAACCCCGACGGCTACGCTCTGCACCGCGCGCTGTGCGCCCGCCACCCGAGCCACATGCACCATGCCGCGCGCTACACCGCGCTGGGCGACGATGTGGAATACCGCGACCACGCGCCGCTCTACGAGCGCGAGGCCCGCCAGTCCGCGCTGGCGCTGTCGGGCGCGCAACTGCATGTGAACCTGCATGGCTACCCCGCGCATGAGTGGACGCGACCGCTGTCGGGCTATGTGCCGCGTGGATTCGAGCAGTGGATGCTGCCCAAGGGGTTCTTCCTCATCCTGCGCTACCACGCCGGCTGGCAGCAGCCCGCGCGTGCGCTGCTGGAGGCCGTGTGCGCGCGCCTGCGGCAAGTGCCGGGGCTGGCAGATTTCAACGCACGCCAGCGGGCCCTCTACGAGCACCACGCAGGCCCGCTGCCCTTCGAGGTGCTGGATGGCATCGCCTGCATGCAGTCGCAGACGTCGCACGATGCGCCGGTGACGCTGATCACCGAGTTCCCCGACGAGACGGTGCACGGCGACGCCTTCCGCTTTGCGCACACGGTGCAGATGCACACCGCCCTGGCCGCCGTGCAGGCCTGGCAAGACATTGCCACGCATCTGCCATCGCCCGTCGGCACTTCAAGCCAAACAGGCCTCTAGCGCTTTACCGACAAGCGCTAACAGCTATCAAATAAATAGCATTTCTCACATGGACGCCGCGGCACGGGCCGCCTGGTCGTACATGCCGGACAGCACGCGCAGCAGGCGCGCCAGCTCGCCAATGTCGCGGTTCAGGCCGTCGTCGGCATTCAGCGCATCGATCAGGCAGCTCTCGCGGATCTCACGGTAGCGCTGCACATGGGCGCGGCCCGCCTCGGTGGCGGCGTAGGTCACTTCCTTGCCGTTCTTGCTGGAGGCCACCACGCCCAGCGCCAGCAGCTTCTTGAGCGAGTAGTTCACCACGTGCGTGTCTTCCACGTTCATGATGAAGCAGATGTCGGCCAGCCGCTTGTCGCGTGCGCGGTGCGTCACGTGGTGCAGCACCACCACGTCCAGCGGCGTGAGGTCGCGCAGACCGGCCGCGGCCATGCAGTGCACCACCCAGCGGTGGAACGCATTGCCCGCGACGATGAGGCCGAACTCGAACTCGCTCATCTCCGCACTGCGGTCCGACACCAGATGCGCGGACGACACGATGGGCCCGCGCGCCTTGGCGGCCTTGCCCACCTTGGCAGTGGCAGCGGGGGCTGGGGACTTGGGTCTGGCGGCTGCGGTCATGGTTTCACTCCGAGGACTGCGCCAAAAGCGACAGATGGCATTGGCATGGGATGTGCATGTCGATTGATTGTAGGGAGCAGCCCGATGATTTGCCGGCAATTTATCGACATTCAGGTGAATCACCTAGGCCGTTTCCCTGTGGCCCCCGCTACAGTGAACGCGCTGAGCCCCCTCTCTTCTCAACCCTTGCGGAGACCCCCGAGATGAAGCGTCGAAACCTTGCCGCCGTTGCACTGGCTGCCCTCACCGGCCTGTGCGCCCCCGCCCTGCATGCCCAGACCAAGTGGGACCTGGCCGCCGCCTACCCGGCCACCAATTTCCACACGGAGAACCTGGCGCAGTTCATCAGCGACGTGGACAAGGGGTCAGGAGGCAAGCTCAAGATCACGCTGCATGCCAACGCCGCACTGTTCAAAGCGCCCGAGATCAAGCGCGCCGTGCAGGGCGCGCAGGCGCAGCTCGGCGAGATCCTGCTCGCTAACTTCCAGAACGAATGGCAGATCTTCGGCGTGGACGGCCTGCCCTTCCTGGCTGACAGCTACGACGCGTCGATGAAGCTGTACAAGGCGCAAAAGCCGTTCCTGGAGAAGAAGCTGGCCGAGCAAGGCATGGTGTTGCTGTACGCCGTGGCCTGGCCGCCACAAGGCATCTACACCAAGAAGCCCGTGAACAACGCCGCCGATCTGAAGGGCATCAAGTGGCGCGCCTACAGCCCCGCCACCGCGCGCATCGCCGAGCTGGTGGGCGCGCAGCCGGTGACGGTGCAGGCCGCCGAGTTCTCGCAAGCGCTCGCCACCGGCGTGGTGGAGTCCACCATGACCTCGGGCGCGACGGGCGTGGACAGCAAGCTCTACGAGCACCTCAAGTATTACTACGACACCCAGGCCTGGCTGCCCAAGAACGCGCTCATCATGAACAAGAAGGCGTTCGATGCGCTGGACAAGCCCGTGCAGGAAGCCGTGCTCAAGGCCGCCGCCGACGCGGAGACCCGCGGCTGGGCCGCCAGCCGCCGCGTGAACGAGGACACGTTGGCCAAGCTCAAGGCCGAGGGCATGCAGGTAGTGCCGCCCAGCAGCCAGCTGAAGGCAGACATGGCCAAGGTGGGCGACACCATGCTCAAGGAATGGCTGGACAAGGCCGGGCCCGACGGCAAGGCGCTGATCGACGCCTACCGCAAGTAACACCTCCCCGCCCAGAGAGCCTCCACGCGCCAGACCACGATGCGACGCCTGTTGAACTTCCTCTATGACGGCGCCGCCGCGCTGGCGGCGCTGTGCATGGTGGCGCTTCTGTGCGCCGTGCTGCTGTCCATCGTGAGCCGGCAGCTCAGCTTCCATGTACCGGGCATCGACGCCTATGCGGGCTACCTCATGGCAGCTGCGGGCTTTCTGGCGCTGGCGCATACCCTCAAGCGCGGCGAGCACATCCGCGTGACGCTGGTGCTGAGCGCCCTCAAGGGGCGCGCGCACCAGGCGCTGGAGCTGTTCGCGCTGGCCCTGGGCACGCTGCTGGCCGTGCTGTTCGCGTACTACAGCGTGCGGCTGGCCTGGCAGTCGCATGCGTTCAACGACATCTCCACCAGCAGCGACGCCACGCCGCTGTGGCTGCCGCAGCTGTCCATGGGCGTAGGCGCGGTGGTGATGGCGATTGCCTTCGTGGACGAGCTGGTGCTGCAGCTCCTGGGCCGGCGCGCGGGCGCCAGGCCGGGCGAAGCCCTGCGCAACGAATGACCGGAAGACGCCTTCATGAGTGACCTTGCCATCACCGGCCTGTTGATCCTGTCGCTGTTCCTGATCCTGGGCAGCGGCGTGTGGATCGGGCTCACGCTCTCGGGCGTGGCCTGGATCGGCATGCAATTGTTTTCCTCGCGCCCCGCGGGCGACGCCATGGCGGTGACCATCTGGGGCTCCTCGTCGAGCTGGACGCTCACCGCCCTGCCCCTCTTCATCTGGATGGGCGAGATCCTGTTTCGCACGCGGCTGTCGCAAGACATGTTCAAGGGCCTGGCCCCGTGGGTGCAGGGCCTGCCCGGGCGGCTACTGCACACCAACGTGGTGGGCTGCACCATCTTTGCCGCCGTGTCGGGGTCCAGCGCCGCCACCTGCGCCACCATCGGCAAGATGACGCTGCCCGAGCTCACGCGCCGCGGCTACCCCGAGAAGATGGTCATCGGCACGCTGGCCGGCGCCAGCACGCTGGGCCTGCTGATCCCGCCCTCGATCATCATGATCGTCTACGGCGTGACGGCCGAGGTATCGATCTCCAAGCTGTTCATTGCCGGCGTGCTGCCCGGGGTGCTGCTGGCCGCGCTGTTCTCGGGCTACATCATGTTCTGGGCATTGCGCCACCCCGACCAGGTCCCAGCGGCAGACCGGCAGATGGGCCTGGTGGACAAGCTGCGCGAATCGCGCGCGCTGATTCCCGTGGTGCTGCTCATCGCCGCGGTGCTGGGCTCCATCTACACGGGCATCGCCACCGCCACCGAAGCCGCGGCCGTGGGCGTGGTGGGCTCGCTGGTGCTGTCCGCGGCGCAGGGGTCGCTGAACTGGGCGAGCTTTCGCGACGCGCTCATGGGCGCCACGCGGCTGTACTGCATGATCGCGCTGATCCTCGCGGGCGCGGCCTTTCTCACGCTGGCCATGGGCTACATCGGCCTGCCACGGCACCTGGCGGAATGGATCTCTTCGCTGGGGCTGAGCCAGGCGCAACTGGTGGTGGCGCTGGCCGTGTTCTACATCGTGCTGGGCTGCTTCCTGGACGGCATCTCCATGGTGGTGCTGACCATGGGCGTGCTGATGCCCACGGTGAGCGCAGCGGGCATCGACCCGATCTGGTTCGGCATCTTCGTCGTGCTGGTGGTGGAGATGGCGCAGATCACCCCGCCCGTGGGCTTCAACCTGTTCGTGCTGCAGGGCATGACGGGCAAGCAGCTGCCGTGGATCGCCCGCGTGACCGCTCCCATGTTCCTGCTGATGTGCGCGGCCGTCACGCTGATCTATGTGTTTCCGGGCATCGTGACCTGGCTCCCGCAGCAAATGACGGCGCGTTGACCAGGCCGCCGCCGCTCGGCAGCGCCTCCCTACAATGCGCCGATGTTCCACGTTCTTGCCATCTGCGCCGGTGCCTGCGCCGGCGCGCTCGCGCGCTGGCGGCTGGGCCTGTGGCTCAACACGCAGGGCGCGCTGCTGCCCTGGGGCACGCTCGCGGCCAACCTCATCGGCGGCTACCTCATCGGCCTGTGCCTGGCGCTGTTCCAGGCACTGCCGCAGTTGGACCCGGTATGGCGCGCGCTGCTCATCACGGGCTTTTTGGGGGCGCTGACCACCTTCTCCACCTTCTCGGCCGAAGTGGTCGGGCTGCTGCAGCAGCAGCGCCTGGCGCAGGCCCTGGGCCTGTGTGCGCTGCATGTGGCCGGCTCGCTGTGCATGACCTGGGCCGGGCTGCACAGCCTGCCCTGGCTGTGGGCGGGCGCGCGGCAAGGCGCTTGATCACTATTAATTTAATAGCTGCTAGCGCTTGATACATAAGCGCTACAGGCCATTTTCATTAAAATCCCCCCGCTACACTGCGCACCCCGGCGACTGCCCCACAGACAGCCGCCTCCACTGAAAAATCATCCATGCAAGCCAATACCGACCTTCAAGACAGCCGCCTGGCGCATGCCTGGGCCGAGCTGCACAACTACGCCGTTGCCGGCAATCCGCTGCACGCCGACGCCTACCGCCTCGCCTTCGCCGACCCCGAGTTCATGCTGCGCCGCGAGACGCGCGGCATCCGTTTTCAACTGGAACTGCTGAAGCCCGACCTGGGCCAGACGGCGCAGGGCATCGAGCACACCGTCGTGGTGTACGGCAGCGCACGCTTCATCTCGCCCGAAGCGGCCGAGCAGCAACTGGCCGATGCACGCGCCAGCGGCGATACCGAGCGCATTGCGCGCGCCGAGCGTGCGGTGAAGAACGCCTATTACTACGACCAGGCCCGCCAGTTCGCACGCCTGGTGGCCGAGTACAGCGAGAGCCGCCCGCCCGCCGAGCGCCTGTACATCTGCACCGGCGGCGGCCCGGGCATCATGGAGGCGGCCAACCGCGGTGCGCACGACGCAGGGGCACTCAACGTGGGCCTCAACATCTCGTTGCCGCACGAGCAAAGCGGCAACCGCTTCATCTCGCCCTCGCTGTCGTTCAAGTTCCACTATTTCGCGCTGCGCAAAATGCACTTCATGATGCGCGCCAAGGCCCTGGTGCTGTTCCCTGGCGGCTTCGGCACGCTGGACGAACTGTTCGAGGTGCTCACGCTGGTGCAGACCGGCAAGGCCAAGCCCGTGCCCATCGTGTTGTTCGGCGTGGCCTTCTGGAAGAAGCTGATCAACTTCGAGGCGCTCGTGGAGCAAGGCACGATCTCGCCCGAGGACCTCCAGCTGTTCCACTACACCGACGACCCAGCCGAGGCCTGGAGCATCATCCGCACGTTCTACGAACTCTGACCGCGCACCGGCGGCGCGGCGCACCCTGCGGACCGCCTTGCAAATCCAGGCCTGTCAGGGATGCGGCGGAGGGGCCGGCGCCTCGCCGCGCAACCGCCAGGCCACGCGCGCACCCAGCCCCACGGTGGCGCCCACGGCCCAGAACAGGCCACTCAGCCCCACCAGCGCGCTCGCGGTGCCAAACAGCAGCGGCATCACCACGCTGGAGCCGTTGATCGCCATCAGCCGCAGACCCAGTGCCTCGCCATGGCGGTGCGGGGGCGTGAGTTGGTGCAGCATGCTCATGATCATGGGCTGCACCGAGCCCAGCGCGAACCCCAGCAGCACCGAGCACGCTCCCAGCGTCACGGCCGTCGGCAGCAGCGGATAGACCGCGAACAGCAGTGCCGTCGCCACCATGGCGCCGGTGACCACGGTGGATTCGCGCAGCCGGTCGGCCACCAGCGGCATGAGCACGCGGATCACCGCGGCGGCAATCGCGAACGCGCCGAGGATGGAGCCGATCACCGAGGCCGACAGCCCCCGCTCATGCCCCAGCAGCGGCACCACGAAGGTGTGCACGTCCCAGCACGACGACAGCAGCCAGTTCACGATGAGCAGCCGCCGAAAGCCGGGCTCGGCCAGCAGGTCCCAGGCCCGCGCGCGCGTGCCGTCCTCCGCGGCCACCACTGGCGGCATCTCCTGCGTGCCGCGCACCCAGAACCAGGTGGCCAACGGCAATACCGCCATGAGCGCGAAGGCCGCGCGAAAGCCCATGGTCGCGCCCGCCTGCGCACCCGCGTGATCGATCAGCAGCCCCGCGCAGAACGGGCCCACGAAGTTGGACACCGCCGGCCCGATGGCCAGCCAGCTGAAGACCTGGCGCAGCTGCGTGCCGCCGTGCGCGGCGCGACCCACGTGGCGTTGCAAGGCGATCGTGGCAGCCCCCGTGGCGCCACCGGTGAGCAGTGCCGCAGCGCACAGCACCGCAAACGTCGGCCATACCAGCGCCGCGCCGGCACCCAGGACGGCCGCGACGACCGCGTGGCGCACCGGGCGCTTGAGCCCATGGCGGTCGGCATAGCGTCCCGCCGGCAGCGCCAGGAACACCTGCGTGAGCGCGAACAGCGCCAGCAGCACGCCCACGGCCGCCGCGCTGTAGCCCTCGCGCAGCGCCAGCAGCGGCGCGGCCATGCGCATGCCCGCCATGCTGGCGTGGATGCAGATCTGGCCAGCGATCAGCCGCGCAAGCGCCAGATTCAAGTCACTCGCCTTCGTCTTCGATCAGCAGGTCCGGCAAGGGTGCACCCTCTGCATCGCCCTGCCCCGCCGCCGGCTCCGGCGCGGGCAGCTCCTGCACGCCGCGCAGCTTGCGCTGGATGGCACGTGTGCGCACATCCACCTGCTCGAATTTCTTGGCCGCCGCGTCGATGGACTTGCGCGTGGCCTCCACCACGTCGCCGAACTTGGCGAACTCGGTCTTCACCTGGCCCAGCACGCTCCACACCTCGGACGAGCGCTTCTCGATGGCCAGCGTCTTGAAGCCCATCTGCAAGCTGCTGAGCATGGCCGCCAGATTGGCAGGCCCGGTGATCATCACGCGGCAGTCGTTCTGCACCGCCTCGACCAGCCCGGGGCGGCGCATGACTTCGGCAAACAGCCCTTCGGTGGGCAGGTAGAGCACCGCGAAGTCGGTGGTGTACGGAGGCGCCACGTATTTGCTGAAGATCTTCTTGGCTTCCAGGCGGATGGAGGATTCGAAGGCGTTGCCCGCCGCCGTGATCGCGAGCTTGTCCGCCGTGTCCTGCGCGTCCAGCAGGCGCTGGTAGTGCTCCACGGGGTACTTGGAGTCGATGGGCAGCCACACGGGCTGCTCGTCGCTCTTGCCCGGCAGGCGGATGGCAAACTCCACCAGATCGTCGCTGCCCGGCATGGTCTTGACGTTGCGGGCGAACTGCTCGGGCGTGAGCACGTTGTCGATGATCGCGCCCAGCTGCATTTCGCCCCAGGTGCCGCGCGTCTTCACGTTGGTCATCACGCGCTTCAGGTCGCCGACGCTGCCGGCCAGCGTCTGCATCTCGCCCAGGCCCTTGTGCACCTGCTCCAGCCGGTCGCTCACCAGCTTGAAGGACTCGCCCAGGCGCTGCTCCAGCGTGGCGTGCAGCTTTTCGTCCACGGTGCGGCGCATCTCCTCCAGCTTGGCGGCGTTGTCGCCCTGGATGGCGGCCAGGCGCTCGTTGAGCGCGCCCCGCAGCGCCTCGGCATTGTTCTGGCTGCTGGCGACCAGGCCGGACAGCTGCTGCCCCATGGACTCCTGCAGGGCCGAGAACTGGCTGCGCAACTGGTGCGTGGTGCCTTCCAGCTGGTCGCGCAGCGCGCCCGACATGGTGCCCAACTGGCCCTGGATGTCGCCCTTGAGCGAGTCCAGCGTGCCGCGCGTGGTGCCGCTCAGCGCCTCGAAGCGCTCCTGGATGCGCTGGCCGAAGAGCTGCGTGCTCTCGGCCATGGCGTCGCGCGACTTGAGGCTGTCGGCCGCCAGCGCCTGCGCCGTCTGGCTCAGCTCGGCACGAAAGGCGGCCAGCGCATCCGCCTGCTCCTTGCGGGCCACGGCGGCATCGGCGCGCGCCTGCGCCAGGTGCTGCTCCAGACGCGACTGCAGCGCGGCAAACGACGCCTGCAGCTCGCCGCGGCTGGTGCGCGACTCCTGCGCGGCCAGCGCCAGCCGCTCGTCCAGCAGGGCCTGCGTGGTCTGGGTGAACCCGCGCAGCTGCTGGGCCATGGCATCGAGGGCACCATCATTCTTGGCCACGGCCAGCTGCGTGGCCTGCACCGAAGATTCCAGCGTCTGCAGGCGCACCAGCCATTCGGGCGGCAGGTCAACGCGCGGGCGGCGCAACAGCAGCACCGCCAGCAACGCCACGGTGAGCACCAGTAAAACCAGTGCTGCAGTCATTTCCAATGTCATTTTTCCACTATCAAAAAAATAGCTTCCAGCGCTTGTCTATCAAGCGCTACAGGCTGATTTCATTCAAATCTTGCCCAGCGTGCTCACCGGCGTGTTGACGGGCGTGTTGACGGGCGTGAGGGCGCCCCGCCCCTCGAAGAACGCGATCAGGTTGTCCACCGCCTTGTGCGCCATGGCCAGGCGTGTGGGCACGGTGGCGCTGGCAATGTGCGGGGTGAGCACCACGTTGGGCACTTCCAGCAACGCGGGGTGCACCGCGGGCTCGCCTTCGAATACGTCCAGCCCTGCGGCAGCGATGCGACGGTCTTTCAAAGCCTGGGCCAGCGCCGCGTCATCCACGATGCCGCCGCGCGCGATGTTGATCAGCGTGGCCGTAGGCTTCATGCGCGCGATCTCGGCCGCGCCGATGGCGTGGTGCGACTCGGGCGTGTAGGGCAGCACCAGCACGAGGTGGTCGGCCTGGGCCAGCAGCTCGTCCTTGCCCACGTAACGCGCCTTGCATTCGGCCTCCAGCGCGGGCGACAGGCGCGAGCGGTTGTGGTAGATCACGTTCATGCCAAAGCCATGCGCCCCACGCTTGGCAATGCCCTGCCCGATGCGGCCCATGCCCAGGATGCCCAGCGTGCTGCCATGCACCTCGCAGCCGGCGAACATGTCGTAGCTCCAGCGCGTCCACTGGCCGGCGCGCAGGTAATGCTCGCTCTCCGTGATGCGCCGCGCCGTGGCCATGAGCAGCGCAAAGCCGAAATCGGCCGTGGTCTCGGTCAGCACGTCGGGCGTGTTGGTGCCCTGCACGCCGGCGGCGGTCATCGCGGCGATGTCGAAGTTGTTGTAGCCCACCGTCATGTTGGCCGCGATGCGCAGCTGCGGGCAGGCGGCCAGCAGCTCGGCGTTCACCGGCTGAGTGCCGGTGAGCAACGCGCCGTCCTTGCCCTGCAGCCGCTCGATGAGCTCGGCCTGCGTCCACAGGTTGTCGTCCTGGTTGGCATACACCTCGAAATGCTGCGTCAGGCGCTCAATGACCTCGGGGAAGATCTTGCGCGCGACGAGGATGTGGGGCTTGGACATGGGAAGTGCTCCTTTCGGTCAGGTGTCGGCAGCCTGAACGCGGGGCCGTGCCGAGGCACCCCGCGGTTCAGGCCCGGGCTCATTGCAACCAGATGAAGGTCATCACGACGAACAGCGGCACCAGGATGCCGCACGACCACAGCATGTAGCCGAAGAAGCTGGGCATCTTCACGCCGCGGTCCTCCGCAATCGCCTTGACCATGAGGTTGGGCGCGTTGCCGATGTAGGTGTTGGCGCCCATGAACACGGCGCCCGCCGAGATGGCGGCCAGCGTGGCGGCATGCGTGGTCATCAGCGTGGCCGCATCGCCGCCGGCCGTGTTGAAGAACACCAGGTAGGTGGGCGCGTTGTCCAGGAACGAGCTGAGCAGGCCGGTGGCCCAGAAATACATCGCCGGATCGGGCGAGCCGTCGGGCCGCGTGACGGCGGAGACGATGGCGCCGAAAGGCCCGTTCACGCCGGCCTTGAGCATGGCAATGACGGGAATGATGGTCAGGAAGATGCCCGCGAACAGCTTGGCCACCTCCTGCATCGGGCCCCAGCCGAACTGGTTGTCTGCATGCACTTGCCGCGGCGTCAGCGCCAGCGATGCCACGGTCACCGCGATCAGCCCCGCATCGCGCACCAGGCCGGGCAGGCCCAGCGGCGTGCCGGCTATCACCCATTCCACGGGCGACTTCCAAATGCCGCTGAGCAGCACCAGCCCCACCACAGCCAGCAGCAGCACGAAATTGATCTTGCCGTCAAAACCCAGCGCGGCCGGTGCCGAATCGGGGGTGGGGTCGGTGCGGCTGACTTCACCCGCCTGGCGGTAGTACCAGCTGTCCATTACATAGAACAGCACCAGCAGCACGCCGATGAGGAACAGCGTTTCCGGAAACACGTGCCGCGCCGTCCAGGAGAAATCCACGCCCTTGAGGAAGCCCAGGAACAGCGGCGGATCGCCCAGCGGCGTGAGCGAGCCGCCGGCGTTGGAGACGATGAAGATGAAGAACACCACCACGTGCGCCACATGCTTGCGGTTGTCGTTGGCGCGGATCAGCGGACGGATCAGCAGCATGGACGCGCCCGTGGTGCCCATGAAGCTGGCCAGCACCGCGCCCACGGCGAGAAAGCCGGCATTCAGGGCCGGGCTGCCGTGCAGATTGCCACGGATATAGATACCACCGGCCACGGTGAACAGCGCCGTGAGCAGGATCACGAAGGGCAGGTATTCCGCGACCAGCGCATGCGCGAAGCCCGCCGCCGCCACGCCGGGGCCAAAGACCACGGCAAACGGCACCAGAAACGCCAGCGCCCACGCGGCGGTGACCTTGCCGAAGTGGTGGTGCCAGAACAGCGGCGCCAGCAACGGCAGCAGCGCAATGCTCAACAGCACGCCGGCAAACGGGACACCCCACAGCACCGACAGCTGGCTGCCGTCGATCTCCGCCGCCCCCGCCAGCGCGGGTGCCAGGCACAGCAGCCCAAGGGCCAGGGTGCGGATGGGGTTCATGGACAGGTCTCCTCGGGTCGTTCTTGGGAAAGTTGAAATGCCGCCGGCGGCGCCAGGCGCGCGCTCACTGCGGCGAGGGAATCTCGAACACCTGGCGCAGGTAAGCCAGGTATTTCTCGTCGTTGCACATGTTCTTGCCGGGTGCGTCCGACAGCTTGGCCACGGGCTGGCCGTTGCAGCGCGTCATCTTGATCACGATCTGCAGTGGCTCGTAGCCCAGGTCGTTGGTCAGGTTGGTGCCGATGCCGAACGCCAACTGGCAGCGGCCGTTGAAGCGCTGGTACAGCTCGATGATGCGAGGCACGGTCAGCGCGTCGCTGAAGATCAGCGTCTTGGTCAACGGGTCCACGCGGTTGTCGCGGTAGTGCTGCAGCAGCCGCTCGCCCCATGCGAAGGGATCGCCGCTGTCGTGGCGCGCGCCATCGAACAGCTTGCAGAAGTACAGGTCGAAGTCGCGCAGGAAGGCGCTCATGCCGTACACGTCGGACAGCGCGATCCCCAGGTCGCCGCGGTATTCCTTGGCCCACATCTCGAAGCCGAACACCTGGCTGTCGCGCAGCCGCGGGCCGAGGGACTGGCAGGCCTGCAGGTATTCGTGCGCCATGGTGCCCAGCGGCGTCACGCCCAGCTTCATTGCGTACAACACGTTGCTCGTGCCCGCAAACTGCCCCGGCGCGCCGCGCCGGTCGTCAGAGCCCAGGCGCACGCACAGAACGCGCAGCACCTCCTCGTGCCAGGCGCGCGAAAAGCGCCGACGCGTGCCGTAGTCGGCAATCTTGAGACTGTCCAACCCCGGCTGCTGCAGCTGGCCGATCTTGGCTTCGAGCCGGCGGCGCCCCTCGGGAAAGTCGGGCACCTTCTGCGTGTTGCGGAAGTACACCTCGTTCACGATCGCCAGCACCGGGATCTCGAACAGGATGGTGTGCAGCCAGGGCCCGGTGATGGTGATGTCGATCTCGCCCGAGGGCAGCGCGCTCACGCGGATGTACTTCTCGTTGAGGCGAAACAGCCCCAGGAAGTCGACGAAGTCGCTCTTGATGAAGCGCAGCGAGCGCAGGTAGGCCAGCTCCGCGTCCTGGAACTGCAGGCTGCACAACGCGCGGATCTCGTCGCGGATCTCGCTGACGAAGGGCGCCAGCTCCACACCCGGGTTGCGGCACTTGAAGCGGTACTCCACCTGCGCGCCCGGAAACTGGTGCAGCACCACCTGCATCATGGTGAACTTGTACAGGTCGGTGTCGAGCAGGCTGGTGATGATCATGGATGCGCGCGGGGCAGACTGTCCCGCTACTGGACATGGCGATGGGGATTCGCCGCGCCGCCACACACGCGTGGCCGGGCCGGCGAGCCCCTGATTCTGGCATCAACCCACCCGGGCCGCCGCGAACCGGCGCGCAGCCCCGGCAGCCCTCAGGGAAAGCCGGCGCGCCGCGCTCGCGATCAACGCGCCACGCACAAGGGCTGCAGTGCCTGGCGCAGCCGATCGGGCAGCGCACGCGGACGGCGGTCGTCCCGTCCCACGTACACATGCACGAAGTGGCCGCAAGCCGCACTCATGGCCTCGCCCTGGGCGAACAGGCCGACCTCGTAGCGCACGCTCGTGTCACCCAGCCGCGCCACACGGATGCCGGCGTCGATGGTTTGCGGGAACGCCAGCGACGCGAAATAGTTGCACTGCGTCTCGATGACCAGCCCGATGGTGTCGCCGTGATGGATGTCCAGCGCGCCCTGCTCGATCAGGTAGGCGTTCACCGCGGTGTCGAACCAGCTGTAGTACACGACGTTGTTCACATGGCCATAGACGTCGTTGTCCATCCAGCGTGTACCAATGGAGCGAAACACCGCGTAGGCCTCGCGCGGCTGCGGCCGGGGCCGCTGGGCCGTGCCTGCAGCGCCTGCCGCACCTGAGGGAGAGAGGGACGTGTTCATGAGGCGCTGATTCTGCCAGCGGCCAGCGGCGGCCTCCCCTTGTCCCCTGTCTTCGTAATAGGCAGCGCGCAGTCCACCGCCGGTCCAGATGTAACCAACAGAACTTTGGGAGTTGCCCCTAAAAATGCTGCATTGCAACAAAAATGCTTGCGCCTATCGACAGGATCCCTAAAATTCGGCTCATGCTGCACTGCAACATGACGCACAGGTCAGTCAGGGCAGATGTCTCAACCCGCCCATCCCGGGCATCCAATGGAGATATGACATGTCGCTGACCCCTGAGCAAATCCTCGCTTCCCACAAGGCCAACCTGGAGACCCTGTTCGGCCTGACGAACAAGGCCTTCGAGGGCGTGGAGAAGCTCGTCGAACTGAACGTGACCGCCTCGCGCGCCGCCCTGGCCGAAGCCGCCAGCCACACCCAGGCCGTGCTGTCCGCCAAGGACGCACAAGAGCTGCTCGCACTGCAAGCCAGCCTGTTCCAGCCCCTGGCCGAAAAGGCCGTGGCTTACAGCCGCCACCTGTACGACATCGCTTCCGGCACGGGCGCCGAGTTCGGCAAGACCTTCGAAGCACAGGCCGCAGAAGTGCAGCGCAACTTCACCAACCTGGTGGACAGCGCCGCCAAGAACGCCCCCGCTGGTTCCGAGACCACCGTCGCCGTCTTCAAGAGCGCTGTGTCTGCCGCCAACAACGCCTTCGAGTCGGTGCAAAAGGCCGTGAAGCAGGCCAGCGATGTGGCCGAAGCCAACTTCAACGCCGTGGCCAGCTCTGCCGCCACCGCTGCCAAGACGGCGACCGCCGCAACCGCTGCTCCCCGCAAGCGTTGAGTGAATCGCTGCCACGTCGCTGGCAGATTACAGGGTTTACCCCTATAATTCACTCACTGGCCCGGCGATGGGAATGAACGTCGCAGGGCCCTCCAGTTGTCTCCTTGGATCCTCTCGAAACTCTGGTTTCTTGGATCCCTTCAAGCCCAGTCCCTGACTGGGCTTTTTTTTGGGCGGATGACCGCCGCGGCCTACCGGCGCCTTCGGCAGCAGCCGAGGCCCCGGCAGCGCCCCTCAATCAGCGGCCTGGATGGCGCCCGCCTGCGTGAGGCGCTCGGCCACCAGCAGCTTGTGCATTTCGGCCTGGGTCATGATGCCCAGGTCCTCGGCCACCACGGCAATCGGCTTACCCGTGGCAATGGCCGACTTGGCGATGGCAGCCGCCTTCTCGTAACCGATCAGCGGGTTGAGCGCGGTCACCAGCGTCACCGACGCGGCGATGCGTTCCGTCAGCAGCCCCTGGTTGGCCACGATGCCCTCCACGCAGTTCACCTGCAGGGTTTGGCAGGCCCTGGCCAGGTGGTGCAGGCTCTTGTGCAGCGCCCAGCCCATCAGCGGCTCGAAGGCGTTGAGCTGCAGTTGGCCCGCTTCGGCAGCCATGGTGATGGCGGCGTCGTTGCCGATCACTTCGAAGCACACCTGGTTCATCACCTCGGGGATCACGGGGTTGACCTTGCCGGGCATGATGGACGAGCCCGCCTGGCGCGCGGGCAGCTGGATATCGCCCACGCCGGCCTGCGGGCCCGAGGACAGCAGGCGCAGGTCGTTGCTGATCTTGGAGAGCTTGGCGGCGATGCGCTTGAGCACGCCCGAGATGTCAACGAAGGCCCCCGTGTCCGACGTGGCGGCGATCAGGTTGGCCGCGGCCTTGACCGGCACGCCCGACAGCCGCGCCAGCTCGGGGATGACCACGTCCACGTAGCCGACGGGCGCGTTGATGCCGGTGCCGATGGCGGTGCCGCCCATGTTCACCTCGGTCATCAGGTAGGCGGACTCGCGCAGGCGGCGCTCATCGTCGGCAATCATGGCGGCGAAGGCGGCGAACTCCTGGCCCAGCGTCATGGGCACGGCATCCTGCAACTGGGTGCGGCCGATCTTCAGGATGCCCTTGAATTCCTCGGCCTTGGCCTCGAACGCGCCGCGCAGGGCCGACAGGGCCTTGAGCAGCGTCTCGATACCGAAATAGGTGGCGATCTTCAGCGCCGTGGGGTAGGCATCGTTGGTGCTTTGCGATGCGTTGACGTGATCGTTCGGGTGGATCGTGTCATAGCGGCCTTTGGGCAATCCCAGGTGCTCCAGGGCACGGTTGGCGATCACCTCATTGGCGTTCATGTTCGTGGAGGTGCCGGCACCGCCCTGGATCACGTCCACGACGAACTGGTCGTGCAACTGTCCGGCGATCAGGTCGTCGCAGGCTTGGGCAATGGCGTGGGCTTGGGTTGCGTTGATCGCGCCCAGCTGCAGATTGGCGTGGGCGGCGGCCTTCTTGACGAAGGCAAAGGCCCGGATCAACTCGGGCATGTGGGCCACGGTGTGGCCGGTGATGGGAAAGTTTTCTACGGCACGAGCGGTGTGGACGCCCCAATACGCGTCCGGGGGAATGGTCTTGATACCGATGAAGTCATGTTCTTGACGCATGGTCGATCTGCTTTCTAGCGAAATGGAATAAACAAAAGGGGAACAAAGCCAGGCCCCAAGTGAAAACACCGCCTGAGGTGCAGGCGGTGCTTGGTGGGTGCAGCCGTAGAGCGCCCTGGAGCCGGGCGCGCACCTTGTGGGCGCAAGTGCCGTGCCAGACGTGGCAATGCCCCGGGCACCATGGCGCCGAGGGCATTGGGTGCGGATTATGGACCACTGCCTCGCACGCGCATGAGAACCTTAGCTTTGCGCATAACCATGCCCACGCGGCGGGCAGGCGCCGGCCACGAGCGCTCTACACTGCGGCCGTGCCATTTCCTTGCGACCCCACTTTTCCGCCCCTTTCCCCCTCAGGCGCACGGCGCCGCACGCTGCTGCAGGCGCTGGGCCTCGCCCTGGCGCCCGGCATGCCCGCGCTGGTCCTGGCGGGCACCGCCCAGCAATGGCCGCAGGCCCTGGCCGTGCCCGGGGGCGTGGCCCGGCTGTCGCTGGGCCCCGCGGCCGATCGGCCGGTGGTGCACGCGGGCGACATCCCGGTGCTGGTGCTGGGCGATGCGATCGAGTGGACGGCCATCGTCGGCATCCCGCTGGCCGCGCCTACGGGCGAGGCCGAGGTGACGGTACAGGCCACGCCGACCGCACCGGCGCGGCGCGTGCCTTACCGCGTGGCAGCCAAGCAGTACCGCGAGCAGCGCCTGACCGTGGCACCGCGCACGGTGGATCTGGCACCCGAAGACCTGGCCCGCCACGAGCGTGAGCGCGCCCACCAGCAGCACGTCATGGCCACCTTTTCAACGCCCCTGCCAGAGGGACTGCAGATGCGTCAGCCCGTGCCGGGACGGCGCTCCAGCAGCTTCGGTCTGCGGCGCGTGTTCAACGGCCAGGCGCGCAATCCGCACAGCGGCATGGACATTGCCGCCGCCACGGGCACCCCTGTCGCCGCGCCGCTGGCGGGCCGGGTGATCGATGTGGGCGACTATTTCTTCAACGGCGGCACCGTGTGGCTGGACCATGGCGGCGGCCTGCTCAGCATGTACTGCCACCTCAGCCGCATGGAGTGCCAGGTGGGTGACGTACTGCGCACGGGCGATGCGTTCTGCAGGGTAGGGGCCACCGGCCGCGTGACCGGCCCGCACCTGCACTGGGGCGTGATGCTCAACCGCACCATGGTGGACCCGGCCCTGTTCCTGCCCGCATGAGCACGCCCCCTGCCCCACGCCCGCGCCTAGCGCTGCGCCGCCCCGCGGCCGCGGCCGCGCTGGCGCCCGCCCCCCAGCGCGCGGCGCGGCTGCTGCGCTTCAACAAGCCCTATGGCGTGCTGAGCCAATTCACGCCCGAGGGGCGCTGGCGCGGGCTCCAGGACTTCATCGACGTGCCCGGCGTCTATGTGGCGGGGCGGCTCGATGCCGACAGCGAGGGGCTGCTGCTGCTCACCGACGACGGGGCGCTGCAGGCACGCATCAGCGATCCGCGCCACAAGATGGAGAAGACCTACTGGGTGCAGGTGGAGGGCATTCCTGACGAGGCCGCGCTGCAGGCCCTGCGCCATGGCGTGCAGCTCGGCGACGGCCCCACCCTGCCCGCACGCGTGCGCCGGCTGGAGCCGCCCCCCGCCCTCTGGGAGCGCGATCCGCCCATCCGCGTGCGCCAGAACATTCCCGACTGCTGGATCGAACTCATCATCCGCGAAGGCCGCAACCGCCAGGTGCGCCGCATGACCGCCGCCGTGGGCCACCCCACGCTGCGGTTGGTGCGCGCGGCCATCGGCCCCTACGCCCTGGACGGGCTGGAGCCGGGCTGCTGGCAGCCCGCCAGCCCGCCCTCGCCAGTGCCGCACCACCGCAAAAAGTAGAGCTGCTGGCGCTTTCCTGCATTGGCTTTGCGCCGGATTCTTCACTTACGCTCAGCACCCTCCACCCAGCAGCGACAATCGCGGCGGGAGGAACTGAACACCATGACCACAAACCCTGGCGACGGCCTGTCCCTCGCCCCGCTCGACCCCGCGCCCACGCAACCCGCGCCTGCTGCGGCCTCATCGCACGTCGCACGCACCTGCCCACGCTGCCATTACACGCGCCAGGCCAGCGACACCGCCCCCGCCTGGCAATGCCCGCGCTGCGCGGTGGTCTACGACAAGGCCACGCCGCGCCCACGCGCACGCGCGGGCCACGATGAAGATGACGATACCCAGCCCGTCCCGCTGGACCCGCGCCGCGCCCGGGCCAGCGCGGGTCTGCCCTGGGCCTGGATCGCCCTGGGCAGCGCCGTGCTGGCCGGGGCCGCGCTGCTGGGCTGGAAGTGGAACGGCGAGCGCCAGCGCAGCGCCCAGCAGGAGCAACGCGCCGCCAGCGACAGCCGCGCCGCCGATGTCAGCCAGGCCCGCGCCGTGCAGGACGGGCGGGCGCGCATCGATGCACTGGAACACCAGTGGCGCATGGGCGAAGGCGCCCAGGCGCTGCCTGCCGTGCGCGCGCTGGCCGATGAGGGCGAGCCGCGGGCCATGGTGCTGCTGGGCTCCATGCTGCTGGGTGGCAGCAGCTACCGCAACGCCATCGGCCAGCCGCTGGACCCGGCCGAGGCGCTGCAATGGCTGGAGCGCGCCGCCCGCGCGGGCGATGCCACCGCCGCCGTGCGCCTGGGGGGTCTGTATGAGCGCGGTGAACATGTGCCGCGCCAGCCCTCACTGGCCGAGAACTGGTACCTGCGTGCGGCGCGCCAGGGCGACGGCGCGGGCCTGTACAGCCTGGGCATGCTCTACGCGCGGGGCGCCGATCCCGTAAGCCAACGCCCCGTCCCCGCGTGGATGCTGCTCACGCTGGCCGAACGCGCCTCGCGCGCCACGCCGGAGCGCGACGCGCTGCTGACCGAGCAGCACTACCCGTCCAGCGCCCGTGCAGGCCTGGTCCGCCTCAAGGACAAGCTGCATCCCAGCGACATTGCCGAGGCCGAGCGTCTGGCCGACGCCTGGAAGCCCGGCCAGCCGCTGGGCTTCTAGCGCGGCACGCGCCCGCCAGCGCCACGGGCGGCCTGCACGGTGTGCAGTGCGCCGAGCGGCGCTAGCGCTTGCGCCACCAGACGACCAGCGCGAGGAACACCACACCCGTGAGCAGCGGCACGGCGGACATGAGCAGCTCGACGAACGAGCTGCGCCGCATGCCGGACCACACCTCCACGCGCACGCCGTCCAGCCGCAGGTTGCTCGCGCCCGCGAACTCCAGCGCCGGCGCCACCTTGCGGTCCTCCTTGAAGCTCACTGGCCCGGCCGTGCCCGCCAGCTGCAGCACCTGGCCCGCGCGCGTGCCCGTCCCGAACGCAGCGCCCTGCACCATCGACAGGCGCGTGCCGTTGTCCGTGTCCCAGCCGGCCATCCAGCGCGTGAGACCCTCGCCGTCGGCCTGGGCCACGCCGGCCACGTGCACCACCAGCGTGTAGGGGTTGCCGCTGGCGGGCAGGTCCAGCGCGCGCGGCGCCTTCCAGGCCACCGTTTCGGAGAAAAAGCCCGCGGGCTTGCTGCCGGCCGTCTTGTCTTGGTGGCGCGCCAGCCGCGCCAGGTCTTCGGGCGTCAATTCGAACGACTCCACCAGGCGCTTGCCCCAGGCGGTGGACGCGTCGCGCGCGCCCGCGGGCGTGGCGGGCAGCGCCAGCAGGCCAGCGGTGGCCAGGGCGAAGCACACGCCCGCCGCAGAAAAGACGCGCAAACGCTGGCGCGGACAGGACACGGTGGCGTGCATGTGGGGGCTCCCTCGGGTGGCTGTGCGGTGCTGCGAATGGCACCGTTTGCATCGATTTTAATAGCTGCCAGCGCTTGATGGACGGGCGCTAGAGCGGTTTTTTGTCTTGAACCTGCACGGCCGGGCGGCGCAGGCGCAGTGCGCCGTCCAGCACCAGCAGAGCCACGGCGGCGAAAATGGGGCCGTAGGTGGGCCACTGCGCCGCGCCGATGCTCTCGCCCAGCGCCAGCGCCACCAGCGCCAGCAGCACCGGCTCCACATAGCTCAAGAGACCAAACAAGCCCAGCGGCAGCAGGCGGCTGGCGGCCATGTACAGCGCCAGCGCCACGGCGCTGAGCACGCCCAGGACGGGCACCATCGCCCATAGGTGCGCATGCTCCAGCACCAGCGGCAGGGACGACGGCACGCGCACCACGAACCACAGCGCCGCGGGCACCAGCAGCAGCATGTCCAGCCAATGGCCGCCCAGGTGGTCGGTGCCCAGGCGCCGGCGCATCACGAAATACGCGGTGTAGCCCAGTGCGACCAGCCAGGTCTCCCACGACATGCCGCCGGCGCGCAACACCTCGTGCAGCACACCTGCACCCGCCAGTGCCGTGGCCAGCCACTGCAGGTGCGACAGCCGCTCGCGGTACAGCACCCGCCCGGCCAGCACCATCACCAACGGCAGCAGGAAGTAGCCCAGCGACACCGGCAGCGCCCGCCCGTGCAGCGGCGCCCATAAAAACAGCCACAGCTGCACGCCCAGCATGGCGGCGCTGGCCAGCAGCCCCAGCGCCAGCAGCGGCTGCCGCCACGCGCGCGCAGCCAGCAGGCGCACGCGCGGCCACTGCCCGCGCGCCAGCAGCAGCGCCGTGGTGAACGGCAGCGTGCACAGCACGCGCCAGCCGAAGATCTGCTCGCCATCCAGCGGCGCCAGCGCCGGTGCCAGGTAATACATGGCGCCGAACAGAACGGACGCGACGATGGACGCAACAAGACCTTGGATCACAACGGCAGCAGGTGGACAAGAAACGATGCGGGAAACCCGGCGACAACGCAGCGTCGCCGCCTCGGGCAAGACACAACAAGCACGCATCCGGACGAGGACAGCAGGCAGGCACCCGAACGAGGTAAGGGCAGACCTTCGCCCGCGTGCGACCCGCGATTGTCGGCCATTGGCGCATGCCCCGCCGCCGCACCACTTATGCCCACCGCCTGTGGGCGGCCCTGTGGACAACCGCCGGGACAACCGCGCGCAAGCCGCGCCGGCATTGGGCTGCAGCGCATCGCTCATTTTTTAGGCAACCGGTACGGGCAAGGCCGCGAGGCCGCGCGGACCGGCAAGCGCGCATCACACGCGGTTATAGTGCGCGCCCTTGCGGCGTCACCGTGCGACACCGGCGCGGCCGCAGCGGCCGCATGCCCACACGCCACCGTCACCGCCACCGCCACCGCGCTTTTATCCGCTCTTCACCTCTGCCCCACCCGTGTCTGCTGCCGCCCTCCTCTGCCTTGTGATTGCCATCAGCGATGGCGACACGCTCACCGTGCGTTGCGGCACGCCGGGGGCCTGGCGCCCGCAGCGCGTGCGCGTGGTGGCGATCGACGCGCCCGAGAGCCGCCAGGCCTTCGGCCAGCGCGCGCGCCAGAACCTGGCGCGCCTGTGCTTTCGCCAGCAGGCCGCCCTGCGCACGCTGGGCCGCGACGACTACGGCCGCACGCTGGCGCATGTGCGCTGCCAGGGGCAGGACGTGGGCACGGCCCAGGTGCGCGCCGGCCTGGCCTGGGTTTATGCCCCCCAGGCCCAGCGCTACCCCCACCTGGTGGCGCTGCAGCGCCAGGCACGCACCAGCCAGACCGGGCTGTGGTCGCAGCCGCGCCCGCAGGCACCCTGGGACTACCGGCGCCGGCAGCGGTAGGCGACTATCATTTCAATAGCTGCTCACGCTTATCCATCAAGCGCTACGGGCCATTTCGGCTAAAAATTCACACCCGTTCCATTGGCCTGGAACACGCCTGACAGCAACTGCGCCAGCCGCTCGCCAGGCAGGCGAAAGCCGCAGGCCTGGGCATGGCCGCCACCGCCCATGCTCACGGCCAGGGGCGAGCAGTCATAGCCGCGCTGCGAGCGCAGGCCTACCTTGACCTGCCCGTCCTTGCCCACCACCCACATCAGCGCGAAGGTGCCGCTCTGGCGCGACAGCAACTCGCCCACCAGGCTGTGGAAGGCGCCGGGCGCATTCACCATCAGCCCGGCCTCGCCGTTGAACACCAGCGGCTGTGCGCCGCCCGCCACGTCCTGCGCCAAATGGCGGAACTTCTCGTCCATGGCCTGCCCGCGCGCGACGAAGGCCGCCGTCTCGGCGGGCGTGAAGTCGGCGATCTGCTGCCAACGGGCGAAGTCGAACGGCTCCATGTCCAGCGCCGCCACGTAGCCCGCGGTGTCGGGGTACTGCCAGGCCCACAGGTCGCGGTCTTCCACGTGGCGCACCAAGGCGGGCAGTGGTGCGTCACGGTGGAAAAACTCCCACGCCAGGCGCGCGCCAGACTTGCCCATGTCGAAGTGCAGGCCCCCGCAGCGGCAGGCAAAGCCCTCCAACTGCTCGGCCGCGCTCTTGTGGTGGTCCAGCAGCACCAGCCGGGCGGCACGCGCGTCGATGGCGGCGAGCAGGTCGGGCGCAAACGCAAAGTCCAGCACATAGACGGCCCGCCCCTGCAGCGACGGCAGGTCGTCCACGGTGGCCACCTGCCCGTGGGTCAGCCCCAGGCATTCGACCTGACCGCCATAAAAGCGCCAGGCGGCCAGCGCGGCGGCAAAACCGTCGGCGCAGCGGCCGTGGTACAGCACCAGCGGGTGCGGGTCGTCCCGCTGCGGCGCGGCCAGCAGCGACAGGGGCAGGAAGGTGGAGCGCGAAGACACAGTCATGGCGGGATTGTCGGTCAGCGCACGGCACCGAACTGCCTACTTGAGAACGGGGCCTTTGTTGTACCGGCCTCGCCCCAGGGGCCACAATAACCCCGTCCGCCGCACCGTTTGCGCGGCGCAGCACCGGGAGCCAGTCACATGCCCATGGAACTTCTCCGTCAACTTGCGCAGCGGGACCAGTTTCCCGCCCCCGTCGTCGGTGAGGCAGAGGTGGACAAGCTGCGTGTCCTGCGCGCTGCGGGCATGGTGCAGGCTGAACTGCCCGGCGAAGGCGAATCCGTACGCTCCGCACGCGTCATCACCATCACCGGGCTGGGCCGGGCCACCCTGCGCGCCCAGGCGGCCCGCGAATTCATCGCCCGGCGCGACCGACTCCCCGGCACGCCCCTCTCCACCGCCAAGGCGTAGCGCGCCCGCGTCGCCTGCGGGAGCTCCTGGCCGCTGCAGCCCCCGCCACTGTTATCATGGCTGTACAAACATAAGGGGTATCTATTTAGCTCCAGTGACGTGAGAATAGCTGGATGGAAACCCAGATGCTAACGCCAACTCCTGGACGGGACTACCCCCGCACCTGGAACGAATTTCTTGACTGGTTTGCCACCGAAGAGGCTTGCCAGGCGTTCCTGGAGAAGCTTCGGTGGCCCCAAGGCTTCGTCTGCCCGCGTTGCGGCAACGCTGGCGATGTGTACCGCGCCAGCCGCACCCGCCTGATGTGCCGCTCATGCCAGTACCAAGGCACAGTGACATCTGGAACCATCTTTGACAAGACGCGCACACCGCTGCGTGTCTGGCTGGCTGCAGCTTGGTACCTGACCAATCAGAAACAAGGCGTGAGCGCCCTGGGGCTGCAGCGCGTATTGGGTTTGGGGAGCTACCAGACCGCCTGGACCATGCTGCACCGGTTTCGACGTGCCATGGTCCGCCCGGGCCGGGACAAGCTCAAGGGGCTTGTGGAGGTGGATGAAACGTACCTGTCCATCACGGATCGCAAGAATCCCGCCACCCCTGCAGGGCGCAAGAGCAGCACCACCAAAGTGTTGATGGTCATGGCGGTGGAGATCGTGGAGCCCAAGGGGTTTGGGCGCATCCGGTTACGCCGCATTGACCGAGACGCCGCCACCCACGTAATCCCCTTTGTGCAGGAGGTGGTCGAGCCTGGAGCCCAGGTACGCACGGATGGTTCGGCGGCATACCGCGCTCTGGGAGAACTGGGTTACACCCACCAGCGCACCGTCATGCTCGGCTCAGGCGTACCTGCCCATGTCTCCATGGCGGGAGTGCACCGGGTCGCCTCACTGGTACAGCGCTGGGTGCTGGGAACACATCATGGCTCTGTACAGCCAGACCACCTGGACGCCTATCTCGATGAATTCGTGTTCCGTTTCAACCGGCGCACATCCAGCTCACGCGGGATGCTGTTTTACCGCTTGCTGCAGCAAGCGGTGGTTACGCCGCCAGTGACGTATGGGGATGTCGTGAGCAAGAACACCGGGGAGAGCCAATCGGATACCATTGCTGGATGAAATCACAGTATCAATGGGGCTGCTGGAGCTAAATAGATACCCCTTACAAACATCCAGTTAACACCCTATCGCCACGCAACGGCCACATCACCATGGGACTTGACCAGATTGCCATCGCCCTGCTGGGTGCCACCGCCGCCTGGCTGTCGCAGGCGCGCAGAACGGCGCTGCGCCGCTGGGCCTGCATCTTCGGGCTGCTGGGGCAGCCGTTCTGGTTCTACGCCTCGTGGAAGGCCGAGCAGTGGGGCCTCTTTACCGTGTCCATCATCTACATGGGCGCGTGGCTGCGCGGCCTGTGGGTGTACTGGCTCACCTCGCAGCAGGACCCGCCCCATTCGGGCCTGAGTACCATCCAGCTCACCCCGGGGCGCAACCCCTGACGCCCGCGCACCCTCCGCTGCGCCTGCTGTGGCAGGACGCGCACATGGTGGCCGTTTTCAAGCCGGCGGGCTGGCTGGTGCACCGCACAGGTCTGGACGCAGGCGAAACGCGCTTCGTGATGCAGGCGCTGCGCGACCAGATCGGCCAGCACGTCTACCCCGTGCACCGGCTGGACAAGGGCACCTGCGGCGTGCTCGTCATGGCCCTGCTCCCCGCCGCCGCGCGGGCCCTGGCCGACGCCTTCGCCCGGCATGCCGTGCGCAAGCAGTACTTGGCGCTGGTACGCGGCTGGGCACCGGCGCAGGCCGAAGTGGACCACCCGCTGCGCCCCGACGACGCGCCGCCCGACGCCCCCACCCAGCCTGCCCACACGCGCCTCATGCGCCTGGCGCGGCTGGAGCTGCCCGAGTCCAGCGACCCCCGCTTTGCCACGACGCGCGCATCGCTGGTGCTGGCCGAGCCGACCACGGGGCGCCGCCACCAGATCCGCCGCCACCTCAAGCATCTGGCCCACCCCATCCTGGGTGACGCCACCCACGGCAAAGGGCCGCTCAACCGTTGGTGGGCACAGCGCCTCGGCCTGCACCGCCTGTGGCTGCATGCGTGGCAGCTCAGCCTGCCCCACCCCGCAGACGGCCGCCTGGTCACGCTGCACAGTGGATTGCAGTGGCCCGCTGCCAGAGCATCCACCACCGCCAGCGCACCCACGCCGCCAAACGCGGCCGCAGCGCCCGATTGGCAGCAACACATCTGGACCCTGCCCTGGCAGCAGGACATCGAAGACGCGCTACCAAAAGAGTAGCTTTTCGCGCTTACCTAGCAAGCGCTACCGGCCAATTTTTATCTAACGCCCTGCAGCTTTTCGGAGCATCCCGCCACCCGGCCGTGTCCTACCCACAGGAGCGGCGGCCGCCGCTGCCCACCCCTGTCTGCGCGCTTCACACAGGCGGCCATGCACCGTGCAGCGCCCCACGCTTTCCTCCCCGCTTTGCCCCTTTCTCGCCTGGTCTTCAGGCGTGGCACGCCATGACCGGCTGGTGGGCTGACGCCCTGGCCGTGGCCGCCCACGAGTTCTCGGACATTGGCGACCCCCAGCAAACCACGCGGGTGGTCTTGCGCATGGGCGTGGCCGCGCTGCTGGGCGGCCTGCTGGGGTGGGAGCGCGAGCAGGCCGGCAAGGCCGCAGGCATGCGCACCCACATGCTGGTGGCCATGGGCGCCGCGTTGTTCGTGCTCGTCGCGCAGCAGGCGGGCATTGCCCCGGCGGACAACAGCCGTGTGCTGCAAGGGGTGATCGCCGGCATCGGCTTCCTGGGCGCGGGCACCATCCTGAAGGGCGACGCGGAAAGTCAGGTCAAGGGCCTGACCACCGCAGCCGGCATCTGGCTTACGGCCGCCATCGGCGTGGCTGCGGGCCTGGGGCGTGAGAGCACGGCCATCCTGGCCACGCTGCTGGCAGTGGTGGTGCTGTGGGTGATTCCGCTGGTACAGCGCGTCGCCCCGACGGACCCGGGCCAGCCCGCGGCTCGACGCAAACGCCTGCGGCGCAAAACGCGCGCTGGTCTGACAGCCGACACGCCGCAGGATGGCCTGTAATGCGGTAGGGGGCACCCGTCCCCCTTTTGACCGCAACGACCCAGGAGCACGCACATGCCCCAGCAAGCCACCATCCAAGGCCACGTCACCTACCGGGAAGGAGACGGCATGCCCATTGCCATTCCGGAAGGACCGGTGGAACTCACCTTCGCCACCGACAGCGTCACGCTGAGCTGGCGCGACGACAACAACACCGCGGGCCTCACCGCCCTGCCGCGCGACCAGTACGAGCTGTATGTCGCCGACGGCAAGATCGTGCTGTAGTCCCTCCCGCGTGCGGGCCCCGGTCGGCAAGGCCCCGCGCTGCCCGCCGCAGCGACAGAACCCAGGCCCAGCCATGGCCGACGCCCCGCTACCCATGGCTCGTGGGGGCCCACGGGCCGCACATTGATGGCGCAGCGGTGTCGGCGCTACCATGCGCCACACAACCGTGCGCCTTTGCCATGTCCAGCCCCTCTTCATTCGTGCCTCCGCCTGCCAGCGCGGTCAAGCCGGCTCTGTCCGAAGAGCCCGGGCTGCCGGTGGACGACGGATTGTGCGCAGGCGATGCAATGGACGCGGCGCAACTGCGGCGGCTGCTCCAGGCCGCCCTGCCCGACAAGAGCCAGCACAAGGCAGCCGGCTGGTTCGGGCAGACGGACTTTCTGCTCACGCGCAGCCACGTGGATGAAGACCAGGACGCCTACCACGACGCCCTGTTCATCACTCTCTGGAAGCGCTGGGACTTCTGGCTCGCCCTGCCCCCGGCCGAGAGCGCACCTACCCACGCGCTGGCGCAGGCCTGGGCGCGGTTGCGCTCTGGCATCCCGCCTCCGCCCCCCGGCGCGGACGGCCTGGTGCGCCAATACCGCGCCTACGACAGCGCCGGCCAGCCCGGCGCATGGCAACCGCTCCCCGCACAGGCCGGGGCGGGCGACGCGGCAGCCGGCGCGCTGGTCGCCTGCGGAGAGGGCTGGCGCGAGGTGCTGGCCTACTGGCGCCTGGCCGAGGGCCAGCGCCGCGCCGGCCGGCCGCTGCGCGAGCGGCTGCATGCCACGCTCACCCCCGCACGCATCGAGGCGCTGACGCTGCTGCCCGTATTCACCACCCGTTACAACACATGGAGCGACCCCGAGCGCAACGGCTGGTGGGAGGGCGACGTGTGGATCGGCGCGCGCCAGCCCGGCCAGCAGGGGGGCCATTCATGGGGCCGGGCGCTCAAGTTCAGCTGGCGCAACGGCAGCGAGCGCGCCGGCGACCCCGAGGACGACGCACATGCCTGCTACCAGATCGACCTGACGCCCGGCGATGCCCTGCCGGAGGGCACGGCCCACCCGAACGGCCTGCGCATCAGCTACAGCCAGCGCCAGAGCGATCCGCGCACGCCGCTGCCCAACCACGCCGTGCAGCACATGCAGCACCTGCTGGAGCTGTTCACCACGCTGGAGCAGCGCCTGCACGCCGCCCATGCACAAGAGCAACAGGCGCTGCACTCCAGCGGCTTGTCCGGCGATGCCCCGCCCCTGCCCCGCCTGCCGCCCTTCGCGCCGCACGAGGCCGACACCGAGGTGTTCGGGCCCGTCCTCATGGCGCTGTCGCACGACTGGCAGGCCCACGGCCGGGCCCACGCCGCCCGCGTGCGGGAGCACTGGCTGCGGCAGGCCGACGACGCTGATGCCGCGGCGGCCCTGGAGCACGGCACGGAACCCGCGGCGTCATCCGCTGAGGCGGCGGCCGCTGCCGTGGCGGCCGCTGCGGTAGGCGATGCTGTACCCGCCCATGGTGTGGCGCCCGGCGCCGCGGCAGCCGGCACGCCCCCGGCGACCGTACCGCCGCCCGCCCCTGTGCATTTCATGCCTGCGCAGCCCACCGACCCGCGCGGCCCCCAGGCTGGCGCCGTGCTGCAACTGGCACGCGCTGTACACGCGCTGGCCGACGGCGACCTGTCCGCACGCTTTCACCGGCGCTTTGCCTTCGCGCCCCATGTCTATGCCCACCACGCCGCACGCACCGGCCACGCCGTGGACGCCCTGCAGTGGCTGGAAGATGGCCGTCTGCTGGCCCGCACGGAGCCCGTGCATCCCACGCAAGCACCCGCGTGGTGGCGGATCAGTGTCGATGCGTGGGCGCTGAGCCCCACGGCCGCACCGCCAAACCTGCCTGCATCGTGCCCCGCCGCCACCGTCCATGGCCTGCGAGTGGAGGGCGACGCACAGGGCGATCTGCACGGCCTGGCCGAGGACGGCACGGCCCTCTGGCGCCACCACATCGGCGGCGCCATCCTGGCGATCGCCGCAGCGCCCGACGGCCACACCCTGGCCGTGGGCAGCGCCAGCGGCTACCTGGTGCTGCTGCGCAAGGGCAGCGGCACCGACCCGGCCCTGCTCAGCACGTCGCGCTATGCGGAGCTGCGGCGCTTCATCTTCTGGGCGGATGCATCCAGCCCGCTGGCCTGGTAGGGGCAGCGCGTGCATTGCTTCGATATCCATAGCTGCTCGCGCTTGACAGGCGGGCGCTAGAGGCATTTTTCATTCAAACACCACCATGGCCACTTACCACGCCGAAATCACCTGGACGCGCGACGCCACGCCGCAGGACTTCCTCAAGAACCGCTACAGCCGCCGCCACCTGCTGCGCTTTGACGGTGGCGCGCAGTTGGCCGGCTCCTCGTCGCCCCACGTCGTGCCGCTGCCCTGGTCCGACGCGTCCGCCGCGGACCCGGAGGAAGCCTTCGTCGCCGCACTGTCGAGCTGCCACATGCTGTGGTTCCTCTCCATCGCCGCGCAGCAGGGTTTTTGCGTGGACGACTACCGCGACGCAGCCGAGGGCGTGATGGCCCGCAACGCCCAGGGCCGCATGGCCATGACCGTGGTCACGCTGCGCCCGGCGGTGCGCTTTGGCGGCGACCCGCAGCCCACGCACGAACAGTTGCACGCCCTGCACCATGAGGCGCATGAACAGTGCTTCATCGCCAACTCGGTCACCACCGAGGTGCGCTGCGATCCGGTGCTGGCCTAGGGCCTGTTCACACTATTTTTGCCAGTGCGAATGGCGTGAAAACCGCGCCAATCTAGGCGCGTGACGACGCCAAGGCCGGGGCCTTGGCTAGGAGGGCAACGACGAATGGCGCGGTTTTCACTCCGTTCCCTCCGGGTTGCGATCAAAAAGGGCCATTCGCGGCGTTGCCAAGCCTCGCTGGGGTAGCACCCCAGCTTCGTTTGGCGCCTTGCGCCTGGCCCTTTTTGATCGCAACGCATCTGGCAAAAATAGTGTGAACAGGCCCTAGGGCCTGTGAACTGTGCAGATCCTGCGAGCGAACCTGGCCCTGATCAGTCCTCGTCCCGCGGGGCGTTGCGCGCGCGGCGCTCGTTGCGGCGCAGCTGCTCGGCCTTGCGCGCGGCGCGTTCCTTTTCCTGCACCTCGGCGGCGGCCAGCCAGGCTTCGAACTCGGTCGGCGTCTCCAGCGTCACACGGCCCAGCGCTGCGCTGCGCAGGTCGGTGAGCACGATCTCGGCGGCCTTTTGCAGGTTGAGGCGCCCGCCGCTCATCACCGCGCCGCGCTTCCTGGCAATCAGCTCCAGCAGCTCGTCGTCGTGCTTGGCGGCGATGGCCGCCGCGTCCAGCCCCAGCTTGTAGCGCGCATCCAGCAGCGGCGCGTAGTGCTGCTTGAGGTAGGCCAACAGTTCCAGCGCCACTTCTTCCTCGTCGTACGCATTGCGGCCCACGGCGCCGCTGGCGGCGAGCTTGTAGCCGCTTTCGGGCACGGTGATGCGCGGCCACAGCATGCCGGGCGTGTCCCACAGGTAAAAGTCATCGTCCAGCACGATGCGCTGCTCCTGCTTGGTCACGCCGGCCTCGTCGCCCGTCTTGGCTTCGCGCTTGGCGGACAGGGTGTTGATCAGCGTGGACTTGCCCACGTTGGGAATGCCGCAGATCAGTACCCGCATGGGCTTGGAGAGGCCGCGCCGGTTGGGCGCAAGCTGCCGGCACGCGTCGATGAGCCGGCGCGCGGGCGCGGCGTCGGACGCATCCAGCGCGATCGCGCTCGTGCCGGGCCGCGCGTTGTACCAGGCCAGCCACGCGGGCGTGCGCGTCGGGTCGGCCACGTCCTGCTTGTTGAGCACCTTCAGCGCAGGCTTATGGCCCGTCAGCTCGGCCAGCAGCGGATTGCTGCTGGAGCCCGGCAAGCGCGCGTCCAGCAGCTCGATCACCACGTCGATGTCCTTGATGCGCTCGCCGATCGCCTTGCGCGTCAGGTGCATGTGACCGGGAAACCACTGGATGGCCATGGACTGTGTACTTTCACGAATGGGGCTTGCGAAGCCGCCAAGGATAATCGCCGCCATGCCCTCTTTCTCCCAGCGCAAACAAGATTCCGAGCTGCTGCTCAAGGGCGCGGTGTGCACGCTCATTGGCGTGATCATCCTGCTGGCCCCCTACATTGCCCGCTCGCCCGACGTGCGCGAGATGATGGCCCAGGGCCACGTCATGGGGTGGTTCGCGCTGGTGCTGGGCTGCGCCTTCCTGGCGCGCTACGGCCTGATCCGTTGGCGCGGGCGCCGGTAAGGCCCCGTCACCTTCATGCTGCAAGCCACCCGCCAGCGCTTCGCCGCCCTGCAGGCGCAGGCCGCCCACGCCGGTGTAGCGCTGCGCCCACCGCCACCTGAGCCCACCACCTGCTGCGGGCGCGGGTGCAACGGGTGCGTGTGGGAGGGCTTTTATGCGGCCGCGCAGTGGTGGTGCGAAGATGCGCAGGGCGCGCTGGCGCAGCCCGGCGGGGGCTCCTCCTGACGCTGCACCGTGGCTGAATGTGTACCGCGGCCCGCGAGGCTCTTGCATGCCAGGAAGGGCCGCCTCCGCAGGTCAAGGCTCCAGCAGATCCCCCAGCGCCTTTGCGCCCACGGGCGGGGTCGCCGCCCAGGGAATCAGATAGAACCGGCCTTGCGCCAATGCTTGAACCCGCTCCATCTGCCGCCTCTCGCTGTTCAACCGGGCCTGAAGAAGGGGATCGCGGGTGTTGCTGGCCAACAGTGACTTGTTGACCACCCAGGCGAAGGTGCCGATCCGGGCCCGCTGCAGGTCCTCCTTCAGCGCGGCGGCCTGCGACACCGGGGTGGCCTCGGGCAGCGTCACCAGAATGATCTTGGTGTAGTCAGGGTCCTGCAGCCGCATCAGGGGCGTGGTGATGCGCCCCGACGCCTTGCCTTCAAACTCCCGCACCATCTGGCGGTGGTAGGCGCCCGTGGCATCCATGAGCAGCAGCGAGTGGCCCGTGGGCGCGGTGTCGAGCACCACGAACGCACTGCGGGCCTGAGACACCACATGCGAGAACGCGTGGAAGACCGCCACTTCCTCCGTGCATGGAGAACGCAGATCCTCAATCAACAGGTCCTTCTCCGCCGGGGTCATGCCGGCCGACTTGGCGGCAACGACCTTGTCCACGTATTTCTGGGTTTCTGCTTTGGGATCAATGCGCCCGACGGTCAGGCCCGGGATCTCGCCGTCGAGCGTCACCGCCAGGTGGGCGGCGGGATCGGTGGTGCTCAAGTGCACGGACTTGCCGAGCTTGACCAGTCCCAGGGCGATCGCGGCGGCAATGGTGGTCTTGCCCACGCCGCCCTTGCCCATCACCATGATCAATCCACGCTCACCCCGCGCCAGCTCCGCCACCAGCGCGGACAGTTTCTGGTGCGCGAAGTCGGGCGCGTCCAGGACTGCCGCAGGCACCTCGGTCGGTGATGGCGACAGCAGCGCCCGCAGCGCCTGCAGCCCCACGGAATCGACGGGCCGCATGGGAATCACGTCAGCCGCCAGACGTTTCAGCGCCTGCGGCATCTCCTGCATGGCCTCCTGTCCCAGAGCCTCGATGGCCAGGGCGACGGCATCGCGAGGGTCTTGCGCCTTGAAAACCGCGTTGATCACCAGGCGCTGGTGGGAAAGGCCCAACTCACGCAGTTCGTCTGAAGACCTGGCGGCTTCGTTGAGCGCTCCCGCCTCAGGCCGCGCCACCAGAACAATGGTGGTGAGCGAAGCGTCGTTCAGGGATGCCAGCGCCCGGTTGAAAAGCTGCTCCTGCATCTTCAACCCCGAATGCGGCCCCAGGCAGGATGCTCCGCGGTCATTGCCCTTGAGGAACCCGCTCCATGCCTTGGGCAGGCTGAGAAGCCTCAAGGTATGGCCCGTGGGGGCGGTATCGAACACGACATGGTCGAAATCCCGCCCTCCCTCCGACAGAAGTTGAGAGAACTCATCGAAGGTGGCGATCTCGGTGGTGCAGGCACCCGAGAGCTGCTCGCGCACGAGGTCCACCTCCTCAGCCGTAGCCTGTGTGCCCATCTGTTCAATGACGCGGGCACGGTAGTTCTGCGACGCGGCTTCCGGATCGATGTTCAGGACCATCAGGCCCGGAACCCCTGGCACAGGAACCGGATGGTTGCGCAGCGCAATGCCGAGCATTTCATCAAGGTTCGACGCCGCATCGGTACTGACCAATAGAACCTTCTTGCCCGCGTCTGCCAAGGCGATGGAGACGGCCGTGGACACCGAGGTCTTGCCGACACCACCCTTGCCGGTGAAGAACAAATACTTGGTGGGCGCGTCCAGAAGGGAGAAGTGAGATGGCATAGGCGTTCGTGGTCAATGCACCGAATGGGCGGGGATAAGGGCGTGCCTCAGGCATGCGCAATGTTGCGCCAAAGAAATTTACAACATTTCCAATATCGTTGTATAGTCGTCTTATGCAAGAAATCGATGTCATCCGCTCCCTCGCAGCGTTGGCCCAAGAAGTACGCCTGCGGGTGTTTCGCGCACTGGTCGTGGCCGGCGCAGAGGGGCTCACGCCAGGCTCGTTGTGCGAGCAACTGGCGGTAGCGCCCAACACCTTGTCCTTTCACCTCAAGGAACTCGTGCACTCCGGCCTCGTCAGCCAGGAGCGTCAGGGGCGCAACCTGATCTACCGGGCCTCCTTCGACACGATGGACGATCTGCTCGGCTACCTCACGGAGAACTGCTGCCAGGGCGCGTCCTGCCTGGCGGAGACAGCAAAGAGCTGCGACTGCTGACCCACTTTTGAAGGAGAACCCCATGAAGCGATTCCATGTCCACCTGCATGTGGAAGACCTGGCCCAGAGCATCCGTTTCTACTCCCAGCTCTTCGCGGCTGAGCCCGCTCGCGTGGAGGCCGATTACGCGAAGTGGATGCTCGACGATCCGCGGGTCAACTTCGCGATCTCCACGCGGGGCACCTCCCCAGGCCTGGATCACCTGGGCTTTCAGGTGGACGACGCGGCCGAACTGTCAGAACTGAAGGCCAGGGCCGCATCGGCCGACATGGCCCTGCTCGACGAAGGCGCCACCACCTGCTGCTATGCGCGCAGCGAGAAGCACTGGGTTACCGACCCGCAGGGCATCGCGTGGGAGCACTTTCACACGCTCGGCGACATTCCCGTGTTCAACGAGTCCAGCCCAACGGCTGCCGCCGGCGCGTGCTGCGCGCCAAAGGCGCCTGCGGCCACGGCATCCAAGGCGCCCTGCTGCGAGCCCGCCACTTCCTCATCCACCTGCTGCTGATCCGCTGAAGGTCCTTCATGACGACGCCCTTGAATGTTCTTTTTCTCTGCACGCACAACTCCGCGCGCAGCATCCTGGCCGAGGCCTTGCTCAACGCCATGGCGGGCGGGCGCTTCAAGGCCTGGTCTGCCGGCAGCAGCCCGCGCGACAACCAGCAGCCGCATCCCCTGGGTCTGCAGGTCCTGCAAAAGGCAGGCGTCTCCACCGAGGGGTTGCGCAGCAAGAGCTGGGATGAGTTTGCCGCCCCAGGCGCGCCCACGATGGATCTGATCATCACCGTGTGCGACAACGCCGCGGGAGAGGTCTGCCCGATCTGGCCGGGGCACCCCGCAACGGCGCACTGGGGCTTCGCCGATCCTTCCGAAGGCGACGCGCCTGACTCGGAAAAGCTCGAAGCCTTCCGCCAGACGCTGCACCTGATCAAGCGCCGCCTGGACCTGCTGATCAACCTGCCCGCCGACAAGCTGGAGAAAGCGGTATTGCAGGCCAGCGCCCGCGAACTCGCAGGGAAATGACATGAGTGCCCAGTGCGAAACCACCGCCCAACGCGCGGCAGGCGCTCCCATGAGCGTGTTCGAGCGCTATCTCACCGTGTGGGTGCTGCTGTGCATCGTGGTAGGCATCGGGCTGGGCCAGGCGTTTCCCGGTGCAGCGCGGACCATTGGGTCGTGGGAGGTGGCCCGCGTGAACCTGCCGGTGGGGCTGCTCATCTGGGTGATGATCATCCCGATGCTGCTCAAGGTGGACTTCTCCGCCCTGGGCGAGGTGCGGCACCACGTGCGCGGCATCGGGGTCACGCTGTTCGTGAACTGGCTGGTCAAGCCATTCTCCATGGCCTTCCTGGGGTGGCTGTTCATCCGCCAGTGGTTTGCCCCCTACCTGCCTGCGGACCAACTCGACAGCTACATTGCTGGCCTGATCCTGCTGGCCGCCGCCCCCTGCACGGCCATGGTGTTCGTATGGAGCCGCCTGACCGGCGGCGACCCCCTGTTCACGCTGTCCCAGGTCGCGTTGAACGACAGCATCATGATCGTGGCGTTCGCGCCGCTGGTGGCCTTCCTGCTCGGCCTGTCGGCCATCACGGTGCCATGGGACACGCTGCTCACCTCGGTGGTGCTGTACATCGTCATTCCGGTGGTGCTGGCCCAATGGTGGCGGCGCGCCTTGCTGGCACGGGGGCAGGCCGCGTTCGACGCGGCACTCCAGCGCATCGGGCCGTGGTCCATTGCGGCGCTGCTGCTCACGCTGGTGCTGCTGTTCGCCTTCCAGGGCGAGGCCATCCTGCGCCAGCCACTGATCATCGCGCTGCTGGCCGTGCCCATCCTGATCCAGGTGTTCTTCAACTCGGCGCTGGCCTACTGGCTCAACCGCGCGGCGGGCGAGAAGCACGCGGTCGCCTGCCCGTCCGCCCTGATTGGCGCATCCAACTTCTTTGAACTGGCCGTGGCCACCGCCATCAGCCTGTTTGGCTTCGAGTCGGGCGCGGCACTGGCCACGGTGGTGGGCGTGCTCATCGAAGTGCCGGTGATGCTGCTGGTCGTCAAAGTCGTGAATTCATCCAAGGGCTGGTACGACGCGGGTGCAAAGCGTGCAGCGTAGAACCACTACCACGCTGATGCTGGGCGTGGCCCAGACACTGGCGTGGGCGTCGTCGTACTACCTGCCGGCCGTGGTGGCCGCGCCGATGGGGCGAGACGTCGGCATGTCCTCGTCGGCGGTGTTTGGGGCGTTCTCGATGGCGCTGCTGTTTGCCGCAGCAACCGGCCCCTGGGCGGGGCGCGCCATTGACCGGGCTGGTGGGCGGCCGGTACTGGTCGTCAGCAACCTGGTGTTTGCCGCAGGGCTCGCGGCGCTCAGCCTGGCCTCACAGCCCGCCCATGTCTTTGCTGCCTGGGCCTTGATGGGCCTGGCCATGGGCAGCGGCCTCTACGAAGCCGCGTTCGCCACCGTGGTCCGCCTGCATGGCCAGGACGCGCGGCGGGCGATCACCGGCATCACCTTGCTGGCAGGCTTTGTAAGCACGATCGGCTGGCCATTGACGGCCTCCCTGGAGTCGGCGTTCGGCTGGCGGCAGGCCTGCCTGACATGGGCGGCGCTGCATCTGCTCATCGGCCTGCCGCTGAACGCGATGCTGCCCACGGCCGCGCCGGCCGCTTCGGCCGGTGCGCAGGCCGCTGCGGCAGGGAGTCCTCATCCACAGGCAGCGGCGAGCCCGGCACCGGCCCGGCGGCGTGCGGCCGTGCTCATGGCCTGCGTGTTTGCCATTGCGTGGTTCAACAGCACCGCGATGGCGGCGCATCTGCCGCAGGTCCTGCAGGCTTCGGGCGTGGCCTTGGCTGGCGCGATCGGCATTGCGGCGCTGGTGGGGCCGGCCCAGGTCGCGGGGCGATTGGTCGAATTCACCGTGCTCAAGCGGTCGCATCCGCTGTTGTCGGCGCGGCTGGCCACGCTGGCGCATCCGCTGGGCGTCGTACTGCTGATGCTGCTGGGCAGCTACGCGGCGCCCGCGTTCGCCGTGCTGCACGGGCTCGGCAACGGCATCCTGACCATTGCCATCGGCACCCTGCCGCTGCTGATCTTCGGCGCACAAGGCTATGGGCAGCGGCAGGGGTTCCTGATGGTGCCCGCGCGCATCGTGCAGGCCGGGGCGCCATTCCTGTTCGGGCTGGCCGTGGAGCGCTGGGGCGGCGCGGCGCTCTGGCTCTCCGCCACACTGGCGGTCCTGGCTTTTTTGGCACTGGCCGCCCTGGCCGCAGGCATGAAACGGTCCGGCGACGCTTGACCGCTATTGCCAGGGAGGGTGTCCGCCCGCAATGCGCACCATGCGCTCATCCACCAACGCGGCCCCGCTCCTGCTGGCCCGCTACCTCCCGCAGCCACGCCCTGATGGCCTTCACCCCCGCCGACTCTGCACGCGCCAGCGGCACCACGAGGTAGTACGCATCGCTGCTGGTCAGCACGCCACCGGGCAGCTCCACCAGCGCACCGCTCGCCAATTCCTCCTCCATCAGAAACCGCGGCAGCAGGGCCACGCCCAGGCCGGAGATGGCGGCCTGGGCGATCATGGCGAACTGCTCGAAGCGCGGGCCGCGCAGGGCCTGGGGCGCGGGCACGCCCTCCTGCTCGAACCAGTCGGCCCACAGCATGGGGCGCGTGGTCTGGTGCAGCAGGGTCAGGCCGGCCACGTCGGCAGGGGTCTCGATGCGGTGACGGGTGCGCAGCGCGGGGCTGCACACCGGCACCACTTCTTCGTGCAGCAGGTAGTCGCACACGGCGCCGGCCCAATGGGGCGCACCGTAGTGGATAGCGGCATCGAACGGTTCCTGGGCGAAGTCAAAAGGCTCGCCACGGGCAGAAAGATTCACTGTCAGCTCCGGGTGCAGCGCGGCAAACGCAGGCAGGCGCGGCACCAGCCAGCGCGCGCCCAACGTGGGCAGCACCGCCAGGTGCAGGAGTCCGCCGCCATCGGCCAGGGCCATGGCCTTCTGCGTGGCGGCACCGAGCTGCTGCAGCACGGCGCGTACGTCGGCGGCGTACAGGCGCCCCGCATCCGTCAACACCACGCGCTGGCGCACCCGGGTGAACAGGGCCTGACCGAGCTGTGCCTCCAGTTGACGCACCTGGCGCGAGACGGCGCTTTGCGTGAGGTGCAGCTCCTCCGCCGCACGTGAGATGCTGGCGTGGCGCGCGGCGGCCTCAAAGGCGAGCAGGTCGGCCACGGGCGGCAGGAAAAGTTTGCGAAACATGGCGTTAATTCATGCAATCAAAGAATGAACCCGACCAAGGCTTGTGGTAACGCATAAGGCGCCAGCGCTTGATCCATAAGCGCTGGCGGCAGGCAGGGCTGGGACGGGATATTGCCACTTGATGCGATTTAAGCAACAAGTCGTTCCGCTTTTTTGCTATGCAAGCGCGCATGGCTGGGCGATATTTGCAGCTTCGCCTTCTCTTGGACCTCCATGCCGCACACCGCTACCTCCACCGCCGCATCCCGCACGGGCGGGCAGATCCTCGTCCAGCAGCTCATCGTGCACGGCGTGCAGCAGCTCTTTTGCGTGCCGGGCGAGAGCTACCTGGCCGTGCTGGACGCCCTGCACGACGCCAACATCGCCGTCACCGTGTGCCGCCAGGAGGGCGGCGCGGCCATGATGGCCGAGGCGCAGGGCAAGCTGACCGGCCGCCCGGGCATCTGCTTCGTGACGCGCGGGCCGGGGGTCACCAACGCATCGGCGGGCATCCACATCGCGCACCAGGATTCGACGCCGTTGATCGTCTTCGTAGGCCAGGTGGCGCGCGGTGCGCTGGGGCGCGAGGCGTTCCAGGAGCTGGACTACGGCGCCGTGTTCGGCACCATGGCCAAGTGGGTGGTGCAGATCGACGATGCGCGGCGCGTGCCGGAACTGGTCTCGCGCGCATTCCACGTCGCCACCTCGGGCCGCCCCGGCCCCGTGGTGGTGGCCCTGCCCGAGGACATGCTGACCGATGCCGTGCAGGTGGCCGATGCCCTGCCCTACTCCGTGCCCGAGACCTACCCCGGCGCGCCCGCACTGCAGGCACTGGCGGCGCGGCTGCAGGCGGCCGAGCGGCCGGTGGTCATCGTGGGCGGCAGCCGCTGGTCCGACCAGGCGGTGCGCGACATGCAGGCCTTTGCCAGCGCCTGGCGGCTGCCGGTGTATTGCTCGTTCCGCCGGCAGATGCTATTCCCGGCCAGCCACGCCAGCTACGCGGGCGACCTGGGCCTGGGCGTCAACCCCCAACTGCTGGCGCGCATCCGCGCGAGCGACCTGGTGCTGGTGCTGGGCGGGCGGCTGTCGGAGATCCCCTCGCAGGGCTACGAGCTGTTCGACATTCCCGTGCCGGCGCAGCCGCTGGTGCATGTGCATGCCGACGCCGACGAGCTCGGCCGGCTCTACCGCCCGGTGCAGGCCATCCACGCCACGCCGCAGGCCATGGCCGCCGCACTGGCCAGCCTGCGCCCCGCGGCCGAGCCGCGCTGGACCGCGCACACCGAGGCTGCGCGCGCCGAGTACCTGGCCTGGAGCGACCCGGCGCCCATCCGCATCCCCGGCAAGCTGCAGATGGGCGAGGTGATGCAGCACCTGCGCGCGGTGCTGCCCGCCAACACCATCTTCTGCAACGGCGCGGGCAACTTCGCCACCTGGGTGCACCGCTTCTGGCCGTTCACCACCTATGCGAGCCAACTGGCCCCCACCAGCGGCTCGATGGGCTACGGCCTGCCGGCCGGCGTGGGCGCCAAGCGCCTGTGGCGCGAGCGCGAGGTGGTGGTGTTTGCGGGCGACGGCGACTTTCTGATGCACGGCCAGGAGTTCGCCACCGCCGTGCAGTACGGCCTGCCGCTGATAGTGGTGCTGTTGGACAACGCCATGTACGGCACCATCCGCATGCACCAGGAGCGCGAGTACCCCGGGCGCATTAGCGCCACACAGCTCAAGAACCCCGATTTCAAGGCCTATGCCCAGGCCTTCGGCGGGCACGGCGAGCGCGTGGAGCGCACCGAAGACTTCGCCCCGGCACTGGCACGCGCACGGGCGAGCGGGCTGCCCAGCGTGCTGCACTGCCTGATCGATCCGCAGGCGATCACACCCACGGGAACGCTGGATGGCATCCGGTCGGCGGCGATGGCGCGCAAGGGGTGATCTGAAGGGCTAGGGCCTGTTCACACTATTTTTGCCAGATGCGTTGCGATCAAAAAGGGCCAGGCGCAAGGCGCCAAACGAAGCTGGGGTGCTACCCCAGCGAGGCTTGGCAACGCCGCGAATGGCCCTTTTTGATCGCAACCCGGAGGGAACGGAGTGAAAACCGCGCCATTCGTCGTTGCCCTCCTAGCCAAGGCCCCGGCCTTGGCGTCGTCACGCGCCTAGATTGGCGCGGTTTTCACGCCATTCGCACTGGCAAAAATAGTGTGAACAGGCCCTAAATGGGGCTCTGCGCTTGTGGGGCAAGCGCGGACAGCTATCGTTTTTGAGTTTTTTTTGCTGCCGAATGCTTGGGTGCCGACCGGGTTATGCGCCCCCGCGCAGCAACATCAAAAAGAATAGCTGGCGGCGCTTACGCCATAAGCGCTGCCCTCAAAAAACTACCCCAACTGCTCGACCGCCATGAACCGCTCGCGCCACGCCTCGAACGGCAGGTCATCTGCCACTTCAATGGCCCGCTGCTCCTCCAGCGACCGCTCGGCCAGCGCCTGGTAGCGCGCCTGCTGCGACTCGCTCCAGGGCTGCCCCATCAGGATGTCCTGCGCCGACTGGGAATGCGCAAGTGCGAAGGCGATGAAGTCGTTGTCATGCTGCTGTTGCAGCTCGGCCAGCACGCGCGCGGACGGTGTGGAGTGCGGGGCCGCCAGTGTCGCCTGGGCCGCCGTCAGCGCGTGCGCATAAGCCTCGCCGCCGTGGGCGGCATCCAGCGTGGCGGCAATGGGCGCGCATTCGGCCAGCACCTCGGCGGCCCAATCGGTCAGCAGCACACGCTGGCCGCGGCGCATGAGCTGCAGGCCGGCCTCGCGCCCGCGCTCGGCCGCCAGGTGCTGGTTGTTCTTGAGTTCGGCGATCTCGGCCGGCGTGTCGGGCGGGCTGTCCGACAGCAGGCAGTGCAGCAAAAACACGTCCAGCAGGCGCATGGTGTCGGCGGTGATGCCCACGGGCACGAACGGGTCCAGGTCCATCAGGCGCACCTCGACATACTCCACGCCGCGCTCGCGCAGCGCGTGCAGCGGGCGCTCGCCGCTGTGGACGGTGCGCTTGGGCCGGATGGTGCCGTAGAACTCGTTCTCGATCTGCAGCAGGCTGGTGCCCAGCTGGTTGTAGTCGCCGCCGGGGTTGCGCACGCCAATCGCCTCGTAGGCCGGATAAGGCCGCGTGAGCGCCTCGTGCAGCGAATCGGCATAGCCCTGCAAGCCGTTGTAGCTGACGGCCAGCGTGGCCTGGGCGTCGCTCTGGTAGCCCAGGCGCCCCATGCGCAGCGAAGTGGCATGCGGCAGGTACAGCGCGCGCTTGCCGTCGCCCAGCGGCTGCAGGCTGTGTTGTCGCCCTTCGACGAAGCACGGGCACAGCGCAGGCGATGCACCAAACAGGTACAGAAGCACGAACGCGTGCCGGCGGAAGTTGCGGATCAGCGCAAAGTACTCGTCGCTGCCTACGCCGGGCAGCGACCAGTTGTAATGAATGCCCGAGATGGTCTGCATGCGCCGGCCGTAGCGGTGGCCCAGGCCCATGCGGTACACGCTCTTGGCACGCCCCGGGTTGGACGAGCCGTAGCGCGCCAGCGGAATGGTCTCGTCCGTAGGCAACATGCAGGGCATGCTGGACACCCAGAGCATCTCGCCGCCCGGCTGCTGCTGCAGCACGCGGTGCACGAACTGGTGGATCTCGGTCAGTTCATCCTGGCATTCCTGCACCGTGCGGTGGGCACCGGTGATGAGCTCGATCTGCGATTCGCTGTAGTCCGTGGTGATGCAGGGGTGCGTGAGGGCCGAGCCCAGCGCCACCGGATGGGGTGTGAGCGCCAGGGCGCCCGTGGGCAGCACGCGCAGCCCCTCCTTCTCGATGCCGCGGCGCATGCCTGCCAACCGGTCGGCGGACAGGGCTGCGATTCGCTGTGGGAGTGTGCTCATGGTGGTGGTTGTTCCATCTTTTTTGATGTGGGGCCGAAACTTAGCACGCCGCGCTGCGGCCTGCCCGCGCCCACATCAAGCGCCGGCCTGACACCGGGGAACTGCCGCCGGCCTCTGCACGGTCGCTCTTGGTACGGTAGCAGCGGGGCAGCACCGCCCCGGACAGGCCGTGTCAGCGGTGCGCAGCCAGGGCCTGCGCCACCTCGTTCGTCCCCTGTGCGGCGCCGCTTTGCGGTACCTGCTCACCCGCTCCGCGGGCCGTCACCTCGGCCAGGCGCGCGGCCAATTGCTCCGGCACATCGGCACCTTGTCCCAGGTGGATGCCCTGGGTGAGCGTAATGTGCGCGGCCTCGAATGTGCCCGCGCCTGCACACAGAATGGTGCGCGTGGGCGCGCTCTCATGCGCCAGCACCAGCATGGCGGGTACCACCGCCTCGGGTTGGAGGGCAGCCAGCACTTCCTCGGGCATCAGGCCCTCGGTCATGCGGGTGGCGGCCGTGGGTGCCAAGGCGTTCACATGGATGCCGTACTTGGCCCCTTCGATCGCCAGCGTCTGCATCAACCCCACCTGGGCCAGCTTGGCCGCGCCGTAGTTGGCCTGGCCGAAGTTGCCGTACAGCCCCGTGGAGGACGTCGTCATCACGATGCGCCCATAGTTCTGCGCCTGCATGTGCGGCCACACCGCCTTGCAGCAATGGGCCGCGCCCATGAGGTGGACCTGGACCACGAGGTTGAAGTCCGCCATGTCCATCTTGGCAAACGACTTGTCGCGCAGGATGCCCGCGTTGTTCACCAGGATGTCCACGCGACCCCACGCGTCCATGGCCTGCTGCACCATGGCCTGCACGGCCGCGAAATCGGTCACCGACGCACCGTTGGCCAGCGCCTCGCCGCCTGCGGCGCGGATCTCATCCACCACGGCCTGCGCGGCGGACACCGAGCCGCCGCTGCCGTCCACGGCACCGCCCAGATCATTGACCAGCACCTTGGCGCCACGCGCTGCCAGCGCCAAAGCATGCTGACGGCCCAGGCCGCCACCCGCACCCGTCACGATGGCCACACGGCCGTGGAAATCAAGGGACATGTTGAAGTCTTTGAACGAAAGATTGCCACCAGACACGCAGGCCCGCGGCCACCGGTGGCCGGACACACGCGCAGCGAAAAGAAATGGCCCCGGCCGATGACCGGGGCGATTCAAAGGATACAGGAAGCAACCAGGTTCAATCAGCGGCCGCCTAGACCGCTTGTATGCCTTCGCCCCACCATGATTGCATGCAGGGCCACCAGGGCTATGGGTGGCGTTTTTCCCCAAGCGCCTTGATCGCCGGCCCGATGGACACGGCAGCCTCGTCATAGCCCGACCAGGGGCCATTGCCCGTCTTCAAGCGCCGGCCCACGGTCTGCACCGTCCAGTGGGCGCCACCCGTGAGCGCGTCCAGTTCCTGCCAGGCGACGGGCACGGACACGCCCATGCCCGGCCGCGCGCGCGCCGTCCATGCACAGGCCGTGGTGGCGCCAAAGCCATTGCGCAGGTAGTCCACGAAGATCTTTCCCACACGGTTGCGGGGTCCGCTCTTGGCCACGAAACGCTGCGGCAGGGTGCGCGCCAGATGCTGCACCACGGCTTGACTGAAGTCTTTCACGGCATCCCAGCCGTGCAGTCGCTTGATGGGCACCACCACATGCAGTCCCTTGCCGCAGCTGGTCTTGAGGAACGATGGCAGGCCCAGCTCGGTGAGCATCAAGCGCACGAGCGCTGCGCCCTCTTGCACGTGCGCCCACGGCACGCCCTCGCCCGGATCCAAGTCGAAGGTGATGCGGTTGGGCCGCTCGATCCGGTCCTTGCGAGCATTCCAGGTGTGAAACTCCACGGTGTTCATTTGCGCGGCCGACAGCAGGCCCTGCGCCGTGGCCACTTCCAGCAGCGGCGGGTGGCCAGGATCCAGGTCGGGTGACAGCGCACTCACCCCGTCCAATGCCCCCGTGTCCAGGTGCTTTTGAAAGAAAAGCTCGCCCTCCAGACCTTGCGGCGCCCGCAGCAGGGACACCGGCCGCCCCTGCAGGTGGGGCAACATGAGGGGCGCTACCGTGGCGTAGTACCGCACCAGATCAAGCTTGGTGAACCCGGTGGAGGGATCCACCACGCGCGCCGGGCTTGTCACCTGCAGCCCCCCCACGCGCGCGGCGCGGCTGGGCGCAGCCCCCTGCAGGTGCGCAGGCTCCTCGTGGACGATGGCGGCGGCGGGCTTGTCGTCGCGCAACCCGCGGAACACGGCGTGGCGCACCTTGCCCTCTTTCGTCCATTCGGCGAAGGAAACCTCCGCCACCAGCGTGGGCCTCACCCAATGCACCTTGCGGGGGATGGAGCGCGGCTGGGCAAACGGGCTGTCCTGGGTGCGCAAAGCGCCCAGCCGCCGGGCCAGGTCCGCGAGGACGCGCTCGCTGAAACCCGTGCCCACGTTGCCGGCATAGCGCAGGGCACCGCCCTCGTCATGCACGCCCAGCAGCAGTGAACCGATCCCTGTGCGTGAGCCCTGCGGGTCGGTGTATCCGCCGATGACGAACTCCTGCCGATGGCTGCACTTGAGCTTGATCCAGTCCGTGCTGCGGCGCGAGGCATACACGCTGTCCTTGCGCTTGCCGATCACCCCTTCAAATCCCAGCCGGCAGGCCGAGGCCACCAGGTCCGCGGGCCGGGCTTCGAACGCTTCGCTGAACCGCACCCGGTCTGAGGAGGCTGGCTGCAGCACACTGCGCAGCAGCGCACGCCGTTCAGCGAGGGGCATCTGCCTCAGATCGCGCCCGTGCGCATAAGGCAAATCGAAGGCATAAAAGACCAGCGCGTCGGTCGATCGCCCGTCAAACGCGTTCTGCAGCGCCTGGAAGTCGGGGACACCCTGGGCGTCCAGCACCAGCACCTCGCCGTCGATCCATGCAGAGGACAGCGGCAAGGCGGCCAGCGCTTGCGCCAGGGCGGGCATCCTGGCGGTCCAGTCGTTGCCGTTACGGGTGTACAGCCGTGCCTTGCCGCGCTGAACCCGGGCCAGCATGCGATAGCCGTCGAACTTGAGCTCCCACAGCCACTGCGTAAGGTCGGCCGGCGGTCCGTCCACCAGCGTGGCAAGTTGCGGGGATAGCTGGTCAGGCAGCGGTGCCGTGGGTGCGGATGTCCACGGCACCGCCGCTGCCGTGGGCTGAATCTGCGCGGGCCCGGCCCGCTGAGCGAATGCGCGCGCTGGTGGCGCAACCGGCGGCTGGTCTGCCACGCTGTCGGGCATTTCGTCCACCACGTTGAACTCCTCGGCCGCACGCTCTAGCCCGTCGCGCTCCTTGATCAGCAGCCAGGGGGGCTGCTTATCGTCGTCCCGGCCATGCATACGCACCAGGGTCCAGTGACCCTGCAATTTGTGGCCGTGGATCTCGAACTTCAGCTTCCCCTTGCGGTAGTCTTCGCGCGGATTGCCCTGCGGCACCCAATAGCCGCGGTCCCAGATGATGACCCGCCCCGCGCCGTATTGGCGCGGCGGGATCTGCCCTTCGAATTGGTTGTAGGAAATCGGGTGGTCTTCCACCTGCACGGCCATGCGTTTGACCGCCGGGTCGTAACTGGGGCCCTTGGGTACGGCCCAGCTCTTCATGGTGCCGTCCAGCTCCAGGCGCAGGTCGTAGTGCAGGCGGCTGGCCCAGTGCTTCTGGATCACGTACTGCAGCGCCTGCGACTGAGCTCCGCCGTCCGGGGGCTCTGGCGTCACGGCAAAGTTGCGCTTTTGCTTGTACGCCGCCAGCGGGTCTTTGCGGGGCATGGTCCGTCGCCTTGTCCGGGACCGCTATCCGTGTGCGCGGCGAGGTTTCTTGGCCGCAGCGGGCTTGGCAGGCGCCGCCTTGGCCGCCGTCTTGCGGGCCGGTGACTTTTTGGCGGCGGTCGATTTGGCCGCTGTCTTGCCCGACGGTGCAAGGCGGGTCACGGAGGCGGGTTTGTCCTTGCGCGGCGGGGTGGCCGAGGCGCCCTCCAGGCTGCGCTTGAGCAACGCGGTGAGGTCCAGCACCTCCGCCCCCGCAGCCACCGCCGGTCCTTCATCCGGCTGAGCGACATGGGCAATCTCTCCCGCGGAGGCCTTGGCCTCGACCAGCCTGTGGATCTCCTCAGAGAAGGAATTGCGGAAGCGGTCCGCGTTCCACTCCTGCGTCATGTCCTCGATGAGCTGCATGGCCATGGCCAACTCCGCGTCCTTGATACCCGCGGCTTTCGCATCCAGCGGCGGCAGGGCCAGCTGCTCGAATGAGCGGATCTCCCCTCCCCAGCGCAGCAGGTTGAGGATCAGCGCTCGGCCGCACGGAATGAGCACGGCCAGGTGCTGCTTGGACTGGATCACCACTTTGGCCACGCCCACGCGGTTGCTCTGGCGCAGGGCCTCGCGCAGCAGTGCGTACACCTTTTCGCCACGCTTGAGGGGTGCCGTGTAATAGGGACGCTCCAGGTAGACAAAGGGGATCTCGTCGGCGTCAAGAAACGCCTCGATCTCGATCGTCTGCGTGACCTTGGGAAAGGCGGCCGCGATTTCCTCGGGCGTCAGAATGACGTAGCGGCCTTCTTCATACTCCACACCCTTGACGATATCGACCGTGGCGATTTCCTTGCCCGTGATTTTGTTCACACGCTTGTACCCCACCGGCTCCATCGACCGGCGGTCCAGCCAGTCAAAGTCGATGCCCGAGCTGACGGTCGCCGAGTACAAGCCCACGGGAATATGGACGAGGCCAAAGCTGATCGCCCCCTTCCAGAGGGTGCGCGTCGAGGTAGGGGCCTTGCCCTGCCCCTGCTTCGCGCCAGATGAGAGGGCGTCGCTCGCGGTGGGTTCCTTAGATCGCATGTGCAAACGCTATCCATGACGCAGGGGCGCAGATGTAGGACGGCGGTTGCTTCTATCGTGGTGGAATCTCCGGTCATCCTGGGGCGTCGGACTATGTGCGGAGGCTTCTTGCCGTCGGCCTGATGTGCGGACGCTGCCGCATCCCCATCGCCGCGCCCCCCGGTGCATCGCCCTGCACCCGACAACTGCACTGCCCGCACACGGACCAGCGGCTCGCTCTGCTTGTTCAGGCAGCCTGGCAGGCACCAGCACTAAGCCACACGTTCATAGGCAGCCCCGTGTGCGCCCCGTTCGGCGCACGCCCTCTTCCCCACTGCAATCCATATTCACACAAAAAGGCTGCAACCCCTACCTAGCAAGCGCCAGCAGCTCCTATTTTTAGAGCAAAAAAAAAACGCCCGGTGTTCAGACCGGGCGTTGTGCAAAAGTTGACGGGGTTACAGGAGCAGCACCTACTGCCTGCTAGACGCCGGTAAGCGTCACTCCCACTCGATGGTGGCAGGCGGCTTGCTCGACACGTCGTAGGTCACGCGGTTGATGCCGCGCACCTCATTGATGATGCGGCTGGAGACCTTCTTCAACAGCGCGTAGGGCAACTCCGCCCAGTCGGCTGTCATGAAGTCGCTGGTCTGCACCGCGCGCAGTGCCACCACATAGTCGTAGGTGCGGCCATCGCCCATCACGCCCACGCTCTTGACCGGCAGGAACACGGTGAAGGCCTGGCTGGTGAGGTCGTACCAGGTCTTGCCCGTGGCTTCGTCGGTGAAGTTGCGCAGCTCTTCGATGAAGATGGCATCGGCGCGGCGCAGCAGGTCGGCATATTCCTTCTTCACCTCGCCCAGAATGCGCACGCCCAGGCCCGGGCCAGGGAACGGATGGCGGTAGACCATTTCGCGCGGCAGTCCCAGGGCCACGCCGAGCTCGCGCACCTCGTCCTTGAACAGGTCGCGCAGCGGCTCCAGCAGTTTGAGGCCGAGTTGCTCGGGCAGCCCGCCCACGTTGTGGTGGCTCTTGATGGTGACGGCCTTCTTGCTCTTGGCACCGCCGGACTCGATCACGTCGGGGTAGATGGTGCCTTGCGCCAGGAAGGTCGCGCCCTTGTGGCCCTGGCCGCTGGCCTTGAGCTTTTCGGCTTCGGCCTTGAACACGTCCACGAACAGGCGGCCGATGATCTTGCGCTTTTGCTCGGGCTCGGACACACCGGCCAGCTCACCCAGGAACAGGTCCGAGGCATCCACGCGCACCACCTTCGCGTGCAGCTTGCCTGCGAACATGTCCATGACCATATCGCCTTCGTTGAGGCGCAGCAGGCCGTGGTCCACGAACACGCAGGTGAGCTGGTCGCCAATCGCACGGTGGATCAGGGCCGCAGCCACCGACGAATCCACGCCGCCAGACAGGCCCAGGATCACTTCCTCGTCGCCCACCTGCTCGCGGATCTTCTGCACGGCTTCCTCGATGTGGTCGCGCATGATCCAGTCCGCCTGGGCGCCACAGATCTCGCGCACGAAGCGGTTGAGCAGCGCGGCGCCCTGCACCGTGTGCGTGACCTCGGGGTGGAATTGCACGGCGTAGAAGCGCCGCGTTTCGTCCGCCATGCCGGCGATGGGGCAACTGCCGGTGGAGCACATCAGCTTGAAACCGGGAGGCAGCTCGGTGACTTTGTCGCCGTGGCTCATCCACACCTTCAGCATGCCGTGGCCCTCGGGCGTGGAGAAATCCTCGATGCCCTTGAGCAGCGCGGTATGGCCATGGGCGCGGACTTCGGCATAGCCGAACTCGCGGCTGTGCGAGCCCTCGACCTTGCCGCCCAGTTGCGCGGCCATGGTCTGCATACCGTAGCAGATGCCCAGCACGGGCACGCCCAACTCGAACACGGCGTCAGGGGCGCGGTCGTCCACTTCGTAAACGCTGGCGTGGCTGCCCGACAGGATCACACCCTTGAGCTTGCCGTCTGCGGCGAACTGGCGCACCCAGTCGCTGCTCACGTCGCAGGGGTGGACCTCGCAGTAGACATGCGTCTCGCGCACGCGGCGCGCGATGAGTTGGGTGACCTGGGAGCCGAAGTCGAGGATGAGGATCTTGTCGTGTTGCATGGAGAGCGACAGGGTCGGTAAAAGACAAAAGGCCCGAACACCTGGAGACGGGTTCGGGCCTGCGGAATGGCGAAAACTCAGTCCGCCCGGTAGTTGGGGGCTTCCTTGGTGATCTGCACGTCGTGCACGTGCGACTCGCGGATGCCAGCCGCCGTGATCTCCACGAATTCGGCCTTGTTGTTCATCTCTTCGATGGTTGCGCAACCACAGTAGCCCATGGCCGCACGCACGCCGCCGGCCATCTGGAACACGATGGACACCATGGAGCCCTTGTAGGGCACGCGGCCTTCGATGCCTTCAGGCACCAGCTTGTCAGCGTTGGGATTGCCCGTGGTGGCCTCCTGGAAGTAGCGGTCGGCCGAGCCCTGCTGCATGGCGCCGATCGAGCCCATGCCGCGGTAGCTCTTGTAGGAGCGGCCCTGGTACAGGATGACTTCGCCCGGCGCTTCCTCGGTGCCAGCGAACATGCCGCCCATCATGATGGTGGACGCGCCTGCGGCCAGCGCCTTGGCGATATCGCCCGAGAAGCGAATGCCGCCGTCGGCGATCAGTGGCACACCTGTGCCCTGAAGCGCGGTGGCGACGCTGTCGATGGCCATGATCTGGGGTACGCCCACGCCAGCCACGATGCGTGTGGTGCAGATGGAGCCGGGACCGATGCCGACCTTGACCGCATCGGCGCCTGCCTCGGCCAGGGCCAGCGCGGCAGCGCCGGTGGCGATGTTGCCGCCGATCACGTCCACTTGCGGGTAGTTCTGTTTGACCCAGCGCACGCGGTCGATCACACCTTTGCTGTGGCCGTGGGCCGTATCCACCACGATGGCATCCACACCGGCCTTGACCAGCAACGCCACGCGCTCTTCGGTGCCCGCGCCGACGCCCACGGCAGCAGCCACGCGCAGGCGGCCTGCCGCATCGCGCGCGGCGTTGGGGAACGTGGTCTGCTTGTTGATGTCCTTGACCGTGATGAGGCCCTTGAGCTCAAAGGCGTCGTTCACCACCAGCAGGCGCTCCAGCTTGTGGCGGTTGAGCAGCGCCTTGGCCTGGGCCGGGGTGGTGCCGTCTTTTTCGTTGACGGTGATCAGCTTCTCGCGCGGCGTCATGATCTCACGCACCTTGACGTCGTAGCGCGTCTCGAAGCGCACGTCGCGGCTGGTGACGATGCCCACCACCTTGCCACCGTCACAGACCGGGAAGCCCGAGATGCCCAGGTTCTCGGACAGTTCCAGCACCTGCAGCACCGTGTGTTCGGGCGTGATGACCACGGGATCGTGCACCACGCCGGACTCATGCCGCTTGACCTTTGACACCTCGGCCGCCTGCTGCTCGGCCGTCATGTTCTTGTGGATGACGCCAATCCCCCCTTCTTGCGCGATGGCGATGGCCAGACGCGCTTCGGTCACGGTGTCCATGGCGGCGGACACGAGTGGGAGGTTCAGGGTGATGTTGCGCGTGAAGCGCGTGACGAGGGAGGTGTCCTTGGGCAGGACCTGGGAGTACGCCGGCACCAACAACACATCGTCGAAGGTGAGCGCTTTTCCAAGAAGGCGCATGTGAAAGCTCCAAAAAAAGGATTGTACCCGCCGCGCGACAAATCGCACACACCCCGCGTGAGCGCCCCTTGGTGGGTGCAGCCGCTCACCGCTACACTCGCCCGCATGAAACCGCACAAGCTTCTTCTGCTGGCGCTGGGCTGCTCCTGGGCCATGGGCGCAACGGCCCAATGGCAATGGGTGGACAAGGATGGGCGCAAGGTGTTCAGCGACCGCCCGCCGCCACAGGACATTCCTGACAAGAGCATCCTCAAGCAACCGCAGCGCGCCCTGCCGCGTACAGCGATGGCAGCGCCCGCTTCGCCAGCGTCGGCCCCCGCATCCGAAGCCGCCGCGCCTGCCAGCGGCAAGGACAAGCAGCTGGAGGAGAACAAGGCCAAGGCTGACGCCGCCGAAGCCGCCAAGAAGAAAGCGGAGGAGGACCGCGTGGCCAAGGCCCGTGCCGACAACTGCGCGCGCGCCAAACGCGCAAAGGAGCAGTTGGCGCCCGGCCAGTTGGTGAGCAATGTCAATGCCAAGGGGGAGCGGGGCTTCATGGACGACGCAACCCGCGCAGCAGAATTACGCCGAGCGGAAGCAACCATCGCTTCCGACTGCAAGTAGCAGCTACCCCATAACCGCCGCCACCGGCCGCCCTTCCGCATGGATGAGGCGGCCGTTTTGTTTTCAGCGCATGCTGGGAAGCACTCTCAATAACCGGACTTAGCCCCCGGCCGGCGTTTGGCGAACAATCCCGCCGCACGAGCGCCCTGGCGCGCAAAGCGCTGGCGGCGCGCCAGCTTCGGGTCAACCCGCAAGAGGCGGCAACCTTCCACGCGGTCACCATCGTGCAGCAAATCGTCCAGTCTGCCTTCCCTGCCCCAAATGCCCCAGACAAGCCCCTCAGCCTGCGCATCCAGTCCGCAGGCGCTCAGAGCATCGGCCACCGTAGCACCGGCCGGAAGCAGTAGCACCCACTCGTGCACATCGCCCGGTTGCCGCGAGATGGCCACCGCGATGCGTAGCCGCCCCGGCGGGGGCAAGGTTTCAGCCATAAACCTGCTCGGCCCGTTTGATGAAGGCATCAATGAACGTGGCGGCGATGCGGTCAAACACGGGGCCGACCAACGCCGCCAATGCCCGGTTGTCAAAGCCGTAGCTCAGCTGGAGTTCGACCTTGCATGCGCGCTGCGTACCGTCCCCCACAGGATGAAAGTGCCAGTCGCCGTCGAGCTGTGAAAAGGGGCCCTCCACCAGCTCCATCTTGACGCGGCGCCCGGGCTCATGCGTATTGCGCGTGACAAACGACTTGCGTATACCGCCCAACGCAATGCCCACTTCCGCCTTCATGCCATTTGCATGGGTTTCCAGGACGGTGGCGTGGTCGCACCACGGCAGGAACTGCGGATACTTGGCCACGTCCGTCACGAGGGCGAACATTTCTTCGGGGCTGTACCAGATGAGGACGGACTTGTTGACAGTTTTCATGCAGGCGAAGGCTGGATGGGCCTGGTGGCACAGCCGGCCTAGAATCGATGGTGCGAGACGACAACAATTGTAGGGAGACCCTTGATCTCCCGGTTTGCGCCGCATCTATTCACCATGGCCAAGAAACCTGACACATCGTCCCGCATCGCCGACAACAAGAAGGCGGCATACAACTATTTCTTTGAAGAGCGCTACGAGGCGGGGCTGGTGCTGCACGGCTGGGAGGTCAAGGCACTGCGCGAGGGCAAGGTGCAGCTTACCGACGGCTACGTGATCATCAAAGATGGGGAACTGTTTCTCATCGGCTGCCAGATCAACCCGCTCAAGACCGCGTCCACGCACGTCAGCCCCGACGCGGCGCGCATCAAAAAGCTGCTGATGCACAAGGACGAAATCCGGCGCCTGATCGGCAAGGTCGAGCAAAAAGGCTACACCCTGGTGCCGCTGAATCTCCACTGGAAGGACGGCCGCGCCAAATGCGAGATTGCCTTGGCCAAGGGCAAGGCCGAGCACGACAAGCGCGACACCATCAAGGAGCGCGAAGGCAAGCGCGAGGTGGAACGCGTCATGAAGAGCCGCCACCGCTGATCTTTTTTTGGCGGAGGGTGGAATAAACGCACCGCCCCCGGTGTTCATGCCAGCGTCCGGCCACAATTCCTGTGACCGGCACCCTTCCGGAGAACACCATGACCAAGCTCAGTTCCCTGCTCGCCGCGCTGGCACTCGCCGGCTGTTATTCCCTCGCGCCCGCGCAAGTCAGCACCCAGGACGGCGTGCTCGTCGGCCCGAACGGCATGACGCTCTACACCTTCGACAAGGACGTAGCGGGCGATGGCCAGTCGGCCTGCAACGGCGCCTGCGCCACCAACTGGCCGCCCCTGACCGCCACCAGCGCCCCCGCGGGTGAAGGCTACAGTCTGATCCAGCGCGCCGACGGCATCAAGCAGGTGGCCTACAAGGGTAAGCCGCTGTACTACTGGATCAAGGACGGCAAGCCCGGCGACAAGACGGGGGACGGCGTGAACAACCTGTGGCGCACAGCCAAGCCATGAGCCCCACAATGCGCCCATGAACCGCGTCCAGATCGTGGAGCAACTGCCGGGGTTGCGCCGCTATGCGCGCGCGCTCACCGGCGACGCATGGGCAGCCGACGATCTGGTGCAGGACACGCTGGAGCGCGCCTGCCGCAAGTGGCTGCTGTGGCGCGGCGGCAGCAATCTGCGCGCCTGGCTTTTCACGCTGATGCACAACCTGTACCTCAACCAGCGCCGCGGCCTGGTGCCCGTGCAGGCGCTGGATGTGGATGCCCTGGCGGCCATCGCGGACGCGCCTGACGCCTCCCACGAAACAGCCATGGACCTGGACCGCTGCCTGCAACGCCTGCCCGCCGATCAACGGGCCGTGCTGCTCCTGGTGACACTGGAAGACATGGCCTATGCCGACGTGGCGCGTGTGCTGGGTATACCGGAAGGCACGGTGATGTCGCGGTTGTCCCGCGCTCGCGCACGCATGCGCGAATTGATGGAGCCCTCAGTCCACGCCCAGCCGTCATCCACCCCGACTGCCTTGCGCCGCATGAAATGAAGCGCCCTTTCCGCCCGTAGTGAGCCCGCCATGAAGCCCGACCCTTTCAGCCCTTCGGACGAGACGCATCTGCATGCTTTGGCGGACGACCGGCTGCCGCGCGCCCAGGCAGAGTCGCTGCACTCCCGCATGGACTCCTCGCAGAGGCAGCGTGCCGAAGCGTGGGCGCAACAGCGTGCGCAGCTGCAGACCCTGCACGCTGACTGGTTGCGGCAGCCTGTGCCCAATGTGCTGGTACAGGCGGCAGAGCGCCTGCAAGACGCACACGACACGCAACAGCACTGGGCCCGTTGGGGCGGCTTTGCCGCGGGCTGGGTGCTGGCGTTCGGGCTGGGCTGGAGCCTGCATGCGACGGACGGCAAACAAACCACACTGGCCACGGCCCCCCCGCAACGGTTCGTGCAGCAGGCGGCCGTGGCGCACGCGGTCTACCAACCCGAACAGCGCCATCCTGTGGAAGTGGCGGCCGCGCAGCAGGACCACCTGGTGCAGTGGCTGTCCAAGCGGCTGGCGCGCCCGCTCACCGTGCCGCGGCTGCAGGCCGAGGGGTTCGAATTGATGGGCGGGCGCCTGCTGCCCGGCGGCAGCGGGGCGCGCGCGCAATTCATGTACCAGAACGCCGCGGGCGCGCGAATCACGCTGTACCTGGGCGCACTCGACGGCCTACAGGCTGCGGCGGCACCGACCACCGCGTTCCAGTTCCACGACGAAGGGACCGTGTCCAGTTTCTACTGGGTGGACCAGGGTTTTGGCTACGCCCTCAGCGGCGAACTGCCGCGGCCCACGCTGCAGGCGCTGGCCACGGCGGTGTACCAGCAGATCAGCGCAGCGCCGCCAGCGGGTGCGCGTGCGCCGGCCAAGGGCTCTTGAAGAACGCTTGCACCAGCGCGGGCTCCACATCCTCCACGCGCGCGGGGTTCCAGCGCGGGCTGTGGTCCTTGTCCACCGCCAGGGCGCGAATGCCCTCCACCGTCTCGCTCTGGCCGGGACGCAGGTAGAAGCAGTGCCGAACCATGTCGCGCTCCATGCGCAAGTCGTCGGCCAGGCCCATGCTGCGCGCACGGCGGACCTGCTCCAGCACGACATGCAGCATCAGTGGAGAGCGCTTGCGCAACGTGGCAGCCGTGGCGCGTGCCCACTCGTCGTCAGACTGCTCCAGCGCAGCCACGATGGCCGCCGCATCATCCAACGCAAAGTAGTGATCAATTTGGCCTCTAGCGCTTACAGCGCAAGCGCCAGCAGCTACAAATTTTGATGCAACCCACTGCTGAACGGCAGCGCCGTCGGCAAACGTCTGCAACGCCAGACCGTCCCACACCGCCGCTTGCTGGTCCGCTGGCAGGAAGCCGTCCGCCAGGCCGAAGTCAATGGCATCGGCTGCGCCGATGGCGTCGCCCGTCAGTGCCAGCCACTCGCCCACGCGGCCAGGGCAGCGCGAGAGGAAGTAGCCGCCGCCCACATCGGGGAACAGGCCGATCGCCGTCTCCGGCATGGCCATCTTGGTGCGCTCGGTCACGATGCGCAGCGTGCCGCCCTGGCTAATGCCCATGCCGCCCCCCATGACGATGCCGTCCATGAAGGCGATGTAGGGCTTGCCGAAGGTGTGGATCAGATGGTTGAGGGCGTATTCCTCGGTGAAGAAGTCCTCCAGTTGCGGATTGCCCGTGCTGCCCGCGGCGTGCAAAAAGCGGATGTCGCCGCCCGCGCAGAAGGCGCCGAAGGGCCCTTCGCGGCCGTTGCCGCGGATGGCCACGGCCAGTACCTTGTCGTCATGCTGCCAGGCCAGCAGCGCCGCCATCAGGTCGCGCACCATGCCCAGCGACAAGGCATTCAGCGCCTTCGGGCGGTTCAGCGTGATGCAGCCCACCTGGCCGCGCACCTCGGTCACGACTTCCGCCGTCATCTCCGTCATTGTTGTTCCTTCCATCCAAGCAGTTCATTGAAAACGAGCGCGCCGATCACCAGCGCGCCTCCCATCAGCACGGCCGGGGCTGGGCGCTCTCCAGCGCCCACCCAGGCCAGCAGAATGCCAAAGATCACTTCCAGCAGGCCCAGCAGCGCAATCTCAGGCGCCTTGAGCACGCGCGCGCAGTACACCACCAGCACGCAGGGGATCGCCAATTGGACCAGACCCAGCAGGGCCAGAAGGGACAAATCACGCGCCGTGGCCTGGAACGGCCACGCAAGCGGCAGCGTGGCCAGGGCGGACAGCGCCGCCCCCAACAGCACGGCGGGCACCAGGCCCACCGCATGGCCCTGGCGCTGCGAGTGCTGCACCACCACCCAGTTCACGGCCGCAGCCACCGGCACGCACAAGGCAACAAGCACGCCCACCACGGACAGGCCGGAGATGCCCGAGCCATACATCCACCCGATGCCTGCGCCCGCCAATGCAATCGCGCACCAGGTGCGCGGCGCGATGTGGTGGCCAATGAAGACGCGCGCCAGCATTGCCGTGAGCAGCGGTCCGATGGCCATGGTGACCAATACGCTGGCCACGGGGATGAGCAATATGGCGATCATGAAGGCCGTGAACATCACGCTCCAGCACACGCCAGAGATCCACACCGCCCGCCCCCCGCGCCGCAGATTGGCCAGCAACGCCCTGCCCTGCAGCACCGGCAGGATTACGCACAGCGACAGCAGCATGAAGAAGCTGCGCCAGAAGGTCACTTCAAAGCTGCGCGCCTGGTCCAGATGGCGCGTGACGACGCCCGCGATGGACCACATGAAGGTGACGGCCACCATCAGCCAGACCGCCCGCGCGTGGCCGGGCAAGGCATTCGCGGTCATCGCTGTCTCCTCCCTGTGGATTTCTTGTGTCGTCGGCATGTGCTACCCACGCATGCCGTGAGGCCCGCATGTTAGCGGCTGGCGCCATACCGCGCTGCCTCAGATGCGCGAAGGGCGAACCCTCCTTGCGGATGGGCTCACCCTTCGTCGGCTCGCAGCGCCTTGGCTGCCGCAGCCAAGCCGGTTCAGGCAGAACAGGCCTTGCCGATCACGCGCCTTCGCGGCTGGCGCGCTTGCGCTCGTGCTCCTTGAGGTGGCGCTTGCGCAGGCGAATGCTCTTGGGCGTGATCTCCACCAGTTCATCGTCCTCGATGAACTCCACACCGTACTCCAGCGTGAGGTCGATCGGGGGCGTGATCTTGATCGCGTCTTCCTTGCCGCTCACGCGGAAGTTGGTGAGCTGCTTGGTACGCGTGGCGTTCACCACCAGGTCGTTGTCGCGGTTGTGCACGCCGACGATCATGCCTTCGTACACCGGGTCGCCTGCCTTCACGAACATGCGGCCACGGTCGTCGAGCTTGCCCAGGGCGTAGGTGAAAATTTCACCATCGTCCATGGAAATCAGAACGCCGTTCTTGCGGCCGCCAATGTCGCCCTTATGCGGCTCATAGCTGTCGAAGATGTTGCTGATGAGGCCCGAGCCGCGCGTCAGGTTCAGGAATTCGTTGGTGAAACCGATCAGGCCACGGGCCGGGATGCGGTACTCCAGGCGCACGCGGCCACGGCCGTCAGGCTCCATGTTCACCAGTTCACCCTTGCGCTCGCCGAGGGCCTGCATCACACCGCCTTGGTGCCCTTCCTCGATATCAGCGGTCACCAGTTCGATAGGCTCGCAGCGCTCGCCGTCGATGTCGCGGTACACCACACGCGGCTTGGAGACGGCCAACTCGTAGCCTTCACGGCGCATTTCTTCCAGCAGGATGGTCAGGTGCAGTTCGCCGCGGCCGGACACCTCGAAGATGCCGTCCTCGTCGGTTTCATTGACGCGCAGGGCCACGTTGGAACGCAGCTCCTTCTGCAGACGGTCCCAGATCTGGCGGCTGGTCACGAACTTGCCTTCACGGCCCGCCAGCGGCGAGGTGTTCACGCAGAAGTTCATCGTCAGCGTGGGCTCGTCGATCTTCAGCATGGGCAGCGGCTGGGGGTTGGCGGGGTCGGTGAGGGTCTCGCCGATACCCACGTTCTCGATGCCGTTGATGAGCACGATCTCGCTGGGGCCGGCTTCGCTCACCTGCACGCGGTCCAGGCCCTGGAACTGGTGGATCTGGTTCACGCGGCCCTTGTAGCTGGCGCCATCGGGGCCAGCCATGACCAGCACGTCCTGCCCGGCCTTGAGCGTACCCTGGGTGATGCGACCCACGCCAATGCGGCCCACGAAGGTGGAATAGTCCAGCGCCGATACCTGCATCTGCAGGGGTGCCGTGGCGTCACCCTTCACGGACGGCACATGCTTGAGGATGGTCTCGAACAGCGCCGACATGTCGGGGCCCCATTGCTCGCCGGGGTTGCCCTGCTCCAGGGAGCTCCAGCCGTTGATGCCCGAGGCGTAGACCACGGGAAAGTCCAGTTGCTCGTCGGTGGCGCCCAGCTTGTCGAACAGATCGAAAGCGGCGTTCACCACGTAGTCGGGGCGCGCGCCGGGCTTGTCCACCTTGTTGACCACCACGATGGGCTTGAGGCCCAGCGCCAACGCCTTCTTGGTCACGAAGCGCGTCTGGGGCATGGGGCCTTCCTGCGCGTCGATCAGCAGCACCACGCCGTCCACCATCGACAGGGCACGCTCCACCTCGCCGCCAAAGTCCGCGTGGCCGGGCGTGTCCAGGATGTTGATGTGCGTGCCGTTCCAGCTCACGGCGCAGTTCTTCGCCAGGATGGTGATGCCGCGCTCGCGCTCGATGGCGTTGCTGTCCATCACGGTGTCCACGACCTTCTCGTGCTCGGCGAAGGTGCCGGACTGGCGCAGCAGTTGGTCCACCATCGTGGTCTTGCCATGGTCGACGTGAGCGATGATGGCGATGTTGCGGATTTGTTTGCTCATAGCGTAGTTGCTTCCAATGTGCCGCGTTCAGCCCGCGGCGAGTTCTCCAGAATCTGTTGAATTTCAAGGGGGCTGAGCAGCCGGTCTGGAATCAGCTCTCCTCCCCGCACATGACCGACCCCCAGCAGCACGCGCGGGCGCGCCCCGAACACGGCCACGGCGGGCGCGTCGGGCCAGGGGCCGCGCCGGCGCATGCCCGAGAGGAAACGCCCGGCATTGTCATCGTCCAGCGTGACAGCCGTGTGCTGCGCCAGCAAGGTCTCCGCCGGGTGCACGCAGGCCATGCGCGCATCCTCGTCCATGGCCTGCAGCGCCTCCAGCGTCACGCAGCGCTCCACGCCGATACCGCCCGTGTCGATACGGCGCAGGAACGTGAGATGCGCGCCGCAGCCCAGCGCCTGGCCGATGTCTTCGCCCAGGGTGCGGATGTAGGTACCTTTGCTGCAGGTCACTACTATTTTAATAGCTGGTTGCGCTTGCTCCGTATGCGTTAGCGCCAGTTTCAATGCATGGATCGTGACATCACGCGCCTCGCGCTCCACGGCAATGCCGGCACGCGCGTACTCGTACAGCGCCTTGCCGTCTTTCTTGAGCGCGCTGTGCATGGGTGGCACCTGGCGGATGGGGCCAGTGAACTGCGCCTGTACCGCCGCCAGCCGCTCGGGTGTGAGCATGGCCGGATCGACCGCGCACTGCGCCAGCACCTGACCCTCGGCGTCACCGGTGCTTGTGGTGGTACCCAACAATGCGACGGCTTCATAGGTCTTGGGCGCTTCCAACTGCAACTGGCTGAACTTGGTGGCGGCACCAAAGCACAGCGGCAGCACGCCACTGGCCAGCGGGTCCAGCGTGCCCGTGTGGCCAGCCTTCTCGGCGCGCAGCAGCCACTTCACCTTCTGCAAGGCGTCATTGCTGGACAGGCCCAGGGGTTTGTCGAGCAGCAGCACTCCGTGCACCGGGCGCCGCTGCACCCGGATGCGGGGAGCGCGTTCGGTCATGCTGCGTCGTCGTCTTTGGAACGAGAGGCCACCGCACGCGCGATTAGCGCATTCATGTCGGCCGCCTTCTCGGTGGTGCGGTCGTACACGAAGTGCAGCGTGGGCACGGTGTGGATGTGCAGGCGCTTGAACAGGCCGTTGCGTAGAAAGCCAGCCGCCTGGTTCAAGGCCTCCTCGGAGGCCTCACCATCACCGATGAGCACACTGAAGAACACCTTGGCGTGCGCATAGTCCGGCGTCACCTCGACCCCTTGCAGCGTCACCATGCCGATCCGCGGATCCTTGAGATCGCGGATCAGCTCGGTGAGGTCGCGCTGGATCTGATCCGCGACCTTGAAGCCGCGGTTGGGGGACGAGGATTTCTTGGCAGCCATGTCGTGCGGACCTTACAGCGTGCGTGCGATTTCCTTGATCTCGAAGAACTCCAGCTGATCACCTTCCTTGATGTCGTTGTAGTTCTTGAGCTTGATACCGCACTCGAAGCCTTCCTTGACTTCCTTGACGTCGTCCTTCATGCGGCGCACCGATTCCACATCGCCCGTGTAGATGACGATGTTGTCGCGCAGCAGGCGGAACTTGCAGTTGCGCGTGACCTGGCCCGACGTGATGTACGAACCCGCCACGGTACCGATCTTGGAGGCCACGAACACGGTACGGATCTCGGCCGTGCCGATGGCTTCCTCGCGCTGTTCGGGCGCCAGCATGCCGGACATCGCTGCCTTCACTTCATCCACGGCGTCGTAGATGATGTTGTAGTAGCGGATGTCCACGTCGTTGCCTTCGGCCGTCTTGCGGGCCTGCGCATCGGCGCGCACGTTGAAGCCAATGACGATGGCCTTGGAGGCGATCGCCAGGTTGACGTCCGACTCGCTGATGCCGCCCACGCCGGAATACACGATCTGCACGCGGATCTCTTCGGTGGAGAGCTTGAGCAGCGAAGCGGCCAGCGCCTCCTGGGAGCCCTGCACGTCCGCCTTGATGATCAGCGGCAGGGTCTGCACCTCGCCCGCCCCCATCTCGGCAAACATGTTCTCCAGCTTGGCCGCCTGTTGCTTGGCCAGCTTGGTGTTGCGGAACTTGCCAGCGCGGTACGTCGCGATCTCGCGGGCGCGGCGTTCGTCCTGCAGCACCATGAAGTCGTCGCCCGCCTGGGGCACTTCGTTCAGGCCTTGGATCTCCACCGGGATCGACGGGCCGGCTTCCTTGGTCTGCTTGCCGTCTTCGTCCAGCATGGCGCGCACGCGGCCGAAGGTCTGGCCTGCCAGCACCACATCGCCCACCTTGAGCGTACCGGACTGCACCAGCACGGTGGCCACGGACCCGCGGCCCTTGTCCAACTGGGCCTCGATGACGATACCCTTGGCAGCCGCATCGACGGGAGCCTTGAGTTCCAGCACCTCGGCCTGGAGCAGCACCTGCTCCAGCAGAGCATCGATGCCCATGCCCGTCTTGGACGACACGGCCACGAACGGCGAATCGCCGCCGTATTCCTCAGGCACCACCTGCTCGCCCACCAGTTCCTGCTTGACGCGCTCGATGTTGGCCTCGGGCTTGTCTGCCTTGGTAAGCGCCACCACGATGGGAACACCAGCCGCCTTCGCGTGCTTGATGGCTTCCTTGGTCTGGGGCATCACGCCGTCGTCTGCCGCACACACCAGAATCACGATGTCGGTGGCCTGGGCGCCGCGCGCACGCATGGCCGTGAAGGCCTCGTGGCCCGGCGTGTCCAGGAACGTGACGATACCGCGTGGCGTCTCCACATGGTAGGCGCCGATGTGCTGGGTAATGCCGCCAGCTTCGCCAGAGGCTACCTTGCTGCGCCGGATGTAGTCCAGCAGCGAGGTCTTGCCGTGGTCCACGTGGCCCATCACCGTGACCACGGGGGCGCGGGACAGCTGTTCGGCATCCTGGCTGGACACTTCCTCGGCGGTGAAGGCTTCCGGATCATCCAGAGCGGCCACCTTCGCGGTGTGGCCCATTTCCTCCACCACGATCATGGCGGTGTCCTGGTCCAGCGGCTGGTTGATGGTGACCATCTGGCCCATCTTCATGAGCGACTTGATCACTTCGGAAGCCTTGATGGCCATCTTGTGCGCCAACTCGGCCACCGTGATGGTCTCGGGCACATAGACCTCGAGCACGCGGAACTCTGTGGCTGCCTGCTGCTGGCGCTGGTCGTCGCGGTCATTGCCGCGGCGGCCGCGGGGGCCGCCACGCCAGTTGTTGCGACCCACGCCGCCACTGCTGTCGCCGCGGGTCTTGATTTCCTTCTTCTTGGTCGTGTCGTTGGCCCAGCTGGACGACAGCTTGGCTGACTTGACCTCCTTGCCCGCCCCGCCTGGCGCCGATGGCGCAGCGGTGCGCGCGCCCGTGCCGGAACCGGTGGCGGGTTTGTGCAGCGTACCCTTCTTGGCATCCCCGGAAGCTCCCGCCTTAGCAGCAGGCTTGGGTTCCTCGGGCTTCTTCGCCACGAGCACCTTCTTGGGGGCAGCCATCATTGCGCGAATGGCCTCGGCCTCGGCAAGCGCCTTGCGGCGGCGCTCGTCCAGGTCGGCCGCACGCGCGGTTTCTTCCGCCGCACGTGCCTTGGATTCTTCATCGGCCTTTGCCCGGGCATCGGCCTGCGCCTTCGCACGTTCTTCGGCCTCCACGGCAGCTTCGCGCTGCGCCTCGGCACGCTCCGCAGACTCCTGCGCCTTCTTTTCCGCCTGCTGGGCGGCATAGGCGGCAGCGCGTTCTTCGGCTTCGCGCTCGCGGCGCTCGCGCTCTTCACGCTCGCGGCGTGTCAAGGCCAACTCTTCCTCCTGGCGGCGAATCAGCTCTGCCTGACGGCGCGCCTCTTCCTCGCGGCGCACGAGCTCGAGATCCTCCGCCGAAGGAGCGGATTCAGTCGCATCGGAAGGCGCGTCGACACTGTCGTCACGCTTGATGAAAGTACGCTTCTTACGCACTTCGACCTGGATCGTGCGTGCCTTGCCAGAAGCGTCGGCCTGCTTGATCTCGCTGGTGGACTTCTTGACCAGGGTGATCTTTTTGCGGTCCCCCCCCGCAGTGCCATGACTGGCCTGCAGGTGGGCCAGCAGCTTTTGCTTGTCGGCTTCGTTTAGAACGTCCGACGGCGACGCCTTGACCACACCGGCGGACTTCAGCTGGTCCAGCAAGGTTTCAGGCGATTTCTTGAGCTCTGCAGCGAACTCAGCAACAGTGTTACTCGACATATTGTGTTCGAACCTCCCTGACCCTTACTCTTGCCCCGTGAACCAGTGCTCGCGCGCCTTCATGATCAAGGCGGTCGCATCTTCGGCAGACTGGCCGGTCAGCTCGGTCAGTTCGTCAATGGCCAAATCGGCCAGGTCGTCACGCGTATGCACGCCGCCTTCCGCCAACTTGGCGATCAGTTCGGGCGTTAAACCTTCGAGGTCACGCAGGTCTTGCGATACGCTTTCCACGCTTTCTTCACGAACGATTTCCATGGTGAGCAGCGCATCCTTGGCGCGTGCGCGCAGTTCGTTCACCGTGTCCTCGTCGAAGCTCTCGATCTCCAGCATTTCCTGCAGCGGCACATAGGCCACTTCTTCGAGGCTGGCAAAGCCCTCCTCGATCAGGATGTTGGCGATCTCCTCATCCACATCCAGCTTCTCCATGAACAGGCGACGCGCGGCATCGGTTTCATTGGCCTGCTTCTGCGCGGATTCGGCCGCATCCATGATGTTGATCTTCCAGCCCGTGAGGTCGGACGCCAGGCGCACGTTCTGGCCGCCGCGTCCGATGGCGATGGCGAGGTTTTCCTCGTCCACCACGACGTCCATGGCATGCTTCTCTTCGTCGACCACGATGGAGGTCACGTTGGCCGGAGCAAGCGCGCCGATCACGAACTGCGCAGGGTCGTCGGACCACAGCACGATGTCCACGCGCTCCCCCGCCAGTTCGTTGGTCACGGCGTTCACACGCGTTCCGCGCACGCCCACGCAGGTGCCGATGGGGTCCACGCGCTTGTCATGGCTGAGCACAGCGATCTTCGCGCGGCTGCCGGGGTCACGGGCACAGCTTTTGATCTCCAGCAGGCCCTGCTCGATCTCGGGCACCTCGTTGCGGAACAACTCGATCATGAACTCCGGCGCGGAGCGCGAGAGGATGATGGGTGCTCCGCGCAGCGTGAGGTCCACATCCATGATCAGGGCGCGCACACGGTCTCCATTGCGCAGGTTTTCCTTCGGGATCATCTCGCCGCGACGCAGGCGCCCTTCCACCCGGCCGCTCTCGACGATGATGTCGCCCTTGTCCATGCGTTTCACCGTGCCGGTGAAAATTTTCTCGCCGCGTGACATGAAATCGTTGAGCAGCATCTCGCGTTCGGCATCGCGGATCTTCTGCAGGATCACCTGCTTGGCCGCCATGGCCCCGATGCGGCCGATCGGTACCGACTCGACGGCTTCCTCGATGTACTCCCCCACCTCGATATCGGCCACCCGTTCGCGGGCATCCATCAGCAGCTCTTCGGCGTCGGGGTTCTGCAATCCGGCATCGTCGGGCACCACCAGCCAACGACGGAAAGTCTCGTATTCGCCGCTGTCGCGATCAATCGACACGCGGATGTCCACTTCACCCTGGTAGAGCTTCTTCGTGGCCTGTGCCAGAGCAGACTCCACAGCGCCCAGGACCACATCGCGCTCCACGTTCTTTTCGCGCGAAATGGCTTCTACCAACATCAACAACTCGCGATTCATGCGACGGCTCTCCTGTTTCTCAATTCCTGACGAACTGCCCGTTCAGAGGACAGTCCGGTTATGCAACCTTCAGCCCGGCTCTCCGGGCTTGATCCCTCGTCCTTTGAAATCCACGATCGGCGCAAGCCGCGCCTCGCGCAACTCATCCAAAGTGAAACCAAGGGCCTGCAAAGGCGCTGGCACGCGCTTCTTGCTGATGCGCTGCCCCGGCTTCACGGGCGGCTCATCGCTCCAGACAATCTGCCAACCGCCCGAATCGGCATGCTCGAGCGTTCCCCGGAATTTCTTGCGGTTGGCATGCACTTGCCCTCCCGCCGCAGCGCCCATGGGCTGCTTGAGTGTGATGTCGATCACCTCGCCCTCGAAACGCTTGAAGTCCGCCTCGTTGCGCAACAAGCGATCGATCCCAGGGGATGAGACTTCCAACCGCGTGTAGTCCACCCCCTCCACCTCCAGCGCGAACTGCAGCTGACGGGTGACCTTTTCACAATCCTCTACGGTAATGAATTGCTCGACGCCTACGGCAGCGGACACCTCATCCGTGGGCGGCACCCAAACCAGGTCAATGGTAATGCGCAGCAACCCTCCGGCGGAGCGCTCAATCTCCACCAGGTCATAGCCCAACCCGGCCACGGTTTGTTCAACGATTTGCTGCAATGCCACGTGCGTGCGCTCTATCCAATTCCAAGTGATGACCCCGCCGGGGCCGGCAAGGCTGCAAAAACCAAAATCAAACGCCCAAAAAAAAAGGGCGGTAAGTACCCGCCCGTTTTGGTCGTGAAGCCAGTATTGTAGCCAATATGCGAGGCACCTGCAAAGATCAAAGGCACGTATCTTGCGTTCGGGCGGGAATCAACCCTGGCGGCTTGACCGTATTCTCTCAAAAAGGTCCTGCGCTGCGCTGTCCATCGTGGCTACTTGGGAAGCCTGCTGCATGCTTTGAAGCATGCGCCCCAACACTGTGGCCTGAGGCAATAGGGGTCCCAGAAACCGTGCAGCCCTGCCATCGGCAATCAAGACAGTAGGAAAAGTCTCTACATCCAGGTCGCCGACCACTTCTTCCTCATCCTCCACATCCACCCATTCAAAGCGCATTTGCGGCCAAGCGCGCGCAGTTTGCTCGAAGGCTTGACGGTATTCACGGCATACACCGCACCATTGTGCGCACAGGCACACAACCCACCACTGCGGCGTTGCGCTGGCATGTGAAGCAGCATCCGGCAAAAAGGCTTCGGAGCCCATGAGAAGTTCCTTAAGAATCACGCCCCTCACGGGCCCGATGGACATCGATCGTATCGACCCTGGAAGCCGCATTACCCCAGGCGTTGCGAATATATGAAAGCACATCCGCCACTTCTGCGTCACTCAAACGCTGCAGGAATGGCGGCATGCCATGGGGTTGCGGATTACCGCCGGTTGCTGGCAGATACCCGCCCCGCAGCACCATATGCACCAGATTGACAGGATTTTCCAGCATCACCGCCCGGTTGCCTGCCAGCGGAGGAAAGGCCTCAGGATCGCCCTGGCCCTCGCCTCCATGGCACTGCGCGCATTGACGCTCGTACGTGGCCCGCCCACGCTGCATCGACCCAGGTGAAGGGGGCCGCCGAGACGCGGCGACCTTGTCCGTTGGCGGCAGCGCTTGCAGATACTCCGCCATCGCTTGCAGATCGGCATCGCTCAAATACTGAAGGCTGTGGTAGACCACCTCCGCCATGGGGCCGGATACCGCGGCCCGGGGTGAGCGCCCCGCCCCCAGAAGCATGACCACATCCTGCCTGGGCCATTCCGCCACACCTCCTTCATTCGAGGTGGTGAGCGCTGGGGCGTACCAGCCTGCCGCCATCCCCCCGCTCAAACGCCCGTCTGTAGATACCGCCCCCATCGCGTTGCGCGGCGAATGGCATGCAGCACAGTGCCCGAGCCCCTGCACGAGATAGGCGCCTCGATTCCATTCCGCAGAGCGGGACGGTACGGGCTCGAATACACCAGGCCGAAAATACAACGCTCGCCACACTGCCAATGCCGCTTGGGTATTGAACGGGAAGCGCATGCGCGACGGCACGCTGGGTTGCACCACCGGCGGCAAGCTTTGCAAGAAGGCAAAGATGGCATCCGAGTCTTCACGGGTGACGCGCGTATAGCTGGGATAAGGAAAGGCCGGCGAAAGCAGCCTGCCATCGCGCGAACGGCCATTGTGCAGGGCACGCCAGAATTCCGATGCAGACCACGCTCCGATACCCGTTTCCCGGTCGGGTGTCAGGTTGGGGGCGTAAATCACGCCAAAAGGCGTCTCTATCCCACGGCCCCCTGCGAATGCCACGCCTCCCTGCCGGGTGTGGCAGGCGAGGCAGTTACCAGCACGTGCCAAGTACCGGCCTCTGGCAATGTCGAGAGAGGCCGTGGTGGTCACGCGTTCGGCGTGCGGCAACGGAGCTTCATCCAGCCGGTTCAATACCCAGATCCCTCCCGCAACCAACGCCACGGAAAGCCCCGCCGTCGCAAGCCTTTTGCGCCAAGCACTCATTGCACCTGCTCCGCGCCAGCCCGCAACGCCGGAGAATCCATGCCGCCACAGGGTATTGGCAGCGACGCCTTGATTGCCGGCGCCGGTGTGAACCTTGAGGGAACAGGACGGGAGGACAGCCACGCCGCGATGGAACTTACATCGGCAGCGGTCAGTTTGCTGGCGATGCGCGCCATGCAATCTGGCGCATGGGCGCGCCGCAGACCGGTCTGCCAGGCCCCCAATTGGCTGCTCACATAATCGCGAGACAGCCCCAGCAACCCTGGAATGAAAGGCGCGACGCCCGCCAGAGCATCGCCATGGCACTGCACGCAGGCCGGCAATTGGCGGCTCGCATCCCCCCACAGCACAAGCCTCTCTCCCTGCGCCAGTGTGGCTGCTGATACAGCTGCAGCCACCGGTGGCGCATAAGGCAGGTCCAATCTTGCGAAGTAGTCCGCCATCTCCCGGAGATAGTCGTCCGTCAGATGCTGCAGCAAGTACGCCATCTGCGGATAGCTGCGCCGGCCATCCCGGAAATTGAGCAGTTGGTTGTGCAGATATCCCGCCGGCTTTCCCGCGATGCGAGGGAAATAACCGTCAGGAGTGGCACGCCCCTGCTTGCCATGGCACGCGGTGCAGGCCTGCACACGCGGCGCCATATCCACGGCCGGCGCAGCGGCCACCGAGGCAGCGAGCAGCATGCACAGCGCCCCTGCCGCGTGCTGCAAGGGGCGTATGAATTTCTCAGCCACGCCCGACAAAAGGCATTTTGGTCGCCATGACGGTATGGAACAACACATTGGCCTCCAGCGGAAGATTGGCCATGTAAAGCACGGACTGCCCCACGATGTCCACGTCCATCAGAGGTTCCGCCGCAATCTGGCCATTGGCCTGTTGCACGCCCTGCGTCATGCGCTGGGCCAGCTCGGTCTGGGCGTTCCCGACATCGATTTGTCCCACCGCAATATCGTACTTGCGCCCATCGAGAGCCGCTGTCTTTGTCAGGCCCATCACCGCATGCTTGGTGGCGGTGTAGGCGATGGAGTTGGGCCGCGGGGCGTGCGCTGAAATCGAGCCGTTATTGATGATGCGCCCGCCCCGTGGCGACTGCGTCTTCATGACCCGAAAAGCGTTCTGCATGCAAAAGAACATGCCATTGAGGTTGACGTCGACCACCTGCCGCCACTGCTCCACCGCCAGATCCTCCAGCGGCACGGCGGGAGCACTCACGCCCGCGTTGTTAAACAACAGATCCACGCGCCCGAAATGAAGCACAGCCCGGTCAAACAGCGTGCGCACCGCAGCGGGGTCGGACACATCGGTGGGGACGGCGAGCGCACGCACCCCACCCTCTGATTCGCCCACGACATCCTGCAATAGCGACTCACGCCGCCCAGCGAGAACAACGCTCCATCCATCGCGCAGCAGCGCCAAAGCCGCCGCCTTGCCAATCCCTGACCCAGCCCCCGTAACGATGGCCACCTTCGATGCTTTAACCATATGCGACGCTTGTCTCCTGTCCTTCTTACCCATCAATCTACTCAACCGCGGGATTTGCGGCCCTTAGAAGGGTTCTTGCCACCTGCCGCTTTTTTGCCGGCCAAGGCCTGCTTATGCGGGCGCCGCCGGCTCCCCTCCTCTCTGCTTTCCCGGGCCGTGGGCACCGAGGCGGATCGACCATCCAAGGCCGCTGCCGAGGAACCGCGTTTCGCGCCATCCCTGGACTTGGGGCCTTTGGTGGAGAAACCGTCGCCGGCTTCGTGCACCAGCCGGAAGTCGATCTTGCGGCCATCGAGGTCGACGCGGCTGACCTGAACACGCACGCGTGCACCAATCGCATAGCGGATACCCGTGCGCTCCCCCCGCAGTTCTTGCCGCGCCTCATCGAACTTGAAGTACTCCCCACCCAGTTCCGTGATGTGCACCAGCCCTTCCACATAGAGGGCATCAAGCGTCACGAAGATGCCGAAGCTCGTCACCGCGCTGACGACACCGCTGTACTCCTCACCCAGATGCTCACGCATGTACTGGCACTTGAGCCATGCTTCCACGTCACGACTGGCCTCGTCCGCACGGCGTTCGTTCGCACTGCAGTGCAGTCCCGCGGCCTCCCACGCCTGCGTCTCCCGGACGCTGATAACGCCACCCGTCTTGGAAGGGCGTGCAGAGGATTCCCCCCCCTTGGAAGCCAGACGCTTGGCCAGCTTGAACTGAGCCTCCCCCGGCGTCGGCAGCGCGGGCAGCACATATTTGGTGCCGCTCAAGATGGACTTGATCACGCGATGCACCAGCAGGTCCGGGTAGCGGCGAATAGGACTGGTGAAGTGTGTATAGGCTTCGAATGCCAAACCGAAGTGACCGCTGTTGACAGGCGTGTAGATCGCCTGCTGCATCGAACGCAGCAGCATGGTGTGGATCTGCTGCGCATCCACCCGGTCCTTGGTGGCCTCGGCAATCGCCTGGAATTCTGCCGGCCGCGGGTCGTCCCCGATCGACATGCCAACACCCATGGCTTTGAGATATGCACGCAGGATCTCTTGCTTCTCCGGCGTAGGCCCCTCATGAACGCGATACAGCCCCGCCCGGCCGGCATGACCGATGAAATCGGCGCTGCAGACGTTGGCGGCGAGCATCGCCTCCTCAATCAGGCGGTGCGCCTCGGTGCGTACACGCGGGACGATTTTCTCGATACGGCCATTGTCATCACAGACGATTTGCGTCTCGGTCGTCTCGAAGTCCACGGCGCCGCGCGCCTGCCGCGCGGCCAGCAATGCGCGGTAGACCTCGTAGAGATTGAGCAGGTTGCCCACGCGCTCTTGATGCTTCAGCGCTTCCGGGCCGCGCGTATTGGCCAGCACCGCAGCCACCTCGGTATAGGTAAGCCGCGCGTGGCTGAGCATGACCGCAGGATAGAACTGATAGGCGTGAATTTCACCCTTGGCGGTAACCATCATGTCGCACACCATGCACAGGCGCTCGACATGGGGGTTCAGCGAGCACAGCCCGTTGGAGAGCTTCTCCGGCAGCATGGGGATAACGCGCCGCGGGAAATAAACGCTGGTCGCCCGGTCGTAGGCGTCAATATCGATGGCGCTGCCCGTCTCCACATAGTGGCTCACGTCCGCGATGGCCACGAGCAGGCGCCACCCCTTGGCGCGCCCGATCTTGGCGGGCTCGCAATACACCGCGTCGTCGAAGTCGCGCGCGTCTTCACCATCGATGGTGACCAGGGGGACATCTGTCAGATCAACGCGTCGACGCTTGTCCTGAGCGCGCACCTTGTCCGGCAGCGCCTTCGCCTGGTCAAGGCACGCTTCGGAGAATTCGTGCGGAACCCCGTATTTGCGCACGGCAATTTCCACCTCCATCCCGGGGTCATCTACCTCCCCCAGCACTTCGACCACCCGCCCCACGGGTTGCCCAAACAAAGCCGGCGGCTCGGTCAGTTCCACCACCACGACCTGTCCCGTCGCAGCAGCCCCCGTGGCACCCTTGGGAATCAGCACGTCCTGGCCGTACCGTTTGTCCTCAGGAGCGACCAGCCAGACACCGCTCTCCTGAAGAAGGCGCCCGATGATGGGTTGGGGCGGGCGCTCCAGAATCTCAACCACGCGGCCTTCAGGCCGGCCGCGCCGGTCCTGGCGCGCGATGCGCACGCGCACCCGGTCCTTGTGCAATACCGCCCGCATCTCATTGGCAGGAAGGTAGATGTCAGGCTGGCCGTCATCGCGCAGGACGAAGCCATGCCCGTCGCGGTGTCCCTGGACGGTGCCTTCGATCTCGTCCAGTGAAACTTTGGCGACGGATGATTCAGAGTGATTTTTTTTGATATACAATCTATGACTTTCCTGAAATGCCCAGGTGGCGGAATTGGTAGACGCACTAGTTTCAGGTACTAGCGAGTAACATCGTGGAGGTTCGAGTCCTCTCCTGGGCACCAAGTTTAACGAGAACCCGCCAGGGTTCTGACAGCAAAGGCCACTTCATTTGAAGTGGCCTTTTTTGTTACCCGCGTCTCAACAATGTGGGCGTGTTGGAGCAGCGCGAGGGATACATAAAATTTTTTGAAATGCCGTTCAGGCGAACAAAAAGGCTCCTATAATCTGAGCTTCCCTGAAATGCCCAGGTGGCGGAATTGGTAGACGCACTAGTTTCAGGTACTAGCGAGTAACATCGTGGAGGTTCGAGTCCTCTCCTGGGCACCAAAGACAAGCAAAAGCCGCTGTTTTTTTCAGCGGCTTTTTTGTTTGTAACGCCCCTGCAGGCCCGAGATTCACTGCTGGCGCAGCGAGCCACACAATAAACATTACCGGAGGAGGATCATGAAGCGGCCCACTTTCGCCCTGCTGGGACTGATGCTCACACTAAGCGCCCCGCATGCCCTGGCCCAAGATGCCGTGATCGGCCGGTATGGCCATCATGTGTATGTGATGGTGCCGACCGACAAGGCAGGCAACCGCGCCTATGTGCAGCGCGCCGCGGCGAATGCCTGCGAAGGCAAGAGCCTGTGCCATGCCTCCGTGTGGGCCGAGAGCCTGGACCGCCCCGAAGGCGCGCCGCCCCATCCGCGCTACGAAGAGAACAAGCTGGCGGCATTCCAACGCAACCGCAACGCCGGCGTGGAAGCAAGCCACTCGATCAATTGCCGGCTGTTCGCGCGCGACATCAATGTGCCCTGTCTCGCGGGCACTGAGTAGGCTTTCCCACCGATTCGCCCTACCGCCGGCGGACGCGCGGCCAGGGCCGTGAACGCCTCAGCCAGCCGAGTCGCGCGCCGCAGCGCTGGCATGGAGGCAGATGGCCGCGGCGGCCCCCACGTTGAGCGACTCCTCGCCCCCAGGCTGCGCAATGCGGATGTGGCGCCGCGCACGCTGCTGCAGGGCGGGCGAGACGCCCTGCCCTTCGTGGCCCATGATCCAGCCACACGGCCAGGGCAAGGCTGCGCGATGGAGGAAGTCGCCCTCGTGCGAGCTGGTTGCCAGCAACGGGACCTCCAGCCGGTCGATGTCTGCGGGCGCCAACCCCTCGACCAGCCGCAGGGCGAAATGGGCGCCCATGCCCGCGCGCAGCACCTTGCCACTCCAGAGCGCAGCGGTGCCTTTCAGCGCCGCCACTTGCGTGAACCCGAATGCCGATGCGCTGCGCAGGATGGAGCCCACGTTACCTGCATCCTGCAGGCGGTCGAGCACGACAGTCGGCATCCTTCCGTCCAACCCCTCCGCTTCAGGCAGCGGCAACACAAACCCCATGGGCGCCGGAGACTCCAGAGCGCAGATGTCACTCCAGAGCGCATCAGCGATCACTACATTTTTTATAGCTGCTCGCGCATATTCAGCAGGCGCTTGGGGCCAAAATGACTCCGAGAACACCGCTACCGCTGGCTTTTGTCCACGCGCCAGCGCAGCGCTGCACAGATGATCTCCCTCCAGCCACACACGGCCCTGCTTGCGGTATGCGGAACTGTCCTGCGACAGGCGGCGCAACTCCTTGAGCAGTGCGTTGTCGCGCGATTGGATGAAAGCAGGCGTGGCGTGCATAGGAAACGCAAAGGGGGATAGCGATCTGACTCAGGCAGCGACGGGCGCCTGCAAGGCGCGCGCCACCGGCGCGAACGAGCGCCGGTGCTGGGGACAGGCCCCATGCACTTCCAGCGCGGCCAGATGCTCTGCCGTGCCGTAGCCCTTATGGCCGGCAAAGCCATACACCGGGTATTGCTGATGCAATTGCGCGCACCAGCGGTCGCGCGTGACCTTTGCAAGGATGGAGGCGGCTGAGATCGACGCGACCAGCGCATCGCCCTTGACGATGGCCTCCGCCGGAACGTCCAGCGGCGGCAAGCGATTGCCATCCACCAACACCCGCACCGGCTTCAGCCGCAGCCCCAGCACCGCACGACGCATGGCCAGCATCGTGGCTTGCAGGATGTTGTGTTGATCGATCTCCTCCACCGATGCTTCCGCAATGCTGCAGCACAGCGCCTTGGCGCGGATCTCGTCGTAGAGCTTCTCGCGCCGTGCGGCCGTAAGCACCTTGGAGTCGGCCAGGCCGGCGATGGGCTGCAGGTCGTCCAGGATCACCGCAGCCGCCACCACGGGGCCGGCCAACGGCCCACGCCCGGCCTCATCCACGCCGGCGACGAGGCCGGGCGGATGCCAGTCCAGGGCGGCCTGTTCAAGCAAGGAGGTTCTGGATCGCATGGGCAGCCAGTCGCGGGGTATCGCGCTGCAGATCGTCGTGCAATGCCGTGAAGCGCTGTTCCAGCCGTTGGATACGGGCCGGATCCTGCAACCGCGCGTCCAGCCAGTCCTGGACCGCGGTGGCCAGTGCGTCGGGCGTGGCGGCGTCCTGCAACAGCTCGGGCACCACGAACTCCCTGCACAGGATGTTGGGCAAGCCCACCCAGGGCTGCAACTGCTTGCGGCGCATGAGGCGCCAACTGATCGGATGCATGTGGTAGGAGATGACCATCGGCCGCTTGAACAGCGCGGCCTCCAGCGTGGCGGTGCCACTGGCAATCAGCGTCACGTCGCAGGCCGCGAGCACCGAGTGCGATTGGCCCGTGACGATGGTCGGCGCATCCAGCACCCCGCATTCGCGCGCGATCTGCTCGATACGAGCCCTCAGGGCCGGCACAGCGGGCACTACTATTTTTATAGCTGATCGCGCTTTTTTGATAAGCGCTGCAGCCTGAAAGAACGGCTTGGCAATGTAGGCCACCTCTGCCGAGCGACTGCCCGGCAGGATGGCCAGCACTTCATCGTGTACCGCCAGGCCCAGCTGTGCGCGCGCAGCCGCCTTGTCGGGCACCCGGGGGATGACACTGGCCAATGGGTGGCCGACATAGGTGGCGGAGATGCCCTGGCGCGCGAGCAGTTCCGGTTCAAACGGAAAGATGCACAGGACATGGTCCGCGCTGGCACGAAGCTTCTCGACCCGTTCGGCGCGCCACGCCCAGATCGAAGGGCAGACGAAGTGCACCGTCTTTATACCCGCGGCACGCAGATCCGCCTCCAATCCCAGGTTGAAATCGGGCGCATCCACGCCGATGAAGACGTCGGGCTTGTCCGCCAGCAATCTGGCACGCAGCTGCCGGCGGATCCGCAGAATGCCCAGCAGGCGCCGCACCAGCTCGACGCTGTAGCCGTGCACGGCCAGCCGTTCGCTGGGCCACCAGGCCTGAAAGCCCCGCTCCTGCATGCGCGGCCCGCCGATGCCCATACTGGCCACGGCGGGCCACCGCGCACGCAGGCCGTCCAGTAGCAGGCCGGCCAGCAGGTCGCCGGAGGTTTCGCCAGCCACCATTGCGACGCGGGGAGACTCAGCCACCATGGCGCCAGTGGCGTCTCAGCGCGCGATACCGCGCTGCGACGCGATCACGAAATCACGCAGCAGGGCGATATCGCCTTCCGCCTCGGGATGCGAATGCGGCACGTCGGCCATGGCCGACAGCGCGGCCTCCAGCGTGAGGCCCTGGCGGTACAGCAGGCGGTAGGCCTGCTTGATGCCCGCCATGCGCTGCGCGGAAAAACCCCTCCGGCGCAGCCCTTCCAGGTTCAGCCCGCGCACGGCCAGCGGATTGCCGTCCACCATCATGAAGGGCGGAACATCTTGCGAGATGCGGCTGGCAAAGCCCGCCATGACGTGGGCGCCGATGCGTGAAAATTGGTGCACTCCGGTCAAGCCGCCGATGATGGCCTGGTCACCCACCTGCACATGTCCGGCCAGCGTGGCGTTGTTGGCCAGGATGGTCTGGTTGCCCACCACGCAGTCGTGCGCGATGTGCACATAGGCCATGATCCAGTTGTCGTCCCCGATGGTGGTGACGCCCCGGTCCTGCACGGTGCCGACGTTGAAGGTGCAGAACTCCCGGATCGTATTGCGGTGGCCGATCTCCAAACGCGTGGGCTCGCCCGCGTATTTTTTGTCCTGCGGAGCTGCTCCCAGCGAACTGAACTGGAAGATGCGGTTGTCTTCGCCAATGCGCGTATGGCCCTCGATCACGCAGTGCGCGCCAATCGACGTGCGCGCGCCGATTTGCACGTGGGGGCCGATAACCGCATACGGCCCCACCGTAACAGTAGGGTCCAACTGCGCGGCCGCATCAACGAGGGCCGTGGAATGTATGTTGGGCGCCAAGCGAAATCCTCGGCCTGTCAGGCCACCGTGCGCATGGTGCACATGATCTCGGCCTCGCACGCGACGCTGTCGCCCACGCGCGCGACGCCCTTGAACTTGTAGATGCCGCCCTTGATGCGGTCCAGTTCCACGTCGAGGATGAGCTGATCGCCTGGCTCCACGGGGCGCTTGAAGCGCGCACCATCGATACCGACGAAGTAAAAGACCTTGTCGTCGCCCGGCGCCTCACCCATCATGTCGAACGACAGCAAGCCCGCCGCCTGCGCGAGTGCTTCGAGAATCAACACCCCCGGCATCACCGGGCGTGCGGGGAAGTGCCCCGTGAAAAACGGCTCGTTGATGGTCACGTTCTTGATGGCCAGGATGCGCTTGCCGCGTTCGAGCTCATTCACCCGATCCACCAGCAGGAACGGATAGCGGTGGGGCAGGAGTTTGAGAATTTGGTGGATATCCATCATTTTTCTGTGAGCGGCCTAGCCGTCTTTTCGTGTTTGTTCGAGAGCCTTGATGCGTTCACGCAGCCGGTACAGCTGCCGCAGCGTGGCCGCGTTCTTTTCCCACTTCGCATTGTCGTCCATGGGAAACACCCCGGTGTACTGCCCCGGTTGCGTGATCGAGTGCGTCACCACCGTGTTGGTGGAGATGTGCACATTGTCCGCCAACTGCAGGTGCCCCACGATGGACGCGGCCCCTGCAATCGTGCAGTGCGCGCCGATGCGGGTGCTGCCCGCCACCGCAGAACAGCCCGCCATGGCGGTGTTGCGGCCGATGTGCACGTTGTGCGCAATCTGGATCAGGTTGTCGAGCTTGACGCCGTCTTCGATGACCGTGTCGTCGAGCGCTCCGCGGTCGATGCAGGTGTTCGCACCGATCTCCACATCGTTGCCGATGCGCACCGCGCCCAGTTGCTCGATCTTGATCCATTCGCCGCGCTGCTGCGCAAAGCCGAAGCCGTCAGCCCCGATGACCACGCCAGGGTGCAGGATGCAGCGCTCGCCAACCGTGCAACGCTCGCCGACCGTCACCCGCGACTTGAGCACCGTGTGCGCTCCAATCACTGCGCCGCGCTCGACCACGCACAGGGGACCGATGGAGGCCGTCGGGGCCACCTGGGCTTGAGGATCAACCACGGCGCTGGGGTGAATGCCCGCAGGCGCACCTTGGCCATGCGCGCGCACCCACAGCTGCGTCACGTGTGCAAAGTACGTGTAGGGCTGCTCCACAACGATGCAAGCGCCGCGCTCCAAGGCTGCATTGCGCATCGCGGGGGCCACAATGACACAGGCCGCCTGGGAGGCGGCCAGTTGTGACTGGTAGCGCGGATTGCTCAGGAAGGACAGGTCACCCGGGCCGGAGGATTCCAGCGGGGCGATGCGGAGGATTTCGGTATCCCTGTCCCCTCCTTCCAGGCTGCCCCCAAGTGCATCGACGATCTGCCCGAGTCGCAAGCTCACGCGCTACTGCCTCGTGCCGGTGCTTTACTTGCCGCCGTTGGCAGCGTTCATCGCCTTGATCACCTTGTCGGTGATGTCGTGCTTGGGATTGATGTAGACGGCCTCCTGCAGGATCACGTCGTACTTCTCCTGCTCGGCCACCTGCTTGACGACGCGGTTCGCACGCTCGAGCACCTGGCCCAGTTCCTCGTTCTTGCGCGCGCCCAGGTCCTCCTGGAATTCGCGGCGCTTGCGCTGGAATTCGCGGTCCTGGTCCACCAACTGGCGTTGCCGTACGGTGCGCTGGCTCTCGGCCATCGTGGGCGCCTCACGCTCGAACTTCTCGGTGGCGGACTTGAGCGAATTGCCCATGTCCACCAGTTCTTTCTCCCGGCGGGAGAACTCCTGCTCCAGCTTGGCCTGCGCCGCCTTGGCGGTGTTGGCTTCGCGGAAGATGCGGTCGGTATTCACAAAGCCGGCCTTGAACTCCTGTGCCTGTGCAGGCACGGCGGCAGCCAGGGAGCCCAACAGGACGACCAGGGGAATGTGGCGGGAAAGGGATTTCATTAGAAAGACGTTCCGATCTGGAATTGCAGTTTCTGGATTTTATCGCCGGCGAACTTGCGCACCGGTTGCGCGATGGCGATACGTAGCGGGCCCAGCGGGGAAATCCAGCTCAGGCCCAGACCAGCCGAGACGCGCATGTCGCCCAGCTCCCAGCTCTCATCCTCGCCGTACACGTTGCCCGCGTCCACGAAAGTGAACCAGCGCAGCGTGCGGTCGTTGCCGGCGCCGGGGAACGGCGCGATGAGCTCGGCATTCAGCGTGATCTTCTTGGGGCCGCCCAGCGACGCACCGGTCACGTCCCGCGGACCCAGTGTACCCTGGTCGAAGCCGCGCACCGAGCCCAGGCCGCCGGAGTAGAAATTCTTGAACACCGGGAAGGGACGGCCATTCATGCCCTTGCCTAAGCCCAACTCGCCGTTGAAGGCGATGGTGAACTGCTTGTTCAAGGGAATGTACTGCTGGTATTGGTAGTTGGCTCGCACATAGCGCGCATCGCCGGCCACGGACCATTCGGAGTTCAGGCGCTGGTACCGCCCGGAGTTCGGTGCCAACGCACTGTCACGGTCATCGCGCGACCAGCCAATGGTGAGCGGCACGGATAGGCTGTTTTCACCAAACTGCTGCGCATAGGCGAGGTAGGCGGCGGGGATATTGGTACCGGCCTTGATGCGCGTCTGCTCCACTCCCCCCCCGAAGAACACGGTGTCGGTCTCGCTGAAGGGTACGCCCAAGCGCACACTGGTGCCCGCGGTGACCAGCTCATAGTTGCCGCCCTGGTCTTCATAGGGCTTGGCCGTGCGGTAGTACACGTCGAAGGTACGGGAGATGCCATCCTGCGTGAAGTACGGATCGGTGGTGGAAAACACCAGCGTGCGACGGTACTTGCTGGTGTTGACGTCCACGCCAAGGTAGTTGCCTGAACCGAAGACGTTCTCCTGCTTGATGGCAAACGACACCGAGACCTTCTCGGCGCTGGAAAAGCCCGCCCCCAGTTGCAGCGAGCCCGTAGGCTTCTCGGCCACGTTCACCACCAGGTCCACCTGGTCGGGCGCGCCCGGCACCTCCTGGGTTTCCACATTCACCTCAGTGAAATAGCCCAGGCGGTCCACGCGGTCGCGCGACAGCTTGATCTTGTCGCCGTCGTACCAGGAGGCTTCAAACTGGCGGAATTCGCGGCGGATGACTTCGTCGCGCGTGCGGTTGTTGCCGCTCACGTTGATCCGGCGCACATAGGCGCGGCGCGAGGGCTCTGCACGCAGCACCAGGGCCACGCGGTTGTTCTCGCGGTCGATCTCGGGCACGGCCTCCACACGCGCGAAGGCAAAGCCGAAGTTCCCGAAGTGGTCAGTGAAAGCCTTGGTGGTTTCGGCCACCTTATCGGCGTTGTAGGGTTCGCCAGGGCGGATGGTGATGAGCGACTTGAACTCGTCATCGCGGTCCAGGTAGTTGCCTTCCAACTTCACCCCTGAAACCACATAGCTCTGGCCTTCGTTCACGTTGACGGTGATCGAGATGTCCTGCTTGTCGGGCGAGATTGCCACCTGCGTGGACTCGATGCGGAACTCCAGGAAGCCGCGCGCCAGATAGTACGAGCGCAGCGTCTCCAGGTCTGCATTGAGCTTGGCGCGCGAATAGCGGTTGGATTTGGTGTACCAGCTCATCCAGCCGCCCGTGTCCTGGTCGAACAGCCCCTTGAGCGTGGATTCGCTGAAGGCCTTGTTGCCGACGATGCGGATTTCCTTGATCTTGGCGGGCTCGCCCTCGGTGACGGTGAAGGTGAGGTTGACACGGTTGCGCTCAATCGGCGTGACGGTGGTCACCACCTCCGCGCCGTACAGGCTGCGGTTGATGTACTGGCGCTTGAGTTCCTGCTCAGCGCGGTCGGCCAAGGCCTTGTCAAAGGGGCGCCCCTCGGTCAAACCCACGTCGCGCATGGCTTTCTTGAGGGTGTCCTTGTCGAACTCCTTGGTGCCGGCGAAATCCACGTCGGCGATGGTCGGGCGCTCTTCCACCACCACCACCAGCACGTTGCCGGAAGCCTCCAGGCGCACGTCCTTGAACAGGCCAAGGGCAAACAGCGCGCGGATGGCTGCTGCACCCTTGTCGTCGTTGTACTCGTCACCCACGCGCAGCGGCAACGACGCGAAGATGGTGCCCGGCTCCACACGTTGCAGGCCTTCCACACGGATGTCCTGCACCTTGAACGGCGCCAGCGCCCATGCGGCTTGGGAGGCAAAAACCATGGCTGCGAGGGCGGATGCCGTACGCACGCCCAGGCGATTGATATGTTTTCTCATGGATGAAGCTGGAGCCGACAGTGCAGCGCAACGGCGGCGAAAAGGTTAGCCAAAAAGCCGGGTGAGGTCGTTGAACAGGGCGATGGACATCATGAGGAGAAGCACCGCGACGCCTGTGCGCTGCAGCCGCTCCATCCAGGCTTCGGACACGCCCCGTCCCGTCACCCCCTCCCAAAGATAATACATCAGGTGCCCCCCATCCAATACGGGCAGCGGAAGCAGGTTCAGCACTCCCAGGCTCACGCTGATGAGTGCGAGGAAGCTGAGGTACTGGGTCAGCCCCATGCTGGCGGAACGGCCTGCGTAATCGGCGATGGTCAGCGGCCCGCTGAGGTTCTTGAGCGAAGCCTCACCGATCACCATGCGGCCCATCATGCGCAGCGTGAGGACCGACACCTCCCATGTGCGCACCGTGCCTTTCCAGAGCCCTTCCAAGGGGCCGTAATGCACGTTCACCATCTCGGGCGGCGCGCCCACATAGGCGCCGACGCGTCCCACGGCGCCGCCAGCCTCCTGTGCCACTTCGGGCGTGACTTCCAGGTCGCGCGGCTGACCGTCGCGCTCGATGCGCCAGACCTGCGTGAGCGGCCGGCCTGCCTGCACGGACGCGCGTATCAGCTCGCGCAGTTGCACGCCATCCACCACCGCCGCATTGCCCAGGCGCAGAACCACATCGCCAGCGCGCAGCCCCGCACGCGCAGCCGCGCCGCCTGGCACGACCTCGCCCAACACGGGACGCGTCCAGGGCGCGGTGATGCCGATGCGGCGATACAGCTGCACATCGGCCTCACGCACGTCCAGCTGATCTATGCGCAACAGCACCTCGCGCGGCGTCGTTCCGCGCTCTGGCTGCAGCAGCAGCCGCACGTTCTGCCCGTCCAGCGCGCCGCGCGTGAGCGTCCAGCGCAGGTCTTCGAACGAGCGCACGGGCTCGAAATCGCCCTCGCCCAGCCCGGCGGACACCACCAGTTCGCCGCCGCGCAGGCCCGCCTGCTCGGCCACCGACCCCGCTACAGGGCTGGCCAGGTAGGCCTTGGGCTCGTCCACGCCGCTCCAGTTGACGGCGGCGTACAACAACACCGCCAGGAGCAGATTGGCCAGCGGCCCCGCGGCAACGATGGCGGCGCGCGAACGCAGGGGCTGGGTATTGAAGGCCAGGTGGCGTTCATGCGGCTCGACGGGCGCTTCGCGCTCGTCCAGCATGCGTACGTACCCTCCCAGCGGAAAGGCGCCGATGACGAATTCCGTGGGTGAGCCCTTGGGCTGCCAACGCAGCAAAGGCTTGCCAAAGCCGACCGAGAAGCGGAGGACCTTGACACCGCAGGCCACCGCCACGCGGTAATGGCCGTACTCGTGCACGGCGATCAGCACGCCCAACGCGACGATGAAGGCAACGACAGTCAGCAGCATGCCTGGGGTTTCCTACAAAAATCAGAGCGCCTGGCGCTTATCCACCAATGACTTGAATATAAAAGGCACCTGTAACCCTTGTATGACAAGCGCAAAACGCTCACCTTTTAAGAGCATCCTCACAAGCGCGCCATCAACTCCGCGGACCGCGCACGCGTGCGCGCATCCAGCGCCAGCAGTGCGTCCAGCGAGTCCGGGTTGGACGGTTCGACGGCTTCCAAAGTTGCAAGGTTGAGCGCATGGATCTGGTCGAAACGTATGCGCTGCTCCAGGAAAGCCGCCACTGCCACCTCGTTGGCGGCATTGAGCACGGCCGTGGTGCCGGGCGCCGCGCGCAACGCCTGCCAGGACAGGTGCAGCCCGGGAAAGCGCGTGGCATCCGCTTCTTCGAAGGTCAGCGCTGCCAGTTGCGTGAAATCCAGGGGTGCCGCGCCGCTTTCCACCCGCTCGGGCCAGGCCAGGCCACAGGCGATGGGCACGCGCATATCGGGCGTGCCCAACTGGGCAATGATGGACGCGTCCACGAACTGCACCATGGAGTGGATGATCTGCTGCGGGTGGATGACCACCTTGATCTGCTCGGGCGCCAGGTTGAACAGCCAGCGCGCCTCGATCACCTCCAGCGCCTTGTTCATCATCGTGGCCGAGTCGATGGAAATCTTGCGGCCCATCGAGAAGTTGGGATGCGCGCAGGCCTGCGCCGGTGTCACGTCGCGCAGCGTGGCCGGGTCACGCGTGCGAAACGGCCCGCCCGACGCGGTGAGCAGCACGTGGTCCACGCGCCGCGGCCAGGTGGCGGGGTCTTCGGGCAGGCTCTGGAAGATGGCGGAATGCTCGCTGTCGATGGGCAGCAGCGTGGCGCCGCCTTCGCGCACCGCAGCCATGAACACCTCGCCCCCGACGACCAGCGCCTCCTTGTTGGCCAGCAACAGGCGCTTGCCCGCACGCGCGGCCGCCAGGCACGGCGCCAGGCCCGCCGCGCCCACGATGGCCGCCATGACCGCGTCCACCTCTTCGTGCGAGGCAATGGCTTGCAGCGCATCGGGTGTTTGCAGCACCTCGGTGGGCAAGCCGCTCTGCTGCAGTTTGTCTGCCAGCTGGCGCGCATGCGCACTGCTGGCCATCACCGCATAGCGCGGACGGAACTGCGCGCATTGCGCCAGCATCAGGTCCACCTGCGTGGCCGCGCTCAGCGCAAAGACTTCGTAGAGATCGGGGTGGCGAGCCACCACGTCGAGGGTGCTGGTGCCGATGGATCCCGTAGAACCCAGCACCGTGAGACGTTGTTTCATGCGGATGCGAAATGAGAAAGCATCATGGCCAGGGGCAGCGTAGGCAGCAGCGCATCGATGCGGTCCAGTACGCCGCCGTGGCCGGGCAGCAGGCCGCTGCTGTCCTTGACACCGGCGCTGCGCTTGATGAGCGACTCCACCAGGTCGCCTACCACGCTCATGGCGGCCATGAACAATGCGCCAACGACCAGCAGCCATACGCCCTGGGCTGCCAGGCGTGAGTACAGGCTGGGCACGCTGGCCTGCCAGGCCCCATCGGCCGCGGTCCAGGCCGCGGCCAGCACCAGCACACCCAGCATGCCACCCCACACCCCTTCCCAGCTCTTGCCGGGGCTGATAGAGGGAGCCAGCTTGTTGCGCGTGAAGCGCAGGCCAAAAGCGCGGCCGGCAAAGTAGGCAAAGATGTCGGCCGCCCACACCAGGGTCAGAACCGACAGAAGGAAATTGACCCCCACCACGCGCGCCTGGGCTACGGCCAGCCAGGCCATCCACAGCGCCAGCACGCCGCCGGCCACGCGCAGCCCGCGCGGCAGCTGCGGCCAGCCGGCCACGCCGACGCGCAGCAAGGCGGCCCCACCCAGCACCCAGGCAGCGCCGCCCACCAGCCACAGCCAGGGCAGCGGCTGGTGCAGCCAGCCCGCGGCCCACCCGAGGCCGCACAGCACTACACACGCCGCCCCCAGGCCGATGCTGGCGCCGCCGCCGAGGCCGTTAAGCCGACCCCATTCCCACGCCGCCGCAGCCATCATGACCAGCGTCACCACGGCAAAGGGCACGAACGAGGGATAGAACAATGCCGGCAACAGAATGGCCAGCAGGACCAACGCGGTGATGACACGTTGCTTGAGCATCCAGGCCCCCTTCAGCGATGTGCGGTGGACGGAATCAGGCACGCAGCGAACCGGGCTGCTGCGCTTGTACCTGGTCGGAGGTTTGGCCAAAGCGGCGCTCGCGCGCCGCGAAGTCCGCGATGGCTTCATCCAGTGCGGCCTCGTCGAAATCGGGCCACAGGCGGTCACTGAAATACAGTTCGGTATAGGCGGCCTGCCACAGCAGGAAGTTGCTGATGCGCCGCTCGCCACCGGTTCGGATCAGCAGATCCGGATCGGGCACATGGGCCATGCCCATGGCGGCATGCAGGCTGGCCTCGGTGATGGGCTCGCCCCGCGCTGCAAGCGCAGCTGCGGCCTGTGTGATGTCCCAGCGGCCGCCGTAGTTGAAGCAGACATTGAGCACCAGGCGCTGGTTGCTTGCGGTGGCCGCCTCGGCACGCTGGAGCCCTTCGCGCACCTGCGCCGAAATGCCCGATTTTTCCCCCACGAAGTGCACCTGCACGCCATCCCGGGCCAGTTGCGGCACCTCACGTGTCAGCGCCTTGGCAAGCAGATCCATGAGACCGGACACCTCGTCCGCCGGACGGTTCCAGTTCTCGGAGGAAAACGCGAACACGGTAAGCACGCCCACGCCGCGTTGGACGCAGGCATGCACGCAGCGCCGCAGCGATTCCACGCCCTGCCGATGCCCCGCCAGGCGCGGCAGGAAGCGGCGCGTCGCCCAGCGGCCGTTGCCATCCATGACGATGGCAATGTGGTGGGGAATGGCTCCCTGCACGGTGGGCATGAATCCAGGATCGATCCGCAAAACCGGATCAGATCGCCATGATTTCCTGCTCCTTGGCCGCCACCAAGGCATCGATCTCTGCAATGTGCTTGTCGGTGGTTTTCTGCACATCGGCCTCGGCGCGCTTTTGGTCGTCCTCGGAGGCGAGCTTGTCCTTGACCAGCTTCTTGACGCCCTCATTGGCATCGCGGCGCAGGTTGCGGATGGCCACCTTGGCGCCCTCGCCTTCGCTGCGCGCCAGCTTGGTCATCTCCTTGCGGCGCTCTTCACTCATCGGCGGCATGGGCACGCGGATCAGGTCGCCCATGGAGGCCGGGTTCAGCCCCAGATCGCTTTCACGGATCGCCTTCTCGATCTTGGCACCCATGTTCTTTTCCCAGGGCTGCACACTGATGGTGCGCGCGTCGAGCAAGGCCACGTTGGCCACCTGGGACAACGGCACCATGGATCCGTAGTACTCGACATGGATTGTGTCGAGCAGCTGCGGGTTGGCGCGGCCGGTGCGGATCTTGGCCAGGTTGTTCTTGAAGGCGGCGATGGACTGGTCCATCTTCGCCTCGGTCGTTTTCTTGATGTCGGCAATCGTCATGTGTGGTTCCTCTGCAAGCGGGCAATCAGGCCAGGCGCGGCAAAGCCATCAAGCGTACACCAACGTGCCTTCGTCTTCGCCCATCACCACGCGCTTCAGCGCGCCATGTTTCACGATGGAGAACACGCGGATCGGCAGCTTCTGGTCGCGGCACAGGGCAAATGCCGTCGCGTCCAGGATGCCCAGGTTGCGGCTCATGGCCTCGTCGAACGTGAGCTTGGCATAGCGGGTGGCCGACGGGTCCTTCATCGGATCGGCCGTGTACACGCCGTCGACCTTGGTCGCCTTGAGCACCACCTCGGCGCCGATCTCGGCGCCACGCAGCGCGGCGGCCGTGTCGGTGGTGAAGAAGGGGTTGCCGGTTCCGGCGGCGAACACCACCACTTTGCCCTCTTCGAGGTACTGCAGCGCCTTGGGACGCACGTAGGGCTCCACCACCTGCTCGATGCCGATGGCGGACATCACGCGGGCCGTCAGCCCCTGCTTGTCCATGGCGTCCGCCAGGGCCAGCGCGTTCATCACGGTGGCCAGCATGCCCATGTAGTCGGCCGTGGCGCGGTCCATGCCCACGGACCCGCCCGCCACACCGCGGAAGATGTTGCCCCCGCCGATCACCACCGCCACTTGCACGCCCAGGCGGTTGACCTCGGCGATCTCCTCGACCATGCGCACGATCGTGGCACGGTTGATGCCGAATGCGTCATCGCCCATGAGCGCCTCACCAGACAACTTGAGCAGGATGCGCTTGTGGGCTGGCGTGGCGAGGGTCATGGGCAATTCTCCGTAAGGCTGGACTGGGGGGATGAAGGGCGTGGGCGGCAGGCGCTATCAGGCGCCCGACTTGGCGGCAGCGACTTGCGCAGCCACCTCGGCGGCGAAATCGTCCACCTTCTTCTCGATGCCCTCGCCCACCACGTACAGGGTGAAGCCCTTCACCGTGGTGTTGGCGGCCTTGAGCATCTGGGCCACGGTCTGCTTGCCATCGGCGGCCTTCACGAAGACCTGGTCGGCCAGCGAGACTTCCTTGAGGTACTTCTGCACCGAGCCTTCGACCATCTTGGCGGCGATATCGGCCGGCTTGCCGGACTCGGCGGCCTTGCCCTCGGCCACGGCACGCTCCTTGGCGATCAGGTCGGCAGGCACGTCGGCGCTGGTCAGCGCCACGGGCTTCATGGCGGCCACATGCATGGCCACGTCCTTGGCGGCCACGGCATCGCCGTCGAACTCCACCACCACGCCGATGCGCGAGCCGTGCAGGTAGGCGGCCAGGTTGGAGCCGCTGAAACGCTTGAAACGACGGAAAGACATGTTCTCGCCGATCTTGCCGATCAGGCCCTTGCGCACATCTTCCAGGGTGGGGCCGAAGCCATCCTGCTCATAGGCCAATTGGCCCAGGGCTTCGATGTCGGCGGGGTTGTGCTCAGCGACCAGCTTGGCGGCGGCGTTGGCCATGGCGATGAAGCTGTCGTTCTTGGACACGAAGTCGGTTTCGCTGTTCACTTCGATCAGCGCACCCACGTTGCCGTTGATGAACGATGCCACCACGCCTTCGGCCGTCACGCGGGAAGCGGCCTTGCCGGCTTTGGTACCCAGCTTGACGCGCAGCAGCTCTTCGGCCTTGGCCATGTCGCCGTCGGCCTCGGTCAGGGCCTTCTTGCATTCCATCATGGGGGCATCGGTCTTGCCACGCAGTTCGGCAACCATGCTTGCGGTAATTGCAGCCATCGTGTTTCTCCAGTTCTTGAGTTCAGTTCGTTACAGGATCAGAAGCTAAAAAAAAGGGGGCTCACCAGGGGCCCCGCTTTTTTTGCGACGCATCGCGCGGCCCTTGACTTAGGCGGCGTTCTCGTCCACTTCCACGAATTCGTCGGAGCCTTCGGCAGCCACAGCCTTGGCCACTTCCGTCACGGCGTTGGCACGGCCGTCAAGGATAGCGTCGGCGATGCCGCGAGCGTACAGAGCCACAGCCTTGGCCGAGTCGTCGTTACCGGGGATCACGTAGTCAATGCCCTCGGGCGAGTGGTTGGAGTCCACCACGCCGATCAGCGGGATGCCCAGCTTCTTGGCTTCGGACACGGCGATCTTGTGGTAGCCCACGTCGATCACGAAGATGGCGTCGGGCAGCGCAGCCATGTCCTGAATGCCCCCGATGTCCTTCTCGAGCTTTTCCAGCTCGCGCGAGAACATCAGCTGCTCCTTCTTGCTCATGGACTCCAGGCCGGCTTCCTGCTGTGCCTTCATGTCCTTCAGGCGCTTGATGGAGGTCTTGACGGTCTTGAAGTTGGTCAGCATGCCGCCCAGCCAGCGCTGGTCGACATAGGGCACGCCAGCGCGCTGGGCCTGCTCGGCCACCAGTTCGCGGGCCTGGCGCTTGGTGCCGACCATCAGGATCGTGCCGCGGTTGGCGGCCAACTGCTTGGCGAACTTCTGCGCCTCCTGGAACATCGGCAGCGACTTTTCCAGGTTGATGATGTGAATCTTGTTGCGATGGCCGAAGATGAAGGGGGCCATCTTGGGGTTCCAGAAGCGCGTTTGGTGGCCAAAGTGGACACCGGCTTCCAGCATTTCACGCATGGTGACGGACATGAGGTTTCTCCGAAGGTTGGGTCTAAAATCCAGCCTCAATACTTGCCCACTGAATCGCTCTTGCGTGGAACTTGCAGTCCCACGAGAGGGCAGAGGGCAACACCTTGAGAGGGCTGGTTTGCGATTAAGTTCTGCATGGTGCCTGGCAGCACGGCGGCGGCGCAGCTCTCAGCAAAACCCAAAGATTCTAGCATATCCCCCATGTTGGCTGACCTCGTCTCCACCCGCAGCCACGTAGCTGCCGGGCACAGCAGCGCACGCGATGAAATCGAGCGCTGCATCGCCGCCGCCGAAGGGCCCACCTGCGCCCATGTGTTCCGCCAGACCAGCTTCGACCAGGCCCGCCCAGCAGCCGCCGTGCCCGGCGTGGAGCGTCTGCCGCTGGCGGGCCTTGCCGTGTCGGTCAAGGATCTGTTCGACATCCAGGGCATGACCACCGCCGCGGGCTCCACCGTGTTGCGGGATGCGCCACCCGCGCCGGCCGACAGCCCGGCCGTGGCGCGCCTGCGCCGCGCGGGCGCAGCGTTCATCGGCCGCACGCACATGGTGGAGTTCGCCTTCTCCGGCGTGGGTGTGAATCCGCACTTCGGCACGCCCGCCGCATTTGACGCCCGCCACGGCGCGCTGCCCGGCCCCGCGCGGGTGTGCGGGGGCTCATCGTCGGGCGCCGGGGTGTCGGTGGCCACGGGCGCGGCCTTCATTGGCCTGGGCTCCGACACGGGCGGCTCGATCCGTATCCCGGCCGCGCTGAACGGCATCGTGGGCTTCAAGAACACCGCGCGTCTCGTGCCCACCGAAGGCGCTGTCCCCTTGTCCACCACGCTGGACACGGCCTGCGCACTCACCCGCACGGTGCGCGATGCCGTCGTGGCGCACGAGATCCTGGCGGCACGGCGCGTCACGCGCAGCCCCGCACCGCTGTCGGCCTGGCGGCTGGCCGTACCCGCCACACTGTTCCTGGACGGACTGGACGCCACCGTGGTCCGCGCCTTCGACCGCACGCTGTCCCGCCTGCGCGCGGCCGGCGCGCAGATCACCGAGATTGCCCTGGCAGAAACCGCCCAGTTGGCCGATGTGAACGCCACCGGCGGGTTTTCCGCCGCCGAAAGCTACGCCTGGCACCGCACGCTGCTGGCACGGCACGGCAACGCCTACGATCCGCGCGTGAAGAGCCGCATCGAGCGCGGCGCTGGCATGTCCGCGGCCGACTACATCGATCTGCTGCACGCGCGGCGCGCCTGGATCGCACGCATGCAGACCGCCATGGCCGACTTCGACGCCCTGCTCTCGCCCACCGTGCCCATCGTGGCGCCCCCCATCGCATCGGTCGCGCCGGGCAGCGAGCGCGACGCGGAGTTCTTTCGCGTCAACGGATTGCTGCTGCGCAACACCAGCGTGGTCAACATGCTGGACGGCTGCGCCCTGTCCCTGCCCTGCCACGAAGCGGGCGAACTGCCCGTGGGCCTGATGGTGTGGCACGGCGCACTGCGCGACGACCCGGTGCTGAACATCGGCCTGCTGATCGAACAAGAACTACAAAAACAATAGCTACTAGCGCTTATCCTACGGGCGCTAGAGGCATATTTCGCTTCAATTTTCATGCACATCATCATCGTGGGCGCCGGCATCGTCGGCGCGGCCACTGCTTATGAACTGGCCGCGGACGGCCATCAGGTCACCGTGGTCGAGCAGCGCGGCGCCGCGGCAGAGGAGGCGAGCTTCGGCAGCTCCGGCCTGCTGGCGCCCTCGCTACTCATGCCGTGGGCGGCGCCGGGCCTGGGTGGGCCGCTCGGCCGCTGGCCTTGGAGCCGCGATGCCACGCTGCGCCTGGTACGCGGCGCCGGCATGGCAGGCCGGCGCTGGCGCTGGCGCTGGTCCCAGGCGGGTCGCCGGCCCGAGACGGCGGCGCGGCTGGCCGCGCTGGAAGGTCTGGGCCGCTACAGCCTGGCACGCACGCGCGAACTCATCCACCAATTGGACGTGGACCTGGAAACCAGCCGCGGCACTCTGGTGCTGCTGTGCCGCCCCGAAGATGTGGAGCGCCTGCAGCCCGCGTTGAAGGTGCTGCGCGACGCGGGCGTGGGCCTGCGCGATGTGGATGCCGACACCGCGCGGCTCATCGAGCCCGGCCTGTCCACCGACGTGCCGCTGGCGGGCGCCGTGCATGTACCGGATGGCGAGTCCGGCAACTGCCGGCTGTTTGCGCAGATCCTGCGCCACGCGGCGCAGGAGCGCGGCGCACAGTTCGTGTTCGGCGCGCATGTCCGCGCTCTCAGCGCATCGCCGCCCGGCGTCCACGTCGTAGGCGAAGCCGCCCCGCGCCAGGCCGACGCCGTGGTGCTGTGCGCCGGCGTGGCCAGCGCCGCGCTGCTGCGCCCGCTGGGGCGCCACCTGCCCCTGGAGGCCGTACATGGCTACACTGTCAGCGCGCCGGTGCGCGAGGACAGCCATGCACCCCAGGGCTCGGTAATCGATCCGCTGCACCGCATCACCATCACCCGCCAGGGTCAGCGCGTGCGTGTGTCCGGCGGCGCCGAGATCGGGCACGGCAACGGCAGCCACCACGCGCCCACGCTGCAGACGCTCTACCTCGCGCTGTCGGGCTGGTTCCCGGGCGGCGCACTCACCTCGTCCCCGCAAGTGCAGGTCTGGCGCGGCGCGCGCCCCACGCTGACCGATGGCGCCCCTGCCATCGGCGCGAGCGATGTGTCCGGCCTGTGGATCAACACCGGCCATGGCGCTTGCGGCTGGGCCCAGGCCTGTGGCAGTGCCCGCGCCTTGGCGGACCTGATCGCCCAGCGCAGTCCCGCGATTGACCTGCAGCCCTTTGCGCCGCAGCGCTTCTAGCGCGCTTCGCACGGCCCCCGCCCGGCGCCACAATGCCGGGCATGCAGCGCATCGCACCTGACCGGCCCCATCCCCTGTTCGACACCGCGGCCACGCGCCGCCTGGAGGCCAGCGCCGCCGCTGCCCTCGCGCCCCACACGCTGATGCAGCGCGCCGGCCAGGCCACGGCCCGGTTGGCGCTCGCGCTGGCTCCACATGCGCGCACCTTCTGGTTCGCCTGCGGCGGCGGCAACAACGGCGGCGATGGGCTGGAGGCCGCCCTGCTGCTGCACCGCGGCGGCCACCCGGTCGTGGTGACCTGGATGGGAACGCCCGAGACGGCGCCTGCCGACGCGCGCCAGTCCTGGCAGCGCGCACAAGAGGCCGGCGTGCCGTTCGCGGCTGAGCCACCCTCCCTCGGTCCGCAGGACCTGTGCGTGGATGCGCTGCTGGGCATCGGCCTGAGCGCCGATCCGCGCCCCCGCAGGCCCGACGCGCGGCTGCTGCAATGGCTGGCCCGCATGCGCGCCTGCGCGGCACCCACGCTGTGCGTGGACCTGCCATCGGGCCTGGTGGCGGAATCAGGCCAGTACATCCCGGGGCTGGCGCCGGCCCAACCAGGTGCCACGGCGGCGCGCCACACGCTGAGCCTGCTCACGCTCAAGCCAGGCCTGTTCACCGGCCAGGGTCGCGACGCAGCGGGCAGCGTGTGGTTTGATGACCTGGGCGTGCCGGCATCAACCGAAACCCCTTGCGCCTGGCTCGCCGGCCCCCCCGCCCCTGCCGTGCGCGCCCATGCCAGCCACAAGGGCAGCTACGGCGACGTGGCCGTCATCGGCGGCGAAGGCCTGCAGGCGCGCGGCATGGGCATGACGGGTGCGGCCCTTTTAGCCGCCAGCGCGGCGTTGCACGCCGGCGCGGGCCGCGTGATGGTGGCGCTGCTGGACGCCGGCGCACTCCCCGCCCTGCCGCAGCAGCCTGAACTGATGCTGCGCCGTTGTGACGCGCTGGCGCTGGACCACGCCACCGTGGTCTGCGGCTGCGGCGGGGGCGCGGCCGTGGCGGCCGTGCTGCCAGACGTCCTGCAGCAATCGGCACGCCTGGTGCTGGACGCAGACGCGCTGAACGCCGTGGCCGCCGACCCCCATCTGCAGCATCTGCTGCGCGAGCGTGGCCGGCAGGGCCGCCCCACCGTGCTGACTCCGCACCCCCTGGAGGCCGCGCGGCTGCTGGCCGGCACCACGGCCACCGTGCAGGCCGACCGCCTGGCCGCGGCGCGCACGCTGGCCGATCAGTACGGCTGCACCGTGCTGCTCAAGGGCTCGGGCAGCGTGATTGCCGCACCGGGGCACACGCCCCTCATCAACCCCACGGGCAATGCGCGTCTGGCCACGGGCGGCACCGGTGACGTGCTGGCCGGCCTGTTGGGGGCGCGCTTGGCCGCGGAGCCTGCACAGGCCGGTGCGGCATTTGCGGCGGCGGGCCGCGCCTGCTGGGAGCACGGCGCTGCTGCCGACCGCTGGCCCGCCGGGAGGTCCCTCACCGCGGGAGCGCTCGCACGCGCACTGAACGCTGGTTGACCGCGCAGCGCGCCGCGCGGTCCGGTCGCCGCACGATTGCATCCAACGGTAACGGTGGTTTCCAAGCTGCGCATATCTACCTTGTCTTACAGACGGTGCGAGGACTGAAGCGCTTTAATCGCTCCATGTCTTGGTATGCATGCATACCGTGTGTTCCACCCACCTGAGGTACTGCCATGAAACGCCATTTCCGCCCCGGATCGCGCGCCTACGCGGCCTTTGTGGTCACCGTGGTCCTGGCCTTCGCGGCCAGCGTCATGACCCTGGTGCCCCACCAGACGACCCAGGTGGCCGACTCGCAGGTGCACAGCCAGCTGGAACAACTCGTTCCCGCTGGCGTCTTCGACTGAGCTCCCTTTCACTCCTCCCCTCCAGCCGCCTTCGGGCGGCTTTTTTGCGGGCCGCCCGGGCCGGGCTTCAGGGCACGGCGCTGGCGGGTGCGCCGCCGCTTTCCACCACAGCGACGCGCCGCCGCAGCGCGGCCTCCAACGCGGTATCGCCCGCCGCACCCGCCCGTTCGGCGCGCAGCAGCAGCCAGGCCATCAACGGGCGGCGCCATCCCTGCGCCGAGGCGGTGTCGGTGGCCAGCACCATGACTTCCGGCGTAGCGCGCCCGGCGCGCACGGCCGCACCCGCTGCCACCAGGCGCGCCAAGGGGTCGGCAATCCCGGCAATGGACTGGGGGCTGGCCGCGGCGGCGCGTTGTGCCTCGGGCAGCAGCGCCGCCTGCGCGGGCGTGGCGCGGCCTGCCAGGTAGTCGGCATAGGCCTGCTCCGGCGGCGCCGCATCGGCGCGCAGCGGCTCGAAAGCCGTGCAGGGCTGCAGTTGCAGGCTGGCGACCTGCGCGGCGCAGCGCATCAGCTCCACGCGCGCCAGCAACTCGGGCCGGCCTGTGCGTGCCACCTCGGCGCGTGCGCGGGTCCATTCCTGGTCGGCCACGCGGGTGTTGCCGGACAGGTAGGCCTCGGTCGCCCGCTCGGCCGCGCCGTGGGCATTCATCTGCCAGTCGGGCACCGGCGCCTTGCCGGCGCAGGCCGACAGCACCACGGCCAGCGCGGGTGCCAAGCCCCGGCACAAGAGAAGCTGCAGGGAGGTCATGGCAGTTTCAGCTCCGTTTCGCGGGCAAAGGGCCACTTGCGGTTGATCTCGTTCACCAGCGCATCCACCTTGCGCAGGCTGCCTTCCACCTCGGCGCGCAACGTGCCCAGGTCGGTCGTGGCCTCGCGCGCGTTGGCGCCCACGGCCTGGGCCTCGGCCAGCACGGCGTCCACCTTGGTGAGGCTCTGGCGCGCGTCGGCCAGCAAACCGTTGAGCTGCACCACGGCGGCCCGCACCTCGGGCACCAGGCCGGGGTCGCCCTGCGCACCGAAGACCTGCCTGTCCGCCTTGGCGGCCATGCCGTCGATGCGCGCAAGCAGCTGGTTGGTGCGCTCCAGCGTGGTGAGGATCTTCTTCGCGTCCGCCTCGTTGCCCATGAGCACGCCCAGGGCGCCGCTTGGCGCGTTGAGCCGCTCGGTGAGTGTGCGCACCTGGGCCATGGCGCCACCCAGGGCGGACTCTGCGCCGGTCATGGCGTTCAGGTTGTCCAGCAGCTGGCGTGCCGATGACATGAGCTGCGGAATCTCCGCCGTGGCGTCGCCGCGCAGCACGGGTCGCTCGGCGCCGTCCTCCAGCGGCGGGTCGGCCAGCATGCCGCTGTAGGCCTTGATGGTGGTGCCGCCCACCAGTCCGCTGACCAGGGTGAACACGCTGGAGGTGCGCAGCCAGTGCGCGTCGCGCTGGGCCACGTCGATGAGGATGCGCACGTTGCCGGTCTCGGCCAGTTCGATGCGCCGCACCCGGCCGATGGGAAAGCCCGAGAACGTCATGTCCATGCCCACGACCACGCCCTCGGAATCTTCGGCCGTGAGCACCAGCCGCTGCGTGGGCTCGAACGCGCCGCGCGCGTACAGCAGGTACAGGCCCGCACCCAGCACGAGCACCAGCGTGAACAGCAGCAGCGCCGCCGCCTTGCGCTCCAGATGGGCCACGGGCCGCAGCAACTCTACCGGCGCGTTCGCCGGCGGTTCGGACAGCGGGGGTTGGGGACGTTGCGGATCGGTCATCGCGTGGCCATGAAATCAGTAGTAATTGCCCATCAGCGAGATCACCTCGATGAGCAGCAGCACAGCGAACATGCGCGCCAAGCCGCCCAGCTCGGAGTCGGGCTGCTGGGCCTGGCGTGCGTCGCCGCTCTCGTAGAGCCCCGAAGCCATGGGAATCAGCGCCACGGCCAGGCTGAAGAACACGGTCTTGAGCACGAACACCAGCGTGATCTGCGGCGCGAACACATGGCCGAACATGCGCGTGTACACCGGCAGCCCCGCCGTGTTGAGCCCATACACGCCCAGGTAGGCCATGACCAGCGCCACTACGCACGACAGCGCCGCCAGCGTGATGCTGGCATACACGCCAGCCACCACGCGCGGCAGCAGCTCCATGCGCACGGGGTCGGCGCCGCGTTGGCGCAGAGCCTGAAGGTGGCCCGACTGGCGCATCAGCGCCAGCTGCGTGCCGTTGGGGATGGTGGCGCGCATCGCCACGAACAGCGCGGCGGTCAGCGGGATCAGCTCCAGCACCAGTACGCGGATCACCATCTCCAGCGCATAGCGCGACAGGCCGTAGCTGAGCGCCGTGACGACCACGATGCGCGTGATGACCAGACTGATGAGTGCCGCCAGCACCGTGAAGCCCAGCAGGATGGGCGCGGTGTCCTGGTACATGTGGCGCGCCAGCCGCCAGCGCGTGGCGCGGCCGTAGCTGGACGGCGAGAGCATCAGCACCATGACCACGGCGCCCAGGTAGATGATGCGCCACCACGCCACGGCCCAACGCCGCGCCTGGGCCCACAGGCGCCGGGGCACGATGGAAGGGTGCAGGCTGGCGTTCATGCGCGGATCATAGGCGAAGGCTGCATTCGATAAGTAACAAATTAGCCGCTAGCGCTTATGCAGCAAGCGCTAGCAGCTATTAACACCATAGCAACCTGTGCCATGGGCCTCATACATGCCTGCGGGCCGCCGGCCCTGCGGGCGGCACGGGATCGGCATCGGCGCGTGCGTGCAACGCCTCGATCACGTGGCACTGCCTTCCCGTGCCGTCGCAACGGCTGCGCAGCGACAGCAGTTCCTGCTCCAGCGTCGCCAGCTCGGCCATGCGCGTGCGCACGTGCGCCAGGTGCTCGTCCAGCGTGACGCAGGCGGCATGGCCGTCGGTGGTACTGCAGGCGTCCAATGCCAGCAGGCCGCGCACCTCCTGCAGCGACATGTCCATGGCGCGGCACAGCCGCACGAAGCGCATGCGGTGAACCTCCTCGTCGCTGTAGAGGCGGTAGCGGTTGTCCGCGCGGGTCTGCGCGGGCAGCAGGCCTTCCTTTTCGTAATAGCGGATGTTGGCCGGTGGCACGCCCGAGAGCCGGGCGGCATCACCGATACGGTGGCGGGGGCTTTGTCGCAGCATGGCTTGACCTTCGAGTGGCTTCAAGGTTTCCAATCATGGCATGAGCCAAAGCCATTCCTCCCATTCCGCGTCCCATTCCCATGGCCCGGGCGCGGCAAACCTGCCTCCTTCGCCTGCATCCGCATGCAGCGGCTGCGCCTGCAGCACATCGGCGGGCGACGGCCACGACCACGGCACCCTGCCCGGTTGGCCGCGCATCGCCGCGGCGCTGGCCCTGGCCACGGGCGCCGAGGTGGCGCACTGGATGCAGCAGGACTACGCCGGCATGGCCCTGGCCGTGGTGGCGATTGCACTGTCGGGCCTGGGCGTGTACCGGGTGGGCCTCAAAGACCTTGCGCGCCTGCGCCTGGGCATCCACGCGCTCATGGCCGTGGCGGTGACGGGCGCCTTCCTCATCGGCCAGTGGCCCGAGGCAGCGATGGTCATGGCGCTGTACGTGGCGGCCGAGCGCATCGAGGACGGCGCCATGGACCGCGCGCGCCATGCCATACGCCAGCTGCTGCAACTGGCGCCCGCCACGGCCGACGTGCTGCAGCCGAATGGCAGCACCCTGAGCCTGCCCGTGGACCAGGTGCCGCTGGGTGCCACCGTGCGCATCGCCCCGGGCGCGCATGTGCCGCTGGACGGCACCGTCACCCACGGCAGCAGCAGCGTGAACCAGGCCCCCATCACCGGCGAGAGCCAACTGGCCGACAAGGCCGCCGGCGACCCGCTGTACGCGGGCAGCGTGAACCAGCAGGGCGAGCTGCTGATGCAGGTGAACGCCCCGCCCGGCGACACGCTGATTGCGCGCATCGTGCGCGCGGTGGAGCAAGCGCAGGCCGGCAAGGCCCCCATCCAGCGCTTCGTGGACCGCTTTGCCGCCATCTACACGCCCGTCGTGTTCGCACTGGCCGTGCTGCTGGCGCTGCTGGCCCCCCCGCTGATGGGCTGGACCTGGACGCAGTCCACCTACCAGGCGCTGGCGCTGCTGGTCATCGCCTGCCCCTGCGCGCTGGTCATCTCCACGCCGGTCACGGTGGTCAGCGCGCTCACGGCCGCCGCGCGGCGCGGCATCCTCATCAAGGGCGGCAGCGCGCTGGAGGCCGCGCGCGGCCTGCGCGTGGTGGCGCTGGACAAGACCGGCACGCTGACCATCGGCAGCCCTGCCCTGGTGCAGTGGCGTGCCCTGAACGGCGCCGATGCCGACGCCGTGGCAGATGTGGCCTGGCAGCTGGCCAGCCGGTCTGAGCACCCGGTCTCGCGCGCCATCGCCGCCGGCCTGCCCGCGGCCACCCACAACGGCGTGCAGAACCTGCAGGCCCTGCCCGGTCGCGGCGTGCAGGCCGAGGTGGGCGGCCAGCGCTGGTGGCTGGGCAACCTGCGCCTGATGCGCGAACAAGGCCTGGCCGACGCTGCGCTCGAAGACGCCCTGGCCCAACAGGAGCGGCAGGGCCGCACCGTCACCTTGCTGGCCGACGCGCAAGCCGTGCGCGCGCTGTTCGCCGTGGCCGACCCGCTGCGCGGCCACGCGCGCCAGGCCATCGCCGAACTGCGCGCGCTGGGCGTGCACCCGGTGGTGTTGAGCGGCGACAACCCGGCCACCGCACAGGCCATCGCGGCCGAGGCGGGCATTACCGACGCGCAGGACGCGCTCGGCGGCCTGCTGCCGCAGGACAAGCTCGACACCCTGGCCGCGCTGCAGCGCACGCGCGGCCCCACCGCCATGGCGGGCGACGGCATCAACGATGCGCCCGCGCTGGCCCAGGCCGACGTGGGCTTCGCCATGGGCGGCGCACACAGCACCGGCATGGCCATGGAGACGGCCGACGTAGTACTCATGAACGACGACCTGCGCCGCATTCCCGACACCGTGCGGCTGGCACGCCGCGCACACGCCGTGCTGTGGCAGAACATCACCCTGGCGCTGGGCATCAAGGCCGCGTTCTTCACCCTGGCGCTGCTGGGCATGGCCAGCATGTGGATGGCCGTGGCAGCCGACATGGGCGTGAGCCTGCTGGTGGTGGCCAACGGGCTGCGCCTGCGCCGCGGTGCCTCTATCGCGGCGAAGGAGGCCGCATGACCATGACCCAATCACCACAAAGCCGCCAGCGCGCCGCCTACGACTACCTGCTGCAGCGCTGGCGCACCAGCGTGGATGCGCCCACCGAACAGCGTTGGCGCTACCTGGAGGCCGCCCATGTGGTGGGCCAGAACCGCCTGGGCCTGCACTGGCGCGCGCACTGGCAGATGCTGCGCTTTGCGCGCCAGTTGGGCGACGCGCCGGAGGCTCGGGGCCAATGGGCGCGGCTGGGCCTCACGCTGGTGGGCCACCTGGTGCGCCGGCTGCCGCAGGGCAACATCGGCCGTGCCAGCGTGCCCGCGCTGCGGCCCATGGTGCCCAGCGTGGCCGTGCGCGCATGCATCACCGAAGCCATGCAGGCCACCCAGCCCCCCGGCACGCCGGGTGCGTCAGAGATGAGTCAAATCGACCTCTAGCGCCCGCCTGACAAGCGCAAACAGCTCACCTTTTAGGAGCATCACACCACCCAGACACGGGAATTTGACCCAGCGCAAGACACAACGACCGATGCCGTGGTGCAATCGCGCCCCCGCCGGTCACCACGGCGACTGCCGATCCCGCCCATGTCCACCACCACCGCCAACGCCGCTCCCGCCATGGTCCCGCACACCCGCACCGAAGACGCCGTGGCGATTGGCGTGGGCGTGACGCTGATCTCCGTGGGCGTGGCCTTCCTCGCCAGCGCCGGGCTGCTCACCACCGGCGGCATGGCGGGGCTGGCCTTCGTGCTGCACTACGCCACGGGCATCGGCTTCGGCAAGCTGTTCTTCGCGCTCAACCTGCCGTTCTACTGGCTGGCGCTGCGCAAGCTGGGCCTGGCCTTCACGCTCAAGACCTTCGCGGCCGTGGCGCTGCTGTCGGTGCTGTCGGAGCTGCAGTCGCAGTTCCTGCAGATCAGCGAACTGCAGCCGCTGTATGCGGCCATCACCGGCGGGCTGATCATGGGTATGGGCTTTTTGGTGCTTTTCCGCCACCGCTGCAGCCTGGGGGGCGTGGGCATCATGGCGCTGTACCTGCAGGACCGCTTCGGCTGGCGCGCCGGCAAGGTGCAGATGGCCGTGGACTGCTGCATCGTGCTGGCTGCGCTGGTCACAGTGGAGCCGCTGCGCGTGCTGTGGTCGGTCATCGGCGCCGTGGCGCTCAACCTGGTGCTGGCCATGAACCACCGGCCAGGGCGCTACATGGCGGTCTGACGGCACGCGGCCGGGCCATCGCCCGGCGCTCGCTCTGGCGGGAACTTCCTGCACCGCGCCGGTATCATTCGCTGCATGCGCCACGCCGTTGCCATGATCCTGGGTCTGCTGCTGGTCCTGCGGGGCCTGCTGGGCGACGCCATGGCCATGGGCGTTGCACCGGCCACGCCCGCGCAGCCCACCATCGCGGCAGCCGCTACCCACCACGCTATGGCAAGCGACACGCACGACCACGGTGGTCATGACGGCGACCATGCCAGCGCATCAGCACAGCCGCACTGCTGCGATACCGGCGGGGCGGTCCACGCGGAACACCCAGCCGGCTGTTCGGCCTGCGGCGCCTGCCATTCGGCCTTCTACGCGCCGGTCTGGGCGCCAGCCTTCCATGGACGGCACGACAGCAGGTTGCAACCGCACCCTGGCACCCACTTTGCCAGCGCCACGGCTGCGCAAGCCATCAAGCCACCCATCTCCTGAGCACTGACGCCCGAAGTGCGTCCGCAATCGGCTGCATGTCCCCCGACGGGGCCGCAGCCGAGAGTCGCGGACGCGGTTGTGTCATGTTTGACGGGAGACTCCCATGCGCTTCGCGCACCCCACCAGCCCTGCGGCCATGATGGCCCTGGCGGCCCTGGCCGGCATCGCACCGCCGACCTGGGCGCAGGTTGACAATGTTCCTGCCGCCCCATCGCAGACCGCCACCGCCGACTCGGCACAGGCCCCCAGTCTGCCCTTGCGCCACCAGCCCCTGCCCCCCAGCGGCGACGTGGCCGAGGCCGACATCGGCTGGAAGGCCGCCAACACCGCCGTGGGCGCCTTTCCCGGTGGCCACTCCGACATCGTGCGTTGGGAAGCCGAGCAGGCACGCGCCGCGCCGCCCAGCCCTGGCATGCCCACCCCGAAACACCACCACGGAGGCCGGCCATGAGGCGCCCTCCGCTCGCCCTGGCTGCGCTGGCCGCTGCACTGGTGTTGGCCGGCTGCGCCAGCGTCGCCCCCGATGGGCTGCGCGGCGACGTGCAAAGCCATGTCCAGCCCCGCCTGCCCGACGGCGCGCAACTGCCCGCGCCCGATGCGCAAAGCCGCAGCGACGCGCAGGCCCAGATCACCGAATGGCTGCGCCTTCCCGTGGATGCGGACACCGCCGTGCGCGTGGCGCTCTTGAACAGCCCCGCGCTGCAGGCCCGCCTGGCCAATCTGGCCGCGCAGGATGCGCAGCGCGCACAGGCGCTGACCCTGTTCAACCCCACGCTGACGCTGGGGCGATTCACCAGCGGGCATGAGCGCGAGATCGAGCGCCAGCTCGGCTTCAGCCTGGTCAACGTGATCACCCTGCCCTGGCGCACGCGTTGGCAAGGCTGGCAGATGGAGCAGGCCACGCTGGCCGCCGCACAGGATGTGCTGCGCCTGGCCGCGGACACACGCCGCGCCTGGCTGCGCGCCGTGGCCGCCCGGCAGGTGCTGGCCGCGCGCGAACGCATGCACGAGGCGGCCGAGGCCGGTGGCGAGCTGGCGCGGCGCATGGCGCGCGTGGGCAACTTCAGCCGGCTGCAGCAGGCACGCGAAATCGCCATCACACAGGACGCGGCAGCACAGCTGGCCCGCGCGCGGCTGAATGCCGCGCTGGAGCGCGAGCAACTGGCGCGGCTGATGGGGCTGTGGGGCGCGCAGGCCGACTTCACGCTGCCCGATGCGCTCCCTGCCTTGCCCGCGGCGGATGCACTGCGCGGCGGCGACGACGCCGAAGCCACGGCCCTGCGCGAGCGGCTGGACCTGCGCGCGCTGCGCCGCGACCTGGACACCACCGCCGACCGCAGCGGCTGGGCCGGTGTTGGATCCGTGTTCGGCGACATCGGCCTGAGCTACAGCCGCAACACTGCGACCGAGCGCGCCTCCGGCCACCGCGAGACCACACGCGGCTGGGAGGTAGAGCTGCCTCTGCCGCTGTTCGACTGGGGCGGAGCTGCCACGGGCCGCGCGCGGGCCGAGTTGCAGCACAGCGCCGCGCAACTGCAGGATGCCGCCATCCGCGCGCGCAGCGAGGCACGCAGCCACTGGCTGCGCTACCGCACCGCCTGGGACCTGGCGCACCAGCAGCAGGCCGAGGCTTTGCCGCTGGCGCGTTTCATGCAGGACGAGGCCGTGCTGCGCTACAACGGCATGTTCATCAGCGTGTGGGAGCTGCTGGCCGAGGCGCGCCGCGCCAGCCAGGCCGTGGCTGCCGCCACCGAGGCGCAGCGCGACTTCTGGCTCGCCCAGACCGACCTGCAACTGGCTCTCACGGGCACATCGCCCGGCGCGCCCACCGGCCTGCCGTCCGCTCCCACCACCCCCAACGCCCCTTCGGAAGGCCACTGACATGCAGCGCCGCCATTTCTTCTCCGGCGCCGCCACGGCCGTGGTCGCAGCCTCCGCCGCATCGGTGAGCCGCGTGGCCTTGGCCGCGCTGCCCGAGGCGCCCTCGCAATCCTCTGCCGCCACGGCCGCGCCGCTAACCCCGTCCGGCGGCCGGCCCTACCAGCCCGTGGTCACGCTCAACGGCTGGACGCTGCCATGGCGCATGAACGCCGGCGTCAAGGAATTCCACCTGGTGGCCGAGCCGGTAGTGCGCGAGGTGGCGCCCGGCTTCATGGTCAACATGTGGGGCTACAACGGCCAGAGCCCGGGCCCGACCATCGAGGTGGTGGAAGGCGACCGCGTGCGCATCTTCGTCACCAACCGCCTGCCCGAGCACACCAGCGTGCACTGGCACGGCCAGCGCTTGCCGAGCGGCATGGACGGGGTGGCCGGGCTTACCCAGCCGCACATCCCCGCGGGCAAGACCTTTGTGTACGAGTTCACGGCGCGCCGCCCCGGCACCTTCATGTACCACCCGCATGCGGACGAAATGGTGCAGCTGGCCATGGGCATGATGGGCCTGTGGATCACGCACCCGAAGGCGCGCCACCCCCTGATCGCGGAGGTGCAACGTGACTACGCCTTCCTGCTCAGCGCCTACGACGTGGAGCCGGGGAGCCTCACGCCCAAGGTCAACACCATGACCGACTTCAACATCTGGACCTTCAACAGCCGGGTGTTCCCCGCCATCGACCCGCTGGTGGCACGACAGGGCGACCGCGTGCGCATCCGCGTGGGCAACCTGACCATGACCAACCACCCCATCCACATCCATGGGCATGAGTTCGAGATCACGGGCACCGACGGCGGGCCGACCCCGAAGGCCGCGCGCTGGCCCGAGGTGACCACCGACGTGGCCGTGGGCCAGATGCGGCAGCTGGAGTTCATCGCCGACGAGCCCGGCGACTGGGCGCTGCATTGCCACAAGAGCCACCACACCATGGGCGCCATGGGCCACGGCGTGCCCACCATGATCGGCGTGGACCATCGCGGCCTGGTCGGGAAGATCCAGAAGATCATTCCCGACTACATGGTCATGGGCGAGCGCGGCATGGCCGACATGGGCGCGATGGAAATGCCGCTGCCCGACAACACCTATCCCATGATGACCGGCACCGGCCCCTTCGGCCCGCTGGAGATGGGCGGCATGTTCACGACCCTGAAGGTCCGCCAGGGCCTGGCCGCCCAGGACTGGCGCGACCCGGGCTGGTACCAGCACCCGGCGGGCACGGTGGCGCACGAATGGGCCGGTGCGCCCTTGGACGCCACTGCCCCGCGCCCGACCCCGCCCGGCCGGGCCCCCGGCGCCCCCAGCGTGCGCAAGCCGGGTGCCAGCCACGAACACCACTGAACTCTCGGAGAAACCCATGAAATCTATCAAATTCATAGCTGCTTGCGCTTTACTGGCGGGCGCTTCAGCCAGTTTTAGCCATGAGAACATGCACAACAGCCACCCTACCGTCGCCCCGCAGCAGCAAGAATGGGGGATTGCGGGAGAGGCCAAGGGCGCAAAACGCACCATCACCTTGCGCATGACAGACGACATGCGCTTTACCCCCTCGCACTTCACCGTCAAGCAAGGCGAGACCGTGCGCCTGCGCGTGGAGAACAAGGGCCAGGTCATGCATGAGGTGGTGCTGGGCACACAGGGCACGCTGGACCAGCATGCGGCCATGATGCGCCAGTACCCCGACATGGAGCATGCCGAACCCCACATGGCCCACGTGGCCCCGCGCGCCAAGGAAGACCTGGTCTGGCACTTCAACCGGCCCGGCCGCTTCGACTTCGCCTGCCTGATCCCCGGCCACTACGAAGCAGGCATGCGCGGCACCTTCACCGTCACGCCCTGAACAACACCACCACCCGCATCATCAGGAGTCCACCATGCGAATCACGCAACCCACCCGCCGCCAATGGATGACGGCCCTCGCCACCGGCTTGGCCGGCGCTGCCCTGCCCGCCCTGGCCCGTGCCGCCGCCCCGCAGACTGCCGTGGAGGTCTGGAAAGACCCCAACTGCGGCTGCTGCAAGGATTGGGTGAGCCACATGCAGGCCAACGGCTTCACGGTCACCGTGCACGAAACGGGCAACGCCGCCGTACGCGCCAAGCTCGGCCTGCCCACGCGCCTGGGCTCGTGCCACACCGCGCTGGTGGGCGGCTACCTGCTCGAAGGCCATGTGCCCGCTGCCGACGTGCGCAAGCTGCTCCAGGACAAACCCAAGGCCCTGGGCCTCACCGTCCCGGGCATGCCGGTGGGCAGCCCCGGCATGGACGGGCCCGAGTACAACGGCCGCAAGGACCCGTACGACGTGCTGCTGGTCACCAAGAACCTGATGAACAGCGACGTCTCCACGCGCGTATTCACCAGCTACCGTTGATGCACACCATGAAAGGCCACGCCATGCCATCGCACACCCTGCCAGCGCGCGCGCCGCGCATCGCCCTCGCACCCGTGGCCGCTCTGGCACTGCTGGGCCTGCCCGGCAGCTGGGCACATGCCCAGGGCTCGGACCACGACGCCCATCACACCGAAACGCCCGCCGCGTCCGGCGACAGCACGCAGGATCTCAGCGAGGGTGAAGTCACGCGTTGGGATGCACGCAGCGGCAAGATCACGCTGCGCCACGGCGAGCTCAAGAACCTTGCCATGCCGCCCATGACCATGGTGTTCACGTTGCTCGACCCGGCACAGGCGGCCACCTTCAAGCCCGGCGACAAGGTGCGCTTTCGGGCCGAACGGGTGAAGGGCGTATTCGTCGTCACCCATATCGAACCATTGCGCTGACGCCCCACGGACCGGGCGGCAGTTGCCCGGCCTCGTACCGCACCAAGGAGCCCTCATGCATTCCCACAGCACGCCGCCCGCAGCTGCCCCACACGGGCAGCACCTACACCACAGCCCCCACGTGCCCCGGCCATCGGCCGCTCCACCCGCCCCACCAACCGCCGACACGGTCTATACCTGCCCCATGCACCCGCAGGTGCGACAGAGCGGCCCCGGCCACTGCCCCAAGTGCGGCATGGCGCTGGAGCCGGTACTGCCCAGCCTGGACGCAGCCGATGACAACCCCGAACTGCGCGACTTCTCGCGCCGCTTCTGGTGGACGCTGCCGCTCACCATGGTCGTCACCACGCTGGCCATGGCCGGGCACCGGCTGGGTTGGGTCGGCATGGCCACGCAAAGCGGGGTGGAGCTGGTGCTGACGCTGCCCATCGTGCTGTGGGCCGGCGCACCGTTCTTCGTGCGCGGCTGGCAATCCGTGGTGCAGCGCAGCCCCAACATGTGGACTCTGATCAGTCTGGGCACGGGCGCGGCCTTCCTCTACAGCGTGGTGGCCACCGTGGCGCCGGGCGTGTTCCCGGCCTCATTCCAGTCCATGGGCCGCGTGGGCGTGTACTTCGAGGCGGCCGCGGTCATCATTTCGCTGACGCTGCTGGGCCAGATGCTGGAGCTCAAGGCGCGCTCGCAGACCTCGGCCGCCATCCAGTCGCTGCTGGGCCTGGCGCCCAAGACCGCGCGCCGCATCGCGGCCGACGGCAGCGAGGAGGACGTGCCGCTGGCCCATGTGCATGTGGGCGACCTGCTGCGCGTGCGCCCCGGCGAGAAGGTGCCGGTGGACGGCGTGGTCGTCGAAGGCAGCAGCGCCGTGGACGAGTCCATGCTCACGGGCGAGCCGCTGCCAGTGAGCAAGCGCACGGGCGACAAGCTGATCGGCGCCACGCTCAACACCAGCGGGGCGCTGGTCATGCGCTCCGAACTCGTGGGTGCGGCCACGATGCTGTCGCAGATCGTGCAACTGGTGGCGCAGGCCCAGCGGTCGCGCGCGCCCATGCAGCGCATGGCCGACCGCGTTGCGGGCTGGTTCGTATTGGCCGTGGTCGGCGTGTCTGTGCTCACGCTGCTGGGCTGGGGACTGTTCGGGCCCGAGCCCAGGTGGGTCTACGGCCTGATCAACGCTGTGGCGGTTCTCATCATCGCCTGCCCCTGCGCGCTGGGCCTGGCTACGCCGATGTCCATCATGGTGGCCACGGGGCGCGGCGCCACGCAGGGCGTGCTGTTCCGCGATGCGGCCGCCATCGAACATATGTGCCGCGTGGACACGTTGATCGTGGACAAGACCGGCACCCTGACCGAGGGCCGGCCGCGCTTTGAGCGCACCGTGGCCGCGCCCGGCTGGGGCGAGGCAGAGGTGCTGCGCCTGGCCGCCAGCCTGGACCAGGGCAGCGAGCATCCGCTAGCGGCGGCCATCGTCGCCGCGGCACGCCAGCAGGGGCTGGCGCTGGACGCGGCCGAGCAGTTCGACTCGGCCTCGGGCATCGGCGTGCGCGGCCGGATCGCGGGCCGCACCTTGGCGCTGGGTAACACAGTGCTGATGCAGCAGTCCAGCGTGAATACGGGACCACTGGCGCAGGCCGCCGAGGCACTGCGCGGCGAAGGCGCCAGTGTGATGTTCCTGGCCGTGGATGGGCAACTGGCGGGCCTGCTGGCTGTCTCCGACCCCATCAAGGCCAGCACGCCCGACGCGCTGGCCGCCCTGCATGCGGCCGGCCTGCGCATCATCATGGCCACCGGCGACGGGCTGACCACGGCAGGTGCCGTGGGACGGCGCCTGGGCATCGACGAGGTGCACGGCGAGGTATTGCCCGCCGATAAGCTGGCCCTGGTCGAACGCCTGCAGGCCGAGGGACGCACCGTGGCCATGGCCGGCGACGGCATCAACGACGCGCCGGCACTGGCGCGCGCCGACGTGGGCATCGCCATGGGAACCGGCACGGACGTGGCCATGAACAGCGCCCAGCTCACCCTGGTCAAGGGCGACCTACGCGGCATCGCCACGGCGCGCGCACTGTCGCAGGCCACGGTGGCCAACATGCGCCAAAACCTGGGCTTTGCCTTCGTCTACAACGCGCTGGGCGTGCCGCTGGCCGCCGGGCTGCTCTACCCATTCACGGGCTGGCTGCTGTCGCCGATGATCGCGGCGCTGGCCATGAGCCTGAGTTCGGCCTCGGTGATCACGAATGCCCTGCGGCTGCGCCGCGCACGGCTTTGAGAGCACCCCGCAAGACGCGGGGACAGGTGCCGGCGCGGCACCATAATCGGCGCCCATGCAAGCTTGCTCCCTGCACAGCGCCTGCGGCGCCATCACCGACGTTGCCGGCATCGAGGTCGGCCACTTCACCGACCCACGCCGCCCCACCGGTTGCAGCGTGGTGATTGCGCGCGAGGGTGCCGTGGCAGGCGTGGATGTGCGCGGCGCCGCCCCCGGCACGCGCGAGACCGACCTGCTGGCCCCGGGCAACCTGGTGGAGCAGGTGCACGCCATCATGCTGGCGGGTGGCAGCGCCTGGGGGCTGGAGGCCGCCACGGGGGCCGTGCGCTGGCTGGAGGAGCACGGCGTAGGGCTGGACGTGGGCGTGGGCCGCCTGCCACTGGTGCCAGCGGCCGTGCTGTTCGACCTGCACGTGGGCGACATGAAGGTGCGTCCCGATGCGGCGGCCGGCTATGCGGCCTGCGCCGCCGCCACATGCGAGCCGCCAGCCGAGGGCAACGTAGGCGCCGGCGCTGGCGCCGTGGTGGGCAAGATGTTCGGCCTGCAGCACGCCATGAAGGGCGGCGTGGGCACAGCCTCGGTCACCGTCGCGGGCGTCACGGTGGGTGCGCTCATTGCCTGCAACGCCGTGGGCGACGTGGTCGACCCGGACACCGGGCGCCCACTGGCGGGCGCCCGCGCTGCCGACGGGCTGACGCTGCGCGATACACGGCACGCGCTGCTGCGCGGCGAGCCCCCTCATCCCCTGCTGGCCGGCAGCAACACCACGATCGGCGTGATCGCCACCGACGCGCGGCTGACCAAGGTTCAGGCTCAGCGACTGGCCGTTGCCGGCCACGACGGCCTGGCCCGCAGCATCAACCCCGTGCACACCATGAGCGACGGAGATACGCTGTTCACGCTGGCGACGGGCCACGTGCCGCACCACCCCGGCATGATGGTGTTGGCCACGATGGCGGCCGAGGCGGTGGCCCGCGCCACCGTGCGCGCCGTGCTCGCCGCGCGCACCCTGCGCACGGCCGAGGGCCTGGCACTTCCGTGCCATGCCGATCTGGCTGCCGGGAGCTAACCATGGGACAGATGTCACGCCGCCTGCGCATGGCGCTGCTGTCGCTGCGCGACCTGTTGGTGTCTGCCGGGCCGCTGGCGCTACTGGGCGCGGGCCTGGTGCTACTGGCCTATTGGTGGCTCAACCCCACGCCGCCGCGCACGGTGACGCTGGCCACCGGCCCCGCGCAGAGCGCCTACGAGGCCTTCGGCCAGCGCTATCGTGACGCACTGGCGGCAAGCGGGATCAACGTGGTCTTGCTGCCCAGCGATGGTTCGTCATCCAACCTGCAGTTGCTGCGCGATGGCCACGCCGACCTCGCCTTCGTGCAAGGTGGCACGGGTGAGTTGCGTCCCGAGGACAGTGATGAGCTGGTCTCGCTGGGCAGCCTCTTCGTGGAGCCCATCTGGCTGTTCTACCGCGGCGATGTGGCGCGCCGCATCCACCGATCGGCCCGGCTGGAGGGGCTGCACCAGCTGCGCGGGCTGCGCGTGAACGTCGGCTCGCCCGGCAGCGGCGTGCCAACGCTCATGGAGCGCCTGCTGGACGCCAACCACATTCCGCTGGATGCCCTCACGCTCACCCGTCTGGAGCAGACGCCCGCCACGGTGGCGTTCCTGGCGGGGCGGTTGGACGCCCTGGTGTTTGCCTCCGCCCCCGAGTCATTGATGGTGCAGATGCTGCTGCAAACGCCCGGCGTGCAGCTCATGCACTTCCCGCAAAACGAGGCCTACAGCCGCCGTTTTCCGTTCCTCACGCCGGTAGTGCTGCCACGCGGCGTGGTGGACCTGGCGGCCAACGTACCCCCGCGCGACGTACGGTTGGTGGCATCCACCACATCCCTGCTGGCGCGTGAAGGCACCCACCCCGCCCTGCTGCAATTATTTGCCCAGAGCGCGCAGGGCATCCATGGCAATGCGGGCTGGTTCAACCGTGCGCGCGAATTCCCCAGCACCCGGCACGCGGAACTGCCCATTGCCAAGGAGGGCGAGCGCGCCATCAACGAGCCGGCGCCGCTGATGCAGCGCTATCTGCCATTCTGGATCGCCAACCTCGTCGAGCGCATGTGGCTGGTACTGGGTATCTTGATTGCCATCATGCTGCCGCTATCGCGCGTGGTGCCGCCGCTGTACCAGTTCCGCGTGCGCTCGCGCGTGTTCCGCTGGTATGGGCATCTGCGCGACATCGAAGACGACATGGAACGAGGAGAGGCCACCCCCGACGCGCTGCGCGAACGGCTGGACCGCATGGAGGCGCAGGTGGAAAAAGTGAGCGTGCCACTGTCCTATGCCGACGAGCTCTACGCCCTGCGCAACCACATCCAACTGGTGCGCCGGCGCCTGCCACGCGCGGCAGGCTGAACGGCAGTCCCCGCGACCGGCGGAGCGCCCTAACGCAGCTTGGCCGGCTTGGTGCGCACGGCGCGCAAAGCGCGGTCCACCACCGGCTGGTCGGAAATCAGGCGGAATGCCCCGTCAGAGGACAGTTTGTCGATCATGCGCCGCGTCATGGACTGCGTGCTCGCGTCGGCTCCGGTGAACAAAAACAGCGTGTTGTGCGGGCTACACCAGGTGAGCTGGGTTCGCACCGCACGCTGGTTGGTGATGATTTCCACCCACTGGCCGATGCGCAATGCGGGCTGAGCCACTGCTCCGGCCATCGACGGGTCCGCCGCGGCGGCCGTATCGGAAGACAGCACATCGTCAGCGCGGGTTTCAGGGCTGACCTCTTCCGCCGGCGTGTCGCCGAAGACGCTCGCGGCTGCGTAGTTCAGCGCTTCACCCTGAAGCTGCGCCAAGCGCTGCGTCACTTCGGCAATACGCTCGATCGGGTGGTCAATGCTCTCCAGCCCACGCACCAACACCGGCACCATGTCGGCAATGGCCTGGCCCAGGCGCTCCGGGTCCGAGCGCAACTGCTCGGGCTGCGCGCAGCACAGCAGCAGCGGCACCAACGCCAGGTAGCCTCCGGGGTCTCCGCCGGTTTCTTGGGGCTGGCAGCTTTGCGCCTGCGCCACCACATCCGCCCACGGGCCGGTCACGAAGGCCAGCAGGTCGGCCGGCACCTTGTCCGCATCGGGCAGGCGGCGGAAGTCGGCGGCAATCTTCTCGGCCAGCAATTCCCGCTGCTCCCGCTGGAGCAGTTCGCGCTGCTGCGCTTCATGGCGCTCAAGCTGGCGACGCTCCTGCGCGGTCCAGGCCTTTTCCAGCGCCTTGAGCACTTGGGCGAACGGTGCGGCATCCCGGATCTCAATGGAAGCCAGGTGGCCTACGGCTTCGTTCACCAGCCGCATGAAGCGGCTGAAGGCGGGCCCATCCTCGGCGTTGAATGCCAGGCTGCGCTGGGTCAACTCGTCCAGCAGGCGCCGGGCGGGGTGCTGCTCATCCGTGAAGAACCGCGTGTCGTGCTGCACCAACTCCTTCAGCGCGGGCTCCAGGCTTTGCACGGCACGCTGCATGGGAGGCAGCAGCCGCGAATCCTGCGCAATGTTGTCCATCATGCGGCTCACGACCTCATGCGCCGTCCGCGTGGGGGATGCCGCCACCGGCGCATGTGCAGAGGTGCCGTTCCAGCCCGTCACCGGGACCGCAGCCCCTCCCGACAGACGGCCCACGATGCGTTCCAGCTGCGCAATGTCTTCCATTGCTTCCACCGCGGCCGGCGTGACGTACGCGTTGGCCGGAGTAGCTGCCGTATAGCCGCCGCGTGCATCGTAGGCGAAAGGGTCACCACCACCGGCCAGCATCTGGCGCAGGATACCCACCGTCAGCAGCGCTTCTTCGGCCTGCGGCGCCAAGGCCACGTTGCCCGAGGCGCCTCCCCAGCCTGCCCCGTAACCTTGGCCATAGGCGCTCGCGGCACCATATTCGCTGGCCGGCGCACCATAGGCCGAGGGCGGCGCGTAGCCCACGCCCATCTGGGAACTGTGGGCATATCCACCACCATGACTGCTACGCACACCCGGGGCTCCCGCCACCGCATAGCCCACGGGCTCGACGCCATGCTCGCGCAGGCTCTGGGCGGCGCGCTTATAGGCGCTTACCAGTTGCATGCCCAGCAGTTCGCGCATCTGGCTCATCCACAGCTGCCGCACTTCCCCACTTACACCGGTATCGCTCACCACTTGCTGCAGCGCGCGGATGTAGTTCTCGGGGCGGAAAGGGTTGCTCTCGGGTTGCACGCTGTGCAGGCCCTGCGCCGAACTGACGAGCGTGTTGAGTTCCGCCAGCGTTGCCTCTGTCGCCAGAGCGGCGATCTGCTGCGCCCGCGACAGCTCCACCTGGACCAGCACGTCGGCATCGTCCATGAGGGCGAGCTCGCCCAGGTCCATTCCGCCGGGCTGCCCGGCCCTCGTCTTCGCGGCCGAGGGGCCTTCGGCAAAAATCTCCAGCAAGGCCATGGGGTAGGCCTTGGGCAACGACGCCTCGTGCTGCTTGAGCAGGCGCAAGGCATCGCTGATCTGGGTACGCTTGTGAAGGTCGCGGGTGGAAGACTCCTGCGCCGTGAGCGCTTCGCGCGTACCAGTCACCAGCGCCTCCATCAGGGCCTCGCTGTCCCTGACGGCGTTGACAACGCAGGCGCGAAAAACCGTACGGGCGCGGGACGCGGAAAGGGACATGGTGGAGACGGACGAAGAATGGGCGGCGGTCCGCCCGATGCTACTACCTGTAAGTGCTTATTTGAGGGCCTTGTAGCGCATACGCTTCGGTTTCGCACCCTCTTCACCCAATCGTTTTTTCTTATCAGCTTCGTATTCTTGGTAATTGCCGTCAAAGAATACCCATTGGCTGTCGCCCTCGGCGGCCAGGATGTGCGTCGCGATACGGTCGAGGAACCAACGATCGTGGCTGATGACCAGCACGGTGCCAGCGTATTCCAGCAACGCGTCTTCCAGCGCACGCAGGGTTTCCACGTCCAGGTCGTTGGACGGTTCGTCCAGCAGCAGCACGTTGCCGCCCTGGATCAGCGTCTTGGCCAGGTGCAGGCGGCCGCGCTCGCCCCCGGACAGGTTGCCCACCTTCTTCTGCTGGTCCTGGCCGTTGAAGTTGAAGCGCCCGGCATAGGCGCGCGACGCCATTTGGAACTTGCCCACGTTGATGATGTCCAGCCCGCCGGAGATGTCCTCCCACACGGTCTTGTCATCGGCCAGTGCGTCGCGGTGCTGATCGACAAAGGCCATCTTCACGGTCTGACCGATTTCCACGGTACCGGAATCAGGTTGCTCCTTGCCCGCGATCAGCTTGAACAGGGTCGACTTGCCGGCACCGTTCGGGCCGATGATGCCGACGATGGCGCCGGCAGGGATGTTCATGCTCAGGTTGTCGATCAGCAGGCGGTCACCAAAGGCCTTGGAGACATTTTTGAATTCGATGACCTTAGAGCCCAGGCGATCCGCTACAGGAATGAAGATCTCCTGCGTTTCGTTGCGGCGCTGGTATTCGTAATCGCTCAGCTCTTCGAAGCGGGCAATACGCGCCTTGGACTTCGCCTGGCGGCCCTTGGCGTTCTGGCGCACCCACTCCAGTTCCTTTTTCAAAGCCTTGGCGCGAGCCTCCTCGCCTTTTTGCTCGGCTTCCAGACGGTTGCCCTTCTGGATCAGCCAGTCAGAGTAGTTGCCCTTGTAGGGGATGCCGTGGCCTCGGTCCAGTTCCAGAATCCACTCAGCGGCGTTGTCCAGGAAGTAGCGGTCGTGGGTGATCGCCACCACGGTACCGCTGAAGCGGTGCAGGAATTGCTCCAGCCAGTCCACGGACTCGGCGTCCAAGTGGTTGGTGGGTTCGTCCAGCAGCAGCATGTCGGGCTTGGACAGCAGCAGCTTGCACAGGGCCACGCGACGCTTTTCGCCACCCGATAGCTTGCCGATCACCGCATCCCACGCCGGCAGACGCAGCGCGTCGGCCGCAATTTCCAACTGGTGTTCGGAATCGGTACCGGCCGCGGCGATGATGGCTTCCAATTCACCCTGCTCTTTGGCCAGCGCGTCAAAGTCGGCATTCTCTTCCGCGTAAGCAGCGTATACCTCTTCCAGGCGGGCTTTGGCGTTGTTCACCTCGGCCATGGCTTCTTCCACGGCCTGGCGCACGGTGTGCTCGGGATTGAGTTGGGGCTCCTGGGGCAGGTAGCCGATCGACAGCCCGGGCATGGGCAGTGCCTCGCCTTCGAATTCCTTGTCCACGCCCGCCATGATCTTGAGCAGAGAGGACTTGCCGGAGCCGTTCAGGCCCAGCACGCCGATCTTGGCGCCCGGAAAGAAGCTAAGGGAAATGTCCTTCAAGATCTGCCGCTTGGGCGGCACGGTCTTGGTGACGTGGTTCATCGAGAAAACGTATTGGGCCATGGATTTATTCAGGAAACGGGCAGAAGAAGGCGCCAAAATTTTTTGCGCACAAACGCGGATTATCGGCGCATGCGACAATAGACCCCGTCTTGGGCTCCAGTTGCCCACGGCATCAGCCTAGACAAGCTGGGGACGAAGGAAGAATTTTCCGGGCTCCCACCCTTGCAATCATCTGCCTAACAAACTGGCTGGGCGGCCCGTAAAGTCGCCTGCGACAGGCCGATACCCAGCGCCCCGGATGGGCGCATCCAATTACATGACATTTGAAGAACTGAAGCTGGCGCCGGCCATTTTGCGGGCCGTGCAAGAACAAGGCTACGACAACCCGACCCCTATCCAGGCCCAGGCCATCCCGGCCGTCCTCGCTGGACACGACCTCCTCGCCGGCGCACAGACCGGCACTGGCAAGACCGCCGCGTTCACGCTGCCCATGCTGCACCGCCTGGCCGAAGGCCAAGCCCCACGCAGCCAGTTTGGCGGCAAGGGTGTGCGCGCCCTGGTGCTCACGCCCACGCGGGAGCTGGCAGCGCAGGTCGAAGAATCCGTGCGCGGCTACGGCAAATACCTGGATCTGAACTCCACTGTGATCTTCGGCGGCGTCGGTATGAACCCCCAGATCGAACGCATCAAGCGCGGCGTGGACGTGCTGGTGGCCACCCCTGGCCGCCTGCTGGACCTGCAGCAGCAAGGCTTCATGGACCTGTCCACCGTCGAGATCCTGGTGCTGGACGAAGCCGACCGCATGCTCGACATGGGCTTCATCCACGACGTGAAGAAGGTGCTGGCGCTGCTGCCCCAGTCCAAGCAAAGCCTGCTGTTCTCGGCCACGTTCAGCGACGACATCCGTGAACTGGCCAACTCACTGCTCAAGAACCCGCAGAGCATCCAGGTCACCCCGCGCAACACCACGGTGCAACGCATCAGCCAGGTGATCCACCCCGTGGGGCGCGGCAAGAAGAAGCAGGTGCTGCTGCACATCATCCAGGAGCACGACTGGAGCCAGGTGCTGGTGTTCACGCGCACCAAGTTCGGCGCCAACAACGTGGCCGAGTACCTGACCAAGAACGGCGTTTCGGCCATGGCGCTGCATGGCAACAAGAGCCAGAGCGCCCGCACCCAGGCGCTGGAGGGCTTCAAGACGGGCCAGATCCGTGCCCTGGTGGCTACCGACATCGCGGCACGCGGCATCGACATCGACGACCTGCCGCACGTCGTGAACTACGAAATCCCCAACGTGCCCGAGGACTATGTGCACCGCATCGGCCGCACGGGCCGCGCCGGCCGCGAGGGCCATGCCGTGAGCCTCGTCTGCATGGACGAGGAAGGTTTCATGATGGAGATCGAGCGCTTCACCAAGCAGGAAATCCCCGTGCAGGTGATCGACGGCTTTGGCCCGGACGAGGGAGAGAAGGCCGAGCCCATCGCCATGGGCCGCCAGACCATCTGGGGCGGCGCGGGCAAGCCGCCCAGCCGCGAAGTCATGCAGGCCGCGGCCAAGGCGGCACGCCAGGAGATGATGGAGCGCATCCGCACCAACAAGGCGGCCACTGGCGGCCAGCGCGGTTCGCGCCAAGGCGGTGGCCAGGGCGAAGGCCAGCAGCGCGCCGGGGGTCAGAACGGCAGCGGGGGCCGCGGCGGCAACGCAGGCAATGCAGGCCGTCCTGCCGGTCCACGTGATCAGCAACGTCCGCAGAACACGGCCGGTGGCCGCCGCCGCGGCGGTCCCGCGGGTGCAGGCAATGGCGGCGGTAATGGCGGAAATCGCCGTTTCGACGACAGCCAGCCTCGCAGCGAGAACGCCCACCTGGGCACGCAGCTCGGCAACATTGGCATCGGCCCACGCCATGGCAGCGGCCGTGCCAGCCAGCCGGACCCCATGCGCACCAGCGTGGACAGCATGGCGGACCGCGGGCGTCGGGGCGGCTTCGGCCGTGGCAACGGCGGCGGCGGTGGTGGCCGCGGCCCACGCGGTGGCGGCTTCGGCCGCTGAGACCTTCACGACAACAGAAAGCCCGGCACAGCCGGGCTTTTTTCCATGGCCCCTGAGCCAACCACCCCGCCGCACGCGCAGGACATCAAAGCTGCCAGGTAACATCCGCCCCAGCACCACTTCCGCCACGCCCACCATGACGCCGAAGAATCTGCTCACCCACACTTACGCGCTGCCAATCGCCGCAATCGCAGCACGGCACCGCGCTACCGCGCTGCTGGGCGCATTCCTGCTGTCCGCCTGCTCCAGCACGCCCCTGCCTCCGTGGCCCGCGCAGTCCTCCCCCCCCACGCCCACTGGTCCGCAAACGTCCCGCGCCGTACCGCCGCCGCTGGGAACAGTGCAGCGTGGCGAAGTCGTGCCCAGCCCGGTCACGGTAACGCCCGTCGCCCCGGCCACCGAGCCGGCCTCCACCGCGCTCCCCTACAGCGCGGCTGTCGCGGCACGCTTTCCCGCGCCTTCCGTGCGGTACGAAACGCCGGGGCTCGCCGAGGGGCGCCAGGCTTTCACCACCAACGCCGAACTCACCCAATGGCTGCGTAATCTGGCCACGGCGCAGCGCGGCACGACCCGCGTGCAGATGCTCGACCTGGGGGTATCGCAGCGCGGCACGCCCTTGCACGGCCTGGTGCTGACCCGCGCGGCTGGCACCGACGTGGCCGCACTGGACGCCAGCCGCCGCCCCACGGTGCTGCTGCTTGGGCAGCAACATGGCGACGAGCCCGCCGGCAGCGAGGCATTGCTCGTACTGGCGCGCGAACTGGCACAGGGTCTGCTGGAGCCCATGCTGGAGCGCATCAACGTGATCGTCGTTCCCCGCGCGAATCCCGACGGAGCCGAGGCCGGCACACGAGCCACGTCCAACGGCATCGACATGAACCGGGACCACCTGCTTTTGCAGACTCCGGAGGCCCAGGCACTCGCCAAACTGGTGCGCAACTATCGCCCGATCGCCATTTTCGATGCGCATGAATACACCGTCACCGGACGGTTCCTCGAGAAATTCCATGCCATCCAACGCTACGACGTGCTGCTGCAGCACGCAACGACGGCTAACCTGCCGGAATTCATGACCAAGGCAGCTCTGGAATGGTTCCACCACCCCATGATCAGGGCCCTGGAAGCGGAAGGCCTGAGCCAGGAGTGGTACTACACCACCTCGACCCGCGCCGAAGACCTTCGCCTGTCCATGGGAGGGACGCAACCCGATACCTGCCGCAACGTGAATGGTCTGAAGAACGCCGTCAGCATGCTCGTGGAAACGCGCGGCGTGGGCATTGGCCGCACCCACATCCAGCGGCGCGTGCACTCGCAGGTGACGGCCCTCACCAGTGCACTGCGCAGCACCGTGGACCGCGCCGCCGACTTGGAGCAGGTGCGCTCCTATGAAGCGCGGGACATTGCCTCCCAGGCATGCCGCGGCGAGATCGTGGTGGAAGCCACGCAAACCCCTGGCCAGCGCGACCTGGTCATGCTGGACCCACAGACCGGCGCAGACCGGACCCTGCGCGTGGATTGGAATTCCTCGCTGCAACTCAAGCCGGTCAAAAAACGCCACCGTCCCTGCGGTTATTGGTTGGCAAGCGGCGCAACGGATGCAGTGGAGCGCCTGAAGCTGCTGGGCATCCAGGTGATGCACGTCGCCGAGGCGGGCTCCGTACTGGCCGACATCTATGAGGAAACCAGCCGGGAGAGCTCCGAGCGAGAGGACGTGCGCGGAGCCATCCCTGGCGCCCGCCCGATCATCCGCGCCACCGTGACCCCCATGCGCAGCGCCATCGACGTGCCGGGGGGCAGCTATTACGTGTCTCTCAACCAGCCCTTGGCCAATCTGGCCGTGGCAGCGCTGGAGCCCGATACGCAGAACAGCTATTTCGCCAACCATGTCATCGGCCAGCTCGGCGATGTGGCACGGGTCATGGCACCTCCATCGCTGGTGTTTGAGGAGATGGACTGAAGAGCACGCCAGACTGCGGCCACTCTTTAAATGATAGCTGCTTGCGCTTGCTGGATAAGCGCTAAAGGCATATTTGGCATCATACAAAGCACCCGCATGCCGTCTTCTATTTCATGGGCTGCGCAGGCTGGCGCGGAAGCGCTCCGGGCGCCTGTATGATCCTGCACTCCGAGCGCGCACATCACCGCGCGCACCGCATACCTGCATCATCTGCCCGTAGCTCAACCGGATAGAGCAATTGCCTTCTAAGCAATAGGTCGGGGGTTCGAGTCCCTCCGGGCAGGCCAAAACAGACCTCCAAAAAATCTCACGACCTTTTAGAGCCCGCATGCTTCCTAGCGTTGCGGGTTTTTTGTTTTCTCAAGCCGTCTCGCGTACCGTGACATACCAACAAATAGTTGGTACTTTTGCCGGCATCTCCACATACCGTATTGACCCAGCAGAAACTGCACAGGTCACAGGTCACAGGTCACAGGTCACAGGTCACAGGTCACAGGTCACAGGTCACAGGTCATGCCGCTAATGCGAATGCCTCAGCGGGGGTTCTCACGTTCAGCGCCTGGTGCGGGCACCGGTGGTTGTAGAAATGGATCCAGTCCCCGATCAGGCGTAAGCGCACGGTCATCCCACCCTTGAGGGCGGCGGCGTAAGCGGCAACGATGGTGTCCACCAAACCAGATAGGTGGACACCATGACCGAAGCCCAGAACAAGACCCGTCGGCGCCACAGCGCCGAGCTCAAGCAGCAGATCCTGGCCGAGTGCGCCCAGCCCGGTGCATCGGTGGCCAGCGTGGCGCTCTCGCACGGCATCAACGCCAACGTCGTGCACAAATGGCGCCGACTGGCCCATGCCCCCAGCACAGATATGCAAGTTCCCACCTTCGTGCCGGTGACGCTGCCTGCGCCCAGCTGTGCGCCGGCCCCAGACATCCGCATCGAGTTGCGCCGTGGCGCTACCAGCATCTCGCTGACCTGGCCGGTCTGCGCGGCCGAGCACTGCGCGGCCTGGATGCGGGACCTGCTCAAGTGATCCGCATCGACGCCCTGTGGCTGGCTACCGAGCCGCTGGACATGCGTGCCGGCACAGACACCGCGCTGGCCCGTGTGGTGGCCGTCTTCGGTGCTGCGCGTCCGCATCACGCCTACCTGTTTGCCAACCGGAGAGCCAGCCGCATGAAGGTGTTGGTGCACGACGGCATTGGGGTGTGGCTGGCGGCGCGGCGCCTGAACAGCGGCAAGTTCGTCTGGCCGCGTGACGGTGCGTTGACCACCACGCTCAGCCGCTCGCAGTTCGACGCTCTGGTGCTCGGGTTGCCTTGGCAGCGCCTGGGCGATGGTGGCCTCATCACCGTGCTCTGAATCTGATCGCTGACATGCGGCCTGCCAATCGGTGCATGTGCCAATGGCGTGGCGTTACCGGCGCTGGCACAGTCATGCCCATGGTCGTAGAGCCGCAATCCCTGGATAGTCTGAGTCCCGAGCAATTGCGCTCGGCGCTGCTGTCCATGCTGCAAGCCGCTGCTGCCAAGGACCAGGAGCTTGCCTTCAAGCAGACCCTCATCGACAAGCTCACGCACGAGAACGCGCTCTTGAAGCGCATGAAGTTCGCCGCCCAATCAGAGCGCTTCAGCCCTGAGCAGAAGAGCCTGCTCGACGACGAGATCGAAGCGGACCTGGCGGCCGTGGCCAGCGAGATCGACGCGCTGGCGCAGACGCAAGCACCGGCCACCCCCGAGAAGAGACAGGCCAAGCGGATGCCCTTGCCGGCGCACCTGCCACGCCGCGAGATCCGCCACGAACCCACGTCCACCACGTGCGCGTGTGGCTGCCAGATGAAACGCGTGGGCGAGGACGTGGCCGAGAAGCTGGACTATGTGCCCGGCGTCTTCAGTGTCGAGCGCCACATCCGCGGCAAGTGGGCCTGCGCCCGGTGCGAGACCATTCAACAAGCGCCGGTCGAGGCGCACGTCATCGACAAAGGTATCCCCACCACCGGCCTGCTGGCCCAGGTGCTGGTGGGCAAGTACGCCGATCACCTGCCGCTGTACCGGCAGGAGGCGATCTTCGGCCGCGCTGGCCTGGCCATCCCTCGCTCGACCCTGGCGCAGTGGGTGGGCACCTGCGGGGTGCGGCTGCAGCCGCTGGTCGATGCCCTGAAGACCGAGATCCTCAGCCACCGGGTGCTACACGCCGATGAGACGCCGGTGGCCATGCTCAAGCCCGGCGATGGCAAGACGCACCGCGCCTACCTCTGGGCCTATGCGCCGGGGGCCTTCGAGAGCATCAAGGCTGTGGTCTACGACTTCTGCGAATCCCGCTCGGGCGAACACGCCCGGCGCTTCCTGGGCCACGGCACCGACAAGGCCTGGAAGGGCTGCCTGACCTGCGACGACTTCAGCGGCTACAAGGCCTTGATCGCCAGCGGCGTGACCGAGGTGGGCTGTCTGGCCCATGCCCGGCGCAAGTTCTTCGACCTGCACGCGGCCAACCAGAGCCAGATCGCCGAGTTCGCCCTGCAGCAGTTCGCCCGGGTCTATGAGATCGAGCGGGACGTCAAAGAGCTGGACACCGAGCAACGGCAAGCCGTTCGGCAGCAGCAGACCCGGCCGATCCTGGACGCTCTTAACGAGTGGATGACGCTGCAACGGCGCCAGGTGCCCGACGGATCAGCAACCGCCAAGGCGCTGGACTACAGCCTGCGGCGCTGGGATGCGCTGACCCGATTCGTGGATGACGGACAACTGCCGGTCGACAACAACTGGATCGAGAACCAGATCCGGCCCATTGCCATCGGTCGTAACAACTGGCTGTTTGCCGGCAGCCTGCGTGCGGGCCAGCGAGCGGCCGCCGTCATGAGCCTGATCCAGTCGGCCCGTATGAACGGGCACGACCCGTATGCCTACCTCAAGGACGTGCTCACGCGACTGCCCACGCACAAGGCCAGCCGCATCGTCGAGCTCCTGCCACACCGCTGGAAACCCGCCGACGCCTGATCACCGGCCTCGGTAGGCCTGGGTTTGCCGGACGCTTACGATCAGGCGACTGGCATGCTGCAGCGAGTCGAAGCGATGCCGATGCACGCACTTGAGCGTGCGGATCACCCGCTCGACCAGACCGTTCTGCTCAGGGCTGTGCGGCGTGATGAATTCTTGACGCAGTCCGTAGCTTCCCAGGGCCGTGAAGCTGCGGCTGGTGAAGACCAACCCATTGTCCGAACGCAGCAGGAACGGCTCGGGTACCACCGCTTGGCCTTCTTGCAGGCGCACCAGGTCAGGCGCCCTCAACTCCTTGCCCACCACCAGCACACCCGCCTGCTGCGCCACATGCACCACGGCCGCCAGGTTTTCCACACAGGGGCATGGCCCATGGTCCATCCATCGGCCAACAGCCAGTAACGCGACCGCTCCATGCCGTCCAGCCCTGCGATGGTTTCCTCATAGACCAGACACAGTGGACCATCCGCACCTGGCCCTACCGGGGTGCCGTAGGCTTTCCAGACGGACAAATAGCGTTGCACGTCCGGCGCTTCCGCCTTGCGCGCCTGCAGCCAAGGTCCGTATCGGGCGGGGTGCTTGTAATGGTCTACAACCAAGTGCGGCGGCACATCCTCCCTGCCGTCCAACCAATCCCTGCGCAGATTCAAATAACCTGCCGCCCAATCCAGCAATGCCGGAGTCAGCTTGGGCTTGAGTTGCTCAGGCGACGAGCAATCGGCCATACCCAGCTCAGGCTTGGCCTGGGCGATAGCGGCGGGCACCAGGCGAATGATCTACTGCCGAGGCACGCCATGCGCCTCAAAGGCAAGGATCAGGCGCTGAGCCGCACGACGGGCCGGGTCGCGCCTGCCCCGCCACCAGTCCCAGCCCTTGCTGAGCACACCCCACAGGCCCGTGGCTTCGCCTACCCAAGACATGGTCAGGCGACCTCTTGCACCAGCGCCTCGGCCAGACGGGCCTGCACGGACTGACGTTCGGCCAGGCGCTGGCGCAGGTTGGCGCACAGGCGGCGCAGGGCGGTGACGCGGGTGACGATGCGGGATTGTTCGGCCAGGGGTGGCACTGGAAATGCGCAATCTTTTAACTGCGTCATGTTGATCGAAGCCAAATTGGTTGTTTGCTTTGCAGAGGAAGCGAAATAGCTCCGGGCCACCGCCGAGTTGAGAAAAAGCTCTGCCCAAACGGCATTCCAGTCACTCGTGATCCCTCGTGCTTTAAACACATGGTTCTGATGCAAGCATGTTGTGATTTCATCGCGCCAAATGGCTGTTCGTCCCACCTTGTCCCAGTCGCCACCTTCGGTGATGAGCAAATCCCCCTTTTGCAGCTGATAACGGGGCAGTTCAGTCTGATCAACAACAACTTCCTTCATGGAAGTGAGGTCTAAGCGCCACCGCTGAACATTCGCAACACGCAGATATGGCAAAGACACAGGCTTGGTCAAAGGCGTCTTTCGCCCAAGCGTGACGCCACTGGAAACCGAGACAACATCCCCAAACCTCACCCACTCCCACCCAACAGGCAACTCAAACGGTTTTTCCTCGTCGGTGATGGGCGGCAGGGGTTTGTCGCGTTTGATCTTCCCCTCGGCGATGAGGCGGTCTTTTTCGGCGCGGATTTTTTGCAGCAGGGCGCTGGCGGGTTCGTCGGTGGGGTCTTGGGGCACGAGCAGGCCGCGCACGGCCAGTTGCAGCAGGGTTTGCTCCAGGGCGTCGATGGCTTCGGGGCGGTCCAGCAGCAGGTCGAAGTGCTGGGCCACGCGCTGCCAGTGGGCGGCCAGCTCTTCAGGCGTGGTGCTGGCGGTGAGCGTGCCCAGCAGGGTGCTGACCAGTTGGGCGTGTTGCGCGGCCTCCAGCCGGTCCTTGGCCTCCAGCGCATCGCACAGGCGCATGAGGGCTTCGACACGGTTTGCGATACGGGATTGTTCAGCGAGGGGCGGTACTGGAATTGGTATCAGTTGCAAACGAGCAGATTTGATTCCTTGGGCTGTTACGCCAGTAGCTTGGTCTGAGAACACACCTTGCATCCAGGGCGACCGGAGAAATGTTGAGAGCGCACCGGACATTTGGGGCTCGTACAGTCCAAAACAGATGACGCGCTGGGCGAGTGCAAAGCGTTCTTCAATATCAATTGCAGCGACATTTCCAAGCGGGGCTTCGGTTGTGAACAACAGATCACCGACTTTCGGGAATCCGCGAGTCATCCAGCCAGCGTAAGCCGCTTCAGCAATGAATTCGCGCGGCAAACGGTTGATGAACCCTTGCCGAACATTTTTTGCGGTGATCAGTGGAATACCTGACTCGGTCTTCGTCGGCGTTTTGCCGCGATAGTCGATGAAGTTTGCAAGTTGGCCAAGCCGCACCCACTCCCACCCCTGCGGCAACCCAAACGGCTTTTCCTCCTCCGCAATCTCCGCCAGCGGCTTGTCCCGCTTGATCTTGCCCTCGGCGATCAGCCGATCTTTCTCCGCCCGAATCTTCTGCAGCAGCACGCTCGCCGGTTCATCGGCCGGGTCTTGCGGCACCAGCTTGCCTTGCACGGCCAGGGTGAGGATGAGTTCGCGCAACTTGGCGACGCCACCGGGGGCGGTGGCGATTAGCTCCATATTTGATAGCAGCATGCGCTTGCTCCTCAAGCGCCAGAGGCGTTTTTGTTCAATAACGGGGCCAGCTTGTGCTGCGCCAGCTCGCTGAGCGTTTGGGCCTGTTGCAGGCATTCGCGCAGGGTTTGCTCGGTGACCAGCTCGCCGTCGTAGTCGCTCAGGTTGCGCTGTTTGCGCAGGGCATCGAGCACGCGCACGGTGGCGGGGCTGACGCCCAGGGTGTGCACCAGGCAGCCGATGGTGGTTTGGTGGTGGCCGGGCTTGCTGGTGGAGGTGCGCCAGCCTTGGGCGTGCAAAGCGGCGTCGGCCAGGGCGCGGATGGCGGTGTAGGCGCAGTCAAAGCGCGTTTCCGTGCTGTTGTCGGTGCGCTGTGCGTCTTGCAGGCGGGTGTGGGCGGTGGCCAGCATTTTTTGCAGCAGGGCGGCAGAAAACGGCACCTTGTCGAGCATGCCAATGCGGGCCAGGTTGTTGAGTTCTTCTTCAGGCATCGAGGGTTCCGGTCAGCAAAATTCGGGGCTTGGCCAGCAGCTCTTGCACAAAGGGGTGGCCTTCGGCGCGTTTGGCGGCCCATTCGGTGGGGGTCATGACCTTGGGGTTGATGTCGCGCCCCAGCTGGGTCTGGGCGGCGTAGGTGGCTTCCACCACCTGGGCAAAGCTGGCGCTGCCCACCACCAGCACATCCACATCGCTGCCTGCGTGGGCGCTGCCGCTGGCCATGGAGCCAAACACAAAGGCCAGCGCCACCTGGTCGCCCAGCGGCTGCAGGGCCTGGCGCAGCACATCAGCCAGGCCAGTGGTTTTGCGGATGAGGGCTTGCAGCTCGGCAAACACGGGGTGGCTTTGGTTGGCCTGGAACTGCACCTGGTTGCCTACGCGCTCGCTGGTGAGCAGGCCCACATGGCACAGCGCGTCCAGCTCTTTTTTCAGGGTGCCGGGGGCGGCCTGTGTTTGCCGAGACAGTTCGCGCAGGTGCATTTTTTGGTCGGGCTGCATCAGCAGCAAGGCCAGCACTTTGCGGCGGTACTGGTTGGGGAACAGCAGCTCGGCCAGGGTGGGTGGTGTTTTCAAAATGGAAACGAATGTTTTCTTTTAGAGAACAAATTATGCGTTCCGGCGCATGAATGTCCAGCCCCCCGGCGCCCCCCCAACGTGGCTCAGGGGCTTGGCGGGTGCACGAACTGCTCTTTTTTTGATAGCTACTAGCGCTTGTCCTTCAAGCGCTAGCGGCTGTTTTTGCCAAAGACTGGGCCAGGATGCCCTTGAGCTCATCGCGCAGGGCCTGGGCCTCGGCCTGCAGGCGGGCGTAGTCGGCCAGCAGCGCGTCGGGGTCGTGGCTTTGCTGTTCGCCGATGTGGGGGTTCTTCTGGTCCAGGTTGTAGCCTGCGGCCTTGATCTGGTCGATGCCGACCTTCCAGGCCCGTTCGTTTTCCACGCGGGCGGCAAAGCCGTCCTGCTCGGTGCCCCACCAGGCTTTCTCGGCGTCGAACTCGTCGATGCGGATGGGTTTGGTCTTGTTGTAGGTTTTGACGCCCTGGGGGTAGGGGTGTTCGTAGTACCAAATGTGCTGGGTGGGCTGGCCCTTGGTGAAGAACAGCAAGTTGGTTTTGATGCCGGTGTAGGGCGCAAACACGCCGTTGGGCAGGCGCACGATGGTGTGCAGGTTGCAGTGCTGCAGCAGTTGCTCTTTGATGCGGGCCTTGACGCCTTCGCCAAACAAAAAGCCATCGGGCAGCACCACGGCGGCGCGGCCGCCGGGTTTGAGCAGGTGCTGGATGAGCACGAGGAAGAGGTCGGCGGTTTCCTTGGTGCGCACGTCGGCGGGGAAGCCCGCCTCGATGCCCGGCTCTTCAATGCCGCCAAAGGGCGGGTTGGTGAGGATGACGTTGACGCGGTCTGCCGCCGTGTAGTCGCGCAGCGGGCGGGCCAGGGTGTTGTCGTGCACGATCTGGCTGGGCACTTCAATGCCGTGCAGCAGCAGGTTGGTAACGCACAGCATGTGCGGGAGCTGCTTTTTCTCTACACCCCGAATGCTGTTTTGCAGCACGGCTTCTTGCTCTGCGTTGTGCACTTGTTTGCGCAGGTGTTCGATGGCGCAGACGAGGAAGCCGCCGGTGCCGGTGGCGGGGTCCATCACGCTTTCGCCCAACTGGGGGTTGGTCATGTCCACCATGAATTGGGTGACGGCGCGGGGGGTGTAGAACTCGCCCGCGTTGCCCGCGCTTTGCAGGTCGCGCAGGATCTTTTCGTACAGGTCGTTGAACTGGTGGCGTTCGGCCTGGCGGTTGAAGTCGATGGCGTTGAGTTTGTTGACCACCTGGCGCAGCAGGTGGCCGCTTTTCATGTAGTTATAGGCGTCTTCAAACACGCCGCGCACCACGAAGCCGCGTGGGTTGCGTTGTGGGTCGGCGCTCAGGCCCTTGAGGGCGGGGAAGAGTTGCTTGTCCACAAAGTCGAGCAGCGCGTCGCCCGTCATGCCCTCGGGGTCGGCCGCCCAGTGGCGCCAGCGCAGGTGCTCGGCAATGGGGCTTTGGTAGTCGTCGCGGGTGAGTTCGAGTTCTTCTTCCAGAGCGTCGAACACCTTGAGGAACAGCAGCCAGGTGAGCTGGCTGATGCGCTGGGCGTCGCCATCCACGCCAGAGTCCTGGCGCATGATGTCTTGGATGGATTTGATCACGGGGGTGAGGTTGGACATGGGGTGCAAAATTTAAGTCAAAACAGGCTCTAGCGCTTATGGGATAAGCGCTATTAGCTATCATTTTATGAGCTACTGCGCCACTGTTTCGGGCGGTGTCCGGGGCAACAGGCGGTCGCGATAAAGCGTCCCTTGGGCACGGCAGGCGGCGAGTTGCTCTTTGAAGCTGCTCCGGTAGTTTGGCCCCAGCCAGGCGCCAAAGCCCACCAACCCGTCGCAGATGACCTGCCCTTGAAACACCAGCAGACCGCAGGAGATGACGGCACCGCTGCTGCCAAGCATTTCTTTGAGGGGCGTGGTCAGCGTCTTGATGGCATACCCCGCATTCGTCTCATGGGGCTCCAGAAAGTGGCTGTGTATGGCGGTGTCGTTGACATAGATCCAGTTGTCAACGCGCAGCGTGTGCACGGCTTGCAGCACGTCGTCGGCACAGAAGCGGCCCTGGTCCTGCAGTTGTGCCAGCGCTTGCTGCAAAAGCGCAGGGTTGGCATACAGGGCATCGCGTGCCGCGGTCAGTTGCGCCACCAGGTTCGCCTTGCGCTTGGTGGTGGGGATGGTTTCGAGCAGGCTTTGGTAGTTGGCAATGAAGTGCCGTGCCGCTGCAGGGTCGATGCATTTTTTGTTCGTCATAGGGGTTTCCAACGCGGCTCTTGAGAGGCTGGCGTTTGTCTGAATTTCGGCGGGCAGCAGTCAGCGAGGAGCGTACAGCTCGCGCTCCAGGGTTTGCAGCGCGCTCAGGTACTGCGGGCGGCCGCCAAAGCTGCGCACCAGCTCCACGGGGCTGCCCAGGTCGGTGAAGGGTTGGAGCTTGAAGACTTCGTTGCTCTCGATGGTGGTGATGCCTTCGTCCGCGTATTTGTCGAGCAATGCCTCCAGCACCTTGCGGGCCACGGGGCCGTATTGGGTGAAGACATTGCGCTTTTGCACACGGCGTGCGCGTTCGCGGCGGGTGAGCGGGGGCTGGTCGTAGGCGACGTGCAGCAGCAGGTCGAAGGGGTCGAGGTCTTTGCCAACCTCGTCGGCCAGCGCATCGAGCAGCACGCCCTGCGCTTCCAGTTCTTGCAGCAGGGCGGCCTTGCGGTCGGCCTGTTGCCAGGCTTGCAGGAACTGGTCGAGCGACTCGTATTGCTTACGCACGTTGATGCGGGTGTAGTCGCGCAGGCTCTCGGTGATGAGCTTGCCTTCGGCGTTGAGGTACTGCACGCGCTCGCGGGCCACGGCCACGGTGACGTTGTTGCCGAGGACGTATTTTTTGGGGCCATCTGATTCGCCACTGCCGCCAGCAAAGGGGCCTAAAGTGCTCAAAGGATCCAGAGGGTCTGGCGCACCTGGGTCGCCAGGAGTGGAGCCAGGCAGTGCCGGTTCGGGCGGGGCCACAGGTTCACCACCGCCGGGTTCGTAGATTTGCACGGGCTCGCCGTCAAAGTCCTTATCGGCAAACAGTTCAGTGGCGCGCTTGAAGTCGAGGATGGTGAACCAGGTCTTGCCCAGGTCTTCGCGCAGGCGGGTGCCACGGCCGATGATCTGCTTGAACAGCGTCATGGACTTGATGGTCTGGTCCAGCACGATGAGCTTGCAGGTCTGGGCATCCACCCCGGTGCTCATGAGCTTGGAGGTGGTGGCGATCACCGGGTAGGTTTTCTCGGGGTCGATGAAGTTGTCGAGTTCCAGCTTGCCTTCGATGTTGTCGCCGGTGATCTGCACCACATATTTGGGCTGGGTGGCGCACAGGTCGGCGTTGGCGTTGCTCAGCGCTTGGCGCATGCGCGCGGCGTGGTCGATGTCTTCGCAAAAGACGATGGTTTTGGCGTAGCGGTCGGTGGCCTTGAGGTATTCGGTGATCTTGGCGGCCACCACGGCGTCGCGCTGCTCCAGCACGAGCTTACGGTTCATGTCGGCGCCGGTGTAGATGCGGTCTTCGATGGCGTGGCCGTGTTTGTCGGTCATGCCCGCCGTGGGGCGCCAGCCAAAGGTGTCTTTGTCCAGATCGACGCGGATGACCTTGTACGGCGCCAGGTAGCCGTCTTCGATGCCTTGCTTGAGGCTGTAGGTGTAGACGGGCTCGCCGAAGTAGTCGGTGTTGGAAACGTCCTTGGTTTCTTTGGGCGTGGCGGTGAGGCCGATCTGAGTGGCGCCGGCAAAGTAGGTGAGGATGTCGCGCCAGGCGGAGTCTTCGGCTGCACTGCCCCGGTGGCATTCGTCCACCACGATCAGGTCGAAGAAGTCGGGGCTGAACTGCTTGTAGATGTTGCGCTCTTCCTCGGTGCCGGTGACGGCCTGGTACAGCGACAAGTAAATCTCGTAGCTCTTGTCCACCAGCTTGGTAGTTTTGTTGACAGCCAAGTCCACGTCTTCGACCGACACCGCGCCCTGCGCATCGACACGCTCCACGCCCTTGGCATTGGGGCTGAGCTTGGCCATGGCGCCCTTGAAGGGGCGAAAATCGTTGACCATGGTCTGGTCGATGAGGATGTTGCGGTCGGCCAGGAACAAGATGCGCTTCTTGGCGCCGCTCTTCCACAGGCGCCAGATGATCTGGAAGGCGGTGTAGGTCTTGCCGGTGCCGGTGGCCATGACCAGCAGCACGCGGTCTTGCCCTGCGGCGATGGCCTCGACGGCGCGGTTCACGGCGTTCAGCTGGTAGTAGCGCGGGGTCTTGTTGGGGGCGTAGTCAAAGCCGGCGATGCGGCTTTCTTCGGCGGACCAGCCCTTCCAGGCGCAGTAGCGACTCCACAGCTCGGCAGGTGACGGAAATTCCTCCAGAGTCAGGTTGCGCTCCAGCACACCATCGGCCAGCGTGGCATCACGGAACACGAAGCCATCGCCATTGCTGGCGAAACTGAACGGCACGCCCAGCAGCTCGGCATATTGGATGGCCTGCCCCATGCCTGCGCCCACGGCATGCTGGTTGTCCTTGGCCTCCACCACGGCCAGGGGGATGTTGGCCTTGAAGAACAGGGCGTAGTCGGCACGCAGCACGGTGCTTTTGTCGCGCTGGGCCTGCCTGCCGCGCACCACCACACGGCCCGCGCGCAACGGATACTCCCGGTAGATCTGGTCCATGCCGTCCCAGCCCGCCTGCTCCATGGCCGGCCGGATGAACTTTTCGCAAATGTCGCTTTCGGAGAGTTTGGTTTTATCCATTCGGCAGTTCGCACCATCCCAGTGCATGCAAAGGCGACGTGTGGTTGTTACCGGATACTACCGCCCCTGCCCGAGACCACCGAAAGAATCACTACCATTAAAGCCGTCTCATAGCGTGTCCTAAGCGCCACAAAGGAGACGCACCGAAAATGATGGTACTTTTCAAAATCGAAAATACGAAACGTAGCGCCTGTGCGGCTTTCAGGGCGTTATGTGAACTCCTCCGGGCTTCGAGTGTGCCTCCGCATCCTGGAGAAGACGTCTCTCTGCGGCCGAAGTGCCACTGTCGGGCGGAAATGCGGGACGCCGTCCGACACTCTACAGCGCGTTGCGCGCTCTATGGTCTTGTTACCCCTTCACAGGAGAAGACCATGCTCAAGCGCCTCTTTGATCCCGCTGCCATGTATGCCCGCCGTCTCGAGACCAGCCTGAATGAAGCGCGAATGGCGGCATTCGAACACGAAAACGCTGCCGAACACCATGCTGCACTGGCACGGATGTACCGGCAGCGCATTGCACGGCTGGAAGCCGAGCTGGCTCCCGCAACTGCGGGTATACCTTCGCGGTTGATCCTCGACCCTGCGGGGCCCATTCCACGTGTGACCCCGCTCAAAAAGCCTCGGGAGCCCCACCAACGCATGCCAGCTTATCTGCCTCAAGGGGCGGGAGGATAGTGTGCGGTGCGACTGTGCAGAGCAACCTTTGGTACCCCCGCCCCTTCCCAGGATTCACGCCATGACGCCCCACGACCCGACAGAACACCCGCTGCACACTGTGCCAGACGACTTACCGCGCCCACCCGGTGATCTGCCACCGGCCCCACCACCGACCTCGCCACCGCGGCAGCCCAACGAGGAAATACCAGCCAACTTACCGGGTTAAACCACCTGCAGGCTCCACTAGCTTGGTTCTTGCATAGGGTCACCGGGCAGTTCGATGGGCGGCGTGTTGTCGGGCGGATCAATGGGAATAGGTCGCGGCGGCACCTCGCCGGGATTTGGCGGGACGGGCGGGACCGGTTGAGGGGCGGGGGTTGCTGGCATGGGGCATCCTTTGTGCTGGTTGTAGTGCCTTTGCACTTCGCACTCCGTCGGACAAAACCGTATGCAGGCGAACGGCTTCCGGCACGATCAGTCTGCTGTTCGGGAGGGCCTCTTCAGTCAGGCCACCGGTCACACCAACCTTGTTGAATGCAAAAGGCCCCCGAAGCTTGCGCTGCGGGGGCCTTTGTTATTTGGGGTGGCTGATGGGACTCGAACCCACGACGACAGGAATCACAATCCTGGACTCTACCAACTGAGCTACAGCCACCGTAGCCTTGAATTATAGCCTGATAAATCTACCCGCTGAGGTAACCGGCTTAGTTTTGTAGCTCTGCCTGGGCCACCGGTCGGGGGGCCTTGATCTGGACCTTGAAACGCTGCTTGAGCAAATCGTAATACGCTAGCGCCTCGGCCGACGCCCACGATTGCAAGTATTGCTCTCGCTCCATACGCGCACGAGCGTCGTCCACACCGTCCCGGGGAACGACGCGGTTGATTTTCACCACGGCATAGCCCTGCGCACCAAGGTCCACACCTGTCCAGGCCGGGAGTTGGTCCACATTGGCACGCAAGGCGGCATCCACCACGGAACGAGGTTGATCCTGCAGCCGGTCCCGCGACACCGTCAACGCAGCAGTCAACCCGGAGGCTGCGTCCGGCGCGGCCTTCCAAGCGGTCAGTTTGGCTTGGCCTTCCTGCCGCGCAAGTTCAGCGGACTTCTCGGCGATATAGATCGCGCGCACCTGGTCGCGCGCCTTGTCCAGCGGCAGCGTCATGGCGGGCTGGTATGCCGTAACGCGGCCGGCTGCCAGCACACTTGTACCGATCTCGATGGCCTCGGTATTGCGCTTGTTCTGCAGCGAGTCCGACTGGAACAGCGCCTCCAGGAAGCGTGCATTGGCAAGCGGCCCCGCGCCGCCGGCAGCCGGAGTACGGGTAACCCCGTCGGCCGTCTGAATCTTGAGCTTGAGCTTGTCGGCGACGGGTTGCAGGCTGTCCGCCTGTTCATACACACCATTGGCAAACGCCTCGGCCACTTCTGCGAACTTGCGTTGGGCCTGCTGCTGCTTGAGTTCTGCCTCGAGCGAGGGGCGCAGCTCCTCGAAACTGGGCTGGCGCGGAGTCTTGATATCGGAAAGCAGGATGATGTGGAAGCCGAAGTCGGTTTCCACTACGTCGCTGATCTCCCCCTTCTTCATGGAAAAAACGGCGTCTTCAAAGGGTTTGACCATGGCTCCCCGGCCAAAAAAACCGAGGTCACCGCCGGACGGTGCTGAGCCCGGGTCCTGCGACTCCTTTTTGGCAATCTCCGCGAAGCTGCCCGGCGCTTTGCGTACCTGCGCGAGCAGTTCCTCCGCCTTGGCCTTGGCCTGGGTGCGCGCATCCGCAGGGGCGTCTTTGTTGGCGTTGATCAGTATGTGACTTGCGCGGCGCTCCTCCTTGCCCGCGAGGCGATTCAGGTTTTCCTTGTAATAGGTGCGCAGGTCATCTTCGCTGAGCGTGATTCCCGCTTTCACGGCATCAAGGTCAAGCACCACATACTCCACTGACGCTTGTTCAGCCTGCTGGAATTTCGCAGGATGGGCGGTGTAATAGGCCTCCAGGTCGGCATCCGTCACCACGACCTTTGACACAAACGCCGAAGCATTGAAACGGGCGATTTGGATTTCACGGCGCTGGAACAGTGCATCCAGTGCCAAACGTGCTTCCGCCGGGCCGCTGAATGCCGAACCCATGACACCGCCCATGACCTGGTTGACCGACAAGTCCTGCCGGATGCGTGCTTCAAGCCCCTCAGGGGTGAGTCCCTGCGCACCGGCCAGGGCGCGATAGGCTTCGGCATCCAGCGTGCCGTCAGCTCGTTTCAACGCCGCTATCTGCGGAATGCTCTGCAGTTCGCGTGCCAACCGCGCATCGCTGGTCAGCATGTGCATGTCCTGCGCCGCGACTTGCAGCACGCGGTCACGCACCAGCCGCTCCAACGTGGCATAGCGTGCCTGCGGTGAATCCAGCAGCTTGGCGTCGATACCTGGCGACTGAGCGCGGATTCGATCACTCTCCATACGGTGAGCGTTGTCCCAGTCGGCTTGGGTGATGTCCTTGCCATCGACCCGCGCTACCACCGGGCTTCCTCCGCTGAAATAGTTGCTGTCGATACCCACGAGGATGAACGACGGGATGATCAGCAAGAACAACAAGAACATGACGATCTTGGAGTGCTTGCGGATGGATTCGAACATGGTCAATCTTTCAACAGCTGCAAAAGAAAAGGCGAACTTGCGTTCGCCTTTGAATGGGGTGGTGGGTGCTAACGGGGTCGAACCGCTGACCTACGCCTTGTAAGGGCGCCGCTCTACCAACTGAGCTAAGCACCCCCCATATTTCACAATCAGTTCAAAGCATCTTTCAGTGCTTTGCCTGGACGGAACTTTGGAACTTTAGCAGCCTTGATTTTAATCGTAGCGCCCGTGCGGGGATTACGACCAGTGCGCGCAGCGCGCTTGCCGACGGCGAATGTGCCGAAACCGACGAGCGACACCGTGCCGCCCTTCTTGAGAGTCTTCTTAACCGCTTCGATCGTGGACTCCAGTGCGCGCGCAGCTGCAGCCTTGGAGATATCAGCGTTGTTGGCGATGTGCTCAATCAATTCGGTTTTATTCACAAGAAGCCTCTCGGGAAAAGAGTGGATGAATGTCTTTATGCAAATCTGGCCTCCGCGCCCCCTGCAACGGAAGCGGTCCGAAAGGCAGAGGCGGAGGGAACTGAAGCAGCGTCAGAAATTGCTGTGTCAGATTAAAGCCATCGCACTGTAGGGTGTCAATAAGACGTACCGCGTGGGCGACAGCATGGGAGCGAATTCTAGTCGTATTTGATCCCCGTCCCGGATTCGAGCACCGCTTTTGTTTCGACCTTGCGCGCTAGGCGCATTCCGTATTGACAAGCACTTTCGCCCTGCGGTGCCGAGTTGCCGCCACCAGCCTTCTCCATGTGGGCGCGGATTGCCTTGCTATGTCATCTATAGCAATGAACCCTTTTGACACAAGGCTCTCCCAGCAGTAGCAAGAAACTTAACGGACTCTCGCTCGAATTTCTGGCAGTGCTTTTTGCAGGTAATAAACCATGGACCACACCGTCAGCACTGCGGCGACCCAGATCAGCCAGGTACCCCACACACCCGTGTCAATGACGCCAAACAACTGCCCGTCATACAACAGGAAAGGAATGGCAATCATCTGCACCGTGGTCTTGAGCTTGCCGATCATGTGCACGGCCACACTCTTGCTCGCCCCGATCTGCGCCATCCATTCCCGCAAGGCACTGATAGCGATTTCGCGGCCGATGATGATGAGTGCCACGAACACATCGGCACGTTGCATATGCACGAGTACCAATAGCGACGCACATACCAAGAACTTGTCAGCCACGGGATCCAGAAACGCCCCGAACGCGGAGGTCTGGTTGAGCTTGCGTGCAAGAAACCCATCGAGCCAATCGGTGGCCGCAAAAACGATGAACATCACCGTGGCGATGAGGTTGCGCATCGCCGGGTCCAGCGGCGCATAGAACACTCCCACGATCAAGGGTATCGCGACAATGCGCGTCCAAGTCATGATGGTGGGAATAGTGAAAAACATGGGTGCCAATTGTGGCACGCGCGGCAATGCCCCGGGCCGTCAACCGGGTCAGCGCAGCGCGCGATAGATCTCTTCCGCCAAGTCGTGAGATATGCCCTCGACCGTGGCGAGGTCGTCCACGCTGGCATCTGCCACGCCGCGCACGCCGCCAAAGCGCTGAAGCAGCCTTGCCCGTTTTTTAGGCCCCACACCGGGTATATCTTCCAATCGGCTGCCGCCTACGCGTACTTTTGCACGAGCGGCGCGCATTCCGGTGATGGCGAAGCGGTGGGCCTCGTCACGGATCTGCGCCACAAGCATCAGCGCAGCCGAGTCTCGCCCCAGATAGACTTTGTCGCGTCCATCCGCAAAGACCAGTTCTTCCAGCCCCACCTTGCGGCCCTCCCCCTTTTCGACACCAACGATGCGTGAGATATCCAGGCCCAGTTCCTGGAACACATCGCGCGCCATGCTTACTTGCCCCTTGCCACCGTCCACCAGCACCAGGTCCGGCAAGCGCGGGGCATTTGTCACCTCCGCTCCCCCTGCCTCACGCTGTGCTTCGGCAACCTTGCTGTAGCGACGCATGAGTACCTGACGCATAGCTGCATAGTCATCGCCCGGGGTAATGCCCTCGATTTTGAAACGGCGGTACTCGCCACTTTGCATTTTGTGGTGATGAAAAACCACGCAGGAAGCCTGGGTCGCCTCCCCTGCAGTGTGCGAAATGTCGAAACACTCGATGGTGAGGTCATCCAAGCTCTCTGCCTCCAGATCCAGCGCTTCCGCCAGGGCACGCGTGCGCGCCCGCTGGGAACCCTCCTCCGCCAGCAACCGTGCCAACTGGATCTGTGCGTTCTGCTCCGCCATTTCCAGCCAGATTCGCCGTTGTTCACGCGGCTGGTGGACGACTGTCGCTCGCACCCCCGTCTGCTGTGCCAGCACCCAAAGCAATGCGGGGTCGACTGGCTCGCTCGTGATCAGTGTCGGTGGCAAGGGTACCCCAAGGTAGTGCTGCGCAATGAACGCAGCAAGGATCTGCGCCGGCACCGACTGCTCGAGTCCGCCAGCCTCCTCTACCACCAGGTTATCCGGGGCATCCTCGCGCGTTTCCAGTTGGAAGACACCTGTCGCTTCCTCTACGTGAACCGGAAAGTAAGGCCTGTCGCCAAGGTGCCGGCCACCGCGCACCATCGCCAGGTTGACGCAGGCACGGCCGCCAGCCACTTTAACGGCGAGTATGTCCACGTCCTTGTCCGATGCCGTCTCCACCGCTTGTTGGTGCAACACACGTGCGAGTGCCGTGATCTGGTTGCGAACCTCAGCCGCCTGTTCAAACTCCAGCTTCTCGGCGTACGCGAGCATGCGCTCTTCCAGCGTTTGAAGCAGTTCCTGGGTTTCACCCAGCAACATCGCCTCCGCACTGCGGACATCTGCTGCATAGGCCGTTGGGGAAATCAAACCCACACACGGAGCGGAGCAGCGTTTGATCTGGTACAGCAAGCAGGGACGCGCGCGATTCGCAAACACCGTGTCTTCACAAGTACGCAACCGAAAAACCTTCTGCAGTAGCTGAATGCTTTCTTTGACGGCCCATGCGCCAGGGTAAGGACCGAAGTATCGGTGACGTTTATCCACTGCCCCCCGGTAATACGCCATGCGCGGGTAGCACTGTCCCGGAGCATCCCCCGTACCGTCCTTTGCCGAGACTCCGGTGATCTTGAGATAAGGGTAACTCTTGTCGTCCCGAAAAAGAATGTTGTACTTCGGGCCCAGGGACTTGATGAGATTGTTTTCCAGCAGGAGCGCCTCGGCCTCGGAGCGCACCACCGTCGTTTCCAGCCGCGCGATTCTGCCCACCATATGGCCAATGCGCGTGCCTCCGTGCTGCTTGCTGAAGTAGCTGCTGACTCGCTTTTTCAGGTTGCGCGCCTTGCCGACATATAGCAAGACATTCTGTGCATCGAAGTAGCGGTACACCCCGGGCAAAGGTGGCAACGCCGCCACCTGTGCCAGAAGCTCATCCGAATAGGTTGTGGTCATGACGCTATTGTGGGCACGCGTCGAAAGCCTCTTCTATACCGAGCGAGGGGAGCACTGCAACTCACGCCGTGGTGCTCGACACAGAGATCGAGCACGTCAGTGAAGGTGACGCGGCCGGCGTCCGCCGCCATGCCCGCTGCCACCCGGACCTCGTGGCGGTTTACCAATTTCAAGCGAACTCACCAGCGCATCAAAACGTTGAGAGAAGAGCTTGTCAATCTCTGAGACAACGCCACCGAGCTCGGAGCCGTCGAAGTGCCGCTCCATCAGATTGACCACATCTTGCACAAGAAGGTCACGTTGTACTTGCATGATGGCGGCGGGAGTGGGCCCCACAAACAGCATCACGAAATCATCACGCGCCTCTTCGTCCTCGGGTGCCTCATCCTCATCGAACTCGGCATCGTAGAACGTCACCTCGATGGCTGCGCCCTGCTCGGCCAATTCATTGAGACTCATGCACATTTCATCCAAAGACTGGCGGAAGTCTTCGTCGCCACGCACCGTCCAGCACATCTGCAGAATGTGCTCCTTGGCATCGAACTGTATGCCCGGCTCCTCCTCATAGGCGCTCGAAGCCCCATCCGCGAGAGAACGCGCACCAGCGTACTTCCACAATGGCTTGAGTGCTTCCTGAAGCTGATTGAAGTCCACATCAGCACGCAATTGCACTTGACCATGGACGTGGATTTCAAAGGGAGCGTTGTAATGTGACATAGCGAATCCAGATGGTGCCCCGAGCCGGGGTCGAACCGGCACGCCCCTTCTCAGGAAGCGGCGGATTTTAAGCCAGAGCATGGCATCCGCACCGGGCTACCGATGGGCTTGGATGAGGCTTGCTGTAGCAGGTTTTCCCCCAGGCCAATGCCTTCGATCATATCCCGGTGCGCGATGCAAACCGCCCCGGTTCCCTTCCGCCTGGCTCCTAGCCGGCCCCTGGAATCGGGGCCTATCAGGAGCACCTCATGGCGAAAATCAAACTCACCAAGTCCGTCGTTGACACGGCGCAGGCGCAAACCTGCGACGTGGAACTCCGGGATACGCTCGTTCCGGGCTTCTTGTGCAAGGTTACACCAACCGGGCGCAAGGTCTTTATGGTTCAGTACCGCACGAACTCCGGCGTGCGGCGCAAGCCGGCAATCGGCCAGTTCGGCGAGCTGACGGTCGAACAGGCCCGGTCGCTGGCACAAGACTGGCTGGCCGAAGTCCGGCGCGGGGGCGACCCCGGACTCGACAAGGCCGAGGCCCGCAAGGCGCCGACGGTCAAGGAGCTGTGCGGCCGGTTCGTGGACGATCACTCCAAGCCGCACAACAAGCCCAGCACGCAGGCCGGCTACCAGTACCAGATCGACAGCTTCGTCATCCCAGCCTTCGGCAGCAAGAAGGCTCACGAGGTTACGCGCAACGACATTACCGCGCTGATGAAGCGCATGGAGAAGTCCCCCACCCAGGCCAACCGCGTGCTGTCGCTCGTCCGCAAGATGTTCAACCTGGCCGAACTGTGGGGCTATCGGCCCGATGGCTCCAATCCCTGCCGTCACGTCCCCAAGTACCCGGAAAAGGGTTCGACCCGGCTCATCACCGACGACCAGATGACCAAGCTGTTCGCCTATCTGGAGAAGGCCGAGGCAGAAGGCTTGGAGCACCCCATCCACCTGTTGGCCGTCCGGCTGCAATTCGAGTTCGCGGCGCGCATGTCGGAAATCCTGCTGTTGCAATGGGATTGGCTCGACCTGCCCAACGGCCGGGTGGTCTGGCCGGACAGCAAGACCGGTGATATGTCCAAGCCGTTGAGCGAGGAAGCCCGCCGGCGGCTGACCAATGCCCCCCCGCTACGGCGATTCGCCCTATGTCTGCCCGGCGATCCTCGACCACAGCAAGCCCCTCAGCACCCATACCTACTATCAGGCTTGGCGGCGCATCCTTGACCGTGCCGGGGTGCCGAAGGTCGGCACCCACGGCATCCGCCACCGCTCGGCGACGGACATTGCCAATTCCGGTGTGCCGCTCAAGGTTGGCATGGCGCTGACGGCGCACAAGACCGTGGCGATGTTCATGCGCTACGTCCATACCGAGGACGATCCGGTGCGGCAAGCGGCCGAACTGGTGGCGGCCCGGCGCAAGACGATCACGGGTGCGCAGCGCCCGGCAGAGCTAGAAGCATGAGAAGGACACTGCCCACTGCGGTTGCGCGGGGAGCTGCCGCAGCCTGCCAACAAGGAAATCCGAGACAGTGTCTCGGAAATGTGGGCGCCGGCTCGCCCCTTCATCCTTGACTTTCATTCGTCTATAAACGAAAATGACCATGTACCGAATCGAGCACTACCTCACGGCCGACGGCCAGAAGGATCTCTACACCGACTGGCTGCGGCGCTTGCGTGATGCCCAAGCCAAGGTGGCGGTCATCCGTCGCGTGGCCCGTGTCGAACAAGGCAACTTCGGTGACCACAAGTTTTGCCGCGATGGCGTGTGGGAGCTACGCATCGACGTGGGGCCAGGCTATCGGGTGTATTACGGCTTGGCGGCCCAGCGGCTGGTGCTGCTGCTGTGCGGTGGCGACAAGCGCACGCAGGATGCGGACATTGACCGGGCGGTGGACTATTGGCAGGACTGGCAACGGAGAACCGACGAATGAGAAGCAGACCCCATGACGAGGCGATGGCCGAGCTGTACCGCAGCGATCCGGCGCTCGCACTGGAAGTCATCAACAACATCCTGGCCGATGGCGACCAGGCCGAGCTGATGACCGTGCTGCGCCAGCTTGCACAGGCAGTCGGTGGCGTGCAGGCGGTGGCCGAACAGGCTCACCTGAACCCGACTCAGCTTTACCGCACGCTGTCGCCGAAGGGCAATCCCGCCCTGAACAGCCTGACCGCCATTCTCAAGGCGATGGGCCTGCGCTTGGCGGTGCAGCCACTGCCTTCACCGCCGTCCGCGCACGTGGCTTGACCCTCGGCGGGAAAGCGCCCGCCGATTCTCGTATCACTGATACGACAATTTCTCCCGTTCATGCCCTGGTGTCAGCTTGGGCGTCCCGGCGCGCCGCCGGCGCGCTGTCTTACTGCACATCAGGCCTCGCTGTACGAGTCTCGCCCCCCAGCGGGCTTCGTCATCGTCGGCAAGTTCGACTCACCGCCGTTAATCCTCAAATCATTCGGCAGCCTACTCGAAATTCAGGCGATCCCTATACCTTCCAGTGGGTCTGGTAGTTGGGACCGTCAGAAAAAGGCTTCGCGCTCGGCGGGAAGACTTGAATGGTCAACGGGATGGGGAAATCGGCGCCGATGATCGCAGCCTCGCCGGGCTTCAGATTGGGCAGAAACGACGATGCCGATCGGTCGATTTCGCCGCAGGCGCGTTCGACAACCTCGCGGTCCCGATCATTCGTGAGCCGATGTACCACGAGTGTTCCCATCTGGCTCAGAACACCTTCCGTTATGTCGCGTGGGCGCTGAGTTGACAGACAGATATTGAGTCCGTACTTACGGCCCTCTTTGGCGATCAACTCGAATGCGTCCAGGCGGGCAACCACGTCATCGGCTCCGATATGCCGCCCGAGAAAGTTGTGTGCCTCATCGACGATGACGACAACAGGGCAACTCTTGAATGCGCCATCGCGTGCCATGTTGAGAAGATGCCGTCCGATCACGTTCGCGATGATCTCGCGCGCCTTGAACTCAAAGGCAACGCCACTCAGGCATATCCGAAGCAACCGATCTTCGTTGGAGACGAAGGACGAGATGCTTTCCGTCAATGCAGGAGCCTTCGACTTGAAGACACAGTCGAAGGACGATGAACTGAGAATGCCGCTAATGCGCGACATCAAGGACAGGCAGTATGAGACCTCGCCCGAGTCGCCACCCCATTTTGTGGTGTCTTTTGATCCCCGGGCCACGCCGAATCCGTCCGGGTAAACGCACTCCTGCTCGATCTGTGAAACGAGCTTCCACACGTCGAACGCTTGCTGTGGATCATCAAGTTTCTCCGCGATGCCAGCCTTGGCTTCTTCGGTCAGGATCGGGACCTTAGACTGATCGATCTTCTTGATAATCCCGCCTGTCGCAACATGAGGAGCGAGAGTGGCGAGTCGAAGGCTGCGAATCGCCGCACGCAGTTTCGGCCCCTGAACCTTGCCAGCAGGCTCGAACAGCGCGATAAAGTCCGACTCCATGAAGGACGTATGCGGCAACGAACAAGGAGCAGAAGACTTCGCAGTGCTGACCGGCGCACCCAAGTGAAGATTTGAGACGTGTTCTCCGTCGAACCCGCGATATTCCCCCGTCGCGTCCAAGAGGATGATTTTGGTCTTGTAGCGCAGGCATTCTTCAATGATCCGAGCGGTCGTCCAACTCTTGCCGCCGCCAGTGGCGCCCAGAATCGCGCAGTGCCGGCCGAACAGTTTCTCCGGCTTGACCGACACGTAGCTTTCAGGCGCGACATCGATCGAGCCCAGCTTGAGAAGGACGTGGCTCGCTTCGGTCTCCGCCGCCTCCATGAACTTCGGTAAGTTGGCGATGAAGCTGTGCGGCGCAGCGTAAACGCGGTCGCCCAAGCGAGGATAGGAGTCAACGCCCGCCGAGATTCGAAGTGAGTCCATTGCGATGGAGCCCAGCAGTTGGATCGTCCCGATGCCGTCCAGATCCGGCACCCTGCCATGCGAGGTGTCGATCAGGCGCCTGTCGGCATCTGGCAAATGGATCTCGACCACCCGTCCAAGCAGGAGGTTGATCTGTCCCTCGATCAGGACGAACTCTCCAACCTCACCTTTTCCATATCGGCCACCCAGAAAGTGGGAACCGCTGGGCGAGCCCGCCTCGTTGAGGTTGAACTTCACCACCTGGGCGGAAACGGAGCACAACTGGCCAACATACAACTCCGGTCGGAGCAATCCGCGCGGAAAAGCGTCGGTGACGTCGAGCGCGGTACTCATGTCGGTTTGACCAGCGACTTGATGTCGCGCGTGAGCCGCTGCGCGGGAGTCAGCGATTTGAGGTCCGGAATCATCTCGGCGAACTCGCTGAACGTGGCATTGATCAGCCACACATCCTCGCCCTGTTTAGCGAGGCTGTAGAGCGCATCCCAGTATCGGTTGTTTTCCTTGGGTCGGGAGGTCAGGTCGTCCGCCGAGGGATTGACGATGATCAACCGCAAATGCGGGTTGGTGCGGACCGCCGCGACAATAGGTTCAGACAAGTGATCGTCATTGAAGCCGAACCCCGAGACAATGAGGCAGGTATTCGGTTCACGCAGCGCCGCCAGGTACTGGGAGATCAGTTCCAGGTGCGGTTGTACGTAGGACTGTTGGTATTTTCCTTTGGCGGGATAGATGAGACAGGCCGTTTCCGGTGTTGGATCGGTCTTGATCTCGATATCGCCCGAACTGGACTGATCCCAGTTGACTGAACCATGCAATTTGTAGAGGTGAAACACACCCTCCAGCGGATTGCCGACCTCATCGCCGGTCGAAGGTCGGCGGACGATGTCGTATAGGAAGAACCGCGGGTCAAATTGCCTGGGCTGCGTGAACGAGAAACCGTCGAGCAAGACCAGCCCCTGCTTGCCAGCAGCGCGCTCAAAGCACAGATCGTAGTTCGTCGTGAACAACTTCATCCGTGAGTCGCGGACGCGGCGACGAGACAGTCGATGTAGGAACGTGCGATGGCTCGCCAACTTTGAATCGTCGGCTCCATTGAGAAAAGCGGAGCACTTCTTCAGGATCACGGCCTTTGAGGCGGATACGAATTTTTCGACCTGCTCGCTCTTCTTGATCTGAAGGTATGCGTCACACCGTGAAAGAAGGGCCTCGATGTTCTCATGTTCGACGGCAGTCTCATAGCCGATCTCAGAAATGACAGCTTCAGCCTGCTCGGTAGGCTTCCGCTCATCCTTTCCAGTGTCGGGATTCGAGTTCACGCAGTGGTCCCACAGCGTCCACATCGAAGGACCGTTGATCTCTCCCAGAGATGTTCCACTTCCTGCGAGTGCAACCACATGCTGCATCTGAAGCGAGGACAGCAATACCGCCTTCAGTTCTTCGCGCGCTGCGGCGGCCTCCGACAGCATCTGCTGCCTCTTGGCATCATCGGCCTCGCCAGCCGCGTCCGGCCTGAGCGCCTTCCAAGTGCCGGCTTCCGGACTGAAGAAAAGTTGTTGACCGAAGGTGGTCGGCTGTGGCGTCGTCATGTCGTCCCTACAGATGTATTTGGATTCTTCCGGATACCCGATCGCCCCGGAATTGTCCTTTGGAATAGTAACAAAGCGCTTCGCACATTCTGGCCGACCCGCGGCCCCAATATCCATGAAAGCCAAGGCCGTGCGTCCCGGCGCGATGCGCCGTCTGGTTCGCGGGCTGCGCCCCGCGCCTCGTGCCGAGTCGCGGCCATTCGGCTTTGACCCCTGACGCCTCCGGCCCTCTCGGGCCTGCGCGCTCCGCTTGCCCCCAAAGCCGACTGTGTGCAGTGGGCGGGTGTGGGCGGTCTTGCTGTTCCCTTCACCGTATCACGGCGTTCTCGCCGTCAAGGGCGGCGCGCGCCATGCGCGCTTGCGTCCTCGCGGCCGTCTAGCGACCCCTGACTGCTTGCGCTGCGCCGTGCTGGCGCCGGTTCCGGGCAATTCCGCCCGAGCAACCGGAGCACGATCATGTCGCAACTGACCCTCTCTCTCGATACCCCGCTGATGGTGCGCGATGGCCGTGGGCGCTATCGGCCGGCGGACGCCGACCAGATTCTGGAAGCCGCACGCCAGGTTATCGAACAGAAGATGCAGCGTGGCGCCGAGTTCACTTCGCCGGTGGTGGTCAAGGACTACCTGCGCGCCAAGCTGGCCGGCTTCGAGCACGAAGTCTTCGCGGTGTTGTTCCTCGACACGCGCCATCGGCTGATCGACTACGTGGAGATGTTCCACGGCACGATCGACGCCGCCGAGGTGCATCCGCGCGAGGTGGTCAAGCTGGCGCTGCGGCTCAATGCGGCGGCGGTCATCGTTTCGCACAACCATCCGAGCGGGAACCCCGAGCCGAGCGCGGCCGACAAGGCGCTGACCTCGCAGCTTCGGCAGGCGCTGGCGCTGGTGGACGTTCGCACGTTGGATCACATCATCGTCGCGGGAAGCCGTACCACGTCATTCGCCGAGCGCGGCCTGCTTTGACCCTTGGGGGCTTCGGCCCCCTTTTTTTGCTGCGCCCGGCCGCGCGACTCCGGCCCTCGCGGGCCTGCGCGTGCTGCGCACTTGCCGAAAACCGGGGTGCGTGGAGGTGCGAGAGAGGCGGTCTTGCTGTTCCCTTCATCGTGCCACGGCGTTCTCGCCGTCAAGGGCTGCGCGCCGATGGCGCTTGCGTCCTGGCGGCCGTCGTTGACCCCTGACTGCTTGCGCTGCGCCGTGCCCCGGAAGGGTCGGGCAATACCGCCCGGCATCCTTTCAGGAGTTCACCGTGAACAACGCACTCATCACTGACGAGCAGCGCATCGTGCTGCTGGCCAACGGCCGCGAATCCTTGGAGAACCCGGACTTCGATCCGGCACCCGTGGTCAAGCTGTTTACGCCGGACGCCGGCGCGACCTGGCTGCTGACCGAGATTGATCCCGATGACCACGACCACGCCTTTGGTCTTTGTGACCTGGGCCTGGGTGCGCCAGAAATCGCCTGGGTCAGCCTGGGCGAGCTGGCGACGGTGCGCGGCGGGCTGGGCCTGCCGATCGAGCGCGACCTGTCTTTCCGCGCCGAGAAGCGGTTGAGCGCCTACGCGCGCGATGCGCGGCTGGCCGGGCGGATCGCTGTCTGAGCCGGCCCTCGGAGCGCCGCAAGGCGCTCCTTGCGCTTTTCCAACCTTCGCAGGAGATCAATGCCATGAGCAGCCATCACGACTACATCATCGAAATCACTGCGCAGCACGATGCGCTCAAGCCGTTCGCGCCGGAGAACGGCCAGCCCCTGCGCTTCAAGATCGGCGACGCGGTGATCTACACCAACGAGTTTGGCGCGCAGTTCCGGCGCCGCGTCACCGGGTTCTACCAGCCCACCGGGCTGTCGGGTCTGTACGCGCGTGGTGCGCGCTACCTGCTGGACTCGTCATCGCCGTGGATGCCGGTATCGGAATCCAGCCTGCGCCCTGACGACTCGGCGTGATGCCTACGCGCCCCTTGTGGGGCGCTGCGCGCTTCGCTTGCCTCCAGGGAAAGCCCTGCGGGCTATCCCCGCCGCGCGGTGCTTGGCGCCCCTCAAAGACCGCCGAACCGGCTGCGCCGGATCGGCCAGACCACAGCAGTCGTTGTCGAACCTGTTTCCCCATGACTGACGCATGAGCTTGTGCATCGAGCATTGAATGCTGTGCGTCCCCGGCCAAGAAACATGGCCGGTCGCGCTGTCGTGCGCGCTGCGCATCGAGCCGCCTGCGGCGTCTCGCCCCTGTCGGGCTTCCATCGTCCCCTCGCTCCGCTCGGCTGACGCCTCCGGCCCGGATTCCTAGATCCGGGCCTGCGCGCTTCGCTTGCCGTGCGGTCGGCGTGTTGAGGGGCCGTTGCCTTGTCCAGCCGTCTTCCCTGACTCCATCACCTTCATCGCGACTGTAGCCCGCGGCCGTGTGCCGTCAAGGCGCGCCAGGCCGTGTCCTCGGCTGCGCCTGCGGGCCGCACCTACCTGGCGCTTGCCTCCTTGACGGCCCCCGTCCACGGGCTCCCTTCCGTCGCGGGCGATGAACTCAGGAAAGACGGTGGCAACAGGGCCAACCGGGTTCCTCGTGCCGACCGCACCGAACAGCCGGAAGGCTGGGCTTCCGAATCTAGGAATCCGGTGTGCGGTGAACAGCAAACCCTTTTTTCTTTGTCAGGAGAAATGCCATGCAACTCGCATCCCGCTTCGCTTCCCGTTCCCCGGTGCTGCGTTCGGAACGTCCCTTGTCCGACGACCAAATCCGGGCCGTGGCCCCGTCCATCTTCGCGGACGCGCCGCACGAAAGCCGCTCCGAGCGGTACAGCTACATCCCCACCGCGACCGTGCTGCAAGAACTGCGCGGGGAAGGCTTCGAGCCTTTCATGGTGACGCAAACCCGCGTGCGCAACGACGACCGCCGCGACTACACCAAGCACATGATCCGGCTGCGCCACTCCAGCCAGATCAACGGCCGCGAGGCCAACGAAATCATCCTGCTGAACTCCCATGACGGCACCAGCAGCTATCAGATGCTGGCCGGGATGTTCCGCTTCGTTTGCAGCAATGGCCTTGTCTGCGGCGACACCGTGGCCGACGTGCGCGTGCCGCACAAGGGCGACGTGGCGGCGCATGTGATCGAAGGCGCTTACGAAGTCCTGCACGGCTTCGACCGGGCGCATGAATCCCGCGATGCCATGCGCGCCATCACGCTGGACGCCGGGGAATCGGAAGTGTTCGCCCGCGCTGCGCTGGCGTTGAAGTACGACGAGGACAAGCCCGCGCCCATCACGGAATCGCAAATCCTGATGCCGCGCCGCCACGACGACGACCGCCGCGACCTGTGGAGCGTGTTCAACCGCACGCAGGAGAACTTGACCAAAGGCGGCCTGTCCGCCCGCGCCGCGAATGGCCGCCGCCAGACCACCCGGCCCGTGCAGGGCATCGACCAAAGCGTGCGCCTCAATCGCGCCCTGTGGCTGCTGGCCGATGGCCTGCGCCAGTTGAAAGCCTGAATCCCCACGCGGCAGGGGCAGGCAGCAGCCCTTGCCGCTTCTCTCGCTGCTGCATCCCTAACCGCAAGGAGTTATCACCATGAACGCCGTACTCAAAACCGAAGCCGTCGCCATCGAAGCCGCCGCCCCGCTGGAAATGGCCGACCCGTCCAAGAACCTGATTCTGGTTCCGCTCTCGCAGTTGCTGCCGCGCCGCTCCAAGCGCAACGCCCGCAAGATGCCGCGCCTGTCCATCCCCGAACTGGCCGCGAGCATTGCCCGCATCGGCCTGCTGCAAAACCTGATTGTCATCCTCGCCGCCGATGGCGAGCAATACGAAGTCGTCGCAGGCGACCGCCGCCTGACCGCCTTGAAGCTGCTGGCGAAGAAGAAGCGCATCCCCGCCGACTACGAAGTGCCGTGCCTGCTGGTGGCCGATGCTTCCGCCCGTACCGTCAGCCTCGCGGAGAACGTGCAGCGCGAGAACATGCACCCCGCCGACCAGTTCGCGGCCTTCGCCGCGCTGGTCAAGGAAGGCCGGCCCGTCGAAGACATTGCCGCCGACTTCGGCGTGTCCCCGCTGGTGGTGCAGCGCCGCTTGAAGCTGGCGAACGTCTCGCCGCGCCTGATGGCCGACTACCGGGCCGGTGGCGTGACGCTGGAACAGTTGATGGCCTTGACCATCACCGATGACCACGCCGCGCAGGAAGCCGCGTTCTATGGTGCGCCGGAATGGCAGCGCAGCCCGTCCAAGCTGCGCGAGCGCCTGACCGAGCGTGAAATCGACGCCACGCACGCGCTGGTGCGCTTCGTCGGGCTGGACACCTACCGGCAGGCAGGCGGCGGCGTCCGCCGCGACCTGTTCGCCGAAGGCGATGCCGGAACCTACCTCACCGATACTGCAGTGCTGGAAACGCTGGTGCGCGACAAGCTGGCAACGCTGACCGAGGACGTGCGCGCCGAGGGCTGGGCATGGGTGGAGGCCGTGCCGCATCTGGCCTATGAGGAACGGCAGGCGTTCCAAAACGCCCCGCGCCACCGCCGCGAGCCGACCACCCGCGAGGCCCGCCGCATCGCCTCGCTGGAAACCCGCCTCGAAAAGATCGACGCCGAACTGGAAGAGGCCTACCAAGGTGAAAGCAGCGAGGACGAGGCCAAGGCCGAGAAGCTGGAACAGCGGCGCGATCAGGTGGTCGGGGAACTGCAAGACGCGGAGGACGCCTTGCAAGGCTACGCCCCCGAGGTGCGCGAGGTGGCCGGTGCCATCGTCACCATCGACCGCAACGGCGAGGCCGTCATTCATCGCGGCCTGCTGCGCGAAGCCGAGGCCAAGGCGCTGCGCACGCTGGAAAAGCTGCGGCGCGGTTTCGGCAGTGCCGAAGGCGAAGCCGCCAACGACGAGCACGAGGACGCCGACGACGCGCCCAAGGCCGCGAGCCTGTCCGACCGGCTGGCGCAGCGGTTGAGCGCCCACCGCACGGCGGCGCTGCAAATCGAAGTCGCGCGGCATCCGCACGTCGCGCTGGCCGCGCTGGTGCATGGCATGGTGCAGAGCGTCTTGCAACCCGACGCCTACGGCGACGGCCTGCCGCTGGGCGTGCGCCTCACGGCGCAAGACCGGCTAGAAGGCAGGGCCCCGGACTGGCCGGAATCGCCCGCCGCCGTGGCGCTGCGCGAACTGCAAGAGTTGGCGGGCGAAGCCTTGCCGCAGGACAGCGCCGAACTGTTCGCCGCGCTGCTGGCGAAGTCGCAAGACGAACTGGTGCGGCTGCTGGCCGTGTGCGTGGCTTCCACGGTGGACGTGGTAACGCCCCGCGCCACGCCATACCAGCCCGGCGAGGAACTGGCGCAGGCCGTGGGCCTCGACATGGCCGCATGGTGGAAGCCGACCGCAGAAGGCTACTTCAAGCACGTTTCCAAGGCCGTGATTCTGGATGCCGTGGGCGCATTTGCACCGGAATCCGTCACCCGACTGGCGAAACGCAAGAAGGCCGACATTGCCAGCGAAGCCGAGCGGCTGGCCGATGGTACGGGCTGGATGCCCGCCATCTTCAAGGCCGAAGGCCCGCAGCAGGCAGTACGGGAAAGCGCGCAGGAGGCAGGCCCGGAGCAGGACGCACCGGAGGATGCCGAAGCAAGGGCGGATGAACCCGCCGAGGCGCTGGCCGCTTGACCCGCGCCGAAGGCAAGCGCCCCGGCCTCGACCGGGGCGCTTCGCTGGAAGGAGAGGCCCCATGACCCACATCACCAACAGCCGCCCGCGCATGGCGGCGATCTACGCCCCCGGCAAGGCACGCGCCCGCCGCTGGCACGGCGCAGGCGACGTGCGCGGCTACCGCCCGCCCTCGGGCTGGTCGGCTTGCGCCGACCTCACCGACATTCATCCCATCACGGGCCACGCCTTGCCGCGTGCCGTGTGGTGGCTCATCGAGACGAAGTAATAATCGCGTTCAGCACCGCGTCCAGGCCGTTCCGACCTGGACGCGGTGGACGCAAAATCCGGGCGCGGCAGTGGCCGCGCCCGGTGTTCCAAGCGCACAGCCGAATCGGAACGCCGTCGCCATCACCACAGTTCAGGCGGCGGCGTTGACGTGACCGGGCTTCCCGCCCGGCAATACCAGGCCCGCATGGACCTGCAAGCCGAAGCGCCCGCGGTGCGCAGGAATCACCAGCAGTTTTCGGCTTGCCGCGTGCATACCCCGCAGCGTAGGCCGCGCCCATTTCATCAGAGGCATGTCCGCGTTTCCTGTTTGGAAATCTGGAACTGCCTGGGCGTGTCGGCGCACTGCGCCGCCGGGCTTTCGGGCTGCGCCCCGTGCCGACTTCGCTGTCACGGCCATTCGGCTTCAATCCCTCACGCCTTCGCGCCTGCGGCGCTGCGCTTGCCTCCAAGGGAAAGCCCTGCGGGCTATCCCCGCCGCGCGCAGCTTGGCGCCTCTCGATGCGGCCAAACCGGCTGCGCCGGATCGGCCCGGCCAGCGCCCCGCCGCGATGAACGGAGCGCTGGCGACCACGCTGGCGCTTGCTGCGGCAGGTTGTGCAGGTGCGTGCCGTCCTCAACGCTGGCGGTTCCTGCCCATCACGTCACGATGGACGGTTCACGGACAACCCGCCCGGCATCGCTATGGAACTTCCACGCCACGCCTCAAGACCGGCACCGCAAGATGTGGCGGAGGCGTTCTCGCCTGTCGTTGCGGGGCTGACCTGGCCCGCGTCAGCGGGCGAGCCGGAGAAGCCTTCGGGCGGGGATGCCGAGTTGGCCCCATCTCCTTTCGGAGCGGTTCGGCCCAAGGCGTCCTTGTCTCGTTATGAATCCTGGCGGGGGCGCGGCTGCGCCTCGGGCTTCATGGCTGCAACCGTCCGGCGAAAACAATTTCCCCGCCGCTGCGCGGCTTCCTCGCGCAGCAAATTCTTTTCGCCTCCCGGCTCTCCACTGCGTTTCGACCGCAAGCGGTGCAGCCAGCCCGTCCCCCGCCGGCCGGATCACAACAAGGACGCGATGGGCGCGAACCTTGTTCAACCGAAAGGAGAAATCATCATGGCCAACATCGGCACCTTCACCGCAGACAAAGACGGCTTCACCGGCACGCTTCGCACCCTGACGCTCAACGTCAAGGTCAAGCTGGTTCCCAACGACAAGGGGGACAGCGAGAAAGCCCCGGACTTCCGCGTTCAGGCCGCCAGCCACGATATCGGCGCGGCGTGGAAGAAGACCAGCGAGGCCGGGCGGGACTACCTGTCCGTGACCCTCGATGACCCTTCGTTCCCGGCTCCGGTCTATGCCCGCCTGATTGAAGGCGAGGACGGCACGCACGACCTGATCTGGTCGCGCAGCAAGCCCCAAGCGGCGTGACCGCCGCAGCGCCCCGCCCATTGCGGCGGGGCGTTTTTAGCTCACGGCCCTAGTTTGAGGAATGGCTTCATCAGGCACTGTCAAGTTCTGACTGAAGAACATTACCTCATTACCAACATATCGTCTTTGTGCGGTGTAGTTCAGACCATAGCTCAACGATTGGCTCATGCGATACATGGCACAAATTTCTTCCGCGTTGTCATAAGAAACAACCCAAGGCCATTTGAACTTCTTCTGTTGAATGACTTTGGCAATGGCCGCGTGGTCATCATGCTCGTAGTAATTTCGATACAACCCCTTTCCCTTAACGTAGTATGGGGGGTCGAGGTATATCAGAGATTGTTTTGGCAGAAAATCCGAGCAGCGATTCAGAAGGCGCAATGAATCTTCACGATACACCGATATGTCACTCTGTCGCCGGGCGATTTCACGAATGCGTGAAGCAACAACGTCCTTCTTAAATCTAGCATCCAGCTTGTAGTTCCCGTTCTGACTCTTTCCGCCAATGACGCCTGCCTTGAGAATTCCAGATCGATTCGTCCGATTCATGAATAAAGTCGCAAATCCTTTCTCGACTAGGCTGGCAACGCAATCTTCGCGCAAAATGGTTCGCCATCTAAACCATTCTTCAATGGTAATAGGGGTGGATTCGAGTAAATCAAGAAGCTCAGTTGAATGCTTTGTTACAGCAACCCAAAAAGCGTATACGGCAGGATCAGCATCGTTGATATGGATATGACTTGCGTGCCCATGAAAGAGTAGATCAAGTGCAACGCCTGCCCCGCCAGCGTATGGCTCCAAGTAATGCCCTCCCGTGACACCATTCGTTTCCATTATTTTTGCAATGAATGGAGCAAATGGCGCCTTCCCGCCAGGGTAGCGCAGAGGGCTATACAGTCTGTTTGAGAACATCGTTATACCTTTCTTGGCTTAACTTCCAAGGCGGCCAACTTGGTGACGTCCACAGCATACCCTATGCTCATCACACCGTGAACAGCCGTCTTGAAATTTTCCAAGAATTCGTTAATAAGCACTGGATTGTTATCTGCCCAATGCTTCCAAGGATTGTAGGGCTTGGCTCCAGAGGTGAGCAATTTCTGAAATTCGACACTCTTATAAAAACGCTTAAAAACCTCTCTCGGCTTCTTGGTTCCAGTGTATGCAGCCACCCGCTCCTTCACCTCAACAGAATCCCCGTTGATTGAAAACTCGTTCAAAACCTCGCGAGCTGCATTGGTGAAAACATCTCTTGTGAACTGCAAGTCATTTTTCCAAAATGGATGTGCGGCAGGGAGATTGTACAAGTGCTCGAATACAAGTTGGTCAGGCGGGAGATGCCCGGGCAAGAGAGTCACTGTCTTATAGCTCTTCCCTGTAACTTGAGAGCCTTGATCTGCATCCAGACAGACGATGCTTCTTTCCGAGAACTCAGGGATTTTCTTCTGGATCAACTGAAGATAGTTGGAGCATCCGAGTGACACTTCCGACATCGGGTTTGTGAACTTCTTTATTGGCTGCCTGTACAGCAAAGTTGCAAAAAAGTCTTCAGCCTCTTTATCTTCGAAATAGATATTGATGCGAGGCAGTGAAACTCCAGACGATGTATCGATGGTCTTTGTGTTGATGTCTGCACTAATCTGCGCCCATGACCAGTCTTGCATCACCTGGACATTGCCATAGGTGTTGCTCAAATAAATGGTCTTGTACTTTCTTCTGAACTGGCGACTTTGCTCATATGCATACTCAATCAGAACTGGCGAATGCGAAGTCATGACAACTTGAAGATCCAAGTTCTTGCACTCGCGATCAAGCATCTTCAGTAGATTTACTTGTGCAGTCGGAAATAGCCCAGCATCAGCCTCGTCGATTAAAAGCAAACCGCCTTTATAGTCAGCATAATCTTCCTTCAGCTTTCTGAAAGACATCAAGGCCAATATGATCTGGCCTGCATTGTCCTCACCCGCCGAAACAGAGTCTTGGTCGTAGTTCTCCCCGTGCGCCACCGCAGAACTGATTGTTCCATCAGTCCCTGTTGCAAGCGATGCGTTGCGATTGAGAAGTTCGTTCGTTAGCGCAATGAAATCTTTCTTGTGTTGCTCTAGATAATCAAAGTCGCCTAGCTTGTAGTCTCTGGCCGCGATAGGGTAAAGACGCTTCAAGCTAAGAAAAATCACCGGATGAGTAAAATTCCTGCTCGTGTTGCTGCTTCCGGCCGCTGTACTATTATTCCTAACCACAGGCCTGGGTGACTTCCCTCTTTTCATCAGCTCAAGTTTGGCGGTCGCAGCCTGATTTGTATATCCATCAAGCAAATCAATGTTCACGGACATGGAGCCGGGGACATCAAACTTTTCGGATATCCTGAAATGGTCACTGTATTGAGACTTGAACATCCCTCCTGCAATCTGCCGGAATGCAAGGGACTCATCCTTGACGTAATCTTTTTCAAAGCTAAAAATTTGCGCAGCTATGCCCAGTATCGAGGACTTTGATGTGCCATTTTTCCCGCAAACAACAGTGATGTAATCGCCGAACTCAACCGCCACATCGTTCAATGCGCGGAATTTCTCGATTGTTAGCTTTTTTAGTTGAGTCTTAGGCATGGTGTGCGGAGTTTGTTTTTAAGTCCCTTGAAGAAACCTATCTTTGGCCGGAATCATCCACAGCCAATTCTTTGAGTTCCTGTCGAACTAACATTAAAAGGTGATCGGCTTTCTGTTCGCTGTCGCCGGAGTACGCCAAGGTCAGCAACGTGAGCGGGTGGATCTTCATCACTTCGGTATCCGTCCGGTGACCCCATATTGAACGCGCCGTGAGAAGCGGGCATCGTGCCCACGATTGGAGGATCGTGGAGACGATGGAACAGGTTTCAAGCGAAGGCCGGCCGCGCCGGCGTGAATACAGCAAAGCGTTCAAGGCACAGTTGGTGGCTGCGTGCGCGCAGCCCGGTGCCAGTGTCGGTGGTGTGGCCTTGTCGCACGGGCTGCACGCGAACATGGTGCACCGATGGATTCGGGAGGCGGGCCCTGTGCGCGCTCAACCGGGCGTTTGTTCGGATGCTGAGCCCGGCTTCATCTCGCTGCCGCTGACGGCAATGGCGGACAGCACCCATGAGGAGCAGGCGCTGGCTGCATTACCGCCATCCGCGCCTTTACCGCTGCCGTCTGCGCCAGTCCATGTGCGCCTGCAACGCGGCGAACTGGTGGTCAGCCTGCAGTGCCCACTGGGCCAGTGCGGGGCGCTCTTGCGCGAGGTGTTGCGGTGATCCGGGTCGATGCGGTCTGGATGTCCACGCAACCGCTGGACATGCGCGCCGGCCCCGAGACGGCCCTGGCCAGAGTGGTGCAAGTCTTTGGCGCGGCCCGCCCGCACCACGCTTATCTCTTTGCCAACGCACGGGCCAACCGCCTGAAGGTACTGGTGCACGATGGCTTTGGCGTCTGGCTGGCCGCAAGGCGCCTGAACCAGGGCAAGTTTGCCTGGGGCGATGAGCGCCTGGGTCCTCGGCTCACACTCAGCGTCGAACAACTGCAAGCCCTGGTCACGGGCTTGCCCTGGCAGCGCCTGGGAGAAGACGCTGTGATCACGGTGCTGTGATGTTGGTCGCCCCTGGGGCGGCGTTCAATTCGTGGATATGCCAGTAGGCGGCTGCCCACCCATCAGGGATGATGACGGCCATGAACGAACCGGTGGATCTGCAGAGCATGGACGAGGCGCAAATGCGCCAGATGCTGCAGCACCTCATGAGCGAGCTCAAACACAAGCAGACGCTGCTGGACAAGCTCAGCTACGAGATGGCCATCCTCAAGCGGCTGAAGTTCGCCGCCAAGACCGAGGCATTGAACGCCGATCAGCGCAGTCTGCTGGAAGACGCGCTCGAAGAAGACCTGCAGGCGGTGGATGAGGAGATCGAGCAGCTGCGCTCGGCTGAAGAGCGCAGCCCACGCCAGCAACCCAAGCGCCTGCCATTGCCGGCACAACTGCTGCGCCAGGAATTCACACACGAGCCCGAGGTGACTGAGTGCTGCGGCCAGGCCATGCGCCGCATGGGCGAGGACGTGGCCGAGAAGCTCGACTACACGCCCGGCGTGTTCATGGTGCACCGCCATGTGCGCGGCAAATGGGTGTGCGCGTGCTGCCAGACGCTCAAGCAGCAGCCGGTCGAGGCGCACATCATCGACAAGGGCCTGGCCACCACCGGCTTGCTGGCCCAGGTGCTGGTGGCCAAGTACGCGGACCACCTGCCCCTGTACCGCCAGGAGAGCATCTATGCCCGTGCTGGGGTGCCGCTGGCACGCTCGACCCTGGCGCAGTGGGTGGGCAGCTGCGGCGTGCAACTGCAGCCGCTGGTCGATGCGCTGCGTCAGGAGGTGCTCGCACACAGCATCGTGCACGCCGATGAGACCCCGGTGCAGATGCTCAAGCGCGGCAGCGAGCGCGATGGCAAGACGCACCGCGCCTACCTGTGGGCCTACACCCCGGGGCGGCACGAAGACCTCAAGGCCGTGGTCTACGACTTCTGCGAAAGCCGCGCGGGCAAGCACGCCGGTGAATTTCTCAACGGCTGGCGCGGCACGCTGCTGGTCGATGACTTTGCGGGCTACAAGCAGCTCATGGGCGAGCACATCACCGAAGCGGCTTGCTGGGCGCACGCCCGGCGCAAGTTCTTTGAGCTGCACGCAGCCAACAAGAGCCAGATCGCCGAGCAGGCGCTGGTGCAGATCGGGCAGCTCTACGAGGTGGAGAGGCAGGCGAGCAATGTCGATGGCACCGAGCGGCTGCGAATGCGCCAGCAGCACAGCCGCCCGATCGTGGACAAATTGCACGCCTGGCTGAGCGAGCACCGCAGTAAGGTACCCGAGGGTTCAGCCACGGCACGGGCCATCGACTACAGCCTGCGGCGCTGGCAGCCGCTCACGCGCTTGCTGGACAACGGCCAACTGCCGATCGACAACAACTGGATCGAGAACCAGATGCGACCGGTCGCGCTCGGTCGTAAGAACTGGTTATTCGCCGGGTCGCTGCGGGCGGGACAGCGTGCGGCTGCCGTGATGAGCCTGATCCAGTCGGCCAAGCTCAATGGCCACGACCCACACGCTTACCTCAAGGATGTGATGACCCGACTGCCCACACACAAGGACAGCCGCATCGGGGAACTGTTGCCGCATCGGTGGCAGAGCGCCACGATCTGAGTCTCAGTCATGACCGCCGGCGACGGTCAATATGGGGTGGCCGGACGGATACTCACTTCGCACAGTTCGGCCAGCTTGTGCAAGGTCGGGCTTTTCAGGTCGCGCTCCAGGGTACTCATGTAGGTGCGGCTAGACACGTCAGAGAACGCTTCCTGGCTCAAGCCGCGCGCCTTCCTGACCGTCTTCAATGCCTTCGCCAGCGAGTAAGTTGTTGCCACCTTGGGTTCCCCACAAATACCAAGATGACACCCCATTGCATCCTATAGAGCTACAATCTATAGTGTTCATTCAATGCCTGTGCTTTTACGGAAATCCGTATCGGCGGGTTCCTGTAGAGCCACGGAACCGCATCCGTGCTTGCGCACGAAGGCGCAAATCCGGTTTCGCGGTTCTGCGCTTCGACGTGGAACCGCGTTCGTGCACCATTGGATTTGTGGGATTGCCGACCATGCCGCAGCCGCTCACCACCGCCCCGGAACGCGCGCAACTGCTCGCCAACGGCGAGGCCCGCGCCGCTGGCCGGGCCATCGACCCGGTGCCCGTGGTGCGGCTGTTCACGCCGGACGCGCATGTGACCTGGCTGCTGGCCGCACTCGATCCCGCCGATGGCGACACCGCCTGGGGACTCATCGACCTGGGAATCGGGATGCCGGCGCAGGGAACCGTCAAGCTGTCCGAGCTGGCCGGCATCGTCGGGCCGCGCCAGCAGCCCGTGATGCGCGACCTCTATTTCCGCCCCACGCGCACGCTGTCGGAATACACCCGGCTGGCCGAGCGCGACGGAGCGATCCCGGACTGAATACGGCTTACTGTGACTTTTTCAGTCTGGTGTCATACCGGGTAAGTCTCAATCGGGATTCTTGCGGCGTAGCCCCACCAGTCTGACCCAAATAGACAGGATGCTTGGCGCGGGTCGCGGCAGGCTGGCTTGTGCAGTGTCCCCGGTCGGGGCGCTGCCGCCGCAGCATTGAGACGAATACCGCAACACATCGGAGCCAATCGGTCTTGACAGCCCCATCCGCCTTTGTAACCCATGACGTTCCGACGAGGGCGATGTAGCGCGTAGTTCTTCCGTGGCGGCGAGTCCTGTTCGCAGGAGGAGACGTCATGGTCAATCCTCATCACCTCGCGCATTGGTATCCGACTGCCGCATACCTGTATGTCTTTTGGCTGGATGCGCTCGCGCTCGCTTGGGAGTACCTGCGCAGGCATCCCGACTACCGGCTCGACTGGCTGCGCCGTCATGGCCGGCCTGAAGCAGCGCATCGCTGGGGCTTGCGCCTGCTGGAAGATCCGATGCTGGATGCGCGTGACGCGCATCCGGCCTGGCTGCCTGGTCATGCCGCCGTGGTGCAGCTCTACCCCGACGCTGATCCGCCGCAGGATGCCACCGCCTTCGCGTTCTGGCGCATCCCCGGCCACAAGCAACTGTTCCACGACGGCAAGAAGCTGGCGCTGATCGCGCGCAGCCCAGGCCATTGCCTGCGCTTTGCGCTGGCGCCCGGCCTGGAAGACGGCATGGCCGTGGCCTATGCCCAACGGAGCGGCACTGCCGCGCCTGTGCGCGGTCATGCACGCGGCGCGACCTTCGCTGCCACCACGCCCAGGCCAACACCTTCCGCGCTGCTGGAACTGCACACCTTGCAGGCGCTCGACGCGACCCTCGCGGGCGCGTCCTTGCGCGATTTGGGCGAAGGACTGTTCGGTGCCGACGCTGTGGCCGATTGGTACAGCGACGGCGGCCTGCGCTCGAAGGTGCGCCGCCTGGTGCGGCGCGGCGATGCGCTGATGCGCGGCGGCTATCGCCACCTAGCACAGCTTCCGCCGCTTGAGAAGGGTCGTTTTGATGTGGACGCAAAACGACCCTGAGTAGAAGGGCCGCGTTTTCTGAGACTGCCTCCATCCGGTCGCGCTGTGTGGCCGGGCGCTTTCAACCGATGGAGGTTCACACCATGCGTCCCGCTCCCTTGCGGCCTGCCGCCACTGTCTCGACCGCTGCCGCGCAGCCCCAACGCTATCTCACCAACGACGAAGCGGCCGAATACCTGCGCCTGTCGCCGCGCACGCTGGAAAAGCAGCGCGTGATCGGTGGTGGTCCGCGCTTTCGCAAGTTCGGCCGGCGCGTCATGTACGCCGTGGCCGACCTCGATGCCTGGGCCGCCGACCGCAGCTTCGAGACGACTTCCGATCCCGAATACGCCGAGCACCACTCGGCCGACAGCCGTGCGCGCTGATCGGCGGTGCGCGGCAGGCCATCGCCATGTCCAGCACCGCGCTGCCATCCCGGCAGCGGCCGTTGCAAGAGCGCGAACAGCTCGACCTGTTCCGCGCCTTGCCGGGCGAAGGCATGGCACCGCGCGACAGCCAGGACTTGATGGCCTTTCCCTTTTTCTCGCTGGCGAAGTCGCGGCGCACGGCGCCGATCGACTTCCGCGCCGGCAACGTCACGATCCGCGTGGAAGGCACGCAGGAGCATGGTATCGCCACCATTTGGGATGCCGACATCTTGATTTGGGCCGCCAGTCAGATCGTGGAAGCACGCGACGCGGGCCTGCGCCCGTCGCGGCTGATGCAGGCCACGCCCTACGAGATCCTGCGCTTCATCGGTCGCGGTACGTCGCTGCGCGACTACCAGCGCCTCAAGGCGGCCCTGGATCGGCTGCAATCGACCACGGTGGCCACGTCGATCCGCGAAACCACGGGAAGGCGGCTGCACCGCTTCTCGTGGATCAACGAATGGAAGGAGCTGGCCGATGCCAGCCGCACGCCGCTGGGCATCGAGCTGATCCTGCCGGACTGGTTCTATGGCGGCGTGCTGGATGCGGCACTGGTGCTGACCATCGACCCGGCGTATTTCCGGCTCACCGGCGGCATCGAGCGGTGGCTGTACCGCCTGGTGCGCAAGCACGGCGGCAAGCAGGCATACGGCTGGCAGTTCGACTTTCGCTATCTGCACCAGAAGTCCGGCAGCACCGCGAAGCCCTACGACTTCGCCTGCGATCTGCGCGCGCTCGTCGCGCGGCAGTCGCTGCCCGGTTACGTCCTGGGCATCGAGCGGATGCCCGACAACGGCATGGAACTGCTGACGTTCCGGCCCGTGCCGCAGACGGCACGGGGATAACTCCGGGAAAGCCTGTGAATGGTGTCGTGCTATCAGGCGTGCGGGGTATCGTGCTATCAGGCGTGGGACTATCGTGCTATCAGGCGTGCCGATCGGCCGCAAACCCGCGCCAGCACTGGGTTTGCGCGTCCTCTAACTTCCCTAACTTAGTTTCTCTAACTTTTAGTAGGGAAACGCCGCTGCGGTGGACAACCACCCCGCGGCCACAAACGCAGCAGCAAAAGCCCGGCTTTCCAGCATGGAGGGCCAGGCCATGATCGTCGCACTGCTCAACCAGAAAGGCGGCGTCGGCAAGACCACGCTCGCCACGCACATCGCCGGCGAGTTGGCGATGCGCGGCCAGCACGTCGTCCTGCTGGACGCTGACCCGCAGGGCTCATCGCTGGACTGGACGCAGCGCAGAAGCCAGCAAGGCTTGCCACGGCTGTTCAGCGCCGTGGGCCTCGCACGCGAAACGCTGCACCAAGAGGCGCCGGAACTCGCCAGGCGGGCCGATCACGTCGTCATCGACGGCCCGCCGCGCATCGCCGCCTTGGCGCGCTCCGCGCTGCTGGCGGCCGAGCGCGTGCTGATCCCGGTGCAGCCCAGCCCCTACGACTTGTGGGCCAGCGCTGAGATGGTGGCGCTGATCCGCGAGGCGCAGGTATTTCGGCCTGCGCTGCGCGCGGCCTTCATCATCAATCGGCGCGTCAGTACCACCGTGATCGGGCGCGAAGCACGCCAGGCACTCGCCGACCAGCCGCTTCCTGCGCTGCGCGCGGAAGTGCATCAGCGCATCGTGTTCGCCGATAGCGTGGCCGCTGGCCGGCTTGCACGCGAGACGGCACCCGACAGCGCCGCCGCACGCGAAATCACTGCGCTGGTGGACGAATTGCTGCGGTGGCCGACATGACCGCGAAGCCGCCATCGAACAGCAAGCGCACGGCAAAGCGCGTCGGCATCGGCGCGCGTCCGCCCGCGAATCCGCACGCCGAGGCGTGGATTCGCCAGGGCGACGCCGATGCGCTGGGCAAGGGCGACCTCTACACCGCCCGTCTGACTCTCGACATCACGCCCGCGATGCGGGCACGCATCAAGGTGTCGGCCTTCACGCAAGGCGTGACCGTGGCCGACCTGCTGCGTGGCCTGTTGGAGCGGGAGTTTCCAGAGCACCGCAGGGAGAACGCACCATGACTGCATCCGCTTCGCCTGCCGCTGGCGCGGCTACGGCTGCACTTGCCGGCCAGCCTGCCAGCGCGCCGCTGACGCGCGTGGCGCTGGCCTACATCGAACCACGCTTCAAGCTCTACCTGCGCTTCGGCGAACCTGCGCGCACGCACCAGCTCGACCGCTGGCGCCGTTGCGCGGTGTTCCTGCCGGGCGCCATGTTGTGCCGTATCCGCTGGCAGGCCAACGACTACGGCACTGTGCGTTGGCAGCTCATGGTGATGCAGGCTTGCACGCCGCTGGATGCAGCGCAGCGCATCCCCGGCGTGCAGCCGGGCGCGCGCCTGCTGCTCCACGCCGAAGGGGAGAACCAGGTGCGCGCGGTGCTGGAGTGCATCGACGCCATCGAGGCGCTGGGCATCGCGCCTAACGGCGCCTCGCCCGCGTACTGGCGCACGCTCGCCAACCGGCTCGCTGCACGCCTGCCGCTGCCCGAATACACCGCCGAGCGGCACGCTGCCTGGCTAACCGGGAGGACGCTGCCATGACGCTTCCATCCGCCGTTGCCAGCGCAACCGGCATCCCGCCGCATCCTCGCTCGCGCCTGCGCGCTCGCCTCGTGTTGGCGGGCCTGTCCGCCTGCGGCCTCGCTGCGCTCGCCTGGGCGTCCTTCGTGCATCCGCTGCCGCGCCTGATCTACAACCCGTCCGACAGCGTGGCGGTCGGCTGGTATCGCGTCGATCCGCAAGGCCACGGCACCGACTCGCCGCCACGTCCCTTGTCCGTGGGCAGCATCGTCCTGACCACGCTGCCGCCAGACGCCGCCGCGCTGGCCGCGCAGCGCGGCTACCTGCCGGCGCGCGTGCCGCTGCTCAAGCGCGTGGGCGCCGTCGCGCCGCAGGAGGTGTGCAGCACTGGCCGCGTCGTCCGCATCGACGGCGTGCCTTCGGCCGCCGTGCTGCCTGCCGACCGCTGGGGCCGGCCGCTGCCATCCTGGCAGCAATGCCGCCGCCTCGAATCCGGCGAACTGTTCCTCTTGAGTGTGACCAACCCGGCGTCGTTCGACAGCCGGTATTTCGGGCCGGTCAGCGCATCCGCCGTGATCGGCATTGCGCATCCGGTCTGGCTGGAGTCACGCCCATGATGGCCGCCGACTCGCTGCACGTTGCCGTGCATCTTGTCGTGCCATCGGGCGTATCGTCCTGCTGGTCGTCGCCGTGTCGTCGCGCGTGCAGTGCGGGTGCCAATCCTGCGCATTGGGCACCGCACTTCGCGCTGCCTTCGGCGCAGCCGTCCAACGTGCAGGCGTCTTGCCTCGAACGCGCCCGGCCTATGGCCGTCGCCGCGTTCGCCGGCGCGCTGGCTGCTCGCGCAGCAGCACCGCCGGGCCGCCGCTGCCCGGAGCGCCAGCGAGGGGCAAAGGCGGAAGGCAAGACAAAAGGACGCGGCACCGGGCCGCGTCGAAAGCCAGTCTGCACATGGGGTGGCGCGGCACGGAGCGGCTTCGCCACCGTGCCGCTTGGGGCGCGAGGCCCGCGCCAATGCAGGGCTGTCCGCGTGCTTCACACGACCGGACACGCCAGAGCTTGCAGGGAGCGCAGCCATGACCGACCGCCGCGACGATGATTTCCGCATCCGCCCCAGCGCACCGAAGAACCGGGGCCAGAGCTTCGTTTCCAAGGTGCTCAAGCAGGCAGGCAAGGCCAGTAGCGGCAAGTCGTCGGTGCGCCATTCCGCAGCCGGCGGCAGTGGCGCACGCGCAGGCCAGAGGCCCGGCTCGCGCCTGGGGCGCGGCTATACGGCGGCGCGTTTCGCCGGGGCGAAGCTGACGCCCATGTCTCGGCGCGTGACCATCAAGACCCTGCTGGTCAATCAGCGCAATGCCAGCCCGCAATCGCTCGCCAAGCACCTGCGCTACATCGAGCGCGATGGCGCCGGCCGCGATGGCGAACCTGGGCGGGCCTACGGGCCGCAGACCGACGAAGCCGACCTCGATGCCTTCAAGGAACGGGCGGCCGACGACCGGCACCATTTCCGCTTCATCGTGTCGCCAGAGGACGGCGCCGAGCTGGACGACCTGCGCACCTACACCCGGCATCTGGTGAACCGGATGGAAGCCGACCTGGGCACGCGGCTGGATTGGGTGGCGGTCGATCACTGGAATACCGACAACCCGCACACCCACCTGATCGTGCGCGGACGCGACGACACCGGCAAAGACCTCATCATCGCCGGCGACTACATCGCCCACGGTTTCCGCCATCGCGCCGTCGAGCTGGCGACGGAATGGCTGGGGCCGCGCACCGAACTGGAGATCCAGCAGACCTTGCAGCGGGAAGTGAAGCAGGAGCGGTGGACGAGCCTCGACCGCACGTTGCAGCGCGAAGCCGGCGAGGACGGCCGGGTGCAGATCGAACGCTTCAACGAACCCCGGCTGCAACGCCAGCGCCTGCTGCTGATCGGCCGGCTGCAACGCTTGCAGCGCCTGGGCCTGGCCGACGAGACGCAGCCCGGCACCTGGGCCGTCCATGCGGACGCGGAGAAGACCTTGCGCGCTCTGGGTGAGCGTGGCGACATCATCCGCACCATGCAACGGGCCATGAGCGGCCAGCCGCGCGAGCTGGCGGTGTTCGAGCCGGGCGACGACGGCCGTACCGTCATCGGCCGAGTGGCTGCAAAGGGGCTGGCCGACGAGCTGCACGACCGCGGCTATCTGGTCATCGACGGCGTGGACGGCAAGGCCCACTACGTTGCGTTGAACGCCCGCGACGAGCTGGCGAACTATCCGACCGGCGCGGTGGTGGAGGTGCGCGGTTCCGCCGAGGTGCGGGCGGCCGACAAGAACATCGCCGCGCTCGCGAGCGATGGCCTGTACCGCACCGATCATCACCTGGCGATCGAGCAAGGCCGGGCCACGGCTGGCCGCGACCCGCAAGAGGTCGTCGCGGCCCATGTTCGCCGGCTGGAAGCCCTGCGCCGGGCCGGCATCGTGGAGCGCGTGGCCGATGGTCTATGGACGGTGCCGGACGACCTGGCCGAGCGTGGCCGCCAATACGACGCGCAGCGCCTGGGCGGCGTGGCGGTGGAGCTGAAATCGCACCTGTCGATCGAGCGGCAGGCCCGCGTGATCGGGGCCACCTGGCTCGACCAGCAGTTGATCGGCGGCGGCTCGGGGCTGGGTGACCTGGGTTTTGGCAGCGAGACCAAACAGGCGATGCAGCAGCGCGCCGACTTCCTGGCCGAACAGGGACTGGCCGAGCGGCGCGGGCAGCGCGTGATCCTGGCGCGCAACCTGCTGGGCACGCTGCGCAATCGAGAACTGGCGCAGGTCGCCAAGGACATCGCTGCGGAAACTGGCTTGGAACACCGCCCGACGGCGGACGGGCAGCGCGTGGCTGGCATCTACCGCCGGAGCGTGATGCTCGCCAGCGGACGGTACGCGATGCTGGACGACGGCATGGGGTTCAGCTTGGTGCCGTGGAAGCCAGTGATCGAGCAGCGACTGGGGCAGCAGCTTGCGGCGACGGTGCGTGGCGGAGCGGCCTCATGGGAAATCGGGCGTCGGCTTGGAGTTTCTTTGAGCTAGTCACTTGAGGCTATGCGCCCCATGAACATGACCCCTGCGCGTTGCTGGCTCGTGCACCTGGCGCGATGCTGAGGACAGTTCGGTCAAGATGCCGCACTGACTGGCCTGCTGGGATTCCCGGCAGCTTTCCCGCAAGGTCTTGAGTTGTCGTTCCAGCGCTTTCAATTCCTTGATGCGAGTAGCCACATGGTCTATGTGCTCGTCGAGCAGGTCATTCACCTGGGCGCAGTTCTCGTGCGGAGCATCCTTGAAGCGCAATAGAACCCGGATTTCATCCAGTGTCATGTCCAAACCCCGGCAGTGCCGGATGAAGGACAGTCGGTCAACGTGTTCTTCTGCGTACATGCGGTAGTTGCCATCTGTACGGGCCGTTTCTGGTAGCAAGCCTTCACGCTCGTAGTACCGGATCGTCTCTACCTGGGTATGTGCGGCCTTAGCCAGTTCGCCGATTTTCATAGCTTCATCTTGAGCGGTCGCGGGTTTTTCTCCAAGGCTCATTGTAGGCGCTTGACTCTGTAGTGGGTACAGGGTTTCCAATTTGCCTGAAAAGGAGAATTTCATGAACTCTGCCCGCCAACGCCAACACGCTGACCCTGCCTGCTGCGGGAGTGGCTGTGCAACAGTGCCTGCGGTGCCCGAGCCAACAGCGTCTGATGGAACGACTATCGAGCCGCAACGCTTTCGCATAGCGAACATGGACTGTGCCTCGGAGGAGTCGGAAATCCGCCGGGCGCTGGAAGGCATGGCGGGGATTCGCAGCCTGCGATTCAACCTGGGGGATCGAGAGCTTGCCATTGCCGCCGATGACCACGCGCTGCCCCAGGCCCTGGAAGCGATCCGCAAAGCGGGTTTCAAGCCAGAACCCCTCGGCGCGAAGAATGTCCAGCGCTTCCGCATTGCGAATATGGACTGTGCCTCGGAGGAGTCGGAAATCCGCCGGGCGTTGGACGGCATGGCGGGAATTCGTAGCCTGCAATTCAATCTGGGCGAACGCGAGTTGGCCATTGCCGCCGATGATCCTGTCTTGCAGCAGGCGCTGGACGCAATCCGCAAGGCAGGCTTCAAGCCGGAACCTCTTGGCGACACAGGCTCGTCGGCTGCTGCGGTTGCCTCGCCAACGGGCTTCTGGACGAGATGGGGCAAATCGCTGGGCGCCCTTGGGTTGGCTGTGGCGGCCGAGGGCTTGGCATTCGCCTTTCCAGACAGCGTACCTGTCAAGGCGCTGGGAATGGCGCTGGCCGCGGCGGCCATCGCGCTGTCGGGTTTCTCGGTTTACGGCAAAGGGCTGGCTGCACTGCGGCAGGGCCGCTTGAACATCAATGCCCTGATGACCGTGGCCGTGACCGGCGCTTTCCTGATCGGCCAGTGGCCCGAAGCGGCGATGGTGATGGCCCTGTATGCGATTGCGGAAGCCATTGAGGCCCGCGCCGTGGATCGGGCGCGCGGCGCCATCAAGAGCCTGCTGGCGCTCGCGCCGGAGCAAGCTGAAGTGCGTCAAGACGATGGCAATTGGGTGCGCATGGGAGTCAAGGAAGTCACCGTGGGCACGACCGTGCGTATTCGCCCCGGCGAGCGCGTTCCGCTGGATGGCATCGTGAGCCTAGGTCAGAGCGCTATTGACCAGTCCCCCGTGACCGGCGAAAGCTTGCCGGTGGACAAGAGCCCCGGCGATGAAGTCTTCGCCGGCACCATCAATCAGGCTGCGGCGTTGGAAATCCGTGTCACGGCCCCCGCGTCCGACAGCACGCTGGCGCGGATCATCCACGCCGTTGAGCAGGCCCAGTCTTCCCGTGCGCCCACGCAGCGTTTCGTGGATCGCTTCGCCGCCGTCTACACGCCTGCGGTGTTCGTCCTGGCCGTTGCCGTTGCGTTGTTGGCGCCCTGGCTCATGGGGCTGACCTGGACGCAGGCCGCCTACAAGGCCCTGGTGCTGCTGGTCATCGCCTGCCCTTGCGCCTTGGTGATTTCCACGCCCGTCACCGTCGTCAGCGGTTTGGCCGCTGGGGCGCGGCGAGGCATCCTGATCAAAGGTGGTGTGTACCTGGAAGAGGCGCGCAAGATCAAGGCCGTGGCGCTGGACAAGACCGGCACCATCACCGAAGGCAAGCCCAAGCTGGTGGCTTTCGAGCCCGTGGACACAGGACTCGGCCAACAAGCCCTGGAGGGGTTGGCCAAGAGCCTCGCAGCGCGGTCGGATCATCCAGTGTCCAAGGCCATTGCGGACGGCGTGTCGTCCGCCACGCAAGAAGTGGATGAGTTTCAGGCTGTTGCCGGGCGCGGCGTGCAGGGGGTGATCGACGGCCATACCTATGTGCTGGCTAACCACCGCTGGATTGAAGAGCGCGGGCAGTGTTCGGCTGACCTCGAAGCCCGCCTTGCAGTGCATGAGCAAGCTGGCCGCACCGTCACGTTGTTGGCCAGCAGCGAACGGGTCATGGCCATCTGTGCAGTAGCCGACACCATCAAATCCTCATCCGCGCAGGCCGTGGCCGACCTGAAGGCATTGGGCGTGACGCCGGTGATGTTGACGGGCGATAACCTGGCGACGGCGCAAACCGTCGGCACCCAGGCGGGCATCGCCGAGGTGCGTGGCAACCTGCTGCCCGAGGACAAGTTGCAGGCCATCGGAGAGCTTCAGCAGCGCTTGGGCGTCACGGCGATGACCGGCGACGGCATCAACGACGCCCCCGCGCTGGCGAAGGCTGACATCGGCTTCGCTATGGGCGGCGCTGGCACCCACACCGCGATGGAGGCCGCCGATGTGGTGGTCATGAATGACGACCTGCGCCGACTACCCGAAACGATCCGACTGTCCAAGCGCACCCACGCCGTGCTGTGGCAGAACATCGTGCTCGCGCTGGGCATCAAGGCGGTTTTCCTGTTGCTGGCCGTCTTCGACGATGCCTCCATGTGGATGGCCGTGTTCGCCGACATGGGGGCGAGCTTGCTGGTGGTCTTCAACGGACTGAGGCTGCTCAGACAGCGGGCGGGTCGATAAAACGGAATACGGAGTTTGAAAATGGGAATCTTAGGTCGAATTTTTGGCGGAGACAGCGGAGGGCATGGCAGTTCCCACGGGCATGGCAATAGCCACGGCCGCGGCAGCTCCAGCGGTCATGATTGGGGGCGCAATCCAACGCCTTCGGCCAGTGGCATCCCATGCCCGCAATGCAAAACGATCAATCCGCAAGGCTCCCGCTTTTGCGGCCAGTGCGGGACATCGCTGGTGCCAGCATCGTGTAAGAAGTGCAGTAGCGTCATTCCCATCGGCGCGAAATTCTGCGCTCAGTGCGGCAACGCAGTAACTTGAATCATGGTGATCTCGGCCTGGATCTACACCTTGATTCCGGCAGCGGCCGCCATCATCGGAGCTACGGTCGCGGTGAACGTGCGGCCGGGGCCAACACTGGTCAGTGCGATTCAGCACTTTGCCGCTGGCGTCGTGTTCGCGGCGGCGGCCGGCGAAATTTTGCCCGACATCATGCACCGCGCCTCACCTTTGGCGACGATGATCGGCGGCGGAATCGGCGTCGCCACCATGCTGCTGGTGAAGCATCTGGAAGCATTGGCGAAGGGGCCAGCCGGTCTCCTGACCGTGATCGGCATCGACATCCTGATTGATGGCTTGGTGCTTGGTATCGGGTTTGCGGCTGGCCCAAAGGTCGGCTTGCTTCTGACCATCGCCCTGACCATTGAGGTTCTGTTCCTGGGATTGACGGTGGCGACGGAACTCGGCGAGAGCGTTCGTTCTCGTGCCAAGGTCATTTGGATTACGTCCGCGCTCGTGCTCTTGCTGCCGATCGGGGCCTTGCTTGGAGCGCCGGTGGCGCTGTTGCCCAACCCTCTTCTGACTGGCTTCTTCGCGTTTGGTCTGATTGCGTTGCTCTACCTCGTGACCGAAGAACTGTTGGTCGAAGCGCACGAAACGCCAGATCGTCCCTGGGTGACGGCGATGTTCTTTGTCGGCTTTCTGGCGCTTCTCCTGCTAGAAGAAGTAATTGGCTAGTAGGCCAGCCTGTTGGTAGGGCGCGACCCGTTGAACTATTGCGTGTTCGGGGTAGGCACCGCGAGCCCGATAGATGTGACGCCGTTGCTCGAATCGACCATAGTCCGCCCTCCGTGCATGCGGGCGATGGCGGCCACGATGGCCAAGCCCAGTCCATGATTGCGGGCGGCATCCGACCGCGCTGCATCTGCCCGGTAGAAGCGGTTGAACAGATTGGGCAAATGCTCGGCTGAGATCGTCGGCCCTTCGTTCATCACCCGCAGGGCGATCTCACCATCCAGTCGGTCGATTTGCACGACAACGGTGCTGTGCGGATGCGCGTGCCGGGTTGCGTTGCCGATCAGGTTGGACAATGCGCGCTGCAATAGGCGCACGTCGGCCAAGCCAGTGGCATCACCATTGATACGAACTTTCAGCCCGGCTTCCTCAATGGCCGCCTCGTGCAATTCCACCACCGCGCGCGCAACGCCGGCCAGACTGGCGACATGCTCGCGGCGGGCTTCAGCTCCTCGGTCGGCTTGCGACAAGAAGAGCATGTACTGCACGATCATCGACATGCGCTGGATATCTTCGAGGTGCGAGCCCAACACATCCCGCAGCGTGTCGGCATCGCGTGCTTTGCGCAAAGCGACTTCGGTGCCCCCCATCAACGTCGCCAACGGCGTGAACAGTTCATGCGCAACGTCAGCATTGAAGGCTTCCAGTTGTTCGTAGGCTTTGTGCAGACGCTTCAGCAATTCGTTGACGTGGGCCACCAGCGGAGCCAGTTCGTCGGGTTGAGCGGAGCCATCCAGAAGCCGGTGCAGAGTATCGGCCTCCAGCGCCTGGATCTGAGCCGAGAGGTCGCGCACTGGACGCAGCCCGATCTGCACCAGCGTAAATCCGCCAACAGCAATCACCACTGCGCCAGCGAGTGCGGCGGCGACGAGCGTGCGGGCTAGACGCTCTAGCACACGATCGTCCTCGCTGACATCAAGACTCAGCACCGCCTGGATGGGGGGAGTGCCGGTCGTAGCCTCGAATCGCATGTCGATCACGCGGTGATGCACTGGAATGCCGGCGCTGGCATAGATGACGCTGCCGTCGGCACGGGTCAGGATCAATTTCATGTCCTGTCGGCCGACCATGCCATCGTCAAGCTTGTGTGCAAGCGTACCGCTTCCCAACCCTGCTGCCTCAGCAATGAGATGGTTCACCTGGATCTGCTGTTGCCGCAGCGTGTCCATCTGCCGCTCTTTGAAGCTCAGTGCGGTGACGGTGTAAATGCCCAGACAGGTCAAGGCCAGCCCGACCAGGGTGAGAAGTGCGAGCCAGCGGGCAAGCCGCCGCCCCAGCGATCCGGCACGCCTGGGTCTCACGACTGCCGATCTTCGAGTACGTAGCCCATGCCACGGACGGTGTGCAGCAGTGGGCGCTCGAAGGGCAGGTCGAGCTTGCTCCGAAGGCGACGCACAGCGACGTCGATCACGTTGGTACCGTGATCGAAGTTCACGTCCCATACTTGCTCCGCGATTTCAGTACGTGACAGAACCTCGCCCTTGCGGCGCAAGAGTAGCGTCAGCAGTTGGAACTCCTTTGCCGACAGGTCGATGCGCTGGCCGGCCCGAGTAGCGCGCCGCCGCGCCAGGTCCACCTGCAAGTCCCCCAGGCACAGCACCAGCGCATCGGGTGCGGGCGCAGTGCCAGCAACGCGGCGCAGCAGCACTTCGATGCGGGCCACCAGCTCGGAAAAGGCGAACGGCTTGACGAGGTAGTCATCCGCTCCCGCCTTCAGCCCGCGTACGCGATCCTCGATGCGATGGCGGGCCGTCAACATGATCACCGGCGTCTGCTTGCTCTGCCGCAGTGCAGCCAGCAAGCCGAAGCCATCGATGCCCGGCAGCATGGTGTCGAGAACGATCAGGTCGTAGTGGCCGTCAGAGGCCATGTGGAGGCCATCGATGCCGTTGGCAGCCACATCGATCACATAGCCTTCTTCAGAGAGTCCCTTGCGAAGATAGTCCGCGAGCTTGGCTTCGTCTTCCACGATCAGCAGCTTCATGCGCAGCGTTCCTGCTGCGGTCTCTCGCAACCTGTCCAAATTGTCATCTGCACGTTTTACTCCCGTTCGGTGCCGGTTCTTACATTGTGCTCATGCCTTCGGGCATATCGATTTTCTGCAAATCACACTGGAAAGGACCATGCAATGAAACTGACCCATCTTGTCGCCATGAAAGCCATTATCCTGGCCACGGCACTGCCCATGGCGGCCCAGGCCGATTCGCTCTGGCACCCCGCGTCCAATGAGCAGGGCTTCACGTATCACCCCGATCATTTCAAGAGTACCAAGACCCGTGCCCAGGTGATGGCCGAAGTCGAGGCCGCCCGTAAGGACGGTACGCTGGCGATACTGCAACGTGGAGCACCGTTGCCCATCAAGAGTTCCGAAGCGCCGAAGACGCGCCAGCAGGTTCTCGATGAGATGCGCAGCGAATCACCAGAAGCTCGACGTGCGCGGCTCGAAATGTACTCCGGCGGTTGACCTGCTGCTGCCCGTACCCTGCGCTGTGGCGCCCCCTCGTGTCGCCCCAGTCGTCAAAGCGGCCACAACTCGCCGAATATCGAAGCGGCTCTGATTTGATGCAGGATGAACCTGAGAGGAGGCACGCTACGCGCACGGGGCTCTGAGAAAACCCAAGCAGCGAGGAGTGGCAAAGTAAAGCCTGTACTGCTACACTGTTACCCCTATGCGCAAATGGCTGGCCCTCGTCTTGCTGGTGTTCTTGCCGCTCCAATTCAGTTGGGCGGCTGTGGCCAGTTATTGCCAGCATGAAACCGGGGCTGCGGCCAAGCACTTCGGCCACCATGCGCACCAGCACAAGGCGGCCGACGGCAAGGACGCCAGCCCTGATCCGGCCAAGACCCTGGGCGGCGATCCTGATTGCCCGTCCTGTCATGCCGGGTGCTTCTCGGTCTTGTCAGGGGATGTCAAGCTGGCGTCGTCGATCAGCCCGTCCCTGGATACGGCGTACCACCCGGAGAGCCTTGCCGCGCCTCCACCCGAACGTTTAGAGCGCCCTCGGTGGCGTGCCCTCGCCTGATCGGCGGGGAGCGCGTTCCTTTCTCTTCGTCCTCACCCCTGCCGTCGCGCATGGCGCGCTACGGTATCCAGCCGGCTTCGTGCGGCTGATGTGACGACGTTGCTGGCGATCATCTGGATCGCCCCCCGCCGATTCCCTCGTGTATTTCAAGTCACTGGAGAATCGGATGTTGAAGGGTATTCACAATCACAACGCAAGGGCAACGGCGGCAGGCTTGCTCCTTGCGTTCACGGCAGGGCTGGCTTTCGCCCAGCCGCTGCCAGCGCTGCCGGGCAATGCCCAAAGCGGGGCGCAGACTGAAGCAACGGCTCCACTGAGCCTGCAAAAAGCCATCGCGCTGGCTTTGGAAGCCAATCTTGACCTGACCGTCGCTCAGCGGGAAGTCGAGGCCGTGCAAGGCCAGGTGCTTCAGGCGCAAGCGCGCCGCAACCCCGAACTGGCGTATGCGCTTGAAGACCAGCGCACGCAAACCCGCACCCAAAGCGCTCAGATCAACCTGCCCATCGAATTGGGCGGCAAGCGCGCTGCCCGCATCACGGCGGCAGAGCGTGGGCGTGACGTTGCGGTCGAGGAGTTGAACGCGCGTCGCGTCGAAATTCGCGCCGCCGTGGTCGCCGCCTTCTTCGATGCGCTGGCAGCCCAGGATCGCACGGCCTTGGCCCAGGACAGCGTTGACTTGGCCAGGAAAGCGACGGACGCCGTTGCCAAGCGCGTGATGGCGGGCAAGGTCTCTCCGGTCGAGGAAACCAAGGCCCGGGTGGCCGAGGCCGGCGTGCGGGTTGAACTGGCGCAGGCCCAAAGCGAACAGCGCAGCGCCCGCGCACGGCTGGCCAGCTTGCTGGGGGCCAGCCCGCCACAGTTCACCCAGGTGTCGGGCAGTGTGGATGATCTCCCGGTCGTCCCTTCGCTGGATGACATCCAGCAGCGCCTGTCGGCCTCGTCGGCATTGCGCCGGGCGCAGTTGGAAGTTGAACGCCGCAGGTCATTGGCTGACGTGGAGCGGAGCAAGCAAACGCCAGATGTCACGGTCAGCCTGGGCGTGAAGCGCCCGAACGAGCTTGCGCGCAATCAGTTGATGCTCGGCGTTTCCGTGCCGCTGCCTTTGTTCGACCGCAATCAGGGCAACTTGCTGGAAGCGTTGAAGCGTGAAGACAAGGCGCGGGACGAACTCCAGGCGTTGAACCTGCGCCTGAGCACGGAAGTGCTGCAAGCCCGCGAACGGCTGACGTTGGTTCGCGGCGAGATCGACGTGTTGCAGCGCGAGGTACTGCCTGGGGCCAAGAGCGCCTATGACGCGGCCACCGTGGGTTTTGGCTACGGAAAGTTCAATTTCCTGGAAGTGCTGGACGCGCAACGCACCTACTTCGCCGCCCAATCCCAATACCTCAAGGCACTGGCCGAAGCGCATCGCGCGGCGGCGGACATGGATCGCGTGATCGGCGCATCCGAACCCACGACCACCCCGCCCGCGAACAAGGAATGAACATGAAATTCGACACGAACAAACTGAACGTCGGCAAGAAGCAATGGATTGCCATCGCCGTGATCGCCGTTGTGGGCGTTGGACTGGGCGGCGCCATCCTCGGCGGCAAGACGGGCAAGAGCGCCGAAGGCGAGGGCCACAGCAGCCACGTTGAAGCCAAGGCCCACAGCGATGGTGAGCATCATGGCAAGACAAGCGATGCGCAGCACGAGGACGACAAGGGCCATGCGGATGGCGAGCACCATGAAGGGCCGGGCAAGGGGCCGCATGGCGGCAAGCTGTTCAATGAAGGGGATTTCGGATTGGAGGCATTGCTCGCCGAAGACGGCGGCGAGCCGCGCCTACGCATCTGGCTGTACGACAAGGGCAAGGCGCTGGCCGCCAGCGCCGCCAAGGTCAGCGCCACCGTTTCGCGTTTGACCGGCGAGAAGCAGGCGCTCAATTTCGCGCCCGACAAAGACAGTCTGCTGAGTCGCGAGACCGTGCCGGAGCCCCATGCGTTCGAGATCAACATCGTGGCACAAACGGCCAATGCGCCTTTCAGGTTCAGCTTCAGCCAGGAAGAGGGGAAAGTCGAACTCAGCGATGCGCAAATCAAGGCGGCATCCATCGGCATCGACACCGCAGGGGCTGCAAGCATCAAGTCTGCCCTGCAATTGCCGGGCGAGATCCGCCTGAACGAAGACCGCACCTCGCATGTCGTCCCGCGCATGGCGGGCGTGGTCGAGAGCGTGCAGGCCAGCTTGGGACAAACGGTCAAGAAGGGACAGGTGCTGGCGGTCATAACCAGCCCGACCGCCTCCGAGCAGCGCAGCGAATTGCAGACGGCGCAAAAGCGGCTGGCTTTGGCCAAGACCACCTTCGAGCGCGAGAAGCGGCTGTGGGAACAGAAGATTTCCGCCGAGCAGGATTACCTGCAAGCCGGGCAGGCATTGAACGAGGCGCAGGTCGCCGTGGCCAACGCGCAGCAGAAGCTGTCTGCCGTGGGCCTGGCCCCAGGGTCTTCGGGCGGGCTGAACCGCCTGGAGTTGCGCGCACCCTTCGATGGCGTGGTGATTGAAAAGCACCTCAGCCAGGGCGAAGCCGTCAAGGAAGACGCTGCCGTGTTCACTGTGTCTGACCTGGGCCAGGTCTGGGCGGAAATCAACGTGCCTGCCAAGGATTTGCCGCTCGTCCGAGTGGGCGAAAAAGTCAACATCAAGGCCACGGCCTTCGATGCCAGCGCGCAAGGCACCATCACTTTCGTGGGCGCGTTGATCGGCGAGCAGACCCGCACGGCCAAGGCCCGCGTGGTCTTGGCCAATCCGCAGGGCGCGTGGCGTCCCGGCCTGTTCGTCAATGTGGAAGTGACCGCATCCGAGGCCAACGTGCCCGTCACTGTGGCCAGCGATGCGATACAGAGCGTGGGCGACAAGCCCGTCGTCTTCGTCAAGGTGAATGACGGCTTCGTGGCCCAGCCCGTGCAGTTGGGCCGCAGCGACGGCAAGCGCGTCGAGGTGCTGCAAGGGCTCCAAGCCGGGGCAGCGTATGCGGCGGCAGGCAGTTTCGTCGTGAAGTCCGAACTCGGCAAAGCCTCTGCCGAACACACCCATTGATGCCGGAGCCACGTCCATGTTTGAAAAACTTATTCGCGCGGCCATCGAGCACCGATGGCTGGTGCTGCTGGCCGCCATCGGCATGGCCGCCATTGGCGTATTCAGCTATCAGAAGCTGCCCATCGACGCCGTTCCGGACATCACCAACGTCCAGGTGCAGATCAATACGCAGGCGCCGGGCTATTCGCCGCTGGAGGTCGAGCAACGGGTGACGTACCCGATTGAAACGGTGATGGCGGGCCTGCCCAACCTGGAGCAGACCCGCTCCCTGTCGCGCTATGGTCTGTCGCAAGTGACGGTGATCTTCAAGGACGGCACCGACATCTACTTCGCGCGCCAGTTGGTCAATGAGCGCATCCAGGAGGCACGCGACAAACTGCCCGCCGGCATCACGCCTGCACTGGGGCCGATTTCCACCGGCCTGGGCGAAATTTACCTGTGGACGGTCGAGGCCAAGGACGGTGCGAAGAAGCCCAACGGCACACCCTACACGGCCACCGACCTGCGCGAGATCCAGGACTGGATCATCAAGCCGCAGTTGCGCAACGTGCCCGGCGTGACGGAAATCAACTCGATCGGCGGCTATGCCAAGGAATACCAGATCGCGCCTATCCCCGCGCGTCTGGCTTCGTTGGGCGTCACCCTGCAAGACATCGTGACGGCGCTGGACCGCAACAACGGCAACGTGGGCGCGGGCTACATCGAAAAGCGCGGCGAGCAGTATCTGATCCGGGCGCCTGGGCAGGTCAAGACGCTGGAGGACATCGGCAACGTCATCCTCAGCAGCGCGGGCGGGGTGCCCATCCGCGTGCGCGACGTGGCGGACGTTGGGATGGGGCGCGAACTGCGCACCGGTGCCGCCACGGACAACGGCCGTGAAGTGGTGCTGGGCACGGTCTTCATGCTCATCGGCCAGAACAGTCGCACGGTGTCGCAGGCCGTGGACAAGAAAATGGTGGAGATCAACCGCAGCCTGCCCGAGGGCGTGCACGCGGTGACGGTCTACGACCGCACCGTGCTGGTGGACAAGGCCATCGCCACGGTGAAGAAGAACCTGCTGGAAGGCGCGATCCTGGTGATCGTCATCCTGTTTCTGTTCCTGGGCAACATCCGTGCGGCCATCATCACGGCGACGGTGATTCCCTTGTCGATGCTGTTCACCTTCACGGGCATGGTGCATTACAAGGTGAGCGCCAACCTGATGAGCCTGGGGGCGCTGGATTTCGGCATCATCATCGACGGGGCGGTGGTGATCGTCGAAAACTGCGTGCGCCGCCTGGCCCATGCGCAGGCCCACTACGGCAGGCCCTTGACGCGCACGGAGCGCTTCCACGAGGTGTTCCTGGCGTCCAAGGAATCGCGCCGCGCGCTGCTGTTCGGACAGCTCATCATCATGGTGGTGTACTTACCCATCTTCGCCCTGACGGGCGTGGAAGGGAAGATGTTCCACCCGATGGCGTTCACCGTGGTGGCCGCGCTGGTGGGGGCCATGATCCTGTCGGTGACTTTCATTCCGGCGGCGGTCGCCCTGTTCATCGGCCATCGGGTCAGCGAGACGGAAAACTTCTTGGTGGTGCAAGCCAAGCGCTGGTACGGCCCGTTGCTGGATCGCGTGATGGCGGCCAAGGCCGTGGTGTTGGCGGCAGCCGCCGTGGCGATTGTGCTGTGCGGCCTGATTGCCACCCGCATGGGCAGCGAGTTCGTGCCCAGCCTGAACGAGGGCGACTTCGCCATCCAGGCCCTGCGCATTCCGGGTACCAGCCTGACGCAATCGGTGGCGATGCAGCAGCAACTGGAAGCGACGCTGAAGGCCAAATTCCCTGAGATCGACCGCGTTTTTGCGCGCACTGGCACGGCGGAAATCGCCTCCGACCCGATGCCGCCGAACATTTCCGACGGCTACATCATGCTCAAGCCCCTGTCCGAGTGGCCCGAGCCGCGCAAGTCACGCGACGAATTGCTGGCGGCCATTCAGGAGACCGTGGGCAAGGTGCCGGGGAACAACTATGAGTTCTCGCAGCCGATCCAGTTGCGCTTCAACGAACTCATCTCGGGAGTGCGCAGTGATGTGGCAGTGAAGATTTTTGGCGACGACATGGATGTCTTGAACAAGACGGGTGAGGAAGTCTCATCCATGTTGCAGAAGATTCCTGGCGCGTCCGAGGTCAAGGTGGAGCAGACCACCGGCTTGCCGATGCTGACCGTGAACATCGACCGCCAGAAAGCCGCACGCTACGGGCTGAACGTAGCCGACATCCAGGACGTGGTGGCCACGGCCATCGGCGGGCGCGAGGCCGGCACCTTGTTTGAAGGCGACCGCCGTTTCGACATCCTGGTTCGCCTGCCGGAATCGTTGCGCAACGACCTGGAAAGCATGAAGCGCCTGCCGATTCCGCTGCCGCGCGCAACGGGTGGCACGGGTGGCGCCGAGGGCCGAACCAACTTCATCCAACTGGCCGAGGTGGCGAGCTTCGAGCTGGCGCCCGGCCCCAACCAGGTCAGCCGGGAAAACGGCAAGCGCCGCATCGTGGTCAGCGCCAACGTGCGCGGTCGTGACGTGGGCTCCTTCGTGGCCGACGCCGAGGCCGCGCTGGCGCAGGTCAAGATTCCCACGGGCTATTGGACGAGTTGGGGTGGCACGTTCGAGAACCTGCAATCCGCTACGCAGCGCTTGCAAATCGTCGTGCCGGTGTCGCTGCTGCTGGTCTTCGTGCTGCTGTTCGCCATGTTCGGCAACGTCAAGGACGGCTTGCTGGTCTTCACCGGCATTCCGTTCGCGCTGACCGGCGGCATCCTGGCGCTGTGGCTGCGCGACATTCCCCTGTCGATCTCCGCCGCCGTCGGCTTCATCGCGCTGTCGGGCGTCGCCGTGCTCAATGGCCTGGTGATGATTTCCTACATCCGCAGCCTGCGTGAGGCTGGAACGCCGCTGGACGAAGCCATCCGCGAGGGCGCGCTGACGCGCTTGCGGCCGGTGCTGATGACGGCCCTGGTGGCATCGCTGGGCTTCATCCCGATGGCCATTGCTACGGGCACCGGCGCGGAAGTACAGCGGCCGTTGGCCACCGTGGTGATTGGCGGCATCTTGTCTTCCACCATGCTGACGCTGCTGGTGTTGCCGATCCTGTACCGGCTGGCCCATCGCCCGGATGAGCAGGAAGAGGATGTCACGGCAGAGCCAGCACATGAGGGCGTAACCGCTTGAAAGGACAAACGATGAACGCCGTTACGGCACCACGACAGACTCCTTTAAGCTTTACAGGGACATCGACTCATGGAATTGCGTCACCTCCGGTACTTTCTGGCCGTTGCCGAAGAGCTTCACTTCGCCCGCGCTGCGGAGCGGTTGCATATCGAACAGTCACCACTGTCGCGCGCCATCAGGGAATTGGAAGAGGAATTGGGCGCGCAACTGTTCGTGCGTACCAGCCGCAGCACGCGCCTGACGCTGGCGGGCAAGCTGCTGATGGAGAACGCGCCTCGCGTGCTGCTGGCGCTGGACCAGGCGCGTGAGAGCGTGAAGGCGGCAGCCAATGGCTTTCACGGCCGGTTGCGCGTGGCGCTGTCCGACGGCATCACCCCCTCGCGCCTGCCGGCGCTGCTGGCGCGCTGCCGCGAGGAAGACCCGGAGATCGAGATCCGCCTGTTCGAGGTGCCGCTGGCCCAGCAACTCAGCGGCCTGCGTGACGATCTATACGACGCGGGCTTCTCGATGGCCGACGAGGTGGGCGACGGCATCATCATCGAACCCGCCTGGGAGGATGAGCTGATGGTCGCCATGCCCGCGCGCCATGAACTACTGGCCCACAGGCGGGTACCGCTGGATGAAGTGCTGCAACATCCCCTGGTGCTGGGCGACCCGGCAGTTTGCGAAGGCCATGCCAAGCAGATCGACCGCATCCTGCGCAAGCAGGACCGGGAGCCCTTGATCGAACAGTACGTCGCCACGTTCGACGTGATGATGACTTTCGTGTCGGCCGGCTTGGCGCTGGGGCTCGCAGGCGCCGCGCACATCGCTTCCAGCCGCGAGCCGGGCGTGGTGGGCCGACCGCTCGCGGGAAAGTCGCCCATGCTCACTACCTATCTGCTGCGCCGCGACGCCGAGCCGTCGCAGGCGCTAGCCCGCTTTATCGAGCGGGTCGAAGCCCTGGGACCGGGAGACGCTTAGCCATTGGCCCCGTTTCACTTCGGAGGATTCAAGCCATGAACCTATCCAAGATCATCGCTATGTCGTCGCTAGCAGTTCTGCTGGTCGCCTGCGGCAAGTCTGAGCCGTCCAAGCCCGCCGCCGTGCCCAGCGTGGAGGAACTGGCTGCTGACCCCGTGCGTTTGCGAGAACTGCGCCAGCAGTGCAAGACGGATCGTCCGACGATGGGCGACGTGCTGTGCAACCGAGTGGCCGAGGCGACGAACCGGCGTTTCCTGGGTGACGGCAAGGTGCCTTATACGCCGCCGAAGGAACCGCCGAAGTTCTGATGGTCGGTTTGCCGCAACGCACCTGCGCGTGCCTGCGCCTTTTTGCGCGCTGCGCAGCAGCGCGCCCGTTGTGGCGGTCTTTCGCCCCAGTTCTTCCCTGCCGGAAACCATGCTTTTTGCGGCATCAACCTGCCGATAACGGTCTTTGACCGGCACGCCCAGCGGCACTGATCCTCACGAGGGCGGCACATGCCTGTGCCGCGATCGGAGGCTGGATGATGCAGGGAACGAACGTGCTGTTCGGTCAGATTGCCGTGGTGTTCGGCATCGTGATCGCTGGGGTGTGGAGCGCCACGCAATGGACAGCCGCCGCCCTGGGCTATCAGCTACGCCTTGGCTCGCCCTGGTTCGATTTCTTCGGTACGCCGGTCTATCACCCGTGGCGGCTGTTCGAGTGGTGGTTCGTCTTCGATGCCTATGCGCCGCGCGTGTTCGACACCGGCGGCGCCATCGCAGGCGGCAGCGGATTGCTGGCGGTGGTGGTCGCCATCGGCATGTCGATCTGGCGCTCGCGGCAATCGCGCCTGGTCACGACCTACGGCTCGGCCCGCTGGGCGAACGCGGATGACATTCGCAAGGCCGGCCTCACGCAGCCGACCGGCGTGTTCCTCGGCCAGCACGACCACCAGTACCTGCGCCATGAAGGCCCGGAACACATCCTGACCTTCGCGCCCACGCGCTCGGGCAAGGGCGTGGGCCTCGTGGTGCCGACGCTGCTTTCCTGGCCAGCTTCGGCCGTCATCCACGACATCAAAGGCGAGAACTGGCAGATCACCGCCGGTTGGCGCTCGCGCTTTTCGCATTGCTTGCTGTTCAACCCGACGGATAGCCAGTCAGCGGCCTACAACCCGCTGCTGGAAGTGCGGCGCGGCGTGCATGAAGTCCGCGACGTGCAGAACATCGCCGACATTCTGGTCGATCCCGAAGGGGCGTTAGAGAAACGCAATCATTGGGAGAAGACCAGCCATGCGCTGCTGGTCGGCGCGATTCTGCACGTGCTCTATGCCGGCGAGGACAAGACGCTGTGCGGCGTCGCCAACTTCCTGTCTGACCCGGCTTGCCCGTTCGAGCTGACGCTGCACCGGATGATGACGACCCTGCACCTGGGCGATCGCTCGCACCCGGTGGTGGCGTCGGCCGCGCGCGAAGTGCTCAACAAATCGGACAACGAGCGTTCCGGCGTGTTGAGCACCGCCATGTCGTTCCTCGGCCTGTACCGTGACCCCACGGTGGCCGAAGTCACATCGCGCTGCGACTGGCGCATCGCCGACCTGATCGCGGCCGAGCATCCGGTGTCGCTGTACCTGGTGGTGCCGCCTTCGGACATTTCGCGCACGAAGCCGCTCATTCGCCTGATCCTCAACCAGATCGGCCGGCGCCTCACCGAATCGCTCGATGGCTCCGATGGCATCGAGCGCCGTCACAAGCTGCTGCTGATGCTCGATGAGTTTCCGGCGCTGGGGCGCCTGGACTTCTTCGAGACGGCGCTGGCCTTCATGGCGGGCTACGGCATCCGCAGCTTTCTCATCGCGCAGTCGCTCAACCAGATCGACAAGGCGTATGGGCAGAACCATTCCATCCTCGACAACTGCCATGTGCGCGTGACGTTCGCCACGAACGACGAGCGCACCGCCAAGCGGATCTCCGAGACGCTGGGTACGGCCACCGAGCTGCGCGCCCAGCGCAACTACGCGGGCCACCGGCTTGCGCCGTGGCTGGGCCACCTGATGGTGTCGCGCCAGGAAACCGCGCGTCCGCTGCTGACGCCGGGTGAAGTCATGCAGCTTCCGCCCGACGAGGCCGTGGTGATGGTGTCCAGCGTGGCACCGATCAAGGCGAAGAAGCTGCGCTACTACGCGGACGCCAATTTCAAGCGCCGCGTGCTGCCGCCGCCTGTGCTTGCAGGCGGTCAGTACGCCGACGCGCCGCCGCTACGCCCGGACGACTGGAGCGGGCTGGCGATCCCCGCCGTGCCCGCCGCACCGGCCACGGCATCCGCCGATGGCCTGGGTTCCACGGATGAAGGCGGCCCGCGCCGTCAGCCTGAACTCTCCGAAACCGTCGCCTACGACCCCGAGCTGGCCGCGCCCGCAGCCGACCTCGGGTTGCTCGATGACGACGACGACTTGCCGCTTCCCCTTCCGCGCCAGCTTGATCCGGCCATGCAGCGCACGGCCCGGCTGGCTTCCCTCGACCCTGACGACGGAATCGACCTATGACCCAACACCGCCTCAACGTGTTCATCCAGCCTGAGCATGGCAAGCGGCTCGACGAACTGGCCGCCAAGAAAGGCGTATCCAAGTCCAGCATCGTCGCTGCCGCCTTGGCATCGTGGCTGTCGCCCGATGCCGCCGACCAGCGCGAAGCAGCAATTGCCAAGCGCCTGGATCGCTTGTCACGGCACGCCGAGCGCATGGAGCGCGACCTGAACATCCAGATCGAGACGCTGGCACTGTTCATCCGCTACTTCCTCACGGTGAGCACGCCCGTGCCCGAAGCGCATCAGGACGCAGCGCGCGCCCAGGGCAAGGCGCGCTTCGAGCAGTTCGTCGAACAACTCGGGCGGCATTTGCTGCGCGGTCGCAGTCTGGTGCGGGACGTGGTGGAAGAACTGCATCCAGACCCGGCACGCATGGACGACGCGCAGGAGCGCGCGTCATGAGCGCCGTTCCTTCCTTCACCGCCGTTTCCCTGGATCGCCGCATCCAGATGCTGCGCACGGCAATGGGGCCGCTGATCGCCGCCGCGCTGGAAGACCCCGACGTAGTGGAAGTCATGCTGAACCCGGATCGAACCTTGTGGATCGACCGGCTTTCGTCGGGTCGCGCACCGATGGGTGTGGAGCTGTCCGAGGCGGACGGTGAACGCATCATCCGCCTCGTCGCGGCCCACGTCGGCGCCGAGGTGCATCGCGGTCAGCCGCTCCTGACGGCGGAGCTGCCCGAGACGGGCGAGCGCTTCGAGGGCATCTTGCCGCCCGCCGCACCGGGGCCGGCCTTCGCCTTGCGCAAGCGCGCCTTTGGCGTGATCCCGCTGTCGCGCTACATCGAGGACGGAATGATGACCGCCGCGCAGGCGGGTCTGCTGGTGCGCGCCGTGCGCGAGCGCCAAAACATCCTGATCGCAGGTGGGACGAGCACCGGCAAGACCACCTTGGCCAATGCGCTACTGGCGGAGATCGCCGCCACGGGCGACCGCGTGCTGGTGCTCGAAGACACTGTGGAGCTGCAATGCGCGGCCCGCGACCATGTGCCGCTGCGCACACGCCAGGGCGTCGTGTCCATGACCGAGTTGGTGCGTTCGTCCATGCGCCTGCGCCCGGATCGCGTGGTCGTCGGCGAGGTACGCGGCGCCGAAGCGCTGGATCTCATCAAGGTGTGGGGTACAGGCCATCCGGGCGGCATTGCCACGATCCATGCCGGCTCCGCGCTGGGCGCGCTGCTGCGTTTGGAGCAACTGATCCTCGAAGTGGCGGTGAACCCGCCCCGTGCGTTGATCGCGGAAGCGGTCAATGTGGTCATCCACATCGCTGGGCGCGGGCGCAAGCGCCGCATCGAGAGCATCGCCCGCGTCATCGGCTTCGATGGCGTGGGCTACCACCTGGCGGATGCGCTTGAGGCTCCATTCCCGGAGCTGCTGCCGCAGTCCGACCTTTCCTCCCCGTCCCCCGACCACTCTGGAGAACTTCCATGACGCACGTTGATGCTTTCCGTATTTCCGCAAATCCGCTTCCTCGGCCCGCACGGCTGCATGGCTTGGCTCGCCCGGCCATTCAGGGCTTGATGCTCGCTGCCTTCATGCTGCTGCTCGCAGGTACTGCGCAGGCCGCCGGTTCTTCGATGCCCTGGGAAGGACCGCTGCAATCTATCCTCGAATCCATCCAGGGGCCGGTGGCGCGCATCGTCGCAGTCATCATCATCATCGCCACGGGCTTGGCGCTGGCCTTCGGCGATACCTCGGGCGGCTTCCGCAAGCTGATCCAGATCGTGTTTGGCCTGTCCATCGCGTTCGCCGCTTCGAGCTTCTTCCTGTCGTTCTTCAGCTTCTCCGGTGGGGCCGTCGTATGAACGGCCCGCACGATGGAATGCCCGGCTTCGAGGTGCCGCTACATCGGTCTCTGACCGAGCCGATCCTGATGGGCGGCGCTCCGCGCACCGTGGCCATCACCAACGGCACGCTGGCCGCCGCCGTGGGCCTGGGCCTGCAACTGTGGATTCCCGGCGTGGTGCTGTGGATCGCCGGCCATTCGCTGGCGGTGTGGGGTGCCCGAGTCGATCCGCAGTTCATGGCCGTGTTCGCGCGGCACATCAAGCACCGGCCGCTGCTGGACGTGTGAGGGAATGCCATGCTGAACCTTGCCGAATACCGCCAGCGGCCCGCGCTGCTGGCCGACTGGCTGCCTTGGGCTGGACTGGTTGCGCCGGGCGTCGTCTTGAACAAGGACGGCAGTTTCCAGCGCACGGCCCGGTTTCGCGGGCCTGACCTCGATAGCGCAACGCAAGGCGAACTGATTGCCACGTCGGCGCGCTTGAACAACGCGCTGCGTCGTATGGGTTCGGGCTGGGCGCTGTTCATCGAAGCCGAGCGCCGGCCCGCAGCCGACTATCCGCACTCGGAGTTTCCCGAGCCGTTGTCGTGGCTGGTGGACGAGGAACGCCGCGCTACGTTCGAGGACTCGGGCAACCACTTCGAGAGCGGCTACCACCTGACGCTGGTGTACCTGCCGCCCGAGGAATCGCGCGCCCGCGCGGCGGGGATGCTGTACGAGAACCGGCCCACCGAAGGCGTGGACTGGCGCGAGCGCCTGACGGCCTTCGTCGCGGAAACCGATCGCATCTTCGACCTGCTCGATGGCGTGATGCCGGAAATCGCGTGGCTGGACGACAGCCAGACGCTGACCTTCCTGCACGCCACCATCTCGACGCGGCGCTATCGCGTCGGCGTGCCTGAAGTGCCTTTCCACATCGATGCGCTGCTGACCGACTCCGCGCTGGTCGGTGGCCTGGCGCCCATGCTGGGCGGCCAGCACCTGCGCGTGGTGTCGGTGCGTGGCTTCCCGACCTCGACTTGGCCGGGGATTCTGGATGACCTCAACCGCCTCGGCTTTGGCTATCGCTGGTCCACCCGGTTCCTCTGCATGGACAAAGCCGATGCGGAAAAGGAGCTGTCCCGCCTGCGCCGCCAGTGGTTCGCCAAGCGCAAGAACGTGATCGCGCTGCTGCGCGAAACCATCTTCCAGCAGGAAACCCCGCTGGTCGATACCGACGCCAGCAACAAATCGGCCGATGCGGACGCGGCCTTGCAGGAACTGGGCAGCGATCAGGTGGCCTTCGGGTATGTCACCACCACGGTGACGGTGCTCGATGCCGACCCGGCGAAGGCCGACGAGAAGCTGCGCATGGTGGAGCGGGTCATCCAGGGCCGGGGCTTCGTGACGATGCCCGAGGCCTTGAACGCGGTGGATGCCTGGCTGTCGTCCATTCCCGGCCATGCCTACGCCAACGTGCGCCAGCCCATCGTCTCGACGCTGAACTTGGCGCACCTGATGCCGGTGTCGGCGGTATGGGCCGGCCCCGAGCGCAATAACCATCTCAACGGCCCGCCGCTGATCGTGACGCGCACCGACGGCGCGACACCGTTCCGGCTGGTGACGCACATCGGCGACGTGGGCCACACGCTGGTCGCGGGGCCGACCGGCATGGGCAAGTCGGTGCTGCTCGCCACCTTGGCGATGCAGTTCCGGCGCTATCGCGGATCGCGCATCCTCGCGTTCGACATGGGCCGCTCCATCCGGGCAACGGTGCTGGGCCTGGGCGGCGAGCACTACGACCTCGGTATGGATGGCGAGATCGCATTCCAGCCCTTGGCCCGCATCGACCGCGAGGGTTATCGAACCTGGGCCGCCGAGTGGATCGAAGGCCGCTTGCGGCATGAAGGCGTGACCGTCGGCCCGGAGGAGAAGGCTGCCATCTGGTCGGCGCTCGGCAGCCTCGCCGGTGCTCCGCTGGAGCAGCGCACGATGACCGGCCTGTCGGTGCTGCTGCAATCGAACGCGCTGCGCCAGGCGCTCGCGCCCTACGTGCTCGGCGGCGCCCACGGCAAGCTGCTGGATGCGGATTCGGATCGCCTGGGTTCCGGCGCCGTGCAGTGCTTCGAGATGGAAGAGCTGATGCACTGAGGTTGCCCCTGAAAAGTGGAGTTCTTAACCCTTGTTGAAGATACCGACAAGGAGTTCAGAGATGAGTGACAAGCAGGTGCGTGCGCAGTACACGCGAGAGTTCAAGCAGGAGGCTGTTCGGCAGGTCCGCTCGGGTCAGGCGATTGCGGTGGTGGCCAAGGTACTGGGCATCCCCAAAGCGAGCCTGGGCAACTGGGTGCGGCTGTCAGCCAAGGGAGAATTGGACGGTGCGGGCGGTGGTGACAAGGGCATCCAAGTCTCGCCCGAGCAGATGGAGATAGCCCGGTTGCGTGCAGAGAATGCTCGCCTTCGCATGGAGCGCGACATCGCAAAAAAAGCCGCGGCGTACTTCGCGCAGGACACGCTGCGAGGTACGCCTGGATTCACCAAATGAGAAAGCTGTACCCGGTGAGTGTGTCCTGCGGGGTGCTGGAGGTCAGCGCGAGCGGGTACTTCAACTGGCTGCGCCGGCGTGAGTCTGGCCACGGTGGACCTGCCCGGCGTCACAGCGACGAAGCCCTGCTGGCGTACATGCGCGCCATCCACGCCGAGGTGAAGGGGGAATACGGCTGGCCACGCATGCACAAGGAACTGCTGGCCCGGGGCATCCGAGTGGGCAAAGACCGGGTGCGCAAGCTCATGCAGCAGCACGGCATCAGGGCCAAGACCAAACGCAAGTTCGTGGTGACCACCGATAGCCGCCACAGCCTGCCGGTGGCGCCCGACTTGGTACAGCGGCGCTTCAACCCCGAGGCGCCCAACCAGCTCTGGAGTGGCGACATCACCTACATCCAAACCGACGAGGGCTGGCTGTACCTGGCTGCGGTCATCGACCTGTTCAACCGTCAGGTGGTGGGCTGGAGCCTGCAGCCGCACATGCAGGCCAGCCTGGTCAAGGACGCGCTGGCCATGGCGTGGTGGCGCCGCAGGCCGCCTCCTGGGCTGATATTCCACAGCGACCGGGGCAGCCAGTATTGCAGCCATGAGTTCCAGGATGCCTTGAAGGGCTGGGGCATGCGTTCATCGATGAGCAGAAAGGGTAACTGTTGGGACAACGCACCGACCGAGAGCTTCTGGGGCCGGCTGAAAACAGCCAGCGTACATGGGTGCAAATTTGCTACCCGTGAGCAGGCCAGGCAGGCGGTGATGGACTGGATGGCCTTCTACAATCACCGAAGGCTGCATTCGTCGCTGGGCTACCTCAGCCCGATGCAGTACGAGCAGCGCTGGTACGAGGCACAGCGTAAAAAGGCCGCGTGAACCGTGGGTTAAGAGCTACACGAAACAGGGGCAAGGTCACACAGCAAGGCCGCCGTCATGGCCGTGCTGCACTACCTCTTTGCCCGGTTCGATGAACGCTTTGACGGTGCGCCCACGCTGCTGATCCTCGATGAGGCGTGGCTGTTTCTCGATGACCCGGTGTTCGCGGCCCGCATCCGCCAGTGGCTCAAGACGCTGCGCAAGAAGAACGTGTCGGTCATCTTCGCCACGCAGTCGCTCGCAGACATCAAGGATTCGAGCATCGCGCCCGCGATCATCGAGAGCTGCGCGAGCCGCATTTTCCTCGCCAACCCGCAGGCGACCGAGCCGCAGATCAGGGCTATCTACGAAGGCTTCGGGCTGAACTCGCGCCAGATCGAAATCGTCGCCACCGCGCAGCCCAAGCGCGACTACTACTACCAATCCCGTCTCGGCAACCGCCTGTTCGACCTCGACCTGGGCGCCGCGACCTTGGCCTTCGCGGGTGCTTCCACGCCGCAAGACCAGCGCGACATCGACGCGGTGCTCGCCGCTACATCTGCATCCACCCCGTTCGCAGCCGCCTGGCTGCGCCACCGCGGCCTGCATTGGGCGGCCGAACTGCTGTCCTCGTTCCCGTCCACCCACCCCAAGGAGAACCCATCATGAAGAAGCGTCTTCTCGCCGCCGCCGTCGCGGCCATGCTTTGCACCGCTACCGCCGTGCAGGCGCAATGGGTCGTGATCGACCCTACGAACCTCGTGCAGAACACGCTGACCGCGATCCGCACGCTGGAGCAGATCAACAACCAGATCAAGCAGCTCCAGCACGAAGCGCAGATGCTCATCAACCAGGCGCGCAACCTCGCCAGCCTGCCGTCCAGCGTAGTGGGCCAGTTGCGCGCCAACCTGGCGACCACGCAGCGGCTGATCGCGCAGGCCAAGGGCCTGGCCTATGACGTGACCAATCTGGATCGGGAGTTCCAGCGCCTGTACCCGGAGCAGTACGCCGCCACCGTCAGCGGCAATCAGATGTACCGCGACGCGCAGGAGCGTTGGAAGAACACGCTCAGCGGCCTGCAGACCACCATGCAGATGCAGGCCCAGGCGTCGCAGAACCTGGGCGAAGACGAAAGCGTGCTGGCCGATCTCGTGGGCAAGAGCCAGTCGGCTCAAGGTGCGTTGCAAGCCATGCAGGCCATGAATCAGTTGCTGGCATTGCAGGCCAAGCAATCGATCCAGTCGCAGCGGCTCCAGATCACGCAAGACCGGGCCGCGTCGCTGGAGCTGGCGCGGCAGGCGGCAGCCACGGAGCGCGCCCGCGAGGTGCGGCGGCGCTTCCTGGGCGACGGCACGCCGTACACGCCGCAGTCTGTGAACTTCTACGGCAACTGACAGGAGGCCGCCATGCGATGCGTCCTCGTCCTGTGTGTCGCGCTGCTGGCCGCTTGCGGCGAGCAGCCGGCCGACCACCTTGCCGATGCCCTGGCTGCCGATCCCGTGCGGCTGAAGGCATTGCGCGCGCAATGCGCAGCCCATCCGCAACAGGTCATGCAGGCCACGGGCGAGGACGCTTGCCGTGCCGCCGCCGAAGCCTTCCGGCGGCGCTTCTTCTCCGGCCAGGCCGGGCCGGATGAATACCAGACGCTGGCCGACCTGCCGCCGATCCCGCCCAGCTTCGAGGAACCGGCCGATGGCATGGCGCCGGCCGTTCCCGCCGAACCGGAGGACACGCCATGAATGACGTGACCATCATCGACCAATTCCTCAACACCTTTGCCGCTTATATCGACTCGGGTTTCGGGCTGCTGCGGGGCGAAGTGGCGTTCCTCACTGCCACGCTGATCGTCATCGACATGACGATCGCCGGCCTGTATTGGGCCATGAGCCATGCCACCGGCCAGGGCGAGGACGTGATCGCCAAGCTGCTGCGCAAGGTGCTCTACGTCGGTGCCTTCGCCTACATCATCAATAACTTCAACTGGCTGGCCAGCATCGTGTTCCGCTCGTTTGCGGGATTGGGCATCACCGCCACCGGCTCGGCCATCACGATGGAGAACTTCTTGCAGCCGGGCCGGCTGGCGAAAACCGGCATCGACGCTGGGGCGCCGATTCTGGAGCAGATCGGCGAGATGGCGGGCTTTCCCGAAGTGTTCGTGAACCTCGACCCCATCGTGGTGATGTTCCTCGCGTGGCTGGTCGTGGTCTTGTGCTTCTTCGTGCTGGCGATCCAACTGTTCATCACGCTGATCGAGTTCAAGCTGACCACGCTCGCCGGATTCGTGCTGGTGCCATTCGCGCTCTGGAACAAGACCGCGTTCCTCGCCGAAAAGGTCTTGGGCAACGTGGTGGCCTCCGGCGTCAAGGTTCTGGTGCTGGCCGTGATCGTCGGTATCGGCTCGGGCTTGTTCGCTCAGTTCCAAGTCCATCCCGCCGAGCCGTCTATTGACCACGCGCTGGTCATCATGCTGGCCTCGCTCACCTTGCTGGCGCTCGGTATCTTCGGCCCCGGCATCGCCACGGGCCTCGTCTCTGGTGCGCCGCAGCTCGGCGCTGGCGCAATGGCCGGTGCTGCTGTTGGCGCTGCCGGCACGGCCGTCGCCATCGGTGCCGCCGCGACGGGCGTGGGTGGCGCCGTGGCTGCTGGTGCGCGCATGGCCCCGGCTGCCGCCAAGCTGGCCGGTAGCGGTGCGCGCGCCGCCACGTCGGCGGCCAGCAGTGCGAAGTCGGCGTTCCAAGCAGGTTCCGCCGCCGCTGGCGGCGGCGCAAAGGGCGCGATGGCGGGCCTGGGCAACGTCGCCAAGACCGGCGCGCAGGCAGCCGGGCGAGGCGCTGCATCCCGCGCTTCCGCTGCCGGGCAACGCATGGCCGCTCCCTTCCGCGCTGGCTGGAATGGCGCTGCTGCCGATGGCGGCGCGGGCGCGGCATCCGGTCAGGGTGCCACAGGCGAGGTCGCATCCGGTGCCGCTACAGCGCAGACACAGGAACAGCCCGCTTGGGCCAAGCGCCTGCATCGCCGCCAGCAACTCACCCACGCCGCGACCACCACCGCCCACGCGCTACGCGGTGGCGATGGCGGCGGCTCCGGCCAGGGGCCGAGCCTGCGCGGCGCCGACGACTAAAGCGATTCACAAGGAGAACTGACCATGCGATTCAAGAAGCCGCAGGTGCGCTATGCCGACACGCCGCAGCCTGCCACGCCGTACCAAGCTGCCGGCCAGGTGTGGGACGAGCGCATCGGCTCGCCGCGCGTGCAGGCGAAGAACTGGCGCCTGATGGCCTTCGGCTGCCTGACGCTTGCGCTGCTGATGGCCGGCGGCCTGGTGTGGCGCTCGGCGCAGTCCATCGTGACGCCCTACGTCGTGGAGGTGGACAACGCGGGCCAGGTACGCGCCGTGGACGAAGCCGCCACGCCATACCGACCCAACGATGCGCAGACCGCGCACCACATCGCGCGCTTCGTGACGCTGGTGCGCTCGCTGTCCATCGACCCCATCGTCGTCCGCCAGAACTGGCTGGACGCCTACGACTACACGACCGACAAGGGCGCGGCTGTGCTTAACGACTACGCACGGGTCAACGACCCGTTCGCGCGCATCGGCAAGGAGTCGGTGACGGTGCAGATCACCAGCGTCGTGCGCGCAAGCGACACGTCTTTCAACGTGCGCTGGACGGAACGCCGCTACGTCAACGGCGCCGCGGCGGGCTTGGAGCGGTGGACGGCCGTGGTGTCCATCGTGCTCCAGCCGCCGCGCACCGAAGAACGCCTGCGCAAGAACCCCCTGGGCATCTACGTCAACGGCCTGTCGTGGAGCCGCGAACTGGATTCTTCCGAAGGAGCCAAGCCATGAATGATCTTTTCCGTAAATCCGCTTTGCCGGCGATCCTGCTCGCCCTCGCGGGCTGCGCCTCGCAGGGCAAGCCACCGCCAACCATCTCGCTCGATGAGCCGGTGCAGGCGCAGCCGCTGCCGGAGCCGCCCGCGCCGGTGGAAGTGGTGGCCGTGCCCGAGGTGCTGCCAATGCCGGCGCAGTTGAAGCCGCTCGAGGACGCCAAACCCGCGCCGGAGCCGGCCGACGAGAAGGTGCGCGTCTCGCGCGCCAATGCCGAGGCCCGCGTCGCGCCCACGCGCGAGGGCTACGTCAATGCGATTCAGGTCTGGCCCTTCACCGATGGCGCGCTGTATCAGGTCTATGCGGCCGTCGGCCGTGTGACCGTGGTTTCGCTCCAGCCGGGCGAGGAACTGGTGACGGTGGCCGCCGGCGATACCGTGCGCTGGATCGTGGGCGACACGTCCAGCGGTAGCGGTGCCGACCTGCGCGTCAATGTGCTGGTCAAGCCGATCCGCTCGGGCCTCAAGACCAATCTCGTCATCACCACCAACCGCAGGACGTACCTGCTGGAGCTGGCTTCGACGGAGAAGACGTGGATGGCGTCCGTGTCCTGGGAGTATCCGCGCGACCAGATGCTGGCGCTACGGCGCCAGGCGCAGGCGGCCAATGCCGCCGCGCCTGTCGATACCGGGTTGGCGCTGGAGAACCTGCGCTTCCGCTACGCGGTCAGCGGTAGCAACCCGCCGTGGAAGCCGCTGCGCGCCTTCGACGACGGGCAGAAGGTCTATATCCAGTTCCCCGCCGGCATCGCGCAAGGCGAGCTGCCGCCGCTGTTCGTGATCGGGCCAGAAGGCGACGGGCAACTGGTCAACTACCGCTTCCGCTCGCCGTACTACATCGTGGATCGGCTGTTCGGTGCCGCCGAACTGCGCCTGGGCGGGGACAAGGGCGACGTGGTGCGAATCGAGCGCACGGACGGCGTTGCACGGAGGAACTGACCATGAGCCAGGACGACACCCCCGACCTCGCCACGCCGCAGACGGGCAAGGTAGCGCCCGAGGCGGTGGCGCTGCGCGCCCAGCCGCGCCCGGTCACGCGCCTGAACCGGCGCACGCTGGCCATCCTCGCCGGCGGCCTGTCGGTCGCCGTGCTCGGGGCCACGATCTGGTCATTGCAGCCGCAGCGGCGCGGGACCAGCGAGCAGGCCGAGCTTTACAACGTCGATCGCGTCTCGAAGTCCGAAGGGCTGGATGCGCTGCCGACGGACTACTCGAAGCTGCCACCAGCCTTGCCGCCCGATGTGCCCGAGCTGGGGCCGCCGTTGCCCGGCGACCTTGGCCCGGCCATCGTCGCTTCGCAGCAGCCGGTGACACCGGGCTATTCGCCGCCAGGCCATGATCCTGAAGATGCCTTGCGCAAGGAGGCGGACGCGGCGGCGGCCTCGTCGGTGTTCTTCCGCTCGGGCGGCCAAGGGCAGACCGCCGCCACGGTCGCGCAGGCAGCGCCGGGGACTGCAAGCACGCTTGCGGCCTTCGATCCGCTCGCTGCTGGGCCTGCCTCGACGGCGGCCCAGCCCGCCGACCCGACCGCCGTGCAGAACCGGCAAGACCAGAAGGAGGCGTTCCTGAAAGCCGGTTCTACGGAAACCCGCAATTCCGGCAATCTGGCGCTGCCCGCGTCGCCTTATCAGGTGATGGCCGGAACGGTGATCGCCGGCGCGCTGGTGACAGGCATCAAGTCGGACTTGCCGGGCGACGTGATCGGCACTGTGACGGAGCCGGTCTATGACACGGCCACCGGCAAGTTCCTGCTGATTCCCCAGGGGTCACGCATCCTCGGGCGCTACAACAGCCAGGTCAGCTACGGACAGAGCCGCGTGCAGGTGGTGTGGAACCGGATCATCCTGCCCGACACGTCCTCGCTAACGCTCGACAACCTTGTCGGCACCGACCCGGCCGGCTACGCGGGCTTGGAGGATGACGTGGACTGGCACTGGAACCGCATCTTTGCCGGTGCGGTGCTGACGACGCTGCTTGGCGTCGGCGCAGAGCTGGCCGCGCCGGAGAACCGCCAGGACGGCAACCGCATCGTCATCGCCGGACGTGACAGCGCCCAGGACAGCATCAATCAGGTCGGGCAGGAGATCACCCGGCGCAATATGAATATCCAGCCGACGCTGACCAGCCGGCCCGGCCTGCCGGTTCGCATCATCGTCAACCGGGATCTGGTGCTGCGACCGTACCAGCCGCTGTTCTTCAATCGGGGAACTTCGCAATGAGCACGACCAAGAAGCTGCGGCTCGGGCCACTGCCCAAGATCGAGAACGTCAAGCTGACATTTGCCTGCCCGGCCAGCTTGAAAGCCGACCTTGACCGCTACGCCGCGCTGCACGCGCAGGCATATGGCGAGGCGATCGATGCCGTGACGCTGATCCCGCACATGCTGGAGGCGTTCATGGCGGGGGATCGGGGATTCAAGCGCACACAGCCCAAGAACGGAAAAGCCGCCCCTGCGTGAACAGGGGCGGCTCTGGATTGGTGCCCGAGGCCGGAATCGAACCGGCACGCCTTTCGGCGAGGGATTTTCTTACCACTTCGACTTTCGCCGCCGCCCTGCTCAACGCAGGGCGTTCGTGGTCTGGAGCACGCCTTCACCATAGCCTTGCGGCCGTAGGTGCCCGCCGTCTGCTCTCTACACCTTCCCAAGCGGCAGCTTGGGCTTGGCTCGGCGTTGGCTCGGGTGCAAGAGCATCCAGGGCGTTCGCCGACTTTGACGGGCTTCACTTCGGGCGTTTCCCCCCGAAGGCTCAAATTGTTCAAGTCCCTTGTGTCTACCGATTTCACCACTCGGGCGTAGTGCTCAACGCACTGAAAACACCTACCTCCATCTACTGGCGCCTAGCTGGCCCCTGGCCGTCAAGCCTAGCTGCAAAGCTACAGCTCGGATGCCCGCAAACTGTTGTCACTATTGACCTTCTGGCTCGGTAGTTCTAGCAGAAAGGACTTGACAAAACAGATTTTAAGTCCGCAGTGTCTACCAATTTCACCATCGGGGCGCCGGTCGGTATGCAAGCCATGAAGACAGAGTAGCGGGGCCGGCATTGTTGCGCAACACCACAGACGAACCGACTTCTTGCACCAGCACTTCGACCAATAAAAAAGGGAAGCCGTAGCTTCCCTTTCAAATTTTGGAGCGGGAAATCGGTCTCGAACCGACGACCTCAACCTTGGCAAGGTTGCGCTCTACCAACTGAGCTATTCCCGCATTTTCCGCCACCAACTGGTACCGGAAAGACTTTGATTGTAGCATCAATCTTCCACCATTAGGCTTCCAATTGACCCTCTGAAGAAGCTTGCGCCTCCTCTACATAACACCATCTGGAGGCGCGGCCCGGAGTCGAACCGGGCTAAACGGATTTGCAATCCGGTGCATAACCGCTTTGCTACCGCGCCAGGTCTTGCGCCTTGATGAAAAGCGGAAGCATTGCCTCCCCTTTTCCTGGATATGGAGCGGGAAACGAGTCATGCACTAGAGCGCTAAGTCTCTGTTTCCCAATCACTTTCTCCACTGTGGTGATCAGCGAAGAACTCAATTATAGCCTTGTTTTTCGCCCTCGGCAACAAAGTTCATCCAACCACTTCCACCAGCGTCCAAGGATGATCCATCCACCCGTCGTTACGCCTGATGCGTCCAGCTGCTGAGCGGGTTCGCTATCGAACTCCAACTTGCGACGATCATGACTTGCGCTCGCTCCGCAGGCAGCGCGGGGTGGTGTCGCGTGGACTGCCTGGCACCTGGACGGCTGTAGGACACAACCGCCGGCATCGGAACACCGCAAGTACTCATCTTTACATCGCTGCGGCTAACTTCGCCGGAGCGCAACGCGGCGCCAGTGTAGTGGCAGCCGGGGTAGTCGTACTTTTCGTGCAGATTGGTGCGCTTTGCTCCGAAAACCCGTTGCACGACAAGCACTTACGTTTCCCGCACTTTCGGGCGCTTCGCATTTTTCGTGCAGATTGGTGCGCTTCGTCCCAGGCACCCTATGAGGCCGCACCCTGCGGTTTCCCGCGATCTGCCGGGTCAGACCTCGTCGCTTCGGTCGCGAAACTCCAGCTTGAACTGCCAGCCCTCGAAGGCCGCCACCATGCGGCCGAGTTCGTCCCAGGAGATCTCGCGACCATCGATGACGACCATCGGCACTCGGTGGTCCTCGTCGGGATCGCTGTCGACGGTGCCGCGCAGGATCAGGCGATCGTTCACCTGCGGCCCGTGGTCGGTGTCCTCAAGATGCGTGAGAGCCAGGGCCCGGCGCATCTTGCCAATGAGCTTGCCCAGCAACTCCAGAGGGTCGTCGTCAGGCTCGCCGATCACCTGAAACCGATACCCGGCCGGGCAGCCATCGCGCAGCTCGAACGCGTCGATCGCCATACCGGGCCCGAACAGTCGGGTGCGAAACCGGAACTCGTGCTCGACGCCACGCCCGTCGATCATGCGCACGGGCTCGAAGACCACGTGCTCAAACCCATGCAGACCGAGGCGGCTGGCGGCGGCCTCGTTGAAGCATCGGCCGCAAAGCTGCCGGTAGCCGCCCTCCGTCGACCCGTAGTTCACGACATCGTGGCTGAGCGCGGGCTGACGGCAGGCGTCGCAGGTGATTGGCTGCATGGGTGATGCGGTGTGCGTGTAGGCGAGACAACTTTAGGCTACGAACGCGGCACCGCGAACCGATCAGCCACCTGCTTGGCCCGTCGGGCATCGTCGGTGTGCAGGTACATCGAGGTCGTGGCGAGCGAGGCGTGCCGCAGGTTGTCGCGCACCGTGGTCAGCTCGGCGCCGCCTTCGAGCAGGTGGGTGGCATGCGTGTGCCTCGTCCAGTGCGGCGTGGCCAGGCGCAACTTCTCGGCAAGGGCCGGGGTGGCTTCCTCCACGACTTCGGCCGCCGTGGCGAAGAACCGCTTCATCACTCGCCATAGCCGCCACGAGGAGATCCCACTTCCATCCTCTCCAAGGCTGCCAATCAGCGGGGTCGATGGACGCCACTTCGAAGGCGTCACGGGCAGCCCCCGTTGAACGAGGTAGCGATCAAGGGCGGCCCGGGCCAGCGGCGGGAGCACGACCTTGCCGGCCTTGTGTCCCTTGCCGACGACCCCGATCCACGTGTCGCCGTGTGCGTCCGAGTCGACCGCGCCGAGTCGTGCGCCCACGAATTCGCTGATTCGCAGGCCCGTGGCGTATGCGAAGTCCAGCATGAAACGCAGCCGCTGCGCTGCCGGCTCGCTCCAGCCGTAGGACCATTCCAGGCCGTCGGCGACGACCCGGAGGAGCTTCCACTCGTGCTCGGTGAACGCGTGTGACGTGTCGAGCTGCGCCGGCCGGCTCCCTCGCACCTTGACGCCGGCGAAAGGGTTGGCCAGCACGTAGCGCTGCTCGATGAGCCAGCGGTACAGGGCGTTGAGTACCGACAGCGCGTAAGCCGCGGAGCGCGCCGAGAGCTCTCCCGCGAAGGGGCGCCACGCGGGCGACAACCGCGGCTGTGGTGCGCCGACCCAGCGCGCGCGAGGGCCCGGGTGACGCAGGAAGGCGCGGTAGGCAATGGCGTCCTCGGTGGTCAGCGATGAAAGGGCCCGCCCTCGCTCGACGATCGCCCACAGGATCAGCCGTTCGGCTTCCTTGCGGTAGGCCCGCTGGGTCGCCGCCGACTCGTGCAGCGACAGCCAGGCGTTCACGGCCTGGTAATCGTTGCTGGCGTCGAGCGCACAGCTGGCTTGCGGCGCTCGGAAGGTACCCCGTGAGCCATCGACGTCGTCGGGGACGACCAGTCGCTCCCAGGGGATCAGTTCCTGCGCCTGGTTCACTGTGATCAGCGCGCGAGCGCGTTCGGTGAGCGCAGGATGTTGGGCAAAGAATGCCTCGATGTGGCGGGCGCCGGCCGGCCCGAGCCCCGCGATGCCGGCCCACCAGCGCCGGCGCCTGGGCACGCGCAGGGTCAGGTCGGCCAGCGTGCGAATGCCCGCCGCGTGCAGTACGTCCACGAGCCGCACGGGTAGCCAGCGCTCGACGGCGTCGCCGATGAGGGGCTGCGGCCGCGGCATCCCTCGCAGCGTCTCGATGGCGGCTGTCGCTGCCCTGGCGAGTTTCCGATCCGATGGACTGGCCGCCGCGAGTGTGGAAGCCAGTTCCGCCTGCGCACGGCTCGTCGCGAAGGCCACGAGCTGGCGCTTCACCCGCCCGATCACGGAGCGCGCCGATGCGCCGGCAGTCCGGCGATCAGGCAAATAGCGATCCACCGCGGCGCGGGTCGGCACCCCTTGAAGCCAGGCGCGGAATGCGGCCAACGAAGCCTCGTCCGGCCAGGTCGGGGCTGTGAGCATGCTGGGCGGCGCTGACAGCGCGTTTTCCATCCGCGCCAGTTTAGACCCGCGGCATGCATGCCACGCTAATGTTGTTTATCTTGGCATCACTGCTGATGAATATGCTCGCCAGCGAACTCTCACCGCGGTGAGAGTCTTGGCAGACTCAGCACGGGGTGCCGTTGCACGCCGAGGTGATCACGATAGACCCCAAGTTCGATGCCCGGGAGGTGGGTGCAGCCCCAACTGAGGCTCCAGGAAGCTGCCGCTCGCGGAGACCAGCCATCGGCCACAAGCGGTCGGCCCCGCCAGCACCAGAAACCCGTCGCTCACCGACCCCAGGCAATGCTCAGTGAGCGCCGCGCACATGGCGCTTGGAAGCCGCCGCAGGTTTCGCACCTGCGTGATCGATGCCCTGGAGGATGCCGCAGTCGGCAGAGGCATGAGGCACGGGGCAGGCCGCCCGCAGCGCCCTCAGCTCCTTCTCAAGGGCGCGCAGGGCCTTGATCCGCTCGGCCACATGGCCGATGTGCTCGTCCAGCAGGCTGTTCACCTCGCCGCAATCGGCCAAGGGTTGGTCCTTGAAACGCAGCAGCACCCGCACCTCGTCAAGCGTCATGTCCAGGCTGCGGCACTGGCGGATGAACCCCAGCCGATCCGCATGCTGCGGGGTGTAGATGCAGTAGTTGCCCTCCGTGCGCGCGGCGGCCGGCAGCAGCCCCTCTCGTTCATAGAAGCGGATCGTCTCGATGGGCGTTCCGCTGGCCTGGGCCAGTTCGCCGATGCGCATGTGCGGTTCCCCTTGTGCCGGTGACAGTTCGCGACGCACCTTGACTCTATACCCACTTCAGGGTTTTCAATGTCGGCATGGCCCACGATCACCCCCACGACATCAAGCCGGATCCGGCCGGCGCACTGCAACCGGCTGGCTGCGGCGCCTGCTGCGGCGCTTCCGACCACGCACCTGCTGCCTCTGCCTCGGTCCCCCTGGGTGGTGGCCAGCGCTTCCGCATTCCGGCGATGGACTGCGCCAGCGAGGAGTCCGAGATCCGTCGCGCTGTCGAGGGCATCCCCGGCGTCCTGGGGCTACGCTTCCAGCTGGGCGAGCGCAGCCTGCGCATAGCCGGCGAGCCGCAGGCAGCGCTGGCGGCAGTGGAAGCCATCCGGAACTCCGGATTCGAGGTTCACGCCTGGCCCGACGCGACGGAGTCGTCCAACGCCGGTGATGGATCGGATCACGGCCACGACGCAGCAACCGGGTCCGGCCTGCCCCGCCTGCTGGCTGCCCTCGCTCTTGCGACGGCTGCCGAGGCCCTGTCCTTCCTGGCACCGGACGCGCCCTGGTCCAAGTGGGCTGGCCTGGCCGTTGCAGCCGCGGCCATCGGGCTGGCCGGCTTCGGCACGTTCCGCAAGGGCCTGTCCGCCCTGCGGCACGGCCGCCTGAACATCAATGCACTGATGTCAGTGGCGGTCGCGGGAGCCTTCGTGATCGGCCAGTGGCCTGAGGCGGCCATGGTCATGGCGCTGTACGCGATCGCCGAACTGATCGAGGCGCGGGCCGTCGACCGCGCGCGCAATGCAATCAGCGGCCTGCTGGCGCTGTCGCCCGACACCGCCGACCTGCGGCAGCCCGACGGCACCTGGAGATCCGCGCCCGTCGGCAGCGTACCTATCGGCGCCACGGTCCGGGTCAAGCCGGGCGAACGCGTGGCCATGGATGCCATCGTCACCGACGGCAGCACCGCCGTGGACCAGGCGCCCGTCACCGGCGAGAGCCTGCCGGTCGACAAGGGGCCGGGCGATGCGGTCTTCGCCGGCACCATCAACCAGACCGGCACCATCGAGTGCCGTGTCACCGCCGCGGCGTCGCAATCGACGCTGGCCCGCATCATCCACGCGGTCGAACAGGCCCAGGGCAGCCGTGCGCCCACGCAGCGCTTCGTCGACCGGTTCGCGGCCGTGTACACACCGGCGGTGTTCGTGCTGGCACTGGCCGTTGCCATCGCCGGCCCGTGGCTCTTCGGCTGGACGGTGCTGGCCGCGGTCTACAAGGCGCTGGTGCTGCTGGTCATCGCCTGCCCGTGCGCCCTCGTGATCTCGACGCCCGTCACCGTCGTCAGCGGGCTGGCGTCGGCGGCCAGGCGGGGCATTCTGATCAAGGGCGGCGTCCACCTCGAACAGGCGCGCCTGCTCAAGGCGGTCGCGCTCGACAAGACCGGCACCATCACCGAAGGCAGGCCGCGCCTCGTCGAGTGGGAGATGCTGTCCACCAGCCTGCCCAAGCCGCAGGCCGAACACATCGCAGCCGCGCTGGCGGCGCACTCGGACCACCCGGTGTCGCGCGCCATCGCCGCGGGGCTGACGCCGAACAGCGTCGAGGCCCGCAACTTTGCCGCGCTGTCCGGGCGCGGCATCGAAGCCGACATCGGCGGCCAGCGCTACGTGCTGGGCAACCACCGCCTGATCGAGGAGCGCGGCCAGTGCTCCGCCGAGATCGAGGCCGTGCTCCACCGTCACGAGGAAGCGGGCCGCACGGTCAGCCTGCTGGCCACCGCGTCCGGGGTGCTGGCGCTCTTCGCGGTGGCCGACACGATCAAGCCCTCGTCGGCCGCCGCCATCGGCGAGCTGAAGGCGATGGGCATCACGCCGGTGATGCTGACCGGTGACAACCAGGCCACCGCCGAGGCCATCGGCCGCGAGGCCGGTCTGACGGACATCCGCGGCAACCTGCTGCCCGAGGACAAGCTCGCCGCGATCCAGGCCATGCAGAAGCAGTATGGGGCGACGGCGATGACCGGCGACGGCATCAACGACGCACCCGCGCTGGCGCAGGCCGACATCGGCGTGGCGATGGGCGCTGCCGGCACCGACATCGCGATGGAAGCGGCCGACGTGGTGGTGATGAACGACGATCTGCGGCGCATTGCCGAGACGGTGCGCCTGTCGCAACGCACGCACGCCGTGCTGTGGCAAAACATCGCGCTGGCTCTCGGCATCAAGGCCGTCTTCCTGGTGCTCGCGCTGTTCGACAACGCCAGCATGTGGATGGCCGTGTTCGCCGACATGGGGGCCAGCCTGTTGGTGGTCTTCAACGGCCTGCGCCTGTTGCGAAACCCCGAACGAAGCTGAGGCGACCATGGAGGCCAAAGCCCAACTGCTACAGCCCACGCGGCTGCTCGATTTCACGCACCCCGCCATCGAAGCGCTGGTCGAGAAGCGGGGGTGGCGGCCGTTGCCGATGTATGACCGTATCGGCGCCGTCTACGACTTCGTGCGCAACGAGATCGCCTTCGGCTACAACGCTGGCGACGAGTTGCCGGCATCGGCGGTGCTGGCCGATGGCATCGGCCAGTGCAACACCAAGGGCACGCTGCTGATGGCCTTGCTGCGCGCCGTGGGCATTGCCTGCCGCTTCCACGGTTTCACCATCGACAAGCCGCTGCAGAAGGGTGCGATCACGGGGCTCGCCTATGTGCTGGCACCGCGACGCATCATCCACAGTTGGGTCGAAGTGGCCTTCGAGGGACGGTGGGTGAACCTGGAAGGCTTCATCCTCGATGCACCCTACCTGACCAGCCTGCAGCGGCGCTTCCCGGTCCGACAGCGGTTCTGCGGCTACGGCGCGGCCACGCCCGACCTGTCGGCGCCTGGCGTTGAATGGCGCGGCCAGGACACGTACATCCAGAAGGACGGGATCGCTGACGACTTCGGCGTGTTCGACAGCCCGGACGAGTTCTATGCGCGCCACGGCTCGAACCTCTCCGGCCTCAAGCGTTGGCTCTTCACGCAGGTCATCCGGCACCGCATGAACGCCCAGGTCCGACGCATCCGCGCCGAAAAGTGGTGATGCCGGTCACGGCGATCAGCCCGGCGAACCCGTCTCAAACTCTGTAGCTGCTAGACTCTTTTCATGCGCCGTTGGCTCGCGATCCTCATGCTCGCCCTGCTGCCGCTCCAGTTCAGCTGGGCGGCAGTGGCGGCGTATTGCGGGCACGAAACCGGCCAGCATGTTCAGCACCTGGGCCATCACGAGCACCAGCACACGGATGAGGCCACGGCCGACCAGGGCAGCGCGCCGGCAGATCAGAGCGCGCCGGCTGGGTTCGATTTCGACTGCGGCCATTGCCACGGCACCTGCGCCAGCATGCCCGCGCCCATGGGCGACATTTCGCCGCTGACTCTGGCCTCCCACCCGGTAACGCCTGTCGAAGGCACCGTGCGAACCCTCGCGCAAAGCCCGCCCGAACGCCCTCAGTGGCTGCCCCTCGCCTGATCGGCGAGGCGGGTTCCTTCTCCTTCTGAAGCCCGTTCGCGCCTGCGTGCGCGCCGCCCGACACATGGGTCAGCGGCGCCGCTCGAGGCCCGATCCGACCCTGAGTTCCTCAGCGTCGACTCTCGCCGATCTCCTGTGGGTTGTTTTCAACACTGGAGCATCGGATGCACCGAAGAAGAATCATGCCGGCCGGGCGCTGGCATCACGCCGCCCGCGCCACCCTGGCGACCGTAGCCAGTACGGCACTCACCGCAGCGCTGATGGGCGTCGCGATCGAAGCGCGTGCGCAGACCCCTGCTGCACCCAGCGAGCCGACCCCGCCCACGCTGCGAGCAGCCTTCGAAACCGCCTGGGCGCGGCAGCCCGAAGCGCAAGCGCTGGCAGCGCGGCGCGACGCGGCACGCGCGCAGCGGGACGCGGCCCAAGCATGGACGCCCGAGCCAGTGGCGATGGAGCTGTCCACCAAGACGGACCGCCTGAACCGAAACCTCGGCACCCGTGAGGTCGAGGTCGGCGTGGCCATCCCATTGTGGCTGCCGGGCGAACGTGGCCGCAGCCAGGCCCTGGCCGACGCCGAGGGCCGTGCCATCGAGAGCCGTACCACGGCGGCACAGCTGCGCGTGGCTGCCGCTGTGCGCGAAGCGTGGTGGGCGTGGCAGCGGGCCCGTGTGGAGCTCGATGCCGCACGCGGCCAGCTCGACAACGTTCAACGCATTGCCGCCGATGTCGGCAAGCGGCTCAGAGCCGGTGACCTGGCCCGTGCCGACCAGCACCAGGCCGACGGCGCCGTCGCGGCGGCCGAAGCGGCCGTGGCGCAGGCCGAAGGCGCGCTCACGGCCGGCTGGCAGCAGCTTCGTCCCCTCGTCGCCATGCCAGCGGCTGCCGCACCCAGCGCCGCGCCCGGCGCCGACGCCGAACCCGAGCCGTCCACGGCGACCGGTCCTGCAGACGGCCTGGACACGCATGCCGAACTGCTCTCGTTGAAGGACCGCTCCGCCGTCGCCGACGGCGTGGCTGCACTCGCGGCCACGCAGTCTCGCGCCAGCCCGGAACTCACCATCGCCGCCACCCGCGATCGGGGCACTTACGGAGAGTCCTACCAGCAGACCTTCACGGTCGGTGTGCGCATCCCCTTCGGCGCCGGTCCCCGGCACGATGCCCGCGTGGCCTCTGCGCGCGCCGAGGCGGTCGAACTGCAGGCGCAGATGGCATTGGAACGTGCCCGCCTGGCGGGCGAGCGCGAAGCCGCTCGCGCGCGCACCGACGCGGCGCGGGCGCAGCTGGCCGCTGCCGATCGTCGCGCCCAACTGGCGCGCGAATCGCGCGGCTTCTTCGACAAGTCCTTCCGCCTGGGCGAATCCGACCTGCCCACGCGCTTGCGCATCGAGGCCGAGGCCGCCGACGCCGAGCGACAGGCCGTGCGCGCCCGCATCGAACTCGCCGCAGCCATCTCGGCGTGGCGGCAGGCCCTGGGCCTGCTGCCGCAGTGAGCCGACGGCACACGCCCCCACGAACACGCTCAGCGAACCCCATCAGGAATCCCATCCCATGAAGTCTTCCCACTCCCTGGCTGCGCTCTGCCTTGCATCCGTGCTGCTCGGCAACGCCCTGCCGGTCATCGCCGGCGATGGCCATGACCACGGCGACACCGCCCCGGCCGCCACGGGCACCGCGCTGCCCCGCTTTGCGGCGGTGTCCGAGACCTTCGAGCTCGTCGGCGTGCTCGATGGCAAGCAGGTCACGCTCTACCTCGACCGATTCGTCGACAACACCCCGGTGCGTGGCGCGCAGATCGAACTCGAGATCGACGGGACCAAGTTCAAGGCCGAGGCCCATGGCGACGACGCGTATGAAGTGGTGCTCAAGGAAGCGCCCAAGCCCGGCGTGCTGCCGATCACCGCGACCGTGACCGCTGGGGCGGAGGTCGATCTGCTGGCCGGCGAACTCGACTTGCACGAGGCCGCCCACACCGACGAGCCTGCGCATGAACTTTCATGGAAGGAGGTCGGCGGATGGGCCTCCGGCGGCCTGGCCGTCCTTGCCGTGCTGGTATTTGGCGGGAGACGCCTGATGGCCGCCCGCCAGGTTCGCGCCGGAGGTGCAGCATGAAGCGCGCTTCTTTGCATCGCCTGGCCTGGCTCGGCGTGGTGCTGGCACTCGTGGGCCCACTGACCGCGCAGGCCGGGGAAGGCCATGACCACGGCGACGCACCCGCTGCGCCGAGCGCAAACGGCCCCCAACGCCAGCCCGACGGCAGCGTGTTCCTGCCCAAGCCGGCCCAGCGCCAGCTGGGAGTACGTACGATGGTGGCTGCTGAGGCCGAGCTGCCGCGCTCGGTCGAGCTGAACGGCAAGGTGCTGATGGATCCCAACGCCGGCGGCAAGGTGCAGCCGCTGAACGCCGGCCGCATCGAGCCCGGTCCACGCGGCCTGCCCAACCCGGGACAGGTGGTGCGCAAGGGCGAGGTGCTGGCCTACGTGGTGCCCTCGACCGCGCCCATCGAGAGATCGAATCAATCCGCGCAATTGGCCGAGTTGCGCGCGGCCAAGTCGCTCGCCGACAAGCGCGTGACGCGGCTGAAGGAGTTGTCGGATACCGTGCCGCGCAAGGACATCGAGGCGGCCGAAAGCGAGGCAGCCAGCCTGGCCGAGCGCATGGCGGCCGTTGGCGGCGGCCTGGCAACGCGGGAAGCGCTGGTGGCCCCGGTGTCGGGCGTGATCGCCTCGGCCCATGTGGTGGCCGGTCAGGTGGTCGATGCCCGCGAACTGCTGTTCGAGATCATCGACCCGAGCCGCTTGCGCATCGAGGCACTGGCCTTCGAGCCCTCGCTCGCGGCCAATGTCGGCAGTGCCACGCTGGCAGTCGGTGACCAGCGTGTGCCGCTGGAGTACCTGGGTGCGGCGCGCAGCCTGCGCGAGCAAGCGCTGCCGCTGGGCTTCCGCGCTCAGGGTGCGGCCCTGAACGGCTTGGCCGTAGGACAACCCGTGCGCGTCTTCGTGCAGACGAAGCAGAAGGTCAAGGGCATCGCGGTCCCGGTCGCGTCGCTGATGAAGAACCCGGCCAACCAGACCGTCGTCTGGGTCAAGACTTCGCCCGAGCGCTTCGAGCCTCGCAGCATCACGACCGAGGCCCTCGATGGTGTGAACGTCGCGGTCACATCGGGCCTGAAGGCCGGGGACCGCATCGCCACCCAAGGCGCCACCCTGATCAACCAGGTGCGCTGACATGTTCAAGTGGCTACTCGACAACAGCCTGACGAACCGGCTGCTGGTGATCATCGCCAGCGTCGTTCTGATGGCCTACGGCGCGTTCACGCTCTCGCGCACCCCGGTGGACGTGTTCCCCGACCTCAACAAGCCGACCGTCACCATCATGACCGAGGCCGGCGGCATGGCCGCCGAGGAGGTGGAGCAGCTCATCACCTTCCCGCTGGAGACGACCATGAACGGTCTGCCCGGCGTCGAAAGCGTGCGCTCGACCTCGTCGGCCGGCCTGTCCTTCCTCTACGTCACCTTCGACTGGAGCACCGACATCTTCCGCGCCCGGCAGCTGGTGTCGGAGCGGCTGTCCTCGATGGAGGAAGGCATCGCCGAAGGCGTGGTGCCGCGCATGGGCCCGATCAGCTCGATCATGGGCGAGATCATGCAGATCGCCATTCCGGTCGATCCGAGCAAGATCAGCCCGATGGCGGTGCGCGAGTACGCCGACTGGGTGCTTCGACCGCGCCTGCTCTCGGTGCCAGGCGTCGCGCAGGTCATCCCGATCGGCGGCGAGGTGCGGCAGTTCCAGGTGCAGCCGAACACCGCGCGCATGGCCGAGCTGGGCATCACGCACGACCAGCTCGAAAGCGCGCTCAAGGGCTACTCGTCGAACACCTCGGGTGGCTTCCTGGAGCTGAACGGCCGCGAGTACCTGATCCGCAACCTCGGCCGCACGTCCCGGCTCGACGACCTGAAGAACCTCGCGCTCGCGGCCAAGGGCGGCCAACCCATCCTCCTGCGCCAGATCGCCGAGGTCACGTTCGCCGCGGCACTCAAGCGCGGTGACGCAGGATTTGAGGGCAAGCCGGCGGTGATCCTGGGCATCCAGAAGCAGCCGACTGCCGACACCATCGCGCTCACCAAGTCCATCGAAGACGCCCTCGTCGGACTGAAGGCTTCGCTGCCGGCCGGCATGGAGGCGCCTCGCGTCACCTTCCGTCAGGCCAGCTTCATCGAGGCCTCGATCACGACGCTGCAGGGCAAGCTGATCGGCGCCTCGATCTTCGTCGCGGTGATCCTGTTCTTCTTCCTCGGCACCTTGCGGCCGACCGTCATCGCGCTGACGGCCATTCCGGTATCGATCTTCATCACCGCTCTGGTCTTCAAGTACTTCGGCCTGTCGATCAACACGATGACGCTGGGCGGCCTGGCCATCGCCATCGGCGGTCTCGTCGACGATGCGGTGGTGGGTGTCGAGAACGTGCTGCGGCGGCTGAAGGCCGACCGGGCCAACCATCCGCACAGCCGGCTGCACCTGATCGAGATCGTCGCGCACGCGACGATGGAAGTGCGATCGGCCATCCTCTATGCGACGGTCATCATCGTGCTCGTCTTCATCCCGCTGTTTGCACTGCCGGGGCTGGAGGGCAAGCTGTTCGTGCCGCTGGGCATCGCCTTCATCGTCTCGACGCTGGCTTCGCTGATCGTCTCGGTGACGGTGACGCCGGTGCTCAGCTTCTACCTGCTGCCGCGGATGAAGAACCTGGACCACGGTGACACCAAGGTCCTGGCCTGGCTGAAGGCACGCTACCGCAGCGGCCTGCAGGGCGTGCTGGACCGGCCCAAGGCCGCCATGGCGGCGGCCGGTGCGGCCGTGCTGGTGGCCGCAGTGGCGGTGCCGTTCTTCCCGACGACCTTCCTGCCGCCGTTCAACGAGGGCACGCTGCTGATCGGCCTGCGCCTGAACCCGGGTGTCACCTTGACGGAGTCGTCGGCCTTGGCACGCCAGGCCGAGGTACTGGTCAAGCAGGTGCCCGAGGTGACGCACGTCGGTCGCCGCAGCGGCCGGGCCGAGCTGGACGAACACGCGGAAGGCGTGCACGTCAGCGAGCTCGACGTGGGCCTCAAGCCCACCGCCGAGCTGACGCGCAGCATGGACGAGATCAAGGCCGACATCCGCAAGCGCCTGATCAACCTGCCGGCTGCGCTGGAGATCGGCCAGCCCATCTCGCACCGCATCGACCACATGCTCTCGGGCGTGCGCTCGCAGATCGCGATCAAGATCTTCGGCGAGGACCTCGACGCGCTGCGAGGCCAGGCAGATGCCCTGCGGGCCAAGCTGGCCACGATCCCAGGCATCGCCGACCTGCAGATCGAGAAGCAGGTGCTGGCGCCGCAGATCAAGGTGCGCATCGACTACGCCGCCGCGGCGCAGTACGGCGTGCCGGCGCCGCAGGTGCTCTCCGCATTGCAGGCGCTGGTCGAGGGGGAGAAGGTCACCCAGATCGTCGAGGGAGGCCGGCGCTTCGCACTCGTGGTCAAGCTGCCCGAGTCGGCGCGTTCGGTCGAAGGCCTGGGCCAGATCCTGATCGAGACGCCGAACGGGCGCATCCCGCTGTCGAAGATTGCGGCGATCGAGGACGGCGACGGCCCCAACCAGATCAGCCGTGACGACGGCAAGCGGCGCATCGTGCTGTCGGCCAATGCGTCCGGGCGCGCGCTGTCGGAGATCGTGGCCGACATCCGCAAGGTGGTGGCCGAGACGAAACTGCCCGAGGGCTACTTCATCACCCTGGGCGGCCAGTTCCAGGCCCAGGAGGAGGCCTCGCGGCTCGTCGGCCTGCTGTCCATCGTGTCGCTGACGCTGATGTTCGTGGTGCTCTACAGCCGCTACAAGTCGGCGGCGCTGTCGGCGCTGATCATGGTGAACATCCCGCTGGCGCTGGTGGGCGCAGTCATCGGCCTGTGGCTGTCGGGCCAGCCACTGAGCGTCGCCGCTCTCGTCGGCTTCATCACGCTGGCCGGCATCTCGGTACGCAACGGCATCCTGAAGGTCAGCCACTACATCAACCTGATGCGCTTCGAGGGCGAGTCCTTCGACCAGAAGATGATCCTGCGCGGCTCGCTGGAGCGGCTGAGCCCAGTGCTGATGACCGCGCTGGTCACCGCCTTTGCGCTGGCCCCGCTGCTGTTCGAGGCCGAGCAACCCGGCACCGAGGTGCTGCACCCGGTGGCCGTAGTGATCTTCTCCGGCCTCATCAGCTCGACCCTGCTCGACACCTTCCTCACGCCCGCGATGTTCTGGCTCTTCGGGCGCAAGCCGGCCGAAGCGCTGATGGACGACAAGGACGCCGAGGCGCTTTGAGCGGCTTCCTGTTCACCCCCAAACCCTGAAAGGACTCTCATGAAGACGCAATCCATCCTCGCCTCCATCACCCTCGCCCTGGCTGGTTCTGCCTTTGCCGCCGGCGACAAGCACAACCACGCCCACGAGCACAAGCCGCTGCATGGCGGCGTCGTGGTCGAGGTCAAGGACATGGACTACGAACTGGTGGCCAAAGCCACCGTGATCCAGCTCTACCTGCGCGACCACGGCAAGCCGGCCGACGTGTCCAAGGCCAGCGCGAAAGTGACGCTGCTGACCGGCACCGAGAAGCAGGAGGTCGAGCTGAAGCCCGCGGGCGACAAGCTCGAAGCCTCCGGCAGCTTCAAGGTCGGCCCCGGCACCAAGGCCGTCGCTGTCGTGATCGTCGGCGGCAAGCCCGCCACCGCACGCTTCACAGTGAAGTGAACGCCATGACTGCCGACCGATTGACCTGTGCCTCGGTGGTCTTGGTGGCTGGGCTGCTGGCGGGCTGCGCCACGCCGCCCGCACCCGATCCCACCGTCGAGATCCCGTACTGCCACAAAACCAACAAGGGCCGGGTGATCGCCTGCACCACGGCTCCGGCGCCGAGCCTGAACGCCGATGCGCAGGCCAAACAGTTCGCGCCTGACCCGAACGCCCTCACCGTGTACGTCGTGCGGCGCAACTGGGGCGACGGCCGGAACTTCGTGAAGGTTCAGGCCGACGGCGGAGCCGCCGTCGAGACCCTGCCGAACACGATGGTGCGCTACCGGCTGAAGCCGGGTTCGCACTCGATCGCCTTCGACTTCGAGGGGCAGCGTCCAGCGACGACGGTCGCGGGCAAGGCGGGCGAAGTGCGGTTCGTCCGGCTCGACGGCATGGTCTGGGCCTGGAAGAGCACGTTCACCTGGGCGACCGAATCCGAGGACGCGATCCGCGAACGAGCGCTGAAGGCAAGGCTGGTGGCCGACTTGGCGGTACGCTGACCCCATGAGGACATTTGCCCTGTTCATCGCCACGGCCCTGGCCGAGATCGTTGGCTGCTATCTGCCCTACCTGTGGCTGAAGCAGGGCAGGTCCGCGTGGTTGCTCGTTCCGGCGGCGGCGAGCCTGGCCCTCTTCGCCTGGCTGCTCACGCTGCACGAGACGGCGGCGGGGCGGGTGTATGCGGCGTACGGCGGGGTCTACATCGGCGTCGCGCTGCTTTGGCTGTGGATCGTGGACGGCATCAGGCCGACGGCATGGGACGTGGCGGGCGTCGCCGTCGCGCTGACGGGCATGGGCCTCATCATGTTTCAGCCGCGCTGATGATCAGTTCGATGCCGTAGCGTGCAGCTTCTTTGCCGGTCTGCGCGCGGCCGACCCCGGCTTGAGTGACTCCGCCGCTGTCAATCGACAGGTACATGTGATGCGCGAGCTAACGACTTGCGAACGTCTGCTTAGACGCGATACGACTGACTACAACGGGTCGATTTCGGCCAGCCAACTCGACGAACAGTCTGCCGTAGACCGGTCATTGAGCTCCGGCCCTGCGCCCGCCGCGACGTGAGTAACGTTAGTTCGAAGCGAACTCATCGCCCAAGATCGCTGCGAGGTCCTGGCGCTCGCCCAGCAGCCGGACGACATCCAGGTCATCTCCGCGTTCGAAGTAGCACCACAGCAGCGGGAACTTTGCGACCCGCCAGGTCCGAAGCCCTGGAATGCCAAGAAGCTTTCCGAGCGTCGGTGAGCCGATGCCAGGGTCGAGTTCGATCTGGTCAAGCGCGGCGTTGGTGGCCTTGGCCACCTTCACCGCCACGCGGGTGCCACCCTCCTTGCGGTAGTAGCGGACTTCGCCCTGCTGGTCGCGCAGCGCCTGCGGGCGCAGAACCGCCGGCTTCAATCGATCTCGCCGCGAGCGATCGCCAGCAGTTCCTTCTCGTCCGCCTTGGTGCGACGCCGGCCGGGCCCGGATGCCAGCCCTTCTTCGATGAGGTCGCGAAGCCGCTTCTTGGCCTGCTCTTCCTGGTCGCGCCGGACCAAGTCGCGGATGTACTCGCTGGTGTTGCCATAGTTGCCGGCGGCGACCCGGTTGTCGATGTACTCGCGCATCGACTCGGGCAAGGCGAAACTCATGGTTTGTCGGCTCATGTGGGCATCTTGGGCGGTTTGACAACCGTTGTCAACTCCGCCGGCTGACCTTCTTCCAGTTCTGCGTGTGCGGGAGCGGGTCCCGTCACGAAGCAGACCGAGTTGCCTGGCCCGGCACGCGTTGGATCAGCGCCGCCGCGAACTTCTCGATGCCGAATCTCATCGTGCCGCGGAAATTGATGTGCGAGAAGTGCGCCGGGCCGATGCGGCGCAGCCAGTAGTCCTCGACTGGGATCCCGTCTCGCTTGAGCCTCTCGACCACCTCGTGCATACGGGCAGTGTTCCAGGCCAGCACGATGTTCGTCAGCAGGGCGTGTGAGCCGGAGATCGCCTTCATCTCGTCCCGCCGCCGGCCGCGTTCGGGCGCCACCTTGCCTGAGTACACGGCGCGCTGCAGCTGATGCACCGACTCGCCACGGTTCAGCAAGGTATGGATCTCGCGGCGGAAGTCCTCGATGGCGATGTAGTCGCACAGGAACACCGTTCGCAGCAGCCGGCCCAGGTGCTCCGCCGCCCGGTGCAGTGGATCCCCCTGGGCAGCCGACCCGAAGCGCTGCAATGCCAGCGTGGCGGAGACACGTCCCGAGCGGATTGACGCCGCCAGGCGAAGCAATTCATCCCAACCGCGCTCGATGGCGGCCAAAGACACGCGCCGAACGGTGACGACTTCCAAGCCATCGGGCACGGTGAATCCACGAGGCAGGTAGAGCTTTCGTTCGGCCAGGTCCCGCAGGCGGGGGCACAAGTCAAATCCCAGCAGCTTGGAGATGGCCATCGCCGGATTCGTGTAGCCGTGCGTGTCGACCGCCAGCAGCGAGATCCGAATCCGATCCGCCGCGCTGTTGTGCTGCTCGATGCCCTCGATGGCGACGCCGGCCTGTCGTTCGTTGAGCACGATGGGTTGGTCGTAGACGATGCCCCAGCGGTCGCGCACATGGGTGTAGAGGCCTGCGGCGTAGGTGCGCCGGCGTGGGTCCACACGGGCGTTCCACAGGTGGCGCGAAACGTCCAGCGACATCATGTCGGCTGATGCCTTGTCCCCGTTGCCCCACAGTGCCGCGATGGGGATCCGGCTCTGGAACTCGGCCACGCGCTCGTTGGCGCGGCGCAGGCGGCCACTTCCTTCCAAGGCGCGCATGGCCACAGTGACTTGTGTGGGCTCCAGACCAGGGATCATCGACGCCACGCCCTTGGCGTCCGCATCGGTACCGTGCGCCAGCAACGCGCCGTACAGGGCCACGAGTTCGCCGGTGGACTGCGCGCGGTGGCCGAGCAGCGCTTCGCTGTACCCGGTGGCGGCATCCACCTCCAACAGCATGTCCGGAAACTGTACGCTGCCAATCAAGTTGTAGATGGTCTCGCGTGTGCGCACCGGCTCGCCTTGATCCGGCAGTGCCGTGATCGCAGGCAGGTGGAGCATGCCGTCGGCGCCGATCTCGACCTTGCCGCGCCGCTGGGCCTCTGCCACCGCAGACATAGCGGCCATCAAGTTGGCCAGCAGGGGCTCCAGGAATTCGGCCGCCGACTTGGGCATGCCCAGCAACTCAACCTGCTCGTCCCGTTGCAAGACCCAATCCGCCGGCGGGATGAGCATCTGGTCTCGCTCCCGAAAACTCAGCGAGTGGTCCAGCCAGACACTGCCTCGGCGAAGGCTCTTGCGCAGCGACATCATCGTGCAGGCCTCAAACGCCCGAAACCCTGAGCGGGGGTCCAGATCGCGGACCAGGCCGTGCCAGGCTGTGCCAACATCTGGCAGCGGTACGCCCTCCTTCAGCTCGGTCACACCCTTGCGCTGCAGATCCGTCCAGGACTTCCACTGTTCGAAGCCCGGATCGCCGGGGCGGCCACCGAGGTCCAGATCTTTCAGCGCTCCCAGGCAAGCGCGCACGCGCTGGCTGTCTTCCGCCAAGGCCTTGCGAACCAAGGACACGAAGCTGCCGCTGGCGGCTTCGCCGAGCTCGGCGAGCAGTTCTCTGGCTTCCAGGACTCTCGCCTGCCAGGTCTTCGTTTCGTCGTACAGGACGGATCGCGCCTTGGCCGCCTGCTGGATCAGGCCTGTCGTGCCCCGGATACGGTTTGATTGCGCCTTGTCCGCCGCCTCGCGGAACAGTTGCTGGCTGCGCCGGCTGGTTTGCAAGAGGGCGACATCGGTGAGTTCGAGCAGCGTCACCCGCAGGAAGCACACCAACTCGATCAGCTGGCGCGATGGCTTGATCTCCCGCGTCTTCACGGGGCGCCTGGCCTGGACCTGACGGGCATAGGCCTGCTGCTTTGCCAGCGACACGGCATTCAGGTTCCAGTCGTGGGCACCGAGCTCTTTCAGGTAGCGGACCTTGTCGATGGTCTCCGCAAGGGTGCTCGGGCCGTGACGCTTGGACGGCGTCTTGAGCCACTCCAGGCACGTCGTGTCGGTGCCCGGCCGCGTGCTGTATGCGGCGTCGACAACCTTCTGCGCCGCTGCCGGTGGTACGGCGGCATTCACCGCGCTGAGGATCTGCGCCTCCACCGCGGCGAATGCATCTCGGGCCCAGTCCTGCAGGCGGCGCGCTCCTGGGATCAGGATGCGCCGCGTGAACAGCCAGTGGCTGGCCGACTGGACCAGGTCATCGGCGTGGGAGGCGTCGGCTGCTTGGGCCAGCAGGGCCGCGGTCAGCGCGACTTCGTCGTCGATTGCAAGTTCGCGCAGGCCGAGATAGGTCTTGGCCCAGAGCTGGTGCTTGAAGAGGGTCTGCCGGCGCTTGTAGATCGACCGCAGGCTGGCGATGGACGGCGGCGACACGGCCAGGACCTGGGCGGTGTGCCGGAGGAGGTTTCGGGGCAGCACGTTGAAACCGTCGAGCGGTCGGCCGGCCACGCGCATGAACATGAGCATCAGCGCGGCGGGCAGGCGGCGGTCGCTGCGGAACTGCTCCCGGAGGGCCGCCACGTCCGCCGACGTGAGCGAAAAGAACTGCTCCCGATCAAACTCACTCAGGCGAGGCGGCAAGGCCTCTTGGCCGACGAAGCGCAGGGCGAAGGCGGGCATGGGGTTGGGCAGCGGCAGGTGGGCGGTCAATGTACCGCCGCGGCTTCCGTCAACCCAACTGAGTGATCAGCTTGCGGGGGTGGCGACCCGCGGGAACCCGCATGGATGTTGGGCTTCAGGCGAAAGCGCACCAATCTGCACGAAAAGTACGACCACCCCCAGCCAGCCTCAACGAAGGCGTGCAGCAATCCGGTTCATCTGCTCGATCTCCGCGCGCTGGCCATCGGAAATCGCTTGGCATAGGTTGACGAGTTCCGGATCTGAGAGCTGCGCCTCGCGGCACATGAGGATCGCTCCCGAATGGTGCGGGACCATAGACGCGATGAACTGTCGATCGCCGATTCCGGTTTGAGCACGGGTCGCGGCAAAAGAACCGAGTGTGAGAACGGCAAACAAGCCGTACAGCACGAGATTGAGCCGCCGGTTTGGAAACATGCCGGGCATTGTCGCTAGCATGAAGATGCCCATTGGCGCCCACATAGTGACCGCCATGTAGAGCATGTTGAGATTGTTTCTGAAGTCCCTGGCGCCGTCGATCATGCTGAACATTACGAAGTACATGACGACGAGGCCCAACACCATGTTCACCCAGAACTTGGCGTATGGTCGGCCGTGCTTACCCATCTGACCGGATGTGTGATGTTGATGTTCATGGGAATGTTCAGCCATCTCCGTCTCCTATGTGCTGGGGCAACCTGGCAGGGTCACTGGTACTGCGGCAGATACTTTGTCGATATATCAGCATGTGGAGCGATGCATCACTAACCGCTGATTTCCAGTCACCAACTGGACGTAGGGGCGTCGAACGCTTCAACTCGCTGGTCTTGAACCGTCTGGATATCAGACCATACCAAATCGGTCTTGATGGGCTTTGCGCCACCTATGACGCTGGTACCGTGAGCGCCAATATCGAGCTTGCGTCCTCATCGCTCGATGGGCCGGCAACTGATCGATTCTTGCATATCAAGCAAGACAAGGCCACCTGCGGCGGACGCCAATGGCCTCCTCCGCCTTCGCTTAGGGCATCGCCTCAAGCGTCCGTCGCAGGCCATAACGACACAACAGCCCTTGGGCAAGAAAGGAGCCGGTGATGTAGCGCACCTGAAAGGAGACGAAGCCATGCACAAGGACATTTCAACATCAAAGGTGTTCTATCGTCCCATCGAGGCGGCCATCCGATGGGCTGGGTTGCTGCGGTATCTCCCGATGATCCTGGCCACGATCGCGTCACCGCGTGTCCTGCCTCGGTCGCTGAACTGCCCTCGATGGAATGAGTGCCGGCTGCACTCGGAACGTATCTATGACGGCATCCTCAACGGAGAGCTGCCCTACGGCAAGAACGGGATCACGCTCAATGATCCGAAGCTGCTCAATTCTCTGGATCTGACTGTTCGCCATGTCGATCTAAAACGCTGGATGCGCACCCACTATCCCGAGCACCGGCCAGGATTTCTGTTCAGCCGTGGCGAACGCATGGCGCATCCTTTCATCACCATGGAAACAGGACAGGCGATCCTCGTGGAGCGGCTGGCCCTTCAGGCCGCGCTTGAACAAGCCCGACGTGAGATGCGAGAACTGCAGGAGCAGCACGACACGCTACTCAAGCAATCCTCGGTGCTGTTGGCATCCAAGCAATGCGAGATCAGCGAACGGGCGGAAACGACCTATCTCAACATCATTGGAGGGATGTTGACGCTGATGCTGAGCCAGTCGCCTTCAGGCGTGCCCTATTCCAGCTTCAAAACGCAGGAGGCCCTTGTCTCTGCATTGGTCGCCCACTACGGCGGCACCATGGGCATCACTGAGCGCACCTTAAACGGAAAGTTCGCCAACGCTAAGAGGTACGTTCGTAGCGCAAGCGCATGAGGTTATCCAGCTTGTATGTGCAATCGCGGAGATTGCATTTGCAATGTCTTTCCGCAGCCAGGTCTATTGAATAGAGGTCACGCCAACAAACGCCACCGAGCGTTCAGGAGTGACCGCCATGTCGCAGACCCCTGTACTCCCTCCGAACGAGCGCCGCATCCTGCGGCTCGATGAAGTCGAAGCGAAGTCCGGCTTCAAACGCGCCCACATCTACAACCTGATGAAGAAGCGCCAGTTCCCTCAGGCGCTGCGCCTGGGCGTGCGCGCTGTCGGCTGGGATTCGATCGAAATCGACCAGTGGATCGCCGAGCGCCTCAACCACCGGACCTGAGCCGCTCTCCCGCGGACTTCCCATTCCCAGCCGGAGAGCGCCATGCAGGTCGTGTCCATCATTTCAACGAAGGGCGGCGTCGGCAAGACCACGACGGCCGCCAACCTGGGCGGGCTCGCCGCGGACGCGGGCCTGCGCGTGCTGCTGCTCGATCTCGACGTGCAGCCCACCTTGTCCTCCTACTACGAACTGACCCAGCGCGCGCCGGGCGGCATCTATGAGCTGTTGGCCTTCAACGAGCGCGACCTTGGCCAGCTCGTGTCCCGCACGATCATCGCGGGCCTGGACCTGGTGCTGTCCAACGACCACCGGGGCGAGCTGAACACGTTGTTGCTGCATGCGCCGGATGGCCGCCTGCGGTTGCGGCATCTGCTGCCAGCACTTGCTCCCCTCTACGACCTGGTGCTGATCGACACCCAGGGCGCGCGTTCCGTGCTGCTGGAGATGGCGGTGCTCGCCTCCGATCTCGCGCTGTCGCCCGTCACGCCGGAAATCCTCGCGGCACGCGAGCTGCGGCGCGGCACCATGCAGTTGCTCGAAGACATTGCGCCGTACCGGCACCTGGGTATCGAACCGCCGCCGCTGCACTTGCTCATCAACCGCGTCCACCCGGTGTCCGCCAACGCACGGCTGATCCAGCAGGCCCTGCGCGACCTGTTCCAGGACAGCGCCGGCATCCGCGTGCTCGCCACCGACGTGCCGGCCATAGAAGCGTATCCACGTGCCGCAACGCGCGGCCTGCCGGTGCATCGGGTCGAGCACCGCCAGCCGCCCGGCAGAGTCGCCCCTGCCGCGCTCGACACGATGCGCGCGCTCGCCAGCGAGTTGTTCCCGCAATGGCAGGACCGACTGGCTCAAGTATCCGGCCGCCCGCAGCGACCTCTTGATCCTGGGAGGCCCCATGGCGAACGCACATGAGCTGGCCCGCGGCCACAAGCGGCTGCGCGCCCTGATCGAGTTCGCGGTCGGTGAGGGCTGGCACGTCAAGCGCACGCCGGGCGGGCACCTCAAGTTCACCAAGGCCGGCTGCGCGGCGATCTACACGAGTTCGACAGCGAGTGACCACCGGGCCGAATTGAACGCCCGTGCGCAGATCCGCCGCGCCGAGCGAGAGGCCCGCATGGCGCCGGCCGGCGGTCGTGGGGACTGCGAGGGGTGCGGCCATGGCTGACATGACCTCGCAGGACATGGCAGGCAAGCTGCTCGCGGCCGGCTTCGAGCGCAGCGGCCCAGCGGCTACGGCCTTGAGCGACCCGATCGCGGACACGCCCATGGTCGTGACGCTGGACCAGTTGCGGCCCTACGACCATGACCCGCGCATGAAGCGCAACCCGGCTTACGAGGAAATCAAGGCGTCCATCCGCGAGCGCGGCCTGGACGCGGCGCCGGCTATCACGCGCCGGCCCGGCGGGGACCACTACATCATCCGCAACGGCGGCAACACGCGGCTGGCGATCCTGCGCGAACTCTGGTCGGAGACCAAGGAAGAACGCTTCTTCCGCATATCGTGTCTGTTCCGACCATGGCCGGAGCGCGGTGAAATCGTCGCGCTGACCGGGCATCTTGCCGAGAACGAACTGCGCGGCGGCCTCACGTTCATCGAGCGCGCGCTCGGCGTCGAGAAAGCACGGGAGTTCTACGAGCAGGAGAGCGGCGCCGCCCTGAGCCAGTCGGAACTGGCCCGCCGCCTGGCGGCCGATGGCTTCCCCGTCCAGCGGTCGCACATCACCCGCATGGCCGACGCGGTGCGCTACCTGCTGCCCGCCATCCCCACCGTGCTTTATGGCGGCCTTGGGCGCCACCAGGTCGAGCGGCTGTCGGTCATGCGCACGGCCTGCAAACGCACCTGGGAGCACTACGCCAAGGACCGCTCGCTGCCGCTGGACTTCGACAGCTTTTTTCAGGAGGTGCTGGCGCAGTTCGACACGCAGGGCGACGAGTTCGCGCCGCAGCGCGTGCAAGACGAGCTGATCGGCCAGATGTCCGAGCTGCTGGGCATCGGCTACGACGTGCTGGCGCTGGACCTGACCGAATCGGAAAGCCGCCACCGGGCGCTGGTCAGTGACCCGACGCCACCTGCGGCGCAGCCGGCGTTGCCTTCGCCCACCGCCGGCACGCCGACTCCGCCGGGCGCAGCATCGTCCATCGCCACGCCTGCAGCGGCGGCCGGTCCTCCACCCGCCAGCCCTCCGGCGTCCGAGCCCACCTTGCGCCACGACGACACGGCGGCTGGCGAAGCGGCCACGGGAAGCCCGGCGGCTGCACCGAGCGATCTGCTTCGTGAGCACATCGTCTCGCCGGCACCGACGACCGAACGGCTGCAGTCGATCCAGCGCATGGTCGCCGACCAGTTGGGCGATGCGCTGCCGCCCGACTTCTCGGCGAGCGTGTTGCAGTCCATCCCGGTGCAAGCCGGCGGACTCTATCCGATCTCCGATGTCTGGTACATCGACGCCGGCCTGGACACGCCCGATCGGCTGCGCATCCACATCGCGCAGTTCGCGCGCGAGATCGCCGGGGAGGCAGGCCTGGACGAGTACATCGAGGATCGCGCCGATGGCATCGGGTTTGCGTGCCGCGCCCGCGGCCAAGCCCCGTCGCCGCTCGGCCGCGCGGTGCTGACGCTCCTCACTTCGCTGACGGGTCAGCCCGTCGCCGAAGCGGGCCTGGACGGCGCGCAGCTCGCCGCCGACCTGCCGACCCTGTTGCACGGCCAGAGCCAAGGCCATGGCAGCGGCGCAAGGCGCTTGAGCGACACCGCGTTGGTCAAGCTCTTTCGGCTGCTGCGCTTGGCCCGGCGTCTGCTGGACCTGGAAGCCGGCACCACGGCGCCCGGGACGTGAGCGAGGGAGGTCGCATGTCCACATCGCATCCGCTCAACCAGGCCGTGATCGCCCAGGCGCTGTATGACCTTCGCAACGGCCAACTGCGCCGCTGCAAGGCCATGGGCTTCGGCGAGGCCGAGCTGGATGCGCTCAAGCACCCCGCGCTGATCAGCGTGCTGGCCAACGCCAGCGTCTCGTGGTGCTCGGTCACGGTCAACCGCGAAGTGCTGCAGCGCCTGCTCAACCAGGCACAGGACGTGGAGAAGGAAATCGCCACGGTCGATCGCATGCTGCGGCTGGGGGCCAGCACGGAGATGGTCAGCCGCTTCTATGGCCTGACCCATCAGGAAGTCGCCCTGCGGCGGGAGATCCTCGGCCTGCCCAAGCGCAAGGGGCGCCACCCCGTCCTGGACGAGACCCAGGACACCGAACTGTGGCGGCAATGGAAAGCCGTGACCAGCAGCAGGAACGTCGATCTGGAGGACGAGACCTCGATTCTCGATGCGGCCATGGACCTGGCCGAGGGTATGTCACTGCCGCTCTCGGTGGTCTGGGCCGCGATCAGGAACTGGGTCGATCAGGGATTGGGCTAGGCCATGGCCGTGGACGACACCGCCCCACGAGCCCCGCGTCAAGGCCCCGTCGCACTCGCCGACCTGTTCGACGCTGCGCTGAAGGACCTCACGCCCAAGCCACATCCCAGCGCGCCAGCGCCCATGGCAGTGCCCACGCCTGCCGCGTCCGGCGACGCCTTCCTGTTCAGTGGCAATCGGCACGAGAGCGTGCCGCGGCGGCTGTTCCTCGACCGCCGCCTGACACCGCTGGAGCGCAACGCCTGGCAGGTGTTCCGGCTGATGCTCAACGACGACGGCGTCACGGCGTTCCCGACCTATGAGCAGTTGCGCCCCTGGCTGGCGTCCATGCCCTGCGCGGGACAAGCCTCCCACGAGACCGTCGCGCGGGCGCTGACGCTGCTGCGCCTGACGCGCTGGCTGAGCCTCGTGCGACGACGGCGCGACCCCAAGACCGGCCGCATCCTCGGAAACCTCTACGTCCTGCATGACGAACCCCTGACACCGTTCGAGGCCATGCAGCTCGACGCCGACTACCTGGCCCTGGTCAGCCAGTCGCTGGGGCATTCGGCCAAGGCCGTTCAGGTGGTGGGACTCAACACCCTCCAGGAGATCGCGGACGACCCGATGTTGTCCGGACGCACCTTGCCGTCGCGGCTGCAAGTGCTCGCCGAGCGCCTGGCCGACCAGGGCATCACCGCCACTCAAAGTTATCCACAGGAGGATGCGATCCACGATTCCGAAGAAGGGCCCGCGAGCCTTCTTCGGAATGGCGAACGCCCCTCTTCGGAATCCGAAGCAGGGCCGAAACCCGCGCCAGACGGCGCTCTTCGGAATCCGAAGCAGGACCGTACAGTACGTAGTAGTCGTATTAATGAAGTACGTACTACCGCGCAGGCGCGTGCGCTGGGCGACCTGCAATGGCCCAAGCGCTTCGCGGAACTGAAGGCGGAACAGCAGGCCGGAGCCAGGATGGCGTTGCAGCAGGTGGACGCTGCCCTGGGGCAGGCCGTGCTGGACGAATGGGCCGCACGGTGCGGCAAGCATGGCATCCGCAACCCCGCCGGATATCTGTTCGGCATCATCCAGCGCGCCATGCGCGGCGAGTTCAATGCGTGGGCCAAGCAGACCGGCCCGGCACCGCCAACACCATCGGCGGCGCGAGCGCCACCATCCGAGCCGCCGCGCAACGTCGTGCCGCCCGAGGTGGCCCGGCAGCACATCGAGCGCCTGCGCGACCTGCTGCGCAAGACCTGAGCACAGGGCTCGTCAAAGCCGTGAAGTAGATCTCCATGGCGGTCGGCAGAAACGGTCCCCTGGGGACGGCTGTGCGGTGAAGCGCCGGGTGACGGCGCGACCTGCTGCGCGAAACCTGGGCAAAGCGCCTGGCAAGGCCATGAAGCAAACCTCCATGGCGCTCAGCGGAACGGTCCCCTGGGGACGGCCGTGCTGCGAAGGATGGTGTCGAACGACAGCGCGACGTGCGGTGCAGCACGCAACCCGTCGACGACCGAGGCCCGGAGCGCCAACGTGAATGCCCATCTGCGGAGCGGTCCCCAGGGGACCGTTGCGCGCTGCGCCGCCAGCGCGCACAGAACCGGGGGCCGGCTCATTTCGGTTTGTTGACTGACTGCCTTCCGCCGCATGCGGATGCTGGCGGCTCCCTGTCCACCAGCGAGCGATCACCATGGCAACCAGCAACGAACCATTGCAACTCAACCTCGGCTCCCTGCGCAGCGCAATGTCGCTGACGCTGCACACCCACCACGCCTCGCGCATCTGGCATGGCCGCGCCGCCGCCGAGGGGCGACCGGGCATCGTCGGCCTGAACGGCTACATCGCCGTCATGAACAAAATGAAGCGCGGCTCGGAGCAGGACGACCCGTACAGCGACTGGTGGATGCTGCGCATCGAGGACAAGCTCGACCAGACCAAGACCACGCTGCAGACGCTGCGCGAACAGGTGGACCAGGCCCTGGCCGGCGTGCCCGCCGCGTTGACCCTGGGCGAGAACCTCAACGTGCAGCCCGTCAAGCTGCCGCTGTTCGTCAATGCGCAGTTGGGCTTTGCCGCTGTCTATCTCCTGGCCGACTACGACGACATCGCGCGCAAGCTGATCCTCGCCCACCACACCGCGCTGATCGACCGCAGCACCTTAGCAGGCCGTTGAAAAATCCCCCGCCGACGCCCGCGTTGGCCGCTACGATCTGAAGCCATCGGTGAACGACCCAGACGAGGACGATGAGAGGCAGTCAAGATTTCCAGGGGGCGATGTTCAGCTACATCAGCCTTGAAGAGCGCGTGCCGCAGGCACACCCGCTGCGCAAGTTGCGCGCGGTGGTTGATGCGCTGCTGGCAACCATGAACCGCGAGTTCGAAGCGGTGTACGCCCGCCGTGGCCGCCCATCGGTGCCACCGGAGATGCTGCTCAAGGCCTTGCTGCTGCAGATCCTGTTCTCCATCCGCAGCGAGCGCCAGTTGGTCGAAGCGATCAACTACAACCTGCTGTACCGCTGGTTCGTGGGCCTGAACATCGAAGACAAGGTCTGGGACCACTCCACTTTCAGCGCCAACCGCGAACGTCTGTTCAACGAAGACCTCGCCCGCGCCTTCTTCGAGCGCGTCAAGCTCAGTGCCCAGTGGGGCAAGCTCGCCAGCGACGAGCACTTCAGCGTGGACGGCACGCTCATTGACGCCTGGGCCTCGCACAAGAGCTTCAAGCGCAAAGACGACGACAGCGGCACGCCGCCTGGGCGCAACCCCGAGGTGGACTTCAAGGGGCAGGAGCGCTGCAACGACACCCACGAGAGCACCACGGACGCCGATGCCCGGCTGTTCAAGAAGAGCCAGGGCGACAAATCCCGCCTGTGCCACATGGGGCACATCCTCATGGAGAACCGCAACGGGCTGATCGTGGATGTCGAGATCACCCACGCCAGCGGCACGGCCGAGCGCGAGGCGGCGCTGGCCATGTTGGAGCGTCGGGGCAACAGGAACAAACGGGCCACGGTCGGTGCCGACAAGGGCTACGACAGCAAGGCCTTCATCAAAGGCTGCAGAAAGCTCAAAGTCACGCCCCACGTGGCGGCCAAGGACAAACACTCGGCGGTGGATGCGCGAGTGACACGGCACGAGGGCTACAAGACCAGCCTGAAGGTGCGCAAGCGCATCGAAGAGGCCTTTGGCTGGATCAAGACCGTCGGTGGTCTGGCAAAGACCAAGCTGATCGGTCAGGCCAAGCTCACGGGCCAGGCGCTGCTGTGCTTTGCCACCTACAACCTTGTGCGAATGGGCAGCATCGGCGGCTGGTGGGACGCGCATCATGCGTGAGCCCAGGGATACGTGCGCCCGAAATGGGCGGGAGGGCCTGCAAACCGGCCAGATGGGCCGTTGCAATCGCTGCGCAGACGCGTCTGGGCAGCTCGTGTCTTCGCACTCAGCGTCCCTGATGCGTTCGAAAAGCACTTTTTCAACGGCCTGTTAGAGCGCTGGCTCAACGAGGGCGCGCACGCGCTGCGCAGCCTGTTCTCGCTGGCCCAGCAGTATCGCTATTCGGGCTGCACCCGCGACGATTTCGCGGCGAAGAATGCGGCAGCGCGGGCCGCGCTGGAGAAGTTCGGCGAGTTGCCGCAGGACGTGCTCGAATGCACGCGCCGCTCGAAATTTGCGCCACCCATCGTGCGCCGTGGTCTGCAACAGCGCGGTGAGAGTCCTGCCGCAGCCGCTACCAGCGTCGATGGTGATGCGGCCGCTGCTGCCGACCCGTCCGAAAACGCAGCCACTGCCGGCGAGGACGAATCCGCATGAGCGATCTGAACCAGCCGACCCGCTACTTCCGGGGCCTGCAACCGGGAGCCTTCATGCGCCTGGAACACGCGGCCTCTCTAAAAGGCCTTTTAAGGAAATCCTGCAAAACCCCGAACGCAGTCTGCTAGAAGCCAGGAAGTCATGGCATCCTCCCCGCCCATGAAGCAAAGCAGCCTTGACCTGAAACTGAGCACCAAAAAGACCCGCAAGCAAGAACTGCTGATCCAGATGGATTTGGTGGTTCCCTGGGCTGCTCTGGTCGAACTCATTGCGCCCTATTACCCCGAAGGCAAGAACGGCCGCCCACCCTTTGCCCTGGAGACCATGCTGCGCATCCACTGCATGCAGCAGTGGTTCACCCTGTCAGATCTGGCGATGGAAGAGGCCTTCTTTGACACCCCGATCTACCGGGAGTTTGCAAGTCTTGATGCCCATGGGAGGGTGCCTGACGAGAGCACCATCCTGAGGTTTCGTCATCGGCTGGAGAAACACAAGCTGGCCGAGCAGATTCTGGCCACTGTCAACGAGCTTCTGGCAGCCCAGGGCTTGCTGCTCAAGGCAGGCACTGCGGTCGATGCCACACTGATCGCAGCGCCTAGCTCTACCAAGAACAAGGACAGAAAGCGCGATCCAGAGATGCATTCGAGCCAAAAGGGCAACGAATGGCACTTTGGCATGAAGGCCCATATCGGCGTGGATGCGGACTCGGGACTCGTGCATACCGTCATAGGCACCTCGGGTAACGTGGCCGACGTTGTAGAGGGCAACAGCTTGCTGCACGGGCAGGAGACAGACGGGTTTGGTGATGCGGGCTACCAAGGTATCGACAAGCGCCCGGATGCCAAGGAGGCAGTGCGGTGGCACATCGCGATGCGCCCAGGCAAACGCAGAGCGCTGGACAAAGAGAACAACCCCGTTGACGCGCTGATAGACCAAGTGGAGAAGATCAAGGCGAGCATCCGTGCCAAGGTGGAGCATCCCTTCAGGGTGATCAAACGACAGTTTGGATACACCAAGGTGCGCTACCGGGGATTGAAGAAGAACACGTTGCAGCTCAAGACGCTGTTTGCGCTGTCCAATCTTTGGATGGTGCGCCATCAATTGCTGGAGGCGCAGGGATGAGTGCCCCTGAAATCAGGCAAATGGCCGCAAAGGCGGTGCAGATGGCCCGCAAGGGCGTGGAAAGTGGTGCGAAGACCCAGGCTAAACGCCATCCATCGCACTATCTGAAACCGGTGACCTTGTAGCACTTACGCATTCGAGTTATTCAGGGCATCCTTAAAGCCTTTTAAAGGTAAAGGGGACTTGGAGGCCTGGGCCGGCCAGTGCTTCGCCATGCGCGACGAGTTGATCGGCTTGGCGCAGCGACAAGTGCTGCAACAGGCCAGTGGGCATCCCTTCCACCTGCTGCCCGTGGAACTGGCCCAGCAGACCACTGGCGCGGGAACGACGTTCCTGCGCTGGCGCAGGCACGACCGCTCGGCCATGGGCGTGGCCCTGTGGCAGGAGCTGATGGCGAGCACCAGCACGCCGGTCAACCTGCTGGCCGACCTGCACGCGATCGAGCTGCAGCGCATCACGCTGAACATGCAGATCAGCCTGTTGCACACCCTGGGCAGGCAGGCGCAGGAGTGCGCCAGCAAGGCCGCCGAGGCGGAAGACGCCTACCTGCGCCGGCTCGCGTCCATACCCCCCGGAGTGCGCGATCGGTGATCGCGTCGGGCACCCCAGCACGCGCCCGACGCCGACATGGCACGGGTATTTCAACCACCAAGGAGATTGCACCATGAGCACGCATTTTTCGGGCGAAGGCAACATCGGCTCGCCCCCCGAGTACCGGGAGTTCCCCAACGGCAACGACGAACCGCGGCGCTTGTTGCGGCTGAACGTGTATTTCGACAACCCCGTTCCCACCAAGGGCGGCGACTATGAGGATCGCGGCGGCTTCTGGGCGCCGGTGGAAATCTGGCACCGCGACGCCGCGCACTGGAAGGACCTCTACCAGAAGGGCATGCGCGTGCTGGTCGTCGGCCGCATGGAGCGCGAACCCTGGACCGACAACGAGGATCAGCCACGTGAGACTTGGCAGATCAACGCGCGCAGCGTCGGCATCCTGCCGTTCCGCATCGAGTCCGTCGTCCTGAGCCCCAAATCGCAGGAGACCGCACAGGACGCGCAGCCCAAGCCCCAGGCCGCCCAGGAACCGGCTGCGCCGAAGGAGCCCAAGCGCAGGAAGTGATCCGACGGGGGGGCGGCCGCAGTACGTTGCCGCCCCCCATGTCCTCGCGAGCTATCCCCAGGGGACAGCGCCACCAGCGTCCACCGGCTTCCACGCGCTCCCGAACATCGCGGCTCCCGACTCGCACATCGCCGGCCGCACGCCATCCCCGCCTCAGCCATCCCATCTCGTGAAAGCGGTCGCTGCCGCATGCAGCTTGTTTGCTGCTGCCCCAACAGGCGCTCGGCATCCTCGATCCCAGCAACTCCATGAACAACGGGAAGCGGATGGACGGACATGCGGCTGTTTCTGTGCGAGAAGCCCTCCCAGGGCAAAGACATCGGCCGGATTCTCGGCGCCACGCAGCGCGGTGAAGGCTGCCTCAACGGCTCCGGCGTCACGGTCACCTGGTGCATCGGCCATCTCGTCGAAGCGGCAGCACCCGAGGTCTATGAAGCGGCGCTCAAGCGCTGGTCGTTGGAGCAGTTGCCCATCATCCCTCAGCAGTGGCGGGTCGAGGTCAAACCGCAGACCGCCACGCAATTCAAGGTCGTAAAAACGCTTCTGGCGAAGGCGACCCATCTCGTCATTGCCACCGATGCCGACCGCGAGGGTGAACTGATCGCCCGCGAGATCATCGACCTGTGCGGATACCGCGGCCCCATAGCACGCCTGTGGCTGTCGGCGCTCAACGATGCGTCCATCCGCACCGCGCTCGCCAAGCTGCGGCCCTCGGCCGAGACGCTGCCGATGTATTACTCGGCGCTGGCGCGCTCGCGCGCCGACTGGCTCGTCGGCATGAACCTCAGCCGGCTGTTCACCGTGCTCGGGCGGCAGGCCGGCTACGACGGCGTGCTGTCGGTCGGGCGTGTACAGACCCCGACGCTCAAACTCGTGGTGGACCGCGACCGAGAGATCGCGGCCTTCGTGTCCGTGCCGTACTGGGCCATCGACGTGTCCCTGTCCGCAGGCGGTCAGACGTTCACCGCGCAGTGGGTGGCACCCGACGCCAGCACCGACGACGCCGGCCGCTGCCTGCAGCAGCCCGTCGCACAGCAGGCCGCGCAACAGATCCGCGCCGCGGGCAGTGCCCAGGTGGTGTCGGTCGAGACCGAGCGCGTGCGCGAAGGCCCGCCGCTGCTGTTCGACCTGGGCACCTTGCAGGAAGTCTGTTCCAAGCAGCTTGGGCTGGACGTGCAGGAAACCTTGGAGATCGCCCAGGCTCTGTACGAGACGCACAAGGCCACGACGTACCCGCGCTCGGATTCGGGCTACCTGCCCGAAAGCATGTTCGCCGAGGTGCCCACGGTCCTGGACAGCCTGCTCAAGACCGATCCCACGCTGGCCCCGATCATGGGCCAGCTCGACCGCGCCCAGCGCTCGCGCGCCTGGAACGACAGCAAGGTGACGGCGCACCACGGCATCATCCCGACGCTCGAACCCGCGAACCTCTCCGCCATGAGCGAGAAGGAGCAGGCGGTGTACCGGCTGATCCGGGCGCATTACCTGGCCCAGTTCCTCCCGCACCACGAGTTCGACCGCACCGTGGCGGACCTCTCCTGCGGCCAGCAGAAGCTGGTGGCCACGGGCAAGCAGGTCGTCGTCAAGGGCTGGCTCCTGGTGCTGGCCGAGCCAGAACGTGAAGGCAGCGCCGACGAGGACGGCGATGCCCCGCGCAGCCAGGTGCTGCCCGCATTGCGCGACGGGATGGCATGTCAGGTCGCCGGGGCCGACATCAAGGCCCTCAAGACGATGCCGCCCAAGCCCTATACCCAGGGCGAACTGGTCAAGGCGATGAAGGGCGTTGCGCGTTTCGTGACCGACCCGCGCCTGAAGCAGAAGCTCAAGGACACGACGGGCATCGGCACCGAGGCGACCCGGGCCAACATCATCAGCGGGCTGATCGCCCGCGGCTACATCGTGAAGAAGGGACGCTCCATCCGCGCATCGGATGCGGCGCTCACGCTGATAGACGCCGTGCCCGCGGCGATTGCCGACCCCGGCACCACCGCCGTCTGGGAACAGGCGCTGGACATGATCGAGGCCGGACAACTCACCCTGGATGTGTTCATCGGCAAGCAGGCTGCATGGATTTCGCAGTTGATCGCGCAGTACGGCAGCACGTCCCTGTCCATCAAGGTGCCCCAAGGACCGGCTTGTCCGCAGTGTGGCGCGCCCACGCGCCAACGCACCGGCAAGAGCGGCCCGTTCTGGTCGTGCAGTCGCTATCCCGACTGCAAAGGCACGCTGCCGGTCGAAACCGGCACGTCCAAGCGTGGTGCCTCGCGCCCACGCAAGAGCGGCCGCAAAGGCTCCTGACCGACCCCGTTCCCCGTGAGCCGTGCCCGCCATCGGCGGCGTGGCCCGTGTTCCGCATGCCCTGCGGGACGCCCAGCGCGCAACGCCTTCTTGTCCGTGTGCGCGTCCCGTTCAGCCGCCCCCGGCCGCGGGACCTGAAGGTAGCTTCTCCGCGAACCGCACCCCGCGCGTTCTCCCCGTCCGCATCTCTTCCGCACGCTGCGAAGGGTCCCCCGATGGCTTGCCTGTGCGAGCCACCCGGAGACCCTTCGTGGTCAGCGGTATTCGGTGCCGGTGCCCGCCGGCGCAAAAACGGGCTCCCTTTGTGCGCGGATGTGCGCCAGACGATGCCGGCCCCAGCCACGACATGGGCCGGGTGTGATTGCTGGATGAGCAGACGGTTCTAGCGACGACCGGGCCTGCCAATCAGCCCACGGGTGGTTCTTCTTTCCTCCCGAGCCGAAGGCCCCTGGGGCCTTCGGCGCCTTTCTCCTGCCTTTCAACGCCCCGGCCAGGGCGATGGCCCTGCGCCATACGAACAGGAGACCGACATGCACCCGAAACTTTGCGCACCGCCACGCAACACGCCGCTGCTCTACGGCAGCGTCTGCAGCGGCATCGAGGCCGTGAGCCTCGCTTGGCAACCGCTCGGCCTCGAAGCCGCGTGGTTCGCCGAGATCGAGCCGTTCCCGAGCGCCGTGCTCGCCCACCGTAACCCCCTCGTGCCCAACCTGGGCGACATGACCACGATCGCCCGCCAGGTCCGCGCCGGCACCGTGCCCGCGCCAGACCTCCTGGTCGGCGGCACGCCGTGCCAGTCGTTCAGCGTGGCCGGCGCCCGCCGTGGCCTGGCTGACCCGCGCGGCGCCCTGACCCTTGCCTATGTGGAGCTTGCAAATGCCATCGACCAAACCCGCCGCCAAGACCGCCGCCCGCCGGCAACGCTCGTCTGGGAAAACGTCCCCGGCGTCCTCAGCGACTGCAGCAACGCCTTCGGACACTTCCTGGGCGCACTGGCCGGCGAAAGCCGTGCGCTCGAACCGCCAGGGCAAAAATGGGCGCACGCAGGTTGTGTGTCTGGACCCCGGCGCCGCATCGCCTGGCGCTTGCTCGATGCTCAATATTTCGGCGTCGCCCAACGGCGCCGTCGCGTGTTTCTTGTGGCAAGTGGTGGAGGTGGCGTCGATCCCGCCGAGGTACTTTTTGAGCGCCCAGGCCTGCGCGGGGATTCTTCGCCGGGCTTCGCGCCGTGGCAAGACGCTGCCGGCGCTGCTGGATCGGGCGCTGCGGCAGCAGGCTGGTACTCGGGATATGCAGGACTGAAGCAGCCCTACGGCAAGGCCACGGTGACGTTCGGATTCGGCGGGGGCAACACCGCAGGACCCATCGACGTCGCGGCCTGCCTGACCGCGGCGCCCGGCCCGAAGAACGACTTCGAGGTCGAGACCTTCGTGGCGCAGTCCATCGCGGGCAGCATCAGCCACACGCTCAGCACCGCCAACGGCGGCAAGGGCTGCAGCGAGGACGGCACCGGCAAGGGTGTGCCGATCATTGCCTTCACCGCACAGGGCTGCGGGGCGGATGCGACGACGAACCATGCACCGACGCTGCGTGCCGGCAGACATCGCCTCAGCCACGCGAACGCCGGCGTGGTGCCGGCCATCGCGTTCGCGCAGAACTCGCGCGGCGAGCTGCGGCTGGAATCCGGCCACGGCCAGCTTGCCGGGACGCTCTCCACGGGTGGCGGCAAGCCGGGCCAAGGCCGGCCGATGGTGATCGGCGTGGCGCTGCGCGGTCGCACCGAAGGCCTGGCCGCTGAACTGGGCGATGGCGTCTCGACCGCGCTGCGCACCAGCAGCGGCGGTGCCGACAAGCCCCATGTGCTGGCACCGGACTTCGAGGCACATTTCCGCTACGACTGGAATAACCCCGGTCCGGGCGACTGGTCGCAGTGGCGGGTGCGTCGGCTGATGCCGGTCGAATGCGAGCGGCTTCAAGGCATGCCCGACGACTACACGCTGGTGCCGTACCGCGGCAGGCCCTCCGCCGACGCGCCGCGCTACAAGGCGATCGGCAACTCCATGGCCGTGCCGTGCGTCGCGTGGCTGGGCCAGCGGCTGGTGCAGTGCCTGCACAAGACGGGATCGAGCGCTTCGGATTGATGCACGACGCGGCCGGCGGGCCGCGTGATCCTCTCTCCTGCATTGCCGACGCATCGGCAACAGCCAGCAGCCAGGGTGTCAAGGCTGCCGTGGGTTCCTCCCACGCCACCCGCCAGTTCGCCCCGGCATCTCTCCGGCGAACGCTGCCCACCGGGCATCGATGCCACCTTCCTCCAACCCACGGGATGTATGCCGCGTCCCGTCAGGGGCGTGTCGTCAACCCGGTCGATATCAGGACTTTCCATGGACACCATCACCCGACAAGACCGCATCACGCTCAAGAACCTCAAGGTCGCGGATTTCGCGAGCGAGGAAACGCTGTGCTTCACCGCCACCGTCATGTTCGACGGCAGGCCCATCGCCGAAGCCCGCAATGACGGACACGGCGGCTCGACGTTCGTGCGCGCGTTGCAAGGCCAGGCCGCGCTGCTGGCCCAAGCCGAGGAATTAGCCAAGAGCCTGCCGCCGGCATCGCTCGACGTCGAGCGCGAGGACGACGAGCCACTTCTCATCGACATGACGCTCGACTTCCTCGTGGACCAGTTGGCCGATGCCATGCACGCAGAGCGCAAGCTGCGCACCGCGTTCAACCGCGACATCGGCAACAAGGTGCTGTTCATCAAGGACGGCCGGCTGCTGTTCCTCAAGGGCATCAAGCTCAAGGCCATTGCCGAACGCGCGGCATATTTCGCAAAGCTGCGCAGCCGACAGGACCAGCCCATCGTCATCCTGGCCGAGCTGCCAGCGGACGAGGCATTCGCCATCTGGAAGCAGCATGTCCTGGGCGACAAGCCCCGCTGATCCAGCCTCACCGCACCGTCATGACCGCCCCGCACTCGTTGCGGGGCTTTTCTTTGTCCCTGCGCACATCAATCGGGGCTGGACCAGATGCCGATTTCCAACTGACGTGGCGCGGCACCCTCACGAAGCTGTCCGCATGTTCGCTGATTCGTCAGCACATGCCAGCAGCCAGGGTTTCAGGCTGCCGCGGGGTTCTCTCCGCGCAACCCACCAGTCCGCATCGCATCCATTGCGCGGACGCGCGTCCCCAAGACGCTGATGCTTTTTTTCAACCGCGTGCGGGAGCTGCCATCCCGTGAGGGACAGGGCCCCGCTTTTCCAAGGAGCCCATCCATGTCCCAGCAAGCCTCTTTCGGCCGATTCGGTCAATTGGCCTTGACCTACTGCGGCAAGTTCCTGCCGCTCGAAGTCCTGCACAGCGCCGCCGGCCACTACATCGGCACGCGCGATACCGAAGGTCCCGTCTCGCGGGAATCTCGTGAGTACTTCCGCAGCCATGCCGCGGCTCAACGTGCCCTCGAAAGAGGCGGCTGGTCCCAGCTCGCCATTCCCTGATCCAACTGGAGGAATCACGTCATGAACCAGCTACTGCCACAGGAAGTCGTCGATCAGATCGTTCGGGAAGAACGGCATTTCAGCGCCGCGCCCCAAGCCTTTTTCGAGGCATGGAAGCGTGGTGTCGAGATCGCCGGCCCGCAATGGTTTGGCGATGGCACCCGTGAAGGTCTGAACCAGGCCAAGAGCAAGTGGGATCTGCGTCCCGACATGCTGCGCCTCAACGACGCCCTCGGCGTCCTGAGCAGCGGGGAACGCATGTTCCTGTCCGCGATGGTCAGCTTCTACAACGCGCGCGAGGGCGGTGCCATGCTCAAGCGCTGCCACTTCAACGGGTTGTCGGACTTCGACGGCCTCGATCTGCCACGTCGCCAGGTGATCGCCGACCTGCTGCTGAACTACAGCGGTTGGTGAGCCGGTCCCTGGCACACCTTCATCACTGCGTTCACGGGACCCCATGAGGGACATGCGCCTCGTTCGAGGCCATGTCCCTCGCGTTTTCTCCCCGCCCAGCGCCATCCGGCATCAGGCGGTTTCCCCTGCGGATGCCATCGTCCGCAAGGGCTGGCTCCGTTCATTCATCGAAAGGAGCCTTCATGGCCAACAACTACTACGAAGCCACCGGCGTTCTCGTGCTCGACCGTGTGACGCCCGTCATCCAGGCGCTGTTCGGCGCCTTCGCGCTGGACGAGAGCCACCCCGGCAACGGGCAGGCCTACATCGCCCAGATCGCCGAGACCACCAATCCGCAATGGCCGGACGTGCTCGATGGCCTGGAAGACCTGGCCACGCAACTCGGTATTCCGATGCCGGACGACGAAGGGCTGTCGATCCCGCCGCTGCTCGAACTGCTCGCCGTGCACTTCCGTGCCGATGAGGACGAAGAGCTGGGGAACTTGATCGACCGTCATTCGTTCGAGGACACCGCCGATCTCGACGCATTGTTTCTGATCGCCACCCGGTTCGATGACGGGCACCACCTGACCGCCATCCAGTTCGAGGGCTGCTGGTACTGCAGCAAGCCGCGGCTGTTCGAGTTCGGCGGCAACGGCTGCTACCTGAGCCGCGAGGTCCGCTTCATCAGCTCCTCCTCCCAGGCCCTCCAGCTCGGCGACCAATTGCGCAAGACCATTGTGGCCGCCGACATCGAAGAGGCTTCGGCCCTGATCGCGCTGGAGACCATCAATCTGCTGGCGGGCGTCAGCGACGAGCCATTCCGCATGAATTTGCGCCGGCGCGTCGCCGAGCGATTGGCCCAAACGCCAACGATCAGCGTCACCTGACGCTGTTTCCTTTCTTTCCACCCACCGGGGTCAATTCCCGGTGGCGGGGATTTGCTCCATCATTATTCTGTTGGAGAAATCCCATGTCCCAGAATCCCAATCCCTTTCTACGCGGCTACTGGAATCTGAAAATCGTCCGCACGCTGTCCATCAGCTACGAGGACGGAAGCCCGCATTTCTGGCGAAACATCCACCCGAGCCAGCAGCACCTCTGCGACGCGGCGCTGGTTTCTTCTCCTTGCATCATCACCAGCGACTTCGCGGTGGTCAGGACTGGCACCGAACCTGTCGGCGCCGCACTGATCGCCGAATGCGACGCGGCTGAAGGGGGCAGCGGCGAAGGCATGGTGGGTGCCGTGGTGTACGCGATCCACGGCGACGACTTCGACGGCCGCCCCGTCCACATTGGCGACACCTATTCGGCCGAGGCCGCACGGGAAGTCGTGCAGCGGTTGAGCTTCGAGACCGGCTACTACAGCCGGTGCTGGGAAATCAGCAGCGCGCACATCAGCCGCGAAACCGGCCAGTACCTGGCCAACCTGGCTGACCTCGCGACGCCGGAGGCCTTTTTGTTCATCGCGTTCCGGATTCCCTACAGCCCGGCGATCGGCGTCAAGCTGATCTCCACGCCCTGGACGGACCAGCACCTGCAGGACGTCGAGGGGATCGCCGCCGAGCAGCTTCGGCAGGAGCACCGCAGCAAGGGCATGCCGGTCGAGCTGGCACAGATCCTTGAACTGGCCGGCCAGGCCGACGTGCGCATCCTCATCCTCGATGCCGACGCACCCGTGTTGCCGGGCCTATCGCTGGCCGGCGAATAGCCGCCACACACATCCCCGGCCTTCCTTGTCCTCACCGCATGCCGGCCCGGTCTCCCGCCAGAGAGCCGGGCCGGCGCACTTTCACAGGAGCGATCCCATGTTCCCCGACCTCATCACACCCGCATCCGACTTCGAGCACCAACTCGGAGCCTGCGTCAACGCCATGAGCCAGGAAGATGCCATCGGCCAGATCCTGGTATTCGAGCGCATGAGCGGCACGCTGCACATGCGCCATATCGCCAGCGCCGACCTGGTGGACACCGACGTGGACGACTACGAAATGGTCGTCTTCGACGGTGGCAACACAAGCGGCGACACGTGGAAACACGTGTTCTTTCCGCGTCAGCGCGAGCACTACTTCGTGTACCAAGCCTGATTCCTCCAGCCCCTTTCGAGGGGCTTTTTCTTGCCCGCAGCACAGGAAAACGGTTGTGGTGCGGTGCCGTTTCCTGCGGGCAGGCAGACCGCCCCAGGGCCATGCTTGCCCCATGTTCGTCGGCGTTGCCGGCACATGCCCAGGCAGTCGAGACCTTCGAGGCTGCAAGCGCGGGAAACCGTGCTGGTCGTTTCTTCCTACGGACCTACCGCGTCCATCCACGCCACCCACAAGGGACCTCTCCCTTGCGGGCGGGGAATCCCTTGTTTTTCCTCAAGGAGTTTCCCCATGGATCGTTCCCTCATCAAATCCATGATGCCTTCGCTGGTCGCAGGCCATGTGCCCCGCAACGTGCGGTCGTTCAAGTACCGCGTGTTCGATGATCAGCCGCTGTCCTCAACGCTGGGCTTCGCCATCGACCCCCAACCCTTCGACGGCAAGGTGGTCGCCGCGACCGACGATGCCATCGTCGTCAAGCTCAAGCCTTCCGAGTTCGCGGTGCTCGATCCCAGCCTGGTGACCACGGTTCCTGCCGAAGGCGCCAAGGTGCATGTCCAACCCTATGCGCGTCGTCGCTTCGACGGACTGCGCGCGGACACGCCGGAGGTCATCACCGAGGAGACTTCGGACGGCACGCCGTACACCATCACGAGGCACATCCTCGGCTCGGCGCCGGCCAAGCTGCCCATTCCCACGCCGCAGTGCATGGAGTTGGGCCAGCTCATCGAGCAGTTGGAGGAGATGCCGGCCCCCGATCGCTTCCGGCGCATCACCCACATGCTGGTGGATGCCGGTGCCCGCGACTTCACCTGGGTCGATCCCACGCCCTCCAAGATCATCGAGACCCCGCCGGCGATCAGCTTCACGGTCTCGACCGCGAAGTTCGAGGGCCGGGTGACGATCCTCTACGACCGCGGCGGAGACACCTACGTGGTGGAACTGCACCGTCAGAACGGTGAATCGGTCGAACTGGTCGATCGGCACGACGAGGTGTATTTCGACATGCTCGGCGAAGTGCTGGAGAGGCTCATCGACGACGGGCGCTGGCGCCAGATCGACGTGAGCATCCTCGACGCGAAAGCGGCCCGCAAGCGCCAGGCCGTCCCGGCATGACGCCCCGCAGCGAAACCAGGCGGTCCTGCGGCTGACCCGAGGCATCCGCCACGGCGTTCCAGCCGTTCCGGCCGCGTGCACTACAGGCCCTTCATCCCATCGGATGGAGGCCTTTCTCATTCTTCCACACAGGAGATTTCATCCATGTCACTGCGATTCAAAGGCGCTGACCTGCGCCCCGTGCTGACCGAAGCCATCGCCAATCAGGGGTCGTCTCAGAAAACGGAAAAAAATCGTACGCTAAGAGCCGAAGTGGGCCCTTTAGCAGCAATGCAAAGCTGCGATCAACGGGCAGGAAACATTGCCATGGTGCGCGTTGCACTCTCTCACTAGCGTCGACAGGGCCTCTTCCATCCGCGTGAGGTCCGCCATGCGTGCGCGCACATCGGCCAGCCGGTGAGCAGCCAGTTCGGCCGCCTCGCTGCAATGGGTGCCGTCCTCCAGTTTCAGGAGCTGGCCGACTTCATCCAGGCTGAATCCCAGGCGCTGGGCTGACTTCACGAACTTCACCCGCGCCACGTCCGCCTGCCCGTAGCGGCGGATGCGACCGTAGGGCCGCTCCGGCTGGGGTAGCAAGCCCTTGAGCTGATAGAAGCGGATCGTCTCCACGTTGACCCGGGCTGCCTTGGCGAAGGCCCCGATGGTCAGATTCTCTTGAGCGTTCTCCATGGCGCTTGACTCCGTAGTTGACTACGGAAGTAACGTTACAGCATCAAGCGAAGTCCCGGAAGGAGAACCTTATGTCGGAACCCAAGAACGGCCGCGGCGCACTGGCGACCGGCGGCGTCGCGGCCGTCCTCGCCTCGGCCTGCTGCCTCGGCCCCCTTGTCCTGGTCGCGCTCGGCTTCTCTGGCGCGTGGATCGGCAACCTGACCGTGCTGGAGCCGTATCGGCCGATCTTCATCGGCGCAGCGCTCATCGCGCTGTTCTTCGCCTGGCGCAGCATCTTCCGACCAGCCCATGCCTGCAAGCCCGGCGACGTTTGCGCTGTGCCCCAAGTGCGGACTGCCTACAAGGTGATCTTCTGGATCGTGGCCGCCCTGGTTCTGGTTGCCCTCGCGTTTCCCTACGTCCTGCCGCTGTTCTACTGAAAGGAGATCACCATGAAGAAACTCACCACCCTCACCACCCTCATCGCCCTGGCCGCCGCTCTAAGCGCGCCCGCCTGGGCTGCCACCAAGACCGTCACCCTGTCGGTGCCCGGCATGACCTGCGCCGCGTGCCCGATCACGGTCAAGACGGCTCTGTCCAAGGTCGCCGGCGTCGAGAAGGCCGAAGTCAGCTTCGAGAAGCGGGAGGCCGTCGTCACCTTCGACGAGGCCAAGACCAATGCCGACGCCTTGACCAAGGCCACCGCAAACGCGGGTTACCCGTCCAGCGTCAAGCAGTGAGGGCGTAATCATGGCCGAGGCGATCACCCTCCACATCGAAGGCATGACCTGCACGTCGTGCGCCGAGCACGTCCAGCAGGCTTTGACGAACGTGCCCGGCGTGCGCGCGGCCTCGGTGTCCTATCCGCAGCGGCAGGCCGAAATCGAGGCGGATGCAGGCGTGAGCGTGGCCCCGCTGGTTGCCGCAGTGGCCACGCTCGGCTATCGCGCACGGCTTACCGACACGCCGAACAAGCCTGCCGGCCTGCTAGACAAGGCGCTGGGCTGGCTCGGTGGCGAAACGAAGCATGTTGGCGGTGAACAAGCGCTGCACGTGGCTGTGATAGGCAGCGGCGGCGCGGCGATGGCGGCTGCCTTGAAGGCCGTGGAGCAAGGCGCCCGCGTCACGCTGATCGAGCGCGGCACCATCGGCGGCACCTGCGTCAATGTCGGCTGCGTGCCGTCCAAGATCATGATCCGCGCCGCGCACATCGTCCACCTGCGCCGCGAAAGCCCGTTCGATGCTGGCCTGCCGGCCGCAGCGCCCGCTGTACTGCGCGAGCGGCTGCTGGCCCAGCAACAAGGCCGCGTCGAGGAGCTGCGCCATGCCAAGTACGAAGGCATCCTGGCAAGCACTCCGGCCATCACCGTGCTGCGCGGCGAGGCCCGGTTCAGGGACACGCGCACGCTGACCGTGGCGACCGCTGACGGCGGCACGCACGAGGTGAACTTCGACCGCTGCCTGATTGCCACCGGCGCGAGCCCGGCGCTTCCGCCAATCCCGGGCCTTGCGGACACACCCCACTGGACCTCCACCGAGGCGCTGGAAAGCAGCTCGCTCCCCGAGCGGCTGGCCGTGATTGGTTCCTCCGTGGTGGCGGTCGAGTTGGCGCAAGCCTTCGCCCGGCTGGGCAGCCAGGTCACGATCCTGGCGCGCAGCACGCTGTTCTTCCGAGAAGACCCGGCCATCGGGGAAGCCGTAACAGACGCCTTCCGCGCCGAGGGCATCGAGGTGCTGGACCACACCCAGGCGAGCCACGTTGCCTATGCGGGCGGGGAATTCGTGCTCACCACCGGGCAGGGGGAAGTGCGCGCCGACAAGCTGCTGGTCGCCACCGGTCGCGCGCCGAACACGCGCAGCCTGAACCTTGAAGCGGCAGGCGTCGAAGTCAATGCGCAGGGAGCCATCGTCATCGACCGCGCCATGCGCACGAGCGCACCGCACATCTTTGCTGCCGGCGACTGCACCGACCAGCCGCAGTTCGTCTATGTGGCGGCGGCGGCCGGCACGCGCGCCGCGATCAACATGACCGGCGGCGACGCGGCGCTGGACCTGACGGCGATGCCGGCGGTGGTGTTCACCGATCCGCAGGTGGCGACCGTGGGCTACAGCGAGGCGGAAGCGCACCACGACGGCATCGAGACCGACAGCCGGCTGCTGACGCTCGACAACGTGCCGAGGGCGCTCGCCAACTTCGACACGCGCGGCTTCATCAAGCTGGTGGCGGAAGCTGGCTCAGGGCGGCTGATCGGCGTACAGGCGGTCGCGCCGGAAGCGGGCGAACTGATCCAGACGGCCGCGCTGGCGATCCGCCACCGGATGACCGTGCAGGAGCTGGCCGACCAGTTGTTCCCCTACCTGACCATGGTCGAGGGACTGAAGCTCGCGGCGCAGACCTTCAACAAGGACGTGAAGCAACTGTCCTGTTGCGCCGGATGAGGAAAAGGGAGGTGTTCGATGAACGCCTACAGCCGCGCCAACCGCCGCATCTACGCGGCCTTGTCCGATCCCCTGTCGGCCACCCACCGGCACCGCCTCGACGATCTGCTCAAGCGCCACGACAACGGCAAGACGACCTGGCTGGCCTGGCTGCGCCAGTCGCCCGTCAAGCCGAACTCGCGCCACATACTCGAACACATCGAGCGCCTCAAAGCCTGGCAGGCGCTCGACCTGCCTTCCGGCATCGAGCGGTCGGTGCACCAGAACCGCCTGCTCAAGATCGCCCGCGAAGGCGGCCAGATGACGCCCGCCGATCTGGCCAAGTTCGAGGCACAGCGCCGCTACGCGACCCTGGTGCGCTCGCCATCGAGGGCATGGCCACCGTCACCGACGAAATCATCGACCTGCACGACCGCATCCTGGGCAAGCTGTTCAACGCTGCCAAGCACAAGCATCAGCAGCAGTTCCAGGCGTCCGGCAAGGCGATCAACGCCAAGGTGCGGCTGGCCACCTCGATCAAGCAGGGCACGGTGACGGCCTCGCTGATGCTCAGGAAACTCGGCAGCTACCCGCGCCAGAACGGCCTGGCCGTGGCGCTGCGCGAGCTGGGCCGCATCGAGCGAACGCTGTTCATCCTGGACTGGCTGCAAAGCGTCGAGCTGCGCCGCCGCGTGCATGCCGGACTGAACAAGGGCGAAGCCCGCAACGCGCTAGCCCGCGCCGTGTTCTTCAACCGGCTGGGCGAAATCCGCGACCGCAGTTTCGAGCAGCAGCGCTACCGGGCCAGCGGCCTCAACCTGGTGACGGCGGCCATAGTGTTGTGGAACACGGTCTATCTGGAACGGGCCTCAAACGCCTTACGCGGTCACGGCCAGACTGTCGATGACGCCCTGTTGCAGTACCTGTCGCCGCTGGGCTGGGAGCACATCAACCTGACCGGCGATTACCTCTGGCGCAGCAGCGCCAAGATCGGCGCGGGCAAGTTCAGGCCGCTACGACCGCTGCAACCGGCTTAGCGTACGATTTTTTCCGTTTTCTGAGACGTCCCCAATCAGTGCCGCATTGTCCTGGTCAAGGATCAGGGCGTGTACTTCCTCGCCGAGCGTGGGGAGCGTCGCCCGGATGGGCGCCAGGCACTGCTCGCCTACGCCGTCGGATGCAACCCGGACACCGACCCGTTCGATGACTGGTGGCACCTCGCCGGCCGCGAGCTGGGCGGCGATGACTTCGCGGAGTATTTCGACCCGAAGGACGGCCTGTTCACGCGCCTCCAGCACTCGGCGGACGATCTCGTGCTTTCCGCCACCGCCACGCACCTGTCCTTAGCAGTGGTGCCTCCCGCCTGACGCGGCAACCGCCTCGCAGCCCCCGCATCGGGGGCCTTCTTTTGTTCGCACCGCCGCCATCGCCGCGCGTGCGCGTTTGTCTCCAGCCGCCGAGGCACGCCCCGCCGGCCACAACGCCGGCATGCCACCGGAGACAACCGCATGAACACGCCATCGACCTCGCCGAGGCTGCACCTCCTACCGGTGTCGCTGCGCACGGCCAATGCATTCGTTCTGTCGCACCATCGCCACCACCGCCCGGTCCAGGGCGCGAAGTTCGCCCTGGCCGTCACGCTGAGCGACAGCGACCTGATCCACGGCGTGGCCATTGTCGGCCGCCCGGTCGCGCGGCACCTGGACGCTGGAAGTCACGCGGCTGTGCACCGACGGCACACCCAGCGCCTGCAGCAAGCTCTACGGCGCGGCCTGGCAGGCGGCAAGGGCGCTGGGCTACATACGCCTGCTCACCTACACCATGCCCGACGAAGGTGGCGCCAGCCTGCGCGCCGCCGGCTGGCGGCTGATCGGCGCGCGCGGTGGCGGCGCCTGGAGCCGTCCCGGCCGTCCGCGCGCCGATACCCCCGAGCACCTGCGCGGCGCCAAGTGCCTGTGACAGGCGCCGGGTGGCGCGGACAAAGGGAAGCGCCCGGGTGCCGATTGATTGCTGCCGCGCGCGCGAGGCCCCGCCATGCTGGCCCCATGCCTGCTGACGTCGTCAGCGACATGCCAGGCAACCATCGGTCTTCGAGGTTGCGGCGCAGTTCCCACTGCGTGACCGAGCCAGCTCGCACCGCATCCTTCCGCGAGCGGCCACCAGCCTCTGGTGGCGGATGCTTTCGCCTTATCAACCCACCGCGGGGTCACGCACCTTCCCCGCATGCGTGGGCCGGTGTGTCTCCGCTTCATCCCAATGGAGATTCACCATGAACACCACGTCCAACGAGAAATCGTATTTCGACCTCCACACCTCGGGCATCGGCTACATCCAGCGTGTCCGTGAAGTGCCCGTCCGGGGCGGCCGCCGTGCGCAGCCTTTCCTGGCTTGCACCATCGCCGCGCTGGTCGGCCCCGCCCGGGACCCCAGCTACCGCTACTTCGACGTCAAGGTCTCGGGAGCCGAGGCCAAGAAGCTCGTTCAGCGCTACATCGGCGTTGACGATCCCAAGCAGCGCCCGCTGGTGCGCTTTCGCCTCGGTGACCTGTGGGGCGATGCGTACATCCGCGACAAGGGTGAGCAGAAGGGTCAGGCCGCCGCGTCCCTCAAGGCGCGACTGCTCAAGGCCGAACTGATCGACCGGGCCGAACTGGCTTCGATCGAGCAGCACGAGCTGATCACCCGCGGCATCGGCTATCTCAATCGTGTGAAGGACGTCACCCCGAAGGCTGGCGACTCGTTCCTCTCTTGCACGGTCGCAGCACTGGCCGGGCCTGTCGATGAACCGGAGTATCGGTACTTCGACATCATCGTCGCCACCCCGGAAGCCGAGCATCTGGCTCGCCGGTGCGTCCAGGCCATCGAGGGGGACCGTAAGGTCCTGATCGCCTTCCGTCTGAACGACATGAAGATCGATCCGTACATCCGCACCAAGGGCGAGCACGCCGGGGAACCGGCCGCAAGCCTGGAATCGACGCTGGTCCACATCGGTCTCATCAAGATCGACGGTACCCAGGTCTATCCGACGAGCCAGGCGCAAGCCGAGGCGTCGCCGGCCGAAGACGCATCCGCGTCCGAAGCCGACGAAGCCATCGACACTGCTGCCGACCCCGCTGCAGACCAGCCTGCCGAGCCCGCCGAGCGCGAGCCCGAGGCGCAAGTCGAGGAGCAGGAGCCGGCATTGGCTGCTTCGTTCTGATCCGACATGGCCCCTCACGGGGCCTTGCTTTTTCCTATTCTTCAAGGAGAACCATCATGGCAGCCACACCGGCACCCGAGAAATCGGTCGCGCCCATCGTCGTCCCCGGCCAGCTCACGCTGCGCACCATTCGCGGCAAGAACGGCCCGTTCACGGTCGGCCGCCTCGCGACGCACCTCGGTACGTTCGAGGTCAAAGACCCGGAACTGGAGCAGTACCCCGAAGGGAAATACGACGGGGAGTTTGTGATCCGCTACATCTTTCCGAAGTCCTACCCGGTCGGGGGCGGCATGCGGTTCGAGATCCGCGCCAGCCTCGACGGGATGACGCTCAATGGCATCGACAAACTGAGCCGCGACGAAGCCCGCAGCTTCGCCACCCAGGACGTCGATCCGCTCGATGAAGAGCAAGGGGCGCAGCCTGCGGCAACGCCGGCCAAGCCCGCCAAGGCATCCAGGCCTGCCAAGCCCGCACCCGTGCAGGCGTCCGCGGACCCGCTGGTCGATACCACGCCCTTCGGCGTGGATGCGCCACCGCCTGCTGCGGCCGCTGCCCCCGGCAGCACCGAAGACGGTGACGCCGCGCTGTTCGGCCTGCTGTGGCCGCTGGGCGAGTCCGTGAAACTGGATTCGACCATCGACCGCCGCACCCTGCGCGCGCAGATCGCCCGCCTGGGCGAGCTGGGCTACGCGCTGGACTTCAAGACGCAGGAGTGGAGCCGCCAGGCCGAACCACAAGCTGCGTGAGCAGACGCCGCATGCGCGGTGTTCTTCATCCACCTGCCGGGGTTCCTTCCCCATGCGGGGGAGGCCCTGGCCATTTTCTGGAGGTCCCCATTATGTTCACCATCGCTTGCGATACCCCGCGTTCAACGTTGGATGAACCCGCGTGGCGGGAACTCTGCAAGGCGGCCGCCGCACACGCCCAGCGCGGTTGCGGCTTGTCCTACGACCACTACGTGACGCTCTTCAGTTCGGCGATCGACGCACAGGCCAATCGTTTGCCGGATGAGCAACGTGCTCAGGCTCTCGAAATCGCGGCCCAGGAATGGGACTACGCAACACCTGCCGAACGGCAGGAAACCCAGGACTGGAATGCGGAGCATGGCTATTGCTCGCATGGGATCGAGTTCGGCTGCTGCCCGGCCGGTTGTGATCGCGACGATGACGACTGGGACTAAGGCCAAGGCATAGGTTTTCCTTCGCTGCACCTGCGGCATTCCATCACCCACTGGGGGTTCTTCCCCACGGGGAGGCCTCCAGCTCAACTTTTCGAGGAGGCCTCTCATGGGCTGGTATTTCTCTCCCCAATCGCGGTCTGAACTGATCGCGGAACTGATCGCACCACAGCAGACCGAGCGCGTCAGCGCGAAGGTTATCGCTCACGCATTGCGCGGCAACGTGCTGTGGTCCGTGGTCGAACTGACCGCCAAGGTCGAAGGTGTGCATCGTGATCTCGCGCCGGGCCAGTCCCTGCGCTACATCCGCTGCGATCTGCTGGAACGCAGCGGCAACCAGTGGGGCTACAAGCCGCTGGAAGAGTCCATGCATCCGTACTATTACTCGTGCCCGCTGTCCTATCTGGACCTCGCACCGGAGCAGTCCGCCGACTGGCGTGCAGGCGTTCGCGCCTACCACGCCCGGCGGCGCACACCCACGGCTGTCACGGCACCCGCCGCGGCGCTGTTGGCCTGAGCCAGGAGGAACCGACATGGACCCGATCCTGGCTGCACTCCCGCTCTCGCTGTTGAAGCTCGTTGAAGGCAGTTTGTCCAACGACGAAGTTTCCTCCGACGAGGAAATGCTGGGGTACTTCATCGACAACGGCCTCACCGAGGAGCAGGCACGGCAGGCGCTGACCTACCGCGACCAGTACCTCAACAACATCTACCTGGACGGCTTCACGCCGATCACCGCGGTGGACGAGGCGCTTCACTTCAATCCGCACACCCAACAGTTCGAGCCGGACTGAGCGGTTTTCTTCCACCCCCTGGGGCAGTACTTGCCCCAGCGGGCGGTGCTGTTCCCGTTCATCCGAGGACACCACCATGCCCGCAAACACTTCTTCCACGCTGTACCGCATCGACGAATGCCCGGACGTGATGGCCGACGCCTGCGTCGGCGATGACCAGGGCAACCTGATCTTCCTGTCCATCTGGGCGCGGGACACCGCCGTCCAGCAGTTCCTTGCACGCCTGACCCTCGGGCGCGACGAGCAGGGACTGGACCAGTTCCACGTCATCACCGACCAGGGCGGCAGCGTCCCGGTATTCATCGGCAACGTCGATCGCCTGGAAAAGCGCATCACGCGCGCCTACCGGCGAACGCTGTTCGGTTCGCTGTCCAACGTGTGGCTGTTCGACCGGCGCTGCGTCAAGCCCGACAAGGCCAACGCCAGCGCATTGGCACTGCTGCCACGTGACAGCGCCCACCGGCTTGACCGCCTGTGGATGCTGGTGCGGGACACCTGCCCGTTGCCGCTGCTCGACCACTGGCGCGAGACCGTGCTGGAACTGCTGCAAAGCCGCGAGATGCTGGCCCGCCTTCCGTTCGCCCTCGGGCCGCTGGAAGGCCATCGGCTCGCCATCGACGTGCCGGCGCTGAGCTTGGCGCTGGGCTCCCTGATCCGCAGTGACGCGCTCACCGCCTATCCCTATCCGGCCAAGATTTGGACGCCGGAAGCGGTAGCGGCTTGACCCACCCTCGGAGGCACGCCTTGGCGTGCTTCCGTCATTCATCCCCGCCAACCAGGAGACTTCCATGGCTCTCATGTTCCCGCGGCTCGCCCGCAATTTCGCCAAAAATGGGTACTACCCGACCGACGAACCCACGCTCGAAAGAGCCCTCAACGCACTGATGCCCAGCGACGGGCCGATGTGCATCCTCGATCCCTGCGCCGGTGAAGGCGTGGCAATCGCCGAAGCCTCTCATGCCCTCGGGCGCGAACAGACCAAGGCGTTCGCCGTCGAATTCGACGCCGAGCGGGCGCGCCATGCCCGCGGCCTGGTCGATCACTGCCTGCACGCGGACCTGATGGACACGATGATCTCCAAGCAGTCCTTCGGACTACTGTGGCTGAATCCACCGTATGGCGACCTGTCCAAGGACGTCAACGGCAACATCGGCTATCAGGGCCAGGGCCGTGCCCGCCTCGAAAAGCTGTTCTATCAGCGTTCGCTGTCGCTGTTGCAATACGGCGGCGTGCTGGTCTTCATCGTCCCCGGCTACGTGCTCGACGCGGAGCTGGTCGGCTGGTTGACGCGCCACTACACCGATCTGCGTATCTACCGAGCGGTGGAAACGCAGTTCAAGCAGGTGGTGATCTTCGGCCGCCGGGTCCGTCAGCGGGAGCTGGCACCCGATGGCGTCAAGGCCGTGCGCAATCTGCTGCTGCAGGTTGGGCTTGGCGAAGTCGAAGCCGAGGAACTGCCGAGCGAATGGCCGTTCCTGCCGTACATCGTCCCCGCCAGTCCGGCCGAGCCGGAGCATTTCTTCCGCGTGACGATGGAGCCCGAACAGTTCGCCGACGAGGTTGGCCGGCTGCAAGGCCTTTGGCCGTCGCTGGACACGCACTTGGGGACCGCGCAGCAGTCGCTGCGTCCACCGGCGCGGGCCTTGTCCCACTGGCATCTCGCCCTGGCTCTGGCCGCGGGCGCGATCTCCGGCGTCGTGCGCTCCCAGACGGGGCGCGTGCTCGTCGTCAAAGGTGACACCCACAAGGACAAGACGCTCCAGCGGGAATTCACCGAACGCGAAGACGGCTCCATCGCCGAGACACGCATCCTCACCGACAAGTTCGTGCCTGTCATCCGCGCGTGGGACATGACGCCTGGCTCCCCGACACGGGGCGAGGTGTTGACCATCCGCTGATCCACCGGACGCGCTGCCGTCCTGCTGTACCACCTCGAAGGAGAAACACCATGTTCCCCAATCCATTCAAGCGGCCTGCGCCGCGCAAGCAACCCTTGTTCGCACCGAGTACGTTGAAGTTGAGCGAGAAGGTGCATTGGCTGGCTCGGCGAGGCCTGATCGACCCCTTGGCCTATGTCCAGCGCCATGTGCGCGGGGACTGGGGCGAGATCGATGAGGCCACCCGCCAAGCCAACGACGTCGCAATCCAACAGGACAACCTGATGATCTCCCAGTACCGGATCACGCCGGAACTGGTGTTGCTCGTGAAGACCAGCGAAGACCACCAGACCACGGTGGTCCAGCTTCCCGAAGAGCGCGACCTGATCTGAAGGCGCCGCCTCGTCATCCCATCCACTTGACGGAGCCACTTCACTCCGCCAGGGGTGTCGTGGCTCAATAGCCTTTCAAGGAGGAGCCCATGGCATCGCATCGCATCGAAACCTACTGCCAGAGGCTGGCGTTCCCCATCGGGGCGCTCATCTTCAGCCGAGGCATTGATCGCCTTGTCCGCGCGGGTCGCCTGGACCCGATTCCGTACTTCAGGCGCCACACCCGTGGCGACTGGGGTGACGTCAACGTCTACCAATGGCACGCCAACGGCGTTGCACTTCAATCGGGCGCGTCGCTGGAATCGCACTATGTGATCCACCCGGGACTCGCCATTCGCATCATCACCGATGCGGGGCGCAGTGTCACCGCCATCGTGCTGCCGTCCGAAGACTGAGCACGGTTCACCCGCAGGCCACTCAGGCCAGCATCTTCAACCACCTTCGGCCGCGCGCCGATGTACTTCCCATCACGGGGCGTGCCATTGCCCCGCTGGGGGTGGTGCATGCCCCATTTTTCATTGGAGCATCACCATGTCCCTCGATCTCGAAACCACTGCCGCTGACGCCGCGCCCGTACAGGGCGAACTGCTCGACGCGGAATCATCCCCTCTGACCCTGAGCCTTCAGGATTTCGTCGGTGAGTTCGGCGACGAACTGCTCGACTCGCTCAACCGCGCCAACCCGCCGGTCTATACCGGCCAACCGCAGGCGCATCGCCAACTCGTCGTCGCCAGCCTCAAGCGCAAGCTGTTCCAGGCTCAGGCCGAAGTCGTCCATGCCGCCGCCGAGCTGCTGATCGACCGTGGCGAACGCGCCGCGATCGTCAATGGCGAAATGGGCTGCGGCAAGACGACCGTTGGCATCGCCACGGCCGCCGTTCTCAACGCCGAAGGCTACTGCCGCACCCTGGTACTTTCGCCGCCGCACCTTGTTTACAAGTGGCGGCGTGAGATCCAGGAGACGGTGGCAGGCGCCAAGGTCTGGGTGCTCAACGGCCCGGATACGCTGGTCAAACTCATCAAGCTGCGCGAGCAGTTGGGTGTGCAGCCCACGGGCCAGGAGTTCTTTGTCCTGGGGCGCGTGCGGATGCGGATGGGATTCCACTGGAAGCCCGTCTTCACCACGCGGCGCACCCGCCATGGCGACGTGGCAGCGTGCCCTGACTGCGGCACGGTCATCACCGACCTCGACGGCGAGCCGGTCAACCCGGTCGCGCTCGAAGCCGAGGAGTACCGCAGGAAGTGCAGCCATTGCGCCGCGCCCCTGTGGACGCTGATCCGCCCGCGCAGCCTGTCCGGCAGCGACCAGTCCTCGGCCGTGCTGAAAGCCTTGAAGCGCATCCCGACCATCGGGCAAGTCACTGCGCAGAAGCTGATGCAGAAGTTCGGTGACGGGTTCCTGGCGTCGATGCTGGGCGACAACATCCATGAGTTCATCAACCTCATGGACGGCAACGGCGAGCTGGTGTTTTCCGACCGCCAGGCTACGCGCATGGAACGCGCTATGGCCAATATGGAGTTTGGCTTTGGCGAGGGCGGCTACCAGCCGTCCGAGTTCATCAAACGCTACCTGCCGCAAGGCACGTTCGACCTGCTCATCGCCGACGAGGCCCACGAGTACAAGAACGGTGGCAGTGCCCAAGGCCAGGCCATGGGCGTGCTGGCAGCGAAGGCTCGCAAGACCTTGCTGCTGACCGGCACGCTGATGGGCGGCTACGGCGACGATCTGTTCTACCTGCTGTTCCGAGCCCTTCCCGGGCGGATGATCGAAGACGGCTACCGCCCGACCACGAGCGGCAGCATGACCTCGGCCGCGATGGCGTTCATGCGCGATCACGGTGTCTTGAAGGACATTTATTCCGAGAGCACCGGCACGGCGCACAAGACCGCGAAAGGCACGAAAGTCAGTGTCAGAACGGTCAAGGCCCCAGGCTTCGGCCCCAAGGGCGTGTTGCGCTGCATCCTGCCGTTCACGATCTTCCTGAAGCTCAGAGACATCGGCGGCAACGTGCTTCCGCCGTATGACGAAGAGTTCCGTGAGGTCGCAATGGACACGGCGCAAGCCGCGGCCTACCGCGATCTGGCGGGTCGGCTGACCGCGGAGTTGAAACAGGCTCTGGCGCGACGCGATACGACCTTGCTGGGGGTGGTGCTCAACGTGCTGCTGGCCTGGCCGGATTGCTGCTTCCGGTCGGAAACCGTGGTGCATCCGCGCACGCGCAACACCTTGGCGTTCGTCCCGGCTCAGTTCAACGAGTTCGAGATCAGCCCCAAGGAGCGTGAGCTGATCGAGATCTGCAAGGAAGAGAAGGCCCAGGGCCGCAAGGTCCTGGCCTACACGGTCTATACCGGCACACGCGACACGACCAGCCGGTTGAAGGTGCTGCTGGAGCAGGAAGGTTTTCGGGTGGCGGTGCTGCGCGCAAGCGTGGATGCCAGCCGTCGCGAAGACTGGATTGCGGAGCAACTGGATCGTGGCATCGACGTGCTCATCACCAATCCCGAATTGGTCAAGACGGGGTTGGACCTGTTGGACTTCCCGACGATCGTATTCATGCAGTCGGGCTACAACGTGTACTCGCTCCAGCAGGCGGCACGCCGCTCCTGGCGCATCGGGCAGAAGCAGCCGGTGCGCGTGATCTACCTCGGCTACTCCGGTTCCTCGCAGATGACCTGCCTGGAGCTGATGGCCAAGAAGATCATGGTCTCGCAGTCCACCTCGGGCGACGTGCCCGAATCCGGGCTGGATGTACTCAACCAGGACGGTGATTCCGTCGAGGTCGCACTGGCCCGGCAATTGGTCGCCGCCTGAACTTCACGCAATGCCGACGACCGAGAGGTCGTCGGCTTTTTTTCAGCGCCTCGCAGCGTCAAATTGCACCTTGCCGTACACGCCTGGACAGTGATTCAGCGCTCTCCTTGCGCTCGCTGTACCGATCCACCAGATAGGGGACCGCGTCGCGCGTGAGCAGCGTGAACTTCATCAGTTCTTCCATTACGTCCACGATGCGGTCGTAATAGTCCGAGGGCTTCATGCGCCCGGCCTCGTCGAACTCCTGGTACGCCTTGGCGACCGAGGACTGGTTCGGGATGGTCAGCATCCGCATCCAGCGGCCCAGCACGCGCATCTGGTTGACGGCGTTGAAGGACTGCGAGCCGCCCGATACCTGCATCACTGCCAGCGTCTTGCCCTGGGTCGGGCGCACCGCGCCGACCGACAGCGGAATCCAGTCGATTTGCGTCTTCATCAGGCCGGTCATCGCGCCGTGGCGCTCCGGCGAACTCCACACCATGCCTTCGGCCCATTGCACCAGTTCGTGCAGTTCCTTCACCTTGGGGTGATCGGCTGGCGCATCGTCCACCAGCGGCAGGCCGGACGGATTGAACAATCGGGTCTCGCCGCCCAGCGCCCGCAGGATGCGCGCCGCTTCTTCGGCGGCGAGGCGGCTGAACGAGCGTTCTCGCAGCGAGCCGTAGAGCAGCAGGAAGCGCGGCGCGTGCGTGACCCGTGCCGGCGCGAACAGGTGTTCGGTGTCCGATTGCTGGAACAGCGCCGCGTCGATGTTCGGCAGGTCGAGACGGGATTCAGACACGGCGGCCATCCTGATCGACCACCGGTTCGCCGTCTTCCTTGCTGAACGCGCCGCGCTGCGGCTGCGGCAGCAGGTCGAGCACGGCTTCCGAAGGCCGGCACAGGCGCGTGCCTAGCGGCGTGACCACGATAGGCCGGTTGATGAGGATGGGATGCTGGAGCATGAAGCCGATCAGGTCGTCGTCGCTCCACTTCGGGTTGCCCAGGTCGAGTTCGGCATAGGGCGTGCCTTTCTCGCGCAGCACGTCTCGCACCGGAACGCCCATCGCCGCGATCAGCGCCTGGAGCGTGTCGCGGTCGGGCGGCGTTTTCAGGTACTCGATGATGGTCGGTTCCTCGCCGCTGTTGCGGATCAGGCCCAGCACGTTGCGCGAGGTGCCGCAGGCTGGGTTGTGGTAGATCGTGATGGTGCTCATGGATGCCTCTTGGAGATTACGAAGTGGTCGCGCGGCGTTCGTACCAGCCGCGTGAGCGATTGACCACGCGCACCACCAGCAGCATGACCGGCACCTCGATGAGCACGCCGACCACTGTTGCGAGTGCTGCGCCGGAATGGAAGCCGAACAGGCTGATGGCGGCGGCCACGGCCAGCTCGAAGAAGTTGCTGGCACCAATCAACGCGGATGGCCCCGCGACGCAGTGCTTTTCGCCCGCCTGGCGGTTGAGCCAGTACGCCAGACCGGAATTGAAGAACACCTGGATCAGGATCGGCACCGCCAGCATGGCGATCACCAGCGGCTGCCGGATGATGGCCTCGCCCTGGAAGGCGAACAGCAGCACCAGCGTCAGCAACAGCGCGGCGATGGACAACGGGCCGATGCGTTCCAGTGTTCGATCGAACACGGCCTGCCCCTTGCTCAGCAGCGCCCGGCGCCAGAGCTGGGCCAGGATGACCGGAATGACGATGTACAAACCCACCGACACCAGCAAGGTGTCCCACGGCACCGTGATCGACGACAGGCCCAGCAGCAGGCCGACGATGGGTGCGAAGGCGAACACCATGATGGTGTCGTTCAAGGCCACTTGCGACAGCGTAAATACCGGATCACCGCCAGTCAGCCGACTCCAAACGAAAACCATTGCGGTACACGGTGCAGCAGCCAACAGGATCAGGCCGGCGATATAGTTGTCGAGCTGATCGGCGGGCAGCCAGTCGGCAAAGACGTGGCGGATGAAGATCCACGCCAGCAGCGCCATTGAGAACGGCTTGACGGCCCAATTGATGAACAGGGTGACCCCCATGCCCCGCCAATGCTGGCGCACCTGGCCGAGCGCGGCGAAGTCCACCTTCAGCAGCATGGGGATGATCATTACCCACATCAGCAGGCCGACCGGCAGGTTGACCTGGGCAATCTCCATGCGGCCGATGGCCTGGAATGCGGCGGGCGCGAACTGGCCGAGCGCGATGCCGGCGACGATGCACACCGCCACCCATAGCGTCAGGTAACGCTCAAAACCGCTCATCGCGGAGTTTGCGGGCGCGGTGCCGGCGGTATTGGTTGCACTCATCGCGCGGGCCTCACTGACGGCCGATGTCGCGCAATTCGCGCTGCAACGACATGGCATCGAGACTTTTGATCGGCAGCGACAGGAACAACTCGATGCGTCGGCGCAGCGTCATGGCGGTGTCGAAGAATGCTTTGCTTTGTCGTTCCTGGGTGCCTTCCACCGCGGCCGGGTCAGGCACGCCCCAATGCGCCGAAACCGGCTTGCCCGGCCACAGCGGACAGGCCTCGCCGGCGGCGTTGTCGCAGACAGTGAAGATGAAATCGAACACCGGCGCATCGGGCTTCAAGAATTCGTCCCAGCTCTTGCTGCGGTAGCCCGTTGTCGGCAGGTGCAGCCGCTCTAGCGTAGCGAGCGCCAGCGGGTGAACCTCGCCTTTCGGATGGCTGCCTGCCGACCAGGCGTGAAACCGCCCCTGGCCTATGTCGTTGAGGATGCCTTCGGCGAGGATGGAGCGGGCCGAATTGCCCGTACAGATGAACAAGGCGTTGTAAGTGGTATCGGTCATGGTCAGCAGCAGGTCTTGGATGGAGAAACCTCGCATACGCCACCTTGGCAGCAATGCTCGGTCAGGTAACCGATCAGACCGTCCATGCGGCCGTACTCGGCGCGATAAATCAGGTTGCGACCCTGCTGCTCGATGCTGACGAGGCCAGCATGGGCCAGCTCCTTCAAGTGGAACGACAAGGTGTTGCGGGCCACGTCGAGCTGGTCGGCTAGCGTGCTCGGGGTCAGTCCGCCCGGCCCAGCAACGACCAAGGCGCGGAACACGCGCAGGCGCTGGGTGTGAGCCAGGGCGTTTAAGGCGGAAATGGCTTGATCTTCTTGCATGATTCGATAATACAACAAGTATTGAATCAATGTGCAAACCACGGTTGGGTTTGCGGGTTGCGCTATGTGTTGGACTGCAAAAGCGGGTAGCTCCGAGTTCGCATTCCTGACTGACCGCGCCGCCGCGCGCGGCCAAGGTATCGGCATCGCAACAGAAGAGCCGATGCCATGCCCGCAATCCATGTATCCCGGCACCTGGTCGGCGCCGGCCTCCTGGCCGCAGCCTTGGCCAGCGGCTGCGCGACCACCACGGCGCCGCTCGCACCCGATGCCATCGAGGAAGTCTCGGCCGCGCCCGAACCCGAGGCGCCCGAGTACATCCCGGTCGTGCGCTACGGCCGCTACACCCTGGTCGAGTTGGCACCCACGGCGGCGCAGCGCGACCTGCTGTTGCAGACCATCGACGTGTCCATGCCCGAGGATGCCCGCGCCACGGTTGGCGACGGGCTGCGGCATGTGCTCAAGCGCAGCGGCTATGGCCTTTGCGAGACCGCGCATGCCGTGATCGAGCTGTACGCGCTGCCGTTGCCTGCGGCACATCTGCACCTCGGCCCTATGACCTTGCGCGATGCGCTACTCACCCTTGCCGGCCCGGCCTGGGACCTGCACGCCGATGACCGGACGCGACAGGTCTGCTTCGAGCGGCACGGCCGCGATGCAGATGCCGATCCGGTTCCCGAACCACTCGCCACCGAGGCGGTGCAGACGTTCCCGCTCGCGGGAGGTCAGCCATGAACAACGCACCACGGCCTTCCCAGCGCTCGACCGCCGCCGTGATCGTGCAGAGCCTGCTCTGGCTTTGGCTGATCGGCCTGAGCGTCTTCGTTGCCCTGAACCACCAGGCGATGAATGGCCTGGCCGACCAGGAACGGGTGGATTCCGGCCTGCAGCAGCTCGAAGCACAGGTGGTCGGGCTGACCGAGACCGTACAGCAGCGGCCGGCTACCGCAACCGCGGCGGAATTGCAGCACATCCGGCAGGCGCTGGAAGCCCGCATCGCGCAGGTTGAACAGGCGCTGGGCGGCCATGCCTCCAACGACGACCTTCAGGCCCTGCGCGCCGAGGTCGAGCAGGCCAAGGCTCGCCAAGCGACGGTTCGTGCCGCTGTGCCTGCGCAGCCGCGCTCACCAAGCAAGGCCGCCGCCAAACCTGAGCCTTTCCCGTTGCCGCTCCGCATCGTGGGTGCCGAACTGCGAGCCGGCCAGCGCAGCCTTTCCGTTGCACCAGCGACGGGCGAGTTCACTGCCGACCAGGTTCACGTGCTGCTGCCCGGCGATGCGGTCGGCCCGTGGCGCTTGCAGGCGATCGAGGGCAACACCGCCGTCTTCCAGGCCGGCGAGCAGACCCGCCGTTTGGCGATTCCCTGACGGAGACCGTCCCGCCATGAAGCCCTCGATCTTGCTCACCCTGTTCCTGCTGGCCGCAGCGCAGTTGCCCGTCTGGGCGCAGCAGCCCGCCACGGCCCAGTCCCGCAATGCCCAGAGCCAGGAGCGTCCCGTGATCGGCCGCATCCTGGACGACCGCGTGGCGAGCGACTGGGGACTGCAACCGCAGGAGTGGGCGCGCTACCGCGAACTGATGGAGGGGCCGCTGGGCATCTACTCGCCCAACCTGGACCCGCTTTCCGCGCTGGGCGTCGAGGCTCGCTCCGATGAAGAGCGGCGCCGCTACGCCGAAATGCAGGTGAAAGCCGAGGCAAGGCGCGTCGAGAAGTTGCTTGCCTACCAGCGCGCCTACGACGAAGCGTGGCAGCGCCTGAACCCCGGCATGCAGCGAGTGAACCTCCCCGATGATCTGCCGACCGCCGCAGGCGTGCGCGGCAGTAGCCGCACGGCGGTGTTCGTCAAGGACGGCTGCGCGGCCTGCGGGCAACTCGTGCAGCGCCTGCAATCCTCGGGCGCCGAGTTCGACCTCTACATGGTCGGCAGCCGCCAGGACGATGCGCGCATCCGCGACTGGGCCAAGCGCGCGAACGTCGATCCGGCGCGCGTGCGCGCCGGCAGCATCACGCTCAACCACGACGGCGGCCGCTGGCTGTCGCTGGGCCTGCCCGGCGATCTGCCCGCCGCCGTGCGCGAAGTGAATGGCCAATGGCAGCGCCAGCCGTAGCCATGCCCCTGCGCGCACTGGTGCTCACTGCCGGCCTGTATGCCGTTGCCGCCCTGGCCCAGGAGGTTCCGCCACCGGCTTACCAGCTTGCCGCCCAGCGCGCAGGCATCCCCTCGACCGTGCTCTACGCCGTGGCCTTGCAGGAGAGCGGCATCCGGCGCAACGGGCGCCTGGTGCCGTGGCCGTGGTCCCTCAACGTCGCCGGCCAGTCGCGCCGCTTCGCCACGCGCGCCGACGCCTGCGCTGACCTGCAGCAGGCGATGCGCGCCACGCCGCACACGCGCATTGATGCGGGCCTGGGCCAGATCAACCTCGGCTACCACAAGCACCGCTTTACCGGCGCGTGCGACCTGCTGGATCCGTATCGCAACCTGGCCGTTGCCGCCGAGATCCTGAAGGAGCAGCACACCCCCGGCGAGGACTGGCTGCTGGCGATCGGCCGCTACCACCGCCCCGCAGGCGGCGAGCCCGCCGCCCGCTATCGGCGCAGCGTGTCGCGCCACCTTGCCCGCGTGCAGGGCACGCGACCAGCCGCCGCGGTCCTCGCGGCGCGCCAGGAGACCTCCCCATGACGAAACCCCATCCCGCCCATCTCGCGTTCACGGGCCTGCTCATGCTGCTGTCAGGCCTGCCGCTGGCCTCGCGTGCCGGCGAGCCACTGATCGTTGTCGAGGACCGCGGCGGCACGTCGGCGCTGCCGTACTACGAAGCCCTGAACCTGCAGCCGCGCGCCAACGCACCGGCGCGGCCGCCCATCCCGACGCCCCGGGTTCCCGCCACGCCAGCGGACGAAGCCGCGATGCTGCCGGTGCGCAGCGCCAAGCTCACGCCCGGCACCGTCGCGCGACGGGTGATCGAAGCGCCCGGCCTGCGGCCGTTCGTGGTCATCGGCGACGACGAGGCTTCCCGGGCCTGGTTGCAGCGCCGCGCCGCCGCTTTGCGTGAACGCGGCGTGGTCGGCCTGGTGGTCAACGTCGAGACCGCGCAGGGCCTGGCGCGGCTGCGCGCCCTGGTGCCTGGCGTACCGCTCGCGCCCGTGGCCGGCGACGACCTGGCCGATCGCCTGGGCCTGCGGCACTACCCGGCGCTGATCACGGCCACCGGCATCGAGCAATGAAGCCATGTCAGGCAAACAGCCGGTCGAGGTTCTGCTACGCCCAGCGGTGGAGCTATACACCGTCGCGGCGTGTGCAGGCGCCGCGTTTCTGTGCCTGGTGGCCCCATGGTCGCTCGCGCTGAGCCCGGCCATGGGCATCGGCAGCGCCTTGGCGTTCGGCGCCTACGGCGCGATCCGCTACCGCGATGCCCGCATCATCCTGCGCTACCGGCGCAACATCCGCCGTCTGCCGCGGTACGTGATGACCAGCAAGGACGTGCCGGTCAGCCAGCAGCGCCTATTCGTGGGGCGCGGCTTTCTCTGGGAGCAGAAGCACACGCATCGGCTGATGCAGACGTACCGGCCCGAGTTCCGCCGCTACGTCGAGCCGACGCCGGCCTACCGCCTGGCCAGGCGCCTGGAGGAACGGCTGGAATTCGCGCCATTGCCGCTCTCGCGCCTGCCGAAGCTCACCGGCTGGGACGTGCCTTTCAACCCCGTGCGCCCGTTGCCGCCTGTCGGTGGCCTGCCGCGCCTGCACGGCATCGAACCCGACGAGGTGGATGTCAGCCTGCCGCTGGGCGAGCGCGTCGGCCACTCGCTGGTGCTGGGCACCACGCGGGTGGGCAAAACGCGCCTGGCCGAGTTGTTCGTCACGCAGGACATCCGCCGCAGGAATGCTGCCGGCGAGCATGAGGTCGTCATCGTCATCGATCCCAAGGGGGATGCCGATCTCTTGAAGCGGATGTACGTCGAAGACCAGCGCGCTGGCCGCGAAGGCGAGTTCTACGTCTTCCACTTGGGCTGGCCGGACATTTCGGCACGCTACAACGCGGTGGGCCGCTTCGGCCGCATCAGCGAAGTGGCGACCCGGGTGGCGGGGCAGCTCTCCGGCGAAGGCAACAGCGCGGCGTTCCGCGAGTTCGCATGGCGCTTCGTGAACATCATCGCCCGCGCCCTGGTGGAACTGGGGCAGCGCCCGGACTACATGCTGATCCAGCGCCACGTCATCAACATCGACGCGCTGTTCATCGAGTACGCCCAGCACTACTTCGCCAAGACGGAGCCCAAGGCCTGGGAGGTGATCGTCCAGATCGAGGCCAAGCTCAACGAGAAGAACATCCCAAGGAACATGATCGGGCGCGAGAAGCGCGTGGTGGCGCTGGAGCAGTACCTCTCCCAGGCGCGCAACTACGACCCGGTGCTCGACGGGCTGCGCTCGGCGGTCCGCTACGACAAGACCTACTTCGACAAGATCGTTGCATCGCTTCTGCCGCTGCTGGAAAAGCTCACCAGCGGCAAGATCGCCCAGCTCCTGGCGCCGAACTACTCCGACCTGGCCGACCCACGGCCGATCTTCGACTGGATGCAGGTGATCAGGAAGCGAGCCGTCGTCTATGTGGGCCTGGATGCGCTGTCCGATGCCGAGGTCGCCGCGGCGGTCGGCAATTCGATGTTCTCCGACCTGGTTTCGGTCGCAGGCCACATCTACAAGCACGGGATCGACGATGGACTGCCGGGTGCATCGGCTGGTGCGCGCGTGCCGATCAACGTGCATGCGGACGAGTTCAATGAATTGATGGGTGACGAGTTCATTCCGCTCATCAACAAGGGCGGTGGCGCGGGCCTGCAAGTCACCGCCTACACGCAAACGCTCTCGGACATCGAGGCCCGCATCGGCAATCGCGCGAAGGCCGGCCAAGTGATCGGGAATTTCAACAACCTGTTCATGTTGCGCGTGCGCGAGACGGCCACCGCGGAACTGCTGACGAGGCAGTTGCCGAAGGTCGAGGTCTATACGACTACCATCGTCTCGGGCGCGACGGACAGCTCAGACATCCGCGGCGCGACGGATTTCACGTCGAACACCCAGGACCGCATCAGCATGTCCAGCGTGCCGATGATCGAGCCGTCACACGTCGTCGGCCTGCCCAAGGGCCAGTGCTTCGCGCTGCTGCAGGGCGGCCAGCTTTGGAAGGTACGCATGCCGCTGCCGGCGCCGGACGCGGATGAAGTGATGCCGGCGGACCTGCAGCAACTGGCCGGGTACATGCGCCAGAGCTACAGCGAGGCCACGCAGTGGTGGGAGTTCACCAGCTCGTCGGCCTTGCAGGATCCGGCCTTGCCCGACGACCTGCTTGACGATGCCGCTGCGGCCGAGCCCGGCGCGGTGGCCACCGGCGCCGACGATGGCGCGGACAACGAGGCCGTGCCATGAAGGATGCCGCCTCGACCGCGCAGCGGGAGCAGAACAAACGCCAAGGCTTGATCGTCGGCACCATCACCTTACCGTTCCGGCTGCTCGGGGTGCTCATTGGCTCGCTGCTGTTCTCGATCGCGGTGGAGTGCGTCGGCATGCACCTGTTCTGGAAGGACCAGGGCTGGCGCCACTCCCAGCAGATGCTGCAGTACGAACTCGGGCACCTGTCCGACCACTTCACGCGCAGCGTGGTCGTGCAGGAGCCGGGGCGCACGGCGCACGAGCTGGTGGATACCGGGTACGAGTGGGTGTTCGTGCGCTCGGGGTTGCTGGAGCGCATGAGCCAGACCGCCGAGCGCGTCCGCTCGGCCAGCCACGGGCAGAGCCGCAACTTCCGCTACTACATCAGCCAAGTCTATGTCTGGGCCGAAAGCTACCTGATCGCTGCGGCCTTCACGACGCTCACCTTCCTGGTGCGCCTGCTGGTCCTGGTGCTCACGCTGCCCCTGATCCTCACGGCGGCATTCGTCGGCCTGATTGACGGCCTGGTGCGACGGGATGTGCGCCGGTTCGGCGCCGGCCGCGAATCCGGCTTCATCTACCACCGCGCGAAGGCCAGCCTGATGCCGTTGGCCGTGCTGCCTTGGGTCACCTATCTCGCTCTGCCCATATCGGTGCATCCTCTGGTCATCCTGCTGCCCAGCGCGGCGTTGCTGGGGATGGCAGTCAGCCTGACCGCAGGCAGCTTCAAGAAGTACTTATGAGGTGACACGGGCGGCACTGCTCTGCAAAGCCGTGTGCCGTTCATCGGTTCTGCAGGGTATCAAGAGCAGCATCCAACGCCGTAACCGCCTCGACGACCGTTCTTACCGTCGCCCGATCGAACTCATGATCGCGCTGAGCGTCGTGCACACCGCTATTGAGGTAACCCCATTCAATACTCGTACCGCTGACATTGAGCAGCCTGACCAACGCCCCTACGGCATCCGGCGCACCCGCATGTTGCGCCGCGATACGCTCGACGGCCGACCGCAACTTGGTGCATTTATTGTTCAGCTCCCAAGGCGCGCGGGGCCCGCTCAGCTTGATGTCGATCCGGCCGTCCGCCCGCCGACCCAGCCACGTCCACAGGCGGTCCGTCAGACTCTCCAGCGCCGGCCGGGCCTGGCGCAGTGCCTCGCGTTTCTCGTCAGCCGCCAACGCCTGCTGGGCCAGAAGAACATAGTTCTTCGCTGGCGGGTCGCTGTCGACCCGCAGTTCGTGCTCTCCCTGATGCGGGAGAAACTTGTAGCGCTTGATGGCCGCGGCGCGGCGCACGCCCAACTCCTGCTGGATGCGGTGCAGGAACTCCTCTGCGTGCGAGGTGAGGATAACCTGCTTGCCGTGGAGCAAACCGTCCTCGAAGAAGGTACGCCAGATGCCATCGCGATGGTCGTCGTCTATCGCATTGACGACGTCATCGAAGATGACCACGGGGCAGCCCTGCGCGAGGTTCTTGGCAAGCAGAATCGCCAGACCCAAGCATTTGATGTGCCCTTCGCTGAAGACGATCAACGCGTCGTAGCGCACGCCCGGCTCGCCGGCGAACTCCACCTCGATCTTGCCGTTCTCGGCCACGGGCAACCACAGCGCGTGCAGCAGATCGCCGGGCGGATCGGCCCGGTTGAATGCGTTGTAGAGATGGCGGGCTTGGTCTCCCAGCCCCTGTAGCAGAACCCCCGGCAGAGCGGTCAGGTATGCCTGAATCTCGGGTAGGAAGCCGTCGTAGGCGGCCTTGACCCGCTGATGGTGCACCACCACCGGCATTTCGTCCGTGGCCGCCTGGATTAGGCCGCGGTTCGCGTCGTCGAACTGGGCCACGGTTTGGCGGGCGGCCGCCAGCTCCTGATCCGCAGTCGTGCGCATGGTCCGCAGCCGTTCGATCTCCAGCTGATGCTGTTGCAGGCGGTCCCGCTCCTGGGCCATCGCGCCGCGCTGGGCATTCACGTCGCGCGCCTGCGCGTCGAAGCCTTCGATGATCTGTGCGATCCGTAAGAGGGCTTGCCAGGCGCGCTGGTCCCCATTCACCCAGCCGCCGAGCCAATTGCCCGCCGACGTGGGAGGCAGCAGTGGCAGGCCCGCGGCCTGCGATTCGGCAGGACAAGCGACCCCAGCCGCCGCCACCACGCGGCGCATTTCGTCCCACAGCGCTCGGACCGCCTCGCTCAACTGCGTCCGATGCCCGGCCTCTTGCTGCTGCAGGACGGCCAGTTGCGCGAGCTGCTCCAGGCCCATTCGCGCCCTGGCGAACGGGTCCTGCGCCACGGCGGCCAGTCCGGTTCCACATGCCGGACACGCGGTCGCCCCGTCCGCTAACGCTTGCACGGCCTCGTAGAGCTTCGCGTACGACACCTCGCCGGCGCGGGCCGCGAGTTGCGCGGAAGACGCTTGCCACAGTCCCTGGACGCGGTAGGCCTCTGCCAGCAACGCTTGCAGGCGGGCCTGGGTCACCTCGTGAATGGCAGGCGGGTTGGCGTCCAGCTGAGCCTGGACATACGGTAGCCGTCCTTGCTGCTGCGGCGTACCCAGCAGCCAGTCCACGCAGGTTTGATAGGTCGCGCCAGGTGACATGCGCTGCGCCAAAGCTTGTTCCAGGCCCTCGACCGCTGCGATCTTCTGCGGGTAGGCGGCGATGGTCTGTTCGGAGTTCGCCAACTGCAGGCGACGCTGCGCCAGCTGCGCCGCCTGCACGCCGGCAAGCATCAGGTCCTGATCGAGCGAGGGGTTGAAGCCGCGCACGAACTCGCTGAACTGGTCCACGCCGAACAGGGTGGCGATGAGCTGGCGCTGATCGCTCGGGGTCCGCGCGGCGATTCGGGCGAAATCGTCGAGGCGGTTCTTCTCGATGAAGCAGAAGCGATACTCAGCTTCGTCGGGCTGGACGGCCTGCGCTTCGCCCGCCGCCGTAGACGACAGGACTGGCGCGATGTGGCGGCGCAGGCGAGCGTTGTTGCAGTACGTCCGCTGGTCGACCCGCTTGGCCTGCGCTTCGCTGATCGAACCGAGCATCGCCACTTCCAAGGCTTCGCAGAAGCTGCTCTTGCCGGTGCCGTTGGCACCGTAGACCAAGGTGATGTCATGGCTGAGGTCGAACGTCTCCTGCCGCATGAATCCTCGAAACGGCCCGACTTCGAGCTGGTGCAGTCGCCCGAGCGCCGGCCCGTTTTCGGGGCCGCGCGCGTCCCCGTCGTAGGCGACAGGCATCTGCGCCAGATGCGCGATGGCCAGCGGCGCCAAGCGCGTGGAGCGCCCCCGGCGTGCAGCACCGACCTCGGCCAGTGGCTGCAGGTGATCGAGCACCAGGTGCGCCAGCCGGCGCACGTCGTCGTGCACGTGCCGCTGCGTCAAGTGCGCCAGGAACCGGTGGTACTCCGAACGTATGCTTGCCACAGCGACCCCTCACTTGGTCAACCACTGACCGTAAGCCTCCACATCGATCATGGGGACCGTTCCACTGAACTGAAGCTGCGCGATCAGCTTGAAAAGAAACGCGGTCGCCGGCTTGTTTTCGTTGGTGTAGCTGTACGCGCCGCTGGCTTGGTCATAGAAAAAGTGCCCGTGGGCGGCAACGCATCCGATGTCCAGACGCCCCTCGGTGAGGTTTGCATTCAGCGCCTTGTCCATGGATGGGCCCAATGCAGGACTCCATTCGCTCTCGAAGGTGAGCAAGCCACCCAGAATCGGAATCAACGGCTTCGCTGGGTAGGTCCCGCCAGCGTGCGGGATCGGCAGGCTCGTGCGGTGCAGCCTGCGCACACTGGCGACCTTCTCCTGGGCATAGGCCACAAGCCCCGCGTCAGCTGTCTGCTTGGCCTCGAACACGGCGTACACGCTTTCGGCTGGAATGATCGTCTCGTTCTCGTAGGTGAAGATAAAAGGCGAATATTGCCGATCAAACACCACCACATCGATCTGCTGGCTGAAGTTCCCCAGGCTGTCCACCACATGCGCCTTCGCCGCCTGGTACCGTTTGGGCAGATAGGTATCCAGCATGTCGATCCAGACATTCTCGCTCGCATCCCCCTTCGTACCCGGGTGACCGAAGGTCTTGCGTACTACGGACAAGCGCTGCTGGATGTCTTCATGCAGGGACGACAGGAGCTGGGAAAGCGACCACTGGGACATGCTGTACCTCGATGGGACGTGTATGGAAGCCGATGGAATCAGGACAGTGGGAACTTGGGGCCAAACAGTGCGCGCCAGGCGCGAAGCGCTTCGATATTGCGACCACGACGCGCGTGGTCGATGGCGATGCTTGCGTCCTGGCTCGCCTGGAACAGCAGCTGCTGCGCGCGCTGCTTGCGCGCGGCATCCATATCGTTGCTGATCGCCGGGCCAAGTCCGGCGGGATCCGGCCACTCGTCATGAACACGATCGGCAAGCGTGGCAAAGAACGACTGGATCTCGCGATCGAACGATCCTCCCCAGCCGCCGTAAAGACACTCAAGGGCCATTACCTCGATCAGGAACGAGGGCTTCACCGGCTTCTGATCGCCGTGCTTGGGATTGTTGTTCCAGTACTTCACCATGCGCACGAGACCTTTCCACTCATTGGCATAGGCTTGGTGCGCTGCGGTCGCCTTGTCCTTATGGATCTCCGGGTCCGTCTTGATCCACTTTCCGGACGCCGTATCGGGGATCTCATACTGGTCGCAGGTGTCGAATGCGGGCACCGCATCCACGCTGACCACCCGGTAGTCCGTGTTGTCCTCCGCGTCGATGTGAACACCGAAATCCACGTTGATCGAGCGCGCCTGTTTGCGCACGGCCGCCGAACCGTATTTCTCCACCAATGCAGAGTGGAAATCATCCAGCACTACCGATGCGGCCTTGCCGTGGTAATGCTTCTCCGAGTCCTTCAGCACGAAGAAGATGTCGATATCCTTGAGCGGCTTCGTCTTCGTGTATCGAGCATAGGACCCGGTCAGGAAGCTGCGCGCAATGCCGAACTTGGTCTGCAGGTAGTCCCGCCCTTCGTTCTGACGTTGCGAGGCATTCTTCTGTTCGCGTTCGTTGAGTTCCAGACGCGACTTGAACTTGCGAAAAGCTTCATCGATCGACAGCATCAGCGTTGCCTCCAATATCCGGCCTGACCCGCCAGGCCGCTGTGTTCGACAGTCGAGCCTAGGCTCTGCTTGACCATTCCATCCGTCGAGCGATAACTTCCTTTGCTCCACCCCTCCACATCAGGCCGCCCTGGCTTTGTATCGAGCATTAACTTGTACTTGGCCTGCGATGGCAGCAGCCCAGCTTTCTTGATCGCGTACTTCAACTGCTCGGTATCTGTCCAGAAGCTGCCGTCGCCATCGGACCACCCATACACGATGTCGATATCCCATCGGGTCACGAGTTTGTCGGCTGCCGGGTTGTAGATCTCCAGAATCACCTTGCGCAGATCACCGGTCCCGAGCCACGTCTTGATGGCTCGGGTATTGCTCTCCCAGCGATCCGCGAAGTGCTCGGGGTCCAGCCCACTGAGCAGGATGATGTCTTTCAAGCTCTTGAGGATGTTGTCGGTCACATAGGTAACCGAGTGCGTGTACGAGTAGGTGGCGACGGTGCTCATGACTTGAGGAAACCTCCGAGGTCGAGCGACAGCGCTTGCCCAGCATCGGCCTGCGCCTGCGTGGCAATTCCTTGGCTCAAGTCCCGTGCAATGATGCGAGAACTGTGCTTTTTGAGCGCGGTTTGCACCCAGCCGAGCTGCTCCTTCGGACACGGCAGCGAGACTCCCCAGTCTCCCTTCAACGGCTCGAACCCCAAGACATCTTCGTTGGCATCATCACCATCGATCGCGTCTTCGTCGAAGAGGCAGTAGATCCTGGTCCGTGGTCCATCGCATGTCGCAACGATGGGCGCGCTCTTGGGTGCCTGGTCGGCGATCAAGCTGGCGGCCACGCCCGCCACGGCCCTGAGTTCAGAGCGAGCCGTGCCGTCCTTGCCCTGAGTGAGCAGTTCGACAATGGCATCCCACGTCTGCAACGCATCGCGGTGCGGCGAGCTGCGAAACGTCCGGCTGACAACGGTGGTCATTTTTGCTTCCCTCCTTGAAGGCGCATTTGCTTTGCCTGTCGTATCGCACTGCGCAGGTGCTCTACGGAAAGCTTGTTCGGATCGATAGCCACTTGCGGGTCGGCCGCGAGGGCGTTGGCTACGACCTTGCGAATGGCCCGACCATCCAATCCGACGCACTCGCCAGCGCACGCGTCGAACTGGTGAGCCGAGGAAAGCTTGCCAATCCCCGGAAATGTCTTTGCCAGGCCATTCAGGCAGTCCACCAGGATCTGCTTGCAGGCATCCTTGCCTGGCAGTGGCACCTCCATCACCATGTCGCAACGAGATAGGAAGGCACTGTCGACGGCCTGTGGGAAGTTGCTGGTGGCCACGAACAGCAGATGCGGGTTGCGTTCGGCCAACATGTCCAACTGCACCAACACCGCGTCGGTGGCCCGGTGCACATCAACCGGGTTGGCTTCCAGGCTGAGCTTGGCTCGATCAGCCGCAAGCGTTTCGACCTCGTCCAGAAGGACGATCGTCGGGCCCGCCGCTGCGGATTCTGCGATCGATTGCGAGAACAGGTCTGCCACGGCGCGTTGAGTCTTTCCCATTGCAGAGCTCGTCAGCGTGTGAGGCTCCACTTCCAGCAATCGAAACTTCGCAGAAGAAAAAGATTCGGCCACACGATGCGCCAAGCCCCGTGCCAAGGAGGTCTTCCCAGTCCCCGGCGGGCCGACCAACAAGATCACGCCGTGCAGGGGGAGTACCGTGCGCTCCACCTTGGGGCGCACCGTGAAGTTGACGATCGCTTGTGACAGCAACTGTTTTTTGATGGCTTCGTCCATCACGATCGAATCCCACAAGTCACCCAGCGACTTATCCGGCAGCTTCCAGCTTCGATGGATGCCTTTCGGCAAAGTGGCGTCTGATGAAGGATTCTTGGTCATCCGTGGCTCTCGGCGGGTCAGAGAATGGTGCGATAGGTCGCCAGCACCTTGGTCGTTTGCACAAGGCCTTGGCGCAGCAGGATTTCGAGATAGCGGTCCACATCGATCGGCGGATGCTTGAGTTGGGCACGCTGGCGCTGCGCAGCCGACACTACGGCGGCCGCATCCAGATCCAGCAGGTTGTCCACAAACTCATCGGGGTGCTGCGATTCGATGCCGTACGGAGCCAGCAGATCGTTCGGGAAATCACGTTCGTTGAACGTCACAATCACGCTCGCACCGCAGCGAATCGCCGCAGCCAGGACGTGCCGATCGTTCGGATCGGGTAATGTCAGGCCTGCCACGAGCGCTTCGTAGCCCTCCACCAAGCCGTCCGGAATGGCCCTGTCCATGAGATCCGACGTCCTGTCGACCTGAACCCGGGTGAGATCGGGGCGGTTGATCAACAGATTGCGTTTCCACTCCTCATGAATGGCTTGGCTCCACCGCGCCCGGAAGCGGCCAGACAGGCCGAGCCACATCAGGAAATCCCGCAGTGGCGCGGGATATAGAACGCACGCGTCGTAGACGGCGGTGAATGGGGAATGCCTCATTCGTATCCCATTCCCAACTCTTGCGACTGCTGAGCGAGTTCGGCCATCGCCTGCTCACTGGCGCGCTCGCGCGCTTCCTTGTACTGCATCAGATCGGCGAACCTCACCCTGCGGTGCTTGCCGGTGCGATGAAATGCCAACACCCCATCTTCTAGCAGCTTGACGAAATGGGGACGGGACACGTTGAGCAAGTCCGCCGCCTCTTGGGTCGTCAGCTCTGCATGGACGGGCACCACCTTTACTGCATTGCCATCGGCCAACTCGGCCAGGATGTCGACCAGCAGGCGTAAAGCCGAGGTAGGCAGTTCCACCTGATGAGCCTGTTTGTGGTCATCAAAGATCTGGATGTGCTGCGTCTCGAACTGGGTTGCGAGGTAAGCCGCCAAGGCACGTTGACCCTGGACGGCTGCCTTAACCTCTCCCGCGGCGGGAAGGGTCATCTTGGATTGGGCAGTGGCGGTGGTCATGGGTAGCTCCTAAGCGAAAACGGTTGCAGAGCCGATCATATTCGAAACACTCGAAAAACGCAATAATCGAAACTCGACCCGGGCTTTTGTAGGTTCGCTCGCGGTATGCCCAATCCGGTCGTCCGCCAGTTCCTATTGTTTGCGGCCTAAAACAGCCCTGATCTCCACGATCACCCCATTGCTGATCACACAGGAATGGCGCGATGGTGGCTTCGATCTGGCTGCGCGCCGCGCATCGCGGCGTGCCCACTTTTCTCGTGACGGCCCTCCTGCTGGGTCTGTCCCAGATGGCCTTGGCCGAGTCTCCGGCACAGCGCCAGAAGCTGGTCGCCGCACTGCGCCAGCTCGACGCGCTGGAGCGCACCGTCGCGGACAGCGCCGCGCATGCCCCCATCCAGCCGGGCGAGCGCTACCACTTCGACTACCCGCGGCTGCTGGCTGACCTGGCGCGCGTTCGCGCCGGCATCCAGTTTCACCTGACGCCATCGCGCGCTCAGCCGCGCGACCCCTCCGAACTGGCCGGCGACTACCGCACCGAGCGGGCGGCCGAGCCGCTGCCGGCGACGACTGCGGGGGGCAAGCAATGAACGGCGCCCAGGTCTCGGCATTTCAAGCCAACAGCGGCATCGCGCCTTCCGCAATGGCGACCGTCCTGGTCGGCGTCGTGTTCGCGGTCCTGCTCGTGTGGGGCGTCTGGGCCATCCGAACGGCCTACGTGGGGTGGTCCGAGAGCCGCCTCAACCAGCGCCAGTTCCTCGGCGTCTGCATCCGCTTCGTCGCGATGTACCTCGTCCTGAGTTTCTTCCTTCTGTCCTGACCTGAAAGGCCCGACCATGCACAACCGCAACCTCACTTCCCGTTTTGCCCAGCGCGCCGCCGTGGCCCTGGGCGCCGCCGCGCTGCCCGCGCTGTCGTTCGCGCAAGGTCTGCCGCAATTGGAGAACCCCACGCGCGGCACCGGCAACGGCATCATGGAGACCATCCGCAACTACGGCTACGACATCATCATGCTCGTGGCCCTGCTGGTGGTGGCGTCGATGTTCATCGGCGTCTGCTACCACGCCTACGGGACCTACGCGGAGATCCACACCGGCCGCAAGACGTGGGGCCAGTTCGGCCTCACGGTCGCCATCGGCGCCGTGCTGCTGGTGATCGGCATCTGGCTGCTCACCGAAGCTACCGGCATCCTGTAAGCGAGGCCGGTATGTCCGAGCAGCAGCACGTCCGTGCGGACGGGACCGTGACGTTCCTTCCGCACCGGCTCAACCGCCATCCCGTTGTCGTGCGCGGCCTCACCGCCGATGAACTCTGGATTTGCTGCGGCCTGTCCGGCGCCGCCGGCCTGCTGGTCGGCGCGCCCCTGTCCTGGGTGTTCCGCACGATCGCGCTGGCGCCGACGTTCGTCGTCCTGGGTGTGGCGCTCGGCGTCTTCATCGGCGGCGGCATCCTGCGCCGCCTCAAGCGTGGGCGTCCCGACACTTGGCTGTATCGACAACTGCAATGGCGCATCGTCACGCGCCATCCGCTGATGGCAGGCTGGGTTGGTGGCCATGTGCTGATCTCGCGCTCGGGCTTCTGGTCCACCCGCAGGAGCATGCGATGAGCCGCTTCAAGAACGAGATCGCCCACCTGCAGGCGCACATCAAGACCTTGCGGCTGGGCGCGGGCGCGCTGGTCGTCGTTGCCCTGGTCATGGGCGGCGGCTGGTGGAGCGCGCCGCGCGACCTGACCATCCACGTCCCGCCCGACCTGCGCTCTGGCAGTACCCGCAAGTGGTGGGAGGTGCCGCCCGAATCGGTCTATGCGTTCACGTTCTACGTGTTCCAGACGTTGAACCGCTGGCCGACCAATGGCGAAGAGGACTACCCGCGCAACCTCCACACGCTCTCGCCGTACCTCACCCCATCCTGCCAGGCCTTCCTGCGGGCGGACTACGACTACCGCCGCTCCACCGGCGAGCTGCGCCAGCGCGTGCGCGGCATCTACGAGATTCCCGGCCGCGGCTATGGCGACGACCCCACGGCACGCGTGCGCACCGTGTCCGACCGCGACTGGGTGGTGACGCTGGACATCACGGCGGACGAGTACTACGGCGCCGAGCAGGTCAAGCGCGCCCTGGTGCGCTATCCGATCAAGGTCACGCGGGTGGATGTCGATCCCGCCCGCAACCCGTTCGGCCTGGCGCTGGACTGCTACGACGGCGCGCCCCAGCGCATCAGTGCACCGGAGCCGACGCGCCCGGCGCCGAGTGGCCTGTCTCCGCAAGCGCCTCAAGGAGGAAACACCCCATGAAGCACCCTGTACTCGCGCTGCTGGGACTGCTGGCCGTGGCCGCGGCACCCGTCGCCCATGCAGTGGAAATCCTGCGCTGGGAGCGCATGCCGCTGGCAGTGCCGCTGAAGGTCGGTCAGGAACGCATCGTGTTCATCGACCGGGACGTGCGCGTGGGCGTGCCCGCGGGCGTGGGCGAGCGCCTCCGCGTACAGAGCGCGGGCGGCGCGGTGTACCTGCGCGCCAGCGAGCCGATCGAGCCCACGCGGTTGCAACTGCAGGACGCCGACACGGGCGCGCTGATCCTGCTGGACATCGCGGCCGAACCACCCAAGGACGGCGAGGCCGAGCTGGAGCCGGTGCGCATCGTCGAGGGCAGCAGCACTCCAGCGCGCTACGGCGATCAGGCAGGCGGCGCCGACGATGCCCCAGCACGTGCCCAGGCAGGTGCTCGGACCGCGCGGCGCGAAACCCCGGTCCCTGTCGTCCTGACGCGCTTCGCCGCGCAGAACCTCTACGCGCCGTTGCGCACCGTGGAGCCGCTGCCGGGCGTCATGCGGGTCAACCTGCCCCGCGACCTCGACCTGGACACACTGATGCCAACGCTGCCCGTGCGCGCGGTCGCGCTCGCGTCGTGGCGCCTGGAGGACCAGTGGGTCACAGCCGTGCGCCTGACCAACGGCAGCGGCGGCTGGATCACGCTCGACCCGCGCGTGCTGCAAGGCGATTTCCTCACCGCCACCTTCCAGCACGAGGCGCTGGGCCCGCGCGGCACGCCCGAGGACACGACCGTCCTGTACCTGGTCACGCGCGGCCGCGGCCTCGCGCAGTCGCTGCTGCCGGCGATTCACCGCTTCGACCCTGCCCTGCATCTGCCGCAGCCGGACGGCGACGAGAACACCAAGGAGGCCCGCCATGCGCAGTAACGGCCTGCTCAAGTGGCTGATGATCCCTGTCGCCATCCTGGTGCTGTTCGTCGGTATCCGGCTGTTCTCGGGTGGAGGCAGCACGGCGCCACCCGCGGAGGACAACGGCGCCCAGCTCACGCCCGATGAAATGAAGGCTCTCGGCATCGAGGGCGATACCCCGCGCGACACCGTGGCGACCTTGGTGGCGCAGGTGAAGCAGTTGCGCACCGAGCTTCAGACCGCGCTCTCGGACAACAAGTCCCAGCGTGAAGAGAACCAGCGGCTGCGTCAGCGCGAAAACTCCATCGACCAGCGCATCAACTCGGCGCTCGAATCCGAGCGGTCCAACCTGCGCCGCGACCAGGAGCAGGCGGCCAGCGCGCGCCAGCAGACCGAAGGGCTGCTCGCCGACCTGCAGCGGCGCCTGGACAGCATCGGCGGGCGCGGCGGCGGCCATGCGGACCTGCCCGTGGGCTTGGGGCTGCAGGGCGGCGACGAGGCCGGCATGGAGGGCGGCGTGCGGTGGGTCGAGCCGGACGACGCAAAGCCCGCCGAGGGGCGCAACGGGGGGCGTGGCGCGAGCGGCGGCATGAGCTTCCCCACGAGCTTCGGCCCGGCGCAGAGCACGCTCGAAACCACCGCGGAAACCGTGGCCAACGCGGGCGCCCGCGCCGCCGGGGTCAAGAGTGCCAAGCCGGTCTATACCGTGCCGACCAACTCGACGCTGATGGGATCGGTGGCGATGACGGCCCTGATCGGCCGCGTGCCGATCGACGGCACGGTCAACGATCCCTATCCGTTCAAAGTCCTGGTCGGGCCGGACAACCTGACCGCCAATGGCATCGACATTCCCGACGTGGCCGGCGCCGTGTTCAGCGGCACCGCCTCGGGCGACTGGACGCTGTCGTGCGTGCGCGGTCAGGTGCGCAGCATCACGTTCGTCTTCCACGACGGCACGATCCGCACGATCCCCGAAGACCGCGAGGGCAACCAGCAGGACAACCAACAGCAGAACTCTCAAAGTGGGGGCTTGGGCTGGATCAGCGATCCCCACGGCATCCCGTGCGTCAGCGGCGAGCGGCGCAGCAACGCCCAGCAATACCTCGGCTCGCAGGCCCTGATCACCGCGGCCGGTGCCGGTGTGGCCTCGCTCATCGAGAGCGACAGCGGCCGCATGTCCTATGTCGGCTCGGACGGCTCCATCGGCACCGTGGGCATCACCGGCCAGGAAGCGGTCGGCCAGATTCTGGCGGGCGGCGTGCGGGACATGTCGGCCTGGGTCAACAAGTTGTACGGCCAGGCATTCGCCGCCGTCTATGTTCAGCCCGGCGCCAAGGTGGCCGTCCACCTCGAAAAGCCGCTCGCCATCGACTTCGATCCCGAAGGCCGCAAGGTCGATCACCGCGCAGGAAAAAGCCATGCACTCGAACTTGACTAACCTGGCCCGTGGCCTGGCACTGGCCCTCGCCGTCGCGGTGCTTGGCGGCTGCGCCACCAGCAAGGAAAAGCTGCTGACCCACGGTGACCGCACGATGATGGACATCTGGCAGCAGGAGGCCGGCGACGGCGGTGGCGCAGCCGGACGGAACGCCGGCCGCCAGCTGCTCGACGCGCGCCAGAGCCTGCGTCGGCCCCTGACCGACGCCGACGTGCAGGCCGCACCTGTCGAGCAGATGCGCTACACGCGCACCGCGCGCAATGAGGTCCACCGCCAGTTCCAGCGCCTGCCCAATCCCGATCTCGTGATGTACGTGTACCCGCACCTGGCCGGCACCGATCCCGTGCCGGTGCCCGGCTACACGACCGTCTTCCCGCTCTACCAGCGCATCCAGTACGCGATGCCGGGCGAGCGCGTGGAGGACTACTGATGCGGTGGAAACTCCCATGGCCGAAGCTGGCCGGCGCCGGCTCCAGTAGCCCGGCCAGCGATGAGCAGCCGGACAGCTGGCAGCGCCACGTCGAGGCCTTGCGCCAGGCCGGCATCCCCGAACCCGGTTCGGCAGTCCACGGCCGCAAGCCAGCGACCGTGGCCGACGAGCAGGCGCTGTACGACGTTGCGCCGTCCTTCGTGGAACTGCTGCCCTGGGTGGAGTTCATGCCCGAGTCGAAATCGATGCTCCTGGAGGACGGCCAATCGGTGGCGGCGTTCTACGAGCTGGTGCCGCTGGGCACCGAAGGCCGGGAACCCGGCTGGCTCGCGCATGCCCGCGACGCCCTGGAAAACGCGCTTCAGGACAGTTTCGATGAACTGGACGAGAACCCGTGGGTGCTCCAGCTCTATGCCCAGGACGAACCGAGCTTCGACCAGTACATGCAGACCTTGCGCGATTACGTGCAGCCACGTGCGCGCGGCTCGGCGTTCACCGAGTTCTACCTGCGCTTCTTCGGCCACCATCTGCGCGCGGTCGCCAAGCCGGGCGGCCTGTTCGAGGACACGGTAGTCACGCGGCTGCGCTGGCGCGGCCAGACGCGGCGGGTGCGCATGGTGATCTATCGCCGTGCCACCGGGCAGGCAAGCCGCCGCGGCCAGACACCCGAGCAGATGCTGAACATCGTCTGCGACCGCCTGTGCGGCGGCTTGGCGAACGCCGGCATCCAGGCACGGCGCATGGTCGCAGCCGACGTCCACGACTGGCTGCTGCGGTGGTTCAATCCGCGCCCCGCGATGCTCGGGCCGAGTGCAGAGGACCGGGAGCGCTTCTACGCGCTGGCGCGCTACCCCGACGAGACCGAGGAAGGCGAAATCGAGCTGGCGAGCGGGCGGGATTTCAGCCAGCGGTTGTTCTTCGGCCAGCCACGCTCCGACGTGGAGCACGGCACCTGGTACTTCGACGGCATGCCGCACCGTGTGCTGATCACCGACCGGCTCCGCATGCCGCCCGCCACGGGTCACCTGACGGGCGAAACCCGCAAGGGCGATGCGATCAACACCCTGTTCGACCAGATGCCGGAAGACACCTTGATGTGTCTCACCATGGTCGCCACACCGCAGGATGTGCTGGAAGCGGACTTGAACCACCTGGCGAAGAAGGCCGTGGGCGAGACGCTGGCGTCGGAGCAGACGCTCAAGGACGTGCAGGAGGCGCGGTCCCTGATCGGCAGCGCGCACAAGCTCTACCGGGGAACGCTGGCGTTCTACCTGCGCGGGCGCGACGAGGCGGAACTGGACCGGCGCGGCCTGGACCTGGCGAACGTGATGCTCAACGCCGGCTTGCAGCCGGTGCGCGAGGACGACGAGGTGGCGCCACTCAACAGCTACTTGCGCTGGCTGCCGTGCTGCTACAACCCCGGCCAGGATCGGCGCCGGTGGTACACGCAACTGATGTTCGCCCAGCATGCGGCGAACCTGTCGCCGGTGTGGGGCCGCGCCCAGGGCACGGGGCATCCCGGCATCACGATGTTCAATCGCGGCGGCCCGATTACGTTCGACCCCTTGAACAGGTTGGATCGGCAGATGAATGCCCATCTGTTTCTATTTGGCCCCACCGGCTCGGGGAAGTCCGCCACACTCAACAACCTGCTGAACCAGGTGACGGCCATCTACCGGCCGCGGCTTTTCATCGTGGAAGCCGGCAACAGCTTCGGCCTGTTCAGCGACTTCGCGCGGCGCCTGGGCCTGACCGTGAACCGGGTCAAGCTGGCCCCCGGATCGGGCATCAGCCTGGCGCCGTTCGCCGACGCACGCCGGCTGATCGAAACGCCCAGCGACGTGCAGACGCTCGATGCCGATGCCCTGGACGAAGACCTGCCACCGGATGCCTCGGCCATGGAGGCGGATGAGCAGCGCGACGTGCTCGGCGAACTGGAGATCACGGCACGGCTGATGATCACGGGCGGCGAAGACAAGGAAGAAGCGCGGATGACGCGGGCCGACCGCTCGCTGATCCGCCAGTGCATCCTCGACGCCGCCGAACATTGCGTGGCGGAGAAGCGCACCGTGCTCACGCGCGATGTGCGCAATGCACTGCGCACCCGTGGCCAGGACCCGACGTTGCCCGAGATGCGCCGTGCGCGGCTGCTGGAGATGGCGGACGCGATGGACATGTTCTGCCAAGGCACGGACGGCGAGATGTTCGACCGCGACGGCACGCCGTGGCCCGAGGCCGACATCACGCTGGTCGATCTGGCGACCTATGCCCGCGAGGGCTACAACGCGCAGCTCTCCATCGCCTACATCAGCCTGATCAGCACGGTGAACAACATCGCCGAGCGCGACCAGTACCTGGGACGGCCGATCGTCAACGTGACCGACGAAGGTCACATCATCACCAAGAACCCGCTGCTCGCGCCCTATGTCGTGAAAATTACAAAAATGTGGCGCAAGTTGGGCGCCTGGTTCTGGCTGGCGACGCAGAACATCGACGACCTGCCACGTGCAGCGGAGCCGATGCTCAACATGATCGAGTGGTGGGTGTGCCTGTCGATGCCGCCGGACGAGGTGGAGAAGATCGCGCGCTTCCGCGAACTCTCGCCGGCGCAGAAGGCGCTGATGCTCTCCGCACGCAAGGAAGCGGGCAAGTTCACCGAGGGCGTCATCCTCTCCAAGAGCATGGAAGTGCTGTTCCGCGCCGTGCCGCCAAGTCTCTACCTCGCGCTCGCGCAAACCGAGCCCGAGGAGAAGGCAGAACGCTACCAACTCATGCAGCAGCACGGCGTCAGCGAGCTGGATGCCGCCTTCAAGGTGGCTGAGAAGATCGACCGGGCACGTGGCATCGAGTCGCCGACCCTGGACCTGCCCTGAATCTGCCGTACACCGGAGAACGCCATGGAACAGAAACGTCCTTCCATTCCGATGCAGGTGCAGGCGTTCCGCCGTCGGCACTGGCGGCCCAGCTGGCCTTGGACAGTGGCCGCAGCGCTGGTTGCACTGCTGCTGATCTGGCTCGTGTCCCGTTGGCCCGGGCAGTCCACGCCTCAGACTTCAGCGCCAGTCAGCGAGACGCAGGTGGCTGGGCCTCCGTGGCAGATGGGCAATCCGGAAGGACGCTTCACGCTGACGCTCTACGCGGACCTCGAATGCCCGTTCTGCCGGTCCTATTTCCCACTGCTCAAGCGTTGGGTGGCTGGCAATGCGGACGTGACCTTGCAATGGCACCACCTGCCGTTGGCCGCACACGAGCCGGCCGCTTCGGCCGAAGCGCGTCTGGCGGAATGCGCGGGCGAAGCCGGCGGCCGCGCCGCCTTTTGGCAAGCCGTCGAGTGGGTCTATGCCCACACGCGCAGCGACGGCCAGGGCTTGCCCGAGGACCTGCACTACCCCGACCTTACGCCAGCCATCGAGCAGTGCATTGCGAGCGAGCGGCCCGACGCGGCGATCCGCACCCAAGCTGCGGAAGCCACGAACAGCGGCGTGACCGCCACGCCGTCGCTGCGGTTGCACGATCGTGGAACCGGCAAGGCGATCCTGCTGCAGGGTCCGATCGAGGGCGATGCCTTGCTGTCGGCCATGGACATGCTCGCCGCCGGCGATCCCGCCGCCACACCCACATCGGAAATGCCTGCCGACGTTGTCGGCGACATGCCCAGGTAGCCCCGGTCTTCAAGGCTACGGCGCAGTCCACTGCGCTGACCGAAACCCGTTCGCCTCGCATCCTGGCCGCGAACGGTCACTGCAATCGCGGTGATGGATGCATCTTTTCATTCTCATCCCCAGGAGGGCTTGCCCTCCCAGGGCGCGCGCCCTCCGATCTCACCGTCTGGAGGTTCGCCATGTCTTTCGTCGTCAATGACTCCTGCCTGGAGTCGCTTTCCGCCATCGCTGCCCAACACGAGGACTGGATCATCCAGCAAGCCATCGTGCTGCTGGAGAGACGGATTTTCAAAGCTGGGCCGTGCCTCAGCCGACCGGCCGCTGTGCGGGACTACCTGCGTCTGAAACTGGTCGCCGAGCCCAATGAGATATTCGCCGCTGTGTTCCTGGACAGCATGCACCAGGTGCTGGCCTACGAGCCGTTGTTCAGGGGCACGATCAACTCGACTTCGGTCTATCCGCGTGTCGTCGTACAGCGTGTGCTGGAGTTGAATGCCGCCGCGGTGGTCTTCGCCCACCAGCACCCCTCGGGTATCACCGAGCCGTCAAGCGCGGATCGCATGCTGACCCAGCAACTGCAAGCCGCACTCGCGCTCATCGATGTGCGGGTACTGGATCACATCATCATCGGCCAGGGCGCCCCGTTCTCCTTTGCGGAGTCCGGCCTGCTGTAAAGGTTGCACTGCTTCGTTGATCAGCGCGGAGGCTTCGGCCTCCGCTTTTTCTTCGTGGCGACACAAGCAGCTATGCGGGGTGGCCGCGATGCGCATTGTTTGTTGGGCCCGCATGGGGTTCGGCGTTTGACTATGGCCCTGATCAACTTCCGGGGCGCATGACATGCCAGCAGCTTTTATCCGGTTCGCACCAAGCTGGCGAACCCTTGGCCTGGCCGTAGCGCTGCCGGTGTCTCTGGCGGTGTTCAGCCCGGCCACCTTCGCCGCCGACGTGGTGGTCGTCACCGACAGCCGCCACCCGGTCAAGACCATGGGTGGCGAGCGACTGATCGAGTTGGACGAAACGCCCCGGATGGAGGCCGAGCTTTCCGCGAATCTTCCAGCCGACCCTGAGCGGGCAGCAGCCATCGTCCGGCAAGGCCTGAACCAGGGAGGCGCCGACCTTCAGCGCCGCATCGCGATGGCCTACCAAGGCGTGACCGACGCATGGAGTTTGGGTGTCACGACCATCCCGGCCGTGGTGGTGGACCAGCGCTATGTGGTCTATGGCGAGCCGGACGTCGCCCGCGCCATCGCGCGCATCAAGCAGCACCGGAGGGCGCAGCCATGACGCGCCCATTCGATCTGCTGCGCCGCCTGCGCGTGCCCGTGGCCTCGCTGCTGCTGGCCACCGCCACAGGCAGCTACGCCTTGAACACCGCCACGATCGTCTCGTCCGTCATGTCGCCGGACTGCCTGGAGTACCGGGTGGTGGGCATCTGCTACTGGCTGTACTGCACCTATGGCGGCTGCTCGGTGCGCACGTCGGTCAAGGTCAGGCACTACGTGCCCGATGCGGTCGTCTCCAGCTACAGCAACACCGGCGAGAACCCCTGGGTCGAGGTGCAGGCGATGAGCACGCCCAATCCCTCCGCACAGGCCGGCGGCGATGGGACCACTAACGAAGACCACGAAAACAACCTCGCCAAATTCAAGAACAGCGATGTCATCGGCCATCCTGGCGGGGAGGTGTTCAACCAGTTCGCGTCGTCCTCCGGCTACTTCTGCCAAGGCGCGGGCACGGCCTTCATGCCGTATCTGCTCAGCACCCTGGACACGCTGGCCTGGCGCTACAACGTGCCCGAGATGGCCTACCCGGAGGCGTTGATTCCGGGCATGCGTGAGGTCGGTGCGCGCACCACGATGAACCTCTGGGGCAATGTCTATCCACGCGGTGGCTTCCTGCACCAGACCGACGACCACAAATCCGGGGCGGTGGTGGCCCAGCGCGCGGGCGATGTCGTCACGCGCCGCGGGCAGTTGCACGTGTACCAGCCACTGCTCGCCAACGCCCGTGACGGCTACTGGCCGGCCGGGGCGCTGGTCGAAGGCGATACCTCCACCGGGAAGTGGCAGGAGCTGACCCCTCGTCTGTCGAACACCTGCGTGGTCTTCCCCCACAGCGGCACGCTGACCCAGGCCCAGCAAGGCGACTACGCCTGGGCGCTGTGGCGGCCGTATGCCTGCTGCGAACGCCGCGGGCAGGTGTTCCTGGGCAGCGTCGATTTCCTCTGAGGTGCCACGATGAAGCGTCCTGAACCGATGAACCTTTCCGCCAAGGCGTGCTACTTGCTGCGCCCGACGGCGCTGGCCGGCACGCTCGCTCTGGTCTGCGGCCTGGCGTGGGCGCAGGTCGGATACCAGAACAGCGGCCCCGTCATTGGCGATGACGTCATGTACTCGATCGGAGGCGGCAGCGCGGTGTCCATGGGCCGCGCGGCTGGCATGCGCTCCATCGGGGTCGGCTTGGGGTGGAACAGCAACCTGATCTGCGGCGACATGAGCATCCAGACCACGCTGCGCAACCAGCTCAACGGCATCACGAACGGCTTCCAGCAGATCATGAGCAACGTGATCCAGAGCGCCACCAGCGCGGTGGCGTCCCTGCCGGCGCTGATCATTCAGCGCGCCGATCCCGGCCTGTACAACCTGCTGACCAACGGCGTGCTGCAGGCGCGGCTGGACTTCGACCGCTCCAAGCTGACGTGCCGCGCGATGGCCGAGAAGATGGCCGAGACGGCGGGCGGCCAGCTTGGCTGGAGCCAGATGGCCGAAGGCATGGCCCTGCGTGACGCGGTTGGCAGCAACGATGCCGTTTCGGCCGTCGAGCAGGCTGAGACGCGCCGCGGCAACGACGGCGTTCCCTGGGTGGGCGGCAGCAATGCCGGTGGCGCAGGCCAGTCCGCCATTCGGGTGGTCGGCGACGTCACCCGCGCGGGCTACAACCTGGTCAACGGGCGCGGCGTGACGGACACATCCTCCATCGCGCCCGCCAGTTGCGCGAGCCTGTCCTGCCAGACCTGGACGTCGCCGCAGCAGGCGACCGAATGGGCCACCCGGGTCCTCGGGGAACAGGTGCAGCGCACGTGCGATTCCTGCACCAAGACCGAGACGGTGCCCGGCGTCGGGCTGACGCCGCTGATCCAGGAGGAGTACGAAGCCAAACTGGAAGTCTTGCAGGAACTGGTTTCCGGCGTGCGCAACACCACCTTCGAGAACTTGCGCGAGGCCGGCAGCACGTCGCTGCCGATCACGCGCGGCGTCATCGAGGCGCTGCGCGACGAGCCGGACCAGGACCTGCTGGCGCGGCGCCTTGCGTCCGAGGTGGCGCTGTCGTCGGTGCTGGAGAAGGCCTTGTTGCTCCAGCGCACGCTGCTCACGGGAAAGAAGGAGCCCAACGTGGCGGCCAACGAGTTGGCGGTCGAGGCTGTGAACCACGAGAGCGACACGCTCGACCGGGAGATCCGCAACCTGAAAACGGAGCTGGAGCTGCGCCGCGAGCTGGCGAACAACTCGCCGATGGCGATCATCCAGCGCCATGGTACGCGCGCGGCCGGCTGGCGCGGCATCTACGAGGGCGATCCGGTGCCCGACCGCCTCGACCAGTTGCAGAAGGGCAATCCGGGAGTCAGGCCATGAGCGCAATGCGCATGACCTGGCGCCCCTTGCGCTGGCTGTTCAGCCGGCGCGCGGCGAAAGCACTGCTGTGGGCGGTGGTGATCGTCGCCGCTGCGGTGGGGGCCAACGTCGCCGGCATCTACCTGGTCGGGAGCGTGGCCGGCTGGGAGCGGTGGCTCGCGGCCGCATCGGGCTACTTCTTCGTGTGGCGGTTGTGCCTGTACGGGGCGACGGCCTATGGCTGGGTCTGGATGCGGCGCCGGCTGCTGGTACGTGAGGACGACGCCCAGGCGCGGCGCCGCCTGGTGCGCACCGAGGTCGCGGGCGTCGTCGCCATCGTGGCGCTGGAAGCCAGCCTGCTGATGCAGGCCGGTTGAGGGGAGATGGCGCGATGACGCTTTTCACGACCGACTACCTGGAGTACTACCTGACGCTGGTGTCCTGGATCGTCAACAACGGCATCTGGGCGGTGCTGGTATCCAGCGGGGTATTCGCGCTGCCTTTCGTCGCCATCATCGTGCAGGAGTGGTTGAAGGCCCGTGCGGAAGGTGCCGACGAGGGCAATAAAGGCGTGCTGAGCGCCGCCCGCATCGAGAACCGGGTCTTCGTCGCCATCGTGGTGGTGATGTTCGCCGGCATTCCGTTCATCGACGTGGACCTGAACACCATCCAGTACGACAGCTCGCGCTCGGCCCAGTGCCAGGTCAGCGTGCCGCAGCCCACGGATACCGGCTGGTCGCAGTCCTTCAGCACCATCAACAACCAGTCGGCGAAGGTGCCCGTCTGGTGGGCGTTCATGCATGCACTCTCGCGCGCCGTCACGAGCGCCTCGGTGGCGGCGATCCCGTGTGGCACGGACCTGCGGCAGATGCGCATGGAGATCGACGCCACGCGCATCGATGACCCGGTGCTGGCTCAGGAAGTAGCGGATTTCTCGCGGGATTGCTATGGGCCTGCACGGGCCAAATTGTTCATGCAGCGCCCTCAGCTCGATGAGCAGCAGATGCACGACGTGACCTGGATCGGATCGCGGTTCTTCACCGACACGAACGGCTACTACGACACGTACCGTTCCAGCACGCCGCGCGATGACTGGCCCTATGACAGCAACCGCGACGCCGGGCTGGCTCAGGTATCCAGTGGCGGTGGCTACCCGACCTGCAGGCAATGGTGGGCTGATGGCAGCAATGGCCTGCGGGCACGCCTGCTGGGACAGGTGGACCCGAGCCTGCTCAATCGGCTGGCGGGCTGGGCCGGGTTCCTGAGCCGGGCCGAGGTGGACGACTCGGTGATCCGCACCATCGCGTCGCCGAGGCAGCAGAAGTTGAACCAGGGCAGCGTCTATACGGACTACGGCGGCCAGATCGACAAGACCTTGCCGAACATCGTGACGCGGGCCACGGGAGACGTTGGGATGGCAGTCGGCGCGCTTGCGGCATTTCCCGCCATGGACGTTGTGAGACAGGCCCTGCCCATGGTGCTCGCCTTGCTCAAGATGGCGCTGGTCATCTGCATCCCGCTCGTGCTGGTTGTGGGCACCTATGACCTGAAGACGGTCGTCACGGTCAGCGTCGTGCAGTTCGCGCTGTTCTTCACGGACTTCTGGTTTCAGCTTGCGCGCTGGATCGATTCGACGATCCTGGACGCACTTTATGGCTGGGGGTTCGGCTGGAACCGGCCGCACACCAATTTCGACCCGTTGGTAGGACTGAACAACGCCTTCGGTGACATGCTCCTGATGTTCGTCACGGGCACGATGTTTCTGGTCCTGCCGACGTTTTGGGTCGCTGCCTTGGGGTGGGTCGGAGTTAAGGCTGGGGTGATTGCTCAGAACCTTGCTGTCGGCTCCAAGGAAGCGCGTGATAGCGCCGGGTCAGGTGCAAACAAGGTAGCCGGCAAGGTTCTGTGACGGACAGGCCAAATCTCAGTCATCGAACGGATCGTTCGGGTCGTGAGGGTCGAGCCGCTGGCCATTGGAAGAATACAGGCCAAAGCCCGCCTCGCCATTGCGCAGTTCATCCTGTTGCGCCCAGCGGTCGTCATCTCTAGCCGAATTGCCAGCCATCCATGCCGCCGCAACGCCCAGCAGTAGTAACACCGCCAGCCAGAAGGTGGTGTACAGCAGCACCCCGAGCGCAACCAGCTTGACCACCCACACGAGCGCGGTGGCACCGGCCGCCGGCATCCCCTTGGACACCAACCAGCTCGATACCCGGCGTTCGCCGCGCACGTAGGCACGCCATCCGCGACCCAAGGCGCGGCCGAGTCGTTCTGCGGTACTGATGCGGGTCGTGGTGGTCATGGTCGTCTCCTGCTACTGAGGGATGCCTATTCCAGTTTGCTCCAATCCTGCTTGCTTGCCTGTATCAGCGCGTGCCAGTCGTCTGGCGGGTTCCCGCGTCCGAGCATCTTCTCGAAGACGACATACGGGTCCGACTTGCTACCCGAAGACCGCAGGGTCTGTTCATCGTTGACCCAGGCGTACACGATGACCTTCGCCTTCGAGTCGTACCGGAAGAACAGCCGGAACCGCCTTCCGATTTTGGCCCTTCGCCAGTGGCGGTGGGCCGATCCCAAGGTATTGCCCTGACGGTACTCGTCGCGTGCCGGATCGCCTGGCACTACTTCCAACATCAACTGGCTCAAGGCCCGGAACAGCTTGACGTTGGCATTGGACTCGAAGCCTTTCGGGTCGTTCTCCTGCGCGCGCCTCGCGGCCGCTTGCAGTTTCTGCAACGGCTCAATCACGCAGTCGTGGAAGAGCAGCGTCCAGCCATGCCGTTGCATCAGAGTTCCACTTCCCCGTCGATCTCCTCGTCCAGGTTCACGCCATGGCCAGCATGCTCCAGCATGGCGCGGGCCAGATCCTCGGGCAGGCCTTGGACGTTCCGGCCAGCTTCGATGTCGCGGGCCAGCAGGCTCAGGAACGCGCCGATGGCGGGGTCCTCGTGCTCGGCATCGACACGGGTGACGACGACTTCGCTGCCCCGCAGATCGAACGCGAGCTTGCCGCCGGCATCAACGCCCAGCGCCTGCCGGATAGGCTTGGGCAGCGTGACCTGGCCCTTGGAGGTCAACGTGGCGACTTCGTGGATGGCAGGCATGGCGGCTCTCCTGATTGCGATACCCGCATGGTAAGGAAATTTCCTTACTTTGTCAATGTGAAGCCTCATGGCGCTCTCCCGGTCCAAGAATTGGCCCATCGTAGGGCGTGAACAGCCAGCCTTCCTGCATCAATCCGGCCCTGCCGCAACCCACATTGGCGATGGACGATCAGGACCCGTTGCTCTATACCCAAAGGCCGCAAAGGGTCGAAATGGCAAGGGAATGGAGTGCAAGGGGAAAGGCTCTATCCCCAAAAGGCAAAAAGGCCTCCCGCTCGGCCCCCGACAGGACACCCGCATGCTTTCTCTGTTCCAGCGAAAACGGCCCGCGGTCGCTGCCGCTCCGACGCCACCATCGGTCACCGACCTCCCGAAAGGGTTGATGCGGCCCGAGTCGGCCGCATCGCTGCTGGCCACCCCGCGCCGGCAGAAGCTGCTGGAGCACATCTGGCAGCGCACGTCGCTCTCACGTAAGCAGTTCGCCACCTTGTACCGGGCGCCCCTGGAGCGCTACGCCGAGCTGGTCCAGGCCTTCCCGGCCTCCGAGGCGCATCACCATGCCTACCCGGGCGGCATGCTGGACCACGGCCTGGAAATCGTCGCCTACAGCCTGAAACTGCGGCAGTCCCATCTGCTGCCGATTGGCGCCAGTCCCGAAGACCAGGCGGCGCAGTCTGAAGCCTGGACTGCCGCGGTCGCCTATGCCGCGCTGCTGCACGACATCGGCAAGATCGCCGTCGATCTGCACGTCGAACTGGCCGACGGCTCGCTGTGGCACCCCTGGCACGGCCCGCTGCACCAGCCATACCGCTTCCGCTACCGCGACGATCGGGAATATCGGCTTCACAGCGCCGCGACAGGTTTGCTCTACCGCCAACTCCTCGACCGTGATGCCCTGGACTGGCTCAGTGGCTATCCCGACCTGTGGGGACCGCTGCTCTACGTCCTGGCCGGCCAGTACGAGCACGCCGGCGTGCTGGGCGAACTTGTCGTGCAGGCCGACCGGGCTTCGGTGGCCCAGGAACTGGGCGGCGATCCGGCCCGCGCCATGGCTGCGCCCAAGCACGCGCTGCAGCGCAAGCTGCTCGACGGGTTGCGCTACCTGCTCAAGGAACAGTTGAAACTGAACCAGCCGGAAGCCTCCGATGGCTGGCTCACCGAGGATGCCCTGTGGCTGGTGAGCAAGACAGTCTCGGACAAGCTGCGTGCGCACCTGCTGTCTCAGGGTATCGACGGCATTCCAGCGAACAACACCGCGGTGTTCAACGTCCTGCAGGATCACGGCATGTTGCAGCCGACGTCCGACGGCAAGGCGGTCTGGCGCGCGACTGTGACCAGCACGACTGGCTGGTCCCACTCGTTCACCTTGTTGCGTCTAACGCCCACGCTGATCTGGGAGCCGCGTGAGCGGCCGGCACCGTTCCCCGGCACGGTGGCGATCGACGTGGCGCCCACGGACAAAGAGGCTGACGTGTTCACCACCATTTCGACGGCCGGCCCGCTGGCCGCCCCGGAAGGCCAAGAAGATCCACCAGGGGAAGGAGGTCGTTCATCTTCAGCTCCTTCGTCCAAGTTCCAAACCTTGCCGGACGTGATGGAAGACATGCTTTCGATGGTGGGTATCGGCGACTTACCCGCGATCGGGCAGGACGCGGCAGTGCTCTCAGAGCAGGTGCCTGCCGCACGTCCCGAAATACCAACCTTGCCCGCGTCACTGCCGTCGTCGCCTGCGCCAGCGCCCTCGATAGCGCATCCATCCGGGGAGCACTTCATGGCGTGGCTGAAACAGGGCATCTTGTCCCGCCGACTCATCATCAACGACGCAAAAGCGCTCGTGCATACGGTGAGCGGCACGACCTACCTGGTCAGTCCCGGGGTCTTCCAGCGCTATGCGCAAGAGCACCCGCAAGTCGGCGCGCAGGCTAAGCAGGAGAGCCAGCAAGACTGGCAGTGGATACAAAAGCGCTTCGAGAGGCTGCAACTGCATCGCAAGCAGCCGAACGGCCTGAATATCTGGACCTGTAAAGTCACCGGGCCTAGAAAGTCCCGTCACCTGCACGGATACCTTTTGGAAGATTCAAGCCTGCTTTTCTTAGAAACGCCGCCGAATAATCCCTACTTATCCCTGTTGTGTGAGACCACAGGAAGCGGACTTCATGAAAGCAATGAGGGTCAACATTGAAGTCCCCTCAAATACCTGAGCCACTCAGAAGTAGAGATTGGGGAACAGTTTGACACGGTACTCGACCGGTGGGATTCGGCCGAGGGCTTCATGGGGTCGATGGTGGTTGTATCGGTGTAGCCAGTCGGCCGTCATGTCACGCACCTCCTGCAGTGAATCGAAGACGTAGCGGCGAAAGCTGTCAGCGCCCTTCGAAATCGGCAGGAGCGGACAGTCCTTAATGTAGCGGATACTCACCCTCCTCTTATGGAGACCAACTGCTGGCTCCGACGTTGGCTCAGCAAGCGATCCCATCGAAAGGTCACCAGCGGCATTCTCCAAATCAGTCTTTCTGGCTCCTGAGTTATGTGTCGATCACACCCGATACGCGCCTCATATTCCTTGACTTGTATCCGACTATGGAGTTTTCATAGGAATTTGTCCGCTTACGGCGACATCCCGTTTTCCTTGGTGCATGGTGGCCGAAAGCAAGCAGATCGCGCCAAGGGATATTGCAACGTCAGCCAAATTGAAAGCGGGCCAATGCGCTCCGTGCCAATGGAAATCGAGGAAATCGACTACAGCCCCTCGCAACAGGCGGTCAACTGCGTTACCCAGCGCGCCACCTAAGATCAGGCTATAACCCACGCCTTCCCATTTAGATACTCCTTGACGCAATAGGCGGATCAGCCAGATTGAGACTCCCAGCGCAAGCGCGGCAAAACCGAAACGCGCCCAGCTACCAGCACCAGCCAGCAGGCTGAATGCGGCGCCGTTGTTCTTCAAGTGGACGAGATTGAAGAAAGGGGTTACAGCGACTTGATCGCCATAGCCGAAAAAAAGCGAGACGGCGGCCTTTGCGACCTGATCGCCAAATAGCACTGCGGCAGCCAAGCCGTACCAGATTCCGATTGCCCGCAGCCTCGTCAGCCTCCAGGCACTCGCCAGCATCGTCAACAGCGAACCAGCAAGCGCAAGGCTGCCGGAGGCGATGCCCCAGCCGGCCAGCACGTCGGCGGGAAAGTGCATGCCCGCAGCAATGCGCGACCAGCCGACCAGAACGACATAAGCAACTAACGCCAATCGGTGGCGTACACCTGTCAGCGGCCACAACGCCCCGGCAACAAGTGCGGCGTAAGTGGAATGACCGCTCGGCAGGCTATAGTGCTCCTCCACTGTGCCAAGCACGTGATTCAAATGGCCAAATACCGCTGCCGGTCGCGGAAAATCGAGCCAAAATTTCAAGATGGAGGCTATTGCGATCGCGATGCCGAAGCCGATCACGAATTGAAGAAGCTGCCGCCGAATTGCCAAGGCGTGATCGGCTGCTGCCGTTGATCTTGACCATGCCCACAGTCCGAGCATCACTAGGGGCGCAGTCCAGTAGTTGCCCAGGACGTTGCTGAAGATCCAGGCCAGCGGTATCAAAATCGGCGGCGTGGCCTCGTAGACGAGCTGAAACAGAGCGCTATTCAAGCCACCCCAATCGTAAAGAATGGCTTTCCAGTTCATCGGCGCAACAGCCTCAACCCGTTGCCGACCACCAGCAGACTGGCCCCCATGTCGGCAAACACCGCCATCCACATCGTGGCTTGCCCGGTGAAAGTCAGAATCAGGAACACCGCCTTGATGCCCAGCGCGAGGGCGATGTTCTGCTTCAAAACGCTAGCTGTTGCACTGGACAGTCGCACGAATGTCGGCAGCTTGCGCAGGTCGTCATCCATCAACGCAACGTCGGCGGTTTCGATGGCCGTATCGGTTCCCGCCGCCCCCATTGCAAAGCCGATGTCCGCACGCGCGAGCGCCGGGGCATCGTTGATGCCATCGCCCACCATGCCAGTTTTCCCGTCCGCCGACAGTCGCTCCACTTCATGCAGTTTGTCTTCGGGCAGCAGATTGCCACGACTGCGGTCAATGCCGACCTGACTGGCAATGGCAGCGGCAGTGTGCGGGTTGTCACCGGTCAACATAATGGCTTTGATGCCCAGTCGGTGCAGTTCGGCAATGGCCTGGCGGCTGCTGTCCTTCACCGTGTCAGCCACTGCGAAGAGCGCCCGCACTCCTTCCTGTCCCGTCAACATCACTACGGTTTTGCCCTCGGCTTCAAGCGCAGACACCCTGGACTCCAGATCTGGCGAACACATGCCCAGTTCCTCGACCAGGCGGTGGTTACCCAGGTGATAGATCTGCCCGTTGATGTCGCCACGAACCCCGCGCCCAGGCAGCGCTGCGAAATCGGCTACATCACGCGGTGTCAACCCATCGTTGACGGCTGCACGGGCCACTGCCAAGGACACTGGGTGGTCTGAACGGGCTGCGAGGCTGGCGGCCAGCAATCTGGACGCATCAGGATCGGCGTTGCCCCATGCAGCGAAATCAGTCTGCGCTGGCTTGCCGTGTGTGATCGTGCCCGTTTTGTCCAGGGCCAGCCATTTGAGCTTGTGCCCCTCTTCCAGATAGACGCCACCCTTGATCAGGATGCCGTGCCGTGCGGCAGCAGCCAGACCGCTCACAATGCTCACCGGCGTGGAGATCACCAGAGCACAAGGACAAGCGATGACCAATAGAACCAGCGCCTTGTAGATCCAGTCCAGCCACGGCACGCCGAATACCAGCGGAGGCACAAGCGCCACGGCAAGGGCTACCGCAAATACGATAGGCGTATACAGCCGCGCAAACTGATCGACGAAACGCTGCGTCGGCGCGCGGCTTCCCTGAGCCGCTTCAACGGCATGAATGATGCGGGCCAATGTCGATGCGCTGGCGGCAGCGGTGACGCGGAATTCAAACGAACCCTCCCCATTGATCGTGCCTGCAAACACGGAATCGCCCTCAGCCTTGTCTACCGGAAGGCTCTCACCAGTGATCGGCGCCTGATTGACGGAGGAGCGGCCTTCGACGATCAGCCCATCGAGGGCAATGCGCTCACCAGGTTTGACGCGAACACGGCTGCCCACGGGCACGGCGTTGGCGTCCACCGCAGCCCAACTGCCGTCCGCTTGTTGAACCAATGCGGTATCCGGCGCGAGGTCCATCAAGCCACGGATGGCATTGCGAGCCCGATCCAAGGACTTGGCCTCGATCACCTCGGCTAGTGCGAACAGCACCATCACCATAGCCGCCTCGGGCCAATGGCCTATGAGCATGGCCCCAGTGACCGCAATGGACATCAACGCATTCATGTTCAGGTTGCGGTTCCTGAGCGCAATCCAGCCCTTCTTGTAAGTCGTGAGGCCGCCAGTGAGGATGGCCACCACGGCCAGCGCGACCACGACCCAGTGGTTGCCGCCGTTGAGCCAGTACACAACCTCGGCCAGCGTTGCGGTGACGCCTGACACTGCCAGCGGCCACCAGTTTGTGCGTGCAGGCGCTTGCGCCTCGGCTGCCGAAGGGGCCGAAGAAGTGCGCACCTCGGCGTCGAAGCCGAGCGATTTCAGGGCTGCAAGCACATTGGGAAGTGCGTCGGGTGTATGTGCGACGTGCAGCCTGCGCTGGACGAGGTTGAATTCAAGATTCGCAACGCCTGGCACGCCGGCAAGCTTGCCGCGGATCAATGCCTCCTCGGTGGGGCAGTCCATCTGCTGGATGGATAACCAGGTACTTTGCTGGGCTGCCTTCTCATCCATCCGAACCGCTCGCATCCCGATGGCCGATAACGCGTCTTCGATAGGGCGCAACGAGGCAAGCTGATGGCTGACTCCCAGTGTTCTCTGCACCAGATTGAATTCAAGGCTGCTCACGCCCTGCACCTTTCCGAGTTTGTCGCGAATCAACGCTTCCTCGGTCGGGCAATCCATGTTCTCGATGCGGTAGCGCACCTGCGGCAACGCTGCTTCGACGATGTTCGGTTTCGGGTTGGGCACCACAACGGTAGAGCAGCCACATCCCTTGGAGCCACATTCACTCATGGCAACTCCTCTTGTGTAGATCTGAGGTTGATGATTTAACACTCTATAGTTACTATAGAGTCAAGTCCTTTTTCCTTTTATCCCAATCCGCACCATGAACCTCCAGATCGGAGAACTTGCCAAACGCACTGCCTGTCCGGTGGTGACGATCCGCTATTACGAGCGAGAGGGGCTGCTGCCGCAGGCTCGCCGCAGCCAGGGGAACTTCCGCTTGTATGGAGAGGCGCATGTGGAGCGCTTGCAATTCATACTTCGCTGCCGTTCGCTGGACATGCCATTGAGCGACGTGCGAACTTTGCTGAGCTACCGGGATCGGCCTGCGCAGGATTGCGGTGAAGTCAACCTTCTTCTCGATGAGCGCATCCGGGAGGTGAAATCACGGATTGAAGCGCTGCGCGAGCTGGAACACCAGCTGGCCGATTTGCGCGATGCATGTTCCGGTGCCAGACCTGTCGAAGCGTGCGGAATTCTGCAAGGGCTGTCGGGATGCGCATGTGATGCGCAGGAAGCAACTGCTCCCGTCAAGTGACCAGTGGGCCGAGCCGATCATGCCATAACAACAGGCCCCGCCAGCTCCCTGATGCTGGCGGCCCGCAAGAACAATGAATTATAATCATTCGCATTTGTGATGCGAACTTTCTGCCGGTAAGGCCCTCATGCAAGCCCTGCGCATACTCTCAGCCGTTCTGTTCTCTTGGTTCATGGTCATCTCTGTCGCGCATGCCGATCCTCTGGCTACGCAAGACAAGGCTAAGCAAACCTGGCAATTGCTGGACTACCTAGCGGTCGATTACGGCGGCGCTGTGCGGGATGGCAAGGTTCAAAGTGCCAGCGAATACGAAGAAATGAAGGAGTTCGCCGCGACAGCGGGGCAGCAGATCGCCACATTGCCGAGCACGCCTGCACTTCCCGAACTGAAACGCCAGGCCACGGCACTGAGCGAACTCATCGCAGCCAAGGCCGACGCGAAGACAGTGGCCGACAGTGCCCATTCACTGGCGGCGGCACTGGTCAAGGCGTACCCGTTCCCGCTTTCCCCCTCCACGCCGCCGGATCTCACGCGCGCCAAGGTGCTGTTTGAAGCCAACTGCGCGGCATGCCACGGGGCGACTGGCCGGGGCGATGGCCCGCTCGGCGCAAAGCTGACCCCGCCGCCGATCGCGTTCACCGATCGCGGCCGGGCACGCTCGCGCAGCGTGCTCGCGCTCTACCAAGTCATTTCTCAAGGCGTCGCCGGCACGTCGATGCCCAGTTTCGCCACGCTCTCCGACGAGGATCGGTGGGCATTGGCATTTTTCGCCGGAACGCTGTCGCACGACGACGCCATGCGGGCGCGCGGTGAAGAATCCTGGGGCCGAGACGCCACCGCCAAAGCCGTCTTTCCCGACCTGGCGGCCGCTGCCACATTGACCGAGGCCGCCTTGTCCGAACGGATGCCACCCGACGCGGCGCGCGACCTGACCGCCTACGTCCGCAGCCATCCAGAAGTGACCGTCACCGCCAACGGCACGGGCGGGCTGGGGTTGGCCCGCGCACGGCTTCAGGAGAGCCTTGCCGCAGCGCGCGCAGGCGACCAGGCCAACGCGACGCGCTTGGGTTTGTCCGCCTACCTGGATGGTTTTGAACCACTGGAACCGGCATTGCGCGCGCGCAACCAGGCGCTTCTCACTGAAGTGGAAAACGCCATGCTGGCCTACCGCGGCGCACTTGCCAGTGGCAAGCTGGAGCAAGCCGACGCCACGGCCCAAAAGCTGGACTACCTTTTTGCCCAAGTCGATACCGAATTGGGGGCGGACAAAGCCGAGCCACTGACCACCTTCATTGCCTCGATCACCATCCTGCTGCGCGAAGGCGTGGAGGCGCTGTTGATCGTCGTCGGCATGCTCGCATTCCTGAAGAAAGCCGAACGGCGCGATGTTCTGGCCTACGTCCATGGAGGTTGGCTTACGGCGCTCGCGTGCGGAGGCTTGACCTGGGCCATGGCAACCTACTTCGTGAGCATCAGCGGCGCCAGCCGCGAGGTGACCGAAGGGGTGTCATCACTCTTCGCTGCTATTGTTCTGCTGAGTGTCGGCCTCTGGATGCACCAGAAGAGCACCGCCGGTAAATGGCAGGCATATCTGAAGGAGAAGCTCTCCGCAGCCATGACGCGCCGCTCGGCATGGGCGTTGTTCGCGCTGGCGTTCATCGCCGTCTACCGCGAGGTTTTCGAGACGGTGCTCTTCTACTCGGCCTTGGCCGGTGACGGCAATAACGGTGCATTGCTCGGCGGACTGCTGAGCGGGGTGGCCGCCCTGACTATCCTCGCATGGCTCATGCTGCGCACCAGCGCCCGTATGCCGATTGGAAAGTTCTTCAGCCTCAGCTCGATTCTGGTCGCTGTCCTCGCTGTAGTGCTTGCGGGCAAGGGAGTTGCGGGTCTTCAAGAAGCCGGTTGGCTGAGCGCCAGCCCGATCCATTGGCCACGCATCGAAGTGCTTGGGATTTATCCGTCGGCAGAGACCACCTTAGGGATGCCCTGAATAACTCGAATGCGTAAGTGCTACAAGGTCACCGGTTTCAGATAGTGCGATGGATGGCGTTTAGCCTGGGTCTTCGCACCACTTTCCACGCCCTTGCGGGCCATCTGCACCGCCTTTGCGGCCATTTGCCTGATTTCAGGGGCACTCATCCCTGCGCCTCCAGCAATTGATGGCGCACCATCCAAAGATTGGACAGCGCAAACAGCGTCTTGAGCTGCAACGTGTTCTTCTTCAATCCCCGGTAGCGCACCTTGGTGTATCCAAACTGTCGTTTGATCACCCTGAAGGGATGCTCCACCTTGGCACGGATGCTCGCCTTGATCTTCTCCACTTGGTCTATCAGCGCGTCAACGGGGTTGTTCTCTTTGTCCAGCGCTCTGCGTTTGCCTGGGCGCATCGCGATGTGCCACCGCACTGCCTCCTTGGCATCCGGGCGCTTGTCGATACCTTGGTAGCCCGCATCACCAAACCCGTCTGTCTCCTGCCCGTGCAGCAAGCTGTTGCCCTCTACAACGTCGGCCACGTTACCCGAGGTGCCTATGACGGTATGCACGAGTCCCGAGTCCGCATCCACGCCGATATGGGCCTTCATGCCAAAGTGCCATTCGTTGCCCTTTTGGCTCGAATGCATCTCTGGATCGCGCTTTCTGTCCTTGTTCTTGGTAGAGCTAGGCGCTGCGATCAGTGTGGCATCGACCGCAGTGCCTGCCTTGAGCAGCAAGCCCTGGGCTGCCAGAAGCTCGTTGACAGTGGCCAGAATCTGCTCGGCCAGCTTGTGTTTCTCCAGCCGATGACGACACTGAGGTTGCCCCTGAAAAGTGGAGTTCTTAACCCTTGTTGAAGATACCGACAAGGAGTTCAGAGATGAGTGACAAGCAGGTGCGTGCGCAGTACACGCGAGAGTTCAAGCAGGAGGCTGTTCGGCAGGTCCGCTCGGGTCAGGCGATTGCGGTGGTGGCCAAGGTACTGGGCATCCCCAAAGCGAGCCTGGGCAACTGGGTGCGGCTGTCAGCCAAGGGAGAATTGGACGGTGCGGGCGGTGGTGACAAGGGCATCCAAGTCTCGCCCGAGCAGATGGAGATAGCCCGGTTGCGTGCAGAGAATGCTCGCCTTCGCATGGAGCGCGACATCGCAAAAAAAGCCGCGGCGTACTTCGCGCAGGACACGCTGCGAGGTACGCCTGGATTCACCAAATGAGAAAGCTGTACCCGGTGAGTGTGTCCTGCGGGGTGCTGGAGGTCAGCGCGAGCGGGTACTTCAACTGGCTGCGCCGGCGTGAGTCTGGCCACGGTGGACCTGCCCGGCGTCACAGCGACGAAGCCCTGCTGGCGTACATGCGCGCCATCCACGCCGAGGTGAAGGGGGAATACGGCTGGCCACGCATGCACAAGGAACTGCTGGCCCGGGGCATCCGAGTGGGCAAAGACCGGGTGCGCAAGCTCATGCAGCAGCACGGCATCAGGGCCAAGACCAAACGCAAGTTCGTGGTGACCACCGATAGCCGCCACAGCCTGCCGGTGGCGCCCGACTTGGTACAGCGGCGCTTCAACCCCGAGGCGCCCAACCAGCTCTGGAGTGGCGACATCACCTACATCCAAACCGACGAGGGCTGGCTGTACCTGGCTGCGGTCATCGACCTGTTCAACCGTCAGGTGGTGGGCTGGAGCCTGCAGCCGCACATGCAGGCCAGCCTGGTCAAGGACGCGCTGGCCATGGCGTGGTGGCGCCGCAGGCCGCCTCCTGGGCTGATATTCCACAGCGACCGGGGCAGCCAGTATTGCAGCCATGAGTTCCAGGATGCCTTGAAGGGCTGGGGCATGCGTTCATCGATGAGCAGAAAGGGTAACTGTTGGGACAACGCACCGACCGAGAGCTTCTGGGGCCGGCTGAAAACAGCCAGCGTACATGGGTGCAAATTTGCTACCCGTGAGCAGGCCAGGCAGGCGGTGATGGACTGGATGGCCTTCTACAATCACCGAAGGCTGCATTCGTCGCTGGGCTACCTCAGCCCGATGCAGTACGAGCAGCGCTGGTACGAGGCACAGCGTAAAAAGGCCGCGTGAACCGTGGGTTAAGAGCTACACGAAACAGGGGCAAGGTCAAACCTCAGGATGGTGCTCTCGTCAGGCACCCTCCCATGGGCATCAAGACTTGCAAACTCCCGGTAGATCGGGGTGTCAAAGAAGGCCTCTTCCATCGCCAGATCTGACAGGGTGAACCACTGCTGCATGCAGTGGATGCGCAGCATGGTCTCCAGGGCAAAGGGTGGGCGGCCGTTCTTGCCTTCGGGGTAATAGGGCGCAATGAGTTCGACCAGAGCAGCCCAGGGAACCACCAAATCCATCTGGATCAGCAGTTCTTGCTTGCGGGTCTTTTTGGTGCTCAGTTTCAGGTCAAGGCTGCTTTGCTTCATGGGCGGGGAGGATGCCATGACTTCCTGGCTTCTAGCAGACTGCGTTCGGGGTTTTGCAGGATTTCCTTAGCGCAAGCCGTGATCCTCATCATTGCATTGGTCGGTTTTGCGCTGAATGCCCAGACTGCTCGCCGGTCGCAGGCGGCGTGATGTTCGGTGCTCCTGAATCGTTGGGCTCGAAACCATCGCACTGATTACCCCAAGGATGCTCTCCGCGTTGACGTCCACTTCCCATGATGCAATTCCGTCGCGTGCCAGCTGGCACGCCAAACAGCGTGACCCATTACCTAGTCCGCCCTGAACAATTCCGTTTTCAGGCAGCCGCAGTTGTTGGCATGCGAAGTTGGCGGGCAAGGGCGTCCAGGCGATGTTTGCTGTCCGTGGTCACCACGAACTTCCTGCGCCCCTTGGCCCGGATACCGTGGCGCTGCATCAACTGCCGAACCCGCTCCTTGCCCACCCGATGGCCTCGCGACAGCAGTTCCTTGCGCATGCGCGGCCAGCCGTATTCGCCACGCAACTGCGCGTGGATGGCCCGGATGTGCGCCAGCACTGCCTCATCGCCAAGACTGCGCCTGGGGCCTTGTCCAGGCCCGCGCCCAGATGCTTGCCAGCTGAAGTACCCGCTGGGGCTGACCTCCAGAACCTCGCACATCAGCGTGATCGGCCAACGTCTCTTCATCGACCTGATCCAGGCGTACCTTGCAACACGTCCTGTGCAAAGTACGCCGCCTTGGATTCAACCCGTCGCTGCAACACCTTTGGTACAAGGATGCAGCGAGGTAAAAATTCATGGCGAGATTGGGACGTCCCGGACTGTCGGATGCGCAGAGGCGCGAGTTGTGGGAGCGCTGGAAGGCAGGGGATTCCATCAGCGACATCGGTCGTGCGTTGTTCAAGTACCCTGGGTCTGTGCATGGGGTTCTCGCGCTAGGCGGAGGCATCTATAGACCAGCGCGGAAACGGGCAGCCTCGGCGTTGACAGCAGATGATCGTGAGCAGGTCTCTCGCGGCTTGGCGGCGGGGCACTCTTGCAGGCAGATCGCCGCGGAACTTGGTCGTTCGCCTTCAACGATCAGCCGAGAGGTACATCGCAATGGTGGTGCCGCGCGATATCGTGCGGCTGTGGCCGATGAGCGAGCCTGGGAGCAAGCACGCCGCACCAAACCTTGTGCGTTGGCACTGAATCCTGAGCTGACCAGCCTTGTGGCCCAGAAGTTGGCACTTCAGTGGTCTCCACAGCAAATCGCTGGATGGCTGCGACGAGAACACCCGGATACTGCCTGCATGCAGGTGTCGCACGAGACGATCTATCGCAGTCTCTTCGTACAGGCGCGCGGCGTGCTGAAGAAGGAGCTGATGGCGCATCTTCGTACTCGTCGCTCAATGCGGCGAGCGCGAGCAGGCCTGGGCAAGGAGTCTCCTCGTGGGCAGATCACTGACGCCGTATCCATCCACAGCCGTCCCGCGCAGATCGAAGACCGGGCGGTTCCTGGTCATTGGGAAGGTGACTTGGTCACGGGAGCAAAGAATAGCCACATTGCGACGCTGGTGGAGCGTCATTCACGTTTCGCGCTACTGGTCCAGGTCGATGGCAAGGACACGGCCAGCGTGGTGCAGGCTTTGACGCGTGAAGTCAAGCGACTCCCAGGAGGCTTGATGAAATCATTGACCTGGGATCGGGGCATGGAGCTGGCCCTGCACCGAACGTTCTCCATGGCCACTGAAGTCGATGTGTTCTTCTGCGATCCACGAAGCCCGTGGCAGCGAGGAACGAACGAGAACACCAATGGGTTGGTGCGTCAGTACCTTCCCAAGGGTGCGGACCTATCGGTCTACAGCCAGGAAGACCTGGACGCGATCTCCATGCGTTTGAACATGAGGCCTCGAAAAACGCTGGACTATGAAACTCCTGCCAGTAGACTTCAGCGAGCCGTTGCAGCGACGGGTTGAATCCAAGGCGGCTTTTTTTGCGATGTCGCGCTCCATCTTTACCCGTGCCAGTTCCGCTCGCAGCCGAGCGATCTCCCCCTGCTCGGGGGTCACCATCGCCACGGGTTTACCTTCTGCGGACATCCCCAACTGGCCTTTGGCATCGGCCCTGACCCAGTTCGTCAGACTGGCCTTGGGCATCCTCAGCGTCTTGGCCACCACCGACGCTGCCCGTCCACCCTTCACCTGCCTGACGGCCTCCTGCTTGAACTCCAGGGTGTACTTCCCTCTGCTTTTCACTTCATTCATCTCATGCTCCATACCGGCATTCTCCGGGTTGAGCTATGAACTCCGAAATTCGGGGGCAACCTCAGTATCCCATTCCACGCACGGTGTGAATGAGCTTCGGATTGAACGCATCGTCTATCTTCGCGCGGAGACGGCGGATGGCTACATCGATGACGTTGCTATCGCTGTCGAAATTCATGTCCCATACCTGCGACGCGATCAGAGAACGTGGAAGGACCTCCCCGTGGCGACGGGCCAGGAGCTCAAGCAACGCGAACTCCTTGCTGGTGAGATTGATGCGTTGGCCAGCGCGCGTTGCGCGCCGGCGCGCCAAGTCCAGCACCAAATCGGCAACCTGGATGCGATCAGGCTGGCTCGGAGCGCTTCCGCGTCGCAGCAGCGTCCGCACCCGCGCCAGCAACTCAGAGAACGCGAATGGCTTGACGAGGTAGTCGTCCGCTCCCAGTTCCAATCCCTTGACACGGTCGTCTACACCGCCACGCGCCGTCAGAAAGAGCACAGGGACCTGTTTACCGGCATCTCGAAGGGCACGCACGATGCGCCAGCCATCGACATCCGGCAGCATGACATCCAAGACCACCAGATCGTATGTCTCGCCCATGGCCAGGTGGTGTCCGTCCAATCCGTTGCGCGCCAGATCCACGACGAATCCCGCCTCCATGAGACCTTGGCGGACGTAATCCGCCGTCTTGTTCTCGTCTTCAACGACCAGCAGTTTCATCGCATGTCCCATGAAATCGCTACGGCGCGGAAAAATAGCCGCTCACGATGTACGCATTCATCCACTTTCAATCAGCAATTTACTGGTTGCCAGCTTCCACGAACATTACATGAATGTAATTCAGGGGTCATTCGATGGAAAGTGCCCAACCCATAGCATGACCTGCATTGCGTCGAACTGTGCCGCTCAGGATGGGGTGGCGTTTAGAACGACTTCCGAGTCATCTATGGAGGATTTCAGGCCATGCCGCCTCGTTCACCCTTTTTTATCGTGCCCACACAGGGCCTTTCTCGTCGGCGTTTCGTCCAAGGGTTAGCCGCCGGCGGCGTTCTCGCTGGGCTGTCCACGCCGGCGTTCAAGGCATTTGCCCAGCAAGGCTCCGCGACGCGCGGTGCCGCCCCTGTGCTGAAGGGCACCGACTTCGACTTGGTGATCGCCGAATCGCCCGTGAACTTCACGGGCAAGCCAGGCGTGGCTACGACCATCAACGGCTCGCTGCCGGCACCGACATTGCGTTGGCGCGAGGGTGACACCGTCACAATCCGTGTAACCAACAAGCTGCGTGAAGCCACATCCATTCACTGGCACGGGATCATCCTGCCGTATCAGATGGATGGCGTGCCGGGCATCAGCTTCAATGGCATCGCTCCCGGCGAGACCTTCACGTACCGCTTCAAGGTTCAGCAGAGCGGCTCCTACTGGTACCACTCGCACTCCGGCTTTCAGGAACTCACGGGCATGTACGGGGCGATCATCATCGACCCCGCTGGCGCCGAGACCATCCACGCCGACCGTGACCACGTGCTGCTGTTCTCGGATTGGACCGACGAAGACCCGATGCGGGTGTTCACCAAGCTCAAGTCCCAAAGCGACTATTACAACTACAACCAACCTACCGTCTTCGACTTCTTCCGGGACGCCTCGCGCGAAGGCACGGCCGCTGCGATCGACAAGCGCAAGATGTGGAACGAGATGCGGATGAATCCGACGGATCTCGCAGATCTGTCTGCCGCCACGCTGACCTATCTGGCCAACGGCGTCACCCCCGCCGGCAATTGGACGGCGCTGTTCCGACCGGGTGAGCGCGTGCGGCTGCGCATGGTCAACGGTGCGGGCAACACCTTCTACGACGTACGCATTCCAGGACTGAAACTCACGGTGGTGCACGTCGATGGTGTTGACGTGGAGCCGGTGACCGTCGATGAGTTCCGATTCGGTCCTGGCGAAACCGTCGACGTGATCGTCCAGCCACGGGATGACGCTTACACGATCTTCGCCCAGGCGATGGACCGGACAGGCTACGCGCGTGCCACGCTGGCCGTGCGTGAAGGTCTTCAAGCTCCCGTGCCTGCCCTCGATCCGGTCGAATGGCTGACCATGAACGACATGATGGGCGGCATGATGGGGGGCATGGACCATGGCGGGTCCGGCCAGGCCATGGAGATGACCGGGATGACGGGCATGACCGGGATGACCGGGATGGGCTCGGGTTCGATGTCCGGGATGGATCATGGGGCGATGGCAGGCATGAATCACGGCGCCATGAACCACGGTGGCATGGCGATGGATCACAGCCAACACGCCGCGGCGGCGGGGGGACTGGCCGTGCCCAGCACTACTGCTCGCCACGCTCGCACCGAGTATGGTGCCAGCACGGACATGCGCGTTGACATGGCGCGCACCAACCTCGATGACCCCGGCATCGGACTGCGCAACAACGGTCGGCGCGTGTTGACCCTCGCGGATCTGCATACCCCGTCGGGGCCGCTGGACAAGAGAGGCCCCGGCCGGGAGGTCGAACTGCACCTCACGGGCAACATGGAACGCTACGCATGGTCCCTGGACGGGCTGGAGTTCGGAAAGTCCACGCCGGTGCACTTCAAACACGGCGAGCGGCTGCGGGTCATTCTGCACAACGACACCATGATGACCCATCCCATGCACCTGCACGGCATGTGGAGCGAGCTGGAAAGCCCCGACGGTCGCTTCCTTGCGCGCCGCCACACCCTGCCGGTGCAGCCGGCACAACGCATCAGCTTCCTGGTGACAGCCGACGCGCTCGGCCGCTGGGCGTGGCACTGCCACCTGATGTTCCACATGGATGCCGGCATGTTCCGCGAAGTCGTGGTGTCTTGAACCCAGCGCACAAGGAAGACCAAGAATGTCCAAAGCACTCCCCACTCGCGCACTGGCCACGACGCTTCTGGCCCTGGTAAGCGTCGCCGCCCAGGCACAAGCACAGAACGACCATGCAGCGCACGGCCAGGCCGACGCTCAAACGGCCGCGCCATCCACTCAGACCGTGGCTCCTGCCGCCGACCCGCACGCGGGTCACGCGACGTCGGCGAGCGGCTCGACCGCGGCCCCGGCCATGGATCACGGCAACATGCAGATGCAGGGCGGGTCGGCGCCTCCTGACGCCCGCGATCCGCATGGCTACTCCAATGGCCTGACATTGGGATCGGGCGACTACGCCGTACCCGGTGTGCCGCGGCTGATGCTGGCCGACGAACACAGGTTCTTTTCGTTGCGCGGCGAAACTCTGGAACGCCGCTTCACGCGCAAAGGAGACGACTCCACGGCCTACGACCTCCAGGCGTGGTATGGGACGACCTACAACAAGGCCGTCGTGAAGGCCGAAGGCGATATCGCCAAAGGAAAGCTCGAAGAATCGCGTACCGAGCTTCTCTGGGGGCACGCCGTCGCACCGTACTGGGACACCCAGCTCGGCGTTCGGGTGGATAACGGGGAAGGCCCGAGCCGTCAATGGTTGGCTTTCGGCATCCAGGGCCTCGCCCCCTACTGGTTCGAGCTGGAGGCGACGGGCTACCTGGGAAGTGGTGGACGTACGGCGCTGCGTGTCGAAGGCAGCTACGAGCTGCTGCTGACCCAGCGACTGATTCTGGAGCCTCGCGCCGAGTTGCAGTTTTATGGCAAGGACGACCCGGAACGCGGTATCGGCAAGGGCCTGGCCGAAGCGTCTGCTGGCTTGCGCCTGCGCTATGAATTCAGTCGCCAGTTCGCCCCCTATATCGGCGTGGAACGGGCGGGCAGCTTCGGACGCACCGCGGACTATGTGCGTGCCGAAGGCGGCCGTGCGCAGCAGACGCGCTGGGTGGCTGGCGTGCGATTCTGGTTCTAGAACCTAGCGGGTTTGAGGCGGGTCAGTTTTGCGTGGAAATTAACAATCGAGGAGATGTCGCCCACCGAGCTGACGCTGGCGCACGAGGCCGTGCCGGCCCTCCAATGGCCGGCCATGACCATGGGCTTCAAGCTGAGCAGCCCGCAGCTCGCCGCGGGTCTTTCGGTTCGGCAGCAGGTGCGATTCACCTTCTCCAAGCAAGGTGAGGACTACGTGATCACGGCCATCGAAAAGGTGCAGCCATGATCGCCAAGCTGATTCGATGGTCGGTGGCCAATCGCTTCCTGGTGCTGCTGGCCACCGCCATGCTCACGGCATGGGGCGTGTGGGGCGTTCGCAGCACGCCCGTGGATGCGCTGCCGGACTTGTCAGACGTGCAGGTCATCATTCGCACCAACTACCCAGGACAGGCGCCGCAGATCGTCGAGAACCAGGTCACCTACCCGTTGGCCACCACCATGCTGTCGGTGCCAGGGGCCAAGACCGTGCGCGGCTTCTCGTTCTTTGGCGACTCGTTCGTCTATGTCTTGTTCGAGGACGGAACCGACCTGTACTGGGCCCGCTCACGGGTACTGGAATACCTGAACCAGGTCCAGGGCCGATTGCCCGCCACGGCGAAGCCGGCCCTGGGTCCGGACGCCACAGGCGTCGGCTGGATCTTCCAGTACGCGCTCGTGGATCGCACGGGCAAGAACGATCTGGCGCAACTGCGTGCGTTGCAGGACTGGTTCCTGAAGTTCGAACTCAAGAGCCTGCCCAACGTGGCCGAGGTGGCATCGGTGGGGGGCATGGTCAAGCAGTACCAGGTCGTGCTCGACCCGATCAAGTTGGCGTCCTATGGCCTCAGTCAGGCTCAAGTCCGCGATGCCCTGATGGCGGCCAACCAGGAGACCGGCGGCTCCGTCCTGGAATTGTCAGGCGCGGAGTACATGGTCCGCGCGAGCGGATACCTCAAGACCCTGGACGAGTTCCGGGAGATCCCCTTGACGGCACGCGGCGGTGTGCCGGTGCGGCTGGGGGATGTGGCGATGCTCCAGATAGGCCCGGAGATGCGGCGTGGCATTGCGGAACTCGACGGAGAAGGCGAGGTCGCCGGCGGCGTGGTGGTGCTGCGCTCCGGCAAGAATGCCCAGGAGACGATCGCTGCCGTCAAGGCCAAGCTGGCGGAGCTGCAGGGCAGCCTGCCGCCGGGCGTCGAGATCGTCACCACCTACGACCGCAGCGCGCTGATCGAGCGGGCCATTCGCAATCTCACGACCAAGCTGGGCGAAGAGTTTCTGGTGGTGGCGCTGGTCTGCGCACTGTTCCTTTGGCATCTTCGTTCTGCGCTGGTGGCCATCATCTCGCTACCTCTGGGCGTGATGACGGCGTTCCTGGTCATGCGCTACCAGGGCATCAACGCCAACATCATGTCGCTGGGGGGGATTGCCATCGCCGTGGGGGCGATGGTGGATGCAGCGGTGGTGATGATCGAGAACGCCCACAAGAAGCTGGAGGCTTGGCAGCACGCGCACCCGAATCAACGACTGCAGGGCAAGGAACGGTGGGACGTGATCACACAGGCCGCGGAGGAAGTCGGTCCTGCGCTCTTCTTCTCGCTGCTCATCATCACGCTCTCGTTCATCCCGGTCTTCACCCTAGAAGCGCAGGAAGGCCGGCTGTTCGGCCCGCTGGCATTCACCAAGACCTACGCGATGCCTGCGGCCGCAGGGCTGTCGGTGACGCTGATTCCCGTACTCATGGGCTACTGGATTCGCGGGCGTATCCCAGATGAGCAGAAGAACCCCATTACCCGCATCCTGATTGCAGCCTACCGGCCAGCACTGGAGTGGGTACTGCGCCGGCCCAAGGCGACGCTGCTGATCGCCGTGCTGGCCTTGGCGACCACGGCCTGGCCCTTGGCGCGGCTCGGCGGTGAGTTTCTGCCGAGGTTGGACGAAGGGGACCTGCTCTACATGCCCTCGGCCCTGCCGGGACTCTCGGCGCAGCGCGCCACGGAGTTGCTGCAGCTGAGCAACCGCATGATCAAGACCGTACCTGAAGTGGACAAGGTGTTCGGCAAGGCAGGACGGGCCGAAACTGCGACCGATCCGGCGCCCCTGGAGATGTTCGAGACCACGGTGAAGCTCAAGCCCAGGGAACAATGGCGTCCAGGCATGACGCCCGAGAAGCTCGTGGAAGAGCTGGATCGTGCCGTGAAGATCCCGGGCCTGTCCAATATATGGATTCCCCCTATCCGCAATCGCATCGATATGCTGGCTACCGGCATCAAGAGCCCGATCGGGGTGAAGGTGACTGGCAACGACCTGGGCGTGATCGATCGCATCGCTGCAGAGGTCGAGCAGGTCGCCAAGGGCATTCCCGGCGTGACGTCATCACTCGCGGAGCGCTTGACGGGCGGGCGCTACGTGGATGTTCAGATCGATCGCGTAGCCGCCGGTCGCTACGGCCTGAACATCGCCGATATCCAGGCGGTCATCGCCGGCGCGGTGGGTGGCGAAAACGTCTCGGAGACGGTCGAGGGGCTTGCCCGCTTTCCGATCAATCTGCGCTACGCGCGAGAATGGCGTGATTCACCACAACGGCTGGCAGAACTCCCCATCTTCACGCCGATGGGTCAGCAGATTACGTTGGGGACCGTGGCACGCATCGCGATCACCGATGGGCCGCCCATGCTCAAGAGCGAGAACGCACGGCCCTCCGGTTGGGTCTATGTCGATGTGCGCGGCCGTGATCTAGCCTCGGTGGCCAATGAACTGCGCGATGCCATCGGGCAGCAGGTCAAGCTGGAGCCGGGTGTGAGCATCACCTACTCCGGGCAGTTCGAATACATGGAGCGGGCCAATGCACGCCTGAAGGTTGTGGAGCCTGCCACCCTGTTGATCATCTTCGTTCTGTTGTACCTGACCTTCGCGCGTGTGGACGAAGCGGGCTTGATCATGGCGACTTTGCCCTTCGCGCTCACGGGGGGCATCTGGTTCCTGTACCTGCTGAATTACAACCTGTCCATCGCCACCGGCGTGGGATTCATCGCGCTGGCAGGTGTGGCGGCGGAGTTCGGCGTGGTGATGCTCATCTATCTGAAGCAGGCCTTGGCGGAACGTTGCCCCGATGGACGCGAACCGACGCGAGAAGAACTGCTCGATGCGATCCGGGAAGGGGCGGTGCTGCGCGTGCGCCCAAAAGCGATGACCGTTGCGGTCATCCTGGCGGGCCTGGTACCCATTGTTTGGAGCAGCGGCACGGGCTCTGAAGTCATGAGCCGCATAGCAGCCCCGATGCTCGGCGGGATGGTGACCGCACCGTTGCTGTCGCTGTTCGTGATTCCGGCTGCCTACCTGCTGATGCGTAAGCCACGCTAACGTTGCAACGCGGCAGGGCCTCACGACGAGGCCCTGCTGGACGCGAGGGATCAAGCCGCCCGCGCAGAAGCCGGGAGCATTTCTCTCTGGCAAGGACTTCCTATTGCATTGATCTTTACAAGAAAATAATCATCTGCTCATCACTCTGTCAGGGGTGACCTGAACAATGGTTAAGCAATTCATGCATTCAATCTTGGGGCACTGATCCATGGAATTGCGACACCTTCGTTGTTTTGTAGCCCTAGCAGAAGAGTTGCATTTCACCCGAGCGGCGGAGCGCCTGCATATCGAGCAACCCCCGCTGTCCCGAGCCATCAAGGAACTTGAGGATGAGTTAGCAGGCCGTTGAAAAATCCCCCGCCGACGCCCGCGTTGGCCGCTACGATCTGAAGCCATCGGTGAACGACCCAGACGAGGACGATGAGAGGCAGTCAAGATTTCCAGGGGGCGATGTTCAGCTACATCAGCCTTGAAGAGCGCGTGCCGCAGGCACACCCGCTGCGCAAGTTGCGCGCGGTGGTTGATGCGCTGCTGGCAACCATGAACCGCGAGTTCGAAGCGGTGTACGCCCGCCGTGGCCGCCCATCGGTGCCACCGGAGATGCTGCTCAAGGCCTTGCTGCTGCAGATCCTGTTCTCCATCCGCAGCGAGCGCCAGTTGGTCGAAGCGATCAACTACAACCTGCTGTACCGCTGGTTCGTGGGCCTGAACATCGAAGACAAGGTCTGGGACCACTCCACTTTCAGCGCCAACCGCGAACGTCTGTTCAACGAAGACCTCGCCCGCGCCTTCTTCGAGCGCGTCAAGCTCAGTGCCCAGTGGGGCAAGCTCGCCAGCGACGAGCACTTCAGCGTGGACGGCACGCTCATTGACGCCTGGGCCTCGCACAAGAGCTTCAAGCGCAAAGACGACGACAGCGGCACGCCGCCTGGGCGCAACCCCGAGGTGGACTTCAAGGGGCAGGAGCGCTGCAACGACACCCACGAGAGCACCACGGACGCCGATGCCCGGCTGTTCAAGAAGAGCCAGGGCGACAAATCCCGCCTGTGCCACATGGGGCACATCCTCATGGAGAACCGCAACGGGCTGATCGTGGATGTCGAGATCACCCACGCCAGCGGCACGGCCGAGCGCGAGGCGGCGCTGGCCATGTTGGAGCGTCGGGGCAACAGGAACAAACGGGCCACGGTCGGTGCCGACAAGGGCTACGACAGCAAGGCCTTCATCAAAGGCTGCAGAAAGCTCAAAGTCACGCCCCACGTGGCGGCCAAGGACAAACACTCGGCGGTGGATGCGCGAGTGACACGGCACGAGGGCTACAAGACCAGCCTGAAGGTGCGCAAGCGCATCGAAGAGGCCTTTGGCTGGATCAAGACCGTCGGTGGTCTGGCAAAGACCAAGCTGATCGGTCAGGCCAAGCTCACGGGCCAGGCGCTGCTGTGCTTTGCCACCTACAACCTTGTGCGAATGGGCAGCATCGGCGGCTGGTGGGACGCGCATCATGCGTGAGCCCAGGGATACGTGCGCCCGAAATGGGCGGGAGGGCCTGCAAACCGGCCAGATGGGCCGTTGCAATCGCTGCGCAGACGCGTCTGGGCAGCTCGTGTCTTCGCACTCAGCGTCCCTGATGCGTTCGAAAAGCACTTTTTCAACGGCCTGTTAGGAGTGGTGCTCTTCGATCGAAATCGACGTGGAACTCTGCTGACCTCCGCGGGCGTCGCCTTTCTGCAGGACGTTCGCAGATTGTTTACCGTATTGGAACAAGCACGGGAGAACGTCAAAGCGGTAGCAGCGGGCTCACAAGGGAGCCTGCGCATCGCCGTATCCGACGGCGCGATTGATCCTCGGCTGTCGGCGTTCCTGGCCCATTGTCGCGAGGAAGAGCCGGAGATCGAGATTCGCCTGTCCGAAGTGCCCTTGGCCGAGCAAGTGCGAGGACTCCGATCAGGCGACTTCACCATCGGATTTGCGCACGCTGCCGATGTGGGCGAAGGCATCGTGGCCGAAACAATCTGGCAGGATCCATTGGTGGTCGCGATGCCTCCTAGGCACCCGCTGTTGTCGCACAAGAAGATTCCCCTGCACGAACTCGCCTGCCATCCTCTGGTGCTGTGCAACCCACAGGTATGCGAAGGCTACTGCCGTGAACTGGCCCGGCTCTTGCGGCCGCTGGAACGTGAACCCAACGTCGCTGAGCAGGTGTCTTCGCTCGACATGATGCTCACCTTGGTTGGCGCAGGCTATGGTGTCGGCTTCACAACCGCGGCCAGGATCGCAGTCAGCCAGCGTCCTGATGTCGTAGTCCGTCCCCTGGCCGTTGATTCGGCGGTGATCACCACCTATCTGCTTCGGCCCGATAGCGACGACTTGCCGGAGGCGCTGGAGCGATTTATCGTGCGCCTGCGCGAACACTCGGGTGACTGAGGGAAGGTGCTGCCCTTCGGAACGCTCGATCTCAGGCCTCGGTTGGATTGCGAAGATTGCTTTCCGTTGCCGCGATCAATTCGGCCGCACTGATCTTGAGCGCCATGGAAATTTTAAGTATGAGGGGGAGCGTGGGTACATGCTCGCCACGCTCGATCTTGCCCATGTGCGAGCGCGAAATGCCTGCCAGGGGCGTGTCCGAATTTTTGTGTAAACGGTTCGGACTTCAGTTGACGGAGATGCGGTCTCCGAACTGAATGGTAAAGCGGGTCAGCGCAGCCTTCCAATCCCGGATGGGCATGGTCCACTTCTGGCTGATGTTGCGCAGGGCCAGGTAGAACAGCTTGCTCAGCGCCTCATCGCTGGGGAATGAGCCCCGGTTCTTGGTCAGCTTCCTCAGGCCCATGTTCACCGACTCGATGGCGTTGGTGGTGTAGATGACCTTGCGGATTTCCGGCGGGTAGTCAAAGAACGGGATGAGTCGGCTCCAGTTCCTGCGCCAGGACTGGCCAATGGGCAGGTACTCGGCATCCCAGCGCTCCTCGAATTCCCCGAGCATCAGCTCGGCCTCCTCGGCGGTGGCGGCCGTGTAGATGCGGCGCAGGTCGGCAGCCACCTCTTTGCGGCGCTTCCATGAGACGTAGTTCAGGCTGTGTGAGGTTGCCCCTGAAAAGTGGAGTTCTTAACCCTTGTTGAAGATACCGACAAGGAGTTCAGAGATGAGTGACAAGCAGGTGCGTGCGCAGTACACGCGAGAGTTCAAGCAGGAGGCTGTTCGGCAGGTCCGCTCGGGTCAGGCGATTGCGGTGGTGGCCAAGGTACTGGGCATCCCCAAAGCGAGCCTGGGCAACTGGGTGCGGCTGTCAGCCAAGGGAGAATTGGACGGTGCGGGCGGTGGTGACAAGGGCATCCAAGTCTCGCCCGAGCAGATGGAGATAGCCCGGTTGCGTGCAGAGAATGCTCGCCTTCGCATGGAGCGCGACATCGCAAAAAAAGCCGCGGCGTACTTCGCGCAGGACACGCTGCGAGGTACGCCTGGATTCACCAAATGAGAAAGCTGTACCCGGTGAGTGTGTCCTGCGGGGTGCTGGAGGTCAGCGCGAGCGGGTACTTCAACTGGCTGCGCCGGCGTGAGTCTGGCCACGGTGGACCTGCCCGGCGTCACAGCGACGAAGCCCTGCTGGCGTACATGCGCGCCATCCACGCCGAGGTGAAGGGGGAATACGGCTGGCCACGCATGCACAAGGAACTGCTGGCCCGGGGCATCCGAGTGGGCAAAGACCGGGTGCGCAAGCTCATGCAGCAGCACGGCATCAGGGCCAAGACCAAACGCAAGTTCGTGGTGACCACCGATAGCCGCCACAGCCTGCCGGTGGCGCCCGACTTGGTACAGCGGCGCTTCAACCCCGAGGCGCCCAACCAGCTCTGGAGTGGCGACATCACCTACATCCAAACCGACGAGGGCTGGCTGTACCTGGCTGCGGTCATCGACCTGTTCAACCGTCAGGTGGTGGGCTGGAGCCTGCAGCCGCACATGCAGGCCAGCCTGGTCAAGGACGCGCTGGCCATGGCGTGGTGGCGCCGCAGGCCGCCTCCTGGGCTGATATTCCACAGCGACCGGGGCAGCCAGTATTGCAGCCATGAGTTCCAGGATGCCTTGAAGGGCTGGGGCATGCGTTCATCGATGAGCAGAAAGGGTAACTGTTGGGACAACGCACCGACCGAGAGCTTCTGGGGCCGGCTGAAAACAGCCAGCGTACATGGGTGCAAATTTGCTACCCGTGAGCAGGCCAGGCAGGCGGTGATGGACTGGATGGCCTTCTACAATCACCGAAGGCTGCATTCGTCGCTGGGCTACCTCAGCCCGATGCAGTACGAGCAGCGCTGGTACGAGGCACAGCGTAAAAAGGCCGCGTGAACCGTGGGTTAAGAGCTACACGAAACAGGGGCAAGGTCAGTGGCGCACCATGTGAACGATGCATAGTTGCACCACCGCCTTGGGAAAGACGGCCTCAATGGCGTCAGGGAAGCCCTTGAGCCCATCGACGCAGGCGATGAAGATGTCCTGCACGCCCCGGTTGCGCAACTCGGTGACCACCTGCAGCCAGAACTTGGCGCCCTCGGTCTGGGCCAGCCACAGGCCCAGCACCTCCTTGTCGCCCGTCATGGTGATGCCGATGGCCAGGTACACCGCCTTGACCCGCACCGCGCCCTCGCGCACCTTCACATGGATGCAGTCCAGATAGACGATGGGATAAATCGGCTCCAGCGGTCGGGCCTGCCAGGCCTTGACCTCGTCGGCCACGGCATCTGTCACCGAGGAAATCAGGCTGGGTGAGACCTCGGTGCCGTACATCTCTTCGAGGTGGGCCTGTATCTCGCGCACCGTCATGCCACGGGCGTACAGCGAGATGATTTTGTCGTCGAAGCCGGCCCAGCGGGTCTGGTGCTTGGGGATGAGCTGAGGCTCGAAGCTGCCATGGCGGTCGCGTGGCACTTCGATGGGCAATTCGCCGAACTCGCCCTTGAGGGTCTTCTTGCTCTTGCCGTTGCGGGTGTTGCCAGCGGGGTTGGCCACCGCCTCGTTGCGTTCATGGCCCAGGTGCTCAGTCAGCTCAGCGTCCAGGGCTCGCTCGACCAGCAGCTTGGTAAGTTGCTTGAGCAGACCGTTCTCGCCGATGAGGTCTTCGGGCTTCTTGTAGTTGGCCAGCAGGCCAGACAGCAGTTCTTCGGGTACGTCGTGTTTCTTGGTGTTCATTGTGCTTACGGACAGGCCGGCTTACGCCGGCGGTGGATTGTCCGTTTACACAAAATTCTGCACACCCTCCCTGCCAGGGCTGCGAACTCGTCTTGAGCGATTGCTTGAGCGACACGCGCTGCGCGTACGGCCTGCCCAAACGCCATTGCTGGAGCGGACTCATACGTAGATGTGCCAGCGGGACGACCTGGCTGAATAGTGGGCTTCTGCATCAGCAGAAGCGTCGAATAATCCGCAAAAATTAACCACGTTAAAGTTATAGACGTTAAACTTCACTCTATTAATTCATGTTGGCTGAACCTGATCTGCTTTTTCGCTTTTATAGGCTCACATGCCCACCGTCATCAGCCAACCTCCCCATCTCAGGCTTGCGATAGCGCCAGGCGTAACGTCATCGAGGCTTTCGGACCTGCTTGCGCTCCAACGCGCCGAAGAGCCAGAGGTCACCATAGCGCTCCTTGAGGTCAGAGGTGACGAGATTCTTGCGGGACTGAAGGATGGCCATTACGACGCAGCGATGTCGCTTCAAGGAGCGACCGATTCGGCTCTCCATACACAACCCTTGTGGATCGAGCACATGGCAGTTGCTATGCCGTTGCGATCCTCTTTGATGGATCACGCCAAGCTCGCGATCGCCGATTTGCTGGATCACCCTGTCTTCCGCTGGCAGGCAGAGAGTTGCCCTTTGCTGGATCAGCGGTTGTCTTCACTTCCTGCGGTGAGGCAGCAGAGCACGCAGTACGTGGCTTCCTTCGAGATGCTGGCGCTCAAGGTCGCCGCAGGCTATGGCGTGGGAATCTCTACGCAATCGCGCATCGAGCGCGCTCACGGATGGGGACTCAGTATGCGATCGCTCGCCGACGGCCCCTACGAGGTCGTGACGTACCTCCAGCGGCCCTACGTACAAGCCACTCCGGCGACCGAGCGGTTCGAGCGCAGAGCGCTGCAGGTTGCAGTTACGATCTGATAGTGACAGGCGAGGCGGGCGCGATCAGCACACTGTCCTGAACCGGCTGCGGTACTCGGCCGGCGTGGTGCCCAGGGTCCTGCGGAATGCGCGGTTGAGCGCGTCAGTGGTATTGAAGCCGCAGGTTGTGGCAATCCGTTCAAGCGGTTCGTCGGTGGTTTCCAACCGATTGCGCGCCATCTCCACGCGCACCGATTCAATGTAAGCGGCCGGCGTCATGTTCAATTCCGTCTTGAAGATGCGGGTCAGTTGCCGATCGCTTACATGTGCCTGTTCGGCCAGTTCCGCGATGCTCATGGGCTTACCGATGCAGCGCATGATGTAGTGGCGCAGCGCATCCATGCGCCGGGTCTTGGACGCCGGTTCCAGCGAGGCACTGAATTGGCTTTGCCCACTCGGGCGCTTTAGGAACATCACCAGTTGGCGCGCCACGCGCAGCGCCAACCGCTCGCCGAAGTCATCGGCGACCAAAGCCAACGCCAGGTCCAGACAGGCGGTCAGGCCGGCGCCGGTCCAGACATCACGGTCGCGGATGAAGATCGGGTCGGCATCCACCTTGACCTCCGGGTGCTCGTCAGCGAGTTGTTGCGCGGTGGACCAATGTGTGGTGACACGACGGCCTTCGAGCAGGCCTGCCGCAGCCAGGACATGCGCGCCCACGCACACGGACGCGAGGCGTCGGGTATGGCCTGCAAGCGCCCTCACAGATACCACCACCGAAGGCGCTACGACGGCGCGCACGCGTCGCTGCGCATCGACCTCGACCGCGCCCGGCACCACGAGGGTGTCGATCCTACGGGGGGCGAGGTCGGCGAATGTCGTATCGGGCAGTACACGCACACCGGCCGAAGTCATGACGGGCGCAAGCGTCGCAGCCGCCAACACCACCTCGTAGCCCGTCGGCTCGTCCATCTCGCGCTGAAGAAGTGAGAACACCTCGGCCGGACCGGTCACGTCCAGCAGATAGACGTGCTCGAACAGCACCATGACGATGAGGCGCTTGATGTTTGCCATGCTGCAAGCTCCGTGGGTGCCCGCGCACCGCAATGTCTGAATCTACATGTTAGATGACATTGCCGACATTCCGCTGCGCTTCTAGCATGACGAGGCGGTCATTTCTGATGGCCGGATCCTCCATTTCCCATTCAAGGAAGTACAACCATGAACTCCTCGACCACGCTGCGCCAGCTCAACGGACTGGACCCCCGGCGGCCACCCAAACTCCCCCACTGATGGCCACCTCAAACTCCCCCACCTGAGTTGATCGGGGACAGGGGGTAAACGCCGGCGCCGCTGGCACCTGTTGGCAGGACAGTAGTTCTGGTCTTCCCCGAGGGGAGGCCAAGGAGTGAATGTCTTGAAACCCAACCAACGGGCCACCGTCTACACGCTGCTCGAGCGTGGCAGCACCCAGCGCGAGATCGCGCGCATCACCGGAATCGACCGCAAGACCGTCAGGAGTTACCAACGTCGCCGGCAGGCCGAGCAGTCAAATTCCCCCGGGGTGGCCACCGGCCCTGATGCCATGGCCGCTCACGTGGCCGCGCAAATTCCCCCACCCTGGCCACCGGCTCCCACGTCAGTGGCCGCCTCCCTATGCGAGCCGTACCGCGACTTCATCGAGGCCCAACTGCGTCTCAAGCGCAACGCCACGGCCATCTACCAGGACCTGGTCGATGTCCACGGCTTTGCCGGCCAGTACAACTCGGTCAAACGCTTCGTGGCCCGGCTGCGTCACAAGGAGCCCGAACAATTCGACCGCCTGTCCTTCCTGCCCGCAGAGGAGATGCAGGTGGACTACGGTGAGGGTGCACCCACCCGGGTGCCGGGCAGCAACCGGTACCGCAAACCGCGCCTGTTCGTGGCCACGCTGCGCTACTCGCGGGCCAGCTTTCGGCACGTGGTCTGGAAGTCCAGCCAGCAGGTCTGGGCCGAGCTGCACGAGCGCGCGTTTCGCCACTTCGGTGGCTGCCCGCAGTACGTGGTGCTGGACAACCTCAAAGAGGGCGTCATCAAACCCGACCTGTATGAGCCCGAACTCAACCCGGTCTATGCCGCCACCCTGGCGCACTACGGCGTGGTGGCCGACCCGGCCCGGGTGCGTGACCCCAACCGCAAGGGTACGGTAGAGCACGCCATCGGCCACACCCAGGCCACGGCCTTGAAGGGCCGGCGCTTTGAGTCCATCGAAGAGCAGAACACCTTCCTGGCGCAATGGGAGAAGAATTGGGCAGCCAAGCGCATCCACGGCACCGAGCGGCGCCAGGTGCAGGCCATGTTCGCGGAAGAACGCCCCCACCTCAAAGCTTTGCCACTGCTGGGCATGCAGTATTTCGAAGAGGTCCAGCGCACGGTGTGCGACGACAGCTGTGTGCGGGTGGAGCACAGCAGCTACGCCGCGCGCCCGGCGGTCATCGGATCGAAGGTGCGGGTGCGCATCTTCGCCCAGCGCATCCAGATCTTTGATCTGCAAACCGGCACCTTGCTGCGCAGTCACCCCAAGGCTGAACGCCCCGGCACCGTGGTGCTGCCCCAGGATGAGCGGGTGTTCAACCCCTCGCGTGAGACCCGCCTGATCCTGCGCCAGGCCGGCCAGATTGGCGAACACGCCGCCCGGCTGTGCCAGTTGCTCTTTGCCATCGAGGGCCGGGTGGGCCAGCGCAAGCTCTGGGGCATCGTCGGCCTGGTGCGCCGATATCCGGCGCATTGTGTCAACGCCGCTTGCGCCCAGGCTCTGGAGCAGGGCATCTACAGCTTCAAGCGCGTCCAGGCATTGACAGAGGCGCTCTTTGCCGATGCGCTTGAAGCCATCGAGACCCAGGCCGGTGGCGAGCATGTAACGCCCACCACGGCGACCCTGACCCAGCAGCACGAGCTGATCCGCGATGCCGATGAATACGGTGACCTGTTTGCCCACGCTGCGGCCACCGCCGCAGTTGGGAGCCAGCCATGAACATGGTCGAGATCGAGCGCGCGCTGCGCCAGCTGCGCCTGTCGGGTATTGCCGAGACCCTGTCGACCCGCGTGATGCAGGCCCAGGTCGCCCAGGAGCCATTTCTGCAGACCTTCGCCGCCATGCTTCAGGATGAGCTCGACCGGCGCCGATCGCGCCTGACAGAGCGCCGCTACAAGCGCTCGGGTCTGGACGAGAAGGTCAGCCTGGCCGACTTCGACTGGCGTTTCAACCCCAAGCTGCCCCGCGCGGCCTGCTTTGAGCTGCACACCCTGAAGTTCATCGCCGAGGGTTCCAACGCGCTCATCGTCGGTAAACCCGGCACCGGCAAGTCTCACATTGCCAAGGCCATCGCCTACCAGGCCACGCTGGGCGGCCACGATGTGCGTTACCTCGAGGCCGACGCCGAATTCGCCCGCTACGCGCTGGCAAGTGCCACCGAGCGCATCGGCCTGCTCAAGGAGTGGGTGGAGCCTGACCTGATCATCTTGGACGATCTGTTCCTGGCCAGGCGTATCAGCGAGCACGCCGCCGAGGTCCTGCAGGCCATCGTGCATCAGCGCTACAAGCTGCGCCGCGCCATCGTGGTGACCTCCAACCGCGTGGTGCAGGACTGGGGTCGCTATCTGGGCGACGCCACAATGGCGACCACCATCCTGGACCGCCTCATGCACCGCTGCACGATGCTGGAATTCGAGGGCAAGAGCTACCGGCTCAAAGAGGCCGCCGCACGCATCGCCATCGGCACTGAGTCGTCATAATCCAACCGGTCTTGCCTGGGGAATTTGGGGTGGCCACAGGTGGGGGAATTTGGACTGGCCATCGGGGGACTGGACCCCACACCGGCCACGTTAGACGGTGCCACCTTGATCCTCGTGGACTACCAGAACACCTACACGCGCGGCGTCATGGAACTGGCCGGCTGGCAGCCGGCGCTGGCTTCGGCATCTGAACTGTTGACCCGGGCGCGCGCCGCCGGCACCAACAGCATCCATGTCGTTCACGATGGTGGAGAGGGCTCGCCCTACGACCTCGCCGCCAAGATCGGCAGATTCATCCCGCCGTCGCGCCGCTGTCCAACGAGCCCGTGGTCGTCAAGACGGCGCCCAATGCATTCGTCGGCACCGATTTGGGCGAGCGCGTTGAGGCGGCCGGTAACAAACAGGTCATCGTCATGGGATTAATGACTCACATGTGCGTGACGTTCACCGCCGAGGGTGCGTTTCTACGCGGCAACCAGCCCACCATGGTGGCCGATGCATGCGCGACGCGGCCCATCCGAAGGGGCGTGGTGAATGTGTCGGCCGAGGTGCTGCATGAGGGCGCGTTGGCGACGATTGCCGATCTGTACGCCGTCGTGGTGCGCTCGGGCACATCGTTGCAATAAGGCGAAATGCAGTGGTCAGCGACAGGAATGGTGCCGCTGGCCACGGTACCGTCGAACCTCGGATTACGCCGTCTCAAGCATCGCAGCGCTGTCCACCAGCCGACGAACGCTCTGCTGGACGTCCTCGGGGATGAGCCTCGGCGGCAAGCCAGCCTCAGACGCACCTGTCTGCTGGTGGGTGGCCGCGATGACCCGGACGACCATGCCCAGATTGCTTGGCGTCACGATGTCGATGGCGGCACGATCACCCAGGTCCGGATGTGGCCGGGTGAGCATGCGATACAGATCCCACGAGTCCGCCCGCGGACATTGATTCATGAGCACCTGAGCCAGCTTGTGCTTGAGCGGCACCAGTTGCCAGTCGGGAACCCGCTGCCCCCGATTGCCCAGGCTGATGGACAGTAGCTTGCCGGCTTTCAGCCCCCGGTTGATCTGGTCCTTGGACTTTCCGGCCAGCTTGCCGAACAGCGGCACCGGCAGATTGTTCGGCGACTCGTACATGGCCAGCATTTCCTCGCGCTCCCGCTGGATTGCGGAGACTTCCGGCTCCGGAGCATGCGTCGGCGGTGGCGGCACCTGCGACAGCCGCTGGAACGTGATCTCGCCACTGTTCGGGGTCACGACGATGGGCGTGGCCACCATCGGCGGGACGCCAGGGGAAGCGGGCTCGGCCACCATGGGGACCGCGTCCACCACGTCCTCAGTTTCCGCCATCGCCGGCACCCCGTCGATACGCATCGTCAGATGCGCGCTGGCCGCTTCCACTTGGCCCTGTTCGAGCAGATCGAGACGATCCGCCCAGTCCTGCATCATCCGGCGGCGCGGCTCAACATACTTGGCGTGGTTGTAGGCCGAACTCACCTTGTTCGGGTCCGAGTGCGAAAGCTGCGCGTCCACCCAAATCTTGGGATAGCCGATCTCGTTGAGCGCCGTCGAGATGGTTCCGCGGATGCCGTGACCGGTCAGTTGATCCTTGTAGCCCATTCGTTTCAAGGCCGCGTTGAGGGTGTTCTCGCTGATGCGCTTCTTGAGTTCGCTGCGGTGCGTGAGCAGATGGACCTGAGCCGGCCTCATCACACCCAACAGGTAGCGCACGATCTCGATGGCCTGCACGGACAACGGCACGATGTAGGGCGGAACGTCCTGCGGGCGCTTGCCGGCCTTGCGCATCTCGTCCTGGAGTTGCTTGACGATCTGCGGCGGGATGATCCACAGGCCACGGTCGAGATCGAACTGGTCCGGGGTCGCCAGCCGCAGCTCGCCGGTACGCACGCCGGTCAGGAACAGCAGCCGGATGCCGAGTTGGGTCTGCCAACCACGAGGGTTGTAGAGCCTGAGCTTGTGCAGGAACTCGGGAAGCTCCGGAAGATGCAGGTAGTCGGCCCTGAAATATTCATTTCAAGCCTGGGAGAGCCTGCCAGCCCCCAAGGTCAGCCGGTTGGCCAGGGCTGTGCACAGGGTTGATCGGGCATCAGCAGCCCAAGAGCGCATGCCCATCACAGCGGCCAGCCAAGAACGCTCCTGTGTGCTGGCTTGCAGCAGGCACAAAAAAACCACCTGCAAGAAGGCCACCCCCTTCTTGACGATCATGCGCAGCAGCCACTTGATGTTGTAGCCGGCCGCGCACAGCACCGCGTGCAGGCGGTCGCCCTGTTCGCCCTTGAGGTGGCAGCGACCCATGCGGTGATCGGCCTTGAGGTGCCCGATGATGGGTTCAATAGCCTGGCGCCGCCTGAGCAGCTTTCTTTCCTGCTCACTGATCCGCTTGGCCTTGCCCCGGTGCACGATGTGCACATCCGGGTTGTCCGCATCCACCCCCCGGTAGCCCAGATCAACGAACGCTGTCGCTGGTTTTGCATCGCTGTCCTGCATCAGGATCGTGGCCTGCTCCAGTTGCTCTGTGAGGGTGTGACCATCGTACGGGTTGCCGTGGAAGGCCCGGGCGCCCACGATCAGGTTGCCTTTGAGCGTGCTGGCAATGCCCACCTTCACGCCGAACTCGTAGGGCTGCTTGGCCTTGCCTTTGCTGATGCAGTCCACCTCCGGGGCATGCCAGGCGTACAGCTTGGGCTGTCCATCCACCGCCTTGCGCTGGCCGCTCTGGGCCACGATGCGCGCGGCCTTGCTCAATGTCTGGGCGAGCGCTTGGCGCACGGCTTGCCCGATGGCGCTGGCCCCAGTGGCGATCTTCCTCTCGATCTCGCGCTGCAGCCGCCCGACGATGGTGCGCTGGCGCTTGATGGCGCGGCGCATGCGCTTGAACTGGCGCGCGTGGGCATAGCGCCCGGCCTTGCGGCCCAGCTCCTTGCCTTCCTTGGCAAAGGTCTGCTTCAAGTCGATGCCGGCACCCTTGGCTGCTTCGACCAGCTTGACCCTGGCTGTCTCCAGCAGGCGGCTGTCGGTGGGGTGCGCAATCGCCTTGTGCTGCACCGTGCTGTCCACGATCACGCGAGAGAGCTCCTGCGGCTTGATCAGCTTGAGTTCAACGGCCACGTTGATGGTCTGCGCCAGCAGCTCTTCCACGCCTTCTTCGCCCAGCAACTGACGGAACTTGACCAGGGTGGTGGCGTCGCAGGGCTGGCGGTCTTCGTAGTACGCGCAGCCCGAGAAGAACTGCCAGCGCGGGGTGTCGGCCCAGCGGGCCACCACGCCCTCATCGGATTCGTTGAACGCGTGCTTGAGGTACAGCAGCGAGACCATGATGCGCAGCGCCACGCGCGGGCGCCCGGCCTTGCTGGCCGCAGCCTGGCGCTGGGGCTTCTCGCCGAACAAATCCAGATCGGGCATGGCCTGCCCGGCGTGGGCCTTGCGCACCAGCAGGTGGGCCACCCGCGCCTCGATCTCCTGCCAGGGCATGCGCGAAGACAGCACCGCCAGCGGATGGCGCAGATCGATCATCTGGTCGATGCGCGAGCGGAAGAAATCGTCGGTGGCGGGGCAGGTGAACATCACGGCACGAAACTCCCAGAAATCAAGGCGGATGCGCTATCAGAACGGGAGAAATTATACGCCGGAATGAAGAAAATATCCAGCAAAATCAATGGCTTACGAATAAATCAGGGGCGACCAGGTAGGGGTTGTGGTTCACCGGGGGCTTGGGCTCGGCCACCACGTCCAGGTCGGAGGCCGGATTGGCTTCCAGCCCCTCCACGATGACGAGGGCATAGCGGAACAACTGCCCCAGCCAGGTGCGGACCTTCTCGGCAGTGGTGAACGCCTTGCGCTCCTCGATCCTCGCCAGGACGCCCAGGAGTTGGGGCCGGCGAATGTCGTAGATCGACATCTGCTTGAGGCTAGGCAGCACGTCCTTGTTGAAGATCCGCAGGATCTGCGTAAGCGTCCGGCAAACCCAGGCCTACCGAGGCCGGTGATCAGGCGTCGGCGGGTTTCCAGCGGTGTGGCAGGAGCTCGACGATGCGGCTGGCCTTGTGCGTGGGCAGTCGCGTGAGCACGTCCTTGAGGTAGGCATACGGGTCGTGCCCGTTCATACGGGCCGACTGGATCAGGCTCATGACGGCGGCCGCTCGCTGGCCCGCACGCAGGCTGCCGGCAAACAGCCAGTTGTTACGACCGATGGCAATGGGCCGGATCTGGTTCTCGATCCAGTTGTTGTCGACCGGCAGTTGTCCGTCATCCACGAATCGGGTCAGCGCATCCCAGCGCCGCAGGCTGTAGTCCAGCGCCTTGGCGGTTGCTGATCCGTCGGGCACCTGGCGCCGTTGCAGCGTCATCCACTCGTTAAGAGCGTCCAGGATCGGCCGGGTCTGCTGCTGCCGAACGGCTTGCCGTTGCTCGGTGTCCAGCTCTTTGACGTCCCGCTCGATCTCATAGACCCGGGCGAACTGCTGCAGGGCGAACTCGGCGATCTGGCTCTGGTTGGCCGCGTGCAGGTCGAAGAACTTGCGCCGGGCATGGGCCAGACAGCCCACCTCGGTCACGCCGCTGGCGATCAAGGCCTTGTAGCCGCTGAAGTCGTCGCAGGTCAGGCAGCCCTTCCAGGCCTTGTCGGTGCCGTGGCCCAGGAAGCGCCGGGCGTGTTCGCCCGAGCGGGATTCGCAGAAGTCGTAGACCACAGCCTTGATGCTCTCGAAGGCCCCCGGCGCATAGGCCCAGAGGTAGGCGCGGTGCGTCTTGCCATCGCCGGGCTTGAGCATGGCCACCGGCGTCTCATCGGCGTGTAGCACCCGGTGGCTGAGGATCTCGGTCTTCAGGGCATCGACCAGCGGCTGCAGCCGCACCCCGCAGGTGCCCACCCACTGCGCCAGGGTCGAGCGAGGGATGGCCAGGCCAGCGCGGCCGAAGATCGCCTCCTGCCGGTACAGCGGCAGGTGATCGGCGTACTTGCCCACCAGCACCTGGGCCAGCAGGCCGGTGGTGGGGATACCTTTGTCGATGACGTGCGCCTCGACCGGCGCTTGTTGAATGGTCTCGCACCGGGCGCAGGCCCACTTGCCGCGGATGTGGCGCTCGACACTGAAGACGCCGGGCACATAGTCCAGCTTCTCGGCCACGTCCTCGCCCACGCGTTTCATCTGGCAGCCACACGCGCACGTGGTGGACGTGGGTTCGTGGCGGATCTCGCGGCGTGGCAGGTGCGCCGGCAAGGGCATCCGCTTGGCCTGTCTCTTCTCGGGGGTGGCCGGTGCTTGCGTCTGCGCCAGCGCGTCGATCTCGCTGGCCACGGCCGCCAGGTCCGCTTCGATCTCGTCGTCGAGCAGGCTCTTCTGCTCAGGGCTGAAGCGCTCTGATTGGGCGGCGAACTTCATGCGCTTCAAGAGCGCGTTCTCGTGCGTGAGCTTGTCGATGAGGGTCTGCTTGAAGGCAAGCTCCTGGTCCTTGGCAGCAGCGGCTTGCAGCATGGACAGCAGCGCCGAGCGCAATTGCTCGGGACTCAGACTATCCAGGGATTGCGGCTCTACGACCATGGGCATGACTGTGCCAGCGCCGGTAACGCCACGCCATTGGCACATGCACCGATTGGCAGGCCGCATGTCAGCGATCAGATTCAGAGCACGGTGATGAGGCCACCATCGCCCAGGCGCTGCCAAGGCAACCCGAGCACCAGAGCGTCGAACTGCGAGCGGCTGAGCGTGGTGGTCAACGCACCGTCACGCGGCCAGACGAACTTGCCGCTGTTCAGGCGCCGCGCCGCCAGCCACACCCCAATGCCGTCGTGCACCAACACCTTCATGCGGCTGGCTCTCCGGTTGGCAAACAGGTAGGCGTGATGCGGACGCGCAGCACCGAAGACGGCCACCACACGGGCCAGCGCGGTGTCTGTGCCGGCACGCATGTCCAGCGGCTCGGTAGCCAGCCACAGGGCGTCGATGCGGATCACTTGAGCAGGTCCCGCATCCAGGCCGCGCAGTGCTCGGCCGCGCAGACCGGCCAGGTCAGCGAGATGCTGGTAGCGCCACGGCGCAACTCGATGCGGATGTCTGGGGCCGGCGCACAGCTGGGCGCAGGCAGCGTCACCGGCACGAAGGTGGGAACTTGCATATCTGTGCTGGGGGCATGGGCCAGTCGGCGCCATTTGTGCACGACGTTGGCGTTGATGCCGTGCGAGAGCGCCACGCTGGCCACCGATGCACCGGGCTGGGCGCACTCGGCCAGGATCTGCTGCTTGAGCTCGGCGCTGTGGCGCCGACGGGTCTTGTTCTGGGCTTCGGTCATGGTGTCCACCTATCTGGTTTGGTGGACACCATCGTTGCCGCTTACGCCGCCGCCCTCAAGGGTGGGATGACCGTGCGCTTACGGATCTGCGACAGCGTGCTGTTCCTGCCCTCCTTGATTTCCTTGCGGCGATGCTCGACCCACGCATCGAAGACGGCCTTGAAGGTGTAGTCGGCCGCAAGCTTGACCGCGTGTCGCTTCTGTTTCCGATCGGTATGGGGGTTGACGCCCTTTGCCAGAAGCGCCCGGGCTTCGTCGCGCAAGGTGCGCGCTTCGCGCAAACCGATCTCGGGGTAGTTCCCCAGGGAGATGCGCTTTTGCTTGCCGAGCCAGTAATAGCGCAAATGCCACGACTTGCCGCCGGTGCGGGCGACCACCAGGCCGAGGCCATCGGTGTCGGGGATGCTGTAGGTTTTCTCGGCGGCCTTGGCTTGCCGCACGGTCAGATCAGAGAGTGTCATCATCAAGCTCCTAAGTCTTGGACTTAGGCCCGATGCTGCTTGTCATCCCGATCCAACCCCAGCAACAACCCGGAACCGGCACGACCCGCATTCTTTGGCCTTGTTTTTGGCCTCAAAAATGGTGGCTGTCAGTGGACTTCCGTGGCTTTCGCTGGAATGAAAAAAGGAGCCGAAGCTCCTCTTTTCAATGACTTACAGACGTCAGTGGAAGTCTGTAGATCATAAATTGGAGCGGGAAATCGGTCTCGAACCGACGACCTCAACCTTGGCAAGGTTGCGCTCTACCAACTGAGCTATTCCCGCATTTATCTAAGCCTCACACTGTAGCATGTTTAGCGTCGACAAGTGAAATTATAGAGTACTTTTCGCGGGCTCCAAGAATAGTGCAAAGTTTTTTCCATCAATGTTTCACGGAGCCCCGTGACACATCGGCGGAGGCAGGCACCGCCACGGTTTGGGCACTGTCGTCCTCTGCCAATGCAACAGGCTTGCGCTCGAGTGCTATCTCCAGAACCTTGTCGATCCACTTCACAGCAATGATCTCCAGCCCCATCTTGACGTTGTCTGGAATTTCCTGGAGGTCTTTTACGTTTTCTTCAGGAATCAACACCGTCTTGATCCCTCCACGCAATGCCGCCAAAAGTTTCTCCTTGAGCCCACCAATTGCTGTGACCTCTCCGCGCAATGTGATCTCCCCCGTCATCGCAACATCTGCGCGGACCGGTATTCCGGTCAGCGCAGAAACGATCGCCGTCGTCATCGCAATGCCGGCGCTAGGACCATCTTTAGGGGTCGCACCATCGGGCACGTGGATATGAAGATCTCGCTTCTCGAACGCCTCATCGCGAATACCAAGTAAGCGCGCACGGCTACGCACTACCGTGCGGGCCGCTTCGACCGACTCCTTCATGACATCGCCCAGCGATCCTGTGCGAAGGATGTTGCCTTTGCCGGGCATGGTCGCGACCTCGATCGTGAGCAGATCCCCGCCGACTTCGGTCCATGCCAGGCCAACCACTTGTCCCACTTGGTTCTGCTGTTCCGCGCGACCATAGGTGTACTTGCGCACTCCCAAGTATTCAGGCAAGTTGTCCGCCGACACCTCCACGGGAGCCGTCAGCTTCTTGAGCTGGATTGCCTTGACCACTTTTCGGCAGATTTTGGAGAGTTCGCGCTCTAGGGAGCGGACGCCCGCTTCACGCGTGTAGTAGCGCACGATGTCTCGTACGGCGGATTCCGTGACCTGCAACTCGGCATCTTTCACACCGTTGTTTTGCATCTGCTTGGGGAGCAAATACTTGATGGCAATGTTGGTTTTTTCGTCCTCGGTATATCCGGAAAGACGTATCACCTCCATGCGATCAAGTAGCGCCGGCGGGATGTTCATCGAGTTCGAAGTCGCGACAAACATGACATCGGAAAGGTCGAAGTCGACCTCCACATAGTGGTCGCCGAACTTGTGGTTCTGCTCAGGATCGAGGACTTCCAATAACGCGCTCGAGGGGTCACCTCGAAAGTCCATGCCTAGTTTGTCAATTTCATCGAGCAGGAACAACGGATTGCGCGCCCCCACCTTGCTCAGGCTCTGCAATACCTTGCCTGGCATCGCCCCAATGTAGGTACGACGGTGACCCCGGATCTCTGCTTCGTCACGCATCCCCCCCAGCGCCATACGCACGTACTTGCGCCCCGTTGCCTTTGCAATGGACTGCCCGAGCGAAGTCTTGCCCACACCCGGTGGGCCGACCAAGCACAGGATGGGCGCCTTCACCTTGTCCACCCGCTGCTGCACGGCGAGATATTCCAGGATCCGGTCTTTCACCTTTTCCAGGCCATAGTGGTCCTCGTTTAACACAGCCTCTGCATGGGCAAGATCGTGCTTGACCTTGGACTTCTTGCTCCAGGGCAGTCCCGTGAGCACATCAATGTAGTTGCGAACCACAGTGGCTTCGGCAGACATAGGAGACATGAGCTTGAGCTTTTTCAGCTCGCCTTCCGCCTTCTTGCGCGCTTCGACCGGCATGCGCGCGGCCTTGATCTTTTTCTCGATCTCCTCAAGATCCGCGCCTTCTTCGCCTTCGCCCAGTTCCTTCTGGATCGCCTTGACCTGTTCGTTGAGATAGAAGTCCCGCTGGTTTTTCTCCATCTGGCGCTTCACGCGACCGCGAATGCGCTTATCCACATTGAGGATATCCACTTCGCGGTCCAACTGCTCGAACAGATTCTCCAGACGCTGCTTGACGCCTGCCAAGTCGAGAACAACCTGCTTGTTCTCCAGCTTGAGCGGCAAGTGCGCGGCAATGGTGTCAGCCAGCCGCCCCGGATCGTCGATGGCCGAAATGGAAGTCAGAATCTCAGGGGGAATCTTCTTGTTCAGTTTGACGTACTGATCAAACTGCTGCATTACCGCCCGGCGTAGCGCTTCAATTTCACTCGAAGCGGCGTCCTCAGCGGATGCCTGCATGGGCTCAACCGTCGCCGTGAAGTGAACGTCCGATTCATGCACCATGCGAACGTGGGCGCGCTGCTGCCCCTCCACCAGCACCTTCACCGTGCCATCGGGAAGCTTCAGCATCTGCAGGATGGTGGATATGCAACCGACTTCGAACATATCCGAAACCTGCGGTTCATCCTTGGCGGCTGCTTTTTGCGCAACCAGCATGATTCGTCGATCGGCATCCATGGCGGCTTCCAGCGCCTTGATGCTCTTGGGACGCCCCACAAACAGGGGAATCACCATGTGAGGAAAGACCACCACATCGCGCAAAGGCAACAGTGGTAGATCCAGGGGCGTATCGGGCAGGGGTGTGTGTCCGGACATGGGGCAATCCTCTAGTAGTTCCATGGAATATGGTCCATGGACCACATTTTTCAACCCGGCAGCATCTGCACCCAGGTGTTAGCAACATGGCTCGCCGGGCGCATCACTAACGCGCGCGACTCCCGGCGACACACGGCTTTCAGGCGGTCTTGGCGGCCTCGCGATAAACCAGCAAAGGGGCCTTGTTCTCTTCGATGGTGGCCTCGTCCACCACCACCTTTTCCACGTTGGAGACGTTGGGCAAGTCAAACATGGTGCCAATCAACGCTTGCTCAAGAATGGAGCGCAAGCCGCGGGCACCCGTCTTGCGTGCGATGGCTTTTCGCGCGATGGACTTCAACGCAGCGGGACGAATTTCCAGCTCAACGCCTTCCATCGCCAGCAACTTGCTGTACTGCTTGACCAAGGCGTTTTTGGGCTCGGTGAGGATTTGCACCAGCGCGTCCTCGCTCAGTTCGGCCAGGGCTGTGACCACGGGCATGCGACCCACCAACTCTGGAATCAGGCCGAATTTGATGAGGTCCTCAGGCTCGATATCCTGAAACACCTCGGTCAAAGAACGCTGCTTCTTGCTACGCACTGCCGCGCCAAAGCCAATACCGGAAGCTTCAGTACGGTTCTCAATGACCTTTTCCAGCCCAGCAAACGCACCACCACAAATGAACAGAATGTTGGTGGTATCGATCTGCAGAAAATCCTGATTGGGATGCTTGCGTCCACCTTGTGGAGGCACGCTCGCCATGGTCCCCTCGATGAGCTTGAGCAGCGCTTGCTGCACACCTTCACCTGAGACATCCCGCGTAATACTGGGGTTGTCGGATTTGCGCGAAATTTTGTCGATTTCGTCGATGTAGACAATGCCCCGCTGGGCACGTTCCACATCGTAGTTGCAGCTTTGCAGGAGTTTCTGGACGATGTTCTCCACGTCCTCTCCAACATAGCCGGCTTCCGTCAGCGTGGTGGCGTCAGCCATCACGAAAGGCACATCGAGCTGCCGCGCCAAGGTCTGCGCCAGCAACGTCTTGCCCGACCCCGTAGGGCCGATCAACAGGATGTTGCTCTTGGACAGTTCCACCTCGTCCTTACCGGCCTTGTCCTTGTGGCGCAGGCGCTTGTAGTGGTTGTACACGGCGACGGCCAGCGTACGTTTGGCCTTTTCCTGGCCAATCACGTAATGATCGAGGTTGGTCTTGATTTCCGCAGGCGTAGGCAGATCTCCGCGGCCTTCGCGTCCGGCATCGCCGGTGGGCAGCTCATCACGGATGATCTCGTTGCACAGGTCAATGCACTCGTCGCAGATAAAGACCGACGGACCGGCGATCAGCTTCTTTACTTCATGCTGGCTTTTACCGCAAAAAGAGCAGTAAAGGGTTTTTTCGCTGGAGGAGCCTTTTTTCTCGGCCATGGGGGCAATGCCTTATGACTGGGGATGTTGTCAAGATGATAACGAAATAAAAACGGCGTTTCCCACAGGGGGAAACGCCGCGCGCGCCGGCCAAAACTCAGGGGCGCTTGGCAATGACCTGGTCCACGATGCCGTAATCCTTGGCTTCGTCCGCGGTCATGAAATAGTCCCGCTCGGTATCCGCCTTCACCTTCTCGATGGGCTGTCCCGTGCGCTCCGCCAGGATGCGGTTCATCTGATCCTTGGTACGCAGAATGTCGCGGGCGTGGATCTCGATATCCGTCGCCTGTCCGCGGGCACCGCCCAGCACCTGGTGGATCATGATTTTGGAGTTGGGCAGCGAATAGCGCTTGCCCTTGGCCCCTGCAGCCAGCAGGAAAGCCCCCATGCTCGCCGCAAAGCCGCAGCACAGCGTGGACACATCCGGCTTGATGAACTGCATGGTGTCATAGATGGCCATGCCCGCCGTCACGCTGCCACCCGGGGAGTTGATGTAGAACGAAATATCCTTGTCCGGGTTCTCGCTCTCAAGGAACAGCAGCTGCGCAACCACCAGGTTGGCAGTCTGGTCATTGACCTCACCCACCAGGAAGATCACGCGCTCCTTCAACAGGCGCGAATAAATGTCGTAGGACCGCTCGCCGCGGCCGGACTGCTCAATGACCATGGGGATCATGCCCAGGGCTTGCGTTTCCAATGCGCTCATACGTTTCTCCAGTCAGGCGGATACTGTACCCAGAAAATGAATTGGGGCTTGTGCCGCAAAGCACAAGCCCCGCCGGGTTTCGTCCTCACCCCTGGGTCAAAGCCCGGGGCAAGGGCCAGCTACTCAGGCCTGGCCCATCAGTTCATCGAAGGACACGGCCTTGTCGTTCACCTTGGCCTGGCCCAGCACGAAGTCGGTCACATTGTTCTCGATGACCACGGCTTCCACCTCAGCCAGGCGATTGCGGTCGCTGAAGTACCAGCGCACCACGTCCTCAGGCTTCTCGTAGCTGGCAGCCAGCTCGTCCACGTGGGCCTTCAACTGCTCCGGCTTGGCCTGCAGGTTATTGGCACGCACGAGTTCGGCGACCACCAGGCCCAGGCGCACGCGGCGCTCGGCCTGAGGGCGGAACACGTCCTCGGGGATTTCGGCCTTGTCGGCGTCCTTGATGCCGCGCTGCTTGAGGTCAGCGCGTGCAGCTTCCAGCAGGCGGGCAATTTCAGCCTGCACGCTGGCTTTGGGCAGATCCAGTTCCGCTTTGGACACCAGAGCGTCCATCACGGCTTGCTTGTTGCGGGCCAGCAGGCGGAATTTGACTTCGCGCTCCAGGTTCTTCTTGATGTCGGCGCGCAAGCCTTCCACCGTGCCGTCGGCAATGCCGAGCGACTTGGCCAGTTGCTCATTCACCTCGGGCAGGTGGGCCGCTTCGATCTTCTTGACGGTCACCATGAAGTCGGCCGTCTTGCCAGCCACGTCCTTGCCGTGGTAGTCCTCGGGGAAGGCCAGGGGGAAGGTCTTGCTCTCGCCCGACTTCATGCCGCGCACTGCGTCTTCGAATTCCTTGAGCATCTGGCCCTCGCCCACCAGGAACTGGAAGTCCTCGGCCTTGCCGCCCTGGAAGGGCTCGCCGTCGATCTTGCCCTCGAAATCCACCGTCACGCGATCGCCGTCTTCTGCAGCAGCGGCCAGGGCACGCTGTGCAAAGGTACGGCGCTGCTTGCGCAGGATGTCCAAGGTCTTGTCGATGGCGCTGTCGGTCACTTCGGCGGAGAGCTTCTCGACTTCCGCGGTGGACAGATCGCCGATCTTGACCTCGGGGAACACCTCGAACACGGCCTCGAAAGTCACTTCGCCTTCAGGCGCGCCGTCCTTCTCCGTGATGCGGGGCTGGCCTGCCACGCGCAGGTTGGCTTCATTGGCGGCCTGTGCAAACGCCTCGCCCACCTTGTCGTTCAGCACTTCGTATTGCACCGAATAGCCGTAACGCTGAGCCACTACGCTCATAGGGACCTTGCCGGGACGGAAACCATCCATCTTCACCGTACGGGCCAGGCGCTTGAGGCGCGCGTCCACTTCGGTCTGGATCGTGGTCAGGGGCAAGCTCAGCGTGATCTTGCGCTCAAGCTTTTCAAGGGTTTCAACAGTTACGGCCATGGTTGTTCCTAGTGTCTGGATGCGGACCGTGCCGACTTGCAGTGCAAGCCTGCACCACGTTCCGCCAAAGTCTCACGTTGGTGCGCGGGGGGGGACTCGAACCCCCACACCATTGCTGGCGTCAGGACCTAAACCTGGTGCGTCTACCAATTTCGCCACCCGCGCAGTTCTGAAAGCCACCCGGATGGCAGGCACAGCAGGCCACCCCGGTGAAATAGGTCAAACGGCAGATTTTACCCTGTTGCGGCCCGCCTTTAAATGGAATCGGTTATCGGCGTTCCGGGATCGGGCCGCCGCACACGAAACCACGCGGCGTACATCGCGGGCAGTGCCAGCAGCGTGAGCACCGTGGCCACGACCAGTCCACCCATGATGGCCACAGCCATAGGCCCCCAGAACACGCTGCGCGACAGCGGGATCATGGCGAGCACCGCCGCCGCCGCCGTCAGCACGATGGGCCGCAGGCGCCACACGGCCGCCGCCACGATCGCGTCCCACGCCGGCACGCCGGCCGCACGGTTGAGCTCGATCTGGTCGATCAGGATCACCGAATTGCGCTGGATCATGCCCATGAGAGCGATAACCCCCAACAGCGCCACAAAGCCGAAGGGCCGGTTCAGCAGCAGCAGCGCCGCCGCCACTCCCGCAATCCCCAACGGGCCGGTGAGGAACACCAGCACGGAGCGGCTGAAGCTGTGCAGCTGCAGCATCAGCAGCGTGAACACGATGAACAGCATGACGGGCACGCCCGCCACGATGGAGGCCGAGCCCTTGCTGCTCTCCTCCACCGCACCCGCGACCTCGATGCGCACGCCGTTCTCACCGGCCTCCTGCCAGCGGGCCTCCAGCGCGCGCAGCTCGGGCAGCAGTTGCGCCGTGACGGTGGCGCCCTGCAGCCCCTCCACCAGGTCGCCCTGCACGGTGATGGCGTAGTTGCGGTTCCAGCGCCACATCACCCCCGGCTCCCAGGTGAACACGGGCCTGGCGATCTGCGTGAGCGGAATGGAGCGGCCCGAAGCCGTGGGCAGGTAGGCGTTGCCGATGTCGGAGATCGCCTCGCGCTCGTCCTGCGCCTGGCGCAGCACGATCTCGATGAGCTTGTCTCCCTCGCGGTACTGCCCCACCGTGGAGCCGCTGAACATGATGCGCGAAGCCTGGGCGATGGACTGGCTGGTCACTCCCAGCGCGCGCGCCTTGTCCTGGTCCACCTCCAGGCGAACCACCTTGACCGACTCGTTCCAGTTGTCGTTCACGCCGATCAGGTTGGCGTTGCCGCGCATCAGCGCCTTCACCTCGTCGGCGCGCTCGCGCAGCACGGCCGGGTCGCTGCCCACCACGCGGAACTGCACCGGGTAGGGCACGGGCGGGCCGTTGGGCAGCAGCTTCACGCGGCCGCGTGCCTCGGGGACCTCCTCGGCCAACAACCGGGGCAGGCGCAGGCGCAGCGACTCGCGCTCGGGCAGGCTCTTGGCCAGCACGATGAACTGCGATACGTTGGGCTGGGGGAACACCTGGTCCAGCGGCAGGTAAAAACGCGGGGCGCCCGAACCCACCCACGCGGCCACGCTGGCCACGCCTTCCTGCTCCATCAGCCGCTGCTCTACACGGCGCACCACGGCCTCGTTGGCTGCGAAGGAGGTGCCCTCGGGGAACCACAGGTCCACCATGATTTCCGGCCGGCTGGAGTCGGGGAAGAACTGCTGCTGCACGCGCCCCATGCCCACCAGCCCCAGCGCGAAGATGCCGATGGTGGCGCCGATGGTGATCCACCGGTGCGCCACGCACCAGTCCACCATGTGCCGGAAGCGGTGGTAGAAAGGCGTGTCGAACACCTCGGGCGGCGGCGCGTCGGGCGCATGCGGCTTCACCTTTAGCAGCAGCGTGCCCAGGTAGGGCACGAAATAGACCGACACGATCCACGACAGCACCAGCGAAATCACCGTCACCGCGAAGATCGCGAAGGTGTATTCGCCCGTGACCGACTTGGCGATGCCGATGGGCAAGAAACCCGCAGCCGTGATGAGCGTGCCGGTGAGCATGGGCTTGGCCGTCACGGCATACGCAAACGTGGCCGCGCGCACCTTGTCGTAGCCCTCCTCCATCTTGCGCACCATCATCTCCACGGCAATGATGGCGTCGTCCACCAGCAGCCCCAGCGCGATGATGAGCGACCCCAGCGACACCTTGTGCAGCCCTATTCCCAAATAGTGCATGGCCAGGAAGGTCACGGCCAGCACCAGCGGGATGGTGATCGCCACCACCAGGCCCGGCCGGTAGTCCACGTGCCAGCCAAAACGCCCGCCCTTGTGCAGCCCCAGCGAAATGAAGCTCACGGCCAGCACGATCACCACGGCCTCGATCAGCACCTTGATGAACTCGCCCACCGAATCGGCCACGGCCGCTGGCTGATCCTGCACCTGGTGCAATTGCACGCCGGCCGGCAGCCGCGCCTGGATGTCGGCCGCTGCAGCGCGCAGCGCCTTGCCCAGCCGGATGATGTCGCCACCCTTGGCCATGGAGATGCCCAGGCCGATGACCTCGTGCCCCTGGAAGCGCACCTTCACCCCCGGCGGATCGACATAGCCCCTTCGCACCTCGGCGATGTCGCCCAGGCGCAGCTGGGCTCCAGAGCCGCCGCGGATCGGCATGTCGCGCAGCTGCTCCACGCTGGTGAACTGCCCGCCCACGCGCACCTGCACCACATCCTGCGGCGACTGGATCGCGCCCGCGCTCTCCACCGCATTCTGCGCACCCAGCTGCTGCAACACCGCGTTGAAGTCCAGCCCCAGCTGCGCCAGACGCTTTTGCGAGACCTCGACCCAGACGCGCTCGTCCTGCACGCCGAACTGCTCGACCTTGGCCACATCCTTCACGCGCAGCAGCTGCTGGCGCACGTCGTCGGCGAAGTCCTTCAGCTCGGCATAGCTGAAGCCCTCACCCTGCAGGGCGTAGATCACGCCGTACACGTCGCCGAACTCGTCGTTGAAGAACGGCCCCTGGATATTGCCCGGCAACTGGTAGCGCATGTCACCCACCTTTTTGCGCACCTGGTACCAGATGTTGGCCACCTCCGCCGGCTTGGACGAATCCTTGAGCTCGAAGATGATCTGCGACTCGCCCGGCTTGCTGTAGCTGCGGATCTTGTCGGCGTAGGGCACCTCCTGCAGGGTGCGCTCGATCTTGTCCGTCACCTGCTCGGCCACCTGCTGCGCCGTGGCGCCGGGCCAGTAGGTGCGCACCACCATGGCGCGGAAGGTGAAGGGCGGGTCTTCGTCCTGCCCCAGCTGAAAGTACGCGGCGATGCCCAGCACCATCAGCACCACCATCAGGTAGCGCGTGAGCGCGGCATGTTCCAGCGCCCAGCGCGACAGGTTAAAGCCCTGCTTGGGCTGCGTCTGCTGCATGGGGCGGCTCCTCAGCGAGCGGCAGCGGAGGCCGCTGGCGCTTCATTATTAATAGCTGATAGCGCTTGTCCTTCGGGCGTTGGAGCCGTTTTTGGCTTGTACACCGTCACCACCTGTCCCGGCGCCAGCACATGCACGCCCGTGGCCACCACCCGCATGCCGGGGGTGAGGCCGGCGGCGATCACGGCCTCGTTGCCGTCGGCCGTGGCGATCTGCACCGGCTGCAGGCGCACGGTGCCGGTGGCACTGCCGTCCTTGGCCTCATAGACCCACACCACCGTCTGGCCGCCCTCCTGGCGCAGGGCGCTGGTGGGCAGCTTGATCGCCTGCACGCCGCTCCGCGCCAGCACCTGCGGCGCCACATACACGGTGGCGCCCAGCGGCGGCACGTCCGCGCCCTCCACCGCCACTTTCACGAGGAAGGTGCGCGTCACCGGATCGGCGCTGGCCGCCACCTCGCGCACCCGGCCCTGCAGCAGCGCGTCGCCCGACCAGGCGCGCACCTGCACGGCCTGCCCTGCGCGCAACTGGCCCACCTTGTCCTCCGGCACCGAGAACACCGCGTCGCGCGGGCCGTCGCGTGCAATGCGCACCACCGGCGTGCCCGCAGACACCACCTGGCCGGGCTCGGCGTCAACCGACGTCACCACCCCCGGCGCATCCGCCACCAGGCGCGTGTACTCGGTCTGGTTGCCCTGGGAAGCGAGCTGCGCGCGCGCCTGGTCCAGCGAAGCCTGCGCGGCCTTCAGCTGAGCCTGGCGCCGGTCCAGCTCCGCCCCGCTGATGAAGTTCTGCGCGCGCAGCTTGGAAAAGCGCTCGAAATCCGCCGCGGCCAAATCACGCTGCGTGGTGGCGGACGCCACCTGGGCGCGCGCGGCCTGCGCAGCCAGCTCATAGTCGCGCGGATCCAGCTGCGCCAACACCTGGCCGGTCTGCACGCGCTGGCCCAGCTCGGCCTGGCGCTGCACGATCTTGCCGGCCACGCGAAAACCCAGGCGCGATTCCACGCGCGCGCGCACTTCGCCCGCGTATTCCAGGTGCATCTGCAGGGGCGCCACGCCGACGGTGAGCAGTTTCACCGCGCGCACCGGCTCTGGCGCCGGCTCGCGGCGCGAACATCCCGCCAGCGCCAAGGCAGCCACTGCCAGCACCAGTGCAGCACCCGCCACGCCGCCACGCGGCGGCCACAAAAAAACCCCGCGGCGGGGTTGCAATGAAGACGGGCCCGGCAGGCCCGCGGCGCGCTGTGCGACAGGGTGGGTCATGGAAACATCCGGCATGCCAAATTACTGACTGACTGGTTAGTAATCTATGAGAGGCCGGTCGCTCTTGTCAAGCACGACAATGGCCGCGTGAAGCATCCCGAGTCCCCCGCCCCCCTGCGCGATCCGCGCACCGCGCCCGCCGAGGCGCCGCCGGTCACGCACTACGAGAACTTTCCCGTGGCTTCGCTGCTGTGCCCGCCACGGCTGCGTCCGCCGATCGCCGCGATCTACGCGTTTGCGCGCACGGCCGACGACATTGCCGACGAGGGCACGGCCACCGCCGACGAGCGCCTGGCCGACCTGCGTGCCTACCGCGCCGAGCTTCAATCCGTGGCGGCCGGGCACTCCCCCCAGACGCGCTGGGCCGCCGTGTTTGGGCCGCTGCAGGCGGTGTTGCGCAGCCACCAGCTGCCCGTGCCGCTGCTGGACGACCTGCTGGACGCCTTCATGCAGGACGTCACCCTGACAGAGGCCGGCGCCACCTACCCCGACCGCGGCTCGCTGCTGGACTATTGCCGCCGCTCGGCCAATCCCGTGGGGCGTCTGCTGCTGCACCTGTACGGCGTGCACGGGCAGGACGCACTGCGCGAGAGCGACGCCATCTGCACCGCACTGCAGCTCATCAACTTCTGGCAGGACCTGAGCGTGGATCTGCCCCGCGGGCGCCACTACCTCACCGATGCCGACTGCGCCGCCCATGGCGTGGCGCGCGCGGACCTCGCGGCGCAGCGCCGCTCCGCCGCCAGCGACCGACTGGTGCTGGACTGCGCCGCCTGGGCCCGCGCTCTCATGCTCCAGGGCAGCCCCCTGGTACACCGGCTGCCCGGCCGTGTGGGGTGGGAGCTGCGCCTGGTCGTGCAGGGCGGTCTGCGCATTCTGGACAAGGTGCAGGCGCTGGATGGCGCCAGCCTGCTCGCGCGGCCGCGGCTGGGCACGCTCGACTGGCCCCGCATGCTGGCGCGCGCCGCGCGCATGTAAGGGCCGCCCCACCGGCTGCAGCAGCGCGAGCACGCGGGGGTCAATGGGGCCCCATCACCGCATCGCGCGGCGCGCGTGCAACCCTCAGGCCACCCAGCGCCCGGCCCATTCGGCGCGGGCCTGCGCATGGCGCAGGATCTGCGCCAGCGCCTGCGGCACTTCGGCCGCCGCACGGTTGTGCATGCGCCGCGTCGCGGCCTGGTAGCGCGGCAGGTCGGCCAGCAGGGCCTGCACGCCCGATGCGATGGACCGGAAGCTCGGCAACACCAGTCCCAGGCCCTGCTCACCCACCCATTCCGTGCAGTAACGCTCCTGCGGCATGGTCCACGCATTGCGCGTGACGATGGGCGGCAGCCCCATGTGCACCGCCTCGCTCAGGCTGCCGCTGCCCGGCTTGCCGATGAAGAAGTCCGCCAGCTGCATGACGCGCGCCATCTCGCGCGTGTATTCGAGCACCACGGTAGGCGCGTTGCGGCGCAGCGCGCGCAGATCCTGCGCCAGGGCCGCGTTGCGCCCGCACGCCAGGATCAGCGGGGTGTCCGTCAAGCGGCGGGCTATCGTCACCATCTCCCTGGAACCCTCGGAGCCGAAAAGCACCAGCCCCACGGGACGCTCGTCCAGCCCCAGCCGCGCCCGCTCGGCGGCACGATCCTGGTCCACCGGCGCATGGAACTGCGCACTCAGCACCATGCCCGAGGTTTCCCAGATGCGGTGGGGCGGAAGGTCCGCAGCGCGCGCCTGGTCCACGGCATAAGGCGAGCCACAGACCACGATCTGCTGGGTTTGCGGCTCCATCCAGAAGCTGGGCGGGCAATCGGCCAGATCGGTCATCACCGTGACGTAGGGCACGCCTGGCAGGGCCTGCTCCAGCGCGTCCGCCATGGCGCGGTTGAAGTTGGGCACCAGCGACACCACCATCGCCGGCCGGCGTGCCGCCCAGTGCCGGCGCAGCGACTGCATGAGCCGCTGGTGGTTCCAGCGGATCATGCCCTGCAGCAGGCGCAACTCGTGCGTCAGCCCCAGCGTCCAGCCCCGGGCCAGGCGCTTGTTGTAGACGTCTTCCGGTTCCATGCCCGTCCACTGGCGAAAACGCGCGTTCGGGTCCAGCACCTCGAAGAGATTGGTGCGGCACACCTGCCACGGCAGCCCGGCGCGGGCGATGGCCGCTTCCAGCGCCAGCGCGGAGGTGCGGTGTCCGCCCCCGGCATTGAAATAGATCAGCTCGACCAACGGGGCAGCTTCAGGCGCCATGGACTTCAATCCGTAGTGACAGGAATGGGTTGCGGTAGTTGTGCGCCGCTCTTGCGCTGCACGGGCATGTGCTGCGCCCAGTGCAGGATCTCCAGGCGCCCATCGGCGTGCTCGGCCAGCGCGCTGAGGCTTTCCACCCAGTCGCCATCGTTGGCATACAGGATGCCGTCGATGTCTCGCAGCTCCGCATGGTGGATGTGCCCGCACACCACGCCGTGCAGGCCGCGCTTGCGCGCTTCGCGCGCCACCGCGTTCTCGAAGTCGCCCACGTAGCTCACGGCGCGCTTGACCTTGAGCTTGAGATATTTGGACAGCGACCAGTACGGCAGCCCCAGGCGCGCGCGCAGGGTGTTCAGGTGCCGGTTGAGCTTGAGCGTGAATTCGTAGAGCGAGTCGCCCACATGGGCCAGCCACTTGGCGCACTGGATCACACCGTCGAACAGGTCGCCATGGATCACCCACAGCGCGCGGCCGTCGGCCGTCTCGTGCACCCAGTCCTCGGCGACGGCAACACCGCCGAAGTTGAGCTGCACATAACGGCGCGCAAACTCGTCATGGTTGCCGGGGATGAAGATCACGCGCGTGCCCTTGCGGGCCTTGCGCAACAGCTTCTGCACCACGTCGTTGTGCGCCTGCGGCCAGTACCACTGGCGGCGCAGTTGCCAGCCGTCGATGATGTCACCCACCAGAAACAGCGTCTCGCACTCGGTGTGCTTGAGAAAGTCCAGCAGCGCCTGCGCCTGGCAGCCGGGCGTGCCCAGGTGCAGATCGGAGATCCAGAGCGTGCGGTAGCGCAGCGGGGGGCGCGCCGGGTCGCATGCATCATCCGCCGGGTCGTCCGGCGGCCGGGCCGCGGAGGATTTCCAGGCGTTCAGGAAGGCATCGTCGCGCATCATGAACAGGCATGGTGGGCCGGCGCCACGACAGCGGCATGACATTTCCACGTCTGGCCAGTGACGTTGCGGCGGCGCAGCGCTCAGGCCCTGCGCCCCGCATGTTTCCCCCGCGAGCCCCGCCCAGGGCCATGGGAGAATCACGCCCCCATGAGTCCTGAACAGTACGTCCAGCAAAAGGCCGCCGCCTCCGGCAGCAGCTTCTACTACGCCTTCCTCTTCCTGCCGCGCGAGCGGCGTACGGCCATCACGGCCTTCTACGCCTTTTGCCGCGAGGTGGACGACGTGGTGGACGAAGTCTCCGAAGCCAGCGTGGCCCAGGCCAAGCTGGCCTGGTGGCAGGGCGAGGTGGCCAAGGCCTTTGCCGGGCAACCCAGCCACCCGGTGATGCAGGCGCTGATGCCGCATGCGGCCGCCTACGGCATCGAACAGCGCCACCTGCTGGCCGTGATCGAGGGCTGCCAGATGGACCTGGAGCAGACGCGCTACCTGGACTTCGCGGGCCTGGCGCGCTACTGCCACCTGGTGGCCGGCGTGGTGGGCGAGGTGGCGGCGCGCATCTTCGGCCAGCAAGATGAGCGCACCACGCAGTACGCGCACAAGCTGGGCCTGGCGTTCCAGCTCACCAACATCATCCGCGACGTGGGCGAGGACGCCATGCGTGGGCGCATCTACCTGCCCATTTCCGAGCTGCAGCAGTTCGATGTGAAGGCGCACGAGATCACCAAACGCGAGTACTCCGAGCGTTTCACCACGCTGATGCGCTTTCAGGCCGAGCGCGCGCACCTCTTCTACGACCAGGCACTGGCGCTGCTGCCCGACGTGGATCGGCGCGCGCAGAAGCCCGGCCTGATGATGGCCAGCATCTACCGCACGCTGCTGCGCGAGATCGAGGCCGACAACTTCCAGGTACTGCACCAGCGCACCAGCCTCACGCCGCTGCGCAAGTTCTGGCTGGCCTGGAAGGTGCAGGCGCTGGGGATGATGTGAAGGTTGCCATCGTCGGCGCCGGCTGGGCCGGCATGGCCGCGGCCGTGCATGCGGTCCAGGCGGGCCACGCGGTCAGCGTGTTCGAGGCCAGCCGCACCCTGGGCGGGCGCGCGCGCGCCGTGGCCGCCCAGCGCGCGGACGGCTCGCCCCTGGTGCTGGACAACGGCCAGCACATCCTCATCGGCGCCTATGCCGAATGCCTGCGCCTGATGCGCGCCGTGGGCGTCACGCCCGACTCCGCCCTGCTGCGCCTGCCCCTGGCGCTGGTGTTCCCCGACGGCAGCGGCCTGGCCCTGCCCGATGCCCCGCCGCCCTGGGATGCGCTGGCCGGCATCGCCCGCGCACGCGGCTGGAGCCTGCGCGAGCGTGCGGCCCTGCTGGCGCGCGCCGCACGCTGGCGGCTGGCGGGGTTCCGGTGTGCACCGGGCACCAGCGTGTCGGACTTGTGCGCAGGCCTGCCGCAGCGGCTGGTGGACGAGTTCATAGCGCCGCTGTGCGTGTCGGCGTTGAACACGTCCGTGCAAGATTCCTGCGGCCAGGTGTTCCTGCGTGTGCTGCACGACAGCCTGTTCGCCGGCCGGGGCGGCTCCCACCTGCTGCTGCCGCGCACCGACCTGGGCGCGCTGTTCCCCGAGCCCGCGGCGCACTGGCTGCAGCAGCGCGGCCACGCGGTGCACCGCGGCCAACGCGTGCAGGCACTCGCACGCGACGAGGCCGGCTGGCGCGTGGACGGCTGCGCGTTCGACGCCGTGCTGCTGGCCACCAGCAGCACCGAGTCCGCCCGCCTGGTGGCCGAAGCCGCCGTGCCCGCAGCCGAGCGCCCCGCCCTGCAGACCTGGGCCGCCGGTGCGCAGGCACTGCGCTTTGGCGCCATCGCCACCGTGTATGCCGAACTGCCGGGAGCGCGCACCCCGCTGCTGCCCCGCCCCATGCTGGCGCTGCGCGCGCGCGCACAACGGCCCGCGCAGTTCGTCTTCGACCGCGCGCTGCTGGGCGGCCCGGCCGGGCTGTTGGCGTTCGTGGTCAGCGCCTTCGAGGGCGAGCGCACCGCGCTGGAGCGCGAGGTGCTGGCCCAGGCGGCCGAGGACCTGGCCCTGCCCGGCCTGCGCGCGGTGCAGACGGTGGTGGAAAAGCGCGCCACCTTTGCCTGCACGCCCGCCCTGGCGCGCCCGCCGCGCGTGATTGCGCCCGGACTGCAGGCCTGCGGCGACTACGTGGCAGGGCCCTACCCCGCCACGCTGGAGGGCGCGGTACTGCACGGCGCGGCAGCCGCGCAGGATTTAGGCCAAAACAGCCTCTAGCGCTTATCCACCAAGCGCTAACAGCTATCGTTTAAGGAGCATCTCAGGCGGCCGCTGCACGGACTCGCGCGGCAGCACGTCGGCCAGCGTGAGCACCTCCAGCCCCGTGTGCGCCCACAGGCGCTCCAGCGGCGGGGTGCGCGCCAGCAGCAGGCGCTGCACCAGCGGCTCCATGTGCGTGGTGGCTGGCTCGGCCAGCAGCACGTAGCGTGCGTCGGCTGCGTCGGACCCATCGGCGGCCGTCTCGTCCACCCGCACCACCCAATCCAGCGCCGCCAGCACCGGCAGCACGGACCCCACCTGCAGCACATCCACGCGCAGCCGCTGGGCCAGCTCCAGCACGCTCAGCCCGTGGGGCGGTTGCTGGCGCGCGCGGTGCAGCTGCTGCAGCACCTCCACGGCCAGCAAGAAGGCCCAGCCCTCGCCCGTGGCGCAGCGCGCCACGCCGGCAAGCAGGCTCGGCAGATAGGCGGCCACCACCGCACCCAGCAGCACGATGACCCAGGCCACGTACACCCACAGCAGCAAGATGGGCAGCGTGGCGAACGTGCCGTACAGCACCGAATAGGTGGGTACCGACGCCAGGTACAGCGACAGCACTTTCTTGGCCAGCTCGATGCCCACGGCGACGAACACCCCGCCCGCCCAGGCGTGGCGCCAGTGCACCTGGGTGTTGGGCACATAGCGGTACAGCGCCGCCATGCCGGCGGCCAGCACGAAGAACTCGATCGCATCGAACAGCAGGCGCGCTCCGCCCGGTAGCGTGTCGCCGATACCGCGCGACGCGGCGCTGGCGACCGAGGTGGTCAGCGCCAGGCTGGCCGCCAGCACCAGCGGACCGAGCGTGAGCGCAGCCCAGTAGATCAGCACGCGCTGGCCCAGCGGGCGCAGGCGCTGCACGCGCCAGATGTTGTTGAGCGTGCGGTCGATGGTGAGGATCAGCGCCAGCGCCGTCACCATGAGGATGGACAAGCCCGCCGCTCCCAGGCCATGCGCCTTGGCGGCGAACTGCGTGAGGTAGCCCAGCACCGGGCGCGAGATGCTGTCGGGCACCAGGCTGTCCACCAGCCAGCGCTGCAGCACGAGCTGCATCTCGGCAAACATGGGGAACACGGTGAACATGGCCAGCGCCACCGTCACGAACGGCACCAGCGACAGCAGCGTGGTGAACGTGAGGCTGCTGGCCGTCAGCCCCAGGCGGTCCTCGCGAAAGCGCTCGCGCAGCGTCTGCGCGGTGGTGCGCCAGGGGAAGTGGGAAAGCTCCACCAGCCACTCCTCGGCACGCACTGCAATGGACTGTAGGGACAACGACATGACCGATATGATGCCAGCCCCATGCATCGCGAAACCCTGCCCCCCGCCCCCGCCCTGCACATCGCCACCGACGTGGCGGCCACGCGCTGGCTGGCCGTGGGCAGCCTGGCCGCGCTGATCGTGCTGAGCCTGGCCTGGGAGCTGTGGCTGGCGCCGGTGCGCCCGGGCGGCTCGTGGCTGGCGCTCAAGGCCCTGCCGCTGGCGGTGCCGCTGGCCGGGTTGCTCAAGCGGCGCATGTACACCTACCGCTGGGTCAGCCTGCTGGTGTGGCTGTATTTCACCGAAGGGGTGGTGCGCGCATGGAGCGACCCGGCGCCCGGCAACTGGCTGGCGGGCCTGGAGATCGTGCTGTGCCTGCTGCTGTTCACCGCCTGCGCGCTGCATGTGCGGCTGCGCCAGCGTGCCGCCAAGGCGGCCCGCGCCGCCGCGCCTGCCTGAGCGTGCTGAGCCTCTGCCTGACATCGACCGGATTGACCGCCATGACCACTGCCCTGCTCGACACCCTGCGCCGGATCGTCGGCGCCGCCCATGTACTGACCGAGGGCGACCTTGCCGCCTATGAACAGGACTGGCGCAAGCGCTCCCATGGCAAGTCCCTGGCCGTGGTGCGCCCGGGCTCCACGGCCGAGGTGGCAGCAGTGGTGCGCGCCTGTGCCGATGCCGGCGTGGCGATCGTGCCGCAGGGCGGCAACACCGGCCTGTCGGTGGGCAGCACGCCCGACGGCAGCGGCACACAGGTGGTGCTGAGCCTCACGCGCATGAATGTGGTGCGCGCCATCGACCGCGACAACCTCACCATGACGGTGGAGGCCGGCTGCATATTGCAGGCCCTGCAGGAGACGGCCGAGAAAGCCGATCTGCTGTTTCCGCTGTCGCTTGCCGCAGAAGGCAGTTGCACCATCGGCGGCAACCTGTCCACCAATGCCGGCGGCACGCAGGTGGTGCGCTACGGCAACACGCGCGAGCTGTGCCTGGGCCTGGAGGTGGTCACGCCCCAGGGCGAGGTGTGGAACGGCCTCTCGGGCCTGCGCAAGGACAACACCGGCTACGACCTGCGTGACCTGTACATCGGCAGCGAAGGCACGCTCGGCATCATCACCGCGGCCACCATGAAGCTCTTCCCCCAGCCCGCCGCGCAGCTCACCGCCTGGGCCGCCGTGCCGTCGATGGCGGCGGCCGTGCGCCTGCTGGGCCTGTCGCATCAGCACCTGGGGGCCGGGCTCACGGGTTTCGAGGTGATGGGGCAGTTTGCACTGTCGCTGGTCATCAAGCACATGCCGCAGCTGCGCGTGCCGTTCGCCGGGCTGGACGGCGCGCCGCCCTACTACGTGCTGCTGGAAAACAGCGACAGCGAATCCGAAGAACATGCGCGCCAGCGCTTCGAGGCGCTGCTGGAACTGGCCTTCGAGGACGGCTGCGTGCTGGACGCCGTGGTCGCCGAGAGCCTGTCGCAAGCGCATGAGCTGTGGCATATCCGCGAGAGCATTCCGCTGGCCCAGGCCGAAGAAGGCCTGAACATCAAGCACGACATCTCGATCGCCGCGTCGCGCATCCCCGCGTTCGTGGAGCACACCGATGCGCTGCTGCAGCGCGAGATTCCCGGCGTGCGCCTGGTCAACTTCGGCCACCTGGGCGACGGCAATCTGCACTACAACGTACAGGCGCCCGCGGGCGGCGATGCGCGCGAGTTCCTGCGCACGCAGGAGGACCGCGTCAACGCCCTGGTGTACGACGCGGTGGCGCAGTTCGACGGCTCGTTCTCGGCCGAGCACGGCGTGGGCGTGCTCAAGGCCGACAAGCTGGTGCAGTACAAGTCGCCCGTGGCCTTGGGGCTGATGCGCGCCATCAAGCAGGCCCTGGACCCGCAAGGCATCATGAACCCGGGCTGCATTCTTCAAAAATGAGAGCTGTTGGCGATTGTCTAGCAAGCGCTGGAGCCACTTTTCATTCAAGACCATGACCCCACGCCCCATCCGCCACCAATACGAAGACCTGATGCGCCATGTGTTCGAGCACGGCACGGCCAAGGGCGACCGCACGGGCACGGGCACCAGGAGCGTGTTCGGCCACCAGATGCGCTTTGACCTGGCCGAAGGCTTTCCCCTGGTGACCACCAAGAAGGTGCACCTCAAGTCCATCATCCTGGAGCTGCTGTGGTTCCTGCGCGGCGACAGCAACGTGCGCTGGCTGCAGGAGCGCGGCTGCACCATCTGGGACGAGTGGGCGCGCGACGACGGCAGCCTGGGCCCCGTGTACGGCGTGCAGTGGCGCAGCTGGCCCACGCCGGACGGCGGCCACATCGACCAGATCCAGCAGGTGATCGACACCCTCAAGACCCACCCCGACAGCCGCCGCATCATCGTGAGCGCCTGGAACGTGGCCGAGCTGGACCAGATGGCGCTCATGCCCTGCCACGCGTTCTTCCAGTTCTACGTGGCGCCATCCCAGGTGGCTGGTGAGCCGGGCAAACTGAGCTGCCAGCTCTACCAGCGCAGCGCAGACATCTTCCTGGGCGTGCCGTTCAACATCGCGTCGTACGCGCTGCTCACGCACATGGTGGCGCAGCAGTGCGACCTGCAGGTGGGCGACTTCATCTGGACCGGCGGCGACTGCCATATCTACAGCAACCATTTCGAGCAGGTGCAGACCCAACTGGCGCGCCAGCCCTATGCCTACCCGACGCTGCAGATCAAGCGCCGGCCCGCATCCATCTTTGATTACGCCTACGAAGACTTCGAAGTGGTGGGCTATGAACACCACCCCGCCATCAAGGCGCCGGTGGCGGTGTAGCCAGTCTTTTCATTAACTTAAATACCAAGCAATATCAATGGCTAAGTTTTTGAACACTAGCGCAACCAATTATTTTCTAGAAGAACTAATCAAAGATGCTAAAGATCGCTTAGTTTTAATCAGTCCTTTTTTAAAACTTAACGATCGAATCAAGGAGCTTCTAGCAGACAAAAACAGGCTTAAAATTGATGTAAGAATCGTTTACGGAAAAAGCGAACTCCAGCCTGAGGAAATTTCCTGGCTAAATGACCTCACTTACATCCGCACAAGCTTTTGTAAAAATTTGCACGCAAAATGCTACATAAACGAATCGTTTTGCATTGTAACAAGCCTAAATCTCTATGAATTCAGTCAAGTCAATAATAACGAAATGGGAGTTTTATTTAATCGCACCGATGATCCAGAACTTTATCGCGACGCCTACGAAGAGGCTCAACGCATTATCCGGATCAGCGAAGAGGTAAGAATATCTTTAGAGCGGATAAATTCAAAAGATTCCGAAGAAACTACAGAGGAAGAACCGGGAAGTAAATTAACTTCATCCAAAATAGCAGCCAAACACGGCCTTAAAACAGCTCAGTTCATTGAACGTCTGATTGGCACAGGGCATCTAGAACTCAAAGATGGGAAGCCCCACCTCACGGCTAAGGGTAAAGATGCAGGTGGCGAGTACAAATTCAGTAAAAAATTTGGCTCTTACTTTATCTGGCCCGACGATTTGCAATTCGAATAGCAATGCAAACTGCCCTCATCTACGCGCGCGCCGCCAACGGCGTGATCGGCAAGGACGGCACCATGCCCTGGCACCTGCCCGAAGACCTGGCGCATTTCAAGGCGCTCACCCAGGGCCACCCGGTGATCATGGGCCGCAAGACCTGGGACTCGCTGCCCCCGCGCTTTCGGCCGCTGCCGGGCCGCGCCAACATCGTCGTGACGCGCCAGGCCGACTGGCAGGAAAGCGGCGCCCAGCGCGCGTCCAGCCTGCCTGAGGCACTCGCCTTGGCCCAGCAGTCCGGCAGCACCACGGCATGGGTCATCGGCGGCGCGCAGATCTATGCCCAGGCCCTGCCCCTGGCCACGCGCGTCGAGGTCACCGAGATCGCACGGGACTACGAGGGCGATGCCTACGCGCCGGCCCTGGGACCGGAATGGGTGGAAACGGCCCGCAGCAGCCATGTGGGCGCGGGCGGCCTGCCCTACGCCTTCGTGACCTTCGAGCGCCGCGGCTGACGCCCGCGCACTTCTCACTATATTTTTGATAGCTGCTTGCGCTTACTGCAAAAGCGCTGGAGGCCAAAAACATGCAAATCGCCACCTGGAACATCAATTCCCTCTCCGTGCGCCTGCCGCAGGTGTTGGCCTGGCTGGAGGCCAACCCCGTGGACGCCATTGGCCTGCAAGAGCTCAAGCTGGTGGACGAGAAATTCCCGCACGACGCCTTCGAAGCAGCGGGCTACCACGCGGTGTGCTTCGGCCAGAAGACCTATAACGGCGTGGCCATCCTTAGCCGCACGCCGCTGCGCGACGTGGTGCGCAATATCCCGGGCCATGGCGACGAGCAGGCCCGCGTCATCGCCGCTACGCTAGATACGCCTGAAGGCCCGCTGCGCCTGGTGAACTGCTACTTTGTGAACGGCCAGGCGCCAGGGACCGAGAAGTTCAGCTACAAGCTGCTGTGGCTGGAGGCGCTGCGCGACTGGCTGCGCACCGAGCTGGCCGCGCATCCGCGACTGGTGCTGGTAGGCGACTTCAATGTGGCTCCCGAGGACCGCGACTCCTTCGATCCCGTGGGCTTGAAGGACACCATCCACCACACGGTAGAGGAGCGCCAGCACTTCCAGGACCTGCTGGGGCTCGGCCTGACCGACGCCTTCCGCCTGTTCGATCAGCCCGAGAAGAGCTATTCGTGGTGGGACTACCGCATGCTGGGGTTTCAGAAGAACCGCGGGCTGCGCATCGACCACATCCTGGTCAGCGCTGCGCTGCGACCCTCCGTGACGGCCTGCCGCATCGACCGCGCGCCGCGCAAAAATCCGCAGCCCAGCGACCACGCGCCGGTCGTGGTATCGCTGGGCTGACAGGTGGCCGACGCGGGCGACAGGCGCCCGCGCTGAAGGCCATCAGGACGCGGCCTGGTAACGGTTGCGCAGCGCGCGCACTTCGTTGTGGTTGCGCTTCACGCCCTGGGCCTGGCGCTCGACCAGGGTGCGCACGGCGGGTGGCAGTGCGTTCTCCAGCGCCTTGTTGTAGCGGGCCACGGCCACGTCCTCGCCGCGCTCGCACTCTTCCAGCACGGCCTTGTCGTCATAGGTACTCAGCGCCGCCTTCACCGACACCCAGCCGCGGTGCAGCGCGCCGGCCATGGTGCCGCCGCTGGAGGGCTCGCCGCCGTGGCTGCGGATCGCGCTCTCCAGTTCCGTGGCGGCGGTTGCGCATTCCTGGGCGCGGCGCTCCAGCAGGCTCTTGAGTTCGGGCGATTCCGCACGCTCGGCCGAGGTGCGAAACCCGTACTCGCCGTCGCGGCTGCATTCCAGCAGATCGTCCAGCACGTCCACCACGTCCTCGTTGTCCATCAGCGTGGCGCCTGCCGCGGTGCCCGACGCGGTCACCGTGGGGTTGCGGCGCACGCGATCCCACGCGGCGCGCGCGGCGGGCTGGGCCTGCGCCCATTCCAGCGAGCTTTGGGCCCGGGCGCGGCCCCAGTCGCGCGACAGTTCGGGCTCTACCGTTTCAAAGTCACCGGGGTAGCGGCTGGCGGCGCTCCAGCCCAGCTCATAGGCGGGGCGGTATTCTTCGTAGGCCCGGCCGGTCACGTAGTACGGTTCGCGCTGGTAGGTTTCACGCCAGTAGGCGTCCTCGGCCGTAGGGTTGACCGCCTCGGCCGCCGCCTTGCCGGCCAGACCGCCGACAATGGCTCCCGCCACACCGCCCACAGCAGCACCGATGGGGCCGCCGATGGCGCCCGTGGCGGCGCCCGCAACGGCTCCGCCCGCGGCGCCTACGCCCGTGCCGATGGGGTGGGCCCCCGGTTCATTGGTCAGGGGGTCACGATTGGCATCCTTGAAATCCGACATGTATCGACTCCGGTTGGTTGAACAATGAATTCATTGTTGAAGCCCCCCGGGCACCATCGGGTCGGTGACGGCATCCCCTGCCTGTAGGACTCACGCGCACGCTGTGCATGCGCGCCACAAGGTCTTATGCTATCGAATCAATAGCTTCTAGCGCTTGTCCTCAAAGCGCCAGCGCCTTGTTTCACTCATCATCGTGCGCATCCAGGCCCAGTTCCTGGATCTTGCGCGTGATGGTGTTGCGGCCGATGCCCAGGCGCTGCGCCGCTTCCATACGCCGCCCGTGCGTGGCCTGCAGCGCCGTGCGGATCAGGCGCGACTCGAAACGCCGCGTGAGCACGTCCCACACGTCGGCCTGGCCGCTGCGCAGCAACTGCTGGGCCTCGCTCACCAGCGCGGGCTCCCAGCCCATGCCATCCAGGGCCGCAGCCTGGTCGGTGCGCGTGCCCGCCGGCGCAGGCGGCAGCGCGGGGGCCGACGCGCTCGTCGCGCCAGCGGCGACCTCGTCCGCCACGCCCTGCAACGGCGCGGCGGGATGCGGCGTGGCCTCCAGCACCTCGGGCGGCAGGTCCTGCGCCGAGATGACCTGCGCGGGCGCCATCACCGTCAGCCAGTGGCAGATGTTCTCCAGCTGGCGCACGTTGCCGGGGAAGGCAAAGCGTGTGAGCAGGGCCAGCGCCGCGTCGGAGATGCGCTTGGGCTCCACGCCCAGCTGCCGTGCGCTGCGCTGCAGGAAGTAGCGCGTCAGCATGGCCACGTCCTCGCTGCGCTCGCGCAGCGCCGGCAGGCGCAGGCGGATCACGTTGAGGCGGTGGAACAGGTCCTCGCGGAAGGCGCCGTCCTTCACGCGCTGCTCCAGGTTCTGGTGCGTAGCGGCGATCACCCGCACATTGGCCTTCACGGCGGCATGGCCGCCCACGCGGTAGAACTGCCCATCCGACAGCACGCGCAGCAAGCGCGTCTGCAGGTCGAAGGGCATGTCGCCGATTTCGTCAAGGAACAGTGTGCCGCCCTCGGCCTGCTCGAAGCGCCCGCGCCGCTGCGTCTGCGCACCCGTGAAGGCACCGCGCTCGTGGCCAAAGAGCTCGCTCTCCAGCAGGTCCTTCGGGATGGCCGCAGTGTTGATGGCCACGAAGGGCCCACCTGCCACGGGCGAGTGCTTGTGCAGCGCGCGCGCCACGAGTTCCTTGCCCGAGCCGGATTCGCCCGTGATCAGCACCGTGACCACGCTCTGGCTCAGACGGCCGATGGCGCGGAACACGTCCTGCATGGCGGGTGCCTGGCCCAGCATCTCGGGCATCGCGGTGAGCTGCTGCTCGGCGACCTCCTCGCGCTGGCTCTCCTCCACAGCGCGGCGGATCAGCTCCACCGCCTTGGGCAGGTCGAACGGCTTGGGCAGGTATTCGAAGGCGCCGCCTTGGAAGGCGGACACGGCGCTGTCCAGGTCGGAATACGCCGTCATCACGATGACCGGCAGGCCGGGCTGCAGGCCGCGCACCTTCTCCAGCAGTTGCAGGCCGGAGCCGCCCGGCATGCGGATATCGCTCACCAGGACCTGCGGTCCCTGGTGGGTGGGGTCGCCCGCGGCCACATCGGCCAGAGCGTCCAGTACATCGCGCGCCTGCGTGAAGCTGCGCGTGGGCAGGTTTTCGCGCGCCAGGGCCTTTTCGAGGACGAAGCGGATCGAAGGGTCGTCGTCTACTATCCAGATCGGCTTCATGTGTTCCAGCTCCCTTTACCTTTACCCGTTGGGGTCGTGCGTGTCAGGGACTCAAGGCAGCGGTATGAGGATGCGGAAGTCGGTGCGGCCCGGCTGGCTCTCGCACTCAATGAGCCCATGGTGTCGCTGCACAAAGGTTTGCGCCAGCGTCAAGCCCAGTCCCGATCCCCCGTCCCGCCCCGTCACCAGCGGATAGAAGATCCGCTCCTTGATGGCTTCGGGCACGCCCGGTCCGTTGTCGATGACATGCAATTCCAATGCCAGCCGGTAGCGTTGGCGCCCGAACGTGACCTGCCGCGCCACGCGCGTGCGCAGCGTGATGACCGCGTCGCCCGCGGCAATGCGCTCGTGCAACGCCTGCGCCGCGTTCTGCACGATGTTCAGCACGGCCTGGATGAGCTGCGCGCGGTCGCCGCGAAACTCGGGGATGGAGGTGTCATAGTCGCGCAGCACGGCCAGGCCCTGCGGATGCTCAACCAGTACCAGGGAGCGCACGCGCTCGCAGACTTCGTGGATATTCACATCGCCGACGAGGTGCGGGTGGCGGTGCGGCGCCAGCAACCGGTCCACCAGGCTTTGCAGGCGGTCGGCCTCGTGGATGATGACCTGGGTGTACTCGGTCAGGTCGCGGCTTTCCAACTCCATCTCCAGCAGCTGCGCCGCCCCTCGGATGCCGCCCAGCGGGTTCTTGATCTCGTGCGCCAGATTGCGGATCAGCTCCTTGTTGGCCTGCGCCTGCTCGCGCAGCCGCTCCTCGCGGTCCTGGCGCGCCTGCGCCTCCAGGGGCCACAGCTCCACGATCACGTCGCCGCTGTGCTCCACCACCGCCACGCTGGCGTGCACCGGCAAAGGCTCCTGCGGCGAGCGGCGCAGCACGGCTTCGAAGCGCAGCGCCGCGAAGTCGCGCCCGCGCGCGCCGGCCAGCGCCGTCTGCAGGATGGTCGGATCGGTGAACAGGCCGGCGAAGTCCACGCCTTCCAGCGTGCGGCGCGACAGGCCCAGGGCGTTTTCCAGCGCTGCGTTGACGAAGAGGGCCGCCCCGCCGGGGTGCAGCACGGCAATCAGCGTGGAGACGAGGTCCAGCGCCTGGTAGCGGTCCGTTGGGGTGGGCTCTTGGATGATCGCGCCTTCGTGCCGCACGCAGGGACCGCGGCGCTTACTTGTTCAGGCGCGAGAGTTCGCGCTTGATGCCGGCCACATCGGCCTCGGCCCGGGCCACGCTGGCCTTGAGCTCGGCCGTGCGCTCGATGTAGCCCTGCGGGTTGCGCAGCTCCAGCGCCGTGCGCTGAGGCGAGCCGTCGTTGTACTCCTTGCGCAACTCGGCCAGGCGGGTTTCCGCCTTGCTCAGTTCAGACTCCAGGATGGCGCGCGCATCGGCGTCGCGCGCACGTTGGTCGGCCGCGCCCACGCGCGGAGCGTTCGCGGGCGAACTGCTGGCGCTGGCACCGGAAGCGCCGGCGCTGCCGCCCGAGGAGGCCGCCGCCGGTCGCGAACCCTGCAGCACCGTCACATTGCCACCTTCCACGAGCTTGCAGCCGCGCTCCTTGGCCTGCGTGGCGTTGTTGGTGTATTCGTTGCCGCAGCGGTAGATGCGGTCCTGCGCCCAGGCGGGCTGCAGCACGGCGGCGATAACGGTCAGGGCGAACAAAGTGCTTTTCATCGAATTCCTCACATGGCATGCGTCGGGCATGCGCGGTGCCGGTGAGTATCCCCCAATCATTCCAACCCGCCAATTGCGGCGGCCCAACGCTGCGGTTTTGGTGCGACGGGCTGCCGTGCTCCGTCCACCCGGCACGCAGCCCGCCCATAGAAAAAGGCGGCCGGAGCCGCCCTGTTGACAACAGCCGGGGGCCTAAGCCCCTGCCATCACAGCGAGTAGTACATGTCGTACTCGACGGGATGCACGGCCATGCGGAAGCGCGTGACTTCCTGCATCTTCAGCTCGATGTAGGCGTCGAGCATGGAGTCGGTGAACACGCCGCCCTTGGTCAGGAACGCGCGGTCCTTGTCCAGCGCTTCCAGCGCCTGGTCCAGGCTGTGGCACACGGTGGGCACCAGCTTGTCTTCCTCGGGCGGCAGGTGGTACAGGTCCTTGGTAGCGGCTTCGCCCGGGTGGATCTTGTTTTCCACGCCGTCCAGACCCGCCATCAGCAGGGCCGCAAAGCCCAGGTAGGGGTTCATCAGCGGATCGGGGAAGCGCGCTTCCACGCGGCGGCCCTTCGGGTTGGCCACGAACGGGATGCGGATGGAGGCCGAGCGGTTCTTGGCCGAGTAGGCCAGCTTCACCGGCGCCTCGAAGTGCGGCACCAGGCGCTTGTAGCTATTGGTGCCCGGGTTCGTGATGGCGTTCAGTGCGCGAGCGTGCTTGATGATGCCGCCAATGTAGTACAGCGCGAAGTCCGACAGACCCGCATAGCCGTCGCCGGCGAACAGGTTCTTGCCGTCCTTCCAGACCGACTGGTGCACGTGCATGCCCGAGCCGTTGTCGCCGTGGTAGGGCTTGGGCATGAAGGTGGCGGTCTTGCCGTAGGCGTTGGCCACGTTGTGGATCACGTACTTCTGCAGCATGGTCCAGTCGGCACGCTCCACCAGCGTGCTGAACCGGGTGCCGATCTCGTTCTGGCCGGCACCGGCCACTTCGTGGTGGAACACCTCGACCGGAATGCCCAGGGATTCAAGGATCAGGGACATCTCGGCGCGCATGTCCTGCGTGCTGTCGACCGGAGGCACGGGGAAATAGCCGCCCTTGGTGGTGGGACGGTGGCCGCGGTTGCCACCTTCGAGCTTGGAGCCGGTGTTCCAGGGGGCTTCGTACTCTTCGATCTCGTAGAAGGTGTGGTTGGGATCGGTGCTCCAGCGCACGCCGTCGAAGATGAAGAACTCGGGCTCCGGGCCGAAGTAGGCCGTGTCGCCCATGCCGGAGGCCTTCAGGTACGCCTCGGCACGCTTGGCGATGGAGCGCGGGTCGCGGTCGTAGGCCTTGCCGTCGGCCGGCTCCACCACGTCGCACGCCATGATCATGGTGGTTTCTTCGAAGAACGGGTCGATGTTGGCGGTGTTCGGATCGGGCATGAGCAGCATGTCCGACGCCTCGATACCCTTCCAGCCGGCGACCGACGAGCCGTCGAACGCATGGCCCGAGGCGAACTTGTCTTCGTCGAAGTGCGAGATCGGCACGGTGACGTGCTGTTCCTTGCCGCGGGTATCCGTGAAGCGGAAGTCCACGAACTTGACTTCGTTTTCCTTCACCATCTTCATCACGTCTGCAACGGTCTTGGCCATCAGGGTTCTCCAGGGATAGAAGTGCTCATCAACAATGATGCGCACAGAAAAGCAGTTTGCGTGCCAGCGAATGGGGACACCCGTACGGGGCAAGCCGGGCGCAGGGCCCTGCGACGGCGCACCAAACGCGTGCAGGATTTTAAGTGGCCCGCCTTCTTACCATTTGCGCACCATTTCAGGGCCTATGGATGCACCTGTTTGGTGCAAACCTTCCTGCAGCGCCTGCCACGCGGCAGGCACCAAGGCAGCGGCCCCCTTGACGCCCAATTCCACATGGCGCCCGTGCACTGGATGGTCCACGCTCGGCAAGCTGAACACCTTGATCCCCGGATGTCCGGCCTCGACCCGCTCCATGAGCGGGGTCAGCGCGGCTTCCATCGCGCCGTAAAGCACGACGGAGCGCTCCATCTGCGGCTGCTGGTTGAACCACCGGGCACAGTAATGCTGGAGTGCCCAGTCCACCATAGGCCAAGCCATGACCGGGAACCCCGGCACGAAATGCACCATGCCGCCCCCAGGGCCGTCACACGAGAAGCCGGGGATCTTGTTGTAAGGGTTGGGAATGATGCGCGCGCCCTCAGGAAAAACGCCCATGTTCAGCCGATGCAGATTGTCGGCGCGGTCGGGGTCGAACGCCTCGCCCTGCTCCCGTGCCACATCCTGCATGCGCTCGGTGATCAGGCGCTTGGCCTCGGGGTGCAGGACCAGCGGGCGTTGCAATGCGGCCGCCGCGCACTGGCGCGTGTGGTCGTCGGGAGTGGCACCAATGCCGCCGCAACTGAACACGATGTCCGACGAGGCAAAGGCCCGCTGCAGCGCCGCCGTGATGCGCGGACGGTCGTCGCCTACGTAGTCCGCATAGGACAGCGCAAGCCCGCGTGCCGCAAGCAGTTCGATGACCTTGGCGAGGTGCTTGTCCGCCCGCTTGCCCGAGAGGATTTCATCGCCAACGATGATGAGGCCGAAAGCCGGTGTCATGGGTTGTCCTGCAGCTGAGACGAGGATGGCAAAGAAGACGCTGGCGTTGCGGGCGCGGCGGTTGCAGGCGTATCGCCCGGCGGCCGTTCGCCTCGCTGCTCGCGCAGCTGTTGCAGCGCGGCCAGACAGAAATGCGTGAACCACAGCGATGAGAAGGCGAACACCAGCGTATAGATCCAGATGGCGATCGGCACCAGGACGAGGAACGCCGCTGCGAACACCACGCCCGACGCCCAGACAATGCCGGGCGCGGCCCCTAGAAATCCGCTCAGCACGCCAATGCTCAGCAGGCTGAGCTGATGGCGCTTGAAAATCTCCTGCCGCTCCGGCTTGCTCGCGTGTTCGGCCAGTGCGTCAAAGGCCATGACCCGGTAGGTGAGCCATCCCCAGATAAGCGGAGGCAGGATCAACACCAGCGGCGGGACCAGCCACAGCGGCATGGACAGCACCAGCGCAATGAGCGCCGCGATGGTCGACCCCAGAGACCACAGCACGCTGGCGAGGAATGAACCGCCCCGCTTGCGCTGCAGTTGCGCAAAACGCCGCTGCGCCACCAGAGTCACGATGGCAGGGGCCATCAACACCGCCACCGCGAGCACGCAGACAATGACGATCAGTGGCGTGGCTCCCATAAGCACCAGCAGCGGCGCCAGCGCCACGGGGAGGTTATCCACGCCAAAGTTGTGCAGCCACCCCCACAGCAGGCCCAGCCAGGTGGAGCTTTCCAGCGCCGTCTGCGTCCAGGCCACGGCAGTTGTCCAGAACAGATAGCCGCCGCCCAGCGCCACCACCGTGATCAGCACCAGCGGCAGCAGCGACAGCGCAATGACGCGCGGCATCAGGCAATAGCCCACTGCGCGCCAGAAGGAATCGATGAAAAGCCCCATGCGCGCGAGCATAGCGCGATCGGCTCTCTACGCCCGTCCCACCAGCCGCAGCAGGCCGCGCCACTGCTGCGCCCAGAACCCCCGCCCGTAATCACGCACGCGGCCGTCCGCGTCCGCCTCCACCTGGTCGCGCACGCCCGTGGGCTCGTAGCGATGCTCGAAGTTGGCCGTACCGAACAGCATGTCCCACCACGGCAACAACACGCCGAAGTTGTTGCCCCCCGGCACTGCCGCATGCAGGTGCTGATCGGTTCCCTGCCCAGGTGCAGCTTCAGGGCCCACGCCCATGGCGTGGTGCATGCGGTGGAAACGCGGGCTGACCCACAGGCGCTCGCCCACCTGGCCGAACCACAGGCGCAGGTTGGCGTGGTGCAGGTTCTCGCTGAGCTGCGTGAGGGCCACGATGGCGACAAACTGCCCCGGCGCCACACCAATGCACTGCGCGACGAACACGATGATGGCATCGCGCAGCAGATCGTCCAGCAGATGGTTGCGGTTGTCGCTCCACATCGTCATCTGCCGCTGCGAATGGTGGAGCGCATGCAGCCTCCACCACCATTCAAAGCGGTGCTGGCCGCGGTGGATCCCATAGTCCACGAAGTCGAACACCAGCAGGTATAGCAGCAGGCTCACGACGGGCAAGTCGGAGACACCCGGCCAGAGCGCATCCAGCTGCAGGGTCTTCCAGCCATGGGCGCGCAGGGCGCCAAACAGTGCATTCCACAGAGGCTCCGTGGTGAAGAACAGTGCCAGGCGAAAAAGACCCAGGCGATGGATCAGCGTGTAAAGCATGTCCACGTGCACGGCATCACGGTCGCGCAACAGCTCCACCGGGCGCCAACGCTCCAAAGGCCCGATCACCGCGACCATCACCCCCAGTTGCAGCAGTCCCACCAGCAGCCACCCGGTGGCGGCATAACCGTCCTCCAGCACATTGGCCTGGCCCAGCATGAAGAGCGCGGGCTGTACCAGCGTCTCGAACAGCCATTGCTGCGCGGTATCGAATAAATAGGTCAGCCCTGACATGAGTCACCGTGGCGTTGCGTGGGTGCGCGGCAGCATAGCCGGGCGTTGTGTCATTTTCTCTGCGCTTGTGCTCCGTACACAGGATGCTCGCGCAGCGTGCGAAAGCACAGGCCCCGCGCCTTCAGGCCTTTGACGAGAGGCTCCAGCACAGCGGGTGCCCATGGATCCTTGCGTGACCAGATGCCCAGATGCGCCAGCAGGATGTCGCCGTCACGAACGGTGCGCAACGCACGCTCCAGCAGGGCCGTATTGCTGTAGTGGTCGCTGGGCAGCTCGTCCCCGAGGAACCCTGCAGCACTCCATCCCACATGCGTATAACCGCAGGACTTGGCAGCCTCCAGCAGGCGCTGAGAGGTCTTGCCGCCCGGCGCGCGGAATAGCGGGAGCGGCTCCCGGCCCGTCAGGACACGCAACCGGCTCGCAGCGCCATCGATCTGTGCGCAGTATTGCGCCCCCGTCATCGTCAGGTCCTGACCTGCCTGAGGACCGGCCGATGGTCTGACCTTGAACCGCGGCTGCAGCGGCGTCCCCTGGTCGGCACGCCAGTACACATGGTGCAGCGTGTGCGATGCGAACTCGTGCCCTTCTGCAGCGCGCGCGCGCCACCAGGGCGCCCAGTAGCCATCCAGGCTGCTGCCGCCCGTCTGAGTCGGTTCGTCTGCGGCAAAGAAGGTCGCCTTTACCTGCTGGCGCTTCAGCACCTCGGCCACCAGATGCGCAACGCCCATGTGGCCAGTGTCAAAAGTCAGGTACACCGCGCCTTTGCAGTCATTTTGGCCTGCAGCGCTTGCTGGATAAGCGCCAACAGCTATCAAAACTGAAGCACAACAAATATGCCACCTCCGCCGTGCTCCGGGGGAGCGGCCGCGTGGCTCAGCGCTTGGCATGTCGGAGTGTCCAAACGCCGTGGGGAGACTTGCCCACTTGAACGGCCCGTGCCACCTTGCGCTCCACCGTGTCGATCACGAGCATCTTGCGCGCCCAGCGGGCGCTGACGTAGAGCCAGCGGCCATCCGCCGAGACATCCATGCAGTCCGGCCCGCCGGGTGCCGGATAGCCATCCACCACGCGCAGCGCCTGCATGTCGATCTTGCTGATGGTATTGGCCACTCGGTTGCTCACGAACAAATGGCGGCCGTCGCCCGCAGCGCGAAAGGCATGGGCGCCATCTCCCGTCTTGATGCGTTGCACGCTGCGCGGCTGCTCACCGGCAATGTCGAAGACCTCCACGCTATCGCTGCCGGTAAGGCCGACAAAAAGATGCTTGCCGTCGGGGCTGCCGTACACATCCGCCGGCATGGCACCTGTCTTCGTGCGCCACTTGATCTTTTGCGTCGATATATCGATGGCCACCAGCTCATCGCTGTCCTGCATGGTCGAATACACCGTGTGGCTGCCGGCATCGATCCACAGGTGGCTTGGCGTCTTGCCAGTGGACACGCGCTGCACGAGCGTGAGCTCCTTGCCGTCCCAACGGTAGAAGTCCACATGGTTGAGGCGGTTGGCGGCCGTGACCAGCCAATTCATGTCAGGTGAAAACCGCAAGTGGTAAGGATCCACGATCCCCCGCACCGTACGCTGCACTTGCGCAGTGGCCGGGTCCACGAAGGTCAGGCTATCGCCGAGCGCGTTGGCAACAATCAGCGATTTCTCGTCAGGCGTGAGGTACAGGTGGTGCGGCTCCTTGCCAGTGGCAATACGGCCGATTTCGGTCCAGGTCGCGGGGTCGATGACGCTGATGTCCGCCTGCAGCGAATTGAGAACGAACACCGGTGGCTCACTCGCACCAGCGGACGTTCCCCACACCAGCCAAGCAGCCCACCACGCGCATGCCACGCGCCTCATCATCTGATTGACCACCCTGCTCCCCTTCCTACTGGGCACCCGCCTGCGAACATTCGGACATCACTCACAGAAGTGACTTGCAGACAACGGACGCGATGTGCGCGACGTTGACGCAACCGCCTATTGGATCGCGACGGGCGCAGACCACTTGTCTGTCTTTCGCTACCGCAGCAGGGCGAGTTCCTCTTCGCCGAGCCAACGCCACTCCCCCGGCTGCATATCCGCCGGCAATGCCAAACGGCCGATGTGCGACCGATGCAAGGCTTCCACCCGATTGCCTACCGCGGCAATCATGCGCTTCACTTGGTGGTACTTCCCTTCCGTCAGGGTCAGGTCAAGCACATGCGCGTCGACTAGCGCGCAGGCAGCCGCCCGCACAGGGCGTGGGTCATCATCGAGCACCACACCTCCCAGCAAGCGGTCGACCTGCTCCTTGGTCAGCGGATGCTTGGCAGTCACACGGTACACCTTTGGCACATGCTTTTTGGGCGAACTCATGCGGTGGATGAATTGCCCATCGTCACTGAGTAACAGCAAACCGGTGGTGTCTTGGTCCAAGCGCCCCACGGCCTGCACACCATCCACAGCCCCCTTGCTGGGCCTCTGCCTAAGAGGAGCGGGCAACAACGTGTAGATGCTGGGATAGGCCGAGGGCTTCTGCGAACACTCGGTTCCTGCAGGCTTATGCAGCATGACATAGGCCTTGGGTTGGTATGGCCAATCCACTCCTTGAACGCGCAACACCAAACCTTCGACATCAATATCCTGCGTCGCGTCTTGGCAGATCGTGGGCTCTCGGGTGCCTGTCGCATGAATGGCAACTCTGCCCTGCTGAATCAAGCCGGCGCAAATGCGGCGCGTGCCGAATCCTTGCGAATAGAGAATGTCCTGAAGCTGCATGAAATACGGCGTTATCGCTGCAAAGCAAAACGCCCTCCCACTGTTGTAGTGGGAGGGCGGTTTGGGCTGTAAGAGCCTGACGATGACCTACTTTCACACGGGAACCCGCACTATCATCGGCGCGAAGTCGTTTCACTGTCCTGTTCGGGATGGGAAGGAGTGGGACCAACTTGCTATGGTCATCAGGCATAAAGGGTTGCTGAGCAGTGAGGACTGCACAGCGAATTCATAGAGTCTGTGAATCAGCGTGGATTTGATTGCGTACTTGGCATAACAGTCTTGAACTGCGATTGGCAGTCAAAGTTATAGGGTCAAGCCGCACGGGCAATTAGTACTGGTTAGCTTAATGCATTGCTGCACTTCCACACCCAGCCTATCAACGTCGTGGTCTACAACGACCCTTCAGGGGGCTCAAGGCCCCGGCAGATCTCATCTTGAAACGAGTTTCCCGCTTAGATGCTTTCAGCGGTTATCTCTTCCACACTTAGCTACTCGGCAATGCCACTGGCGTGACAACCGATACACCAGAGGTGTGTCCACTCCGGTCCTCTCGTACTAGGAGCAGGCTTCCTCAAATCTGCAGCGCCCACGGAAGATAGGGACCAAACTGTCTCACGACGTTTTAAACCCAGCTCACGTACCTCTTTAAATGGCGAACAGCCATACCCTTGGGACCGACTACAGCCCCAGGATGAGATGAGCCGACATCGAGGTGCCAAACACCGCCGTCGATATGAACTCTTGGGCGGTATCAGCCTGTTATCCCCAGAGTACCTTTTATCCGTTGAGCGATGGCCCTTCCATACAGAACCACCGGATCACTATGTCCTGCTTTCGCATCTGCTCGACTTGTCAGTCTCGCAGTTAAGCACGCTTATGCCATTGCACTATCGTCACGATGTCCGACCGTAACTAGCGTACCTTCGAACTCCTCCGTTACGCTTTGGGAGGAGACCGCCCCAGTCAAACTGCCTACCATGCACTGTCCCCGATCCAGCTAATGGACCTAGGTTAGAACCTCAAACGCACCAGGGTGGTATTTCAACGTTGGCTCCATGAGATCTAGCGACCTCACTTCAAAGCCTCCCACCTATCCTACACAGATCCGTTCAAAGTCCAATACAAAGCTACAGTAAAGGTTCATGGGGTCTTTCCGTCTTTCCGCGGGGAGATTGCATCATCACAAACATTTCAACTTCGCTGAGTCTCAGGAGGAGACAGTGTGGCCATCGTTACGCCATTCGTGCAGGTCGGAACTTACCCGACAAGGAATTTCGCTACCTTAGGACCGTTATAGTTACGGCCGCCGTTTACTGGGACTTCAATCAAGAGCTTGCACCCCATCATTTAATCTTCCAGCACCGGGCAGGCGTCACACCCTATACGTCCACTTTCGTGTTTGCAGAGTGCTGTGTTTTTATTAAACAGTCGCAGCCACCGATTTTTTGCAACCGCTTTGGGCTCCCTTTGTACAAGTTCACCTACTTGCGGCATACCTTCTCCCGAAGTTACGGTATCAATTTGCCGAGTTCCTTCTCCTGAGTTCTCTCAAGCGCCTTAGAATACTCATCTCGCGCACCAGTGTCGGTTTGCGGTACGGTCGTCAATAGCTGAAGCTTAGTGGCTTTTCCTGGAAGCAGGGTATCACTCACTTCGTCTGCAAGCAGACTCGTTATCACCCCTCATCTAAGCCCGGCGGATTTGCCTACCAGGCACGACTACAGGCTTGAACCAACATATCCAACAGTTGGCTGAGCTAACCTTCTCCGTCCCCACATCGCACTATTGATCGGTACAGGAATATTG